>NZ_LBHB01000001.1 GCF_001010945.1 Aurantiacibacter luteus
ACGTTCAGCCTGACCGTGACCGACAGCGATGGCGACACGGCCGGCACCTCGCTGGTGATCGCCATCGTCGACGACATGCCGATTGCACTAGATAACGCCAACGATGTAACCGAAGGGAACAGCATCGGCGGCAATCTGCTGACTGACGATGACGGCTTCGGCGTCGACGTGCCCGGCGCGGACGGCCTGGCGCCCTCCGGCGGCGTGGTCGCCATCGTCAGCGCGGGCGAGGTCACGACCGACACGACCGTCGATGCGAACGGCAATCTCGTCATCACCACCGCGCTCGGCACCCTGACCGTCGACGCCGTGACAGGCGCCTACACCTACCAGTCCACGGCCAATTCGACCAATGCCGACACGACCGACGTGTTCACCTACACCATCCGCGACGGCGACGGCGACGAGAGCACGGCCACTCTGACGATCGACATCGACAATGTCGGCGGCGCGACGTCCAATTCCGGCGTACTGGTGAACGAGGCGGGCCTGCCCTCCGGCAGCGACGCTGCATCGGACAGCGAGATCGACGCCGACGGCCAGATCACCGTCACCAACGCCACAGGTCCGTTCGAATTCATCCTGCTCTCGCCCGCAAACGGCACTTACGGCACGCTGACGCTGGATCCGGACACCGGCGCCTACACCTACGTGCTCGACACGCCGTTCACCGACAGCGTTACCGAGAACACGACCAACACAATCACCGCAGCGGAAAGCTTCGCCTACGAAGTGCGCGACCTTGCCGGCAACCTGATCGCCAGCGGCAGCATCAGCGTCGACATCGTGGATGACGTGCCGACCGCGACCGACCAGGCCGGCGTGTCGGTGGCCGAGGATGCGGTGGGAACGATCGGCGGCAATGTCGTGACCGACGGCACGCCCGATACCGAGGGCGCCGACGGCGCGACCGTGACCGCGATCACCGTGGGCGGCGTCACGACGCTCGTGCCGCAGGACGGCACCAGCGCCAGCTACAGCAACGCCAACGGCACCTACACCATCGACAGGGACGGGAATTGGACCTTCGATCCGAACCCGGGCCTTGACCAGTCGGCGGGCGATATCGATGCCGGCTTCACCTACACGCTGACCGACGGCGACGGCGATTTCGATACTGCCGTGCAGCCGATCACCATCACCGACGGTGCCGGCCCCGTGGCGGGCCCGCCCATCTTGCTGACGCTGGACGACCAGAACCTGGCCGACGGCTTGACCCCCGCGGGGCCGGACTTCGACAGCGACATCATCGTCTTCACTCCGGGTTCGGACGCCATCGCCTCGATCGTGTTCGGCACCTCGCTCGCCAATCTCGGCGGCGGGCTGACATGGGTGCGCGTCAGCGATACGCAGATCACCGGCTCGGACGGCGGTACGCTGATCGTCACGCTTGACCTGACCGTCACTGGCAACACCGCCACCGTCACCGCGACGCTGGCGGACAACTACGACAGCCACCCGGGCATCGACGTCGACGATCTGGTCGATCTCGGCAACGTGCTGGTGGTCGCGACCGACATCGACGGCGACACGGCTTCGGCCAGCGTCTCGGTCTCCGTGTCGGACGACCTGCCGACCATCACCGCCACCGCGCCGACGGCCGGTGCGCTGACGGTCGACGAGACCACCCTCGGCACCGATGCGACGGCGAATTTCGCCGGCCTGTTCGTGCCCGATTACAACGCGGACGGCCCCGGGTCGGTCGGCGGCTACACGCTCGGCATCAATGCCGGCGCGACCGGCCTCGTCGATGTCGCCACGGGCGAGGCGGTCGTGCTGTCGCTCAATGGCGGCGTGGTCGAGGGCCGCACGGCTACGACCGGCCAGCTGGTCTTCACCGTCAGCGTAGACGCCGCGGGCACGGTCGAGCTCGACCAGCTGCGCGCCGTGCGCCACGCCGACACCGCCAACCCCGACGACGCGACCGGTCTGGCTGCGGCCAACCTCATCACGCTGACCGCGACCGTGACGGATGGCGACGGCGACACCGCCGATGCCACCGCCAACATCGGCGGCGCCATCAGCTTCCGCGACGACGGGCCGAGTCTGACGGGCGTGACGGCGACCGGCGGTGCGAGCGTCGATGAAACCGATGGCCTGCCGACCTCGGGCAGCTCGGCCAGCGGCGTGCTCGGCTTCACCGCCACCTACGGCGCGGACGGGGCGGGCACGACCACCTATGCCCTCAATGTCACCGACGCGAACAGCGGTCTGGCGACGGCCGTGGGCGACTTCCCGGTCACGCTGGTGCAGGTGAACACCACCACCATCGAGGGCCGCTATGACGGCGGCAAGCTGGCCTTCACGGTCAGCATCGATGCCACGACCGGCGTGGTCACGCTGACCCAGACCGTCGCGCTCGAGCACCTGGTCGACGGCAGCACGCCGGCGGCCTACAACGACACGCTGAACCTCGCCGGCAAGATCGCCGCGACCGTGACCGTGACCGACCGCGACGGCGACGCCGTCAGCGGCTCGGCCGACATCGGCGCGGGGCTGACCTTCTACGACGATGGCCCGAGCGTCACCCTGACCGGCACCGCCAACGACCTCGTCGTCAGCGATGCAAACTTCGCGGTGAACGATACCGAGAACTACGCCGATGCCTTCGCCTTCGACGGCGGCACCGACGGGACCGCGAGCATCGCCTATGCGCTGACCGCCACCAACGGCACCTTCTCGGGCCTCTACCAGGCGACCACCGATGCGCCGATCTTCCTGTTCGTGGAAGGCGGCGCGGTCGTTGGCCGGGCCGGGGCGGATGCGACCGCGGCGGCCACCGGGCCCGAGGTCTTCCGCGTCACCGTGGATGCCAGCGGCAACGTCACGCTCGATCAGAGCCTCGCCGTCGACCACGTACTGGGCGGCGGCAACGGCACCAGCGTCTCGCTGGCGGGCGGCGTGATCCAGCTTACCGCCACCATCACCGACAACGACGGCGACACCGCCAGCGCGGCGCTCGACATCGGGGCTGATCTGACCTTTACCGACGACGTGCCTGCGGCGGGCTCGAACGCCACGGTCCAGCTCGACGACGATGCGCTGGGCGGCAACCCCAACGGCACCGGCGACGATGCGAACGCGGTGAACACCAGCGGCACCCTCGCGCACGATTTCGGCAACGACGGCGGCACCATCGCCTTCGATCTCGCCAGCACGCTGCCCGCCGGCTTCCGCCTGGTGAGCAACGGTTCTGGCGGGGCGCTGATCCAGCAGGACCAGGGCGGCAGCTGGGTGACCGTGGTCACCGTTACGCTGGACAGCGCCACCGGTGCCTACACCGTCGTGCAGAACGACAACGTGCTGCACGCCAACGGCGGGGCTGAGAACAACGTCGTCTTCTCGCTCGGGTACGTGGTGACCGACGGCGACGGCGACACCGCCAGCGGCTCGTTGGCGATCAACGTGGACGACGATACCCCGGTGGCGGCCAACGACGGTCAGATCGCCTCGGTCGACGACGGTGCGAGCGGCGTGACCGTGGGCACGGTCGCGACGCTGACGGGCAACGACAGCTACGGCGCCGATGGTCCGGGCTCGCCCGCGATCACCATCGGCACCGGCAGCCTCGGCGGCACGGTCAGCGTGGTGAACGGCAACCTCGTCTACACCTCGGCGACCAACGTCGCGCCGGAAACATCGCAGACCGAGACCTTTAATTACACGATCACCGACGGCGACGGAGACACCTCGAACGCCGCCACCTTCACCATCCTCCTCACCGACGGCGGGCCGCAGATCAACGCCGTCGCCGGCACCGTGCTGGTCGACGAGGACGGCCTGCCCGGCGGCATCGCCAACGGTCCGGGCGACGTGGCGGGGCAGGTGACGCAGGTTTCCGGCACGCTGGCGGGCTTCAGCTATGGCGTCGATGGCGCGGGCTCGATCACGCTGGTCGCGGTGGCCGACACCGGGCTCGACACGCTGAGCGGCAACAACATCGCCACCGTCTACAACGCCGCCACGCGCACGCTGACCGGCTACGACAGCACGGCGAACCCGAACGCCCTGACGGCGAGCGACATCTACTTCACGCTCGTCATCACCAATCCGGCAACGGGTGCCTACACCTACACGCAGACGCAGCCGGTGAAGCACACCGTCGCGAACACGGAGGACGATGCCTCGTTCGCCGTGACCGTCGAGGTGCGCGATGCCGAGGGCGACCTCGCCACCGGCCAGATCGGCATCACCATCGACGACGACAGCCCGGTCACCTTCGCCCCGGCGAAATCCGCGGTGATCAACAACGACAGCCCGCCTGCCACCTACAACCTCAACTTCGCCGGTTCCGCCGGTGCGGACGGTGTGGGCAACGCGGTGTTCTCGTTCGTCGACGGGACCGCAGCGGTCGACCAGTCGGGTGCCAACCTCTCGATCGCGGGCGAGCAGCTCTACATCTACGGCAACGGCACCAACGTGCTGACGGCGCGGACGCTGGATGGCGATATCGGCTATACCATCACCATCAATCCGGTGACCGACAAGTACACGGTCGATGTCTACACCACGATCTCGAACGGCAGCGAGCTCTCGGTCAGCAACCTCACCAGCGCGGCAGCCGGCAACACCGCATATCGCGCCGTCGGGGCCAACAGCGCGACCAACAACGCCGACAACATCGACATCATCCTCTCGGGCCGCAGTTCCGACGGCACCCGGGGCGACATCAACACCAACGCCACGAACATCGGCGTGGACCAGCAGTCGATCACGCCGGGTGCGGCGGTTCGCATCGACTTCGTCAACAACGCGACGACCGATACCACCGCGCCGATCGGCACGACCGGGTTCGACTACCAGGGCCACCAGGACGTGATCCGGTTCGAGCAGACCATCCCGACCATCAACGGAAACCCGAACAACAAGGTCACCATCAAGGTGACCGCGATCGATGCCGATGACGATCAGGACCTGGGCTACAATGCGACCACGCCGGAAGCGGGGGAGAGCTTCGTCAACATCAACCAGGTGGTTGTGACCGATGCCAGCGCCGGCACTTTCTACACCTTCCTCGAAAACGGCACGGTGCTGAACGCCGCGGGCCAGGTGGTGAACCCGGGGACCGTTCCCTTCGGTGTCGTCTTCAACACCTTCAGCGTCGTCATCACCGGCCTCGACGATCGCGACCAGTACGAGATCGTGACCGATACCGCCTTCAGCGCGGTGCTGGTGGAATCGGCCTCGTCCGCCAACGCGGCCTTCGACCTCGGCATCTTTAACGTCACCACCATCGATGCCGGTGCTCCGATCAACGTCGCCTACGACGTGATCGGCACCGACCGCGACGGGGACAGCGTGCTGGTGCCGGACGCCATCGACCTGACGCTGAACCCGGCTGTCACGCCGGTCGTGCTCGACCTCGACGGCGGCGGCAACGCCTTTGCCCCGCTTTCCGCAGGGATCGCCTACGATTTCGACGGCGACGGGGTGAAGACCAAGACCGCATGGATCGCCGCGGGCAGCGCCATCCTCGCCTACGATGCCAATGCCGATGGTTTCGTCACCGACGCGTCGGAATTCGTCTTCGGCGGGAACGGCATGACCGACCTCGAGGCGATTGCCGCGCGCTACGACAGCAACGGCGACGGCGTGCTCGATGCCAATGACCCGGCCTACGCGGGGTTCGGCGTATGGCTCGACAGCGACATGGACGCGGTTTCCGATCCGGGCGAGTTCACCTCGCTCGCCGATGCCGGGATCGTCTCGATCGACCTGCACTCGAACGGCCTCGCCGAGAGTGCGGCGGGCGGTGACGTGACGGTCTCCGGCACGGCGGGCTTCATGTTCGCCGACGGCAGCAGCGGCACGGTCTCCGATGCGTCGTTCGCCAACGGCACCGCAGTCGACGGATCGATGATGGAGGCGTTGCTGGCGATGGGCGACGGGGCCGCCGCGCCCACCTTGGCCGCTTCAACGCAGGACCTGCCGCTCGCCCGCGAGGCGATGGGCGACGTGCTGGCCGACAACACCATCGATGCGCTGGTCGACCACTTCTCCGGCGGAGGCGACGCGCTGATGCTCGCGCCCGGCGGCGGGGGCGGCGGCGAGCACACCGGTGCCGATTTTGCCCTCGCGCAAGTCGAGCAGATGCTCGGCCTTAGTATTGGCGACCATTCGGGCTTCGGGCTGCCCGGATTTGCAAATATTTCTGTGGACGATGCGGCCGATGCCATCGTATTACATGGTTAACAGGGAATCGGGGGGATTTAGATGGAACAGTCGTCGCTCCTGGCGGGAACGTTAACCATTGCGGTTTTGGCCTGCGCCACACCGGCGACGGCGCAAAGCAACGATTACAACAGCTTGATGGCGTTGGATAACTCAGGCCTGCAGCGCGAGTTGACCTTGCGCTACGATGCCGGATTGGCCGCAAGCCTCGACGACTCGATCATCTCCTCCGACGACCCACGTTACCTTTGGGCACTGGAAACCAAGGTGCAGTGCGGCATTGCGCTCGGGTTCATGCGTTCGTCCACCCGTGACGAGACCAGCATACGCAACTGCGCCAACGCCTATGCGCGGATGCAGGTCGTCCCGGCGCCGCCTCCCGCGCGGGTCACGCCGCCAGTCCAGGTGGCACAGCCGCCCGCGCGCCGGCCGGACAACTGCGACGATTCGCTCGTCGCGACCGTCTTCTTCGATTTCGACATGGCTGAGGTGACGCCGGCCGCCGCCGCGATCCTCGATACCGTTGGCCAGCAGGTGCGCGCCTGCGGCTGGTCTCGCCTCAATGTGGTCGGTCACACCGACCAGGCCGGGTCGGACCAGTACAACATGGGCCTCTCGCGGGCCCGTGCCGACGCCGTTGCGGCTGCGCTGCGGAGTCGCAACATGGGCAGCATCGGCCTCGATGTCGGCGCGCAGGGGGAAAACAACCCGCGCGTGCCGCTGCCCGACGGCACGCGCAGTCCGCAAAACCGCCGCGTCGAAATCTCGGCCGACTGAGGGGGAGGTCACAATGAAAACCTTTGGCAAGATGATCGTCGCCGCGGCGCTGGCGACCTGTTCGACCGGCGCGCTGGTCCAGACCGCTGCGGCGCAGGCCGACGGCGGCCCGGTGTCGATGCGCGAGGCGATCGAGACCGCGATCACCTCCAACCCCGACATCATCCAGGCGCAGATGAATACCGAGGCGATCCAGTTCGAACGCGAACAGGCGCAGTCGCTGTATTTCCCGACCATCGACGTGGAGGGATCGGCCGGCGTCCGGCGGCTGGAAAACACCACCCGCCGCGCGCTCGGGATCGCCGACGACGTGCTCTATCCGCTCGAGGCGCAGGCGCGGCTCGACTGGACGGTGCTCGATTTCGGGCGTCGCCGCAACGAGCTGCTGCGCCAGGCCGCGCGCGTGGATGGCGCCTCTTTGCGGGTGGTCGAGCGGAGCGAATTCATTGCCCTGCAAGTGGCCCGCCAGTATCTCAACATCCTGCTGCAGGAACGTGTCGTCGCCGCCTCGAGCGACAACGTGACCTTTCACCGGCAGATGACCGGCAGCCTGCAGGAAGGCGTCGATTCCGGCTCGATCAGCGTCGCCGACCTGCAACAGGCCGAAGAACGGCTGCAGGCCGCGCTGGTGCTGCAGGCGGAGGCCGAGCAGGACCTGACCGACGCGCGCACCGCGCTGCGCCGCCTGACCGGGCTCGACATCAGCCGCGTCAACCTGCCGCCGGTCCTGTCCGGGCAGATGCCCGAAACGCAGGAAGCCGCCATCGGCCTTGCCCGCACGGCGAACCCGCTGGTGCGCGAGGCGCAGGCCGACGTCGATGCCGCGAACGCTATGGTCGGCGCCTCGCGCGCCTCGCTCGCGCCGCAGGTGGGGGTCGAGGTCGTGGGCCGCATCGGCGAGGACATCGACGGCTTCCAGGGCGAGACCAACGACGTGCTCGGCCGCGCCTACGTCCGCTGGCAGCTGTTCGACGGTGGCCGCCGCGTGGCCGAGGTGCAGGAGATGGTCCGCCGCGCGAGCGAGGCCCGCTATCGCCTGCACGACCGCGTGCGCGAGGCGGAGGAAGACGTTGCCAACGCCTGGAGCGCGATGACCACGCAAGGGACCGTTGGCACGGCGCTCGAACGCCAGTCGCAGGTCAGCGACGACCTGCTGCTGTCATACCGCAGCCAGTTCAACATCGGCCGCCGCTCGCTGCTCGACGTGCTGGATGCGCAGAACACCCGCTTCAACACCCAGGTCCGCCGCGAAACCTCGCGCTTCTCGGAGATCTTCGCCCAGTACCAGGTGCTGGCCGCGACCAACCGCTTCCTGGAGGCGCTAGACGTGGCGCCGGGAGCGGGATCGGGCATGAACGAACGCGAACGGTTCGATTATGGGCCATCGGTCGATGCCGAGTTGCACCGACGTCGCTACCCGCGGTAAACGGATCGCGGGGGGTGACGGGTGTATCATTCAGGTGAGCTTGCCGGGCGGGCAGAGCACGATCCGCTCGTAGCGGCGATCGGCCATCTGGCCGCGCACTTCGGCCTGCCCGACCCGCGCCCGCTGTTCGATACCCTTCCGCGCGACGAGGCCGGCCACCTGCCGTTCCACCAGGTCGCGCCCGCGCTGGAACTGGCGGGTTTCAACTTCGAGGATGCCTCGCAAAGGCGACTGCCGAGGAAGGCGGAGGCCTATCCCGCGATTGCCCGGTTCGAGGACGGCGCGCTGGCCCTGCTCGACATCGCCGGGTCGGACCTGCTCGTCGCACCCGCCGGTGGCGGCGCGCCGGTGTGGCAGCCCCTGCGCGAGCTCGAGCGCGGCTTTGCCGGCGATTTCGTCACCGTCGTCGCCAATCCCGATCGCCTGCGCGAAGGCGATGCCCCGTGGCACGCCAAGGGCCGTCATCACTGGTTCTGGTCGGAACTGCGCAAGGAACGCCGCGCCTTTCGCCCGGTGCTCGTCGCCTCGCTGATCATCAACCTGCTCGCGGTGTCGCTGCCGCTGTTCTCGATGAACGTTTACGACAGGGTGATTCCCAACCGCGCGGAGTCCTCGCTGTGGGTGCTCGCATCGGGCGTGCTGCTGGCCTTCGCGCTGGAATTCGCGCTGCGCACCGCGCGCACCAACGTGGTCGACGAGATCGGGCGCAGGCTCGACCTCCGGCTCTCGCAGAAGCTGTTCAGCCGGGTCATCGCCACGCCGATGAGCGGGCGCAAGGGCAGCACCGGGGCGCTGGCGGCGCGGGTCGGCGAGTATGCGCTGGTTCGCGACTTCTTCGCCTCGACGACCATCATGCTGATGGTCGACCTGGTCTTCCTGTTCGTCTTCATCGGTCTCATCGCCTACATCGCCGGGTGGCTGGCGATGGTGCCGATCGTCGCCATCGCGCTGATGGCGATTGCCGGGTTCGTGCTGCAACGCCGCGTCACTGCCGCCGCGCTCGACGCGCAGGCCGACGCCGGGTTGCAGCAGACGGTGCTGGTGGAATCCATCGCCGGGATGGAAACGCTCAAGAGCGTGTCGGGCGAGCGGCGACTGCTCGGCAAGTGGCATTCGCTGGCGCAGGTCGGCAGCCATTCGCAGCAGCGCCTGCGCCGCCTGTCCTCGGTCGCGGTCTCGCTCGCTTCCTCGTTCCAGCAGGTGTCCAGCGTGGCGCTGGTGGTAGGCGGATATTACCTGTTCGCCGCGGGCGAGATCACCATGGGCGCGATCATCGCCATCGTCATGCTCGCCTCGCGTTCGCTCGCGCCCGCGGGCCAGCTCGCCTTCATCCTGACGCGCGGGCGGCAGGCGAGCGCGGGCCTGAAATCCATCGAGGCGCTGTTTGACGAGGCGGACGAGCGGCAGACCGGCTCGATGTCGCTGCCCGCGGCGGTGAGCGGCGGCTATGCCGTGCGGCTGGAGAACGTCGCCTTCAGCTATCCCGACAGCCAGGAACGCTCGCTCGACGGGGTCTCGCTCGCCATAGCGCCGGGAGAGCGGGTCGCGGTCGTGGGCCGGGTGGCCTCGGGCAAATCCACCCTGGGGCGCGTGCTATGCGGCCTCTATCCGCCCAGCGAAGGCGCGATGACAATCGAGGGCATCGACAGCCGCCAGTTCCGCCCCTCCGAACTGCGCCGCGCCTTTCGCTTCGTGGGGCAGGATGCCAACCTGTTCACTGGCAGCGTCAAGGAAAACGTCGCGCTCGGCGCTCCGGGTGCGAGCGATGCGGAGGTCATGGCGGCGCTGGCGATGAGCGGGGCGGACGGCTTCCTCGCCCGCGATGCCGCCGGGTTCGACCGCAACGTGGGCGAGCAGGGCAGGCGCCTCTCGGGCGGCCAGCGCGCCTTCCTCGCCCTGTCGCGCGCCTTCATCACCCCGTTCGAGCTGCTGTTTCTCGACGAGCCATCGGGCGCGATGGATTCGAGCACCGAGGCGCTGCTGGTGGAGCGGCTGCGACAGACGCTGTCGGGCAATCAGACGCTGGTCGTCGCCACCCATCGCCCGGCGCTGTTCGACCTGTGCGACCGGATCTTGGTAATGAACCAGGGACGAATCGTCGCCGATGGCCCCAAGGCCGAGATCCTGCGCTCCATCGGCGCCAACGCGAGCCTCAGATGATGGCACTGGTCTCCGCTTCCGACACGCTTGCCCGCGGTGCAAAGGCCGCTCGCCTCGCGCTGTGTGGCGTGCTGCTGCTCGCGCTTTCGGCGCCGCACCCGGTCGATACCGCCAGCGTCGCGGCCGAAAGCGCCGCGGCGGTTCGCGCCAACGCCCGCCTCGCCGTGGAGCTGTCGCAGATGACGGTGCAAGGCGAGGCGCTGGTCGTGGCCAATGCCGCCAGTGCGGAGGCGCGCAACGCCGAGATCCCCTTCGCCGCCGGCGCGCTGGGCACGATGGCCCCGTTCCGAGCCATTGCCGCGGGCAGTTCCGCCTACACCACCGCGCTCGGGTGCTTGACCGAGGCGATCTACTACGAGGCCGCGAACGAGAGCGTGCGCGGCAAGCGCGGTGTGGCGCAGGTCATCCTCAACCGCGTGCGCCACCCGGCCTATCCGTCCAGCGTGTGCGGCGTGGTCTACCAGGGTTACACCGACGCGGTTTGCCAGTTCAGCTATACCTGCGACGGATCGCTGGCGCGCCGGCCGATGGACCGCCAGTGGCGCGAATCGCGCGAGGTCGCGGCGGCGGCGCTGGGCGGCTATGTCGAGACATCGGTCGGCACGGCGACGAACTACCATGCCGATTACGTCGTGCCCTACTGGGCATTCACGCTCGACAAGGTGGTGCAGGAAGGCCGCCACATCTTCTACCGACTGCCGGGCGGGGCCGGGCGACCGATGGCCTTTGCGGCGCGCTGGACGGGGCGGGAATTCCACCCGAGCTTCAACCCCGCGCGCTTCGCCGCCATGGCCGAGGCCGAGGCGCTTGCCGAGGAGGGCCTGTCGGTCGAACCGTCCGCCGCCGCCGCCGTCGTACGCGACGTGACGGATCGCCGCGCGGACAACGACGTGGGCGGTCGGATGGACGTGTCCGCCGGAACGGGCTGGCAGTTGTCGATCCCCGACCCGGTCAACGCCAGCAACGGCTATCGCGCCGCGCTGCGCGAACAGGGCGACGGTGCAGCCCCGGCCACGGATCGCTGACATGCGCGCCTTCGAGACCTTCGCCGGCTGGGATGCCAACCGCAAGCTCATCGCCATTTCGGCGGGTGCCTTCGCCTTGCTGATCGGCTGGGCGAGCCTGGCGCAGGTCGACGAGGTGACGCGCGGGCAGGGCAGGGTCATCCCGTCCAGCCAGGCCCAGCTCGTCCAGCCCGCCGAGCCCGCCGTGGTCGCCGACATCCTCGTGCGCAGCGGCGAGCGGGTGGAGGCGGGGCAGGTGCTCGTGCGGCTCGACGACAGCACCGCCTCCTCGGAGCTCGGCCAGTTGCAGGCGGAGAACGAGAGGCTGGCGGCGCGCGCCTCGCGGCTGGGGGCGGAGGCCGGGGCCGGTTCGGGTGGCTGCACCGGTGCCGGATGTGCCGACGAGCAGCGGCTCCAGCGCGTGCGCGTGGCGACGGCCCGCAGCCGCGAGGCGGCGCTAGGCGCGGCGGTGGAGCAGCGGCGGCGCGACCTGCGCGAGGCCGAGGCGACGGCCAGCGCGCTGTCGGACAGCGTGCGGCTGGCGCAGGAACAGGTTTCCATGCTCGAGCCGCTGGCGGCGCAGGGCATCGTCCCGCAGACCGAGCTGCTGACCGCCCAGCGCGAACTCGTCGACGTGCGCGGCCGGCTGGCGGCGGCGCGGCAGGCGGCGGCGCGGGCCTCGGCCTCGATCAGCGAGGCACAGGCCGACCTGCAATCGGCGCGGCTCGACTTCCGCCAGCAGGCGCTCGACGAGAGAAGCGAGGTGGAGACCCGCATTGCCGTCAACCAGGAGAGCATCCGTGGTGCCTCTGCCCGGCGCGACCGTAACGAACTGCGCTCGCCCACCACCGGCATCGTCAACAACCTGCAGGTCACCACCGAGGGCGGCTTCGTCAATGCGGGCGAGACGATCATGCAGGTCGTCCCCATCGGCGACCGGCTGCTGGTGGAGGCGCGCATTTCCCCGCGCGACATCGGCTTCGTCGCCGTGGGCGATCCGGCGAACGTAAAGGTGACAGCCTACGATTTCTCGACCTACGGCGGCCTGTCGGGGGAAGTGGTCGAGGTCAGCGCCGACAGCATCTATGACGAGGTCGAGCGCGAGGCCTATTACCGCGTACTGATCGAGACCGAGCGCAGCTACATCCAGAAGGACGGCCAGCGCTTTCCCATCGTGCCCGGCATGATCACCGACGTGGAGATCATCACCGGCGCCAAGAGCATCCTCGCTTACCTGCTGCGCCCCGTGACGCGGGCGCTGGACAGCGCGCTTTCGGAACGGTGAGCGGCTCGCTTACGAGCGGCCGGCGTAACCGTGCAGCCAGCTGGATTCGCTGTTGAAGCTCATCGTCGGGCGATAGTCGTAGGACTGGTCCGCCGGCAGCACCGCGTCCACGGCGTTGTCGAGCAGGAAGTGCTGCCCGTCCACCCGCACCACCAGCACGGCGTGGTCGGCATTCCGCACGAGATCGCGCGCCAGCGTCAGATACATGGTGCTACTGTCGAAACCCAGCGCGGCGAGCATCTGATACTTGAGGATGGCATAGTCCTCGCAATCGCCAAAGCCTGCGCCCAGCGTCTCGCCAGCGGTGGCCCAGTAATCGCGTGCGCCGCGCCCCACACTGTCCTCGACCGGGGCGATGTGCGTGTTGACCCATGCATTGACGCGCCGCAGCGTGTCCGCGGCATCGGGCGAGGCCTCGCCGACGAGCGCGGTGACGCGGCCCGGGCCCAGCGCGCTGTGCGAAACGCGGTCCCATTCGCGCGAAAACGGCGTGCGGCCGATGCGGACGACGGCGGTGGCGAGGAAGCCTTCGTGCGCGCCCGCGATCGGGGGCGCCGGCAGGGGTGCGGCCATCGGCTCGAAACGGCGCGGCAGGAGGTCGATCGCTGTACCCACCAGGCAGGTTTCCGCCTGCGCGCGTTCCAGCGCGACCTGCTGCACCGCAACCACCTCGACCGCCGCGAGCGATGCCGCCTGCTGCTGCCGGATGAGGTCGAGCGCGCTCGGCGCGCCGCCGAGGATGGCGGCGGACTTGGCTTCGCCGGCAACGCCCGGCGTGACGGGTTGCAAACTCGCCTGCGCGGGCAGGCTTTCGCACGAAAAGGCCGGAGCGCCAGCGGCTACCGCGGCGACGACCGCGCCGGGCAGCGCCGTTGCCGAAGCCGCGACGGGCAGCACGCCGAGCGCCAGACCCGCCGCCAGCAGGGCTGCGGACCGGGACCGGGCGTGGACGCCGAAAAGGGGTTTCCTGACCATGCTCGGCGCTTTGCGGCCGCACCGTCTAAGGTTGCGTGGGGGAACAGGGTTAACTGCGCCGCAACCATGATCGCGCGCCTTGACGAGCCGGAACCGGCAAGATGCAGGAATCGGTTGTCGCCGCGGCGCGCCGGGCGTAATCTTCGGCCCGGGGGGGCAAGGCCATGCGGTTCTGGCGCGAAGAAAAAGTCGGCAGGCACGAAGTCGTGATCTGGGTCTACCTGCTGGCGGTGGTCGGCGGGATCGTCGCGATCCAGTCCGACGCTTTCGGCTGGCATCGCGCCGATGGCTGGCCCGATGGAAGCGCAGCGGCACCTCGCGAGCAGCGAGGTTTCGCGCTCGCTCCCGCGCAACTCGCCGCCGATGCGGGGACGGCCGAGCCCATCACGACGGCAGACCCTTCCACGCTGGGCGACGCGATCGAAGCGGAGCTGCCGGTTCCAGGCGACGCGCCTGTCGCCGCCACCGGCACGCGCGCTCCCCCTCTGCCGCGCGCCCAGCTGCTGGCCGACGGGCGCGAGGTGATCCGCACCGATTTCGATCTCGGATCGGCCACCCTTGCGCGCGTCGGGCTGGAGGTTCGCAAGCCCATGACCATCGACGGGCGCGGGGTGGGCGAGGTGGCGATCACCATCAACGATGCCTCGCGCCTCTATATCTCGGCCACCGACCTGCGCCGCGTGCTGCCGGGCGACCTCGCCGCGCGGGTGGTCGACGGCGACCGCTTCGTGGCCTTCGATGCGCTGCGCCAGTCGGGCATCGTCATCCGCTACGACCCGGTATCGGACGTGCTACAAGTCTCCACCTGAGCCCGCACCGCTGCCGCCTTTCGCCGCGCGGCGAACTGTGGCAGGCGCTCCGGCCAAAGGAGCGAGAGGCGATGGCGGGCAAGTTCTTCGACGAGTGGCAGGTGGGCGAGACGATGGCGCACGAAATTCGTCGCACGGTGACCGAGACGGACAACCTGCTGTTCTCCGCCATGACCCACAATCCGCAGCCGCTGCACCTCGATGCCGAGGCGGCAAAGGCGAGCGAGTTCGGGCAGATCCTCGTCAACGGCACCTTCACCTTTGCGCTGATGGTGGGCCTGTCGGTGGGCGACACCACGCTCGGCACGCTGGTGGCGAACCTGGGCTACGACAAGCTGGCGCACCCCAACCCCACCTTCATCGGCGACACCATGCGCGCCGAGACCGAGGTGGTGGACAAGCGCGAGAGCAAGTCGCGCCCCGGATCGGGCATCATCACCTTTCGCCATCGCCTGCTCAACCAGCGGGACGAGGTCGCCTGCGAGTGCCTGCGCATGGCGCTGATCCGGGGCAGCGGCGCCTAGCGCGATCCCGCCGAAAGCAGGCGGAACCCCCAGGCGGGCAGCGTCACGCTGTCGCCCGCGGCGAGCCGCACCGGCGCATTGCCGCGGAACTCGCTGTAACTGCCCGCCGCCAGCCCGTCCGCCAGCCGCGCCGTTACCGGCTGGGCCGAGAGGTTGAACAGGCCGACGACCTTGTTGCCGCCTTCCTGCCGCACCCATGCGAACATCTGCTGCGGCCGGTCGGTCACCACCTGCTGCATGGTCGCGCCCCACTGGCCGTTCTCCAGCGCCGGATTGGCGTCGCGGAAACGGATGAGGTCGTGCAGCAGCGTGCCGTAGGCGCAGTTTTCGCCCTGGCTCCAGTCGATCGGGTCCTTTTCGAAGAACTCCAGCCGCTTGGCGTTACAGGCTTCCTGCCCGTTGTGGATCAGCGGCAGGCCGTCGCCGGTGAAGCTGAGCGCCGTCATAGCCTCCAGGGCCGCGCCGTAGTTCTCGTAGATCGTGCCTTCCCACGCATTGCTGTCGTGGTTCTCGATGTAGGTCATGCGCATGGATTCGCGCGGCCACAGGCTCTCGTCCTCGGCGTAGTAGCCGAACAGCCCGGTGGCATCGGACTGCCCCTGCGCGATGCGCTTGGTCGCGTTGTGCCAGTCCCACGCATAGGTCGCGTCGAAGGATGCGCGGTGATAGCTCGTCTGCTGCACCTCGCCGAGCATGAAGACGGGCCGGATGGCGTCGAGCCGGGCGCGCATGGTCTCCCAGAAATCGACCGGGACGTAGCCCGCCACGTCGGCGCGGAAGCCGTCGACGCCGAAATCGCGCACCCAGTGCTCCATTGCCCCGCCCACGTGCTCGCGCACGCCGGGCTGCGACCAGTCGAGATCGATGATGTCGGACCAGTCCCACCAGGGGGTGGGGCGGAAATGGCCGTCCCAGGTCTTCTCGTACCAGTCGGGGTGCTCGCTCGCGAGCGCGTTGTCCCAGGCCGTGTGGTTGGCGACGAGATCGAGGATGACGCGAAAGCCCTGCGCGTGGGCCGCATCGACGAAGCTGCGGAACTCCGCCTCGGTGCCGAACTCCGGGTTCACCGCGTAGTAGTCGCGCACCGAGTAGGGGCTGCCGAGCGTGCCCTTGCGGTTCACTTCGCCGATGGGGTGGATGGGCATGAGCCAGAGGATGTCGACGCCCAGCTCGCGCAGGCGCGGCAGCTCGCGCTGGGCGGCGCGGAAGGTGCCCTCCGGTGTAAACTGGCGGGTGTTGATCTGGTAGAGCACGGCGTTGCGGCTCCACTCGGGGTGTTCGATCTGCACGAAGGGCTGCGGTTGCCACGGGTCGGCGGCGGCGGTTTGCGCGGCGGGCACCGTGGCACAGGCGGAGAGCGCGAGGAGCGGCGCGGCGGCGAGACAGGCAAGTTTCATGGCGTTGGTCCCTTGTGAGCGGGGGAGAGCTCGGCGGCGACGTCTTCCAGTGCCCGGCCACGGGTCTCGATCATCGAGACGAGAACCCAGACCAGTTGCAGCGCCATCATGCCGGCGAAGAACAGGAAGATCGCCACCGGCGACACGGAAGCGAGGACGGCAGGCATCACCAGTGTCAGCGCGGCGGCGAAGACCCAGTGCGTGCCCGCGCCCAGCGACTGCCCCTTGGCGCGCGCGGCGCTGGGGAAGATCTCGCTTATGTAGACCCAGATCACCGCGCCTTGGCCCACGGCATGGGCGGCAATGAAGGCGAGAATGAACGGCAGAACGATGCCCAGCTGTCCGCTGGCGAAGCCATAGGCGGTCATGCCGAGCGAGACGAGGTAGCCGACCGAGCCGATCAGCATCAGCCGCTTGCGCCCCGCGCGGTCGATCAGCAGCAGGCCGACGAGGGTGAAGACGAGGTTGACTACCCCCACGCCCACCGTCGCCAGCAGCGCCGTGCTGGTCCCCGCGCCACTGATCTCGAAAATGCGCGGGGCGTAGTAGATAATCGCGTTGATGCCGGAGAGCTGGTTGAAGAAGGCGATCAGCACCGCGAGGCGAATGGGGCGCTTGAGGTGCCCGTCGAAGAAGCGGCCCCACTTGATGGCGCGCGCGTCTTCCGCCGCCTCGGCGCGGATGGCGGCGAGCGTTTCGTCGGCGGTGGCGGGGTTGATCGCGGCGAGGATGTCGCGGGCCTTCGCCTCTTCGCCCCGCTGCACCAGCAGCCAGCGCGGACTTTCGGGAATAGCGAATGTGGCGGCGAGGTAGAGCGCGGCGGGCAGCACTTCCATACCGAGCATCCAGCGCCAGTCGTCGTCGCCCGTGCCGCCGAGCGCGTAGTTGGAGGCAAAGGCGACGAGGATGCCGAGAACGATCATCGTCTGGAACAATGCGACCAGCCGGCCACGGTGTTCGCGCGGGGCGATTTCGGCGATGTAGGCGGGCGCGGCGACCGAGCTCGCTCCTACGCCGAGGCCGCCGATCAGGCGAAACAGCATGAAGCTGACCGGGTCCCAGGCGAGCGCGCTGCCCAGCGCCGAGACGGCGTAGAGAACGCCGATCCAGATCAGCGTCCGCTTGCGCCCGAAGCGGTCGCACGGCCAGCCGCCGAAAAGCGCGCCGACCACCGTGCCCCAGAGCGCGGCGGAAATGGCGAGGCCGTGGAGCGCGTCGGACATCTGCCACACCCGCTGCACCGCCTGCTCCGCGCCGGAGATGACGGCGGTATCGAAGCCGAACAGGAACCCCGCCAGCGCCGCCACCAGCGCCCAGCTCGCAGACTTGCCCATCAGCCTTGCCCCTCCAGTACCGCGCGTCCCAGCGCCACCGCGCCGGTGATCCCGGCGTCGTCGCCCAGCTGCGGCGCGACGATCACCTCGTCCAGGGGCCGGTCGTAGAAGGCGGAATAGCCCGCGAGCTGCGCGCGCGTTTTCTCGCGCAGCATATCGAGCAGGCCGGGCGCCTTGAGCACGCCGCCGCCGAAGACCATCACGTCGGGCACGTGCATCAGCGCCAGCGACATGGCGAACTGCGCGAGATAGTCGGCGATCAGCGCCACCTGCTCCTCGCTCGCGGCGGACAGGTCGTGGCCCCAGCGCGCGAGGATCGCCGGGCCGTTGGCGAGCCCTTCCAGGCAGTCGCCGTGATAGGGGCAGTTGCCCGGCCAGCCATCATCGTGCGCGGGGCGGGCGGGACGCACGTGGCCCATCTCGTAGTGCGAGGCCCCCGCGAGCGGGTGGCCCTCCGTCACCACGCCGGTGCCGATGCCGGTGCCGACCGTGGTGTAGGCGACCGTTCGCTTGCCGCGTCCTGCGCCCGCCATCCACTCGCCCATGGCCGCACCGTTGACATCGGTATCGATGGCCACGGGCACGCCGAAGCGTTCGAGCGCGCGATGCCAGTTCGCGCCGCTCCAGCCGGGCTTGGGCGTGGTCGTGAAGCTGCCGTGGGTGGGCGAGGCGGGATCGAGGTCAAGCGGGCCGAAGCTGGCGACGCCGAAGGCCGCGATCTTGCAGTGGCGGGCGGATGCGGCGGCGAACCAGTCGGCGAGTTCGGCAAAGGTCTGGTCGGGCGCGCGGGTGTCGATCCGCGCGCGCTCGAGCAGCGTGCCGTCGCGGCGCGCGAGCGCGGCGACGAATTTCGTGCCGCCCGCCTCGATGGCGCCGATCAGGCTCATCGGACGATTTCCGCACGGCGGGCTGCGGGCGCCCTCGCGCCGCCGGACAGCGCCCCATAGGTCAGGATCGCAGCCGCTCGCATCAGGCGGCGGACTGCGGCAGCGCGGCCCTGACCCGCAGCATGAAGGCGGCGGAGATCAGCCACACGGCGGCGGCGAACAGCATCGTCCAGATCGGCTCTCCAGGGAACAGCCAGAGCATAATCTGCCCCATCACCGTCGCCACCAGCAACTGCGGCACCACTACGAAGACGTTGAACAGCCCCATGTAGATGCCGAGCTTGGCCTGCGGCAGGTTACTGGCGAGGATGGCGTAGGGCATCGCGAGGATGCTTGCCCAGGCCACGCCGATGCCGACCTCGGCCAGCAGCAGCACTTGCGCGTCGCGCACAAAGAAGAACATCAGGAAGCCGATAGCGCCCAGCACCAGGCAGATCGCGTGGGTGGTCACCTGCCCGAAGCGGCGGCTCATCGCCGGGAGAAGAGCCAGCGCGGCGAGGGCGGCTACGCCATTGTAGACAGTGAACAGCACGTTCACCCAGTTTGCGCCTTCATTGTAAGCGGCGCTGGCGGTGTCGGTGCTGCCGAAAACGTATTGCGTGACGACGGGCGTGGTGTTGATCCACATTATGAACAGCGCCGACCAGGTGAAGAACTGCACCACGGCGAGGCGCTTCATCACCTCCGGCATGCCGGAGAAGTCGCCCACGATGCTGGAGAGCATATTTGCGCTGCGGCCCTGCTTGGCCATCGAGATGGCGACAGCACTGAGCACGCCATAAACGGCCAGCAATCCACCGAGTAGCAGCAGTTCCTTCTCGAGATCGAGCAGGGCGACAATGGCGCAGACCACCGCGCCCGCCACGATCCACAGGCCGCTCGATGCATAGCTCCTGCTCGCCAGCATGCGCATGGGCGCTTCTGTCTCGACCGGCTCCGCGCCGTGGAAAGCCGCCTGTTCCTCTGGACTGTATTCGCGCGTGGTCACGATGGTCCACATCACCGCCGCAAACAGCGCCGCTCCACCCGCCCAGAAGCTCCACTTGACGGTATCGGGTATTTCTCCCGGCGCACCGACATTGGCGACACCGAGGTGCTCGAGCAGGAAGGGAAAGATCGATCCGACCACCGCGCCCGCGCCGATGAAGGCCGTCTGCACCGCGTATCCGGCGCTGTGCTGGTCGGTGTTCAGCATGTCGCCGACAAAGGCGCGAAAGGGCTCCATGGAGATGTTGAGGCTGGCATCGAGCACCCACAGCATCGCAGCGGCGAACAGCAGCGGCGCGCCGAAGGCCGGGGCAAGGGGCATCAGCAGCAGCGCGAGGGCCGCGAGTACGGCGCCGGTCAGGAAGTAGGGCCGGCGACGGCCGAGCCGGTTCCACGTGCGGTCGGACATGTGGCCGATGATCGGCTGCACGATCAGCCCCGTAAGCGGCGCGGCGACCCACAGCGCGGGCAGGTCGTCCATGCTCGCGCCCAGCGTCTGGAACACGCGGCTCATATTGGAATTTTGTAGCGCGAAGCCGATCTGGATGCCGAAGAAGCCGAAGCTGATGTTCCACAGACCCCTGAAGGTCTGGCGAGGCTTTTGCATTTGCAGTCCCTTTCCCGGCGGCGCGCCGCGGGTCTTCGCCCGGCTGCGCCTTGCCGCGATGGCTGGCACAGCGCGCGGCGCGCCACAAGCTGCATACGAATACGCGCGCCTACGGTGTGGGGGCGGACACTCCCGTGCTGCCGCGCACGATCAGGCGGGTGGGTAGGCGCGCATCGGGCGCCTCGCGATCCTCGATGCGGGAGAGCAGCGTTTCCACCAGTCGCTCGCCCGCGCCGCGAATGTCCTGCATGATGGTTGTCAGCGGCGGCGAGGTGAGGCTGGCGGCGGGGATGTCGTCGAAGCCCGCCACGGCAACGTCGCCCGGCACCGACAGGCCGCACTCGGACAGCGCGCGCATGGCCCCCATGGCGATGAGGTCGCTGGCGGCGAAGATGGCGTCGGGCCGCTCGCCGCGCTCCAGCAGCGCGAGCATCGCCGCGTGGCCTGCCTGCTCGGTGGTGATGGCATCGTGCTGCAGGGCACCTTCGGCCGAGAGCCCGGCATCCACCAGCGCCCGGCACATGCCGCGGTAACGCTGGGCGAATTCGGGGTAATGCTCGTCGGCGTGCCCGATAAAGGCGAGCCGCCTGCGCCCTTGCGCGATCAGGTGTTCGCCCACCAGCCGACCCGCGCCGAAGTTGTCGGAGCCGATGGTGGATCCCGTCGCATCGCTGGTGACCGATCCCCAGCGCGCGAAATGGGTGCCCTGCCGCTGCAATTGCTCCAGCCGCTCCTCGTAGAGCGTGTAGTCGCCGTAGCCGAGAAGGATCAGCCCGTCGGCGCGGTGGCTGTCCTGGTACTGGACGTGCCAGTCGTCCTCCATGCGCTGGAAAGAGATCAGCAGGTCCAGCCCCCGGCTGGCGCAGGCGCGGGTGATCGATCCCAGCATGGCGAGGAAGAAGGGATTGATCATGCTCTCGTCGGGCGTTGGATCCTCGAAGAACAAGAGGGCGATGGTGTTGGAGCGCTGGGAGCGCAGCGAACTCGCGTTCTTGTCGACGGTGTAATTGAGGTCGCGGGCGATCTGCCGGATGCGCTCACGCGTCGCCTCGCTCACCGCCTTGTCGCCGCGCAGCGCACGGCTGACGGTGGGCTGCGAAACCCCGGCCAGGTAGGCGATATCGAAGCTGGTCGGCCGACCAGTGGGCGCGCGTCCCATGTGCTCTCCCCTCGCGCGGGACAGGCTCCTCTCCGCCCGCGCGATTGCATAGAGGTGTATCGCGCGCGGGCGCGATTGCCAACACGGGCTTCGGGTTGCATGGCGGGTGTGACATTTGCGCCGATGACATCCCCGCTCGCCCTCTCGCCCGCCCACCGCGCCACGCTGTCCACCTTCGGCGCGGAGGCGCAGCCGCTGCTCAGCGTCGAGGATGCGCTCGCCGACCTGCCGCTGGTGCGCGCCATCGCCGCGCGCCATTCCTACCGCCCGATCGGCCCCTTCTATCCCGGATTGCGCGCCCCGGTATCGGACGCCATCGCCATGCCGCTGGTGGAGCCGTTGCTGCCGACGATGCGCGATGCCTTCGGGCTGGCGGCCGAACCGCGCTACTTCGAATGTTACCTCAGCCTCGTCACCCTGGCCCCAGCCGACCTTGCCCCGATCCAGCGCCTGCCGCACTTCGACGGGGTGGAGCCGGGCCGGATCGCGGTGCTGCTCTACCTGTCGGACGACATGGCTGGCGGCACGGCCTTCTATCGCCAGCGCGCGACCGGGTTCGAGAGCGTGGATGCCGCGCGCTTCGATGCCTACCGCACCGCGCTCGATGCCGGGACGGCGCGCCACGGCCTGCCCGAGGCCGCCTACATCGGCGATAGCTCGCCCCTGTTCGAGCGGACGTTCAAGGTCGACGGCGCGGCGGGCCGCATGATCGCCTACCGCGGCAACACCCTGCACTGCGCCGCCCCGCATGAAGGCTTCGTGCCCGATGCCGATCCGCGCGTCGGGCGCCTCACGCTCAACCTCTTCCTCAAGGCGTAGGGCCTGCGGCAATTCGGCCACAGCGCCGGCAGGTGCGCATGATGCGTATACGTATGCTGTCTTCCTAATGCGCGCCGCCGCCCGGTAAGCGAGAGGGCAAGCGAGGCGGGGCGGCAAGTCCCAAGGCCCGCTTTTTGGAGCAGGACGCCGGAAAGCGACGCACGTCGTCCGACCGGCCTTTTCACCGGGGACCCTATGACCATCCGTAACTTCTTGCGCGCTGGCGCCAGCACCACCGCCTTCGCCGTCGCCGCCTTCGCCCTGCCGGGTGTCGCGCAGGCGCAGGTCGATCCCGCCGACCAGTCGGACGAGGCCACCGTCGGCGACCAGAACGACGTCGCCCAAGGCGATGCGATCATCGTCTCCGGCTACCGCCAGGCGCTGGAAAGCGCGATCAACACCAAGCGCGAGAGCACGGTCATCGTCGAGGCCTTCAGCGCCGAGGACATTGGCAAGCTGCCCGATATCTCGATCGCCGAAACGCTGGGCCGCCTGCCCGGCCTCGCCGTGCAGCGGATCAACGGCCGCGCGCAGAGCCTGTCGATCCGCGGCCTCGGCCCGGACTACGGCACCTCGCTGCTGAACGGCCGACAGCTCGTCTCCTCGGGCGACAACCGCGCCGTCGAATACGACCAGTATCCCTCTGAGCTCATCAACTCGGGCGTCGTCTACAAGACCCCGTTTGCCGGCCTCATCGGTCAGGGCCTTGCCGGCACCGTGGACCTGCGCACGATCCGTCCGCTCGACCAGGCCGACCGCATCGTCTCGCTCAGTGGCCGTCTCGAATTCAACGAGGACGGCTCGCTCAATCCCGATCTCGAGGGCTGGGGCTACCGCGCCACCGGCACCTATGTCGACCAGTTCGCCGACGACACCATCGGTGTGGCGCTGGGCGTTGCCTATCAGTCGAGCCCGAGCCAGGTGCAGCGCTTCAACGCCTGGGGC
Organism: Aurantiacibacter luteus; assembly: GCF_001010945.1. GTDB lineage: Bacteria > Pseudomonadota > Alphaproteobacteria > Sphingomonadales > Sphingomonadaceae > Alteraurantiacibacter > Alteraurantiacibacter luteus. Next base: position 23,267 of record NZ_LBHB01000001.1, read on the forward strand.
TATCCCGACGATTCGGGCCAGATGGTGCTGGGCGGCATGAAGCCCTTCGCCCGCTCGGTCGATCTGGACCGCCTTGGCGTATTCGGCACGCTGGAATTCGAGCCGACCCCTGAGTGGAACTCCACCATCGACGTGTTCTACGCCGACTACCGCGAGCGCATTCCGATGCGCGGCATCGAGTTCCCGCTGAATCCCGGCTGGGGCGCGGGCACCACGATCACCGGCAGCAGCGGCGGCGACTTTCCCGACAGCGTGACCTTCACCGGCGTGCAGCCGGTCGTGCGCAACGACTACGACCGCAAGGACACCGAGACCTTCGCCATCGGCTGGAACACCAGTTACGATACCGAAGACGTCCTGCTCAGCCTCGACGTCGCCTATTCGAGCGCCGATCGTCGCCTGCAGCAGATCGAAAGCTACTCCGGCCTCAGCTATGCGGCGCGCGGCACCACGTCGGACACGGTGACCTACACCCGCCAGCCGGACGGCTTCCCGTTCCAGTTCGACAACGTCATCGATTACTCGAACACCAACCTCATCCAGCTGACCGATCCGCGCGGCTGGGGTGCGGGCGGCATCGTGCAGGCGGGCTTCATCAACGATACCTCGACCAACGACGACCTGTGGACGATCCGTGCCGAGGCGGCTCTGGCGCGCGATGCCTTCGAAGGGCTGGAAGCCGTGGTCCTGGGCCTGTCCTACGAAGACCGCACCAAGTCGCGCGACATCACGCAAAACTTCCTCAGCCTGGCGGGCGGCCCCTCGGTCTATGCCAGCCAGGGTGCAGTGACGCGCCTGCCGATCCCCGCCGAAGCGCTGCTTGACCCGACCTCGTCGCTCAGCTTCCTCGGCTTCGGGCCGCAGGTCGCCTACGATCCGTTCGTGCTGCTGAACAACGGCACCTACGTGCTGACCGACGTGCAGAGTTCGGACCTGCCGTTCCCCGGCGACTGGACGGTGAACGAGAAGGTCTACACCGGCTATGCCCGGTTCGACATGGACACCACGCTGCTTGGCCTGCCGATGACCGGCAACGCCGGCCTGCAGTTCGTCTACACCGACCAGAGCTCGACCGGCTTCAGCTCCAGCGGCGGTATCGGCGCGCAGCTGATCCCGACCGCGGGCGGCGACGAGTACTTCCACGTCCTGCCGAGCGCCACGCTCAGCTTCGAGGTGGCCGACAACACCTTGCTGCGCGTCGGCGCGGCGCGCACGCTGGCCCGTCCGCGCATGGACCAGCTGAACGCCTCGTACAACGCGGGTATCGCGAACACCGTGCTGGCCGGTCAGCGGACCATCTTCAGCGGCGGTGGCGGCAACCCCGAACTGCGCCCCTACGTGGCGGACAGCATCGACGCCTCGTTCGAGCACTACTTTGCCGGGCGCCAGGGCTACTTCGCGCTCGCCAGCTACTACAAGTGGCTGTCCGACTTCGTGAACCCGAACGCGGTCGTGGTGCGCGACTTCAGCTACCTCGTGCCGATCCTCAACGCCCAGCAGCGGGCGGCCTTCGCGGCCACCGGCAACAACACGCTGGGTTTCGTCGGCGGACCGGACAACGCGGCCGAAGGTCACATCTTCGGCGTCGAGGCGAGCATGTCGCTGCCCTTCAGCGTGTTCAGTGATGCGCTGGACGGCTTCGGCTTTCAGACCAGCGTGGCCTACACCGACAGCCAGCTGCAGATCACGCCGGACCAGGGCGACCCATTCGACACCGACGTTCCGGGCCTTTCGAAGTGGGTGGTCAACTCCACGCTGTTCTTCGAGACCGGCGGTTTCGAGGCGCGCGTCAGCCACCGCTACCGCACCGAATTCCTCGCGGAGTTCATCGGTATCTCGGCCAGCCGCGCCTTCCGCGAAACCGAGGCGGAGTCGATCTTCGACGCACAGATCGGCTACCGTTTCCAGGACGGCGCGCTCGATGGACTGTCGGTCACGCTGCAGGCGCTGAACCTGACGGACGAGCCGTTCATCTCGTTCCAGAACGGCGATAACGCGCAGATCATCGACTACGAACAGTATGGTCGCACCTACCTGATCGGAGCCTCCTACCGCTTCTGATCGGTCAAGGACCGGCGGGGAGTGCTCCTCCCTATGCTCCCCGCCGGTTTCCTGTATCGCTCCTGCCGACCGGGCCACGCTGCCCGCGGCAGGCTCGAGGACGAAATGACGACGGCAAGCGCACCATACGACTTCGTGATCGCCGGCGGCGGGACCGCCGGCTGGATGTGCGCAGCGGCCCTTGCCCGCTTCACCCCGCCCGGCAGCCGCATCGCGCTGGTCGAGAGCGAGGCCATCGGCACCGTCGGGGTGGGCGAGGCCACGATCCCGCAGATCCACTTGTTCAACGGCGCGCTGGGCCTCGACGAGGCGGAATTCCTGCGCGAGACCAAGGGCAGCTTTAAGCTCGGCATTAGTTTCGACGGCTGGTTGCGCGAGGGCGAGAGTTACATGCACGCCTTCGGCAATGTGGGCCGCGCGCTGGGCACCCTGCCGTTCCAGCATTACTGGCTGCGCGCGAAGCGACTGGGGCTCGCCAAGCCGCTGCAACGCTATTCGCTGAACGAACTCGCCGCGCGCACCATGCGGATGCAGCGCGGCAGGACGCAGGCGGGGCAGGAGATGCCCTACGCCTATCACTTCGATGCCGGGCTCTACGCCAATTACCTGCGCCGCTATGCCGAGGCGCGCGGGGTGGAGCGGGTCGAGGGTGTCATCGAACACGTCGCACTCGACGGCGAGAGCGGCGCGATCGCCGCACTCCGCCTGGACGGCAACCGGGAACTACCGGGTCGCTTCTTCTTCGACTGCACCGGCTTTCGCGCGCTGCTGATCGGCGAGGCGCTGGGCACCGGGTTCGACGACTGGTCGCACGTCCTGCCCTGCGACCGCGCGATGGCCGTGCCCTGCGCTGGCGGAGGCGACTTCACACCGTTCACCCGCTCCATCGCAAGGCAGGCCGGGTGGCAGTGGCGCATTCCTCTCCAGCACCGCATCGGCAACGGGCTCGTCTATTCGAGCGCGCACCTCTCGGACGACGAGGCGAGCGCCACGCTGCTCGCCAATCTCGACGGCGAGCCGCAGGGCGATCTGCGCCCCATCCGCTTCACCACCGGCAAGCGCCGCGTCCACTGGCAGGCAAACTGCCTCGCGCTGGGCCTTGCCGCCGGGTTCATGGAGCCGCTGGAATCGACCAGCATCCACCTTGTCCAGTCCGCCATCAGCCGCTTCCTCGCGGTCATGCCCGCAGAGGGCGAGGCGAGCCCGGCGGCGCGCGACTGGTTCAACGGCCAGGCCGCGTTCGAGTGGGAGCGCATCCGCGATTTCCTCATCCTTCACTACACCGCCAACCGGCGCGAGGGCGAGCCGTTCTGGGACCACGTGCGCCACATGGCCCTGCCCGAAACGCTCGTCGCCAAGCTGGCGCTGTGGCGCGAGGCCGGGTTCATCCACCGCGAGCACGAGGAACTGTTCACCGAGGTCGGCTGGTTCCAGGTGCTCGCAGGACAGGGGGTTGAGGCCGAGGGCTACAACCCGCTCGCCGATGCGCTCCCTGAAGCGGACCTCGCCGCCATGCTGGCCCAGACCGAGGCCGCATTGGTGGAACAGGTGAAGCCCATGCCACGCCATCTCGATTTCCTTGCCGATTACGTCGGCGCCCAGAGCGCGAAAGAACCCGCATGAAAGCCATCTTTGCCCTCGGTCTCGCTGCCGCCTTGCTCTCCGGGTGCGCCACGGTCCCGCCTGCCGGCGCGCCGCTCGCCCCGGCCGGCACCTATCTCGCGCGTGAGCCGAGCGAGGAAATCATCTACTTCGTCCTGCCCGACCGCTTCGAGAACGGCGATCCCTCGAACGATACCGGCGACTTCACCGGCGACCGGCTCGCCACCGGCTTCGACCCGGCCGCGCGCGGCTTCTTCCACGGCGGCGACCTGGCGGGCCTGACCAGCCGCCTCGACTATCTCGAGGGGCTGGGCGTCACCGCCATCTGGTTCGCGCCGATCTTCCAGAACAAGCCGGTGCAGGGCCCGCCGGGCGACGAGAGCGCGGGCTATCACGGCTACTGGGTGGCGGACTTCACCCGGCCCGACGGCCACTTCGGCACGCAGGCGGAATTCACCGCCTTCGTCGAAGCCGCCCACGCGCGCGGGATGAAGGTCTACATGGACATCATCACCAACCACACCGCCGACGTCATCACCTACGCCGACGGGCCGGAGACGAACTTCGAATACCGCAGCCTGGGCGATTACCCCTATTCCACCCGTGGCGGGGTGGACGGCGCGGCCATCAATCCCGGCTTCACCGGCCATGAGGATTCGAGCGCGGAAAACTTCGCCCGCCTGACCGATCCGAACTACGCCTACCAGCCGGTCGTGCCCGAGGCCGAGCGGAGCGTGAAGGTGCCCGCTTGGCTCAACGATCCGATCTACTACCACAACCGCGGCAACAGCAGCTTCACCGGCGAGGACAGCCGCTTCGGCGACTTCGCGGGGCTCGACGACCTGTTCACCGAGCACCCGCGCGTGCGCGCCGGAATGCAGGAGATCTTCTGCGACTGGATCACCCGCACCCGCGTCGACGGCTTCCGCATCGACACCGCGCGCCATGTCGATCCGGGCTTCTGGCAGGAATTCGTCCCCGCGATGGAAGCCTGTGCCACCGCCGCCGGCATCCCGAACTTCCACATGTTCGGCGAGGTCTACAAGGACGTGCCGGATAACGGATACATCGCCGAATACACCCGCCGCGACCAATTGCCCGCCGTGCTCGATTTCGCCTTCCAGGCCGCCATGCGAGAGACGCTGGGCAGGGGACAGGGAACGGTCGTTCTCGCCCACATGTTCGACGGCGACGTGCTCTACGAAGGCGGCGAGGAGACCGCGCGCACCCTGCCGACGTTCCTTGGCAATCACGACATGGGCCGCTTCTCCACGCTGCTGCGCGAGGACATGCCCGGTATCGGCCAGCAGGAACTGCTCGCCCGCGTCCTGCTCGGCCACGCGATGATGCTGAGCCTGCGCGGCAGCCCGACGGTCTATTACGGTGACGAGCAGGGTTTCGTCGGCGACGGCAACGACCAGCGCGCGCGCGAGGACATGTTCCCCAGCCGGACGGCGGAATACAACGACAACGTCCTCATCGGCACTCGCGCCACCACGGCGGACAGCAACTTCGACACCGCCCACCCGCTCTACCGCCTGATCGCCGCCTTCAGCGCCATCCGCCGCGAGCACCCGGCCTTTACCCGCGGCCGCCAGCAGGTGCGCCATTACGAGCAGGAGCCGGGCGTCTTCGCTGTCAGCCGCTTCGACCCCGATAGCGGCGCGGAATACCTCGCCGTGTTCAACACCAGCGATGCGCCGCGCAGCGCCAATGTCTGGCTCGGCAGCAATGCACGCACCTTCCAGACGCTCGCAGGCGAGTGCCCCGCCGCCGTCAGCGCGCCGGGCAGCGCCGCTTTCGCGCTCCCCGCCTTCGGCTGGGCCGTGTGCCGGGTCAGCGAGACTGCCCGATGATCGAGCTTTCCAGCGAACGGCCTTGGTGGAAGGGTGCGGCGATCTACCAGATCTATCCGCGCAGCTTCATGGATTCCAACGGCGACGGGATCGGTGACCTGCCGGGTATCACCAGTCGCCTCGACCATGTCGCGCGGCTCGGCGTCGATGCCATCTGGGTCAGCCCCTTCTTCGCCAGCCCGATGAAGGATTTCGGCTACGACGTTTCCGACTACCGCGCCGTCGACCCGATCTTCGGCACGCTGGAGGATTTCGACGCGCTGGTCGCCCGCGCGCACGACCTCGGCCTGAAGGTGCTGATCGACCAGGTCTATTCGCACACGTCCGACGAACACGAATGGTTTGCCGCCAGCCGCTCCGACAGAACCGGTCCGAAGAACGACTGGTATGTCTGGGCGGACCCCAAGCCCGACGGGTCGCCGCCGTCGAACTGGCAATCCGTTTTCGGGGGTCCCGCATGGACCTGGGATGCCCGCAGGCGGCAATACTACCTGCACAACTTCCTCAGCTGCCAGCCGCAGCTGAACCTGCACAACCCGGCCGTTCAGGACGCGGTGCTGGATGTCATGCGCTTCTGGCTGGATCGCGGCGTCGACGGCTTCCGCATCGATGCGCTGAACTTCGCGATGCACGACCCGGCGCTGACCGACAATCCGCCCGCGCCCGCCACCGACAAGCCGCGCACGCGGCCCTTCGATTTCCAACTGAAGAAGCACAATCAGTCGCACCCCGACATCCCGCGCTTCATCGAGCGCATCCGCGCGCTGACCGACCGCTACGATGCGATCTTCACCGTCGCCGAGGTGGGCGGGGACGAGGCGCATGCCGAGATGAAGGCCTTCACCGCGGGCGAGACGCATCTCAACTCGGCCTACGGCTTCAACTTCCTCTATGCCGACCGACTGACGCCCGGCCTCGTCTGCGCGGCGCTGGCGGACTGGCCCGACGAGGACGGCGTGGGCTGGCCGAGCTGGGCCTTCGAGAACCACGACGCGCCGCGCGCGCTGAGCCGCTGGGTGGACGAGAGCGACCGCGAGGCCTTTGCCCGGCTCAAGATCGCGCTGCTCGCCTGCCTTCGCGGCAACGCCATCCTCTATCAGGGCGAGGAACTGGGTCTGTTGCAGGTCGAGATCCCCTTCGAACAGCTCCACGATCCCGAGGCCATAGCCAACTGGCCGCTGACCCTCAGCCGCGATGGCGCGCGCACGCCCATGCCGTGGGACAACGGAGCAGATGGCGGCTTCGGGCACGAGGCGCCGTGGCTGCCGCACGGTGAGGAAAACCTCGCCCGCGCCGCTGCCTTGCAGGAGGGCGATCCGCATTCGCTCCTCGCCCATACCCGCGCCATGCTGGCCCTGCGCAAGGCGAATCCGGCCCTGCTGTGCGGGCGGGTCACGCGCTGCGAAACGCGCGGCGACCTGCTGGTGCTCGGCCGCCGCCACGACGACGATTGCATCCGCACCTTCTTCAATCTCGGTTCGGGCGACATCGCGCTTGTCGAGAATGAGGCGCAAGGAACGGTGCTCGCCACCATCAACGGCGCGACCTGCGACACCCTCCCTCCCTACGCAGCCCTGGTGGTACAGATATGACCCTTCTTCGCACGACCCTCTCGCTCGCCGCCCTGCTGCTGACCTCCACCGCCGCGCTGGCGCAGAGCGTCGCCTCGCCCGACGGGCGGATGACGGCAACGCTGACCGTGGACGGCGAGGGAAAGCCCAACTGGAGCGTGACGCGCGACGGCGAGCCGCTGATCGCGCCCTCCGGCTTAGGCTTCAACATCGAGGACGAGGACCCGTTGCGGCGCAATTTCGCCGTCGTCGCGCAGGGCACGTCCAGCGCCGAGAGCACCTGGGAGCAGCCGTGGGGGGAACGCCAGTTCGTCACCGACCGCCATAACGAGCTCGCCGTCACCTTTCGCCAGCAGGACGACCTGGCGCGCGAGTTCACCGTACGCCTGCGCCTGTTCGATGACGGCGTGGGCTTCCGCTACGAGTTTCCCGAACGCGCCGATCACCCGGAAACCCGCATTGCCGAGGAGTTGACCGAGTTCAACATCGCCCCCGCGGGTGAGGCCTGGTGGATTCCGGCAGGCGACTGGAACCGCTACGAGCAGCTCTACCAGAACAGCGCGATCAGTGCGGTGGGGCTGGCGCACACGCCGATCACCTTCCGCCTCTACGACGGCACGCACCTCTCGATGCACGAGGCGGCGCTGGTCGACTATTCGGGCATGTGGCTGCAGCGCATGGACGGGCAGCGTTTCCGCTCCGTCCTCGCGCCGTCGAGCCGCGGGGCCAAGGTGGTGCGCACCGGCGCCTTCACCACGCCATGGCGCACGCTGCGCGTATCCGACGATGCCGCCGGGCTGGTCGAGAACGACCTCGAACTCAACCTCAACGAGCCCAACGTTCTGGGCGATGTCAGCTGGTTTGAGCCGGCCAAGTACATCGGCATCTGGTGGGGCATGATCTCGGGCCGCTGGTCGTGGGCGCAGGGCGACCGCCACGGCGCGACGACCGAACGCACCCGCCAGTACATCGACTTCGCCGCCGAGAACGGCTTTCGCGGGGTGCTGGTGGAAGGCTGGGATTACGGCTGGGACGGCACCTGGTTCGGCAACGGGCGCGACTTTAGCTTCACCCGTGCCTATCCCGACTTCGACCTCGAAGGGCTGGCGGCCTATGCCCGCGAGCGCGGCGTGCACGTGATCGGCCACCACGAGACCGGCGGCAACATCGCCAATTACGAGGCACAGCTTTCCGATGCCATGGCGCTCTACGGGCGGCTGGGCGTGGACGTGGTCAAGACCGGCTACGTCGCCGACGCGGGCTCGATCATCAGCTGCAACGCCGACATCGCCGACCCGTGCGAGGGGCAAGTGATGGAATGGCACGACGGCCAGCGCCAGGTGCAGCACCACCTGCGCGTGGTGCAGGAAGCCGCGGAGAACCGCGTCGCCGTCAACCCGCACGAGCCGGTGAAGGATACCGGCCTCAGGCGAACCTATCCCAACTGGGTGGCGCGCGAGGGTGCGCGCGGGCAGGAATACAACGCCTGGAGCGCCTTCGGGAACGGCCCCGATCACGAACCGACGCTGGTTTACACCCGGATGCTCAGCGGGCCTATGGACTATACCCCCGGCGTACTCGGGCTGGTTGGCGACAATGGCGTGCCCATGGCCTCAACGCTGGCGAAGCAGCTCGGCCTCTACCTCGCGATCTATTCGCCGATCCAGATGGCCGCCGATTTCGTCGAAAGCCTGGAGGCGCATCCGCGCGAGCTGGAATTCATCCGCGCCGTTCCCGCCGACTGGGCAGAGAGCCACCTCGTCGCGGGCGCCATCGGAGACTACGCCGTCTTCGCGCGCAAGGATCGCAACTCCGAGGACTGGTATGCCGGTGGCATCAACGATGCTACGGCGCGCGACGTGACGCTAGACTTCGCCTTCCTCGAACCCGGCCGAACCTACCGCGCCAGCGTGTGGAAGGACGGCGAGGGGGCGACCTACCTCACCGAGGCGCGGCACAGCATCGCCTACGACACTTTCGAGGTTCGCGCGGGCGAGGAGCACACCTTCCACCTCGCGCCGGGCGGCGGGCTTGCCATCCGCTTGCAGCCGGTGCGGTGAGCGAAGGGAAAAAGCCCTCCATCGTCGTGCTGGGCGGCGGCAGCGCGGGCTGGATCACCGCCTGTCTGCTGCACCATCGCTGGGGCGGTGAGGTCACCGTCGTCGAGAGCCCGGAGATCGGAATCATCGGCGTGGGCGAGGGTTCGACCCCGCAGCTGAAGGCGCTGTTCGACCATCTTGGCATTGCCGAGGCCGAATGGATGGCCGCCTGCGACGCCACCTTCAAGCTCGGCATCCGCTTCACCGGCTGGAGCGAGCGGCCGGGGTTTGGCAGCTACTTCCACCCGTTCCCCGGACCGGTGGACCTGCACACCGAGCCCGGTTTCACTCACAATGCCATGCTGGCGCGTCGCGGGTTCGATGTGCCTGCGCTGCCCGACGACTGGTTCCTCGCCGCGCGCCTGGCGAGCGAGGGCAAGGGTCCGCACCCATCCGCCAGTTTCCCCTTCGCGCCGAGCTACGGCTACCACTTCGACGCCTACAAGCTCGGTGCTTTCCTGCGCGACTGGGCGAGGCCCCGCGGCGTCGTTCACCGCGAGGCGAAGGTAGCTGAGGTCGAGCTTACCGACGGCGGCGACGTCGCCGCGCTGGTCTGCGAGGGCGGGGAGCGGATCGCAGGTGACCTGTTCGTCGATTGCTCGGGCTTTCGCGCGCTGATCGCGGAAGGCGCGCTGGGCGCCAAGTTCCTGCCTTTCGACAGCAACCTCTTCGCCGACCGCGCCGTCGTCATGCCGACGGAGCGCGACGCGCACTACCTGCCGCAGACCGAGGCCGTGGCCATGAAGGCCGGCTGGCGCTGGCGCATCCCGCTCACCACGCGGGTGGGCAACGGCTACGTCTATGCCTCGCGCTACCTTGCCGACGAGGAGGCCGAGGCCGAACTGCGCGCCGCCACCGGCAGCACGGGCGAGGCGCGGTTTCTCCGCATGAAGGTCGGGCGGCTGGAAGACAGCTGGACCCGCAACTGTCTCGCCGCGGGCCTCGCGCAGGGGTTCATCGAGCCGCTGGAGGCGACCGCGCTGCACATCGTCATCGCCACCGCACTGGAATTCGCCGAGGCTTTCGAGGAAGGCGGCTTCTCCGCCCGGCACCGCGACAGGTTCAATCGCCAGATCGCCGCGCGCTACGAGAGCGTGCGCGACTACATCGTGGCGCATTACAGGATGAACCAGCGCACCGACACGGCCTTCTGGCGCGATAACGCGGCGAACCAGGCGCTGTCGAACAACCTCAGGGCCATGGTCACCGCCTGGTTCACCCATGGCGACATGGCCGAGGTCAACGCCAGCACATATGCCGAGCCCGCCTATGCCGCGATGAGCTGGCACGCGCTGTTTGCGGGCTACGGCACATTCCCGCCAGCCGCCCGGATGCAGCCTCCGCCGCCCGGCGTGGCGGTTGCCGATGTCGAGGCCGCGCGCGCGATGCTGGCTGCCTGCGCGGAAAACTTCGCGCCGCTCTAGCGGTTCAGCCGCTCGATCCGCGCGGCGGTCTGCGGGGCGTCGAGCAGGTCCGCCGTCTCGCCCGCATAGCGCCGCTGCCAGTTGGGATGCTCGGTGACGGTGCCGGGCAGGTTGGGCTGTTCGTCGAGCCCCAGCAGGTCGTCGATCGGCACCACGGCCATCGCGCACGGCGTGCGGGCGACGTGGTCGATGGCGGCATCGACGGCGCGTTGCGGGTCGTCCGGGGCGGGGCGCGGCTCGTGCCAGCCGAAGGTCGACCACAGCAGCCCGCGGTCCCAGTCGCGGATGCTTGCCGCCTCTTCGCGGCTCATGCCCTCGGGCAGTCGACCCAGCGCCGCCGCCCAGTCGAGATCGCGCCCGCGCCACCAGCCCGCCACGGTCGCAGTGTCGTGGGTGCCGGTCATGGCGACGGCGTCGGCGGGATAATCGGGTGCGCCGATATACCCGCCGTCCGCCGCCCGCTCGAACCACAGCACCCGCATTCCCAGCATCCGCCGCGTGGCGATGGCCTCGGTAAAGCCGGTGGGCGCGGTGCCCAGATCCTCTGCGATGACGACGGCCCCGGCACGGTGCGCCTCCAGCGTCACCAGCCGCACGAGCTCGGCGAAGGGATAGCGCAGGTAGACGCCGTCCGTCGATTGGCGCCCCTCCGGCACAACCCACAGCCGCGCGAGGCCGAAAGCATGGTCGATGCGCAGGCCGCCCGCACTCGCGAACGTCGCTCGCAGCATGGCGATGAAAGGGGCATAGGCCGCCTCGCGCAGGGCAACGGGCGAGAACGAGGTCAGCCCCCAGTTCTGCCCCAGCGGGCCCAGCGGATCGGGCGGCGCGCCGATGGTCAGGCCGCGCAGCATGGCATCGCCCATCGACCACACATCGCTGCCGCCGGGGTTCACCCCCACCGCGAGATCGCCGACGAGGCCCACGCGCATCCCCGCGCTACGTGCTCGCCCCTGCACCTCGGCAAGGCTTCGCTGTGCGAGCACCTGCGCAAAAAGGTGGAAGCGCACCTCGTCCGCATGCTCGCGCGCGAAGCTGGCAACCGCCGCTCCGTCCGGGTCGTGGTAGGCCGCCGGCCATTGCTGCCAGCCGCCGGCGCCCTGCGCGGCAAAGTGGCTATAGAGCGCATCGAACGTGGCATGGCGCACCATGCCCGGATCGGCCTGCGCCATTTCAGCCTCCATCGCTGCCGCCTCGCCCGGCGAAAGGGCATTCCACACGGCGCGCAGCTGGGCCAAGCGTTCGGGCAGGGCGCTTTCCCAGTCGATCAGATCGCCCCCTTCGCTCGGGGAGAATGCGGGGAGCCCCACGAGGGCGGGATCGCCCATGGCGGTGTTGAGGAAGCGCCGGCTGGAGGGCGAATAGGGGCTGAAGTGCCGTCCTTCCCCGGGAAACAGCGCGTGCAGCGGGTTGATCGCGACGGCATCGGCCCCGCGCGCGGCCAGCGCCTCTACCGCCCCGGCCAGTTCGCCGAGATTGCCGAAGGCGCGCTCCGCCGGTCCGCGCAGCGACGGAATTTGCAGCGAAACGCCCCAGGGCCGCGGCAGGGTAGGATCGGGCACCGGGCAATCGTGCGGGGCGACCGCCAGCCGCGTGTGTTCGCCGTCGAGCACGAGGTCGTAATACCCCGGCGTCCAGGGTGCGGCGGGCGTGCCGCGCACGATTTCCAGCGTGCGGGTCTCCCCGTCCTCTCCGGTCACCTCGGCGTGGGTGCAGGGACGGTGCAGGGTGATGGGCCGGCCCGCGTCGACCACCAGCATGGCGGGCAGCTGTTCGGCCTCGCGGGCGAGGCGGGCAAGGCCGCACGCGATGCCCGCCGCGCTCTGCGTCTCGAAACCCATCGCCCGCAGGACGGCATCCAACGTTTCGTCGCTGACGATGTTGTCGTGCCCGTCAACGTCGCGCCATTCGCGCGCCACGCCCGCTGCCGTTGCCAGCGCGTGCAGCGCCTCTTTCAGTGCCATGCTCAATCAATCCCGGTTGACCCGTCGCCCGTGTGTCACAGCCGATGGTGCAATGCACAAGAAAACGTCGGCGTGCGGGCGAAAGCGGTTGCCGCGAGCGTGCGCGCACGGCTAGGCAGGCGCGTGGAGAGGCCACGACTGCGAATAGAACACAGGGAATTCCGGCCTTGAACGACATGACTCCAGCCAAGCCGTCCGATACCGCCGGAACCGACATGGCCGCCCGCCTCGTCGACACGCTGCGTCACCGCGTGGGCAAGGACGAGCGCGCCGCCAAGCCGCACGACTGGTACACCGCCGCCGTGCTCACGGTGCGCGACGAGATCATCGACCGGTGGATGGAATCGACCCGGCGCACCTATGCCGAGAGCGGCAAGCGGGTCTATTACCTGAGCCTGGAATTCCTCATCGGGCGGCTGCTGCGCGATGCGCTCAACAACTTAGACCTGACCGGCGAGCTGGCCCGCGCGCTGGCCGCCAACGGGATGGACCTGTCGCACCTCGAGGAGCTGGAACCCGATGCCGCGCTCGGCAACGGCGGCCTGGGGCGGTTGGCGGCGTGCTTCATGGAAAGCCTCGCCAGCCTCGACATCCCCGCCTACGGCTACGGCATCCGCTACGTGAACGGGATGTTCCGCCAGCGCATCGACGACGGCAACCAGGTGGAGCTGCCGGAAACCTGGCTCAGCCACGGAAACCCGTGGGAGTTCGACCGGCGCGAGAGCGCCTACCGCGTCGGCTTCGGCGGCGAGGTGGTGGCGGTCAATCCGGCGGGCGGTGACACGGTCGTCTGGACCCCGGCGGAGCAGGTCGAGGCGAGCGCGGTGGACACCCCGGTGGTCGGCTGGCGCGGCAAGCGGGTCAACACGCTCAGGCTGTGGACCGCCCACGCGCTCGATCCCATCCGGCTCGATGCCTTCAACGCCGGCGACCACGTCGGCGCGCTGGAGGGCGAGGCGCGCGCGGCGAGCCTGGTGCGCGTGCTCTATCCGGCGGACTCGCACAAGGCGGGGCAGGAGCTGCGTCTGCGGCAGGAGTATTTCTTCTCCGCCGCTAGCATCCAGGACATCGTGCGCCGGCACATGCAATATGTCGGCGACATCCGCACGCTGCCCGACAAGGCGGCGATCCAGCTCAACGACACCCACCCCGCAGTCGCCGTCGCCGAACTGGTGCGGCTGCTGGTGGACGTGCACGCGCTAGGCTTCGACGAGGCGCTCGACATCACCCGGCGCACCGTCGCCTACACCAACCACACGCTGCTGCCCGAGGCGCTGGAGAGCTGGCCGCTGCCGCTGTTCGAACGGCTGCTGCCGCGCCACATGCAGATCATCTACGCCATCAACGCGCGCGCCCTGCGCGAGGCGCGGGCGAAGGGCATGGACGATGCGGCCATTTCCGCGATTAGCCTGATCGACGAGGGCGGCGAACGGCGCGTGCGCATGGCCAACCTCGCCTTTGCCGGGGCGCACAGCGTGAACGGCGTGGCCGCCCTGCACACCGAACTGATGAAGCAGACCGTGTTCCGCGACCTGAACGCGCTCTATCCCGACAAGATCAACAACAAGACCAACGGCGTCACCCCGCGGCGCTGGCTTATGCAGTGCAATCCGGGGCTGACGGGCGTCATCAAGGATGCCATCGGTCCCGCCTTCCTCGACGATGTCGAAAAGCTCGAGGAGCTGAACGCCATGGCGGGCGATGCCGCGCTGGGCGAGCGGGTGGCCGAGGTGAAGCGCGCCAACAAGGTGGCGCTGTCGGCACAAATCGCCGATCTCGTGGGCGTGCGCGTCGATCCCGATGCGCTGTTCGACGTGCAGATCAAGCGCATCCACGAATACAAGCGCCAGCTGCTGAACCTGATCGAGACCGTGGCGCTCTACGACCAGATCCGCAGCCATCCCGAACGCGACTGGGTGCCGCGAGTGAAGATCTTCGGCGGCAAGGCAGCGGCCAGCTATCATAACGCCAAGCTCGTCATAAAGCTGGCGAACGACATCGCGCGACGCGTCAATTCCGATCCCGGCGTGGGCGAGCTGCTGAAGGTCGTCTTCGTGCCCAATTACAACGTCACACTGGCCGAGCGCATCATCCCGGCCGCCGACCTGTCCGAGCAGATCAGTACCGCGGGCATGGAGGCGAGCGGCACGGGCAACATGAAGTTCGCGCTCAACGGCGCGCTCACCATCGGCACGCTCGACGGCGCGAACATCGAGATCATGGAGCGCGTGGGCGAGGAGAACATCGTGATCTTCGGCATGACCGCCGACGAAGTCGCGGCCAAGCGGGCCGGGGGCTACGATCCGCGCGCGGTGATCGAGGGTTCGCCCGAACTGGCGCAGGCGGTGCGCTCGATCGCCAGCGGCGTATTCTCGCCCGACGACAAGGATCGCTACAAGGGCCTGATGGGCGGCCTCTACGACAGCGACTGGTTCATGGTCGCTGCCGATTTCGACGCCTATGCCGCGGCCCAGCGCGACGTCGACGCGCGCTGGCGCGACCGGGCGGGCTGGCGCGAGGCGGCGATCCGCAACGTGGCGAACGTCGGCTGGTTCAGTTCGGACCGCACGATCGGCGAATACGCGCGCGACATCTGGGGCGTGCTGTAACCCCTTCCGCAAGCGGCGTTCCTGCGCCACAAGGATTTCGGCGGGCCACGACGCCCGGCAACAGGGAGTGCGCGTGAAACCCGATACCGCCGCGATCGATGCGCTGCTCGAAGGCCGCCATGGCGACCCCTTCGCATTGCTGGGCACACACGCGGGTCCGTCGGGTACTTTCGCCCGCACCATGCTGCCCGCTGCCGATATGGTCGAGGCCCATTCGCTCGGCGGGGAAAAGCTCGGCACGCTCGAAAAGGTCGATGCGCGCGGCCTGTTCGAAGGCATGCTGACGGGCGAGCCGCAGCCGGTGAAGTACCGCGCCGAGGGCGGCGGACACGAATGGTGGGTAACCGATCCTTACAGCTTCGGCCCGGTTCTCGGCCCGCTCGACGACTTCCTGATGGGCGAGGGCACGCACCTGCGCCTTTACGACAAGCTCGGCGCACACCTCATCTCGCACGAGGGCGTGGACGGGGTGCATTTCGCCGTCTGGGCGCCCAGCGCCCGGCGCGTGGCGGTGGTCGGCGATTTCAACGACTGGGACGCCGCCCGCCACCCCATGCGCCATCGCCGCGACGTGGGGGTGTGGGAGATCTTCGTGCCCGACATCGGCGAGTGGCGATCCTACAAGTTCCACGTGACCGGGCCGGACGGCACGGTGCAGCCGCTCAAGGCCGATCCGTTCGCCTTTGCCGCCGAACTGCGCCCCGCCACCGCCTCGCTCACCGCGCGGCCCGCCAAGCCCGATTGGGGTGACGAGGCGCACCGCGAGCACTGGCGCAGCGTCGATCCCCGGCGCGAGGCGATTTCGATCTACGAGGTCCACCCGGGCAGCTGGCAGCGCGGCGAGGATGGCGGTTTCCTGATCTGGGACGAGATGGCCGAGCGGCTCATTCCCTATGCCGCCGACATGGGCTTCACCCACATCGAGTTCCTGCCGGTGTCCGAGCATCCCTACGATCCCAGCTGGGGTTACCAGACCCTCGGTCTCTACGCCCCCACCAGCCGCTTCGGCGCGCCCGACGGCTTTGCGCGCTTCGTGGACGGCGCGCATCGGGCGGGGATCGGCGTGCTGCTCGACTGGGTGCCCGCGCACTTCCCGGTGGACGAGCACGGCCTATGGCAGTTCGACGGCACCGCGCTCTACGAACATGCCGACCCGAAGATGGGCTTCCACCCTGACTGGAGCACTGCGATCTACAACTTTGGCCGGCGCGAGGTGGCGAGCTTCCTCGTCAACAACGCGCTGTTCTGGGCCGACCGCTATCACGTGGACGGGCTGCGCGTGGATGCCGTCGCCTCGATGCTCTACCGCGATTACAGTCGCAAGGCGGGCGAGTGGATTCCCAATGAGCAGGGCGGGCGCGAGAACTGGGAGGCGGTCGAGTTTCTTCGCGCGATGAACCGCGCCGTCCACCGCGAGCATCCCGGCTTCCTCACCATCGCCGAGGAATCGACCAGCTGGCCCGGCGTCTCCCAGCCCGCCTACGACGATGGCCCGCGCACCAGCCTAGGCTTCGGGTTCAAGTGGAACATGGGCTGGATGCACGACACGCTGCAATACATGGCGCGCGACCCTGTCTATCGGCAGCATCACCACAACGACATCACCTTCGGCCTGACCTACGCCTTTTCCGAGAATTTCGTCCTGCCGCTGAGCCATGACGAGGTCGTCCACGGCAAGGGCAGCCTGCTCACCAGGATGAGCGGCGACGACTGGCAGCAGTTCGCCAATTTGCGCGCCTACTACGGCCTGATGTGGGGCTACCCGGGCAAAAAGCTGCTGTTCATGGGGCAGGAGTTCGCCCAGCGCCGCGAATGGAGCGAGGGTCGCAGCCTCGACTGGGAGCTCACCGATGCCCCCGCTCACGCCGGTGTGCAGCGCCTGGTGCGCGATCTCAACCGCGCCTACCGCGAATACCCCGCGCTCCACGCGCGCGACTGCGAGGGCGAGGGGTTCGAGTGGCTGGTGGTGGACGATGCCGCCGCTTCGGTTTTCGCCTGGCTCAGGAAATGCCCCGGCCAGCCGCCCGTCGCGGTCATCTGCAACATGACGCCGATGACACACGGTTGCTACGGCCTTTCGCTGCCGCACGACGGCGTGTGGGAGGAGATCGTCAACACCGATGCGCTCGATTACGGCGGCAGCGGGCAGGGCAACATGGGCGCGGTGACGGCGAGCGGCGGGCGCACCTGCGTGACCCTTCCGCCGCTCTCGACCGTTATGCTGGCGTACAAGGGTTAGAAACCGACAGGCAGGAGAGGCCGATGAGGGAGAAATATTCGCAGCCGCTGGCGCGTGAGGCGATGGCCTATGTGCTGGCGGGCGGACGCGGCAGCCGCCTGCTGGAGCTGACCGACCGCCGCGCCAAGCCCGCGGTCTATTTCGGCGGCGTCTCTCGCATCGTCGATTTCGCGCTCTCCAACGCCATCAACTCCGGCATCCGCCGCATCGGCGTCGCCACGCAGTACAAGGCGCACAGTCTCATCCGCCACATGCAGCGCGCGTGGAACTTCATGCGGCCCGAGCGCAACGAGAGCTTCGACATCCTGCCCGCCAGCCAGCGCGTGTCCGAGAGCCAGTGGTACGAAGGCACGGCGGACGCGGTGTTCCAGAACATCGACATCATCGCCGCCCACGCGCCCAAGTACATGATCATCCTTGCAGGCGACCACGTATACAAGATGGACTACGAGCTGATGCTGCGCCAGCACGTCGATAGCGGCGCGGACGTGACGGTCGGCTGCCTCGTCGTCCCGCGCGAGGAGGCGACGGGCTTTGGCGTCATGCACGTCGATGCCACCGACCGCATCACCGCCTTCGTGGAAAAGCCCGCCGATCCGCCCGGCATCCCGGGCAACGAGAGCATGGCGCTCGCCAGCATGGGCATCTACGTCTTCGACACGCAGTTCCTGTTCGACCAGCTGCGCCGCGATGCCGACGACCCGGAATCCAGGCGCGACTTCGGCGGCGACATCATCCCGTGGATCGTGAAGAACGGCAAGGCGCAGGCCCACCGCTTCACCGACAGCTGCATCCGCGCCGCCGACGAGATCGAGGAATACTGGCGGGACGTCGGCACGCTCGACGCCTATTTCGAGGCCAACCTCGACCTCACCGACGTGGTGCCCAAGCTGAATCTCTACGACCGGGACTGGCCGATCTGGACCGACCAGATCGTCGCCGCCCCGGCCAAGTTCGTGCACGACGAGGATGGGCGGCGCGGCCATGCGATCAGCTCGCTCATCAGCCAGGACTGCATCGTCTCGGGCGCATTCGCCAACCGCAGCCTGCTGTTCACCGGCGTCAAGATGGGCAGCTATTCCAGCGTCGATCACGCGGTGATCTTGCCCTATTGCAACATCGGGCGCGGGGCACGGCTGAAGAACGTCATCCTCGATGCGGGCGTGCGCATCCCAGAGGGCATGGTGGTGGGTGAGGATCCCGAGTTGGACGAACGCCGCTTCCGCCGCAGCGAGAAGGGCGTGTGCCTCATCACCAAGCGCATGATCGAGCGGCTGGAGAACGAGTGAGCTGCGCGTGACCCTGAGAGTCCTGTCCGTCGCGTCGGAGGCCGTGCCGCTGGTGAAGACCGGCGGGCTGGCCGATGTGGCGGGCGCGCTGCCCGCAGCGCTCGCGCCGCACGGTGTCGATATGACTACGCTGCTGCCCGGCTACCCGGCCGTGGGCAAGGCGCTGCGCCGGGCGAGGAAGCTGCACGAATGGCCCGCGCTGCTTGGCCACCCGGCGCGGCTGCTGGCGGGCCGGATCGGCGAGCACCCGCTGCTGGTCCTCGATTGCCCGCGCCTGTTCGCGCGCGAGGGCGGGCCCTACGGCGACCCTTCGGGCACGGACTGGGCCGACAACTGGCTGCGCTTTGCCGCCTTCAGCCGCGCGGCGGCGGACGTGGCGAGCGGGGCCGCGGGTGTGCCCGCCTTCGACCTCGTCCATGCGCACGACTGGCAGGCGGCGATGACGCTCGCCTACCTGCGCTTCGCCAGCGACACGCCGGACCTGCACACCGTGATGACCATCCACAACATGGCTTTCCAGGGCTGGGCCGAGGCGAGCGTCTTTCCCCGGCTCGGCCTGCCGCGGTCGGCATGGTCGGTGGAGGGCGTGGAAAGCTACGGCGGCGTGGGCTTCCTCAAGGCGGGCATGGAGTCGGCGAGCGCCATCACGACGGTCAGCCCGACCTATGCCGCGGAAATCCGCCAGCCGGAATTCGGCATGGGGCTGGAAGGCATCGTCGCCGCGCGCGGCGGGCGGGTCCACGGCATCCTCAACGGCATCGACCCGGCGGTGTGGAACCCGGGCGACGATGCCGCGCTCGCGGCAACCTACACCCGCTCCACGCTCGCACGGCGGACGCGCAACAAGCGGGCCATCGAGCAGGCGATGGGGCTGGAGCCCGGCGAGGGCCCGCTGTTTACCGTCGTCAGCCGCCTGACCTGGCAAAAGGGCATGGACGTGCTGGTCGACGTGCTCGATCACCTCGTCGGCATGGGCGGACGGCTGGCGTTGCTGGGCTCGGGCGATGCGGGCATGGAGGCGGGCCTCCAAGCGGCCGCCGCGCGCCACCCGGGGCGGATCGGCGTACGCATCGGCTACGACGAGGACTTCTCGCACCTGTTGCAGGGCGGGGCGGACGCGATCCTCGTGCCCAGCCGTTTCGAGCCCTGCGGCCTCACCCAGCTCTACGGCCTCGCCTACGGCTGCGTGCCGGTGGTGGCGCGCACCGGCGGCCTTGCCGATACCGTGATCGATGCCAACCCCGCCGCGCTCGCCGCCGGGGTGGCGACGGGCGTGCAGTTCGACGGGGTCAACTACCACGCCCTGCGCTCGGCCATCGATCGCGCGATCGCGCTCCATGCGCGGCCCGAGGAGTGGCGCAGGATCCAGCGCAACGGCATGAAGGCGGACTTCTCGTGGGCGGCGAGCGGGCGCCGCTATGCCGAACTCTACCGCAGCCTGACGGGGAAAGCCTGATGATCCGCAGCCATGCCACGACGCCGATCGAGGGCCAGAAACCCGGCACCAGCGGCCTGCGCAAGAAGGTGCGGGTCTTCGCCCAGCCGAACTACGCCGAGAACTTCATCCAGAGCGTGTTCGACGTTGCCGAGCGCGCGCCCGGCGCGGCGCTGGTGATCGGCGGGGACGGGCGCTATCACAATCGCACCGTCATCCAGCAGGCGATCCGCATGGCGGCGGCCAACGGCTATGGCCGGGTGCTGGCGGGGCAGGGCGGCATCCTTTCCACCCCCGCGGCGAGCCACGTCATCCGCAAGCATGGCGCGAGCGGCGGGCTGATCCTGTCGGCCAGCCACAACCCCGGCGGCCCGGACGAGGACTTCGGCATCAAGTACAACGTCGCCAACGGCGGCCCCGCGCCGGAGGGCGTGACCGATGCGATTTACGCCCGCACGCAGACCATCGACCGCTGGCTCGCGGTCGAGGCGTCCGATGTCGACCTCGACACACCGGGCACCACGCAGGTCGGCGACATGGCGGTGGAAGTCATCGACCCCGTCGCCGACTACGCCGCGCTGATGGAGAAGCTGTTCGATTTCGATGGCATCCGCCGCGCCGTGGCGGGCGGGCTGACGATGGCCTTCGATGCCATGCACGCCGTTACCGGTCCCTACGCCCACGAGATCCTCGAGAACCGCCTCGGCTTCGCGCCGGGCACGGTCAGGAACGGCACGCCGCTGGAAGATTTCGGCGGTCACCATCCCGATCCCAACCTCGTCCACGCCAAGGCCCTCCATGAGACCATGATGGGCCCGGACGCCCCCGATTTCGGCGCGGCCTCGGACGGGGACGGGGACCGCAACCTGATCATCGGCAAGGGCATCTTCGTCACCCCGTCGGATTCGCTGGCGATGCTGGCGGCCAATGCCCACCTCGCGCCGGGCTACGCGGGCGGGCTCAAGGGTATCGCCCGCTCCATGCCCACCAGCGCCGCCGCCGATCGCGTAGCCGAGGCGCTGGGCATTCCCGCCTTCGAGACGCCGACCGGTTGGAAGTTCTTCGGCAACCTGCTCGATGCCGGCATGGCGACCATCTGCGGCGAGGAAAGCGCGGGCACCGGCAGCGACCACGTGCGTGAGAAAGATGGCCTGTGGGCCGTGCTGCTGTGGCTCAACGTGCTGGCCGCCACCGGCAAGAGCGTGCGGACGATCGCGCACGAACACTGGCAGCGGTTCGGGCGCAACTACTACGCCCGCCACGACTACGAAGGGGTCGACGCCGAAGCCGCGCAGGCGGTGATGGACGGGCTTTCGGAGAGGCTCGCCGCGCTGCCCGGCACCCGGGTGGGCGACCTGACCGTCGGCCGGGCGGAGAATTTCGCCTACACCGATCCGGTCGACGGCTCGATCAGCCGGAACCAGGGCCTGATCGTGGCATTTGAACGGGGATCGCGTCTGGTCCTCAGGCTGTCCGGCACGGGCACCGAGGGGGCCACCATCCGCCTCTATCTCGAACGCTTCGAGCCGACGGATGGCAACCTTGCCGGAGATACCACCACCATGCTGTCGGACCTCGTTTCCGCCGCCGAGGAGCTGGCGCACATCGCCGCCCTCACCGGCCGCACCGCTCCGGATGTCGTGACTTGAGCGCCGATTTGGGCGCCATCGTCCACGATGGCACCACGCGCTTCCGGGTCCGCTCGCCGCGGGCAGAGGGGATGTGGCTGTGTCTGTTCGACGAGGCCGACGCGGAGAGCCGCCACCCGATGGCCCGCGACGATGACGGCGAGCACTGGGTGCTCGAGCTGGGCGGCGATCTTGCGGGCCAGCGTTACGGCTACCGCGCCGATGGCGAGTGGAACCCCGATGCGGGGCTGTGGTTCGATCCCGCCAAGCTGCTGGTCGATCCGCATGCCACCCAGCTCGACCGCCGGTTCAAGGCCGACGGCGCGCTGACCGAGCACGGTGCCGATACCGCGCATCTCGTACCCCGCGCCATCGTGATGCGCGAATACGAGGGCTTTCCCAAGAAGGCGCCCATGTTCGATCACGGCGGGCTGATCTACGAACTCAACGTGCGCGGCTTCACCGCCGAGCACCCCGACGTCCCCGAGGACATCCGCGGCACCGTGGCGGCGCTGGGCCACCCGGCGGTGATCGCGCATCTCGAAAAGATCGGCGTTAGCGCGGTCGAACTGATGCCCGTCATCGCCTGGATGGACGAGCCGCATCTCGGCCCGCTCGGGCTGCACAACGAATGGGGTTACAACCCCGTTGCGATGATGGCGCTCGATCCCGGCATTTGCCCCGGCGGTGTGCGTGAGCTGCGCAAGGCGGTGGAGGCGCTGCACGCGGCGGGCATCGGCGTGCTGCTCGATCTCGTCTTCAACCACACGGGCGAAGGCGACACGAACGGCGCGGTGGTGTGCCTGCGCGGCTTCGACGACAGCGCCTATGCCAGGACCGACGAGGGTGTGCTGCTGAACGATTCGGGCTGCGGCAACACGGTCGATTTCGGGCAGGAATGGGTGCGCGAGCTGGCGCTCGACACCATGCGCCACTTCGTCGCGCGCTGCGGCATCGACGGCTTCCGCTTCGATCTCGCGCCGATCATGGCGCGCAGCCCCGGTTTCGACCCGCAGGCACCGATCTTCGCCGCCATCGACGAGGACGAGTGGCTGCACGACCGTGTGTTGATCGCCGAGCCTTGGGACATCGGGCCGGGCGGCTACCAGGTCGGCCAGTTTCCGGGCAACTGGCTGGAATGGAACGACCAGTACCGCGACGACGTGCGCAAATTCTGGAAGGGCGAGGGCTCGGCAGCCGCCCTGGCGGAGCGCCTCTCCGGCTCCTCCGACCTGTTCGGGGAGCGCACCCGCAGCGTCAATTTCCTCGCCGCGCACGACGGCTTCACCGTGGCCGACACGCTCGCCTACCATGATCGCCACAACGAGGCGAACGGCGAGGACAACCGCGACGGGCACGGCGACAACCACAGCTTCAACCACGGGGTGGAGGGGCCGACCGACGACGAGGGCGTGCTCGCCGCCCGCGCCGCCTCGGCTCGCGCGATGCTGGGGACGCTGTTTGCCTCGTCGGGCTCGATCATGCTGACCGCGGGCGACGAGTTCGGTCGCACCCAGGGCGGCAACAACAACGCCTACTGCCAGTTCATGCCGATCGACTGGGAGGGGCGCGATATCGAGCTGGAGGACTTCGTCGCCCAGCGCAGCGCCTGGCGCCGGGCATCGACGCGCGATTTCGCGCAGTTCGACCACTCGGCCGAATGGTTCACGCTGGACGGCGCGCCGATGACTGACGAGCACTGGGGCGATCCGGAGCTCGGCGGTTTCGAGCTGCGCATCCCCGGCCTCGAACATCCGGTCCGGGTGGACCGCGACGCGCGCTACGCAGGTTAGGCTTCGCCCTTGTAGTCGGCATCGTCCTGCCCCAGCCGGGGCGAAGGCCCGGCCACCTTGCCCGGCGTCGCCGAGAACCATGTCGGCACGCCGGGAAAGCGCATGGTGCCCTGCGGGCTGTCGACCTGCTCGAAGAAGCCCACGGAGTTCAGGTGCGGATCGTCGAACAGCTCGTCGGTCGATTTGACGCGGGCGCAGGGGATTTGCAGCTCTTCGAGAAGCGCCATCCACTCGTCCGTCGTGCGGCTGCGAAAGGTCTCTCCCAGCTTGCCGTAGATGATGTCCACGTGCCGCGCGCGCTGGGCAAGCGTGTCGTAGTCCGCACTCGCCCATTCGGGCCGCACGGCATCCATGAAGGCGTGCCAGTGCTTGTCGTTGTAGATCAGCACCGCGATGTGTCCGTCGCGCGTTTCATAAGGGCGGCGATTGGGGGAGACCGCGCGGTGATAATGCGCCGGCGTCAACGGCGGGTCGAAGATCATGCCGTTGGCGTGCTCGACCAGCATGAAGCTCGCCATTGCCTCGAACATGCCGACCTCGACCTCCTGCCCCTCGCCCGTGCGCTCGCGGTGGAACAGCGCGGCGAGCGTCGCGTAGAGCGCGTGCAGCCCGGCAATCTTGTCGGCCATGATGGTGGCTGCAAACCCCGGTTCGCCGGTCATCAGGCGCTGCACGTGGGGGATACCGCACTCGGCCTGGATGGTATCGTCGTAGGCCGGCTTGTCGGCATCCGGCCCGCGCCGGGAATAGCCGTAGCAATTGGTATAGACGATGTCGGGCCGGATGGCTTTTACCGCTTCGTAGTCGAAGCCGAGCCGGGCGATGGCGCGCCCGCGCATGGAGTGGATGAACACATCCGCCTCCGCGATCAGGCCGCGCAGCACATCGGCGTGCGCCGGGTCGCGCAGGTCGAGCACGACGCTGCGCTTGCCCCGGTTGATGTTGCAGAACACGCCGGACAGGTCGGGCGCGGGGCCGGGACTGATATACCGCATGGGATCGCCCGCGGGCGGCTCTATCTTCACCACCGCTGCGCCCAGGTCGGCCATCGTCTGCGTGGCATAGGGGCCGAAGACCATCGCGGTCAGGTCGACCACCTTGATGCCGGCGAGCGGGCCGGCGGAAAGAGCAGGATCGGGCATGGCGGCAGCGGCTATCCCAAGGCGTCGTGAAAGCCAATGGCCCCAGTGCTTGCTCGATCGGTCCGGTGCTTACGCCGGTCGGTCCGTCTGCTTCACTCGATCCGCCTGCCCTCCGCGTCGAAGGCGTCCATGCGATACCCGAACCCGAACAGCGTCTGCAGGGCGAACCCGCTGTCCGGCGACAGCACCAATTTCGATCGCAGGCGCGAGATGTGCATGTCCAGCGTGCGGGTGTCCACGCCGTAGTCCGGCCCCCAGACATGGGCGAACAGGTAGGCGCGCGACAGCGGGCGGTTGAGGTTGTCGAAGAACAGGCGGGCGAGGGCGAATTCCTTGCTCGTCAGCTTCACCGGCTTATCGTTCAGCGCGATGGACTCGGCGAGCAGGTCGACGACATAGGGTCCCAGGGTGCGCAAGCGTTCCGTCGGTACGGAGCTGCGAGCCCGGCGTGCGGCGGCCTCGATCCGGGCGACGACGATTTCCCCCGGGTCCGTCGCGGCGACCACGTCGCTCGCCCCGCTGCGAAGGCTGCGTACCATGTCGGCCTTGTTGTCACCCGGCAAGGCGATAACCACCGGCGGCGGCGCTTCGAGCGTTTCCGCCGCCCAGGCGACCATCGCCAGGCCGCCCGTCACGGGCAGCGCCTTGTCTACGACGACGGCATCGAAGGTGTCGCGCAGCAGCGCTCTCTGCAGTTCGTCGGCAGCGGTAAACAGGGACAGATCGTGCCCGCCCGCGCCCAGCAGACCCGCAACGCCATCCATCGCCCAGACCCCGCCATGGGCGAGTGCGATCCTGTAACCCTTTCGCGAAATGCCCCGGTTTTCCCTGTAGTTTTCGTAATCTAGACAGGAGGCTAGGCAGCACCGCGCGCCTTTACCAGAAATTGCACGATCCGCAGGGCTTGCCGTTACGAGAATTTACAGAGCCTGCAGATGGGCCGCCTCCCGGGTTTACTGTCCCGGGCCTTTTTGTCATGGCGCGGCGAGCAACGGGCAGGATGGAATGACGCACATGGTTCGCACCGACTGGACGCGCGAGGAGATCGCCGCGCTGTTCGACCTTCCCTTCACCGAGCTCGTCTTCCGCGCCGCCGAGGTTCACCGCGCGCACCACCGCGCGAACGAGGTGCAGCTGTGCACGCTGCTCTCCATCAAGACGGGCGGCTGCCCCGAAGATTGCGGCTACTGCTCGCAAAGCGCCCATGCCGACAGCGGCGTGGAGGCGACCAAGCTGATGGACGTGCGCGCCGTGCTGCAAAGCGCCGCGCAGGCGAAGGACGCAGGCAGCCAGCGCTTCTGCATGGGCGCGGCCTGGCGCAATCCCAAGGACCGCGACATGCCGAAGATCGTGGAGATCGTGAAGGGCGTGCGCGACATGGGGCTGGAAACCTGCATGACGCTGGGGATGCTCACCCCGCAGCAGGCCGGCCAGCTCGCCGAGGCGGGGCTCGACTACTACAACCACAACATCGACACCGGCCCGGAATATTACGAGCGCGTCATCACCACCCGCAAGTACGAGGACCGGCTGACCACGCTCGAAAACGTGCGCGCGGCGGGTATCAACGTGTGTTCGGGCGGGATCGTCGGCATGGGCGAAACGCGCGAGGACCGCGTCGGCTTCGTCCACACGCTGGCGACGCTGGAGCGGCATCCCGAGAGCGTGCCGGTCAACGCGCTGGTGCCGGTCAAGGGCACGGTGCTGGGCGACATGCTGGCCGATACGCCGCTCGCGAAGATCGACGATATCGAATTCGTCCGCACCGTGGCCGTCGCGCGCATCGCCATGCCGGTGAGCATGGTCCGCCTCTCCGCCGGGCGCGAGAGCATGAGCGATGCCACGCAGGCGCTGGCCTTCATGGCGGGCGCGAACTCGATCTTCACCGGCGACCGCCTGCTGACCGCGCCCAACGCCGGCGACGACAGCGACGCGGCGCTCTTCGCCCGGCTCGGCCTGACCCCGATGGCGGGCGAGGAACCGGCGCGTGCGGCAAAAGTCTGCGCGGGTGCCTGCCGTACCGAGGCGGTGGCCGCCGAATAGGACCTGCCCATGCGGCACCGTTTCGCCGAAGCGCTGGAGGAGCGGCGCGCGCAGGATCGCCTGCGCGTGCTGCGCCCGCTCGAGCCGGGCGCGCCCGGGCGGGTGTTGCGCGGCGGGCGCGAGCTCCTCGACCTGTCGAGCAACGACTACCTCGGCCTTGCCCGCGACCCCGAACTGGCGCGGCGAGCGGGGGAGTGGGCGGCGCGCTACGGCACCGGCGCGCGCGCCTCGCGCCTCGTGTCGGGCACGCTGACGCCGCACCGCGCGGTCGAGGAAAAGGTCGCCGCCTGGAAAGGCACGGAGGCCGCGGTGCTTTTCGCCAGCGGCTGGCAGGCCAATGCGGCGCTGTTCCCTGCGCTGCTCAAGCTGGAGCCGCAGGCGGCGGTCTTCGCCGACTGGCTGGTCCACGCGAGCATCCACCACGGCATTGCCGCCGGACGCACCAGGCACACCGGCTTTCGGCACAACGACCTGACGAACCTCGATCAACTGCTCGACGGAGCGGAGGCAAGCGCACGCATCGTCGCGACCGAGAGCGTGTTCAGCATGGACGGCGACCGCGCCGATCTCGCCGCCTTCGTGACGCTCGCCCGCCGGCACGACGCGCTCAGCGTGGTAGACGAGGCGCACGCAACCGGCGTGCTGGGCGCTGGCGGGGCGGGGCTGGCGGCGGGGCTGGCCGACAAGCCCGACATTATTGTCGGGACTTTCAGCAAGGCCATGGGCGGTTTCGGCGCCTACGTCGCAGCATCGCGGGACGTGTGCGACTACCTCGCCAACGCCGCGTCGGGCTTCGTCTACACCACCGCCCCGCCGCCGCCCGTGCTGGGCGCGATGGACGCGGCGCTCGACATGGTGCCGGGCATGGACGACGAGCGCGCCCATGTGCAGGTGCTGGCGGCACGCCTGCGCGATGGACTGGCCGGGCTGGGCTACGATACTGGCGCATCGGACACGCAGATCGTGCCCGTCATGATCGGCGGCGAGGCCGAGGCGCTGGCTGCCAGCGCGGCGCTGGAGGAGGCTGGCGTTCTCGCCGTCGCCATCCGCCCGCCGACGGTGCCGGAAGGCGAGAGCCGCATCCGCTTCTCGCTCTCCGCCGCCCATTGCGAGGCGGATGTCGACCGCGTGCTCGAGGCGATGGCGGGGCTGCGATGACCTGGCTGATCGTCACCGGCACGGACACCGATGTGGGAAAGACGGTCTTCGCCGCCGGGCTCGCGCAGGCGCTGGGCGCGGCGTACTGGAAACCGGTGCAGGCGGGCCTCGACGGCGGCTCGGACAGCGAGCGCGTCTCTCGCCTCGCACCCACCGCGCGCGTGCTCCCGGAAGCTCATGTTTTGCAAACGCCATGCTCCCCACACGAGGCGGCGCGCATCGACGGGGTGACGATCGGCACGCTCGACCTGCCGCAGGTCGCAGGGCCGCTGGTGGTGGAGGGCGCGGGCGGGGCGCTGGTGCCTTACCGCGAAGACCTGCTCGCCGCCGACCTGTTCGCACGCTGGGGCCTGCCCGCCGTGATCGTCGCGCGCACAGCGCTCGGCACGATCAGCCACACGCTCATGACGCTCGAAGTCCTGCGCTCGCGGGCCATCAGGGTCGCGGGCGTGGTATTCGTGGGCGAGGCGGAACCGGTGGCGGAAGGTGCCATCACCCGCATCGGTGGCGCGCCGCACCTCGGGCGCCTGCCGTGGCTCGAGCCGCTCGATGCCCGCACGCTGGCCGATGCCTTTGAAGCGCACATCCGCATGGACCTGCTGGCGTGAGCCGCTCGCCCGTCTGGCACCCCTTTCACCAGCACGGCCTAGGCGAAGCCATCCCGCTCGTCGAACGGGCCGAGGGCGCGCTGCTCTACACGACGGACGGGCGCGAAGTGGTGGATGCCATTTCGAGCTGGTGGGTGACAACGCACGGCCACAACCACCCGCGCATCGTCGCCGCCATCCGCGAGCAGGCCGAGAAGCTCGACCAGCTCATCTTCGCCGGCTGGACCCACCAACCCGCCGAGGAGCTCGCACGTGGGCTGACCACGATCATGCCGCCGGCGCTCGAATACGTGTTCTTCTCCGACAGCGGCTCCACCGCGGTGGAGGTGGCGCTCAAGATGGCGCTGGGCTTCTGGGCCAACCGGGGCGAGCCGCGCTACCGCATCCTCGTCCTCGAGCACAGTTATCACGGCGACACCATCGGCGCGATGAGCGTGGGCGCGCGCGGCGTGTTCAACAGCGCCTATGCCCCGCTGCTGTTCGACGTCGAGACCGTGCCCTTTCCCGCCGCCGGGGCCGAGCAGGCCACGCTCGACGCGCTGGAGGCGGCCTGCGCATCGGGCGATGCCGCCGCCTTCATCGTCGAGCCGCTGCTACTCGGCGCGGGCGGGATGCTCGTCTATTCGCCCGAGATCCTGCGCGAAATGCGCGACATCTGCGCCCGCCACGGCGTCCTTTTCATCGCCGACGAGGTGATGACCGCATGGGGCCGCACCGGCACGCTGCTGGCCTGCGAGCAGGCGGGGGTAGTTCCGGACCTATTGTGCCTCGCCAAGGGGCTGACGGGCGGTTCAATGCCGCTCGCGGTGACCATGGCGAGCGCCGCTATCTACGACGCGCATTACTCGCACGACCGTTCGAAGATGTTCTTTCACTCCTCCAGCTTCACCGCCAACCCCATCGCCTGCGCCGCCGCCAACGCCAACCTGGCGATCTGGCGGGAGGATCCGGTGCTGGAGCGGGTCGCCGCACTCGCCGCGCGCGAGGCGGAAGGGTTCGGCGCGCTCGCCGCGAAGCATGGCCTTGCCAACCTGCGCCAGTGCGGCAGCGTGGTCGCCGCCGAGGTGCCGGTGGCCGACGCGGGCTACCTCGCCGAACTCGGCCCGCGGCTGCGCGAGGGTTTCTACGCGCGCGACGTGCTGCTGCGCCCGCTCGGCAACACGATCTACCTCATGCCGCCCTACGCCATCACCGAGGAACAGCTGGGCCGCGTCTTCACCGCCATCGACGAGGTGCTGTCCGAAGTGCTCTAGCCCGCGTCCGGCTGATTGTCGGGATGCGCGCGCTGGAACTCCGGCAGGGCGAGACAGGCCGCCTCGATCCGCGTAATGCGCGGGCTGGCGGAGAGGTCGTAATCGAACCGCCGCGCGTTGTAGAGCTGCGGCACCAGCACGCATTCGAACAGGCCCGGCGCGTCGAACAGGAAGTCGCCGGTACCCTGCCGCTCCAGCATCGTCTCCAGCGGGCGGAGGACGGTGCCGAGCCAATGGCGGTACCAGGTGTCGACCTCGTCCTGCTCGTGGCCCAGCGGGTCCTTCAGGTACTTCAGCACCTTCAGGTTCAGCGGCGCGTGGAGTTCGGTGGCGATGGCATAGGTCAGTTCGCGCGCGGTGTAGCGCTGTTCGAGGTCGGCGGGGAGCAGGGGCCGCTCGGGATAGCGCTCGTCGAGCCACTCGATGATCGCCATGCTCTGCGCCCGGTCGCGGCCGTCCGCCTCCAGCATGGGCACACCGCCGAAGGGATTGCGCGCCGTGAACTCGGGCGCCTTCTGCCGCCCTTCCACGAGGCTGACGGGCGACTGTTCGTAGGCCAGCCCCTTCACCTCCAGCGCGCACCTCAGGCGATAGCTCGTGCTACTGCGCCAATATCCGTAAAGCTTCATCGGACCCTCCCGCGCCCCCGTTCGTTCCCCCCGTAAGACCATTGCGAGAGAGGGGCAATTGCGCCATTGAACCGGCAACCGGTTTCAGGCGAGACTAAATCATGCGCTACCAGACGGGCTTCCTCAATCATTTCGCCAGCGAAGCGGTGGCTGGCGCGCTGCCCGAGGGGCGTAACTCGCCGCAGCGTCCGGCCTTCGGCCTCTATGCCGAGCAGTTCAGCACCACCGCCTTTACCGCCCCGCGCGTGGAGAACCGTCGGAGCTGGCTTTACCGCATGCGCCCGACGACCGAGCACGGCCGCTTCGAACCCTACGCCGGCAATCCCCGCCTTGCCGCGCCCGTTGGCGCGCATACCACGCCCAACCGCCTGCGCTGGGACGCGCTGCCAATGCCCGAAGGCGAGGTGGATTTCGTCGACGGGCTCGTGACCTATGGCGGTAACGGCTCGCCCGAGGCCGGCGGCATAAACGTCCACCTCTATGCCGCCAGCAGGGGGATGGATGCGCGCGCGTTCCAGAACAGCGACGGCGAAATGCTGATCGTGCCGCAGCAAGGCGCGCTTCTGGTCGCGACCGAGCTTGGCCGCATGGAGGTGCCGCCGGGACACATGGCGCTGGTCCCGCGGGGGATGCGTTTTCGGGTCGAACTGCGGGATGGCGCGGCGCGCGGCTATGTCTGCGAGAACATGGGCGCGCCCTTCCGCTTGCCCGACCTCGGTCCGATCGGCTCCAACGGCCTCGCCAACCCGCGCGATTTCGAAACGCCCGTCGCCTGGTTGGAGGACCGCGACGAGGACTTCGAGATCGTCCAGAAGTTCGCCGGCAGGTTGTGGGCGACCACAATCAACCGCTCCCCCTTCGACGTCGTCGCCTGGCACGGCAATAGCGCGCCCTGCCGCTATGACCTGTCGCGCTTCAACACCATCGGCACGGTCAGCTTCGACCATCCCGATCCGTCCATCTTCACCGTCCTCACCAGCCCCAGCGACTTGGCCGGCACCGCCAACTGCGACTTCGTGATCTTCCCCCCGCGCTGGATGGTGGGCGAGGACACGTTCCGTCCGCCGTGGTTCCACCGCAACGTGATGAGCGAGTTCATGGGCCTGATCCTTGGTGAGTACGACGCCAAGGAAGGCGGCGGCTTCGTGCCGGGCGGGGCGAGCCTGCACAACCAGTTCAACGGCCACGGCCCGGATGTCGAGAGCACCCGCCGCGCCACCGAGGCAGAGCTGCAACCGCACAAGATCACCGATACGCTCGCCTTCATGTTCGAGAGCCGCAGCGTCATCCACCCCACCGAATTCGCGATGCGCGGCGGACTGCTCCAGTCCGACTACGACGAGTGCTGGCGCGGATTCCCCAAAGCGAGACTGCCACAATGACCGCCACGACCGATTTCACCCACGATCCCGCCGCGAAGAGCTGGGTCAGCGGGGCCGCTGACCATCCCGATTTCCCGGTGCAGAACCTGCCGCTGGCGATTTTCTCCACCGACGACGGGCGCATCCGCGGTGGCGTGGCGATCGGCGACTATATCCTCTGTCTGCCTGCCAGCGCCGAACTGCTAACCGGCGAGGCGCGCAAGGCGGCGGAAGCAGCCGATGCGCTGCACCTCAACGCCATGTTCGCCATGGGCCCCGCCGTCGTCACCGAACTGCGCCACCAGCTGTTCCGCCTGCTGACCGATACCTCGCGGCAAGCGGAGTTGGAAAAGCACCTGCACAGGGACGACGTGACCGGCCTCCATGTGCCCTTCCACGTCGGCGACTACACCGATTTTTATACCGGCATCCACCATGCCGAGAACATCGGCAGCCTGTTCCGCCCGGACAACCCGCTGCTGCCGAACTACAAGTACGTGCCCATCGGCTACCACGGGCGCTCGAGCTCGATCCGTGTCTCGCCGGCGCAAGTGAAGCGGCCCAGCGGCCAGACCAAGGCGCCCGATGCCGAGGCGCCTAGCTTCGGTCCGTCGAAGCGGCTCGACTACGAGCTGGAGATGGCGATCTGGATCGGGCAGGGCAACGACCTCGGCGAGCCGATCCCGGTAGGCGAGGCGGAGAGCCACATCGCCGGTATCTCGATCCTCAACGACTGGTCGGCGCGCGACATCCAGGCATGGGAATACCAGCCGCTCGGGCCCTTCCTGGCCAAGAATTTCCATTCGACCGTCAGCCCGTGGGTGGTGACGCTCGACGCGCTCGCGCCCTTCCGCTCTGCCCAGCCCGCGCGGCCCGAGGGCGATCCCGCGCCGATGGATTACCTCGCGCACGATACCAGCGCGGCCGCCTTCGACGTGCAGATGGAGGTCTTTCTCTCGACCGCGAAAATGCGCGCTGGCGGCGATGCCCCGCACCGCCTCTCCACCGGTCCGATGACGGCCATGTACTGGACCGCCGCGCAGCTGGTGGCGCACCATTCGGTCGGCGGGTGCAACATGCAGACCGGCGACCTGCTCGGCACCGGTACGCTCAGCAGCGGCGAGGACGGGGGCGAGGGCAGCCTCATCGAGCTGACGCGGGGCGGCAAGCAGGCCATCGCGCTCCCGAACGGCGAGACGCGCACCTTCCTCGAGGACGGCGACGAGGTCATTATCCGCGCCTACGCCGAGCGCGAAGGCCAGCCCAGAATCGGGCTTGGCGAATGCCGGGGCACCGTGGTCGGCTAGTCCACCGCAGGGCAAAGCCCGGCTTGGCCCGCCCCAAGACACGCCCGCATTGCGCCGCGCCGCTCGCTTCCCATCTCCCATGGCAAAGGAGACAATGCGATGATCGAGGTCCGCAAGTTCGATAGCCTGGGCAAGGCCAACCACGGCTGGCTCGATGCCAATTTCCACTTCTCGTTCGCCGGCTATCATGATCCGGCCCGGGTGCACTGGGGCAAGCTGCGCGTCTGGAACGACGACATCATCGCTGCCAAGAGCGGCTTTCCGCCGCATCCACACAGCGACATGGAAATCATC
The DNA here is from genome assembly GCF_001010945.1 of Aurantiacibacter luteus. Classification (GTDB taxonomy): domain Bacteria; phylum Pseudomonadota; class Alphaproteobacteria; order Sphingomonadales; family Sphingomonadaceae; genus Alteraurantiacibacter; species Alteraurantiacibacter luteus. Next base: position 56,632 of record NZ_LBHB01000001.1, read on the forward strand.
ACCTACGTTCGGAAGGGCGCGATCACGCACAAGGATTCGCTCGGCAACACCGGCCGCACCGAAGCGGGCGACGTGCAGGTGATGAGCGCGGGTACCGGCATAACCCACGCCGAATACAACGTGGACGACGAGGAGACTCACTCCTTCCAGCTGTGGATCCTGCCCGATCGCGGCGGCCACCAGCCGAGTTGGGGCACCAAGACTTTTCCCAAGGACGGGCGCGCGGGGAAGTTCGACGTGCTCGCCAGCGGACGCGAGGAGGATGCGGATGCGCTCAGGATCAACGCCGACGCGCGCGTGCTGGGCGCCACCATCGCCGCGGGCGAGACGGTGGAATACGACCTTGGCGGCCGTCACGGCTATCTCGTCCCCGCGACCGGTAGCGTCGAGATCGAGGGTGAGGTCGCCGAGGCGCGCGACGGCGTGGCCGTGAGCGAGGTTGCGACCCTGCGGGTGACGGCGCTCAAGGATGCCGAAGTGGTGCTCGTCGATACTTCCTGAGCGCCTACTCGTGCCGCAGCGCGTCGATCGGGTCGAGCTTGCTGGCCCGGTGCGCCGGGTAATAGCCGAAGGCGATACCCATCACCGCGCTGAACACGAATGCGACGATGTTGAGCATGGGGTTGAAGAGGAACGGCAGGTCGATGGCGCCCGCCAGCGCGATCGACAGGCCGAGCGCCAGCAGGATGCCGATCAGGCCGCCGAAGCAGCACAGCACCACGGCCTCTGTCAGGAATTGCAACCGCACCTCGCGCGCCAGGGCGCCGATCGCGAGGCGGATGCCGATTTCGCGGGTGCGCTCGGTCACGCTGACGAGCATGATGTTCATGATGCCGATGCCGCCCACCAAGAGGCTGATGGCGGCGATCATGCTGACCACGGCGGTCATCGCGCCGGTCACCTGGTTGACGGTATCGTTGATCTCGCCGGTATCGATGATGTTGAAGTTGTTGTTCTCGCCATCCTGGATCAGGCGACGTTCGCGCATCAGGGAGAGAAGCTGCGCCTGGATCGAGATGGGGGTGTAGGCATCGTCGTACTTGACCACGAAGAATTGCACGTTGGTATTGCCAAGGAAACGGCGCTGCACGGTCTTCAAGGGCATGAAGACGATGTCGTTGGCATCGTTGCCGCCGCCGATGGCGCTCGAACGTTCGTCGATCACGCCGACCACGCGGCACGAGACGTTGCCGATCCGCATCTCCTCGCCGAGCACCGCGTCCTCGACGAAGATCTCCTCGACGATCTTGGGGCCGAGGATGCACACGGCATCGCCGCGCGCGACCTCTGCATCGGAGAAGCCGCGGCCCTCGACAACGTCGATGGACTGGGCGGAGAAGAATTCCGGGTCGCCGCCCTGCACGCTGGTCTGCCAGTCCTGCCCGTTGTGGAAGGCTCGCGCTGAGGACGTGACCGAGCCCGCCGCATCGGTGACGCCGGGAATCTGCCGCTCCACCGCGCGCACGTCTGCGTCGTCGAACGGCGGGGGCGGGCGGTCGGGCTCGTTCGACTGCGGAAAGACGATGAAGACGTTGGAGCCGAGACCGGAGATGTCCTCCTGCACGTCGGCGGTCAGGCCCTGGCCCAGCGTCACCATGGTGATGACCGCGGCGACGCCGATGATGATGCCGAGCGTGGTGAGGAAGCTCCTGAGCAGGTGCCGCCGGATCTCGCGAAAGGCGAGCAGCATGGTCGCGCCGAGCATCCCGAACATCAGCGTGTCCCCTTTGACGTTTCGGCAAGCGGCGCGCCCGAAAGGTGACCGCGCTCGATCCGTTCGACCAGACCGTCGCGGAAATGCACGATGGTCTTGGCGTATTCAGCCATCTCGCTCTCGTGTGTCACCATCAGCACCGTGATCCCCTCTTCGTTGAGGCGGGTGAGCAGCTGCATGATCTCCACGCTGCGCTCGGTATCGAGGTTGCCGGTCGGCTCGTCCGCCAGCAGCACGTCGGGCTCGGTGACGAGGGCGCGGGCAATGGCGACGCGCTGCTGCTGGCCGCCGGAGAGCTCGGCGGGCGTGTGGTCGGCCCAGGGCAGCAGGCCGACCTGGTCGAGCGCGCGCTCGGCGGCGGCACGACGCGCCTTCTTGGGCTCGCCCCGGTAGAGCAGCGGCAACTCCACATTCTCCAGTGCGGTGGTGCGCGCCAGCAGGTTGAAGCCCTGGAATACGAAGCCGAGATAGCGTCGGCGCAGGAGGCTGCGCTGGTCGCGATTAAGCGCCTGCACCTCGACCCCGCGGAAGCGGAAGACGCCGCCGGTCGGCACGTCGAGGCAACCGAGGATGTTCATCGTGGTGGACTTGCCCGAGCCCGACGGCCCCATGACGGCGACGAAATCGCCGCGGTCGATGGTGAGGTCCACGCCCTTCAGCGCCTTGAATGCCGCTTCGCCCGTGCCGAAGACCTTGGTGATGCCTTCGAGCTGGATCAGCGGCTCGCCGGCGCCTGCAGGGCCTGGGCGCATGTCGCCGGAGAGGGGCTGGCTGGCCACGCCCGCCCCTAGTCCGCGCCCGCGCCGACGCCGGTGACGACCTTCATGCCCGGCCCCAGCTCGTCCGAGCGGACCACGGTCATGCGCCCGTCGCTCTGCCCGGTGACGACCTCGATGGCGCGAAGCGTGCCGTCTTCCTCGACCACGTGAACACGCTGGCGGCTGCCGACGCCGATAGTGGCCTCGTTCTCCTCCTCGATGCCGAAGTTCTGCGGTCCGAACATGCCGCCGGCCTCCTCTTCGGCTTCGGGCTCGAAGCGCAGCGCTGCGTTGGGGACCAGCATGGCGCGCCCGGTGCTTTGCGTGGCGATGGTGGCGGTGGCGGTCATGCCAGGGCGCAGCAGCCCCTCGGAATTGGCGACAGTGAGCCGCGCCTCGTAGCTGACGACCTGCTGGCTGGCCTGCTGTTGCTGCTGCTGGCCGAGCGCCGTGGTGTTCGAGCCGAGATCGACGCGGTCCACTGTCGCGGGGAAGCGGCGACCGGGATAGGCATCGACGGTAAAGGTCGCGCGCTGGCCGGGATCCACCTGGCCCACGTCCGCCTCGTCCAGATCGACGCGCAGCTGCATGGTGGAGAGGTTCTCGGCGATGACGAACAGCGTCGGCGTGTTGAAGCTGGCGGCCACGGTCTGCCCCGGCTCCACCTGCCGCGCCAGCACCACGCCCGAGACCGGCGAGCGCACCACGGCGCGGTTGCGGTTGGTCTGCGCGGTGGAGAGCTGCGCCTCGGAGGAGACGACCTCGGCCCGCGCGGCGGCGACGGTGGCCTGCCCGCGCCTGACGGCCGCCTCGGCCTGCTCCATCTCGGCCTGCGCCGGCACGCGCCCACCCGACAGGCGTTGCACGTCCTGCAGGCGGCGCAGCTGCGCGGTGTCGGCATCCAGCGTCGCCTGCGCCTGCGCCACCCGCGCCCGCGCGGCGTTGAGGTTGGCGCGGCCCTGCACGATCTGATCGTCGATGACATCGGTGTTGATGATCGCCAGCACCTGCCCGCGCGCGACCTGGTCGTTCACGTCGACGAGGATGCGGTCGATCTTGCCCGAGACCTCGGAGCCGACCTCGACCTGGTTGACGGGGCGCAAGGCACCGGTGGCGGTCACCGTCAGGTCGAGGCTGCGCTGCTCCACCGCGGCGGTAATGTATTCGGGCGGCGGCGGCTCGCGAAAGCAGGTGGAGATGCCAAGCGCCAGCAGCACCAGCAGGACGAGCCCGATCCACACGCGCTTCCTCTTGTACCACTTCTTCGGCCCACCGGCGTCGAGATAGGTCTCGATATCGGTGTCGCCATCGGGCGAGGTGGTGCTGGTCGTGATGGTCTCGCTCATTGCGCGGTCCTGTCGAAGCTGTCCCCGTCGCGGCGGTCGCGTGCCATGAGGGGGAGGGGATAGTCGTAGGCGGCCATGTCCCAGCCGCCGCCCAGCGCCTGCGTCAGCCGCACGAAGGCGAGCGCGCGATCCGCCTTGGCGGCCACCAGCGAGTTGCGCGCCGAGAGCAGCTCGTTCTCGCTGGTCAGCAGGTTGCGGAAATCGGTCAGCCCGGCCTCGTACGAACTGCGCGCGAGCAAGACCGAGTTGCTGGCCGCATCGACGCCTTCCTCACTCAGTGCTACCCGTTCATCGGCGGTGCGCTGGTCCACGGCCGCGCTTTCGACATCTTCCAGCGCGCCGAGGATGGTCTGCTCCCACTGGGCGAGCGAGCCGCGCGCCGCGGCCTCGGCGCTGTCGACCTGCGCGCGGGTGCGCCCACCGTCGAAGATCAGCTGGCTCACGCCCGCGAACAAATTGCCGGCGATGAAGTCGAACACGTTGCCGAGGCTTGCCTGGCCCGTCCCGATCGAGCCGGAAAGGCGCGCCAGCGGCAGAAGTTGCGCGCGGGCGACGCCGATGCGCGAGCTGCTGGCGAGAAGGTTCGCCTCGGCCGCGCGCACGTCGGGGCGGCGGAAGAGGACTTCGGCGGGCGCCTCGAAACCTGCAAGGAGCGGCGGTTCGGGCACAGGGGCGGGATCGGTTGTCAGCGCCTCCAGCACGCGGCCGGGCGGCTCGCCGATCAGCGTGGAGATGGCATTGGCCGTTGCGGTCAGGCTGGATTCCAGCGCGGGAATGGTGGCGGCGGTTTGCGCGCGCTGGGCGCGGGCCTGCTCGACATCCAGACTGGACACGAGGCCGGCCTGATTGCGCCAGCGGGCAATCTGCAGGTTGTCGTCCTGGTAGGCGAGGGTGGTGCGTGCTATGGCCAGCTGCTCTGCTGCGGCGCGTGCGTTCACGGTGGCGCTGGCGACCTGCCCGACGATAAGGCGCTGCAGGTCCGCCAGCGAATAACCCGAGGCGGCGAGGTCACCCTGCGCCGCCGCTACGCCGCCGGAAATCCGCCCGAACAGGTCGAGTTCCCACTGCGCGTCGGCGCCGACTTGAAACTGCACCCCGTCACGCCCGCGGCTGCCGACATCGCGGTTGATGCCGCCGGTCGCGCCGATGGCAGGCAGATAACCCGCGCGCGCCTGCACCAGCGAGGCCCGCGCCTGGTCGACCCGCGCGGCACTGACAGCGAGGTCGCGGTTTCCCACGACGGCCTGCTCGACGAATTGCGTCAGCAACGGATCGCCGAGCAGGGTCCAGTACCGCGTGAGGTCGGTGGAGATCGGCGCGACATCGGTTTGCGCCCAGTCGGCTGGCACGGCCACCGTCGGCGCGGCAACTTCGACCGGCGTCGTGGCGCACGCCGAAAGTGCCGCCGCGCAGCCCGTGGCGAGGAGTACCAAGCGAACTCTTCCCCGTCCCCGCAAGGCTCCCCCGTCCGAAATGCCCTGAATTCTCACTACACCCCCATCCCGTCTTTTCCGGCATAGCCAGAGCGGCCACCGGTTCCAACCGCGTCGACCCCGCTATAAGCAACCTCGCCGTTCGGAGTTACCTTGGCGCAACAATCTTTCATCCGGTCCCTGGCGAGAACCCTTTCCCCCGGGATGCACGCGGACCTGCTCGCCGACGAACTCGGTTTCGACAAAGCGCACGATATGCTCGACAGCGGTGTATTGGAAGCACAAGACAGTCGGGTTCGGACCTTTCTCGCGCGCAGCCTGTCCTTGACTGACGGCGATGGACGGCGGCTGGCCTTGCTGCCCGGCGGCTACGCCATCGACGTGGCAGACGGTGACGTCGACCTGCGCCTGCAGATGCGCGGGCCGCCGCCCGCCGAATTGCACCTGTCCGTCGCGCCATTCCCCGGGGTAGAGGGCCATCAGGCCTTCGTCAGCCTGCGCGACCGGGGGCGGATAGTGCAGCAGTTCATGCTCGCCGCCGACAAGCCGCCGCAAGTGAACTACGCGGGTACGGCGGCTGGGGCATGGGCGGTGATTGGCACCTTCCTGCCGAGCGGGGCCTGGCACGGGCTGTTCGGCCTCGTCCACAGCTTTGGCTTCGTTTTCGTGCTGCGCGAGTTCGGCCTGCCGCCGGGCAACCTCGCGGTCTCGCTGCTGGCTTTCAACCTCGGGGTGGAGCTGGGCCAGCTTGCCATCGTGGTGCCAGTGGCGCTGATGCTGGCGGCGATCCGACGCCGCGATGCGTGCCGGGCGAGATGGATCGCGAAAGGCGGATCGCTTGCGGTCGTGGCCGCGGGTCTATCCTGATTCGTTGACAGAGTCCTAAAAATTGGGGAGCGGATACGGCACGAGACTGCTGGCGATCCCATCGGTCATTCAGCTGACGGGCGGCGCGGTCACCGCGGTCACCGCGGTGTTCGCGCAAGGATTGCCGGGCATCGAGCCGATCGAGCAGGTCAGCGAGCACGTTTTCAGGATAGCTTGCGCGGGCGGCAATGCCGTTGTCTTTTGTTCGGGATTCGGACGTGGTGCTGGTCGATACCAAGGTGCAGGGTCAGGGCGAGGCTCTCGATCGGGCAGACCTGGTCTTAGTGCGCCTTGGCCTTGGCCCGCGCCGCGTTGAGCGCGTCCGAGGACGACGCGATGGCGCGCCTCAACGCCACGCCCAGCTTTGCGCTGTTCATGGGCTCCGAGCCGCTGCCGGGCCTTGCCTACGGTGGCACGCCGCGCAGCCGTGCGCGCATCAACCTGCGCGTCGCGATGGCCGAACTGCGCGGGGAAGAGGTGCCGCTGATCATGAACTTGCCGCCGGACCAGCAATAGGCCACTGGCGGCAGCGTGACGCTGCCCTTCGCCGACGACCTCACCGCTCTTCGCGCCGTTGCCTCGCACGAGGGGACGGGCCTGTGCACGATCGTCGGCATCGAGGGCAGCTTTTCGCGTCGCCTCGGCGCGCAGCTGGCGGTGCTGCCTGACGGGAGCGTGGCGGGAAGCCTCGCCGACGGCTGCCTCGAGCGCGAACTGGCGAGCGAGGTGCTGGCGGGCGGAGCGCCGCGCGTGCTGCGCTATGGCGCGGGATCGCCGAAGATCGATTTTCGCCTGCCGTGCGGCGGCGGGCTCGACATCCTGATCGATCCCGCGCCGGATCGCACGGCAGCGCAGGCGGTGCTGACCCGGCTGGACGCGCGCGAGGAGGCGGCACTGGTGCTGCCCGAGCCTTCGCCGATGGCCGGGCGGCGCTATGTCCCGCAGCTGCGGCTGGTGCTGCTGGGCGAGGGGTCGGAGCTGGCCGCGCTGGAGCATATCGGCGCGCAGGCCGGCATCGCGGTCGAGAGCCACGGGCGCGAGACGCTGGCGCTGGGCACGCGGCCCGATCACCTCATCGCCGACCGCTGGACCGCCGTGGCGCTGATGTTCCACGATCACGAATGGGAGAGGGCGATCCTCGACTGGGCGCTCAGGACGCCGGCCTTCTTCATCGGCGCGCAGGGCGGCGCCCCGGCCCGCGCCACACGCGAGGCGGCGCTGGTGGAGGCCGGTTTCGACCCGCGCCAGGTCGCCCGCGTGGCGAGCCCCATCGGCACGGTCAAGCATAGCCGCGAGCCTGCGGGTCTCGCGCTCTCGGTGCTCGCCGCCATCGCAGGGGCCTACGAACTGCGCCACCCGCACCACCGTGACCGCTAGGCCGACGCTTGTCGCCGTGCTCGCCGCGGGCTCGGCGAGGCGCTTCGGCGGGGGCAAGCTCGATACAACCTGCGCCGGACGACGGGTGGCGGCCTGGGTGCTCGATGCCGTGGCGCGGGCCGGGCTGGCGTCGGGCGTGATCGTCGTTCCCGCGGATGCGCCGGCCTTTGCCCGCGAGGCGAGCGGCTGGCACCTGCTGCCCAACCCGCGCAGCGAGACGGGTCTCGGCACGAGCGTTGCGCTCGCCGCCCGGCGGGCGCGCACGCAGGGGCGGGATATCCTCCTGCTGCTCGCCGATATGCCGCTGATCGAGCCAATGCATTTGTGCGCCTTGTTGGCAGGCGAGGGAGCGGCGGCAACCGATCACGCCGGGCGCGCCGGGGTCCCGGCGTTCGTGCCCTACGACTTGCTGGACCCGCTCGCCCGACTGGAGGGCAAGAGCGGTGCCGGGGCTTTCCTGTCGAGCCTGCCAGACCTGCGCCTCGTCTCCGCGCCGCCAGGCACGCTGGCGGACGTCGACCGGCCCGAAGACCTTCAGGCCGTCGCCGAAGCCCTCGCGCGCCGCATCGCATAGGCCGCCAGCTGCGGCGCGAAGAAGGCCGCCCCGCGCCGCCGGGCCTCGACTTTGGGAATGGTCCGCACCGCATTGTCGAGCCGGGCCACGTTGTCGTCGGTCAGCGTGCCAAGCGGCGCGACATGGACGCCGATGGTGAAGACGATCGCGCCCGTTTCCGGCAGGCGGCGCAGGGTCTGGCGCTCGCAGCGCGCGAAGAGGGTCTCGCCCGCATTCTCCGCCGTCACGCCGGCAAAGGTCGCCTCCGGCGGCTCGGTGTCGATCCAGCGCAGCGAGGGCCCCGGGCTGACGAACCAGTTGCAGCGGCCGAACACGCGGCCCGGCCGCAGCTTGGCCATGAAATGGTCGACCCCGCTGGCGAGCTGCTCGGCATAGCCGTCGATGGGCGCGTGCATCGCGGCGAGCGGCAGGCCGAGCTTGTGCGCCGGATGCCAGTCGGTGGGGAAGGCGACCGCTGCGCCGATCAGCCGGTAGGGCTCGCCCTCGGCATCGGGCAGCAGCAGGCACATGTCTTCCCAAGCCGAACGCGCCGCGCCTTCCAGCCCGCCGTCCGCACCCAGGATGGCTGCCAGCTCCTCGCCCGCCGCAGTGGCGCGAGGCGTAAGCTGCACGCTCTCGGGATGGGCGTCGAAGGCGGCCTTGCGCACCGCGAGATCGGGGTCGGGCCGCAACCATTCGTCCTCGCCCAGCGCCACCAGCCCCATTCTGAGCGCCCCGCCACCGCGCGCCATCGGCAGCAGCTCGTCGACGCTGAAGCCGAGCTTAGCCAAGGCGGCAGGCCGTCACGAGTTCGGGGATGGACGACAGGACGAGATTGCGTCGTCGCTCGGGCGGTGTCCCGCCGAGATCGAGCAAGAGGCCACGGAAAGATCGGGCCGGTTTACGCAAGGTGGACTGCCATGGTCTCTCACGTGTCGCTCAGTCCTGGCGATCGGCCGTGACCGAGCGGATGAAAACGCTCGCGTCGTCCAGCGTGCTCGCCCGCCCGCGCAGGGGACGAGACAGGGCCAGCAGGATGTTGATGTGCGCCACGCCCGGATATTCGCGCACCTGTGCCGGTACGCCCGCCGCTTGCAGCCGCTCGGCCAGCGCGTAGGAGTTGCGCGGGCGCACGGTCTCGTCGTCCGCGCCGGTCAGCAGCAATGCCGGGGGATCGCCGGCTCCCGCCCAGGTTACCGGCTGGGTTTCGGACGGATCGGGCCACCGACCGAACGCCTCCTGCGCCGCGCCGGGATCGAAGGGCGCGAAATCGTATGGCCCGGCCAGGCCGACGAGGCCGCGCACGCCCGCGCGGTCCGCGCCCAGCCAGCGATCGTCCACGGCCAGCATGGCGGCGATGTAGCCGCCCGCCGAATGGCCCATCAGCACGATCTTGTCGGGATCGCCGCCGTAGCGGGCCACGTTGGCGCGCGTCCAGCGCACGGCGGCAGCGCCGTCCTCGACGAAAGCGGGATAGCGCACCTCGGGCACCAGCCGATAGTCGGGCACCACGGCCACGAACCCGCGCGAGGCGAGCGCGCGGCCGACGAAATCGTAACCTTCCCGCGTGCCGGAATTCCAGCTGCCGCCGTAGAAGAACACCACCACCGGCGCGTCCTGCACGGTTCCCTCCGGCGCGTAGATGTCGAGCATCTGCCGCTCGCCCGCGGCATAGGGCACGTCCGATGCAACTCGCTCTCCCCCCGGATCGCGCGGGGCGAGGGCGTTGAAGGTCCGGAGCGGCGAGCACGCGGCCGAAAGGCCGAGCGCCAGCAGCGCGACGAGAACCAGAGCAAATCCGAATTTCATGCCGTCATCCCAAGGTCTGCGGGGCGTGCCCGGCCCGCCACTGGCTGGGCGTCAGCCCGAAGCGCTTGCGGAACAGGCGGGTAAAATAGCCGGGATCGAGGAATCCCGTGCGATAGGCGACATCTGCCACCGAAAGCGCCCGCGCCCGCGCATCGATCAACAGGTCGCTCGCCCGGTCGAGCCGCATGGCGTTCAGTTCCTGCACGAAGCTCGTGCCGCTGCCCGCCAGCAGGGTTTGCAGGTAGCGTTTGGAAATGCCGCAGTCTCCGGCCACGCGCTCGGGGCTGAGTTCGGGATCGGAATAGTCGCTCTCTATCCGGCGCAGGATGCGCCGGGCCAGTTGGCCGCGATGGCGGGTCGCCTCCTCGGGTTCGTGGAAGCCGGTGGCCAGCGCGAGCAGGCTGCCGACCTGTTCGGCGATCAGCGGGCGCGGCAACGGGCAGGTGTCGAGCCCGTCTGCCAAGGTCTCCAGCAATGCGCCGAGCGGCGCGCCCCACCCCTCGCGTGCGCTGATCGGGCGGGAGAGCAGCGCCTGCGGATCAGGGAGGTGCTTTTCCAGCCAGGCCTGCGGCATCATCAGGTCGAGCGCCTCGTGCGGGGTGGCCATTTCCATCTGGTAGTATTTGGTGTTGTCGACCAGCACGAATTGCCCCGGATCGACATTGAACCGCCTGCCGCCCATCGCCGTCTTCAGCGTGCCCTGCCGGGCATAGACGAGCTGGATGGAGGGCGCGGCGCGGCCCGCGCTACCGTCGCTGCCGGTATGGGTCACACGCTGGGCGGGGGCGAACAGGTGAAGCAGGATCAGCTGGCCGATGCCATGGCTCATCCAGCGCGCGGCGAAGTGGCCGGGGTTGAAGACCTCGACCTCCAGCGGGCCGATGGTGCTGGCCGCCCATTCGCGCCATTGGCTGATGGCCTCCGGACGGGCGAGGCCGTCGGAACTCCAGCTCTGGTCGTCTTTCGCGAGTGCCGCCATTGGAACAATTTACCGCGCAATCGTCCTCTCTGGCAAGCGGCGCGCACTCCGATGCCTATTGCGGGACAGGTGCGGTACCGAACCGGAAGCTGGAGGCGGTGATCGCGCCGAAGAAATCGTTTTGGTGATAGGCCAGGCTGCCGGGCGCGTCGGCGGCGGCACCCACAGCGACGTGCAGCGGCATCAGATGATCCTCTCGCGGGTGGACGAGGCGGGCGGCGGGCGCTTGTTCCCAGTGCAGCAGTGCCTCGTCGCGCGCCGGGCCTTGCTTGCCGATCAGCGATCGTTGCAGCCAGCCATCGAAGGCGGCGGATGCCTGGCGTCCCTGCGTCCCCATCGCCCGCAGGTTGTGGAAGCTGAGCCCGCTGCCGATAATCGCCACGCCCGCGTCCCGCAGCGGCGCGAGCAGCCGCCCGGCGGCGAGGTGCAGCGCGGGATCGTAGTCGCGGCGGATCGACATCTGCACCACGGGCAGCTGCGCCGCCGGCCAGATCGCCTGCATCAGGCTGAAGGTGCCGTGGTCGAAGCCGCGCCGTGCATCGGTGGAGGCCGCCATACCGCCGCCGCGCAGCAGGCCAGCCGCCTGCTCGGCCAGCGCGGGCAGGCCGGGGGCGGGATAGACGATCTCGTAGGTCTCGGGCGGGAAGCCGGAATAATCGTAGATCATGCCGGGGCTCTCTGCGGCAGAGAAGGCAAAGTCTTCGGTCTCCCAGTGCGCGGTCACCACCAACACGGCGCGCGGAGCCTCGTCGAGTTCGCGGCGCAGCGCCTTCAACGAGGCACCGAGGACGGCGTAGGTGGGCGCGGCCTGCGGCATCCATGGCCAGGGTCCGCCGCCGTGGCTGAGGTAGTAGGTCGGCAGGGTCATGCCCCGTAGGTGGCGTTATATGGCGGCGGCGACAACAAACTTTCCCTTGGGCCAGGCCCCGCGAAGATGTTTGCCAGCGCCGCGCGATATCCGAACGGACCACCGGCAGGTGGCCGATGGCGGCGGCCTGGATCATGAGGGTGATGGTTGTCCCGCGATGCCGGAATCCCCATAAACACCGCGTGACGGGGGACGCATGAGATGATCGCGCTGACGGGTTTTCTGCTAATCGTCCTCGTCGCGATGCTCGCCGGGAAGGGCACGCCCTTCGCCAGGCTATGCCACCGTGAACTGGTGGAGCGGCCCGTGGCGGCGCTGGCGAAGTTTCGCAGCCATCACCTGATCTACGCCGTTATCCTCGTGCCCGTGCTGCTTGCCGGGGGTGAGTTCATCGCGATCCTGGGTCCGGAGTTTCTGGCCGCCTACGCGATGGAGCTTGCTTTCTATTTTGATGCGATGATCGTGACGCTCGCGGTCGCGGCGTGGAAGCAGGTGAAGGGTGCCGCTGGTCACGTGGCACTGCTGGTGCGCATGCCGCGCGCCCGTTCCCGCGCCAGGCGCAAGCGCACGGCCTCGGTAAGACCGTCGCGGCGGCACGCCAACGACGACGACCCTCCGGATGTTCGCCGCGTAGCCTAGGCCTTGGGCGGCCGCGTGACGACAGACGGCGCGGTGATCGTCGAACGCCTCGAAAGCGGACTTGCGGTCGTGGCTGTCCAGGGCCGCGCCGTGCTCGGGCTTAATCGGGCTCATGCTGAATTCGTGGAGGCCGGTGCGGGGCATGGGGGCGGGTAACCTCTTGCTCAGTCCCACAAGGCATTGAGCGCTGGCAGCAAATGGTCGCGGTGCTCCTCCGGCACGCGGGCGAGGAGTTCGGCCTCGAAGGTCTCGACCACCTTGCGTGCATCGGCACAGGTACGCATCCCTTCCTCGGTCAGGACGAGGCCCTGCGACTTGCCGTCGATGGCGCGGCGGTCGATCAGGCCGGCCTGCTCCAGGCGTTTGAGCAGCGGCACCATGTTGGCACGCTGGATATCGAGCTTGCGGCCGAGCGCACTGGCGGTGATGTCGGGATTGGCCTCGACCAGCATCAGCACCGACATGGAAGCTTGTCGCAGGCCCATTTCGCCCAGCCGCTCGTTCAGTACGGCCCCCGCGGCAGAAGCGGCACGGCGCAGGGCATAGCCGGGATAGCGGGCGAGAGGATCGGTCATCGCGAACCACTCTAGCAATTGTTGTTGCGTATAACAATCCGGGAAAGTAGGAACTGCGGCAATCGAAATGGTCCGACGGAGTCGGGCGAGACAGGAGATCCCGGAATGAAACAGCCCGCCAAAGGCCCCTCGCAGCCCGACCCGCGCCCGCAGGAGGAAACGGTGGGTTACGACGTCATCGACGGCGTCGCCTGGGTGCGCTTCAACCGCCCCGACAAGCGCAACTGCATGAGCCCCAAGCTCAATCGCCAGATGCTCAAGGTGCTGGAGGAACTGGAGTTCGACGACCGCGTGCAGGTGCTCGTGCTGACGGGCGAGGGCGAGGCATGGTCCGCCGGCATGGACCTGCTCGAATACTTCCGCGCCGCCGAGCAGGAGGGCCTCCACAAGACCCGCCAGCACCAGCGCGAGGCCTACGGCTGGTGGGAACGCCTGCGCTGGTACGAGAAGCCGACGATCGCCATGATCAACGGCTGGTGCTTCGGCGGCGCCTACGGCCCGCTGTTCGCCTGCGATCTCGCCTTCTGCTCCGACGACGCGCAGTTTGGCCTGTCTGAGATCAACTGGGCCATCCTGCCCGGCGGCGGCGCCTCCAAGGTGGCGGCAGAGCTGATGGGTTTCCGCGATGCCATGTACCACGCGATGATGGGTGAAAACCTCTCCGGCAAGGAAGCCGCGGCCAAGGGCATGGTCAACGAGAGCCTGCCCGCCGACCAACTGAAGGACCGCGTGCAGGCCGTCGCCGACGTGCTCAAGAAGAAGGACGGCCACGCCCTGCGCGCGACCAAGTGGGCCGTGCGCCGCGTGCGCGAGATGACCTACGACAACGCCGAGGACTACCTGATCCGCGCGCAGGAAGCATTGAACGACTTCGGCGGCTGGGAGACGCGCAAGGAGGCGACCCGCCAGTTCCTCGACGAGAAGACCTTCAAGCCGGGCCTCGGCGCTTTCGACAAGAGCAAGCTGGAAGGCTGACCATGATCACCTCGCGCCGTTTCACCAATGCCCAGATCGACCGGCTGCTGCGCCCGAAATCGGTGGCGGTGATCGGCGCGTCGGACAGGCACGGCGCGCTCGGCTGCACTTTGCTGAACAACCTCGTGCAGTACGAGTTCGGGGGCGCGATCTATCCGGTCAATCCCAAGCGCGACGAGTTGCAGGGGCTGGCCGTGGTGAAGGATGTGGCCGACCTGCCGGACGGGGTAGATTGCGCCGTGCTGGCCATCCCGCGTGCCTTCGTGGTCGATACCGTGCGCCAGCTCGGCGAAAAGGGCTGCGGCGCGGTGGTGATCTACGCCGCGGGCTTTTCCGAAGCGGGCAAAGATGGTGCGCGCGACCAGGCCGAAATCGCCCGCATCGCTGCCCGGCACGGCATGATCGTCGAAGGGCCCAACTGCCTCGGCTGCACCAACTATGTCGACCGCATCCCGCTGACCTTCGTCGAGATCAACATGGCAACGCCGCCCGCAGGAGCGCGCGCGGTCGGCATCGCCAGCCAGTCCGGCGCGCTCGCGGCGGTAATCGCGACGACGCTGCACCCGCGCGGCTGCTACGTGTCCACATCGGTTTCGACCGGTAACGAGGCGGCCTCGGGCGTGGAGGACTACGTCGAATGGCTGGTGGACGACCCGGCGACCCACGTCATCGCCATGTACGTCGAGACCTTTCGCCGTCCCGCCGCCTTCCTCGCCGCCGCCCGCCGCGCGCGGGAGGCTGGCAAGCCCATCGTGCTGCTGCACCCGGGCAAGAGCGCCAAGGCGCAGGAAAGCGCCGCCACGCACACCGGCGCGATGGCGGGAGACTACCAGCTGATGCGCGCCAAGCTCGCGCGCGAGGGAGTGATCTTCGCCGACACGCTGGAGGAGCTTTGCGACATCGCCACCATCGCCGTCACCTGCGACAGCCTGCCCGGCGCGAACATGGTGGTGCTGGGGGAGAGCGGCGCGCTGCGCGGTCTCGCCTTCGACCTGGCGCAGGACGTGGGGCTCGACCTGCTGCATCTCGACGACGAGAACTCGCCGGAACTGCGCGCGGTGCTGCCGGACTTCGTGCCCGTTTCCAACCCCACCGATATCACCGCCGTGGGCCTCTCCGAACCGGCGATCTATACCCACCTTCTGCGTGCGTTGCTGGACGACGACCGCGTGGGCAGCGTGGTCGCCAGCATAATCCAGTCCGATCCGATCACCTCGAAAATCAAGTTTCCCGCCATCCGCGCCGCGCTGGACGGCGGCAAGGTGAGCAAGCCACTGGTTTTTGCCGGGGTGGACGAGGGCGCGACAGTGCCGCCCGAATACGTCGCCGACCTGCGCGCCGCGGGCATTCCGTGGTTCCCCAGCACCGAGCGCGCCTACCGCGCCATCGCCCGCCTCGCCGATCTCGCCAAGCGCGACCTGGCGGACCGTTCGGGCGATCCCATCGTGCTGGACGGACTGGACGCGGTCGGCGGCGTGGTCCCCGAATACCGTGCCAAGGACCTGTTGCGGACCGCGGGCATCGAATTTCCGCGAGGCCGGTTCGTAGCGATGGACCAGGGCGCGGTGCAGGACGCGGGGCGCGAGCTCGGCTACCCGGTGGTGCTCAAGGCGCAGTCCGCGCGCCTCAGCCACAAGTCCGATGCCGGCGGCGTGGCGGTGAGCCTCGCCGATGACGGCGCGCTGTGCCAGGCCTATCGAGACATGGCGCTGGCCCTGCGCACATACAATGCGAGCATCGAATACGACGGGATGCTGGTGGAGGCGATGGGTGCGCGCGGCACCGAGATGATCGTCGGCGCCAAACACGATCCCGAATGGGGGCCGGTGGTGCTGGCGGGCTTCGGCGGGGTAACGGCGGAAATCCTGAAGGACGTGAAACTGTTCACGCCCGACCTCGGCGTGGAGCAGGTCAGAGCCGGGCTGCTGGGCCTGCAACAGGCCCCGCTTCTGATCGGCTGGCGCGGTTCGCCCGCGCTCGATGTGGACGCGCTGGCGGAGCTGATAGTCCGGGTCGGGCGGGTGATGGCGGGCAACCCGCGCATACGCGAGATCGACCTCAACCCGGTCGTCGCCTATCCGGCTGGGCAGGGGGTGATGGCGCTCGATGCGCTGATGCTCGTCGAGGACTGACTTTCGTGAGCTTTGCCGCGGCTGTTGCTGCAGCGCGGCGCACTATGGCGAAGCAATTGTCAGGTGCGCGGCAGTACGGCCAGGTTAGGGACAGACTGACAGACAATGGCTTGGCAAAAACCGACCATCTGAGCAGTTCTCCTTAAACCGCAAGAATAGCTGCGAAGGCGCCTCGTAAATTCGATTGCGCAGCAGGCCCATCGCCAAACAGTCTCGATTGCAGCGCCCGGCCGTTAATGGCGGACTTTCTGTCACACTGCAGCTTCGGATTGATCGCTGCCGATGACCGTCCCGATCGTAGTCGTTCCGCTCGGACCTCCAGCTGAGGCCCGGCAAGCTGGAGCGCGCAAATCTGCTTGAGGCGACGAGCGACTTTGCCACGCTCAGGATTAAGGATTGGGCATTTTCAATGACCCTGAGCTCTCGTTGAGGCTATCGGAGCAGGAGACAGCAGATATCAGACCCGCCTACGCAAAAGAAAAGGCCGCCGGGATCGTTCCCGGCGGCCTTTCCTTTGCCTTGGCGGCTAGGGCTTAGTTGCCCGAGCCCGGACCGTAGGTCACTTCCACGCGGCGGTTCTGCAGCTCGCGCACACCGTCGGCGGTGGCGACGCGCGGCTGGGATTCGCCGAACGCCTGGCTGGAGATGCGCGCGGCGGGGATGCCACGGCCGGTCATGTAGTCGCGCACGGCGGCGTTACGACGCTCGGACAGGCCGACGTTGTAGGTCGCGGTACCCGAACGGTCGGCGTGACCGGCGAGCATGACGCGGGCGGTTCCGCAGTCACGGTAGGCGGTGACGGCCGAGTTCAGCACGGTCGCAGCTTCCGGCGTGATGTCCGAGCGATCCCAGTCGAAGAACACGATGTACGGACCCGTGTTGCACTGCGCCACAGGCGGCGGAGGCGGCGGGGGCGGCGGCGGCGGGGGCGGCGGGGGCGGCGGCGGCGGCGGGGGCGGCGGAGGCGCGATCACCTCGTCCACACCGCCGAGCATGAAGCGCAGGCCCAGCGACGCGATGTGCTGGGTCGAATCGACTTCGAAGCTGCCCGGGAAGTTGCGATCGATGATGTTGGCTTCGTCGATCAGGCCGCGGTACTTGTACTCGGCAAAAAGCTGGGTACGCGGACCGAGGTCGCCCGACACGCCGAGGATGCCCTGATAGGCAAAGGTGGTGTCCGCATCGTTGGCGATCAGGACGCCGCTCGGGATGTAGTCGACGTCGATGACGTAGATACCGGCACCGGCACCGATGTAAGGCTTAACCGCACCGAGGTTGAAGTCGTACAGCGCGTTCAGGAAGACGCCGTAGGTCTCCACGTCGCCCTGGCCGTCGGCCAGCGCTTCGTCGACGGAGTTGCCGGTGATTGCGCCGCGGGTCAGGATGGCGGCATCCTGCTGGCCGATGTTCGTGCCACCGACGAAGGCATTGCGGTGGAAGTCGATGTCGTAGGTGACATACGAACCGTCCAGCTCCAGGCGGAAGCCGTTGTCGAAGGCGTAGCCGAGCTGCGCGTTGGCATTCCAGCCGAGATCGACATTGGTGTCGAAGCCGTATTCGGTACCGGCCGCGATGGCGGGGTAGTTACGGTTCGGACGGGTGGTGGCGGGCACGGTGTCGTCCAGCGTGCCGCGGTTTTCCATGTCCTCGGCGGTGGCAACGCCGCCGCTGATGGCGATGTAGGGGTCGGCGTGTGCGACCGCCGGAATGGCGAGCGCCGCAACCGACGCAGTAAGCAGGAGTTTCTTCATTATTTTTCCTTCGTTATTAGCGGGGGCTGCTTCCATCCCGCGTTGGTAAGGCAATTCACGCTCTACGCCTTCGTTCCGCGACTGCGAAGACTCCGGTGTTTCTAATTGAAGGGTGTTGCGAAATTGCCGCACATGGCGATCGGCAAGCTTATCAGAATGCGGAAATCCCCGTGATCGCCCGGCCGAGGATCAGCGCGTGCACATCGTGCGTACCCTCGTAGGTGTTTACGGTTTCCAAATTCGCCATGTGGCGCATCACCTGATATTCCTCGGAAATTCCGTTACCGCCGTGCATGTCGCGCGCCACGCGCGCAATGGCGAGCGCCTTGCCCACGTTGTTGCGCTTGACCACGCTGATCATTTCGGGCGCGAACCGCCCTTCGTCCATCAGCCTGCCGACGCGTAACGAACCCTGCAGGCCGAGCCCGATCTCGGTCGCCATGTCGGCGAGCTTGAGCTGGTAGAGCTGCTTGGAGGCCAGCGGGACGCCGAACTGGTGCCGGTCGAGCCCGTATTGCCGCGCGGCGTGATAGCAGAACTCGGCCGCACCCATGCTGCCCCATGAAATGCCGTAGCGCGCGCGGTTGAGGCAGCCGAAGGGGCCCTTCATGCCCTCGACATTGGGCAGCAGGGCATCTGCCGGCAGCTTCACCTCGTCCATCTGGATCATGCCGGTGGTGCTGGCGCGCAGCGAAAGCTTGCCGTGGATCTTGGGCGCTTCCAGCCCTTTCATGCCCTTGTCGAGCACGAAGCCGCGCACCTTGCCGCCGTGGGCCTCGCTCTTGGCCCAGACCACGAAGACGTCGGCGAATGGGGCGTTCGAGATCCAGGTCTTGGCGCCGCTGATGGAATATCCGTCGCCGTCCTTCTTCGCGACGGTCCGCATCCCGGCGGGATCGGAGCCGGCATCGGGCTCGGTGAGGCCGAAGCACCCGATCAGTTCGCCGCTGGCGAGACCGGGAAGATATTTCGCGTGCTGTTCGGCAGAGCCGTAGGCGTGGATCGGATACATCACGAGGCTCGACTGCACGCTCGCCATCGAGCGGTAGCCGCTGTCCACGCGCTCGATCTCGCGCGCGACGAGTCCATAGGCGACATAGCTCGCCCCAGCGCCGCCGAATTCCTCGGGGATGGTGACGCCCAGCAGGCCCGCCGCGCCCATCATAGGGAACAGCTCGGGATCGTCTTTCTCCTGCGAATAGGCCGCGATGACGCGCGGTTGCAGTTCGCCCTGCGCGAACGCGCGCGCGGCATCGCGCACCAAGCGTTCCTCGTCGGTGAGCTGGGTTTCGAGATCGAAGGGGTCGGCCCAATCGAAGGGCACCATGCCGGCCATGAATCTGGTCTCCTTTGAAACCGCCCTAGGCAAGGTCGCCGTGGGCGGCAAGGAGGGATCGGGACTAGTGCACCCGTTCGCGCGCGCACTCGATCATGGCGATCAGCTTGTCGGGCGGACACGGCTTGCTGGCAGCCTGCGCCAAGGGATACCGCTGGGCAATCTCGCCGGGCGTAACGTGGCCGGAATGGAAGATGATGGGGACGCCCGCCTCGGTCAGCGCGTCGGCCAGTGGGAAGACCTCGCCACCGGCGGTCATCACGTCGAGGATGGCCACGTCGGGCATTTCCTGGTCGATCGCGATGAAGGCATGGTCCTTGTTGGCGTAAGGCCCTTCAACCTTGTAGCCGAGATCGCGCACGGTCTCGGACAGGTCGAGCGCGATGATGAACTCGTCTTCGACCACGAGCACGGTGGGCTGATGTGAAAGGTTCTGACTTACCATAGTGAGTTCGCGCTCCGTCCGTCCACCGAAGTGTAACAAACATTACGTCACAAAGGCCGTAGGGTTCCCGCGAAGCCTTATGGCGGGTTAACCCTTTCGCGGGTCAGAGCTTGCCGAAGCGTTCTTCGTAACCGGTTATATCGTCCGCTGCCAAGAAGCGGGCCTGTTCCACCCATTCATCGCGGGCAATACGGCCTTGGAAGCGGCCGAGCTGGTCGTCGATACGCACTATTTCGGCATCGTCCCAGGCGGCGATCTGGGCGAAGCTGGTGACGCCGAGCCCGGCGAGCAGGTTGACGATCTTGGGGCCAACGCCCTTGATGCGAAGCAGGTCGTCGCCTTCGCTGGCGGCGGGTGCGGGCCGTTCCGCCAGCTCGGCGGGAACCTCTTTCATCGCGTCGCGCGCGTTGCCGGGCGCGCCGGCCTCGGCGTCGGCTATTTCGGTGGCGGCGGCGGTGCGGTCGAAGTTGGCGGCGGCCGAGGTGGGCCCGGGCGCAACCTCGGCGATTTCCTGCCGTTCGATCCGCTCGTCCGCAGCCTCGCGCCGGGGCATGGCCGCCTCGGCGGCGCTCGGCGCGTCGATCAGCGCCTGGTTTCGGCGAGCGACCCCTTCGCCCTCGGGCCGCTCGGCAATCTCCACCCTGGTCTTGCGCGAAGCGTGGAACAGCCAGAACGCCAGCGCCGCCGCAACGACGAGCGCGATGATGACGAGGGCGAGATTGTCTTGCAGAACCTGGGGCATGGGGCGGCAAATCCTTGTGGGTCGTGCCGCCCCCTAACCGTCAGGGGCGGCGTGTGTCCATCGCCTGCGCGAGACTGGCGAGCTGGAGGAACTCGGACCTCCAGTAACCATCCTGCGCGCCCGCCAGTTCCACCGCGTCGCGGTAGGTGAAGCCATTCATCAGCGTGTCGCCGCGCAGCAGCTGGCCGTAGGCGGCCACCGCGCTGGCAAAGGCGAGGTCGCCTCGCGCCGGGCCCGCACGTTCCATCGTGCGCGCCGCGATGGGGCGCTCGATCAGCCGCGAGCGGTCCTCGCCCGGCAGTTTGTAGCGCAGCTGGACGAAGGCCATCTCGTCGGTCCGGGTAGGGGCGGGCGCGTCGGGCCGCGCTTCGTAACGCCGCTCGCGCATCCAGCCTCTGCCGCCTGCCGGAACGACCTCGTAGAGCGCGGTGACCTGATGGCCTGCACCGATGTCGCCCGCATCGACGGCGTCGTTGTCGAAGTCCTCCTCGCGCAGGGCGCGGTTCTCGTAGCCGATCAGGCGATACTGGCTGACGCGGGCGGGATTGAACTCGACCTGGATCTTCACGTCGTGGGCGATGGTGAAGAGGGTGGAGGTCATCTCCTCGGACAGCACCTTGCGCGCCTCGAACGCTGAGTCGATGTAGGCGTAGTTGCCGTTCCCGTGGTCGGCGATCTGCTCCATCATCGCGTCGTTGAGGTTGCCGGTGCCGAAACCCAGCGTGGTCAGCGTGATGCCGCTGTCGCGCTGCTGCTCGATCAGTTCGATCAGCGCATCGCGGTCGCTGACGCCGACATTGAAGTCGCCGTCGGTCGCCAGGATCACGCGGTTGACGCCGTCCTCGATGAAGCTGCCGCGCGCGACGTCGTAGGCGAGCTGGATACCGGCGCCGCCAGCGGTCGAGCCGCCGGCGTAGAGGCTGGCGAGCGCCTGGCGGATCCTGCACTCGTCGTTGGTCGGCTCCAGCACAACGCCCGCCGCCCCGGCATAGACGACGATGGAGACGCGGTCGCCGCGCTGCAGTTCGCTCGCCAGCATGGCCATCGCGGTCTGCACCAGCGGCAGCTTGTCGCGGCTGTTCATCGAGCCCGACACGTCGAGCAGGAAGATGAGGTTCGCCGCCGGCCGCTCTGCGCGTGGCAGGTCGTATCCGCGCAGGCCCACGCGTAGCAGGCGGGTGTCGGCATTCCACGGCGTGACCGCCATGTCAGTGGTGACGCTGAATGGCTGGGTGCGGTCCTCGGGCAGCGGGTAGTCGTAGCGGAAGTAGTTGATCATCTCCTCGGTCCGCACGGCGGCGGCGGGCGGCATGTTGCCGTCGGACAGGAAGCGGCGGACGTTGGCATAGGCGCCGGTGTCGACATCGACCGAGAAGGTGCTGACAGGCTGCCGGTGCGCCCAGATCGCCGGTGCGACCTCTTCGCCGTCGTACTGCTCGCGGCCCGGATCGACGGGGGCCTGGACGGCGGGGATCCAGTGGTAGCGGCTTTCGGAGACAGCGGGCGGGGCGCTCGCCGGACTTGTGGCAGCCTCGGCGGCATCTGCTAAAGCATCGCCGATGCGCGAGCCCGTGACGACGAGTGGAGCGGACGGGGAAACCATGACCGGCGGTGGGGGCGGTGGTGGCGGAGGCGGAGGCGGCGGAGCGACGCCCTGCACGCTCGCCTGCCGGCCATAGGCGATCTCGCGCTGGTCGCGCGGCTCGGGCAGCTTGCAGCCATCGGGCAGAGGCGGAGCCTCGGCGATTGGCAGGGCGATGCGAGAGCCTTGCTGCGCCTGCAACGGCGCGAAGCCGCTCGGCCCTGCGAGCATCCCGGCGATGGCGAGAACGGCAGTGCTTCTGGCAAAAAGGTTCATCGATTTCCCCCTATGATATTTTGCATCATTGATGCGCGGGGGCGGTGAACGGCTTGTGAATGGCGATGAAGCGAGCGTCGTCAGGCCGAACCCGAAGGCGGAGCAGCGGGATCCACCGCTTCCTCGGCGCGCCGCGCAAAAAGCTTGCGATCTTCCGGGCCGAAGCCCTTGTGCCAGATGACGAAGCCGTAGGTGCCGAGGATGAGCGGGATGCCGAAAGCGAGCTCGGCCCACTCGGGCAGGCGGATGACCAGCTGGCCCACCAGCACCGCCGCGAGTGCCGCCCAGACCAGCGGCCAACGCCAGTTGTTGATGCCCTGCTGGAGGATGCGCGAGAGCAGCACCGACTTGACCACCGAGCTGACCCCCAGCGCCACCATCAGCGCCGCGGCGGCGGCGGCGGCGCGGTAAAGATCGGCGCGCTCGGGCGTGGCAAAGTCCCAGCGGTCCACCACTTCCATCGCCGCGACCGTCAGCACCACCTGCAGCGCGATGACGCCGATGGAAATCCACAGGTTGCGCACCCGGGCGACGTAGACCAGCGCGGCCTCGCTGACGACGGCGGTGGCGGCGACGACCTCTGCCGCCAGCAGGAAGGCGAGTGCGGCGGTGCCGCCGACGAATTCCGGCCCCGTGAGACCCATGATGCCCTGGCCCGGAATGCCCAGCGCCAGCGCGATGCCCGCCTGCGCGGCGGTGATCCAGAAGCCCACCTGGCACACCTGTCTGGCGATGGCGGCAAAGTCGTTCTCGCGCAGGGCCTTCGTGATGACGGGGCCCAGGATCGGCTCGAAGCTGGTCTTGAGCTTCTGCGGCAGGCTGGCGACCTGCTGGGCGACGTAATAGATGCCCACCGCCGTCGGCCCGGCGTAGATGCCGAGGATCGCGATATCGACGCGCCGCGTGCCCCATTCGATCGCATCGGCCATGGCGAGCGGCGTCGCGCGCCAGGTCATGCGCGCGAGCGCGACCGGCCGCACCTGCCAGCCGCGCGGCCAGCCGTAGGTTTTGAAGAAGGTCCACAACGCCGTCGCCAGACCGGCGTAGATCGAGGCGAGGTAGGCCATGGCAAGGCCCGAGTGCTCGATGAAGGGCACGAACCAGAACACGCCCGCCAGGATTGAGATCGTCCACGGCTCCACCACCGCGCGGGCGCGCACCGTGGTGGCGATGTCGTAGCGATAGGCCTGCGCGGCGAGCACGATCTCGGTCAGCGCGTAGCCCGGAATGGCGAGGACCAGCAGCCGGTCGAGCGGGCCGTTCATGCCGTTGGGAAACAGCGGGGCGGGGAAGAACCACAGGATGAGCGCCGCCAGTACGGACAGCGCCGTCGCCACGAACATGCCGTCGTAGACAAGCGTGGTGGCGCGCCCCTCGGACTTGTGCTCGACGTCGCTCAGACGCTGGGCGAGGCCGCGCTTCTCGCCGAGCGAACAGAGCAGGGCGACCAGTTCGACCACCACCAGCGCGCTGGCGAAACGGCCGAGATCGTCCGCGCCGTAGAGCCGCCCGGCGATGAACAGGAACGGCAGCCGCGCGGCGAGCCGCAGCAGGAAGCCGAAGAAGTTGGTGCGACCGCCTTTGGCCAGCGCCTCGATGTCGCCGCCCGGCTCGCTCGCCGCATCCGTTGCGGTGCTCA
The DNA here is from genome assembly GCF_001010945.1 of Aurantiacibacter luteus. GTDB lineage: Bacteria > Pseudomonadota > Alphaproteobacteria > Sphingomonadales > Sphingomonadaceae > Alteraurantiacibacter > Alteraurantiacibacter luteus. Next base: position 80,428 of record NZ_LBHB01000001.1, read on the forward strand.
AACCGACAGGCCCTCGCGCTTCAGCGGGCGGGCGAGGAGGGCGGCGACCACGTCCTTCGCGCTGGCACCTGCCAAGAGTTCGTTCACCGCCTCCACGATCGGCATCTGCACGTCCATGTTGGCGGCGATGCGGGCGAGCACCGGCGCGGTGTGCGCGCCTTCTGCGACGGTGCGCTTGTCGGCCAGCGCTTCGGCCGCGCTCATGCCTTCGCCCAGCGCCTTGCCAAGCGAAAAGTTGCGGCTGGAGGTGGAGGAGCAGGTGAGCACCAGATCGCCGAGGCCGCACAAGCCGTTCAGCGTCTCCGCCTTGCCGCCGCGCGCCACGCCGAACCGCAGCATCTCGGCAAAGCCGCGGGTGATGAGCGCGTTGCGCGCGTTCTGGCCGAGGCTCAGGCCCTCGACCACGCCGCAGGCGATGGCGAGCACGTTCTTGACCGCCCCGCCGACCTCCGCCCCCACGACGTCGTCCGAGTAGTAGGGCCGCAGGGCAGGGCGCGCGACGGCGGGGGCCAGCCGCTCCCACTGTGCCTCGCCGCCGCCGCAGGCGAGGGTGACTGCGCAAGGCAGCCCGGCGGCGACCTCGTGCGCGAAGGTGGGGCCGGAAAGGACGGCGATAACGCTGCCGGGCGCGGCCTCGTGCGCCACGTCGTGCATCATCCGCCCCGTGCCCGCCTCGATACCCTTGGAACACAGCACGAGATCGCGCGGAAAATGCGGCATTTTTGCCAGTGTCGCCGCAGTATGCTGCGCGGGGGTAACGATCAGCAGCGCGTCGCAGTCGGCCATGGAAGCAAGGTCGCCGGTCGCCTCGATGCTGGGGGCGAGCGTGGCGGAGGGCAGGTAGGGCTCGTTCCGGCGCGTGGTGTTGATGGCCTCGGCAAGGCCGTCCTCCAGCGCCCAGAGGCGCACGGGCCGCCCGTCCGACGCCAGCGCCTGGGCCAGCGCCGTGCCCCAGGCGCCTGCTCCGACCACACCAATGATCCGCTCACCCTGAGCTTGTCGAAGGGTCATGCCTTTACTCCCGCGCCGCGCGCCGGTTCGGCATCGGGATCGAGCGGCCAGCGCGGGCGCGCCTGGAAATCGAGCGGGTCCGCCGGGAAACACGCGGCGAGGCGCTCGACGCCGGCCCAGGCGATCATCGCGGCGTTGTCCGTGCACAGCGGCAGCGGCGGGGCGGTGAAGGGCAGGGCGAACTCGGCGGCGAGGCCTTCCAGCCCGGCGCGCACCGTGCGGTTGGCCGCCACGCCGCCCGCGACGACCAGCGCAGTCACCTCGCCCATCTCGGCAAGCGCGCGGCGCGTGCGGTCGAGGATGCAGTCGAGCGCGGCCTGCTGGAAGCTGGCGGCGAGGTCGGCATCGGAATACTGCCCGCTCTCCTTGGCCCGCAGCACGGCGCTCTTGAGACCGGCGAAGCTGAAATGCGGCTCGGGCCGGCCCTTCAGCGGACGCGGCAGCGGCACGGCCTTGGGATTGCCCTCCAGCGCCAGCTTTTCCACTGCCGGTCCGCCGGGGTAGCCGAGCCCCAAAATCTTGGCGGTCTTGTCGAAAGCCTCGCCCAGCGCATCGTCGATGGTGGTGGCGAGGCGGCGATACTTGCCCACGCCTTCCACGCGCAAGATCTGGCAGTGCCCGCCGCTCACCAGCAGCAGGGCGTAGGGGTATGCGAGCGAGGCATCGGCCAGTCGCGGCGAGAGCGCGTGGCCTTCGAGGTGATTGATGGCGAACAGCGGCCTGTCGCTCGCCATCGCCAGCGCCTTGGCACTGACGAGGCCGACCATCACCCCGCCGATGAGGCCCGGTCCGGCGGTGGCGGCCACCGCGTCGCAATCCGCAAGGGTCACGCCCGCCTCGTCCAGCACCCGCGCGATCAGCGGGGCGAGGCGCTCGGCATGGGCGCGCGCGGCGATCTCCGGCACCACGCCGCCGTAGGGCGCGTGCTCGGCTTCCTGGCTGGCGATGGCCTGGGCGAGGATGACGCGCCCGTCCGTCACCAGCGCGGCCGCCGTCTCGTCGCAGCTGCTTTCGATGCCGAGAACCAGGGTCATGCCGCTTGCCTTAGCGTGTCGGGCCGCTAGGGCAAGCGCACCCATGCCCGATGCCCCCCTCCTCAAGCTCGGAACCCGCCGTTCGCCGCTGGCGATGGCGCAGGCCGAGGAAGCGCGCGCGCGGCTGTGCGCGGCGCACGGCTGGCCGGACAGCGCGGTGGAACTGGTCCCCGTCATCGCCAGCGGCGACAAGGTGCAGGACCGCGCGCTGGCCGAGATCGGCGGCAAGGCGCTGTGGACCAAGGAGCTCGACCAGTGGCTGGCGGACGGCACGATCGATGCCGCGGTCCACTCGCTGAAGGACGTGGAGACGGTGCGGCCCGATAGCCTTGCCATCGCCGCCGTGCTGCCGCGCGCCGACAAGCGCGACCGGCTGGTGGGCGCATCGTCCATCGCCGGGCTGCCGCAGGGCGCGGTGGTGGGCACCAGCGCGCCCAGGCGCGCCGCGCAGCTGCTCCACGCCCGACCCGATTGCACGGTCGTGACATTCCGCGGCAATGTCGCCACCCGCCTCGCCAAGTTGCAGGCGGGAGAGGCGGACGCGACCTTCCTCGCCGCCGCGGGGCTGGAGCGGCTGGGCCGCTCCGACGTGGGCCACGCGCTGGATCCCGCCGACTGGCTGCCCGCGCCTGCGCAAGGGGCCATCGCCATCGAGTGCCGCGCCTTCGACGAGCGGGCGCGAGACCTGCTGGCCGCCATCGACCATGCCCCCAGTCGCGCCGAGGTCATGGCGGAGCGCGCTCTGCTGCTGGCGCTCGGCGGCAACTGCCATTCGCCCATCGCCGTGCTTTGCGATCTCGACGGCGACGCGCTTGCCATGCGTGCCGCCCTGTTCAGCCCCGCCGGGCAGGAGCGGATCGACGGGGAGGCGCGCTTCGCTGCCGGCGATACCGAAGCGCCCGCTCGGCTCGCCGCCGACCTTCTCGCCCGCGCGCCAACCGGCATCGCCGCCTTTTTCGCCGGGCCGCCGAAGTGAGCCCGGCGTGATCTTCGCCATCCGCCCGGAACCCGGCCTGCAGGCGACGCTGCAACGCGGGCGCGACATGGGTCTTGCCGTACTCGGGCGGCCATTGTTCGAGGTGGTGCCGCTGCGCTGGACCCCGCCGCCCGCCGATCGGTTCGACGCGCTGCTGATCGGCAGCGCCAACGCCGTGCGCCACGCGGGCTCGGCGCTGGAGGCCTTCGTCCACCTGCCCGTGCACGCAGTGGGCGAGGCGACGGCCGATGCGGCGCGCGAGGCGGGCCTGACCGTCGCCCACGTCGGTACCGGCGGATTGCAGCAGGTGGTGACCGCGGAGAAGGGGGATAAGCGCTTCCTTCGCCTCGCCGGGGCCGAGCACGTGGCGCTCAAGCACCCCAGGCGCATCGCCATCACCGTCCGCGAGGTTTACGACGTGCGCGCGCTGCCGATCACCGGCAGCGACGAGGTTTCCCTGCGGGTCGGCGATCCAATCGTCCTGCTCCACTCCGCCGCCGCCGCGGCGCATTTCGCCAGCGAGTGCGATCGCCGCGGACTCGACCGGGGTCGCATAGCGCTCGCATGCATCGGGCCGCGCGTCGCCGCCGCCGCCGGCAAGGGGTGGAAGGCCTGTCGCAGCGCTCCACAGCCCGACGATGCGGCGCTGCTTTCCCTAGCCGAAAACATGTGCCATTAATGCTACGCGCCTGAAGGGAGAGGATAAGGGATCGCCTCCTCCACGGGTGCGAAGGACGGATATGGACCAAGGCCACGATTTCCGGCCCGCCACCTTGCGCCAGGGCAGGCCGGGGGTGCGACCGGTGCTTTACGGCGTGATTGCCGCGTTTTTGCTGGGCGCGCTGGCGATGTGGGCGCTTGCCCGCAGCGATGCGCTCGGCGGCCTGCTGACCGTGCGCGCAGATGCACCGGTAGCCGCCACCACCACTGCTACCGATGAGCCCCTGCCGCTGGCCGCCGGCGACCTGGCCGAGCCCGCGCCCACGCCGTCCGCCTCTTCCGTCGCCGCGCAAACGCGCCAGGCGGTGGCGGACGTGGCGCAGCAACAGGGCGGCATCGACGCGCGCGTGGCCGCGCTGGAGCAGCGGCTGACCCGGCTCGATATCCAGGCACAGAACGCCTCCTCCAACACCGCGCGGGCCGAGGCGCTGTTCATCGCCTTTGCCGCGCGCCGCGTGATCGAGCGGGGCGAACCGCTCGACTACCTCGCCGACCAGCTGCGCCTGCGCTTCGGCGAGGATCGTCCGCGCGCGGTGCAGACCATCATCGACGCCTCGCGCGATCCGGTCACGCTCGACCAGCTGCTGGCCCGGTTCGAGGGGCTGGCTCCGCAGCTAGACGACGCGCCTGAGGGGGAGGACGTCTTCACCCGGCTCGGCCGCGAAATCTCGGAAATCTTCATCGTCCGCCGCGAGACCACCGCCTCGCCGGTCGCGCAGCGCCGGATCGAGCGCGCGCGCAGCTTCCTCGAAGCCGGGCGGCTGGAACCCGCGGTCTCGGAAGTGCGGCAACTGCCCAATTCGGCCGCGGCGCTCGACTGGATCGCCGATGCCGAACGCTATGCAGCGGCGCAGCGGGCGCTGGAAACGCTGGAGACCGTGGCCGTGCGCGACCCGCGCGAGCTGCGCGATGGGCGCGGCGAACCGATCGACTAAATCCTAGCCGCGCAGCAGCTCGGGCAAGTCGCCGCTCATCCCGCGCGCCTCGTCCATGAACCAGCGCTTCAGGGCAGGCATCCGCTGGACCCCGGCCATGCCGAGGCGGCGCACCATGCTCGGCGCCTTGCCGGGAATGCCGAACAGGCGGGTGAGCCCGTCGGTCGCCAGCGCGACCATGAAGGCATCGAGCCCGCGCCATTTCTCGTACCGCGCGAGCAGCTGCGCATCGCCCGGCTCGAGCCCGATCCGCGCTCCCTCGGCGATGACCTCCACCAGCGCACCCACGTCGCGCAGGCCCAGGTTCAGGCCCTGGCCGGCAATGGGGTGAATACCGTGCGCGGCATCGCCCACCAGCGCCAACCGTTGCCCGACAATCCTGGCCGTGTGGTGGAAGCCGAGCGGATAGGAACTGCGCGGGCCGTTCAATTCGACCTTGCCGAACACGCCGTGCATCCGCTTCTCGACCTCGGCGAGGAAGGCGCGGTCCGAAAGCTTGAGTGTGCCCGCCGCGTCCTTCTCGTCCACCGTCCACACCAGCGCCGAGCGATGGCGGCCCTCCGCGTCATCTAGCAGGGGCAGCAGCGCGAAGGGCCCGGTGGGGTAGAATATCTCCCAGGCCACGCCCTCGTGTGCGCGTTCGTGCGTCAGCCCGGAGATGATGGCGCGGTGACTGTAGTCCCACTTGGCGATGGGAATTGCCGCATCCTCGCGCGTGGGCGAGCCGCGCCCTTCCGCGCCGACCATCAGCGCGGCTTCCAGCACCTGGCCCTCGGCCAGCGTCGCGGAAACTTGGTGCTCGCCGCGAAGGCGCTCCACGATCTCGGCGCGCGGATGCCAGGCGATAAGCGGCTCGTCCCTGGCCGCCTCGAACAGCGCGAGGCGCAGTGTGCGATTGGCGAACATCCGGCCCAGAGTGTCTTTTTGGGGCGTTCCTTCGTGCGGTTCGGGCACGAAGTCGATGCGGCCGGGCCTCATCGCGTCGCTGACGGCAATGCTCTCGATCGGGCAGCCATGCGGTTCGAGCGCATCGGCAAGGCCGATGTTGGTGAACAGGTTCCAGCTGGCGGTGGAGATGGCCGAAGCGCGGCCGTCGAAGCCCTCGGCGGTGAGATCGGCCGGGTCGGCGCGGTCGACGACGTGGCTCGACAAACCCTTCTTCGCCGCTGCCAGCGCCAGCGTCATGCCGACGAGCCCGCCGCCGAGGATGAGGAGATCGCGCCGGGGATTTGCCTTGTCGGTCATGTTCCCAGCACCTAGGTGCAGCGCGATATGCAGGCAAGCCTGACCTTGATGCGGTACCTGCTCGCGGCGCTGCTGTTGTGGGCCCATCTGCTGTTTGTCATGCCTGCCGACGCGCAGGCGCCGCTACAGGCCAATCGCATCGCCGCCGACCTCGTCGCCGAGCACGCTCCCGTACCGGGCGAGACTCTCACCGTGGCGCTCCGCTTCCGCCCGCAGGAGGGCTGGCACGGTTACTGGTCGAACCCGGGGGAGGCAGGTCTCGGCATGACGCTCGATTGGCGCCTGCCGCCGGGCTGGCGGGCGGGCGAGCCGCAATATCCCGTGCCCGAGCTCCTCTGGCTGTTCGACATCGCCAACCACGCCTACGAGCGCGACTATGCCGTGCTGGTGCCGCTGGAGGTGCCTGAAGGTGCGATGCCGGGCGCGCCGGTCACGCTCGATGCGCAGTGGCTCGCCTGTTCGGACCAGCTCTGCGTACCCGAGCGCGCCACGCTCACCCTGCGCTATCCGCAGGCCTCGCCCGCATTTGCCGCGCAGTTCGATGCCGACCGCGCCGCCATCCCGCCGCCGCTCGAGAGCCGGGCGCGCTTCGCCTTCTCCCCGGACCGTCTGCGCCTCGCCATCCCGCTTCCGGCGGCAATGACCATCGGCGATCCGCACGTCTTCATCGCCCAGCAAAACCTCGTCGACTATGGCGCGGTGCAGACCTATTCCCGCGAGGGCGACCTGCTGGTGGCCGAGATCCCGCGTGGCGGCCTGCGGGAGGAAGCAAGCCTGGTCGGCGGCATCCTCGCGTTCGGCAACGGCGAGGGCGTGCGGTTCGAAGCGGTGGCGGGCGATGTACCGACCGGCGGCCGCCCGCTGCGCGGCGAGGGCAGCGATGCGCCGCTGTGGCTGCTCCTTGGCGGCGCATTGCTCGGCGGCTTGTTGCTCAACCTCATGCCGTGCGTCTTTCCCATCCTCAGCCTCAAGGCGCTGACGCTGGCCCGCGTGGGGGAAAGCGAGGCCAAGGCCCGGGCCGAGGGCGTGGCCTATACCGCGGGCGTGGTGCTCGCCTGCACGGCGCTGGGCGCGATCATGCTGCTGCTGCGCGGTGCGGGCGAGCAGGTGGGCTGGGCCTTCCAGCTGCAACAGCCGCTGGTCGTCGCCGCGTTGCTGGTGCTGGCCGTGCTCGTGACCGCCAATCTCGCCGGGCTGTTCGAGCTGCCGATGCTGCCGATCCGCAGCGGGGGCCGGATGAGCGCCTTTGCCACCGGCCTTCTCGCCGCCGTCGTGGCGACGCCGTGCACCGGCCCCTTCATGGCCGCCGCGATGGGCGCCGCGCTGCTCCTTCCCGCGCCGGAAGCCATGCTGCTGTTCGCCGCGCTGGGGCTGGGGCTGGCGCTGCCGTTCCTGCTGCTCGGGTTCGTGCCGCCGCTGCGGCGCCTGCTTCCGAGACCGGGCGCATGGATGGAGCGATTCCGCCGCATCATGGCCGTGCCGATGGGGCTGACCGCACTCGCGCTCGTGTGGCTGGCATGGCGGCTCGGCGGCCTGCATTTCGCCTTTGCCGCGCTGGCGCTGGGCGTGCTGCTGGTGACGCTGTTCGTGGCCTGGCGCTGGGACAACTTGCCGGTGGCGGCCATCGCCGGGGCGGTCGCACTCTACTTTGTCGCCTCGCTGCCTTTCCGCGCAGAGGAGCAGGCCGCTGCCGCCGAGGCGAGCCTGCTTGACCCGGTACCCTTCAGCGAGACCGCGCTGGCCGAGGCGCGCGCGTCGGGTCGACCGGTCTTCCTGTGGTTCACCGCTGACTGGTGCGTCACCTGCAAGGTCAACGAGCGCGTGGCCATCGAGCGCGAGGATACCCGCGCGGCCTTCGCGGCGGCGGGCGTTACCGCCGTACGCGGCGACTGGACGCGCGCGGACCCGGCCATCACCCGCTTCCTCGAAGCGCAGGGCGCGGCGGGCGTGCCGCTCTACCTGTGGTATCCGGCAGGCGGCGGCACGCCCGAACAGCTGCCGCAGATCCTGACCCCGGCCATGCTGGCACAGCGCGCCGCGCGCTAGGGCGTCGTCGTCGGGCCCGGCGCCGGGGTCGGGCTGGGGGTGGCTTCGGGAGCGGGCATCCGCGCCTGTCCGCCCGAGCGGCACCAGTCGAGGAACTCGCCCGGCATCCGACTGCCCCTGATCTCCAGCATTCCGTGGCCCGGCAGCGTCGCGTCGATGTCGCGCGTGCCCTCGAACACCTCGGTCATGGGATCGTCCGAGGGAAGCCTCGCCTCCCACCGCCATTCCCCGTCATGCAGCGCCGCGTCGGCGAGGAAGCGGCTGATCATGCCGTTGCCCACGAAGGGGAACAGCGCGCTCTGGCCGGGAAAGGTCTCGGCATGGCGCACGATCACCAGCTCGGTCGGCGAAGCGTCCAGCTTGCATTCCAGCGAGAGCCACGGCGCCGCGCCCGCGTTGCCGAAGTCGATGCCCTGTCCGTCCGAGGCGACGCGCCAGCGCGCCATCGACGTATCCGGCGCCGGCTCTGCCGTCCCCTCGTGCACGCGCACGTCTTCCAGCGCCATGCGGCTCGGCTCGGGCGCGGGCTGGGCAGGCTCGCTGCCGCAGGCGGCCAGCGCCAGCAACGCCGGCAGGGCGAATGCGCGGATCACGTCAATGGTTGCGGATGAAGGCGCGCAGGTCCGCGGACAGCTTTGCCCGGTCCTCGTCGCGAATGTACATCATGTGCCCGCTTTCGTAGTAGTGGAACTCCACCCGGTCCTGCGGGATGCCGACGCGGGTCAGCGAATATTCCGCCCCGAAGAACGGCGTGGCGAAATCGTAGTAACCCTGGCCCACGAAGGTGCGTAGCGCGCTGTTTCCGCGCATGGCCGTGCCGATCAGCGGGGCGACGTTGAGATAGGCCGCGCGCCCCCTGCCGCCCAGCGACCAGTTCCACGGGCCGACGCTGCCGATCGACTGGTATTCGCGGTCGGTCCGGAAGCCCAGCCGCTCGCGCGTCCAGGTGTTGATCGCGGCGGTGTAGCCGGCATCGATGCCATAGAAGCTGGGATCGTTGTCCACGCTCTCCCCGGCGTTGTCGTAGTCGCGCCCGGTGTAGCGCGCATCCAGCCGCCCGATGGTCAGGCCGCGGTCGCGCAGCAACTCCTTGTAGAACCGGTCGTCGGTCACCCGCAGCTCGGCATTGTCGAGGAACCGCTCGGACAGGCCGGTCAGCCGGGCAAGCTCGGCGCGGACCGAGGCGCGCTCGTCCGCCGGAAGGTTCTGGCCCTGCAGCAGTGCGTGGGCGTAGGGGCCGATGGCGAACTGGCGCGCTTCCTCCACGATCGCCTCGACCGAGGGCGCCTGCACCAGCCCGTGGTAATAGGCCGCCGCCGCCTGGCTGGGCAGCAGGGTGATGTAGGCCATCTCGTTGCCCGGCGTGGGCTCGCGCGCGGCGAAATCGAGGATGGTGGAGATGAGGATGAGGCCGTTCAGGCCGACGTCATTGTAGGTGCTGCCCTCCAGCTCGTCGACGACCATCGCGGTGCGCGTGGTGCCGTAGCTCTCGCCGCCGAGATACTTCGGGCTGTTCCAGCGGCCATTGTCGTTAATCCAGCGGCGGATCACCTCGGCCACGGCGCGCGCATCCTCGCGCAAGCCATAATAATCCGCGGTGTCGGTGCCCGGCGTAACGTAGCTGAAGCCCGTCCCCGGCGGATCGATGAAGACGAGGTCGGCGACGTCGAGCAGGCTGTCGGGGTTGTCGACGATGGGATAGGGCGGCGCCCCGTCGTCGCGCGCGTCGGAGGGAATGGCGACCCGCACCGGCCCGAACGCGCCCATCTGCAACCACACCGAGCCCGATCCGGGTCCGCCGTTGTAGATGAAGAAGACCGGGCGCGAGGCATCGCGCGGGGTGCGAACGTAACTGGTGGTGACGATCACGGCTTCCTGCCGCCCTTCGTCGCTCTCGATGATCGTCTCGCCCATTGTCACCCGATAGGGCACCCGAACCCCGCCGAAAGTGCCGACCATGTCGGCGGTGCGGACCTGCGGCACAATGGCTTCGGCCTGCGCGGCGACAGCGGGCGCGTCCTGCGCAAACAGTGGGAGGGGAAGGGCGAGAAACGCGGCGGAAGCCAGCGCGAACAGGCGAAACGTCATGGCGCGCGCTTGTGGCAGATGGCGCCCACGGGGGCAATCGCGCCTTCGGGCTACTTCCCGAACTTACGCTGCGTCCGCCCGTACCGCATCTTGCGCGTGCCCGGCTTACCTTCGTTGCTGCGGCCCACGAGCGGTGCCTTCTTCTCGCCGTCGGGGATGCCGAGTTCGTCGTTCTCCAGCCGGCGGATCTCGTCGCGCAGGCGGCCGGCTTCCTCGAACTCGAGGTCGGCGGCGGCGTTGCGCATGCGCTTTTCGAGGTCCTCGATGTAGGCGCGCAGGTTGTGGCCGACGAGGTTGTTGCGTTCGGGATCGCCGGTGTCGATCGTCACCCCGTCTGCGGCGGCGGAGTGGGCGACGATGTCGTGGATGCCGCGGCGGATGGTCTTGGGCGTGATGCCGTGCTCGGCATTGTACTCGCGCTGCTTCTCGCGGCGGCGCTCGGTCTCGGCCATGGCGCGTTCCATGGAGCCGGTGATGCGGTCGGCGTAGAGGATCACGCGTCCGTCCACGTTGCGCGCGGCGCGGCCGATGGTCTGGATGAGGCTGGTCTCGGAGCGCAGGAAGCCCTCCTTGTCGGCGTCGAGAATGCAGACCAGCCCGCACTCGGGAATGTCGAGCCCCTCGCGCAGCAGATTGATGCCGATCAGCACGTCGTAGACGCCGAGCCTGAGGTCGCGGATCAGCTCGATGCGTTCGAGCGTTTCGACGTCGGAGTGCATGTAACGCACGCGCACGCCCTGTTCGTGCATGAACTCGGTCAGGTCTTCCGCCATGCGCTTGGTCAGCGTGGTGACGAGCGTGCGGTAGCCCATCTTGGCCGTCGCCTTGCACTCGGCGATGCAGTCCTGCACCTGGTCCTCGACCGGTTTCACCTCGACGGGCGGGTCGATCAGGCCGGTGGGGCGGATGACCTGTTCGGCGAACACGCCGCCGGTCTGCTCCATCTCCCACCCGCCGGGCGTGGCGCTGACGGCAAAGGTCTGCGGGCGCATCGCGTCCCACTCGTTGAAGCGCAGCGGGCGGTTGTCGATGCAGCTCGGCAGGCGGAAGCCGTATTCGGCCAGCGTCAGCTTGCGGCGGTGGTCCCCGCGCGCCATCGCGCCGATCTGCGGGATGGTCTGGTGGCTCTCGTCCACGAACAGCAGGGCGTTCTCGGGCAGGTACTCGAACAGCGTGGGCGGCGGCTCGCCCGGCAGCCGCCCAGTCAGGAAGCGGCTGTAATTCTCGATGCCGTTGCAGCTGCCGGTGGCGGCGATCATCTCGAGGTCGAAGTTGGTGCGCTGCTCCAGCCGCTGGGCTTCGAGCAGGCGGCCCTCGGCGTGGAGTTCCTTCAACCGCTCCTCCAGCTCGAACTTGATGGCCTGCGCGGCCTGCTTCATCGTCGGGCCCGGCGTCACGTAGTGGCTGTTGGCATAGACGCGCACGGTCTTGAGCACGGTGCCCTTCTTGCCGGTCAGCGGATCGAACTCGGCGATTTCCTCGATCTCGTCGCCGAAGAAACTGACGCGCCAGGCCGTGTCCTCGAGGTGGCTGGGGAACAGCTCCAGGTTGTCCCCGCGCACGCGGAAGTTGCCGCGCGCGAAGGCGGCGTCGTTGCGCTTGTATTGGAGGGCGACGAGCTTGCGGATCAGTTCGCGCTGGTCGACGCTCTCGCCGGTCTTGATGTCGAAGATCATGGCCGAGTAGGTCTCGACCGAGCCGATGCCGTAGAGGCAGCTTACCGAAGCGACGATCAGCACGTCGTCGCGCTCCAGCAACGCGCGCGTGGCCGAGTGGCGCATCCGGTCGATCGCCTCGTTTACGCTGCTTTCCTTCTCGATGTAGGTGTCGGACCGCGGGACGTAGGCCTCGGGCTGGTAGTAGTCGTAGTAGCTGACGAAATACTCGACCGCGTTGTCGGGAAAGAAGCTCTTGAATTCGCCGTAAAGCTGCGCGGCGAGGATCTTGTTGGGGGCGAGCACGAGCGCCGGGCGCTGCAACTGCTCGACCACCTTGGCCATGGTGAAGGTCTTGCCGCTGCCGGTGACGCCCAGCAGCACCTGCGTCTGGTCGCCATCGCGCGCGGCGGAGACAAGTTCCTCGATGGCGGCGGGCTGGTCGCCGGCGGGCTGGTAGTCGCTGACGAGCTTGAACGGCCGCCCCCCTTGGGACTTTTCCGGCCGCGCGGGTTTGTGCGGCACAAAGGCGCCGCTGGTGTCGGGTTCTTCGAGGCCGCGGCGGATGACGAGTTCGCTCATTGCCGGGGATATGGGCGCGGCGGAACGGAATGGCAACGCGGCCTTTGCGCGATGTTTACGCCTTACTAGCAGGCAGGGCTTGGAACAGGAGGAATGCCATGATCCCGCGCCACGTCATCGCCCTGCTCGCGCTGTTGCTGGGCGGCTGCGGCGACGATCCCGACAACGTGCCCGAATACGGCCAGTGGGAGCTCGTCCGCACGCTCGATTCGGTGACCATAGACGGCATGGTGCTCGCGCCCGAGGGTGTTGCCGAGTTCCGCCAGTTCGAGGGCACGGAGCAGCACTGCGGGGAGCCTATCTACACCCGGGCCGAGTGGCAGGCGGACGATGTTTCCGACCGCACCGGCGGGCAGTGCGAGCTGACAGACTACTCGCACGACACGCGCGGCGCGCGGCTAGTCGGACGTTGCACGATCGAAGGCGAGGGGGTGGAATATACGCCCACGCTCACCGGCCGCTCGACCTTCGATGCCACTTCCACGCGCGACGTCGTGACGATGGAGGGCACTCTCACCGTTCCCGGCGATTCCTCGCCCCACGTGATGAAGGCCATCGCCGTGCAGGAGGGGCGGCGCATCGACGATTGCTAGGGCGCTTGATCGCGGGCGGGCCATGCGGCACCCTCGCGCCATCGACTGCCGCCGAGGGGAAGACCTTATGCCACGCCAATTCGTCGCCAACCTGGCCATAGCTGCCGCTGCACCCCTGCTGATGCTGGCTGCCCTCGAACGATCCCGGCGACGAGGCCGATGCCGATACCGCTGCCGCGACCGAAACCGGGAGCGAAGAGCAGACCGGCATGGCGGGGGCGGCGACCCGGCTGGGCGAGGAAGGGATGCGCCCGCAGGCCGGGCAGTACCGCGTGACCACCGAGCTGCTGGAATTCTCCATGCCGGGCGCGCCGGCCGGGGCCGCCGACATGATCCGCCAGCAGATGGCCGAGAACCAGGGCAGCGAATATTGCCTGACCCAGGCCGAGGTCGACGAAGGCTATGAGGAAATGGCACGCCGTTCGCAGGAGGCGGGCGAGAACTGCAGCTTCAGGCGCTTCGATGCGAACGGCGGCAACATCGATGCCGAGATGGTCTGCGCCACGCCGGGGCAGGGCGAGATGACCGTCACAATGACGGGGCGGGGCACGCCGACGAGCTCGGTGATGGAGACGCGCCTCACCGGATCGCTGCCCGGCATGGGCGAGATGGCCATGCGCGCCCGCGCCACGCACGAGCGCATCGGCGATTGCTGACCCGGCACGACGCTTGCACGGCTGGCCCGATTTGGGACGCGCCGCGCGGCGCGCGCCCGGGGTCATTGGCAGCGCGCTGCCGCGAGGGTAGCCCAACGGCCGATCGCATTGCGCCAGCTCGCGCCGTGCCGCCGGAACCGATTGAGGATACGACCATGCGCCCGACCCGTCCTGCCCGCACCCTTCTCCCGCTTGCCGCGGCGCTCGCCCTCGCGGCCTGCAATTCGGAAGAGCCCGCGATCGATGCCGCGCTGACCGGGGAGGAGGTCGCCGGAATGTCCGACAATGGCACCGCGCTGCAGCCGGGCGAATATTCCACCGCGCTGGAACTGATCGAGATCGACGCGCCCGGCGCGAGCGAAGAGCAGCTGGCCGAAATGCGCTCCGAATTCGCCAGCGGCGCCGAAGAACCGCAGCTCTATTGCGTCACCGACGGGATGAGCCGCGAGGATTGGCTTTCCGCGATGGCGCAGGCTAGTTGCACGCTTTCGAGCCTCACTGCCGAGGGCAGCTCGATCGAAGGAGCGATGTCGTGCAACGCCGACGAGGGCCTGAACGGACGGGTGGAATTTGCCGGCACGGTGAACCAGTCCGACGCCGACCTGCGCCTGACCTATCCGCTGCCGCTGCAAACGGGCGAGGCGACCGTGCGGTTCGGCGTGAAGTCCCAGCGCACCGGCGACAGCTGCGGCTGATCGCGCTGCTCGCGGCGGCGGGCCTGGCGCTCGTCGCCTGCGGTGACGACGGCCCGGTGGACGAGCGGGTGCTGATCGCCCGCGCGGACACGCTGCCACGGCCGCAGCCCGGCCTCTATCGCACCACCAACACGCTCGTCAGCTTCGCGATGGCCGATCCCGGCCCGGCGGACGAGGCCTTTGCGCGCGAGAACCTGCGCACCGGCATCGAGTCGCAAGGCGAGCATTGCATCACCGCTGCGCAGGCCGCGCGCGGCTATCGCCCGATGCTGGAAGCGATGAACGAGGACCAGTGCCGGTTCGACCGTTTCGACGTGGACGGCGAGCGCGCCGCGGCCGAGATTGACTGCGGCCAGCAGGGTGCCGCGACCATGCAGATCGCCATGACGATGACGGCGCGGGCCACTTCCTCGCGCATGGAAAGCCGCGTCGTGCAGACGGGCCCGGACGTTCCCGGCCAGCGGCTCGAACTGGTGCGGCTCACCGAAAGCGAGCGGATCGGCGAATGCCCCGCACCCGCTCCGCCGCAGGCCGCGGCGCCGGGCTGAGCGTGCCGCTGTTTCCCGTCGAGAGCGACGAGGAGCCGCTCCTCGCCCGCATGAAGCGCGGCCTCGCGGGCATGGGCTCGGCGCTCGCGGGCAGGGCGCAGCTGATGCGCGGCACTGCGCCGGCCGAGGCCCATGTCCCGCCGCTGCGACTGTTCCTTGCAGAGCTCGGCGCCGTGGCCGAGCCGCTGCGCATCCGCTTCCGCCCCGACCTGCCGATCAGGCCTGCGCAAAGGCCGCGCGTCGTCATCCTTATCCCCGGTTTCGCCACCGGGCCCACGCGCATGCGCTACATGGCCGAGCAGCTCGAGCGCGCCGGGCACACAGTCAAGCGCTGGGGCCTGGGACACAACATGGGCCCTACGCCCGAGACGCTGGACCTGATCGCCGCGCGGGTAGAGCAGGTGCGCGAACGCTACGGGCAGCAAGTTGTGCTGGTGGGCTGGAGCCTGGGCGGGGTCTTCGCGCGCGAGGTCGCCAAGCGCGTGCCGCAGCACGTCGCCAAGGTAGTGACGATGGGATCGCCTTTCAGCCACACGCCCTATTCCAACAATATCTGGCGAACCTACCAGGTGGTCGCCGGGCACCGGGTGGAGGCGCCGCCCGTCGCCGCCGACCCGCGAACCAAGCCGCCGGTCGAGACGGTCGCCTTCTGGAGCCCGCGCGACGGCGTGATCTCGCGCCGGGCGGCCAGCGGCACTGCGGACGAGCGCGACCGGGCGGTGGCCCTCAGGTGCACGCACCTCACCTTTCCCACCTCGCCCGACTGCATCATGGCGCTTGTGCGGGAACTGGAAAGCTGACAACCCTGTTATAGAGAGGAGGCGCCGCGACCGTGCAACGGGGCGGTGAACGCCGCGTCACACTCTCGAGGGGTCATCACCGTTTCCGAGCAGCCGACATTCGACGAGATGCACGCGCCCGACGGTTCGGTGCGCGAGGCCTATGCCGGCTATCAGGAATGGCTGGGCGCGCAGGACGAGAGCTGGATGCGCTCGAAGAACTTCGAGGCGGAGAGTTTCTTCCGCCGCACCGGCATCACCTTCAACGTCTATGGCGAGGACGATGCCGAGGAACGGCTGATCCCCTTCGACATGGTGCCGCGCATCATCACTGCGGGCGAGTGGCGGCGGCTGTCGAAGGGCATCGAGCAGCGGGTGAGGGCATTGAACGCTTTCATGCACGATCTCTACCACCGGCAGGAGATCATCCGTTCCGGCCGCCTGCCCGAACGCCTGTTCCGCAACAACAAGGCTTGGCTGCCGCAGATGGTGGGCTTCAACCCGCCCGGCGGCGTCTACACGCACATCACCGGCATCGACCTGGTGCGGACCGGCCCGGACGAATTCCTGGTGCTGGAGGACAATGCGCGCACTCCGTCGGGCGTCAGCTACATGCTGGAAAACCGCGAGACGATGATGGCCATGTTCCCCGAGCTGTTCAGCAAGGTGAACGTGCGCCCCGTGTCGGATTATCCGCGCCGCCTCGCCAACAGCCTCGCCGCCTGCGCGCCCGAGGCGGTGGCCAAGGGTTCGGGCGGCAAGCCGACCATCGCCGTGCTGACGCCGGGCATCTACAATTCCGCCTACTACGAACACGCCTTCCTCGCCGACCAGATGGGCGCGGAACTGGTCGAGGGCAGCGACCTGCGCGTGGTGAACGGCCGCGTGCAGATGCGCACCACGATAGGGTTCAAGCCGGTCGACGTGATCTATCGCCGGGTGGACGACGAGTTCCTCGATCCACTCACCTTCAATCCCGCCAGCGTGCTCGGCGTGCCGGGCATCATGGATGTCTACCGCGCGGGCCGGGTCACCATCGCCAATGCGCCGGGCACGGGCGTGGCGGACGACAAGGCGATCTATTCGTTCATGCCCGACATCGTGGAATTCTACACCGGCGAGAAGCCGCTGCTGCCCAATGTCGATACCTGGCGCTGCGCCGATCCAGATTCGCTCAAGTACGTGCTCGACAACCTTGCCGAACTGGTGGTGAAGGAAGTGCACGGCTCGGGCGGTTACGGCATGCTGATCGGCCCGACGTCGAGCAGGCAGGAAATCGAGACCTTCCGCGCCAAGCTCATCGCCGATCCGGACAACTACATCGCCCAGCCCACGCTCTCGCTCTCGACCTGCCCGATCTTCACCCGCAAGGGTCTCGCCCCGCGTCACGTCGACCTGAGGCCCTACGTGCTGTGCTCGCCCGACGGGGTGGAAATCACCCCCGGCGGACTGACCCGCGTGGCGCTGAAGAAGGGTTCGCTGGTGGTCAACTCCTCGCAGGGCGGCGGCACCAAGGACAGCTGGGTGCTCGATGACTGAGAGGGGGCCGCTATCTTGCTAGGCCGCGTCGCTAACGGCATCTTCTGGATGTACCGCTACCTCGAACGGGCGGAGAATACCGCGCGCCTGCTCGCCGCCGGGCACCGCATGACGCTGACCCGCGGGCCGGACGTCGCCAGTCAGGAATGGAAGTCGGTGCTGACCACGCTCGGCCTCAAGAGCGCCTACGAGGCGCGGCACGGCGACTATACCGGCGCGCAGGTGAGCGATTTCGTGCTGCGCAGCCGCCACAATCCGGAAAGCGTGCTGTCGATGGTGGAACGCGCGCGTACCAATGCCCGCTCGTGCCGTTCGGCGCTGACCGGCGAGGTCTGGGAAGCGGTCAACGAGGGGTGGATGTCCTTGCGCGACCTGCTGGAAAAGCCCGTGCGCGATGCCAACCTCAACCAGTGCCTGCACGCCATCCGGCGGGAGAGCACGCTGGCGCGCGGGGCGACCCACGGCTCCATGCTGCGCAACGAGACCTACGGTTTCGCGCGGCTGGGCACTTTCCTCGAACGGGCGGACAATACCGCGCGAATCCTCGATGTGAAATACTACCTGCTGCTTCCCTCGCTCAGCTATGTCGGGACTGCGCTCGACAGCGGGCAGTGGGACAACGTGCTGCGCTCGCTTTCGGCCGAGCGCGCCTATCGCTGGCTTAACGCAGGGCGCATGGACGCGCGCTCCATCGCCGACTTCCTGATCCTCGACACGCGGTTCCCGCGCAGCCTCGTGTTCTGCTACGCCATGATGCGCCAGAACCTTTCCGAGCTTGCCCAGCTCCACGGCGAGGAGAACGAAGCGCACATGCGCATGCGCGAGGCCGACCTGCGCCTCGCCGATCGCACGATCGAACAGATCTTCGACCAGGGTCTGCACGAATTCCTGATCGACTTCATCGCCGGCAACCAGGCCATCGCCGGTGCCATCGCCCAAGACTATCGTTTCACCAACTAGGGGAGAGGAGACAGACGATGCGCCTCTCGATCCGCCACACCACGCGCTATCGCTTCGCCGATTCCGTGTCGCACGGCGTCCAGCGATTGCGCCTGACGCCCAAGGAAACGCAGGGCCAGACGATCCTCGACTGGTCGATGTTCTACGAAGGCGCGCAAGAGCAGCTGAGCTACGACGACCAGAACTTCAACCACGTCACCCTGATCGCGGTGGAAGAGGGCGCGCGCGAGGTCGTCGTGACCTGCCAGGGTCACGTGCAGACCGAGGACAATGCGGGCGTCATCGGACAGCACGCCGGGCACCTGCCGCTGTGGGCCTTTCTCGGTTATACGCCGCTGACGAAGCCGGGGCCGAAGATCAAGGCGCTGATCGCCAAGGTCGAGCGCAGCGCAGACGGCATGGTCGGCACCCTTCACAACCTGTCCGCCGCCATCCGCGAAAGCGTGGAATACGGGGTGGGCACCACGGGCGTCAACACGACGGCGGAAGAGGCGGTCGTCTGCGGAAGCGGCGTGTGCCAGGACCACGCGCATATCTTCATCGCCGCCGCGCGCAGTCTCGACATCCCGGCGCGCTATGTGTCCGGCTACCTGATGATGAACGACCGCATCGAACAGGACGCGACCCACGCCTGGGCCGAGGCGCACGTGCAGGGACTGGGCTGGGTGGGCTTCGATATCTCCAACGGCATCAGTCCCGATCCGCGTTACGTGCGCGTGGCGACGGGCCGCGACTATGCCGACGCAGCGCCCGTCACCGGCATTTCCTTCGGCGCGCTGACCGAGGATCTTCAGGTCGATCTCTCGGTGGAGCAGCAAACGGTGGAACAGTAAGCCGCGCCCTTTGCCCGCGTGTCCGCCCGGAGGTAGACCCTGCCCATGACCTATTGCGTTGGAATGGTTCTCGACAAAGGCCTCGTGCTGATGAGCGACACCCGGACGAACTCGGGCGTCGACAACATCTCGGTGTTCCGCAAGATGTTCACCTGGTCCAAGCCCGGCGAGCGGATCATCTCGATGATGACCGCGGGCAACCTTGCCACTACCCAGGCAGTCATCAGCAAGCTGGAGGAGCGCACCAAGACCCCGGCGGAGCGCAACAACTCGCTGATGGAACTGCCCACCATGTTCCAGGTGGCCGCCGAAACCGGCGCACTGCTGCGCGAAACGGTGAAGGAGACGCAGGAGAGCAACGGCGCGCGCGGGCGCGGGCGCTTCACCGCATCGATCATCCTGGCCGGCCAGATCAAGGGCATGGAGCCGCGCCTGTTCCTGATTTATCCGGAAGGCAATTTCATCGAGGCGAGCTTCGACACGCCGTTCTTCCAGATCGGCGAGACCAAGTACGGCCGTCCCATCATCATTCGCGGCTACGACCGGCAGATGAGCTTCGAGGACGCGGTAAAGCTGCTGATGGTCAGTTTCGATTCGACCCTCAAGGCCAATCTCTCCGTCGGTCTGCCGCTGGACTTGCTGGTGATCGAACGCGACACCTTCGAGCGCACGCACGAGAAGCGCATCGAGCACACCGATCCCTATTTCGACGCGATCTCGAGCAGCTGGAGCGACGCGCTGCGCAACGCCTTCCACTCGCTGCCGGATTACTCGTTTTACCAGCCCAGTGAAACTACGTAGTGCTGCCGCGAATTTGCCTGACGTTGAAATGCTCTGATAGCTTGAGCGACACAGAAACTGACTAATTACTCGCAAGATCACTGCCCACTAAGTGCGTTTCCGTAGTTTTACGGAATGCTTTTCTCCGCGTTTCCACGGCACAGTCCCCGCATCACAATTTGCGGGGCAATTCAGATGGATCAGCGAATTACGATGCACATCGTGGGCGGCGACAGCCGTTCGCGCGCCGCCCAGTCGCGGATGGTGCTGTCGATGGGCCACCATGCCGAGGTCTACTCCGATCTCGTCGAGCTGCTCGATCGACCGCCGGTGGACGGCATCATCGTCGCCTCCAGCAACGTGGCCCGGGAAGGGACGGTCGAACTGCTCGAGGAACTGGCCGACAACGGCATCTGGCTGCCGCTGGTCGCCGCTTGCGAGGATCCGGGCGTGGACGAGGTCGTGGCGGCGATCCAGGCGGGCGCGCTCGACTTCATCTCGCTGCCGATGACCGAGGACGAACTGCGCCGCGTGGTCGCCCATGTCCGCTCCGATGCCGGCCGCCATGCCGAGGCGCGGCGACGCCTGATCGACGCGCGCCGACGCATCTCGGCCCTGTCGAAGCGCGAACGCGAGGTGCTCGACTGGCTGAGCGAGGGCTGCTCCAACAAGGCCATTGCCCGCGAGCTGGAAATCAGCCCGCGCACGGTGGAGATTCACCGCGCCAACATGATGGGCAAGCTGGGCGCCAACCACGCTGCCGAGGCGGTTCGCCTGCGGCTCGAGGCGGGGACACGTCGCCGAAAAAAGCCGGTGGCGGCGGCCCGGCGCGCTACTGACACGCAGGGCGAACTGATCCAGACCATGATCATCCCGCAGCGAATAGGGTGATCTGTCTGCGAAGCCGCGTCCGCGGCTTCGTCCTCGCTAGACGCGCTCCGCCTTCCGCCGCGCCCGCTGCGGGCGGGCGGTCGCGCCCGTCGGCGAAGCTCAGGACAGGCTTGCGGTCGGATGGTCGCCGACCGGGGTGAATCTCATCGACAATACGAATTCCCCTCGACCACGCCTTCGACATGAAGGTGATCGTGGTGCGCGGCATTGTAGTCCGGGCCCAGCACCGTGCCGAAGCGGCGGCAGGCGCTGCGCTGCACCGTGCGCAGGAACTCGCGCTCGGCCGCGGTGCCGCCGTTCCAGCCCGCCTGCACGGTAATGCGCCGCCCGTCGGCGAGGGTGAAGCCGCCCACGTCGATCGCCGCCGCGGTGGCGTGGGCCGATCGGCGGGTGCTGCCCGCCACGTTGCGGCACGAATAGCTGCCCATCGTCTGGATGCTCGCCAGCGGGCTGCCGAGGATCTGCCGCGCCGCGCGGTCCACGCCGAACCGCGCCCAGGCGGCGAATGCGGCGCCGACCGGGCAGGTGACGGGGCCGATGTTGCTGACGCCGAGATCGCCCGAATCGCCGCGAAGGGCATGCATCTGCACAGTGCCGAGCGTGGCGCAGCCCTGCTCGCGGTACCGGTCGGGCAGGGGGTCGAAGCGCACGCCGCTCTGGCCCAGTGCGCTCAGGCACTGCGCCGCGGCGGCACTGCGGGCGGCGGGCAGCGGCGCGGCGATGCGCGGAGCGGGGGCGGTCGACGCGCGGCCCGCGTTCGTCGTGCGGGCGTCCCGCTCACCGCCGCCGCCCGGCAGCATGGAGCATCCCGCGAGCGCGAGGCTCAGGAGAGGGAGTAGCGCGATGGTCCTCATGGCGATCATCCTGCGGCGTTCAGCGTCCCCCGTGGTTAGGACCGGCATGGTTAACACCGCTCTAACGCGCCGCATCGTCGCGGGCGGCGGAACCGGCAGACGGTTTCGCAAGTAACCTTTGACTCGTGACCACGCATCCCTAGTGCCGCCGGCGGGCCACGCGGTCCCAACGCCGCGCGAGCTCTCTGCAAGGAGAGAATACATGACTGACCAACCCGCTCTGAAGCCGGAGCGCCCGTTCTTTTCGTCCGGCCCCACCGCCAAGCCTCCGGGCTGGTCGCTGGACAAGATCGACACCCGTAGTATGGGCCGTTCGCACCGCTCGAAGCTCGGCAAGTCCCGCCTCAAATACGCCATCGACCTCAGCCGCGAACTGCTGGGCGTGCCCGACGACTATCTCGTCGGCATCATGCCTGGCAGTGACACCGGCGCGCTGGAATGCGCGATGTGGACCATGCTGGGCGCCGGGCCGGCGACGGTCGCGGCGTGGGAAAGCTTCGGCAACGTGTGGATTCAGGACGCGGTCAAGCAGCTCAAGCTGCCCGACCTGACCGTGCTCGAGGCCGACTACGGCGAAATCCCCGACCTCGCCAGCATCCCGCAGGACAACGACGTCGTCTTCACCTGGAACGGCACCACCTCGGGCGCGAAGATCGCGGACACCGACTGGCTGGTTCCAGGCCGCAAGGGCGTGACGATCAACGATGCCACCAGCGCCGTCTTCGCGCAGGAGATGGACTGGGCCAAGCTCGATGCCACCACCTACTCGTGGCAAAAGGTGATGGGCAGCGAGGCCGCGCACGGGATGCTGGTCCTCAGCCCCAAGGCCGTCGAGCGCATCGAGAGCTACGATCCCGCCTGGCCTCTGCCCAAGCTGTTCCGCCTGAAGAAGGGCGGCAAGCTGAACCGCGACATCTTCGAAGGCGCGACCATCAACACCCCCTCCATGCTGGCGACCGAGGATTACATCGTCAGCCTCGAATGGGCGCAGTCTATCGGCGGGCGTCAGGCCATGTTCGAGCGCGCCGACGCGAACGCGAAGATCGTCACCGACTGGATCGAGGCGACACCGTGGCTGCGAAACATGGTGCCCGACCCGGCCCAGCGGACCAACACCGGCGTGTGCATGGTCTTCCAGGGCGACTGGTACGAGAGCCTTTCGCCCGACGATCAGGCCGCGGTGCCGAAGAACATTGCTTCCAAGCTGGAAGCGCTGGACGTCGGCTACGACTTCAACGGCTACCGCGACGCCCCGCCGTCCTTGCGCATCTGGTGCGGCGGCTCGGTCGAGCAGGAGGACATCAAGCGCCTGCTGCCGTGGATCGAGTGGGCCTATGCCGAGGCGCAGGCCGGGCGGCTCTAGCCACTGCTTGTCCCTTCACAGCTCATCCTGAGCTTGTCGAAGGATCGCTTTTCTTTTTCCGCCGCGTCCAGAGGAAAGGACGACCGTTGGCCTTTCAGGCCCTCTGCGAGTCCGACAGGCTCAGGGCGAGCGGATTTTGTTTTCCGAGGTTGATATGTCCCAGAAACCCAAAGTCCTCATTTCCGACAAGATGGACCCCAACGCCGCGCGCATCTTCGAGGAGCGCGGCTGCGACGTCGATGTCATCACCGGCGAGACGCCGGAACAGCTCGCCGCGCGCGTCGGCGAATACGACGGCCTCGCCATCCGTTCCTCGACTAAGGTGACGAAGGAAATTCTCGCCGCCGCCGACAACCTGAAGGTGATCGGCCGCGCCGGGATCGGCGTCGACAACGTCGACATTCCCGCCGCCAGCGCCAAGGGCGTGGTGGTGATGAACACGCCGTTCGGCAATTCCATCACCACCGCCGAACACGCCATCGCCCTCATCATGGCGCTCGCCCGGCAGATCCCCGAGGCCAATGCCGAGACGCAGGCGGGTGAATGGCCCAAGTCCAAGTTCATGGGCGTGGAGGTGACCGGCAAGACGCTCGGCCTGATCGGGTCGGGCAACATTGGCTCCATCGTGGCTTCCCGCGCGCAGGGCCTGAAGATGAAGGTCGTCGCCTACGATCCTTTCCTCTCGCCCGAGCGGGCGCTGGAACTGGGCGTGGAGAAGGTGGATCTGGGCGATCTGCTCGCCCGCGCCGACTTCATCACGCTGCACACCCCGCTGACGGAGGAGACGCGCAACATCCTCAGCCGCGAGCGGCTCGAGCAGACGAAGCAGGGCGTGCGGATCGTCAACTGCGCGCGTGGCGGGCTGATCGACGAGGCGGCGCTGAAGGACGGGCTCGACAGCGGCCACATCGCCGGCGCCGCGCTCGATGTCTTTGCCACCGAACCGCCGCCCGCCGACCACCCGCTGTTCGGCACGCCGGGCTTCACCTGCACCCCGCACCTGGGCGCTTCGACCACCGAGGCGCAGGTCAACGTGGCGCTGCAGGTCGCCGAGCAGATGGCCGACTACCTCGTCACCGGCGGCGTCACCAATGCGCTGAACGTGCCTTCGCTCAGCGCCGAGGAGGCCCCACGCCTGAAGCCCTATATCGCGCTGGCCGAGAAGCTCGGCTCGCTGGTCGGCCAGCTCGAGGGGCCAGGCGTGAAATCGCTGACCGTCGAGGTCGAAGGCGCGGCGGCCGAACTGAACTTGAAGCCCATCACCGCCGCCGTGCTGGCGGGCATGATGCGCACCTTCTCCGACACCATCAACATGGTCAACGCGCCCATCCTCGCCAAGGAGAACGGGCTCGACGTGCGCGAGGTGCGGCGCGGCAAGGAAGGCAATTACCACACGCTGCTGCGCGTGGTCGCCAAGACGCCCGACCGCACGCGCGAGGTGGCCGGCAGCCTGTTCGGCGAGGACGAGATGCGGCTGGTGGAGATCGCCGGAACGCGGATCGAGACCGACCTCGAAGGCCACATGATCTACATCGTCAACGAGGACGCGCCGGGCTTCATCGGACGGCTCGGCTCCACGCTGGGCAATGCCGGGGTCAACATCGGCAACTTCCACCTGGGTCGCCGCCTGCCGGACAAGCACCAGGGCGGCGATGCCGTGCTGATGCTCAGCCTCGACCAGCAGCCCGACGATGCGACGGTAAAGGCCATCTGCGCGCTGGAAGGCGTGAAGAAGGTGAAGTCGCTTTCGTTCTGAAAGCGTCGCGGTTAGGGCACCGGCCATGACGACCGACCCGACCCGCGACCTCCTTCCCGAGGGCCTAGAAGATCGCCTGCCGCAAAGCGCGGCGGCGGTCGCCCGCATCCAGCGCGCCGTGCTCGACGTGATGCGCAGCCACGGGTATGACCGCGTGCGCCCGCCGCTCATCGAGTTCGAGGCCAGCATGGCGAGCCGCATGGACGGCCTATCCACGCGGCAGATGTTTCGCTTCGTCGATCCCAAAAGCCTGCGCACGCTGGCCCTGCGCTCTGACATCACCGTGCAGGTCGGGCGGATCGCGGCCACCGGCCTCTCCGGCGCGGCACGCCCGCTCAGGCTGTGTTACGCCGGGCAGGTGGCGCGTATCGCGGGCGACATGCTCGATCCCCGGCGCGAGGAATTGCAGCTGGGGGCCGAACTCGTCGGCGCGGATAGCGTGGCCGCCGCGGGCGAGGTGGTCGAGGTCGCCATCGAGGCGCTGGAGGCCGCGGGCGCCACCGGGGTCTCGGTCGATTTCACGCTGCCCGATCTCGTCGATACGCTGGCCGATGGCCCGCTGCCGCTGGACGCTGCCACGCGCGAGGCCGTTCGGCGCGAGCTCGACGCCAAGGACGCTGGCGGACTGGTGGAGGCGGGGGGCGAGGCCTACCTGCCGTTGATCCACGCCGCGGGCGCTTTCGACGAGGCGGTGGAGCGCCTCGACGCGATCGACGGTGCGGGCGTTCTCGATAGCCGCATCGCGGGCCTGAAGGAGATCGCCGAGCGTGTGCGTGGAAGGGCGCGCCTTACGCTCGACCCCAGCGAGCGCCACGGCTTCGCTTACCAGAGCTGGCTGGGTTTCACCCTTTACGCAGATGGCGTGCGCGGCGCGCTGGGGCGCGGGGGCACCTATCGCATCGGCGGCAGCGACGAGGCCGCGACGGGCTTCTCGCTCTACCCGGAAGGTCTGGTGGAGGCGGTCAAGGCCGATGAGGACCTAGGCCGCCGCCTGTTCCTGCCGCTTGGGCACGACCGCGAGGCCGCTGCGCGCCTGCGATCGGAAGGCTGGCGAACGGTCGCGGCGCTCTCCGAAGCCGACGAGGCGGCGGAGCTGGGCTGCTCGCACCGCCTCGATGGCGCTGAGGCCATTTCCGTCAGAAGCTAGACGGTTCGGGCCCCATGCGGCCGTCCGCGCTGTCGAGCGCGTCTATGGCGGCCATCTGCTCGTCCGAGAGCGTCACCTCCAGCGCGCGGAAGTTCTCGGCGATGTGATCGCGGCTGCTGGAGCGGGGCAGCGGGTTCAGCCCGTGTTGCAGATGCCAGGCGAGGATGACGGCGGAGGCGGGTGCGCCAACTTCTTTGGCGATGCGGCCGACGACCTCGCCCTGCAATCCCTCGCCCTGGCCGAGCGGCGACCAGGTCTGGGTAACGATTCCCATCTCGTCGTGCACGCGGCGCAGGTCTCGCTGCTGGAAGCTGGGGTGCAGTTCGATCTGGTTGAGCGCGGGCACCACGCCCGTCGCATCGACAATGGCCTTCAGGTCTTCCTCACGAAAATTGCTGACGCCGATGGACTTGGCCTTGCCCTGGTCTCTCGCCTCGATCAGCGCCTTCCAGGTGTCGACCGCCTTGCCAGCGCTCGGCACCGGCCAGTGGATGAGCAGCATATCGACATAGTCGCGGCCCAGACGCTCAAGGCTCGCATCGAAGGCGGCCAGCGCCTTGTCGTAGCCCTGGTCGTCGTTCCAGATCTTTGTCTGGAGGAAGATGTCGCTCCATTCGCCGATGCCGCGGCCCACCTGCTCTTCGTTCTTGTAGATCGAGGCGGTGTCGATCAGCCAGTAGCCGACATCGAGCGCGGATTTCACCGCGTCGGTCGCGGTCTCTCCCTCCAGTTTCCAGGTGCCGAAGCCCAGCTGCGGGATCTGGCGGTCATCGTTGAGGGTGAGGGTAGGTTGGTCGGTCATGTGGTCTCCTTTTGGGAGGCCAACGCACGAACCGCGCAAGCTATCCGCCATTCGCCTCTGCGGCCAGGATCGCGTCCAAGTCGGCGATCTCGACGTCGCTCGTCATGCCGAGGTAGCGTTCGTAATAGGGCTTGTGCGAGGCACCGACCACGGCGAGCACGCGGTAGCCGTCGCCCAGCACCTCGCGCACGTTGGCGGCCATGCGCATGTTGCGCATCTCCCAGTAGGCGAAATACTGTCGGCCGGCGCCGCGCGGCAGGGTGGAGCCCGCCGCCGCGGCGAAATCGCCCTGCACCGCCAGGCGCTGCTCCGTGGGTGAGTTCATGTAGCGGTACCAGTCTATGACGGGCTCGCCCGCCGCGACCCGTGCGTCCCAGCCCGTCAGGTTGCCCATGCGCTCCTGCGTCGCCGGGTTGTTCCACAACGCCATCATTTCGGCACCGAAGTCTTCCTCGGCAATCGGGGTCAGCCAGCGCACGCCGCGCTGCTCGTCCACCGGCCAGACGCGCTCGTGCCCCAGCCGGGCGGCGAGCGGCGCGGCGATGATGTTGTCCTCGTTCTGCCGCGTCAGCCGCCGGTCGAGATAGGCCGCCAGGTCGGCGGTCAGCGGGCCCTGCGCCACCCGCTCTTCCGGCGGCAGGCGCAGCCACTGCACGGCGGCCGAGGTGGGATTGCCGGTGGCAAGAAACAGCAGCGCGAGACGGCGGCGCTCGGCGGCAGGGCGGTCTGCCGCGGCCTCGGCGAGCATGGCCTCCAGTTCCTCGGCGGCGGCAGGCTGCGTCATCCCGAGCGCTGCGAGCGCGGGTGCGGGATTGAGGCAATAGGTTTCCGCCACGTCCGGATAGGCAAAGGCGTAGTCGCGCAGGTACGCGCACTCGGCCCCGCCGATGCTCTCGATGGCGATGCGATCGGGCGCCCAGGCCGCCAGCCGGTCCAGCAGGGCATCGAAGCGGGCAGTGTCGAAGTCGTCGGGCAGCGAGGAGAGATGACTGGTGCCGAGCACGGCGAGCTGGCTCAGGTTGCCGCGCTCGCGCGCCGCGGCATCGGCATATTCGGTTGCCGCGCCGGGGCGATCGTCCTGGGCGAGGGCGGGGCTGTTCGATAGCGCGAGGGCGGCGAGCGCCAGCAGGGCGCGGGGGGTCCGTTCCATGCAGCCGCCGATGCCATAGCGGGGCCCTCCGCGCCAAGGGGAAAGCCGCGTGCTCCCCGGTTGCCCTCGTGCCCGCCAGCGCCTAACGCGCCCACGGTTTCACGCGCGAAGGACAGCTCTGACTATGGCAAACGTCACCGTGATCGGGGCCCAGTGGGGCGACGAGGGCAAGGGCAAGATCGTCGACTGGCTGGCGAGCCGCGCCGACGTGGTCGTGCGCTTCCAGGGTGGCCACAACGCCGGGCACACGCTGGTGGTGGGCGACAAGGTCTACAAGCTGAGCCTGCTGCCTTCGGGCATCGTCACCGGCACGCTGAGCCTCGTCGGCAACGGCGTGGTGCTCGACCCCTGGGCGCTGAAGGCGGAGATCGACAAGCTGGAAGGGCAGGGCGTATCCATCACGCCCGAGAACTTCGGCATCGCCGACAACTGCCCGCTGATCCTGCCCGTTCACGGTGAGCTCGACGTGATGCGCGAGGCGGCGGCGGGCAAGGGCAAGATCGGCACCACCGGGCGCGGCATCGGCCCCGCCTACGAGGACAAGGTCGGCCGCCGCGCCATCCGCGTGTGCGATCTCGCGCACCTCGACGAGCTGGAACCGCTGCTCGACCGCCTGTGTGCCCATCACGATGCCCTGCGCGCCGGTTTCGGCGAGCCACCGGTGGACCGCGCCGCGCTGCTGGCGAGCCTGCGAGAGATCGCGCCATTTGTGCTTACCTACGCGCAGCCGGTGTGGAAGCGGCTGGTGGATATCCGCAAGCGCGGGGCGAAAATCCTGTTCGAGGGCGCGCAGGGCGTGCTGCTCGACGTCGACCACGGCACCTACCCCTTCGTCACCAGCTCCAACACAGTTTCGGGCACCGTGGCGAGCGGCAGCGGGTTGGGGCCGAACGCGGCGGGCTTCGTGCTGGGCATCGTCAAGGCCTATACCACGCGCGTCGGCAGCGGCCCTTTCCCGACCGAGCTGGAAGACGAGATCGGCCAGCGACTGGGCGAGCGCGGCCACGAGTTCGGCACCGTCACCGCCAGGAAACGTCGCTGCGGCTGGTTCGACGCGGTGCTGGTGCGCCAGACCTGCGCGCTTTCCGGCGTGACGGGCGTGGCGCTTACCAAGATCGACGTGCTCGATGGGTTCGAGACCATCCGCATCTGCACCGGCTATCGCCTGCGGGGCGAGGTGCTCGACTACCTGCCCGCCAGCGCGCAGGACCAGGCCGCCTGCGAGCCGATATACGAAGAGATCGAAGGCTGGCAGGGCACCACCGTCGGCGCGCGCAGCTGGGCCGACCTGCCGGCGCAAGCGATCAAGTATATTCGCCGCATCGAAGAGCTGATCCACTGTCCCGTCGCCAGCGTCTCGACCAGCCCGGAACGCGACGACACGATCCTCGTGCGCGACCCTTTCGCGGATTGACGATCTTGACTTGAGCCCGTTCTGTTCTACTCCTGTTCCAATAACGCGACTCAGGAGACCGAACGATGGCGCAGGCCGATTTCGCCTATGCACTGGCAGCCGACCCGGCGGGCATTCCGCTGGGCGTATCGATCTTTGCCGACGATGCGCGCCTGCGCGGCGACATGGAAGACGACGTGGCGCAGGCGGGTTTCACCCTGCTGCACACCGGCGGGCTCGACGAGCTCATGGCCGGCCATGCGCGTTCGCTGGGGGAACTGGTGCTGGTCGACTGCCCGCAGCCCGACGGCAAGGCGATGGCGGCGCTGACGCGGCTGGACGAGCGGGTCTCGCGCTCCGGCGCGCGACTGATCGTCTCCACCTCGATGGAATATCTCGACACGGTGTTCGGTTGCTGTTCCCAATCTAAACCTCAATTCTTGGTTAACGCTATTAGGGCAGAACGCGTAATTGCACTCGGTCGCGCACTGGCAGACCTTCCCAATATGAGGTTGCGCGAACTGTCCGAAGATGATCGTCTTAACCTCTTGAGATTGACCGAGCAGGTCGGCCGCATCGCCGAACGACTTGATCGGATGGACAAATCCGGCGGTGGCTGGGGCCAGCGCGCGGGCGGCGGGGCCTTCCGGTTCGAAAGCCCCTCCGAGGGCTGGCGCGCCGAGCCCGAGTTGATCCGCAAGCCGCGCCCGCCGTTGCCGGACGCGCGGCTGGTGCGCCAGGTGCTGGCCCACCGCCGCGCACGGGCCAAGTTCTTCGATGGCGACCTGTTTGCCGATCCCGCCTGGGACATGCTGCTCGACCTGACGGCGGCGCGGGTGGAGCACGCGCGCGTCTCCGTCACCTCGCTGTGCATCGCCTCGGGCGTGCCGCCGACCACGGCGCTCAGGTGGATAGGCCAGATGGTCGATGCCGGGCTGTTCGTGCGGGTGGAAGACGATGCCGACCGCCGCCGCGCTTTCATCGAGCTGTCGGACAAGGCCGCCGACGCCATGGCACGTTTCTTCGCCGAGGTCGGCAAGGACGCGCTGGCGATGGCCTGAGCCTCTCCGGCACGGGGAGGGGGACCATGCCAAGCATGGTGGAGGGGCACGCTCGCAATTTGATCGGCGCTAACGCCGGTCGAAGGCCGCCTGTGCCGTGGCCGCGTCGGTCACGTCATTGGCCACCAACAGCTGCAACAACACGCGCGCCTTGGCGGGGCCCAGCGCGCGGGCGGCGATAAAGCCGTTGTCGTCATCTTGCGGCTCGCGATCGACGAGGCCTTCGTCCACCCGGGTCGAGCGCACCACCGGCACCCCGGCGCGCACTGCCTCGGCCAGCGCCTGCTCGACCGCGCGGGGCGCATTGCCGCTGCCCATTCCGGCCAGCACGATCCCTTCGCACCCCGACGCCAGTTCGCGCGCGATGGCATCAGCCTCCATCCCCGCATGGGCGTGGAGGATGGCGACAGGCGGAAAGACCTGGGGAAACGCCAGCCGCGCGCCTTCGCCCTCGCGCCAGGGCGGGCTCAGCCAGTCGAGCGAGGCGGGCGAGGCGAGCGCGACGGGTCCGCGCGGGAAGCCCGCAAAGGCACCCGCGCCGGTGGTGCGCGCCTTGCGCGCGTCGCGCGCGGCGAAGACCTGGTCGCCCATCACCAGCAGCACCCCGCGTCCCGAGCCCTGCGGGTCGGCGGCCACGCGCACGGCGTTGGCGAAGTTCCTGAGGCCGTCACTGCCCACCGCGTCGGCGGGCCGCATCGCGCCCACCAGCACGACCGGCTTGGCGGTCGGCAGCGTCAGGTCGAGCAGGAAGGCGGTCTCCTCCGCGCTATCGGTGCCGTGGGTAATGATGACCCCGGCGAAGGAGGGATCGTCCATCGCCGCAGCGCAGGCCGTGTGCAGTTCGCGCCAGACGGCGGGGCCGATATCGACCGAATCGATATTGGCGACCTGCCGCCCTTCCAGCCGCGCCGCCACGCCCAGTTCGGCAAAGGTGGCGAGAAAATCCTCGATGGCGATCTGCCCGGGCCGATAATCCCGCGCCACGGCCGATCCGCCCTCGCCGGCGATGGTGCCGCCGGTGGCGAGGACGAGGATCTTGGGTTCGGTCATGGCGGCGGCGTTAGCGAGGGGCGAGGTTCGTGGCTAGCCGGCTCGGTGCTTGAGTTCCTCCCGCGCTTCGCTTGGGAGTTTCGACCCGAAACAGTCCCCCGGACTGTTTCGCGTGGTCGAAACTGGTGGGCGGTGACGGGCTCGAACCGCCGACCCTCTCGGTGTAAACGAGATGCTCTACCAACTGAGCTAACCGCCCTCTCCGGTCTTGACCGGACGTGCGCGGTCCCTAGCGAAAGCGCGGGCACCGCAAAAGGGGGAACATGCGACACGCCGATATCGCCATTGCCGGTTGCGGCATCGCCGGCCTTGCCGCCGCCACCCTGCTGGCGCGCGCCGGGCACCGGGTGACGCTCTACGAACGCTTCGAGACCCCGCGCCCGCTCGGCTCGGGCCTGATGATCCAGCCGACCGGCATGGCGGTGCTGGACGCTTTGGACCTCGCACAGGCGGCGGTGGGCAAGGGCGCGCCCGTCGCGGCGCTGCTGGGCCGCAACACCGAGGGCGAGGCCGTGCTAGAGGCGGCCTACGCCGACCTGCCTCTTCCGCAGGCCTTCGGCCTTGGCATTCACCGCGCCAGCCTGTTCGGCCTGCTGTTCGACGCCGCGCTCGGGGCGGGGGCGGAACTGGTGACGGCCCACGAGATCAAGGGCAGCGACTGGGACAGCGCGGGCCGCACGCTGGCATTCGCCGATGGCTCGAAATCCCGCCCGCACGACCTCGTGATCGACGCGCTCGGCCTCGCCTCGCCGCTGGTGCCCGCAGCCGACGGATGGCTGCCCTTCGGCGCGCTGTGGGCCACCGTCGACTGGCCCGGAGCGCCCTTCGACCCAGCCCTGCTCGAACAGCGCTACGAACGCGCCAGCCGCATGGTCGGCGTGCTGCCCGTTAGCGCGGGGCGCGCGGCCTTCTTCTGGTCGCTGCGGGCTGACCGGCTGGACGACTGGAGGCGGCGCGGCATGGCGGCCTTCCGCGACGAGGTCTGCACGCTGTGGCCGCAATGCGAAGCGGTGATGAACCGGCTGACAGAGCCCGATCAGCTGACCTTTGCCCGCTACGCCCATCGCACCACGCGCCAGCCGACCGGCGAGCGCATCGCGCACGTGGGCGATGCCTGGCACGCGGCGAGTCCGCAGCTGGGGCAGGGCGCGAACATGGCGCTGCTCGATGCCTTTGCGCTCGCCAAGGCCATCGACGGGAGCGACGACCTGACCGCCGCGTTGAGGAGATACGAAGCGCTGCGCTCGGCTCACGTCCGGCTCTATCAATGGCTAACCTGGACCTTTACCCCGCCGTTCCAGTCCGATGCCGCTTGGCCCGCGCTCTTCCGCGACTTGCTGATGGCCCCGGCCTCGCGCGTGCCGCCCGGCCCGCGGCTGAAGGCGACGCTGGTTGCCGGGCTGGCGGGCGCGAACCTCGCGCGTCTCGGCCTTGCCCTGCCAGACTACCCGGCGCTCGCCGCCGCCGCGTCCGCCTCGGCCAGCCCCTCGACGATGGCCGCGCGCGCTTCCTCGGTCGACCAGTCGTAGGCGCCGATCACGCGCCAGACCTCCTTGCCCCGCGCATCGTAAAGCACCGTCAGCGGCAGCACCGGCCCGCCGCCGTAGGTGAAGGCGAGCACGTTCTCCTGGTCCATCCAGCGTGGCAGGTTGCCCAAATCGCGGGCCTCGAAGAATGGCTCGACCACTTCGGCGCCCTGCAGGTCCTCGCTGATTGTCAGCACGCGCACCGTGCTTCGCATCTCGCGCGCAAGGTCGTCGAGCAGCGGCATCTCGTGCACGCAGGGCGCGCACCAGGTGGCCCAGAGGTTGACCAGGACCGGCTCGCGCAACTCGGAGAGGACCAGCCGGTTGCCCTCCGGATCGCGTACCAGCGCCTCGGGCATGGCTTCCCCGGCAAAGCTCGCGTCGAGCGTCCCGTCGAGCGTCGGTTCGCCGATAGCTGCGCTTCCCCCTTGCGTGGCGGCGTTTTCTTGCGCCGCGTCCTCGCTCCTTATATCGCACGCCGCGACCAGCCCCGCCGCGAGCGGGGCGATAAGAACCAGTGAAAGGCGCAGCTTGGCCAAGGACGATACCTCCGGTGCCGGTGGTGGCAATGCAATGTGGGGCGGCCGATTCGCCGAGGGCCCCTCTGCCATAATGCGCGAGATCAACGCGAGTATCCCGTTCGACAAGGCCTTGTGGCGGCAGGACGTGGTCGCGAGCAAGGCGCACGTCGCCATGCTGGTCGCCTGCGGCATCGTGGCGGACGGCGATGCCAAGGCGATTGTCGAGGGCCTCGACAAGGTCGCCGCCGAGTACGAGGCGAGCGGCGTGCCCGAGGACTGGGACCTCGAGGACATCCACATGACCACCGAGGCGCGCCTCGCCGAACTCATCGGCCCGGTCGCGGGCCGCCTGCACACGGCGAGGAGCCGCAACGACCAGGTGGCGACCGACTTTCGCCTCTGGGTGCGCGACGCCATCGACCAGCTGGTGGCGGGGCTTGGTGGGCTTCAGCGCGCTCTCGTCGCCCGCGCGAACGAGCACGCGGAAAGCATCATGCCCGGCTTCACCCACCTGCAGACCGCGCAGCCGGTGACGCTGGGCCATCACCTGATGGCCTATTACGAGATGGCCGCGCGCGACGTTTCGCGCTTCGCCGATGCGCGCGCCCGGCTCAACCGCTGCCCGCTCGGCAGCGCGGCGCTGGCGGGCACGGGCTTTCCCATCGACCGCGAGATGACGGCGCAGGCGCTCGGCTTCGACGGGCCGACCGACAACAGCCTCGATGCGGTCAGCGACCGCGACTTCGCGCTCGATTTCCTCGCCGCCGCCAGCGCCTGCGCGCTGCACCTCTCGCGGCTAGCGGAGGAGTTCGTGATCTGGGCCAGCCAGCCCTTCGGCTTCGTGCGTCTGCCCGATGCGCTCAGCACCGGCAGCTCCATCATGCCGCAGAAGAAGAATCCCGACGCCGCCGAGCTCGTGCGCGGCCATGCCGGGCGGATCGTCGGCTGCCAGGTCTCGCTGATGGTGACCATGAAGGGCCTGCCGCTCGCCTATTCCAAGGACATGCAGGACGACAAGCCGCCGGTGTTCGAGGCCGCGGGCCTCCTCCAGCTGTGTATCGCCGCGATGACCGGCATGGTCGAAGGCGCGACTTTCCGGACGGAACGGATGCGCGAGGCCGCCGAACTCGGATATGCCACGGCGACCGACCTCGCCGACTGGCTGGTTCGCGCCGCCGACGTGCCCTTCCGCGAGGCGCACCATATCACCGGCGCGGCGGTCAAGCTGGCCGAGCAGCGCGGCGTGGCGCTCGATGCGCTGGCGCTGGACGATCTGCAGGCCATCGATGCGCGGATCGACGAGCGCGTGTACAAGGCATTGAACGTCGAGGCGTCGGTCGCCGCGCGCAAATCGCACGGCGGCACCGCGCCTGACGAGGTTCGCGCCCGCGTGGCCGAGGCGCGCATGGCATTGGGGATGGACGAATGAAGCGAACCGCACTTGTCGCCGCGCTGCTGCTGGCGCTTGCCGCCTGCGGGCAGAAGAGCAGCCTCGAACCTGCCGCGGGCGAGGCTCTGCCGCCGCCGCCCTACGGCGCGACGAGCACGCCCGATGCCGACGACCTGCTGGCGCTCGACCCACAGGCCGCGCCCGAGCGCAGCGTCGAGCTGCGGCGCGAGAGCGAGGAGCGCGAGGACGACCCCTTCGACCTCCCGCCGGAAGACTGAGTGGATCATTTCCGCCTGATCGACGGCGAGCTCCACGCCGAGGACGTGCCGCTGTCGCGCATCGCCGCGGAGGTAGGCACGCCCGTCTACGTTTATTCGCGCGCCACGCTGGAGCGGCACGCGCGGGTGTTTCGCGAAGGCCTCGCGCCCATCGTGGAGCAGGGCGGGCCAGAGCCGCTGATCGCCTTTGCCGTCAAGTCCAACCCCAATCTCGCGGTGCTGCGCGTGCTGGCGCGCGAAGGCTACGGGGCGGACGTCGTCTCCGGCGGCGAGCTGGTGCGGGCGCTGGCGGCGGGGATGCCGGCGGAGCGGATCGTGTTCTCGGGCGTGGGAAAGACCCGCGCCGAGCTGCAACTGGGGCTCGACCGGCGCATCGGCCAGTTCAACATCGAGAGCAGCGAGGAAGGCCGCGAGCTGGCCGCGCTGGCCGACGGGCAGGGGCTGACGGCGCAGGCGACGCTGCGGATCAACCCGGACGTCGATGCAAAGACCCACGCGAAGATTTCCACCGGCAAGGCGGAAAACAAGTTCGGCATCCCGCTCATCCGCGCGCGCGAGACGTTCGCCGAGCTGGCTGCGCTCGGCGGCCTGCACCTGCGCGGCGTGGCGGTGCACATCGGCAGCCAGCTCCTTGACCTGGAGCCGCTGGAGACGGCCTTCGCCAAGGTTGGCCAGCTGGTGGCGGACCTCAGGGCGGACGGGCACACGATCACCCACGTCGATCTCGGCGGCGGGCTTGGCGTGCCCTACCGCGCGGGCGAGAACCCGCCGAGCCCCGCCGACTACGGCGCGATGGTCGCCCGCGTCACCCGCGACTGGGGCGTCCATCTCGCCTTCGAGCCGGGCCGCGTGATCGCGGGCAATGCCGGGGTCCTCCTCACCCGCGTGGTACGCGTGAAGCGCGGCGGCAACGGGCCGCCCTTCGTCATCGTCGATGCCGCCATGAACGACCTTGCACGGCCCGCGCTCTACGGTGCCTGGCACGATTTCGATGCCGTGCGCCCCAGCGGCGAGCGGATGACCGCCAACGTCGTCGGCCCGATCTGCGAGACCGGAGACACCTTTGCCACCGACCGCGACTGCGACGCCTTGCAATCGGGCGATCTCGCCGTATTCCGAACCGCCGGCGCCTATGGCGCGACGATGGCGTCGAGCTACAACTCGCGCGGTTTCGTGGCCGAGACGATGGTGGACGGGGCGCGCTATGCCGTGGTCGCCGACCGCATCGCCGCCGACGTGATCATGGACGCCGAGCGGGTGCCCGACTTCCTGCAGGACTGACCGGGCGTGCGCCAGCTCCCGCTGTTCCATAACATCGCCGGGCAACCGGTGCTGGTGCTGGGCGAGGGCGCGGCGGCACTGGCCAAGCGGCGGCTGGTGGAGCGCGCGGGCGGCATGGTCGTCGACGATGTGCAGCGCGGCGTGGACGAGGGGGCGCGGCTCGCCTTCGTGGCACTCGACGATGCCGCCGCCTGCGAGGCCGAGGCGATCCGCCTTCGCTGCGCCGGTCTGCTGGTCAACGTCGTCGACCGGCCCGAGCTGTGCGACTTCACCACCCCCAGCGTGCTCGACCGCGATCCGGTGCTGGTGGCCGTGGGCACGGGCAGCGCGTCGGCCGGTCTCGCCAAGCAGCTTCGGCTGCGGCTTGAGGCGCTGCTGCCCGCCGATCTGGGCGCACTGGCCGATGCCCTGCACGCGGCGCGCGCTGCCCAGCGCCTGCGCTTTCCCGGCGGTGCCGAGCGCCGCGCCGCCCTCGACGCGGCATTGGCCGAGGGCGGCACGCTCGATCCCCTGCGCGCGGGCGGAGCGGAGCGGGTGGCGGACTGGCTGGCGGGGGCGGACCATGCAGGGACAGGGGAGGTGTTCGAGTTCGTCCTCACCAGCCCCGACCCCGACGACCTGACCCTGCGCCAGGCGCGCTTGCTCGGCACGGCGGACGCGGTGCTGACGGACCCTGCCGTCCCGCCGGAAATCCTCGCCCGCGCCCGCGCCGATGCCGAGCAGCTGGCATGGCCGCCAGCCGACGACCTGCCCGGCGGCATCGTGGTGATCCTGCGCTTCGCCCCCTGATTGGACGACATCATCGTCATGCTAGCCGTGCTCGTGTAGGACGCGGCGCCGCCGTCGCCTTGATGCAATCGGCAAGGGCTTGACAGAGGCTCGATCGGGCACTTCCCGCGCACGGCTATGGGGTTTGACGGCGGGACCGAGCGCGGCGCGTCGTGGCGGCGGGCGCTGGAAGCGGCCTAGAAAAGGCCGCCCGCCAGCCGGTCGATCGCGCCTTGCAGGATGACTGCGGCGGCGTGGCTGTCGATGCGTGTCGCGCGCTTGGCGCGGCTGAAATCCTGCGCGATCATGTCCCGCTCGGCACTGGCGGAGGACCAGCGCTCGTCCCATAGCAGCACGGGCAGGCCGAGCACCGCGATATTGCGGGCAAAGGCGCGGGTCGCCTGCGCGCGCGGGCCGCTCGAACCGTCCATGTTCAGCGGGAGGCCGACGACGAGCCCGGCGACGCGCCGGTCGCGCACGATCGCCTCGATGGCGGCACGATCGGCGGCGAACTTGCCCCTGGCCAGCGTCTTGCCCGCGGTGGCGTAAGACCAGCCGGGATCGCAGGTCGCGACGCCGATGGTCTTCGTGCCGAGGTCGAGCCCCAGCAGCACGCCGCCCTCGGGCAGCGCGTCGCGAAATTCCGGCGCGCTTTCGGTTACGAGCGCGGCGATGGCCGGTTTCCCGCGACCGGACCGACGCCGGTGAAGTTTCGCACTCGCCGCGCCACGTCGGCCTGCAGGTTCGCCCAGAACAGCGGGATGTCGTAGACGTGGTAGTTGTTGCCCGGCAGCACGTAACGGCCGAGGTCGGGCGGGCTTCCGATCAGCAGCAGGCCGTTTGTCCCGCACCGCGCCCCCAGCGCGGCGGGCACCAGCTCGCCAGTGGTAAGCTCGTCGTCGGGCACCAGCGTGCCGAGATTGGCGGCGGCGGGCGCATCGCCGTTCAACGTGCCGGTCAGCGGGTTGACGCAGAGGATCGGGCTCTCGCCGCGCGGCTGGCCGTCCATGCCTGGCAGCTCGGCATAGCGGCGCAGGAACTGGCCCGGCTCGGCCGGCTCGGCGAAGCTGGCGTAGGAGAACACGCAGCCGCTCTGATCGGGCGTGGCGCAGGCGGGCAGGGCAAGGCTCGGCAAGTCGTGCTCGATGCTGATCGGCCAGCCGATCGGATAGGCCATCGCCACGCGCGCCTGCAGCGGCGATCCGGCCACCTTGTCCTGCAACAGGCGGGTGACGTGATAGGCGCCCTGGCTGTGGCCGACGAGGACGATGGGCATGTCGGCGGGGATCGAATCGACGAAGAAGTCGAAGGCCTGCGAAATGTCGCGATAGGCCGCGTCGATGGCCTGCGTGCCCGCGGGATCGACGGTGATGAAGGCCCCGAAGGTAGCCTGCCGGTAGCGCGGCACCCAGATCTCGGCGGCTTGGTTGAACGCGCTCGCCATGCCGCGCACCATCAGCCGCGCGCGGTTCTGCGATTCGCTGTCGTCGAGCGAGGCGTTCCAGGCGCGGCTGTCGTAGAAGCTGGTCGGGTGGACGAAGAACACGGCGAACCGGGGTGGCTCGCCCACCGCCGCGCCGGGGGCCGGAGTTGCGGAGGAGGCGGGGGGCGCCGTGGTGGCGGGGCTGGCGGTGGCGCTCGGCGAAGCGGTCGGCGTGGCACTGGCCGATGCCGCCGGCAGCGCGCCTTCTTCGGGCGCGGCGAAGGCCGGCTGCCAGCGCGCGGGGTCGTTCGCCACGCCCTTGCCGGGGCGGCTGAACCACATGTCCGGGTCCTGGTAGGCGTTCTGCGCCAGCGGATCCTGCTCGACGAATTCGGTGTCGGGCACCAGTGCGATCTCGGTCAGTTCGTCGCTCCAGATCCGCAGCGCGAACAGCCCTGCTGCGACCAGCACGATGAGAAAGGTGACGATGTAGAGAAACTTACGCAGGGTGTGCCTCCGTGGTGTGCCCGACCTTTTCCCGCGCGGCCGCCTCGTCGTCCTCGTCGTTGGCTCTCGAGCGTTCCTCCAGCGCGACCTTGATCATGGCCAGCAGCGGATCGGCCAGGAACAGGCCGAGGATGCCGAACAGGATGCCCATGACGAGCTGGAAGGCCAGCACCAGCGCGGGCGCGAGGTCGACGGTCTTGCGGGCGATCATCGGCACGATGACGTAGCCGTCGATGTTCTGCACCACGAGATAGACGACGATGGTATAGATACCCATCTGTGCCCCGCCGGAGAAGCCGACGAGGACCATCAGCACGCCCGACACCACCGCGCCCACGTTGGGCACGAAGGCCAGCAGGCCGGTGAGGATCGCTAGCAGGGCGGCCATGGGGATGTATTCGCCGGTGACGAGGCCGTAGGCGAGCAGCGCGAAATAGGTGAAGAACCCCTCGAACACCATGCCCACCAGTCGCCCTGCCATAAGGCGGCGCATGGTGTAGGCCATCTTGCTGGCCGTATCGTAGAAGCGGTCGCGGTTGTCCTCGGGCAGCATCCACGCAACGCCGCGTTCGTAAAGGCGCGGCTCCAATGCGACGTAGATACCGACAACCACGATGATGAGCAGTGTCGCAAGGCCGCCGAAGACGCCGCCGATGGCCTTGGTGACGGCCCCCGCGCCGCTGGCGAACTGGCCGACGAGGCTCTGGATGTCGCCCTGGCTGATGACGAAGCCCTTGCTCCGCAGCCAGGCGATGGCGCGACCCACCTGTTCGTTGACGATGCTGGGGAACTCGGCCGCCTGCTGCGATACCTGCGAGCCGGTGAAATAGCCGAG
This sequence comes from Aurantiacibacter luteus, assembly GCF_001010945.1. Taxonomy (GTDB): domain Bacteria; phylum Pseudomonadota; class Alphaproteobacteria; order Sphingomonadales; family Sphingomonadaceae; genus Alteraurantiacibacter; species Alteraurantiacibacter luteus. Next base: position 120,099 of record NZ_LBHB01000001.1, read on the forward strand.
CCAGAGCAGGAAAGCGGTCGCCAGCAGCAGGACGATGGCGATCCTGAGGCCGCGCCCGATCGGCAGAATGCGGCCCAGCAGGCGCGATCCGCCGTCGATCATGGCGGCGAAGACCAGCGCGCCGAAGATCACCAGCAGGCTGTCTGCGATGTAGATGCACAGGATGATGAGGCCGATGACCGCGCACCAGACCAGCGCACGCTTCGCTTCGAACCGCAGCTTGGGGCTGGCGATCCGCGTCGGGCTTGCGCCGACCTGTTCCTCGCCGATGGGCTCACCGTCCTGCTCGACGCCGCCGCTCTCGCTCATCTCTGCGATTCTCCCCTGAGTTCGGGCCGCAAGCTGCGCCAAGCGCGCTCCCCGCGCAAGGCTCCCCACCATGTCAGCGGATTATAGCTGGAGGTGCCGTCGAGCGAGAAGGTGATGAACTCCGCCCGCCCGCCAATGCTGGTGAGCGGCACGGGTCCGCCGAGGCCGAGCCCGAGCGGCGCGGCCTCCGCCCGGCTGTCGGAGGAATGGTCGCGGTTGTCGCCCATCAGGAACACGTGGCCGTCGGGCACGGTTACGGGGGCGAAGTTGTCGTACCGGCTGTTCTCGACGTGGTCGACGACCAGGTAACTCGCCCCGTTGGGCAGGGTCTCGCGGTAGGTCGGCGGCTCGAACACCTGCGTGCCGTCCTCCAGCGTGACGCGGTAGGGCTCGAAGTAGTAGAGGCATTCGATGCCGTCGCACAGGTTGTCGTGATCGGCCGGGATGCGCACGGGCGGCTCGAATTCGCGCGGCACGGGCTCGCCGTTGAGCACGATCTGGCCGTTGACCACCGCCACGGTATCGCCGGGCAGCCCGATCACGCGCTTGATGTAGTCCTCCGCCCGGTCCGGCGGCACGGCGATGACGATGTCGCCGTATTCGGGCGTTGCCGGGGCCACCCGCCAGTCGCTGCGGGGCAGGACGTGGAAGCTCGCCGAGACCCACGACCACCCGTAGGGATACTTGCTCACCACCAGCCGGTCGCCCACCAGCAGGTTCGGCACCATGCTGGCGCTGGGGATGTAGAACGGCTTGGCGACGAAGGTGTGGAAGGCCAGCACGGCGAGCAGCATGGCCGCGAGGCCGCGCAACTCGGCCCACCAGTTGACGGGTTTCTCTTGCTTGTCGCTCATGGGGGAAGGGTCAGGCTTTCGGAATAGCCTCGATGATCACGAAGGCCTGCGCCCAGGGGTGATCGTCGGTCAGCGTCAGGTGGATGCGCGCCTCATGGCCGTCCGGCACCATTTCCGCAAGCCGCGCCGCCGCCCCGCCGGTCAGCGCGAGAGTGGGCGCGCCCGAGGGGGCGTTGACCACGCCGATGTCCTTCATGAAGACACCGCGCTTGAAACCGGTGCCCACCGCCTTGCTGAAGGCCTCCTTGGCGGCGAAGCGCTTGGCGTACGTGCCCGCCTGGGTGAGCGGCCGGCGCGCGGCCTTGGCGTTCTCGATGTCGGTAAAGCTGCGCTGGCGGAAACGGTCGCCCCAGCGCTCGAGTGAGTTGGCGATGCGCTCGATGTTGCACAGGTCGGAGCCGAGACCGATTATCACGACGGCAATCCGGGGCCACTCACCGCGCCAGATCCATCAGCTCGCGCATCTTCAGCACCGCCGGCTCCAGCCCGTCGAAGATCGCCTCGCCGATGAGGTAGTGGCCGATGTTGAGCTCTGCCAGTTGCGGGATGGCGGCCACGGGCTGGACGTTGTCGTAGGTAAGGCCATGGCCGGCATGCGGCTCGATGCCGTTCTTGGCGGCAAGAGCGGCCATGTCGGCAATGCGCTTGAGTTCGCGGGCCACGCGCTCGGCATCGCCGTCAAGCCCGGCGTGGGCATATTCGCCGGTGTGGAACTCCACGACCGGCGCGCCGAGGCGCAGCGCGGCGTCGAGCTGGCGCTCGCTCGCTTCGATGAACAGGCTGACACGGATGCCCGCGTCCTGCAGGGGGCCGACGATGGAGGTCAGATGATTGTGCAGGCCGGCGGCATCCAGCCCGCCCTCGGTCGTGCGCTCCTCGCGCTTCTCGGGCACGATGCAGGCGGCGTGCGGCCGGTGGGCGAGCGCGATGGCGAGCATCTCGGGCGTCGCGGCCATCTCCAGGTTCAGCGGCAGGTCGGTGGCGTCCTGAATGCGCTTCAGGTCGTCGTCGCGGATGTGGCGGCGATCCTCGCGCAGGTGTGCGGTGATCCCGTCGCCGCCGCAGGCTGCCACGATCTGTGCGGCACGCACCGGGTCCGGATGATCGCCGCCGCGCGCGTTGCGGATGGTGGCGACGTGGTCGATGTTGACGCCGAGGCGGAGATAGTGCGCCACTCTACTTCCGGCTGCCCGGCTTCGTCACCGGCACGGCGGCGAGGTCGGCAGGCACCTCGTCCTCGGCATAGGTGGGGAAATCGATGTCGACCAGCGGGTAGAAGGGCACGCCGAGATCGGCGGTGCCGCCTGAGCGGTCGACCAGCGCGACCTCGGCCAGCACCTCGCCGCCTTCGCGCGCGACGGCGGCGATGGCCTCGCGGCTGGAGAGGCCGGTAGTGACCACGTCCTCAACCATCAGCACCTTCGCGCCCTCGGGCAGGGCGAAGCCGCGGCGCAGGTGGAACTCGCCCTCGGGCCGCTCGAGGAACATCGCGTCGAGGCCCAGCGCTCGGCCCATCTCGTGGCCGATGATGATGCCGCCCATGGCCGGGCTGACGACGCAGTCCAGGGAGCCGCGAAGGTCGGCGGGCAGGCGATCCGCCAGCGCCTCGGCCAGCCGGGCCGCGCGGTGCGGGTTCATCAGCACGCGCGCGCACTGCAAGTAGTGGCCGGAGTGCCTGCCGCTCGAAAGCTTGAAGTGCCCTTCCAGCAGCGCCTCGCTGGCGCGGAATTCGTCGAGGATCTCGTCCTGCGTCATGGTGACCTTGTATTGGCCCGGCGCTGGCGCGCGGGACACGGCCTTTGGCCCGCTTGACCCGCCGGGAAAAAAGTCCCTAGTGGCGCTTGAGGCATGGGGCAAGCGCGCGTATAGGCGCGCCGGACGCGGCCCTCTGCCGGCCGTTGGGTCCTGTTGCCCGCATGAAAAAGATGGAAAGCAACTCGCAATGAATTCTGGCGCTTTTGCCCGCACCAAGCTGCATTTCCTGGCACTGCTGCTGGCCGCCTTCGCCTTCGTCTCGCTGCCGCAGGCGGGTTTCGCGCAGGCTGCCGACCCGGCGGTGGCGGAGGTGACGGATTCGCCGAACACCGACCTTTCGGCCGCGTCCGAGGTGAATGCCAACGCCGCAGAGAACCGCAGCGTGGCCGAGGGCGAGGTCGTTGCCGGTGACGAGGCGGGCGGCGGGTTCCAGCATTTCGGCCCTGAGATGATCAAGGGCCAGCCCGAGGCAGGCGCATATGGCTTCCAACCGCAGTATTCGGACAACGGGCGTTTCGGCCTGTGGATGCACGACGCCATCCTGATGCCGATCATCACCATCATCAGCTTCTTCGTGCTCGGCCTGCTGATGTGGGTGGTGTTCCGGTACAACAAGCGCGCCAACCAGGTGCCCTCGAAGACCAGCCACAACACCCTGATCGAGGTGATCTGGACGGTGCTGCCGGTGCTGATCCTCGTCGGCATCGCCGTGCCCTCGATCACCCTGCTGGCGCGCCAATACGAATCGCCGCCGGAAAATGCCATCACCATCAAGGCCAACGGCTACCAGTGGTACTGGGGCTACGAATACGTCGACAACGGTGGGTTCGAGGTGATCTCGAACATGCTCGACGAGGCCGAGGCGCTGGACGCGGGCGAGCCGCACCAGCTGGCCGTCGACAACCGCATGGTCGTGCCCGTGGGCGTTCCCATCCGCCTGCAGACCTTCGGGTCCGACGTGATCCACTCGTTCGGCATCCCCTCGCTGTGGTTCAAGCTGGACGCCGTGCCCGGCCGCATCAACGAACTGATGCTGACCATCGACGAGCCCGGCATTTATTACGGTCAGTGCATGGAGCTTTGCGGCGCGCTGCACGGGTTCATGCCCATCGCCATCGAGGCGCGCACGCTGGAGGACTACAACGCCTGGGTGCAGACGCAGCCCGGCGGCATGACGGTGGAGCAGGTCCGCGCGCAGGCGGCGCAGGAAGCCGCGGCCGCCGCCGCTCCCGCCGCTGCCGAGGACGCGGCCGAGCAGGACGGTCCCGCCGCCGAGGAAGAGAACGCCGAAGTCGCCGCCTCCGAAGGCCAGACCGCCTGACCGCGCCGCCCGATTTAGAATAGACGCTTAAAGACAAGGTCCGAGAGACGAACATGGCCACCACCGCCGACGGCTTCACCGCCCACCACGATGCCGATCACGCCCACGCGCACCACGATGCCGATCACAAGCCCGGCTTCTTCGCGCGCTGGTTCATGTCCACGAACCACAAAGACATCGGCACGCTGTACCTGATCTTTGCGATCATCGCTGGCATCATCGGTGGCGCCGTGTCGGGTCTGATGCGCTGGGAGCTGGCAGAGCCGGGGATTCAGGTGCTGGGCCAGATCATCCAGTTCATGGGCGGCGATGGCACCACCATCGAACAGCAGGGCCATATGTGGAACGTGCTGATCACCGCGCACGGCCTGATCATGGTGTTCTTCATGGTCATGCCGGCCATGATCGGCGGTTTCGGCAACTGGTTCGTGCCGCTGATGATCGGGGCACCGGACATGGCCTTTCCGCGCATGAACAACATCTCGTTCTGGCTGACCGTGGCGGGCTTCGTCTCGCTGATGGCCAGCGCCTTCGTTCCCGGCGGCCCCGCCGGCAACGGTGCGGGCACGGGCTGGACGGTCTATGCGCCGCTCTCGACCAAGGGCAGCGTCGGCCCGGCGGTGGACTTCGCGATCTTTTCGCTCCACCTCGCCGGTGCGGGCTCGATCCTGGGCGCGACCAACTTCATCACCACCATCTTCAACATGCGCGCGCCGGGCATGACGCTGCACAAGATGCCGCTGTTCGTGTGGTCGGTGCTGGTTACCGCCTTCCTGCTGCTGCTTGCGCTGCCGGTGCTGGCCGCGGCCATCACCATGCTGCTGACCGACCGCAACTTCGGCACCACCTTCTTCAATGCCGACGGCGGCGGCGATCCGGTGCTCTACCAGCACCTGTTCTGGTTCTTCGGCCACCCCGAGGTCTACATCATGATCCTTCCGGGCTTCGGCATGATCAGCCAGATCGTCGCGACCTTCAGCCGCAAGCCGGTGTTCGGCTATCTCGGCATGGCCTATGCCATGGTTGCGATCGGCGTGGTCGGCTTTGTCGTGTGGGCGCACCACATGTACACCGTGGGCCTCAGCGTGAACACGAAGATGTACTTCACCGCCGCCACCATGGTTATTGCGGTGCCGACCGGCGTGAAGATCTTCAGCTGGATCGCCACGATGTGGGGCGGCTCGATCGAGTTCAAGAGCCCGATGGTCTGGGCGCTGGGCATGATCTTCCTGTTCACCGTCGGCGGCGTGACCGGCGTGGTGCTGGCCAACGGCGGCATCGACGACAACATGCACGACACCTACTACGTGGTGGCGCACTTCCACTACGTGCTGTCGATGGGCGCGGTGTTCAGCCTGTTCGCGGGCTGGTACTACTGGTTCCCCAAGATGTTCGGCCGCTGGCACAGCGAGTTCCTCGCCCACGTGCACTTCTGGCTGTTCTTCATCGGCGTGAACGTGATCTTCTTCCCGATGCACTTCCTGGGCCTGCAGGGGATGGCACGCCGCTATCCCGACTACACCCCGGCCTTCGAGCAATGGAACCACATCGCCAGCTGGGGCTACGTGATCATGGCCGTGTCGATGCTCGTGTTCTTCGTGAACACCTTCTACGCCCTGTTCGCGGGCAAGAAGGCGCCGGGCAACTACTGGGGCGAAGGCGCGACGACGCTCGAGTGGAGCCTGTCGAGCCCGCCGCCGTTCCACCAGTTCGAGACGCTGCCGGTGATCGAGGAGCATCATTCGCACTACGATCACATCGGCGAGAAGCCCGCCAAGGCATAACAGGCCTGGCCCGCAGACGAACACAGGGGAGGGGCGCACCGGCAACGGCAGGCGCCCCTCGCCACATCGGGCCCAAACGACGAACAGGACCATGACCGCAACCGCCGCCCCCATCGCAACTCCGCTGCCGGCCGACTGGCGCGATTTCTTCGCGCTGACGAAGCCGCGGGTGATGACGCTGGTGGTGTTCACGGGGCTGTGCGGCCTGCTCGCCGCGCCGGGCCACATCCACCCGGTGCTGGGCTTCACCGCCATCCTGTGCATCGCGCTCGGCGCAGGCGGGGCGGCGGCGCTCAACCAGTGGTGGGAAGCGGACATTGACGCGCAGATGAAGCGCACTGCCAATCGCCCGCTGCCCGGCGGCCGGCTGCGGCGCGAGGACGCACGCGACTTCGGCCTGCTTCTCTCGGGCGCCTCGGTGCTGGTCATGGGCCTCGCCATCCACTGGCTGGCGGCCATCATTCTGGCCTTGAGCATCGTCTACTACGCCGTCGTCTACACCATGTGGCTGAAGCCGCGCACGCCGCAGAACATCGTCATCGGCGGCGGGGCGGGGGCCTTTCCGCCGCTGATCGGCTGGATCGCCGTGACGGGCGAGATCACGCTGATGCCGGTGCTGCTGTTCGCCATCATCTTCATGTGGACCCCGCCGCACTTCTGGGCGCTCGCGCTGTTCGTGAAGACCGATTACGCCAAGGCCGGCATCCCCATGATGCCCGTCGTCGCGGGCGAGCGGGCGACACGCCAGCAGATCCTCGCCTACGCCGCGATCCTCCTGCCGTTGGCCGCCGCGCCGTGGTTCATCGGTGGGACGGGCGCGATCTACGGCGTGGCCGCGCTGGCGCTGTCGGCGGTGTTCCTCGTGCTGAGCGTGCAGGTCGGCCTGCGCCGTTCGCAGCCGGACGATGCGATGCGGCCGGAGAAGCGGCTGTTCGCCTTTTCCATACTCTACCTGTTCGCGCTGTTCGGCGCGCTCGTCATCGACCGATTGGTGCTTGCATGACCCCCCAAGAAAAAGCCGAGTTCGACCGCCGCCGCCGCCAGCGCAACCTGGTGGTCGGCGCCGTGCTGCTGGGCTTCGTGATCCTGTTCTACGCCATCACCATCGTCAGGATGGGCGACTGATGGCCGCGCTCACTCTGGATGCGCGCAATCGCCGCACGATGGGCTGGGCCTTCCTCGGCGCGCTCGCCATGCTGGCGCTGGGCTTCGCCTCGGTGCCGCTCTACCGCCTGTTCTGCCAGGTCACGGGCTTCGGCGGGACCACGCAGGTCGCGACGATGAGCGAGGCGCAGCTTGCCGAACAGCAGGCGGCGAGCGCGGGCGGGCGCACCTTCTCGATACGCTTCGACGCCAATACCGCGCGCGATATGCCGTGGGAATTCGCCCCCGTGCAGCGGACCGACACCGTCGCCGTCGGCCAGCGCGACATGGCGACCTACATCGCCCGCAACGATTCGAGCGTACCCATCACCGGCACCGCCACCTTCAACGTGGAGCCGGAAGCGGCGGGAATCCATTTCAAGAAGATCCAGTGCTTCTGCTTCACCGAACAGGTGCTGCAACCGGGGCAGGAGGTGCGGATGCCCGTCCTCTATTTCGTCGATCCGGCGATCCTCGACGATCCCGATCTCGACGGGGTGGAGCAGATCACCCTGTCTTACACTTTCCACCGCAAGCCCGGAGACACGGTAGCCGCCGATGCGGCTGCCGCGGGCAAGGGCGAACAACCCAGCTAAGGCTCTGGACCCGCGCGGTTGCGAGGGTTAAGGGCATCCACGAAACCAAGGTTCAGGAAGACACACGATGGCCGGCGCCAAGAACCACGATTACCACATTCTCGCCCCCGACATCTGGCCGTTCATCGGCGCTCTGGCGGGGCTGACCTTCACCTCCGGCATGGTCATGTTCATGCACCAGGAGTTCTTCGGCGACCTGTGGCACGTGGTGCTGTGGGCGGGCGTCGCCCTGCTGATCGCCACCTTCTTCGGTTGGTTCACCAAGATCGTGAACGAGGCGCAGCGCGGCGACCACACCCCGGTGGTGCAGTTGCACATGCGCTACGGCATGATCCTGTTCATCGCCTCGGAGGTCATGTTCTTCGTCGGCTGGTTCTGGAGCTTCTTCGACTTCGCGCTGTTCCCCAACACGCTGTCGGAGGTGATCGGCGGCGAGTTCCCGCCCAAGGCGATCGAGGCGGTGATCGATCCGTTCAGCCTGCCGCTGCTCAACACCATCATCCTGCTGACTTCGGGCACCACGGTTACCTGGGCGCACCATGCGCTTATCCATGGTGATCGCGACGGCCTGAAGAAGGGTTTGTGGCTGACCATTGCGCTGGGCGTGCTGTTCAGCGCCATCCAGGCCTACGAGTATGCGCACGCCCCGTTCGACTTCGGCGGCAACACCTATTCCAGCGCCTTCTACATGGCGACGGGTTTCCACGGCTTCCACGTGCTGGTCGGCACCATCTTCCTCGCCGTCTGCCTGTTCCGCGCCTACAAGGGCCATTTCACCCCGCGCCAGCACTTCGGCTTCGAGGCGGCGGCCTGGTACTGGCACTTCGTCGACGTGGTGTGGCTGTTCCTCTTCATCGTCGTCTACGTCTGGGGCGGCTGGGGTGCCGAAATCCACTAGGTACCCTGCGTGAGCGACAGTCCGACACCGAGCAAGGGGCAGCCCGCGATCCGCGAGGCTGCCCTTTTCGGTCTTTGCCCACGCTGCGGCGCGAAAACGCTGTTCGCCGGCTGGGCGCGGTTTTCCGAGCGGTGTTCGGCCTGCGGGCTGGACTTCAGCCGATTCAACGTGGGCGACGGGCCCGCGGCCTTTCTCATCCTGATCGTCGGCTCGCTGGTCGTCGGCCTCGCCATTTGGCTGCAACTGGCGTTCGAGCCGCCGTGGTGGGTCCACGTATTGCTGTGGGTGCCGCTGACGACCGTGGGCGTGCTGGCATTGCTGCGTGTCACCAAGGCATGGTTGCTGGCGATGGAATTCCGCCAGAGCGCGGCCGAGCATCGGCATGAGGGCGGGGCGGACGAATGATGCGCCGCCTGCCCGTGATCCCCACGATTGTCGTCACCCTCGCCGCCGCGACGATGGTTGCGCTGGGGTTCTGGCAGCTCGGGCGCAAGGAGGAGAAGGAGGCGCTGCTGGCGACCTTTGCCCGTAATGCCGCCGATACCGGGGTGCGCGACTTTTCCGCGGTCGAGCCGTCGCTGGCGACCTATCGCCGCGTCCGTCTCGACTGTCGTTCGCCGTCCGGCTGGAACGCCGTCGCCGGTCGCAGCGCTTCCGGCAGGAGTGGTTACGTCCACCGATACGACTGCGGCGTCTTTGCCGGGGACGGTCAAGCCGCGAGCCCGGTTGTCGGCGAAATCGGCTGGTCGCCGGGTCCCCAGCAACCGAGCTTCGCAGGCGGTGAAATCGTCGGCAGGCTCGCGCAGTCGGGCGAGGGCTACAAGATCGTTTCCGAGGACGGGCTGGCGGGTCTGGAGCCCTCGGCTCAGCCCGATCCGCGCGACCTGCCCAACAACCACCTCGCCTACGCCGGACAGTGGTTCTTCTTCGCGTTGACGGCGCTCGTCATCTACTGGCTGGCCCTGCGGCGGCGCTGGCGCGACCGTGGCAGAGACCAAGGCAGGGACCGGGGCTGAGGTTCCTCCCGGTCAAGCACAGCTTGCTTGCCGCCTGCGGGGTGCCTCGCTAGTCCGGCGCGCGATGCGATACATCTCCACCCGTGGCGGCGCTCCGGCGCTGGATTTCGAGGGCGCGACGCTGGCCGGCCTCGCGCCGGACGGCGGGCTCTATGTGCCGGAGAGCTGGCCGCAGCTCTCGCCGGACGAGATTCGGGCGATGCGCGGCCAGCCCTACTGGCAGGTGGCGACCACCGTGATGGCTCCCTTCGTCGAGGGCAGCCTGAGCCGGGACGAACTGATCGCCCTTTGCCAGTCCGCCTACGGCACCTTCAGCCACGCCGCGGTCACGCCGCTGGTGCAGCTGGGCGAGGGCGACTGGCTGCTCGAGCTGTTCCACGGCCCCACGCTCGCCTTCAAGGACGTGGCGCTGCAACTGCTCGGCCGCCTGTTCGAGACCTTTCTTGCCCGCCGCAGCGATCACCTGACCATCGTCGGCGCGACCAGCGGCGACACCGGCAGCGCCGCGATCCACGCGGTGGCGGACCGTGCCAACATCGACGTGTTCATGCTCCACCCCGAAGGCCGGGTAAGCGAAGTGCAGCGCCGGCAGATGACCACCGTCAGCGCCGCCAACGTCCACAACATCGCCATCGGCGGCAGCTTCGACGACGCGCAAGCGATGGTGAAGCGGATGTTCGCCGACCGCAGCATGACGGACCGCTTTCACGTGGCCGCCGTCAATTCCATCAACTGGGCGCGGCTGATGGCGCAGGTGGTTTACTATTTCTACGCCGCCGTGCAGCTTGGCGCGCCCGAGCGCAAGGTTGGCTTCAGCGTGCCGACGGGCAATTTCGGTGATGTCTTCGCGGGCTATGTCGCGGCGCGGATGGGACTGCCGGTCGAGCGCTTGGTCGTCGCCACCAACGTCAACGACATCCTTCACCGCGCGCTGTCGGCGGGCGACTACTCGCAAGGGCAGGTGACCCCCACGGATGCTCCGAGCATGGATATCCAGGTCTCCAGCAACTTCGAGCGGCTGCTGTTCTGCGAAGGCGGAAGGGACGGGGCGGCGCTGGCCGAACAGATGCGCGGGTTCGAGGCGTCGAAGGCCATGCGGCTGACCAATGCCCAGCGGGAAGGGGCTGCGGGTCTGTTCGCCTCGCTGGCGGTCGCCCCGGAGGCGATGAATGCGGCCATGCGCCACACTTACGAAACGAGCGGTCAGGTCATCGACCCGCACACTGCCATCGGCCTTCAAGCCGCGCGCCGGCTGCGCGAGGCGGGCACGATCGACAGCGCCGTGCCCGTGGTCACCCTCGCCACCGCACATCCGGCCAAGTTCCCCGACGCGGTCGAGCGGGCCACCGGCGTGCGTCCCGAACTGCCCCCGCGCACGGGCGACCTGTTCGAGCGCGAGGAGCGATACGAGACGCTGCCGGGCGACTACGAGGCCGTGCGCGACTACGTTGCGGCGCGCGCTACTGCGGTGAGCTGATGGCTGACCTCGCCACCCAACCCGTCTTGATGGTCGGTGAGCCGTGGACCGACTACGGCCTGATCGACAGCGGCAACGGGCGCAAGCTCGAGCGCTACGGCCCCTACCGTTTCGTCCGCCCCGAACCGCAGGCCATGTGGCAGCCGCGCCTGCCGACAGGCGAATGGCGCGCGCACGCGGAGTTCGTCCCCGGTAGCGACGAGGACGGTGGCGGGCGCTGGCAGTTCGCCGACGATGTGCCGCGCGAGGGATGGCTGCTCGGCTGGGCCGATGTCCGCTTCACCGCGCAGTGCACGCCCTTCCGCCATCTCGGCTTCTTCCCCGACATGGCCCCGGTGTGGGAATGGATGCGCGGGCAACTGGCGGGGCGGGAGGAAGCGCAGACCCTCAACCTGTTCGGCTACACCGGCGTTGGCAGCCTGGCGCTCAGCGGGTGCGGTCCCGTCACCCACGTCGATGCCAGCAAGAAATCCGTTGCCCAGGCGCGCGAGAACGCCGCGCTTTCAGGCATGGAGGATCGCAAGGTCCGCTGGCTGGTGGACGATGCCGCCAAGTTCGCCGCGCGCGAGGTTCGGCGGGGCAAGCGTTATGACGGGATCATCCTCGACCCGCCCAAGTTCGGGCGCGGGCCGGGCGGCGAGGTCTGGCGGCTGGAGGAAGGCCTGCCGCCGCTGATCGCCGACTGCCGCCGGCTGCTGGACGACGACAGCCGCTTCCTGTTCCTTACCGTCTATGCCGTCAGAATGAGCTCGTTCGCCATCGGCGGCCTGCTGGCCGAGGCCATGGCGGGCCTGCCCGGCACGGTCGAGCACGGCGAACTGGCGGTGCGCGAAGAAGGGGAGGGCGGCCGCCTGCTGCCCACCGCCATCTTCGCCCGTTGGCGGCGCGACTAGCCCCCGTTCTTCAGGTCGATCAGGAATTCGCGGATGCGCGCGGCGTTGTAGCCGAGATCGCTGCCGCCCACGCGGCTGACCGAGCGCATGTCCACCCGCGTGCTGCCGTCGGCGATCGGCGTCGCCTCCACGATCACGTCGTCGCGGAACCGCAGGTACCCGGCGTAGGCGGTGGCTTCCATGTGCCCGGTGGCCGGATCGTAGGCGGCGATGTCCCAGCCCTTCTGCTCGGCCAGCGCGCGGGCGCGGGCGAGCACCTGCGCTGGCGCCTCGTTCACGATGATCGGCTGGATGTCGGGGTAGCCCTCGCGGTGCATGGCGCGCCAGGCCTCGATGTCGCCGTCGAACTGCTTGAGGTTGTCTTCGCGCAAGGGCAGCGTGACGAATTGCGGCGGATCGTCCACGTCGGTAGTGACGTCGTGCATGTTGGGATTGGCCTGCGCCGGTCCCATGACCGCGGCGTAGAACACGCCCGCCATGCCCAGCCCGATGACCAGCGCCACGATGCCCGCGAGCCGGCCCGGGGTCTTGCGGATCGCAGCCCAGATCACCGCGATCAGGCCGATCAGCGCACTGGCGAGGCCGATATAGTTCGATTTCACGTACCAGCCGAAGCCCGTCAGCTTGTCGATCACGTCGAAGCGCGCCAGCGTCAGCATCAGGCCGGCGATCAGCAGCGCCAGCAGCGCGCCGCCGAGCGCGAAGACGCCGATGCGCCACGACCAGGCCGGGTGCCGCCTCGCGGGGCTGGCGGTGGTCGCGGGTTGGTCATGAATTTCGTCGGTCATCTTTGCAGGTCCCTGTTCGTGTCCCTGACGGATAGGGCGTGCCCGACCGCTTGCCAAGCGGCGCGGCGGCGCTAGGGTCGCCGCGCATGGGAGACAGCCTTTATCTCGAGCTCGCCGATTTCGAGCACATGGTTCACACCGGCATCTATTCCGAGGAAACCGGCAAGCCGCAACCGCTGCGCTTCACGGTGCGGGTCAGGCTGAAGGCGCCCGCGTTCTTCCATTCCGACATGCCGCTCGACCAGAGCAAAAACTACATGGACCTGAAGTTCGCCTGCTCGGATGCGCTGGGCGATACCCATTACAAGCTGATCGAGGCGGTGGCCGATCACGTGTGCGAAACTCTGTTCCTGCAGGACAGGCGCGTGGAGGAGGTGCGGGTGAAGATCGTCAAGCTGGCGCTGTCCGAAGCGAACGAGAGCATCGGCATCACCCTGACGCGGCAGCGCAAGTGAAGCTGATCGACGCGCGCGATCTGCCCGGCGCGCCGCTCGATGCGGCGATCGAGTTTGCGCGGGCTCACATGGCGGAGGCGCGGGAGGCCGATACCGACCTCGCCGTCCTGCTGTCCCCCGCCGACCACACCCACGCCAGCTGGCGCAAGGCGGTGATCGAGGAGCTTGCCCGCGAGGCCGCACCGCGCCGGGTCAATGCCGTGGTCGCACCCGACGAGACAGCTGCGAACGAAGTGCTGGACTTTCTCGCCCGCGCGCCCGGCGTGACCGGACAAGTGCTGGAAGTCGCGGGCGCGGCCGCCTAGGTTGGTGGGCGATGTCCTGTAGCCAGCCTCTCGTCGATGCCTTCGACCGCCGCATCTCATACCTGCGGCTCTCGGTAACCGACCGCTGCGACCTGCGCTGTTCCTACTGCATGCCGGAACGGATGCAGTTCCTGCCCAAGAAGGAGGTGCTGAGCCTCGAGGAGCTGCACCGCCTCGCGCTCGCATTCATCGACCGCGGCATTACGAAGATCCGCCTGACCGGCGGCGAACCGCTGGTGCGGCGCGACGTGGTCGAACTGGTGCAGGCGCTGGGGCGCAGGCTGGGGGACGGGCTCGAAGAGCTGACGCTGACCACCAACGGCACGCGGCTGGCGGAGTTTGCCGGGCCGCTGCTCGATGCCGGGGTGAAGCGCGTCAACGTCAGCCTCGATACGATGGACGCCACTCTGTTCGAGACGCTCAGCCGCCGCGACCGGCTGGTGCAGGTCCTGCGCGGCATTGCGGCGGCGAGCGCCATCGGGCTGAAGGTCAAGATCAACACCGTTGCGCTGAAGAGTCTGAACGAGGGCAAGATACCCTACCTCGTCGAATGGGCGCACGCGCACGGACACGACATAACGCTGATCGAGGTCATGCCGCTGGGCGAAATCGATGGAGAGCGCGTCGACCACTACCTGCCGCTGCCTGCGATACGCGACCGGCTGGAGGAGCGTTTCACCCTCACCGACCTGCCGGACGATACCGGCGGCCCGGCGCGTTACGTGCGGGTGGAGGAGACTGGCGGACGGCTCGGCTTCATCACCCCGCTCACCAACAACTTCTGCGCCAGCTGCAACCGCATCCGGGTCACCGCGACGGGCCAGCTTTTCGCCTGCCTCGGTGGGGCGGAACAGGTGGACCTGCGCGCCGCGCTGCGCTCCGACGACCCTGCAGCGCGGCTGGCCGAGGCGCTCGACACCGCGATGCGCATCAAGCCCGAGCGCCACCACTTCGCCCACGCTCGCGGCGCCACGCCCGCCCAGCCGAGGCATATGTCGGTGACGGGCGGTTAGGTCATGGCAGTAGCGGTCGTTTTCCTCGGCAAGCTGGCCGACCTATCCGGTGCGGCCGAAGCGAGCCTGCCCGGACCACTCGACTGGGCGGGCCTGCTGGAAGCCCTGCCGCCAAGCCTGGCCGACGAAGTGAGGGGCGAGCGCGTGCGGGTAGCGCTCAATGGCGAATTGCTCGCCGAAAAGACGGCCCTGCGCGCCGCCGACGGCAGCGAGATTGCGTTGCTGCCGCCCGTCAGCGGCGGCTGAGCGGGTGCGCGATGTGCAGCTTCTCGCCAAGGGCTTCTCGCCCGGCAAGGCGCTCGGCCTGTTCGCCAAGGCGCATCCCGATGCGGGCGGCATAGCCAGCTTCGTGGGCAAGGTGCGGCCCGAGGCGGACGTGAAGGTGCTGGAGCTGAAGGCCTACCCGCGCATGACGCTTCCCGGCATGGAGGCGCTGGCCGCCGACGTGGAGGCGCGCTGGACGCTCGATGGCCTGCTTATCCACCACCGCCACGGCGTGATGCGGCCCGGCGCGCCCATCGTCCTCGTCGCCGCCGCCGCCCGGCACCGGCGCGATGTGATAGAGGCGGTGGATTTCGCCATGGATCACCTGAAGTCGGCAAGCTGGTTCTGGAAACGCGAGAAGCGCGGCGACGGCTGGCACTGGATCGAGCCGCGCGAACAGGATCACGCCGACCTGTCGCGCTGGGCCTAGCGCAGGTCTCCCAGCAAGCCTGCGACAATCGCATTCTCCTCGGCCACCAGCGCCTCGACCGGCCCGCGCAGGTCCTGCACGCCGGCCGTTTCCTGCCCCTCGGTCCCGGCATCGACATAGATGCGGTCCAGCTCGACGAGCGCGATCATCGCCCGGGCCCTGTGCCCCTCCAGCGTGGCGACGGCGACCTGCGCTACCGACCAGGCGTCGCTGCCCATGCCGCTGCCGCGCGCGGTGTTCACGCGGGCACGGGCGGCGGGAAGGGCGGCGAGGAACGCGGCGTGAGCTTCGCGGGCCTGCGCCGCGAACCCTTGCGCACCTGCGACGGCGGCAGGGGCAGGGTAGGTCGGCACATAGGGGGGCGGTTGGAACGCGCCGGTATCGCGCTCGGCCTCGCGAATCGCCAGCGACGGATAGTCATCCTCGCCGGCGCTGGCGCAGGCCCCCAGCAGCGGGAGAAGCACCAGCGAAGCGGCGAAAACGGGCAGCAGGCGCGGTTGCATGGTCACGCGACCGCCCTACATCGTGGGACAAGGGCTTTCCAGCGCACAAATGCCGCGAAATCGGCATCGGTGGCAGTTGACAGCGCGGGGCGGCTGGCCTAACGGCTGCGCTCTTTCCGGTGCCCCTCGGGGCGCCCTTTTTGTTGTTGCCGGGGGCGTGGCCCGTGGCGAGGACACCAGATAGACAGGTTGACAGGACCATGTTCGCAGTAGTGCGCACGGGCGGCAAGCAGTATCGCGTCGCCGCAGGAGACAAGATCGCGGTCGAAAAGCTGGCGGGCGATGCCGGCGACACGATCACGCTGGGCGACGTTCTGCTCGCCGGCGACGGGGATGAGATGAAGGACGCGGCCAAGGTCGTCGTCTCGGCAGAGATCATCGCCCAGGCCAAGAGCGAGAAGGTGCTCGTCTTCAAGAAGCGCCGCCGCCACAACTATCGCCGCAAGAACGGCCACCGCCAGCAGATGACCCTGCTGCGCATCGTGGGCGTGGGCGACGAGAAGAAGGCGGCTCCGAAGAAGGAAGCGGCTAAGAAGGCTGACGAGGCCCCCAAGACGGAAGAGGCCAAGGCCGCTCCCAAGAAGGAAGCCGCGCCCAAGAAGCCCGCTGCCAAGAAGGCCGCGCCTGCCACGGACGCCGCGGAAGACAAGGCGCCCGTCGCCAAGAAGGCCGCGCCCAAGAAGAAGGCCGCCACCTCGGCCAAGAAGGACTGATCGGGCCGCGGCCCGACGGATACGGAGTAGAAGACCATGGCACACAAGAAAGCAGGCGGTTCGTCGCGTAACGGTCGTGATTCGGCCGGCCGTCGCCTCGGTGTGAAGAAGTTCGGCAGCCAGGAAGTGATTCCGGGCAACATCATCGTGCGCCAGCGCGGCACCAAGTTCTACCCGGGCACCAACGTGGGCATGGGCAAGGACCACACGCTGTTCGCGCTCGAGGCCGGCCGCGTCCGCTTCCACGATGGCAAGCAAGGCCGCAAGTACGTCTCGGTAGACGCCATGGCGGAAGCTGCCGAGTAATCGGATGATCCGATAACGGGGTCATCCACCGGGATGGCCCCTTTCGGACACCAAAAGGTCCGGAAAGCAGGAAGGAGATGGGGCCGCCCCGTCTCCTTTTTTGCATTCTCCTTCCCCGTTCTGAAACCTGGGCCGTGCACTGGAGGCGCATGGCCCGACCCATGGGGAGAAATCCGATGTTCATGCGTACCGAGCGTCTGTTCCTGCGTCCCGCCTGGAGCGAGGACGCGCCCGCCATCGCCCGCGCCATCGCCGCGCCCGAAATCGTCCGCAACCTCGCCCGCGCGCCCTGGCCTTACGGCCTGGCGGAGGCGGAGCAGTTCGTGGCCCTGCCGCAGGACCGAAAAGCGCCCCACTTCCTCGTGCAACTGCCGGGTGAAGGCGTGATCGGCAGCGCCGGGTTCGGCAGGCAGGGCGAGGACGTGGAGATCGGCTACTGGATCGCGCGCGAGCATTGGGGGCAGGGCTATGCCACCGAGGCCGCACGTGCGCTGATCGACCTCGCCCGCATGATCGGCCACCGCCGTTTGGTCGCCGGACACTTCGTGGACAATCCCGCCTCGGGCCGGGTCCTGCACAAGGCGGGCTTCGTCCCCACCGGCACCGTGGCCATGCGCCACAGCCTCGCGCGCGGCGAGGACGCTCCGCTGGTCGAGTTCGCCTGCGAACTGGAAGACCAACCGGCGCCTTTTGAATGGCGGCGCGCGGCCTGATCGGCAGGAACGCGCGCCGAGTCCTTTACGCTGCGACTGCCGCCTGCTCTCGCTCCCACGCGGCGATCAGGTGGCGGTCGTCGTGGTCCCACGGGTGGAAGCCGGGGCGGAAATAGCCGAGCCAGCTGGGAAAGATGCGCCGCAGGATACCGGGCTTGCCGAACAGATATTTCGCAAGCCGCCACTTCGCCCGCAAACCGGTGATGCCGTCCTGCTCGAGGAGACGCAACGCGTCGGTGGAGCGATTGACGAGGAAGCGTCGACTCACCACCAGCATCAGCAGGCAGCGTACCCGCCAGCGCTTGCCGTCGGACCAGTCGCGCGTGGCGTGGAGCCAAGTGTCGTAGGCGACGCCCTTATGCTCGATCTCCTCGACCGAATGCCAGGCCCACATCGCCGGATCGCCGATTCCGCCGGTGGCCAGCGAGGCGGGGTTTTTCAGGAATTCGTGCGCGAAGACGGCGGTGAAATGTTCCAGCGCGATGGTCACGGCAAGCTGCACGATCGGCGGCCGCGACATGGCAAGGTCGACCAGCCGGTTCACGCTCGCGTCGATCTCGCGCATATCGTAACCGGCGGCGGCGACCGCGCGATTGAAGGCGAGATGCTCGCGGCTGTGATTCACCTCCTGCCGCACGAACTCGCGGATCTCGGCGGCGAGCGCAGGCGGCGCGCCTTCGCGAAAAGCCTTTACGGCAGCGATGAACATCGCTTCTCCGCGCGGGAAGCTGGCCGACAGCGCGGAAAACCAGGCGGCCGCGACCGGATCGACACCCTCTTCGCGGCGCAGGTCTCTGGCGAAGCGAAGGTCGCGCACGACGAGGCTGGAAGAGGGGTTGGCAGCTTGCCAGTGTGGCTGGGCGGTCATAATGCTAACCTTCGTTACCGACGCTTGAATTTGGGACTTACTAACACCAATGTCAACAAGAAAGCGTATGAGCCCTGACGAGAGCCGTGCCGCCGCGCTTGAGGCGGCGCGCGCGCTGTTGCTGGAGGCCGGGCCGCAGGCGGTGACGCTGAAGGCCGTGGCGGGGCGCGTGGGGCGCACGCATGCGAACCTGCTTCATCATTTCGGCAGCGCCAGTGGCCTGCAAAAGGCGCTCGCCCGGCACCTGGCGCAGACCGTGTGCGACTCGATCGCCGACGCCGTGCGGGCGACGCGCGCCGGGATCGGCAGCCCGCGCGAGGTGGTTGACCTCACCTTCGATGCCTTCGGTCGCGAGGGCGGCGGCGCGCTGGCGAGCTGGATGCTGGCCTCGGGCAACGAGGACGCGCTCGATCCCATCGTCGAGACGATTCACGCGCTGGTGGACGACTTGCTGCCCGAGGACTGTGCGCCGGAGAACGGCCGAACGATGCACGAAAACACCTTTACGCTGGTGCTGATGGCGCTGGGCGATGCCCTGCTGGGTGAGCCGTTGGCCGAATCGCTGAGCGTGCGGCGCTCGGTGGTTCGCGACCGGGCAGAGGCGATGCTGGTGGCGACTTTCACGCAAGCCTACGGCGAAAGCGCCTAGCCTTCCGGTGTCATCCACTCCGGCACGAGATCGGTTGGAATGTCCTCCACCCGAAGGTGGTCCACTGCCAGACCAAAATCCGGGTAGGCGGCCTTGCGGCGCTTCTCGTCCGAACGCTCCAGCGGCACCACCATCAGGCGCCGGTTGACCTTGCTGCGCCAGTTCATGCGCGCGGTATTCTCCTGCCCGATGTAGCAGCCCTTGGTGAAGCTGACGCCGTTCAGTTCGGCCGCGTTGGTCTCCAGCCACAGCACGTCGCCCAGTTCCGCGCGGCCCTCCGGCACACCGAGCGCGAGGCGATGGGCGAGGTAGGCATGGTCCACCGGAGGCGTGTCGTCCGCCAATCCCAGCCGCCGAGAGCCAAGCGCAGGCATCCGAGGGTCGGGTGTTAAGCTGCTCTCGGCCTCGTCGCTCCAGAACACCGCCAGCCCCGAGTCCACGGCAATCGCCAGCTTGCGCCGCAGCCGGTAGAGCGACAGCCGCCTGACGAGATCCTCGGCCGCTTCCGCCTCGCAATCGAGCAGGACGTCCGCGCCGTCACGCCAGACGATCATGTCGAACATGGCCTTGCCCTGCGGCGTCAGCAGCCCGGCGTAGGTAGGCCCCGATCCGGTCACGTCGTTGGTCAGCAAGCCCTGCAGGAATGCGGCGGCGTCCTCGCCATCGTCCGTGGGAGAAACGCGCACCACGGCGCGGGCGGCGAGGCGTCCGATCGTCATGGGTGACAGATAGGTGGCCGCGCGCCATAGGCAAAGCCATGAGCGAGACCCTGACCATCCGCCGCCCCGACGACTGGCACGTCCACTTGCGCGACGGCGCGATGCTGGCGGGCGTGGTGGGCCACACCGCGCGCCAGTTCGCCCGCGCCATCGTGATGCCCAACCTCTCCCCGCCCGTCACCGACGTCGCCGCCGCCGAGGCCTATCGCCAGCGCATCCTCGCCGCCGTGCCCGAAGGCATGGCGTTCAAGCCGCTGATGACCTGCTACCTCACCGACCGCACCGATCCCGCCGAGGTGCGCCGGGGGTTCGAGGCAGGCGTATTCACTGCCGCCAAGCTCTATCCCGCCGGAGCCACGACCAACTCGGCAAGCGGGGTGACGGACGTGGCCAACATCCGCGAGGTACTGGAGACGATGGCCGAGATCGGCATGGTCCTGTGCGTCCACGGCGAGGTGACCCACGCCGATGTGGACGTGTTCGACCGCGAAGCGGTTTTCATCGAGCAGATCCTCGCGCCGTTGCTGGCCGAGCTGCCCACGCTCAAGGTCGTATTCGAGCACATCACCAGCGAGGAGGGCGTGCAGTTCGTCGAGAGCGCGGGGGGTAACGTTGCGGCCACGATCACCCCGCAGCACCTGCATATCAACCGCAACGCCATGCTGGTCGGCGGCATCCGTCCGCACGCCTATTGCCTGCCCGTCGCCAAGCGCGAGAAGCACCGGCTCGCCCTGCGCCGCGCGGCGACAGGAGGCAGCCCCAAGTTCTTCCTCGGCACCGATTCGGCTCCGCACGCGCGCGAGGCGAAGGAAAGCGCCTGCGGCTGCGCGGGCATCTTCAACGCGCCCTACGCGCTCGAGAGCTACCTCGCGGTGTTCGAGGCGGAAGGGGCGCTGGACCGGTTCGAGGGCTTTGCCAGCCTCCACGGCCCGGCGTTTTACGGCCTGCCGGTCAATGCGGACACGGTGACGCTGGAGCGCGGCGAATTCATGGTGCCCGACATGATCACCGCGGGCGAGACACAGCTCGTGCCCTTCCACGCGGGCGAAACGCTGGGCTGGCGCTTCAGGGGGTAGCGGGCACCGGCGGCTCGGCCTTGCGGCTTGTGCGCAGGAGGTCCCAGGTAAAGACGATCACCGCGATCCAGATGGCGACGAAGCAGGCGAGCTGCGCGGGCTTCAGCTCCTCGCCGAACACCGTCAGGCCCAGGATGAAGATGATGGTGGGCGAGAGGAACTGCAGGAAGCCGATCACGGTATAGGGCAGGGCGCGCGTGGCGGTGGCGAACATGATGAGCGGCACCGCGGTCATGAAGCCGCCCATCACGATGCCGAAGGTCTCCCACCCGTCGCGCCCGAAGGCCAGCCCCTCGCCCTGCAGCGCCGCCCAGCCGAGATAGGCGAGAGCGAAGGGCGCAAGGATCATCGATTCGACCGTCAGCCCCGTCAGCGGCCCCGCCGCCACGGTCTTTCGCAACAGACCGTAGAGCCCGAAGGTCGTCGCCAGGGTCAGGCTGACCCACAGCGTCGTCAGCGCCCCCACCGCGAGGGCGCCTACGCCCAGTGCCGCCAGAGCCACCGCGCCCGCCTGCCAGCGCGAGAGCCGCTCCTTCAGGAAAAGGAAGGCCAGCAGCATCATCACGAGCGGCAGGATGTAGTAGCCGAGGCTCGCGGCATAGACGTGCCCGGTCTGGATCGCCCAGACGTAGAGATACCAGTTGATCGCCACCGCCGTGGCGCTTGCCAGCAGGGTGCGCATCGTGCGCCCGCTCGACAGCGTCAGGCGCATTTCTTCGCCGCGCGAGAGGTACCAGACGAAGGCCAGGCAGATCGGCAGGGTGAACAGCGTGCGCCAGGCGATGTATTCGAGCGGCGGCACCTCGCGCACCAGCAGCAGGTAGATCGGCATCGCGCCCCAGATCGCGTGGGTGCCCAGCGCCAGCGAGAGGGCGCGGCGGCGGGTGATCGGGGTATCGCTCATCGCCAGCCCGCTAGGCTCCTCGATGCTGAACGACAAGCATCGGTGCGAGTTGCGGCCTATTCAGACAGGCCGCGCTAGAAGGATTGCGATCTCCGGTAAGAGAGACAGTTTCCGGGCGCGTTCTTTCCCTGTTGGAATGCACCGGCGCGCGGCCTTCACGGGTCGTGTTGTTGAGGGCCGCGCCAAGGCCCCCGGACTTCGGTTCGGGGGCCTTGTACTTTTCAGGGTTCCGTGGGCCCCCGGACTTCGGTTCGGGGGCCTTGTATTTTCAGGCGCTCAGCCTTCCTTGAACCCCACGCCCACGCTCGCGCGCGGCTGTTCCATTTCCGTGCTGGTGACCGGATAGGCGCAGTAGTCCGCGGCGTAGAAGGCGGCGGGCCGGTGGTTGCCCGAATAGCCGACCCCGCCGAAGGGCGCGGCGCTGCTCGCGCCGTTGGTCGGACGGTTCCAGTTGACGATCCCGGCGCGCACGTTGGCCCAGAAGCGGTTGTATTGCTGCGGCGTGCCGCCCACCAGGCTGGCGGAGAGGCCGAAGCGGGTGGCGTTTGCCTCGGCGATGGCCTCGTCGAAATCGTCGACGCGGATCACCTGCAGCAGCGGGCCGAACAGTTCGACGTCCGGCCGCTCGCGCATGGCGGTGGTGTCGATGATTGCGGGGCTGAGGAAGGGCAGCGAATCGTCCGGACGTCGCATGTGCTTGATCGCCCGGCCGCCGTTGGAGAGCAGGTAGACGAAGCTTTCGGTCATCTGGTCGGCCACCGTATTATCGATCACCGGGCCCATGAACGGGGCAGGCTCGTCGAACGGCGCGCCCACGATGATGCGGTCGGCGAGCTTCTTGGTCTCTGCCAGGACCGCGTCGTACATCTTCGAGTTGACGATCAGGCGGCGCGCCGCGGTGCAGCGCTGGCCTGCGGTGGTAAAGGCGCTCTGCACTATCAGCGCGGCGGCGTCGGCCACCTTGGGCGTGTCCCATACGACGATGGGGTTGTTGCCGCCCATTTCCAGCGCCACAATCTTGCCGGGCTCCGTCGCCAGCTTGCGATTGATGGCGATGCCGACCTGCGCGCTGCCGGTGAACAGCACGCCGTTGATGTCGGGATGGGCGACAATGGCCTTGCCTTCGTCCGGGCCGCCGACGAGGAGTTGCACCACGCCTTCGGGAACGCCGCTGCGGTTGAGCAGCTCAACCAGCTTCTCGCCCACCGCCGGCGTCTTCTCGCTCGGCTTCAGGATCACCGCGTTGCCGGCGATCAGCGCGGGGATCATGTGGCCGTTGGGCAGGTGCGCGGGAAAGTTGTAGGGTCCGAGCACCGCCATGATCCCGTGCGGCTTGTGCCGCAGCGCGGCGGTGCCCTGCAACGCGCTGTCGAGCTTCCTCTGTCCGGTGCGGTCGGCATAGGCGCGCACCGAGATCTCGACCTTGGCGATGACCGCCTCGACCTCGGTGCGCGCTTCCCACAGGGGCTTGCCGGTCTCGCGCGCGATCAGCTCGGCGAACCCATCCGTGTCCTTGCGCACCTCGTTGGCGAAGCGGCGAACCAGCTCGATGCGGTTGGCGAGCGGCTGGGCGGCCCAGTTCGGCCAGGCGGCGCGGGCGCGGGCGACGAGATCGTCGACATCGCCGTGACGGCCGCGCCAGAGCTCGGCGCCGGTGGCCGGTTCGTAAGAGATCAGTTCAGGCAAGGGTAGCGCGCTCCCGCGTTCTGGTCTGGCAAGGCCCCTAACGCGGCTGGGGCGCGAGCGCAAAGGTAGGGTTAATTCACTCGGCGTGGCCGGACGGCTGAGGGGTGGTGCCAAGCGCCTCGCCCATGCGCCGGATCGCGGCGATCTTGTGTTCGAGCGGTGTCCAGTCGTCGCGCTCCGCAATGGCGCTCCAGAGCGTTTCGACCTCGTCGATCAGCATGGATTGCGGTGCGTTTTCAGACCAGTAGGGGTGAGAGCTTTCGAGCGCTCGATAGTCCGCCAGCGCCTCGCCAAGTGCGCCGTCGGCCGCGCGCCCGCCGCGGTGGCGATAGAAGAAGTCGTCGGGAGAAAGGCGCGCCTCGCGCATGGTTTTTTCCGCAGTCTCGATGAGCCGCGCGTCTGCCTCCATCCCGCGGCTCCTCACCCCCAGCCGCCAGCAGAACCGCCGCGTCATTGCCTTGCCGTAGAGCGGACCAAAGCGATCGAGCGCGGCGATGAGCGGCTCGGCATCCGAATCGTCCGGCAGCAGTGGGCGCAAGGCGATGGCGAGCTGGCCGAGGTTCCAGCGGATCGCCTCCGGCTGGCGACCGAAGGCGTAGAGGCCGCCGGTGTCGAAGTAGGCGGCGGTGAAGGCAGGGTCCCAGGCGGGCAGGAAGCGCCAGGGGCCGTAGTCGAAGCTCTCGCCGGTGATGTTGATGTTGTCGGTGTTGAGCACGCCGTGGACGAAGCCCGCGACCATGTAGCTCGCGGCAAGGTCGGCGAGCCGCTCGGCTACCTGCTGCAGCAGCACGACGGCGGGCAACTCGCGCCCCGGAGCACCCTCGGGCGGCAGGGGGCCGGGATAGACCGCGAGGCAGTAGTCGACGAGGCGGGCGAGCTCCTCGTGCTGCCCGAGCGCCATCAGCCGCTGGAAGCTGCCGATGCGGATGTGGCCGTGGCTGAGGCGCACCATGACGGCGGAGCGGGTGGGGCTCGGCTCGTCGCCGCGCACCAGTTCCTCGCCGGTCTCGATGACGGAAAAAGTCTTGGAAGTATTCACCCCCAGCGCCTCCAGCATCTCGGTGGCGAGGATTTCGCGCACGCCGCCCTTCAGCGTCAGGCGTCCGTCGGCGGTGCGGCTCCACGGGGTCGTCCCGCTGCCCTTGGTGCCGAGGTCGAGCAGGCGGTTGTCGCCATCGCGCAGCTGCGCGAACAGGAACCCGCGCCCGTCGCCCAGCTCCGGGTTGTACACGCGAAACTGGTGGCCGTGATAGCGCAGGGCGAGCGGCTGCTCGAGGTTGCCGGGCAGCGGCTCGAACCGCGCGAAATGCGTGCACCACTGCGCGTCGGTCAGCGCGCCGAGGCCCACCGCCTTGTCCCACCGGCGATTGCGAAAGCGCAGTTCCTCGCGCGGGAAGCGCGCCGGTTCGACCGGGTCGGCGAGAAAGCCCGCCACTTCGCGGATTTTCGGGTCGAGGCGGTATTCGGCAGGTTGCGGTTCGTCGCGCATGGCACCATTAGTGGCCATCGCCAGCGCCCGCCGCAAGCCGGGCCATCGGGAAAGGACTGCGCCTTGGGCGAACCCGCCTACACCACCGGCACTTGGCAGAGCGCCGACGGGCTGACGCTGCATTACCGCGATTACGCCGGCCGGACGGATCGTCCGCCGCTGCTGTGCATCCCCGGCCTGACCCGCAACGCGCGCGACTTCGAGCCGCTGGCCGATGCCTTTGCCGGAGAATGGCGGCTGATTTGTCCGGACCTGCGCGGACGCGGCGAAAGCGAGTACGCCAAGGATTCGTCCACCTACATTCCGCTGCAATATGCCGCCGACGTGGCGGCGCTGTTCGACACGCTGGGGCTGGGGCAGGTCGTCGCGGTCGGAACCTCGCTCGGCGGGATCGTGATCGCGCTGCTGGCGGCGCAGGATGCCTCGCGCTTTGCAGGGGCCGTCATTAACGACATCGGGCCTGACATCGAGGCGGCCGGGCTCGAGCGGATCAAGGACTACGTCGGTCAGGGACGCAGCTTCCCCACCTGGGTCCATGCCGCGCGCGCGATGCAGGAGGCCAATACCGACGTCTATCCCGGTTACGCGATGGCGGACTGGCTGCGCATGGCCAAGCGCACGATGGCGCTGGGCGGCGGCGGGCGCATCGCCTTCGACTACGATATGCGCATCGCCGAGCCGATTTCCTCCCCGCCGCCGGACGAACCGGTCGACATGTGGCCGGTCTTCCGCGCGCTCGCCGGGCGGCCGGTGCTGTCGCTGCGAGGCGAGCGGTCCGACCTGTTCTCCGCCGAAACGCAGGCGTGCATGGTGGCCGAGATCGACGGCTGCACCGCCGTCGTAGTGCCGGGGGTAGGCCACGTTCCCACCTTCGAGGAGCCGGCCGCCCGCTCCGCCGTCGCCGACCTCCTAGCGCGGGTGGCGGCATGAGCGCCCGGGTGCCGAAAATCCTCCACCTGCACTCGACTTTCGATCCGGGCGGCAAGGAACTGCGCACGGTGCAGCTGATCAACGCCTTCGGGAAGGAGGTGGATCACGCCATCGTCTCGGGCGATCTGGAGAAGCGCGGGGCGGCCCACCTCATCGGCCGGAAGCCGAAGGTCAGCTGGCCGAAGTTTCCCTCGCTCACCGGCAGGCCCACGCCGGGCAGGCTCAAGAAACTGGCCGAGGCGATGGCCGGCTACGATCTCGTCTGCACCTACAACTGGGGCGCGATCGACGCGGCGATGGCGCACACCATCTTCGCCGATGCCTTTAAGTTGCCGCCGCTGGTGCACCACGAGGACGGGTTCAACGAAGACGAGGCGCAGCGCCTGAAGAAGCGGCGCAACTGGTATCGCCGGATCGCGCTGGGTCGCAGCGCCGCGCTGGTGGTGCCTTCCGCGACGCTGGAGGACATCGCGCTAAACGCGTGGGACCAGCCGCGCAGCCGCGTGCGGCGCATTCCCAACGGCATCGATACCCGCGCCTATGCCGCGCCGCCCAGTCGCGATGTGCTGCCGCGCCTGATCAAGCGCAAGGGCGAATTCTGGGTCGGCACACTGGCAGGGCTGCGCAAGGTCAAGCAGCTCGAACTGCTGATCGAGGCCATTGCCGCCCTGCCGCCCGAATGGCAGCTGGTCATCGCCGGCGAGGGGCCGGAGCGCGAGGCGCTGCTGGCCCATGCCGAGCGGCTTGGCGTGGAGGACCGCGTCCACCTACCGGGCTTCGTAGCAGAGCCCGCAAAACTCGTCGGCCTGTTCGACGTGTTCGCGCTCTCGAGCCGGTCCGAGCAATTCCCCATTTCGGTGGTCGAGGCCATGGCCGCGGGTCTGCCCGTGGTTGCGCCGCGCGTGGGCGACATCGGCGCGATGGTGTCGAGTGACAACGGCCCCTTCCTCGTTCCGCCGGGCGATGCCGGGGCACTGACCGGCGCCCTGCAACGGCTCGCCGCCGATCCCGCTGCGCGCAAGCGGATCGGGCAGGCCAACAAGCAAAAGGCGCGCGAGGAATTCGACGAGCGGCGCATGATCGATCGCTACCGCGCGCTGTATTTCGGGCTGATGCAGAAATATCCGCGCGCCTGAGCGGGCGGGCCTTCATCCACCATTCACGGCCGCGGGGACACGTCTGCCTCTTCGATTGAAATGCGTGGGCCATCCGCTAAAGAGCGGCACCTGACCAAACATCCGTAAAGACAGACCGACCTCGTGGCCAAACCTCCCGCAACCAGCATCACGCCCGCCACCCCCCAGCGCGACCGCGAGCAGGACATGCTCATGCGCGAAGTGGACGAGGCCGTCCGGCAGGACGAGGTCACGTCGTTTGCGAAGAAATACGGCGTTCCGCTTGGCATCGGTTTCGTCGCTCTGATGGCGGCCTATGGCGGGTGGCTGTGGTATAACGCCTCGCAGCATGCGGGCGACGAGGAACGCTCGACCCAGCTGGTGCAGGCGCTCGACGAGCTGGAGGCGGGCAACGTCAACCTCGCCGATACCAAGCTTGCCGCGATCGCCGCGGGCGAGGACGGCGCGGCCGCGGCCGCCGCCATGCTGCAGGCAGGCATCGCCATCCAGCAGGATCGCCCGGCAGAGGCCGCGGCCCTGTTCGACCGGGTCGCCAACAACGCCGACCTGCCGTCGCAGATGCGCGACATTGCCGCGATCCGCTCGGTTTCGACGCAGTACGACGACATGGAGCCGGCGCAAGTCATCGCTCGCATCGGCCCGCTCGCCCAGCCGGGCAATCCCTATTACGGCAGCGCGGGCGAGCTCGTCGCCCACGCTTACCTGGCGCAGAACCAGCGCGATCAGGCGGGGCCGCTGCTGGTCGCGATTTCGAAGGACGAGGACGTCCCGCAATCCATCCGCGCACGCACCCGGCAGCTGGCCGGTCTGCTCGGCTTCGACGCCATCGAGGACGTCGATGCCGCGCTGGCGGAAATCACCGGACAGGACGCCCAGCAGCCGTCCGTAGAGCTGGCCGAATAGAGGCATGACACCCATGACAACGACCACCCGTTTCCCGCGCCTTTTGGCCTGCGCCCTCGCGCTGTCGCTGGGCGGCTGCCAGACCTTCGATTTCCTCGGCGGCGGTGACGATGACTCGGAGGTGACTCCGACGGTCGGCAATCGCCAGCCGATCCTGTCGCGCATCGCCACCGAGATCGTCGCCGATCCGGCGCTCGCGAACGTCGCAGTCGTGGTGCCCCCGGCGCAGACCAATGCCAGCTGGGAACAGGCGGGCGGCAACGCGGCCAAGGTCGCCGGGCACGTCACCCTGTCGACCACCCCGGTCCGCGCGTGGAGCGCCGACATTGCCGGAACGACCAAGACCCGCCGCCTGGCCTCCTCGCCGGTCGTGGGCGGAGGGCGCGTCTACGCCGTCGATACCAGCGCCGTGGTCCACGCCTTCGATGCCGCCACCGGCGCGCGGGTATGGCAGCACCGCATCGAGGTGTCGGGCGACCTGGCCGATGCCACCTTCGGCGGCGGCGCGAGTTTCGCGAACGGCCGGGTCTATGCCACCAACGGCGTAGGCGACGTGGTCGCGCTCGATGCTGCCACCGGCGCGCAGATCTGGCGCGTGAAGCCCGGCGGCCCGCTGCGCGGCGCGCCGACCATCGCCTTCAACAATGTCTTCGTGATGACGCAGGACAACCAGATCTTCGCGCTCGGCGCCGACGACGGCGCGGTGAGCTGGCAGCGCGCCGCGGCTTCCGGCCAGCAGGGCGTGTTCGGCGTGGCCGCGCCTGCCGCCGGGCAGGGCACCGTTCTGGCAGGCTTCTCCAGCGGCGAACTGGTCGCCTACCGCTACGAGAACGGGCGCGAGCTGTGGTCGGACGCACTGGCGCGCACCTCCATCTCCACCTCGGTCGGCACGCTGACCGACGTCGATGCCGATCCGATCATCGACCAAGGCCGCGTCTACGCGCTGGGACAGGGCGGACGCATGGCGGCTTACGAGCTGCTGACGGGCCAGCGCATCTGGGAACTGACGCTGGCCGGCATCTCCACCCCTACGGTGATCGGCGAGTGGGTCTTCACCCTGACCGACGATTCGCGCATCCTGGCGATCCAGCGCACCACGGGGCGCATCCGCTGGATGACCCAGCTCGACCAGTGGCGCGATCCCGACGACCGCGAAGGCCCGATCTTCTGGACCGGCCCGGTGCTCGCCAGCAACCGTCTGTGGATCGCCAGTTCGCGCGGCGCGGTGAAGTCGGTCGACGTGATGACCGGCGCGGTCGCCGATCACAGCCAGCTCGACAGCGGCGTATCGCTGCCGCCGGTGGTGGCGAACAACACGATGTACATCCTCGACGACAGCGGGACCATCACCGCCTACCGCTGATCGTCCCGCAACGGGACAGCGGCGAGAGCGCCCGGCGGCGTTAACCCGCCGCTGACGCCTCTCGCGCTAGGGCGGCAGGCGTGACCCGCAACGCCCGATCGAACCCGCCCGCATTGCCGAAAAGCGACGTATCCGGCTGGGTCGGCGCGGTCGGCCTGCTGACGCTGGTCGGCTACATCCTGTTCGCCCGCAACTTTCCCGCCGTGGTCGAGGCCTTCGGCTTCGACGGATCGCGCGGGAGGCTGTCGGGCCCCTATTCGGCGCTGCTGGCGATGGCGCTCACCGGCGTGGCGATGGCGGCATGGTCGGTGCTGGTCGACAAGGTCCACCGCCGCCCCACCACCGGCATCGACTGGAGTCGCCGCAAGCCGGTCACGGAAACACTCGACGTGTCGATCACCAAGCTCGCCGGGCTGTGGGTGACGTGGTTCGCGATCGGCGCCTTTTATTGCCTCGGCCGCTGGTACTGGGACGGGCAATACCTGTTCGCGATGGAGGTGCTGGGCGCCGCCGTGGTGCCGCTGCTCGTGCTGTCGGTGCCCTACGTCGTGTGGCTCGACCGCGTGCTGGTGAACCCGCGCGACCATGCCTGGCACTTCGGCGCCATGCTGATCGGGCGCGAGAGCTATGACGGCGAGCAGGTGAGGAAGCACGCCCGCACCTGGTTCATCAAGGGATTCTTCGGGGCCTTCATGATCTCCATCCTGCCGCCGGGCTTCGCCTCGGTGGTGGAGACCGACTTTGCCGCCATCGCTGCCGATCCGGTACGGCTGGGCACGGCGCTGTTCGAGCTGCTGTTCGTGATCGACGTGCAAATCGGCACGGTCGGCTACCTGCTCACCATGCGCCCGCTCGACGCGCAGATCCGCAGCGGCAATCCCTTCCTCGCCGGCTGGCTGGCGGCGCTCGCCTGCTATCCGCCCTTCAGCTGGGGCGTGCTGGGCAACATCCTCGCCTACGAGACAAATACCGCGGGCTGGGCCTACTGGCTGGGCGATTGGCAGGCGCTGCTGTGGGTGTGGCTGACTTGGCTGGTGTTTCTTACCGCCGTCTATGCCTGGGCGACGATGGCCTTCGGCATACGCTTCTCGAACCTGACCTATCGCGGCGTGCTGACCAACGGCCCCTATCGCTTCACCCGCCACCCGGCCTACCTGTCGAAGAACCTGTTCTGGTGGTCGACGGTCATGCCCTTCCTCGTCACCGGCGGATCGCTGACGGACATGGTGCGCAACACCGTGTTCCTCGCCGTGGTCAGCGGCATCTATTACTGGCGCGCCCGGACGGAGGAGGCGCACCTGCTGCTCGAGGATGAGCGGTACGGCGCCTACCACGCGTGGATGCAGGAGCACGGCGCGGTGACGAGCCGCCTCGCGCGCGTGCTGGTGCGGATCGATCCGCGAAGGCCGGTGCGCCTCCAGCCCGCGGAGTGATCAGGCCCCGGCGTTCCCCGCCACGAAGCACGCCGCCGCCACCAGCGCGCCGGCAAAGCGGTTGGAGCGGAAGCGGGCGAGCGGATTGACCGGGTCCGCCGGGTCGAGTGTCGCCACCTGCCAGGCCAGGTGCAGCGCCGCAGGAGCGAGCGCGAGCAGCGCCAGCGCATCGCCTCGCAGCAGCCAGAAGGCCAGCGCCCACAGGCCTGCCGCCAGCGCGTAGAACAGCGCCACGCCGCCGCGCACGTGGCGGCCCAGCCTCAGGGCGGAGCTGCGGATGCCGACCAGCGCATCGTCCTCGCGGTCCTGCAGGGCGTAGATCGTATCGTATCCCATGCACCAGAAGAAGGCGCCGCCCCACAGCGCGAACATGACGGCCCAGTGGTCGTCGCGCATCTCGGTCCAGCCGACCAGCGCCCCCCAGGTGAAGACCAGCCCCAGCCAGGCCTGTGGCCACCAGGTGATCCGCTTCATAAAGGGATAGGCGGCGACCAGCGCCAGGCTGCCAAGCGCCACCAGCTGCGCCTGCCAGCGCAGTTGCAGCAGCACCACGAGGCCGACGAGGCAAAGCGCCAGCAACCAGCCCCAGGCGGCACGCTTCGTCACCCTGCCGCTCGCCACAGGGCGGCTGGCCGTGCGCGCCACGCGGCGGTCGAGATCGGCATCGACCACGTCGTTGTAGACGCAGCCCGCCCCGCGCATGGCGATCGCGCCGAGCAGCAGCCAGCCGATCAGCGACCATTGGAACCCCGTCCCGCTCAGCCAGACGCCCCAGGCGCAGGGCCAGAACAGCAGCCACCAGCCGATCGGCCGGTCGAACCGCGCCAGCAGCGCATAGTCGCGCATGGGCTGCGGCAGACGCTCGGCGAGGCTGCGGTGCTGGGTGTCGGGGGTGATCGTGTCGGCAGTCATCGTGGGCTTGCCTGTTAGCCGCGCTTCGCCCAAGTGCCTAGCCATGCCCGCGACCCCGGCCTGGCCCCCGCGCTCCGCCCCGCGCCTGTTCGTCGAGCAGACGCTGTCGGCGGGCGCCCGGATCGCTCTCGGTGGCCCGCAGGCACACTATCTCGCGCGCGTGATGCGCGTGGGGGAGGGCGATGCGGTGGTGCTGTGCGACGATGCGACCGGCGAGTGGGCCGCGCGCGTGGTGGAGGCGGGCAAGCGTTCAGTCGTGCTCGAAGCGGCCGAGCGCCTGCGCGCGCGCGAGGAAGTGCCCGACCTGTGGCTGGTCCCGGCGCTGCTCAAGAAGGACCGCTTCCACATGGTGCTGGAAAAGGCGACGGAACTCGGTGCCGCGCGCATCCAGCCCGTCGTCACCCGGCGCTGCGTCGCCGACAAGCTCAACGCCGACCGGGCGCGAACCCTGATGACGGAGGCGGCCGAGCAATGCGCGCGCACGGCGCTCCCCCAACTCGGCGAGCCGGTGAAGCTGGAGGCCCTTCTGCGCGACTGGCCCGCCGGGCGCGCGCTGTTCTTCGCCGACGAGCTGGGCGGTGCGCCCGCTGCCGCCGCCTTTGCCGCCGGTCCGGACAAAGCCGCCGTGCTGATCGGCCCTGAGGGCGGGTTCGACGATGCCGAGCGCGCCATGATCCGCGCCCACCCGCAGGCGCGCGCGGTGTCGCTCGGTCCGCGCATCCTGCGCGGCGAGACGGCGGCGCTGGCCGCGCTCTCGCTGTGGATGGGCACAAGGGGCGACTGGTCGGATGGCGGCACGGATTCGAGTGGCAAATAGCAATCGACCCGCTACAGGTCGGCACATGGAGCAGGGATCATGAGCACCCGCGCGGCCTCCGCCGCAGACGAACCGCGGATCGAGAGCCGCGACCAGCTGGTTGAGCCGATGCAGAAGGGCGAGAAGTCCCCCGAACGCTGGCGCATCGGCACCGAGCACGAGAAGCTCGTCTATCGCACGACGGACCACCGTGCGCCCGGCTACCTGGAACAGGGCGGCATCCGCGACATCCTCCTCGCCATGCGCCAGTTCGGCTGGGAGCCGGTCGAGGAAGCAGGACCGGACGGCCGCGTGGACGTCATCGCCATGTCCGGCAGTGACGGGACGATCAGCCTGGAGCCTGCCGGCCAGCTCGAACTCAGCGGCGCGGCGGTCGAGACCTTGCACCAGACCTGCGCCGAGACCGGCCGCCACCTGACGCAGTGCAAGACCGTGGGCGAGGAGCTGGGCGTCGGTTTCCTCGGCCTCGGGATGTGGCCCGACAAGACCCGCGGCGAACTGCCGGTCATGCCCAAGCAGCGTTACGACATCATGATGCGGCACATGCCGCGAGTCGGAACGCTGGGCCTCGACATGATGCTTCGAACCTGTACCATACAGGTTAATCTCGACTATTCGTCAGAAGCGGATATGGCGAAGAAATTCCGCACCGGGCTGGCGCTGCAACCGCTCGCCACCGCGCTGTTCGCCAATTCGCCTTTCACCGAAGGCAAGCCCAACGGTTTCCTCTCGTACCGCAGCCACATCTGGACCGACACCGACCCGCATCGCACGGGCATGCTGCCCTTCGTGTTCGAGGACGGCTTCGGCTACGAACGCTGGGTCGACTACATGCTCGACGTGCCGATGTATTTCGTCTTCCGCGACGGGAAGTACATCGATGCCGCCGGACACAGCTTCCGCGACTTCCTGCGCGGCGAACTCGCCGTGCTGCCGGGCGAACTGCCCACGCAGTCCGACTGGTGGGACCACCTTTCCACCGCCTTTCCCGAGGTGCGCCTCAAGAGCTTCCTCGAAATGCGCGGTGCCGATGGTGGCCCGTGGAACCGCATCTGCGCGCTGCCCGCGCTGTGGGTCGGCCTGCTCTACGACGATACCGCGCTGGATGCCGCCTGGGATCTCGTCAAGGACTGGTCGATGGACGAGCGCGAGGCCCTGCGCGCCGCCGTGCCCGCGCAGGCGCTCGCCGCGCCGATTCCCGGCGGCGGAACCCTGCGCGACCTCGCGCGCGAGGTGCTCGATATCGCCCACGCCGGCCTCGTCGCGCGCGCGCGGCTCAACTCGATGGGCGACAACGAAAGCGGCTTCCTCGCGCCGCTCCGTCAGATCGTCGACAGCGGCAAGGTGCCGGCGCAGGTCCTGCTCGACAAGTATCACGGCGCTTGGGGAGGCGACATCGCGCGGGTCTACGAAGAAAGCTTCTGACCCTCAGGCGTAGCTGACCACCTCGAATTCGATCCCGTCCCAGTGGAAGAAGTAGAACGTGCGCGGGCCGGGCTCGTACTTGCCGTGGCTGAAGGTTTCGAGCCCCGCATCGCGCACGGCGCGCTCGGCCGCGTCAAGATCGGCCACCTGCAACCCCACGTGATTGAGCGGTCGGCCCTTGGCCTGGCCCGAATGGTCGCCGCCATCGGCCCACAGCGCGAGGTAGTCCTCGTCCGTCCCGACATGGGCGAATTCGCCGCGCGCGCCGTGCATGGCACGAAGGCGCAGATGCCACCCGCACAGGCTCTGGAACAGGGCGATCGAGCGGTCGAGGTCGCTCACGGTGAGATTGACGTGCTCTATCCGGGCGCTCGGGCTTGTCTCTGTCACGATATGAAATCCTTCCAGTAAGGCGTTCCAAACATTGCGAGGATGCCACCACGGGGTTGGCCGCCGCGACTCGCACTTGGTCTTTGTGCAACCTCAAGCTAAGTTGAGGTCAAGCTTTTGTGGAAGAAGGAGGGGAGATGCGATGCAGCCACAGTTCATCGGCATCGGCGAGCTTGCACGGCGCACCGGCGTGGCGGTGTCGGCGCTCCGCTTCTACGAGGACAAGGGGCTGCTCAATCCGCTGCGCACCGGCGGCAACCAGCGCAAGTACCTGCGCGGCGACATCCGCCGGGTCAGCTTCATCCTGATCGCGCAGAAGCTGGGACTGGGTCTGGCGGAGATCGAGGCGCACCTTGCCGAGCTGCCGCTAGGCCGCAATCCGACACTCTCCGACTGGCAGAAGATCAGCCGGGCCATGCGCGGCGCCATCGACGAGAAGATCAACCTCCTCACCCGCACCCGCAACCAGCTCGACCAGTGCATCGGTTGCGGCTGTCTCAGCCTTGCGAAGTGCCAGCTTTACAACAAGGACGACAAGCTGGGTCTGAAGGGCCCGGGACCGCGGGCTGTGCTGGACTAAGATAGTTCCGAAGGGCTGCTCGGAAGCTCTTGTAAAAGAACGGCAAATCGGCTTAGGAACGGCTTCGCGACATGTCGTGGGGGTGAGGGCAGGCAATGCGATTGAAATTGCTGCGAGATGGTCCGCGAATCCCCAGTCTCGTGCTGTTCGCGTTGTTCGCCATCAGCCTAGTGGGTGGCATCGCGACCGTGCTCGTCAACATTTCTGCCGAGCGGCGCGAGCGTGCGCAGGTGCAGCTGACCAGCGACATCCTCTTCGCCCTGCGCCAGGGTGGCCGCGCCCTGATCGATGCCGAGACCGGGCAGCGTGGTTATGTCATCACCGGCGATCCCGACTACCTTGCGCCCTATCACACCGGCAGCCGCGATTTTCCGCTGGCGATGGAGCGGCTCGAAGGGCTGATGGGCCCCGTCGCCACGCCTCGCCAGCGTGAGCTGCTGGACACCATGCAGCGCCTCGGCGATGCCAAGCTGGCGGAAATGTCGCAGACCATCGATCTGGTCGAGAGCGGTCGCAATACGGATGCGCAGCGCTTGATCGAGACCGATCGGGGGCGCGCCGATATGGTCGGCTTCCGCAATGCCATCGGCGAGCTGGAGGCGATCGAGCGTGATATTCTCGCCGATGCCACCAAGGCCGCGCTGGCGACCGAAAACCGCATCGTGCCGGTGCTGATCGCGCTACTCGTCACCATGCTGGCGGCACTGGCGCTGGGTCTGTGGCAGATCTTTCGCACCGCCCGCGCCGAGGCGGAGGCGCGCACGGCGCAATCGCTTTCGGAGGCGAGAGACCGGGCCGACCTGCTCTCGCGCGAGCTCAATCACCGGGTGAAGAACATCTTTGCCGTTGTGCAGGCCATCGTGCGGATGTCGCTGCGGGGCGAGAGCGACACGGCCGCGGCGGCGAACAAGATCAGCGAGCGGATCAATGCCCTGTCGATCGCCCATTCCGTCACGCAGGGGCAGCTGGAAACCCCGGTCGCCCGGCTTGAGGACCTCATCCGCACGGCCGTCGCGCCTTATGTGACCGAGGCGACGAAACTCTCGCTGTCCGGTCCAGAGGTGGAGGTGGTGGCCCGGCAGGTTACTCCGCTCGGACTGATCCTGCACGAGCTGGTGACCAATTGCGTCAAGTATGGCGCCTGGTCGGAACTGGGCGGCAGCCTCGACATCAGCTGGCGCGTGCCGGTGCCGGAGGATCGCTGCGTCGAACTTGACTGGATCGAAAGCGGTGTCGGCCAGGCGGGCGCTGCCGACGCACCGGGCGAGAGTGGCTTCGGGACGAGGATGATAGATGCCTCCATCCGCCAGCTCGAAGGCCGGATCGAGCGCGAGTTCACCGACCGCGGCCTGCAGATGCACATGATCTTTGCCGTGCGCCCGGAGCTTGTACGGGCCTGACGCAGCTCTTCGCGCTACTCCGCCGCCAGCGCCTCGGCTTCGCCCAGATCCACGCTGACGAGGCGACTGACGCCCTTTTCCACCATCGTCACGCCGAACAGGCGGTGCATCCGGCTCATGGTGACGGCATTGTGGGTGACGATGAGGTAGCGCGTCTGGGTTTCGCGCACCATGCTGTCGAGCAGGTCGCAAAAGCGCTCGATATTGGCATCGTCGAGCGGCGCGTCGACCTCGTCTAGCACGCAGATTGGTGCCGGATTGGTTAGGAACAGCGCGAAGATCAGCGCGGTTGCGGTTAGCGCCTGCTCGCCGCCCGAAAGCAGGCTGAGCGATTGCAGCCGCTTGCCCGGCGGCTGCGCAAAGATTTCCAGCCCGGCCTCCAGCGGGTCGTCGCTGTCGATCATGGCAAGATGCGCCTGGCCGCCTTCGAACAGGCGAGTGAACAGGCGGCGGAAGTGGCCGTCGACCTCCTCGAACGCGGCACGCAGCCGCTCGCGGCCTTCGCGGTTCAGGCTGCCAATCGAATGACGCAGGCGATTGACCGCCTCGGCAAGCTCCGCCTGCTCCTCGGCGCTGGCGCCGTGCTGTTGCTCGATCTTCGCCAGTTCGTCGGCGGCGACGAGGTTGACCGGGCCGATCCGCTCGCGGCTGTTGACGAGGCGGTCCATCTCCTCGCCTTCGAGACCGTGGTTGCGCACCGCCGCATCGTCGAAGTCGAAGCGGCCGGGCAGCAGCGGGGGCGGGCACTGAAATCGCTCGCCGGAAATGCGCGCCATCTCCTCGCGCCGCTGCTCCTCGTTCTCTGCCCGCGCGGCAAGCGTCGCGCGCTGCTCGCGCGTGGTGGAGAGCGCCTCGTTGAGGTCGGCCAGCGCCTTGTCGGCCTCGCGCGACTGCTCGGTCGCCTCGGCCACGTCGGCCTCGGCCTTGCGCAGGTCCTCGCCGAGCCGGGCGCGCACAGCTTCGCCACCCTCGATCTCGCGCAGCAACCCCTGCGGCTTGGCGGCGACAACGGCGCGTTCCTCGGCGATTTCCTCGAAACGCGCGGTCATGCCTGCGAGGCGGGTGGCGGCATCGCCCGCGCGCGCTTCCCAGCCCTTGATGTCGGCGCGCTGGGTCGCGACCCGCTCGCGCAGGACGGCAAGCGACTGGTCATGGGTGGAGAGCGCGGCGAGCGCGGCCTGCACGCCCTCGCGCTTGGCCGTGTGCCGGGTCCGCGCGGCTCCGAGCGCGGCGCGCCCTGCCTCCGGATCGGGCAGGGCGTCGCGCTTGCTCCTGGCGGCGGCGAGTTCCGCTTCCGCCGCTTCGCGCTGGCCCGCGTGCTCGGCCAAGGCGGCGGCAAGCACGTCGCGTCGCTCCGCCAGCCTCTCACGCCGCGCCTCGGCCTGGTCGAGCGCGCGCAGGGCATGGCGCTCGGCCTCCGCCGCCGCATCCAGCGCCCGGTCGCGGACGACGAGATCCTGTTGCAATGTCCTCAGCGCGTCCTGCGCCTCGCCCTGCGCCGTCTCGGCAGCCTGAGCCGCATAGCGCAGGTCGGGGAGCTGGTTCGCAAGGTCGGCAAAGCGATTGTCCGCCTCCAGACGGGCCGCCTCCGCCGCGCCTTCGCCGCGCGCCACGAAGCCGTCCCACCGCCGCAGCGCGCCCTCGCGGGTGACCAGCCACTCGCCGGAAGCGAGCGTGCGCCCGTCATCCTCGTCGACGACGTGGACGAGCGCCAGGCGGGCGGCGAGCTCCGCCGGAATGTCGCGCAGGTGGTGGGCCAGGCTGTCCGCCACCGGCTTGGGCGGCTCTGACCCTGTCCAGTACCGCCCCTCTCCGGTCCCTTGCGGAGCGCCGAGCGGTGCCTTTGCATCGCGCCCCAGCACAGCGGCGAGGGCGCGTTCGTAGCCGCGTTCCGCCGCCACGCGGTCGAGCGCCACGGGCAGTCCCCGCCGCCCCGCCTGCTGCCGCTCGCGCGCCTCCCGGTCGCGCTTCAGCGCCTGGTATTCGCGCTCCACGCCCGCCAGTTCGGCCCGCGCGGAAGAAAGTGCCGCCGCCGCCTCGTCACGCGCCGCGGTGAGAGTGTCCTTGCGCGCGCGCTCTGCCTCGATCTCGCCGCGCAGGGCGGCCAGCCGTTTGCCCGCCGCCGCGACCGCCTGCCGGGCTTCCGCCACCTCTGCCTCGGGATCGCTTTCGTCCGCGAGCGCCGCCTGCTGGTCGGCCACGCGCCGCGCCTCGCCGTCCAGCCGCGCCAGCCGCGCCTCGGCCTGCGTCACCTCGGCCTCGGCCACGCGCCATTCCGCCTCGACCCCGGCGTTCTCGGCCGTGGCATTGGCGAGCGCCAGTTCCGCCGCACGGCCCGCGCGCTCGGCCGCCTCCAGCGCACGTTCGAGCTCGGGGCGTTTCGCCTCGTCCTGCGCCAGCGTGCGCTCGCCTTGGGCCAGCGCGGCGCTCAGATCCTTCATCGCCTGCGCCGCGTCGCGCGTCATGCGGTCGGCATCGACGCGGTCTTCCTCCAGCCGCGCGTGCTGCCGGTCGAGATCGCGCAGCCGCTGCTCCGCCGCCTCGAGCTGGCTGGCGAGCGCGGCCATGCGGTGCCCGTGGGCGGAGGCATCGTCGCGGCGGTCGGCGAGCTCGTCGCGCAGCTCTGCCAGCTTCGCCGCCAGAGCGTGCTGCGCCGCCTGCGCCCGCTTCGCCAGTTCCTGCGCCTCTGCAACCTTTTCGTCCGCCGCCTTCGCCTCGGCCCGCGCCGCCTCCGCGGCCGCC
Source organism: Aurantiacibacter luteus (assembly GCF_001010945.1). GTDB lineage: Bacteria > Pseudomonadota > Alphaproteobacteria > Sphingomonadales > Sphingomonadaceae > Alteraurantiacibacter > Alteraurantiacibacter luteus. Next base: position 159,057 of record NZ_LBHB01000001.1, read on the forward strand.
GCGGCGTCGCGCCAGCGGGCGAACAGCAGCCGCGCCTCGGCCACGCGGATCTGGTCGGACAGCGCCTTGTAGCGTTCGGCCTGTTTGGCCTGCCGCCGCAGCGAAGCGATCTGCGTGTCGAGCCCTGCCATCAGGTCCTCGAGCCGCTCGAGGTTCTTCTCGGTGCTGCGCAGTTTCAGTTCGGCATCGCGCCGCCGCACGTGCAGACCGGCGATGCCCGCCGCCTCTTCCAGCATCATGCGCCGCTCGGTCGGCTTGGCGGCGATGACCTGCGCGATCTTGCCTTGGCTGACGAGCGCTGGGCTGTGCGCGCCGGTGGCGGCATCGGCGAAGATCAGCGAGACGTCCTTGGCCCGCACGTCCCGACCGTTGACGCGGTAGGCGCTGCCCGCGCCGCGCTCGATCCGGCGCACCACGTCGAGCTCGTCGCCGCCGTCGTCCCGCGCGTGGAGCACCACCTCGGCGAAATCGCGCGGCGGGCGGGTGGCGGTGCCTGCGAAGATCACGTCTTCCATCCCGCCCGAGCGCATGGACTTCGGACTGTTCTCGCCCATCACCCAGCGGATCGCCTCGAGCAGGTTGGACTTGCCGCAGCCGTTGGGGCCGACGACGCCCGTCAGCCCCGGCTCGATGCGCAGTTCGGCGGGCTCGACGAAGCTCTTGAAGCCGCTCAGCCTGAGCTTGCGGAACTCCATCGCTGCGCCGCCCCCTCTCAGGCCCTATTCGTCGCGCGCGCCGGCGCGTTGCAGGGCGGCCTCGACGCCCGCCCAGCTGCTCTCGTCGATCTGGCGGCCGTTGAGGAAGAAGGTCGGCGTGCGGTTGACGTTGTCGGCCTCGGCTGCGGCCGTGGTCTTGTCCGACAGCGCCTGTGCGGCATTGAAGTCGGCGAGGCAGGTGGCGGCCTGGTCCTTGCTGATGCCGCGCGCGGCGAAGAAGTCGAGCGTGCCCGCGGTGTCGGCAAGCGCGACGAGGCGTTGGCCTTCGGGCAGGGCGTTCGCCTGTTCGAGCGCCGCGCCGTTGGTGGTGTCGAACGGCGGGCTGCCCGCCATCATCGACTGCCAGATCTGATCGGCCAGTGGCACCGCCGAGGTCACCGCGCCGCATTCGAGCAGACGCGACATCACGAGATCGGGCACGCCGTGGATCATGAAGGTGCGGAATTCGTAGCTGACCCGGCCGGTGTCGACGTATTCGCGGTGCAGGGCTTCCGACCCGTCGACCGAGAATTGGCCGCAGGCGGGGCAGGTGAGCGAGCCGTATTCGATCAGCTTGATCGGCGCGTCGGGGTTGCCGACCTGCCAGCCACCGGCCTCGGTCCGCACGGCCTGTTCCGACCACGTGCTGCCCGCGGGTGCCGGCACGGCAGCCACCGGCTCTCCGGCAAGGACCGCCTCGTCGTCGGCTTCGTCACCGCAGGCGGCGAGCGCCAGCGCCAGCGGCGCGGCGATGAGGGCGAGGGTAAGGCGGCGCGAACGGCTCATGGCAGAAGTCTTCCCGTAGTCAGGCGAACCCCGAGACTAACCGCACGGCGGCGGGTGAGCAAAGCGCCGCGGGTCCGCGTGACGGCGCTTTTGCACAGGCTTATGCCCTATTGCGTGGGGGCGAGGGCCATCTCGCGCGTGGCGGCGAGCACCTGGCTGAGCTGCGGCCAGCTGTGCACGCCGTCGAGCAGCGAGCCGTTGAGCACGAAGCTGGGCGTGCCCTGCACGCCGAATTCGGCGGCGTTGGCCTCCGACTGTTCAACGATCCGCTCGGCCCGCGCCTGGTCGGTCAGGCAGGCATCGAGCTGGGAGCGCGACAGGCCGCGCGGCTCCATCATCTCGTAAAAATCGAGGTCGGAGGCGATGGCCCGCATCCGCGATCCCCAGTCCCCCGCCGCCCAGCGCGCCTGCTGCGCCTGCGAAAGCGCGCGGCCGCGGCCCATCCATTCGTCCTGCGTATTCAGGAACATCCGGTGGTTTTCGTAGAACGCGTCCTCCGGCCCGCATTCGGCGCTAAGCGCGGCGGCAATGTCCACGATGTTGCGGATGAGATGGCGCACCTCGACCCCGGCCTGACCTTCGTGGACGTAGACGTAGCGCAGCTCCGCCTCGCTCTCGGCCTCGAAATGCGCGCAGTGGGGGCAGGTGTAGCTGACGTATTCGATCAGCTGGATATCGGCATCGGGATTACCGATGCGGTGGCCGGTGGCCGTGCGCTCGTACGTCGCGTTCCAGTTCTGCGCCGCGGCGGGGGCGGCAGCCAGCCCGCACAGGGCGGCGGCGAGGGCTGCTGACAGCCAGGTCTTCATTTCGCTTCGTCCTCTTCCTGCGCGACAGCGCGGGCCAGTGATTCGAGCACCGTGCGCAATTCGGGATCGCCGATATCGCGCAAGCCTTCGCCAAGGTCCATCGGAATGGGCTTGAGCGAGGGCGGCGGCACGCGCCTTTCCGTGGATGACGGCGGCTTAACGCTGCCTTGCCGCATCTTCACCCGGGCTATGGCCCTGTAGCCGAAGAAGCGGTTCACCCGCTCGATGATCTCGGGGATGACGTGCTGGATCAGCGGGGCGTGGGCCGGCAGCACCACGAGCTGGAGGATGCCGTCCGACTTTTCGCCCGGCGGAAAGCGGATCGATTCCGGCATGCAGACGCGGGCGTGGGCCGCGCCGACGATCTCGGGCCAGCGGGTGACGACGCTCGACTGCACGAAGCCGAAGCGGCGAAAGGCGGCGCGGCCGATCTGCGGGACGAGGTCGGCGACGGGCAGGGCCGGGCCGCCGCGCGGGCGCTCGTAGGGCTTGGCCTTGGCTTTGGCCTTGCCCTTTGCGCGCGCGGTGGCGGGCGGGGTCTTCCCCGGTTTCTCGGATTCGTCGCGTTCCATGAGCCGTGCCGCCATGCCATAGCCGGGCCGTGCCCGCTACTGTGACTGCCACGATTTCCGCGAAGCTGCTCGAATGGTACGATCGCAACGCGCGGCGCCTACCGTGGCGGGTGAGGGGCGAGGAGCGGCCCGATCCCTACCGTGTGTGGCTGAGCGAGGTGATGCTGCAACAGACCACGACCGCCGCGGTCGTGCCCTATTTCGCCCGCTTCACCGCGCGCTGGCCCACGGTGGAGGCCCTCGCCGCCGCGCCGGAGGAAGAGGTGATGGCCGCCTGGGCCGGGCTCGGATACTATTCGCGTGCCCGCAACCTTGTGAAGGCCGCCCGGACGGTGGCCGGGCTGGGCGGCTTTCCCGATACCGAGACCGGATTGCGCGCGCTGCCGGGCGTGGGCGACTATACCGCCGCCGCCGTGGCCGCGATCGCCCTCGGCCGGCGCGCCGTGGTGGTGGACGCCAATGTCGAACGAGTGGTCGCACGGATCTTCGCCATCGACGCGCCGCTGCCGGGCGCGCGCAAGGCGATCCGCGCGAAGGCCGACGAAATCACCCCCGACGAGCGGGCGGGCGACTTCGCGCAGGCGATGATGGACCTCGGCGCGACGATCTGCACCGCGCGCGACGCCAGGTGCCTGCTCTGCCCGCTGCAATCGGACTGCGCGGCACGCGCTTCGGGTGACCCGCTGCGCTATCCGATAAAGGCGGCGAAAAAGGCGAAGCCGCTGAGGACCGGCACGGCCTTCTGGATCGAGCGCGAGGGGGCGGTCTGGCTGGTCAGGCGCCCGGCGAAGGGAATGCTCGGCGGGATGCGCGCCTTACCCGACGATGGCTGGCGCGCGGGCGCGGATGGCGGCGGCGATGCGCCTATAGCGGGCGCGTGGAAAGCGGCAGGCGTCGTGCGCCACGGGTTTACCCATTTCGATCTCGAGCTGGGCGTGGCGCTTCACGCCGGCGATACAAATCCGCAGGGCGAGGGCGAATGGTGGCCTATCGACCGGCTGGCGGAGGCGGGCCTGCCCACGCTCTTCGCCAAGGCGGCCGAGCGGGTGCTGGCGAGCCGCGCGGACTAGAGGACGCCGCCGCCGAGCATCAGCCGCACCACCGCGATGGCGAGGATCACCAGGTTGAGGTTGCGCCCGGTGTTCTTGCTCGACAGCTGGCCGATCACGATGCCCACCGCCAGCAGCGGCAGGGCGAGCCAGTTGCCGATGCCGAGGAGCGGTATCTGCGAGGGGATGACGATGACCAGCGAGAGCAGGCCGACAAGGATCGAGACGATGTTCAGCATCTGTCTTAGATAGGCAATACAGCGCGCCCGTTCAAGCTTGATGCAGCCTTGCGGGGTATCTAGGTCTGCATTCGCAACCTTCCGCCGAGAGCCCCTTGCCATGACCGATTTCGCCATCTCGCTTTCCCGCCGCGAGGCGCTGCGCGGGTCCGCCGTGCTGGGCGCGGGCGCGCTGCTTGCCGCCTCGCCGCTGGCGGCGCTGGCGCGCGCTTCGGACTGGCCTTCGGTCCAGCGCTTCGTCAGCGGCTTCGTGGACCAGCGCAAGGTGGCGGGCATGGTCGCGGGGCTCGGCTGGCAGCAGGACGCGCCCGATTTCATCGCTGCCGGATCGCGCACCTTCGGCGGGCCCGACGCGGTGGGGCCGGATACACTGTGGCGCATCTATTCCATGACCAAGCCGATCACCGGCATGGCGACGATGATGTGCATCGACGACGGGCTGCTGGCGCTCGACCAGCCGCTTCACGAGATTCTCCCCGCCTATCGCACCATGCGCGTGCAAAAGGTCTACGATGGGCCAATCACTGCCGACAACCTGGAGCCGGCGGTCCGCCCGATCACCATCCGTCACCTGCTGACCCATACCTCGGGGCTCGGGTATCCGATCATCCAGCAGGGCCCGATCAAGGCGGCCTACGGGCGGCGCGGGCTGGTGCCCGCCGCGGTCAGCCGGATGGAACTGGCGCAGGAATTCTTCGGCGGCGCGGCGACCGGCAGCCTCGAGGATTTCGCCGACGGCCTCGCGGAGATGCCGCTGGTCTACCAGCCGGGCACGCGCTGGAGCTATTCCATGGGGCTCGACCTGCTGGGGCGGGTGATCGAGATGGTCAGCGGGCAGGCCTTCGATGCGTTCCTGCAAACGCGCCTGTTCGATCCGCTGGGGATGGACAACACCACCTTCCGCGTCGCGCGCGGCGATGCCGGGCGGCTGGCGGCCAACTATTTCGTGATGGGCGGCCTGCCGATCCCCATCGACCTGCCGAACAGCTCGGTCTTCCTCGACCGCCCGGCCTTTCCCTTTGGCGGAGCGGGGCTGGTTTCGAGCGCGCGCGACTACGACCGTTTCCTGCAGATGCTCGCCGGCCTCGGCGAATTCGACGGGCGCCGGGTGATGAGCGAGGCGGCGGTGCGGCTGGGCACGTCGGACCTCATGCCCGATACGCTGGCGGCGAACGGCGGCTTTTCCAGCGGTGGGCGCGCCTTCGGCTACGGTGCCGGCGGGCTGGTCGGCACGGGCGAGGCGGCCGGCCTGTTCGGCTGGTTCGGGGCGGCGGGAACGGCGGGGCTGGTGAACCTCGACTGGGGCCTGCGCCAGACGCTGATGACGCAGTACATGCCCGCCGAAAGCTACGACGTGCAGCAGCGTTTCCCGGTGGTCGTGGCCGAGGACGCGGCGGCGCAGATGGCGGCGCGGCGAGCCGCATGAGGGCGGCGGCGTGAGCGGGGCGGGGATCGCCTTTACCGGCCACGGCATCGACCGGGCCGACCACGTCCGCGCCGATCCCGAATACCTGGCGCAGCTGCGCGCCGACCCTGCCTCCCGCCTGCTGGCGATGGACGGTCTCGCCGCGGTCACTGCTGGCGACGCGCTGACCTTCGTGCCGCTGGCGGACGATGGTGCGGAGCTGGTGTTCCTCGGCCTGCGCGAGGGCGATGCGCTGTTTGCCGCCGTCCCCGCGGAGGGCGACAATCGCCCCGCATACGAGCAGCGCATCGACCGCGCCGCGCTCGGCCGCCTGCCCGCCGACCAGCTGGCGCTTTACGGCGGGGCGCGGGCGTTGGTGGACTGGCATGCGCGGCACAGGTTCTGCGCCCGCTGCGGCGCGGCCACCACCATCGCCAAGGGCGGCTGGCAGCGCGATTGCCCGTCGTGCTCGGCGCAGCACTTTCCGCGCACGGACCCGGTAGTCATCATGCTGGTCGAACATGATGGCGCGCTGCTTCTCGGCCGCGGGCGTGGCTGGCCCGATCGCGCCTATTCCGCGCTTGCCGGCTTCGTCGAGCCGGGCGAAAGCGTGGAGGATGCTGTGGCGCGCGAGGTGTTGGAAGAGGTCGGCCTCAACGTGCGCGACGTCTCCTACGTCGCCAGCCAGCCGTGGCCCTTTCCCAGCCAGCTGATGATCGGCTGCCATGCGCGCGCCGACAGCGCCAAGCTGTCTGTCGACCTGACGGAACTCGAGGACGCGCGCTGGTTCACCCGCGAGGACGTGGCCGACGCGATGGCGCGGGGGCAGGACGCCCGCGCCTTTGTCGCCCCGCCGCCCGTCGCCATCGCGTGCTACCTGCTGCAATGGTGGCTGGAGGAAACTGCATGACCGCTCTCGACATCGACATCTGGTCCGACGTGATGTGCCCGTGGTGCGCCATCGGCCACGCCAACCTCGCCCGCGCGCTGGAGCAGCTTGGCGGCGATGTCGCGGCGACGATCCGCTGGATGCCCTTCGAGCTCAATCCCGAGGCGCCGCCGCAAGGCAAGTCGCAGGCCGCCCACCTGGCCGAGGTCTACGGTCGTTCGGCGCAAGAAAGCGCGACCATTCGCGAAACGCTGCACGCCAAGGCGCGCGAGGCGGGCTTTCCGCTGGATTACACCGGCACCGAGGACCCTTCGCCCGAACCGATGATGTGGAACACCCTCGATGCGCACAAGCTGCTGCGCTGGGCACTGGCAGACGCGGGACCGGAGGTGCAGACACGCTTGAAGCTGGCGCTGTTCGCCGCGCATTTCCGCGAGCGGCGGGACGTATCCGACCGCGAGGTGCTGGCCGATGTCGCCGCCGGCATCGGGCTGGAGCGCGAGGCTTCGCTCGGCGCGCTCGACGATCCCGCGCTGGACGAAGCCGTCCGCCACGAGGAGGCCCGCGCGAGGGCAAGCGGTATCACCGCCGTCCCCACTTTCGTGATCGCGGGAAAATACATCCTCCAGGGCAGCGCCGAGCCCGCCGATTTCGCCCGCGCATTGGTGCAGATCGCCAGCATGGAAGCGGCCGCCTGACGCTTCACTTCCCGTTAAGTCGCCCGGCCCTCAAACGCAAGCAGGGGCACGACAGGGGAGTTACCAATTGCCGCGAAATCTCGCATTGGCCGGGCTTGCGCTCGGCGCCGCCGTGGTGCCCGAGGCGCGCGCCTTTGCGCAGCGCGCAGACCTCGAACAGATGGAACTGGTGGTCAACGCCAACCAGCCCGTCACGATGACTATCAACGAAATGCCGGTCGAGGTGATCGTCGCGCCCGACGCGATATCCGTGCCCACGGTCAACGCCGATGCCGCCGCGCGGCTGGGGCTGGAGCCGAGCATGATCGGCTACGTCTACGTCATCGGGGCGACGCGGCTGTTGTTCCGCACCGATACCGTGCGTTACCATACCCACGGCGGGACTTTCCGCCGCCGCACCGCCTTCAGCCAGGCGCAGGTGATCGACGGGGCCGACGTGCTGGCCGGTCCGACCACCTTTCCGTTCGCCCGCACCGTCATCCAGATGCGGGCACCGCAGGCCGAAGACCGTCCGCTGACCTTTGCCATCGCGCCCGACATGGGACGCAGCCAGTCGGGCCCTTCGTTGCAGGTCGGCGACCGAACGATCTTCGTCGCCTTCAATCTGACCCGGGCCGAAAGCCTCGTCAGCGCGACGGGCGGCAAGTGGATCGCCGATGCCACTGGCGGATGGCTCTCCGGCGAGGCGCGCGAGATCCCGGTGCTGTACGGCGTGGAGCGCCCCGTGCGCCCGCTGACGTTGAGCGCACCGCTGATGCTTGGCGAGCTGGAGATACGCAACCTGGCGGTGCGCGTCTCCGATATGGGCGATGCCAGCGGGCTGACCGATGAAGCGCCGCCCGAGCCCGATCCCAACGAAATCGTCGTCACGGGCGACAGCGGGCGCGAGGTGCCTATGCAGCGGCTTTACATCGGCCTCGACACGATCGGCCACTGCGCCAGCATCACCTTCGACCGCGAGGCCGAGACGGTGACGCTGATGTGCCCGCCGCAGCCGCCGGTCTAGGCGTCGTCGCGCTCCGACTGGATCGCGGCGCGGGTCTTCGGGCCCTTCTTCGCATCGTCTGACGGATTGTCGCTGCCGACCACGGGCTCGCGGTTGTCGGGATCGGTCGCGCGGTTCAGTTCACCGCGCGTGCCGACGTCCTTGGCGACCTCGCCACCCGCGCGGCTCTGCTGCGAGGGGGCGACGTCGGTGAGGGTGTCGATCAGTTCGTTGTCGGGATGGGCGCTCTGGCGCTCGGACATTTCGGTTCTCCTTTGTCCATCAATGGACGAGGAGCACCGGGTGTTCCGAAAAGCCCGGCCTAGCCTTCGGCGTCGCCCGGCACCATGCCGATGACGGCAGCCTGCACGCGCTGCTGCAGCGCCTCGTCCTGCCCGATCGCCATGCTCAGCGCGACGAAGCGGTCGGCGCTCATGCCCTGCGCGATGGCGGCGTTGAACAAGCCCTCGATGCGCTGCTCGTCGCTCAGGCTCTCGTCCTCCTCGAGCGCCTGCGCCTGCATCACCACGGTCACGAAGGTGGCGATCTCCTCGTCGCTCACACTTGCGGGATCGGCGGGCTGAACCTGGCTCAGCGCCTCGGGCGAAACGTCCTGCGCGGCAAGCGGGGTAGCCAGGGCGAGACCGGCGGCGGCGAGGGCAAGGGCGATTTTCATGAGCCTGGTGATCCTTTCGATCGGAATGGTGCGGCGGGTGTAGGCGCGCGCGGCTTTCGCAAATGTGTATGGATCAGATGAGGCCGAGACGCGAGAGCTTGCCCGCCAGCCTGCCGGGGATGACATCGCCGGGGTCCTCGCCGTCCTCCAGGTCGCGCGGCGGCTCGCCCTTGAGGTAGCGCCAGCCCTGGTGCGCGCGCTTGGGACGGGGGAGGACCTTCACCAGCTTCGGCTCGATTACGATCCACCAGCGTCCGTTGTCCTGCTGCTCGTAACCGGTGATGCGACTGCGGGCGACGAGGTTGTGCTCGTGGATCCAGAACAGCGATCCGCCGATCGTTTCCTCCCAGCGCGTGGGGCGATAGCGGGTGTTGACCTTGAACCCGGCGCGGTTCGCATACCATGCCTCGATATCGGCGAAGCTCTGCGCGCCGAAGGCGATCTTGGTGAGGTGAAGCGGCATGGTCGGCCCTTGATGTAAGGTCGCGGCCGGTTCCCTCAACCCTTTGCCACCTCTCCCCCGGTGCGCATCGCCGACCAGCTGTCTTCATTCGTCGAAACAAGCCGATCGCCGTCTATGCGACCTTCGAAGAAGCGTTGCCCGTTTGCGAGGTCGAGCGTGATATGCAGGCTCTCCCCGACCAGATTGACAATGGCGGGCCGGGACACTCCATCGATGGTGGCGGTGCCGCTGACCTGCTGGAACTGCTGGCCGAGATCAAGGATCGCTGTCCGCCCGTCGAACTCCATCTGCCATGTGCCCGACACATCGGCCGGGATGATCCACAGGTATGCCGGATAACCCGCCACGCGCCGCTCCTCGTCCGGTTCCCAATCGCCCATGTCGAATCGATTGCTGACCACACGCGCGCCGGGGCGCAGCTGTGCCAGCAGGCGAGGGCGCAGGCGCAGATTGACTTCCGGGAGCAGGAACAGGGTGACGACGTCCGCCTCGCCGAGCGGTGTTTCGAACAGATCCTGTTCGATAAAGTCGATCCGGTCGGACAGGCCGAGATCCGCGGCTTCGTCCCTCGCCTGCCTGATCAGGACTGGGTCGAGATCGACGCCCAGTCCCGACGCGCCGCGATCGTGCGCCGCGGCGATCAGTATCCGCCCGTCGCCGGTCCCCAGATCGATGAGGTAATCACCGGCCTCCACCTCCGCCATGTCGAGCATGGCGTCCACCGTGACGCTGCGCGTGGTGACGTAGGGAACATCGAGCTTTGGCGTCAGACCAAGACGCTGGCGCACCGCGCTACCGTCAACCGCATAGGCCACCGCGAGCAGCAGGCCGAACACAGCCAGTGCGGCGACGCCGAAGTTCAGGATGCGGCGGAGGAGGGACGCAGAACGGATCATGCTTTCCTGAAGGCTCGCGCAAGATAGTCTGATCGATGCATTGTCAACTTCGTCAGGCTGTAACCAGCCCGCTCGCCACGGCGAGACCAAGGAAGGCGAAGAAGCCCATCGAATCGGTGATCATCGTAACGAACACGCTGGAGGCGACCGCCGGGTCCTGGTCCATACGCTCGAAGGCGACGGGCACCAGCACGCCGGCCATGCCGGAGACGATGATGTTCACGATCATGGCCGCGGCGATCACCATGCCGAGCGGCGGCGAGAACAGCGCGCCGACGGCCAGCCCGATCAGTACCGCGATGGTCGCGCCGTTCATCAATGCCACCCGCAGCTCGCGCCACAGGATGCGCCCGGTGTTGGAGCGGGTCAGCTGGTTCATGGCGATAGCGCGCACGGTGACCGCCATGGTCTGCGTACCGGCATTGCCGCCGATAGAGGCGACGATCGGCATGAGCACGGCGAGGGCCACCAGCTGCTCGATCGCGCCGCCGAAGAAGGCAATGATGGCGCTGGCGACGACGGCAGTGCCGAGGTTGGCGATCAGCCAGCGCACGCGCGCCGAATAGGCTTCGCGCAGCGGCTCGTTGATGTCGCCTTCGCCCGCGCCGGACAGCAGCAGCGTGTCCTCGCTCGCCTCTTCCTGGATGATGTGGACGATGTCGTCGACGGTCAGCTGGCCTACCAGCCGTCCGCTCTCGTCGACCACGGCGGCCGAGATCAGCGCGTATTTCTGGAAGCGCAGGGCGACCTCTTCCTGGTCCATGTCGACCGGGATCAGCGTCTGGTCGCGCTTCATCACGTCGGTCAACGCGATGTCGCGCGGGGTCCGGAGGATCCAGCTGAGCTGGCAAGAGCCGACCGGGTGGAAGCGGTGATCGACCACGAAGACTTCCCAGAATTCGGTTATGAGGTCGTCGTCGCTGCGCAGGTAATCGATGAGGTCGCCGACACTCATGTGCTCGGGCACGGCGACCAGCTCGCGCTGCATCAGGCGGCCGGCGGTCTCCTCCGGATAGGCGAGCGCGCTCTCGATGGCGGCGCGTTCCTCGGGCTCGACCTCGGCGAGGATGGCGCGTTGGTCCTCGTCGTCGAGGTCCTCGATCAGCTGCACCGCGTCGTCGGTGTCGAGTTGCTCGACGATGCCCGCCACCGCCTCGGCGGAAAGCGCCTCGACCATGTCCTCGCGCACGTAGTCGTTGAGCTCGGCGATGACCTCGCCGCTCATCAGGTCGGTGATGGCGGCAGCCAGCAGGCCGCGCTCGTTCTTCTCCAGCAGCTCGAACAGGTCGGCGATGTCGGCCGGGTGCAGAGGCTCGACGAGGTCGTAGGTGCTGTCCTCGTTGTCGTCCGACAGGCTCTCGCGCACGGCGCGCACGAAGGCAGGGGTCAGCCGGTTCTCGTCGTCGAACTGCTCGCCTTCGCCCTGGACACGCTCCTCCAGCGGGTCGGCGTCGCGCAGGGAAAGATCGGTCTCGGCCATGGGCCACGCCCTATGCCGATGGCCCACAAAAGCAAGCGCGGCGGGCGCATCGGCCCGTGACTTTGCCCGGCCAGCGCCTATATCGGCGCGCAGATACTCAAGGAGACACGACGATGGCCGACCAGAAGCTCACTTTCACCCTCGACTGCGGCGACGGCAAAGGCGGCGACGTCGTGATCAAGCTGCGCCCCGACCTCGCGCCCGAGCACGTGGCGCGCATCACCGAGCTGGCGAACGAGGGCTTCTACGACGGCGTCAAGTTCCACCGCGTGATCCCCGGCTTCATGGCGCAGGGCGGCGACCCGACTGGCACCGGCATGAGCGGCAGCGACAAGCCCGACCTGAAGCAGGAGTTCAGCGCCGAGCCGCACGTGCGCGGCACCTGCTCGATGGCCCGCACGCAGGATCCGAACAGCGCCAACAGCCAGTTCTTCATTTGCTTCGACGACGCGCGCTTCCTCGACCGCCAGTATACCGTCTGGGGCCAGGTCGAGAGCGGCATGGAGCACGTCGACGCGCTGCCCAAGGGTGAGCCGCCGCGCGAGCCGGGCAAGATCGCCAAGGCGACCGTCAGCGAAGGCTGATAGCTTCGCCGAAGTAGGGATGCAGGGTGGCCGGTTCGCGAGAACCGGCCCCTTTTCTTTGGGCTGTCGGCGTTACAGCCCGGCCTGCACCAGCCAGTCGTGGAAGATCCGCACGGGCCGTGCCTCGAGGTCGGCGGGGCGGCAGATGAACCAGTAAGAATAGGGGCTGGCCACGGTCTGGTCGTAGAGCGGGGCAAGGCGCGGGTCCTTGTTCCGGCGCACGTGATCGTCGTGCATTATGGCGATGCCGATGCCTTGGGCCGCGGCTTCGAGGATCAGCTGACCCGAATCGTAGTGATCGATGGCGGCGGGCTGCATCCGCGCCATGCCGAGCGCTTTCTTCCATGCCTCCAGGCTCGCGGGCATGTCGGTGTGGACGAGAAAGGTCTGCTTCGCCAGTTCCTGCGCCACCGGCTCGTCGCTGAGCTCGTCCACCAGCTCGCGGCTGGCGATGGCGTGGAGCGTGTTCTGGTCTAGCTGCACGCTGTAGAAAGCGGGGTCGGGCTCGATCACCAGCGCGATGGCGGCATCGAGCGTATCGCCCACCCGGTCGACGAGATGCGGGCTGGTGTCGATGTCGAGGTGCAGGCGCGGATGGGCGCGGCGCAGCTCGGCAAGCCGCGGGAACAGCCGCTGGGTGCCGAACAGCGGCATCACGCCGAGGCGCAGCCGCTGGAGCTGCAGGTTCTCGCTCTGCGATTCGACCGCGGCGGCCAGCGCTTCCATGTGCGGCGCGACCGCTTCGTAGAAGTGCCGTCCCTCGTCGGTCAGCCGCATCGCCTGTCCCTGGCGGGAGAACAGCTTGCGGCCGGTGAAGCTTTCGAGGTTGCTGATGCGCCGCGACAGGGCCGACGGGCTCAGTCCCAGTTCGCTCGCCGCCGAGCGCGCCGAGCCGAGCCGCACGGTGCGGATGAACGCCTCGAGGGCGCGCAGGGGCGGCAGGCGGCGCATGACGGCACTTTGAGTCGCAACGGGCAGTAAGTCGAGCGCTTATTTCGCAGGTGCGAAAAGAGCGCCGAAATCAGCCGTCTTCGCCCTCTTCGCTGTCGTCGGGAACCGGGGCGTGGAGGCGCAGGCGCGTGACGTGGGTTTCGTCGCCTTCGGTCACCTCGATCGTCCAGCCGCTGGGGTGGTCGAGCACGGTTCCGGGCTGCGGCACCCCCTCAGCCAGAACGAAGGCGAGGCCGCCCAGAGTGTCGACCGCCTCCTCCACCTCGGCGAGCTGTGCGTCGCCGACCTTTTCGGCCACGTCGTCGAGCTCGGCGCGGGCATCGGCGTCCCACACGCCCTCGCTGACCTCGACCACCTGCTCGACCGGGTCCTCGTCGTGCTCGTCCTCGATCTCGCCGACGATCTCCTCGACCAGGTCTTCGATGGTGATGATGCCGTCGGTGCCGGAAAACTCGTCCACCACGATGGCGAGGTGGGTCTTGTTGGCGCGCATGTCGGCCAGCACGTCGAGCGCGCCGCGAGCTTGCGGAACGTAAAGCGGCTGGCGCATCAGCGTGGTCCAGTCCGCGGGCGGCGGGGTGCCGGCGGCGATGATGGCGAACACGTCCTTGATGTGCATCATGCCGATCACCTCGTCGAGCTCGTCGCGGTAGACGGGCATGCGCGAATGGCCGTGCTCGGCAAAGGTGGCGACCAGTTCGGCCCAGCTGCACGCGGCATCGAGCGCAACGATCTCGCTGCGCGGGATGGCCACGTCGTCGGCATCGTGCTCGCTGAAATGCAGCAGGTTCTTGAGCATCTGCACTTCGGCGGGCGAGAGGTCGCTGCCGCCGTTCGCATCGTCGCCATTACGGGCGGCATCGCCCTGATGCTCGTCGATCGCCTCCTCCAGCTGCGCGCGCAGGGAGGTGTCTGTATCCTCCTCGAACAGCCCGCGAATGGCGTTCCACAGGCCTCCGCCAGAGGAGGAGGCCCTGTTGCTACTGTCCGCGTCTCCCGGCTGGGAGCCGTCCGTTCTTTCGGTGTCGGGCATTGCCCTGTTGCTAGTCCTTATGCGGCGTCGATGGCGGTATATGGGTTGGCAATGCCCATGAGTGCAAGCGCCTTTACCTCCAGCGCCTCCATCGCATCGGCATCGGCCTCGGAAATCTCGTGATCGTGCCCGGCCAGGTGGAACAGGCCGTGGACGATGAGGTGCGCGGCGTGATGCTCCAGCGGCAGGTCCTTGGCCTCGGCCTCGCGGGCGCAGGTGGCGTGGGCGAGGGCGATATCTCCGAGCATCTCCGGCGGGCCGTCGAGGCTTAGATGGACGAGATCGATGCGCTCCAGCATCGGAAAGCTCAGCACGTTGGTCGGCTTGTCGCGCCCGCGCCATTCGCGGTTGAGCGCGTGCACCTCCTCGTCGCTGGTGAACAGCACGCTGACGACGAGGCGCGGGTTGGCGAGAACGGGCGCGACCGCGGCCACCGCCTCGGCGGCGCGCTCGGCGAGGTCCGGCCATTCGCCGGCGGGCCAATCCTCGATGTCGATATCCAGTTGCACGGGCCTAGGGCTTCGCGCTCTCGCCCTCGTAGGCCTCGACGATGCGGCCCACGATGGGGTGGCGCACCACGTCGGCGGCGGTGAAGCGGGTGACGCCGATGCCGTCCACCCCTTCCAGCCGCTCCACGGCGTCGGCGAGCCCGCTCATGCGGTCGCCGCCCGGAATGTCCACCTGCCTCGGATCGCCGCAGACGACCATGCGGCTGTTCTGGCCAAAGCGGGTGAGGAACATCTTCATCTGCTCGCGCGTGGTGTTCTGCGCCTCGTCGAGGATGACGAAGGCATCGGCCAGCGTGCGCCCGCGCATGAAGGCGATGGGCGCGATCTCGATCTCCCCGCTGGCTAGCCGGCGCTCCACCTGCTCGGGCGGCATGCAGTCGAACAGCGCGTCGTATAGCGGGCGAAGGTAGGGATCGACCTTGTCCTTCATGTCGCCGGGGAGGAAGCCCAGCTTCTCGCCTGCCTCCACCGCGGGGCGCGACAGGATCAGGCGCTGCACGCTGCCAGTGATGAGCTGGGCAACGGCCTGCGCCACGGCGAGATAGGTCTTGCCCGTGCCCGCCGGGCCAAGCGCGAAGATGACGTCCTTCTTCGCCAGCAGCCGCATGTATTCGCCCTGCATGGCGCTTCGCGGAGTGATGGTCTTCTTGCGCGTGCGGATCATAACCGGCGGGAGGCCTGCATCACCGGTGATGATGCCGTCGAGGTGCGGCTCGTCCGACATGGCGATCAGCGCGTCGATGGCGCCTGCGTCCAGTTCCTCGCCGGTCAGCAGCTTCTCGTGCATCTTGACCAGCACGTCGCGGGCGCGGGCCACGCTGTCCTCCGCCCCTTCCACCAGCACCTTGTTGCCGCGTGCGGCGATGAAGACCCCGAGGCGGTTCTCGATCTGCACGAGGTTGGCGTCGAACTGGCCGAACAGGGTGCCGAGGATGGCGCTGTCGTCGAAGGCGATCTCGGCGCGGGCGCGGCCGTAATCCAGCGGGCCCTGATCTTCGAGCGTGTCACCGGGGGCGAAGGTGGCGGAGCGGTATCCGGCGCGGTTTGCTTTGCGGGCCATGTGGCTTGTGGCGCGTCCTTTCGAGAGCCTTGTCATCACAGATGTAAGACCTGCCGGGCCGCTGGCAAGCGGGGCGCTTGCATCGCGCCGGGGATAGTCGCATCCTCGGCGCGGATTGCCGCGAAGGACTTTGCCATGACCAAGCTTGCCGCCATCGCCTGCTGCCTGCTGGTGGCGGGGTGCTCCCCGGGCGAGGAAGGGGAGCCCATGGCATCTGCGTCGGCCACAACCACGGCCGCGCCAACTGCTGTGGCCGTGTCCACGCGGGAGGAGGACATCGACCGCTTCCTGCTGCATGAATATCCGGAGGCGGGCACGATCAGCTACGCGCTGGCATGGAACGACCTCAACGGCGACGGCGCGCAGGAGGCGATTGTCTATCCCGTCGGGCCTTATTTCTGCGGCACGGGCGGGTGCAACCTGCTGGTGCTGACGCAGGCCGGGCCGATGTGGAGCAAGGTCGGCGATACCAGCGTTGCGCGCACGCCGGTGACCGTGCTGGAAAGCGCGAGCCACGGGTGGAAGGACCTGGCGGTTCCCGTGTCGGGCGGCGGAGCACCGACGGGCCGGGTGGTGCTGAGTTTCGATGGAAAGAGCTACACGGAAAACGCCAGCATGGCACCTGCCGCGCCTGCCGATGCGGCCGGGACCGAGGTGCTGCTGGAAGAGTCCACAATGCGCGAGGCAGTCGCCGTGCAGGAAGCCGGGCCGGGCTAGGCCAGTACCGTCCCCCGCAGCGAGTTGGGCCCCGCCTCGGCCAGTTGCACCCGCACCATGTCGCCGATCGCCGCGTCGCCCTCGAAGAACACCGATTGCAGCCACGGCGACTTGCCGAGCCACTGGCCGGGCAGCTTGCCGCGGCGTTCGACGAGGACGTCGCAGGTCTTCCCCACGCTTGCGCGGTTGAAGGCGAACTGGTCGCGGTTGAGCGCGGCCTGCAGGCGGGCGAGCCGTTCCTCCATCACCTCGCGCGTCACCTGCTGGTCCATGCTGGCGGCGGGCGTGCCGGGGCGGGGCGAGTATTTGAAGCTGAAGGCGGCGGCGTAGCCCACGGCATCGACCAGAGCGAGGGTCTCGTCGAACTCAGCCTCTGTCTCGCCGGGGAAGCCGACGATGAAATCGCCGCTAAGCGCGATGTCGGGCCGCACCGCGCGGAAGCGGTCGAGCAGCGCGAGGTAGCTGTCTGCCGTGTGGCTGCGGTTCATCGCCTTCAGCACCCGGTCGCTGCCGCTCTGCACGGGGAGGTGCAGGTAGGGCATCAGCTTGTCTACCTCTCCGTGCGCCGCGATCAGCGCCTCTGTCATGTCGTTGGGATGGCTTGTGGTGTAACGGATCCGCTGCAAGTCCGGCAGCTTGGCCAGCTCCCTTATCAGGCCGTCTAGGCCCTGCGCGTGGCCCGAAGCATTCTCGCCTTCCCAGGCGTTGACGTTCTGGCCGAGCAGCGTGATCTCGCGCGCCCCGGCATCGACCAGTCTGGCAGCTTCGTCCATCAGGTCGCTGAACGGCCGCGAGATTTCCGCGCCGCGGGTGTAGGGTACGACGCAATAGGTGCAGAACTTGTCGCAGCCCTCCTGCACGGTCAGGAACGCCGTCGGATTGACCTTGCGCCGGGCGGGGAGCGCGCCGAACTTGGCGTTGTTCTCCGGCATGTCGGTATCGGTGCTGCGCTCTCCGCGCGCGGCAGCCTCCACCATGCCGGGCAGTCGGTGATAGGCCTGCGGGCCGACGACCAGGCCCACCGCGGGGCTGCGTGCCATGATCTCCTCGCCCTCGGCCTGCGCCACGCAGCCGGCCACCGCGATCATCGGCTGACGGCCCGCCTCGCGCCCGGCCTTCACCAGCCGGCCGATGTCGGAATAGACCTTTTCGGTCGCCTTTTCGCGGATGTGGCAGGTGTTGAGCACGACGAGGTCGGCGTCCTCGCCCTCGGCGGCGGGCGCGATGCCCTGCGCCTCGAGCAGCTCGCCCATGCGCTCGCCGTCGTAGACGTTCATCTGGCAGCCGAAGCTCTTGACCCGGTAGGTCTTCGGTGAAGCAGTCTGTGTCATGAGCCGCGCGCCCTAGGCGTTTTCGACCGGCAAATCCAGCTTGGCGGAGACCGCGTCCTGCGCGGCGGCGGTCATGGTCTTGCGGTTCCTGAGCGCCGCACCTTCGAGCACAGGGAGGAAATGCACGGTCAGGTCCAAGCGACCCCTGCGGGCGAGGATGCGCTTCACGTTCTGCATCCCCGGCTCGTCGCCCCACCACGCGGTGTCGTGGGCATCGCCATAGCGAAGCGCAAAGGGCTGGATCGGCACCTCGCCCGCCAGCGGTTCGACCGCCGAGAGCAGCGAGGAACGGAAGGGGAGAAGGGCGCGCCCGTCGTCGGTCGTGCCTTCGGGAAAGATCACTAGCGGCCGTCCGCCCAGCGCCGCGCGAACCTGTTCGACCTGCTCGCCGATCGATCCGCGCACGTCGCGGGTGATGAAAAGCGTGCGGTTCTGGTCGCACAGCCACTTCAGGCCGCCGTGCCCCGCCAGCCCCGCGTGCGCCACGAAGCGCGCCCGCGCCGCGCCCGCGAGGCCAAGGATGTCTAGCCAGGACTGGTGATTGCCTACCATCAGCGCGCCAGGTGCCGCCGCGCCGGTGGTGTGCAGCCTCAGACCCGCAATCCGGCCGACGCCGTGGAGGAAGAACGGCGGCACAAGGTCGCGCGCGCCGAACAACTTCACCAGCATGTGCGCAGGAATGATAACCAGCGAGAACAGCACGATGGCCGTCGCTCGGGCATAGAAGCGCAGCGTCTGGGCGAGGGTGAAGACCGGTGCTTCCCCCTCGGCGGCGCGCGCGGGGGTCTGCCCCACGGGATCAGCCCTTCTTGTCGTCGCGGTCGAGACGCACGGCGTAAAGTTCCATCCGGTGATCCACTAACCGGTAGCCGAGCCGCTCGGCGATGACCTTTTGCAGCGCCTCCAGCTCGGGATCGACGAATTCGACGACCTTGCCGGTTTCCACGTCGATCAGGTGGTCGTGATGCGCCTCGGGTGCCGCCTCGTAACGGGCGCGGCCGTCGCCGAAATCGTGGCGGTCGAGGATGCCCGCCTCCTCGAACAGGCGCACGGTGCGATAGACGGTGGCGATGGAGATCTTGGGATCGATCGCGGCAGCACGCTCGTGCAGCTTCTCGACATCGGGATGGTCGGTGCTTTCAGACAGCACTTTGGCGATCACTCGCCGCTGGTCGGTGATGCGAAGGCCGCGTTCGGCGCACAGGGCTTCGAGGTCGATGGTCTGCTGCAACTTCTGTCCGTCCGAAAGGGAAAACGCCCGGAAGGCATAGAGCCGCCGGGCGTTTCACTCAAGTTTGCTGGCAAAAAGCCGTGAAGAAGCGTGTCAGGCGTCCTTCTTCGGCCGGCCTACGGGTTTCTTTGCGGCGGCGGGTGCCTTCTTCGCCACCTTCTCGCCCGGCTTGCGCCCGAGGCCGATCTTCTTGGCCAGATCGCGGCGCTTGTCGGCATAGTCGGGCGCGACCATCGGATAGTCGGAAGCCAGACCCCAGCGAGCGCGATATTCGTCGGGCGTCATGCCGTGGTCGGTCATCAGGTGGCGCTTGAGCATCTTCATCTTCTTGCCATCCTCGAGGCAGACGATGTGATCCTTCTTCACCGAGGCGCGGACCGAAACGGCAGGCTCGGGGCGTTCCTCGGCGGGAGCGGCGCCGCCGCCAAGACCGTCCAGCGCGCCGTAGACGCTCTGGATAAGCGCGGGCAGGTCGCCCACTTCGACGTTGTTGTTGGCGACGTGCGCGGTGACGATGTCTGCCGTCAGCGTGATCAGCATCTCGTTCGTACCGGATTCGGTGGTGTCCATCCTTGGCCCTTGCGACAGTTCTTGCTGCCCGTGGCGCGTCCACCGGCATTGACATTGCCACCTAACATCCGTTTCGGACGTATTTCAACTCCAAACGGCTTGGTGTTTGCGAATCTATTGTTGAACAATTGTCTCGTTTCGGTATCGGCAAGCTATCAATCTATTGACCTTGCAAAAGTAATGGCATCGATCGGCCCTTCTTGGGCACGGCGATAATAATTGCGGCGCAGGCCGATCTGTTCGAAGTCGAATTTGCGATAGAGTCGCTCGGCAGGATTGCCCGCGCGCATTTCGAGGAATACGCGCTTCACGCCCCGTGCCTGCGCCTTTTCGATGAAACGCTGCATCAGCGCTGCTCCAACACCCCTGCCTCGCGCCGCGGGACGCACGCCGATGAGCAGCAGCTCCTCCTCGTCCGCCGCGGTGCGCGAGAGGACGAAACCCGCACCGTCTTCGGCGAGGATGTAATGGGTGTGCGCAAAGACGAGCGCATCGAGCACCTGTGCCCGCGTCCACGCTTCGGCGTAGACCGGGTCGAAGGCGTCATCCATCACCGCCATGATGGTGTCGATATCGTCGCTCATGGCCGGGCGCCGGGCAAGCGTGCATCGGGTGCACGGCCGTACAGCGGGGCGAGGTCGCCGGTGTGATGCGCGGCATCGAGCAGCATGACCTGCCGCGCATCAGGGGCCACCGGCACGCCGTCGCGCAGCTTTCCGCCCGGGATGACCGCCATCGCTAGTGCTCGCGTACCCGCGGCGAAGCGGTGGCGCGCCGCCACTTCCGCCGCCTTTGGTTCGAGCGACTGCACCGCGTCCTCGGCCATGCCGGCGGCATCGAAGTTCTGCACGAACCACTGGCCATGTCCGCCTTCCATGACCACGCTGACGGGTTCGCCGGGTCGCTCGCTGCGAGCTATGGCGGCGACCAGCGCCAGCGTGGGATAGCCCAGTACCTCGGCGCTCCACGCCAGCCCCAGCGCGCGCGCGGCGGCAAGTCCGATGCGCACTCCGGTAAAGCTGCCGGGGCCGAGCGAGACGAGCAGCCGGTCGGCGCGCCCGCGCTCCGGCAACTCGGCGATCATCGGCACGAGCCGCTCTGCATGGCCGCGGCGCATGGGCTCGCAATGCCCCTCGACCAGCACGTCGCCATCGAACAGGGCCACCGAGCAGGCCTCGGTCGCGCAATCTATCGCCAAAGTCTTCACGCGAAACGTCCCATCGGGACGCCTTTAGCGATCAAAGCAATTTATTGAAGGTATCGAATTCCGGGCGCGGGCTGCGCGGGAAGATGGTCGAGCGATCGCCATAGCCGATCGAGCAGATCCAGTCGGCGCGGTAGCGCGGCTGGTTGGCGAAGAACGCCTTGGTCGCCGCGTCCTGGTCGAAGCCCGACATGGGTCCGCAATCGAGCCCCAGTGCGCGCGCCGCCAGCATCAGGTAGGCACCCTGCAGCGCGGAGTTGCGGAACGCACTTTCCTTGCGCGCGGCCTCGTCGCCCTCGAACCAGCTCTTGGCATCGGCGTGCGGGAAGAGCCAGGGCAGCTCCTCGTGAAAGTCGAGATCGTAGCCGATGATCACGCACACCGGCGCGGTCAGGATCTTCTTCTTGTTCTGCTCGCTCGCGGTCTCGGCCAGCTTTTCCTTGGCCTCCTTCGACTTGCACCAGACGAAGCGGCCCGGCTGCTGGTTGGCCGAGGTCGGCCCCATCTTCAGCAGTTCGTAGATCGCGTGGATCTGCTCGTCGCTGACCTCCTTGTCGAGCCAGCCGTTCATGCTGCGCGCTTCGCGGAACAGCAGGTCGAGACCTTCGTCGGATACGGTATTCGTCATGCGGCGCGCACTTCCTTCACTTCGGGGACGTAATGCTTCAGCAGGCCTTCGATGCCGTGCTTCAGCGTGGCGGTGGAACTGGGGCAGCCCGAGCAGGCGCCCTGCATGGCGAGGTAGACCACCCCGTCGCGGAAGCCGCGATAGCGGATGTCGCCGCCGTCGTTGGCGACGGCCGGGCGTACGCGGGTCTCGATCAGCTCCTCGATCTGGGCGACGATGTCCTCGGTGCCTTCGTCATTGCCGATGTCGCCTGCATCCTCCGGAGGGACGGCGATGCCGTTGCCCGTGCCGGAGCCGGCGAACAACGGTGCCTGCGACACGAAATGGTCGAGCAAAACGGCCACGACCTGCGGCTTGAGATCGCTCCAGGCGACCCCTGGCGCGGCGGTGACGGAGACGAAATCGCCGCCGAAGAACACGCCCGTCACCTCGCCGGTGTCGAACAGCGCCTGCGCCAGCGGGCTGGCCTCGGCCTCCTCGGGCGTGGCGAAATCGCGGGTGCCCGAAGGCATCACCTGCTGGCCCGGAAGAAACTTGAGCGTTGCCGGGTTGGGCGTGGTTTCGGTCTCGATGAACATGGCTGGCGATGTAGGGCTCGCCAGCGGGCGGGGCAAGGCCATGCGGGCCAAGAGAAACTGGGCTTGCCACAAGCAATCGTGGGCACCATTCACCAGACCTTCATTCCTCGCCCGACAGTTGGTGCACCATGACATTCCTCGCGCGCGCTGCCGGCGCTCTCCTACCCCTCGCCATCCTCCTGCCGCTGCCCGCCCTGGCGCAGGATTGCCACGTCACGGCGAGCGAGGCCGACCAGCCGCGATACGCGCGTCCCGACGATCCGTGGATCTACCGCGGCACCGATATCCCGGTCGACGAGAACTGGCTGTTCGGCGAACTGCCCAACGGCGTGCGCTACGCCGTGCGGCAGAACGACGTACCGCCGTGCCAGATGTCGCTGCGCGTGCGCATCGATGCGGGGTCGCTGCACGAAGGCGATTCCGAGCGCGGCTATGCCCACCTGCTCGAGCACATGGTCTTCCGCGAAAGCAGCACCTTCGGCCCGGGCGAGGCGATTCCGCACTTCCAGCGGCTGGGGGCAAGCTTCGGCTTCGATACCAACGCCACGACCACGCCCACCGCGACCACCTTCAAGCTCGACCTGCCCAACGCCAACCGCGCCAGCATGGACGACAGCGTGCATCGTTTCGCCGGGATGGTGACTGCGCCCACACTTTCGAGCGCCAACCTCGCCGCCGACCTGCCGATCGTGCTGGCCGAGCGACGCGAGAGCGCAGGGCCTCAGCGGCGCGTGGCCGATCAGACGACCGCGGTCTTCTTCGCCGGTCAGCGGCTGGCCGAGCGCAGCCCCATCGGCACCGTCGAGGCGCTGGAGGCGGCGACGCAGGAGAGCGTGCGCGCCTTTCATCGCCGCTGGTATCGCCCGGAAAACGCGGTCGTCGTGCTGGTCGGCGATGCCGATCCGCGCGTGCTTGCCGCGATGGTGGAACGCAACTTCGCAGACTGGCGGGGCGAGGGACCGCTCACCCCGGCACCCGACTTCGGCGATCCCGCCGCGCCCGCCGGCGCCGATCCGGCGAACCCGGTGGGCGAACTGGCCGTCATCGTCGAGCCGGGCCAGCCGCGCGGGCTGACCTATGCCATCATGCGCCCGTGGGTGGAGGTCGTCGACAACCTCGAATACAACCGCCAGAACCTGCTCGGCTACGTTGCCGCCGCCGTGGTCAACCGGCGGCTGGAGAACCGCGCGCGGGCGGGCGGATCGTTCCTGTTCGCCGGCGTCCAGCGCGACAAGATCAGCCGCAGCGTGGACGGCACCTTCGTTACCTTTGCCCCGCTGACCGAGGACTGGCAGGCCGCGCTGGCCGACGTGCGCAGCGTGATCGCCGATGCCGTCGCCAGCCCGCCCTCGCAGGCGGAGATCGACCAGGCCGTGGCCGGCTTCGACGTCGCGTTCGTCGACAGCGTGGAGCAGTCGCGCATCCAGGCCGGCTCCGCGCTCGCCGACGACATTACCAATGCTGTCGACATCCGCGAGGCGGTGGCCAGCCCAGAGACCTTCCTCGAGGTGTTCCGCTCCATCGCCCCGCGCTTCACGCCCGAGCAGGTGCAGGAAGCGACCCGCGAACTGTTCCAGGGCGAGGTGATCCGCGCCGTGATGATGGCGCCCGAGCCGGGCGAGGTGACCGTGGCGGACCTGCGCACCGCGCTTTCGGCCACTGCGGTCGCCAGCGGCGATGCGCGTGACGATACCGCCGCGATCGATTTCGCCGACCTGCCCGCCATCGGCGAGCCAGCCGCCCCCACCGCGGTGCAGCCGCTGGGCGTGCTCGGCACCGAGCGGCTGACCTTTGCCAACGGCGTGCGCGCGCTCATCATGGGCCGCGACAACGAACCCGGCCGCATCACCGTGCGCGTCCGCTTCGGCGGCGGCATGGCCCGCGTCGGCGCGGACGAGGGTGTCTATGCCGAACTGGGGGAGATGGCGCTGGTCACCTCCGGCATCGGCCCGCTCGGCCAGAACGACCTCGACCGGCTGGCGGCCGATCTGAAGGTCGGCTTCGACTTCGAGGTCGGCGACGGCGTGTTCACCTTCCAGGGGCTGACGCGGCAGGAAGACCTCGAGGAACAGCTCTACCTGTTCGCCGCCAAGCTCGCCATGCCGAGCTGGGACCCGGCCCCGTTCGAGCGGGCGAGGGCCTCCGCGCTTATCGCCTACGACAGCTACGGCCGCGATCCCAACGGCGTGCTCAACCGCGACCTCGAATGGCTACTGCACGACCGTGACCCGCGCTACGCCACCTCCGATCCGGCCACCCTGCGTGGCGCCACCCCGGCGCAGTTCCGATCGGTGTGGGAACGGCTGCTGTCCGAAGGCCCGGTGGAGGTCGACGTGTTCGGCGACATCGACCGGCAGGCGACCATCGACGCGCTCAGCCGCACCTTCGGCGCGCTGCCCGAGCGGGTACCGATGACCGCCATCGCCCCGCCGCCCGCCAGCTTCCCCGAAGGCGGTGCGGCCGCCACCACCACGCTGACCCACGGCGGCGATTCCGACCAGTCGGCGGCGATCATCGCCTGGCCGCTGGGCGGTGGATCGGACGGCATCGTGCAGAGCCGCAAGCTCGACCTGCTGGCGCAGGTCTTCTCCAACCGCCTGCTCGACGGCCTGCGCGAACGCGCGGGCGCGGCCTACACCCCGTTCGCCAGTTCCAGCTGGCCGCTCGACCGCGGCGATGGTGGCTACCTGTTCGCGCTGGTGCAGATCGAGCCCGCGCTGCTGCCCGCTTTCTTCGACGAGGCGGAGGAAATCGCCGCCGACCTCGCCGCCAATGGCCCGACGGCTGACGAGCTGGAGCGCGTGGTCGAGCCCGCGCGGCAATATCTGCTGCGCGCGCAGACCGGCCACACCTTCTGGCTCAACCAGTTGCAGGGCGCGGCCTTCGATACCAACCGGCTGGTCTACCTGCCCTCGATCTTCCGCGACGTCGACGAGGCGACCCCGGCGGAGCTGCAGGCACTGGCCCAGCGCTATCTCGCCGCGCGACCGGGCTGGCGTCTCCAGATCGTGCCGCAGGGCGGTGCACCTGCGGGGGCGACCGCCTCGGGCCGCTAAAGACCAGCTTCGCAAAGGTATCGAAAGTAACCTTTGCGGCGCGGTTTCGCGCTCTGTAGGGACGGGGCTTCCCCGCATCGCTGACCGAACGCGCCCCGGCGGGGAGGGCGCCGATACGATTGGCGAGACGACGTGGCACACGACTGGACCCCCGAGAGCTGGCAGGCAGACCGCTTCACCGCGAAGCACCTGCCCGCCTATGACGATGCGGCCGAGCTGGCCGGGGCGACGGACACGCTCGCCGGGTTTCCGCCGCTCGTCTTCGCGGGCGAGGCGCGGCGGCTGAAGGCGGAGCTGGCCGATGTTGCCGCGGGCAAGGCGTTCCTGCTGCAAGGCGGCGACTGTGCCGAGAGCTTCGCCGAGTTCAGCCCGAACAACATTCGCGACACCTTTCGCGTCATCCTGCAGATGGCCGCCGTCCTCACCTTTGCCAGCAAGATGCCGGTGGTGAAGCTGGGGCGCATGGCCGGGCAGTTCGCCAAGCCGCGCAGCTCCGACACGGAAACGCAAGGTGAGGTCACGCTGCCGAGCTACTTCGGCGACAACGTCAACGGCATCGACTTCACCCCCGAGAGCCGTCGCAACGATCCGCAAAGGATGGTGCGCGCCTATTCGCAAGCGGCCGCCACGCTCAACCTGCTGCGCGCCTTTGCCGGGGGCGGCTATGCGAACCTGCGCGAAGTGCAGAGGTGGACGCTCGATTTCATGGGTCGCAGCCCCTGGGCCGACAAGTACCAGGACATCGCCAACCGCATCGGCGAGGCGCTCGATTTCATGGAGGCCTGCGGGGTCGACATCGAGGGCGATCCGCACCTCAAGGCGACCAGCTTTTACACCAGCCACGAGGCGTTGCTGCTGCCCTACGAGCAGGCGATGACGCGGCAGGATTCGATGACCGGCGACTGGGTCGATACCTCCGCCCACTTCCTGTGGATCGGCGACCGCACCCGGTTCGAGGGCAGCGCGCACGTCGAGTTCCTGCGCGGCGTGCTCAACCCCATCGGCATCAAGTGCGGGCCGAGTTTGGCGCCGGAGGTGCTGCTCGGTCTGCTCGATACGCTCAATCCCGCGCGCGAGCCGGGACGCATCACGCTCATCAGCCGCTTCGGGCACGACAAGGTGGAGGCAGGCCTGCCGCCGCTGGTGCGCGCCGTGGAGCGCGAGGGGCATCAGGTGGTGTGGAGCTGCGATCCGATGCACGGCAACGTCGTCAAGGCCGACAGCGGCTACAAGACCCGTCCGTTCGAGCGCATTCTTGCCGAGGTGCGCGGCTTCTTCGCCGTCCACCGCGCCGAGGGCACGCACGCGGGCGGCATCCACCTGGAGATGACCGGCCAGGACGTGACCGAATGCACCGGCGGGGCCGTCGCCATCACCGACGAGGGGCTGAACGACCGTTATCACACCCATTGCGACCCGCGTCTCAACGCCGCGCAGTCGCTGGAACTGGCCTTCCTGCTGGCGGAGATGCTCAACCTGGAACTGGCCGAAACCCACCGCGCCGCTGCGGAATAACCCCTAAGGCCTGTCGCCCAAGGTTCTTACCCTGACGGCCTAGACCCTGCCGCGAAGGCAGGGGAACGGCGTGTTCGCAGACAGGGCAAATTCGTTCCGCGACGCGGGGCTGACGGCGCTGCTTTGGGCGGCGACGGCGCTGTGCACCTTTGCGCTGCGTGATGGCCTTGGCGCAGTGCTGCTGCTGTGGGTCCCCAGCGGCGTGGCCGTGGCCGGGTTCCGCTACACCCGGCGGCGCCACTGGCCGCAGCTCGTGCTGCTGCTTTTCCCGGTCATGTGGGTAAGCGTGATGGCCAGCGGCATCGGCGCGCTTCCCGCGCTGGCCCTCGCCGTCTCGGCAAGCGTGCAGTCCGTATTATGCGCCTGGCTGAGCTATCGCACGCTGGGCAGCCGCCTGGGCGTGCCGATGCGCACCATGCAGGTGGTCGGCCTTTTCGGCGGAGCGCTGGCGAGCTGCCTCGTCGGCGCGCTGATCGCCATTCCCTTCCGTGCCGAGCAGACCATGGCGGAGTTCGGGTGGTGGTTCCTCGCCAACGTCCTCGGCATCCTGATCGCCACGCCCGCGCTGCTGCAACTGCGTGAGCGCCTGACGCGCCGCGGCCTGCAAGCGCTGGTGGCAGTCGACACGGAATACCTGCTCGTGACCATCGGCTGCGCCGTGCTGTGCGGCCTGGCGCTGACCTTGCAGGGCGTGGCACTGATGCCGCTGCTGGTCGCGGCGATGGTCGGGGTGGCGGTGCGATACGGCCATAACGCCATCAGCACGACTCTGCTCAGCTACGTTGCCGTGGCGACCGCGCTGAGCCTGGGTGGCGAGAACCCGGTCCACTACGTCGAGATCGATCGCGGCAACGCCGTGGTTCTCATCCAGTCCTGGCTGCTTACCCTGCTGGCGACGGCCCTGCCGATCTCGGCCATGCTCATGAAGTCCGAGGCGCTGCACCTGCAGCTCATTCGCCGCAATGCCGCGATGCACGAAACCTTGATGATGCTCGACCTGGCGGAAGAACTGGCCGGCATCGGGCGCTGGCGCCTCGACCTCAGGACCGGCGCGCAGGACTGGTCGCAGCGGATGCTCGAACTGCACGGCTTGTCCGCCGATCTTGGTCCCGATCCCGGCGATATCCGGCACTTGCTGCCCGATAGCGGTGCCGAGCTGTTCGACGAGCTGGAGAAGCACGTTCACGATCGCGAGCCGTTCCAGTTCGATTATCGCATCAAGCCGCCCGAGGGACCTGAGCGCATCCTGCGCATCTCCGTACTCAACGAATTCGACATGGCAGGGCGGCGCACCGCGATATTCGGCGTCGCCATCGACGTGACCGAGCAGACCCACCGCGAGCAGGCGCTCGAACTTGCCAAGAGCCGGGCGGTGCGTCTGGCGGCAGAGGCGCAGAAGCTGGCGAACACCGATGCGCTGACCCAGTTGCCCAATCGTCGCTGCACTTTCTCGCGGTTGCAAACGATGGTCGACGTGGCGGAGGATACCGGCGGCAAGCTAACCGCGCTGATGTTCGACATCGACCATTTCAAGGCCGTCAACGATACCTGGGGCCACCAGACCGGGGACGAGGTGATCGTGCAGGTGGCCGAACTCGCCCGGCGGCAGGCGCGGCAGGGCGATGTGGTCGGGCGCATCGGTGGCGAGGAATTCGTGTGGCTGCTTCCCGGTGTCGATGCGAACACCGCCCGAATGCTGGCGGAACGGCTGCGCGCGGCGGTGGAGAACGGGATCGAGGGATCGGCGCTGCCCGATGTGACCATAAGCGTGGGTCTGGCGCAGTTCGCTAATGGCGACGACGGGGAGGATCTGCTCGCTAGAGCCGATGCCGCGCTCTACGAAGCCAAGGCGCTGGGCCGCAACCAGGTGCGCCGCGCCGCCTGATCGTGCGCTTAACACACATCAATCGACCAAAGGCGGGGGTTTCAATTCCCCGGCGTTTGCGCCATGCCCGCATCCAGCCCACGATCCGCTGACGACAGGAGAGGGCCTTGCCCCAGCCGAGCGAACGCTTCCATCAGGCTCCGGCCGAAGACCTGGCCGACCGCTTTCGCCGGACGCGCGCGCTCACCGAAAACCTGCTGGCGCCGCTGAGCGAGGCGGATGCGACCATCCAGTCGATGGACGATGCCTCTCCCGCCAAATGGCACGCGGCCCACACCACTTGGTTCTGGGAAACCTTCCTGCTGCGCGACCACGTGCCCGGCTATCGCCTGTTCGACGAGCGCTGGCCGTTCCTGTTCAATTCCTACTACGAGGCGGAGGGAGAGCGCATCGCGCGCGGGCAACGCGGGCTGGTGACGCGGCCGACGCTGGCCGATGCGCTGGACTGGCGCGCCCATGTGAACGCGGCCATGGAGCCGCTGCTGGACGATCCGCGCGTGGCCGAACTCGTCGCGCTCGGTATCGCTCACGAGGAGCAGCACATCGAACTGCTGCTGACGGACATCAAGCACGCCTTCTTCAAGAACCCCCTCGGCCCGGCAATGTGGGACAAAGGCGAAACGCATACCGCGAAGCAAGGTGAAGGCTGGATCAGCCACCCCGGCGGCATCGCCCGCGTCGGGCACCAGGCGAGCGGCTTCGCCTTCGACAACGAGGGACCGGTACACCGCGTGCTGCTCGAACCGTTCGCCCTGTCGCGGCGACTGGTGACCAATGGGGAATGGGTCCAGTTCATCGCCGACGGCGGCTATTCCGACCATCGCCTGTGGCTGTCCGATGCCTGGGCATGGGTCCAGCGCCGGGGCGTGGCCGCGCCGCTTTACTGGCGCGATGGCGAGCACTTCACCCACGCCGGCTGGCAGGAGCGCGACGCGGACGCGCCGGTGTGCCACATCTCCTTTTTCGAGGCCGATGCCTTTGCCACCTGGGCAGGCGCACGGCTGCCGAGCGAATTCGAGTGGGAGGCCGTGGCCCGCGGGCAGGATGCACCCGACAATGCCTCGCGCTTCGCCGCCGACGCGGGCAACCAGCTCGACGCCGCCTGTCCGCCGCTGCCGGTCGGCACGCCAGAACTTTTCGGCGATGTCTGGCAGTTCACCCGGTCCGCCTATCTGCCCTATCCGCGCTTCCAGCCGGTCGAGGGGGCTGTCGGCGAATACAACGGCAAGTTCATGGCCGGACAATGGGTGCTGAAAGGCGCCAGCTGTGCCACGGTGCGCGGCCATTCGCGGCCCAGCTACCGCAACTTCTTCTATTCGCAGCAACGCTGGCAATTCACCGGATTGCGGCTGGCAAAGGACAATTGATGGCAGACGCAGATGGCATCCGCCTCGTCGATCTCGACGAGGACGGCGTGGACCGCGCCTTTCGCGCCGACGTGCTGAAGGGCCTTTCGCAAGGGCAGAAGGCGATCCCCGCGCGCTGGTTCTACGACGAGCGCGGGTCGCAGCTGTTCGAGGACATCACGCAGGTGGAGGAGTATTACCCCACCCGCGCCGAGACCGCGATCCTGCGATCGCAAGGCGAGGCCTTCGCGCGGCTGATCGGGCCGGGCAGGGCGGTCGTGGAGTTCGGCTCGGGTTCGTCGGTCAAGACGCCGCTTCTGCTCTCGGCCATCGATCCCGCCGCCTACGTTCCGCTGGACATTTCGGGCGATTTCCTGCGCGCCGCCGCCGCCGACCTTGCCGCCCGCTTCCCGCAGGTGCCGGTCTATCCGGTGGAGGCCGATTTCACCAAGCCGGTTGCGCTGCCCGGCGCGGTGGGGAACCTGCCCAAGCTCGGGTTCTTCCCCGGCTCGACCATCGGCAACATGGTTCCGCGCACGGCGGTCGACCTGCTGCGCAACATGCGCGCCACGCTCGGCGACGGCTCGCTGCTGCTGATCGGGATGGACCTCATCAAGGACCGCGCCGTTCTGGAGGCCGCCTACGACGATGCCGCCGGGGTGACCGCGGCGTTCAACCTCAACCTGCTCACCCGCATCAACCGCGAGCTTGGCGGCACGATCCCCGTCGATGCCTTCCGCCACGAGGCGCGCTGGGTGGACCTCTACGCCCGTATCGAGATGCACCTCGTCGCCGCGCGCGATGTTTCCTTCGAGGTGGCCGGTCGCCCATTCGCCATGACGGCGGGGGAGACGATCCATACCGAGAACAGCCACAAGTTCGACGCCCGCAGCAGCAACATGATGCTGCTGGCGGGGCACTGGACCCCCGTCGAGCGCTGGACCGACGAGGCGGAGCGCTTCTCGCTCGTCCTCGCGCGCGCCGCTATAGCGCGCAGCGCGCCCTGACGAGGCGGCGCATCGCATTGCGCGAAATCGGAACTATATAAGGCGCATGGACCTCGCCCCCGTCTTCGACCAGCTGGCGCACTCTATCCGCGGGATTTCGCAGTCGAACCTCCTCATCGCGGCGATGGCAGCGATGCTGATGGGGCTCCTGGGCTCGCTGGTTGTCGGCAAGGTGCCGTGGCTTGGACGGCTGATGCGGATGGGCAGCACGCTCGCGCTGGTGGGCGTCTTGCTGCTGGTGGTGCTCCAGCTGTCGCGGCTCGACCCGCGCTTCGACCTCGCCGTGCCCGAACTGGGCCTGCCGGCGCAGGTTGTGGAGGGCGGGGAGACGCGCATTCCGCTGGCGCGCGACGGGCATTTCTGGCTGGAGGCGGAGATCAACGGCCAGCGCGCCGCCTTCATGGTCGATACCGGGGCTACGCTGACCGCGGTGTCGCAGAGCACCGCCGAGCGTGCCCGGCTGGAGCCGCGCGACGGCGGCCTGCCGATCCAGCTGCAGACCGCCAACGGCACGGTCGCAGCGCAGCTCGCCACGGTCGATGAACTGCGCTTCGGCAACGTGGCCGCCCGCGGGCTCGACGCGGTGATCGCGCCGGGGCTGGGCGAAACGAACGTCATCGGCATGAACCTTCTGAGCCGCCTCGCCAGCGTGCGGATCGAGCAGGGCGAACTGATCCTCACGCCCAACCATCCGCAGCCGCCGCTCGAAACCGCCGAATAACCTGACCGCCGGACAGGGGCAAAGCTGCGTATCCAAACTACACCGCGAGCGACCGCGCGGCGGGTCCATGCCCCGCTAGTCGCACTTCGGCTTCTGGTGCACCAGCTCGGCCTCGTGACCCTGCGGGCTGACGAACTTGGCGATCGTCAGCCCCGGTGCGACCTCGGTCGGGGGCATCTCGACCTTTGCCCCGGCGGCCACAGCGCGCGCCAGCGCGGCGGGTACATCGTGGGTGACGAAGCCCAACGGGCCGTGGCCGGTGCCGATATCAATCGCGAGCGGCACCTTCCGCTCGACCAACATCAGGTGCTGTTCCTCCTGCCCCGGCAGCGAGAGAATGTGTTCGAGGAAGTCGTCCTCGTCGAAAGTGTCGCTCACCTCGAAACCCATTGCCGCCTGCCAGAAGGCGAGCGCAGGGGCCATCTGCGGCACGTTCAGCTTGATGAAGGCGAGGCGCAGCGCGTGATCGGACATGACAGGCTCCTTTGCAGCCAGGTCTATCGCCCCACGCCGCTTTTGCAATTCGCCGCGATTGCGGGCAGGGGCGCTGGCATATGCTGCGGCGCGCTCTGACCAATACCGGCTGGCTGATGGGCGCGCGCGGCGTGAATGCGGTGCTCAGCATCGTCTACCTCGCCATCGCGACGCGGCTGCTCGGGCCCGACGATTTCGGCCTATTCGTGATCGCCTTCACCTTCGCCCAGATCGTGGCGGGTTTCTGCAGCTTCCAGACCTGGCAGGCGATCATCCGCTGGGGGCAGGACGAGGGGGGGCGGCGCACCGCGACCGGGTTCGCCGTGGCCCTCGACTTCGCCGCCATCGCCGCGGGCGTGGTCATCGCGGCGCTGGCGTTGGCGCTGTTTGCGAACACCTTGCTTCTGCCCGCCGAACTTCGCTGGCCGACCTTCGCCTTCACCGTCGCCTCTCTCTTGGCGATCCGCTCCACGCCCACCGGCCTGCTGCGCCTGCACGACCGCTACGACCGCGCCGCCTATGCCGACGCGACGACGAGTATGGTCAGGGCCGCAGGCGCAGTGCTGGTGATGTTTCTCGACCCGACGATCCTCAGTTTCCTGCTCGTCTGGGGGGTGGCCGAGATCGCCACTGCCGTCGTCTACTGGTGGCTCGCCGCTCGGACCGAGCCGATAGACCTCGCGCGCATCAGCCTGACCCGCCTGCCACGCGAGCATCCGGATGCCTGGGGGTTCGTCTGGGGCACCAGCCTCACCGCCTCGCTCGCGATCGCCAGCCGTCAGTTGCTGGTGCTGCTGGTCGGCGTGCTGGGCGGTGCGGCGCTGGCGGGCATCTACCGCGTCGCCTCGCAACTGGGCGAGGGGCTGCTGAAGCTGGCGCAGGCCTTGCTGCGCGCCGTCTATCCGGAACTGGTACGCAATCCCGACACGGCCAGCGCGCTGGTCGGCAAGATCGTCCGCATCGCGGTGGTGACCGGCGTGGCGGTAGTAATGCTCGGCCTGGTGCTGGGCGAATGGATCATCATCGTGGTGGCGGGGCGAGAGTTCGTGGCGGCGACGGTGCCGATGATCGTACTGGCGGGCGCGGCCTCGATCGAGCTGGTTGGCGCGAGCCTCGAGGCCTTGCTGGTCGCGCGCGGGCGGGCCATCGCCAACTTCGTCACCCGCGCCATTCCCCTGACCATCGGCCTGCTGAGCCTGCCCTGGCTGCTCCAATGGTTCGGCGTGACCGGCGCGGCGCTGGTGATCCTGGGCACGAGCCTGGTGACTGTGACGGCCCTTGCCGTGCTCACCCGGCGGATGCGCGGTTAGTCTCGGAAAGGCTGGCTGGGGCGGCAGGGATCGAACCTGCGAATGTCGGTACCAAAAACCGATGCCTTACCACTTGGCTACGCCCCAGCAGGCGCGGGCTCCTATAGCGTAACGCGCCGCCGCCGCAACCGGCTTAGGAGTCCGCGCGGTGTCGCACCGGCTCGAACAGGCTGCGATCCTCGACCGCGTCGAAATCGGCGGCCGAATGGCGTTCGGGCATGGCCTTGGAATTCACGATGCGGCCGCGGATGAAACCGGGCCGCGCATCCAGCGCCTTCACCCAGCGACCCACATGCTCATACTCCTCGTGCAACGAGAGGAACCTGTAGGCATTGCTGTAGGCCCCGTGCCACAGCGCGCCGAGCCACGGATAGGCCGCGACATCGGCGATGTTGAGTTCGCCGGCGAGGTACTCACTCTCCGCCAACCGGTTGTTCGCGACATCGAAGATGCGCTTGGTCTCCATCGCGTAGCGGTTGATGGGGTATTCGTATTTCTCCGGCGCATATTCGTAGAAATGGCCGAAGCCGCCGCCGATGAACGGTGCGGAGCCCATCTGCCAGTTCAGCCAGCTGAGCACCTCGGCCCGCGCCGCTCCGGTCCTGGGCAGCAGGAAATCGAACTTGTCGGCCAGGTGCTGCAGGATCGCCCCGCTCTCGAACACCCGGAACGGCGTCGCGCCCGAGCGATCGAGAAGGGCCGGGATCTTGCCGTTGGGATTGAGCGCGGTGAAGCCGCTGCCGAACTGTTCGCCGTCGAAAATCTTGATCATCCACGCATCGTACTGCGCCAGCGGGTGCCCGGCCTCGAGCAGCTCCTCGAACATAATCGTCACCTTTTGCCCGTTCGGCGTCCCGAGCGAATAGAGCTGAAACGGGTGCTCGCCCTGCGGCAGCTCGGCCTCGTGCCGGGCGCCCGCGGTGGGTCGATTGACGCCGGAGAACTTGCCGCCGTTCTCGCTCGGTTGCCAGACTGCGGGCGGGGTGTAGGTGGGGTCGGCCATAGGATGCTCCTGCAAGGGTCGGTTGCCGGCGAGATGAAGCTCCCATGCCGGTGCGGCAAGCAAGCGTATGTTTACCAGCCTGCCGGCCGCGCTTTATCGCAAGACGGCTGGCCTTTGGTCCAGCCTGCGGAACCGCCTGCCAGATCAGGTCGTTACGCCACCTATCATGGCCTCCCGTCCAACCGACATCGTCTACGTCGATGATTGCCAGCCCGGCATCACCCGCAAGCGTTCGGGCAAGGGATGGGCTTACTACGACTGCGAGGGCAAGCTGATCCGCAACGCGAAGGAGCGCAAGCGCCTGAACGCCATCGCCTTGCCGCCCGCCTACCGGAAGGAATGGTTCTGCCCGCAGCCTAACGGTCACATCCTTGCCACCGGCTTCGATGCGAAGGAGCGCAAGCAATATCGCTACCACCCCGATTTCCGCGCCTGGCGCGAGGGCGAGAAGTTCGACGGCTGCACTGCCTTCGGCCGCGCGCTGCCGGCGCTGCGCGAGCGGGTGCTAAAGGACATGCGCTCGCCCAAGCTGACGCGCGACCGGGCGGTGGCTGCGGTCGTGAAGCTGCTCGATCTCGGCGCGATCAGGGTGGGGAACACCTGTTACAGCAAGGCCAACCAGAGTTTCGGGGCGACGACCCTGCAACAGCGCCATGCCGAGGTGACGGGCAAGACGCTGCGCCTGCGCTTCGTGGGCAAGGGCGGCAAGGACCGCGACGTGAAGTTGTCGGACGCATCGCTGGCGCGCGTGGTGCGCCAGTTGCAGGACCTGAACGAGCAAGAACTGTTCGCCTGGGTCGGCGACGACGGGGAGCCGCAGGACGTGAACTCCGGCCACGTCAACGCCTACCTGCGCGAAAAGATGGACGGCGCCTTTTCGGCCAAGAACTTCCGCACTTGGCACGCCAGCGTCATGGCTTTCCGGATGCTGGCGGAGGCGGAGGAAAAGCTGACGATCAAGGCCGTGCTGCAGCGCGTGGCCGATCACCTCGGCAACACGCCCGCCGTCACCCGCAAGAGCTACATCCATCCCGCCGTGATCGAACTGGTCGCGCGGCAGGAAGAATGGCGGGCGAACCTGAAGCTGCCGCGCCCGGAAACGCACCTGAACCAGTACGAGCTCGGCCTGCTGGAAATGCTCGAGCAGGGGCCCGAGGCGTTTCAATACCTGAAGGCGGCCTGAGACCGCCCGGCTTCAGTCAGCCGACCTCGACTAGCGTGCGCTCGGAAAGCTCGCCCATCAGCGTCTGCAATTCTGCGCGGCAAACCGCTTCGTCCACGTCGTAGGCTTCGCGCATCGCCGCTACCAGGTCGCCGAACCGCGGATTGGCCTCGAGCATTTCCCATGCCGCGCGCCCGGTGTCCTTCAGGCTGTAGAACTGGCCGTTGACGATGTGCAGCAGCACCACTTCGTCGTCCACGACAGTCTCCACGAAATTCTCGGTCTTGCTTATCCTGGTATCGTCGTCGATCTGCACGCTGTCATCCTATCTCGTCGCGGCTGCCGGTCAGGCCCGGTAGCCGAGTTCTTCCATCACATCGCCATTCACGTCGAGCAAGGCCTGGCGCTGCGCCGCGCTCAGGACATTCCACCCGTCTCCGGCACGCCCCGCGCGGAAGAAGCGACCGGTGGCTTCGGGTCGTTCGCGAAAGCCGTGCTCGTCCTCCTTGGCGCGCAGGCGCTCGAAACTGCTCTCGGCCACCGCCTCGGCAATCAACGCGTCGTCCCCGGCCTCGGGGAGGTCAAGGAACTGCGCCATGCGTCGTAGCTCGCCGGCAGTGTCCGCCAGCATGTCCTCGTACCGGACGGTCAGCACGGGAATTTCGTCCTGGCGTTGCCAGCTGAGGTAGTGACCGCGCCAGCCGAGAGTCCTCTGCCGCAGCTGGGCCTTGCTGCCGCCGGCCATTATGTGCGCAGGGTCGTTAAGTTGCCGCACGATCCTGTCGTAATCGGTGTGCCCTTGGTGGTTGGCATAGGACACCGCGACGTCGAAAGGGTGGCGTACAAGGTAGATCGCTCCCGCGCTGCAATCGGCGGGAAACAGCGGCTCGCCGTTGCCACTATCGTGGTAACCATCGTGAACCTTCACGAATATCCGGACGAGCGCATCGCGTGACTGTGCACGATAGAACCCCGGCCGCAGCAGGTCGATCTCGTCGTCGGTCAGGTCCGACGAGGGCAGGCCGGACGCCTGGTCGAAGGCCGCGCGGTTGGAGGAAATCGAACCGGCAATGCTGACGAAGCGGTCGTTGTCGATCCCTTCGCGCGCGGTCAGGTTGGATAGCAGCACGCGCGTCCACGTGTTGCCCGACTTGGGAAAGGAGGTGAGCCAGACGAGGTTTCGGTCGGGCCGCGAATGCGGCACGCCGATATCGCCCCGGTCAGGCCCGGTCACGGCGCGCACCGTCGTCGCGGATCCAGTCGGCCATGAAGGCGGTGCTGCGCTCGAATTCGCGCTTCTTCAACGGCCGATCGAAGGTCCTCACCTCGACGGCCGCAATCAGTCGGGCCAGCGCGGCAAACAGCGCGGGACGACCCATGATGGCGTTGCCGAAACGGATGCGGTAGACGCTCTCGCGCAGCTTCTTGAGCGCCTCGGCCCCCGTCACCTGCTCGATCGCCACCGGCTCGCGGTCGCGGCGCGCGTTCTCGTTCTTCAGGATGAACAGGCTGGCGAGGTGCCCGCAGCCGACCGTCTCGGTCTTGCCGGGGAGGGCGAAGAACTTCTCGAACCCAGGCTCGTCGCGCACCGCGCCCATCTTCTGCGAACCGGTCAGCTCGAGCGCGTCCGCCCACAGCTTCATGTCCTTCTGCCCGGCATAGCACGGCGCGCTCTCCTGCGAGAGCTCGGCGGGATCGATGATCAGCACGTCGTCGGTGAAGAAATCCAGCCCACGGTCGGAAAGCGCGGCGGCGAGCGTGGACTTGCCCGCTCCGGACTGGCCGGTGAAGGCGTGGACCCGGCCCTCGTGATAGACCGCGCTGGCGTGCAGCGGCAACAGGCCGCGCTGGTAGCACAGGGCGCCCCATGCCGATCCCAGCAGGAACAGCGCCACGTCACGGTCGGAGGCGCCGTGGCGGCTATAGGTTATGCGGCTGCCGTCCTCGACAAGGAAGCTCGCGCCGCCCGGCACGTGCAGCAGGAAGCGACCACCGTCGACCTCGTAGGCGACGCCCCCGTCGCTCGTATTCCCGAGGCTGTCGGGCACCGCGCCCTCAGCCACGACCACATCTGCGCCCTCGCCGCGCAGGTAGGGGGCGACGCGGGTGCCGAGATCGAGATCGGCCGTGACGGTAAAGGGCGTGTCTTTCACTGGTTCTTTCCATTCGCCCAGTTGATGTATCGCGACATCCCGATCACGCGGCCCAGGCCGACCATCGCGATGAGGTAATCCGGGTGATCGTTCGCCGTCAGCGGCGTGCGTTCGGGCCAGGTGTCGAACAGGCGGCGCAGGCGCGGGATGTCGAAGCGATGGGCCATCTCGGGATCCTCGGCAGCGCGCTCGATCTCATCGCGGTAGCGATCGATATCCTTGGTGAAGCGCGCGTGCCAGTCCGCGGATTGGCGGCCGCGCACCTTGAGATCGACGATCTCGGGCGGCAGGCGGTCCTTCATCAGGCGCCGCGCCAGCCAGCGATCGGTGCCCTCGTTGAGGTACTGCTCGTCGGGAATGGCGGCACAGAACTCCGTGATGCGGCGACATCCCAGCGGATCCCGATGGTCGACCTTGTTCATGCTTTGCCCGGCGAGCATGGCCAGCGCGTTCTGCTCGCGATTGCCGTTGAAGGTCATCTGGCGGCGCAGTTCCTGCGGGCTGGCGATGGTGGTGTAACTGTCGTCCCAGTCCATCTCGCGCGCGCGCTCGGCGACCTGCATGTCGCTGGCATATGCCGGGTTGATCGCCGAGAAACCCGTGTAACCCGCGTGCGACAGGTCGCCGCGCAGCCGGGCGATCGCCTTGTTCACGCCGGCAGGCATCAGCGGGCTGAAGACCGCACGGTAATACCGTTTCAGCATCCCCTGCTGCCAGTCGAGCTGGCGCAGGCCCCGGTGCATCTCGCCCCAGCGCAGCTCCTTGAACAGCTTGGGGAAGACGTTGCGAGCCGTGAACGAGATCGTGCGGTTGCCGCTGGCCCCGCCGAGCAGGACGCTGCGCCCCGCCTCTCGGGTGCGCCGGGCGATTTCCTGCCCCCAGTGGAGGTTGTTCCAACCGAACGGCGGCATCTCCGAATAGCGGATCATGTCGTCGAGCCCGTGGTCGATCGGCAGCCCCTCGCCATCCACGAAGGTGACGTCGAACTGCGGATACATCCGGGCCAGCGCGCGGACCGGGCCCGATTCGTCGCCGAGGCGGCCCGCGCCGTAGGTCCGGCCGTCCCAGTCCTTGCCGGGCACATGGGTGAAGCCCAGCAGCGGCGCGGTAAAGCCGTGTACGCCGCGCCCCAGCGCCTCGAGCGCATAGACCGATACGGTCGAGCTATCGAGCCCGGCGCTGACCGTGGTGGCCGGCGTGACCCTGGCCCGCATGCCCGCTTCCACGGCATCGCGCATGAGCGCATCGAGCGCTTCGACGTACTCATCGTCGCGGGCGAAGCGGACGGGTTTGAGATCGTCGAACGAATAGTAGCTCTCGGTGCGCAGGCCCTCTCGGGTCACCTCGAGCCAGTGCCCGGCCCGCAGGTGTCGCACGCCCTTGAAGAAGGTGCGCGCGCTATCTTCGTAGTTGAGGATCATCACATCTGCCACGCGCTGCTCGTCGACCTCGCGCGGGATGGCGGGAAGGGCGAACAGTCCGCGCGGGGCCGAGGCGATGGCGAACAGCTGCGCGCTCTCGTGATAGACCAGCGGCGGCCCCTGCAACGCGGCCTTGGCGGCGAACAGCTCCTGCCTGGCAGCATCGAGCACCACGAAGGCCCAGTTCCCCTCGAGGCGCAGCAGGCCGTCGCGGCCCCATCGTTGCCACGCGGCATGGGCCATGGCGCTGTCGGGCATGGCGCGCGCCTCTTCGCTTGCCAGACCCAGGGCGCGGGCAAGATCGGCGCGGTAATCCAGCCTGCCAGTGAAGAGGAACGCGGTCTCGCCGGCGACGATGGGCTGCTCGTCAAAGGAATCTTCCGGCGTGAACTCTGTGCCCTTGGTCCAGCACCCAGCGAGTGCGCCGAGCCGGCGATATCGCTGCTCCAACGGGCCATGCAGGGCCAGGCCGCCCGCCATGCGCGCGATATCCTCTTCGCCCACCGGCGCGCCGTTTCGCTGGAAGATTGCGCCGATGGCGGACATGGCCGCGCGCATACCCAGACCGGCGCCACCAAGACAAGGGGCATGTCGGCAACTGCGCCTGCTTTCCGCGCCTTGATGCGTGCAGATGAAGAGCGCAATGTTGCCGTCCGCGCCATTGGCCGTATAGGCCATCGGCTGACATGAGCCCCTATCGAGCCTTTCGCAGAAGCCTGTTCAAACTGGAACTGTGGCTGTCGCTCGCCTTCGCGCGGTTCCTGATCCGCTTCGTTGCCTTTCGCCGGTGGAAGGCGCTGCTGGGGCCCATCGACGGCGAGCGCAGGCCTGCCGACTGGCCTGAGGTCAGCGCCGAGCAGATTAAGCAGGCGCAATACATCGGCCGCGATGTCAACCGCGTAGCCGATCGCCTGCGCCTGTTCGAGGCCGTGTGCCTGCCGCGCGCGATGGCGGGGCGCTGGGCGCTGGCGCGGCGCGGCATCGATTCGCGCATCATCATTGGCTCGCGCCGCGGCGAGCCCGAGGAAGGGCTGCTGTTCCACGCCTGGCTGATGGTGGGCGAGGCGGTGATCACCGGCGGTGCGGAGCGCGCCGAGTTCCTCGCCTTCCGCCGCCGCGCCGGCGCTGCCGGCGCTGCCGGCGCTGCCGGCGCTGCCGACGACGCCCGCGCCCATGCCGGCTGAGCCCGCGACAGACCGGGACCGGGGCAGCTTTCGCGACCTGCTGGTGGCTATCTGGAACTATGCCGGCGACGGGGTGATCGGGACGCTGACCATCGTCGCGCTCGCCGCCGTGCTCGAAAGCGTGGGGCTGGTGCTGCTGATTCCCGTGGCGGAGACGATTTTCGCCGGCGATACGGGGGCGCCATCGGGCGTGACCGCATGGCTTTCGGCAAGGATGGAGGGTCTGGGCCTCACCAGCGTGATCGAGCAGCTGGCCGGGATGGGCGTGGTCTTCACGGTGTTGGTCGCCCTTCGCGCCGTGGTGCTGCTGCGCCGCGACATCCTGCTGATGGAGCTTTCGCAGGGTTTCGTCGACCGCATCCGGCTCGATTTCTTCGCCTTGCTGGCCCATGCGGACTGGCCGGTGATCAAGCGCTATCGCAAGGCGGAGCTGCTCAACACCATGACGACCAATGTCGCGCGGCTGGGGCAAGTCATGCGGTTCCTCACAAGCGGCGTCGTCATGCTGGTGCTGGCGATTGCGTATCTCGCCTCGGCCTTCGTGGTCAGCGTGGAGCTGGGTCTGGCACTGATCGTGCTGACGGCGGCCGGCGGACTGGTGGCGGCCGTCTGGGCGCGGCGCAGCCACGGCCTGGGGCGCACGCTCAACCTCGCCAATCGCGGCGTAATGCACGAGACGACGACTTTTCTCGACGGCATGAAGGCCGCCAAGGCTGCCCGCGCGGAGGACGAGCTGAGCCGCCGCTTCGCTGCCTCCATCGTCGAAACGCGTCGCATCTCGGTCGATTTCGTCATGCAGCAGGGGCGACTGCGCAACGCCATCCAGTTCATTGCCTCGGTCGCCGCGCTCGCGGTGCTGCTGCTGGGTTACGGGGCCATCGGGCTGGACGGGGGCGAGCTGGTGCTGATGGCGGCCATCGTGCTGCGCCTGGCGCCGAACCTCGTTTCCACGCTCACCGGCATCCAGTCGCTCGCCCACGCGCTGCCCGCCTTCGAGGCGATCCGGGCGACCGAGGACGAATTGCGTCGCGCGCAAACGGCGGCAACGGTGGGGGAAGACACGACGGCCAACACGTTCGCCGCGCCGACAGAACCGCTGAGGGCCGAGAACGTGCGCGTCGACGTGGCGAACGAGGCGGGCGAGACGGTAACGTTGGTCCGCGCGGAGGCGCTGTCGTTCGCTCCGGGCACACTGGTTCACGTGGGCGGGCCGTCCGGTGCGGGCAAGTCCACCCTCGTCGAGCTGCTCGCAGGCCTCCACCTGCCCGCCGCGGGCACGGTCTCTCGCGGCAATCTGGCGCTCAATGCCGCCACTCGCGCCGCCTGGCAGTCGCGCGTCAGCTTCGCCCCGCAGGAGCCCTTCCTGTTCGATGCCACGGTGCGCGAGAACCTGCTCTGGCCCAATCTCTCGGCGGACGACGCACGGATGTGGCAGGTGCTGGAGCAGGCCGCGGCGGACGATATCGTGCGGCGGCTACCCGCCGGCCTCGACGAGCCCCTGCTCGATGGCGGAGCGCGCCTGTCCGGCGGCGAGCGCCAGCGCCTGTGCCTGGCGCGGGCATTGCTGCGCCCGGCCGATCTCGTCATCCTCGACGAGGCGACCTCGGCGATGGACGCGGAACTGGAGCGCCGCATCGTCGGGCGGCTGAAAGAGGAGATCGGGTCGCGCGTGGTGCTGCTGGTCTCGCACTCTCTGAATGCCGTCGCCCACGCGGATCAGCGCATAACGGTGAGCGAGGGCGTGGCGCAGATCGCCTGATCCGCCCTTTCCCTTGTTGCCAAAACGTTCCCCGACGCTAGATTGGAAGGCGTGAAAGCAGGGATACAGTCAGACACCAGCGCGCAGGTGATGGACCTGATCGCGAGCAATCCGGTCGCCTCCGTCGTGAGCGATCCGCGCAAACCCGACAATCCGATCATCGCGGTCAACCAGGCCTTCCTCGACCTGACGGGTTATTCCGAAGAGGAAGTCGTGGGGCGCAACTGCCGCTTCCTCGCCGGGCCCGGCACCGAGCCCTGGCTGAGCGAGCGGATGCGCCAATGCATTCGCGCCCGCAAGGCGGTGCTGGTCGAGATCCTGAACTACAAGAAGGACGGCACGCCCTTCCGCAACGCCGTGCTCGTGGCGCCGATCTTCGACGAGGATGGGGAGGTCATGTATTTCCACGGCTCGCAGGTCGAACTCGACGAGAGCAGCGACAGCCCCGAAATCACGCGCCGCGAGCGGGCCAGCGTGGCCGTGCAGAGCCTTTCGCCCCGCCAGCGCGAGGTGCTTAAGCTGGTGGCAGGAGGGCTGCGAAACAAGCAGATCGCCTACGAGCTTGGCCTGTCGGAAAAGACCGTGAAGATGCACCGGGGGCTGGCGATGGAAAAGCTTGGCACGCAGAGCAGCGCCGACATGATCCGCATCGCCGTCGAGGCCGGGCTCTAGCGGCTATTCGCTTGGCGCGGGACAGGCGATGCTGACCCTACGGCCGTATTTTGCTTGAGCACCGTTGCTGTATAGGCAGTACTGCATCGCGACCGGACCGGGGCCAACCTTCCCCCCTCGACAGGTCCCGCATTCTCCCCTTCTCCATCGATTCCGGTCGCGATGCACCGCTTCGCGCTGCGCCTCAATCGAAAAGGCGGGGCAGGAAATCCGCAAGGTAACGCCGCCAGTTGATCCAGGTGTGGCCGCCGTCGCTCTCGTTGTAATGCGTCGCAACGCCTGCCTCCGCCAGCATGGCGAGCGTGGGGGCGGCGCTGGCGTAGAGGAAATCGTCGGTGCCCATCGCGTAATAGACCGGCTCCGCCATCGCGGCACGCGCGGCGAGCGCTTCGGCATTGCGTGCGGCGAAGGCGGAAACTTCGCGCGGATCGTCGAAGCCCAGCCCCATCGAGAACACGCCGACCTCGCCGAACAGGTCGGGCCGGGTCACACCGAAGTTGAGCGTGTGCGCGCCGCCCATCGACAGGCCGGCCATCGCCCGGTGATCGGCATCGGGCAGGGTGCGGAAGTTGGCATCTACGAATGGCACGAGGTCTTCGGTCAGGTCGCTGCCGAAGTCGGGGTTCGCCAGCATGGTCGCTCCCGTCCTCGGCGGGGTATGGCCGAACGGCATGACGATGATCATCGGCACCGCCTCGCCCGCGGCTATCAGGTTGTCGGCGATGTAGTTGGCATGGCCCACGTTGGTCCAGCTGTCCGCCGAATCGCCCGCGCCGTGGACGAGGTAGAGGACCGGGTAGCTCTCGCTGCCGTTCATGTAGCCGGGCGGCGTGTAGACAAAAGCCTCGCGCACGGTGCCGAGGGTGGATGAGACGTACTCCACGCGGCTGACCACGCCGTGCGGCACGTTCTCGCGGAAGGTCTGGAACGCGCCCGCTTCGCCCGGCACCTCGAGCACGGAATTCACGCCCGTGCGCTCGCGGCTGAAGGTGAAGGCCATGGGGTCGGGCACCTTGGCGCCGTCGATCTCGAAGTTGTAGCGATAGGTGTCGGCGGGGACGGGCAAGGCGGTCGTCACGCTCCACAGGCCGCTGGCATCGCGCACCATCGGCAGGCCGCGCTGGCCGCCGGTGAAGCCCGCGGGCACCCACGGGTCGAGATCGTTGCTGACGACCTTCACCGCGCTCGCATCCGGCGCGCAGAGGCGAAAGGTGACGCGGCCATCATCTTGCGGCTCGACCGAGCGGTAGGTCATCGGCTGGAACGGCGCGGTGTCGCGGCAGCTGCGGGGCGCGGCCTCGTCCTGAGCGGCGGCAGGAGCGACCGCGACCAGCGCGAGCAATGCGGCGGCCAAGGCTGGCGACTGGCGAAGTGACATGGGTTCCTCCCTCTTCATGCGGATTTCAGAGCACAACTGGACCCGCCGTCAATAGCTTGATGGTCGCCGCCACATCGTGAGCGAGGGCTGGCTGGGCGATCATCGGTGCGTCAGCGGGCGCGTCGCGCGGCGGGAGTGCACCGTCACAGGCGCAGCCCGAAGCGCGGGCCCAGCCAGATCATCCCGAGGTAGAGCAGCGTCGTCAGCGCGCAGCCGAGCGCCAGCGCCGCCCAGAAGCCGACTCCGCTGCGCAACAGCCAGGGGATGACGAGGAACATCGGCAGCGAGGGCAGGATGAACCAGAAGGTCGTGCCCGACAGCGCGGCCACCCGCTCCACCTCTTGGCTGTCGCGCCACAACCAGATCATCGCCAGCACGCTGACCAGCGGCAGCGCCACGATCAGCGCGCCTATCCCCGGCCAGCGGCGGGCGACCTCCGAGGCGACGGCGATGACGATGCCGGACAGCGCGGCCTTGATGAAGAGATAAAGCATAGATGAAACTCTCAGCCGTGGGGCACATTGTCGATGCCGCTGCCTTTGCCGGGCCCGCCGGTAGACTTCATCTCTCCCCCGCCCCTTTTCAAATACGCCGGCAAAGCCAGTGTGGCGGCTGCAAGAATGACCATGTCCGCAGCCAACAGTCGCTTCTCCTCTGGGTCATAGTCATCAACCCGACCCTCTTG
Source organism: Aurantiacibacter luteus (assembly GCF_001010945.1). GTDB lineage: Bacteria > Pseudomonadota > Alphaproteobacteria > Sphingomonadales > Sphingomonadaceae > Alteraurantiacibacter > Alteraurantiacibacter luteus. The sequence continues at coordinate 203,826 of NZ_LBHB01000001.1, forward strand.
CACACCCCCACTGACATTATTCATAATTGCTCAGCCAGCGCGAGAGATCGACCTGCCTCAGGGCTGCGACAGAGGTGTCCGCCGAAAGAGCATCGCAGCTTCGTGCATGCGCTGGCGGCCAGTGGCGAAAGCACCGCAAACAGGGCTGTCACAACGGGCGCTGGTCGGGGCCGATGGGGATGACGAGGTCGGCGCGCGCGGGCATCGCGTCCAGCATGTGCAGCGTCAGCCGCTCGAAATGGGAGAGGAAGCGATCCACCTCGGCGGGGCTCATCGGGCCGGGAGCGCCGGGATTGCGGGCGCGAAGCTTTTCCTCTTGAAGCCTGCGGTTGCGGCGGACCTCGGCGAAACTGCCGACCTTCAGCATCAGCAGCAGGTCGACCTGCGCAAACAGCCGCGCGTAATCCTCGCCCAGAAGGCGATTGACCGTATCGCGCCACGTGCCGTCGACGTCCTCTTCGGCCTCGAGCGCGTTGACCGGCTCGGCCAGCGCGGCCTCATCCTGCGGAATGGCGCCGAGGCACCAGCCTTCGAACAGCAGCACGTCGACCGGGCCCGGCACCGGCACACTCTCGGGTGCCCGGTCGTCCATCGCCTTGTCGAAGCGTGGCAGAGTGACGGCACGGCCCGCGCGAATGGCCTCGATCACCTCCATCCCCAGCGCCGGAGAATGCGTGCCGGGCACCCCGCGCGTGGCGAACAAAGGGTGCACCTGCCGCGCCAGCGCCATGCGCTCGGTGCGGGTGAGGTAGATGTCGTCGATCGAGAGGGTGACGGCGCGCAGGCCCCGGCGGCCGAGCAGCAGCTCGAGGAAGCGGCACAGCGTTGTCTTCCCCGATCCCTGTGCGCCGTTGATGCCGACGATCAGCGGCGTATGGCCCGCCGCGCGGGTGGCGATCCGGTCGGCGAGCGGCTTCCAGTGGCGCTCGACCACCTCGGCGTAGTCTGCGGGCAGGCCCTCGGCAGCAATGAGGTCGGCGACCGCGTCGCTCACCCTACCTTGTCCGGCAGCGGCTTGCCCGCGGCAAAGGCCTCGATGTTGGCGAGCGCACGCAACCCCATCGCCTCGCGCGCCTCGGCAGTGGCGCTGCCGAGGTGGGGCAGGAGTACGACGTTTTCCAGCGCGAGGAGGGCGGGGGGCACGCACGGTTCGTCGGGATAGACATCGAGCCCTGCGCCGGCGAGATGGCCGTTGCGCAGGGCCTCGGCGAGCGCCGCATGATCGACCACGCCGCCGCGGGCGGTATTGACGAGGTAGCTGCCCGGTTTCATCGCCGCGATGGCGGACGCGTTCACCAGGTTCGCCGTCTCCTCGCCGCCGGGCACGTGCAGGGACACGATGTCCGCCGTGCCGAGAAGATCGATGAGATCGGGGCAGAACCCTGCCTCCAGCGCCGCCGCCGCCTCGCTTTCGCGGCGGGCATGATAGGCGATGCGCATCCCGAAGCCATGCCTCGCGCGCTCGGCCACGGCCTGTCCGATGCGACCGAAGCCCACCACGCCCAGCACCTTGCCACGCAGGGCGCTGCCGATCATTTGCGTCGGTCGCCAGCCGCTCCAGTCGCCGCGCCGCAGTTCGCGCTCGCCTTCGCCGGCGCGCCTTGCGCACATCAGGATCAGCGTCAGCGCGAGGTCGGCGGTGGCATCGGTCAGCACACCGGGCGTGTTCGTCACCGCAATGCCCCGCGCCCCGGCCGCCGCGAGGTCGATGTGGTCGAAGCCGACACCGTAGTTGGCAATCAGCCGCACCCTGTCGCCGCCCGCGATGACGGCCGCGTCGATGCGATCGGAAACGGTCGGGCACAGCACGTCGCATTCGCCCATCGCCGCTGCCAGCTCGCCCTGCGACATGGGCGCGTCGCCTTCGCGAAGCACCACATCGAACCGGTCGGCGAGCGCGCGCTCGACCGTTTCGGGCCAGCGGCGGGAGAGCAGGAGCCTGAGCGTCATGCGGGGGTGATGCGCCCGGTTTCGCTGCGAGTCGAGGCGGGGGCTATCTCAACGGTATCGATATCGCCGGCCAGGATAGCGATCGACAATGCCGGGATTCGCGTCAGAGCGCCAGAAGGCCGGGCGCGAGGAGCAGCGCGACCTTGGCATCGATGGCCCCGCCGCCCGCGCGGAAATCGGCCACGGCCTGCGCGAGACCTGCCAAGGGGACGCGGTGGACGACGATGTCCTCGCCCTCAACCCCGCCGCCTTCGCCAACCCGCCTGAGGCCGCTCGCCCTGAGCAGGGTGAAGCTCTCGTCGGTCATGCCGGGGGAGGAATAGAATTCGCCGACTTCCTGCCACCGGTCAGCGGCATAGCCGGTTTCCTCTTCGAGCTCGCGTTTGGCGGCGGATAGCGGATCGTCGTTCTCGCCGCCGTCGTCGTCGCCGATCAGGCCCGCCGGAAGCTCGAGGCAGCGCTTGCCGAGCGGGACGCGGAATTGCTCGACCAGCAGGACATGGCCTTCGTCCACCGCGAGGATAACGGCGGCGCTGATCCCGCGCGCGCGGCTGGCGTATTCCCATCGTCCGCGGCGCTTGGCGGCGATGAAGCGGCCTTGCCAGCAGGTCTCCTCTGGCGGCGTTTCTGGAGAGATGTCCATGCGCGGGAGGGCTAACCGAGGCTCAGACCTCTATCAAGCGGTCGGGCAGCTCGTTCTCGTCGTCCGCGCCGCGCGGGAAATGCTGGCCCAGCACCTTGCCCACGTCGCGCACGCCAGCTGCGATGCCCTCGGCCACGCGCCCGCGCTTCACCTCGGCGAGCATGTCCGCCATCGCCTCTCCCCAGACCTCGGCGGGAACGAGATCGGTGATCGAATCGTCGGCAACGATCTCGGCCCGGTGCTCGCGCATCGAGAGGTAGATGAGCACGCCGGTCTTGCCCTTGGTGCGCCCCTCCGCGCCGACCTTGAAATGGCGCACGGCGCGCTCGAACACGCGCTGGCGCTTGACCGGGCCGGGGACGAACAGGAACTTGAGCGCGTCCCAGCTAAGCAGCGCCCACACGGCGGCAAATTTGACGAGGCCCAGCCCCACCGCCCAGGCAAGCACCTCGCCAAAGGACCATTCGTGCACCCACCCGCCGCGCAGCAGGTCGAGCTTGGTGAGGAAGAATTCGGGGAAGGCAGCGAACACGCTCATGGCGGTGAACGCGGCTGCGGCGGCCCAGACGAGGACGACATCGGTATAGCCGTCGGAACGATCGGCGATGACGGGCACGATCTCTCCGCTGGTGCCGAGCTCCGCCTGCTGCACCGCGTTCGAGACGACCTCGTGATCCGCTTGGCTCAGGTATCCCATCACCAGCCTCCCGACGCGCCGCCGCCGCCGGACATGCCGCCGCCGAAGCCGCCGAAGCCGCCGAAGCCGCCCCCTCCGCCGCCGCCGCCGAAGCCGCCACCGCCGCCGCCCCAGCCGCCACCGCCGCCGTTATCGTCGAACCCGCGAGCGATGGCCTTGCCCGCTTCCCACAGGATGATGTCGCCAACCGCGCTGCCCGCGCCATAGCGCCTGCGCCGCCCGCGTCCGCCGCGCAGCATGGGGAGGATGAAGAAGACAAACAGGAAGCCGAGCCAGATCAGCGTGCCGATGGGAAATCCGCCGTCGCTCTGGCGGTCCTGCTCGGCAGCGGTCTGCGCCGCCTCCTCGATGGCGATGGCATCTTCCGGACTGTTGGCGAGGTGGGCGATGATGGCATCGACGCCCTGGGTCACGCCGCCATCGAAGTCGCCCGCCTTGAAACGCGGAGTGATGACGTCATTGATGACGCGGCCCGCCATGATGCCGCCGAAATAACCGTGGAGCCCGTAGCCGACCTCGATTCGCACCTTTCGTTCGTTCGGTGCCACGAGCAACAGCAGGCCGGTGTCGCGCTGCGCTCCACCGATCCCCCAGTCGGCATAGAGCGCGGTGGCGTAGGGCTCGATCTCGCTGCCTTCCAGTGAGGGCACCGTGGCGACGATGATCGCGCGGCCTGTCTCGCGGTTGTAGTCACGAAGCCGCGCGTCGAGGGTTGCCTCGGTGGCGGGCGAGAGGATGTTCGCCCCGTCGTAGACCGGCCCTTCCGGCACGGGCGGCAGGTCGTACCGCTGCGCCGCCGTCGATTGCGCCGTGGCGACCTGCGCCAGCGCCAGCAGCACGAGCGCGCCGAGGAAGGCGAACAGCTTGCGCACGGTCAGGGCCAAGACCCGCCCGGCGACGATCAATTGGCCGCCGCGGCGCGGTCCTGCATGGCGTTGTCGTTGGTGGCCGCGGGGGCCGCGGTGCTGGCGGCCTGGCCGTTGTTGATCTGGTTGAACTCCACGTTCGGGTTATCGCGCGCGCCCTCGGCCGCCTCGAAGTATTCCATCGGCTCGGACCCGTGGATCACGTTGGCACCGATGCTGGAGGGGAAGGTGCGGATCTCGGTGTTATAGTCGCGCGCGGCCTCGTTGTAGCGGCCGACCTCGGTGTTGATCATGTTGTTCGATTGCTCAATCTCCACCATCAGGTCGGCGAAGCGGGCGTTGCTCTGGAGCTGCGGATAGGCCTCGACGATGGTGCGAAGCTGGCCAAGCGCCTGAGTGAGCTGGTTCTGCGCCTCGTTGAAGCGCTGGAATTCCTCGGGGTTCGACAGGTCGTCCGTGGTGATGTTGATCGAGGTGGCGCGCGAGCGGGCCTCGATCACGCCGGTCAGAATGTTCTGCTCGGACACGGCGGCGGCCTGCACGGTGGAGACGAGGTTGGGAATCACGTCGGCGCGGCGCTGCAAGGCGGCTTCCACGTTGCCCCACTGGGCCTTGGCCGCCTCTTCCTTGGTGGGCACCGAATTGATGCCGCAGGCGGCCAGCGCGAGGCTGCCGATGGCGAGGGTGGCGAGCTGGGCGATACGCTTGAACATGCGACTGGTCCTCCTGATCCCCGCGGGGTGTGTTGTCGATATAGCACGGCTGCGCGCTCTTACAAGCCGATGCAGGGGCCTTGCCAAGGCCCATCGGGCTGCCGCAAGACGGGTACGGATCGCGAAACGGGAAGAGACAGGGACTATGTTCACGGAGTTCAAGAAATTCGTCGCGCGCGGCAATGTGATCGACCTCGCGGCAGGCGTGGTGATAGGCGCGGCCTTCAGCGGGATCGTCACCCAGCTTACCGAGGCGGTCATCATGCCGATCATCGGCGCGATTTTCGGCGACATCGATTTTTCGAACTGGTTCATCCGCCTCGGCAGCGTGCCCGAGGGTTACGAAGGCTCGCTCACTAACTACGAGCAGCTGAAGGAGGCGGGCGTTGCCATGATCGGCTACGGCGCATTGCTGACGGCCATCATCAATTTTCTTATCGTCGCCTTTGCGCTGTTCCTGCTCGTGCGCAGCGTCAACAAGGTGACCGAGGAGATGCAGCGCAAGGCGGCGGAGACCGAGGACAGCTCGACCAGCGACGACGTACCGACCAATCCGGAACTCGACGTATTGAAAAAAATTCTTGCCGAACTGCGCCGGGATGCAGCGCCTACCAGGGCACCCGACTACGCTCCGCAGAACGGCCCGATGGGCTGAGCCACTTCACATTCATCCGCGGCGCGCTATATCGGTCCTGCCGGTTTCGGCCGGCTATGGCGATAAAGTGCGCCGTGAAATAGGTACAATGGACCCGGGGGCAGTACCCGGCGGCTCCACCAAAACCGCAGTGACCTGCGCGTTCTGACGGGGCCGAACCAGGATCGACATGTGCTGAAAGACGGTGTTTTTGCTCGGGCTGAGTACCCCGTAAAACTGTTCAAAACACACAAGTGCCAACGATAACGAAGCACTCGCTCTTGCTGCGTAATCTGACGTCCTAACGGACTGATCTTACAAGGCTTAAGCGCGGTTGGACCGACCGGGCAACAGAACGGATTCCGGGGCTCCGGGGGTAGCTAGCAACAGAAACCCCCACCTTCTCCTTAGCTGTGTCTCTTTGCGAAGCGGACTAGCGCCACGATCATGCAAACGAAAAGCACCCATCCGGCCCGGCCGGGCCACGGGCTGCCCGTCGCGTTTCCGAGCATTTGTCCCGCAAAGACGACGATCAATGCCATGGCGACAAAGCCGAGCATCACTATGCAACCGTCGCGGTTGGCCGGCATGTAATTGCCGGGCATGTTTTCGTCGAACAGCTTTTGCGGCCTGCGCGCCACTTATCAGGCTCTTTGTTCCGCCTCGCGCTCCTTTGCCTCGTACTTGAGGCAGTCGAGGATCTTGGCTCCCGCCAGGAACACGGCGCCGGTGCAGGCGAGGAACAGCAGCTTGCCGCCGACGCCGGGATACTGCTCGATGTAATGCACGCCTCTGGCACAGGCGCCCAGCGCCAGCGCGTAGATGATCATGTAGGCTTCCCACCGCGTCTTGATGACGAACAGCCTGCCGATCTTGCGAAACATCGTTGCCCTTTCTTAACGCACCATAGAGCAAATGCCGTGCCAATGGCGCGGTTCCGTGGCTTTCGTGGTTAACGCCCAGGCCAGGTGTAAGGCAAGCCGACACCGCGTGGCGCGGTCAGGCAAGCTGCGACAAGTCCAGCGTTTCCAGCAGCATGGCGCGCGCATGGCGGATGCGGTCCGCCAGCACCGGATCGCCGATCTGCGCCGTGTCGATGCTTTCCGGCCAGTGCGCGGAAATCACGCCCTCGATCCGCCGGACCTTTTCTTTGTCGAGCAGGAAGCGCGGGTCGACCCTCGCCGGGTCCGCCACCACGCGCAGGCGTAGGCACGCCGGACCGCCGCCGTTGGCCATCGACTGGCGCACGTCGACCACCTCGACGTGGCGGATCGGGCCGTTGCCCGCGAGCATGGATTGCAGCCAGCCCCAGACCGCGCCGTTCTCGCGGCATTCCTCGGGCACAACCAGCGTCATCTCGCCCGATGGCGGGGTGAGGAGCTGGGCGTTGAAGAGGTAGGAGGAGATCGCATCGGCGAGGCTGACCGCGCTCGAGGGCACCTCCACCACCTGCGCGCCCGGACAGAGGTCGCGGATGGCGGCATAGGTGCCCGCCGGATCGGCAAAGGCCTGCTCGTGGCAGAACAAGACCTGTTCGTTGGCGACGGCGACCACGTCGTTGTGAAAGGCGCCCGCGGCGATGGCTTCGGCCGATTGCTCGACGAACAGGCAGCGCGCGGGATCGAGCCCGTGGCGGCGCGCGACAATGCGGCTCGCCTGCTCGTGCTGGCGCGCGGGGAAGCGGCCGCCGGGTCTGCCGTAGACGAAGACCTCGAGCCCCGCCTCACCGTGCGCGGGTGCCAGGCGCATGTGATTGGCCGCGCCCTCGTCGCCGAAGGTCGGCGGGACGGGCTCGTGGACCGCGAACGCCTGCTCGTCGGCAAAGGCGAGGCGCAGCTGCGCCAGCGTGTCGGGCCATTCGTGGCTGCGGTGCGGCATGGTCACGAGATTGGCGACGGTCAGGTGGCAGCGCCCGTCGGCGGTATCGGGCGCGGGGCTGACGGTCGCGGCATTGGCGGTCCACATGCTCGAGGCCGACCAGGCGCCCGCAATCAGCGCGGGATCGTTGGCTTCATCCGCCGCCAGCGCATCCAGCCAGCCGGTGTCGGGGCGGGGGAGCGGCACGAAGAAACCCTGCGCCAGCCCCGCGTCCATGTTGCGCCGCATCTTGGCGAGGCCCTGCAGCGCCGCTGCGCGCGGGTAGGCAGTCGCGCCCGCGTTCTTCGTCGCCGCGAGATTGCCGAGGCTGAGGCCGGCGTAGTTGTGGCTCGGCCCGACGATGCCGTCGAAGTTGATTTCCTGGAGCGCCATTGTCTCTTTTCCGCTCATCCTGAGCTTGTCGAAGGATCGCTTTTTTTCGTGTTGACCGCAGGTTGAAGGAAGGAAGGCCCTTCGACAAGCTCAGGGTGAGTGGAGTGGGCAGCTAACGGCCGACGCTCCACACCGTATCGCCGGGCGAAACCCGCAGCACGTCTGCCGCACGCGCGTCGATCGCCACACCCTCGCCGCGCAATTCGCGCTTGCCATAGCAGCAGCGGAAGTCGGCCATCGAGCCCGTTGCCAGCAGCGCCTTTTCACCCTTTTCCAGCGCTATGCTCTCGAGTTCGCCGGAATGTGCATCCGCGATACTCTTCACCCGGTCCGTCTCGGCGAGCATGGTCGGCCCGCCGTCGAAGATGTCGACGTAGTTCTGGAAGCTGAAGCCCTCGTTCTCCAGCATCCGCATGGCTGCGCGGCCGCTGGGGTGGGGCAGGCCGATGACCTTCTTCGCCGCCTCGTCCAGCATGGCGATGTAGACCGGGTGCTTGGGCATCAGGTCGGCGATGAACTGGTTGCCGTGGACGGCGTTGAACTCGTCCGCTTCTTGGAAACTCATGCCGAAGAACTTGCCGCCGATGGCGTCCCAGAAGGGCGAGCCGCCCCGCTCGTCAATGATGCCGCGAAGTTCCGCCAGGATGCGGTCGCCGAAGCGCCGGCGGTGGGCGGCGATGAACAGATAGCGGCTGCGCGCCAGCAGCAGGCCGAGCCCGCCCGCCCGCTCGCCGGGGTGGAGGAACAGGCCGCCGACCTCGCTGCAACCGCCAAGGTCGTTGGTGAGGCTCAGCATCTCGGCAGTGACGATGCGGTCGAGCTCCTGCGAGTGCTGGGTCAGCGTGGTGATGCGATAGGAATAGAAGGGAAAGTTCTGCCCCACGGCGGTGAACACCTGGCAGGTGCCGCGCACCTGTCCGGTCTCGACGTTCTCCAGCACCAGCACGAAGGTTTCCGGTACGATCTCGTCGCCCGCGCGGGCATAGGCCGCGTCGGAGCGTTCAAGCTTGCGGCTGAGCGAATTGCGGTCGGGCGGCAGGTTGGTGAAGCCGCCGCCCGTCAGCTTGGCCATCTCGTAGAGCGGCTGCAGGTCGTCCAGCGTGGCGGCGCGCATCACGTGGGTGGGTCCGGGCGTCACAAGGCATCTCCCGTGGCGAGGCGGTGGAGGACAACGGCGGAGAGCCGCGCGCGTTCGGCGAGCGAGGGCACGATCATGTACTCGTCCGGCGAATGGATCGCCCCGCCGCGCACGCCCATGGTGTCGACCACGGGGACGTGATTGGCGGCGATGTTGTTGCCGTCGCACACGCCGCCGCTCGGTTGCCAGCCGATGGTCTGGCCGAGCGCAGCGCCGCTATCGCGCACGAGATCGAACAGCTTTTGCGCGGCTGCATCGACGGGCTTGGGCGGCCGGGTAATGCCGCCGTGGGCATGGATGGAAACCTCGTGCAGCGTCTCGACTTCGGCCAGCATGGCCTTGAGGTCGCGCGCAAAGGCCTCCGCCGCCTCGGTCGTCTTCGGGCGGATGTTGAAGCGCAGCACGGCATGGTCGGGCACCACGTTGTTGGCCGCGCCACCGTCGATCCTGGCCGGGTTGATGGGCAGGTCGGCATGGCTCATCGCCTTCAGCCGCAGCACGCAGTCGGCGGCGGCGACCACGGCATTGCGCCCGTCCTGAGGATTGCGCCCGGCGTGGGCGGAGCGACCGGCAAAGGTCAGCGAATAGTTGCCGCTGCCGCCGCGCGCATGGGCCAGCGTGCCGTCGGGCAGCGCGCTGGGCTCGTAGGTGAGCGCGGCGAACTTGCCGCGCGCCAGCTCGTCGATCAGCGCGGCGGAGGAGAGCGAGCCTGTCTCCTCGTCGGCATTGATCATCACGTCGTAGCCGATCCGCGCGGCCTGGGGCGTGGTCTCCAGCGCCGTCAGCGCGCCGAGAATGACCGCGAGCCCGCCCTTCATGTCGGCGGTTCCGGGGCCGTTTACCGTGTCGTCGTCCAGCCAGGTGAGCGACTGGAACGGGTGATCGGCGGGAAAGACCGTGTCCATGTGCCCGGTCAGCAGGAAGCGCCGTTCGGCCTCAGGGCGCACGCTGAGGACGAGATGCTGTCCGTGCGGCAACTCGACCTCGCGCCCGTCGGCGGCGACGGCGGTGACCGGGGCGGGATCGCGCAGCGTCACCTCCCCCGGCAGCGCGGCAAAGGCATCCGCCAGCGCCGCGGCGACCTTTGCCAGCCCGTCGAGATTGCGGGTGCCCGAATTGATCGCCGCCCAGTCCAGCGTGTGCGCCAGCATGGGCGCGGGCTCCACGCGCTCGGCCAGCGCCTGTTCCTGCGGGTTCAGTTGTTTCATCTGCAACCGGCCTTACCCGGCGCGTCCGGCGTGTCAAATGGTGCGCTGCCTGCGCGGCTATGATTAACCGGTGCATAAGACATTGCGCCTATTCCGACTGCAAACACCGTCGCAGACAGGAATGGGCCAATGCTGGCCGGCAACGAGAAATCGCGGGTCGATACGCGCCATACCGCCATGCTCCAGGGTCGCATGCGCGATGCATCGGGCACGCGGCCCGTGCGCGTTTACGATCTCTCCTCCAAGGGTATGCTGGTCGTCAGCGAGCGCCCGCCCGAACGCGGCGCCATCGTCGATATCCTGATCAACGGTCACCACGTCGCCGGGCAGGTGCGCTGGGTAAGCGGGCGACGCTTCGGCCTGCGCACGCGCGAGCACGTGGACGTGGCCGCGCTGGTTTCGGGTCGGCGCGCGAGCAAGCACATCGCGGGCAAGAAGATCGAGCCGGTGAACGATCCCGATGCGTGGTCGCCGCAAAAGCTGCTGATTGCCTACGGCGTGCTGGGCGTGACCGCACTGGCGACCGCCTACCTGCTGGTGACCTGGCTCATCCTCTGATCGAGTGCGCGCGCGAGCGCGACGAATTCGTCGACCGTCAGCGTCTCGGCGCGCCGTGTCGAATCCATTCCCAGTTCGTCCAGCGCCGCGAGCGCGCCATCGACGCCCTTCAGGCTCTGGCGCAGCATCTTGCGCCGCTGGCCAAAAGCGGCCTCGGTGACCCGCTCGAGCGTTGCGATGCGCACGCCTTGAGGGGCCTCGGCAGGCGTGACGTGGACGATCGCGCTCATCACCTTGGGCGGCGGGGTAAAGGCACTGCGGTGGACCTTCATCGCCAGCTTCGCGCGGCTGCGCCACTGGGCGAGCACCGCCAGCCGACCGAATTCCGACGAACCCGGCGCGGCGACCACGCGGCGGGCGACCTCCTGCTGGAACATCAGAGTCAGGCTGGTCCAGGCCGGCGGCCAGTCGGGCACGGCGAGCCAGCGGGTGAAGAGCAGGGTGCCGATGTTGTAGGGGAGGTTGGCGACGACCGCGAAGGGCTCGCCCATCAGCTCGGCGTGGTCGATGGCGAGGGCATCGTTCTCTACGACACGCAGCTTGCCGGGAAAGGCCTCCTGCAAGTCGGCAAGCGCGGGGATGCAGCGCGCGTCGCGCTCGATGGCGGTGACGCGAGCCTCGGCGCGCAGCAGGGCGCGGGTGAGGCCGCCGGGGCCGGGACCGATCTCGAGCACGGCGCGGTCCGCAAGGTCGCCGGGAATGGCGGCGATGCGATCGAGCAGCTGCTCGTCGAGCAGGAAGTTCTGTCCCAGCGCCTTGGACGCGGAGAGGCCATGGGCGGCGATGACTTCGCGCAAGGGGGGGAGTGACTTGCTCATTTCCGCCGTGCCCTTAACCCGCTCACCCTGAGCTTGTCGAAGGGTTGTCCTCAACTTCTCATCGCGGGGAGAAGAAAAGCAGCCCTTCGACAAGCTCAGGATGAACGGTAGTGAATACGCCGTGCCGCCATCTCCGCCGCCATACGCAGCGCGGCGATCGTCGCGTCCGGGCGCGCCAGCCCCTTGCCGGCGATGTCGAAGGCGGTGCCGTGGTCGGGGCTTGTGCGCACGATCGGCAGGCCGAGCGTGACGTTCACCCCCTCGTCGAAGTCGAGCGCCTTCAGCGGCACGAGCGCCTGGTCGTGGTACATGGCCACGGCCGCGTCGTAGGTTGCGCGCCTGTGCGGGGCGAACAGGGTGTCGGCCGGGTGTGGGCCGGTCGCGTCGATGCCTTCGGCGCGAAGTTGCGCCACGGCAGGCGCAATCGTCTCGATCTCCTCGCGTCCCATGCGCCCGTCCTCGCCCGCGTGGGGGTTGAGCCCGGCGATGGCTATGCGCGGAGAGGCGATGCCGAAATCGGTTTTCAGCGCATCCGCCACGATGCGCGTGCGGCGCACGATGAGCTCCTTCGTCAATCGCGAAGGGACGTTTGCCAATGCGCAGTGCACCGTCATCGGGACGGTGCGCAGGCTCGGCCCGGCGAGCATCATCACCGCGTCCTCGCGCGGGAGGCTGCAGGCATCGGCGAGAAACTCCGTCTGGCCGACGAAATCGGGGGCAAAAGCGGCGATGGCGGACTTGGCGACGGGGCCGGTGACCACGCCGCTGCATTCGCCGCGCTGCACCATGGCGACCGCCTCGCGCAGCGCCGCCAGCCCGATCTCGGCGCTGGCGCGAGAGGGTTCACCCGGACGCGCAGCGGACAGGTCGCCGACGATCCCGAAGGGCGGCAGGCCCAACTCGTCGCGCCGCGCATCGAGCACGGCGGCGATTTCCGCCCCGACCCCCGCCGCATCACCGATGGTCAGCGCGAGCGGAGCGGGGAGGCGTACGGCGTCAGTTATACTCGATCACCGCGTCGCGGCGCAGGTCGCGACGATAGCGCTGGGCGCGGCGGTTGATGCGGTCTTCCTCGAGCGAGGCCATGATGTCCTGCACGCTCGGCCCGCCGGTCTGTTCCGGATCGTCGCGGCCGCACAGCATCAGCACGCGGATGTCGCTCGGCAGCTCGCCGAAGGGCGGGGTGACCTGGCCTACGTTGAGCTGCAGCAGCAGGTTCTGGAAGGCCTCGGGAAGCTGGCGCACCTGGATGGCGTCGTTGTCCACGGTGCTCGCCCCGATGGCGGCGGCGGCGGCATCGGCATCGCCGCAGCCGCGCATGGCCTGAACGGTGGACATGAACTCGGCGGCACGTCGCTCGATTTCAGGGCCGGGCGTGCCGGGCGCGAATTCCAGCGAGATCTGCTTCAGGCTGAGCACCGCGTCGCGCGGATCGGCCATGCCTAGGGTACGCTGGTCGATCATGAGAAGGATCGAATAGCCGCCCGGAATTTCCAGCGGGCCGACGAGCTGGCCGGGCTGCATCTGCTGCACGGCAGCCTCCAGCGTGGGCTGCTGGAGCTGGGCAACCTGCAGCCAGCCAAGGTCGCCGCCCTGCACCGCGCTCGATGCCTGCGAGTACTGGCGGGCATAGGCGACGAAGCTGCCGCCGGCGCGCAATTGTTCGATGATCTGGTTGGCGTTGGCGCGCACCTGCTCGGCATTGGCCGGGGTGGCGGCGAGGAAGATCTCGCCGATGCGATACTCGGTCGTTCCGCGCGATGCCTGCAGGCGCTGGTAGAGCTCGTTCACTTCGCCCTCCGACACGTTGACGAAGGGCGCGACGTTGCGGCGCAGCAGGCGATCCCAGGCGAGCTCGCCCTTGATCTGCCGCTTGATCGACCCGGCGCTCGACCCGATCGAGGCGAGATAGGCATCCATCTCGGAAACGCTCATGCCGCGCGCCTCGGCGGCGTAGCGGGCGTAGGACTGGTTCACCTCCTCGTCGGTGACGGCCATTTCCTGCGCCTCGGCTTCCTGCACCTGCAAGGTCTCGTCGATGAGGTTGCGCAGCACCTGCAGCCGCAGGCGAGAAATTTCCTCCGGGCTGACCTGCACGTTCGCGTCCTGCGCCGCCAAGATCAGCGCCACGCGGTGATCGACGTCGGTGCCGGTGATGATGCTGCCGTTCACCCGCGCGGTGGCGCGGCGCACGTTCGGGTCGAGCGGCGCGAGGATGAACGACACGTCCTCGGGCAGGTTGAAGGAATCGCTGCCCGAAACCGTCTGGGCCTGCGCCGGTGCCACGGCCGCGGCGCCTAGCGCCAATGCGCCCAGCGCGGCCAGAGTGTGGGAAAGGGATGTCTTCGCCAGTGCAATCACGTCGGTCACAATCCTGTTGGGGGCGCATTGGAAGAAGGCGCCCGGTCTGCCCGGCCGGATGTCGCAATCCGGCTTAACCGTAGCTGAGCCGTGCGCCCTAGCCGAACTGCGCGGCGCTGCCAATCGCCCGCGAGGGCGGTGGCGCCTACAGCCCGATGTTCCTCAGCGCGAAGGTCAGGCGGAAGCTGTTGCCGTTCTGCGAATCCGCAAGGCTGATGTAGTCGCGCCGCCAGGTGAAGCCGAATTCCAGGCAATCGTCGGCATAGGCGATGCCGAGACGCGTGCGCAGGGGTTCGAAGCCGTCGGCGGCGAACGAGGGGTCCTCGTCGCGGTTGGTCAGGTTGACGACCGCGCTGCCGAACACCGACCAGTAGCGGGCGAAGGCCACCCGTCCCGCGGCGCGCAGCTCCTCGCGGTCCTGCAGGTCCTCGAATGCGAGGTCGATGTCGCGGTTGAGGCGCAGGTAGCCAAGCTCGAGATAAGTGCGGTCAGAGCCGACGGTCGCGTCGATCTCGTTGCGGCGCACGGCGAAGTTGTCCTTGTCCAGCCGGTAACGGTGGGTGAACTTGACGAAGTCGCGGTAGCGCACCTGCGTGCGGCCGACGAAATCGGAGAACTGTTCGTTCAGGCCGGTGCCGTCGGGGAACAGGGTGGGCTCGTCGCTGAGGCGATAGGACTGGCCGATGGTGGCCTCCAGCCGCCAGCCTGGCAGGGTGAACTGCCAGTCCGCCCCGTAAGTCACGCGCACGCCGTCCTCCACCCGGTCGTAGCCGGGGAAGCGGTTGAGCGCGAAAAGGTTGGAATCCTCGAGGTCGATCGCTCGCGAATCCTCATTCGGGATGGCCATGTTGCGGATCGGCGGCGAGGCGACGAGTTGCACGCGCGGGGTGAGCGTCTGCGTGCCGCCCGCAAAGGCGCCGACGAAGGGCCACTGCACGTCCACCGCCGCCGTCGCGATGCCGCGCGCCTGCCAGCCGGAAAGGCCGCGATAGCTGGGCGTGGGCGACAGCTCGTTCTGGTTCGAGTGGTAGACGTCGCCGCGCACCAGCGCGGTAAAGGTCACCTGCTGGCCCCAGTCGGTGATGCGCCTGAGATCCCACCGCGCGCGGGCAAAGGCGCGCTGGGTGTCCTGCCCCTCGCTGCGGGTGATGGCGAGCGTGTTGGCCTGCAGCTCCACCGTGCCGCCGAGCAGCGGGTCCTGCAACCGGTAGCGCGCGTCGATCAGCGGCGCGGCGAGCGGCACCTGCCCCTGCGGCGTATCGACCAGCAGCGCCTGCGTGGCCCAGCCGGCGATGGAGAGGTAGGAATTGGCGTCGATCCGCTCGGCCTGCACCACGGAACGGATGCGGTCCTCGCGGCTGATGTCGTAGCGGCGCAGGAAGGTGCGGTCGCTGGCGAGCCGCACCGATCCGTTGAAGCTCCAGTTCGGATCGAGCTGGAAGCGCCCGTTGGCGAACAGGTAGCCGCGGAAATCCCGCTCCCTGCCCGCACCGCCGTCGTTCAACGGGATACGCGAGCCGTAGGTGGCGTAGCCGGTCACCTGATAGGCGCCGTTCGAGGTCAGCTGCCGGTATTGGGCGGAGACCATCGGTGCGGCCTCCGTATAGATGTAGCCGGACAGCAGCAGGTCGCGGTTCTCGGCCAGGCGCAGGTAATAGCTGTCGGTGATCTCGATGCCGTTGGACGCGGTCAGGCCGATGTCGGGCACTAAAAGGCCGGAGGTGGCGCTGCCGTCGGCGCGGATGGTGAGGCCGGGAAGCGGCAGCAGGCGCGCGCCGAACAGTTCGAGATAGGCGCCGGAGAAGCGGATGCGTTCGGTCTGCGCGTCGTACCACACCCGCTCCGCGGTGATGCGCCAGCTCGGCGTCTTGTCGCAGCCTTCGGGGTCGACCACGGCGCAGCCCGAATAGGCTGCGCGTTCGAGCAGGATGTCGCCGTCGGCGGTGCGCTGGCCGTTGGCGGCGGCGAGGCGGCCCCCCTGGCGGAAGGCGAGGAGCAGGTTCTCCATCGCGCCCGCCTCGAGCTCGTCGGTCAGCGTCAGGCGGTCGGTGAAGAGCTGGTTGCCGTCGGCGTCCACCAGCCGCACGTCGCCGGTGGCGACGATTTCGCCGCTCTGCCGGTCCCAGGTGACCAGGTCGGCGCGCAGCGACTGGTCGCCCGAGCGCAGGATGACATCGCCGCCGGCGGTGACGGTATCGGTATCCTGATCGTAGCGCAGTTCGCTCGCCTCGAAACCGATCTGCCGTTCGCCCGCGGCGTTGCGTTCAGGGATGGGCGGGCCGGTATCGATGGCGGGCGGCAGGCCGGCATCCTGCTGCGGTTCTTCGTCTTCGTCGTCCTGCCGATCGGCCGCCAGTTCCTGCGCGGTATCGACGCCCGGCGCTTCGCCGCTCTGCGCAAAGGCCTGCGCCGGGGCCATCGCCCACAGCATGGCGAGCGCCGCGGCGCTCCACGGGTGGAAGGCATCCGGCAGGCGGGGCAGGGCGTAGCGCGGCGCGGAGTGCTGGCCGGGGAGCATGGCTTGCCTATTGCAGCACTCGTGCCTAATCGCAACGCCAGCTTTGGCCTCGCACGACAAGATGCGTGCCGGCCCCTCTCATTCCCGCTGGAGCAGCCATGAACGTTACCTTCGCCGCCGCCAACCATGATGCCTCGACCCCGCGCCTGCTGGCGCGCGTGGTGGAACAGGACAAGCTGCCCGCGGGCCTGCCGCGCGCCGTGAGCGAGGGCGCGGCCGCATCGCGCTTTTCCGGCAAGGCGGGGCAGGTGTTCGACGGGTTCCAGGAAGTTGACGGCACCGTGCAGCGGCTGGCGCTGGCGGGCGCGGGCAAGGGCGACGAGGCGCGCCTCCCCGCGCTGGAGAAGGCCGGCGGCGCGCTGACGGCAAAGTATCTTGTCAGCGGCGAGAAGGAACTGGCGCTCGATACTGCCGGTCTCTCCGCCGAGGAAGTCGCCGCAGTGCTGCTGGGGATGCGCCTGCGCGCATGGCGCTGGGACGAATACCGCACAAAGCTGCGCGACGAACAGAAGCCCACGCTCGCCACGGTCGTGGTGCTGAACGCACCCGACGGGGCCGAGGCCGCCTGGCAGGACGCGAGCGCGCTGGCAGCGGGCGTCGAGTTCACCCGCGAGCTGGTGGCCGAGCCGCCGAACGTGATCTACCCCGCCAGCTTCGCCGAGCGCGCCCGGGAGCGGTTCGAAGGCACCGGCGCCAAGGTCCGCGTGCTGGACGAGGCGGAGATGGACGCGCTGGGCATGGGCGCGCTGCTCGGCGTGGGGCAGGGTTCCGCGCGCGATTCGCGCCTGCTCGTCATCGAGTGGATGGGCGGGAACGAGGGCGAGGCGCCCGTGGCTTTCGTCGGCAAGGGCGTCACTTTCGATACCGGCGGCATCTCACTGAAGCCCGGCGCGGGCATGGATGAGATGAAGTGGGACATGGGCGGTGCGGGCGCCGTGGCGGGCGCGATGCTGGCATTGGCGAAGCGCAAGGCCAAGGCCAACGTCATCGGCGTCTGCGGCCTCGTCGAGAACATGCCCGACGGCAACGCCATCCGCCCCGGCGACGTGCTCACCAGCATGAGCGGGCAGACCATCGAGGTGCTCAACACCGACGCCGAGGGCCGCCTCGTGCTGTGCGACGCGCTGTGCTGGGTGCAGCGCGAGTACAAGCCGGCGCGGATCGTCGATCTCGCCACGCTGACCGGCGCCATGGTGATCGCGCTCGGCCAAGAGCACGCCGGCCTGTTCGCCAACGACGAGAGCCTCGCCGACGACCTGCTGGCGGCGGGCAAGGCGAGCGGCGACAAGCTTTGGCGCTTCCCGCTCGCGCCCGAATACGACAAGCTGATCGACAGCCCCATCGCCGACATGAAGAACGTGGGCCCCCGCTGGGCGGGCTCGATCACCGCGGCGCAGTTCCTCCAGCGCTTCATCGAAAACGATACGCCTTGGGCGCATTTGGACATCGCCGGCATGGCCTGGGCGGAAAAGCCCGGTGCCACCTTCGACAAGGGCGCGACCGGATACGGCGTGCGCCTGCTCGACACCTTCGTGCGCGAAACCGCCGAAGGCTGATCCGAAGGAGCCGCGGGCTGTGGCGAAGATGCGCAAGAAGTCGGACCTGCCGACCAAGATCTGCGCCAGCTGCGGCCTGCCCTTCACCTGGCGCAAGAAGTGGGAGCGCGACTGGGACAACGTGCGCTACTGCTCGGACCGCTGCCGCGGCGCCAAGGGCAAGGCCTAGCCCCTCTTGCGGGCATGGGCGGCGAGCGCTAGGGCGCGCGCCAATTCCATCCCCCACATCCTGCAAGGACAACAGCCATGGCGGTTACCCGCACCTTTTCGATCATCAAGCCCGATGCCAC
Source organism: Aurantiacibacter luteus (assembly GCF_001010945.1). Taxonomy (GTDB): domain Bacteria; phylum Pseudomonadota; class Alphaproteobacteria; order Sphingomonadales; family Sphingomonadaceae; genus Alteraurantiacibacter; species Alteraurantiacibacter luteus. Next base: position 222,026 of record NZ_LBHB01000001.1, read on the forward strand.
CCGCCGCAACCTGACCGGCGCGGTCACCAAGATGCTGGAGGACGCCGGCCTGCGCGTCGTCGCCTCCAAGCGTATCCAGATGACCCGCGAGCAGGCCGAGGGCTTTTACGCCGTGCACAAGGAACGCCCCTTCTTCGGCGAACTGTGCGACTTCATGACCAGCGGCCCGGTGGTCGTGCAGGTGCTCGAGGGCGAGGACGCGGTGAAGCGCAACCGCGACGTCATGGGCGCGACCAATCCCGCCGATGCCGCCGACGGCACCATCCGCAAGACCTTTGCCGAGGGCATCGAGGCGAACTCCGTCCACGGTTCGGACAGCGATGAGAATGCCGCGATCGAGATCGATTATTTCTTCGACGAGAACGAAATCGTCGGGTAAGCCGAACACACTGTAAACATTGATGAACGGTGTCGCCCGCGCGACGCTTTCGTGCTATGCGAGTCGCACGAAGGCGGCGGGCGGCACGGTCCTGCCCCTTCGTCCGACGCCGACAGCGTCACGAGGTCGCAAGGGGGCAGCGCAATGTTCCGATCGCATCGAGGCAGTCCGGTCAGCGAGGCGCTGGCTTTCGTGGCGGCATGCAACAGCCGCGATGCCCATGCGCTCGAGCGATTGCTGGCGCCCCAGTTCACCTTTACCGACAGCCGCGGCGGCGTGATCGAGGGCGTGCCCGCCATGCTGGAGGCGCTGCGCGCGGTACGCGCCGTCGCGCCGGACCTGCGCGTCGAGATAGAGCGGCACTCCTCGCGCGGTGACACGGCGCTGCTCTCCGGCCGTTCGCTGACCGAGAACGCGGACCTCGCCTGCGACACCCAGTGGCGGGCGGTGGTGAGGGATGGCAAGCTCGTCGAATGGCAGGCCTACGGCGCGCCGTCCGAGGGTTCGCTGGTAGGACTGCTCTCGGCTCTGGTGGACGCACGGTAGAAGCCCGGCAGAAGCAAGCCCGTTTCGCTTGCGTGCGATCCGTGCTAAACCTCGGATCGAGCCTGCGCGTCCGCTTGCAGGCGAAGAGAGTGTTTCCCATGCGGCAATGGTTTTCCCGTGCGCCGGTTCGCACCGTCCAGGCCTATGTGGCCGCGATGAACGCGCGCGACCTCGAAAGCATGGCGACGTTGATGGGCGAGAACATGGTGCTGGTGGACAGCGCGGGACAGGAGCTCGAAGGCCGGTTGACTGCCCAGGCCGTTTTTTCCAGGCTGTTTTCGGAGGCGAACACGTTCGAGCTTCGTATCGATCGCTATTCCTACAGTCGCGGCCAGGTGCTGATGTCGGGGCATCTCGAAAGCGATCACCCCGCTATCTCCAATTCGACGCACTTCCGTGCCCGTGCGGACGAGAAATTCGTTCACGAGTGGCAATCGTACGCTAGCCATCCGGTGCAATCGCTCGCGCGGATCATGCGCGATACCGGTCGTCCTCGACCGCCTAGCTAACCTTCAGGTTGTCTCCCTAGCGCGCATATTGCCGCGAGTGGACGCGGTGCGCCCCTTTCTGCGAACGGGTGCTCTCGATCTCTATTCCGATCCGCGCCTCTTTCGACAGCGGAATGCCGAGCTCGCTGTAGACGCGCGACATGACCGGTTCCCAGCCATCATCGAACGCGGTGAAGTCCACCACCGCCATCGGTCCGGAAAAGTCGGCCAGCGCGCTCTCAACCCGCGCCTTCCGCAAGGCGATCTTGCGCGCCACCTCGCGCTCGATCCACGACAGGTCCGCCGCGTCAGACTGAATCGCCATCTGGTTGGCGAACATCGACACCATGCTCGGGCCGATCTCGCGCTCGTCCCGCCGGGTGACGACGATACGCGCCTCGGGAAATGCCGCGATGAGGCTCGGCAGGTTCTCGGTGAATTCGGGCACCTTCATCACGCGCGCGCGATGCGCGTTTCCATGAAAGGCGGCATCGGTTCGCAGGATTCGGGCGAATTCGCGGTAGAGCGCGCCGGCATCGCGTCCCTCGCTGAAGGCGCTGTATGACGGGATGTGCCACTGCGCCTCATAGGTGCTCGCTCCCAGCGCGGCAGCCAGCCAGCCGAGCTCCTCGTCGACCTGGCGCGGCGCGGTCGGGTGGATGGTCTGCAGCCAGGGGTTGATCCACTGCCCCAGCCTCAGCGACAGCCAGCTCCAGAAAGGCCGCAGGTCGGGGCGGCGAGGGACCGGGTTCCAGCTGTCGCAGAAAGGCGTCGCGACGAATGCGGGATCGGCGGCGAGCAGGCGATGGACCCGCGTCGTGCCGCTGCGCTGCTGACCGACCACGAGGATCGGCGGGGCGAGCGGCGTCTCGAGGAGGTCGGGGCGCTGTCGCCACAGCCGGCCCAGTTGCAGGCGCTGGAAGACCACCCGCTGCAACTGGCCGTGCGCCATCGTGCGCCCGAGCGGGTTGAGCCGCGCCTCCTCCCGCGCGGCGGAGCAGAGCCGCTGCAGCCGCTCGCGGAAATCGGCCACGTCCTGTGCGCTGCGACCGCCCACTTCGTCCGCGAGGTCGTGCTTCGCCAGCGCCTTTACCCACATTTCCTCCGGGTCGAGCGACGGCGGCGGCGCATAGCCCTTGCGCCACAAGGTCTCGAGCCAGCCGTTCAGCCTGTCGACATTGGGCGAGCGGGCGAGGAGATGGGGGCGCGGCGGTGGCAGGCGCATCGAGTCAGAACTGGTCGGCCGCGTCATGCAGCCGCGTGAGCCGCGAAGGCGCGGCCATGCGCCAGCTGCGCGCCAGCCACTCGCCGACCTGGTCCCAGTCCAGGCCCGGTCGGTTGAGGATCAGCCCGACCCAGCCGCTCGCGCCGTAATAAGCGGGCTTGAAGTAAGTCTCCGGCGCAGTCTCGGCCAGCGCCTCCACCTCGTCCACGCCGCCGGTCTTCACCAGCAGGGCGACGTTGGGCGTGCCGTGATGCTGGTCGGCGAAATAGGCGAAATACTTGCCGCTCTTCCCCCCGGTGCGCCAGCCGGGCGAGCCGTGGCTCTCGCGCTCCTCGGCCTCGGGCAGGTCCATCGCCAGCGCGCGCACGCGGCCAAGCAGCCAGTCGGGAGAGGTCTCGCGGGTGACGAAATCGGCGAGCATCCGCGGGTAGAGCTGGTATTCGGCGAGGATGACGCGGGAAGCGAGGCTGTCCGCGGTATCGTCCGGAAGGATGGCAACCGGCAGCTGTCCCAGCAGCGGCCCGCCGTCGAGCTCGGGCGTCACCACGTGGACCGAGCAGCCACCGTGCGCATCGTTCGCGGCGATGGCCCGGGCGTGGGTGTCGAGACCCTTGTACTTGGGCAGCAGGCTGGGGTGGGTGTTGACCATGCGGCCTTCCCACCTGGCCACGAAGTCCTCCGTCAGCACGCGCATGTAGCCGCATAGCGCGAGATACTCGGCGCCGCTGTCGCGCAGGGCGGCATCCATGATCGCCTCGTGCGCGCGGCGATCCATTCCGCGATGGTCGTGGGCGAAGGTCGCAATGCCCTCGGCCTCGGCGATGCTCAGGCCCGGCGCACCGGGCACGTTGCTGGCGACCAGCACGATCTCGTAGGGGCAATCGGGCAGGCGCGACTGGAACAGCAGCGCCGACATGGTCGTGCCCTTGCCCGACAGCAGGCAGGCGACCTTTGCCTTACGCATCGTGCGAGGCGGACCAGTCGGCCTTGCCGCTCCAGGTGCCCTGCGACCCGCGCACCTCGCAGCCGCGATGGCCGGCGACGATCTCGCCTAGCCGGAAGACCGTCTCACCCGCTTCGACGAGCTCCGCGGTGACGGAACCGACGTGCTCTGGCAGCACGGCCAGCACCATGCCCACGCCGCAATTGAAGGTTCGCGCCATCTCGCCGGGCTCGATATTGCCCTGCGCCTGGAGGAAGGCCATCAGCCCCGGCTGCGCCCAGGCATCGGCGTCGACCACGGCGCGCGCGCCTTCGGGCAGGACGCGGGGGATGTTCTCCAGCAGGCCGCCGCCGGTGATGTGCGCCAGCGCGTCCACCTTCCCCGACCTGACGACGGGCAGCAGGCTCTTTACGTAGATGCGCGTCGGCTCCATCAGCGTCTCGATCAGCAGGCGGTCCTGGTCGAACAGGGCGGGGCGATCGAGCCGCCAGCCCTTGTCCTCGGCCAGTCGCCGCACGAGCGAGAAACCGTTGGAATGGACGCCAGAGCTGGCGAGGCCGAGCAGCACGTGGCCCGGCGCCACGCGCTCGCCCGTCAGCTGCTCGCCGCGCTCCACAGCGCCGACGCAGAAGCCGGCAAGGTCGTAGTCGCCTTCAGCATACATCCCCGGCATTTCCGCCGTCTCGCCGCCGATCAGCGCGCAGCCCGCCAGCTTGCAGCCCTCGGCGATGCCCGCGATAACCGTCTCGGCGATGCCGTTCTCCAGCTTGCCGGTGGCGAAGTAGTCGAGGAAGAACAGCGGCTCCGCGCCCTGCACGATCAGGTCGTTCACGCACATGGCGACGAGGTCGATGCCGACGGTCTCGTGCCGGCCGCTGTCGATGGCGAGCTTCAGCTTGGTGCCCACGCCGTCGTTGCCGGCTACCAGCAGCGGGTCCTTGTAGCCCGCCGCGCGCGGATCGAAGAAACCGCCGAAGCCGCCGATCTCGCCGTCCGCGCCGGGGCGGCGGGTGGCCTTGACCAGCGGTCCGATCGCCTTGACCAGCGCGTTGCCCGCCGCGATCGAGACCCCGGCTTGTTCGTAGGTGTAGGATGGCTTGTCGTCGCTCATGCACCCCCGCATAGCCTTTCGTGCTTGGAATCCAATCCGCACCTTGGCAAAAGGCGCGCGAATTCCCCGATGATGACGAACGCTCTCTCCCTGGCCCGGACCCCTGCTGGCCGAAACCCGTCCCTCGTCGTGGCGGCCGTGCTGGCGTTGCTGGCGCTGGCGGCGACGGGCGCGGCGCTATGGGCGCAGGTGTCGGGCGAGCGCGGCATCGCCCCCGTCGCCAGCAGCAGCGACATCTCCGTCGGCGGGATCGAGGTCGACGTGAGCGGCGACAACGCCGAGGACGCGCGCGAGAACGGCTGGCGCGAGGCGCAGCGCAAGGCGTGGGAAAAGATCGACGGGCCGGACATTCCGGACAGCCAGCTCGAATCGCTCGTGTCCGCTATCGTGGTCGAGGAAGAGCACATCGGCCCGCGCCGCTACATCGCCAGGCTTGGCGTGGTGTTCGATCGCCAGCGCGCGGGCGCGTTGCTGGGCGCGGGCGGCCAGCGTGCGCGCTCGGCCCCGATGCTGACGCTGCCGGTGATGATCTCGGGCGGCACGGCCACGATGTTCGAGACGCGCAACCCGTGGCAGCGCGCCTGGGCGGAATATCAGTTCGGCTCCAGTGCCATCGACTACGTCCGCCCCAACGGCGCGGGCGGCGAATCGCTGTTGCTGACCTATGGCCAGACCGGCCGCCGCAGCCGCGCGTGGTGGACCAACATCCTCGACCAGTTCGGCGCCGCCGACGTGATCATGCCGATTGCCGAGCTCAGCTACGAGTATCCGGGCGGACCGGTGAACGGGCGCTTCGTGGCGCGGTACGGCCCCGACAACCGGTACATCGACAGCTTCAGCCTTCGCGCGGAAAGCTCGGCCCAGCTTCCGGCCATGCTGACGCAGGCGGTGGCGCGCTTCGACCGCATCTTCACCGAGGCGCTGTCCTCGGGCCGCCTCAGCCCAGATCCGACGCTCACGCTGGAGAATATCGAGGTGAGCCCCGCCGTGCGCGCGATCCTCGATGAGGCCGAGCGGCTGGAGGCGGAGGACCGCGCCATAGCCGCCGATCGGGTTCGCGCCCGCGATGCCGTGCGCGCCACGCCCGATGCGGAACCGACGCCGGAGCCGACTGCCGCGGTCAGCCAGGTCTTCGCCATCCAGGTCGCCACCCCCGATGCCGCGGCCTACGACAACGCGCTGTCGCTCATTCGCGGCACGCCGGGCATCACCAGCGCCAACTATACCAGCACCGCGGTCGGCGGGAACTCGGTCATGCGCGTGTGGTACACGGGCGAACTGGAGGAGCTGGCCGCCGCGCTGCGCTCGCGCGGGTGGGGCGTGAACGTGGGCCAGCAGGCGCTCGGCATCTCCCGCTAGGGGCGGGCGCTGCGATGGAGCAGATCGCCCTTCCGCTGAAGGCCGGGCGCGGCCCTGCGCGCATTGTGGTGGGCGAGGGCAATGCCCACGTCGCCGAGGCCCTCGTCGCGCCCGCCGCCTGGCCCTTTCGCACCGCCGTCCTCACCGGACCGCCGCGATCGGGCAAGTCGCTGTTCGCCCGCTGGTTCGCCGAGAGCGGCGCGGGCGAGGCTCTCGACGATGCCGCCGCCTTGCCCGAGGATGCGCTGTTCCACCGCTGGAACCGGGCGCAGGAGAGCGGCACGGCGCTGCTGATCGTCGGGGCGGAGCCGCCGTGGGAAATCGCCCTGCCGGACCTGCGCTCGCGGCTCGGCGGTTCGCTGCAGCTCGCCATCGGCCACCCGGACGACGACATGGCGCGCGACCTGCTGCTCGGCATGGCCGAGGAGCGCGGCCTGCCGCTGCGCGCCGATGCCGCCGACTACCTCGTGCCCCGCGCCCCGCGCTCGGCAGCGGAGCTGGAACGGCTGGTCGAGACCATCGACCGCTTGTCGCTGGAGCGAAAGTCCCCACCTAACCTCGGCATCTGGCGCGCCGCGCTGGAGGCGCTGCACGGCCCGGACGAGCCGCGCTTGCTTTGATGCCGGTTTTGATGGAAAACTCTTTGCTGCCATGCTCGATCGCCTGATCGCCTATCTGGACTCGATCCATGCGCGCGACCCGGCGCCGCGCTCGCGCTGGGAAATCCTGTTCTACCCAGGCGTCATCGCGCTCGGTCTGCACCGCGTGGCGCATTGGCTGTTCGAGGCGGAGATGTTCCTGCTGGCGCGGCTGGTGAACCACTTCAGCCGTTTTCTTACCGCCATCGACATCCATCCCGGCGCGACCATCGGCAAGAACTTCTTCATCGACCACGGCTTCACCGTGATCGGGGAAACGGCGCACATCGGCGACAACGTGACGATCTACCAGTGCGTGACGCTGGGCGGCACCAATCCGACCAACGGGGTGGGCGGCAAGCGCCATCCCACCCTGCTGGACAACGTCATCATCGGTTCGGGCGCACAGGTGATCGGCCCGATCACGGTGGGCGAGCGGGCACGCGTGGGCGCCAATGCCGTGGTGACGGACGACGTGCCCGAGGGCGCGACGATGATCGGCCTCAAGGCCCGCTCCACGCTGGTGCCCGCCGAGGAATGGGTGAAGGAGTTCATCCCTTACGGCACGCCCTGCGACGATCCTTGCCAGGAGGAGGCGGGTCGCAGCTCGCGGGACTGCGTGGAAAGGCTCGAGGCCGAGATCAAGGCCCTGCGCGCCGAAATGGACGAGCTTCGGCGAGCGCTCCCGGCTCCGGCCACGGCTTCCGCGCCCAAGCGCAAGAGCGGCTCCAAGGTTTCATGACCACGCCCACGGGCCTGCCCAACATCATCGCCTTTCCCGGTCAGCGCCCGCCCTCGCAGGTCGGCTTCGACCGGGCCGAGCTGCTGCGCATCCTCGACCTCTACGGCCGCATGGTCGCCGCGGGCGAGTGGCGCGACTACGCGATGGATTTCGACCGGCACTGCGCCACCTTTGCCGCCTTCCGCCGCGCCGCCGAGGTCCCGCAGATGCGGCTGGAGAAGCGGCCCGCCCTGCGCGCGCGGCAGGGCATGTGGACGCTGTTCGGCGAAGCCGGGCAGGTGCTCAAGCGTGGGCACGAACTCGCCAGCGTCCTCGCGCCGGTGGAACGCCGGCTGCTGAAGGCGATCGACTAGCTAGTCGAAGGTGTCGGCAGCGCCGAGGTGCAGGCCGGAGGCCTGCGCGCCCGTCACCTTGCCCACGATCCGGAGCAGGAACCAGGCCGAGCCCGCCAGCAGCACGTAAATCAGCGCCAGCAGCAGGAACCAGGCGAACGGCGGCAGGATGACATAGACGCCCGGAATCGCGTTCACTCCGAAATAGCCCAGCGCCACCACGCTTACCACCAGCGCGCCCCAGTTGCAGGCGTACCAGCTCGTCACGTCGCCTACCGGCGATGCCCTGTGCCAGTCGCTCTCGCCTTGGCTGCGGTTGAACAGCTCGCGCGTGGAGGCGTAGGGCACATAGAGATTGGCGAACGGCACGAAGAACGAGGCGCTTGCCCATGCGGGGCTGTAGGTCAGGCCCTGCAATCCCGCCTCGTGAAGGTTGGCATGGGCGCGGTGGATCCACAGGGGAACCGTCACGACGCAGATGACGAAGGCGACCAGCCAGATCAGCGAGACCAGCCCGGTGCTCAGGCCTACCAGCACGCCTCCCGCGCCGCCGCCGATCGGCAGCAGCACCATGGTCGCGGCCAGCAGCGTCAGCACGCAGCCGGCCACGAAGGTGACGAGCGCCACCCGCGCCACGACCGCCAGCGAAGAAAGGGTGCGAACCCCGCTTGTCATGCAAATGGCCCCCTGCCGAATATGCGCCGTTTGTGCCGCCGGGCGGGTCCGGTGCCAAGCTCCATCGACGCACTATCGACAGGAGGGCGGGTTCAGGCGGGCAGCGGCACCGGACCGGCGGCCGGGACGCGCGCCTGCACCGTGCCCGGCAGCGCCTCCACCACGCGTGCGCGGATGGGGGCCCAGAAGGCCGAGAGCGTCAGCAGGGCCGAACCGATGACCAGTGCCGTCAGGGCAAAGGTCAGCTCGACGGCGCCGAACCGGTCGAACAGGAAGGTCAGCGCCACCAGCACGTAGGCGAGCGCGGAGACGAGCAGCGCCCGCCGGTCCACCGCCAGGGCGATGAGTCCGAAGGCCACGTAAACCGCCAGCACGGCGACGGCAGAGCCGACGCCGATGGCATCGTTGTCCATCACCCCGATGAGGGCGAACACGGGGTGCGCGATCATCGGCGCGGCAAGCAGGTGCAGCCAGAAGGCGACGTCGCTGCGCCGCGTCCTGCGTTCGCGGTCGCTGGTGTCCCACCGCATGGCGAATGCGAAGACGGCGAGCCCGGCGATGAAGACCAGCGGCAGGATCATATTTTCCAGCGCCTCGCTCTCGGGCCCGATCGCGGCGACGATGAGGGCTATGACTGTTGCCGCGACGGCGGCAGCGCCGGCCGCGACCGTGATCGGCACCATGAAGCGCCGCCAGTGGAGCCATGCAGCGCCCGCCGTCAGCAGCGCCGATGCCGCGACCAGCACGATGGCGAGCGTCTCGCCGGAATTTGCGGGATCGTCTCCCACCAGCGTTATCGATAGGCCAAGGAAGGTGGCAAAGGTACCGCCGACGAAGGCGAGCAGCAGCACGATGCTGGGCAGGGCCATGCGCCGGGCGCGGGTGAAGACCTCGGCCAGCATCCACGCGGTGGCCGCTACCAGCACTGCGGAGAGCGGCGAAGGGCCGGACACGCTCGGCAGCAAGGCCTCGCCGATGGCGCCCATGGCCACCAGCATGATGACCGCGCCGATAGTGACGAAGATGTCGTTGAAGCTATTGACGAGGCGGAAATTCTCCTCATCGATGACGGGCATGTGGCGCAGCACGGCCACGTGCGCGCGCAAGGCCTCGGCGGCCTCGGCGCTGATCGCGCCCCCGGCCACCGCATCGCGCAGGTCCTGTTCCGAATACATCGCTTGTCTCCCCCGGAAAGACGTGTCCCGCCGCGGAGGTTAGGCCAGTGTATTATAAAGTCAATACAGTCAGTCAGGCGAGTGAGCGCAGGACGCCGACCAGCTCATCGAAACCGTCGATCGTGGCATCCCCGCCCAATTCGGCGGCGGGCACGTCGTGGTAACCGAAGGCGCAGGTGACGACCGGCAGTCCCGCCGCGTGCCCTGCGCGCACGTCGTAGGTCGAATCGCCCACCATCGCGGCCCGTCCCCCTCCGCAATCGGCAACCGCGGCATGGAGCATGGCGGGCAGCGGCTTGGCATTCTCGCGCCCCAGCGTGTCTCCGCCATAGATGAAGGCGAACCGGTCCGTCATGCCCAGCGCCGCCAGCAGTTCGCGCGCGGGCTTTTCCGCCTTGTTCGTCACCACCGCCAGCTTGCAGCCGAGCGCCGCCAGTTCGTCCAGCGCGGCGAGGCAACCGGGGTAAGGCACGGTATGGTCCGCGATGTGCGCCCAGTAATGATCGAGCAGCGCCTGGCTGAGCCGGGCGTAGGTCGCCTCGTCCACCGCGCCGCCGGTCGCCTCCAGCGCACGGGTCAGCATCATGTCGGTGCCGCCGCCGATCATGCTGCGCACCTCGCTCTCGGCCACCGGCGGGCGGCCGATGGCGGCGAGCGCCGCGTTGACTGCGGGGCCGAGGTCGCGGGCGCTGTCGACCAGCGTGCCGTCGAGGTCGAAAAGGACGGTGTCGAAGGGAAAATCGCTCATGGCACGGGCCAGATAACCTGCGGTGTGGAAACCGCAAACTTTTGCTGGCATGGCGAGCCGCATGAGCCAGACCCGACCGATCGCCGCCATCGTCCTCGCCGCGGGCAAGGGCACGCGGATGAAGAGCACCCGGCACAAGGTGCTGCACGAAATCGCCGGACGCTCGATGATCGAACACCTGCTCGCCAGCGTCGAGGAACTGGCGCCCGAGCGCCTCGTCGCGGTAGTGGGCGAGGCGCGCGAGCAATTGCACGAGGCGCTGGGAGAGCGGGTGCGCTTCGCCGTGCAGGATCCGCAGCTCGGCACCGGCCACGCGGTGCAGCAGGCCGCCGAGGCCTTGGCCGGGTTCGATGGCGATGTGCTGGTGCTCTACGGCGACGTGCCCTTCGTGCGCGCGGACACCATGCGCCGCATGATCGACCGCCTTAACGAACCCGATGCGCCCGCGGCCGTGGTGCTGGGCTTCGAACCCGACGACGCACTGCGCTACGGCCGCGTAATCGCTCAGCAGGGCCGCATCCTGAAGATGGTCGAGTGGAAGGACGCGAGCGAGGAGGAGCGCGCCTGCACGTTGTGCAATTCGGGCCTGCTCGCCGCCCGCTCGCAAGACCTGTTTGCCTTGCTGGATCGCGTCTCGAACAAGAACGCGCAGGCCGAGTATTACCTCCCCGACATCGTCAACATCGCCATCGCCGACGGACAGAGCTGCGCGGTCGTCACCGGCGAGAGCGCCGACGAGGTGGCCGGTATCAACAGCCGCGCCGAACTCGCCCTCGCCGAGCGCCAGTGGCAGGACCTGCGGCGCGAGGAGGCGATGGCCGAGGGGGTGACCCTGCGCGCGCCGGAAACCGTGTTCTTCAGCTATGACACGCAGCTCGCCGCCGACGTGGTGGTGGAGCAGAACGTCGTCTTCGGCCCCGGCGTCAGCGTGGCGAGCGGCGCTACGATCCGCGCCTTCAGCCACCTCGAAGGCGCGAGCGTGGGCGAGGGCTGCGAGGTCGGCCCCTACGCCCGCCTGCGCCCGGGCGCGGTGCTCGAAAAGGGCAGCAAGGTCGGCAATTTCGTCGAGATCAAGAAAGCGACGATGGGCGAGGGGGCCAAGGCCAATCACCTCAGCTACATCGGTGACGCGACGGTCGGTGCGCGCGCGAACATCGGTGCGGGCACCATCACCTGCAACTACGACGGCTATTTCAAGCACAGGACGGTCATCGGCCCCGGTGCCTTCATTGGGTCCAACAGCGCCCTGATCGCCCCCGTCACCATCGGCGCGGATGCCATCGTCGGCGCGGGCAGCGCGGTCAGCCGCGACGTGGCCGACGGCGAGCTGCGCATGGTCCGCGCCGAGCAACTGGTGAAACCCGGCTGGGCCGACCGATTCCACGACGCGATGAAGCGCAAGAAGGCGGAGACGAAGAAGTGATGCGCCGCGCCTTGGCGCCTCTAGCCCTCCTGTCGCTGGCGGCGTGCTCCTCCGGCACGGAGCCGCCTGCCGAACCCGATGCGCAAGCAGGCGAAGCAACCCCGACGCAGCCCGGAGGCGATGCCGTGAGCGAGGCGAGCACGGTCGAGTCTCTGCCCGCCGCTTTCGACTGCGGCCCTTCGCAATCCACGGTCTTCGCCTGCCGTCTGGAGAACGGCAAGCGTGTGGCGGTCTGCGCCGATCCGGCTGGCGGCAAGGGCGGCACGTACCGCTACGGCGGCTCGGGCGTGGAGCTCGAGCTCGACGGCGGCGAATACGCCCGCGTCGCCTATTCCGGCGGCGGCGAGAGCCAGGTGGCCTTTGCCAACGAAGGCTATCGCTACATTGCCTTTTCGCGCGTGGTGCGCACCAATTTCACGCCCGGCGAACCGAACGAACCGGCCATGTCGGACGGGCTGGCGGTGCTGCGCGGCGACGGCCTCGTCGGCCTGCACTTGTGCGATGCCGGCTTCGACCCGCGGCCGCTGGATGCCGCTCTCGCGAGCACTGCCTGGCAGGAGCAGGGCGATCTGTTTACCTACGAGACCGAGCGCGCCGATGCGGCGGTGATGGAGAAGCGCCGATGACCGACCGCTATGCCGACAAGCCCTTCCTGCGCCTTCTGGACAGCTACGTGCTCGATGCCATCGGCCATCTCGACGCGGCCAACCAGCAGTGGCTGATCAGCGCCGAGCCCAGTTTCCGCCACCAGTTCGGCGGCGAGGGCGGGTGGCGCGAGATCGTGCGCCAGCGCATGCAGTTTCCCCCCGGGATGGACGCGGCCATCGTGGAAACCTGGGAGAAAGGGCGCGTGCGTTACAGGGAAGGCACGGGCGAGGAGGCCGATCCGGTCGCCTTTGCAAACACCTTTGTCGACACCAATTTTCCGCACTGAGCGGTAGGGACCTTACGAACCATGTGCGGAATTATCGGGATTGTCGGCGAGCGGGACGTGGCAGCGCGGCTGGTCGAGGGGCTGCGGCGGATGGAATATCGCGGCTACGACAGCGCGGGCGTCTGTACGATCGATGGCGGCGAACTAGTGCGTCGCCGGGCGCAGGGCAAGCTCGCCAACCTCGTCGAGGAACTGGCGGCCAACCCCGCGCCGGGCCACACCGGCATCGCCCACACCCGCTGGGCCACTCACGGCGCACCGACCGAGAAGAACGCGCACCCCCACGCCACGCCGCTCGTGGCGCTGGTGCACAACGGCATCATCGAGAATTTCAAGGAACTGCGCGACGAATTGCGCGAAGGCGGCCGCACGTTTGAGAGCGAGACCGATACCGAGGTCGTCGTCCATCTCGTCAGCCGCGAGGTCGAGGCGGGGCGCAGCCCGGAGGAAGCGGTTCAGGCCGTACTGCCGCGGCTGCGCGGTGCCTTCGCGCTCGCCATCGCTTTCCGCGACTACCCGGACATGCTGATCGGCGCGCGGCTCGGCTCGCCGCTGGTCGTAGGGCAGGGGGAGGGCGAGATGTTCCTCGGCTCCGACGCGCTGGCGCTCGCCCCGCTGACGCAGGATATCGCCTATCTCGAGGAAGGCGACTGGGTTGTCATCACCCGCGAAGGCGCGACGATGCGCGACGGGAGCGGGGCCGAGGTGACGCGCGAATTCCGCACCTCGGGCGCGAGCGCCGCGGCGATCGAGAAGGGCAATTACCGGCATTTCATGCTCAAGGAGATCTACGAGCAGCCGACCGTGGTGGCGCAGACGCTGCGCAGCTACCTGCGCCCGGCCGAAGAGCGCGTGGCGCTGCCGCAGATCGACTTCGACATCTCCGCCATCGACCGCGTCACCATCGTCGCCTGCGGCACCTCCTACTACGCCGGCATGGTCGCCAAGTACTGGTTCGAACAGTTCGCTCGCGTGCCGGTCGACATCGATTTCGCGTCCGAGTTCCGTTACCGCGACCCGGTGCTGACGCCGGGCGGCCTCGCCCTATTCATCAGCCAGAGCGGCGAGACCGCGGACACGCTCGCCGCGCTCAAGCATTGCAAGGCCAACGGCCAGGTCATCGCCGCGGTGGTCAACGTGCCGACGAGTTCCATGGCGCGCGAGGCGGACCTGCTGCTGCCCACCCATGCCGGGCCCGAGATCGGTGTCGCCTCTACCAAGGCCTTCACCTGCCAGCTTGCCGTGCTCGCCGCGCTCGCCGCGCATTTCGCGGTGAAGAAGGGCAAGCTGACCCGCGAGGAGGAAGCGGACATCGTCTCGCACCTCTACGAGGCGCCCGCCGCGCTCAATGCCGCGCTGGATCACGACGATGCGATCGCCGAAATCGCCCCCTTGATCGCCCCGGCGCGCGACGTGCTTTACCTGGGGCGCGGGGCGGACTTTCCGCTGGCGCTCGAGGGCGCGCTCAAACTGAAGGAAATCAGCTATATTCACGCGGAAGGCTATGCCAGCGGCGAGATGAAGCACGGCCCCATCGCGCTGATCGACGACGCCGTACCGGTCATCGTTCTTGCGCCGAGCGGCCCGCTGTTCGAGAAGACCGTCTCCAACATGCAGGAGGTGCAGGCGCGCGGCGGCAAGGTGGTGCTGATATCCGATGCGGCTGGCATCGCCGAGGCGGGCGAGGGATGCATGGCGACCATTGAGATGCCGCGCGTCCATCCGCTGATCGCACCGCTGGTCTATGCGGTGCCGGTGCAAATGCTCGCCTATCACGTCGCCGTGGCCAAGGGCACCGATGTCGACCAGCCGCGCAACCTCGCAAAATCGGTTACCGTCGAGTAAACCACCAGTTTACTTACGATAAAGCCACGGATTTTACCGGAGCATAACCATTGGCCCCCTAGGGCTGCGGGGTGAGCAAGAACGCCAATGGCCTGCCGAAGCTGCCGCTGCGCCTGTCGCCGCTGCAGATCATCGGTCTCAGGACCCCGTCGCAGGGGGACTGGTCGCGGCTTCGCGCCTTGCAATATTCCGACCTTCACCGTGCGTCGACCATCCGCCTCGCCTCGCACGGGCTGGCCGCCATCCTCGCCACCACGCTCTATGCCGGGACGCTGCCGGCATGGCTGCTCGGCGGCTGGCTGGTGATGGTCGTCGCCTCTCTGGTGCACGTCGGCAAGATCGACCGCACATTTGCCGACATCGCCAAGCGCACGATGACGCAGTACGAGTTCAATCGTCAGGCCGTCGCCGTGGCGCTGTGCAGCGTGCCCTGGGTGCTGGCGCTGCTGTTTTTTCCGGGGCAGGGCACTGCGGCGCAGCATTTCGGGCTGTGGACGCTGGCCGCCATGCTGATCGCCGGGAGCGGCGCGGCAACCAGTGCTGCGCCGATCTCCACGCTGGTTTTCGACCTCGTGGTGGGCGTCACGGGAGCGGCGTCGTTCGTGATCTCGGGCGACCTGCTTTTTGCCGTGGCCAGCCTCGCCTTCATGCTCACCATCTTCAGCGCTTCGGTCGATTCGGCGCGCACCCACCTTTCGGCCAAGATCGCCGAGGCGGGCGTGGCCGAGAAGGACGAGGTCGTCTCGCTGCTCCTGCGCGAGTTCGAGGAGAAGGAAAGCGACTGGCTGTGGCAGGTCGACAATAACCGCCGCCTGCGCGCGGTCAGCCCGCGCTTCGCCTATGCACTCGGCCGCGAGCCGGGCGAGGTGGAGGGTGAGCGTTTCATCCGCCTGATCGCCGGCGACAGCTTCGAGACCGGCGAGATCTCCCGCAGTCTGCACGACCTTGCCGAGCGACTGAAGCGGCGCGAAAGCTTCTCCAACCTCATGGTGCAGGCGCACGTGGGCGGCCAGCGGCGCTGGTGGGAGCTGTCGGGCACCCCGATGCGCGACGACAGCGGCAACTACATCGGCTTCCGCGGCGTCGGCTCCGATGTGACCGAACAGCGCGACCGCGACGACAAGATCGCCTACCTCGCCCGTTACGATACGCTGACGGGCCTGCCCAACCGGCTGATGCTGACCGAATCGCTGGGCGAGGCGCTGCGCTATTCGGAACAATGGAAGACCCGCTGCGCCTTCCTGATGATCGACCTCGACCGCTTCAAGGCGGTCAACGATTCGCTGGGCCACCAGGTCGGCGACCAGTTGCTGGCGCTGGTATCCGAACGCCTGCAATCGATCACCAGCGAGAATGCCCACTGCGGGCGGCTGGGAGGCGACGAATTCGCCGTGGTGATCCGCGACGCGGACGACCGCAACTTCGTCGAGCATATCGCCGACACCATCATCCACAAGCTGTCGCACCCTTACGTGGTCGACAACCACACGCTCTACATCGGCGCGAGCGTGGGCAGCGCCATCGGTCCGCGCGACGGCAACAGCGTGGAAACGCTGATGCGCAACGCCGACCTCGCGCTCTACCGCGCCAAGGACGAGGGCGGCGGGATGCATTTCAACTACGTGCCCTCGCTGCACGCCGATGCCGAGGAGCGGCGTACGCTCGAGCTGTCGCTGCGCAACGCCATCGGCAAGAAGGAACTGGAACTGAACTTCCAGCCGGTGGTCAACGCCAACAGCGAGGAGGTCGTCAGCTTCGAGGCGCTGCTGCGCTGGAACAGCACCGAACACGGCTTCGTCAGCCCCGGCAAATTCATCCCGCTGGCCGAGGATACCCGGCTCATCGTGCCCATCGGTACCTGGGTCCTGCACGAGGCCTGCCGCACTGCGGTGCGCTGGCCGGGCGATATCAAGGTGGCGGTCAACGTTTCGGGCGAGCAGTTGCTGGAGCGCGATTTCGCCCAGAACGTGGTGCGCGCCCTGGCCGACAGCGGTCTGCCCGCACACCGGCTGGAGATCGAGGTGACCGAGAGCGTGTTCCTGCGCGACGGACGGCTGGCGAACCAGACGCTGGAGGAAATCCTCGCGCTGGGTTGCTCGATCGCGCTAGACGATTTCGGTACGGGCTATTCCTCGCTCGGTTACCTGCGCGACCTCAGGTTCTCGACCATCAAGGTCGACCGCAGCTTCGTCCAGGGCGCGTCGGAGGACAGCCAGGAGAGCCTCGCCATTATCCGCGCCGTAGTGGCGATGGCGCAAAGCCTCGAGATGACAACCACCGCCGAGGGCGTGGAGACCGCCGAGCAGGCCGCCATGATCCGCGACCTCGGCTGCACCAAGATCCAGGGCTATTACTTCGGCCGCCCGATGACGACCGCCGATGCCCATGCGCTGGTGACCAAGCGGCGCGCGGCGTGATTTGGTTTTTGCTCACGCCTACGCGTGAGCGTTCTCGCTAGACGCGCTTCGCTTCGCTGCGCGCTTGCTGCGGGCTGGATTTCGGCCGGTTGGTCGCCGACCTTGGCAGGCTATGCGGCGGAGAGGGCTCCGATGGCGCTCTCGAACAACCGGCGGCCGTCGGTGTTGCCATGGGCATCCTCGATGGCGCGTTCGGGGTGGGGCATCATGCCGAGCACGTTGCCCGCCTCGTTCAGCAGCCCGGCAATGTCGCGCTGCGAGCCGTTGACAGGTTCGAGGTAGCGAAAGGCCACGCGGCCGTCGCCTTCCAGCCGGTCGAGCGTGTCGGCATCTGCGAAATAGTTGCCGTCGTGGTGCGCCACGGGAAGCCTGATCTCCTCGCCCGCGTCGTAGGCGCCGGTGAACAGGCTCTGGCTGTTTTCCACGCGCAGGCCCACGGTGCGGCAAGTGAAGGTAAGCTGGGCGTTGCGCATCAGCGCGCCCGGCAGCAGGCCGCTCTCGGCCAGGATCTGGAAGCCGTTGCACACGCCCAGCACCGGCACGCCGCGCCCAGCCGCGGCGACGACGCTGCGCATGATCGCGCTATTCGCCGCCATCGACCCGCAGCGCAGGTAATCGCCGTAGGAGAAGCCGCCGGGCAGGGCGATGAAATCGAGCCCGTCTGGCAGGTCGGCATCGCCGTGCCAGACCTTGACCGGATTGCGGCCCGAGACCTCGCGCAGCGCCATCCACATGTCGCGGTCGCAGTTGGAGCCGGGAAAGGTGACGACGGCTGTCTTCATGCCATT
Source organism: Aurantiacibacter luteus (assembly GCF_001010945.1). GTDB lineage: Bacteria > Pseudomonadota > Alphaproteobacteria > Sphingomonadales > Sphingomonadaceae > Alteraurantiacibacter > Alteraurantiacibacter luteus. Next base: position 239,794 of record NZ_LBHB01000001.1, read on the forward strand.
ATTCCTTTGGGGCCTCGGTCGTCTCGATGCGGTAGTTCTCGATCACGGTGTTGGCGAGCAGCTTCTCGCACATCTGCGCGATGTCGTCCTCGCTGGTGCCGTCGGCCACGTCGAGCTCGATCAGGCGTCCCACACGCACGTCCTCGACGCCCGTGAAGCCGAGCCCCTCGAGCGCGTGGTGCACGGCGCGGCCCTGCGGGTCGAGCACGCCGGGCTTCAGGGAAACGTGGATGCGGACTTTCATGGGTGCGGCCTCCTTGCCTCTTGCGGCGAGCCTATGGCCCCTGGCCCGGCGCGCCGCAAGAGGGAGAGGTCGGCTAGCCCCCGGTTGCCGCGTCTTCGTCGGGCGTCGGCAAAACGACGAATTCCAGCCGCTCGGCCGGGTCGAGATACCGCAGGGCCAGCGCGTGGAGGTCTTCGGGCGTGATGGCCCGCACCACGTCGGCCGCCGTCTGGTATCGCTCGATCCGGTCGGGCTCGGTCTGCGCGCGGTCGACCAGCGTCATCCACCCGGCATTGCTGTCGAGCAGGTTGCCGAGGCCCTCCAGCAGCGGCTGGCGGGCGCGCACCAGCACGTCCTCGTCGAGCGGACCGGCGCGCAGCAGGGTGATGGCGCGCAGCATGGCCTCGCGCGTCGGCTCGACCTGGCTGACATCGACCTCGGCGGAGATGTCGAAGGTGCCGTAGCCGGGGTAGACCTGCGACAGGTCGGACCCGGCGCCGGGCGAATAGGCCTGGCCCAGTTCCTCGCGCACGATGTCGGTCAATTCCAGCCGCATGACCCGCTGCAACATGGAGAAGCGCAGCGATTCGACCGGGTCGCTGTCGTCGCGGGTGGGCCACATCATCTGCACCAGCGCCTGGTTGGGCGCGCCGCCGTGGTAGATCGTGCGCGCCTGCCGCTCGGCGGTGAAGGTGCGATCGATATTGTCGGCGTAGTCGCGGAACGTGGTCTCACGCTGCGGCAGTGTGCCGAGCGTGCGGGCGACCAGCGCCACGGCCGCGTCGGCATCGATGTCGCCCACCAGCGCCAGCTCCATCGCGCCGTTCTGCCAGCGATCCATCACGTCCTCGCGCAGCTTGGCGAAGGAAAGCGCAAGGTAGGCGTCCTCCGGCTGCAGCGTGAAGCGCGGGTCGTTGTCCGACACGATGCCGCCCAGTTCCGACCCCAGCGCGCCACCGGGCGTCGCGCGATACTGGCGGAAGAAGCTGGTGATGTTGCGGCGGTATTGCGCTTCGGCCGTGGGGCGGAAGGCGGCATCCTGGATGGCCGCTGTCATCAGCTGCAGCTGCAGTTCGAGGTCGCGCGGCGTCGTGCCGGCATTCCAGCGGAAGGTGTCGTCGGAAGTGCCGACGTTGAAGGCGACCTGCCGCCCGGCGAGGACCGATTGCAGTTCGTCGAAGGTGTGTTGGCCGAGCCCGCCGCTGGGCAGCGAGCTGAACATGGCGACGGCGAGCGGATTGTCGCGGGTGGCGAGAAGCTGGCCGCCGTCGATGTTCAGCTGCACCAGCACGCGGTCGTCCTGCAGCGTGGTGGGCTTCAGGTTCAGCATGAGGCCATTGGCGAAGCGCACCTCGCGGATGCCCAGGTCCTCGCGCACGGTATCGCTCACAACCTGCCCGGGCGTGCCGAAGTCGGTGTAGGCGAAGGGCGGAGCCTCGACGTTGGTGTTGGCCGCCAGTTCGGCCGCCATGCCGGCGTTCCACGCGGTGCGCAGCGCTTCTGCGCCGCCATCAGGCGCGGCAGGTCCGGAGTAGCGGATCAGCGGGTCTTCGAGCGGAATGGCCTCGCGCTGGACGGCGGCGAGCACGGCTTCCGGCGTGATGGCGGAGGCCAGCGCGTTGAACCGCTCAAGCGTGCTGGCGGGCGTGGTGGGCACGCGCCCATCGCGCAGCAGCGTCACCGCGCCGCCGACGAAGGTGGCGTTGTTGCGGGTCGCCGCACCAGCGGCATTGGTCTCGACCGCGTTACGGATGGTGGCGACCTGCTCGGCCACCTCGCTCTGGGTGAAGCCGTAGGCGAGCGCGCGCCGGTACTCCGACTGCGCGGCGGCGAGCCCGCGCTGCCATTCGCCGTCGGCGGCAAGCACGGTCAGCGTGGTCGAGCGGCCTTCGCGAAAAAAGTCGTTGGTGCCGAAACTTGCACCGCGGAACGGCGGGTCCTCCTCGCGCGACAGGCTCTGCAATCGGCGGTTGACGATGCCGTAGCCGACCTGCCGCAGCAGCTGGTCGAAACGGCTGGCGTCGGTATCGGGCGGGGTGATGTAGTTACCATTGCGGGCGACAGTGATCTGCTCGGGCAAAGCCGGATCGGTGTAAATGCGCGTCTCGCCGGCATAGGCCGGATCGACGGGGCCGAACACGGCGGCGGGCGCGGAGGGCGTCGCGCGCCAGTCGCCGAACTTCTCGCGCACGGCGGCCTCGACCGCGTCGGCATCGAAGTCGCCGACGACGATGATCGCCGTGTTGTCGGGCCGGTAATAGCGGTTGTAGAGGTCGCGCAACTTGTCGCCGGTAGCAGCCTGCAGGTCCTCGATCTGGCCGATGGGCATCCGCTGGGAGATCCGGCTGCCGGGAAAGCCGAAGCCGAGGCTGTCGACGACGTTACGCAGCTGGAAGGTGTCGCGCACCCGCTGCTCGGACAGGACGACGCCCTTCTCGCGATCCACCGCCTCGTTGTCGAAGGTGAGATTGCTCGCCGTCTCGCGCATGATCATCAGCGCGGTATCGAGCAGGTCCATGTCGTTGCGCGGCAGGTCTAGGCGGTAGAGCGTGGTGTCGAAGCTGGTCGAGGCATTGGTGTCGGCACCGAAGGCCAGGCCCTCGCGCTCGAGCAGGCTGATCATCTCGCCTTCGGGGATATTCTCGCTACCGTTGAAGGCCATGTGTTCGATGAAGTGGGCATAGCCCTCCTCGTCGTCGCTTTCGGAGACCGAGCCGAAGTCGACCCAGAAATAGACCGAACCCTGCTCCGGCGGCGTGGCGTTGGAACGGATGATGTAGCGCATGCCGTTGTCGAGCCGACCGACGCGGTAGTCGGTATCGAAGGGCAGGTCGCTGGCCGCGATCTCGGGGAAGATCGCGCCGATCTCCGCGGGCACGCCGACGGTGCCTTGCGATTGCGCGACGACAGAGTCCTGCGCGAGGACGGCGACGGGCTGGAGAGTGAGCGGAAGGGCGAGAGCGGTGGTCAGCACCGCGAGCGTGCGAATTTTCATGCCCGGCACCCTAAGGCGCTGAGATGAAACTGCAATGACTGGTTGTCAGCTCGACTGGCTGATAGAACTCGTACCCCCATCGGCACCCGGTCCGAGAAAAGCAGCGATGTCCGTCGATTTGGCATCCAGTTCGACAAGCTCGGGGCGGGTCCAGGTCTTGGGATCAGTTTCCATCGTCAGTGCTCCTATTTCTTGGGCTTGGGGGCCGGCGTGCGCAGGCGCGAGCGGTGGGCATCCATGTCCAGCACTTCGCCCGGGGAATTGTCCTCCCCGTTCAGCAGGCCCATGCGGCGGGCCACTTCCTGGTAGGCCTCCTCCTCGCCGCCCATGTCGCGGCGGAAGCGGTCCTTGTCGAGTTTCTCGTTGGTGGTGAAGTCCCACAGGCGGCAGTTGTCGGGGCTGATCTCGTCGGCGAGGATCACCCGGCTGTAGTCGCCGTCGTAGATGCGCCCGAACTCCAGCTTGAAGTCGATCAGGCGGATGCCGATGGCGGCGAACATGCCGCACATGAAATCGTTCACGCGGATCGCCATGGCGGCGATGTCCTGCATCTCGTCGTGGCCGGCCCAGTTGAAGGCGGCGATGTGCTCTTCCGCCACCATCGGATCGCCGAGCGCGTCGTCCTTGAGGTAATACTCGATGATGGTGTGCGGCAGCATCTCGCCTTCCTCGATGCCGAGGCGCTTGGCGATGGAACCGGCGGCGACGTTGCGCACGACCACCTCCAGCGGGATGATCTCCACCTGCCGCACCAGCTGCTCGCGCATGTTCAGGCGGCGAATGAAGTGCGTGGGAATGCCGATGTGCGCCAGCCGCGTGAAGACGTGCTCGCTGATGCGATTGTTGATCACGCCCTTGCCGTTGATCGTGCCCTTCTTCTGGGCGTTGAAGGCGGTGGCATCGTCCTTGAAGTACTGGATGATCGTGCCCGGCTCCGGACCTTCGTAGAGGATCTTGGCCTTGCCTTCGTAGATCTGGCGGCGACGGGACATGGGCGGAGCCTTTCGAGCGCTTCAAAAACAGGCGCGCCCCGGCTTGACGAAGCTCGGGGCGCGGACGCGGCGGCCTATACACGGCTGGAGGTGCAAGGGCAATTCCGCTTCCCGCGACTCAGGCGCACGTGGTATCGCCGCGCCGGGTCGCTCTCGAGGGGGAGCACCCATATCCATGCAAAAAACGATACTGCTCGCCTGCGCCACCGCCGCCCTGGCATTGGCCGGCTGCGACAACGCCGCCGAGGAAGCGGACGATACCGCTGCCGACACCACCGCCGTAGCGGAACCGGCTGCCGCGCCCACACCCGCCGCGACGGTTGCCGATGGGGGTCCGCCCAACGGGACCTTCGAGGTGACCCATCCCGACGGCACCAAGAGCACCGAAGTGATCGCCGAGGACGAAACCTTTACCTTCACCCGCGCCAACGGAGAGACCGGCAACGGCACTTGGCGCATCGACGATGCCGGCAACTGGTGCACCGTGGTCGCGCCCGAAACCGAGCAGTGCTTCGCCGAGAGCGTCGATGCAAACGGCGTGTGGAACTCGGTCAACACGGCCGATCCGGAAGACACCGGCGTCGTGGTCCGTATGGAGGGCTAACGGGGGCGGGGCAATCCGGCATCCGGAGCGCCCCGAAGCATTTCAATGCAGCCCCGCAGGCGCCTCGCCGCCCTTCTCTCCGCTGGCCTCGCCGCGCCGCACCTTGCCGCGCTCGATCAGCTTGCCGAGCGTCGCGCGCTGAACCAGCACGCTGAACAGCACCGCGCCGAACGTGGCGGCCAGCAGCAGGTCGCGCACCGGACCTTCCGGCAGCGAGAGCGCCAGCGCGATGGAGATGCCGCCGCGCAGGCCACCCCACCATAGCACGCTCCACGCGCCCGCCGCCTTGGGCCTCGCGCCCGGCACAAGCCGCGTCGAAACGGTCACCGCCACCGCACGGGCGAGCAAGGTGATGGGAATCGCCGCCAGCGCCAGCAGCGCATGCGGCACGCCAGGAACCAGCGCGATCATCTCCAGCCCGATCAGCAGGAACAGGACGGAGTTGAGCAATTCGTCCACCACCTCCCAGAACTTGAGCACGTAATCGCGGGTCACGTCGCTCATGGCGTAGGTCACGCCGTGATTGCCGATCAGCAGCCCTGCCACCGCCATGGCGAGCGGGCCGGAGACGTGGAGGAAATGGCATAGCGCATAGCCGCCCATGACGACCGCCAGGCTGATAGTCACCTCCAGCGCGTATTCGTCCATCGAGCGCATGGCGCGGTAGCCGAGGAACCCCGCGACGAGGCCGATGAGGATGCCGCCGCCCGCTTCCATCACGAACAGCCGCGTGCCTTCAGCGATGCTGAAATCCTGCCCCGTCAGCGCCGCGCCGAGCAGGATGGTAAAGACCACGATGCCCACACCGTCGTTGAACAGACTCTCGCCCGCGACGCTGGCCTGCAGACCCTCGTCCACCCGCTCTTCCTTCAGCACGCCGAGCACGCTGACGGGATCGGTCGGGGCGATGAGGGCGCCGAAGACGAAGTACCATATCGGCGCGATGTCGAGGCCGAGCAGGCCGCCGAGACCCCAGGTTATGCCGCCCACCACCAGCGTCGAGACGATCACGCCCACGGTCGAGAGCAGCAGCACCGGCACCCAGTCCGCCCGCAGCCGGTCGAGATCGACGTGCAGCGCGCCCGCGAACAGCAGGAAGCTGAGCATGCCCTGCAGCAGCGTATCGGTGAAGTTCATCTGTTCCAGCAGGCGGGAGACGGTGTCGTCCAGCGTCACGGCGGGAATGAACTGGTTGGCCAGCAGCAACCCGATTGCGGCGACCGCGCCCATGACCGTCAGCCCGATGACATGCGGCAGCTTGAAGACGTGGTGGTTGAGCGTTCCCAGCACTGCGGAAGCGACCACCAGGATGGCGGCGAGATCGAAGGGCGAAATGGCCGAAGCGGTTTCGTGCATAGGACGAAGCGATAGCGGGGCAGGCTGGCAAGGCAAGGCGCGGTGCCTATTTACTCCTGCAAAGGAGACGACCCAATGAAGACCACAGGCAACACAATCCTAGTGACCGGCGGCGGCAGCGGCATCGGTCAGGCGCTGGCTTGGCAGTTCGCCGAGCGGGGCAATACCGTGATCGTAGCGGGCCGCACGGAGGAGAGCCTGCGCGAGACCGCCGAGGGGCGCGAGGGCATCCATACGCAGGTGCTCGACGTGGCGGACAATGCCTCCGTCGCCGAGTGCGCAGCGCGCATGACGCGCGATTTTCCCGAGCTCAACGTGCTGATCCACGCCGCCGGCATCATGTCCTATGACGAGCAGCACGATATCGCGCTCGCCGAGAAGATCATCGACATCAATCTCGTCGGCACGATGCGGATCTGCGAGGCGCTGATCCCGCAGCTTTCCGGCAAGCCAAACGCGGCGATCTGCACCACCAGCAGCGGGCTAGCCTTCGTGCCGTTCCCGGTCGCCCCGGCCTACAGCGCCAGCAAGGCGGGCGTGCATTCGTACTCGCTGAATCTGCGCCAGCGGCTGAAGGGCGATATCGAGGTGATCGAGATCGCCCCGCCGGGCGTGCAGACCGGCCTGACCGAGGGGCAGGAAACGCGCGAGGGCTATCTGCCGCTGAAGGACTATATCGAGCAGACCATGGCGAATTTCGAACAGGAGCCGACGCCGCCGGAAAATCTCGTCCCCAACGTGCTGGCGCTGCGCAACGCCGAGCGCGAGGGTCGGGTGGAAGAGGTGCAGGAGATGCTCGCGCGGGCCGTCGCCAACCGCTGAGGCGGTGGCCTGCGCTCGATTACCGGCCTTGCCGTGCGCGCCTGCCAGGCGCAATGTCGGCTCATGCTGTCGCAGAAGACACGATACGCGATCCGGGCTATGCAGCACCTGGCCGACATGCACGGCAAGGGGCCGGTGCAAATGGTGGAAATCGCTACCGTGCAGCGCATTCCGGTCACCTTTCTCGCCACCATCCTTTCCGAGCTGTCGCGCGCGGGGCTGGTACATTCGCAGCGCGGAAAGGACGGCGGTTACCGGCTGGCGCTGTCGCCGATCGACATCAGTTATGGCGATCTCATCCGCGTAATGCGCGGGTCGCTTGCGCTTGTGCCCTGCGCCAGCCGTTTCGCCCACGAACCGTGCAAGAACTGCTTGGACGAGCAGGACTGCCGCCTGCGCGCCTTGATGCTCGAGGTGCGCGACCGGACCGCTGCCGTGCTTGACGGGGTGCGCCTGTCCGACCCCATCGACCCAGTTCCGCTCGTTAGCGGCGATAGCAGTTAATGGCACGGCGCAAATAGCTTGCAACTGGACGCCGAAGCGCAAAAAGCTATTGTCAACTAAATCAGTTGAGTTAAGACGGGGGCGCGGCAATTGGGTCGCGTGCGATAAGGAGTTGTGCAGTGAAGGCTGCTTCGATGGACACCATGTCGGCCGACGATCTGGCACGATCCGCGCCTTTCCGGCCCATCGCCGAGGCGCTCCAGTCGCTGCGCTTCGGCACGATCCAGATTACCGTGCACGACGGCAAGATGCTGCAGGTCGACGTGACCGAACGGCATCGCTTCACCGCCTGACCCCGTTTTCGCCTCCCACCCCATGAACCGCGCGATCAGACCGGACCACCGGATGCTCTCGACCTTGTGCAAGGACAGAGACAATGCATCCCAAGATCCTCTGGTCGCTGCTGGCGACCGGTTGCAGCGCCGTGGCCGTCGCGCCCGCGTTGGCGCAAGACACCAGTCAGCCGGCTGACCAGGCCGCCGAAGGCGGTACCCCGCCTGACGCAGCGGAGAACTCCGAAACCGGCGCCATCATCGTCACCGCGCGCCGCCGCGAGGAGGACCTAAGCGACGTTCCCATCGCGATCTCCATCGTTACGGGCGAGCAAATCGACGCCAGCGGCAGCTTCAACGTCGGGCGGCTCCAGCAGTTGCAGCCATCGCTGCGCTTCTATTCGTCCAATCCGCGCAACACTGCGGTCAACATCCGCGGCATCGGCGCGCCGTTCGGGCTGACCAACGACGGCATCGAGCAGGGCGTGGGTATCTACATCGACGACGTCTACTACGCCCGCGTCGCCGCATCGACCTTCGACTTCCTCGATGTCGAGCGGATCGAGGTGCTGCGCGGACCGCAGGGCACACTCTATGGCAAGAACACCACGGCGGGCGCCCTCAACATCACCACCCGCCAGCCGACCTTCGATTTCGAAGGCAGCCTGCAACTCTCGTTCGGCAACCTGGGCTACCTGCAGGGCAAGGGCGCGATCTCCGGCCCGCTAAGCGAGAGGGTCGCCGCGCGCCTCGTCGCCTCGGCCACCAGCCGCGACGGGATGCTGACGAACGTGACCACCGGCAACGACGTCAACCAGCTCGACAACTTTGGCGCGCGGGCGCAGGTGTTGTGGGACATCTCCCATGCCGTCTCGCTCACGCTGGCGGGCGACTACAACCGCCAGAACCCCGAATGCTGCGGCCAGACGTTCGTGCGCGTGGCGCCGACCCTGCGCCCGGCCTCACGTCAGTTCGAAGCCTTGGCCGACTATTTCGGCTACGAACCCGCCAGCCGCGATGCGTTCGACCGCCTGATCGATCACGATACGCCGCTCGCCGCACGGCAGGAATTCGGCGGCGTCTCCGCCCGGCTTAACGCTGAGGTCGGGCCAGGTGACTTCACCAGCGTGACGAGCTGGCGCATCTGGGACTGGCAGCCGTCTAACGATCGTGACTATACCGAGCTGCCGATCACCACCGTGTCCGCCAACCCCTCGCGGCAGGACCAGTGGACGCAGGAGCTGCGTTATTCGGGCCCGGCGTTCGACGACGTCGAGTTTACCGCCGGCCTGTTTCTGTTCCGCCAGCATATCGTCTCGATCGGCTTGCAGGAGCAGGGCAGCGCGGCGAGCTACTGGCTGCTCGGACCCGGTGCGGGCAACAACCCGGCCTTGCTGAACGGTCTGCGGCAGACGACGGATATCGACTATCGCAACGACAGCGCGGCGCTGTTCGGCCGCGCTGTATGGCAGGTGACCGACACGCTGCGCATCGAGCCGGGCTTGCGGCTGAACTTCGATGCCAAGCATGCCGACTACGTCGCCGTCGCTAGCGGCGGTTTGCAGACGAGCGATTCGGTCCTGCGCGCGCGACAGAACGGCGTGTTGCAGAGCCAGTCCTACGTCGCCGACTTCAGCGACTGGAACCTTTCCGGCGACCTGACCGTGGCTTGGGAGTCAACGCCGGACTGGCTGCTCTACGCCACCTACGCCCGCTCGTTCAAATCGGGCGGGGTGAACCTGTCGGGCCTGCCCAACCGCGCCGACGGCTCGCCCGCTGTGGAACTGGCGACGGTCGCGCCCGAACGGGTCGACCATTTCGAGCTAGGCGCCAAGGCCACGCTGTGGGACGGTGGCGCGGATCTGGCGTTGTCGTTGTTCCGCACCGACATCGCCGACTACCAGGCCACGGTGGTCAACGGCGCGATCGGTGTGCTGCGCGGCTATCTCGCCAATGTCGACGAGGTCCGCACGCAGGGGTTGGAGTTGGAGGCTGCGCTACGTCCGGCGCGCGGCCTGACGTTGAACGGGTCGCTGGCCTATACCGATGCGACTTACGTGACGTTCACCGACGCGCCGCCGCCGCTCGAACTGTCGGGCGGGGCGATCCAGGTCGTCGACATCTCGGGCGCTCCGCTGCCCGGCGTGTCGCGCTGGGCGGCCAGCCTCTCCGGCGAATACTTCGTGCCGACTACGCTGCTCGGCGCGCCGGGAGAGGTCTATGCCGCCTTCGATGGCAGCTGGCGGTCGCGGTTCTCCTCCAGCCCCAGCCCGTCGGAATACATGTGGGTCGATGGCTACGCGCTGGTGAACCTGCGCGCAGGATTTCGCGCCGATGCTGGGTGGGACGTGTTCGCCTGGGTGCGCAATGCGACTGATGCCGAGTATTTCGACTTTCTCACCGCGCAATCGGGCAGTACCGGGCTGGTGGTCGGCCAGCCCGGCGATCCGCGCACCTACGGCGTGACCGCCAGCGTGCGCTTCTGACTGCCAAAAGGGTCAGTCGTGCAGCTTGGAAGCCGTTTCGGCCACCCGCTTGCCGAGATAGCGAGCGCCGCTTAGCTCGACCTCGCTCGGCTGGCGGCTGCCGTCGCCGCCGGCGATGGTCGAGGCGCCGTAAGGGGTGCCGCCCTTGACTTCGTCCACCCCGTTCTGCCCGTCGAAACCGTAGTCCAGCCCAACGATGGTGCAGCCCATGTGCAGAAGGTTGGTGATGATGGAAAAGCAGGTCGTCTCCTGCCCGCCGTGCTGGCTGGCGGTGGAGGTGAACACAGCGCCGACCTTGCCGACCAGCGCGCCCTTCATCCACAAACCGCCGGTCTGGTCCCAGAAGCTCGCCATCTGGCTCGCCATGCGGCCGTAACGGGTGGGCGAACCGACGACGATGCCGTCGTATTCGGCCAGCTTGTCCGGCCCCTCGATGCACGAGTGGCCCTCCATCGTCTGGAAGCCCGCGGCCTTGGCGACCTCGGCGGGAGCGGTTTCGGGCACGTGGCGGATGTCGGCTTCGTGCCCCGCCTCGCGCACGCCTTCCGCGACGGCTTCGGCCATCTTGGCGGTGTGGCCGTAGGAGGAGTAATAGAGCACGAGGATGCGGGCCATGGCGGGGTCCTTTCGGGAATGGGGGTGAGCGGCGCGGGGCGCGGCGGGGTTGCCACCCGGATACGGCTTGCAAAGCGTGATGTTCCCGCCAATCTCCTCGTCGGCACGCCCGCCCTCAGGAGTCTCGCCGCCCATGGAAACCTTTGCCGCCGAGCTCGAGACGATGCGCCGCGTGCCGCTCTCGGACGCGCACGTCGCGATGATCCGCGCCATCGGCGAGGAGCGGCACTTCGCCGCGGGCGACACCGTGGTGGAGCTGGGCGATCCAATGGACGAGTTCATCTATGTGCTCGAAGGCGAGATCGAGGTGGTCAATCCGTGGAGCGGCGACCGGCTGCACGAAAGCTCGCTCGGCCCGACGCAGTTCATGGGCGAGATCGGCTTTCTTAATCGCGGCAACTACTTCCTCGGCATGCGCGCGGCGCAGGACACCCGCGTGATCGCCGCCCCGCGTGACGACATGCTCGACCTGATGAGCCGCGTGCCCGAGCTTTCCGACCACGTCATCGGCGTCTTCGCCGCCCGCCGCCGCGCGCAGTTCGAGGGGCAGAACAGCTTCGTCAAGCTGATCGGGGCGGACCGCGATCCGGCGGTGCAGCGCGTCGAGAGCTTTCTGCGCCGCAATCGCCTGCCCTACGAGAGCCACGACCTCGACGATCGCGACGACGAGGCGCAGGCCCTGTGCAATCTCACCGGCCACGCGCCTGCGGTCATCGTGGGCAAGGGCGAGTTGATGGACGATCCCAGCCCGCGCAAGGTCGCCCGGCGGCTGGGGCTCGACCTGTCGGTCTGCCCCGAGGCGGAGTTCGACGTGCTTATCGTGGGCGGCGGGCCGGGCGGCGTGGCGGCGGCGGTCTATGCCGGGGCAGAGGGGCTGTGCGCGCTGCTGGTGGAGGACACGGCCGTCGGCGGACAGGCGGGAACGAGCAGCCGGATCGAGAACTACATGGGCTTTCCCACCGGCATTTCGGGCGCCGACCTCGTCTACCGCGGGGAGATCCAGGCGCTGAAATTCGGCACGCGCTTCGTCATGCCGCGCCGCGTCGTCTCGCTGGAGCGTCGACCCGATGGCCAGTTCTGCGCCACTCTCGACGGTGAAGGCGATGTCGTCTGCGCCCGCACGGTGGTGGTTGCGACGGGCGTGCAGTACCGCCGCCTGCCGCTGGACCGACTGGAGGAGCTGGAGGGCGCCGGCGTCTATTACGCGGCGACCGATATGGAGGCGCGCTTCTGCCGCAACTCGCAGGCCGTCGTCATCGGCGGCGGAAATTCGGCGGGACAGGCCGCGATGTATCTCAGCCGCACGGCGAGCCACGTCCACGTCGTGGTGCGCGGCGACAGCCTCGCGAGTTCGATGAGCGAATACCTCGCCAGCCGCTTGGCCCACGATCCTGCCATCACCGTCCGCTACAACTGCAGCGTGACGGAGCTTCACGGCGGCAACAAGCTGGAGGCCGTGACCCTGGCGGAGCCGGGCGGCGAGAGCACGATCGACTGCGCGGGCCTGTTCGTGATGATCGGCGCGGCGCCCAACACCGACTGGCTGAGCGGCCTCGTGGCGCTGGACGAGCAGGGCTTCGTCGTGACCGGAGAGGGCGTCGGCGGGGAAAGCCAGTACGAGACCTCGCAGCCCGGTATCTTTGCCGTGGGCGACGTGCGCTCGGGTTCGGTCAAGCGCGTGGCGAGTGCGGTGGGCGAGGGGAGCGTGGTGATCTCTGCCGCGTGGAACCGCGTGGCGCAGCAGCTGGAGCGCGAGGACGCCTGACGACCGGGGCGGGAATCACTCGCGGAAAAAGGATGGTGCCCGGGGGCGGATTTGAACCACCGACACGACGATTTTCAGTCGTCTGCTCTACCCCTGAGCTACCCAGGCACACCACCTTGCGCGGCCCCGCTTGCGGGATGCCGGCGCGCGAATGAAGCGCGCCTATGGCGAAGCCCCGCCGCCTTGGCAAGACCCTAATCCTCGCCGGGCGCGACCTCTTCGGGAGCGGCGGGCGGGCCGGGCACGGCATAGTCCTCGCCGAACCAGCGGGCGAGATCGACGTCGCGGCAACGGGGCGAGCAGAAGGGCGCGTGGTCGGCTTGGCGCGGCTTCTTGCAGATGGGGCAGGCGTTTCGGCTCATGGGCCGACAATCTGGGTATGCCAGCCCTCCAAGGCAACCTCGGGCGCGGCGCGCAGTTCGACCGGGCGGGCGGTCTTCAGGTACAGCTGTTCCAGCCAGTCGGCGCGCAAGGCGGCAATGACGGCAGGGTGCGCCGTGATGAGCGTGATGCCCGGACCGTTCATTGCGGCGGCGTGGTTGACGGCAAGTCGCGCCACGGCACCGACCGGGTCGTTCTGTACCCGCTCCAGCAGCGAGGGCGCCTCGCGCCGTGCGACGATCTGCACGAAGCCGAACCCGTTCATCGCGGTGCGCTCGTGCGGCCAGCCCGCGAACGCGTCTTCCAGCGCCGCGTCGACAGCCTTGCGGTCGGCTTTGCTGGCAAGCGTGGGAAAGTCGACGCCGATGGAGCCGGAAAGATCGAGCAGGCGGATCGCCTCGGCCAGCGGCTCGACCGCCGCCATCGCCAGCGCGCGCGGCGGCAGGTCGCCGTCGACATCCACCAGCGTCATGGCGGGGGTAGGGCTGAAGACGAGTTCGCCGCCCGCGAAGCTATGCCTGCCGCTCCAGGCGGTCCACCAGAACTCGCTCCATTCGGCGCTGTCGAAAGACTGGACGACCTTTGCGCCAAGCCGCTCGGCGAGCGAGGGCGCGGGGCGGGGCTCGGCGCTGGTGGGACGGACGAGCGCGGGCTTGGCGCGGCCGACTTCGCCGATGGGCGCGCGCACGACCTCGACGCGCAGGCGCGCGCCTTCGCTGGCATCGCGGGGCAGGCGGTCGACCCAGGCCTTTTCGCCGCTGTCGAACTGGACGCTGCCGCGCGTCGAACCGCGCTGACGGTGGACGAGCTTCACCTCCGCCACCTGACCCGGCACGAGCTCGCCCGGCCAGTCCACCTTGGCGGCAATCGCGCGGCCGTGGTCCATCAGCAGGGCGCGGTGCTCACCGATGCCCTGAAAAACCTGCCACTCAGCCAAGCGCGAACCCCGCCGCCTTCAAGAGCGCGCGCGTTTCGTAGAGCGGCAATCCGACCACGCCCGAATGGCTGCCCTGAATCCACGGGATTAGCGCCTCGGCCATGCCCTGGATGGCATAACCGCCCGCCTTGCCGTGCCACTCGCCCCCGGCGATGTAGGCGTCGATTTCCTGCTCGGACAGGCGTTTGAACTTGAGCTGGGTCTCGCTCAGCCGCTCACGCAGGGAGCCGTCCGGATGCCGCAGCGCGACGGCGGAAAGCACGCGGTGGCGGCGGCCCGACAACAGCTCGAGGCACTGGCGCGCCGTCGTCTCATCCTCGGCCTTGGGCAGGATGCGGCGCCCGGCAGCGACCACGGTATCGCCCGCCAGCACGAAGGTGTCGGCAACCTCGACGGCGAGTGCCTTTTCGCGCGCCATGCGCCTCGCATAGTCGCGCGGCAGTTCGGCCTTGCGCGGTGTCTCGTCAATGTCGGCGGCAACGACCTTGGCGGGTTCCACGCCTAAGCGAGCCAGCAGTTCGCGGCGGCGCGGGCTGGCCGATGCAAGGACGAGAATGGGAGAGGGCGAGCTCATGCCCGCGCCCGCATCAGGAGCCGGTGTAGCCTGGCGGTCCGCCGCGGCCCGGCATGAAGCGGTAGGTGATGCGCGCCTTCGTCAGGTCGTAGGGCGTCAGCTCGCACAGCACCTCGTCGCCCGTCAGCACGCGGATGCGGTTCTTGCGCATCCGGCCCGCGGTGTGACCGAGCACTTCGTGGCCATTCTCGAGCTCCACCCGGAACATCGCGTTCGGCAGCAGCTCCACTACCTTGCCGCGCATTTCGAGGAGTTCTTCTTTAGCCATGCAGTATCTCTTGTCCTTCGATGGTCGGATGACGGGTATTGGCGGCGGCCCATAGCCGTGCCGGCGTGAAAATGGAAGAGCGCGGGTGCCAGGCGGCAAAGTGCGCGCAACAATGGTTGCAATTGCGACAATTTAATACCGCCACGCCGGTTGCGCCGCGGACGGGCAATCCGCATATGCGCCTCGCGAGGTGGGGACCCACGCCAGTTTTTGCAAGGGTACGATATTGCGCGTCTTCCTCTCGTCCAGCCTCCTCGCCATTGCCGTTTCCCTCGTTCCGCTGTCGGCGCAGGCGCAGGATGCCGTGCCCGACGGGCAGGAACCGCCAGCGCAGGACGGTGGCGCAACGCCGCCGCCTGCCGAAGATGAGGATGTCATCTACGTCTACGGCGCCGCTCTGCGCGGCCGCGTGGACGCGGTGCAACCTCCGGTTCTCGAACTCGATGCCGAGGATATTGCCGCCTACGGCGCCGGCTCCATCGCCGAGCTGCTCGAGGCGCTCGGGCCGCAGATCAGCAGCGGGCGCGGACGCGGTGGCGGGGGCGGTCCGATCATCCTCGTCAACGGCGTACGCATCTCCAGCTTCCGCGAGCTGCGCAGCTATCCGCCCGAGGCGATCGAGCGCACCGAGGTCTTCACCGAGGAGGTGGCCCAGCAATACGGCTACTCGCCCGACCAGCGGGTGGTGAACATCGTACTCAAAAGCAACTTCTCCAGCCGCGAGATCGAATTGGAATACGGCCAGCCCTTTGACGGCGGCTTTTCCACCCAACAGGTTGAGGGCACCTACCTGCGGCTCGCGGGTCAGAGCCGGCTGAACCTCAACCTCGAATGGCAGAATTCCAGCCCGCTGACCGAGGGGGATCGGGACATTTTGCAGGCGGACAGCCAGGCACCGCGCATCCCGGGCGATCCCGATCCGGCCGATTTCCGCACGCTGGTGGCAGACACCGCCAGCCTCGAGGGCACGGTGGCGTGGAACACCACGCTGGGCGCAGGCACCTCGCTCGGCCTCAACGCCTCTGCCAGCCGCAACGACGGGCTGCGCTTGCAGGGCCTCGATTCCGTTCTGCTGACCGATGGCGCGGGCAACAGCGTGCTGCGCACTTTCAACGTGGCCGATCCGCTGGCGGTCGACAGCCGCTCGACCAGCTATTCCGCGGGCGCGTCGCTCAACACCGACATCGGCGACTGGCAGATCACCGCCACTGCCGACGGCACCTACGGCACCAGCCGCACGCGCACGCAGGCGCGGCTCGACACGCTGGCGCTGGTAAACGCGGCGGCAGCGGGGCAGCTGGCGCTCGACGCCGATCTCGGCCAGTTCGCCGATGCCGGTTTCGACGAGGCGGAGAGCGATACTTATCGCATCGAATCGCTCGTCACCGCGCGGACCAACCCCGTGCGTCTGCCGGCGGGCGACGTATCGCTGACGCTGGACGCAGGCTATACCGGCAACGGCATCGACAGCCGCGACACGCGCAATCCCCTCGTCGTGACGGAGCTCGACCGCACGCGCTGGAGCGCGGGGGCCAACGCGTCCATCCCGCTCACCAGCCGCGACGAGGAGTTCCTCGGCGATGTGGGCAACCTGTCGCTGAACCTGCAGGCGGGCGTCGACCATCTGTCGGACTTCGGCACGCTGACCGACTGGTCCGCCGGCCTGACCTGGGGCGCGACCGACAAGCTGACCTTCACCGCCACCTACGTCGCGCGCGACAGCGCGCCCAGCCTGACCCAGCTCGGCGGCGCGCGCATCACCACGCCCAACGTGCCGATCTTCGACCTGACGCGCGGGGAGACGGTGCTGGTCGAGGTGACGAGCGGCGGCAATCCGTTCCTGCCCGCGCAATCGCAGAGCGACTGGAAGTTCGGCGTCAACTGGCAGCTGCCCTTCCTCGAAAATTCCAGCCTGCAGGTCGAATACTTCGACAATCATTCCGAAGACACGACCGAGAGCTTCCCGCTGCTCACCCCCGCCATTGAGGCGGCCTTTGCGGACCGGGTGACGCGCGATGCGACCGGGCGGCTGACCGCGCTCGACAGTAGCTTCGTGACCTTTGCCGAGCAGGACGTGCGTCGGCTCCAGGTCGGCCTCAACCTTTCGGGCGAGATCGGCGCGGGCCGCGCGGCTGAAGCTGCGGCGCAGGGGCGCGGCGGACCGCCCGCGGCCGCGGCGCCCTCCGCTGCGCCAGCTCCCGCGGCCGGTGCAGGACAGCGTGGCCCCGGCGGCGGCGCAGGCGGCTTCGATCCCGCGCGCTTCCAGCAGATGCGTGCGCAGTTCTGCGAGGCCGAGCCGGCTGCCCTGCTCGAATTGCTGAATGCCACGCTGGCCGCTTCGGCAGCGGGTGAGACACCGCCTAACGGCCCCGACGGCCAGCCGCTCGCCATTCCACCGCAGATGCTCCAGCGTCTCGCGGGCGAGGACGGGCGCATCGATCCCGAACGTTTCGCGCAAATCCGCGAGCGCGTGTGCAGCGCCGAGGCCGGCCAGTTCGCCGGACGCACCGGCGGGCAGGGCGGACCTCCGCCGGGTGCGGGCGCAGGCGGACCGGCCCGCGGTGGCGGAGGCGGCCGTGGCGGCCGTGGCGGTGGCGGGTTCGGGCGCTTCGGCGGCGGACCTCAGGACGGCACGGGGCGCTGGTTTGCGAACCTGCAATATACCTACGAGATCGAGAATACCGTCCTTATCGCCGATGGCCTGCCGCTGCTCGACCTGCTCGACGGCGACGCGCTCGGCGGATCGAGCCCGCGGCACACGATCAGCCTGCGAGGCGGCGTGTTCAAGGACGGCTTCGGCCTGTTCGCCTTCGGCAACTACCGCGGCGCCTCGCGCATCGACGGCTCGGGCGCGACGGGCAGCACGGACCTGCGCTTCGACGACTTCGCCACTCTCAGCTTCCGCGCCTTTGCCGATCTCGGCCAGCGCACCAGTCTCGTGGAGGCCGTGCCCTTCTTCGAGGGGACGCGCATCAGCGTGGGCGTGGACAACGTGTTCGACGCGCGCCAGCGGGTGACCGACAGCACCGGCGCGGTGCCGCTGCGCTACCAGCCGTTCCTGATTGATCCGGTCGGGCGGCGGTTCGAGATCGAGTTCAGGAAGCTGTTCTGATCGCAAGCCCGCCTCCGCGGGCTTGTCCTCGCTAGACGCACTTCGCTGCGCTGCGTGCCCGTTGCGGGCGGGCGGTCGCCATTGCGGGCCTGCGGTCCGTCACGTGGTTGGCTACAGCGCCATACCGGCAGCATGGCCGCTCGCCCAGGCCCACTGGAAGTTGTAGCCGCCCAGCCAGCCGGTCACATCCACCGCCTCGCCGATGGCATAGAGGCCGGGCATCTTTCTGGCCTCCATCGTCTGCGAGCTGAGTTCGCCGGTGGCGATGCCGCCCACGGTCACCTCGGCCTTGGCGAAACCCTCCGTGCCGTTGGGGTGAAAGGTCCAGCCGCGCAGCCGCTCCTCCGCCGCGCGCAGGGCCTTGTCGGGCACATTGCCGAGATCGCCCGCGCAGCCGAGTTGCTCGGCGAGCACGTCGGCCAGCCGGTCGGGCAGCTCGCCGCGCAGGACGGTCCTTAGATGCTGTCCGGGTGCGCTGCGCTTGAGGTCCAGCAGCCAACCCGGCTGGAGGTCAGGCAGGAAGCGGATCGTCACCGGTTCCCCCGGACGCCAGTAGCTGGAGGCCTGCAGGATCGCCGGCCCGCTCATGCCGCGGTGGGTGAAGAGGGCGGCCTCGCGGAAGGTGGCCTTGCCAGCACGCGCCTCTACCTCCGCCGCCACCCCCGCGAGTTCCCGGAACAGCACCTCCTCGCCGCCCAGCGTCAGCGGAACGAGCGCGGGGCGCGGCTCGACCACCTTGAGGCCGAACTGGCGGGCGAGGGTGTAGGCAAAATCGCTCGCGCCCATCTTCGGGATGCTGGGCCCGCCGGTGGCGATGACGAGCTGCGGCGCGGTGAAGCGGTCGTGCTGGGTGGCCACGGTGAAAGCCGCGCCGTCATGGGCGACCTCGCTCACCTCCTCGCGGCACCTGGTGACGACCTCGCCCGGGCCCGCCGCGCATTCGGCCAGCAGCATGTCGACGATCTGTCGCGCACTGCCGTCGCAGAACAGCTGGCCCAGCGTCTTCTCGTGCCAGGCGATGCCGTGCTTATCGACCAGCGCGATGAAGTCGGCGGATGTGTAACGGGCGAGCGCGCTCTTGGCGAAATGCGGGTTGGCGCTGAGGTAGTTCGCCGGGCCGGCGCCGAGGTTGGTGAAATTGCACCGCCCGCCGCCGGAGATGAGGATCTTCTTGCCGACTTTCTCGGCCCGCTCGAGCACCAGAACGCGCCGCCCGCGCTGGCCGGCGATGGCGGCGCAGAACAGGCCCGCGGCCCCTCCGCCGAGGATGATGGCATCGTATTCGCGCATGGTCTTGCGCCTAGTCGCTGGTGTGGCGATTGCCCACCCCCGGCCCCTCCCGCAAGCGGGAGGGGAGCGAGACTTGCCAAGCCGAAGGCGAGGTTAGTCGCAGCGGGGTGGGCAAGTCTTTGGCCTCGCTTGGCAACGGCCCGCCCGAATCCTATCTCGTGCGCCATGAGCCGCGCCGAAGCAGGATCCCCGCCCGACCCAAGGGGCAAGGAACGCTTCAACGAGGAGCGCGCCGCCTACACCGTCAAGGGCGGCGGCGACAAAGGCGCGCAGCCCGATCTCGAGACGGGCGTAAAGGCCATCCGCGAGACCGTCCGCACTCTGAAGCCCAAGCCCGGCGTCTACCGCATGCTCGATGCGCGCGGCGACGTGCTCTACGTCGGCAAGGCGCGCAGCCTGAAAGCGCGGGTGGCGAACTACACGCAGGTCAAGGCGCTCTCCAACCGGCTGAAGCGGATGGTCAGCCAGTGCCGCAGCATGGAGATCGTCACCACCAACTCCGAGGCCGAGGCGCTGCTGCTGGAAGCGCAGTTCATCAAGCGCTTTCGCCCGCCTTACAACGTGCTGCTGCGCGACGATAAGAGCTTCCCCTTCATCCTCCTGCGCGAAGGGCACGACTACCCGCGCATCCAGAAGCATCGCGGGGCGCGGCGTGCCAAGGGAAGCTACTACGGCCCATTCGCAAGTGCGGGGTCGGTCAACACCACAATCAACGCGCTGCAAAAGCTGTTCCTGCTCAGGAGCTGCACCGACAGCTTCTTCGCCCGCCGCGACCGGCCGTGCCTGCTCTATCAGATCAAGCGCTGCTCCGCCCCCTGCGTCGGCCGCATCGACAAGGCCGGCTACGACGCGCTGATCCGCGAGGCGAAGGACTTCCTCGGCGGCAAGTCGGGTGCGGTGCAGGCG
Source organism: Aurantiacibacter luteus (assembly GCF_001010945.1). GTDB lineage: Bacteria > Pseudomonadota > Alphaproteobacteria > Sphingomonadales > Sphingomonadaceae > Alteraurantiacibacter > Alteraurantiacibacter luteus. The sequence goes on from NZ_LBHB01000001.1 coordinate 259,896, forward strand.
CGGATCGAGAGCCAGATGGCCGAGGCCGCCGCAAATCTCGATTTCGAGACCGCTGCCTTGCTGCGCGACCGGCTGCGCGCGGCGACCTTCATCCAGGGCAGCCAGGCGGTGAATGCCGACGGAGTGGGCGATGCCGACGTCTTCGCGCTCCACGCCAAGGGCGGGCAGATCGCCGTGCAGGGGTTCTTCGTGCGCGGCGGGCAGAACTGGGGCCACCGCGCCTTCTTCCCCAAGAACACCGGCGAGCTGGACGAGGCCGAGGTGCTGGCCGACGTGCTGCTGCAATTCTACGAGGAAGTGCCGCCCCCGCGCCACATCCTCGTCGACCGCGAATTGCCCGAGCAGGAGTTGCTCGAGGAAGCCTTCTGCCAGCTGGCCGAGCGGCGCGTCGTCATTTCCACCCCGCAGCGCGGCGAGCGGCGTAGGCTGATGGAGCAGGCCAAGCGCAACGCGGTGGAGGCGCTCGACCGGCGGCTGGCGGAGAGCGGCACGCAGGCGAAGATCATGCGCGAGATGGCCGACTTCCTCGAACTGGCGGAGGTGCCGCAGCGCATCGAAATCTACGACAACAGCCACATCCAGGGCGACAAGGCACTGGGCGCCATGGTGGTCGCGGGGCCCGAGGGCTACATCAAGAACCAGTACCGCAAGTTCAATATCAAGTCCGCGCAGACCAATGACGATTTCGGCATGATGCGCGAGGTGATGAGCCGCCGCTTTACCCGGGCCATGAACGAGGACCCGGACCGCGAGAAGGCGGGCGTCTGGCCGGACCTGGTGCTGATCGACGGCGGCAAGGGACAGATGTCGAGCGTGCGCGACACGCTGGAGGAGCTTGGCATCGAGGACGTGCCGCTGATCGCCATCGCCAAGGGCCCGCATCACGGGCGCGAGGGGCGCGAGGTGTTCCACTTCCCCGACGGGCGGGAGAAGACGCTGCCGGTCAACAGCCCCGTGCTGTTCTACCTCCAGCGTCTACGCGACGAGGTCCACCGCTTCGCTATCGGCGCCCACCGCGCCAAGCGCAGCCGCGCCATCACCGCCTCACCGCTGGACGAGATCCCGGGCATCGGCCCGGCGAGAAAGCGCGCGCTGCTCCTGCATTTCGGCACCGCAAGCAAGGTCCGCGCCGCCGCGCTCGAGGACCTGAAGCGCGTGCCGGGCGTCAGCGAGAGCGTGGCGCAGAAGGTATACGACTTCTACCACGCTGGCGGGTGAGCCTCAGCCGTCGCGAATGAAGCGGAAATCGGTGACGCCCGAGGCCAAACGATGCTCGCCTGCCGCGATCAGCCCCTGCGGCTGACCCCGCTCGAAAGGGCGCACACCATGCTCGCCCATGACGGGGTGAACGGTCAGGCGCAGCTCGTCGAGCAGGCCCCAGTCAGCGAACTGGGCGATGATCGAGGGACTGCCTAGAATAAGCGCCTTGCCGCGTTCCGCCAGCTCCGCGGCGCTGTCGGCATTGAGGGCGTCAAGTATCTCGGTGCCTTGCCAGTCGCTCCCAATCATGCCGTGCGACACGATCGTGCGCGGGGTTTGGTCGATGGCACGGCCGAGCCGCTGTTCGGCCTCGGACAGCGAGGAGTCGCGCGCCGCGGCGGGCCAATGGGCGACGAACAGATCGTAGGTCGTGCGGCCCAGCACCACGCGGTCGTGCGCGTCGATCAGGTCGGCGGCGAAGTGCATGAACTCGTCGTCCGCCACCACGGCATCGTGGCGGCAGAAGCCGTCCGGCGTGGTGTTGAGCTGAGCGGTGACGGGCACGGCCTATTCCCTGTCTGACCAGCCGATCTTGACGTGGGTGCCGTCGCAGAAGGGCTTGTTGCCGCTCTGCCCGCAGCGGCACAGGGCCATGCGGTTGCGCCGCTCGTAATCCTTGCCGTGGGCCGAGACGACGCGGATACCGCCCTCGACGTAGAGCGGGCCGGAGCAGTCTTCCGCCGGGTCCTGCGTGGTCGAGATCCATTGTTCGCGCTTGGCGAGGACGGGCTCGCCGGTTTCGTTGTCTATCACCACGAGGCGGCCGGAGACGCAGTTCTTCACCTGGTCGAGCAGGATGGCGGCGTGTTCGGGGTCGTCCGACTGCTTTACCTCCTTCCACGCGGTGTCGTAGGTGTCGCAGAAGCGGGCGAGGGCGCAGAGGTCTTCCTGGTCCATCAGCGTATAGCGCGGCCCATCGATGCGCTTGGCCTGCTCGGCGTAGGGCGCGCGGTCCGCGACCTCGGTGCCGTCGAAGCCCTGCTTGTGACTGTTGTCGCAGAAGGGCTTGTTGCCGCTCTTGCCGCAGCGGCAGAGGTAATAGGTGGTCTTGTCCGCGTGGTCGCCGGTCTTCAGCCAGTCCTTGCTCTCGCCCGCCTCGTTGACGGCGATGCTTTGCTCGACGAGCGGCACGCCGCCCTTGACCTCGTAGGGGCCGTCCTCGGTGACGGTGATGCGGCGTTCGTCGCTCATGCTCTGGTACCCTGCGCGCGCAAACGCCGTTCCTGGAAGGCGAAGCGCGCGGCCTCGCCCACGTCGCCCTGGAAGCTGGCGTTGACCACGCCGCCCACGGCGCTGCCGACGACCGGCACGATCATGCCCGCCCGGCTGCGGAAGCTGGCAAAGGCGATGGCGCGGCTGACGCGCTCCACCGCCTGGTCGACGGCGGGGACGATGGAATCGTGCGCATTCTCGACCAGCTCGCCGTCCGGCCCGATGGCGGCCTCCAGCGCGGCGATGCGCTCGCGACGAATGTCGACATCGTCGATGGCGGACAGCTCGAGGATTTGCAGCCGGAACAGCTTTTCCAGCGGTCCGTCGCCCGCGTAGCCGTAGGCGCGGCCGGTGTCGCGGATCGTGCGCAGCGCAATGGCGATGGTGGCGGGAATGTCGAGGCTCATGGTGACAAGGCCGCCGAAACCCGCCGCCATGCCGGTGGTGGCGCTGATGCCGCGCGCCGCCTTCGACACCTTCTTCGAGGCGGCGCGGGCGGCGGCAATGTCATGCGGGTGGTGGCTGAACCTGACGAGCTGCGGCGCGCCCACGGCGGCGTCCACGCCCTTCAGCACGGCCTCGACGACGCCCTTGGGCACGACTGAGGCGATGGCCTTGCCGAAGGGGTTGGTCAGCCGCTCGATCCCGCGGCCCAGCCACGAGGGCTTGCTCCGGCGGTAGTCCGCCTGCTGCTTTTCGAAGTCCATGCCCTGCCGAACGCGGCGCGCGGGCGGCTGGTTCCTAGTCGGCGACGCGCGTCAGTTGCAGGTCGTGGAAGTCGTAGGAGAAGTCGGTGAGGTCGCTGATCGCCTGCATCCGCATCCCCGTGACCGTGCCGTTCTCGACCACGAAGTCGACATAGGCATCGGCTTTCAGCGAGCTGTCGGGCCAGAAAGCGGTGAAGCGGTCGCCCGAATAGTGGCCGAGCGTGGTGTCGAGCACCTCGCTGCGGCCCATGTCGAGGTAGAGCCCGTCGGCGGTGCGGGTGACGACGACGTCGCCGTACCACGGATCGCGGTAGGTGCCGACATAGGCATCGAGCGGCAGACTGAGCGGTTCGACCGTCTCCGGGCGCGCGGCAACGGCGCCGATGGCTTCGGTCCCGGCAGCTTCCGCGGCTGCAAAGGCAGCGCCGAACTGGCCGATGTAGTCCTGCGCGCTGTCGCCGACGAGGGCGTTGGCGACGTGGTAGTTGAAGGTGGAGGCCGCGCCGCGATAGTCGTTGGTGGCGGAGAAGATGGCGATCCCGTGCTCGGGGATCAGCGTGAAGTTGCTCACCACACCCGGCGCGCCGCCGCCGTGGCTGACGTGCAGGTGCCCTTCGAAATCGCGCAGCGCCCAGCCGAGCGCATACATGCCGAGGTGCGAGGAACCGTTGGTGCGCAGCGCGCCGCCTACGGCCTGCGGGGTGACGCCGGTCCACAATTCGCGCGCCTGCGCCTCGCTGATGAGGCGGGTGCCGCCGGCCGTCACCGCGCCGTCGAGCCAGAACTTGCCCCATTCCATCATGCCGTCGGCGTTACACCAGATGCCGCCGGCCGCCGACCAGGTCTCCGAAAAGGCGAGCCGCGGGTCGATGGGCACGCCTGCCTCGGCGCCCGCCGCGCGCTCGTGCCCGGTGACCACGGGGGTGCCCGACGGGATGCGGTCCTGCTGCGCCGCGCAGTCGTCATCCATGCCGATGGGCTGGAACAGTTCCTGCGTGACGAATGTCGCCCAGTCCTTGCCGGAAACGCGCGTCACGATCTCGCCGGCCACCACGTACATGAGGTTGTCGTAGGCGTAGCCGTCGCGAAAGCCGGTGCTGGGGCGCAGGTGCGGCAGCGCGGCGATGACGTCGGCGGGGGAGGCGTCGCCGTCCGGCCAGATCAGCAGGTCGCCAGCGCCCAGCGGCAGGCCGGAGCGATGAGTGAGCAGGTCGCGCACGGTGAAGTGCTCGCTGACCCAAAGGTCCCACATGGCGAATTCGGGAATGTAGGTGCGTACCGGCGCGTCCCATTCCACCTCGCCGCGGTCGACGAGGATGGCGAGCGAGGCGGTGGTGAAGGCCTTGGAGATGCTGGCGATGGGCCAGAGCATGTCCTCGGTGACGAGCCGGGTCGTGCCTTCCTCGGCGAGACCTGCAACGCCGGTCCACACCACCTCGCCATCGACCATGACGGCGCCGACCATGCCGGTGCTGTCGTAGGCGGCGACGGTGCGGGCGAGCGCCTCGTCGTAGTCGATCGCCGGATCGTCGTGCGCGGCTGCGGGCAGCGGCAGGGCGAGCAGGGCCAGAGGCAGCAGCAAAGCTCTAGACATGACGCAACATTCCTTCCTGCGAGACGCTGGCGACGAGCCGGCCGTCGCGGGTGAACACCTGTCCGCGCGCAAACCCGCGCGCCGCGCCCGACCACGGGCTTTCGGTGGCGAACAGCAGCCACTCGTCGACGTGGAAATCCTCGTGAAACCAGATGGCGTGGTCGATGCTGGCGGCTTTCACCTCGCCGCGGTGGATGCTCTTGCCGTGCGGCTGGAGCGCGGTGGCGAGGATCTGAAAATCGGAGACGTAGGCCAGCACGCTGCGATGCACGGCGGGAGAAGCGGGCAGCGGGGCGACGGTCTTGAACCAGACGTGCGAGACCGGCGGGCGCTTTTGCGGGTCGAGCCAGTCGCGCGGCTCGACGCTGCGGAAATCGACCGGGAAGGGACGCAGCAGCAGGTTCTTGATCGGGCTGTCGGGGATGACCTCGGCCACGCCGCGGCGGATGTCGGCATCGGCAGGCAGGTCCTCGGGCGACGGCACGTCGGGCATGGCAGGGTGCTGGTGGCCCGGGCCCTCCGCGGGCTCCTGGAAACTGGCGACGAAGTTCAGGATCGGCTTGCCCTGCTGGCTCGCCACCACCCGGCGGTTGGAGAAACTGCGCCCGTCGAGGTCGCGCTTCACCCGGAATTCGATGGGCAGGGCATCGCTGCCGGGGCGCAGGAAATAGGCGTGCAGCGAGTGCACCGCGCGCGCCGGATCGACCGTGCGGCTCGCCGCGCCCAGCGCCTGCGCGATGGCCTGTCCGCCGAACACGCGGCCGGTCCCGTCCTCGCGCCGGCGGCCGACGAACTGGTCGCCGCCCTTGTCCTCCAGTTCGAGGAGGAAGACGAGGTCGGCGAGGACGCGTTCGGGGGTCGGTTTGGTGGGAGATTCCATCGTTCCCGCCATTGCGCGCCGCGCTGCCCGCGGTCAAGGCAGGCCGTCGGGAGGAGCCTGTCAGCCCTTGCCGGACAGGCGGCGCACCACCCGCATCGCCATCGCCTTGGCCTGGTTGCTCGCGGGCCAGCGTTGTGGCGGCTTCGGCTGCAGGCCCCAGCGTCGTAGCACCTTGTTGAAGGCGCGCGCGTCCGCCTCGGCGAAGCTCCATTCGCTGCGCCAGGTGATGGACAGCGAAACCGACACCTCCTTGCCGTTCTGCACGAAATGCGGCGCCATGACGGGGACGTAGATCGCGTCCGTCGGATAGAGCGTGAAGCGGACGCCATGCCGCATGAAGGCCTCGTCCCACGTCAGCTCGCGCCCGCCGCCGGTGTGATAGGTCTCGTGCACGGCATCGGGGGCGAAACGCGGGTCGCCGGGCGGGAACACTGTCATCACCTTGTGGCCGCGCAGTTGCAGCAGGATGTTGTGCTCCGGGTCGAAGTGATAGGGCGTCACCGCGTCGGGGCTGGAGATGAAGATGAAACCCTGCGGGCGTAGGATCTTCCCGGTGCGCGCCTCGATTATCGGTGCCAGTTCACCTATCAGTTCGTGCAGCAGGCCCTCGAACGGCCGGTTCTGTTCGATGTTTTTGAGCACCGCCCAGCTGTTGGAGGTGGCGATGTTGCGGATAGTCTCGCCGATGGTCAGGCCGTTGCCTTCGGGCTTGCCGTCGACGCCGATGGGCAGGTCGCCCCGGTTGTATTCGACGCTCTCGGGCGGCAGCGCCTCGCCCAGCAGGGCCAGCGCGTCGAGCTCGAGTAGCGGGTGGCCGACGAGGTTGTGCTCGAGCTTGTGCGTCCCTTCCGGATAGGAGGAGGAAAAGAAGCTGCGCGAACGCTCCGGAAAGGCGCGTCTGGCCCCGAGGGCTCGGCCGCGAAGGTTCTTGCTCATCGAATTCATGCGGAAAGTCCCGTGGGCGGCCTGCCGGTCTCGCGGCGGGCGATGGCGGCAAAGGCGGCGCGGTGCAGCGGCCCGCCGATGCCGAGCGAGAGGCTGGCGACGGGGCGGCGCTCGCGCCAGAGGTGGTCGATCATCGGATGGTCCTGTGCCGCGCAGCTGTCGATCCAGCGGACCTCGCGCGGATCGCGCCGGGTCAGCGCCTCGAGCTGCATTAGCACGCCCGGGGAGAAGCGCGACAGGCTCTCGTCGTAGGCGGTCTTGAACGAAAACGCGCCGGGCAAGGCCACGAAGCTGGCGAGCATGGCGATGGGCCTGCCGTCGAGACGCAGCGCCAGCCGGTCCAGTCGCCCCTGCCGCGCGGCGCCGTGCAGCGCCTGCTCGAACAGCGCCGCGGTAGCCGGATCGCAGCCCAGCGCCGAGCCTTGGCGGCCCTTCCAGCCGGATTTTTCCAGCGCGAGGAAATCGGCAATCCATTCGCCGAGGCCGTCGCTGTCCTGCCGATGCTCGCTGGTCAGTTCGCCTTCCTCGGCAAGGCGGCGGTGCTGGCGGCGCAGTTCCTTGCGCTTCTTAGTCGAGAGCGAGGCTTCGAGATAGCTTTCCGCGTCAAGGTTGCCGGACAGCATGGCGCGCTCCTCCAGCCGCACCGTCGCGGCGGCGCGGCCCGTGGCGGCGAGTTCATCGACCAGCGCGTCGTGCAGCGGACCGCGTGCGGGCACGCAGGCGAGGTGCAGAAACGGCGCCAGCCCCGCGTGGCGGTCGGCCCAGGCGAGCAGTTCGTGCCAGAACAATCGCTCGAACCCGCGGGCCACCAGCGGCGCGCCGAGGAAGCAGTTGGCGTGGGCCCACCCGCGCCAGTGGGGAAGGGGGTGGCCGTAGTAGCTCGTCGCGCGCCGCAACGGCAGGAGCCCTGCCAGCTGGCCGTCGACCTCCAGCGTGAACAGGCGCACCTTGCCGCGCGGATCGAGGGCGTGCAGCGAGGCGAGCAGGTACCAGCTTTCGTAGAAGGGATTGGGCTCACTCGCCCAGCGAGCCAGCGCATCCCAGCTTGCGACCATGTCGGGCCGGTCGAGCCGGTGCCAGTCGCGGACCCGGGCGCGCGGTTGCGGCGCGCTCACCCGAACGCGTCCGGCCGCGGGAATGGCGGTGGCGGATACGGCATCGAATGGCGCGGACTGGCCCAAGAAACGCTCTTAACCCCCCGGTTCGCCGGACCTGTATGCCGGCCTCCTGCGCCTAGGATGTGCGCGGCCAAGAAAGGGTCAAGAAAGGTGGTAAACGAAACCCTGCCCGGATCGCTCCGGACAGGGTTTCATGGTCATCCGACAGGATCGGCGACGGGTCAGCCGGCACCGCCCGCCAGCGCCGCCAGCAGCAGCAGGGCGACGATGTTGGTGATCTTGATCATCGGATTGACGGCCGGGCCCGCGGTATCCTTGTAGGGATCGCCCACGGTATCGCCGGTCACCGCGGCTTTGTGCGCCTCGGAGCCCTTGCCGCCGTGGTTGCCGTCCTCGATGTACTTCTTGGCGTTGTCCCATGCGCCGCCGCCAGCGGTCATGGAGAGCGCCACGAACAGGCCACCCACGATCACGCCCAGCAGCAGCGCGCCGAGCGCGGCAAAGGCGTTCTCCTGCCCGGCGATCAGGAAGATCGCGAAGTAGACGACGACCGGCGCCAGCACCGGCAGCATCGAGGGGACGATCATCTCCCTTATGGCGGCCTTGGTGACGAGGTCGACGGTGCGCGCGTAGTCGGGCTTCTCGGAATAATCCATGATGCCCGGCTTTTCCTTGAACTGCGCGCGCACGTCCTTGACCACGTCGCCCGCCGCGCGGCCCACGGCGGTCATGCCCATGGCGCCGAACAGGTAGGGCAGCAGTGCACCCAGCAGGAGGCCCACGATGACGTAGGGGTTCTCCAGGCTGAAATCGACGTCCGCGTTCGGGAAGAACTCGGCAAGATCTGTGGTGTAGGCGGCGAACAGCACCAGCGCGGCGAGGCCGGCCGAGCCGATGGCATAGCCCTTCGTCACCGCCTTGGTGGTGTTGCCCACCGCGTCGAGCAGGTCGGTCTTCTCGCGCACGCTGTCATCGAGGCCCGCCATCTCGGCGATGCCGCCGGCGTTGTCGGTGACGGGACCGTATGCGTCGAGCGCCACGACCATGCCCGCCAGCGCCAGCATCGAGGTGGCGGCATAGGCGATCCCCATCAGTCCGGCGAGCTGGTATGTGCCGATGATCGCCGCAACGATCGCCAGCGTCGGAAGCGCGGTCGATTCGAGGCTGATGGCGAGGCCCTGGATCACGTTGGTGCCGTGGCCCGTTTCCGAGGCCTTAGCGATCGAGCGGACCGGGCGGAAGCCCGTGCCGGTGTAGTACTCGGTGATCCAGATGATGATGCCGGTCAGCAGCAGGCCGATGACCGCACAGCCGAACAGCGCCCAGCCGGTGAACGGGGCGATGGCCGAGGTGCCCTCTTCCGCCAACGGCGCGCCGGGATCGACGTTGCCGAGGTTCTCCGGCCCGCCGATGGTGGCGGAAAGGTCGCCGAGGGCGAAGGTCATCACGAACCAGATCAGCGGCACGGAAAGCACGGCGGTGACGAGGAAGCCCTTGTACATGGCCCCCATCACGTTGGTCCCGCCGCCCAGGCGCACGAAGTAGGTGCCGATGATCGAGGTGACGATGCACGCCCCGCCGATCAGCAGCGGCAGCGCCATCAGCGGCAACAGCAGGTCGCCCGCGCCGGTCAGCAGCAGGGCGGTGAGCACCATGGTCGCGCCCACCGTGACGACGTAGGTTTCGAACAGGTCGGCGGCCATGCCGGCGCAGTCGCCCACGTTGTCGCCCACGTTGTCGGCGATGACGGCGGGGTTGCGCGGGTCATCCTCCGGAATACCGGCCTCGACCTTGCCGACGAGGTCGGCGCCTACGTCGGCGGCCTTGGTGAAGATGCCGCCGCCAAGGCGCGCGAAGATGGAGATGAGCGAGGCGCCGAAGGCCAGCGCCACCAGCGCGTCGATCACCTCGCGGCTGGCGGGGTCTTCGCCCATGGGGCCGATCAGGACGTAGAAGAACACCGCGATGGCGAGCAGCGCCAGACCAGCGACCAGCATGCCGGTGATGGCACCGGCGCGGAAGGCGAGGGTGAGGCCCTGCTGCAGCCCGGTCTGCGCCGCGGCGGCCGTGCGCACGTTCGAGCGCACCGAGATGTTCATGCCGATATATCCGGCCACGCCCGAAAGGATCGCGCCGATGAGGAAGCCCACGGCCGATACCGGGCCGAGGAACACGCCAACGATCACCGCCACGACCACGCCGACCATGCCGATGGTGGAATACTGGCGGTTGAGGTAGGCCTTGGCGCCTTCCTGGATGGCGCCGGCGATTTCCTGCATCTTCTCGTTACCGGCCGAGCTGCCGAGCACCTGGCGGCTGGTGACGAAGCCGTAGACCACGGCCAGCGCCCCCAGGGCTATTGCGATGAGTACGAGGTTCATGTCCCTCTATGTCCCTTCCCTGAAATGAAAACGACCCGGTTGCCCCGGGTTCGCCAGCGGCAAGGGCTATTCAATCGGGTCGCGCGACACAAGGGGAAAGGGCGGTTTAGCGGTGGACGTAGCCGAGGCCCTGCGGGTTCGCCACCGCTTCCCCGTCCACGAACAGCGGAGCGAAGCCGCGGGGCTCGACCGCACCGATGAGGGTCGCGGCAACGGGGCAGGGCGTTTCGGCGGGCAGGGTGAACAGCAGTTCGTAATCGTCGCCCCAGGTGAGGCAATCCATGGACCGTGCTTTCTCGCCAACGGGAACGGCCGCGCTGTCGATGGCAAGGCTGACACCGCTCGCCTCCGCCATGCGGAAAGCGTCGAGCAGCAGGCCGTCCGACACGTCCATCATCGCGCTGACGTGGGGGGCAAGCGTCTCGCCTTCGGGCAGGCGAGCGAGCGGGCGCGTATAGGCGGCGGGATCGCCGGTGCCCGATCGCAGCGCCTCGAACCCCAGCAGCGCCGCGCCGATGGTGCCGGTGACCCACAGGGCGTCGCCCGGCTGGGCTCCTGCGCGCGAGGGCACGGGCGTGTGTGTTGCCGCGCCGATGGCGGTAAGCCCGAAGCTGCGCGGCGCGTCGCCCGCCACGGTGTCGCCGCCGAGCAGAGTGACGCCGTAATGGCTCAGCACCTCGTCGAGCCCTGCGAGAAAGCGCGCATCGTCGCCGCCCAGCATGTGGCCAAGCAGCACGCCCAGCGGCCGCGCGCCCTTGGCCGCGAGGTCGGAGAGGTTGGTGGCGACGAGTTTCCAGGCGACGTCGGCCATGTCCTGCGAGGGCAGGTAATGGCGGCCTTCGACCAGCACGTCGTGTGTCAGGACGAGGATTTCGGAGCCTATGTCCAGAACCGCGGCATCGTCTTTGAGGCCGCGCGCCCCGGGGTGCAGCGGCAAGGCGCGCAGGGCGGCGATGAAGTCGGTTTCATTCATGCGCCCGGAAACCCAAAACCGCTCATCCTGAGCTTGTCGAAGGATCGTCTTTGCTTCCGCGACGAGAGCGAAAAGAAGGGCAACCCTTCGACAAGCTCAGGGTGAGCGGGATTGGTGCAGCCCGCCCGGACCATTCAGCCCCGCACGTCCTTCGCCACGGCATCGAGCACGCCGTTGACGAACTTCGCCTCGCGCTCGTCGAAGAAGGCGTGGGCGACGTCGACGTATTCGCTGATGGCGGTGCCCACCGGCACGTCGGCGCGGGCGATCAGCTCGTAGGCGCCCGCGCGCAGGATCTGCAGCATGGTCTTGTCGAGCCGGGCGAGTGTCCAGCCCTGCGCCAGCTTGGCCGTCAGCAGGCCGTCGATCTCCTCCTGCCGCGCGATTACGCCCGAAACGACATCGTCAAAGAAATCTACCTCGGCCTCGGCATACTGCTCGTCCTCGATTTCCTGCCCCAGGCGGTGCTGATGGAACTCGTCGAGCAGGCGGGCGAGGGCGGTCTTCTCCATCTGCCGCTGGTAGAGCGCCTGCACCGCGGCGAGGCGCGCGGCTGAGCGGGCCTTGCTGCGCTGCGGGTTGTTCGGCGACGCGCTCACAGCCGCACCTGCACGCTGGCGGCGTGGGCGGGCAGGCCCTCGATCTCGGCGAGCGCCACGGCGGCGGGGCCGATGGCCTTCAGCGCCTCGGCATCGAGCGAAATGAAACTGGTGCGCTTCATGAAATCGAGCACCGACAATCCGCTGGCAAAGCGCGCGCGCCGCCCCGTGGGCAGCACGTGGTTGGGCCCGGCGACGTAATCGCCCACGGCCTCGGGCGTGTGCCGCCCGAGGAAGACGCTGCCAGCGTGTCTGATCTTCGCAAAGTAACTCTCCGGGTCGTCCACTGCGAGTTCCACGTGCTCGGCGGCGAGGCGGTTGGCGAGCGGCGGGGCCTGCTCGGCGAGGTCGTCGACGATCACGATCACGCCGTGCTTCTCCCAGCTCTCGTGCGCGGTGCGGCGCGTGGCGATGCGCGCGCCGAGCAGGTCGATGGCATCCTCCACCTCGCTCGCGAACCCGGCATCGTCGGTGATGAGGATGGACTGGCTGGCCGGGTCGTGCTCGGCCTGGCTTAGCAGATCGGCGGCGATCCAGTCCGGATCGGTCTTGTTGTCGGAGATGACGAGAATCTCGCTCGGCCCCGCCACCATGTCGATGCCGACCACGCCGTAAAGCTGGCGCTTGGCTTCCGCGACCCAGGCGTTGCCCGGCCCGACGATGACGTCCACCGGCTTGATCCGCTTGGTGCCGTAGGCGAGGGCGCCGATGGCCTGCGCCCCTCCGACACGCCAGATCTCGTCCACGCCGACGAGGTGCGCGGCGGCGAGCACGAGCGCGTTCATCTCGCCCTTCGGCGTCGGAGTCACGACGGCGAGCCGCTCCACGCCCGCGACCTTGGCCGGGATGGCATTCATCAGCAGCGTCGAGGGATAGGACGCGCGGCCGCCGGGCACGTAAAGCCCCGCCGCCTCCACCGCCGACCAGCGCGCGCCGAGGCGCACATTGTCGCCGTCGCGGTAATCGCGGTCCGCAGGCAGCTGTTCGGCGTGGTAGGCGCGGATACGCTCGGCCGCCATTTCCAGCGCGGCCTTTACCGGCTTGTCGAGGAAATCGTAGGCGGCCTTGCACTGGTCCTTGCCGATGCGCCAGCTCGTCAGGTCGGCGGTCAGCGGGTGCTTGTCGAAACGCATCGTATAGTCGCGCAGGGCATCGTCGCCCGACTGGCGGACCTTTTGCAGGATGTCGGCAACGTCGCGCGATACGCCCGCGTCGCTCTCGCGCCGGTCGTTGACGATGCGGGCGAACTGCGCCTCGAAATTGGCGTCGGTGATGGTGAGGCGGCGCATCTACGCGGCCTTTCGATCGGTGGCGGCCCGGAAACGCTCGACCAGCGCGGCAACACGCGGATCGGTCTTCAGCGCCGCGCGGTTGACGATGAGGCGGCTGGTGACCTGCATGATGACGTCCTTTTCGACGAGGCCGTTCGATTTCAGCGTCTGCCCGGTGGAGACCAGATCGACGATCCGGCCCGCGAGGCCGCTGGAAGGGGCGAGCTCCATCGCGCCGTTCAGCTTGATGCACTCGGCCTGGATGCCCTGCCGCTCGAAATGACGGCTGGTGATGCGCGGGTACTTGGTGGCGACGCGCAGGTGGCTGGCGTTGCCATAGCGGTAGTCCACCGGCTCCACCGGCTCGGCGACCGAGAGGCGGCAGGCGCCGATGCCGAGGTCGACGGGGGCGTAGAGCTCGGAATAGTCGAACTCCTCGATCACGTCGCTGCCCACGATCCCCGCCTGCGCCGCGCCGAAGGCCACGAAGGTCGCAACGTCGAAGGCGCGCACGCGGAAGATCCGCATGGTGCCGCTCTGGTCGGCGAAGCTCAGCGAGCGGTCGGCCTTGTCATGGAAGGCCGCTTCCGGCACCAGCCCGGCACGCTCCATCAGGGGCACCGCCTCGTCGAGGATGCGGCCCTTGGGCACCGCGAAGATCAGCGGGCCGTGGCTGTCACTGGGGGAGGTGTCGGTCATCGGGGGCGCGATGTAGGCAGGAACGGCTGAAAGGGCAATGCGGATGGCGGACCAGACCGGCGTGACGGGCATCACGAGCGTGGCCGAGGCGATCGAGTGGCAGGCTTCGCACTGCGAGCGGGCCGGCGCGCCGAACACCGCGCGCCTCGTCCGCGGCCTGCTGGCGGCGCTGGAAACCGATACCGCCACCGGGCGGCGCATGGCGAACTGGCAGGGCCTCAGCCTCGAGGATGCCATGCCGCTGCGCGTGGCGGGCGGGTTCCACTGGCTGTTCCTGACCGGCGAGGAGCCGCGGCTGGGCGAGATTTACGCCGGGCTGATGAGCGACCAAGGTCTGGTCGATGCGCTGGTGGCCGATACCGCCGAGCGGTTCGACCACATGCTGCTGCCCTGGCTCGACCACCCGCCGCAGACCAACGAGGCGGGCCGCTCGGCCAGCGTCATGGCGGCGCTCTTGTGGCTGTCGCAGCGGCTCGGCCCGCGGTTCGAGCTGAACGAGATCGGCGCGAGTGCGGGTATCAACACCATGCTGCCGCGCTTCCGCTTCGACCTCGGCAGGGTGGAGGTCGGCCCCAGCCTGTCGAGCATCCGCATCGCGCCCGAATGGCGTGGCCCGCCGCCGCCCGCGGGCGAGGTCGAGGTGACAGCCATCCGCGGCTGCGACCTCGCTCCCATAAACCTGGCCGACGAGGCGCAGGCGATGAAATTGAAGGCCTACATCTGGCCCGACGCGACCGAGCGTGCGGCGCGCATGGATGCCGCCATCGCGATGGCCGGGCGCATGCCGCCCGAAGTGGCGCGGCAGGACGCTGGCGAGTTCGTGGCGAATATGCTCGCCGCGCCGCAGGAGGCCGGGGTGACGCGGGTGCTGTTCCACACGGTGATGTGGCAATATCTTCCCACGGCGACGCGCGATGCGATCACGGCGGCGATGGAGGAGGCGGGGGCAGCGGCGACGGCCGAACACCCGCTTGCGTGGATCGCGGTCGAGACCAACCGCGAGACGTTCCGGCACGAATGCAAGGTGCGCTACTGGCCGGGCGGCGAGGAGGCGGTGCAGCTTGCCGAGGCGCATCCGCACGGGGCGTGGGTGGAGTGGATGGCGAGTTAGGTCAGCCCGGACCTGTTCCGGGCCAAGGCTTTCTAGACGAAGGCAGCACTGGCCCGGAATAAATCCGGGCTGACAACTACTTCCCTTCTAGAAACCCGTCCATCGCCGCGTTCACCGTCTCGGGCGCTTCCCACGGCACGAAGTGGCCAGCGTCCGGCACTTCGGCCAGCGTGAGGTTTGCGACCTTTTCGCCCAGCGCGAGATTGGCGGGCAGCAGGGCCTTGTCGTCCATGCCCCAGATCACCAGCGTCGGGATGGTCAGCACCGGTAAAGCCAGCGGCTCCGGCTCCGCGTAGGGCGCGTCCATGGGCGGCACCACTATGCTGCTGCCGCGATACCAGCTGAGCATGGCAAAGGCGCGGTCCGGATCGGCCCACTGCGCCAGCATCCGCGCGCTTTCCGCCGGGTCATTCACCGTGCGGCCTTCCCACTTGATGATCTTGAGCAGCAGCGCGCCGAGGCCATGCTCGCGCACAAGCGCATCGTTGGCGGGGTCGCGGAAGGCGGTTATGTACTGGCTCGCCGCGCGCTGGGCGGGGTCGATGTGGAGCAGGCGCTGGAAGACGGCGGGATGCGGCGCATTTGCGATGATGGCGCGCTCGACCCGGCCGTCGGCCTGTCCGAACATGGCGACCGCCCAGGCGATCGCGCCGCCCCAGTCGTGACCAACGATGGTGAAGCGTTCGATACCGAGCGCCTCGGCCAGGGCGAAGACGTCGCCTACCAGCGTCGTCGGCGTGTAGTTCTGTGCGCCTTCGGGCCGCGAGCTGTCGCCGTAGCCGCGCTGGTCGGGCGCTATGCAGCGATAGCGATCCGACAGGTGCGCGACCTGGTGACGCCAGGTGCGGTGGTTCTCCGGAAAGCCGTGCAGGAACACCACCGCCGGCGCATCGCGCGGGCCCGTGTCCCACACGTCGAGCTCGATCCCCGTCGACAGGGCGACGCGGGTGAGCTCGCTCTCCACCTCAGACACCCTTCGAGGGGATCGCGAGCAGCTCGATGGTGAACAGCAGCGTCGCGCCGCCGGGGATCGGTCCCCGGCCCTCGAGGCCGTAGGCATATTCGGCGGGAATGGCGATTTCCGCCGTGTCGCCCACGCCCATGTAGGGGATGGCGACCTGCCAGCCGCGCACCAGCCGGCCGAGCGGGAAGGTGGCTGGCTCGCCGCGCTCCACCGAGCTGTCAAACACCTCGCCGTCGATGAAGCTGCCGGTGTAGTGGATGGTGATCTCGTCCGCGACGGTGGGCGCGGGGCCGGTGCCGTCGCCCGCGGTGCGGCGGAATTTCACCCCGCCTTCGAGCGTCGACCAGCCGTCGGCCTCGGTGCGGGAGTGCAGGGCGGCCTGCTGTTCGTTATGCCAGGAGATGGTTCGGGGTTCCTCGGGCTGGGCGCTCTGCGCGAGCGCGGGGGTGGCAAGGGCAAGGGCGGCTATGGCGATGGGGTGCTTCATGGCGCGGGGAATAGCGCGGGATTTCGCTCAGGGATAGCTCACCGTCTTGGGCTGGCCATCGGGTATCGGAATGAACTCCTCACTGTCGCCCGGAACGACGGGAAAGCGTCCCTCGCGCCAGTCGGCCTTGGCTTGCTCGATCCGCTCGCGGTCGGACGAAACGAAGTTCCACCAGACGTGGCGCTTGGTCGAGAATGCCTCGCCGCCCAGCAGCATGGCGCGTGCGCCTTCGCGGCTCGACAGTATCATCGCCTTGCCGGGCTTCAGCGCGTTGAGAGTGTAGAGGTCCAGCGCCTCGCCATCCAGGCTCGCCTCGCCGCCGACCAGCATGACGGCGCGCTCGTCGGCCTCGGCGTCGATGGGGATCGCGCCGCCCGCGTCGAGCGCGATCTCGGCGTAGATGGTCGCGGCGTGGCAGGTGGTGGCGGCGCGGCTGCCCCATAGCTCGCCCATGATGACCGTGGCGCTGGCGCCGTCGCCCTCGATGCGCGGGAGGTCGCTGACGGCCTCGAAGGCAGGGTCGATCTCCTCGCGTCCGTCGGGCAGCGCCAGCCAGGTCTGCATGCCGTAGAGCCGCGCGCCCTTGTCGCGCTCGTCGGCAGGGCTGCGCTCCGAATGGACGATGCCGCGCCCGGCGGTCATCAGGTTGACCGTGCCGGGCCGGATCGTGCTGAAGGTGCCGAGGCTGTCGCGGTGCTCGATCGCGCCCGCATGCTCGCCGCCGAGCAGCCAGGTGACGGTGGCGAGGTTGATGTGCGGGTGCGGGCGCACGTCCATGCCCGCGCCCACGTCCAGCTCCGCCGGGCCGAACTGGTCGACGAAGACGAAGGGCCCGACCATGCGGCAGGACGCCTGCGGCACCGCGCGGCGCACGGTGAACTGGTCGAGGTCGTGGCTGACGGGGGTGACAGTCTGCATAATGCTCATTGCTCGTCGAGCTCCTCGTAATAGCGGAAGATGCCGTTCTCGTTGAACTCCAGCCGCCGCTCGCTGGCGAGGTAATCGACCAGCCCCTCGATCTCCGGCACCGCGCCCTGAAGCCCCTCCAGGTTGGCCCAGGTGCCCTGCATCCCCTTCATGTAGTTGGGGAACATGTAGTCGAGCCCCTCCATGATCTGGAACAGGCTGGTGTCGACGTGGGTCGGTTGCTGGCCGAGGCTGAAGGGCCCGCCGTGCGCGGCCAGCGCGTTGTCGAAGTGGATGAGGTACTTGGGGATGCGTTGCTCCCGGAAATGCTGAGCGCGCTCCCACGCGGCCTCCATCTGGTCGGCGTAGTAGAGCTCCGATGCGATGGGATGGTGAACGGAGTGGACCTCCTCCACGAAGTCGCTGATGTCGAGCTGGAGCTGGATCAATTGCAGGTCGATCTCGGGCTCGCCCGAACCCAGCCCCTCCTTGTCGGAAAGGTAGGCGAGGATGTGCGCGGTCTGGCCGATCACAACGTCTTCGTCGACGATGTAGGGCGGGGCGAAGGGGCGGATGCCTTCGAGCGAATGCATATGCTCGACCAGCGCCTCGGTCCCGCGCTCGCGCGCCATGTCCTCGTAATCGATGCCGAAGCCCTCGCAGAACAGGCGCACGAATTCGCCGCGACCGGGGATCTCGGGCCAGTACCAGAGTTCGATGCTCATGCGGCTTTTCCCCCGTTCGACTCACCGGGCGCCGTGCATTTCATCGCGAGCGCATGGACCCGATCCCCCGGAATGTCGCCCAGCGCGCCCAGCACCATGCGCTGGCGGGCGAGGCGGTTCTTGCCCGCAAACTGCGGCGTCTCGACCACCACGGTGAAGTGCGATTCGCCGCTGCCGTCGTCGCCCGCGTGGCCGTGGTGATGGGCGCTGTCGTTGATGACCTCCAGCCGCGATGGCGAGAGCGCCTCGCGCAGCAGGGTTTCGATTTCGGTGGCGAGGGGGCCTGACATGCGGGGGTTTCCTAATCGATGATCGTTCCCCATCCTAATGGGGATGCGTCAGTCGAAGTTCCATGGCCGGTACGAGAGCGAGGGCCGCGCGTGCGAGCATCCCGCCTGCGAGGAACCGGGCGAATTCCGTGCGCCCGGCGGCCGGCGCAGCAGCTTCGACGGGCCGGGCGAGTATCGCTGGATGTGTCTGGAACACGTGCGCGAATTCAACGCCGGCTACGACTGGTTCGAAGGCATGAGCGCGGACGAGATCTATGCCGCACAGGCTCCGGGCGCGGGCTGGCGGACGGACAGCCCGGCCTTCAATCCCACCGCGGGCGTCGACGGAATGCCGCGCTGGGCGGACTTCGCCGATCCGCTCGACGCCATCGGCGAGCGTGCCCACGCCATGCGCCGCCGCGCGGCGGGGGTGAAGCAGGAGGCTTTTGCCCGGTTCACGCCGATGGAGCGCGAGGCGCTGACGCTGATGGGCCTCGGTCCCGATGCCGACCGTGCCGGGGTGCGCCGTCGCTATTCCGACCTGGTGCGGCGCTACCACCCCGACCGCAACGGCGGCGATCGCAGCCACGAGGCGAAACTGCAGCGCGTGGTGGAGGCCTATCAGCTGCTGCGGCGGGCAGAGGCGCTGGCCTAAAACACACCGCTCGTCCTGAGCTTGTCGAAGGACTGATTTTCTTCCAGGCTGGAACAAAGGACGACCCTTCGACAAGCTCAGGGTGAGCGGTTTTCCTTATTTCGGTTCTGCCGGAACGCCCACCTCAGCGTACTGCCCATCGCCCGCGTCACCACCCGGCTCGGCACCATCCTCAGTCCCGGCGCCTCCAGCCCCAGCATCGTGCGCGCGAAGGGCGGGACGAGTGCGATGGCGGCATCGGCGAGAAACGGCTGCACCCCGGTCATCGCGCCCTCGACCTTGCCCGAGACGACCAGCGCGGCGACCTCGCGCGCCTCCGGCGTCGCTCGCAGATCGGCGCGCAGTTCGCGGAACACGGCCTGCGCCTCCGCCTTGCTTTCGGGAACCGGGTCGCAGCCCAGCTTTCGCGCTATGACGGCGAACTGGCGGAAATACTCGTCCTGCTCGGCCAGCGGCATGTCGGGCCGGACGTGGACGAGATAGGCCTCGAGAAACATCGTCGCCTCGGCCACGTGCACCCAGGCCAGCGTGCGCGGATCGAGCGCGGAGTAGGGCGTGCCGTCCGGCAGCGTACCATGCACGCGTGCGTGGATGGCGTTGACCTTGGCGATGGCCGCCTCCGCCTCGTCGCGGTGGCCGTAGGTGGTGACCGCGATGAACTTGGCCGTGGCGCGCAGGCGGCCGTGCATGTCGGCGCGAAAATCGCTGAAGTCGAGCACGCCTTGCAGCGCGTGGGGGTGCAGCATCTGCAACAGGAGCGAGGCCATTCCGCCGACCAGCATCCCGACGATATCGGCGTGGACCATGCGGATGGGCGTGTCGCGGGCGAAAAGAGCTTCGTCCGAGATGACGACCGGCGCCTCGCCCTTCGAGGCATCGTTGAAGGTGGCGCGCACGGTCTTGACCAAGCGCGCGCGCAGCAGTTCGAGCGGGTCGGGGAAGGGCGGTGCGGCCATCGGGGCCTTGTGCCGCAGGTGGCGCGCGAAAGCTATGCGTCCTCTTGGCCGCCCAAGGCTCCCATGGTTTTCTGATAGGCTTCGCGACCTTCCATCCGCTCGGCATAGGCCTTGAAGCTGTCGCGCTTGGGCAGCGTCCCGAAGAAGAGACCCCAGCCAACCTGGCTGCCGACGTAAACGTCCGCCATGGTGAACCGGTCGCCGCAGACGTAGTCGTGGCGTTGCAGGTGCTTATCGAGCGCATCTGCCGCGCGTTCGAGCGTGCCAAAGCCGACGGTCGCCTCCTGCCGCGCGTCCTGCGGCGTCCAGCCCATGCTGGTGTTGGTGATCGCCGCCTCCAGCGGCCCGGCGGTGAAGAACAGCCAGCGGAAGTAGTTCGCCCGCTCCTCCGGGCTGGGCAGCAGCGCAGGTGCTTCGAACTCGGCGAGATAATGGCAGATCGCCGCCGCCTCGGTCACCACGTGGTCGTGGCCCCTGTGATGGTGGATGATCGTGGGGACCTTGCCCATGCTGTTGGCGTCGTACAGCGCGCCGGGCTTGGCTTCCCAGTCGACCTGAACCAGTTCGGGCTCGACGCCGACCTCGGCAAAGGCCCACTGGGCGATGACCGCGCGGCTCATCGGATCGAAGAACAGGGTGTAGTCGCTCATGGCTCGGCTCTCCGGCAGGTCAGTATTCGAGCTTGGGATACCAGTCTGTCCCGCGCCCCTCGGGCGTCATGTCGAGGATATTCCACAGAGGCGCGATGTCGACAGGGCCGCGCGGGTCCTGCCCGGGGTCAGCGGCCTCGGCGGGCATCTCGGCGGCGTAGAAATAGCGGACCTTGTCGCCGTCCTTTCGGAAGACCGTGAAAGCCGGGTATTCCCAGCCCGTTTCCGGATCGAGCCCGCCGTGGTCGAGCGCGTAGTCGTCGCCGACGGTCTGCACGAAGTCGAGATCCTTCCAGCCGCGTTCCTCGGCAAAGGCCTTCTGCCGCTCCACCGTGCTGCGGCCGAGCACCTTGAAGGCGGCACGCTGCTTCATGTCGGCGGCATTGCCGTTCGCGCCGCCGAGAAAGTTCGTGCACATCGGACAGGGCCGTTCGCGGTCGGGGCCGTACATCCAGAAATAGGTGACGAGGGTATCGTGATCGCCGAACAGGTCGGCGAGACCCACTTCCTCGCCGTTGGCATCCTTGAAGTGGTAGTCCTTCTCCACCACTGGCCCCTCAGGCAGTGCCTGTCGCTGCTCGGCGAGGCGGGTGAGATGACGGCGCACTTCGATCTCCTCGGCCAGCAGCGCCTTGCGCGCCTGCGTGTAGGCCTCGCTCTCGCCGGGCAGCTTGCGCGAGCGCAGTTCGGCGAGTTCGGTGGCGGGCTTCAGTGCGGATTCGGCCATCGAGTTTCCCTTACCAGCTACCGTTTGCAATGGCTTCCACGCGGGCGCGTTCCCGCGCGCTATTGCTCTGTGGGCCGGCCCAGCCCTGCTCGACGAGACCGGCGGGAGCGTAGGTGGCGATGACGATGCCAGTCGGCGTAACCTTGTGATCGACGACCTTAAGCCCGCGCGCCGGGGTGCCATCGCCGAACGCTCGCTTGCCCTGGCCGAGTACGACCGGGAAGGTCATCACGGTCACCTCGTCCAGCAGCCCCTCGGCGAGGAGCTGCGGATAGAGCGTGCTGCTGCCCTGGATCAGCAGGTCCGGCCCGTCGCCCTCCTTGATCGCGCGCAGGGCATCCATGCTGTCGACGCGGTGGCTGTTCGACCACGAAAGGTCGGGCTGGCCGCGCGTCATCACGAACTTGTCGGCGCGGGTGAAGGCCTCGCCCATCTCGATGGCGGCAACCTCGCCCTCGTCCTTGCCGGTCTTGTCGAAGACCTCGCCGATGCCAGTCGCCTCGCCGCCGACGTAGGGCCAGTAGGCGGCAAAGATATCGTATGCGCGTCGGCCCAGCAGCAGCGCGTAGTCGGTGCCGAAGAAACGGTCGATGGCCTCGCCCACGCCCTCGTCGAAGAATTGCGGCAGCCAGCCGCCGTGCTCGAAGCCGCCGGTCGGGTCCTCGCTCGGCCCGCCGGGGGCCTGCATGACGCCGTCGAGCGAGGTAAACAGGGAACCCCTGATCCTGCGCGCCATCGTCAGCTTCCTTTCCGCGCCGCGTCGATCGTTGCGACGTCGATCTTTCGCATCGGCATCATCGCCTGGAATGCGCGCGCGGCCTCGTCGCCGCCGGCTTCCAGCGCTTCGAGCAGGGTGCGCGGGGTGATCTGCCAGTTGAAGCCCCACTTGTCCTTGCACCAGCCGCAGGCGCTTTCCTGCCCGCCGCCCTCGACGATGGCGTTCCAGTAGCGGTCGGTCTCGGCCTGGTCCTCGGTAACGACCATGAAGCTGACGCTCTCGTTGGGCTTGAAATCCGGCCCGCCGTTGAGGCCTTGAAAAGGCCGTCCGAGCACGGTGAAGTCGACCGTCAGCGCATCGCCCGCCTTGCCGCCGGGAAAGTCCGTGGGTGCCCCCATGACGCGGCCCTTGCGGCTGTCCGGAAATGTGGCGGCGTAGAAGTCGGCGGCTTCCTCCGCCGTGCCGTCGAACCACAGGACGGTGATCATCTCGTTTGTCATGCCGGCTGCTCCTCGCGCGGGCCGACGAGGCCGACGCTGGCCCCCTGCGGATCGCGGATGTGGACGGAATAGTCGCCGCCGGGGACGGACTGGGGCTCGCCGAACAGCTCGCCGCCACCGTCCTTCACCGCCGCCACGGCGCGGTCGATGTCGTCGACCCCGATATAGAATGCCATGCGCGGACCGGGGCCGTCGGTCAGGGCGGGAGCCATGCCGCCGAATGCGCGATCGCTGCGGGTGAGGAAGCGGTATTCGCGCCCGTCGCCCATCGGCATCCCGCCTTCCGTGCGCCAGCCGAACAGGTCGGCGTAGAGGGCTGCGGCTGCATCGCTGTCCTCGCCGGTCCAGACATCGTGCCAGCGCATGTGCTGCGCTCTATCGGGATCGTGGACGTCGCTCTTGGCATTCGAATCGCCTTCGGGCGGCACCGGGTCCATCACGTAGAAGGTCGCGCCCCAGGGGTCCGCGACCATGGCCATGCGCCCCACGCCGGGCATATCCATCGGCGGCATGTGGACCGTGCCGCCCGCATCGGTGACGGTCTTGGCCGCGCCATCGACATCGGGATGACAGATGTAGCCGATCCAGCCGGGCCGCGCGCCGCCCGCCTGCATGGCCTCGGTGAGCGTCAGCACGCCGCCCGCGTTGCCGCCGTCGGAGCGGCCGATCATGCGGTATTCGCTACCGTTCGGCATGGCCTGTCCGTCGGACTGGACGTCCCAGCCCACCACCGCGTCGTAGAACGCCTTCGCGCCGCCCGGATCGGGGGTCATCAGCTCGTACCAGATGAAGGCACCGCGATCGGTTTCGTCGGCCATCAGTCGTTCCTTCCCATGGTGAAGACCGGCGCGAAGCCGCCCCAGATCATGCGCTTGCCGTCGAACGGCATGTCGCCGAGCTGCTCCCAGAACGGATCTTCCATCATCTTGGCGTGCGCCGCGTCGCAGGTCGCCTTGTCGGGCCAGACCATCCAGGAGAAGACGATCTTCTCGCCCGGCTCGGCCTTGGTCGCCATGCGGAAGTCGGTGTGCTTGCCGTCGGTCACGTCCTCTTCCCAGGTCTCGACGATCTCGGTGACGCCGTATTCGGCGAACTTGTCCGCCGCGGACCGGGCCATGGCGACGTAGGCGTCCTTCTTGTCCTCGGGAACGGCGATGAGAAATCCCTGTACGTACATGGCTTTACTCTCCTCTGATCTGGTCGGGAGTTGGGGCGAAATCGGCGCACTGGGCGTCCAGCGCGCGCTGGTAGGCGGGGCGGGCATAGGCGCGGTCACGGTAGTCGACGAGAGCGGGGAATTCGTCGATCAGGCCCTCGTCCTCGGTCTTGAAAGCCGTGGTAATCAGGATGTCGGCGATGGAGAATTCGCCCGCCAGCCAGTCCTTGCCGCCCAGAGCGTCGGCGAGACGCTGATAGCGCTTGCGGGCAAGCGGCTTGCTCGCCTCGCTGGCGGCCTGCGACCAGTCCTCTCCGGCATGGAACACACGCATCATGGTAGGGCGGAAGATCTGCGGCTCCACGCTGTTCAGCGCGGCGAAGCACCAGGCGATAGCGGTCCAGCGGCCCTGCGGATCGGCGGGCAGCAGCTTGCCGTGCTTCTCCGCGAGATAGAGAAGGATCGCGCCGCTCTCGAACAGCTCGACCTCGTCGTCCCGGTAGGCCGGGACCTGGTCGAACGGCTGCCAGCTGACGTAGTCTTCCCCTCGCGGTGTGGACGCATCGAGTAGCTTCGTGTCGTAGGCGAGGCCCAGTTCCTCGAAGGCCCAGCGCACCCGCAAGTCGCGCACGCGGCCCTTGGCGAAGTCCGGCACCCAGCCGAAGGCGCTGATGAGGGGGCGCTCGCTCATGGCGTTGCACCTTGTTGCTGGCGCTGCTGGTCCTGCTGGGCGAGGTCTTCGGGCACCTGGCTCAAATCCATCCAGTTCGGCTCCCAGATGTGGCCGTCCGGGTCCTCGAAGTCGCGGCCGTACATGAAGCCGTGGTCCTGCAGCGGATTGCAGTCCGCCACGCCGCCGTGCTGCCCGGCAAGCTCGGTGATGCGGTCGACCTCCTCCCGGCTGTCCAAGCTAATCGCCAGCATCAGCTGCGCGCTCTTCTTGGCATCCGGAATCTCCTTCGCGGTGAAAGTTTTCCAGAAATCATGCGTCAGCAGCATGACGTAGATTTCGTCCGACCACATCATCGCCGCGGCCTGATCGTTGGTGAACTGCGGATTGTTGGTGAAGCCCAGCGCCTCGTAGAACGCCATCGAGCGTTTGAGGTCGGCCACCGGCAGGTTCACGAAAATCATCTTTGCCATCGCATCTCTCCTGTCGCCGACTCGGTACTTGCAAATCATGCGGGTAGAGGTTACAAAAAGCAACCATGAAGTTACGAGAAGAAACCAGCGCGCACGGCAAGTGGTATGACGACGCCTGCGGCACGGCCTTCGCCATGGAATTGGTGGGCGAGCGCTGGTCGCTGCTGATCGTCAGGGAGCTTATGTTCGGGCCGCTCAGGTTTTCCGACCTTCGCGCCGGACTGCCCGCCATTTCGGCCAAGGTGTTGACCGAGCGGCTTGCCGGGCTGGAGGGCGCGGGCATTGTCGCCCGTCGCAAGCTGGCGCCACCCGCCGCGGTGCAGGTTTACGAGCTGACCAAGTGGGGCCGGGCGGCGGACGCGGCGATAATGGAGCTCGGCCGCTGGGCTGCGCTCTCCTCTCGCCACGATCCGACGCTGCCGCTCTCGCCCGCCTCGCTGATGATGTCGTTTCGCACGATGATCGACCGTGAAGCCGCCGCAGGCCTCGACGCCGATCTCGCCTTCGTCGTCGCCGGGCAGAGCTTTCGCGCGGGCGTGAAGGGCGGTGCGCTCGCGATCGTGCGCGGGCCTGCCGATGGGGCGCAGGCTGTGATGCGCGCGCCCGCCGCCATGCCCATCGCCGCCCACGTCTACGGCGACGTTCCGCTCGGTGAATTGCCGGTGGAGGTGGAGGGCGATGCGGCGCTGATGGCGCGCTTCGTCGCCTGTGTATGGTTGCCCGAAAAGATGGCCTGAGGCCTTATCCCGTGTTGCAGCGCGGGGAGGCCGCGTCTAGGCACCGCCCGCGATGGACCAGTTCGAAAACAGAATAGCCTACGAAGATTTCGCCCTTGCCGAGCCGACCAGGGAGGTCAGCGTGCGCGAGGTGTTCGGGATCGACACCGATCTTGTCGTGCGCGGCTTCGAGCACGGCGACGAACGCGTGCCCGATACCGACCCCAACTACGTATTCGACCCGGATACGACGCTCGCGATCCTCGCCGGCTTCGAGCACGATCGGCGCGTGATGGTGCAGGGCTATCACGGCACCGGCAAGTCGACCCATATCGAGCAGGTCGCCGCGCGCCTCAACTGGCCTACGGTTCGCATCAACCTCGACGCGCACATCAGCCGCATCGACCTGATTGGGCGCGATGCCATCGTGTTGCGCGACGGGTTGCAGGTGACCGAGTTCCGCGAAGGCCTGCTGCCCTGGGCGCTGCAGCACCCGGTGGCGCTGGTGTTCGACGAGTACGACGCCGGGCGGCCGGACGTGATGTTCGTGATCCAGCGCGTGCTGGAGCAGGCGGGCAAGCTGACCCTGCTCGACCAGAACCGCGTGATCCGCCCGAATCCGCACTTCCGCCTGTTCGCCACGGCCAACACCGTGGGCCTGGGCGATACGAGCGGGCTCTACCACGGCACGCAGGCGATCAACCAGGGGCAGATGGACCGCTGGAACATCGTCGTCGGCCTCAACTACCTCCCCGCAGAGACCGAGCGCGAGATCGTCGGCGCCAAGACCACTCTCGATGCCAAGCTGGTGGCCGACATGATCCGCGTCGCCGACCTTTCGCGCCAGGGCTTCATGAACGGCGACATCTCCACCGTGATGAGCCCGCGCACGGTCATCACCTGGGCGCAGAACACCGAGATCTTCGGCGACCCGGGCTTCGCTTTCCGCCTCAGCTTCCTCAACAAGTGCGACGAGGCGGAGCGCACGCTGGTGGCCGAATACTACCAGCGCGTGTTCGGCGTAGACCTCCCCGAAAGCGTCGTTTCCAAGGCCTGATTGCGCGGGCCTGCGGGCGCGTCGCATTTTTGCAATTAGGCGGCTGCGGGCGGCCTTAATTCCCCCACACCACTTGTAGGGGGAATTGTGTCATGATTCGCTTTGCTTGCCTGCTGCTCTCCACTTCTCTGCCGCTCGCCCTCGCTGCACCTGCCGCCGCGCAGGTGGACGTCGATACCGCCATGCTGGAGCGCGACGTCACCATCCTCTCCGCCGACGACATGGAGGGCCGCGAGGCCGGCACGCGCGGGCACGAGCGCGCGGCGGGCTATGTTGCCGGGCGCATGGCTGCCATGGGGCTGGAGCCCGCAGGCGATGACGGCACCTATTTCCAAAGGGTGCCGCTGCTGAGCTACCGGTTGGCCGAGACCGGCAATTCGCTCGCCATCGAGGGGATGGACCCGCTGATCTTTGCGCAGGACTACGTCTCGAGCGGCGGACCTCGCTATCAGACCGCCAATTTCACCGCGCCGCTGGTGTTCGTGGGTTACGGGCTGGATATGCCGGGGCGCAACGATTTCGAGGGCGTGGACCTCAACGGCGCCATTGCGGTGCGCGTGGGCGGCCTGCCCGACGGCATAAATCCCGAGGAAGCGGCCTACCTCAACTACACCGCCGGCAAGCGCGTTTCCGATCGCGGGGCGGTGGGCATGCTCATGCTGGCCACGCCGGAAATGACGGCGAGGTATCCGTGGGAGATGGCCACCCGAGGTTACGCGGCGGAGCGCGTCATGACCTGGGTCGAGGCGGACGGCACGGGCCGCACGCAGAGCCCCAACTTCCGCGTCGGCGGGATGCTCTCGGAGGATGCCGCGCGTCGCCTGTTCGCCGGGCAGGACTTCGATTTCGACGATATCGCCGCCGCCGAGGCCACGCCCGAGGGCAGGATGCCCAGCTTCGCGCTCGGCCGCACGGCCACGGTCGAGGTCGCCAGCACCTACGAGCGGATCGATTCGCCCAACGTCGTCGGCATGATTCGCGGCAGCGACCCCGCGCTGGCAGGCGAATACGTGGTGCTCACCGCGCACCTCGACCACGTCGGCATCATCCCAACCGAGGAGGAGGGCGACGACGAGATCTACAACGGCGCGCTCGACAATGCCGTGGGCGTCGCATCGCTGCTGGAGGTTGCGCGCCTGCTCGCCGCCGATCCGCCGCGCCGTTCGGTGCTGGTGATCGCCGTCACCGCCGAGGAGAAGGGGCTGATCGGGTCGAGCTACAATGCGACCCATCCCACCGTCCCGCGCGATGCGATCGTGGCCAACGTCAACCTCGACATGCCCATCGCCACCTACGATTTCACCGACGTCGTCGCGCGCGGGGCCGAGCATTCGACGCTGAACGCGGCCATCGACGCGGCCGCGCGGGAATACGGTCTCACCCTCAGCCCGGACCCCACGCCGGAGCAGGGTTTTTTCGCCCGATCCGACCAGTTCAGCTACGTGAGGGAAGGGGTGCCCGCCGTGGCCGTCTCTCCCGGTTTCGCCGATGGCGGCATGGAGGCGCAGATGGCGGTCTTCGAAGCGCACTATCACCAGGCGAGCGACCAGGTCGGTCTCGTCAGCTTCCCCGCGATCGGCAAGTTCGCCGGGGTCAACTACCTCATCGCCCGCAACGTGGCGACCATGGCGGAGCGGCCCGCGTGGAACCCGGGCGATTTCTTCGGCGAAACTTACGCCGCGCGCACACCGAATTAGGCTGGCGTTCACGCGCGGCGGGTTTACATTCGTCGCCATGAAACAACGCCTTGTCGCGGCGACGCTCGCCATCGCCGTTCTCGTATCGCCCGCGGTCTCGGCCGCCGGGGAAACCGACCGCGCTACGCTGGAGCATGACGTGCGCGTACTGGCGGACGATGCGATGGAAGGGCGCGCGGCGGGGACTCCTGGCTACCAGCGGGCGGTCGACTACGTGTCGCGGCGCATGGCCGATATCGGGCTGCAGCAGGGCGGCGACCGTGACGACACGGACCGCGACTGGGTGCAGGATTTCTCGCTCGTGCGCTACGGCCCCGCGCGCGACACGCGCATGGCGATTGTCGGTGCCGACGGCGGGCGGGGCGAGAAGCTCGATTACGGCCTGGATTTCGTCGGCGGCGGGCTGGCGGGCGCGGGCGAGGGGCGGGCCGAGGCGGAGATCGTCTTCGTCGGCTATGGGCTCGACCTGCCGGCGCTCGGATACGACGACCTCGACGGCGTCGACCTGACCGGCAAGATCGCGCTGTGGGTACCGAGCGACCTCGAGGCGAGCGACCCGCTGCTTGCCGCGCACCTGCTGCAGACTGGCGGCGACCGCTTCGCCGCGCGTGGAGCGGTAGGTTCGATCATGCTATGGACCCCCGCGCTCAGCGAGCGCTTCGGGTGGATGCAGGCGCGCAATTTCCTCGCCGGGTCGAGCGGGACGACCTGGCTGGCACCCGACGGCACGCCCTACGATCCGGGCGCGGGCATGCAGTTCCAGCTGGTCGCTTCGCCCCAACTCTCGCGCCGCCTGCTCGAAGGCCAGCCGCTCGATCTGGACGCGCTTGCCGCCGCGCAATTCGCCGGCACGAGTGCGCTGCCCGCCTTCGATACCGGGCTGAAGGCGCGCGTGGATTACGCGGTCGAGGTAGAGCACCGGCTCGACACCGGCAACGTGGTGGGGATGTTGCCCGGCACCGATCCCGCGCTCGCCGACCAGTACGTGGTGATGACCGCGCACCTCGACCATGTCGGCGTTCGGGCCGGCAACGGGCGCGAGGGCGACCTGCTTTTTAACGGCGCGATGGACAATGCCGTGGGCGTCGCCATGTTGCTGGAGACGGCGCGGCTGATGGCCGCCAATCCGCCGCGCCGCCCGATGCTGTTCGTGGCGCTGGGGGCGGAGGAACTGGGCCTGCTCGGCAGTTCCTACCACGCCGCCCATCCGGACCTCGAAGGCGGGACGGTCGCGGTCAACGTCAACGTCGACATGCCCATCCTCACCTGGCCGTTCAGCGACCTGGTGGCCTTCGGGGCGGACCGGTCGAACATCTACGGCACCGTGGCCGCGGCGGCGGCCGGGCACGGGCTGAAGCTGGTGCCCGATCCCAACCCGGACGAGGGGTTCTTTTTCCGCTCCGACCAGTATTCCTACGTCCAGCGCGGCGTTCCCGCGGTCTATCTCGACGTCGGCTTCGGCAACGGCGGCGACGTGGCGCAACAGGCCTTTCTTTCCGCGAACTATCACCAACCTTCGGACGAGGTATCGGGCGTCGATTTCGACCAGCTCCAGCGCTTCGCCGACGTTGCCTACGACGTGACGCGCGGGGTGGCGGACATGGATGCGCGACCGGCGTGGAATGCGGGCGACGTGTTCGGACCGCTGTTCGGTGGCCCGATCGCGGACGCACCCTGACTTCGCGGCCGCCAGTGCCGGCCCTGCCGGTTCTGGCACGGGGCTCTATCACCTGATATTCAGGCAGGGCCGGGCATGGCGCGGCGGGTTCGCAATCGAGGACAGGGCGACGAGGTCGATGGTCCAATTTCACTCGCAATCACTGTATTGCTGCGCTAACACAGCAGGGTGAAGGTTATGTGGCCCTTTTCCACTTCGGCGCGGCGCGACGATCGCGGTGACCCGGCGGAACGCTGGGCGGAGCGCTGGGCCGAGCGCGACCTGGCGCTGGAAAATGCGCCGTGGGATCCGCTTGCCGATCCCGACGACGACGATTTCGCCTTTGCCGGTGACCGCCATTACACGAGCCATCGCCAAGCGCCGGGCGTGGTCCAGCCGGGCGGCTGGGAGCCGGTCGACCGCTACCGGCGCGGATGGCGCCGCTTCGTGCCGCAACGCGCCCGCAATCGCAGCCGCCTGTGGTGGGCCAGCCGGTGGATCGCCGCCTGCCTGCTCGTCTTCATCCTGCTCGTCGCCTGGCTGGCGGTGACCGCGCCGCTCAACAAGTCGCTGCAACCCATCGTGCCGCCGCAGATCACGCTTCTGGCCGCGGACGGCACGCCGATCGCGCGCAACGGCGCCGTGGTGGACGAGCCGGTCCGCGTGGCCGACCTGCCCCCGCACGTGATCGAGCCCTTTCTCGCCATAGAGGACCGGCGTTTCTACAGCCACTGGGGCATCGATCCGCGCGGGCTGGCGCGCGCGGCCTTCAGGGGCGTGGGCGGCGGCTCGACCATCACCCAGCAGCTCGCCAAGTTCACCTTTCTCACGCCCGAACAGACGCTGACCCGCAAGGCGCGCGAGGCGCTGATCGCGCTGTGGCTGGAGGCCTGGCTGACCAAGGACGAGATCCTCGAGCGCTACCTATCCAACGCCTATTTCGGCGACAACATGTACGGCCTGCGCGCCGCCAGCATGCACTACTTCTACCGCAAGCCCGAAAACCTGCGGCCGGAGCAGGCGGCGATGCTGGCGGGCCTGCTGCAGGCGCCCAGTCGCCTCGCGCCGACGCAGAACCCGGAGCTCGCCGCGCGCCGCTATGGCCTGGTCAAGAACGCCATGGTCGCGGCGGGCTACATCACCCAGGCGGAGGCCGATGCGATGCGTGTGCCCGCGACCGACGTGCGCGAGCGCGACGCGCTGCCGACGGGCACCTATTTCGCCGACTGGGCGCTGCCCGAGGCGCGCAAGCTGAGCGAGGTCGGCTATTCCCGCCAGACCATCACCACGACGCTCGATTCCCGCCTGCAGAACCTCGCGCGCCGCGCGGTCGAGCGCGCGCCGCTCGGATCCGCGCAGGTGGCGCTGGTGGCGATGCGGCCCAACGGCGAGGTCGTCGCCATGATCGGCGGCAAGGATTACGGGCAAAGCGCCTTCAACCGCGCCACGCAGGCCCGTCGCCAGCCGGGCTCCACCTTCAAGCTGTTCGTCTACCTCGCCGCCCTCAGGAACGGCTGGAGCCCGGACGATCGCATCTCCAACCGCGAGTTCACTTCCGGCAGCTACCGCCCGAGCAATCACAACGGTCGCTATTCCGACAGCCTGACCCTGCGCGAGGCTTTCGCCCAGTCCTCCAACGTCGCCGCCGTGCGGCTGTTGCAGCAGGTGGGCAGCGCGGCGGTGATCGAGACCGCGCGCGACCTCGGCGTGACATCACCCTTGCCCGAGGGCGATCCGAGCATGGCGCTGGGCACCTCGTCCATGACGCTGCTGGAGCTGACCAGCGCCTATGCCGGCATTGCCGCCAACGCCTTTCCTGTCGAGCCGCGCGCCTTTCCGGTGGCGGAGCCGGGCTGGCTCGAATGGCTGACTGACGGGCAATCCCGTCTCGGCTCGCGCGATCTGGGCGAGATGGAACTGCTGCTGCGCGAGGCCATCAACACCGGCACTGGGCGCGCCGCGACGCTTTCCATCGCCAACTACGGCAAGACCGGCACCACGCAGGACAACCGTGACGCGCTGTTCGTCGGCTACGCGGGCGAGGGGCCGGACCGGCTGGTGGTGGGGGTGTGGATCGGCAACGACGACAACTCCCCCTTGCGCGGCATAACCGGCGGCGGCCTGCCCGCGCGCATCTGGGCGGACTTCATGCGCGGCGCGCTGGGTGCACGGGCCGCCCCGCAGCCCACGCCCTCTCCCGATCCGCGCGGCCCGGTGGAGCCGCTCGACGTGCCGGCGGTGGAGGACATTCCATTGGGCGACGGTCGCCGCATCGTCATCCGCAACGGCGAGGCCGTGCTGGTCGAAACGATCGACGGTGTCGAGGTCGAGGTGGGCGTCGGCGGCGAGAATGGCCTGCGAGTGGATGTGGACCAGGAAGCTGCCCGGGCCCGCGCCATCGAACGCGCCCGGCAGGAACGCGAGGCGGCGCGCGAACGCCTGCTGGAGGAACGGGCGCGCTACGAGGAGTATCTCGACCAACAGGCCGAGATCGTCGAGGGGCAGCAGTAGCCGCGCCCGTGTTTACGGCGTGACGAGGTATTTCTCGCCCGTCGCCATCTGCGCATAGCCGGTCATGGCCTCCTGCGTCAGCATCTCCTCCAGCCCGACGCGGGTCTTGTAGCTGCTGGCAAAGGTGGTCTTCAGGCCATCGAGCACGCGCTTCCGCATCCCCATCACCGTCGGCAGGCCGGCATTGGCGAGGAAGGGCGTGAGCAGCCAGCCCGAGACCGTCCAGCCGAAGCCGTAGGTCGGCGTCAGCGTAGTGGGCGAAGGGTCGAGCCGGCCGTAGATGTACATCTTCTTCGGCTGATCGGAGCCGTAGCGGCTGAACTCGGTCATGCGCGCGGCGGCCACGCGCTCCATGGCGCGCAGGATCGTGTCGGTGGTGCGCCCGCCGCCGATGGGGTCGAAGCCGAGGAAAGCGCCGGTCGCGCCGATCGCCTCGGCCAGTGCCGCCTCATATCCCTCGGCCGAGCTGTCGACGACGTGCGCCGCGCCCTGGTCCTTCAGCAGCCGCACCTGCTCCTCGCGCCGCACGAGGTTGACGAGGCCCATGCCGTCCTCCTGGCAGATGCGGTTGAGCATCTGGCCGAGGTTGCTGGCGGCGGCGGCGTGGACGATGGCATCATGCCCTTCGCGCTTCGCCGTCTCGACGAAGCCCAGCGCGGTCATCGGGTTGACGAAGCTGCCCGCGCCGTCCTCCGCCGAATGGTCGCCCAGCGGCAGGCACATGGCGGCGTCGGCATAGGCATAGTCGGCATAGGCCGCACCCGGAACGCAGGCGACGCGCTGACCCATCAGCGCCTGCGCCATGTCCCCTTCGCCCGCCGCGACGACGGTGCCTGCGCCCTCGTTGCCCAGCTTCTGCCCCTTGCCGTGGCGCGCGGCCTGACCGGCGGCGAACGCGGGGTGGACCTGCATGGTGACTTTGCCCGGCTCGAACTGCGCGGTGGTGAGATCGGCCGCCGCCGTCATCAGCGCGAGGTCGGACGGGTTGATCGGCGCCGCCTCCATCCGCACGAGCACCTGGTTGCCGGTGGGGGCGGGAAAGTCTCGCTCGCGCACCTCGAGCACCTGCGTGCCGTCGGCGGTGAGGGTGGACGTGAGCTGGCGGCCGGTATGGGTCATGCGGTTCTCTCCTGTTTGTCGTCCTCATAGCGCGCGGCGACGAAATACAAACCCTCGGGCGGCGCATTGAGGCCCAGGGCGGCCCGGTCGCGCGCGGCGAGGGCGTGAGCGACCTGTTCCTCGCGCCACTGCCCCTGACCCACAAGCGCGAGGCAGCCCACCATCGAGCGCACCTGGTGATGCAGGAAGCTGCGCGCCGCGGCCCGGACGATCACCGCATCGCCTTCGCGCGAGACGGTCAGGGCATCCAGCGTCTTTACCGGGCTCGCCGACTGGCAATGCACGCTGCGAAAGGTGGTGAAGTCGTGGTGGCCGACCAGCGCCTGCGCGGCGCGGTGCATGGCGTCGGCATCCAGCGGGCGGGCGATGTGCCAGGCGCGGCCCTTCTCCAGCGTCAGCGGCGCGCGGCGGTTGCGGATGCGGTACTCGTAGGCGCGGCCCGTGCAGGAGAAGCGGGCGTGCCAGTCTTCCGGTTTTTCCTCGCAGGCGATGACGGCGACGGGGGCGGGGCGCAGCTTCGCGTTCAGCGCCTCCATCAGCCGGAAGGGCTCGAACGGCTTGGCGATGTCGAGGTGGCTGCGCATGGCGAGCGCGTGGACGCCCGAGTCCGTCCGCCCGGCGCTGTGCAGCACGGCATTCTCCCCGGTGACGGCACGGGCCGCTTCCTCGATGGCCTGCTGCACGCTCGGGCCATTGTCCTGCCGTTGCAGGCCGAAGAAGGGGCCGCCGTCGAATTCGATGGTGAGGGCGAAGCGGGTCACTCTCCCGCACCTTCGTCATTGCGAGGAGCCGAAGGCGACGCGGCAATCCATCTCCGGCCGTTGCACATGTTGAGCCCGCAGGTGATGGATTGCTTCGCTGCGCTCGCAATGACGAGGGAGTAAATCACCGCACGATTGTCCCCGGCTTCACCGCAAACCCGCGCAGGAAATCCTCCGCCGCCATCGCCGGTTTGCCCGCGCGTTGCAGCACCAGCGGGCGCAGGGCCGCGTTGCCGCAGGCGATGGTGAACTCCTCGTCGAGCACCGTGCCGGCAAGGCCGTTGTGGCCTATCACTCGCGCACGCAGCACCTTGATCCGCTCGCCGTCGAGCGTGAACCAGCTGCCGGGGAAGGGCGAAAAGGCGCGCACCTCGCGCTCCAGCTGTTCGGCGGGCTTTTCGAAATCGAGCCGCGCCTCGGACTTGTCGATCTTGGGCGCGTGGGTGGAGCCGAGGTTGTCCTGCGCTTCCGGGCGCAGCAGGTCCAGCTGCTCCAGCGTTTCGACCATCAGCCTTGCGCCGAGTTCGCCCAGCTCGTCGTGCAGTTCGCCAGCGGTCTTGTCCTCGATGGGCGTGCGCGCGCGCATGAGCATGGGGCCGGTGTCGAGCCCGGCCTCCATCTGCATGATGGTTACGCCGGTGACGGTATCGCCCGCCAGGATTGAGCGCTGGATCGGCGCCGCGCCGCGCCAGCGCGGCAGCAGGCTGGCGTGGACGTTGAGGCAGCCGCGTGCGGGCGCATCCAGCACCGCCTGCGGCAGCAGCAGGCCGTAGGCGGCGACCACCGCCACGTCCGCCTCCAGCGCGGCGAAGCGGGCCTGCTCGTCGAGGTCCTTCAGCGTGACGGGATGGCGCACCTCGATGCCCACCGCCCCGGCGCGCAGGTGCACGGGGCTGGCCCGGTCCTGCTTGCCCCGGCCCGCCGGGCGCGGCGGCTGGGTATAGGCACAGACGACCGCGTGCCCCGCCTCCACCAGCGCATCCAGCACCGGCACGGCGAAATCGGGCGTTCCCATGAAGACAATTCGCATACGACCGCCCGTGCCCGCCAACCCCGCTCACCCTGAGCTTGTCGAAGGGTCGTCCTTCCTTACATCGGGCGGTAGAAGAAAAAGCGATGCTTCGACAAGCTCAGCATGAGCGGATATTGGGATTGGTATGGCCTCCAGCGAAATCGAAACTCTCAGCCAGGCGCTCGCCCGCCTTCCCGGCCTCGGCCCGCGCAGCGCGCGCCGGGCGGTGCTGTGGCTGGTGAAGCACCGCGAGACCGCGCTCGACCAGGTGCTGGATGCGCTGGGCGCGGTGCGCGACAAGCTGGTGGAATGCGAGATCTGCGGCAATGTCGATACGCAGAACCCGTGCAGCGTCTGCGCCGACCCGCGCCGCGACACCAAGGCGATCTGCGTGGTGGAGGACGTGGCCGACCTCTGGGCGCTCGACCGGGCGCGGCTGTTCACCGGCAAGTATCACGTGCTGGGCGGCAAGCTGTCCGCGCTCGACGGCGTGCGGCCGGAAGACCTCGCCATCGATTCGCTGCTCGGCCGGGTCGAGGCGGGCGGGGTGGACGAGGTTGTCCTCGCCATGAACGCCACGCTCGAGGGGCAGACGACAGCACATTACATCGCCGAGCGGCTGGAGCAATTTCCCGTCCGCATCACCCAGCTTGCGCACGGTCTGCCGGTGGGCGGCGAGCTCGACTATCTCGACGAGGGCACCTTGGCCCAGGCCCTTCGCGCACGGCGACCGCTGGGCTGAACAACCGGCAATTGCAGGTTCACCGCGGCCTGCCTATATGCGCGCCCATGGCCATACGCGAAATCCTCGAAGCGCCGGATCCCCGGCTGAAGACCATTTCCAAGCCCGTCGAGACCTTCGATGGCAGCTTGCAGACCCTCGTCGACGACATGTTCGAGACGATGTACGCCGCCCACGGCATCGGCCTCGCGGCGATCCAAGTGGGCGAGCCGCTGCGCCTGCTCGTCATCGACCTGCAGGAAGAGGACCCGGACGCAGAGCCCGTGCCCTGCGACCATGATGGCCACCATCACACGCACCAGCCGATCATCAACGATCCGCGCGTGTTCGTGAACCCGGAGATCCTCGATCCCTCGGGCGAGTTGAAGAGCTACCAGGAAGGCTGCCTCTCGGTGCCCGACATCTACGCCGACGTCGAGCGCCCGGCCCAGTGCCGCGTGCGCTGGCAGGACCTCGAGGGCAACACCCACGAGGAAGAGATGAGCGGAATGCTGGCGGTGTGCATCCAGCACGAGATGGATCACCTGAACGGCATCCTGTTCATCGATCACCTCAGCCGCCTCAAGCGCTCCATGGCGCTCAAGAAGCTCGCCAAGGCACGGCAGGCCGCCTGACTCAATAGCGACCGCCGCGTTCCCCTGCGGAAGCGCGGCGGCGTGATCTCAGGCGGCTTCGGCCAGCGTGCCGAGCGCCTTGCGGCAATCGTCCATGCACTCCTGGCACATGCGCGCGCAGCGGCGGCAGTGATCGTTGTCGTGCTGGCTGCATTCCGCGTGGCAGATCTCGCAGGCGGTGATGCAGGCTTGGAGCAGCGCCCTGATGACCGGCACGTTGCTCGCCGTGCGGCGAGCGGCGACGCGGCTGACGGCCTGACAGATGTCCGAGCAGTCGAGGCACTTGCGGATGCACTCGCTCATGTCCATCGGCTCGGCGCTGCAGGCGTCCGCGCAGGAATTGCAGATGGCGGCGCAATACATCGCGTGCTTCACCGCCTCGGCCAGCGCCTCGTTGTAGTCGGACCCGACCTGCGGGTGGTCCTTGATCATTTCCTTGATCGACATGGGGTTCGGTCTCCTTCCCCCCTCTAGCGCGCGAGGCGGCCCAAGCGTTCCGAGGAACTGGCAAACGTGCTCGCGGATTGGGGGGCCATGCTTTCCGACGCCTTCATGCTCGAAATCGCGGTCACCGTCGCCAAGCTGTTCGAGCTCGTCGGGATGGGCGTGATCGTCATCGGCACCGTCTTCGCCATCGGCAAGCTGGCGCTGTCGGTCACGGGCGTAACCCGCACCGAGGAGGTGGCAGGCGACCGTGACCTGGTCAGCGCCTTCCGCAAGACGCTGGGCCGCTCCATCCTCACCGGGCTGGAACTGCTGGTCGCCGCCGACATCATCCGCACCGTCGCGGTGGAGCCGACGATGGAGAGCGTGCTGGTCCTCGGCCTCATCGTCATCATCCGCACCTTTCTCAGCTTCAGCTTGGAGGTGGAGATCGAGGGCCACTGGCCGTGGCAAAAGGTCAGGGCGCCTGCGAAGGACGGCGAAGACTAGCGCAGCTTGGGGCCGGAGCCGGTCCACTTGGCCACGACCTCCACCGTCGGCTTGCCCTTGACACCTGCCGCCAGCGGCGCGTGGTGGATGGCGAGGACAGTAGCGTAGTGCTCGGTGCCGTCACGCTCCACCATCAGCCGGTCGCCGGGCGAGGGCAGGGCGAGGAACTGGTGTTGGCCCCAGTCCTCCGAGGTGGCGGCCTTGCCGCGCACGAGTGTCACCTTGCCCTCGATCATGCGGACAAGTCTGGCAGGCGCACGCGGCAGGTCAAGGGGTCTAGAACAGCCCCTCGATCTGGCCGTTCTCGTCGAGGTAG
The DNA here is from genome assembly GCF_001010945.1 of Aurantiacibacter luteus. Lineage (GTDB taxonomy): Bacteria > Pseudomonadota > Alphaproteobacteria > Sphingomonadales > Sphingomonadaceae > Alteraurantiacibacter > Alteraurantiacibacter luteus. The sequence goes on from NZ_LBHB01000001.1 coordinate 297,637, forward strand.
ATGTTCTCCGCGCTCGGCACCTTGGGCAGGCCCGGCATGGTCATGATGCCGCCGCACACGGCCACCACGAAGCCTGCCCCGGCACTAAGGCGCACCTCGTTCACCTCCACCTCGTGGCCCGTGGGCGCGCCGAGGCGGCCGGGATCGGTGGTGAAGGAATATTGCGTCTTCGCCATGCAGACGGGGAACTTGCCGTAGCCCATCTGCTCCCACTGCTCGAGCTGCTTGACCAGCGGCGCGGCGATGTGGACCTCGTCGGCGCGGTAGATTTCGCGGCCCACCGTGCGGATCTTGTCGGCGAGCGACATGTCGTCCGGATAGAGCTGGTTGAACTCCGGCGCCCCGGCATCGGCCTTGGCGGCGACGATGCGCGCCAGCTCCTCGGCCCCGGCGCTGCCGTCGGCCCAGTGCTTACAAATGACGGCATCGGTGCCGAACTCGGCGGCCATCTCCTGAATCACCGCGATCTCCTCGTCGGTGTCGAGATGGAAGTGGTTGATGGCGACCGTGGGCGTCACGCCGAATTTCTTGAGATTCTCGATGTGCCGCTTGAGGTTCACGGCACCCGCGCGCACCGCATCGGCATTGGGCGTGCCGAGATCGTTCTTGGCCACGCCGCCATTCATCTTGAGCGCGCGCACGGTGGCGACGATCACGATGGCATCGGGCTTGAGCCCCGCGAGGCGGCACTTGATGTCCATGAACTTTTCCGCGCCCAAGTCCGCGCCGAAGCCGGCCTCGGTCACGGTGTAGTCGGCCATCTTCATCGCCGTGTTGGTCGCGATCACGGAGTTGCAGCCGTGGGCGATGTTGGCGAAGGGGCCGCCGTGCAGGAAGGCCGGGTTGTTCTCCAGCGTCTGCACCAGGTTGGGCAGGATCGCGTCCTTCAGCAGCACGGTCATGGCGCTGTCGGCCTTGATGTCGCGGCAATAGACGGGCTCGCGCTTGCGGTTGTAGCCGATGATGATGTCGCCCAGCCGCTTTTGCAGGTCGGCGAGGTCGCTGGCGAGGCACAGGATGGCCATGATCTCCGAGGCGACGGTGATGTCGAAGCCGCTCTCGCGCGGGAAGCCGTTGGCAACACCGCCCAGCGGGCCGACGATCTGCCGCAAAGCGCGGTCGTTCATGTCGAGCACGCGCTTCCACACGACGCGGCGGATGTCGATGTCGTTGGGATTGCCCCAGTAGATCTGGTTGTCGATCATCGCCGCGAGCAGGTTGTGCGCGCTGGTGATGGCGTGGAAATCGCCGGTGAAATGGAGGTTGATCTCGTCCATTGGCATCACCTGCGACTTGCCGCCGCCCGCGCCGCCGCCCTTCATGCCGAAGCACGGGCCGAGGCTGGGTTCGCGCAGGCACAGCATGGTCTTCTTGCCGATGCGGTGGAGCGCGTCGGAGAGGCCGACCGAGGTCGTCGTCTTGCCTTCGCCTGCCGGGGTCGGGTTGATCGCGGTGACGAGGATCAGCTTGCCCGCCGGACGATCCGGCAGGTGCGAGGTATCGACCTTGGCCTTGTACTTGCCGTACGGGATCAGCGCCTCGTCCGGCACGCCGGCATTCTTCGCCACATCGGTAATGGGGATGAGCGTTGCCTGGCGGGCGATCTCGATGTCGGTGGGCATGGGCGAATCCTCTCTGGCTGCTGGTGCATCTTTTCACGATTGCGAAAATTCGCAAATCCGAATTAGTATCACCACTAGAGCGTCGTGTGTCCTGCCTCAAGGCCAATTAGCGAGACTTGGGGATGGCTCCCTCCTCGTGGTTGCGGGACGGCTAGACGCGGACTAGGTTCGCTTTTCGTTCCAAATGCGGGAGTTGTCGGTGGAACCGATCGTAGTCATCGCAATCGTCGTCGGCGTCCTGCTCGCGCTGGGCCTGGGCTACTGGCTCGGTGGGCGGCCTGCGGCCGACTTGCTGGCGGAGCGCGGCGTCTTGCAGGACCGCGCCGCGACGCTGGAAACGGACTTCAAGCGTGCCGTGGCGGAGTTGGGCACGGCGCAGGTCGAGCTGGCGACCCTGCGCGCCAATGCCGAGAACTTCGACAAGCAGATCGCTTCCCTGAAGGAGGCGCGAGAGGAACTGGTAACGCAGTTCCGCGCCACCGGGTCGGAAGTGCTGGGCAAGGCGCAGGAGGACTTCCTCAGGGCCGCGGGCGAGCGGTTCGGCCATGCCGAGCGGGCGAGCGAGGAAAAGCTGAAGGCGCTGCTCGAGCCGGTCGACAAGCGCCTGAAGAGTTACGAGGAGCAGGTCGGTGCGCTGGAAAAGCAGCGCGTCGACGCCTTCGGCAAGCTCCACGGCGTGATCGAGAACCTGCGGCGGGGGCAGGAGGAGGTGCGCCGCGAGGCGCAGCGGCTCGGCAATTCGCTGACTAACGCTCCCAAAGCGCGCGGGCGCTGGGGCGAGCGGGCATTGCAGAACGTGCTCGAACAGTGCGGCCTGTCGCAGCACACCGATTTCATCATGGAGCACTCGGTCGAGACCGAAGGCGGGCGGCTGCGGCCCGATGCCATCGTCCACGTGCCGGGACAGAAGAAGCTGGTGATCGACGCCAAGGTCTCATTGAACGCCTACCAGGCCGCCTACGAGGCGGAGGACGACGACGTGCGGCGCGACCAGTTGAAGGCCCACGCCCGATCCATGCGCAACCACGTGCAGACGCTGGGCGCCAAGAGCTACCAGAGCCAGTTCGAGGAAGCGCCCGACTATGTCGTGATGTTCGTGCCCGGCGAACACTTCGTCGCCGCCGCGCTCGAAGCCGATCCCGAGCTGTGGGACTTCGCCTTCCACAACGGCGTGCTGCTGGCGACGCCCACGAACCTCGTCGCCATCGCCCGAACCGTGGCGCAGGTCTGGCGGCAGGATCAGCTCGCGTCCGAAGCTCGAGAAATCGGCCGTATGGGCGTTGAATTGCATGATCGACTGGCGACGGCTGCCCAGCATCTCAAGCGTATGGGCGGCGGGCTGGAGTCGGCGGTCAAGAATTACAACAGTTTTGTTGGCAGCTTCGAGCGCAACGTGCTGACGTCTGGCCGCCGCATGGCCGACAAGGGGCTGGAGATCGGCAAGGAAATCGACGAGGTGCCGCTGGTGGAAGGCGCACCGCGCTATGGCATGGACGATGCGCCGGAACCGGATTCGACAGCGCTCATTGAAGCGGGAAGCGACACGGAGGAGGAAGCCGCCCGATGAAACGCCTGCTGACGGGCCTGGCTGCCCTTTCCCTGCTGGCGGCCTGCGACCGCAGCGACCCGCCGGTCGAGAAGATCGAGCGCGCCGCCGAGGAACTGGTGACCGAGGCCGATCCCGCACCTGCCGCGACAGAGCCGCAGGGCCCCTTCGCCCCGCGCGACGAATGCTCCAGCCAGCCGGGCGCATCGGCCTTCCTCGCCGAATTGCGCGCAGCGGTTGAAGCGCGCGATGCCGATGCGCTGGCGGCGCTCTCGGCGGAGGACATCCAGCTCGATTTTGGCGGCGGCGCGGGCCGCGCCCTGCTGGCCGAGCGCTTGGGCGATCCGCAATACGACCTGTGGGGCGAGCTTGAGGAAGTGCTCGCCATGGGCTGCGCCTCCGACGGGGCAGTGCTCTCTATGCCGTGGTACTGGACGCAGCCCTACAAGGTCGATGCCTTCGAGGGCGCCATCGTCACCGGCGAGAACGTCGCCGTCCACGCCGCGCCCGACGGCGCATCGCCGCGCGTGGGCGTGCTGTCGTGGAACGAGGTGACGCGGACGGGCGCCTACAATCCCGAGGCCGAGTGGGCGGCGATCCGCTGGGACGATCCCGAAGCGGACGAGGACAGGACCGGCTTCATTCGCCAGTCCGAACTGCGCTCCATCGTCGATTACCGTATCGAGGCGGCGCGCCGGAACGACCGCTGGCGGCTGACCAGCTTCATCGCCGGGGACTGATCGTCCGCTAGTCCGCGCGCCGGCGCAATAGGCCGACCAGCAGCAGGGCCCAGCCCTTGATCGTCAGCGCGCCCGAGCCGACCACGATGATCGAGACCGCCAGTTCTTCGGACGCGCTGGCCGAGAAGCCCCGTCCCGCTATCGGCAGCATCCTGCTCGCGCCGGTCACGGCGGCGAGGGTGAGGCCCAGCCACAGGCCGACCATTCCGCCAACCAGGCTCCAGCGTGTCGCTCGGAGCAAATGGCGATGCAGGCTGACCGCCCGCCACACGCCGCCCGCCACCATCAACGCGGTCCCGCTCTGCGCGGCCGTCAGGTGAGCGGAGAGCGCCATGCGCGGGTTGGCGAATTCCTGCACGACTGCACCCTGGACCAAGCCGACGAGAAACAGCGCGGCACCGGCGACGAGCAGCGCCTTGTCCATTCCGTGGGGCGGCAGCGCGCTCTCAGCCATCGAGGCTCGCCAGCACCTCGTAGCCCAGCACGGCCGCGGCGACCGCGGCGTTTAGGCTGTCGGCGCGCCCCTTCATCGGCATTGTCACGCGCAGGTCGCAGGCCGCCTCGTAATTCTCGGGCAGGCCGCGCGATTCGTTGCCGACCATGACGAAGCACGGGGCCGCGTAGGGCGCGCCGCGATAGGGCACGGCTTCGCGCAAGGATGCCGCCACCAGCTGGCCCCGTTCTTCATCGGGCCCGCCGCGCAACCACGGCAGGAACTCGTCCCACGATGCGCGCGCTATGCCCTGCGTGAACACCGCGCCCATGCTGGCGCGCACCGCCTCGACCGAGAAGGGATCGGCGCAGTCGTCGATCAGGATCAGCCCACCCGCGCCGATGGCGTCGCCCGTGCGCAGCATGGTGCCGAGGTTGCCCGGATCGCGCAGGGCCTGAGCCACCAGCCAGATTGGCGCCGCAGTGCGATCCAGCGCGGCGAGCGAGGTGTCGAACTCGGCGAACACGCCCGCCACGGCCTGCGGATTGTCCTTGCCGGTGATCTTGGAAAGGATGTCGGGGGTGGTTTCCACCACCTCGCCGCCCGCATGCTCGACCGCCGACACCAGCGCCCCCAGCAGCGGGTGCGGATCGCGTGTGCTCGCCATCACCAGCATCTCCGGCACGCGCCCGCTCTCCAGCGCGTCGGTCAGCAGCCGCAGGCCCTCGGCCAGGAACTTGCCCTCGCGCTTGCGATGCTTCTTGTCGCGCAGGCTTTTCAGGAACTTTACGGTGGGGTTGGAGAAGCCGGTGATTTCCCGCCGGGCGGTAGGCAAGGTCACTCTTCGCCGAAGCCGGTCTCCACCAGCTCCACCAGTTCGGCCAGCCGCGCCTCCTGCGCCTCGCCCTCGCACGACAGGGTCACGGTGTCGCCCTTGGCCGCGCCCAGCATCATCAGCCCGAGGATGGAGCCGCCACCGGCACAGGTGCCGTCCTTGGTCACGGTGACGCGGCAGCCGTCCATCTCGGCGACGGTGCCCACGAATTTCGCGCTGGCCCGGGCGTGGAGCCCGCGCTTGTTGACGATCGTCACGTCCTTGCTCACCGCCCCCATGGCTTTCCCCCGAACGTCAGGCCGTCTGCCCGAGGAATTCGGACGCGACGGTGATGTAGTTGCGCCCCGCCTCGCGCGCAGCCTGCGCGGCGCGGTCGAGCGTCATGTCCTTGCGCGCGCCGGCAAGGCGGATCAGCATCGGCAGGTTGATGCCGGCGATCACCTCGGTACGGCCCGGCTGCAGCAGCGAGATCGCGAGGTTGGAAGGCGTGCCACCGAAAAGGTCGGTCAGCATGATCGCGCCGCGGCCGCCGTCGACCTTGGCGATGGCATCGGCGATGTCCTTGCGGCGGCGCTCCATGTCGTCGTTGGGGCCGATGCAGATGGTGGCGATGGCGGCCTGGGGGCCGACCACGTGCTCCATCGCGGCGACGAATTCCTCGGCCAGGCGACCGTGGGTGACGAGGATCAGTCCGATCATGTGCGAAGTGAACTCTTGATGCGCCCTTTGGATGGACCGGAATGCGGGTTTCTCGTCACGGATGCTGCGTGCCTTCGACCAGTTCCGCCGCGCGCGATCCCAGATTGCGGTGCAGGACCGTGGGCGAAAAGCCGCCTTCGCGCAAGGCCTTCGCCATCTTCTCGGCGGTATAGACGCTGCGATGCCTGCCGCCGGTACAGCCGAACGCGATGTTGACGTAGGTCTTGCCCTGCTCGGCGTAGCGCGGGAGCAGTTCGAGCAGCAGGGCGCGGATCTTGTCGAAGCTGCTGGCGAAGACGGCGCTGCGCTCGATGAAGTCGCCCACGGCCTCGTCGAGCCCGGTCTGCTCCTTCAAGCCCGGCTCCCAGTGCGGGTTGTCGAGGAAACGCATGTCGAAAACCAGGTCGGCACCCGGCGGCGTGCCGCGGGAAAAGCCGAAGCTGGAGACGGTGACCGTCATCTCCTTCGGCGCGTCCTGGGCGAACTGGTCGCGGATGGTCTGCTTAAGGTCGTTGACGCTGAAATCGGTGGTGTCGATCAGCACGTCGGCCCAGCGCCTGAGCGGGCTCAGCAGCTCGCGCTCGGCGGCGATGCCGCTCGATACGGGCAGGTCCTGCGCCAGGAAATGCCGCCGTCGGGTCTCGTTGAAGCGGCGCTCCAGCTCGTGCCCGGCGCAGTCGAGGAACAGCGTGGTGACCGACAGATTGCGATCGTCGGACCAGCGGCGGACCTGCTCGATCACCTCGCCCGGCAGGAAGCCGCGGGTGCGGCAGTCGAAGCCGATGGCGAGCGAATAGCCATCGTCCTGGTTCACCATCCGGTCGAGCAGGCGGACGGGGAAGTTGTCGATGGCTTCCCAGCCCAGGTCCTCCAGCTCGCGCAGCGCCGTGCTCTTGCCCGCGCCGAGCATGCCGGTGACCAGCAGCAGGCGCTGGCGGGTATCGGGTCGATCCTCTCCCATCGCCGGCGGGTCTGCGCGCTTCGCTAACAAAAGTGAAGAGCCCGCATCAGCCCAGCCCGTGGATTTCGAGCGCGGCCTCGGCCCGCAGCGCCAGGACCGGGCTGTCGGGATAGAGCGCGACCTGCGGCACGGCCTGGCCCAGCAGCATGGCCTGCCCGGCACCCAGCGGCAGGCGTTCGGCATCGGGGGTAAGCGCGATGACGATGGCGACGGGGGCGCTGGTCACCGGCACCTCGAGCAGGCCGACGTTGCGGATCTCGATGAGGCCAGCGGTATGCTCGGGCGGGTGCGCGATCACGCGGCCGTCGACGAGTTCGAGCGCGACCCCATCATCGCCCACAAGCTCGCCGCCGCGATCGAGGAGGGCAAGCGCGAGGCTGGACTTGCCGCTGCCCGGCTCGCCGGTGATCAGCACGCCGCGCCCGCGCATCGCCACGCAGCTGACGTTCGCCATCGGGGTTCTCTCCTCGTCGCTCATGCCGCGGGCAGGTCCAGCACCAGGCACGCACCGCCCAGATCGCAGGCCGCATCGTCGGCGACGAACAGCGCGCCCTCGTGCGCCTCGGCGATGGTGCGGCCGATGGCGAGGCCGAGGCCGGAGTGGTTGCCGAAATCCTCGCCCTCCGGCCGGTGCGAGTGGAAGCGGCGGAAGACCTTTTCGCGCTCGTCGGGCGGGATGCCGGGCCCCTCGTCGTTGACGCTCGCCTGTACGCGCCCGTCGACGCGGACGATGTCGACCACGATGCGTCCGCCCTCGGGCGAAAAGGATACGGCGTTGTCGAGCAGGTTCTCGGCCACCCGTTCCAGCCGGATCGGCACACCCATGACCGCGGCAGGGCCGGCCCCGCGCACGACCTCGATGCGGCAGCCGCGCGTTTCTCCGCGGCTTTCCTTGCGCGCGACGACGTTGGAAAACAGGTCGGCAAGGTCGACGCGCTCGAAGGTGGCGCGGCTCAGCTCGGCGTCGATGCGGCTGGCCTCGGAGATTTCGCTCACCAGCCGGTCGATCCGGCGCACGTCGTGGGCGGCGACGTCAACCAGCTGCGCGCGAAGGTCCGGATCGGTGACCTTGGCCAGCGATTCGGTCGCGCTGCGCAGGGACGCGAGCGGGTTCTTGATCTCGTGCGCCACATCGGCGGCAAAGGTCTCGACCGCGTCGATGCGGTGTCGCAAGGTCGCCGTCATGTCGGAAACCGCGCGCGCCAGCAGGCCGATCTCGTCGCCGCGCGTGTCCATGCGCGGCACCTCGACCTCGCGCTCACGCCCCTGCCGCACGCGCTGGGTGGCGCTGACCAGCCGCCGCAGCGGCTCGATGATCGTGCTGGCGAGATAGAGCGAGAGGATGGTCGAGACGAGCAGCGCGAGCAGGATGATCGTCATCAGGCTGGACCGCGCCGCGCGCACGGCAGCGGTGATGTCGGCGGCGTTGCGCGTCGTCAGCAGGCTGGCGCCGTTCACGCCCACGGGCGCGGCGGCGTTGATGACCGGGGTGCCGTCGGGCGCGCGGCGCAGCTCGATCTGGCTGAGGCCCTGCTGGCGTACGCGCGCCAGTTCCGGCCACAGGTCGGCCTCGGTGCCGGCCGGTTCCTCGTAGGGCGGGGGGGAGGGCGCGCCGACGACGGCGTTCACTGCGCTGTCGGTCCAGCGGGCGACGTCCTCGATGAAGGGTTCGGCCACCGGATCGTCGAACACGAAGCTGGGCTGGTCGAGCACGAAGCTGTCGGCGGCCAGGGCGCCGGTCGCATCGTACATCCTGAGGCGCATCCGCTGTTCCTTGCCGATCTGCACCAGCAGCGCGTTCTGCCGCTCCGGCGTCGCGCCCGCCAGCGCCTCGGCAGTGATCTGCGCCTCGATCCGCGCCAGCTTGAAGCGCTCGTCGAGCAGCTGGCGGCGGTAGGAATCGAGGAAGAACAGGCTGCCCGCCAGCACCAGCAGCGGGATCAGGTTGACCGCCAGGATCCGCTTCGTGAGCGAGGTTCCGATGGGAAAGGCCAGCCGTTCGAGGCGACTGGCGCTCGCCGCCTCCTCAGCCATCGGAGAAGCTGTAGCCGGCGCCGTAGAGCGTTTCGATGGCGCCGAACTCCGGGTCGACCGAGCGGAACTTGCGGCGCAGGCGCTTGATGTGCGAATCGACGGTGCGATCGTCCACGAACACGTCGTCGGGGTAGGCCGCGTCCATCAGCTGGTTGCGGCTCTTGATCACGCCGGGGCGTTGGGCAAGCGCCTCGAGCAGCAGGAATTCTGTCACCGTGAGGCTGACGGGCTGGCCGTCCCAGGTCACCTTGTGCCGCGCCGGGTCCATCGCGAGCCGCCCGCGATTGAGCGCGGCGCTGGCCGAGCCGGGCTGGGGCGGGGCGGCGTCCTCGTTCGCCTCCAGCGGCGCGGCGCGGCGCAGGATCGCGCGGATGCGGGCGAGCAGCAGGCGCTGGCTGAACGGCTTGGCGATGTAATCGTCCGCCCCCATCGCCAGGCCCACTTCCTCGTCCGCCTCCTGGTCCTTGCTGGTGAGGAAAATGACCGGCAGATCAGAGGTTTCCCGCAGCTTGCGTAGCAGCTCCAGCCCGTCCATGCGCGGCATCTTGATGTCGAACACGGCGAGGTCGGGCGGGTTCTGCCGCAGCGCGGCGAGCGCCGCCTCGCCGTCGGAATAGACGCGCGTGGCATAGCCTTCGGCCTGCAGCGCGATGGAGAGGGTGGTCAGGATGTTGCGGTCGTCGTCGACCAGCGCGATGACCCGCTGGCTGTCGCCCGCCGGCGAATCGCCGGTGGCGGAAATGTCGCTGTCCCCTGTCATCGTATCTGCCGTCGCCGCCTTTCGTGTTGCCACGGCCCTAACTTTTCGCAGGCGCATGGGCAACTTTGCCGTGCCACCTGCCGCATAAAAGCGGCTGCCGGGCGATGTGAACGATCACAATGGCTTGAAGGGTCGCCGCCTGCCCTTGTGCCGTTTGACGCAGGCGAAACAGCCTCCTATGCGCGGGCCGGAAAGGGCGCTGAGGAGAGCCCCTTTCTCCGACATTTCAAGATCTATGAGGAGCATGATCTTGCCGCACGATCTTTCCGTCTCGCTGTCCGCGCAGGGCTTCGAGACCGCCGCCACCATTCACCCCAACCTCGGCACCGCCGCTCTGGTGGAGGAAGCCGTCCAGCGCGGCGAGGGCCGCCTGACGAAGGACGGCGCGCTGCTGGTGGACACCGGCAAGTTCACCGGCCGCAGCGTGAAGGACAAGTTCGTGGTGCGCGACGCCACGACCGAGGACACCATCAACTGGGGCGCGATCAACCAGCCGATGACGCCCGAGCACTGGCAGGTGCTGAAGGCCGACTTCCTCGCCGAGCTGAAAGGCAAGGACGAGCTGTTCGTTGCCGACCTGTTCGGCGGCAGCCAGCCCGAATACCGCGTCAACGTTCGCGTGGTGAACCAGCTCGCCTGGCACAACCTGTTCATCCGCACCCTGCTCGTCCGTCCGACGGCCGAGGAGCTGGACAGCTTCGAGCCCGAATACACGATCATCAACCTGCCCAGCTTCAAGGCCGACCCCGAGCGGCACGGCTGCCGCAGCGACACGGTGATCGCGGTCAACCTGACCGAGAAGCTGATCCTGATCGGCAACACCGAATACTCCGGCGAGATGAAGAAGGGCGTGTTCGGCCTGCTCAACTACCTGTTGCCGGCGGAAGGCGTGATGCCGATGCACTGCTCGGCGAACATCGGGCCGGACGGCAAGAGCGCGATCTTCTTCGGCCTCTCGGGCACCGGCAAGACGACGCTCTCCGCCGACGCCAGCCGCACGCTGATCGGCGACGATGAGCACGGCTGGTCGGACCAGGCGATCTTCAACTTCGAAGGCGGCTGCTACGCCAAGATGATCAACCTCTCGGCCGAGGGCGAGCCGGAGATCTACGCGACGACCAGGATGTTCGGCACGATCCTCGAGAACGTGACGATGGACGAGGATACGCGCGAGCTCGACTTCACCGACGACAGCAAGACCGAGAACACCCGCGGCGCCTATCCCATCGAGTTCATCCCGAACACCAGCGAGAAGAACCTCGGCCCGCCGCCGTCGAACGTGATCTTCCTCACCGCCGATGCCTTCGGCGTGCTGCCCCCGATCGCGCGGCTGACGCCCGACCAGGCGATGTATCACTTCCTCTCGGGCTACACCGCCAAGGTGGCGGGCACCGAGATCGGCGTGACCGAGCCGACCGCCACGTTCAGCACCTGCTTCGGCGCTGCCTTCATGCCGCGCCATCCCAGCGTCTACGGCAATCTGCTCAAGAAGCGCATCGCCGAGGGCGGGGCGACCTGCTGGCTGGTGAACACTGGCTGGACGGGCGGCAAGTACGGCGTGGGCAAGCGGATGCCGATCAAGGCGACCCGCGCGCTGCTCAACGCCGCGCTCGACGGCGATCTCGACGGCGTCGAGTTCCGCAAGGATCCGAACTTCGGCTTCGACGTGCCCGTCAGCGTTCCGGCGCTGGAAGCGCAGGGCATCGACCAGACTATCCTCGACCCGCGCAGCACCTGGACGGACAAGGACGAATACGATGCCACCGCGCACAAGCTGGTGGAACTGTTCGTCGAGAACTTCCGCCAGTTTGCCGAGCACGTCGACGAAGGCGTGCGCCAGGCCGCTCCGCAGGCTGCCTGACGCGCAGGCGAAATTCCCGGTTGGAGAGGAGAGCCCCGCCCGGTTTCGGCCGGAGCGGGGCCTATTCCCGGGTCTTGTGCGTTGGAAAGGCTGACCCATCCAGCAACCGGAGATTTCGCCATGAGCCTTGCCCAAGCCCTGCAGCAATCGGGTGCCATCGACGCGATGGCGCGTGAACTCGGCGTCGACCAGAATACCGCGCGCATGGGCGCGAACGCGCTGCTGCCGGCCATTGTCGCGGGCATGGGGCGCAGCTCCGCGGGCGGCATGGGCGGCGGGGCGGCCGATCCGCTCGGCGGGCTCGGCTCGATCCTCGGCGGCGCGCTGGGCGGCGGCATGGGCGGCGGCCTGCTCGAGGCGGTGCTCGGCGGCAGCCCGACGCCGGTCAATCAGGGCAACGACATCCTCGGCGAGATTTTCGGCAACAAGGACGTCAGCCGATCGGTGACGAGCGAAGCCGCGCAGAGCACGGGCATCAGCCAGGACCTCCTGAAGCGGATGCTGCCCATCCTCGCCATGGCGGCGCTCGGCTATCTTGCCCAGCGCGGACGCGCAGGCACCGCCGGCGGCGGCGGCGCGGCGGCTCCCGCCGGGCCCGACCTCGGCGGCATTCTCGGCTCCATCGTCGGCGGGCTTGCCGGGCGGCGCTGACCTGCCGCTTCATTGACGGGCAAGGTGGCGCGGCGCACAAGCACGCACGATGAAACTCGCCGCCTTCCTCGCGCCTTTCGCCTTGCTGGCTGCGCCCGTCGCCTGCCTCGCGCAGCACGCCGCGCCGCCTGCCGCTGCCGAGGCCGAAGCGCCGCCCGTCGTGGTGGTCGACCCCATCGTGGTCGCCACCTATCCGCACGATAGCGAGGCTTTCACCCAAGGCCTGCTGTGGCACGATGGCGCTCTGTACGAGAGCACTGGGCGCGAAGGCCAGTCGCAGGTGCGGCGGGTGACGCTGGACACCGGGGCGGTGGAGGCGAGCAGCGCCTTGCCCGCCGAGCAATTCGGCGAAGGCATGACGCTGTGGGGCGATACGCTCGTCAGCCTGACGTGGCTGGACAAGGTCGTCCACCGCTGGGACCTCGCCACCCTCGCGCCGCTCGGCACGCAGGACTTTCCCTTCGAGGGTTGGGGCCTGACCGGGGACGGCACGCACCTCATCGCCTCGGACGGCTCGTCCACGCTGCGCTTCCTCGATCCAGAGACGCTCGAGGTTGCGCGCGAGTTGGAGGTTACGCTGAACGGGCGCGCGGTCGACCAGCTGAACGAGCTCGAGTACGTGGACGGGCTGATCGTCGCCAACGTGTGGCACACCGGCTTCCTGCTGTTCATCGATCCCGCCAGCGGCGCGGTGCGCCAGCTGGCCGACCTGCGCCCGCTGGTCGAGGCCAACCTCGGCGACGATCCCGATGCGGTGCTGAACGGGGTGGCCTGGGATGCCGAGGGCGGGCGGCTGTTCGTCACCGGCAAGCTGTGGCCGCGGCTCTACGAGATCCAGCTTGAGGAGCGCGAGGGCGCGGAGGTCGTCGCCCGCTGAGGGCAACCCGATCGCAACCCTTGTTTGCTAGGGCGGGGCCATGTCCGCCGAAGCAACCTTTCGTGCCGTCGCCAGCGAGCTCGGGATAGACCCCGACGACAAGTGGGTGGGCGGCTACGTCGATTACGAATGGGAACACCTGCGTCCGGTCCTCGCGGCCTACGGCATCGCGCCGCAGGGGCGCGAGGTGCTGGAGTTCGGGTGCAATTTCGGCGCATCGGGTATCGTCATGGCGCGGCTTGGCGCGCGGGTGACGGGGGTGGACGTGGAGGCGAGCAACGTGCGCCTCGCCAATGCCAACATCGCGCTTCACGGCGTGGAGGAGCGGGCGAAGGCGCTGCACGTGCCCGACACGCGCACCATGCCCTTCGCCGACGCGGCGTTCGACCTCGTGGTCGCTAATAGCGTGCTCGAATACGTGGCGCCAAGCCAGCTCGACGCGGTGATGGCTGAAATCCACCGCGTGACGAAGCCCGGCGGCCAGCTGCTGGTGCTCGGCACCGCCAGCAGGCTCGCCCCGCGCGAGGTGCATTCGCGGCGCTGGCTGGTGAATTACCTGCCGCGCGCTTTCGATCGCATGGCCGGGAAAGAGTGGCAGCGCGGCCTCTCGCCAGTGGCCCTGTCGCGCGCACTGAGGGGCCGGTTCACGGTCGACGCGCCCGGGAGCTGGCTTACCGCCCGTCGCGCCGTGCACGGCCGTGTCTCGCTGCCCATGCGGCTGGTAGCCGGGGCGGGGCGGATCAGCGGACTCGCGCCTGGTTGGCTATCTCCCAATATCGAGCTGCTGTTGCGCCGCTGCTAGGGTTCTTCTCGTCCTGCTCGGCATGGGGAACGCTTTCGCGGCCGTAGAGGAGGTTGCCGACGACCTGCTCGATCATGCGTTCGCCGTTGAGCAGCACCGCGCCCGGCAGCACCGGCGCATCGACCTGGCGGCGGGCGACCTGTGGCGGGTGGCTGACGTAGGTCGCGGTCTCCACGCCCTCCATCGCCGCGATGGCCTCGCACACGCGGGCGAAGCGTTCCTGGACGATGCGGTTGATGCGCTCGCGCTTGCGACAGAGCAGTTCGAAACTGTGCGAGACGAGGGTGAAGTCGGCGATGGCGTTGCCCCGCGCATGGCGCAGTGCGGCCACGATCTCGCGGTAGGAGAGGGCGGTGATCTGCGCGTGGCGCAGGCCGCCGAAGGCATCGCCGATGCAGCCCGCGGGCACCTCGATCACGCCGTGCCGCTCAAGCGGGCGGCGATGTTCGGACCCGAGTCCGATCTCGCAATCGCCGCTACCCACCAGAGCCGGCGCGTGGCTGCTGTCATAGGTGACGCCCGCATCCGCCAGCGCGTGGAGCGTATCGTCGTTGGCGGCGTAATTCCCTGCGCGAAAGGCGACCGGGCGCGGCGCTCCGGCCTGCATCAGCAGGTCGATCCCGGTCTCGATCAGCGTGCGCTGTTCCTCGCGAGTGAAGTCCTTCATGTGGGTGCCGGTGCGCTTTCCCAACGGGTTGCGATTGCCCAGCAGGGCCAGCCATTCGGTATGAAGGTGCAATTGCACGCCGTGCCCGCGCTTCAGGATCGGCTCGGTCACGTCCGCCACCGCGCGCTTGCCCCAGTAGAGGCCGGGCAGCGGATCGACGAAGAACACGCCCTTCAGGCCATGCGCGTCCATCACGTCCATCTGGTGGAAGATGCCCGCGTCGCCATCGGGCGTGCGCCCGCGGATCGAGCGGTCGAAATTGGCCGCGCGGCTGGCGTGTCCGTGCTTCGCGGTGAAGCCGAACTCGTACTCGGTATCGATGGTCAGGTAGACCTTGACCACGAGGAACGCTCCGTTGCGCCGGCATCCGCGCGCCGGCGACGAAGGTCATAGCGGCAAGGGGTTAAGCTTCGGTTCGGGCGATGTACCTGCCAACGTTCGCGGCCAGCACGTCGAGCGGGGCATTGCCGCCGTCGACCACGGCCTGGTCGAAGTCCCTGAGGTCGTAGCGGCCGCCGAGCGCCGTCATTGCCCGCTCGCGTTGGCGCAGGATTTCCAGCTTGCCCATCATGTAGCCGCAAGCCTGCCCCGGCCAGCTGCAATAACGGTCAACCTCGCTGGAGATGTCGTCGGGGTTGTCGCCGTTGCGCTCGACGAAGAAGTTGACCGCCTCGGCCCGGCTCCAGCGCTTGGAGTGCAGGCCCGTGTCCACCACCATGCGGCACGCGCGGAAGGCGGCGTCCTGCAGGTAGCCCAGCTTCCACACCGGGTTGTCGTCGTAGGCGCCCAGTTCGGATGCCAGCTGCTCGGCATAGAGAGCCCAGCCTTCGGAAAAGGCGTTGAACGCGAGGATCGAGCGGATGAGCGGCAGCGAGTTTGAATACTCTCCCTCCCACACGTGGCCGGGGATGGTTTCGTGGTGGACGAGGGTGGGGATCGAATAGCGCCGGTGCAGGTCGGTGGTGCGCAGGTTGATCCACATCTTGCCCGGCACCGTGCCATCGACGCTGCCCGCCCCGCCGTATGCCGTCGGCGCGCCCGGCTCCTCCGCGAGGGGCAGGCGGCGAACTTCGAGATTGCCCGGCATCACCCGGCGGAAGGCGCGGGGCATCTGGTCGCGTATCCAGCCGATCCGTTCCTGGATGAAGCTCATGATCTCGGCGCGGCCGGGATCGCCCTCGGCAAACTTGTAGCGCGGATCCTCGGCCAGCGCCGCCATGCGCGCGCCCACGCTGCCTTGGGTGTAGCCGACCGAACGCAGGATCGGGTCCATCTCGGCGTGGATCGTCTCCAGAGTGGCGAGGCCGAGTTCGTGGATCTCGTCGGGCGTGCGGGTGGTGGTGGTGCTGCTCTTGAGCGCCCAGCGATACCACTCGTCGCCGCCAGGCTGCGACCACATCCCCGGATCGCTGTCGGCGAGCCCTCGCTGGGTGCGCAGCTCGGCGAGCTGACTGGCCATGGCCGGAGCGATCCGGCCGGTGACGATCGCCTCGGCGCGCGCCTGCCAGTTGCCCGGAATGTTCGCCTCGGTGGTGCGCCGCACCAGCGATTCGACCATCGATCCGCCGGACGAAACGTCGGCCAGCTGCGTGGTCATCTGGGTGATGGCCTTGTCGAGCAGGAAATCGGGCGGAACCACGCCCATGCCGCGCGCCGCCTGGATGCGCGCCAGCTCGCCTTCGAGCGTGGCGGGCATCGCCTCCAGCCGGGCGACATAGGCCTCGGCATCCTCGCGCGTGGCGATGGGGTGGTCGGAATCGAGGAAGCGCGGCAGGTCGATATAGGCGCCCACGTTCTGGATGACGGCATAGGGCGCGGTGCGCCAGCTGCCGACGGGGATGTCGCCGTAGGGCAGGGCAAAGCCCTCGACCGCGGTGGCATAGGCGCTTTCCACGACGGCGAAGCTGGTGCGCGTGGCCGGGTCAAGTCCGGCCTTGGGATAGGCGCGAACGCGTTCGAGATCGGCGCGCAGGGTGGCGGCGTAAGCATCTTGGCCGGCCTGCGAGGCATCGGCGAGTCGGCCGCGCAAATACGCGTGTTCTCCGGTGTCGACGCCGAGGCCGGTGGCGCGGGTCGGCTCGTGCCGCAGCAGGTTCCAGGCGACGTCGCTCAAGAGTTCCTCGCCGCTCATGGCGGGCACGGCGGGCGTGGTGACGCAGCCGGGCAAGACGGTGAGCGCGGTGGTGGCACCCATCGCGCCAATCAGCTGGCGACGGGAGAGCGAGATCCTGGGAGTGTTTTGCATGGGCGATTGGTTGCGCAAGCAACCGCTTGCGTCAAGCGAAAGGCCGCGCCACTGTTTCGCGCATGACCGACCTCGTCCTCTCGCTCGTCGTGCTGGCTGCGATCGCGCTGCTGCTGGGTGCCGTGACGCTGTGGCGTCGCGGGGCGAGGAAGCAGGCGGGCCTGATGGCGCTGCTGGTCGCCATCATGGCGGCGAACGTCGTCATCTGGGTCGCACCCACTGCGGACGGCGACACCCTCGCGGATGTCGCCGCCCGCTCCGAGTGAGGACATTGGCGGCGACACCCTCGCGGATGCCGCCGCCCGCTCCGAATAGGCCCCGTGGGTCGGGGAGCGCCTATTCGGGAATGCGCCAGGTGACGCTGCCGGTGTAGGTGCCCACCACCCGCTCGCCCTGCGCATTGGTCGCCGCATCGAAGCGGGCGCGGCTCTGGATCAGGCGGCAGGTGGCGGCATCGAGCCCGTCGTGCCCGGTGCTGCTGGTGATCTCGCAGGCGTCGACCCGGCCGTTGCTGCCCACCACCAGGCGATAGCGCGCCGAACCCTCGTTCTCGCGTGCAAGGTCGCGGCGCGGGTAGTCGTCGTTGGTGATCCACCCGGTCGGCCCGTTTCGCGGGCTGGCGAGCGTCGGCGTGAAGGCCGGGGTGGGCGGAGGCGCGGGCGGGGCGGGCGGCACCACGATCGGCGGTCCGGGCGGATTGGCGAGCGGTACGGTCGGGCCCGGGTCGAAACGCGGGAGCTCGACGAAGGTAGGGTTAGGCCGGTTGAGCGGGATCGGCGGCAGCGGCGCGGCGACGGGCGGGCTCGTGGGTGTGGGCGGCAGCTGGTCGATCGGCTCCGGCGGCGGGGGAGGCGGGGGCAGCGGATCCTTCAGGTCGATGCCGATGATGCCGTCGTCTTCCTTTTCGATGATGCCTGTGACGGCCAGCCCGGTGACGAGCAGGGCGCCGATGCCCGCGTGGATGGCGACGACCGAGGCCGCCGCCTTCGCGCGGTCGGCCGGGGTGGCAACGGCGTTGGCATAGGACATGACAAGGCTCCTCTCAGTGATGTTATAATATCACGATACATCATCACATCACGCTATGCAAGAGAGGCCCGGACAGCGCCTGCTGCCGGGCCTCTTTTGGCGCGGGACCGCGCGGAATGCCTTGCGATCAGGTGATCGGGCAGCTCGGGTCGAGGCGGAAGTCGAGGTAATTGTCCACCGAGGTCATCAGCTCGTCGATCTCGTTCTCGAAGAAGTGATTCGCGCGCGGGATTTCGTCGTGGTGGATGGTGATGTGCTTTTGCGTGCGCAGCTTGTCGACCAGCTTGGAAACCGCCTGCGGTTGCACCACGGTATCGGCCGTGCCCTGCACGAAGATGCCGCTCGCCGGGCAGGGCGCGAGGAAGCTGAAGTCGTACATGTTGGCGGGCGGGGCGATGGAAATGAAGCCGCGGATTTCCGGGCGGCGCATCAGCAGCTGCATCCCGATCAGCGCGCCGAAGCTGACGCCCGCGACCCAGGTCACCTGCGCTTCCGGATGGATCTGCTGCACCCAGTCGAGCGCGGATGCCGCGTCGCTGAGTTCGCCGATGCCGTTGTCGAAGCTGCCCTGGCTGCGGCCCACGCCGCGGAAATTGAAGCGCAGGGTGGCGAAACCGCGGTTGACGAAGGTCTTGTACAGCCGCTGCACGATGCGGTCGTTCATCGTGCCGCCGCCCTGCGAATGCGGATGCAGGATCATGGCGACGGGCGCGCGCGGACGCGGTCCGGGACTGAAACGACCTTCGAGACGGCCCTCGGGACCGGGAAAGATGACGTGCGGCATGGGCGGGTTCGGCCTTGCTGGAATGGTGGCCCGCCAGCGCAGCCGGGATCGACTGGCGCGGCGGAAGGTGGCGGCTATATAGGCACGGTGCCGATTTTCGCAATCATTCCGAGATGAGCCGGATTTACCTCGATCACGCCGCCACCGCGCCGCTCCGGCCCGAGGCGCTTGCGGCCATGGAGGAGGGCTTCCGGGTCTGGGCCAACCCCAGTTCGCCCCACGCCGAGGGCCGCGCGGCGCGCGCCGCGCTGGAGGACGCGCGCGAACGCTGCAAGGCGGCGCTGGGCTGGCAGGGCGAGCTGATCTTCACGAGTGGCGCGAGCGAGGCGCTCGCCATCGCCCTGCAGCGCGCGAAGGCGGATCGCCGGATCGCCAGCGCGGTGGAGCACGACGCGGTGTTCCGCGCTGCGCCGGATGCCGAAGTGGTGCCGGTCGCGGGCGGCGCGGTCGATGGCGATGCGCTGGGCGCTCTGCTGGAAGCGGGAAGCAAGCCACTCCTCGCCGTCCAGCACGTCAATTCCGAGACCGGCACGGTGCTGCTGCCGCGCGCGGGCAATCCGCTGGCCGAGCAGGTCCGCGCGGCGGGCGGACTGCTGCTGGCGGACTGCTCGCAGAGCGCGGGCAAGCTGCCGCTGCCCGACGCCGACATGGCCGCACTGGCCGCGCACAAGTTCGGCGGGCCCGTGGGCGTAGGCGCCTTGCTGGTGCGCGATTTCGCCATGCTCGAGCCGGTCGGCGGGCACGAGCGCGGCTATCGGCAGGGCACGGAGAACCTGCCCGCCGCGCTCGGCATGGCCGCCGCGCTCGAAGCCGCCGCGCATGACAAATGGCGCGCCGACGCCGAGCCGCAGTTCGCCTTCCGCGCGGTCCTGCGCGAAAGCGGCGCGATCGTGGAGCCGGGCTACCAGTGCGACTACATCCTCGCCCTGACCCACCCCTCGCTCAGCGCGCAGGCGTTGCTGATCCGGCTCGACGCGATGGGCTTCGCGGTCTCGGCAGGGAGCGCATGCTCGTCCGGTTCATTGAAGCCGAGCCGCGTGCTGAAGGCCTTCGGGCTGGACGACGACACCGCGCGCCGAACGATCCGCGTCTCGCTCGGCTGGAATACCACGGCGGAGGAGCTGGACGCCTTTGCAAAGGCGTGGACTTCGCTCTCGTGATTGGACCCTCGCCCTTTCCTACACCGAGTGCAAAGGCCTATGGGTCGCCAATGATAAGCCTGCGATTTTCCCCGCCACCACGCGAAGTGTCAACTTTGGAAATGCAGCAAACGCTTGCTTTTGAGAGGTTTCTTGCGGCGCATCGCTTGACACTGTCAATTTCGCTCAGCGGGGACGAGCGCGCATGATCTACCTCGATAACCAGGCCACCACCCCGCTCGCCCCCGAGGCGCGCGATGCCATGCTGCGCTGGCTCGATACCGCGGACGGCACCGGGTTCGCCAACCCGCACAGCCCGCACCGAATGGGCCGACAGGCCGGCGCTGCCATCGACTTCGCGCGCGAGCAGGTCGCCGCGCTGCTGCCGCCGGGGGGCACCGTGCATTTCACCGGCAGCGCCTGCGAGGCGATCAACATCGCCATGCGCGGTCTGCCGGGCGACGGCCCGATCAGCGTTTCCGCCATCGAGCACGCCGCGGTCTACGAGACGGCCGAGGCGCTCGGCCACCGGCACCTGCTGAACGTCGCCGCCAACGGCCAGTGCAACACCAACCAGTCGCTGCCACAGGGCACCCGGCTGGTCTGCGTGATGCAGGTCAACAACGAGATCGGCACCATCCAGCCGACCGTCGAATGGCATCGCAAGGCCAAGGAGGAAAACGCGCTGTTCCTGTGCGACGCGGTGCAGAGCTACGGCAAGATGGAGGTGACGGGCGCGGACATGATCGCCATTTCCGCGCACAAGATCTACGGCCCCAAGGGCATCGGCGCGCTGTGGGTGCGCCACGGGCTGGAGCTCGATCCCTTCATCACCGGCGGGCGGCAGGAGGGCTTGCGCTCGGGCACGCTCAGCACCGCGCTCGTCACCGGGTTCGGCGCGGCGGCGGCGGCGGCGAAGGAGCGGATGGAGGACGACGCCGCCCACGCCGAGAAGCTGTGGACCCGCGCGCGCGAGATGTTCGCCGACAACTGGACCCTCAATGGTGACGAGGATACGCGCCTCCACGCTAACCTCAACGTGCGCCGCAAGGGCCTCGACGTGGCGCGGCTGATGAGCGAGTGTCGCGACGTCATGTTCTCCGCCGGGAGCGCCTGCGCCAGCGGATCGGGCAAGACCAGCCACGTGCTGAAGGCCATAGGCCTGAACGACGAGCAGGCGAAGAACTCGATCCGCGTGGGTTGGGGCCGCTACACCACGATGGAGCAACTGGAGCAGGGCGTGCAGACGATCCTCGACGCGGCGAACAGCCAGTGAAGGTCCATTTCACCACGCGCAAGGGCGAACGGGTGACCGCCGAGGCCGCGCCGGGCGAGGTGCTGCTGGCGGTCGGGCAGGCCGCCGGGATGCCGCTGGAGGGCACCTGCGAGGGGCAGATGGCCTGCTCCACCTGCCACGTCATCGTGGGCAGCGAGTGGTTCGGCAAGCTGCCCGCCGCCAGCGAGGAGGAAGAGGACATGCTCGACCTCGCCGCCGACGTTCATGCCACCAGCCGCCTCTCGTGCCAGATCGTGCTGGACAATGGGCTGGACGGCATCTCGGTGCGCATCCCTGCCGACAGCAACGACGCGCAGGGGTTCTAGGCCTCGGCGGGAGCGCCCTGCAGCCGGCGCTTCGCCCAGCGCAGGCCGAGCGCCGCGCCCAGCAGCGGCAGGCCCACCGCGGCGAGCAGGATGGCGATGGCGAGCAGCGTGCCCAGGATCGTGCCGACCGAGCCCATGGCCCCGCGCACGGGCGCAAGGAAGTCGCCGCCGACCGGCGCGGTGCTTTCGTAGCTGACGGTCATCCGGCTCATGGCGACCCGCCCCTGCGTCTGCGACAGGGTGGAGCGCGCGGCGTCGATCTCCTGCTGGACCGCGGCCAGTTCGCGCTCGGCCTGGACCAGTTCCTCGACGCTGCCGCTCCGGGTGCGGCGCACTTCGCGCAGTCGGTCGCGCAATTCGATGCGGCTGGCGAGGTAGGCTTCACTGTCGGTCAGCTGGCGGGAGACCTCGTCGGTGGAGATATCGGCGGAGAGCTGCTCGGCGCCCATGCCCTCGGCCTCTTCCTCCAGCAGCGCCCCGAAGGCGCGGGCGTGGCGTGTGGCGACGAGCATCTGCAGTTCGCCGGTGACGTCGTTGTCGTCGATGGAGCCGTGGGTGCTCAGGCCCGAGATGACGCAGCTTTGCGGTCCCTGCTGTTCGCACAGGGTGGCATGCTGGCGCTGCAAGCGGCGCAGGTCCTCGCCGGGAAGGGCAAAGGTGAAGCCGTACTCGTAGGCGAGCTGCGGAAGCGATGTGGAGAAGTCCGAAGACCCGTCCTCGACAGACTCGGCCGCCATATCGGTCGTGGCCGCCTCGATCTGCTCGGCACTTTCGCGGCGCGGGCCGCCCGCCTGGTCGCAGGCCGTCAGCACCAGCGGGCCGAGCGAAGCGGCGAGCATCAATTTCACTTTCCTACACATGGCATGATCCTCTCGTGACACATTTCCCGTCGCGACCGCGGTTGTTCCGCCTTATTGTCGCCACAATCTCACGAGGGCCGTGCGAAGGCAAGCCACATTTTCGCCACATTTGGACACGGGCTGCGCCAGATACAAAAAGCCCCGTCGCTCGGGTGAGCGACGGGGCCTTTGGTCAGCCCGATATCGGGCGGCTAAAACGCTGGATCAGGCGGCTTCCATTTCCTCGGTTTCGAGAAGCTCGATGAAGGCTTCGCAGAAGGCCGGGATGTCGTCCGGGTTACGGCTGGTGACGAGGTTGCCATCGACCACGGCCTTTTCGTCGACGACGTCGGCCCCGGCATTCTCGAGGTCGGTGCGAACCGAGGGCCAGCTCGTTACACGGCGACCGTCGACGATGTCCGCCTCGACCAGCAGCCACGGCCCGTGGCAGATTGCCGCGATAGGCTTGCCTGCTTCGTCGAAGGCGCGGACGAGTTCGACGGCCTTTTCCTCCATACGCAGGATATCGGGGTTCATCTGACCGCCGGGCAGCAGCAGTGCGTCGAAATCGCCTTCATCAGCCTCGGCCAAGGCCATGTCGACCTTCACGCTGTCGCCCCAGTCCTTCTGGTCCCAGCCCTTGATCTCGCCTTCTTCCGGGCTGACCACGACGCATTCGTAGCCTTCCTTTTCCAGCGTGGCCTTGGGTTGCTCGAGCTCCGACTGCTCGAAACCGTTGGTGGCGAGGATCATGATACGTTTGGCCATGGTTGGGGTCTTTCCTGTTTGATTGTGCTTGCCCGTCCAACGGATGGGGAAAGTGACGGTTTCCGCGCTGTCCGCCGAAAGGAGGCGGTGATAGGGCGAACCGCATGGCATCCCCTCCCGACGAAACGACTGCCGAGGAAGGCATCGAGCGCGAACCGTTTGAAAGCGCCCTTGCAGAGCGTTACCTGGTCTATGCGCTGTCCACGATCACCGCCCGCTCGCTGCCCGACCTGCGCGACGGGCTGAAGCCGGTCCACCGCCGCATCCTCTGGGGCATGCGCGGCCTGCGCCTTTCACCCGACAGCGCCTTCAAGAAGTCGAGCCGCGTGGTCGGCGACGTGATGGGTAAGTTCCACCCGCACGGCAACGTGGCGCTCTACGATGCCATGGTCCGTCTCGCCCAGCCGTTCAGCCTGCGCTACCCGCTGGTCGAGGGGCAGGGCAACTTCGGCAACATCGACGGCGACGGCGCGGCGGCAGAACGGTATACCGAGTGCCGCCTGACGCGCACCGCCATGCAGCTGATGGCCGGGCTGGACGAGGGCACGGTCGACTTCGTGCCGACCTACAACAACGAGGAGGAGGAACCCGTCCTCTTCCCCGGCCTGTTCCCCAACCTGCTCGCCAACGGGTCGAGCGGGATCGCGGTGGGCATGGCGACAAGCATCCCCAGCCACAACGTCGCCGAAGTGCTCGACGCGGCCGAGCTGGTGCTGTTCAACAAGGACGTCACCCACGCCGAGCTGATGGCGGTGTTCCAGGGTCCCGACTTTGCCACCGGCGGACTGGTGGTGGACAGCGCCGAGGCCATTTCCCACGCCTACGAGACCGGGCGCGGCAGCTTCCGCGTGCGCGGCAAGTTCCATGCGCCCGAGGCCGATAACGAGGCGGATCGCGCGGCCGGCATCGAGAGGGCCAAGGGCGGCGGCTGGCAGCTTGTCATCAGCGAGATCCCCTACCAGGTGCCCAAGGGCAAGCTGATCGAGCAGATCGCCGCGCTCATCGGCGACCGCAAGCTGCCGATCCTGGAGGACGTGCGCGACGAGAGCGACGAGAACATCCGCATCGTCCTCGTGCCGCGCAGCCGCAACGTCGATCCGGAGCTGCTGAAGGAGAGCGTCTACAAGCTCACCGATCTCGAGACGCGCTTCAGCCTCAACCTCAACGTGCTCGACCACACGCGCACGCCGATGGTCATGGGGCTCAAGGAGCTGCTGACCCACTGGGTGGCGCACCAGATCGAGATCCTGCAGCGTCGCAGCCAGCATCGCCTTGCAAAGATCGCCGACCGGCTGGAGCTGGTCGAGGGCTACATCATCGCCTTCCTCAACCTCGACCGGGTGATCGCAATCATCCGCACCGAGGACGAGCCCAAGCCGGTGATGATGGCCGAGTTCGGCCTGACCGACCGGCAGGCCGAAGCAATCCTCAACATGCGCCTGCGCAGTTTGCGCAAGCTGGAAGAAATGCAGCTGCGGCAGGAAAAGGACGACCTGCTGAAGGAGCAGGCCGACCTCGAGGCCCTGCTCGCCAGTCCCGCCCGCCAGCGCACGCGATTGAAGAAGGACATGGCGGCGCTGCGCAAGGAATACGCCGAGGACACCGCCCTTGGCGCCCGCCGCACGACCATCGCCGAGGCCGCGCCAACGGTCGAGTTCAATCCCGACGCGATGATCGAGAAGGAACCCGTCACCGTTATCCTCAGCCAGAAGGGCTGGGTGCGCGCTGCCAAGGGCCATGTCGAACTGGGCAAGGACGGTGCAGGCGATTTCAAGTACAAGGAAGGCGACGGCCCGGCTTTTGCCGTCCACTGCCAGACCACCGACAAGCTGCTGATCGCCGGGGACGACGGCCGCTTCTTCACGCTGGGCGCGGACAAGCTGCCCGGCGCACGCGGCTTCGGCGAACCGGTGCGTAATACGCTCGACATCGATGCGGGCGCGCGAATCGTGGCGCTGATCGTGCACGAGAAGGGCAAGCAGTTGCTGCTCGCCAGCACCGTGGGCAAGGGCTTCGTCGCCGTGACCGACGAATTGCTCGCCGAGACGCGCAAGGGCCGGCAGGTGGTGAACCTCAAAGGCGATGCGAAGCTGCTGGTCGCCCGCACCGTCGCGCCCGCGCACGATCACGTCGCGGTGGTCGGCGACAACCGCAAGCTCGTGGTCTTCGCGCTGGAGGAGATGCCGGTGATGAGCCGCGGGCAGGGCGTCACCCTGCAACGCTACCGCGACGGCGGCCTCGCGGATGCGACCACCTTCACGCTTGCGGACGGCCTCAGCTGGACCATGGGCGGTGAGACCGGGCGCACGCGGACCGAGAACGAGATCGGGATGTGGAAAGTGGCGCGCGGCGCGGCCGGCCGCCTGCCGCCTCAGGGCTTTCCGAAGGACAACAGGTTCTGAGCTTTCAAAAAAGAAGGGCCGGCGGATCGCTCCGCCGGCCCCTCGGGTCGTGTATGGCCTGGCCTCAGCCCGCGCCGTTCATCGCGGCCATGATCGCGGCCATGTCGGCGCGCACCATCAGCGTGCCCTCGGCATCGACGCCGAAGGCCTCGCGCGGCAGGGCGAGCGGGGTGTCCATGTGCGTGACCACGACGGTCTCGCCGTTGATCTCGGTCACCGGGCCGAGCGCCTGCGCATCGGCGGTGACGACGCTTGCGCCAACGGTCAGCGCGGCGGCAAGCGCGGCTTCCTGCTCGGCCAACATCGCACCGTAGGCGGTGTCGAGCTCGGCCTGCGTGGTGTTCAGCGTCCACGCGCCGTCACGCTCGGCAAAGGCCTCCACGCCCAGCGGAACCTGATGCGTGCCGGTATCCACCACCACGCCGGTGCCGTCGTTGGCAAGCACGGTGCCGATGGCCACGCCGTCGTTGCCGACGATCGTGGTGCCGACTTCCTGCGCGGCGGCGGGCGCGGCGACGAGGGCGGCAAGCGTAGCGGCGGCGGTGAGAGCGAATCTGGTCATGCGATAATTTCCTGTCTTGTCGCCCCCGGGCATGGTGCAGGGGCGAGAGTATATGGGTTCCGACGATGGCCGGAAAACTGGCGGACGGGCGGCAAGCCGATTGCGGCAGACACTAGGGGCCTTGTCGGGCCCCATCCCGTCGAAAACCCTTGTAGCAGGGCCGCCTGAACCCCTCCTGCACCGGATTTGCAGGCAAATTCAAGGGCTGCGGGTCAGGTGCGCTCGGCGGCAAGCAATTCGTCGAGCATTGCGTGGACGCGCTCGGCATCGGGGAAGCCTTCGTCGATCCAGCGATCCTGCACGGTGTTCAGCACCCGGGCGACCTCGGGTCCGGCCTTCACGCCGCGCTCCACCACCTGCCCGCCCTTCAGCGGGAACTGCGGGATTTCCCAGCCCTCGATGGGCGCGGTGCTCTCGCCCGCCAGCAGCAGTCGATCGAAGGCTTCCTCGCGGCCTAGCCGGAAGGCGAGGGCGCGCGGATCGCCAGGTGCGCCGTCGCGCTTGGCGGCGGTGACGAGGCGCTTTCGCATGGCAGTGGAGAGGCGCAGCCGGGCGGCGAGCGTCTCGGCCACGCGCGGATCGGCGGGAAGCAGCGCGGCGAGGCGGCGGATGGGCGAGGGCGGCAGGCCCGCCTCGGCTTCGGCTTGGACCAGCGCCTCGAATGCGTCGAGTTCAGCCTCGCCGGCTTCGGGCAGGACGACGCCGAGGACGCCCCTCTCCGCCATGCGCCGCACGGTGGCGACGGGATCGGTGACGGTCAGCAGGTTCTGCAATTCCCAGCCCACCCGCTCGCGGCTGAGGCCCTTGAGCGTGGGTGCGAGTTCGGCGCAGGCTTCCTCCGCGTCTGCGTCCAGCTCGCTGCCGAAGCGCGCCTGGAAACGGTAATAGCGCAGAATGCGCAGGTGATCCTCTCGGATGCGCTCGCGCGCGTCGCCGATGAAGCGCACGCGGCTGGCGGCGAGATCCTCGAGCCCGCCGAACCAGTCGAACACCTCAAGCGTCATGGGGTGGGCGTAGAGCGCGTTGATGGTGAAATCGCGCCGCGCCGCGTCCTCGCGCCAATCGGCGGTAAAGGCGACCTCGGCATGGCGGCCGTCGGTGGCCGTGTCGTAGCGCAGCGTGGTGATCTCGACATGGCCGCCTTCGAGCACGGCGGTGACGGTGCCGTGGGCGATGCCGGTGGGCACCGAGCGGATGCCCGCCTCGTCCAGCCGGCGGATGACCTCGGCGGGCTGGTGCGTCGTCGCGGCGTCGATATCGTGCGCGCCGCTGCCGAGCAGCGTATCGCGCACCGCGCCGCCGACCCAGCGCATATTATCCGCGCCCAGCACCTCGACGAGGCGCATGAGGTCATCGCGGCTGCACCATTCTGCCGCGGGGAGTTTGCGCGCAATCTCAGCCATCGACCAGTTCCTTCCAAGCCAGCCGGTGCGACAGGTTGACGATGATCCCTGCGGTGATGCCCCAGATGCGATGGCCCTGCCAGTCGATCTCGGTGTAGGCGCGCTCGTGCCCTTTGAAGAGGCCGGTCTTGCCGACATGGTTGGCGGGATCGAGCACGAAGCGCAGCGGCGCCTCGAACCAGCCGGCGACCTCGCGCGGGTCCGGTCGGATGGGCAGGTCCGGGGGCACGAGCCCGAGCACCGGGGTCAGCATGAAGCCCGATCCGGTGACGAAGGGCTGCGCCGCGCCTACGACGCGCACCTGCGAAGGCTGGATGGCCAGTTCCTCCTCCGCCTCGCGCAGGGCGGCGGCCACGGCATCCTCGCCGGGCTCCAGTTTGCCGCCGGGAAAGGCGACCTGGCCGGGATGGGCCGCCATGGTCTCGGGGCGGTGGGTGAGCAGCAGGCCCGGCTCCGGGCGGTCGGTGACGGCGATGAGGACGGCCGCATCGCGCAGCGTCTCGCCCGCGATGTCGCTGTCGTCGCGCAGGCCCTCGATGCCGATGTGGTGGGTCGCCTCGAACAGGCGGGCGAGGCGGTCGAACAGCGCGCTCATGCGGGGGCGAGCGAAAAGGTCGCGCCCTGGCTGGTCACTTCCAGCCCGTCGCCCTCGGCCAGCGCGTGCTCGGCCAGTTGCAGCCAGGTCGAGCGGTCGAGCCGCGCCTCGCTGCCGTGGCGCACGGCGAGGTAGATGGCGGGCGCGTCCGGGTCGCCCGCGGCGCGCAAGGGATGGTCCGGACCGGCGACCACGAACTCGTCGGTGTTCAGGCGAAAGGTCAGCGCGCCGCCTTCCGCCTTCATGTCCACCGCCATGAAGGCCGCGTCCTCGACTTCGATCGACTGGCGATAATGCGGGGTGACGAGCCAATGGGAGCCGTCCGCGTCGCGGCGCAGCAGGCTCGCGAAGGCGCGCACCATGCCCGGGCGGGTGATCGGGCTGCCGTCATGATACCAGGTGCCGCCCTCGGCGATCCGCATCCGGCTGTCGCTGGTCGCCTCGGGGTTCCACTGGTCCACCGGCGGCAACTTGCGCGCGGCGACGAGCTCGGCGATCTCGGCGAGGCTCAGGCCGGCAAGGTCGGGGGGAACGTCATAGGCCATCGGTCAAGACCCGATGGCACGGCGCGTCAGCCAATCCAAGGGCCGAGCATGCCCTCGTCCGGCAGAACGCCCGGATTGTCGCAGCGAACCATCAGCCGGTGCCGCTCGAACGGACCGGGAAGCTGCCAGCCCTGCGTGGGTGCGGCGGTGAAGCCGAAGCGGGCGTAATACTCCGGATCGCCGACTAGGACCTGCGGCAGCGCGGCGCTTTTATCGATCGCCGATTGCATCGCCGCCATCAGCGCATGGCCGAAGCCTTCGCCCTGCCGTTCGGGCACGACGGCGACGGGTCCGACCATCAGCATGGGGTGGCGGCGGCCCTCGGCGTCGGTCAGCGCCACCGGCCAGACCTGGATGGTGCCCGCTAGCATGTCGCCCTCATCGAGCACCGCGAAACTCAGCGCGGGCAGCCAGTCCACGCTCTCGCGAACCTTGTATGACGTGCGCGCGCGCCGGTCCGGCCCGAAGGCGCGGTCGAGCAGCGCCTCGATCATCGCGGGTTCGACCGCCTCGAGCGGGATCAGGGTGGCGGCGGCTACATCCATGGGCGCGCGCCGATAGGGCCGGGCGCCTCCCCGCGCAACGGGAATTAGCTACGCGGTGTCAGGCGCAGCAGCCGGCCGTTGTCGCCGTCCTCGATCACCCACACTGCCCCGTCGGGCGCCTGGGCGATGTCGCGCAGGCGATTGGGGAAGTCGTAACGCGCCGCTTCGCTCGCGCTGTTGCCGGCGGCGTTGGTGACGACGCGGCTGATCGACTTGGTCTTGAGGTTCGCCACCAGCACCTGTCCGCGCCAGTCTGCGAACATACCGCCGGTGTAGAAGATCATGTCGCCCGGGGCGATGACCGGGTTCCAGCTGATGGCCGGGTGGGCAAACCCGTCGTCGGCGGTGTGATCGGGGATGGTGTCGCCGTTGTACTGATCGCCGTTCGAGCGGACGGGCCAGCCGTAGTTGGCTCCCCGATCCACGCGGTTGAGCTCGTCACCGCCGGCGGGGCCGTGCTCGATTTCCCACAGCTGGCCCTGCGGATCGAAGGCGATGCCGAGCAGGTTGCGCTGGCCGTAGGTCCAGATCTCCGCCGTGGCATTGGTTGCTTGGGCGCGATCGGCGAAGGGATTGCCCGGCGCGGCGCGGCCGTTGGGCGTCAGGCGCACGACGGTGCCGAGGTTGTTGGACAAGTCCTGCGCCGGGGCCTGCTGCATCCGCTCGCCGCTGGTGACGAAGAGGTAGCGACCGTCGGGGCTGAAGGCCATCTTGTGGCTGAAGTGGCCGGGGCTCTCGATGGCGACACTCTGTTGCCAGATCTGCTGCAGGTTCTCGACCCGGCAGGCGGCGGCGTCGCAGGCGAGCGTGCCGCGGCCCACCACGGCACGCCGGGCATCGCCCTGGTCGGCCTTCACCCAGCTCAAGTAGATCGTGCGGCTGGTGGCGTAGTCGGGCGCAAAGGCCACGTCGCCGAGGCCGCCCTGTCCGCCGTAGGCCACTTGCGGCATCCCGCCGACTTCGCGCACCGTGCCCGTGGCCGGATCGTAGAGCTTGGCGGCGCCGCGCTTCTCGGTAACGAACACGCGCCCGGTGCCCGGCTCGAACGCGAGCGCCCAGGGCTCGGCAAAGGTGCCGTGGCTGGCGGCGGCGAAGGGCGAATCCGAGGCGAGCGACACGCGCTGACCCGCCACCACGCCATCGGCGGCAGCTATCGTCGGCGTCGAAGACGGCGTGGTTTCCCCCATTTCGCCTCCCTGACAGCTTGCGAGAGCGAGCGCGGCGGGGAATAGGGCGGTGGTCAGGATTGAGTGTCGCATGCTTTCGGGAACCCCTTCGCCTGGATTTTGTGCCGGTCTCGGCCACGGACCACTGGTCGCGGGCGTGGACGAGGCGGGGCGCGGGCCCCTTGCCGGACCCGTGGTGGCCGCCGCCGTCCTGCTATGCAAGCCCGCACCCGCCGGGCTGGGCGATTCCAAGAAGCTGAGCGCCAAGGCCCGGGCCGAGGCGGAGGCGCGCATCCGCCGGCGCTGCGCCTTCGGCATCGGCGTGGTCGACGTCGCCACCATCGACAGGCTCAACATCTTCGGCGCGACGATGCTCGCCATGTGCCTTGCGATGGAGCAACTGTGCAATGCGGCCGGTCGCCACCAGATCGCCGCGCTGGTGGACGGTAACCTGACGCCTGCGGGCCGCAACCCGCGCTGGCGGTGGGAGGCGACGCCGATCGTCGGCGGTGACGCGCGCGAGGCGTGCATCGGTGCCGCCAGCATTCTCGCCAAGGAATACCGCGACCGGCTGATGGTGCAGGCCGCGCGCCGCCATCCGCAATACGGCTGGGACAGCAACAAGGGCTACGGATCGCAGAGCCACCTCGAGGCGTTGCGTCGCCACGGGCCGAGCCCGCTGCACCGCCGCAGCTTCGCGCCGGTGGCCCAGATGGAGCTATTTGCATGACGCCCGCACAGTCTTTCGCCTTTGCCGACATTCCCGACCAGACCGGCCGCACCGCGATGGTGACGGGCGCCAACACCGGCATCGGGTCGGAAATCGCCCGCCACCTCGCCATGAAGGGCGCGCGGGTGCTGCTGGCCTGCCGCGAGAGATCGCGCGCCGAAGCGGCGATGGCGAAAATCCGCAGCGAGCACGCCTCGGCGGACCTCGACTTCGTTCCGCTCGACCTTGCCGGCCTCGCCAGCGTGGCGGGCGCGGTGGAGCAGGCGAAGTCAGAGCCGCGGCTAGACCTGCTCGTCAACAACGCGGGCGTGATGATGCCGCCGCTCTCCCACGCCACGGCGGGTGCCGAGCTGCAGTTCGCGGTCAATCACCTCGGCCATTTCGCACTTACCCTGCCGTTGATCGCCAAGCTGGCCGAGGGACAGGCCCCGCGCGTCGTCGTGCAGTCGAGCATAGCCCACCGCCGGGCCGACATCGATTTCGACAACCTCGATGCGTCGCAAGGTTATGGTCGGAGCAAGTTCTACGGCCAGAGCAAGCTCGCCAACCTGTTGTTCGCGCTGGAGCTCGACCGCCGTCTGCGCGCCGCCAGCTCGCCGGTGGCCGCCATCGCCTGCCACCCGGGTGTTGCGGCATCGGAATTGACGCGGCACCTGCCCGGCGGCGCCTTGCTCAAGCCGTTGATGGCCTTTGCGCTCAACACGTCGGAGCAGGGCGCGCTGCCCGCGCTCCAGGCCGCGACCGACCCGAACGCCGAGGGCGGCGACTACTACGGCCCCTACGGTTTTCGCGAGATCAGCGGCAACACGTCGGCCCGCGCCCACGCCATGCCCCGCGCCCACGACGAGGCACTGGCGGCGCGGCTGTGGACCGTTTCGGAAGAGATGACGGGCGTTACGCTCGCGGTCTGAGCTATTCGTCGAAATTCCAGTAGCGGATGCCGGGGTTGAGCACGTGGGTCTCGTCCTGCGTCATGCCATCCAAGCAGCGCGCCGGCACGGGCTGGGCGAGAGAGACCCGCGCCGACAGGGCCGCTATGCTCTCGCCCGGTCCGCCGCCGCCGACCCGCACCTTGGTGCCGTCGCGGAAATATTCCTCGCTCGCCGGATCGTAGAGCCAGGGCCCCCGCGCATCCCGGCCGGTGACGACGCCGTCCTCGAACACCGGCAGCACGACGCTGCCATTCAGGCGGGCAAACAGCACACAATCGTTGCGGACCACTATGCGACCCCCGCTCGCGGCAAGGAGGTAAATGCGATTCTCGTCGGCGGGGAGCGGGCGCTGGACCGCCGCATAGGGCCCGGGTCCGGTTGATGGGCCCGCAGGAGCCGGGGGCCCGGACGTGACGCAGGCGGAGAGCATGACGATGGGGATGAGACTTGCTGCTGTTTTCATACCAGCGGTACGCGGCCACCCAATCGCAGGTTCCATCCATCGCATCAGCGAGTCCTTCGCGCCACACCACAAGATAGCGAGCCTACTTCACTGTGCCGGCCTCAACATCTTGTGCCGGACTCGCTTCGTTCCGCGCAAGAGCTGGGGCCTGCCCTGAAATTTGCCGCTTGACCGGCAGAGTTCGGGCGGGCCACACCCTGTGGATAACTCATGGGGGTCTTGGTGGGAAACCTGACGAAAATCCGCGCGGCCACGCGCCGTCCGAAAGCTGTCGCCGTCGCGAAAGAGGACCTGCCGCTGGGGCGGATCCTCTCCGGCGACTGCGTGGAGGCGATGCGCCGCCTGCCCGATGCGAGCGTCGATCTCGTCTTCGCCGACCCGCCCTACAACCTTCAGCTCGGCGGCGACCTCAACCGACCCGACGGCAGCCATGTCGATGCCGTGACCGACCACTGGGACCAGTTCGACAGCTTCACGGTTTACGACAATTTCACACGGGACTGGCTGACGGAGTGCAGACGGGTTCTGAAGTCCGACGGGGCGCTGTGGGTGATCGGCAGCTATCACAACATCTACCGCGTCGGCGCGATCCTGCAGGACCTCGGGTTCTGGCTCCTCAACGACATCGTCTGGCGCAAGACCAATCCCATGCCCAACTTCCGCGGCACCCGCTTCACCAATGCGCACGAGACGCTGCTGTGGGCGAGCCAGGGCGAGAAGGCGAAATACCACTTCAACTATCGCGCGATGAAGACACTCAACGACGAGCTGCAGATGCGCAGCGACTGGACCTTTCCGATCTGCTCGGGCGGTGAGCGGCTGAAGGACGCGGACGGTCACAAGGCGCACCCGACGCAGAAGCCCGAGGCGCTGCTCTACCGCGTGCTGCTGGCGACGACCGAGCCGGGCGACGTGGTGCTCGACCCGTTCTTCGGCACCGGCACCACCGGCGCGGTGGCCAAGCGGCTGGGCCGCGAGTGGATCGGCTGCGAGCGCGAGGAGACCTATCGCAAGGTCGCGCGCGCCCGGATCGAGAAGGAGCTGCCATTGGACGAAAGCGCGCTCGCCACGATGCAGAGCCGCAAGAGCCAGCCGCGCGTCGCCTTCGGTGCGGTGGTGGAAGCGGGACTGCTCAAGCCCGGCACGCAGGTGTTCGACAAGCAGCGCCGCTGGACCGCCACCGTGCGCGCCGACGGCTCCATCGAATGCGGCAAGCAGGTCGGCTCCATCCACGGCGTAGGCAAGGATTTGCAGGGCGCGCCGAGCTGCAACGGCTGGACCTTCTGGCATTACGAATGCGGCGGCGAGATGAGACCCATCGACGCGGCGCGCGGACTCTACCTGCTGGCGAGCGAGGACTGACCCGCTCATGACTGCCCGCCTGTACATCCACCCGCTCACCGCCGTTTCCGGCCCGCAGGCCGTGGAGGGCGACGCGGTGCGACTGGCCGGCGGCATGGTCTATGCGCGCGAATTCGCTGTGATCGTGCGGCGCGACGGGAAGACGATCAGCCGCGAGGTGGTCACCCCGTCGGGCATCGACTCGGCCCTCGCGCGGTTGCCGGACGAACTAGGCCCCGAGGGCGAGCGGCAGTGGTCGGGCCTCAGGACCGCCCACCCGCCGATGCAGCTGGGGAGCCGCACGGTGCGGCTCGACCAGCCGCAGGTCATGGGCATTCTCAACGTCACGCCCGACAGCTTTTCCGACGGTGGCCGCTTCATGGACGATCCCGAGGAAATGCGTGCCCACGCCGCCGCCATGCACGAGGCCGGCGCGGCCATCATCGACATCGGCGGGGAAAGCACGCGGCCCGGCGCCAAGGCCGTCTGGGAAGGCGAGGAGGCGCAGCGCGTCGTTCCCGCCATCGAGCACTGTGTGGCGATGGGCGCGGCCGTAAGTATCGACACGCGCCGTCCCGCGGTGATGGAGGCGGCGGTCGTGGCGGGCGCGGCAATCATCAACGACGTCTCGGCCCTGCGCTACGACCCGCGCAGCCTCGAATTCGCGGCGGCGAGCGGCAAGCCCGTGGTGCTGATGCACGCGTCCGGCAACGGGGAGGACCTGCACGCCGAGCCCGACTACGAGGCCGTGGCCTTCGACGTGTTTGATTTCCTTAAGGACGCGCGCGACCGGGCGGTCGCCGGCGGGATTGCGCAGGATCGCATCGTGCTCGACCCCGGTGTGGGCTTCGGCAAGTCGCTGGCTGACAACCTCGCCGTTCTCAACCATCTCGCCATGTATCATGCGCTCGGCTGCCCGCTGCTGCTCGGCGCGAGCCGCAAGCGGATGATCGGCGCGCTCAGCAACGAGGTGCCCGCGCACAGGCGCACCGGCGGCAGCCTGGCGCTGGCGCAGCTCGGGATGGACGCGGGCGTGCAACTGCTGCGGGTGCACGATGTGTTCGAGACGGTGCAGGCAAGGAACGTGTGGCGCGGACTGCGCGACGCGGCGCTTACCGATTTTGCGGGGCTGGTGAGCTAGCTTCTCGCCGCGGGATCGGCGGCGTGGATCGTTGCAAGCACTCTTGCCAGTTCCTCGTCCAGAGCCGGGTCGTCGTCATCGGACTGTTGCACCACCAGCAGGGTCCGGTCGCCGACGCCGGCGAAACTGTACTCCGCTTCGCGCGCTCCCTCGTTCACCACCACCGAAAACCCTTCGGAGCCATCCATCATCGCATCGTCGAGCGGCTCGATGTCGCCCCGCGCAAAAGCAGCGCGATATTCCGCTAGCGGGCGTTCGAGCAGGGCCAGCGAGAGGCCGCTTTCCTGTGCGGCATCGCAAGGGTCGGGTTGGTCGTCCTCGTCATAGCGGCATTGCGCGGCGCCGAGCCGGTCGGCCCGGGCAACAGGGATGAGTTTGGAGGCGAAGGCGGTATCGTCGAACGTCGGCGGGATGGCCAGCTTCACCTCGGTAGGGACCAGCCGGGAATCGTCGAAGCTGTAGAGGACCGGGCCAAGGCGCGCTGTGCGCAAGTGCACTTCGTCAGGACCTTCCACGGCAAGTGTCGAGGCCTGGTCTGCCTCCACACCACCCGGATCGCAGGCGACCATCATGATCGCGGCAATCGCACCGGCCGCCAGTTTCCACGCTTGACGCATGTTAGTAAAATCGCACGAACCCGCTCTTAAGTTCCGGGTTTTGCGACGAGGCGATGCAAGCTTTTTCCGCGTCGCCTCACGGTCTTTACGCAGCGTTGTCGATACCCAGGTCCGACAGCTTGCGATAGAGCGTGGAGCGCCCGATGCCGAGCCGCCGCGCGACCTCCGTCATGCGGCCGCGATAGTGGCCGATGGCGAGGCGGATGACGTCGGCCTCGATCTCCTCCAGCGGGCGCAGGTTGCCGTCGCTCTCGTACAATTGCACGCCGGCGCTGTCGCGCACCGGGCGGCCCGAGGGGGCGATTTCGCCCACCAGTTCGCGCAGCTGCGGGAAATCGTCCGCGGTCAGCGCGTCGCCGTCGCAGAACACCGCCGCGCGGAACAGCACGGCCTGCAGCTGGCGCACGTTGCCCGGCCAGTCGAACGAGCCGAGCAGGCGCAGGGCATCGCCGGTGATGCCGAGCGGGCGCAGGCCCGGCTGCTGGCCGATCTGGTGCAGGAAATAGCGGGTCAGCGCGCCGAGGTCGCGGTCGCGCTCGCGCAGCGGCGGCAGGTGGATGCTGGTGCGGCTGAGCGCGGTCAGCAGGCTCTCGCGAAAATGCCCGGCGGCCACCAGGTCGGCGAGCGGCAGGTCGCTGGCCGAGATGATCCGCACGTCCACCTTGAAGGCATACTGCGCGCCGCGCGGCTTGAGCTGGCCGGTCTCGACCACCTGCGCCAGCCGGTCCTGCAGGTCGAGCGAGAGGCGGTCCACCTCGTCGAGCACCAGCGTGCCGCCGTCGCATTGCTGCAAGGCACCGACCTGCTGTTCGAAGGCGCCGGGAAAGGCGCCTTTCTCGTGGCCGAACAGGACCGATTCGAGGCTGCTCGTGGGGATGCCCGCGATGTTGAGTGCGCGGTAGGCGGTTTTCGCGCGGGGGCTTGCGCCGTGCAGGGCGCGGATGAGCATCTCCTTGCCGGTGCCCCGCTCGCCTTCGATCAGCACGTTGGAATGGCCGCGCGCCGCCTTGGCCGCCTTGGCCAGCGCATCGCGGAATGCCGGCGCGGTGCCCACCATCGCGTCGAAGTCGAGGTTTGAGGGCATCTTCTCGCTTAGCGGTGTCAGCTCGTCGTGCTTCGAGCCGCGCGTGGTCGCATTGCGCAGCGCCTGCATGAGGCGCTCGGGCGCTACGGGTTTGACGAGATAGTCGGTCGCCCCTGCGCGCATGGCCTCCACCGCCAGTTGCGGACTGGTGCTCTTCGTCAGCATCAGGATGGGCAGGGCGGGGCGGCGTTCCCTGAGCGCGGCGATCAGCTCGCAGGCGCGCTCGCCCGGCACGCCCTGTTCGAGGATGATGGCCGACAGCTGCATTCCCTGCCGCGTGCCGAGCGTGGCGATGGCGGTTTCCGAATCGCCGACGGTCAGCGTGCGCCATCCGTCGCGCGCCGCCAGCGCGGAGACCAGACGGGTCTGCGCCGGCTCGTCGTCGATGAGCATCAACAGTCGCGGTTCGGCTTCGGCCATGGGTATCACCAGTCGCGCCCGGACGAGGCGGGCAGGGAAACCCTTGCCTAGCGATCATGGGTAAAAGGGCGATTAAGCGATGCTTGGTCGCAGGTTAACCATGCCGGCGGCGCGCGGCGTGGCACAGCTGCGCCCACGGGGCTTGAGCGCGCGGCCCGGCGACGATACACGATGGGCGCACAATCATCCCAACGAGGGTCAGAGACGAGATCATGGACAGCGCCAACGACATGAAAGCCCACAGCGGCACCTATTCCAGCTTCATCGCTTCGCTGAAGTGGATACTGCCGCTGATTGCGGTGATCACGGCACTCGTCGTCTTCATCATCGCCTGATCCGCGCCGAGGTGCGGATAGCGGTCCTGAAAGAGCGCGCCGCGGGAGAGAACCGCGTCGCCGCCACGCCGGAAACGGTGAAGAAGTTCATCGCGCTGGGAGCAACAGTCGCGGTGGAGGAAGGGGCCGGGGCGGGCGCGTCGATCGGCGATGCCGCCTACGCCGACGCCGGAGCCGAAATCGCCTCCGCCGCGCAGGTCGTGGCGGGCGCGGACGTGGTGCTGGGCGTACAGGCGCCCGATCCCGCGATGCTGGCCGGTGCCGCGCCGGGTGCGTGGGTGGCGGCGACCTTCGATCCCTTCGGTGCGCGCGAGCGGGTCGACGCCTATGCCAGCGCCGGGCTCGAGGCGCTGGCAATGGAATTCATGCCGCGCATCACCCGCGCGCAGAGCATGGACGTGCTCTCCAGCCAGTCCAACCTGGCTGGATACAAGGCGGTGATCGCCGCCGCCGACCGGTACGGCCGTGCCTTCCCTATGATGATGACGGCGGCGGGCACGGTGCAGGCTGCCAAGGTCTTCGTCATGGGCGTGGGCGTCGCGGGCCTGCAGGCCATCGCCACCGCCCGGCGGCTGGGCGCGCAGGTCTCCGCCACCGACGTCCGCTCTGCCACGAAAGAGCAGATTCAGTCGCTCGGCGCGAAGCCGGTATTCGTCGAGAGCGTCGCGGGCATCGAGGGTGAGGGAAGCGGCGGCTATGCCACCGAGATGAGCGAGGAATACCAGAGGGCGCAGGCCGAACTGGTGAGCGCGCACATTGCCAAGCAGGACATCGTCATCACCACCGCGCTGATCCCCGGCCGCGCCGCACCGCGCCTGATCACCGACGCGCAGATCGCCACCATGCGCCCGGGCAGCGTGATCTTCGACCTCGCCGTCGCGCAGGGCGGCAACGTGGAAGGTAGCGTGACCGACCAGGTGGTGGAGCGCCACGGCGTATCGATCATGGGTTTCGCCAACACCGCCGGGCATCTCGCGGCGGATGCGAGCGCGCTCTATTCGCGCAACCTCTACAACTTCCTCAGCGCCTTCTGGGACAAGGAAGCGGGGCGGCCCGTGCTGGACGAGGAGATCGGTGACGCCGTGCGCCTGACGCGCGGCGGGGCGGTGGCCAATTCCCGGTTGCAGTAAACGGGCGGGCCCTAGCCTTTTGTCGGTAGCTGCACCCGAAGTCGTGTCTCGGCCGTAGTAGGGGGGAGACCCAACCGAAGACTGGATAAATTGACATGAAGAAGTTTGCTCTCCCCATCGTTCTCGCGCTCGGCATGGCGACGACCGGCTGCATGACCATGGACACCGCCATGGGTGACGATGTCGCCTACGTCGACGGCGCGGCCATGTATGCCAACCGCACGATCGTCGCGAATGCCGCCAATTCGCCGATCCACACCACGCTGGTGCAGGCGGTCGCGGCTGCCGGGCTGGTCGACACGCTGAATTCCGCCGGCCCCTTCACCGTGTTCGCTCCGACGGACGAGGCGTTCGGCCGAGTACCCGCCGCTACGCGCACCAGCCTGATGGCGCCTGCCAACCATGACATGCTGCGCAGCGTGCTGACCTATCACGTCGTCCCCGGCCGCGTTACCGCCGCCGACATCGCCGCGCGCATTCGCGCCGGAAATGGCACCGCGACCTACACGACCGTGCAGGGCGAGCCGCTGACCTTCCGCATGAACAACGGCAATGTGATGATCATGGGCATGGGCGGCAGCAGCGCCTACGTCACGCAGGCGGACGTCATGCAGTCGAACGGCGTCATCCACGTCGTGAACGGGGTGCTTACCCCCGGCATGTAATCACCGGCTGGTGAACTGAAAGGCGCCGGTATCCGTCGTGGGACCGGCGCCTTTTGCATATCCATATGCCGCTCGACACTCACCCACCCGTTTGCAATAGATAGGCCTGCCAAATCACGCGGGGGCTTATCTTGGACTTCATCGCCATACTCTCGATTTTCGTGCTGGCGTGCTTCGTCGGCTATTACGTCGTGTGGTCGGTCACCCCGGCGCTGCACACGCCGCTGATGGCGGTGACCAATGCGATCTCCAGCGTCATCATCGTCGGCGCGTTGATCGCGGCGGCAGCGAGCGGGGCTCCGGCGGCGAAGTGGCTGGGGCTGGCGGGCGTGGTGCTGGCCAGCGTCAACATCTTCGGCGGCTTCGCCGTCACCGAGCGGATGCTGGCGATGTACAAGAAGAAGGACAAGCCTATCGCCAAGGGAAACAAGGCATGATCCCCGCTCCCGAGATCGTGCCCGACCTCTCCACCGCCGCCGACGCCGCGCACGCGGTAAACCCGTGGGTGGCGCTGGCCTACCTGGTGGCGGGCGTATTCTTCATCCTCGCTCTGCGCGGCCTCTCCAGCCCGGCATCGAGCCGCTGCGGCAACCGCTTCGGCATGGCGGGAATGCTGATCGCCGTCGTGACGACACTGATGACGCACCTGCCCGTCAAATCGTGGTGCAGCGGTCCTGCAACAGGCACACCCGGCGGCCTGATGAGTTGCCCCGTACAGAGCGGGCTCGACACCGTTACGATCCTGCAAATCCTAGCCGCCATCGGTATCGGCGCAGTCATCGGTCTGACCACCGCCCGCCGCATCGCCATGACCGCGATGCCGCAACTCGTCGCCGCCTTCCACTCGCTCGTCGGCCTCGCGGCGGTGCTGGTGGCGGCAGCGGCGTTCATCAACCCCGGCGCTTTCGGCATCCTCGGGCTCGACGGCAATATCCTCGCGGTCAGCCGGGTGGAGATGATGCTCGGCGCGGCAATCGGCGCTATCACCTTCTCTGGCTCAGTCATCGCCTTTGCCAAGCTCAACGGCAACATGAGCGGCGCGCCGATCCTGCTGCCTGCGCGGCACCTCATCAACCTCGGCACGCTGGCGGCGATCCTCGTTGGCACCGCGCTCTACGCCCTTGCACCCAGCGCTGGGCCGGGTGAGGGCTGGCTGTTCTGGGCAATCCTCGTCGCCGCCTTCGTCATCGGCTTCCTCCTCATCATCCCCATCGGCGGGGCGGACATGCCGGTCGTGGTCTCGATGCTGAACAGCTATTCCGGCTGGGCCGCGGCGGCCATGGGCTTCACCCTGCACAACACCGCGATGATCATCACCGGCGCGCTGGTGGGATCGTCGGGCGCGATCCTCAGCTACATCATGTGCCGGGCCATGAACCGCAGCTTCCTCAGCGTGATCGCGGGCGGCTTCGGCGCGGATGCGGGCGCGAGCGGAGGCGAGAGCAAGGAACAGCGCCCGTGGAAGCAGGGCAGCGCGGAGGACGCCGCCTACATGCTCCAGCAGGCCGAAAAGGTCATCGTCATTCCCGGCTACGGCATGGCCGTGGCGCAGGCGCAGCATGCCTTGCGGGAAATGGCCGACATGCTGGAGGAGCAGGGCGTGGAGGTGAAGTTCGCCATCCACCCCGTCGCCGGCCGCATGCCCGGCCACATGAACGTGCTGCTGGCAGAGGCCAGCGTGCCATACGAGAACGTGTTCGAGCTGGAAGACATCAACTCCGAGTTCGCGCAGGCCGACGTCGCCTTCATCATCGGCGCGAACGACGTGGTCAATCCGGCTGCCAAGACCGACAAGTCCAGCCCGATCTACGGCATGCCCGTGTTCGACGTGGACAAAGCCAAGCAGGTCTTCTTCATCAAGCGCAGCATGGGCGGCGTGGGCTATGCCGGCGTCGACAACGACGTGTTCTACATGAACCAGACGACCATGCTGCTGGCCGACGCCAAGAAGATGGTCGAGGAGATCAACAAGAATCTAGACGGTTAACGGCGGAACCGACCTGCCGCGCCCGCCGTTCCTGCGGCAATAATTGCAAAAAGCATGGGGGCACGACGTTGCGCAAACTGGGCCTGATCGGCGGCATGAGCTGGGTTTCGACCCATCGTTACTACGAGCGTATCAGCACAATCGTCCGTCGCCGGCGGGGTGGCCATGCGGCGCCCGACATGGTGATCGAAAGCATCGACTTTTCCGACTGCTACCGGTTGCAGACCCCCGAGGAATGGCAGGTCGCCACCGACAAGATCGGCGCCGCGGCGGAACGGCTGGAAGCGGCCGGAGCGGGAATGCTGCTGATCGGCGCCAATGCCGTGCACAAGGTCTTTCGCGAGGTGTCTTCGCGCGTGAACGTGGATTTCCTGCACATAGCCGAGAGCCTCGGGCGCAAGATGGCCGCCGACGGCGTGCAGACCGCTGCGCTGCTCGGCACCCGCAGCGTGATGACCGAGAGCTACTATCGCCGCCATCTCGTGTCGCACGGCATCGACCTGCTGCCGCCCGAGATGAGCCAGGTCGATGCCCTCGAGCGGATGATCTACGACGACCTGATGGCCGGCAAGGCCAGTCGCGATGCCGAGCGCGCCGTCAAGACCATGCTGACCGATCTCGGCCGCGATGGCGCGCAGGCGGTGGTGCTGGCCGCCGCCGAACTGGAGATGGTGGTCGACATCGATGCAACCGTCGTGCCGATCTACGATGCCATGAGCGTCCATGCGGAGGCTGCCGCCGAATGGCTGCTGGGCGAGGACACGGACCCCGCGCCAGCCGGATAGGCCTTTTCGCGCGGCAATCCGCCCGCGTTCCCCCGCTGTTCCCGTTGTCAGCACCGCCGCGCGACTCTAGCGCCGGACTATGCCTCGCGCCCCCTACGCCGCCGATCCCGCCGCCAGTCGCGGGCGCGAATTCGCACCTGCCGGAGACGGCGCGCGCGGCCCGCGTACGGCCTTCCAGCGCGACCGCGACCGCATCATCCATTCGATCGCCTTCCGGCGCCTTGCCGGCAAGACGCAGGTCTTCATCGCGCCCGACGGCGACCACTACCGCGTCCGCCTGACGCACAGCCTGGAGGTGGCGCAGATCGGCCGCGTCGTCGCCCGCGCGCTGGGACTGGACGAGGACCTCACCGAGGCGCTGTGCCTCGCGCACGATCTCGGCCATCCGCCCTTCGGCCACTCGGGGGAGGATGCGCTGGAGGCCGCGCTCGAGCGCAGTGGCGGGTTCGACCACAACGGGCAGACGCTGCGCACTGTCATGCGGCTCGACAGCCCCTATTGCGAGCATCCGGGCCTCAACCTCAGCTGGGAGGTGCTTGAAGGCCTCGCCAAGCACAACGGCCCCGTCGCGCAGCCCGCCTGGGCGCTGGCCGAGCTCGACGCCGCCTTCCCGATGGACCTCGCCCGCTGGCCCTCGCTCGAGGCGCAGGTGGCCGCCATCGCCGACGATATCGCCTACGACAACCACGACATCGACGACGGCCTGCGCGCCGGCTTCCTGAAATTGGACGACCTGCTCGAACTCGACTTCATCGCCGAGCTTTGGGCCGACGTGCAGCGCCGCTTTCCCGATGCGAGCGAGGATCGGCAGCTGCGCGAGCTCACCCGCACCCAGATCGGCGCGATGGTGAACGACCTGCTGGAAACCACCCGCGCCAACCTCGCGGGCATCGAGACGATTGAAGGCGTGCGCGCCGCGGGCCGTCCGCTCGCCACCTTCTCGCCCACGATGGCCGCGCGTGAGCGACGCCTGAAGGCCTTCATGTA
Organism: Aurantiacibacter luteus; assembly: GCF_001010945.1. Classification (GTDB taxonomy): domain Bacteria; phylum Pseudomonadota; class Alphaproteobacteria; order Sphingomonadales; family Sphingomonadaceae; genus Alteraurantiacibacter; species Alteraurantiacibacter luteus. Next base: position 340,366 of record NZ_LBHB01000001.1, read on the forward strand.
CGAGCGGCTTTACCACCATGCCGAGCAGCTCAAAACCGCCAACCTCGCCAAGGATGTCATCGGGCGGCTCTACGCCGCCTTCGACCAGGACCCGGCGCTGATGTCCGCCGGCTGGGCCGATCGCCTGCCCGCCGCCGAGCCCGATCGCGGGCGGCACATCGCGGACTATATCGCCGGCATGACCGACGGTTTCGCCATCGCGCAATATGCGCGTATCTTCGGCCGCGTGCCGGAAGGATTGTCCAATGTCTGAAGACCTCCGCGTGCTGCTGGTCGGTGCAACCGGCCTTATCGGACGCACGATCATCGCACGCTCCCCCGCGCTGAGCGGGATCATCCTCCAAGGCGTCGCGCGGCGCGAGATACCTTTCGGCGAGGGCGTGAGGATGGAGCTAGTGCTGGCCGAGAGCGACGCCTGGCCCAGTGTGATCGAACAGCTCGCGCCCGACGGAGTGATCAGCGCGCTCGGCACCACGCGCAAGAAGGCGGGCAGCGACACGGCCTTCGCCGCGGTCGACCACGACCTAGTGCTGGAAGTGGCGAAGGCGGCCAAGCAAGCAGGCGTTCGCAACTTCGTGCAGATCAGCTCCGTCGGGGCCGATCCCTATTCGAAGAACACATACCTCAAGGTGAAGGGCGAGACCGAGGCGGACCTTCGCAAGCTGCGGCTGCGCCGGCTCGACATCCTGCGCCCCGGCCTGCTGCGCGGCAAGCGGCTAAACGACCTGCGCCCGGCCGAGAAGACCGGGCAGATGGTCGCGCCGCTGGCCGACATGTTCCTGCGCGGAGACAAGGCCAAGTACCGCTCGATCAAGGCGACGACTGTGGCCGATGCCGCCATCGCCTGCGCCACGGCCAAGGCGGGCGGCCAGTTCGTGCACGAGCACGAGGGCATCGTGCGCCTCGCCCGCGAGTTCGAGCGCGCGCTGGCAGCGCAGCGGGAGAACGCGGCATGAGCTGGGCGGCACTGTTCGGCTTCGCCAACCTGTGGGCGCTGGTGATGTGGGTCGTGCTCATCGCCATGCCGCGCAAGAAGCTGGCGCTCGCCGCGGTGATGTATGCGGGCGTGGGCCTCCTGTGCCTCGCCTATGCCGCGCTGCTGGTGCTGCTGGTCACGGGCACGCTTTCGGGCGGCGGACCGGGCGGGGGCAGAGGGGCCTCGTTCACCACGATCGAGGGCGTGCGCGCCATCTTCGCCACCGACGGCGGGGTGACGGTCGGCTGGATCCACTATCTCGCGCTCGACCTCTTCGCCGGCCTGTGGATCGCGCGGGACGCCGATGCCAAGCGCTTCTCGCGGCTGGTGCAGGCGCCGATACTGCTGCTGACCTTCCTCGCCGGACCCTTCGGCCTCGGCATCTGGCTGCTGGTGCGCGAGCGGCGCGCGCGGGCCGTGGGCAACCGGCGCGGCATTTCGTGAAGCGCAAGGCGCCGGCGGCCGCGCGCAATCGGGAGCCGATTGCGGCCGTGCTGGCCGAGGAGTTGCCGCAAAGCGGGCTCGTGCTGGAGGTGGCGTCGGGCACGGGCGAACACGCGCTGCAATTCGCGCGCGCGTTCCCGCACCTCGGCTGGCAGCCGAGCGATCCCGATTCCGGTGCGCTGGAGTCGATAGCTGCGTGGCAGCGCGACGGTGGCTGCGCGAACCTGCTCGCGCCGGTCCGGCTCGATGCCGCGTCGGCTCGCTGGCCGGTCTCGCGTGCCGATGCCTTGGTATGCATCAACATGGTGCACATCAGTCCCGTCGAAGCCACCGAGGGCCTATTCGCCGGCGCGGCGCGGGTGCTGGGGGCGGGCGCGCCGCTGGTGCTCTATGGGCCCTACCTGGAGGACGGTATCGAGACGGCACCCTTGAACCTTGCGTTCGATGCCAGCCTGAAAGCGCGCGACCCGCGCTGGGGACTGAGGCGCGCGGAGTGGCTGGACGAGATCGCCGCAAGGCACGGCCTCATCCGCACCCGCCGCGTCGCCATGCCCGCCAACAACCTCATGCTTGTCTATCGCAAGGCCTGACGTGAAAACGCCCGCAGGATCGCTCCGGCGGGCCCTCGGATTGCAGCATTGGGCGGCGCGATCAGATCGCGCGGTCGCCTGCTTCGCCCACGCTCTCGATGTCGCGGCCGAGGCCCTTGATGGTGTTGCAGGCGGTGGCGGTCAGCGCCAGCGCCGACACGCCGAGGGCGATGATGATCTTGCGTAGCATGGGAAGAAACTCCTTGGGCGGACAGTTCGATGTCCCTGTTGGCACCAGGAACGGTCCGGGCGGCAATCAGGTTCCGGTGGGCGGAGCCGTGCCCACGACGACCTGCTTGCGCAGCACCCGCTCGCGCCAGGCGATGATGGTCCCGGCGACAATGATCAGCGGCGCGCCGATCCAGGTTGCCGCGGGTGGCAGCACGGCGAAGAACAGCCAGCCGTAGAGCGTCGCCCAGACGAGCGACGAGTAGTCCATGACGATGACGCTGGAGACCTCTCCGAAGCGCAAGGCCGCGGTGATGAGCAACTGGCCGAGCGTCCCCGCCACGCCGATCCCCACCAGCAGCAGGTAATCGCCGGGCGCATGGGCGCGCATGCTGAAGGGCAGGGCGGGCAGAACCAGCAGCGTGCTGAAGGCGGCGAACCAGAACACGATCGTCACCGCCTGCTCCGTACGGCCGAGATCGCGGATATGCAGCGAGATGAGCGCGACCATGAAGGCGCCGCCAAGCGCCGCCGCCGCACCGCCAAGCGGTATCGCATGGCCGCCGGGCTGGGCAATGACGAGCACGCCGACAAAGCCCACGATGACCGAAGACCAGCGCCACACGCCGACCCTCTCGTGCAGGATCAGGGTCGACAGGATCACCGCCCACAGCGGCGCGGTGAAGCTGAATGTCGTCGCCTCGGCCAGCGGCAGGAGGATCACCGCGCCGAAGTTCAGCACCATGCCGAAGAAGCCGTAGAGGCTGCGCACCAGGTGTGCGCGCGGCCTGGCGGTGCGAAGGATACCCGGCCCGCCGCGGGTTAGGGCATAGGCGAGCAGGATGGGAATGGCGATGCCCTGCCGCCAGAAGATGATCTCGGCAATGTGCACGCCGCGATCCGACGCCAGCTTGATCAGTGCCGCCATCGTGGCGATCCCGGCGATGCCGCCGAGCCGCAGCAGCAGCGCCAGCATGGGGCGATCGGTGGCCGGGGCATCCATCCCGCCGGCCTTACGCGGCGCACGGTGCCGGTCAATCATTGTCCCCGTGGCCGCGGCTCGCCATATGCGCGCTCGCCATGCACCTGCCCGATGCCATCCTCTTCGCCAGCGACGCGACCCGCTACGTGATCGTGGGCGCGGCGCTGCTCCTGCTCTCGGCCCTCGCCATGCGGGGCGACCGCCGCCGGGCGAAGAGGCGGGACATCGATGACGTCGGCATCATGCCCTGGCGCGACATCGCCGCGCTTGCCAGCATGGGCGGCCTGATCGTGCTCACTTTCGGGATCATGGGGTGGATCAGGGGTTAAGATGACCAGACCTTGCCGCGCAATTTCGGTCGGCGACTAGCCGACCGCAAGGGCGACTGCCCGCCCGCAGCGGCGCGCAGCTAAGCGGAGCGCATCTAGCGAGGACGAAGCCGCGGAGGCGGCTTCGCAACAATCACAAACAGGCTTCCAGGTACGCCTGGTCGAACCCGAACTGGCGGGCCTTTTCCAGCGTGTAGGGGCGCAGGCCCGACGAGCGGAATTCGCCGATGATCTTGCCGTCGTCGCCTTCGTCCAGGTACTCGAAGTTGAAGAGTTCCTGCGTCACGATCACGTCGCCTTCCATGCCGATCACCTCGGTGACGTTGGTCGTGCGGCGCGAACCGTCGCGCAGGCGCTTCACCTGCACGATAAGGTCGACCGATTCGGCGATCTGGCGGCTGATGGCTTCCTTGGGAATCTTGATGTCGCCCATCAGGATCATGTTTTCCATGCGGCCCAGGCACTCGCGCGGGCTGTTGGCGTGGAGCGTACACATGGAGCCGTCGTGGCCGGTGTTCATGGCGGCGAGAAGGTCGAAACACTCCGCGCCGCGAATCTCGCCCAGGATGATGCGGTCGGGGCGCATGCGCAGGGCGTTCTTCACGAGGTCGCCGATGGTGATGGCGCCTTGCCCTTCGAGGTTCGGCGGACGCGTTTCCAGCGGCAGCCAGTGCGGCTGCTGCAGGCGGAGTTCGGCCGCGTCCTCGATGGTCAGCACGCGCTCGCCCGGGTCGATCATCTTCGACAGGGCATTGAGCATCGTCGTCTTGCCCGAACCCGTACCACCCGAGATGACGATGTTCATCCGGCAGGCCCCGGCGATCTTCAGCGCGGTCGCCATCTTGTCGTTCATCGAGCCGAAGCCCTTGAGCATGTCGATGGTGATGGGCTTTTCGGAGAATTTACGAATGGAGATCGCCGTGCCGCGCAGGCTGAGCGGCGGCACGATGACGTTGACGCGGCTGCCGTCCTTGAGGCGAGCGTCGGCCAGCGGCGTGGTCTGGTCGACGCGGCGGCCGACCTGGTTCACGATCCGCTGGGCGATCTGGAACAGGTGGCCCTCGTCGCGGAACTTGATCGGCGCGATGACCAGCTTGCCCTTCTTTTCGATGTAGGTCTGGTCCGGACCGTTGACCATGATGTCGGTCACGTCGGGGTCGCCCAGCAGCTCCTCCAGCGGGCCGAAGCCGAGCAGCTCGTCGATCAGCACCTTTTCCAGCGCGAACTGCTCGCGGCGGTTGAGCGTGACCTTGAGCTCGGCCAGCACCTCCATGATGATCGGGCGGAATTCCTCCGACAGCTCTTCCTTGGTCAGGGTGGAGGCGGCTTCCGGATCGACGCGCTCGAGCAGGCGCGGCAGCACCTGCTCCTTGATCTTGTGGACGCTGGCCTCGAAACCGCCGACTTCCTGCTGTTCGTGCACCGCGTCGGATCGTTGCTGCAGGCGGTTGAGTGCGTCCTCCTTGTCGCGCGGACGGCCGGAGAGCGGCGAGCCCTCGCCGGGCAGCGGGGGGAACTGGTCGCCGCCGGGAAGGCCATCGTCATCAGATCGCGGGCCGGAGGGAACGCCACCGCGCATGGGCTTGGCGACCCCGAAGCTGGGGCGCGCGCCGGCTCCCATTCCAGCAGGTCCGCTCTTGCGTCCGAAAGCGCTCATTCGATGCCCCTCGATTAATCCATTGTCTCTTTTACGTCTGCGAGACTTCCTTGCGCGGCCTGATGTGGCCCAGTTTGGTAAATAATTGGCAAACGTTAGCGTCCTGCGCGCGTCGCCCGCGCCAGCGCAGCACTGGCAAAGCCGGCGCAGGGACAGTAGGGCGACGACCGCGCGGCCCGCCTGGCGCGCCTTGTCCGCCAGCAAGACTGAACCCACGATGCAACAATCCGACCGCGCCGGACTTCTTTTCACATTGACAGGGTTCTGCCTGCTGTCCGTTGGCGATGCGATTATAAAGGGCGTGGCGGGAGAATGGACGCCGCCTGCGGTCGCGGCCTTTCGCTACGCGCTCGGTGCCGTGGGGCTGTCCCTGTTTCTCTATCAGCGCGAGGGAAGGGCGCCGTTCCTGAAAGTGCCGAAACCTGGCGTGCAGTTGCTGCGTGGCCTGGCGGTGGCGGGGGCGACGCTGGCGTTCTTTGGCAGTATCTGGTTGATGCCGCTGGCCGACGCGGTGGCAATCACGTTCACCCAGCCGATGTTTACCGCAATGCTCGCTGCAGCGTTTCTCGGCGAACGATTGCGGTTGCACACGGTGGCGGCGACATTGGTGGCTTTCGCCGGGGTGCTCATAATCCTGCGACCCAACTTCCTCGAAATAGGCTGGGCAGCACTCCTGCCACTGTTCTGCGCCTTTTGCATGGCCGTACTCGTGACCGCCAATCGCGCCGTGCGCGGCGCCGGCAGTGTGCTGGCTGCGCAGGCTTACGTCGCCATCGGCGGGGCGTTTACACTGGGCTTGGTGGTGACGCTGGGCACCCTTAGCGGGGATCCACGCGTTGCCTTTTACTGGCCCGAGTGGCATGTGCTCCTGCGCGTCGCCTTCGTCGCCTGTTCGGCTACGGCGGCGCACTGGCTGGTTTTCCTCGGCACCGAGCGCGCCGGAGCGGCCACGGTCGCGCCGATGACCTACGGGCAACTGCTGGTGGCGACGAGCCTTGCGTGGATCTTCTTCGACGAGGCGCCCGACGCTGTCGCCATGCTGGGCGCCGCACTTATCGTGGGATCGGGGCTGTGGTTGTGGTGGCTGGGCCGGCGGCGGGATCTTGCCGGAACCACGCGGTGATCCGCCGCCCGTGCATTCCCACGTCAGGGCCACGCCGGTAATCGCTGGCTAGCGCCGTCTCGACCATGAACTCTGCACGCTCGTTCTGAAGCGTCATCGGCTCGTCAGCGGTGACGATGACGGCGGGCCGTGTGGCGAGCACGCGGGCGACCTCTTCCGCTTGGTCGATGCCGAGCGCATCGTCCTCCAGAGCGTTGTTGAGATGATCCGGGTAGACGAAGCGTGTGGGCACGCAGCTGCCCGTCATGCGATAGAGTGCGGTCGGCCCGTCCCACAGCCACAGGCAATCGGTCGCCGAGACGTGCGGTGTGATCGCCTCCGAAAGCACAAGCGCGGCCTGCCGCTCGTTCTGCGAATCGCGCGCGCGTTGGGGAAGCTGCAGCAGCAGCGCGAGCGAGAGCGTCAGCACCACGCCGGGATAGGCGCGAAGGGGGCCGGTCCGCTCCAGTATGGGCACCGCCACCAACGCCATCGGCGCGCTGAGCGCGGCGTAGTAATAGAGGTAGACCTCGCGTGGCAGGAACACGCTCGCGAGCGCGGCCAGCGACCAGCCGACGAAGAACAGCCAAACCGTCATTGGCTCGGGCCGCTTCATGCGAAAGGCCGCGTAGACACCGCAAGCGGCCAGCATCAATAGCGGCGATGTTCCGATCCAGTCCTCGCTCGCCCAGCGCCCTTCCGGCCCCGGATCACGTTCGAAAAAGCTCAGGAAATTGGCATAGAGAAAGGCATCGAGATGCCCCGCTAGAGCGTAGAAAAGGCCGACGGCGAGGGTTGGCGCGAGGCCTGCGAGCGCAAACATCAAGGCACGGCCCGCAAGCTGCGGCAGACGGGCTCCGCGCCGATACTCGATCCATAAGGCCCACATCCCGAAGAAGACGCACTGCGGCAGCACTGTGTATTTCACCTGCAGCGCCAAGCCACCGAGCAGCATGGCGATCATCGAGCGCGCAGTGAAACGCGGGTGCGAGGTGTCCAGCAGTAACAGCGCCATGCCAAGAAGCAGCGGCAGGAAGAACACCTCGCTCTGCGCCGAGTAGCTGGCATAGGCACACATCACCATTGTCTGGATTGCGGCGGCGATAGTCGCCGAGCTGCGACTGGCCAGCAGCCGGGCGAGGCGGTAGGTCAGGAAGGCAGACGCCAGCGCGAATATTGCGCCGACCAACTGGTAGGCGAGCGGGCCCGGTCCCATCACGGCGTGGGCTGCGGCGAAGATGGCAAACAGGCCGAAAGGTTTGCGATCCCACCAGTCGACAAAAGGCAGCTCGCCGTAGGTCATGCGCCAGCCGATGAAGCTGTAGAGCTGTTCGTCGAAATCGGCGACGGGATCGCCGAACCAGATCGCGCGGGTAGCCAGCACCATGAGCAGCAAGAGGGCAAGCGGCACCGCATCGCCGCGCCACGTCGCGCGCCATGTGTCGGCGAACGCCATATGCGGAAGTGCCGCAGCTCGCGGAGAGATAGTTTCGGTCCCCATTGTCGCGGTTCCTGCGCCGCACATGGTTAAGGAAGCTTTTAGGCCTAAGTACTTGCTGCCGGTCGCTCGCTTTTCTGCATATTTGCCGGATCGCAACTGTTGGCCATTAGCAGCCGAAACATGATGCGACGATTTCGCTTCTGGATCGGTCTGCTGGGATGGGCGATCGTGCTGCTTGGCGCGAGCCTTCTGGCGGTGAGTGCTTGGGCCATTGCACCTTTCTCCAGCCGTCCCGGCCACGTACTTCACACCGCCGGATACCTGCTGCGCGCGCCGCTGGCCGATCGGATGGCGATAGGCGACAGCCGCATCTGGACAGCAAGCCCCCCGGAGGGAGCGCTCTTCGCCGCATATGGCGGCGCCAGCGCGCGAGAAATGTCGCGCGTCGTTGGCCTGCTTTGCAATTTGCATTCCGGCCCAGTCACGATTGCCTTGGGCGTCAACGACACCAAGCCGCACCGCATGAACCTGCCGGCGAGCGCGGCGTCGCTGGCAATGATGACGCGCGACTGCGAACGTCCCACTCTAGCGCTCGCGCGGATTTGGCCGGTCGAACCGGGAGTGGATCGGCACGCAGACTCGCCCGACCCGGTATCGATCGACACGCTGAATCTTTCGATCGATGCCATCGCCGAGCGGTCGGGTATTCGTGTGCTGGCCGTGCCTGACCTCCCATCTCCGTTTACTCGGGATGGCGTGCATTTCACGGACGAGGTCACGGCCGACTACGCCCACGAGTTGACGCGGTGGACGGATTAACCCGAAACCAAGCTCTTTCCCGCACAAGAGTGCCCATGCCGCGCGAAGCGTTCATCACGCCGGAAATGTCGATCCTGCTCGATGCGGTCCGCGCATTGGCGGCCCTGCTCGTGCTCGGCGGCCATATCGTACAGGTCGGTCTCTACACCGGGCCTTACCCTTTCTCGCAGACGATGCAGCACAATGCGGTGATCGTATTCTTCGTACTGTCGGGCATCGTCATCGCGCATTCGGTCGACCGGCGACACGCAAGCTTTCGCGATTACGCGATCGCCCGCGCGGCCAGGATTCTGCCGGTTTCGCTCTTCGCAATCGTGTTTGGGACGGCGGCATACCTAGTTGCAGGGGAGCTGATTGCGCCATCGGCGGGAGATTGCTGGTATGGCGAACTCTCGCCCGCAGCCGTCATCCTTCCGGCTTTTTTCCTCAGCGAAAGCTGGAACGGCGTGGGCCCTGTGTGGAACCCGCCTTACTGGTCGCTTGTCTACGAAGTCTGGTTCTATGCAATATTCGCGGCCTTCGTGTTCGCGCCGCGCGGCTGGCGCTGGCCACTGATGGGGCTTTTGACAGCAATCGCCGGATGGCGCATCGTGTTGATGCTGCCGATCTGGGCGTTTGGTGCATGGCTCTCCCGGCACGCGTCGCGCCGGGTGGAGGCGGTGCGGGGTGTTCAATTGATAGCGATGGGAGCGATCTTGGTCGCGTTGTCGAACGGATGGGGTGCGTCCGTATCGGAACGGACGGCGGAATGGCATTCGGCTATCGGATACGATCTCAAACTATCACGCTATTTCCTTACGGACTGGCTCTTCGGGATCGGCATCGCACTTGCGTTCATCGGGGTGAGGCCGCTCGCTAGACGCTATCGCGCCGGGCTGGACGCGATCCGTAGACCCATCGTTGCGCTCGCCGGCATATCATTCACGCTCTACCTTCTGCACTGGCCGATCCTGCTGTTGCTTGTCGCGGGCGGCTGGCAAGTAGGGAGAAGTCCGGCAGGTTTCGCTGCACTGGTCGTGGCCATCGTGCTCGCTTGCACCGCGATCGCCAGCGTTACCGAGCATCGCAATCGGAACATACGTGCCTGGCTTCATCGCCATCTGCAACGTCGGTCACCTGCGTTGGCGGCGGAATAGAAAAAGGCGCCGCAAGCGCAGCGCCCTCTTCCCTTTTCGAGATAGGCCGGTTCAGCCCTCGACGTGCTCCGCCAGCACGGTCAGGCCGTTGTCGCCCACCTCGGCAAAGCCGCCGCGCACCTCGATGCGTTCGGGTTGGCTTGAGGCGGTCGCGTAGACCTCGATCGCGCCGTCGCGTACGGTGCTCATCACCGGCGCATGGCCCTCGAGCACGCCGAAGTCGCCCTCGGTGCCGGGGACGACGACCATGTGGACATCTTCCGATCGGACCAGCTTGCTGGGGGTTACGAGTTCGAAGTGCAGGGCCATGGCGATCAGGCGTCCTCGGCCAGCTTGGCGGCCTTTTCGATCACCATGTCGATGCCGCCGACCATGTAGAACGCGGCTTCGGGCAGGTGGTCGTATTCGCCGTTTACCACCGCCTTGAACGAGCGGACGGTGTCTTCCAGCTGCACGAACTGGCCAGGGATGTTGGTGAACACCTCGGCGACGTGGAACGGCTGCGACAGGAACTTCTGGATCTTGCGCGCACGGGCCACGGTCAGCTTATCCTCTTCGGAAAGCTCGTCCATGCCCAGGATGGCGATGATGTCCTGCAGGCTCTTGTACTTCTGCAGCGTCTCCTGGACGCGGCGGGCGGTGTCGTAGTGCTCCTGGCCCACGACGCGCGGCTCCAGAACGCGGCTGGTCGAATCGAGCGGGTCCACCGCCGGGTAGATGCCCAGCTCGGAGATCGCGCGGTTCAGCGTGGTGGTCGCGTCGAGGTGCGCGAACGAGGTGGCGGGCGCCGGGTCGGTCAGGTCGTCCGCGGGGACGTAGATCGCCTGCACCGAGGTGATCGAGCCCTTGGTGGTCGAGGTGATGCGTTCCTGCAGGTTGCCCATGTCGGTCGACAGGGTCGGCTGGTAGCCTACCGCCGAGGGGATGCGGCCTAGCAGGGCCGACACTTCCGAACCCGCCTGGGTGAAGCGGAAGATGTTGTCGACAAAGAACAGCACGTCCTGGCCTTCCTGGTCGCGGAAGTACTCGGCCATGGTCAGGCCCGAGAGCGCCACGCGGGCACGCGCGCCCGGCGGCTCGTTCATTTGGCCGAACACCAGCGCCACCTTGCTACCCTCGGAAATGGCGTTGCCTTCCTCGTCCTTGGCGATGACGCCGGCGTCGAGGAATTCGTGGTAGAGGTCGTTGCCCTCGCGGGTGCGCTCACCCACGCCGGCGAAAACGGACACGCCGCCGTGGCCCTTGGCGATGTTGTTGATCAACTCCTGGATCAGCACGGTCTTGCCCACGCCCGCGCCGCCGAACAGGCCGATCTTGCCGCCCTTGGCGTAAGGGGCAAGCAGGTCGATGACCTTGATGCCGGTGACGAGGATGTCGGCCTCGGTCGACTGGTCGATGAACTGCGGTGCCTCGGCGTGGATCGGGGCGGTCATCTCGGCGCCCACGGGGCCGCGCTCGTCGATCGGCTGACCGACCACGTTCATGATGCGGCCGAGCGTCTTGGGGCCGACGGGCACGGAGATCTGCGCGCCGGTGTTGATCACTTCCTGCCCGCGGACGAGACCGTCGGTGCCGTCCATGGCGATGGTGCGAACCGTGTTCTCGCCAAGGTGCTGGGCGACCTCGAGCACGAGCGTCTGCTCGCGGTTCTTCGTCTCGAGCGCGGTGAGGATCGGCGGGAGCTCGCCTTCGAAGGTCACGTCGACGACGGCGCCGATGACCTGGCTGATGGTGCCGTTCGTGGTCTGGTTGAGGGCGGGGGCGGTAGCCATGGTTCTTGTCCTAAGCGTTGAAGGCGAAGTTGATATTGAAAGTCAGTCGGCGGGATCAGTCGGCGGTCTGGGCGCAGACGGCCTCGGCGTCCTGGATCATCCAGTTCTCGCCGCTCTCGTCGATGGCCAGCGTGGCGCTGTCGCGCATGTATTCGTCGCCGCCCAGCGCGTATTCGCAGCTGGCGGTGTCGGCGCCCATGGCGCGGCGGCAGACGGCCTGGGTCACAGGCTCGGCATCGGGGCAGGCCTCGGCGTGCAGACGGGTAAACAATGCTTCGTCGGCCGGGGCGAGCGTGGCGATCGGCGTCGGTGCGACGGTCGGGGTCGGCTCGGGCGCGGGCTCTTCGCCGCAGGCGGCAACGAGCGCGAACAGGGGCAGGGCGAAGAGGGTCTTGGTCATGGTATTCTTTCTGAATGGTATGCGCCGGTGCGCGGATGGAGGGTTCACGAAGGTAAACGCCCGCGCGCCGGGTTGTTTCTCGCCTACAGGGCTTCCGCACCTGCGATAATTTCGATGAGTTCGGTGGTGATCGCGGCCTGGCGGCTGCGGTTGTACTGGATGGTCAGCTTGTCGATCAGCTCGCCGGCGTTGCGGGTGGCGTTGTCCATGGCGGTCATGGAAGCGCCCTGTTCGCTCGCCTCACGCTCGATCAGCGCGCCGAAGACCTGTGTCTTGACGTAGCGCGGCAGCAGCTCGGCGAGGATCTCCTCCTCGTCGGGCTCGTAATCGACCGCTGCGCCGTTCGCCGCCACCACTTCGCCTTCCGGCGCAGGGACGGGGATCAGCTGCACGGTTACCGGGTCCTGCGCCAGCGCGGACTTGAACACCGGGTAGACGAGGTGGGCGACGTCGAACTTGCCCTCTTCGAACATGGTCAGCAGTTCGTCGGCGATTTCCTCGGCCTCGGCGAAACCGGGGTTGCGCACGGTGCTGGTGTCGAACTCGCGGCTGACGTCCTTGGCGTAGTCGCGCTTGATCGGCGCACGGCCCTTCTTGCCGACGAGGTAGAACTCGACGTCCTTGCCCTGCGCCAGCAGCGCGCGGGCGCGGGTCTTGGCCTCTTTCACGATGTTTGAGTTGAGGCCGCCGCACAGGCCCTTGTCGGTGTTCACCACCACCAGCAGGTTGCGCTTGTCGCTGCCCGTGCCCGCGAGCAGCTTCGGCCCGCCGTCGGTGTCCACCTTGCCCGCGATGCTCGCCATGACGGCGGAAAGGCGCGTGGCATAGGGCCGCGCAGCCTCGGCAGCGGCCTGTGCCTTGCGCAGTTTCGCCGCCGCGACCATCTGCTTGGCCTTGGTGATCTTCTGCGTCGACTTGACCGACTTGATGCGGTCCTTGAGTTCCTTGAGTGAAGCCACTCTCGTTTCTCTTTCTCGTCATCCCAGCGAAAGCTGGGATCGGGTTCAATCAGGTCCGACCTGGCGGCCAGCAATCCCAGCTTTCGCTGGGATGACGGCTAGTTAAGCGAACTGCTTAGCGAAGGTGTCGAGCGCGCTCTTCACCGCATCGCGGGTGCTGTCCTCGAACTTGCCGGTGCTGCGGATTTCGCTGAGCGTGTCGGCGTGTTCGTTGCGCATGAAGCTGAGCATGGCGGCCTCGTACTCGGTCACGCGGTCGACCGCGACGGCATCGAGGCAGCCGTTGGTGCCCGCGAAGATCGAGACGACCTGCTCTTCCACCGGCATCGGGTTGAACTGCTTCTGCTTCAGCAGCTCGGTCAGGCGCGCGCCGCGGTTGAGCAGCTTCTGCGTCGAGGCGTCGAGGTCGCTGCCGAACTGCGCGAAGGCGGCCATCTCGCGGTACTGCGCGAGCTCCAGCTTGATCGAGCCTGCGACCTTCTTCATCGCCTTCGTCTGGGCGGCGCCGCCCACGCGGCTGACCGACAGGCCCACGTTGATGGCCGGGCGAATGCCCTGGTAGAACAGGTCGGTCTCGAGGAAGATCTGGCCATCGGTGATCGAGATCACGTTGGTCGGGATGTAGGCCGACACGTCGCCCGCCTGCGTCTCGATGATCGGCAGGGCGGTCAGCGAACCGCCGCCCTGGCTGTCGTTCATCTTGGCCGCACGCTCGAGCAGGCGGCTATGCAGGTAGAACACGTCGCCCGGATAGGCCTCGCGGCCCGGCGGGCGGCGCAGCAGCAGCGACATCTGGCGATAGGCGACAGCCTGCTTGGAGAGGTCGTCGTAAACGATCACGGCGTGCATGCCGTTGTCGCGGAAGAATTCGCCCATGGCAGCGCCGGTGTAGGGGGCGAGATACTGCAGCGGAGCGGGTTCGGACGCGGTGGCAGCGACGATGATGGAATATTCCATCGCGCCGTTTTCCTCGAGCGTCTTAACCAGCTGCGCCACGGTCGAGCGCTTCTGACCCACGGCGACGTAGATGCAGTAGAGCTTCTTGCTCTCGTCATCGCCGGCGTTGTTGGTCTTCTGGTTGATGAAGGTGTCGATCGCCACGGCGCTCTTGCCGGTCTGGCGGTCGCCGATGATCAGCTCGCGCTGGCCGCGGCCGACGGGGACGAGCGCGTCCAGTGCCTTGAGCCCGGTCTGCACCGGCTCGTTCACCGACTGGCGCGGAATGATGCCGGGGGCCTTCTGCTCGACGGGCATGCGCTGCACGTCGGTGATCGGGCCCTTGCCGTCGATCGGATTGCCGAGCGCGTCGACCACGCGGCCGAGCAGGCCCTTGCCCACGGGCACGTCCACGATGGTGCCGGTGCGCTTGACCGTATCGCCTTCGCCGATTTCCTGGTCCGACCCGAAGATCACGACGCCGACGTTGTCGGCTTCCAGGTTCAGGGCCATGCCCATCACGCCGTTCGAGAATTCCACCATCTCGCCGGCCTGTACCTTGTCGAGGCCGTGGATGCGGGCGATGCCGTCACCCACCGAGAGGACGGAGCCGGTCTCGCTGACCTCGGCCTGGTTGCCGAAGTTGGCGATCTGGTCCTTGATGACCTTGGAGATTTCTGCGGCGCGGATTTCCATGTCTATGCCTTCTTAGTGTGAGGGAGCGCTCAGGCGCTCTTCATGGCTTGTGCAAGCGAGTTGAGACGGGTGCGGATCGAGCTGTCGATGCGCTGCGAGCCGATGGTGACGACCAGACCGCCGAGCAGGCTGGGATCGACGCGGCTGGAAAGCTTCACCGTGCGGCCTTCGCGGGCGCGCAGCTTCGATTCGAGGGTGGCGATCTGCTCGTCGGTCAGCGCATGCGCGCTGGCGACCTCGGCCTGCACCTCGCCGCGCTGGGCGGCGGCGATGGCGGAAAAGGCGCGAATGATCGCTGGGAGATCGGCGACGCGGCGATTGGTCGCCAACACGCCGAGGAAATTGCGGGTCAGCTCCGACAGGCCGAGGTGATCGGCCATGCCGTTCATCACGCCGGCGATCTGGTGGCGCTTGATTTCCGGGTTGCGGATCAGCGCGCGCAGTTCGCCCGATTCGGCGAGGGCGGAGCGCAGACGTTCGAGATCGTTCTCGACAGCGGTGACCGTGCCGGCCTCGCTGGCGAGGTCGAACAGGGCACTGGCATAACGTCCTGCCAGGCTGGCCTTGATACCGGCGGTAAGTTCCACGCTGTGGGGTCCTCTTGGGTCCGGGTGACGGAGATCGGGGCAAAGGGAATCAGGATGCGCAAAAGCACCCTGCCAAAGCTGGCGCGCGCCTAGCAGCCGTATTGCTGCGATGCAACCCGGTGGGTCGGACTAGCTCTCGCCTTCTGGCGCGGAAGCCGTACAGCGATAGACCAGCCGCTCATTCGGTGTCGAGGGCAGGGCCGAGGTGACGGCGTCCTGCGCGGTGCCGAACGCGCGCGCTTCGGCCTCGCTAGCTCCGCACTGCGGCGCGGTGAAGCCGCCGCGGGCGGTGCGCGCCTGGGTCATGGCCTCGCGGCCCAGCAGGTAGCGTTCCATCGTCAGTTCGCTCGACGCGGGATCGAAGCGGTTGACCGAGACCGCCGCCTCGTTCGCGGGCACGAAGACGCGGGCCCAGGTGCCGTCGGTGCGGCCGTACTGCGTGCGGTCGTTGACGCAGCCGTCCTCGCGCCAGGCGAAGGGCAGGTCCCGCGCCGGAGCGCCGGTGACGCGGCTGCGACTCTCGTCGAGCGTGCAGATGTAGTCGCCGCCGCCCGCTCCGCCAGCGACGACGGGGCCGGTATCGGCGCCTCGCGCCTCGTCGTGCAGCGCGTCTTCCACCCGGCGGTCGATCTCCTCGAATGGTGGGCGAGTGAACCAAGCGACCACGCCTCCGATCAGCGCGGCCAGCGCCAGCGCGCCCGCCACCGCGCGTCGGCGCAGTTCCTGCCGCACGTGGAACCACGCCGCGACGAGGCCTGCCGCCGTGGCGACGAGGAGGGCGAGGAAGGCGAGCGCCATGCCGTTCGCCCGTTCGTCCATCACGGCATAGCCCGCCGTGCGGCGCAGTTCCCCGGTGCGGGCGGCAAGCTCTTCTGCGCTCTGGCGGGATGCGGCGGCGATGCGGGCGGCCTCGGCATCGCGGCGGGCCTGCTCCTCGGCATCGAGCGCGGCAAGACTGCGGCAGGCGCCCGAACTCATCTGCGGGCTAACATCGTTGGCACGCAGGAAAGGCAGCAGCTCGCGGGTGGAAACGGCAAAGAAGAACTCCGCGTCCGATCCCTGGCTCTCCGCGCCGAAGCTGTTGACGCCGATCACCCGCCCGCACTCGTCCACCAGCGGCCCGCCGCTGTTGCCCGCGGCTATGGGCGCGGTGTGCAGCAGGGTGTCCATCTCCCTGCTGGGGCGGCGGCCGGAGAGAAAGCCGGTGGCGGTAACGGGCGGCTGGGCGCGGAACAGGTCGGCGAACTCGAGTCCCTGCGCCAGGTCCACGTTGGCCGGATAGCCTATGGCGATCACCGCGCCACTGGTCGGCGGATTGCCCGATATCGTAAGGGGCGGCAGGCCGAGGTTCGAAGTGGTGGCGAGCAGGGCGAGGTCGTTGCGCTCGCTGACCGCCACGATGCGGGCATAGACGGCTTCCTCCCCGTCGGCGGGGACGATGCCGATGGCAAGCCGCTCGTCCTCCAGCGCCTGCCGGATCACGTGGGCATTGGTGACGATCCGCTCGCGCCCGACGGCAAAGCCGGTGCCGTGCGAGACTGGCAGCAGTTCCGGCCCGTCGTTGCCGATGATGACGACGCGCACCACGCCGCGCGATGCCGCCTCGACGTCCGCCGGATCGGCCAGCACGGGCGTGGCGAGGGCGGCGAGCATGGCGAACAGGGCAACGAAGAAGCGCATCGCCAGCCGTTTTGGCCGCGCCGGACATTGACCGCAAGGTTCGGGACGCGCAGGCGTGTGGGCATCCGCTAACTGTGCCGCATGACGAACGCCTCTCTTACTGACGACCAGCGCTGGCAGATCGCGCTCGCGAAAGACCGCCGCTTCGACGGCGTGTTTGTCACGGGCGTGCATTCGACCGGCATCTATTGCCGCCCCAGCTGCCCGGCGCGCGCTCCGAAGCGGGTGAACGTGCGGTTCTATGCCGGGCCCGCCGATGCCGAGGCGGCGGGCCTGCGCGCCTGCAAGCGCTGTGCGCCCGATCGTCAGAGCCGCGACGAGGCCGCCGTGCTCGCGGTTCTCAAGCTGCTGCGCGAGGCGGAGGGGCCGGTGCCGCTCGAGCGGCTGGGCGCGGCGACCGGGTATTCGCCCGCGCACCTTCAGCGCGTCTTCACCCGCGCCGTGGGCCTCTCGCCCGCCGCCTACGCCCGCGCATTGCGACGCGAGCGGGCGGACGCGGCGCTGATTGGAGAGGAGAGGGTAACCGATGCCATATACGAGGCGGGCTATGCCGCGCCATCGCGATTCTACGACGAAAGGAAGGACAGGGGAATGAGCGCCAGCGATTGGAGCCGGGGCGGGGCCGGACGGCGGATCGAATGGGCAAGCGTGGCAACGACGCTCGGCCCCATGCTGGTCGCCGCGACCGAGAAGGGCGTTTGCTGCCTCGCTTTCGGCGAGGGCGAGGCTGAGCTGCGCGCCCGTTTCCCGCGCGCCGAGCTGGCCGAGGGGGGCGCGGACTTCCGCGACCTGCTCGCCCGCGTGGTGGCGGCGGTGGAAGCACCGGGAACGGGCGACCAAATCCCGCTCGACGTGAAGGGCACCGCCTTCCAGCAGCGCGTGTGGGACGAACTGCGCCGCATCCCGCCGGGCGAGACGCTGAGCTACGGCCAGCTCGCCGCGCGGGTGGGCAATCCGAAGGCCAGCCGCGCGGTCGGCGGTGCGAACGGGGCAAACAACGTCGCCGTGCTGATCCCGTGCCACCGCGTGATCGCGGCGGACGGAACGCTCGGCGGCTATGCCTATGGCCTCGATATCAAGCGCGAACTGTTGAATCGCGAGAACTCCGGCTGACAGGCTGTGCGCGTGCTCGTATGGCCCTAGGCAACTGGGAGAATACGATGGTCGAGACAGTTGAAAACGCCGCGACTGAACGGCCCTTGTGGCTAAAGATCTGGCAATTTCCGCTGGTCGCGATGATCGTCGCCATCGTGCTGATCCTGTTGATGACGGCATTAGTGCAGCTGTTTTCCGAAGTCGTGCTGAATGATGCGCTGGGCGAACCTGGAAGCATGATTGCGACCGTGGTGCTGCTCGTCGCCGCGCTGACCTCGATCTACAAAGTCGCCATTCGCAGGCTCGGGCGCAAAAAGCGTGACGACCTGCCGCTGCCCCCGATGCTGCGCGACACGGGACTGGGCTTTGCGGGCGGTGCCGTACTTATCAGCCTGTGTGTTGGGCTGGCGGCGCTTTTTGGGGTCTATCGCATTCAGGGCGGCGACAACTTCACGGACTGGCCGACGATCGTCTTTCTGTTCGGCGTTTATGCAGGATTCTTCGAGGAACTGCTGATGCGCGGCATCGTGCTGCGCTGGCTGGAGGAGATGACCGGAACCTGGATCGCGCTGGCCATTAGCTCACTGCTGTTCGGCTTCGGCCATGCGTGGAACGATAACGCCACCGTCGTCAGCTCGACCGCCATCGCCATCGAGGCAGGAATCCTGCTCGGCGCGGCCTACATCCTCACACGATCGCTTTGGCTGGCTATTGGCCTACACGCCGGGTGGAACGTGGTGCAGGCGCTTTGGGACGTGCCTGTCAGCGGCAACCCCACTGTCGGGCCGGTCGCGGCAACCTTGGAAGGACCAGATCTGTTGGCAGGTGGCGGCTTCGGGCTCGAGGCGACCGTCTTTGCCCTGATCGTGGCGACGAGCGCGGGGGTGTGGATGCTGGTGCTGGCCGCGCGGCGTAGGCGGATTGTGCGGCCGATGTGGAGCCGCAGAGGTGCGGACATAACCCCCAGTTGATTTCTCGGCATGCTGTGGCGGGAACTGTCAATCTCGTTAATGTTTCGATATAGAGATGCAAAGATGGCGCTGGAGCTTGAATTGTCTGGGGGCGAGGGGAGCCACGCTAAGTAAGTCTGCGTATTGTCACACCGTGCCAGCAAACTGACTAGAAGGCCTGACAAATGAGCCGTTTCGTGATGCTACCGATCTGTTGCGCCGAGTGAGGCCGGACGATCCTGACATGGATGCGATCATTCGCGCGATGGTTGCGGGTGCGCTGGACCACTACAGATGGCCAGTTGAAGAGAGCGACCTTACCAAATTGATAGCAGACGCGAAAGAGCGCGAGCTGATATGGCGCAAGGAAGAGTCAGCGCGTGAAGATGCCAAGCGGCGGATCGCCGATCTCACGTCTCGGGAACGACAGGTGCTTGTATTGATCGGGCGTGGTTTCAGCAACAAGGGTGTCGCCCGAGAATTGGGGATTAGCCCGCGCACGGTCGAGGTTCACCGCGCAAATCTGTACGAAAAAATCAGTGCAGTCTCGACGGCCGACGCTGTCCGGATCGGAATCCAGGCAGGTCTTGACCTGGATGCGTGAAGAACTGCTCTGATGCCTTTTCGCGGACGTCCAGAACACAACCGAGCCAAGCTTCAAGGATAGCTTGTGACGAGGTTCGCGCTGATTTTTCAGCAACCGCGCCAAACCATAAGCCTTTGACTTTCACCACGTAGTGACCGTCCGGCTTGCTAATGGTGATTGGGAGATGTTCGGCGACCAGTGATCGCGCGGCTTTGTCAAAATAACCGCCATCAAGGAGCACTTCGAAAGCGCCTTCCTCTATCTTAACCCCGAACATATCACTGATCGGACCCGGGGCGAGCTGTAAAAGATGAAAGGCATGGCGAAGGGCGCTCTCAAGTTCCATTCGATCGGACTCCACCTGCAATTGGAGCCAGCCAATACGATCGAACCATTCTCGCGGCGAAAGGGATAAAGCGATTGTGGCCTCGGAGCTTGCAAACTTCAGAAAAGTTTAAAATAATATATAACAATCGATGCGCAATTTACGTTAAAATAGCGCAACCGCCGTGATTTGTCATTAAGTTTTGTTGCGGAGTGTCGCCCGCTTGGGCTCTCGACGATTTCGCCCATGTCTTGCCGGCAGGTTCTAGCGTCGCGAGAAATGCCTCGGCGCTGTCGAGGTAATCCTGCCGCTTGTCCTCGTCCATCCGATCCCAGGTCGAAAAGATACGGCCAACGCGCGGATTGTTCTCCAGCCGCTCGCGGTGGCGGACCATGAAGTGCCAGTAGAGCGGGTTGAACGGGCAGGCGCCTTCGCCGGTCTTCTTACTCGGCGAATAGCGGCAGCCGGAGCAGTAGTTGCTCATCTTGTTGATGTAGTTGCCGCTCGCCGCATAGGGCTTCGACGCCAGCTTGCCGCCGTCGGCGTAGAGGATCATGGCGGCGACATTGGGCAGTTCCACCCACTCATAGGCATCGGCATAGACGACGAGATACCAGTCCTGCACCTCGGGCGGCGAGATGCCGGCCAGCAGGGCGAAGTTGCCGAGCACCATCAGTCGCTGAATGTGGTGCGCGTGGGCGTTGTCGCGGGTGGAGCGCACGCAATCGGCGAGGCAGGCCATGTCGGTTTCGCCGGTCCAGTAGAACTCGGGCAGGCCGCGCTGGGCATTGAGCGCATTGGCGCGCTGGAGATGCGGCATCTGGTGCCAGTAAAACCCGCGCACGTATTCGCGCCAGCCGATGATCTGGCGGATGAACCCCTCGACGCTGTTAAGCGGAGCCTTGCCGTCCTTGTGGCTCTGCTCGGCCCGGCGGCACAGTTCGAGCGGGTCAAGCAGGCCGAGATTGATGCTGGTCGAGAGCATGGAGTGGAACAGGTCATCCTCGCCGGCGACCATCGCGTCCTGGTAGGGGCCGAAGTTCTCGATCCGCTCGGCGAAGAAGGCGTCGGCGGCTTCCTCGGCCTCTTCGCGGGTGACGGGCCATTCGAACTTGTCGAGGCTGCCGAAGTGGTCGGCGAATTTCTCCCGCACAAGGTCGATGCACTGCTGCGTTATCTCGTCGGGTTCGAACTTCGGGCGCTCGGGCGCGCTCATGCCGTCCTTGGGCGGCTTGCGATTCTCGCTGTCGAGGTTCCACTCGCCGCCGACCGGCTTGCCGTCGTCCGTCATCAGCAGCCCGGTCTTGCGGCGCATCTCGCGGTAGAAATATTCCATGCGCAGCTGGTTGCGGTCCTCGGCCCAGTCGCGGAACTCGGCGAGGCTGGCGACGAAGCGGTCGTCGGGCAGGATTTTTACCTCGCAATCGAACTTGTCCGGCCATTCCTCGATGGCCTGTTGCACCCGCCACTCGCCCGCCTCGACGACGTGGATCGCGCGCGGATCGTGGCGCTCCACGGCGCGGGCGACCTCGCCGGTGAAGCTGCCGGCGTTGTCGGGGTCCGTCAGCTTCACGTAGTCGACCTGCCAGCCGGCATCCTCCAGCTCGGCGGCGAAATGACGCATGGCGGAGAAGATCAGCACGATCTTCTGCTTGTGGTGCTTGACGTAGGTCGCCTCGTCCCAGACCTCCATCATCAGGATGACGGTATCGTCCTTCGTCCGACCGCGCAGCGAGGCGAGGGTACGGGTCAGCTGATCGCCCAGCACGGGGACGAGGATCGGGCGGTTGTCGTCGGCAGCCATCGCAAGGCAAATGGGCAGGCCGCACGGAGAGTTCCGCCGCCTGCCCTAAAGCCCGTGGACGAAAGACGCGGTCAGGCGTCCTTGCAGCCCATAGCCTCGACCTCGGCCTCGAACTCGTCGCGGCGCGCCTCGCGTGCGGCCTCGTCGAGATACTCGCCGGGATGGTCGGGGCGGAATTCCTCGAGCAGCGGCTCGCGCTCGCCGGCCTCGAACATGTCGAACTTCTTGCGCACGACGCACTGGTACTCGCCGCGCCCGTCCCACCACTGTGCGCCCACCGCGCGGGCATCGGCCACGCGGTTCTCGTCGAGCAGCATGTAGACCAGCGCCCGGCGCACATTCTGGTCGTAGGCGGCGTAGCGGAACGAAGCCTCCAGCGCGACCTTGGCATCTTCCGGCTCGCCCGGCTGGTCGTCGAGCAGGTAGGTCAGGTAATAGCCGTAGAGCGGGTAGGCGTGATCGTTCTCCAGGTTGTTGGCGGCGGCGAACCGGCGGCGCGCCTCGGCGATTTGCGAGGGGGCGTCGAACGATCGGCGCAGGGCAATGTCGGCGTAATAGTTGGCGGCATCGCTGGACTGCGGATCGAGCGCCATCGCGCGGCGGGCGAGCGCCTCGGCCTCGTCGTAGTTGCGCGCGTCGAATTCGGCCTCGGTCGCGGCGAGCAGGACGGAGAAGTCGTCCGGATATTGCGCGACGAGGCTGCGCGCTTCGCCCACCAGCCGACGGGCCTGGTCCTCGTCCACCCCGCGCTTGGAGCGTATCATCATCATCATGCGCGCTTCCTCGGGCGCGGACAGGCGGTGCACCTCGACCGCGGGATCGGCGGCCACGGCATAGGGCACGCGCAGGGTGCGCGCGCGGCCCTGGCGGAATTCCTCCAGCTCCTGCCGCATCACCTCGAGATCGCCGAAGGCCTGCTCGGCCGCCTCCATGCGCGACGCACCATTGGCGATCGCCTGCATGTAGGCGCCCATCTGCCCGCGCCGGGCTGGATTGAGATTGAGGTGGCTGGCGATCAGCCAGCCGTGGCCATAGGTG
This sequence comes from Aurantiacibacter luteus, assembly GCF_001010945.1. Classification (GTDB taxonomy): domain Bacteria; phylum Pseudomonadota; class Alphaproteobacteria; order Sphingomonadales; family Sphingomonadaceae; genus Alteraurantiacibacter; species Alteraurantiacibacter luteus. The sequence continues at coordinate 362,838 of NZ_LBHB01000001.1, forward strand.
CGCGCCACGTAGTCACGGTTGGGGCCGGGCTGCGGGTCGAAGGTGGCGGCAAGGTCGATCGGCACGGTGGCGAGCGCGCCGCTGCGGGTGCCGGGCACCTCGCCGATGACGAAATTGTCCTCGTTGAACTCGATGTTGTAGAACAGCTCGGCGAACCCTTCGGAGTACCACAGCGGGTAGGGCGCGTCGCGGTGCTGGTACATGAAGTAGTGCACGTATTCGTGGAACAGCACGCCGCGCGGATCGGCCTGCATGTCGCGCGACATATCCTGGCTGCGGCTTCGGGTGCGGCGGCGCTCCAGCTGGCGAGGTACGAAGGCAACCGAGCCGGTGGCGCGCGGGATGAAGAACCCGGCGACGCCAGAATTGCGGCTGCCCGCCGCCAGTGCCGACATGTCCGAAGGTTCGCCGTAGCGGAACACCGTCAGCTTGCTCGATTCTGGCAGGTCGGTATTGCCCGCGCCCGTCAGCAGCGAGATCGCCTCGTCCAGCCGTTCGAGATCCTGCACGAACTCGCGAGTGCCCTCTTCGCTGTCCTCGGAATAGACGATAAAGTGTTCGGATTCGGCGCGATACCAGTCCGCGGCCAGCGCAGGGCTGGTGGCAAGCGTGGCGGTGGCAAGTGCGGTGATGGCAGCGAAAAAGCGCATGAAAATCTCCCCAATCCGGGCAGAAGGTTATGCGATTCGTCGCTGGCAATCAACGCCTTGGCGCTGGGTATTTAGTCCAGATTGGGTCGCAGCCAGCGCTCGGTTTCCTCGAGCGAGAGGCCGCGGCGCGCGGCGTAGTCCTCCAGCTGGTCGCGCCCGATGCGCGCCACGCCAAAATAGCTTGATTCCGGGTGGCCGAAATAGAAGCCCGAGACGGCGCTGGTGGGCAGCATGGCGTTGCTCTCGGTCAGCACCAATCCCGCGTTGTCGCCCGCGTCGAGCAGATCGAACAGAATCGGCTTCAAGGAGTGGTCGGGGCAGGCGGGGTAGCCGGGCGCCGGTCGGATGCCGCGGTACTCTTCCTTGATCAGCGCCTCGTTTGTGAGGTTTTCCTCGCGGGCATAGCCCCACAGCTGGGTGCGCACGTGCTTGTGCAGCGCCTCGGCAAAGGCTTCCGCCAGACGGTCGGCGAGGGCCTTCAGGAGGATGTCCGAATAGTCGTCGCGGTCGGCGAGGAAGCGGGCCGAGTGTTTCTCGATCCCGTGGATGCCCACGCCGAAGCCGCCGATCCAGTCGCCGTCGGGGTCGATGAAGTCGGCGAGGCAGTAGTTCGCCCGCTCGCGCGATTTCTTCACCTGCTGGCGCAGGAAGGGAACGCGCACGTGGCGGTCGCCTTCGGCATCGTGGATGGTGACGTCGTCGCCGTCCCGCGCGCAGGGCCAGAGGCCGACCACGCCCCTGGCGGTGAGCCACTTCTCTTCGACGATCCGGTCGAGCATGGCATCGGCATCGCGCTTCAGGTCGCGCGCGGTCTCACCCACGATATCGTCGTCGAGGATGGCAGGATAGGTGCCGGCGAGTTCCCAGCTGCGGAAGAACGGCGTCCAGTCGATATACTGGCGCAGGTCCGCCAGGTCCCAGTCGGGGAAGACGTGAACGCCCGGCTGCTCGGGCGGGGCGGGCTTGTCGCTGTAGTAGCAGTCGTAGAAATTCGCCCGCGCTTCCTCCAGGGTAAGCAGCACGCTGCGCGCCTTGCCCTCGCGCGCGTCCCGGGCCTTTTGGTATTCGTCCGCTGTCGCCGCGACGAGCTCGTCCTTCTGCGTATCGGAGAGCAGCTTGCTGGCGACGCCCACGGCGCGGCTGGCGTCGAGAACGTGGAGCACCGGCCCCTCGTAAGCCGGATCGATCTTGAGCGCGGTGTGCAGCTTGCTGGTGGTCGCGCCGCCGATCAGCAGCGGCAGGTTCATGCCGGCGCGCTGCATTTCCTCGGCCACGGTCACCATCTCGTCGAGCGAGGGGGTGATGAGGCCCGAGAGGCCGATGATGTCGGCATCGTTCTCGCGCGCGGTCTCGAGGATTTTCGTCCACGGCACCATCACGCCGAGGTCGATCACCTCGTACCCATTGCACTGGAGCACGACGCCGACGATGTTCTTGCCGATGTCGTGAACGTCGCCCTTGACGGTCGCCATGACGATGCGGCCCTTGGGCTTGGCGCCTTCCTCCTTCTCGGCCTCGATGAAGGGAACGAGGTGGGCGACGGCCTTTTTCATGACGCGCGCGGACTTGACCACCTGCGGCAGGAACATCTTGCCGCTGCCGAACAGGTCGCCGACCACGTTCATGCCGTCCATCAGCGGGCCTTCGATCACCTCGATGGGGCGGGCGGCCTCCTGGCGGGCCTCCTCGGTATCGGCGACGATGTGCGCGTCGATACCCTTCACCAGCGCGTATTCCAGCCGCTTGGTGACCGGCAGGCCGCGCCATTCGGCCTCGGCCTTTTCGTCTTCCTTGCTCTTGCCCTTGTAGCTCTCGGCCAGCTCCACCAGCCGCTCGGCGGCGTCGGGACGGCGGGCGAGCACGACATCCTCGCAGGCCTCGCGCAGCACGGGATCGATGGTGTCGTAGACGTCGAGCTGGCCAGCGTTGACGATCGCCATGTCGAGCCCGGCGGGGATGGCGTGGTAGAGGAAGACCGAGTGCATGGCCCGGCGCACCGCCTCGTTGCCGCGGAACGAGAAGGAGAGGTTGGAGAGGCCACCGGAGGTCTTGGCCCGCGGGCAGCGCGCCTTGATCTCGGCCACCGCCTCGATGAAGTCGAGTCCGTAGCGGTCGTGCTCGGCGATGCCGGTAGCGACGGCGAATATGTTGGGATCGAAGATGATGTCCTCGCGCGCGAAGCCGTCGGCCACCAGCAGGTCGTAGGCGCGCCCGCAAATCTCCACCTTGCGCGCCTTGGTGTCGGCCTGCCCGGTCTCGTCGAAGGCCATGACGACAACGGCGGCGCCGAAGTCGCGGCAGATGCGCGCTTGTTCGAGGAACGGCGCCTCGCCTTCCTTCATGCTGATGGAATTGACGATGGGCTTGCCCGAGACGCACTTGAGCCCAGCCTCAATGACCGCGAACTTGGAGCTGTCGATCATCACGGGCACGCGGGCGATGTCGGGCTCGGCGGCGATGAGTTTGAGGAAGGTCGTCATGGCCTCGACCGCGTCGAGCAGGCCCTCGTCCATGTTTACGTCGATGATCTGCGCGCCGTTCTCGACCTGCTGGCGCGCGACCTCGACCGCGGCCGGGTAATCGCCCGCCATGACGAGCTTCTTGAACGCGGCCGATCCGGTCACGTTGGTGCGTTCGCCGATATTGACGAAGGTTGCGGTTGGCGTGGTCATTTTCAAATTTCCGTCATCCCAGCGGAAGCTGGGATCGATTTCGTAATCGTGGTGCAGGCGGATAGCGGTCCCAGCTTTCGCTGGGACGACTTTTAGGCGGCAATCGTAAACGGTTCCAGCCCGGCGAGGCGCATGGCCGGCGCGGGCGAGGGGACGGCGCGGGGGGCTACGCCATCAACGGCGCGGGCCATGGCGGCGATGTGCGCGGGCGTGGAGCCGCAGCAACCGCCCAGGATGTTGACGCGGCCCGCGTTGGCCCACTCGCCGACCAGGCCAGCGGTGGTGTGCGGTTCCTCGTCGTATTCGCCCAGTTCGTTGGGCAGGCCGGCGTTGGGATAGGCAAGCAGCAGGGTGTCGGCGATGCCGGAGAGCAGCTGCACGTGCGGGCGAAGCTGCTCCGCGCCGAAGCTGCAGTTGAGGCCGACCGCGACCGGGTTCGCATGGCGCACGGCGTACCAGAAGGCCTCGACCGTGTGGCCCGAGAGGTTGCGGCCCGAGAGATCCGTCAGCGTCATCGAGAGCATCAGCGGCACGTCGCGGCCCAGCGCCTTGGCGAGCTGGCGCACGGCCATGATCCCGGCCTTGGCGTTGAGGGTGTCGAAGATCGTCTCGATCAGAATGAAGTCCGCGCCGCCCTCGACCAGCGCTTCGGCCTGCTGGCGATAGACGTCGGTCAGGTAGTCGAAGTCGATCTCGCGGTAGCCGGGGTCTTCCACGTCGGGGCTGAGGGAGAGGGTCTTGTTGGTCGGGCCGATGGCCCCGGCCACGAAACGGGGCTTGCCGTCCTGCGCGGCGAAATCGTCGGCGGCCTTGCGGGCGATGCGCGCGGCGGCGAGGTTGATCTCGGCCACCAGGTTCTCCGCCGCGTAGTCCGCCTGACTGATGCGGTTGGCGGAAAAGGTGTTGGTGGAGACCACGTCCGACCCGGCGGCGAGATAGTCGCGCGTCACCGCGTCGATCACGTCGGGGCGGGAGAGGGCGAGAATGTCGTTGTTGCCCTTCTGGTCGGCGCCGAGGCCGAGCGTTCCGGCGAAGTCCTCTTCCGACAGCCGGCGGTTCTGGATCTCGGTCCCGAAGGCGCCGTCGAACAGCAGGATGCGCTCCGCGGCGGCGGCGAGCAGGGCTTCGCGCGCATTCATGCCGCCTGCTCCAGCAGGTTTTCGCGCACGGGGCGCAGGCCGAGCAGGTGACAGGTGGCGTAGGCCAGCTCGCTCTTGTTGAGGGTATAGAAGTGGAACTCGCGCACCCCCTCGGCATAGAGGCGGCGGCTGAACTCGGCATTGACCGTGGCGGAAACCAGCTCGCGCGCCTGCGGGTGGTCGTCCAGCCCGTCGAACAGCTCGACGATCCAGTCGGGGAGGGTCGCCCCGCACTGGTCGGCCATCTGCTTGGTGCGGGAAAGGTTGTGGACCGGCAGGATGCCCGGCACGATCGGCTTGTCAATACCGATGGCCACGGCGCGGTCGCGGAAGCGCAGGAAGGCGTCGGAGCTGAAGAAGAACTGCGTGATCGCCCGGTTCGCGCCCGCGTCCAGCTTGCGTTTGAGGTAGGCGAGTTCCTCGTCGGCACATTTGGCTTCCGGGTGCATCTCCGGATAGGCGGAAACCGAGACGTCGAACGGGTGCCGCTCCAGCAGCCCCTCGACCAGTTCGGCGGCGCAGGAATAGCCTTCCGGGTGCGCTTCGAACGGATGGTCGAGCTTGCCCGCCTCGTTGGGCATGTCGCCGCGCAGCGCGACCACGCGGGTGATGCCTTCGTCCCAGAACTTGTCTGCCATGGCCAGCGTCTGGTCGCGGCTGGCGCCGACGCAGGTGAGGTGCGCGGCGACAGGCACATGGACCTCGCGTGCGATACGGGTAGCGGTGGCGAGGCTGCGCTCACGCGTGGAGCCGCCCGCGCCGTAGGTGACCGAAACGAAGCTGGGCCCGAGCGTGGCGAGCGAATGGACCGCCCGCAGCATCGAATCCTCGGCTTTTTCGGTCTTCGAAGGAAATACCTCGAACGACACGGTGACGTCACCCGGCAGCCCGGCGAACAGTGGCTGGTTGGCGAAATGGGCGGCTTGCGCTGGATAGTCGGGGGGCGTCATGGATCGCGATACGGCTGTCAGAAGGTTGGGCGGCGCTTCATGCCCGTAAGCGGCGCGAAATCAAACCTATTTCGCATACGCGAACGCATAGCAGGCCTTGCCTCAGACGAAACTGTAGGGGTCGATGTCCACCCCCACGCGCACGCCAGGCGGAAGATCGACGCCGCCCAGCCACTGGCGGATGACCTTCTGCAGCTCCGCGCTGCGCCGGGCGTTGAGCAGCAGGCGATAGCGGTAGCGGCCGCGCAAGAGGGCAAGCGGGGCGGGCGCGGGGCCGAGCACATGGACGTCGTCGAGGAATGGGCGCGTCGCGCCAATGCGGTTCGCCGCCTCGCGCGCCTCGGCCTCGTCCTCGCTGGAGACGATGATGGCGGCCCAGCGCCCGAACGGCGGTGCACCCGCGTGGCGGCGGTTGTCGGTCTCCGCCTCGTAAAAGGCGTCGCGGTCGCCGCTCGCCAGCGCGGCGATGACGGGGGCGTCGGGATGGCGCGTCTGGATCAGCACCTCGCCCGGCTTCGCGCCGCGTCCTGCGCGCCCGGCAACCTGCGCCACCTGCTGGTACGTGCGCTCCGCCGCGCGCAGGTCGCCGCCTTCGAGGCCGAGGTCGGCGTCGATCACGCCCACCAGCGTCAGCTCGGGAAAGTGGAAGCCCTTGGTGACGAGCTGCGTGCCCACGATGACGTCGATGGCCCCAGCCTCGGTCATGGCGACGAACTCGGCGGCCTTGGCGGGCGAGTGGATGGTGTCGGAGGTAACGACCGCGACGCGGGCATCGGGAAGGATCTCGGCCACCTCGTCCGCGATGCGTTCCACGCCCGGGCCGCAGGCGACGAGGCAATCGGGCTCGCCGCATTCGGGGCAGGTCTCGGGGGGCTTGGTCTCATGCCCGCAGTGGTGGCAGGCGAGGCGGCGGCTGAGGCGATGCTCGACCAGCCAGGCGCTGCAATTGGGGCACTGGAAGCGGAAGCCGCAGTTGCGGCACAGCGTCAGCGGGGCATAGCCGCGGCGGTTGAGGAACAGGAGCGATTGCTCGCCCTTGGCCAGCCGGTCCTGCAAGGCGGCGCGCAGCGGAGCCGCGATCCACGCGCCGCGGCCCGGCTGCTCTTCGGTCAGGTCCACAAGATGCACTTCGGGCAGCTGCGCCCCGCCGAAACGGCTGGGCAGCACCAATTTCTTGTAGGTGCCGGTGTCGGCCATGTGCAGGCTCTCGAGCGCCGGGGTGGCGCTGGCGAGAATCACCGGAATGCCCTCGAAATAGCCGCGCATCACGGCGACGTCGCGCGCGTTGTAGCGCACGCCGTCCTCCTGCTTGAAGCTGATCTCGTGCGCCTCGTCGACCACGATCAGGCCGAGCGCGGCATAGGGCAGGAACAGCGCCGAGCGCGCGCCGACCACCACCTGCGCGCCGCCGTTCTCTGGCCGACTGGCGATGGCGCGCCAGGCGCGGCGGCGCTCGGTCGATTTCAGGCTGGAGTGCCAGGTGACGGGCGCGGCGCCAAACCGCGCCTCGAACCGCGACAGGAACGCTTGGGTCAGCGCGATTTCGGGCAGCAGGACGAGCACCTGGCGACCGGCGGCGATGGCTGCGGCGACGGCTTCGAAATAGGTCTCGGTCTTGCCCGATCCGGTCACCCCGTCGAGCAGGAAGGGCGCGAATGTCGCCTCGCCCACCGCCGCCACCAGCCGCTCCGCCACCTCGGCCTGCTCGGGGCTGAGATCGGGCGCGTCGAAATCGGCGCGCGCGGGCGGGTAGGGGCGGTCGACGTCGACCTCCACCGGCTCCAGCACGCCCTGGTTGACGAGGCCGCGCAGCACGCCCTCGGAAACGCCCGAGAGCCCCGCCAGCTCGCGGATCGTCGCCTGCTCGCCGTCCAGCGCCTCGATCGCCCGCTCGCGCTGCGCGGTCATGCGCTCCGGCATCCCGCCCGACAGCCGGTATTCAGTCATCGTCGCGGGACCGCGCAGCGCGCCGCCGCTGGCTATCACCATGCGCGCGACCGCCGACATTGGCGCGACGTAATAGTCCGCCGTCCACTCGATCAGGCGACGCAGCTCCGCGCGGATCGGCGGCACGTCGAGCACGCTGAACAGCGGGCGCAGTTTGGATTCAGGAACGGGTAAAGTGGGAAGGTGTTCTTCCTCCCAGACGATCCCTGTCACCTGCCGGGGCCCGAGCGGCGCGACCACCACGCTGCCGTACGGTGCTTCCACTCCCTCCGGCACGCGATAGTCGAGCGGCCCAAGTGCGGCGTTCATGACGAGTAGGCGTACGCGGGTGGCAGACATCGGGACCACATATGGGCGCCGCCCCCGTTGCGCGGCAAGGTTAGGAGTCGCGTTATGTCCGAATTGGCCAACACTTCCGTCATCCACAGCGTCGCCAGCCGTCGCAAGTTCATCGCCGGCGTCGGCCTGGGCGCGGGCGTGATCGCGCTTCCTGGCTGCGCCAGCTACGGCGGCTGGACGATGGAGGACGCGATCCGCCGCCTGCTCTATCTCTCCAGCGAGCGCGCCTTTGCCCGGATGCTTGCACCCGGCGGCTTCTGGGAAAACCAGGTCGGCGCGCTGGGACTGGAAAACCTGCTCGGCACGCGAGGCGGGGTGCTCGCCAATATCCTCACTTCCAGCCTCTTCCGCGACCGGCTGGCGGATGCCTTTGCCGACATCGCCATCGAGGGCGCCTACCGCGCCGCGCCGCTGGTGACAGACGCGGTACGCGTGATCGGCTTCCAGAACGCGCTGGCACTGGTGCAGGGCGGGCCGACCGCGGCGACCGGCTTCCTGCGCCAGAACCTGGGCATGACGCTGGTGGAGGCCATGGTCCCCGAACTCGGCCGCGCCATGCGCGTGGCGAACGAGCCGCTGGTCGGCCAGCTACTGGCGGCGGCCACCGGCGTCGACGTGGGCGGCATTGCCAACACCCTCTCGCGCAATATCGACAACGCCATCTGGAACGAGATGGGCTTCGAGGAAACCGCCATCCGCCGCGACCCGCGCGCCACCAACGATCCGGTGCTGATCGGCGTCTTCGGGACGGCGGGCGCGTTCTGACCGTGCGGCGGGCATGGACCCAGGCAGCGGCGGCCATCGCGCTGTCCGCCTGCCAGACCGTGCCCGCACAAATATCAGACCCCGTCGGTGTCCAGCTTTACACCGTTCGCGCGGACATGGACCGCGACCCCGTCGCCACTCTACGCCGCGTGGCCGCGCTCGGCTTCGACGAGGTCGAGTACTACCGCACCTACGGCGACCGGTCCGCCGCCCTGTGCCGGGAAACCCGCGCGTTGGGGCTGGAGGTCGCCGCGGTCCACGTTCCGTGGGAACTGCTGCGCGACGATCCGGAACGCGCCATCGCCGAGGCAAGGGCCATGTGCGCCGACACCATCATGCTCGCCTGGCTTCCGCCCGAAGAGCGCCGCACGCTGGCCCAGTGGCGCGGCTGGATCGCGCGGATGAACGCCGTCGCCGCCATCGCCCGCGCCGAGGGAATGGCCTTTGCCTACCACGCCCACGATTTCGAATTCGCTCCCGTCGAGGGCCAGCGCCCCATCGACCTGCTGATGGCCGACCTCGACCCCGCCATCGGCTTCGAACTCGACACCTATTGGGTCGCGCGCGGGGGCGAGGATCCGGTGGCCTTCTATCGCGCCCACGCCGGCCGGGTGACGCACTTCCACCTGAAGGACATGGCCGCCGACGGCGCCATGGCCGATGTCGGCGCGGGCACCTTGGATTTTGCCGCCCTGCGCCGGGCGGTGGGCGACCGCCCGGTCCACTGGCTTGTCGAACGCGACGACGCGCCCGACCCATGGGCCAGCCTCGCCTCGAGCCTGCCAGCCGCCGCACGGACCTTTGGCCGCTAGGCTTGGCGAGGGCTGCGTCCTGCTTCATAGCCGCCCCGCAATGTCAGACGAATCCCCCCTCGACCGTTTCCGCCTCGCGCTGACCGGCGCCACCCGCGCCATTGCCGGCGATGCCGAGGTGGACGTGGGCTTTACCGCCGATGCCGCCAGCGAAATGGGCAAGAGCGTGCGCGTGCCCATGCCCGCGCGGAGCGTTCCCGCCGCCGACGCGCAGGAAGCGCGCGGGTTCGCCGACAGTTTCGCCCTGCGCCTGCGCCATCACGACGCGCGCCTGCACGACCGCGGCCGCCCTGTAGATGCCGACGCGCGCGCCTGCTACGACGCCATCGAGCGCGTGCGCTACGAGGCCATCGGCGAAACCGGATACGCCGGGATGCGCGGCAACATGGCCGCCATGCAGGACCGCCGCGCCATGGGTAGCGCGCTTGCCCGCGCCACCACGGCGGACGAAGTGCCGCTCCACGCCGCGCTCGCGCTGATGCTGCGCGAACAGCTGACCGGGCAGGCCCCGCCCGCCGCCGCGCGCCAAGGCGTCGAACTGGTGCGCGAGCACATCGAGGCGCGCACCGGCGACGATTTCGAGCAGCTCGCCGAGGCGCTGCACGACCAGCGGGCCTTCCAGAAGCTGGGCCTCGACATGCTGCGCCATCTCGACATGGTTCCCGCCGAGCTCGACCCCGAGGACGGCGGCGAGGACGATGACGGCGACGAGGCCGACGGCGAGGAGGAAGCGCCCGAGAACAACGAGGACACCGACCAGCCGCGCGAGAGCCCCGACGCTCGCTCCGAAGCCGCCGAGGGCGAGGACGGCGAGGGCGAGAGCGAGGACCAGGCGCCCGGCGAGGACGAATTGGCCGAGGGCGACCCGGGCGACGACGGCGAGGAAATGATGCTCCCGCAGCGCCGCAACGCGCCGTGGCAGGACATTCCCGACAGCTTCGACTACCAGGCCTTCACCACGGAATACGACGAGGTCGTCGAGGCGACGGACCTGTGCGATTTCGAGGAACTCGATCGCCTGCGCGCCTATCTCGATAGCCAGCTGGCGGGCCTCGCGGGCGTCGTCACCCGGCTCGCCAACAGGCTCCAGCGCCGCCTGATGGCGCAGCAGAACCGCGCCTGGGATTTCGACCAGGAGGAGGGGATGCTCGACGCCGCCCGGCTGGCGCGCGTGATCATCAGCCCGGGCACCTCACTCAGCTACAAGGTCGAGCAGGAACAGGACTTCAAGGACACCGTCGTCACCCTGCTGATCGACAATTCGGGCTCCATGCGCGGACGCCCGATCTCCATTGCTGCCATCAGCGCCGACATCCTCGCGCGCACGCTGGAGCGTTGCGGGGTGAAGGTGGAGGTGCTGGGCTTCACCACCCGCGCCTGGAAGGGCGGGCAGAGCCGCGAGCGCTGGCTGGCCGACGGCCGCCCCGAACACCCCGGCCGCCTCAACGACTTGAGGCACATCATCTACAAGAAAGCCGACGAGCCCATGCGCCGCGCCCGCCGCAGCCTCGGCCTGATGATGCGCGAGGGGCTGCTGAAGGAGAACATCGATGGCGAAGCGCTGCTCTGGGCCCACGAGCGCTTGCTCGCGAGACCAGAGGACCGCCGCATCCTGATGGTCATATCCGACGGTGCGCCGGTCGACGATTCGACGCTGTCGGTGAACTCGGCCGGTTACCTCGAGGCGCACCTGCGCAAGGTGATCGAGTGGATCGAAAAGGTCAGCCCCGTGCAGCTAGTAGCCATCGGCATCGGCCACGACGTGACGCGATACTACAAGAAGGCGGTGACGATCATGGACGTCGAACAGCTCGGCGGCACGATCATCGAGCAGCTGGCGGACCTGTTCGAGGTGGAGTGATGCGTAAGCTCCTTGTCCTCGCCGTTATCCTGCTGGCCCTGTTCGCCGGATGGTATTTCGCCTCGCCGTGGTGGGCCATGCGCTCGCTTGCCGATGCGGCGCGGAGCGGGGACGTGGCGGCGCTGGAGGGGAAGGTGGACTTTCCAGCCGTGCGCCGGTCCGCGCGCGAGCAATTGGGCGAACTCGTAGGCCAGCAGCGTGAGCGGGGCGGATTGTTCGGCATGGTACCGGACGCAATCGTCGACCGGGCCGGGCGCGAGGTGATCGACCGGGCGGTGAATGCCGATTCGCTCGGCACGCTGGTCGCCACAGGCGCCATGGCCGCACCGTTCCTGCCCGAGCGGCTTCGCACGCAGGCCATCACCTGGGACGTCGAGCGCGACGACTTCGACCACTTCCGCGGCGTCGGCACTTTCGCGGACGGCACGCCCGGCCCGCAACTGCTGTTCCGGCGCGAGGGGGCTGGGTGGCTGGTGACGGGTTTCAAACTGCCGCCGCTCTGACTTGCCGCAAGACCGTGCGCCCCCTAATCGCAGTGGCGCCATGACCGACCTTCAGCTCTTCAACTCGCTCACCCGCCAGCTCGAAACCTTCGAGCCCGTCCACCCGGGCGAGGCGCGGGTCTATTCGTGCGGGCCGACGGTCTACAACTACCCGCACATCGGCAACATGCGCGCCTACGTCTTCGCCGACACGCTGGGGCGCACGCTGAGCTGGAAGGGCTACAAGCTCACCCACGTCATCAACATCACCGATGTCGGCCACCTGACGGACGATGCCGACGCGGGCGAGGACAAGCTGGAAAAGGCGGCGGCGGCGAAAGCCCAATCGATCTGGGACATCGCGCGGCATTATACCGAGGCCTACTGGGCGGACGTGAAGGCGCTGAACATCCGCCAGCCGGCGCACTGGTCGATTGCCACCGACTACGTCGAACAGATGATCGATTTCGCGAAAGGCATCGCGGACCGGCATTGCTACGAACTCGACAGCGGGCTCTATTTCGACGTCACGACTGTCAACGATTACGGGCGTTTGGCGCGCGCAGTTACCGAAGAGGGAGAAGGCCGGATCGAGAGCGTCGAGGGCAAGCGCAATGCCGCCGACTTCGCCATCTGGCGCAAGACCCCGCCGGGCGAGACGCGGCAGATGGAGTGGAATTCGCCCTGGGGCCGCGGCGCGCCGGGCTGGCACCTCGAATGCTCGGTCATGGGCGAGGCGCTGCTCGGCTTCCCCTTCGACATCCACACCGGCGGCATCGACCACCGCGAAATTCACCATCCCAACGAGATCGCCCAGAACCAGGCTTTCTGCGGCAGCGACCACTCCGGCGCGCGGCTGTGGATGCACAACAACTTCCTGGTGGAACGCTCTGGAAAGATGAGCAAATCGGCGGGCGAGTTCCTGCGCCTGCAACTGCTGATCGACAGGGGCTACCACCCACACGCCTACCGCATGATGTGTTTGCAGGCGCACTATCGCAGCGAACTGGAGTTCAGCTGGGAAGGCCTCGGTGCTGCACTGACGCGATTGAAGCGCATGGTCATGGCCGTCCAGCCGTTCCGCGATGCCGAGCTGTGTGAGACCGATCATCCCAAGTTCGCCGATGCCTTAGCGCGGTTCGACACGGCAATGAGCGACGATCTAAACACCGCCGTCGCGCTCACCGCGCTCGAGGATGCACTGGCGACCAAGAAAGTCGATGCCGGCGTGAAGCGCGCCGTCATCGAGCGAATGGACGCCGTCCTCGGCCTCGGCCTTCTCGACATCGACCGCGCCGATCTGCGCCTCCGCCCCAAGTGGGCCATCATAACCGAGACCGAAATCGAAGCCGCGCTCGCCGCCCGCAAGGAAGCGCGCGCGGCCAAGGACTTCGCTCGCTCCGATGCCCTGCGCGACGAGCTGGCGGCGCAGGGCGTCGAGGTCATGGACGGCGACCCGCTCGGCTGGGAATGGAAGCTCTGATCCGCGCCGTCCTGCCGGAGTGGGCGCGGCCCGGGCTCGAGGGCCGCCTGCCTGACTGGATTGACGTGGCCTGGTGGCGGGACGAGGCGCATCTGCTTTCGCTCGCCCCCTCGGCCGAGATCGGCTGGTTCGACATGCACGACAAGGCCCCCGCGCTTGCCGCCATCGCCGCCGCACCGCGGCTGCGGTGGCTCAGCAGCGCCTATGCCGGGGTCGACTGGATGCCGCTCGGCGAACTGGCGGAGCGCGGCGTGGTGCTGACCTGCGGGGCGGGGCTGGCGGCGAACCAGGTCGCGGAATTCGCCGTCATGACCATGCTCGGCCACGCGCGCGGCTATCGCGAGATCGTGCGCCTGCAGGAGCGGCACGGCTGGACCCGCCAGCCCCCGGGAGGGCGCGAGCTCATGGGCAGCCGCGCGTTGATTCTCGGTTACGGCGCGATCGGACAGGCGATCGCGCGCATCCTCGCAGGGTTCGGGGTCGACTGCGTGCCCGTCCGTTCGCACGCAGGTAAAGGGGTTCTCGGCCCCGACGACTGGCGCGGCCAGCTCGCCAGCTTCGACTGGATCGTGATGACGCTGCCCAGCACTTGCGAGACCCGGGCCATGCTCGGTGCCGCCGAGTTCGCGGAGATGAAGCCGGACGCCGTGGTGGTGAACTTCGGCCGCGCCGAGACGATCGACCAGCCTGCCCTCGTCGCCGCACTGGAAGCGGGCCAGGTTGGCGGCGCGATCCTCGACCTGACCGACCCGGAGCCGCTGCCGCCCGGCCACCCGCTATGGGCCCTGCCGAACGTGCAGATCACCATGCACCTCGCCGGCATTCCCAACGCCGCCAGCCGCCGGCGCGCCGCCGACCGCTTCCTGACGAACTGCGAACGTTTCCGCCGCGGCGAGCCGCTGGAGGCCGAGGTCGATCTCGCGCGCGGTTACTAGGTCCGGACCCTTTGCGCCTCGCCCGCGTAGTTCGGGCATGACCAAGCTCAAAGACACTTATCCGCTCTACCTCAACAACAAGGCCCAGCAGCCGAACACCGACCTTGAGGTGACCGACAAGTTCACCGGCGAGGTCGCCTTCCGCACCGCGCTCGCCAGTCCTCAGATCATCGACGAGGCCATCGCCGGTGCCGTGCGCGCGACCGAGCCGATGGCGCGGCTCGCCAGTTACGAGCGCAAGGCCGTGCTCGAACACTGCGTCGCGCGCTTCAAGGAGCGGCAGGAGGAGCTGGCCTATGCGCTGTGCGTCGAGGCCGGAAAGCCCATCGGCGACAGCGAGGGCGAGGTGACGCGCCTTATCGACACCTTCCAGATCGCCGCCGAGGAATCGGTGCGGATCGGCGGCGAGATCATGCCGCTCGACATCAGCGAGCGCGCCAAGGGCTACCAGTCGATGTGGAAGCGCGTGCCGCTCGGCCCGTGCAGCTTCATCAGCCCGTTCAACTTTCCGCTCAACCTCGCCGCGCACAAGATCGCGCCCGCCATCGCGGTCGGCTGCCCCTTCGTGCTCAAGCCCGCCAGCAAGACGCCGCTGGGCGCGCTGATTATCGGCGAGGTTCTGGCCGAGACCGACTTGCCCGAAGGCGCCTTCTCCATCCTCCCCGCCAGCCGCGACGGGGCGGACCTTTTCACCACCGACGAGCGGCTGAAGCTGTTGAGCTTCACCGGCTCCGACGAGGTGGGCTGGGCGCTGAAGGCGAAGGCGGGCAAGAAGAAGGTCATTCTCGAACTCGGCGGCAACGCGGCCTGCGTGATCGATGCCGATGCCGACCTTGAGGACGCCTGCGACCGCGTGATCACCGGCACTTTCTACCAGTCCGGCCAGAGCTGCATCAGCGTGCAGCGCGTGCTGGTGCACGAGCAGGTCTACGACGTCTTCCGCGACAAGCTGGTGGCGGCCGCGAAGAAGCTGAAGGCGGGCGATCCCAAGGACCGCGACACCTTTATCGGCCCGATGATCGACACCGGCGAGGCCGAGCGCCTCAAGGGCTGGATCGACGAGGCGGTGGACGGCGGCGCGACGCTGCTCTGCGGCGGCGGACAGGACGGCCAGATGTTCGAGGCGACACTGCTGGAGAACGTCGACAAGGCCGCCAAGATCGTCAACGAGGAAGCCTTCGGGCCGGTCGCCGTGCTGATGAAGTTCGCTGACTGGGACGAGGCGCTTGCCGAGGTTAACCGCAGCGAGTTCGGCCTGCAGGCGGGTATCTTCACGCGCGACCTGTTCAAGGTGATGGAGGCCTGGGACCGGCTCGAAGTCGGCGGGGTGATGGTGAACGACATCCCCAGCACCCGCGTCGACAACATGCCCTACGGCGGCGTCAAGAACTCCGGCCTCGGCCGCGAGGGCGTGCGCTTCGCCATGGAAGACATGAGCGAGATCCGGAACCTGGTGATACGGCGGACCTGACCGCGGCAGCCGCGTCCTAGGGGCGCGGCACCACGCGCAGTTCGTAGGGGATGAAGAGCAGTACCTCTCCGGGCCCGGCGCGGGTCCACTGGACCGGCATGTTGAGACCGGCCAGTTCGATGGCGTAGTCCGCACCGACCAACGCGGCCTGCCGGCGGGAATCCGCCGCCACCTCGGCGATGATCGCATCGCGGTAGCTGTCCGGTCCGACGATCGAGAGCGTTGGATCGCCCACGGTGTCCATCTGCGCCCGGCCGACCTCGGGCACACCCTCCACAAAAGCCGCGATGCGGCGCTGCGCCTCCTGCACGTTGGTCCCGGCGAGCGGAGCCTTGATGAGGAAGCTTACGAGCTCGCTGTCGGGGCGACGGTCGCCGACCAGCTCCAGTTCCGCCGCGTTCTGCGGGGTCAGGCGGGTCACGATGTATGTGCCCTGCGCCAGTTCCACGCCCGCGCTGCCGGCTCGTTCGATGGCGCGCAGCAGCATGGCGCGGATTTCCCGCTCGCGCTCCTCGCTGTCGCGGGTATCGCCTCGGATGACGACCTGCTGGACGAGGAAATCCGCCTGCCTCCGCAAACCCACGGCCGGCTGGTAGTCGGAGTAGTCGTCCTGATCGATGCGCGATCCGGTGACGATGATCTCCTGCCGCTCCAGGTCCTGTGCCATCGCGGGCGTAGCCGAGACCAGCAAAAGGCTGGCCATGAGCATGCAGGCGGTCAGGCGCATCATCATTCGATCCCCTCTGGTTCTATAAGCGATAATTGCGCCAGCCCTTGTGAGCGATCAACCCTCCTCGAGCAGCAGCAGTTCGCAGGTCACCCGCATCAGCGGGGGCTCGAGCCGATGGTCGACCTCGGTCACCGCCGCATCGGCCACCAGCTGGCGGGGGACGGCGAATTCGTGCTCGGGCAGGTAGGCGATGAAGCATTCGCCGGTTTCGACAGCCTCGGCACCCTCGAACTCCATCGTCACCCGGTGGCGGGTGCCGGCAAAGGTGATGCTGGCCCAGCTCTTCTCGTGATGGGTGGCAATGCGACCATGGCCGCGGGCTAGCTGGAGGAGAGCCTCGGCGAGATGCTCGCGCGCACCCTTGCGCTGGCGGCGTGCGGTTTTGCCCCCGGCGGGAGCGGCGGTCTGGGTCTGCGGATCAATATGCACCGGTGGTCTCCCGATATTCGTTCATGAAATGTTCCACCCGTGATTGCGTCGCGGGGCGCGGGGTGCGGCCATTGCGAAGATCGCCCTCGAAGCGCGGATCGTGCGCGGCGAGGCGGCCGAATTTTGTCGCGGGCATCTTCGTGCGTTTCAGGAACACTTCGATCTGGCGAATGAGCATCTGGCGCTTCCCCTTGGCTATGGCTTCGCGGCGTCGGGCGACTCGATTCGCCGGCGGCCGATGGCCCATGAAAAGCGCGCGAAATCCTACTTGTCTAGGAAAAATACATCGTGTAGGAAGTTTTCGTTCACCATCGAGGAAATGCCATGGATGCCCGCGAGACATTGCTGGAAGCGGCCCGTGCGCGGGGGGAGAGCCTCGCCGCCCTGTCGCGCATGATCGGTCGTAACGGTACGTATTTGCAGCAGTATGTCACCAAGGGCAGCCCCAAGAAGCTGGAAGAGGAGGATCGCCACAAGCTGGCGACTTTCCTAGGTATAAGCGAATCGGACTTGGGCGCTCCGCAGGATAAATCCTACATTCCCGCGCCGCGCGTGCGGGCCGAATGGATCGACGTTCCGCGCCTTGCCATCGACGCTTCCGCCGGACCCGGCGCCACACCAGCCGAGGAAGCCGAGTTCGACGCTTTCCGCTTCTCCCGCCGCTGGCTGGCCGAGCACGGCCTCGACGGCGCGCAGCTCTCCAGCATCCGCGTGGTCGGCGATTCGATGGAGCCGCTGTTGCGCGAAGGGGACGAGGTGCTCGTCGACCGCCGCGACCAGCCCTTCCGCGACGGCATCCACGTCGTCCGCCTCGACGACAGCCTGCTGGTCAAGCGCGTCGCCAGCCGCGGGGCGGGGCAGTTCAGCCTGCTCAGCCAGAACCTCGCCTATCCGCCGATCCAGGTGAGTGCGGAGGATTTGCAGATCGTGGGGCGAGTGGTCTGGAAGAGCGGGCGGGTCTAGCCGCCCGCTTGCAACCGCGCGCCCGCGCGGCCATCTCGCTTGCCATGACCACGCCAACCCCGATCCGCGCCGCCATCGTGCCCGTCACGCCGTTCCAGCAGAATTGCTCGCTGGTCTGGTGCACCAAGACGATGCGCGGGGCGCTTGTCGATCCGGGGGGTGAGCTGGACAAGCTCAAGGCGGCGGTCGCCAAGGCCGGGGTGACACTGGAGAAGATCCTCCTCACCCATGGCCATGCCGATCACTGCGGGCAGGCGGGGATGCTCGCCGACGAGCTCGGCCTGCCGATCGAGGGGCCGCACGAAGCGGACCGCTTCTGGATCAGTCGGCTGGAGGACGACGCGCCCCGCTTCGGCATGACCTGCGAGGTGTTCGAACCCACGCGCTGGCTCGTCGATGGCGACACCGTCACCGTCGGAGACCTGACGCTGGAGGTTCTCCACTGCCCCGGCCATACGCCCGGCCACGTGGTATTCTTCCACCGCGAGAGCCAGTTCGCCTTCGTCGGCGACGTGCTGTTCCAGGGCAGCATCGGGCGGACCGATTTCCCCATGGGCAATCATCAGGACCTGCTCGACGCGATCACGCAGAAGCTCTGGCCGCTCGGCGACGGCGTCACCTTCGTGCCCGGCCACGGCCCCACCAGCACCTTCGGCCGCGAGCGGGAGAGCAACCCCTTCGTGAGCGACGCGGCGATGGCCGCCGGTTAAAGCACCCGCGCGCCCACCAGCAGCGCCCACAGGCTCCAGAACAGCAGCAGCGCAAAGGTGACGATGATGCCGATCTGGCGTGTCCTTGCCGGATGGTCGGCCTGCATCCCCAGCGGGTGCAGCAGCCGCGCGGCGAAATAGGCGAGCGCCGTCAGCCCGAGCACCCAGCCGTCCTGGTCGGCAAGGTCGAGCACCAGGATCAGCACCAGCGCGAAGGTAGTATACTCTACGAAGTTCGCCTGCGCGCGCATGTGACGCTGCATGGCCGCGTCGCCGCCATCGCCGTGCAGGATGCGATTGCTGATCCGCACCCGGCCGCAGCGCATGGCCAGCCACAGGTTGATGATTGCCGCCAGCGCGGCGCTGAACAGGCTGATGTGCAGGTCTGCCATTGTCTCGTCTCCCCTCGCGCCCCGGCGTGCGATAGGAGACTGCCGCGCCGCTTGCAACGCGGGCGAAACCCGTTATAGCGCGCGCCTTCGCCGCATCCGGGCTTCGCTTCGGGTCGCCGCGCTTGCGCGGGGGCCGGGCATCGCCTAGGTCGGCATCGACACGTAATCGCTAGAAATTCAAGGAACGGGTGCCACCATGGCTGTCCCCAAGAGAAAAGTTTCGCCGCATCGCCGCGGCAACCGCAGGTCGCACGATTCGCTCAAGGTCGAGGCGTTCCACGAATGCTCGAACTGCGGCGAACTCAAGCGCCCGCACAACCTGTGCCCCGCGTGCGGGCACTACAACGGCCGCCAGGTCGTTGAGCCCAAGGGCGTTTAAGACCTCGGCTTTGAACAGGAGCGCTAGCGCATGAGCTTACCGCGTATCGCAATCGACGCGATGGGCGGGGATGAGGGCGTGCGCGTGATGGTGGAGGGCGCCGCGCTCGCGCGCCGCCGCCACGACAAGTTCCGCTTCCTGCTGGTGGGCGACGAGCCGCGCATCAAGGCCGCGCTCGAAGCGCATCCCAACATGCGCTCGGCCAGCGAGATCCTCCACTGCGACGAGGTGGTCTCCGGCGACGAGAAGCCCAGCCGGGCGCTCCGCCGCGCCAAGACCACCAGCATGGGCCTCGCCATCAACGCGGTGAAGACCGGCGACTGCGGCGCGGCCGTCAGCGGCGGCAACACCGGCGCGCTGATGGCCATGGGCAAGCTGGCGCTGCGCACCATGCCCGGCATCGACCGTCCCGCGCTCGCCGGCCTGATGCCGACGTTGGGCGAAAACGACGTGGTCATGCTCGACCTTGGCGCCAACACCGATTGCGATGCGGAAAACCTCATCCAGTTCGCCGTGATGGGCGCGGCCTATGCCCGCATCGTCACCGGCAAGGCGGCGCCGCGCGTGCGCCTGCTCAACATCGGCACGGAAAGCATCAAGGGCACCGACGATTTGCGCGGTGCGAGCCAGCGGCTGGCCGCCGCCACCGGCCTCGCCATGCAGTTCGACGGCTTCATCGAGGCCGACAAGATCAATCGCGGCGAGGTGGACGTGGTGGTGACGGACGGCTTTTCCGGCAACATCGCTCTAAAGGCCATCGAGGGATCGGCCCGCTTCGTGACCGACCTGCTCAAGACCGCCTTCACCAGCTCGCTGCGAAGCAAGGTGGGCTTCCTCGTCAGCCGTCCGGCGACCGAGTTGCTGCGCCACCATCTCGACCCCAACAACCACAACGGCGGCGTCTTTCTCGGCCTCAACGGCGTGCTGGTGAAGAGCCACGGCAGCGCCAATGCCAAGGGCGTCTCCAACGCCGTGCACGTCTGCGCGCGGCTGCTGGAGGACGACATCACCCGCCGCATCGCCGCCGATCTGGCCGAGATCGGCGCGGGGATGGACGCGCCCGCGCAAGGCCCCGCCGCCGCTATCGAGGCCGAAGCCAAGTAATGATCCGCAGCTGTATCATCGGCACCGGCAGCGCCCTGCCGCGCACCTGCGTCTCCAACGCCGAGCTGGCGGAGCGCGTCGACACCAGCGACGAGTGGATCCGCGAGCGCACGGGCATTACCCAGCGCTACATCGCCGAGCCGGACGAGACGACCGGCAGCCTCGCCACCGCCGCCGCGCGTGCGGCGCTGGAGGATGCGGGCGTTGCCATCGCCGATGTCGACCTGATCGTGCTGGCCACCGCCACGCCCGATCGCACCTTTCCCGCCACCGCCACCACCGTGCAGCACGCGCTGGGCGGCAAGGGCTTCCCGGCCTTCGACGTGGCGGCGGTGTGCTCCGGCTTCCTCTACGCGCTGGGCACGGCGGACGCGATGATCCGCGCCGGCATGGCCAAGCGCGCCATCGTAATCGGGGCGGAGACCTTCAGCCGCATCCTCGACTGGGAGGACCGCGGCACCTGCGTGCTGTTCGGCGACGGAGCCGGGGCTTTCGTGATCGAGCGGCGCGAGGTCGAGGAAGACGGCCCGGGTATCCTCGCCACCCGCCTCCATGCCGAGGGAGAGCATGGCGAACTGCTGTACGTCGACGGCGGCGCCTCCACCACCGGCGAGATCGGCAAGCTGCGCATGAAGGGCCGCGAGGTCTTCCGCCATGCCGTGGTCAACTTGGCCGAGGTACTGCGCGAGGTGCTGGACGAGGCGGGCAAGGGTCCCGCCGACATCGACTGGATCGTGCCGCACCAGGCCAACGCCCGCATCCTCGATGCCACCGCGCGCAAGCTCGGCCTGCCGATGGAGCGCATGGTCGTCACCGTGGATCAGCACGCCAACACCAGCGCCGCCTCCGTTCCACTGGCCTACGACGTGGCGAAGAAGGACGGGCGCATCAAGCCGGGCGACCTGGTAATGCTGGAAGCGATGGGCGGCGGCTTCACCTGGGGTGCCAGCCTGTTGCGGGCGTGAGATTATTCCCGGTTTTCAATCGTAGATATCCTTGCCTTAATTTGCATCAATGTTCATATTAACTCTTGAGGTCGCAACGCTGGGAGAGACTGGATGGACATGATGCGCTCCGTCGGAACACTGACTCGCGCCGACCTGGCCGAAACGATCAATCGCAAGATGGGCTTCTCGCGCGCCGAGAGCCTCGACCTCGTCGAGAAGATTCTCGCCAAGATGTGCGAGGCGATGGGTAACGGCGAAAACGTGAAGATCTCCGGCTTCGGCAGCTTCGTGCTGCGCGACAAGAAGGAGCGCATCGGTCGCAATCCCAAGACCGGGATCGAGGTGCCGATCACCCCGCGCCGGGTGATGACCTTTCGCGCCAGCCACAAGCTCAAGGACCGGATCGCGCGCGGCTGATGGCCGGCGAGGGGCCTCTTTTTGCGGACGGCAAGGACGAGGGTGCGATGCGCACCATCGGCGAGGTTTCGTCGGCCTATGGCATCAAGCCCCATGTGCTGCGTTACTGGGAACAGCAGTTTCCCATGCTCCAGCCGTTGAAGCGCAGCGGTGGGCGGCGGCTTTATCGTGCCGAGGACATGGCCGTGATCGAGGCTATCGACCGGCTGGTCAACCGCGACGGCTACACACTCAAGGGCGCGCGGCAGGCCATCGCTCAGGGCACTGGGTCAAGCGCCGCGGCTCCCGCCGCTACGAAATCGACCGCGGAGACGAGGACGTTGCCGGGTGACGCAACACGCCAGTTACGCGCCATACGCGAACGGCTGGCGCAGGCCCTGGCCGGCTGAGGATTCGACCCCTCCCAGGGTCCGTGCAGGATTCATTTCCGTGGAGATCGGGGGTTCTACGCGGATGCCCGGACGAGGAATGTTTGCGACGTTTGCCTAACGTCTCGGCATGATCATCGCCCGCAATCACGACCATCGCCAGTCCGCCGCGATACGCCGCGCGCGTATGCGGCTTCGCCTGTTCGTGCTGCCCGTACGCGGCTGGCATCGCGGCCAGCGTGTCTGGTTCTGGGGCTTGGTTCGGTGCCGCTTTTCAGGGCGGATGCGCTGCTGGGTGTGCGAGCCGCAGACCGGTCAGCGCAGCGTTTCGGGACCAAGCTCCGGGTCGAGATCGCGCGGGCGGGCGAAATGGACGAGCTTGCCGCAACCGTCCGCGATATCAGCCCAGCGATCGATGGCGAGTTCGAACACGGCATAGGCCGCCGTCGGATACTTGTGCATCACCTCGTCGAACAGCGCGTCCTCTCCATCGGGCGGGACGAGCGCCAGCGCCAGTTCCTGCAGGCCCGGATTGTGCGCCGCCAGCAGCACCGCTCCATCCTCCTCGTCCAGACCGCGCAGCAGCGCCATCAGCGCGGCCGGATCGGCGAGGTAAATGTCCTGCTCGAAGATGATCGGCGCGGCCAGCGCGCTGGCCTCCAGCGTGCGCTTCACCCGCTCCGCCGGGCTGGCGAGCACGCGGTCCCAGCGATGGCCCAGCGCGCGGATGTGCTCGCCCATCAAGGCCGCGCCGCGCCGCCCGCGGTCGTTCAGCCCGCGATCGAAATCGCGCAGCGACATATCGTCCCAGTCGGACTTGGCGTGGCGCAGCAGGCCGAGGCGTTTCAAATGGGCAGGTCCTGTGTGCTGGAAGCCGCCTGCGTTTCAACACCGTGGCCGAGGCGTTGTAAAGCCTCGTCGAGCGTGACGCGCAGCACCGGCACGCCGGGCGGAAAGGCGCTGAGCAGGCGCGAGGGGAAGGCGGGCGAAAGGACGACGAAATGGCCCCGGTCCCCGGCCGAGCGGATCAGTCGCCCGAAGGCCTGCGCCAGTCGCGCGCGGATGATGCGGTCGTCGTAGGTGGAGCCACCTCCGGAAGCCCGTCGCGCGCGGTGGAGGATGCTCGGCTTGGGCCAGGGCACCTGCTCCATTACGACGCAGCGCAGCGATTCGCCCGGCACGTCCACCCCGTCGCGCAGGGCATCGGTGCCGAGCAAGCTGGCCTGCGCATCGTCGCGGAAGATGTCGACCAGCGTCCCGGTATCGATCGGGTCGACGTGCTGAGCATAGAGGGGCAGCCCCTCGCGCGCGAGGCGGTCGGCGATACGGCCGTGCACGGCGCGCAGGCGGCGGATCGCGGTAAACAGGCCGAGCACGCCGCCGCCGCATCGCTCGATGATTTTCGCGTAGGCCCCGGCAAGGCCCGCGAGATCGCCCTTCCTGACGTCGGTGACGATCAACACCTCGGCGCTGGCGGCATAGTCGAAGGGGCTCTCGGCCTCGGCGGTATGCGGCTGGACCTCGATATGCGGCGCGCCGGAGCGAGCGACGGCCTCCGCCCAGTCGCGGCCATCGGGGCTGCGGTCGGTCAGCGTGGCGCTGGTCAGCATGACGCCGTGCGCGCCTTCGAGCACGGTGCGGGCAAACGGCTTCATCGGGTCGAGGAAATGGCGGTAGAGACCGACATCGAACTCGCGCGCGTCGTTGCGGTCGACCGCCAGCCAGTCGACGAATTCGGGATCGGCCGCGCCGCCGAGTCGCCCGAGCAGCGCTTCCCACGCCGCCAGAGTATCGATGCGCCAGGCAAGCGAGTGGCGCGCGCCGTCGATACGCGCGCGGCCCTGTCCGTCGAGCCAGTCGGGCGGATCCTCCAGCATGGCCTCCAGCCGCACGCCGAGCTTGATCAGCGGCTGGCGGATTTGGGCAAGTGCCTGTGCCGCGGCCTGCGCCAGCTCGACGAAATTGCCCTCCAGACCCGCGGCCTCTGTCTCGATGCCGTAGCCCATGTCCGCCGCGCCGCTCTCGTCGCGGGCGTAGGTGAGCGCCCGCACGGCGCCAAGCAGTGCCTCGACCGGGCCGCTGGGCGCGCCTTCGGCGATGCGGCCGAGCCAGCCGTCGGAGGGGAGGGCGCCCGCCGCTTCGCGCGCCGCCTCGATGGCCTCGCCACCGGCCTCGTCGTAGCTGGCGACGTCGGCGAGGCGAGCCGAGAGGCCCCTGCGGCGTCCCTTGCTGCCCCGTTCCGGCCCCACGATCCAGCGCCTGAGTTCGATGGTCTCGGCTCCGGTCAAGGCTGCGGAAAAGGTCGAGTCCGCTGCGTCGAAGACGTGGTGCCCCTCGTCGAAGACGATGCGCGTAGGGCGCTGGGCGTGGTCCCGCCCGCGCGCGGCGTTGACCATCACCAGCGCGTGGTTGGCGATGACGAGATCGGCCTGTGCGCTGGCCCGCGCGGCGCGCTCGATGAAGCATTTGCGGTAATGCGGGCACCCGGCATAGACGCATTCGCCGCGCTGGTCGGTCAGCGACTTGATCGCGCGGCTGCGGAACAGCGTGCCGAGCCAGCCCGGAAGGTCGCCGCCGATCATGTCGCCGTCCTGCGAATAGGCCGCCCAGCGCGCCACCAGCTGCGCCAGCACCGCCGCGCGCCCGCCGAAGCCGCCCTGCAGCGCGTCCTCCAGGTTGAGCAGGCACAGATAGTTCTCGCGCCCCTTGCGAACGACCACGGGGCGGGTGCCGTCCTCGCGGTGCTCGGGCCAGGCACGGCGGCTTTCGCTGCGCAGCTGGCGCTGCAGGTTCTTGGTAAAGGTGCTGACCCAGACAGTGCCCTTCGCGGCGCTGGCCCAGAGCGAGGCGGGAGCGAGATAGCCCAGCGTCTTGCCGATGCCCGTGCCCGCCTCCGCCAGCAAAACGTGCGGGCGGCCGCGTGTCTCGCGCGGGGCGAAGATGCGGCGCACGGCGGCGGAGTAGTGGCGCTGCCCCTCGCGTTGTTCCGCCCCTTCGCCGATCAAGCGGGCGAGCTGGCCGCGCACCTCCTCCTCGCCGATGAGCACCTGCCCGGGCTGCGGGCGTTCGGGCGCCTCCTCCCATTCCGGCAGGCGGGAGAAGAGCCACTTCTCGGCCTTTTCCGGTCGGCGCACGTGGGGGCCGAGCACCTGCGCCCACGGCCAGCGCAGGCGAGTGAGCGATTGCAGCGTGCTCCACGCGCCCTCGCGCTCCGCCCAGTCGTCGTCCTCGCACCGGGCGAGCAGGACCGCCGCGGCCGCTTGCAGGAACATTGGCACATCGCCCCCGTCGCCCGGCTCCGCCATGCCCAGCACATGGGCCAGTCCCTTGGGCGTGGGCACGCAGAAGCGCGCCGGGTGGACGAAGGCGAACAGTTCCAATAGGTCGAGCCCCGAGAGATCGGGATAGCCGAGCCGCGTCGCGACCAGCGGCGCGTTGAGGACGAGATGCGGCGTATCGGCTGCAGCCATCACCGCCTCGCCCTTGGCCACCGCGCGCGTGAGCCCATTGGCGATCCAGCTTCCCGCATGGCTGGCGTGGAGCGCGGGCAGGGCTATCGGCGGAGGCGGGAACGGCGCGGCCATCGGATGCACTAGGCAGAGGTGGAACGAAAAGTAAACACGCCGCACCTCACCGCTCGTCGTGGCAGGAATGCAACTTGCCCAGCCTTTGGAACGCCGTGCGCAATTGTTCATGTGAGGGCGGGCGTTCGGCGACTATAGAGCGCAGCCCATGTTCCGACGCATCGCCTACCCTCTTGCCGCCGCCCTGCTT
Organism: Aurantiacibacter luteus; assembly: GCF_001010945.1. Lineage (GTDB taxonomy): Bacteria > Pseudomonadota > Alphaproteobacteria > Sphingomonadales > Sphingomonadaceae > Alteraurantiacibacter > Alteraurantiacibacter luteus. The sequence goes on from NZ_LBHB01000001.1 coordinate 388,557, forward strand.
GCCGTTCCCTTCGGCGCGCAGGCGCAGCAGCGGCTGCCCGATTTCCAGCTTCCGCCCAATCCGTCCTCGACGCCCGATCCGCGGCAGGGGCCGGAGCTGCCGCCGGTCCCGCGCGCCACGCCGACGCCGACGCCAATGCCCGTGGCAACGCCCACGCGGGCTCCTTCGCCCACGGCCACACCCTCTCCGCGTCAGGACACGCCTGCCCCTGTGCAGACGCGGCAGGCGACGCCGCAGCCGCGAGCCACCGCAAGCGCCACGTCGCGCGTCGGCGAACCTCGCGAGACCGCGCCTGCCCCGATCGCCTCGCCGGAAACTGCCGCATCGCCCGAGCCGACGCCCGCGCTGCCGTCAGCCGCCGCGACCCCCGCGCCCGCTCCGGTCGTGGCCGCGCCGACTGCGCCTGTTGTGGCCGAGGACGAGGGCGGCGGCTGGACCGTTCTGTGGTGGCTGCTCGGCCTCCTGCTTGTCGCCGGCGTCGCGGGCTATGCCTTCCTGCGCTGGAAATTCGCGCGGGAGGAGACCGTGGTCGTCGAGCGTATCCAGCCCTATCGCCCCCTGACGGTGTCGGCAGCGACGCCCGCCGCGGAGCAGCCGCAGCCACGGCCGGAAGCGGCACCGCAACCCTCCCGGGCCGCTCAGTTCGTCACCTCGCCGTCAGGCTTCGTCCAGATCCAGCGTCCGACACTTGGCGGGGTCGTGGCAGCGGGCAACGGCAAGGCCGCGCCCGCCGGAACGGTACAGGTATCGCGACCCGTGCGGCCGCCCGCTCCCGCTCCGGCTCCGGTGCCGAACGACGGCGGCGTTTACGCGCGGCCTATCCGTCGTTCCTGAACGCCTCCGTCCGAGCGGGCTGGCTGGAATTTGCCTTTCCGGATCGGGCGGTCAGTCTTCGCCGCCCGTCAGCCCCAGGTCGCCCTTGCGGCCCAGCGGCACGACTTCCTTGAAGGTGTGGGTGATGTAGGGGAAGGGTATCTCGATCCCCGCTTCGTCCAGCGCGCGCTTGATCGCCTTGATCGCGACGCTGCGCGCCTGCCAGCCATCCCTCGGCTTGGACCCGGTCCAGAAGCGTACCTTGAAATCGATGGAGCTCGAGTTGAACTCGGTCGCGTAGACCTCCACCCCCTTCGACTGGTCGATCCCCTCGAGCGCCTCGACCGCGTCGCGGATGACCCGTTCGGCCTGCTCGAGATCGGTGTCGTAGCTGACCCCGGCGACGATTTCGGTGCGCGCGAGGCTATCGTCGGTCAGGATCTTGACCGGGTTCTTGAAGATCATCGAATTGGGCATGATCGTCAGCTCATTGGAAAGCTGGCGGATGTGCGTCTCTCGCAAGGTGATGTGTTCGACGCGACCGGTAACGCCCTCGACCTCGATCACGTCGCCGATCCGCATCTTCTCGCGCAGCATGATAAGCACGCCGGCGAGGAAGTTCTCGAAGATGTCCTGAAAGGCGAAGCCGATGGCGACTGCGCCGATGCCGAGGCCCGCGATCGCGCCCGCGGGGGTGAAGCCGGGCACGGCAACGGCGGCGGCGACGAGGATGCCGACCATCCAGATCGCCAGCTTGACCACGGTTTCCGTCAGATTGCGCAGGCTCGCGCGCAGCTTGGTGCGGCCGACCAGCGCGTCTGCGATCCTCACAGCGAACCTAGCTACGATCCACGTGATGATCAGGACGACGAGCGCGATGGCGAGGTTGGGCAGGGCGGCGACGATACTGTTAGCCATGCCCTGCAACTGGTCTTGCAAGGTTTGTACGTAGTTCAAAGAAAACTCCCCGTTTCTGCCATAATGAGCGGACGCGGGGCGGGGTTCCGACAAGCCTTTCGCACTTGCGAAGAACGGCGCGCTGGGCCTAAGCCGCGCACACCATGTTCAGCACCGATCTCATCGAAGCCGCCCGCGTATCGAAGTCCTGGCCGTTCCAGGAGGCGCAGCGGCTGGCCAAGCGGTATCCGGATGGGAAGCGGGGCGGCGAACCGGTGCTGTTCGAGACCGGATACGGCCCCAGCGGCCTGCCGCACATCGGGACGTTCCAGGAGGTGCTGCGGACCACGCTGGTGCGCAAGGCCTACGAGATCGTGGCGAGCACCGACGGCACGCCTGCACCCACGCGGCTGGTCGCCTTCAGCGACGATATGGACGGCCTCAGGAAGGTGCCCGACAACGTGCCCAACAAGGCGCTGCTCGAGGCGAACCTGCACAAGCCCCTGTCGCGCATTCCCGACCCGTTCGAGAAGTACGAGAGCTTCGCCGCGCACAACAATGCGATGCTGCGCGAATTCCTCGACCGCTTCGGCTTCGACTACGAGTTCGTGGCCGCCAGCGAGCGATACAACTCGGGCGCCTTCGACGATGCCCTGCGCGGCGTTCTGCGCAACAACCAGGCAATCCTCGACATCATGCTGCCGACGCTTAGGGCAGAGCGCGCGGCGACCTATTCGCCGATCATGCCGATCAGCCCTTCGACCGGCCACGTCCTGCAGGTGCCGGTCGAGGTGGTGGATGCCGAGGCGGGCATCGTCCGCTTCACCGACGAGGACGGCACTGTCATCGAACAGAGCGCGCTCGGCGGCATGGCCAAGCTGCAATGGAAGGTCGATTTCGCCATGCGCTGGGTGGCGCAGGGCGTCGATTACGAGATGTACGGCAAGGACCTGACCGACACCGGCATCCAGTCGGGCAAGATCGCCCAGGTGCTCGGCGGCCGCAAGCCGGAGGGGCTGATCTACGAGCTCTTCCTCGACGCGAACGGCGAGAAGATTTCCAAGTCCAAGGGCAACGGCCTCACCATCGAGGAATGGCTGACCTATGGCAGCGAGGAGAGCCTCGGCCACTACATCTTCCCCAATCCCAAGAGCGCCAAGCAGCTGCACGCGGGCGTCATTCCCAAGGCGGTGGACGACTACTGGCAGTTCCGCGCTGCCATCCCGGACCAGTCATGGGACAAGCGGCTGGGCAACCCGGCGTGGAACCTGCTCAATGTTTCCGGCGAGGCCGAGAGCGGGGCGGGTGACACGCTTCCCGTCACCTTCGCACTGCTGCTGAACCTCGTCGGCGTGCTCGGCGCGGATGCTTCGGCGGAGCAGGTGTGGAGCTATCTCGGCAACTACATCGACGACGCGCGGCCCGAGGCGCACCTGGCGCTCGCCACGCTGGTGGAGCGGGCGTTGGCCTACAACCGCGATTTCGTCGCGCCCACGCTGGTCAAGCGCGCGCCGGCCCTCAACGAGGCCGAGGCCTTGCGCGAACTCGACGCGCGACTGGCGGCGCTAGAGCCGGGCACGAGCGCCGAGGATATCCAGAACATCGTCTACGAGATCGGCAAGGACGAACGCTTCGGCTTCGGCAATCTGCGCGACTGGTTCCGCGCCCAGTACGAGACGCTGCTGGGTTCCGAGCAAGGCCCGCGCATGGGCAGCTTCATCGCGCTCTACGGCGTCGACAACAGCCGCCGCCTCATCGCCGAGGCGCTGGCGCGGTAAGCGGCGCTCAGTTCCAGGGCTTCGTCCGGTACCACTTGGTGATGATGTACTTGGCGCCCTGCAAAACCGGGCGGCCGGCGTGCATGGTCTTGGGGTTGGTCGTCCCGTCGGGCAGGGCGTTGTTCCAGGCCAGCAGCACGCCCTGCTTCGGCTCGATCGAGATGCCGACGTCAATGAAGTCCGTCGTGCCGCCCGCCTCGGGCTCGTTGAGGAAGACCATGGCGGTATAGCTGCGCTGCCCGCCGCGGGCCATTTCGAGGTCCCAGTAGCTGGTTTCCGGGTGGAACCAATCGTGGTGCGGCTGGAATTCCTGCCCGGGCATATATCGCTGGCCCTGGATGGACTCGCCGAAGCCCGGCTCGATATCGAGGAGGTCGTCGATGCGGCGATTGATCTTCTTCACGAAGGGATCGTGCGGATCGACGTCACCCGAATACGAGGTGCGATAGCCGCTCGAGTAATCGAGGTCGAAAACCCGGCTCGGCTGAGCGGTGGCGTCGATCAGCTCGATCATCTTCTGGCATTCGGCGGGCGTCATGAAATCCCCGATGGCGTGCAGCTCCACGTCCTCGGTCGGCACCTTGTAGGCGGCGGGGTTTGCGGCGAGCCGCTCGCGCACGGCCTTGCCGACCTTTTTCAGGCCCGCGCGGTCGGCATCGGGGGGGAAACGGCTGGTCTTGCTCTCGCTCATCGTGGGCCACGCTTTTTCATTGCTTTGGATTTTGTGCAAGCGCAGGAAGCCGTCAACCATAACGATGACGAGGGAAGCATGACCAAGCCTCAGCGGTATTCAGCCGGTGCGATGTTCTTTCACTGGACGATCGCCGTCCTCGTCATCTGGAACTGGCGGCTGGCGGAGAACGCCAACCACGCGGGCGACCGGGCGCAGGCCATGGCCATCTTCGCCGATCACAAGGCCATCGGCATCCTCATCCTCGTGCTGACCGTGTTCCGCCTGATCTGGCGCCTGACGCACCCCGTGCCCCCGCTGCCGGGCAACTACGCGCCGTGGGAGCGGATCCTGGCGCGCACCACGCACATCGTCTTCTACGTTCTGCTGCTGGCCCTGCCCATCGGGGCATGGCTGGCCAATTCGCTCGCCGGACGCGACATCGACATGTTCGGCCTGTTCACCATTCCCGCGCTGCCGGTCGGCCGCAACGAGGGGCTGGCCGAGACCATCTTCGGCATCCACGGCACCGGCGGGGAGATCATGATCTACCTCATCGGCCTGCACATCCTGGGCGCGCTGAAGCACACCTTCTTCGACAAGGACGGTGGCATCTTCCGGATGTTGCCGTTCGGCCGGGTTGGCAAGGAGCGCAGCTCGCTGCGATGAAAAGAAACCCCCCGACCTCTCTCGAGATCGGGGGGCCATTGCCGGCCACTCGCTCCGACAATCCGTTGGCTTCCGGCGCTTACCAGAAGAAGTCGTAGATCACGTCGACCACCTCGCCGCGGTAGATGTCGACCAGCAGCACGTCGTCGTAATAGCGCACCCAGCGATAGGGGCCGTAGACCTGCGGCAGGCGATAGCGCCACGGATCGTTGATGTAATAGCGGCTGCCGTAGAACCCGCTGTCTATCCGGTATCCGATGTTGAATCGGCGATAGCTGTAGTTGCGGTAGGGCGAATAGTACCGGCCGAGGCGGAAGACATCGCGATTGTTGTAGCGGTAGCTGTTCCAGTCGTACCGCCGGTCGCGCCGCCAGCCTTCGCGGTTCCAGCGCTGGTGATTGTCGTAACGCCGCCCGTCGCGATAGTCGCGCTGGTCGCGGTACTGGCCGGAATAGCGATCGCGGTAGCGCTGGTCCGCGCCATAATCGCCGCGCCGATCCGAGCCGTAAGAACGCCCCACGACGCCGCTGTCGCGTGCCCGGTCCTGTCCGCGGTCGTAGGCGCGGCTGTCACGGTTGTCGCCGCGATCCCAGCCGCGCCCGTCGCGGTTGTCGCCACGATCCCATGCGCGGCCATCGCGGTTGTCACCGCGATCCCGGGCGCGGTCATCGCGGTTTTCGCCGCGCTGCCAGGAGCGATCCTGGTCCTGGCGCGAACGGGCGACCGGAGCCTGCTGCTGCGCCTGCTGACCCTGTTCTTGGCGCACCCGCTCGCGCACTTCGGCGAGGCGATCGCGCACGGGCCGGCCGGTCTGGCTGCCCTGGTCGGGGCGCTGCCACTGGTCTCGGCTTTCGCGCGGCGCACGCGCTTCACCGCCGCCGCGGCGGCCCTGCCGGGCCTGCTCTCCGTCGCGCTGCTGCTGTTCGGCGGTAACGTCCGCGGCAAGGGCGGGGGCGGCGACTGCGGCGCTCGAGGCGATGGCCAGCGCCGCCAGGGCACAGGATTTGAGAAATACAACACGCATCGTGGCAACTCCATGCAAGGTCGATCCGCGCCGCCCGAGTGCTGCGGCCACCGAGGGCAGGCCTCGACGAATCGTGGCCTAGCCCCGACGGGCTGTCGGCTCACTGAACCGGGCGGAGAGGCAATCGTTCAGGTTCAGGGCGCTCGGGATGAACGGCTCAGACATCCTCGCCCGGGGTCATCAGCTCGATGACGCGGCGCAGCGTGCGATAGAGCACCGTCACGGTCGCGCCCACAAGGCCGACCATCACCACGCAGGAGGCGAACAGCCCGTCATAGAGCCGGACGAACCAGTCGTCGGGCATCTCGTCGAACTCGCCCACGGGCAGGGTAAAGGCGAGCAGCACGACCAGCCCGATCATCAGCGAGGCCGTGGCGAGGCGGGCGATGAGGTCGATGTTGCGATAGGTCTGGGTGTCGAACTCGGCGTCCATGCGCTTGATCATGCCGATCAGCGTCAGCATCAGCGCCAGCGTGGTGATGGATGCGGTGACGATGGCCGAGCCGAGGTAGAGCCCGGCATTGGCCAGCGCCTCGATCAGGTCGGTCGCCTGCGCGCTGGAATAGACCCGGCCAATCGCCCGCCGCGCCGCGAACCCGAGCACGCAGATCAGCGCGAAGACGACGGTTGCCCAGACGTGGTTGCGGATGGTGGAGGTGAACGCCATGCCCGGAGTAACGGGCGGGGCGGTTTAACGTTTCGACGAAGCCTGGCTTAGGCCGCCCCGGCGCTTGACGAAGCAGGTGGCCGTCGCGATTGCCAGCAGGTTGCATTCGGCAGTTTGCAGCAGGCCGTCGACATGGTCCTCCTAAACTCACACGTTAAGTTTGGGACGCGTGAAAATCGCACCAAGTATTGGATAATCAGATCAGTTTAGATCTCGATCAGCCCGGCTTCGATGCCTGCTACGGCAGCTGAGACGCGGTCATTGACCCCCAGCTTCTTAAAAATTCGACGAGTGTAGGTGTCGACTGAGGCGCTGCTAATCCGCAGGATCAGAGCCACTTCCATTGCTGACTTTCCCTTTGCAATCCAGTTTAAAACCTCGGTCTCTCTTTCAGATAAAAGATTTTCCTCGCCTGCTGGACGGTAAAAGATGCGTACGAATTCGCAATGCATAGAGGGCAAAATATTAGCGACGCATTCAAGTAATTCTAGGCAATTGCTTCCAAGTTTGCGGTCAAAGCCAAATGATATCACTGCATCAATACGATGGGGGCCATAAACTGGTATGCAAAATGCATCCTTATAGCCATTGGCTAGAACGGATTCATGAAAGTTTGAAGCGCCTTTTGCCTGCCTTAAAGACTCTTGGCGTAATAGAGTATTGAGCGATACCGGGTTGCCGTTAGCAATTACGCTTTTTACCCAAGCAGCGTCGGCATCGCCGAAACCCCGTCGCTCGCTGAAACGTGCGATAGACTTCCTGCTGGCATAAAATGCGAATCCAGTGGGTTCGCCGGTAAGATCTGGGCGTCCGGCAAGATTATAGGCCATTGAACGCGCATTCAATTTTGCTGCGAAACCCCGCAGCATTCTGGCAAGGGCAATTGGACCGATGCCGTTAAGTTGTTTCGACCACCAAAGAAGTTCGTCGACGATCGTTTTCGTTGAGAGCGGTGCTTGCATGCCATTCCCCGATGACAGGCGATCTGCGAAATAAATCCCCTGCACACATGCAGGGCCGCCGATAGTCTGAAAACAAGTTTAACAAGTGATAATTTCGTGTGAACGAAGTGGAGGCATCTATCAATATGCCGGATGGCAAATGTCCACGTCTAAAACGCTTGCTCCTGGCGCGCGGTGAACCAGTCTGCCGAAGAGTGAAGGAGTTTCCACGGCATTCGCAGGAGATCACGAATTTACGTGACATGACATATGGCTTCGCATTTGGAAGTATGCATCACACACGAATTGACTTTCGCCAACTTTCGAATGGAGGCGGAGATGAACGGCGGGTTTGAACGGGAAGCTAGCGAAGCGCTTAAAATGGCACGGCATTGGCGCGGTGAAAATTTGCGAGCCCCGGCTTCTTCGACATCCGGTCAAAAACTGCTGCGAAAATTCAATGTAACCGAAAATGCACTGAGCGGATTTCTGCATCATGCTCGTATTGCGCGAGATTTAGTCAATCGCCTTTCTGATCGAGAAAGATCAACGCTGACTTTAATTGTTAAAGGCTTTTCGAATAAACAGATCGCACATGAAATGAACCTTAGTCCGCGAACTGTCGAAAATCACCGGGCTAATGCTTTCACAAAAATCAACGCTCGGACAACGGCGGACGCTGTCCGAACTGGCATCTACGCAGGCTTGGATGCTGAACCTTGAATTCCTTTTCCTGCGCTCTTTCTGCGGCTTGGTTCACCAAACGCAGCCATCCGAGTAAAAGGCAACTGTCTTTTCCAATAGCTTTTGCGAACGCGCTGGCGCCGATAATCGTACTTGAAATTTTGGTACGAAATTGACCTTCCCGAAAATCAATTTCGGACTGAAAGCCCATGGAATCCAATAGAGCTTCAGCTGCTTGAACGTACCTGCCAGCTTCTAGCCGGCTTTCGTATTCAGCTTCATCAGGTAGATTATAGACAGCGGTATCGAACGGTGGTGGCGCAAGCTGGACAAGATGAAAGGCATGGCGCAACGCGCTTTCGATTTCGGCTTCAGCGCCACTCACCCGTTCTTCGAGCAAGAGAATACGCTTGTGCCATACTGAAGCGACCATCCTCTCATTTTCGTCCCCCACGCAACCCCTCCAAGTCTCGTCCCCAGCGGAATTTTTCTTTCGACTTTACCCCTTTGATACGCGGGCGCAAGATTTCGCTTAATCAAATCGTGTGAAGCAAATCTTTCGACGTAGTCATTCTCGTGGCGGAAGTGGTTCCTATCGAGTCAGCTTCTTGTACGCGAGCCGCGTCGGCCGGTCCGCCGCGTCGCCCAGGCGGCGGCGCTTGTCTTCCTCGTAGGCTTCGAAGTTGCCCTCGAACCACTCCACGTGGCTGTCGCCCTCGAAGGCGAGGATGTGGGTGGCCAGGCGGTCGAGGAAGAAGCGGTCGTGGCTGATGACCACGGCGCAGCCGGCGAAGTTCTCGATGGCCTCCTCCAGCGCGCCCAGCGTTTCCACGTCGAGGTCGTTGGTCGGCTCGTCCAGAAGCAGCACGTTGCCGCCGGTCTTGAGCATCTTGGCGATGTGCACGCGGTTACGCTCGCCGCCCGACAGCTTGCCGACGTTCTTCTGCTGGTCCGGCCCCTTGAAGTTGAACGCGCCGACATAGGCCCTGGTGCTGGTGTCGTGGCCGTTGACCTTCATGTAGTCGAGCCCGTCGGAGATCTCCTCCCAGACGTTGTTCTTGGGGTCGAGGTGGTCGCGGCTCTGGTCGACGTAGCCGAGGCGCACGGTCTCGCCGATCTCAACCTTGCCCTCGTCGGGCTCTTCCTTGCCGGTCAGGATCTTGAACAGCGTGGACTTGCCCGCGCCGTTGGGGCCGATGACGCCCACGATGCCGCCCGGCGGCAGCATGAAGGACAGGTTCTCGAACAACAGCTTGTCGCCATAGGACTTGGTGATGCCCTTGGCCTCGATCACCTTGCCGCCGAGGCGCTCGGGCACCTGGATGACGATCTGCGCCTTGCCGATCCGGCGGTCGTTCTGGCTGTTCTGCAGCTCCTCGAACTTGCGGATGCGCGCCTTGGACTTGGTCTGGCGCGCGGCAGGCGTCTGCCGGATCCACTCGAGCTCGCGCGAGAGGGCCTTCTGCTTGCCCGATTCCTCGCGGCTTTCCTGCTCGAGGCGCTTGGCCTTCTTCTCGAGGTAGGTCGAGTAGTTGCCCTCGTACGGGTAGTAGCTGCCGCGGTCGAGTTCGAGGATCCAGCCCACCACGTTATCGAGGAAGTAGCGGTCGTGGGTGATCATCAGGACGGAGCCGGCGTAGTCCTTCAGGTGGTTCTCCAACCACTGCACGCTCTCGGCATCGAGGTGGTTGGTGGGCTCGTCCAGCAGCAGGATGTCGGGCTTCTGGATCAGCAGGCGGGTGAGCGCCACGCGGCGCTTCTCGCCGCCCGACAGGCTTTCCACGCCCGTGTCGCCCGGCGGGCAGCGCAGGGCCTCCATCGCCACTTCCAGCTGGTTGTCGAGCGTCCAGCCGTCGACCGCGTCGATCTTGTCCTGCAGTTCGGCCATCTCGGTACTGAGCGCGTCGAAGTCCGCATCGGGCTCGCCCATCTCCATGCCGATGGCGTTGAAGCGCTCGACCATGTCGGCGGTCTCGCGCGCGCCGTCCTTGACGTTCTCCAGCACGGTCTTGGTGGGATCGAGCTCGGGCTCCTGCTCCAGGTAGCCGACAGTGATGTTCTCGCCCGGCCAGGCCTCGCCCGCGAAATCCTTGTCGATGCCGGCCATGATCTTGATCAGCGTGGACTTGCCCGCGCCGTTGGGGCCGACGATGCCGATCTTCGCGCCGCGGTAGAACTGCAGGTTGATGTTCGAGAGCACCGGCTTGTTCGCGCCGGGGAAGGTCTTGGTCATGTCCTTCATGACGTAGGCGTATTGGGCGGCCATCGGGGGTCCTCGCGTGATCAGGTAATGCGTTGGAAAATGTGCGCGCCAGATAGGCGCTGGAGGCTGCGCGGGCAAGCGCGGGCGAACACTTTCGGAACGTTGCCCTTGTGCCGCCCGTTCGACCCGCATGTTCCTCGATACCCCCTGGCCCGATACGATGCTGCGCGGCTTCCTCTTGGCCGTGGTCGCGCTGCTCTGGGTCGTGCTGCACATTCGCGTGGTCGGCCTGCGCTCGCTGTCGAAGATGACGAGCTTCGACTTCATCATGACCGTGGCGCTGGGATCGCTGCTGGCGGGCGCCTCGCAGGTGGAAACTTGGCGCGCCTTTGCCCAGCCGATGGCCGGGATCACCGGCCTCTTCGCCATCCAGTGGCTGGCGGCGCGGCTGCGCAAGAATTCGGACGCGGTCGAGAGCCTGCTGCAGAACGAGCCCGTCCTGCTGATGCGCGACGGGGTAATCGATCATGCGGCGCTGGAGGCCACCCGCGTCGCCGAGAGCGATCTTTACGCCAAGCTGCGCGAGGCCAACGTGCTGGCGCTGGGCGAAGTGCGTGCCGTGGTGCTGGAGACGACCGGCGACGTCTCGGTGCTCCACGGCGAGCGGCTGGAGGAGGAATTGCTGAGCGGCATCACCCGCAATCCGTAACGGATCGGGCCTTGGCAGCGGCGCGGGCTTGGCCTAGCCATCGCTCCCATGCACAAGTCACTGCTCGCGCTAGCCGCGCTCTCGCTCGCCCTTCCTGCCACCGCCGATGCCCAGCGCTACGACGCCCGCTTCGGCCTGCCGCCGGGTGCGCATGACGAGATCGCGTGGGACTTTCTCGAAGGCCTGACCACCGAGATCGGGCCGCGTCTCGCGGGCACGCCTGACGAGGCGCGGGCAAGGGCCTGGGCCATCGAGTGGCTGCGCGCTCGTGGCTTCGTGAACGTTCGCGACGAGCCTTTCCCCATGCCCGGCTGGCAGCGCGGCGAGGAGCGCGCACGGATCGTGGGCGACAACGCGCAGCCCGTGGTGCTCACGGCGCTCGGCTACAGTGGAGCCACCCCGCCCGAGGGCATCACCGCCGAGGTTGTCGCTTTCGCCTCGATCGAGGACCTGCGCGCCGCGCCTGCGGGCAGCCTGACAGGCAAGATCGCCTATGTCGGCAATGCCATGACCGCGACGCAGGACGGCTCGCACTACGGCTACTTCGGCTCGCCGCGCAGGCAGGGACCGGGCGTGGCGGCGCAGAAGGGCGCAATCGGCTACGTCATCCGCTCCATCGGCACCGACAACGATCGTATGCCGCACACCGGTTCCACCACCTGGCCCGAGGGCGTAACTCCGATCCCCGCCGCCGCGCTCAGCAGCCCGGATGCCGACCAGCTGGAACGCCTGATCGCCCGCAACGATGCGCCGGTGCGCATGGAAATATTGCTCACCCCGCGCATGCTGGGCGAGGTCATGAGCGGCAACGTCACGGCCGAGATCACCGGCCGCGATCCCTCGCTGCCGCCGGTGCTGCTCGCCTGTCACCTCGATAGCTGGGACCAAGGCACCGGCGCCATCGACGATGCCTCGGGCTGCGCCATCGCGGCGACCACGGCGCTGCGTGTGGCCGAACAGGGCCGCCCGCTGCGCACCATCCGCGTGCTGTTCGCCGGGGCCGAGGAGAACGGACTGTGGGGCTCTGCTGCCTACTCCGCCGCGCACATCGACGAGCCTATCGCCGTCGGCATCGAGAGCGATTTCGGCGCGGGCCGCATCTGGCGCATGGATACCAATTTCGCCCAGACCAATCCCGACCTCTTCGCCCGGCTCTCGCGTGCTGTCGCCCGCTATGGCGTGCTGCCCGCGGCCAATCAGGTAGCGGGCGGCGGGGCCGACTTGAACATCGTGCGGGACCAGGGCGGGGCGCTGGTCGACCTGCAGCAGGACGGCCTGCGCTATTTCGACCTGCACCACACCGCCAACGACACGCTCGACAAGGTGGACCCGGCCGACATGGCCCAGAACGTCGCGGTATGGACGGCGGTGGTGCAGGTGCTCGCCAACGAGGCTGGGTCGATCCTCGGCACGGCGACCCCTGCCGAGTAACGCGCTTGAAGCAAGGCCCGCGCGGCGATAGGGCCGCTCGGGCTGGGGGCCTGTAGCTCAGCGGTTAGAGCTGGCCGCTCATAACGGCTAGGTCGCGGGTTCGAATCCTGCCGGGCCCACCAGCGCCTTTTCTCAGGCGACGCGGTCGATCAGGGCGGGGCAGTCCGCCGCCACCAGCCGCTCGTCGTCCCAGCGCGCAACGTAATAGGCCTGCCGTGCGGCAAGCTGCGCACAGGCGACATTGACGCCGCCCGCATAGACCACCGCCAGCGTGCGCCCATACCGGTCGCGACCCAGCCGCACGATGGTGAGGTCCGCGCCTTCGATCATGGCCTGCATCGCCCGTGTCGATGCGGCCCCGTCACCCGGCACGCATTGCCGTCCCTGCCGGCAAGCGCGGGTTTCGGGCGCGTCGATGCCGGTGATGCGGATGCGCTCGTCACCGCAGCGCAGGGTGTCGCCATCGGTGACGGAGCAGGGCACCGAAAGCGCCACGGCGAGGCTGAGGAAGGCTGTGACCATGACGCCGGCCTAGGCGCCGATGACGCACGAATTGCGCCGCTCTGCCTCCGCCTCGGAGGCATTGCCGGTGGCCGACCTACGCAGTCATGCACAGGTCTTCGCCTGTCCGCGCTCGAATGCAGCTTGCACCGCAATGGCGCAGTCCTTAGGGGCGGAGCCGACGGATCCGCCCGGTGTCGGGGAGTAGCGCAGCCTGGTAGCGCATCTGCTTTGGGAGCAGAGGGTCGCAGGTTCGAATCCTGTCTCCCCGACCAACCGATCCGTGCCGTCGCGCCAGGCGACGCTTCAGCGCTCTATCGAGAGCATCACGTCCTTCACGCTCGATCGCTTCACGCCGCGCTGGTCGAGGTAGGTGAAGACCCGCCGCCACCAGTCGTAGAGCGTGTCGAGATCTTCCTCGGTCCGCACGTAGGGCGTGTCGCCGGGGCGCAGCGAGGGGCTGTGGAAGCTGAACATCAGCAGCGGCAAACCCTCGTCGAGGGCCATGTCGATGCCGCGAATGGCTTCTTCCACGCTCACGCCCTCGGGGGTCAGCGGCACGCGTTCGAGCAGGCCGACGCGGGAAAGCAGCCCGCGCAGCGACGGCGCGCACCAGAGCGCGGGGTAGATCCAGTCGCCCTGTCGCCGCAGTAGCCCCCAGAAACAGGTCGTCAGCGGCAATTCGAGCAGCGTTCGCCCGTCGTCCAGCCAGTAGGGAGCGGTGGGATGGCGGCGATAGTCCGGTCCGCCCGCACTGGAATAATCGAACTTGGGCCGCACAGAGGTGTCGACGGCGATGCCCTGCCGGCCGAGGATGGCGGCGGTGTTGGGTCCGGCACCGTAGCGGCCCGCGCGGTAGATCAGGGGCGCCATTCCGAACCTGTCCTCGATGGCATCGCGCAGGCGTCCTAGCTTGGCTTCCTCGAGGCCGGGGTGAAGATTGCCGGCAAACGAGTTGGCCTGGCACACCTCTTCCTCGAACGGCGGATTGACCCACGGATGCAACTGCACGCCGATCTCCGCCCGCCCGCGCGCCAGCGGTTCGCGCAGGATTTCCGCCGCCAGCCGCGAATTGGCGATCGGCCAGTCGACGAGATAGACCGGCACCACCCCCTCGTGCTCGCAGAATTCCTGGAACTTGGAGAGCCGGCCAACGTGTTCGATACCGTGGGTTTCGCGCGTGAGTGGCTTGTCCCAGTCGAATTCCTCTTCGGTATCGACGGTCAGCATGTAGCGCGGAATGCGGTCGCGAAAACGGGCGATGGCGTGCCGGGGTGGCGGTTCGGGAATGCTCCGCGAAGCCAAGTGGCATCTCCTGTTGCGGCACGAAGGGATGGGCCGCGCCGGGTTGCGCCGCTCAGCCCTTCGCTTGTCCCTCCTGCGCGCTATGGCTCTCGTCAGCCTCGGTCAAGGCGGGAACATACATAGTCACGCGATCCTTTCGAAAGCGTAATTCGCCGCCAGCCGCGCGCGCCTCGGCCTGCGCCAGCCGGAAGGTGAATTTCGGTCCGAACATTCCGGCACTTACCGCGCTGCGGCGCGGTGGGTCGCGGTCTTGGCCTTCGAGATCGGCCAGCACGTCGGGGATCGGCATCCGCATCCTGATGCGCTCGGCCTTCCGGTCGAGTCGCACCGTGATCGTCTCACCCGGAGCCATCGCGCCCGCCACGCTCGCCAGCAAGCGCCAGACGAGCGCAAGAGTCTCCGCCCGTTCCAGCGCGACGAGGAACGGCCCTTCCTTTGCGGCGAGTTCGAGCGTGGCACCGCGCGGGCGCAGGACGCCTTGCAGGCGGCGGATCGTATCCTGCGTCGCCTCGTGCAGGTCGCTGTTGCCGGCAGCGAGTCCTGCCGCCCCGCTTTCCAGTTTCGCCATGCGATCGACCTCGTCGAAACCCGCGAGCAGCTTGGCGGCGTCCACTGCGATCGCCGCGGCATGGGCGCGGTATTCGTGCGGGGCCGGGCCGAACAGCTGCTGCTGGATGATCTCGGCAAAGCCCTGGATCGCGCCGACGGGCGTGCGCAGTTCGTGGAGCACCTGCCGCATCGCGTCGGCCTCGCCCGCATCGTTGGCAGCGGGCGCTACGGGCGGGGCGGGACGGGAGAGGCGACCCCGGTAGCCGGTGAAACCGCCCGTGATCGCGTCGAACAGCGGTACCGCATCGCACAGCCAGTCGCCGCTGAGCATCGGCGCGGCATCGATGGTCACGGGTTCGCCGGCGAGCGGCTGGCGCGCGGCAAGGCGCGCGCTGGCCCTCGGGCCGCGTGTGACGAGCTCGCCTGCGCGCGGGGCGGCAAGGCGCAGGCCGACGGCCAGCGGCGCCACCGCGTCGCTCGCCCACACAACGCTACCGCGCGCGTCTGTTGCGAAATCGAACTTGGCGAGTGGTGCGGGCTGACGAGTTTCCGTCTCGGCAGCGGTCAGCGACTTGCGCGTTTCGCGAAAGGCCTCAATGCGCCGCAAAAGCGCGCCGATTCCCTCGGACGAGCCGCCCTGTCGTGGCTCGCCGGGCAGGTCTGCTTCGGGTCGAGTGGGCGCGAGGCCGGGGTCGGGCAGGACCATGTCGACGACGCCGAGCTCCGCCAGCTGGCGCTTCACGCGCGCGGGCAGGTCGCGGCGGTGTCGCAGGAAGCCGCGCGCGGCGATCGGCAGGTCCGGGATGAGGGCAAGCCAGTCATCTTCGTCCAGCCGGGCCGTGGCCATGGCCGCAGCCGCGGGCTTGGCCTCCCCGGCGGCGAGGAAGGCCACGATCTCGCGATTGCGCAGGCGCAGGCCGGGCTGGCGCAGGATGCGCGACTGGTCTTCCTGCGGAAGCTGCGCCATCAGTTCGCCCAGCCGGGCATAGCCTTCGGCGCGCAGGCCGTTCGAGGCGGCCGGCGCGCGGCTGCCGAGCAGGTCGAGCAATTGTCGGAACTGCGTGCGCAGGACCGCATCGCTCCCGGCGCGCATGCGCAGCACGGTGGCAAGGCGGTCGTCGAACTGCATGGCGGCTCCGTTTTGCGCTCGCGCAAGGGCGGCGGGGCATGGGTAAGGGTTTGGAAACCATGCCATAGGCGCGCCGTGCCCATCCGGCATTCGCCCTGCGGGCTGCGTTGCAAAAGGGGACAGTTGCGTGCATAGGGAATAATCGGTCCGCGTTTCACGCTAGGGCGTACCGAAAGTTTCTCCCGCCGCTAAAGGGATTGCGGCGGGTTATTGTGGGGCAGGCATCCATGGCAACGCTCGATTCCATCGACCGGAAACTCCTGTCGGAGCTGCAATCGGAGGGGCGGGTGACGAATGTCGACCTCGCCCGCCGTGTGGGCCTGACCGCCCCGCCGTGCCTGCGCCGGGTTCGCGCGCTGGAGGAAGAGGGCGTGATCCGCGGTTACCACGCCGATCTCGACGCCTCGAAACTGGGCTTCGCCATCACCGTCTTCGCCATGGTCAGCCTGCGCAGCCAGGCCGAGGAGGATCTCAGGGCCTTCGAGAACCACATCAAGACGCTGCCAGAAGTGCGCGAGTGTCACATGCTGAACGGCGAGATCGATTTCATCCTGAAGATCGTCAGCAAGGACCTGCAGAGCTTCCAGGAATTCCTCACCAGCAAACTGACGCCCGCGCCCAACGTCGCCAGTGTCAAGACCAGCCTGACGATCCGCACCGCCAAGCACGAACCGGGCGTGCCGCTGGAGTAGGGCGGTGGCCGCGCCTGTCATCGAGGGTCATTGCCTGTGCGGCGCGATCCGCGTCATTCTCCTGGAGCCGAAACAAGCGGTCGAGCTTTGCCATTGCGACATGTGCCGCCGCTGGGGCGGGGCCTTTTATTCCGCTTTGTCGGGAAAGGACTACCGGATTGACGGCGAGGACAAGCTCGGCGTCTACCGCTCCAGCGACTGGGCGACGCGGGACTTCTGCACGGTTTGCGGTAGCCACATCGGGTACAGCTTCCTTCCCGCCGGCACGCGCAGCTTTCTAGCCGGCCTGTTCGACGACGCGCATGATCTGCCGATCGAAAAAGAAATTTTCGTCGACGAGAAACCGCGGTGGTGCGATCTATCCGGCAATCACCCTTGCCAGACCGGGGCCGAGGTGATCGCGGAGGCCGAGGCCGCCGGATACAGCTTCGACTGAACCCTAGTCCGCGCCCAGCAGGTGGCGCTGGATGAACATCAGGTTCGCCCAGGTGTAGTAGTCGGCGTTCTCCTTGCGGGCGAAGCCGTGGCCTTCGTTCGCGGCGAGGAAGTGCCAGGCCTCGCGGCCGTTGGCGCGTACCGCCGTGATGACCTGGTCGGCCTCCGACGCGGGTACGCGCGGATCGTTGGCGCCGGTCGCCACCATCAGCGGGATGTCGAGCTCTTCGATGCGGGTCAGCGGGCTGATCGCCATGAGCTGCGCGCGCTGCGCGGGATCGCGCTCGTCGCCGTATTCGACGCGGCGCAGGTCGCGGCGGTAGCTTTCGGTGTTCTCGAGGAAAGTGACGAAGTTGCTGATCGCCACCACGCAGCTCGCCGCGTCGAAGCGGTCGCCGTAACGGATGGCGCTGGCGTAGCACATGTAGCCGCCGTAGCTGCCGCCGCTCACCATCATGCGGTCCGCATCGATGCCGGGGTCCGCCTCCAACGCGTCGAGAAAGGCGCCGATGTCCTGTACCGAATTCTCGCGCTGGAAGGGCCCGTTGTCGAGGCTGACGAAGCGTTTGCCGAAACCCGTGGAGCCGCGCACGTTGGGCAGGAAGAGCGCCACGCCCAGCTCGTTGATCATGTAGTTGTTGCGACCGAGGAAGCCGGCGGTGGACTGGCCTTCCGGCCCGCCGTGAATGCTCATCACCAGCGGGCGCGGGCCGGGGAAGCGGGCCGGGTCGGGGCGGTAGAGCAGGCCGGACATCCGCTCGCCATCGAAGCTTGCGATCTCCACCAGTTCGGGGAGGGCGTTGCGCGCAGGGTCGAGCCCGCCGGTCTCGCTCTGCGTCCAGCGGGTGAGCGCGAGCGTCTGCGGGTTGACGCTGTAGGCATCGGAGGCGGCCTGGTTCGAGCTGAAGGTCAGCCCGATCTCCCCCCACGGCGCGATCTCGAAATTGCCGAGCACGCCGGGAGGCAGGTCGACCGCGCGGCTGGTGCCGCTCGCCACGTCGAGCACCTTCAACTGCGACAATCCCGCGGCGTTCACGCCGTAGGCGATGAAGCTGCCGTCCTCCGAAATGTCGAACCCGGCGATATCCCAGGCTTCCTCGACGACCGGGGTGAATGCACCGGTGGCAAGGTTCAGCGTGCCCAGTTGCTTGAAATCGCTGCCCGCGTCGGTCGTCACCCACAGGCGGCCGGCGGGGTCGAACTGGATGCCGGAGAACGAGGCCGGGCTGGCCGGGTCGGTCACGCGCCGCTCGGCCCCGGTGGCGAGGTCAATGAGGTAGAGGTCCATCTGCTGGACCGAGATGTAGTTGCCCACCAGCGCCTGGCGTCCATCGGGCGTGAAGTCCGCCACGAACCAGCCGCCGCCCTCGCGCTCGGCAAGCAGGCGCGTGGTCGCCGGGTCGCGCGGGTCCATCAGGTAGAGATCGGTGTCGCGCCCGTTGCGCTTTGTAGAGCTGAAGGCGACCATCGATCCGTCCTCCATCCACGCGCCGAGGCCGTTGCGGCTGGTGCCGTCGGTCAGCAGCACGAGGCGGCCGTTGTCGTAGCGGTAGAGCTGGTCGAACTCGTTGCCGCCGATGTCCTTTTCGATCAGCAGCAGGCTGCCATCGGGGGAATAGCTGGCGCCGCCGATGGGCTCTTCCTCGAAGGTGAGTTGGGTGCGAGCGCCGCCGGGCGCGGCCACGCGGTGGATCTGGTTGGTGTCGCCGAACCGCGTGCCGATTATCATCGAGCGATCCTGCGCGTTCCAGCCGGAAAACCCGGCGGTGCGGTACTCGAAATAGGGGCGCGTGGCCTCTGCCAGTTCGGCGGGGACGGGCGGGATCCCGTCGGCGGTGATTGCCGCGGGTTTCACCACGACATCGACGCTCGCGTCGGCAGCGTCCTGCGCGAAGGCCGAGGTCGACGCCAGAAGCGCCGCTAGAGTTGGAACAAGCAGGCGCATCCGGTGTCTCCCTCGATTGAAAATCAGCCCTCGACCTCGCGCTTGGCGAGCCACTCCTCGAGCCACTTGATGGTGTAGTCGCCGCTGATGACGTCGGGCTGCTTGATCAGCTCGCAGTGCAGCGGGATGTTCGTCTTGACCCCGCCCACGACCATCTCCTCCAGCGCGCGGCGAAGGCGCATCAGGCACCCTTCGCGCGTGCGGCCGTAGACGATCAGCTTTGCGATCATGGAATCGTAGTAGGGCGGGATCGAATAGCCGGCGTAGAGCCCGCTATCGACGCGCACGTGCATGCCGCCCGCCGCGTGATAGGTGGTGATCTTGCCGGGGCTGGGCGCGAAAGTGAACGGGTCTTCGGCGTTGATGCGGCACTCGATCGCGTGGCCCTTGAACTCGATGTCCTCCTGCGCGACGGAGAGCGGCTTGCCATCGGCAATGCGGATCTGCTCGCGCACCAGGTCGAGGCCGGTGATCGCCTCGGTCACGGGATGCTCCACCTGCAGGCGGGTGTTCATCTCGATGAAGTAGAACTCGCCGTTCTCCCACAGGAACTCGATCGTGCCCGCGCCGCGGTAGCCCATGTCGGCCATGGCCTTGGCCACGATGCCGCCCATCCGGTCCCGCTCCTCGGGCGTGATGACGGGAGAGGGGGCTTCCTCGAACACCTTCTGGTGACGACGCTGGAGCGAGCAGTCGCGCTCGCCGAGGTGAATGGCGTTACCGTTGCCGTCGCCGAAAACCTGGAACTCGATGTGCCGCGGATTGCCGAGGTACTTCTCGAGGTACATGGTGTCGTCGCCGAAGGCGGCCTTGGCCTCGCTCATGGCCTGCTTGACGAGGCTTTCGAGGCTCTCCTCGTCGGGCACCACCTTCATGCCGCGCCCGCCGCCGCCTGCCGCGGCCTTGGCCAGCACGGGATAGCCGATCTCCTTGGCGATGGCGCGCATCTCGTCGAAGTCGGCGACCGCGCCGGGGCTACCGGGCACCAGCGGCAGGCCGAGCGCGCCGGCGGTGATCTTTGCCTGCACCTTGTCGCCCATGGTGCGAATGTGTTCGGGCTTGGGCCCGATCCAGGTGATCCCGTGCGCTTCCACGATGTCGGCGAACTGGGCGTTTTCGCTCAGGAAGCCGTATCCTGGGTGGATGGCATCGGCTTGGGTGATCTCGGCCGCCGAGATGATCGCGGCGACGTTGAGGTAGCTGTCCTTGGCCGCGGGCGGGCCGATGCACACGGCATGGTCGGCGAGCCGCACGTGCATGGCATCGGCATCTGCGGTGGAGTGCACCGCCACCGTCTCGATCCCCATCTCGTGCGCGGCGCGGTGGATACGCAGCGCGATCTCGCCGCGATTGGCGATCAGGATGCGCGAAATACCCATTACGATACGACGATGAGCGGCTGGTCGAATTCCACCGGGGTGCCGTTGTCGACGAGCAGCGCCTGCACCGTGCCGTCACGCGGCGAAGTGATGGGGTTCATCACCTTCATCGCCTCGACGATAAGCAGGGTATCGCCCTTCTTCACGGTGTCGCCCACGGCAACGAAGTTGGAGGCGCCCGGATCGGGAGCGAGATAGCAGGTGCCGACCATCGGCGACTTGACCGCGTTGGCAGTATCAGCGGCGGCAGGCGCGCTCTCGGCGGTGGCAGCGGCAGCAGCGGCGGGTTCGGGCGCCAGCGTGGCAGCAGGCGCGGCGGCGTGCGTCACGGCCTGGGCGGGCGCGGCCAGCCCCCCGCGCGAGACGCGGATGCGGCGGTCGCCGTCCTCCACTTCGATCTCGGTGAGGCCGGTGTCGGCCAGCATCTCTGCCAGCTCGCGCACGAGGCCGGTATCCACGGTCATGCCACCGGCGCGGGTGCGGCTGGCGGCGGTTGCCTTCTGTTCGGGCATTGCGGTCCCATTGTTACTGAATGATGGCAGCGGGCTAGAACCATGCACGCGCCAAGGCAAGCGTGCCGAACTAGAGTGCGGCCACCTTTTCCAGCGCCACGATGTAGCTGCGCGCGCCGAGGCCCTTCACGCAGTCTACCGCCGCCATGCCGACATAGGAGACGTGGCGGAAAGGCTCGCGGGTTTCAGGGTCGGAGAGGTGCACCTCGATCACCGGCACCTTGATGGCCTTGATGGCATCGAGAAGGGCGATGGAGGTGTGGGTGTAGGCCCCGGCGTTGAGCAGCACGGCGCGGGCGCCGTCGGCGTTCGCCTCGTGGAGCCAGTCGACGAGGTGCCCCTCGTGGTTGGACTGGCGCATGTCCACGTCCAGCCCCAGTTCCTGGCCCCGGTCCTCGAGCATTCCGGCAATGTCGTCGAGCGTGTCTGCGCCGTAGATCTCCGGCTCGCGCAGGCCGAGCAGATTGAGATTGGGGCCGTTGAGGACGAAGACTGTGTCGGTCATGATAGCTCGCATAAGGATGCGGCCGCGCATTGCCAAGCGGGCGCGCGTGGCCGTAGGAACGGGCGCGATGAGAGACGAGGACCGCGCCGCCTATCGCCGCTTCGTCGAGCGTTACAGGGCCCACGGCGGCAGCCCGCGCGAGGACCTGCTGTTCGCGCGTCACGCGGCGCAGCTCGGCCGGAACGAGCCGTTCCGCACCCTGACCGTCACCGACTACCTGGATGGCGAAGGCGCGGGCTCGCGGGCGCTGATGTTGCTATGGACCATGGGCTTTTGCCGCATCTTCGGTGTCGCCTACGCGCACACTCCCCTCACCCGCCTGACCCATGCCGACCGCCCTCAGGCGGAGTTCGATACGGCGTGGGAGGCCTTTTTCAATCTCGGTGCGGGGGAGGCGGCGGCGGGCGACGATGCTGCGGACCTCTTCCTGCTGAGCCACGTCAAGCTGCCCGAAGGCGGCGACTGCACGCGCTTTCTCGACCCGCCGCTGGAGCGGCCGCGCCCGGCCTATTATCTGGAAATCGACAGCCTGGAGCACGACGCGTTGCGGCGCTTCTACGCGTTCGAATTCGTCGAGGTGCTGTCCGCCGCTCTGCCCGAAGCGCGCCGCCGGTTTCGGGCGGCGAACCCGCGCGCCGGCAGCGACTTGGTGAAGGTCGCCGTCCACCTGCGGCGCGGCGATGTCGGGCCGGAGCGGTCCGATATGTGGACGAGCGACGAACAGGTGGCCGCCACGCTGGCCGGCGTGGCGGGCGTTCTCGATGCCATGGGGCTGGCGCACCGGATAACGCTCTATTCGGAAGGCGAGCGCGGCCAGTTCGCCGCACTGGAAGGGCTGCGGCCGCGCATGGTGCTGGATGGCGATCCCATCCAAACCATGCGCGGCCTTGCCGATGCCGATGTGCTGGTGAGCGCGAAAAGCTGTTTCAGCTACGTCGCGGGTCTGCTCGGCGACGGGGTGGTGCTGGCGGAGGCGAGCCGCTGGCCCGCGATGCCGGGGTGGATCGAGCGCGGCACCGACGGCAGCTTCGACGGCGCCGCGCTCGAAGCGGCGCTTACTGCTCGACGCCCTTGATCTTCCCCCATTGGCGCGCCGCGGTGTAGCCGAGGTAGCCCGTGCCGAAGAGAGCGTAGAGCTCGCCCGGCAGGCCGCGCAGGTAGCTGGTGATGCCGCCGCCGATCTGGCTCGCCGCCTCGTTGCTGAAGGCGGAGAGCACGCCCATCGGGATACAAAACAGGATGATCGCATACATCACGTAGAGGAAGCTCGGGCGCGCGCGGCTAGTCCACGGGTCCTGGCTGTTCGCCTCGGCGATGATGGCGGAAAGCTGCGTCTCGATGCGCTGCATTTCCTGCGTGCCCTGCAATGCCAGGAGCTCCAGCTTGGCGCGGTCGCGTGCGTCGCGGTCGGGTATGACCTTGTCGATGATGGAAGCGATGGGGCCGATGAGCGATTCGAGGATGGCCATGCGATAAGAACTCCCGTTCCGGTTGGATTGACGGGATCGCGTGAACCGCAGCGGTTCGTGTAGGAAAGCGGTTTTGTCTAGAGGCTGAAAGCGGCGGGAAGCAGGGTCGCGATGTCCGTCTCGGCCGGGTTGCGTCCGCGGTGGTCGTGACAGATCACGGCGATGTTGCGACCCGATAGCTGCGCCGCCTCTGCAATCGCCTGCCGGCATCCGCCGCACGGCATCACCGCATCGCCCGGCTCCTCTCCCGCATCGGCGAAGCCGCCGACGACAGCGATGCGCGCCACGTTTTCCAGCCCGAAGGCCTGCTGCGCGGCCGCTAGCGCGCTCTGTTCGGCGCAGACACCGAGGCGGTAGCAGGCGTTTTCCATGTTGGCGCCGACGGCCACCTCGCCGTCGACGCTCTCGACTGCGCAGCCGACGTGAAAGCGGGAGTAGGGCGCGTGGGCCCGGTCGCGTGCGGCCAATGCTGCCTCGACCAGCGGATCGCTCATGCGTCGAGCCGCTTCGCCAGCGCGACCGCACCCGCGATCAGGAACGGCACCAGCACCAGGCTCAGCACGATCTTTGCCACGGCTTGCCCGACCAGCAACGGGCCGATGGGAAACTCGCCGTAGAAGGCCAGCGTGATGAAGATCAGCGTGTCGACGGCCTGGCTGATCGCAGAAGCGATGGCCCCGCGCGCCATGAGCCAGAACCCGCCGCCGGTCGTTCCCTTGCCGCGCAGCCGGTCGAAGATCCACACGTTGAGCAGCAGCGAGACGCCGTAGGCCACCGGCCCTGCCGCCATGATTCGCGGTGTCTGTCCGTGAACGAGATTGAAGGCGGCGAGATTTTCCGCCGGCATGTCGGGCGAGGCGGGGAGGGAGAGTACGATACTTAGCAGGACGATCGAAATCGCCAGCGGCATGAAACCCCACAGCACTACGCGGTTGGCCACGGACTTGCCGAAGAGCTGTGCCAGCGTGCTGGAAATCACAACCAGCAGCAGGAAGGCCAGAATCCCGCTCTCCACCACGATGGGGCCGAGGGCGAACTGCTTGAAGGCGAGCACGCCGGCAATCACGGTCATCCCGCCATAGAGCATGGTGAGCACGAACAGCGAGCGCGGCATCCCGGTATCGGTCGAGGGCGGGGTGAAGGGCGAGGTGGCGGAGTCGGTCATCACTTCTGGCTATGGCCGCCGCCGCCGGCTTGGCAAGAGCGAGCCGGGGGAAACGCACGGGATTGTGTTTGAACCGGCGCGCGCTTTGCGCGAAAGGCGCATCTGAAACCATCCTGACGGGGAATCGCCCTTGCCGCCGCAACTCATCTCCCTTGCCGGGATCGCCGTGATCCTGCTGATCGCCTTCCTGCTTTCCAGCGCGAAGCGATCGATCAACCTGCGCGTGGTGGCCGCGGCCTTCCTGCTGCAGGCGGGTATCGCTTTGCTGGTGCTGCGCACGCCCTGGGGCGCTGCGGGTATTCAGGGCATGGCGACGGGGGTCGAGAACCTGCTCAGCTATGCCACGGCGGGCACCGAATTCCTCTTCGGCGCGAGTGAGAACAACCCGCTGTCGGGCACCTTTGCGCTGGGCGCGCTTCCGGTCATCGTGTTCTTCGCCTCGCTGGTTTCGATCCTTTACCACCTCGGCATCATGCAGAAGGTGGTGCGCTGGGTGGGCGGGGCCATCGGCTGGATCACCGGCATATCCAAGGTGGAGAGCCTGGGCGCGGCGGCCAATATCTTCGTCGGCCAGTCGGAAAGCCCGCTGGTGGTGCGTCCCTACCTCGCCGCGCTCTCGCCCAGCCGGCTGTTCACACTGATGACGGTGGGCATGGCGGGCGTCGCCGGCACGATCCTGGCGGCCTATGCCGGGCTGCTGGGGCCGAGCTACCTGCCGGTGCTGCTCGCCGCCGCCTTCATGTCCGCGCCCGGCGGTATCCTGATGGCGAAGATCATCATGCCCGACACCGACGAGCCTTCGCCCGAGGCGGAGGGCGAGATCGCGCTGCCGAAGGCCCGCATCAGTGCCGAGGGGCCCGCCGCCATCGTGGAAGCGGGCGACAAGCCGCACGAGGTGGCCGTGGCCGAGCACTTCGACGAGAGCGGCCGCGCCGCCAACATCATCGAGGCTGCCGCGCAGGGCGCGCAGACCGGCCTCAAGCTGGCTGTTGCCGTGGGCGCCATGGTGCTGACCTTCGTCGCGCTGATCGCGCTCGCCAACGGCATCCTCGGCGGCATCGGCGGCTGGTTCGGCCAGCCCGACCTCACCTTCCAGTCGCTGCTCGGCTTCCTGTTTGCGCCAATCATGTTCCTGCTCGGCATTCCCTGGGCGGAGGCGCAGGTCGCGGGCGGGCTGTTCGGCACCAAGATCGTGCTGAACGAGTTCGTCGCCTTCATCGATCTCGGCGCGCTGGAAGGCGCGGCGCTGAGCGAGCGGGCGCGGGCCATCGTCACCTTTGCCCTGTGCGGCTTTGCCAATTTCAGCTCCATTGCCATCCAGATGGCCGTCACCGGCGGCCTCGCGCCCAACCAACGCCCGGTCATCGCCAAGCTTGGACTCAAGGCGCTGGCGGCCGGGTCGCTCTCCAACCTCATGAGCGCGGCGCTCGCCGGGCTGCTCCTCCCACTCTAGGTTTTCGCCAATGCCCGACATCGCCTCCATCTCGCTCGCCCGTCCGCTTGCGGAGTTTTCCGACGAGCTCGGCCGCAGCTTCGCAGAATTCGGTTTTGCCATCGTGCGCGATCACGGCATCCCGCAGGACCTGATCGATCGCGCCGAGGCCAAGGCGAGGGAATTCTTCGCCCTGCCGGTGGAGACCAAGCAGGCCTATCACATTCCCGGCGGCGGCGGTGCGCGCGGCTACACCCCGTTCGGCAAGGAAATCGCCAAGGACGCCGAGGTTCACGACCTCAAGGAATTCTGGCACGTTGGCCGCAGCCTGCCCGAGGGCCACCCGCTGAGCGACGTCATGGCTCCCAATGTGTGGCCGGACGAGATCGTGGGTTTCCGCGAAACTTTCGACGAGCTTTACGCCGCCTTCGAGAAGGCCGGAGAGCGCATTCTTGCCGCAATCGCGCTGCACCTGGGGCTGCCGGAGGACTACTTCGTCGCCACAGTTGAAGACGGCAACTCGGTCATGCGCCTGCTGCACTATCCGCCGCTCGGCGATCACGTGCCCGACAAGGCCATCCGCGCTGCCGCGCACGGCGACATCAACACCATCACCCTGCTGCTCGGGGCCGAGGAAGCCGGGCTGGAGCTGCTGAGCAAGAAGGGCGAATGGGTGCCGGTCAGCCCGCCGCCGGGTGCGCTGGCGGTGAACGTGGGCGACATGCTGGAGCGGCTGACCAACGGTCGCCTGCGCTCTACCACGCACCGCGTCGTCAATCCCGGCGGAGAGGCGGCGCGGCGGGCGCGCTATTCCATGCCGTTCTTCCTTCACTTCCGCCCCGATTTCACCATCGAGGCGCTGGAGCAGTGCGTGGCCGAAGGCGAGGAAACCCAGCCGCCGATCACCGCGCACGCGTTTCTTCAACAGCGACTTCGTGAGATCGGTCTCGCCTGAGGAGAACGGCGCGGCGATTCGCGGGGATCGGGCGGTCACACGGCGGACCCGCCCATTGTGTTGCGCCGCAGCAACAGCGCTCAGGGGAATCGCACTGGCGGTGTTGGTTTCCTCTGAAAATTCCCGCCCCCCGCTCGACGAGTCTTGGAATCGTCACGCAGTTAAGTCTTAGGCAGCCGCAGCGCCGCCCTGCGGCTTCTCGCCTCCACACTTCGTCTCACGACAAGGGATCGTCCTGACATGAAACTGCGTTACCTGCTCGCCGCCAGCCTCGGCACCGTTGCCACCGCCACCATGCTGCCCGCCGCCTCCGCGATGGCGCAGCAGATCACCACGGGTATCGAGGGCACCGTCACCGACGAAGCGGGTAACCCGGTCAGCAACGCCACCGTCACCGTAACCGACACCCGCACCGGCGCGAGCCGCACCTTCACCACGGGCGCGACCGGCAACTTCGCCGCGACCGGCCTCACCACTGGCGGCCCCTACACCGTCACCGCCGATGCGGACGGCCTGGAAGGCCAGACGATCGAGGGCGTGAACACCACCCTGCAGGGCAACACCAGCCTGACCTTCAGCCTGTCAAGCGGCGGCGGCGTGATCGTCGTCAGCGCCGCGCGCGTCCAGCTGACCCAGCTCGCCGTCGGCCCCGGCATCAGCTTCGGCACCGACGTGCTGGAAACCGCGCCGAGCTTCAACCGCGACATCCGCGACGTCATCCGCCTCGATCCGCGCGTCAGCCTCGATCGTGACGATGGCGGCTCGGGCCAGGACCGCATCTCGTGCCTTGGCGGTAACGACCGCGGCAACGCCTTCACCGTTGACGGCATCAGCCAGGGCGACGTCTACGGCCTCAACGACACCGGCTTCTCGTCGCGTTCGTCGACCCCGATCCCCTACGACGCCCTGCGCGAGACGCAGGTGCAGTTCGCCCCGTTCGATGTCGAATACGGCAACTTCACCGGTTGCGCCGTCAACGTCGTCACCAAGTCGGGCACCAACGAATTCCGCTTCGGTGGCTTCTTCGAATATTCCGACAACTCGCTGCGCGGTGACAGCGTGGCCGGCCAGCCGGTCGCCCCGATCCAGGCGGAAAACCGCTACGGCGTGTACCTCGGCGGCCCGATCTGGCGCGACCGCCTGTTTTTCTTCGGCGCCTACGAGCACCAGGACGCCGGCCAGTCGCAGGACGACGGCCCGGTCGGCGCCGGTTATGCCAACGAGCAGACCGGCATCACCGTCGATCAGTTCAACGAAATCTCGCGGGTGCTATCCAGCGTCTACGGCATCGACACCGGTCCGCTGGTGACCAGCCGTCCGTTCGAGAACGACCGCTATTTCGGCCGCCTCGATTTCCAGATTACCGACGATCATCGCCTGGAAGCCACCTACCAGCGCCTGGAGGAAGGCTCGACCCGCGCGGACGACCTGTTCACCGGCACCTCGCCGCAGGCCGTCGGCCAGAACACCTTCTACGTCAGCGGCACCAAGTCGAACTATTACTCGGGTCGTCTGTACTCGCAGTGGAACGACAACCTCTCGACCGAACTGCGCTACTCGCGTTCGGAAGTGCGCGACCGGCAGGATCCGATCGGCGGCGGCGAGGCGCAGTCGGACAACCCGATCCCGCGCATCATCGTCGGCATCGACAACCCCACCGGCATCGACGGCACCGTGCTGGCCGGCCCGGGCAATTCGCGCTCGGCCAACGACCTGCGTTCGGACATCGACCAGTACCGCTTCCTCGCCACCGTCAACGTGGGTGACCACACCTTCAAGGCCGGCGCCGAGGTCAACCATGCGAACCTGTTCAACCTGTTCGTGCAGAACGCCACCGGCACGCTGGTCTTCCGCAACCTGGCCGACCTTCGCGAAGGCTTGCTTTCGCCCGGCACCGGCAACAACCTGACCGACACCCGCCCGAACAACGTCGTCAGCGGCGCGACCGAAGGTGCCTTCGGCAACTTCTCGTCCACCGGGGACATCAATGACGCAGCCGCCCGGTTCAACCGCACGATCTACTCGATCTTCGGCCAGGACGAATGGCAGGTGACCGACAACCTCTCCGCCGTGCTCGGTGTGCGCGTGGACTGGTACGACGGCGGCCACCCGGCCGCCAACCCGCTGTTCCGCCAGCGCTACGGCTTCGCCAACACTGCCGGCTTCAGCAACCTCGATCCGCTAGTGATGCCCCGCCTGGCGCTGACCTACGACTTCGACGATTTCTCCGTGTTCTCGCGGATGACCGTTCGCGGCGGCGTGGGCATCTTCTCCGGCGGTGACCCGCTGGTGTGGTTCGGCAACGCCTTCCAGAACGACGGTCGCGGCTTCTCGCAGGGCACCACGCAGGATTCCGCCTGCGGCACCGCCCGCATCGATGTCGTGCAGAACGGCCAGTTCACCGGCCTTCCGACCTGCTTCCAGCAGGCTGCCTCTGCCAGCGCGGCGCAGGGTCGTGGCGACACCCAGTCGATCAGCCCGAACATCGAGCAGCCCTCGGTCGTGCGTGCGAACATCGGCCTGCAGACCGGTCTCGACTTCGCGCCGAGCGGCTTCTTCAGCGGCTGGAACCTGAACCTCGACTACATCTACAGCCACTACCGCAACCCGCTGACGCTGGTCGATCTGGCGGCGACGGTGAACCCGGCACTGGGCCTTAACGGCTTCACTATCGACGGTCGTCCGATCTATCGCTCGATCGATCCGACGGTCACCGGTTGCTCCGCCAGCCTCGTCGACCTGAACCCGGCCCCGGTTTACCAGAACGTCAACGCGCCCTGCTTCAACACCAGCCGCGACGACGAACTGCAGCTGACCAACGCCGGCAGCTTCGACGGGCACGTGGCCTCGTTCATCCTGTCGAATTCCTTCGACGGCGGCATCTTCACCGAGAACGGCGGCATCGATTTCAACATCGGCTATGCCTATACCGACGTGCAGGACCGGCGGAACATGTACAACTCCACGGCCGGGTCGAACTACGACCTGTCCGCGGCGTTCGACCGCCAGAACCCCGATGCCTCGCGCGGCTTCTTCAGCTCGAAGCACAACATCTCGGCGCGCCTCGCCTTCCGCGAGGAGTTCTTCGACGACCTGGCGAGCCGCCTGTCGATGACCTTCGTGGCGCGCTCGGGCCGTCCGTACAGCCTAACCTGGTCGGGCGGCGGACAGTTCGGCGACAGCGTTTCGGGCAATGACAACGCGCTTGTCTACCTGCCGACCGGCGTGGGCGATCCCAACGTCTCGCCGCTGTCGAACGCGACCGCCGTCGCCGACCTTGCCGCCTTCGCGGCCAGCCTCGACTGCGCGAAGGACTACATCGGACGCACCATCGAGCGTAACACCTGCGACAACGACTGGTATTACGACATGGACCTGTCGATCTCGCAGGAAATCCCCGGTCCGGGTCGCTTCTTCGGCCGCGACGATCGCCTGCGGCTCTACGCTACGATGGACAACTTCCTGAACTTCCTGAACGACGACTGGAACGTGCAGCGCCGCCGCAACTTCGCCGGC
Organism: Aurantiacibacter luteus; assembly: GCF_001010945.1. Taxonomy (GTDB): domain Bacteria; phylum Pseudomonadota; class Alphaproteobacteria; order Sphingomonadales; family Sphingomonadaceae; genus Alteraurantiacibacter; species Alteraurantiacibacter luteus. The sequence continues at coordinate 418,532 of NZ_LBHB01000001.1, forward strand.
CTGCAGGACATCGCCTCGCTCGGCGGCACCGCCGTCGATTCGCAGGGCCGTTACAACATCCAGAGCTTCAACGGGGTCCAGCAGTTCGAGGACGACAACACCATCAACGTCAGCTCCTCGGTGTGGCGTCTGAAGGTCGGCATCAGCTACGACTTCTGATTGCAGTGTAATGCGTTAAGGGAAGGGGCGGCTGCACCGGACGGTGTGGCCGCCCCTTTCGATTCTGCTCTTTTGGAAAGCGCGACGATGACCGCCAGGCTCCTTCCCATCCTGCTTGCCGCTTCCACCCTGTCGGCCTGCGCCACCGCGCCCGCCGCCGGTCCGGTCGAGGTGCAATTGCTCGCCATCAACGATTTCCACGGCAACCTGGAGGTGCCGCAGTCGAGCGAGAGCTGGCTCGCCGAGGACGGCACCGAGCGCCGCGAGCGCGTGGGCGGGGCGGCGCGGCTGGCGGCGGCGCTGGCTGCGCAGCGGCGCACCAATTCGCTTACCGTGGCGGCGGGCGACCTGATCGGCGCCAGCCCCCTGACATCGGCGTTGTTCCTCGACGAGCCCAGCATCAAGGCGCTCTCGCAGATGCGGCTCGACGTCGCCTCTGTCGGTAATCACGAATTCGACCGGGGCACCGCCGAACTGCGCCGGATGCAGGCGGGCGGATGCGAGCGCTTCACCCGGCGTGACCCCTGTGCGCTCGAGCCCTTTGCGGGTGCGGGGTTCGATTACCTCGCCGCCAACGTGGTCGCCGAAGACGGCACGACGCTGTTCCCCGCCACGGCCATGCGCGAGGTCGGCGGGGCGCGGATCGGCTTCGTCGGCATGACGCTGGAGGGCACACCCGGCCTCGTTGCCGACAGCGCGACGGCGGGCTTCCGCTTCCTCGACGAGGCCGAGACCGCCAATCGCCACGCACGCGAACTGCGCGCCGCCGGGGCGGATGCGGTCGTGGTGCTGATCCACCAGGGCGGCGACATGGAGCCGCGCTTCAACCTCGGTCCGTGCCCTGCCATCAGCGGCGACATCGGCGAGATCGTCGCGAGGCTCGACCCCGCCATCGACCTCGTCGTTTCCGGCCACACCCACCGCGCCTACGTGTGCGAGGGCACCAATGCCGCGGGCGGGCGGGTGCTGCTGACATCGGGCGGGCGCTTCGGCGGGTTCCTGACAGACATTGCGATGGTCGTGGACCCGGCTGCGGACCGCGTGCTCTCCGTCACCGCGCGCAACCTGCCGGTCGACGGCAGCGCGGGCGAGGATGCAGATGTCGCCGGCACGGTCGCTGCCTACGTCGCGGCGGCCGGCCCAGTGGTGAATCGCGCCGTGGGCACGATCACGGGCGAGCAGGTGTTCGATCCGGACTGCGGCGACACCCCTGCGCAGGATTTCATCGCCGACGCCTATCTCCACGCCGGCCGCGCCGCGCTGGGCGAGAGCGTGGACCTCGCGCTGGTCAATTCCGGCGGCGTGCGCTCGCAACTGGCAGGCGCGGCCGACGGCGTTCTGAGTTATGGCGAGCTGGCGCAGATGGCGCCGTTCAACAACGGGCTGATCGTGCTCGAGATCACCGGTGCGGACCTTGCCGCCGCGGTACAGCAGATGATCTGCGACGACGAGATCTGCGACTCCGTTCTCATCCCGTCGGCAGGTGCCGCCATTGCCATCGGCGAGGGGCGGGCGGTGCTGAGCCTCGACGGCCAGCCGCTCGATCCTGCGCGCCGCTATCGCCTCGTCACCAACAGCTTCCTCGCCGGCGGCGGCGACGGGTTTACCCGGCTGAAGGACGCGCGACAGGTGGCCAACATCGGTTTCGATATCGAAGGTATCGAGGCCTATGCCGCCAGCGGTCCGCTGACCGTGCCGACCTGCGGCCGGGTCCGCGGAACACCAGCCGCCGACCTCTAGCGCCTAGCGCAGCGGCGGCTCGTCGAAACTGCGCAGCTTGCGGCTGTGCAGGCTGTCGCCCTGTTTGCTGAGCAGGCCGAGCGTCTCAATGCCGATGCGCAGGTGCTGGCTGACCGACTTCTCGTAAAAGGCGTTGGCCTGGCCGGGCAGCTTGATCTCGCCGTGGATCGGCTTGTCCGACACGCACAGCAGGGTGCCGTAGGGCACGCGGAAGCGATAGCCCTGCGCCGCCACGGTGGCCGACTCCATGTCGATGGCGACGGCCCGGCTCTGGTTGAAGCGCAGCGCCGAGCGGGTGTAGTGCAGTTCCCAGTTGCGGTCGTCGGTGGTGACGACGGTGCCAGTGCGCAGACGCCGCTTGAGCACCTCGTCCGGTTCGCCCGTGACCTTGCGCGCCGCCTCGTACATCGCAGTCTGCACCTCGGCGATGGGCGGGATGGGGATCTCCGGCGGGATCTCGGCATCGAGCACGTTGTCGTCGCGCAGGTAGGCGTGGGCGAGGACGTAGTCGCCGATGGTCTGGCTGGGGCGCAGGCCGCCGCAGTGGCCGATCATCAGCCAAACCTCGGGCCGCAGAACCGCGATGTGATCGCAGATGGTCTTGGCGTTGGACGGACCGACGCCGATGTTGACGAGCGTGATCCCCTCGCCGTTGGCACCCATCAGGTGGTAGGCGGGCATCTGGTGCTTGCGCCAAGTTCCCGCCGCCACCTGCGCGCGCGACTGCTCGCGGTCGCCGCGTTCGAGCAGGATGCCCGGCGCCGAGAAGCGGTCGAACCCGCTTTCCTTGTCGCTCAGGGCGTCGAGCGCGAAGTCGATGAACTCCTCGACGTAGCGGATATAGTTCGTGAACAGCACGTAGCGCTGGAAATGCCCCGCCGGGGTGCCGGTGTAGTGGCGCAGGCGCGCGAGGCTGTAGTCGGTGCGCGGCGCATCGAACAGGGCGAGCGGGCGCTTGCCGCCGGGCATCAGCGTCCAGGTGCCGTCGGCCACCTCGTCGCCGATGTTGGCGAGGTCGGTGGAGGGGAAATGCCGCACCAGCTCGGCGCTGGAAAGGCCCTGCACGTCCACACCCGACCCGTCGAGCACGTATTGGTAGGGGATTTCCGCCGAGGAAGTGCCGACCTCGATCGTCACGTCGTAGTCGGCGACGAGATGGCTCAGCTGCTCGTGCAGGTAGGCGCGGAACAGCGCGGGGTCGGCGATCGACACGCTGTAGGTGCCGGGCTGGTTCAGCCGCGCATAGGCCCGCGCCGGATGGCCCCGCGCACCGTCATCGGCATAGTGCAGGGTCAGGGAGGGGTATCCGAACTGCCGGCCCGAACGCGCATCGGCGGCCGGCGGCGTGCGGTCGTCGGCAAAGCGCCGCAGCGCCTCGACGAGGTTCTGGCGCGAACGGTCGTAGGTCGCCTCGAGCCGGTCGAGGATGGCGTCGATATCGGAAACTGTCGTGGTCATGTGTGGGTCTAGCGCAAGGTTGGCATTCTGGCGAGCGGCAAGCGGGCGGCAGGGCGCTCAGCTCTCGGCAAACACCCAGTCGAGGTAGGCGGCGAGGCGCACGCCCGATTGCAGCAGGCGGTGCTCGACGGTCGGGGCCCACTGCCAGTTGTAGTCGTAGCCGAGCCGCACCGGGGCCTCCAGCGTGCCCATGCCAAGCTCGGGCCCGTAGGCGGGATAGAGCTCCTCGCGCAGCGCCACGCTCTCGTCGATCCATGTGGCAGGCGTGGGGGTCCACCAGGCCAGCACTTTGCCCGGCGTCAGGCGACCTTCCAGCCGCTCGGCATATTCGCTGAAGCTGAGTTGCTGGCGCAGGATCATGCCCTCGTCCCACACCCAGTGCAGGTTGGTCTGCTGACCGAACCAGTCGACCCGCACGTCGTTGCCGCCGCGGTCGCCGGGCTGCCCGGCGTGGAGCGGCATGTGCAGGTCCGATACGAGGTGGACGACGAAGCGCAGTGCCAGCTGCCGGTCTTCGGGAGAGGCATTCTCGTCGCGAAGCACGGCGGTGAACTGCTCGAGCGCGGTCAGCGCGTCGCCTTCCGCCGGATGCTCGATGTCGATGGCGCGGGTGCCGTCGGGCAGGGTGACGTAATGCCAGGGCGAGGCAGTTCGCTGCCAGAACTCGTCGGGGTTTGAGCGTTCTTCATCGGGAAAGGTGCTCGCCTCCGCCAGGCTCTCGCCCCCGATGATGCCGGCGATCTCGGCGCGGGTGCGGCCGGATATCTCGTGCTCGGCGATGGTGGCGGTTACGCGGTGGCCGGTCGGCCCCCAGGCTTGTGCGGGAACGGCGAGGGCCAGCAGGCCGCCGGTGACGATGGATGCGAATGTGCGCTGCATTGCGATGCGCTAGCAAAGCTCGCTCGCAATGCCATCGGATATTTTTCCGCTTTATGCCTCGTGCAAGCGGGTTAGGGTGCGGCGATGTTCGAGACGACCGCCAACGCGCAACCGATTGCCGCCGCGATGGGCTGGATCGTGGACGTGTTGCTGGGAGAGGTTGCGGCGACGCTGTGCGTCATTGCGATCGCATTTGTCGGCTATTCGATGCTGACCGGCCGACTCGCGATTCGTCGCGGGGCGCAGGTCGTGCTGGGTTGTTTCGTCCTGCTGGGGGCACCCGCCATCGCGGCGGGCATGGTCGGCCTGTGGGAGCCGGAAGGGCGTGCGGCACGCTCGGCGGTCGTGGTCTACGAAGCCCGACCGCGCGGCGAGCTCGTGCCATCCGGTTACAGCCCATACCTCGCTCCCGAGCCTGTGCCCGCACCGCAGGAGACCGGCACCCCGCCTTAGGCCTTGCTGACCGGCGCCATGGCGCGCGGGCGATTGCCAAGCCTTATGGCGGACTTTAACGCGAATTATCGCATAGCGGAGGGGCGTATGATGAAGCATCGTTTGATTACCGGAGTTTGCGCACTGGCATTCACGCTGATCGGATCGGGTGCATCGGCTCAGACGCGCCCTGTCGACAGCATCGACCAGACCGAAACGCTGGCCTCGCTCGGTCCGTCAGCCGTCCTGCCCGCGCTGTCGGTGGCGACCGCGAATCAGGTTGTCGAAGTGCAAGCTGACGGCACGCCCTTCGTCAGCGCCACGGCGTCGAACGGACTTTTGATGCAGATGTATTTCACCGCGTGCGACGATGGCGGGCAGACGGGGTGCAAAGGCATGTCGATCGTATCCGTCTGGCCGCGTGTCGCGGAGGAAACCGTTCCGGCCGTGGCGGCGGCCACACGCAGTTTCCTGCTCGACCACCCGCTGGCCAACGCGGGGCAGTTCGACGACAACAGGCCCTATTTTTCACGCTACGTTATCGCCGACTACGGGATTGCGCAGGGCAATCTTCTCTCCGAATTTTCGAATTTCATTCGCGGGGCGACCGAGTTTCACAATATGCTGGCGGGTATCGAAGGCGGGCTGGGAGCTCCGGACGCGCAGTGAGGGCGGAGCGCAGCGCTAGCTGCGGAAGAAAAAGTCGTTCGAGTTGCCAGATTGAAATTTAACGATTAACCAATCTGCAACAGACCGAAACGACTCGCTCGTTTTGGCAAACCTTGGGGGGACACTCGTGAAAGCTTCTGCTCTTTCCGGCGCCGCGATTCTCGCTCTGGTCGCGGCCAGTGCTTTTCCGGCCCCGGCGCAGGCGCAAAACTCGTTCGTTGGGCAAATTTCCCTTTACGCGAATTCCTTCTGCCCTCGGGAGACGGCAGAAGCGAACGGGCAGCTTCTTGCTATCTCTACAAATGACGCGTTGTTCTCGCTTTACGGCACGACCTACGGAGGGGATGGAATTACGACGTTTGCCCTTCCCGACCTCCGGGGCCGAAGGGCTATCGGGGACGGGCAGGGGCTTGGTCTTTCCGCATACTCTCTGGGTCAGCGAGCAGGCACGGAGACGGTCACACTCACCCTGGCTCAAATGCCTGCTCATAATCACGTCGGGGCCATGCGGGCATTCCCCGTCGATGGATCGACGACGCAGCCCGTGCGCAATTTCATCGCTCGGGCGAGCGCCGGGGCAAATTCGTACAGTTCGGATACGACATCGCTTGTGGACATGAATGCAGGTTCGGTGAGCCTGATGAACACCGGTGACGGGCAGCCGCACGAAAACCGGTCCCCCTACCTTGCGATGCGCTGGTGCGTCACCTTGTTTGGAATCTATCCATCGAGGGACTGACCTTTCGATCTGTGTCGCCACGGTGCCTTGGGAGCTGACATGAAAAACGTCCGAATTATTGCGGCAACTGCCCTGGCGCTTTGCGGGGCAGCTTTGAATCCCGTTCCCGCCTTCGCGCAGGCTAATCCATATATCGGGCAGGTCGTGCTGACCCCGTATAATTTCTGTCCTCGAGGTTTCGCATCTGCGCAGGGTCAGATCTTGTCCATTTCGCAGAACACTGCGCTTTTCTCGCTCATCGGGACGACCTACGGGGGCAACGGACAAACGACGTTCGCCTTGCCAGACCTTCGCGGCCGCACGCCGATCGCGCAGGGTCAGGGCCCCGGCTTAACTCCGTATCCTTTGGGTCAACAAGGCGGTGTCGACCAGGTAACGCTGACTGTTTCGCAGATGCCTGCCCATGGCCACACCGGGACGCTGCGTGCCGCTTCTGCTGCGGGTAGCACCAATCAACCAGTGCGCAATATATTCGCCCAGGGTACCACTGACCGCGAAACCTACACAGCCAGCGCGACTGCACCCACGAACTTCATGGACCGCAACGAGCTGAATGTTTTCTCCGCGGGCAGCAGCCAGCCGCACACGAACAACTCGCCCTATCTTGCGTTGCAATGGTGCATTGCGCTTGTCGGCATCTATCCTTCGCGGCCGTAATCGCCGCGGTCGGTCCCAATGTTCTTCCGGGCTAGCGAGGTTTCAAAGATGAAAGTTTCCGCATTCTTGGCAACCTCGGCCCTCGCGGTGAGTGCAATGCTCGTCCCGGCGGCTCCTGCAAGCGCGCAGGCTGACGAACCCCTCCTCGGCCAACTGATGCTGGTCGGTTATAATTTCTGTCCGCGGGGATGGGCGCAGGCCAGCGGTCAGCTGTTACCAATAAGCCAGAACTCGGCGCTCTTCTCCCTTCTCGGTACGACTTACGGCGGCAATGGAACGTCGAATTTCCAGCTTCCCGATCTGCGGGGCCGTGCCGCCATCGGGATCGGTCAGGGCCCCGGTCTCGCTGACCGGGTCCTCGGTGAGCTGGGCGGCGTGGAGACAGTGACCTTGTCGCTGGCCCAATTGCCGAGCCACACCCACGTCGGCGGAGTGCGAGCCTTTCCGAGCGTAGCGACCACCACCGATCCGGCCGGCAATTACCTTGCCCAGGCGGCCGGAGGAAACCTCGCCTACGCGGCGAGCACGACCGCGCCGACGAATTTCATGAACCCGGAAACCGTCAGCGTGAGTGGCGCCGGTGGCTCGCAAGCGCATAGCAACCTGTCGCCCTATCTCACGCTCAAGTGGTGCATTGCGCTTCAGGGTATCTTCCCCTCGCGCAATTGATAGCCTTGCGCGGATTTCTTGCACTCTTTCGATTACGAGGATTGATATGACCGTCTCCGAACCCATCGCCAAGGCGACCTGGCAGACCCCTGTTCTGGTCGAACTGGACCGCGAAACCAGCGATATCGAGAACGGCTACGCATTCGGAACCGACGGCAACGGTGGATTCTCCACCTCGATGAGCTGATCTGTCGCTGGCCGGCGAAGTTTATCTCCCGGCGGCGGGTGGCACGCAGCGGGACAAACGGATCGGTAAGGCTCGATGGCGGAACAACTGCGCAGCGATACCCTGTTCGTGGCTCTCACTCGCCCGCAGATGTTCGCGGGCGTGACCTATAGCTATTTCGTTATCAATGCGATTGTCGCGGTCGAACTGTTCCTGATCTTCAAGAGCTTCTGGGTCCTGCTCGTCGCGCTGGCGATTCACCTTTTCGGGATGATCGTCTCGCTGCGTGAACCGCGCATCGTCGATCTCTGGCTGACCCGCGTGCGCTACTGCCCGCGGGTCAGGAACCACGATTACTGGCAATGCAATTCCTATCGCCCGTGAAGCGTAGCCGGGGCGAACGGGCACGCCGCGAGGTGCCTGCCGGCATTCACCTTCCCTATGCCAGACACCTCGACGAAGCGACGCTCGAAACCCGCGACGGGTTGCTGCTGCAGACGATCCGGATCGGCGGCTTCCACTTCGAGACGGCCGACAGCGAAGAGCTGAATTATCGCACGGAACTGCGCGACGCGATGCTGCGTGCCCTGGGCAATTCGCGCTTTGCCGTCTATCATCACGTCGTGCGCCGCCGCGCCGACGTGGCGCTGGATGGCGAACACCGCGATCGTTTCTCGCAGGGGCTCGATGCCCGCTGGAAGCAACGGCTGGCGGCGAAGAACCTCTACGTCAACGACCTCTTCCTCACCATCGTGCGCCGCCCGCTGCAAGGCCGCATCGGGATCGCCGAACGGGCGGGCAACTGGTTTACCCGTGGTTCGAGCCGCAATGCCGCACTGGTCGCGGCGGAACTGCACGCGCTGCACAACGCCTGCTCGGCAATGGTCTCGGCTCTCCGGCAATACGACCCGCGGGTGCTGACCACCTATGAAACGGCCGACGGCATGCGGTCGGAGCCGCTGGAATTTCTCTCCCATCTCTACAATGCCGACATGCGGCCGGTCGAGGTGCCGCATGGCGACATGGGCAGGCACATACCTGCACGGCGTATAAGTTTCGGTGCCGATACCGTCGAACTCGCACCCTCCGGTTCCTTGTCCCGCCGTTTCATCGCGCTGGTATCCATCAAGGATTACCCGGGCCGCACGATGCCCGGCATGTTCGACGAACTCTACCGCCTGCCCTTCGAGATGGACGTGACGCAGAGTTTCGCCTTCGTCGAGCGCGCGGCGGCGCTGGGGCGGATGAATCTCGCCCTCCGGCGGATGCGCTCCGCCGAGGACGAGGCGCTTAGCCTGCGTGACGAGCTGGTGACGGCAAAGGACGAAGTTTCCGCCGGCCGTGCCGGTTTCGGGGAGCATCACACCACGATCGCCATCCATGCGGACGACCTTCGCCGGCTGGACGCGCAAGTGGCGGAGGTCATCGCACTGCTCGCCGACCTGGGGATCGTCGCCGTGCGCGAGGACCTGGCGTTGGAGCCGACGTTCTGGGCGCGCTTTCCGGGCAACTTCAAGTACATCAGCCGGCGCGGGCTCGTCTCGACGACGAATTTTGCCGGTCTTGCAAGCCTGCACAGCTTTCCCACCGGCCGGGCGCGCGGCAACCACTGGGGCGATGCGGTGACGCTTTTCGAAACCACGGCGGCGGGACCGTACTTCTTCAACTTTCACCAGCGCGACCTCGGCAACTTCACGATCATCGGGCCTTCGGGCAGTGGCAAGACGGTGGTGATGAACTTCCTCCTCGCCCAGGCGCGGAGGTTCGATCCGCGCATCATCTTCTTCGACAAGGATCGCGGGGCCGAGCTATTCATCCGTGCGATCGGTGGGCAATACGACAGGCTCTCGTCAGACCGCGCCTCCGGTCTCAATCCGTTGCAACTGGAGGATACCCCCGCCAACCGTCAGTTCCTGATCGACTGGCTGGCCTTATTGGCGGGCGGCGCCGACGAAGCGGAGCTCCAGCAGATCCGCGATGCCGTGGACACCAGTTTCTCGCAGCCGCCTGAGCGCCGGAGGCTGCGCTACATCGTCGAGTTGTTCCGCGGCGGCGCGCGCCCTCACGCACGCGATCTTCATGCGCGGCTGCGACCGTGGTGGGGGGAGGGCGAGCGCGCCTGGCTGTTCGACAACGAACGCGACACCACCGACCTCGACGCCCAGGCTGTCGGTTTCGACATGACCGCGATCCTCGACGATGCCGCCGCGCGCACTCCGGCCCTCATGTATTTCTTCCATCGCGTGGAGCAGCGGCTTGACGGCACCCCGGCGATCATCGTCGTGGACGAAGGCTGGAAGGCGCTCGACGACGAGGTTTTCGTGCGCCGGATCAAGGACTGGGAAAAGACCATCCGCAAGCGCAACGGCATCGTGGGTTTTGCGACGCAAAGCGCACAGGACGCGCTCGAGAGCCGCATAGCCAGCGCCATCATCGAGCAGGCGGCAACGCAGATTTTCATGATCAACCCCAAGGCCAGGGCCGAGGATTACATCAACGGCTTCGGTCTTACCCGTCACGAATTCGATCTCGTGCGGACCATGCCCGACGAATCCCACTGTTTTCTCATCAAGCACGGCAACGACAGCGTCGTCGCCCGGCTCGACCTCACCGGCGAACGCGACTTGCTGACCATCCTGTCGGGCCGCGAGAGCACGGTGCGCCTGTTCGACGAAGTGGTCGCGCAGACCGGTCCCGATCCGGCGCGATGGTTGCCCCGTCTGCTCGAACGCGCGGCCTGATGAGTTGCCCGCAAATCCTGACCGGCAGCGAATTCGTCAGCCGTCTAGTAGATCACATCGACTGCCAATCGCGCTATCTTGGCAGCTATGGGTACGAAGCGCTGGGGCAGCCCGGCTCGCTGGCGGCAGTGGCGATGTCGGCGCTGCTGACCCTCTTCGTGGCGATATGGGGCCTCCGACTCCTGTTCGGCTCGACCATGCCGGACGGGCGGGACATGGTGGGCGGCCTGCTGAAAATCGGCATCGTCCTGACGCTGGCCTTTTCCTGGCCGGCCTTTCGCACGGTCGTTCACGACCTGACACTTGACGGACCGGCGCAGATCGCCGGCACGCTCGCCAATCCCGGGATCGCCACGACATCGAGCAATTTCGTCGATCGCCTTCAGAACGTCGACCAAGCCATGCTCTCGCTCATAGACGTCGGCACCGGGCGCTGGTCGGATCGCTTCCTGCAGGGGCAGGCCGGCAACTCCAGTTTTGCCGGATCCGCCTTGCAGGACGACAGTGCGCTCGGCTGGGCGCGTCTTATCTATCTGGCAGGCATCATCGGCTCGCTAGGTCTGCTGCGGCTGCTTGCCGGACTCCTGCTGGCGCTGGCTCCGCTGGCTGCGGGTCTGTTGCTGTTCGAGGCGACGCGCGGCATATTCTCCGGCTGGCTGCGGGCCCTCGTGCTCACCCTGCTCGGAACGATCGGGGTCACGGTGATCCTCGCCGTCGAACTCGCCGTGCTCGAGCCATTTCTGCGCGATGCCTTTTACGTGAGGTCGAGCGGGTTTGCAGCGCCGAGCGCGCCGATCGAGCTGTTCGCCATGGTCGGCGGGTTCACGCTGGTGCAGTTCCTCACGATCTGGCTTCTGGCGAAGGTCGCCTTCATGCGCGGCTGGAGCGATACCGTTCGGCTTCCTGACTTCGTTACGGCAAATGGCGCAGTGCCCCAGCCAACATGGCGGCCCGCGCCGGACCGGGTTTCCGCACCTGCGCGCGCGGATCGCATCGCCACGCAGATCGAGAACAGGATGAGGTTCGAGCAAGGCCGCGTCGCGCGCGTGCCTGCTGCGCCCGGCATTTCGCCGGCGACCGGGTTTGATTCGAGAACCGGCAAGGGGGGCGTCGGAAATGGGGGCGACGCGCGTGTGCAACTTCCCCAAAGGTTGGGAAGCTCCTATCGCCGGACCGCACATTCGCGCTCCATGTCGAGCCGCAGGAGGGATGGGTGACCGCACAAGGCTCCCTGGACGACGATTTCGACTTCGCCGACACCTGGGCGACCAGCGTTACCGACGAGCTGGAACGCTCGCGCCGCATCGCCTGGATCGTGGCGACCGTGGCTGCCGCAATAGCGCTGCTCCTGGCGATCGCGATCGTGGTGATGCTGCCGCTCAAGACGACCGAGCCCTACACCATCCTGGTGGATCGCCAGACGGGCAACGTGGAGACCCTGGCGCCTTTCGACGAGGATCTGGTGGCGGCCGATGCCGCGCTGACGCGGTCCTTCCTCGTGCAGTATGTCATTGCGCGCGAAGGCTACGATTACCCGGATCTCCAGGAGGATTTTCGCAAGGTTTCCCTGTGGAGCGCGGGGGAGGCGCGACAGCGCTATGACCAGCTGATGCGGGCCGGTCAGGCGACCAGCCCCGTCGTCCTCTACGGCCGGGACACCCGTGTGACGGCCGAAGTTCGCAGCGTGTCCTCGCTCGATCAGAACCGCGCACTGGTGCGTTTCTCGACGGTGCGTTCCGACCGCGGCGGCCAGCCCGGCGTGGCGCAGCACTGGGCCGCCGTGATCGATTTCGAATTCAGCGCCGCAGGAATGAGCGAGCAGGACCGGTATCTCAATCCCCTCGGCTTCCAGGTCACGCGCTATCGCCGGGATGCGGAAACGCTGCCCGAAGCGTTGCCGAGCGAAATTCCCGCTGAGCTGCAGGTGGACGCGCCAGCGTGAGGATCGCGGTCGCTCTCGCCCTGCTCATGGTCGCATCGGGCGCGCAGGCGCAGGTCGTACCGGACATCCCGCTCGACAATCCGCGCCTTCAGACGGTGACGTGGTCGGAGGGCGAGGAAGTTCTTTTGACGGTCATGCCGCCCACCGGGCTCACGGTCATGTTCGAACGCGGCGAGCGTATCGAGCGCATTTCGCTGACGGACCAGGCCGCCTTCCAGGTTCGCGTGTCCCCCGATGGCGACAGCATGCTGGTTCTGCCGCTCGTCGACAGCACCACGACACAGATGCAGGTCGAGACGGATCGTCGCAGCTATCCCTTCACCGTGCGCACGGGCACCGGCCTGACCGCGGCCTATCTCGTCCGCTTCGCCTATGACGGCGCGGAACTCGCTCCGCTGCGTGCGGTGGAGTCAGCGGCGGCGGACGGCCCAAGATGGTCCTATCGTATGCGCGGAGATGCGGTCGTGCGCCCGGCGGCGATCCGTGACGATGCGCGGCGAACCTACATAACTTATGGTCCGGAACAGGCCCTCCCCGCAGTCTTTGCCGTCGGACCAACGGGGGAGGAGGAGATGGTCAACGGTTACATGCGCGGCGACACCTACGTGATCGATCGGGTCTATGGATCCCTCGTCTTCAGGCTCGACGAGGAACGGGCCACTGCCACCCGCAACGCCGCGCCGGACGCCGCGCAATGACCCCTCGCACGGATCCGATGGACGGCGACCAGATGCCGGTGGTTTGCACCGGCGTGCGCGGCAATTACGGCCTGTGGGCGTTTGTCGCCGTACTGCTGGTGGGCGGAGCATGGCTGTTCGCAACGCTGAACGCGGCGCGCGAAGCTTCGCAGTCGCCGTCGACCTTTGCTACCGGGCCTGCAGAAGGGCTGATTTCCTCGCCCCCGCCGCTCGTCGTGCCGCCAGACGCACGGCGGCTGCCGCGGGAAGTTCGGGACAGCGGTCCGGTCATGCTGCGCGAAGTACCGGGTTCGGCGTTTGCGCCGCCGCGATATCCTGTGCCCGGCCCTCCGCCGCCACAGCCCAGCGCACCCTACGTCGCTCCGTATCAACCGCCTGCCGAGCCGCCGTTGATTCTGAGCGATGTGCCCACTCCGCCAAGCAGCGATCGCGGTTTCGAGCGTGCTTTCGATCCCGCGCCCACCGCTCCGGATACCGGAAATCGCATATCGGCCGTGCGGCTTGCCAATCCCTCCTTCACCGTCCCGCAAGGCACGATCATTCCAGCCGTACTGGAGACCGCCTTCGATTCGACACGGCAGGGAAGGGTGCGCGCACTCGTGCAGCGCAACGTCTACAGCTTCGACGGTACGCGGGTGCTCATCCCGCGCGGAAGCCGGCTTTTCGGTGAATACGGGGCGGGGATCGCCCCGGGCGAACGCCGCGCCGAGATCAACTGGACACGACTGATGCGGCCCGACGGGGCGACCATCGCGCTGGATTCCCCGGCCGCCGACCCGCTTGGACGCGCCGGCGTGGAGGGCGAGGTCAATTCGCGCTTTCTTGCCCGCTTCGGAAATGCACTGCTGCAGACCGTGCTCGACATCGGTGCCGGCCTTGCCACGCGGTCGTCGTCGGACGGGGTAATCGTCGCTTTGCCCGGCAGCACCCAGAACATCTCCGGCAATGCCAACCAGCCGCGCCCGGTGCTGGTGATCGACCATGGGACCAGCGTTTCGGTCTACGTCGCGCGCGACCTCGACTTTTCCTCCGTCGATCGCTGAGCGGGAAGGAGCATGGCGGACGCCGGTTACTACCTCGACAACTTCCTCGCGCCACTGGAACCCTGGCTTTCGCGCGCCGACATCACCGACATCTGGATCAATCGCGAAGGCGAGGTGTGGTTCGAGAGCACGGGCGGGGTGATAGAGTGCGAAAGCGTGGACCGGCTCGACGAAGCGACGCTTGGTCGCCTGGCACGGCAGGTGGCCGCCCACTCCGCCCAAGGCATAAGCCGGGCGCAGCCCTTGCTGGCGGCGACCTTGCCCGATGGATCGCGTATTCAGATCGTCGCGCCGCCTGCAACCCGGCGCGGTCACATCGTCGCCATCCGCAAGCACGTCGCGCCAGAGCTGTCGCTCGACCAGTGGAGCGAGGCCGGCGCATTCGATGGTCTGGGCTCAGGCGAGGCACGGCTCGAACACGCAGTCAGCGATAGACTGGTGGGCGCAGGCGAGGCACCTGCCGTCTTGCGCGAGGCGGTGCGGGCCAGGCGCAACATCCTTGTTGCTGGCGGAACCTCCAGCGGGAAGACCACCTTCCTGAATGCGCTTCTGGCCGAAATTCCCCCTGAGGAACGCCTCGTCCTGATCGAGGATACGGAAGAGTTGCGATTGCGGCACGAAAATGCGGTCGGCCTTATCGCTGCCCGGGGATCGGAGAGCGAAGCGCAAGTGAGCGCCGAGGACCTGCTGATCGCCGCGCTGCGACTGCGACCGGACCGCATCATTCTTGGCGAGCTGCGCGGCAGCGAGGCGTTCACGTTTCTGCGCGCGATCAACACCGGCCACCCCGGATCGATGACGACCATCCACGCCGACACACCTGCGCGGGCGATCGAGCAGTTGGTGCTGCTGGTCCTGCAGGCCGGTTCGCGCCTGGGCCGCGACGACGTGCGCCATTACGTGCGCGAAAGCGTGGACGTGTTCGTGCAACTCGGCCGCGAGGGTGGCCGGCGCAAGGTTTCGCAGGTGATGGTGGCGGAACGGGTCTGACGCGCGCCGGGTCAGATTTCAAAGGGGAATACCACTGGTCGGGACGACTGGATTCGAACCAGCGACCCCCACACCCCCAGTATGGTGCGCTACCAGACTGCGCTACGTCCCGACACCAGTGGTGCCGGGGCCTATATGCAGGCGGCGCGGCAAAGACAAGCGCCTCGATTGCACCCATTATGCAACAGTGCTAGGCGCTCGGCGCGCGTGGCGGGCGGGTGCGACTTGAACCAGTCCTGCGCCTCCCCATTCCACCTAGACTGCACATTTGTGACGGACGGTTTTCATGCTCGATATTCTCGCCGCCGCCGGAGCGGACACGGCTCCGGTCTGGTTCAGCTACCTGCCCATCGTGGGCATGGTGCTGATCTTCTGGTTCTTCCTCTTCCGCCCGCAGATGAAGCGCGCGAAGGAACACCAGACCAAGATTTCCGGCCTCAAGCGGAACGACCGCGTGGTGACCGCGGGCGGCCTGGTCGGCAAGATCGTGGCGGTGGACGATATCTATGTCGACCTCGAACTCGCCAAAGGCGTGCGCGTGAAGGCGGTGAAGAGCACCATCGGCGACGTGATCGCACCCGGCGCCGCGCCGGCCAACGACTGACCTGAGGGCTAATCGGCAATGCTCGACTTCCCGCTCTGGCGCCGCATCATGCTGTGGGGCTTCACGCTCCTGCTGGCGATCGCCGCGCTTCCCTCCATCGCCACGCTGGCGGGCAGCAACGCCTTCGAGGATTCGGGCATCCCCGAGATCAATCTCGGGCTCGACCTCGCCGGCGGCAGCCACATCCTGCTCGAGGCGGACAGCCGCGAAGTCGCGACGCAGCGGCTCGAGACGCTGGAGGAATCGGTTCGCGACACGCTCGCCAATGCAGAGCCGCGGATCGTGG
The DNA here is from genome assembly GCF_001010945.1 of Aurantiacibacter luteus. Lineage (GTDB taxonomy): Bacteria > Pseudomonadota > Alphaproteobacteria > Sphingomonadales > Sphingomonadaceae > Alteraurantiacibacter > Alteraurantiacibacter luteus. Next base: position 434,404 of record NZ_LBHB01000001.1, read on the forward strand.
TCGGCGACGTGTCGACCGCGGGCGGGCGCCTGTCGTTCATGCTGGAAAACCCCGCCGACGTGGACCGCGCGCGCGAGGAACTGCTGCCGCTGATCAACGGCGGGGGCACCGTGCGCGAGTGGGACATGACGATGGAGGACGGCAATCGCATGATCCTCTCGCCCACCGAGCAGGGGCTGGACGTGGCGGTGACCAACGCGATGGACGCCGCGACCGAAGTCGTGCGCCGCCGCATCGACGGCCTCGGCACGCGCGAGCCGACGATCATCCGCCAGGGCGACACCCGTATCGTCGTGCAGGTGCCGGGCCTCGACGATCCGCAGGCGCTGAAGGACCTGCTGGGCCAGACGGCCAACCTCGAATTCAAGCTGGTCGATCCCAACGCGCTGCCTACCGACGTGGCGCAGGGCATCGCCAATCCGGGCAGCGAGATCCTGATCGGCGCGCCGGGCTCCGACTACGAAGGCCAGACCATCGCCGTGCGGCGACTGGGCGGCATTCGCGGCGACAGCCTGACCGAGGCCCAGCCGAGCAAGAACCCCCAGACCAACGAGGATATCGTCAACATCCGCTTCGACCAGCAAGGCGGGGCGCGGTTCTGCCAGCTGACGACGCAGAACGTGGGCAAGCCTTTCGCGATCATCCTCGACGACGAGGTTCTCTCCGCGCCCAACATCAACGAGCCGATCTGCGCGGGCAGCGCACAGATTTCCGGCGGCTTCACCAGCGACACCGCGCAGGCGCTGGCGATCCAGCTCAACTCCGGCGCGCTGCCGGTGCAGCTCTCGGTCATCGAGGAGCGCACCGTCGGTCCGGAACTCGGCCGCGATTCGATCATCAAGGGCGCCGTCGCGATGGGCGTGGGCACCGGCCTCGTCATCCTGCTGATGATCTTCTCCTACGGCCGCTTCGGCATCTACGCCACGGCGGCGCTGGTGCTGAACGTGCTGATGATCCTGGGCTTCATGGCGCTGATCAATTCCACCCTGACGTTGCCCGGCATCGCCGGATTCGTGCTGACGATCGGCGCGGCGGTGGACGCCAATGTGCTTATCAACGAGCGCATACGCGAGGAACGAAAGCGCGGGCGGCGCGTGGTCGCCGCGGTGGAGAACGGCTACAAGGAAGCCAGCCGCGCGATCTTCGATGCCAACATCACCAACTTCATCGCCGGTGCGCTCCTGCTGATCTTCGGCAGCGGGCCGGTGCGCGGCTTCGCGGTGGTGCTGATCATAGGCCTCGTCACCAGCGTGTTCACCGCCGTCACGCTCACCCGCATGTGGGTCGCCCGCTGGCTGAAGCGCGCGCGCCCGCAGGAACTGCACATCTAGGAACCGGACGATGAAACTTCTGAAACTCGTCCCCGACGACACCAACATCCACTTCCTCAAGTGGCGAGTGCCCTTCTACGTCATTAGCTGCCTGCTGATCGCGGCGAGCTGGGCGCTCGTGCTGACCAAGGGCCTCAACTACGGCGTAGACTTTGCCGGCGGGCAGGAGGTGACGGGCACTTTCACGCAAGAGGCCGACGCCCCCGTGGCGGAGCTGCGCGAGACGCTGAGCGGTCTCGACTACGGCGAGCCCTCGATCCAGCGATTCGGCGAGGCCAACCAGGTCTCGGTTCGTGTGCGCCTGCCCGCCGAGGTGGAGGATCAGCCCGGCGCCGCCACCCGCATCGGTGAGGAGATCATCGCCACGATCGCCGCCGAGCATCCGGACTTCCGCGTCGATTCCAACAATACCGTCTCGGGCAAGGTATCGGGCGAGTTCCGTAACAAGGCGCTGCTGGCGCTGCTGGCGGCCATGATTGGCATCTCGATCTACATCTGGGTGCGCTTCGAGTGGCAGTTCGGCGTGGGCGGCCTGTTCGCGCTGTTCCACGACGTGTCGCTGACGCTGGGGATGTTCGCGCTGTTCCAGATGGAATTCTCGCTGCAGATCGTGGCCGCCATCCTGGCGATCATCGGCTACTCGCTGAACGACACCATCGTCGTCTACGACCGCATCCGCGAGAACCTGAAGAAGTATCGCAAGATGCCGCTGCCCGAATTGCTCGACCTGTCGGTGAACGAGACGCTGGCGCGCACGGTGATGACCAGCCTGACGCTGCTGATCGCGCTGGTCCCGCTGCTGCTGTTCGGTCCGGCGAGCCTGTTCGGCCTGACCGCGGCGATCACGCTGGGCATCTTCGTGGGTACCTACAGCTCGATCTACATGGCTGCGCCGATCCTGATCTGGCTGGGCGTGACGGGCGACAGCTTCATCCCGCAGGAAACGGTCGCCGACCGGCAGGAACGCAAGGCGCGCGGCGAGGTCTAGGCCGGTTCCGGGGCGATCAGCCCTTCGTAATAGGCGGCCAATGCCGCGGCGTTGGCTTCCCAGCTGAACTGCGCGACGTTGGCAGCGACTTCTGCTGGCGCGTAATCGGCCAAGAAGAGCTCGCGGATGGCCATTTCGAAGTCGGCAGGATCGAAACCGGGATCGTAGGGTACGACGCGCCCCGCCGTCTCGCTGCGAACGAGTTCGCGCGCCCCGCCGACGTCGCTGATTACGACAGGCGTGCCGCAGGCGAGGGCTTCGACCCAGGCGTTGGCCAGCCCCTCGCTCGCCGAGTTGAGCGCCATCACGTCGCTCGCCGCGAGCACGACGGGGAGGGCGGCATGGTCGACGTTGCCGAGGAAATGCACGCGCTCTGTCAGGCGCAGACGCGCGACTTCGCTCTCAAGCATTGCGCGGTCGCGTCCTTGTCCCACCAGAACGAGATGCGTGCCCGGCATCCCCGCGAGCATGTCGATCAGCAGCGCCTGCCCCTTGCGCGGGATGAGCGCGCCGACACTCGCGATCAGTCGCTCGCCCGTGGCTATTCGCACGCCGAACTGCTCGGCCAGTTCGGCTCTCGCTTCGCCCCGGTCGCGCGGGTGGAACTGCGCCCGATCGAGTCCGGTGTAGTGAACGTGGATCTTGCCCTCAGGCAGCCCGATGGCGGCCATGTCGCGCTTCAGCGCCTCGCTCACCGCCAGCAGGCCGGTCGCCCGCTCGCCGGCCGTCTGCATCTGTCGCCGGGAAGACGCGAGGTGCCCCCAATGCGAGATATCCGCCCCACGCGCCTTGATGCTGAGCGGCAGACCGAGCGCGTCGGCGATCCGGGCCGCCGCCGGACCGTCGGGATAGAAGAACTGCGCGTCGACCAGGTCGAACGGCTTTTTCGCGTGCAGCCTCTTTGCCAAGGGCAGTACGGTGCGGGCGATCAGCCACGGATTGATAGGGCCGCCGATCCTTGGGATAAGCGGAAAGCGCGGGCGATAGACGGTCACGCCGCTTTCGACCCCGTCCACCGCCGCCTCGGCCAGCGCACGGTATCGTCCCGGCGCAAGGGGCGGCACGCCGATGGGATTAATTAGCGTCACCTCCCAGTCGCCCCGCGTCGCCAGCGCCTCCATTTGCCGCGCGACGAAGGTGCCGAAGCGCGGCATGTGCGCGTTCGGATAGAGCGTGGCGAGCGAGAGGACGCGGCGCACCATGTTCGCCCTAGCGGTCAGAGCCGCCGCACCAGCATTACCGCCACGGCAAGCCACGCCGGGCTGTCGAGCACGATCTGCCGCTGGCCTATGCCGGGCGGCAGCAGGCCCACGAGATTGCCTTGCCGGTCGATTAGTCGCCCGAAGGCGAACCGTCCGCCCGAGCGCGGGGCGAGCACGTCGCGGTTGACGAGGCTTGCTGCATCCTCCGGCGCGACCTGCCGCATCCACAGTTGGTCGCCGCTGCGGTACTCGCCCTGGCCGGTTTCGATTTGCAGGCAAACGAGCGCGTCGCCATCGAGCAGCTCGGTCGGCAGGATGGCATCGCGGGGCTTGGACAGGCTCTCCGCCCCGCTGTCGGTCAGACGCGCGATGACCTGCGCTTGCCGGCCGCCCTCGGTCTTCACCAGCGTTTGCGGATCGACACCCAGCGCTTCGCCGATGCGGTTCATCCACACCAGCGAGAGATTGCGCATCCCGGTTTCCAGCCGCCCGATGGTCTGCGCCGTGGTCGGCGGTGAGCAGGCGGCGGCGACCTCTGCCAGCGTCATGCCCTTCTGCTTGCGGATGTCGCGGATGCGATTGATCATGGTCGGCCTCGGTTTAACCGGATTGGTTGCAGAAACCGCTTTCCTACAACCGATTCGCTTTTGCAAGGGGCCGCATCGTCAACAGCGCCCGAGGCCGATCCATGCAGCACCGCGAACTCGTCGAACGCCAGCTCACGCCAGAGGGACCGAGGCGCAGCGGCGGGGTGGAGAAGCGCAGTCGCAGCGTGACGGTCAACGTGGCGGAAAGCCCGCTGGGCTGGCTGCACGCCCACGGCCACCTCGACGCGCGGCTCTACGACGCGGGCGAGCGCCTGCGCGCCGACTACGAACGCGCGCAGCTGCCCCAGAGCGTGACGATGCGGTGGGATCCGGTGCGCATCAAGGGCACGGGCGAGCGCGGGCTCAACCCCAGCGAACGCCAGATCGCCGCGCGCCAGCGGTTCGACGGCGCGATGAAGCAGGCCGGACGAGGACTGGAGGACGTGCTGTGGCGCGTCGTTTGCGCGGGCGAGACGCTGCCGGTGGCGGAAAAGGCGTTGGCCTGGCCCGCGCGCAGCGGCAAGCTGGTGCTGCGCCTCGCGCTCGACCGCGTGGCGGACTTCTACCGGATCAGCTGAACAGGCCGCGCAGCCATGCGAGGAAGCGGCCGGGCCGGGCCTCGGCCGCGGGCTGGCGCACCTCGCGCATCGGCGGGGCGGCCTCCGCCTGACGCTCCTGCGCGAGCCGCGCGCGGAGGGAATTCTGGCGACCCTGCGGCTGGCTGGCGACGGCGACGCGCGGGCGCGGCTCTGCCCGCATGAAGGCGGTGCCGTCGATCTCCGGTTCGTCGAAATGCGCGATTTGCATCGCTGCCGCCGGTTCCGGCCGGAGTTCGGGCTGCGCTGCCGGTTCGACTGCCGTCGCCGGGGATTCATGGACGACCGGCGGTAGCGGCACGGGTGCGGCGGCGCTCGGTTCGTCCGGTTCCTCGGCCAGCCACGCGTCGAGGTCGAAATCGTCCTCGTCCTTGGGGCGGTTGGGGTTGAGCTCGTCGAAGCGGGCCGGGCGCGGCTGGGGGTCGGCTTGCGGCTCGAGATTGAGCGGTGGTTCTTCCACCGGCGCCACGTCGCGATAGTCCATGATTCGCGCGTCGAGCGGGATGGGCGCTTCGGGGGCTGGCTCGATCGCGACGGGCTGCGGCTCGGGTTCGGGCTCGGGCTGCGGGGCGGGGGCCGAGGCTTCCGGCTCCGGCTCGAAGGCAGGCGGCTCCGGCTCGCTGGCCGGCGCTTCGAAGACCTGCTCGGCCGGTGCGAAGTCCTGCTCGGCTTCGGGCCAGTCGCCTGCGACGGGTGCGTCCTCGCCCAGTTCTGCATCCGACAGCATCGGCAGAGACGGGAAGATGCGCTTGGACAGGTCCATGCCGTCGTCGATCGCCTCGGACGGCAGCGGCGCGCCGATGCCAAGGTCGCCGAAGCCGGGGGCGGAGGCGCCGTAGATGTCCTCGTCGTCGAGGTCCGCGCCGAAATATTCGTCGATCGGGATTGCGGTGCTCTTGCGCCGGGTGAGCGAGAGGACGGCCTCGGTATCGACCACCGGATCGTCGTCTTCGGTGTTTTCACCCTCGTCGTCGGGGGAGCCCATCTCTTCCGGCTCGTCGTCGTCGTCGTACATGGGCACCAGGCCCAGCACCATCGCTGGACGCGGGGCGCGTTCGATCTCGTCGCTCACCAGCGTGGCGGCGCCTTCGTGGAATAGCGCGTGGGCCGCCTCGAGTTCCTCGGGATCGAGGACGAGCACCGGCTTCTTCTTGAGCTTCTTCGGCCCGCCGAGCCCCGCCAGGCTGCCGTAGCCGAAGGGATCGGGCGCGCTGTCGTCACGCAGGGCAGAGGAGGAGGCAGGCGCCATGGAAAGAGGTTTTGCCGCCGTTTGGTGCAATCGACGTGAGCAAACCTGGTAAACGCGTGCTTAACCCCTTGGCGGCGGTCAGCCCTCGACCCGTTCGGCAAGGTCCAGCCAGCGTTCCTCGGCCGCATCCTTCTCCTCGCGCGCCAGCTCCAGCGACTTCGAGATGCGTTCGAACCTGGCGTTGTCGGCGGTGTAGAGGTCGGGATCGGCGAGCGCGCTTTCGCCCTTCGCGATCAGTACCTCGAGTTCCTCGATGCGCGCGGGCAGCAGCTCGTAGTCGCGCTGGTCCTTGTAGGAGAGCTTGCTGCTCGGCGGGGATGGGGGCGGGGGAGGCGCGGACGACGCGTGTCTGGCGGACTCGCCCTCGGCCTTCCCCGCTTGTGGCTGTGAGGCTGTGCGCCGCCGGGCCATCCAGTCCTCGTAGCCGCCCGCCACCACGTCCACTTTGCCGCTGCCGTCGAGGCCCAGCGTGACCGTGACCGTGCGGTCGAGGAAGTCGCGATCGTGGCTGACGATCAGCACCGTGCCTTCGTAATCGGCGATGACCTCCTGCAACAGGTCAAGCGTTTCGAGGTCGAGGTCGTTGGTCGGCTCGTCCAGCACCAGCAGGTTGGAAACGCGGGCGAATTCGCGCGCCAGCAGCAGGCGGCTGCGCTCTCCGCCGGAAAAAGTGCCGATCTTGGCATCGACCAGCGAGGGATCGAACAGGAAGTCCTTGAGATAGGCCTGCACGTGCTTGCGCGTGCCGCGCACGTCGATCCAGTCGCCCCCCTCGGCCAGGACCTGGCGCACGGTCTTTCCCGGCTCCATCAGGGCGCGCTGCTGGTCTATGCTGACGCCCGAGAGCGTGCGCGCGTGGGTAACACTGCCGCTGTCGGGCTCGATTTCCTTCGTCAGCATCTTGAGCAGCGTGGTCTTGCCCGCGCCGTTCGCGCCAACGATGCCGATGCGGTCGCCGCGCTGGATGCGCAGGCTGAACGGCTTGATGACCTGCCGCTCGCCGTAGGTTTTTGAAATCTCCTCGGCCACGATGACGGACTTCGACTTGAATTCCTCGTCGCTTTTCAGGCTGAGCTTGGCGGTGCCGGCGGGATTGATCATGGCGGCGCGGGCGGCGCGCATGTCCCACAGCTTTTCCAGGCGCCCCATGTTGCGCTTGCGCCGCGCGGTGACGCCGCGTTCCAGCCAGTGCGCCTCGATCTTCAGCCGTGCGTCGAGCTTCTCCGCCGCGCGCGCCTCTTCGGCGTAGACCTGCTCTTCCCATGCCTCGTAGCCGCCGAAGCCGACTTCCTTGCGCCGCAATGCGCCGCGGTCGAGCCACAGCGTCGCGCGGGTCAGCCGCTTGAGGAAGGTACGGTCGTGGCTGATGGCGATGAAAGCGCCCTTGTAGCGGTCGAGCCAGCTTTCCAGCCAGTCGATCGCGCCAAGATCGAGGTGGTTGGTCGGCTCGTCCATCAGCAGGAGGTCGGGCTCCAGCGCGAGCGCGCGGGCGATGGCGGCGCGGCGGCGCTCGCCCCCGCTGGCGGTGGCCGCCTCGGTCGTCATGTCGATGCCGAGCTGCCCGGCGATGGACTCTACCGCGTGCTCGGCGGGCGGACGCTCTCCGGCAAGCGCGAAGTCCATCAGCGTGGCGTGGCCGGAGAAGTCGGGCTCTTGGTCGAGCAGGACGATGGCGGCGTGCGGCTTCACCTTGCGCTGGCCGCGGTCGGGCTCGATCTCGCCCATGATCGTGCGGAACAGCGTGGTCTTGCCCACGCCGTTGCGACCGATCAGCGCCAGCCTGTCGCGCGGGCCGATGTGCAGGTCCATCCCACTGCCTGAGGCGGGATCGCCGAACAGCCAGCGGCCGCCCTGTTGCAGGCCGATGCCTTCGAGGCTGAGGATGGGCGGTTCGGCCATGACGGGCGGGCAAGTAGAGGCGGGGCCGCGATAGCGCAAGGAACGGGAGCATTCACTCGCGCGTAATGGCGGCGGCGGCAGGTCGTCCGCCGGTTCACCTTTCAGGAGTTTGCCCGATGATCCGCTACGCCTTGCCCCTCGCTGCCGCCGCGATGGCCGCCGTCCCTGCCGCCGCGCAGGTCGAGCAGACTGCCGCCGGACCCGTGGTCGAGCTGTCGGTGAACGAGAACGTCTCGGTCGACCCCGACATTGCGAACATTTCCGCCGGCGTCACCACTCAGGGCATGACGGCCGAGGCGGCGCTGAGCGACAACACCGCGCTGATGGAGCGCCTGATCGCCGAGATCGAACGGCTCGGCATCGACGAGGACGATATCCAGACCAGCGGCGTCAACGTGAACCCGCAGTACGAGTGGGACGAAGCGACGCGCGCCCAGCGCTTTACCGGCTATCAGGTGTCAAACCGGGTGCAGCTGGTGGTACGCGACATCGCCCGCACGGGGCGCGTGCTCGATGCGCTGGTGCGCGTAGGGGCGACCGACCTCGGCGGCATCGGCTGGGGCGTGGACGATCCCGCCCCGGCACAGGACCAGGCCCGCACCACCGCTTTTGCCACCGGGCGCAACCGCGCGCTGAATTACGCGCGCATGGCGGGCTATTCCGACGTGCGCCTGCTGCGGGTGAGCGAGGCCTTTACCGCGGGACGGCCCATGCCGATGTACGACCAGGCCATACAGGTGACCGCGGCCAGAAGCGAATCCGTGCCGGTACGCCCCGGTCAGGTGCAGACCGGCATCACCGTCAACCTGACCTACGAGATGGTGCGCTAGGGCCCAACCTTAACGCAGGGGCGGCGAGCGTATTCACGGGTTGTTCAATGCCCGGCGTTTAGGCACACAGGCATCGTGAAAAAGCTCGCCGCCCTTCTTGCCGCAACGGCATTCGCAGCATCGCTGTCCGCCGCGCCTGCGCAGGCGCAGGAGCGTGGCTTCGATCGCGGCGACCAGGCCAATGCCCGCGCCGAAATGGCCGCGGGCCGCAACATGCCGATCCGCGACATCGAGCGACGGATCATCCCGCAGATGCGCGCCGACGACGAGTATATCGGCTTCGAATACGATTCGAGCGCGCAGGCCTATCGTCTCAAGTTCATCCGCGCCGGGCGCATGATCTGGGTCGACGTAGACGCGCAGACCGCGCGTATCCTGCGCGTCTCGCGCTGAGCGCCCGCCACCATTCCCATCCCCACCGGAAACCCGCGCGCCCGTTGACGCGTTCATGTTCGAGGCGCATTTCCGTTCGCGCACGATAACAGGGATTTCTGGATGCGAATTCTGATTGTGGAGGACGAGCCCACGCTCGGCCAGCAGCTCAAGTCGACGCTGGAGCAGAACGGCTATGCCGTCGACCTCAGCACCGATGGCGAGGACGGGCATTTCCTCGGGAGCACCGAGGAATACGATGCCGCCATTCTCGACCTCGGCCTGCCGGAGATCGACGGGCTCACCGTGCTCGGCATGTGGCGCAAGGAGAAGCGCAATTTCCCCGTGCTGGTACTGACCGCCCGCGATTCGTGGAGCGACAAGGTCGCGGGCCTCGATGCCGGCGCGGACGATTATCTTGCCAAGCCGTTCCAGACCGAGGAGTTGATCGCCCGCCTGCGCGCGCTGATCCGCCGCGCCAGCGGCAACGCTTCGAGCGAATTGACGGCTGGCCCCGTGCGGCTGGACACGCGTTCGGGCCGCGTCACGCTGGCCGGAGAGCCGGTCAAGCTGACGGCGCAGGAATACAAGCTGCTGAGCTACCTGATGCACCACAAGGGCAAGGTCGTCAGCCGCACCGAGCTGATCGAGCATATCTACGACCAGGATTTCGACCGTGATTCGAATACGATCGAAGTCTTCGTCACGCGAATTCGCAAGAAACTCGGCGCAGATGTGATAACGACGATCCGTGGCCTCGGTTACAGCCTCGACGACCCCGACGAAGCTCCGCGCGAATAAGCGTTCAGAAGCGGAGGCGGAACGCGCCACCACCGAGGCCGAAGCCGCGGTGGAGGCAGCCGCGCGCAACGTGACGGCGCCGCATACCGGCAGCCTGTCCCGGCGCATGATGCTGATCGCCGCGGTTTGGATCGTGGTGCTGTTGAGCTTCGGCGGGGTGGCGCTCGACCGGGTGTTGACCAACCAGCTGAGAAGCGAATTCGACAGCCGGATGCTCATCCCGCTGAACGCCATGCTGCGCTCGGCCGACCTCGATCCGTTCGGGGATGTCTATTTCAACTCGATTCTGGGCGACCAGAACTACCTCGAGCCGGGCAGCGGATCCTACTGGCAGATCAGCGGGGAGGGGCACCAACCCTATCCCTCGCGCAGCCTGTGGGACGACCGGCTGGAGGTGCGCGACGTGATCGCCGCCGAGCCGATCTTCTACGACAGCGACCAGTTCCCTGACGAGCCGCTGCGCATGGTGCAGCGCACGATCCAGTTGCCCGGCAGCGACGTGCAGTGGCAGTTCGTGGTGGCGCAGAGCCGGGCGAGCCTCGACGAGCAACGCGCGACTGTCCGCGGCACGCTGATCTGGGCCTTTGCCATCCTCGGCATCGGCCTCTTCCTGATCACGGCGGCGCAGACCTGGTATGGCCTCGGACCGCTGCGCCGCATCCGCAGCGCCATCGTGCGGATGCGCACTACCGGCACCAACCGCGTCACCGAGCCGCTGCCCCTCGAGGTTCAGCCGATGGTGGAGGAGCTGAATGCCCTGCTCGCCCACTCGGAAAGGCAGGCGGAGGAGGCGCGCACGCACGCGGGCAATCTCGCCCATGCGCTCAAGACCCCGCTGACCGTGCTCAACAATGCCGCCCATGCCCACGCGCCCGACCTCGACGAGACCGTGCTGCGCGAGGCGGACACCATGCAGCGCCACGTCGATCACCACCTCGCCAGGGCAAGGGCGGTGGGTCGGCGGGCCACGGGCCTGTCCCGCACCGTCGCGATGGAGAGCGCCGAGGGCGTGGAACGCGCGGTCTCGCGGCTCTACCAGCACGTCCGCTTCGCCCTCACCGGTTCGCGCACGAGCGAGGTGGCGATGGAGCGGCAAGACCTCGACGAACTTCTCGGCAACCTGATCGAGAATGCCGCCAAGTACGGTGGTGGCAGCGTATTCGTCACCATCGATGCCGAACCAGGTCGCGACGAATGTGTGATCTGGATCGAGGACGACGGCATGGGCATCCCCGAAAAGGATCGCGGTGCGATTTTCGGGCGCGGGGCGCGGCTGGACACCGGCAAGCCCGGCACCGGCCTCGGCCTCGCCATCGTGCGCGACGTGGCGGAGATCTATGGCGGCACCGTCGATCTGGGCGAGAGCGAGGACCTTGGCGGCCTGCTGGTGAAGCTGATCCTGCCGCGCGCGCCGAGCGCGGGCTGACGATGAAGCGGGCACTGGCCGCGTTCAGTCGCGGTGCAGCTAGCTTGCTCTAAGCCCGCCTGCATAAAGGCAAATTATCGGAGAGAGACCATGACGACGCGCTTTACGGGCGTTGTCCTCGCCACTGCGGCAGCGCTGGGGCTGGGGGCCTGCACCACCTACGACGAATACGGCTATCCGTCCTCGACCGTCTCGGTCGGCGTGGGGATCGGCTCGGGCTATGGCGGGTACGGGGGCTATGGCTCGCGTTACGGTTATGGCTACGACGATTACTACGGCTGGTACGACGACTACTATTATCCGGGCATCGGATATTACATCTACGACCGCTACGGCTCACGCTATCGCTGGTCGGACCGCCATCGCCACTACTGGGAGCAGCGCCGCCGCGGCCACCGCGACTATCGCGCGCACTGGGACGGCTACGACGGCCCGCATCGCTATGCCGACATGCCCCGCTATCGCGATTACCAGCGCGGCTATCAGGGCGACAGGCGGGGTGAATGGCAAGGCCGCGATCAGCGCCGCGACGGCGGCTGGCAAGGCCGCGACCAGCGTCGTGGCGACCCGCGGGCCGGCAATTATTCCGGGCGCCCCGATCGTGGCGGAGAGCGCCGCGGGGATTGGAGCGGCAGGCGTGGCGACAATGCACAAGGCCAGCAACGCGCCGCTCCGCCACAGGCCGCCCCCCCGCCCCGGCAGGCCCGGCCGGAACGCGCGCAGCAGCAGGCTCGTCCCGAACGCGCCCAGGAGCAGCAGGCCCGTCCGCAGCAAGAGCGCGTTCGCCCGCAGCGTGGCCAGCCGGCGCGCGACCGCAGCGACAGGTCGCGGCCGGAGCGCCAGCCTGATTGATGCCCGGCCCACGACCGGCGCGCCGCCGTCAGATTTGGCGCGCCTGGTTGTGGTGCCGGATCACCTCGTCGATGACGAAGCGGATGAACTTCTCGCTGAACTCGGGGTCGAGATCGGCCTCGCTGGCGAGCTGCCGCAGCCGTTCGATCTGCGCCGCCTCGCGGCCCGGATCGGCGGGCGGCAAACGCTTCTCCGCCTTGTAGGCCCCCACCGCCTGGGTGATCCTGAAGCGTTCGGCCAGCATGTGGATCAGCGCTGCATCGATGTTGTCGATGCTCTTGCGATAGCTGGCGAGCTGCGGGTCGGCGGGTGTCGGACTGTCGGTCATCGCCGACTCAATGCGGCAGAACTGCGCGCTTGCCAAGCAGCCGCCGCGCCCCCATGGCGGGCGGCATGAGCGACAACGTCGTCCCCATCAAGCGTGGCGCCGATGCGGGCCCACCCAGCCTGTCGCCCATCCTGTCGCTGACAGCGACGCAGATGAACGCGGTAAACGCCATCATCCTAGACCGGATGCAGAGCGAGATCCCGCTCATCCCCGCGCTCGCAGGGCACCTCATCGCGGGCGGCGGCAAGCGGATGCGCCCGATGCTGACCCTCGCCGGGGCCGAGGTGGTGGGTTACCAGGGCACGCGCCATCACAAGCTCTCCGCCGCGGTCGAGTTCATCCATACCGCCACCCTGCTACACGACGACGTGGTCGATGGCAGCGAGACGCGGCGCGGCAAGGAAGCGGCCAACATCGTCTTCGGCAATCCGGCCACCGTGCTGGTCGGCGATTTTCTGTTCAGTCGCGCGTTTGAGCTGATGGTGGAGGACGGCAGCCTGCGCGTGCTGAAGATCCTCAGTTCCGCCAGCGCCATCATTGCCCAGGGCGAGGTCGACCAACTGACCGCGCAGCGCCGGATCGAGACGAGCGAGGAGCGCTATCTCCACATCATCGGCGCCAAGACCGCCGCGCTGTTCGCCGCCGCCAGCCGTATCGCCGCCGTAGTGGCCGAACGGCCCGAGGCGGAGGAGAAGGCATTGGACGATTACGGGCGCAATCTCGGCATCGCCTTCCAGCTGGTGGACGATGCGATCGACTACGATTCCGATGCCGCCGAAATGGGCAAGGACCGCGGCGACGATTTCCGCGAGGGCAAGATGACGCTGCCCGTCATCCTCGCCTACGCTCGCGGCGACGCGGAGGAACGGCGTTTCTGGCAGGACGCCATCGCCGGTTTCGCCAACGAGGATGCAGACCTCGCTCGCGCGGTGGATCTCATCCGCAAACACGACTGCGTCACCGCCACCCGCGACCGTGCCCGCCACTTCGCCGACCGCGCCTGCGACGCACTCAGCGTCTTCCCCGACAGCGCGGCAAGGCGCGCCATGGTCGAGGCGGCCCGGTTCGCCGTGGCGCGGGGGTACTGACGCGGCGCGTGTCCGCCGACCTTCCCATTCACGCCGTCCTGCCCGACCTGCTCTCAAACTTGCGCGCAGGCAGCTCCGCCGTGCTCGTCGCGCCGCCGGGGGCGGGCAAGACCACGGCGGTCGCGCCAGCCTTGCTGGACGAGCCCTGGTGCGGCGGCGAGATCGTCGTCACCTCGCCCCGCCGGGTCGCCGCGCGCGCGGCGGCCGAGCGGATGGCGCACACGCTGGGGGAGAGCGTGGGCGAGCGGGTGGGCTACCTCTCGCGCCTCGACAGCCGCAGGGGCGCCCGCATCAATGTCGTGACCGAAGCGATCCTGGTGAACCGCCTGATGGAGGACCAGGAGCTTTCGGGCGTCTCCGCCCTCCTTCTCGACGAAGCGCACGAGCGCCACCTCGACAGCGATCTCGCGCTGGCCCTGGCGCTGGAGACCCAAGGCGTGCTGCGGCCGGACCTCAGGGTATGCGTGATGAGCGCCACCATCGACGGTGCGCGGTTTGCTCGCCTCATGGCCGATGCGCCGGTGATCGAGAGCGAGGGCCGCGCGCATCCGCTGCGCATCGAATGGCTCGGCGCCTCGCCGGAGAAGCGGATCGAGGAGGCGATGACCTCCACCGTCCTCCACGCCTGCCGCGAAGAGGAGGGCGATATTCTTGCCTTCCTGCCCGGCGTCGGCGAGATCGAACGGGTCCGCGAACGCCTAGCCCAGCGCCTGCCGAATACGCCGATCCTGCCGCTGCACGGGCAGGTCGAACCAATTGCCCAGCGCGCTGCCATTCGCCGCGATCCCGAAGGACGGCGCAGGATCGTGCTCGCCACCAGCATCGCCGAGACTTCGCTGACGCTCGACGGCGTGAGCGTGGTGGTCGACAGCGGCCTTGCGCGACACGCCGAATTCGACCGCGCGGCGGGCACCACGCACCTCGTCACTCGCCGCGCGAGCCGGGCGGCGGCGGCGCAGCGGGCGGGGCGTGCGGCGCGCCAGGGGCCGGGCGTCGCCTACCGCCTGTGGGAGGAAGGCGGCCACGCCGGGCGGCCGGAGTTCGACACGCCGGAGATGCTCACAGCGGACCTCGCGCCGCTGGTGCTCGGCCTTGCGCGCTGGGGCGTGGGCGATCCGGCCAGCCTGCAATGGCTCGACGCGCCGCCCGAGCCCTCGCTCGCCAGCGCGCGCTCGCGGCTGGAGGCACTTGGTGCGCTGGATGCGGGCGGGTTGACGGAGAAAGGCGCGCGCATCGCGGCGCTGCCTATGGAGCCCTGGCAGGCCGCGATGCTGCTCGCCGGAGTGGGGGCGGGGGAAGCGCTGCTGGCGGCGAAGCTCGCGGTGCTTTTGCAGGAGCGCGGGCTGGGCGGGCGCTCGGAAGACCTCGAGGCGCGGCTTCTGCGCTGGGACGGCGACCGTTCGGCTCGGGCGAAGGCCGCGCTAAGACTGGCGGAAAGGTGGGCGCGGCAAGCCACAAATATCACCGCTCATGCTGAGCTTGTCGAAGCATCGTCGTTCTCTTTTGATGCGGGCGATAACAAAAGCGGTCCTTCGACAAGCTCAGGACGAGCGAGGATTGGGGCCGGTACCTTGATCGCAGCCGGGCGGCCCGACATGCTGGCCAGGCGACGCGATGCCTCGGGCGAGAACTGGGCCTCGGCGGGCGGGCGCGGTTACGTGCTCGATGCGGCTTCACCGCTCGCGCGCGCCGAGTGGCTCGCCATCGGCGACGCACAGGGGCAGGCGAAGGGCGCGCGGATCACCGCCGCCGCCGCGATCACGCAGGCGGAGGCCGAGCGGCATCTCGGCCACCTGATTGAGACTCGCACCGTGGCGCGCTGGAACGAGGGCGAGGGCCGGGTCGAGGCGCGGCGCGAACGACGGCTGGGCGCGATCACGCTCGCCAGCGGACCCGACCCCGACCCGGACCCGCAAGCGCTTGTGGACATACTTGTGCAAAAGGCAGTGGAGCGGCTGGGGACAATACTCCCCGGCGGATTCCTCGCCCGCGCCCGGTTCGCCGGTTTGCCTCTTGACGAGGGCACACTGGCACAGCGGGCCGACGAATGGCTGAGCCCATTGCTCGCGGGTCGCCGCGACCTCGACCTGCCGCCCGCGCGCTATGCCGAAGCGGCGCTGAACCTGCTGTCTTGGGAGGAGCGTCAGCGCCTCGACGCCGCGGCCCCGCGCCAGTTCGCCAGCCCCGCGGGCACCAGCCACGCTATTGATTATGCCGCCGACGATGCGCCGAGCGTGGAGGTGCGGGTGCAGGCTCTGTTCGGGCTCGACCGGCACCCGATGATCGGCTCGACACCCTTGCTGCTCAAGCTGACCGACCCCGGCGGCAAGCCCATGCAGGCGACCCGCGACCTGTCCGGCTTCTGGCGCGGATCGTGGGACGATGTGAAGAAGGCCGGAAAGGGTCGCTATCCCAAACACCGCTGGCCCGACGAGCCATGGGACGAGGCGCCCAGTCTCAAGACGAAAAACGCCTTCAAAAAAGCGGGCGGGTGAATTAGTGGCAAGGCCATGACCGAAGCCCGCATTTACAAGCGCCCGAAGACCGCCATGCAATCTGGCAAGGCCCTGACCGATCAGTGGGTGCTCGATTTCGTGCCCGCAGAGGCCAAGCGGCCCGATCCGCTGATGGGCTGGGCTGGCAGCGGCGACACGCGCCAGCAGGTGCAGCTGAAGTTCGCCAGTTGCGAGGCCGCGCAGGCCTATGCCGAGAAGCACGGCATCACCGCGCGTGTCCATACGGTGCCGCCCAAGAAGCTGAAGATCCAGGCCTACGCCGATAATTTTCGGTAACCTGTTTTCGAGCCCGCCTCCGCGGGCTCGTCCTCGCTATACACACTTCGCTTCGCTGCGTGCCCGCTGCGGGCGGGCGTTCGCCCTTGCGAGCCTGCGGCTCGAAAACAGCGTGCTATTGCACTGTCGGGTTTCAGCCGCCATATGCCCGCCCGGGAGTCGGGTGGACGTTCGCGTCTGCTCACCGGGTCAGGGCCGGAAGGCAGCAGCCCAGGTAGATGGCAGCGGGTCGCTCGGCTCCTTTTTCCACACCATTGATGCGATGACATTCGCCCGGTCAGGGCCTACCTTTGTGCCATGACCGATTCACCGGACGATCCGGACGGCCTGCCTTGGGCCGATGACGTGCAGGACGAAGCGAAGCCGAGCGCCGCCGAACTGGAGGCGGCGGGGCAAAACTCGATGTTCGGCGAACCGGCTCCGTCTCCGGCTCCCGTTCCAGCAGCTACTGCGACAAGAACCGCCGACCCCGCGCAGCCCTATCGCGTACTGGCGCGCAAGTATCGCCCGCAGACCTTCAGTCAGCTGATCGGGCAGGAGCCGATGGTCCGCACGCTGGGCAATGCCATCGCCCGCGACCGGCTGGCCCATGCCTTTCTGATGACCGGCGTGCGCGGGGTTGGCAAGACCAGCACCGCGCGCCTCATCGCCAAGGCGCTGAATTGCATTGGGCCGGACGGGCAGGGCGGCCCGACCATCGATCCGTGCGGGCAATGCGAGCCCTGCGTCGCCATCGCCGAGGGGCGGCACATCGACGTCATCGAGATGGACGCCGCGAGCCACACCGGGATCGACGACATCCGCGAGATCATCGAATCCGTCCGTTATGCAACCGTCTCGGCGCGCTTCAAGATCTACATCATCGACGAGGTGCACATGCTCTCCAAGGCCGCGTTCAACGGCCTGCTGAAGACGCTGGAAGAGCCGCCGCCGCACGTGAAGTTCCTCTTCGCGACGACCGAGGTGGACAAGCTACCCGTCACGGTGCTCAGCCGCACCCAGCGCTTCGACCTGCGGCGCATCCCGACCGACCTGCTGCAGCAGCACTTCGCCGCCATCTGCCGCGCCGAGGGCGTGGAAGCCGAGGACGAGGCGCTGGCGATCGTCGCCGCCGCCGCCGAGGGATCGGTCCGCGACGGGCTCTCCATCCTCGACCAAGCCATCGCCCACGCCGACATGGATTCGGCAGGCGGCGAGACCATGGTCCGCGCCGAAAAGGTGCGCGACATGCTCGGCCTCGCCGACCGCGGGGCGCAGCGCACGCTGTTCGCGCACCTGCTGGAGGGCGATGCCCCGGCGCTGCTCGCGGCGATGGAGGGACAGTACGCACTGGGCGTCGAGCCGCTGGCGCTGATGCGCTCGCTGATGGAATTCACCCACCGTATTGCGCTGACGCAGGTCGCAGGCGGAGAGGCGGACGCCCCCACGCAGGAGGAACGCGCCGCGCTCGGCGAATGGGCGGGGCGCATGTCGGCGGCGCAGGTCCACCGGCTATGGCAGCTGCTGCTGAAGGGCCACGACGAGGTCCGCACCGCGCCCGATCCCTTGGTCTCCGCACAGATGGCGCTGCTGCGCGCGCTGCACGCGGTCGAGATGCCCGATCCCGGCAAGCTGGCGAAGGAACTGAAGGACCTGGCCGCGAGCGGCGTAGGCACACCCGGCGCGACTGGCGCGGCACCATCGGGCGCGCCCTCGGCCGCCTTGTCATGGGAGGAAATCGTCGAGCGGATCGACAACTCGCACGTGTCGGGTGCCATGACGCTCGCCTCGAGGCTGCGGATGCAGGTGCGGGTCGTCTCGCTCGAGCAGGGCCACCTCTCCTATACCCAGCCGCCCGGATACTCCGACGAGGTGGCTTCCGAATTGCGCAGTGCGCTGTTCGAGGTCCTTGGCCAGCGTTGGGAAGTCACCAAGGTGGACGGCGAGGGCGCGCCAACGCTGGTCGAGCAGGCCGAGGCCGAGCGGATCGCCGCGCAGGACCGGGTGCGCCGGCATCCGATGATGCAGGCCGTCTTCGAACAATTTCCGGGGGCCCGCATGGTCGAGGAACCCGAAAACCCCCGCGGACGCGAAGACTGGTCGCGCAGCGCCTGAACATGTAAGGACACGTCATGCAGAACATGGAAGAAATGATGCGCGCGGCGCAGGAAGCCGCCACCAAGATCCAGCAGCAGATGCAGGATGCGCAGGTCAAGCTCGACACCATCGAAGTCGAGGGCAGCGCGGGCGGCGGCCTCGTCAAGGTCCGCGCCACCGCGCGCGGCCGCATCCTCGGCGTTGCCATCGACGACAGCCTGTTCGCCGAGGAGGAGAAGTCGATTCTCGAGGACCTCGTCACCGCCGCCTTCAACGACGCGCGCGACAAGGCCGACCGCAAGGCGGGTGAGCACATGGCGGAGATGCAGCAGGGGCTGGGCCTGCCGCCGGGGTTCAACCTGCCCGGGATGGGCTGAAACAGCAGGGGGTAATATGGGCCGCAAGCTACTAGCCCTGGTCGCGAGCGCCGCGACTCTCTGCGTTCAGCCGGCATCCGCGCAGGTCGAGATACCGGCCGATGCCGTGCGCCTCAGCCCCTCGATGCCTTGGAACGTCGATTTCGCCGAGCAGAGTTGCGCGGCGCGACGCATATTCGGGGATGGCACGCACGAGGCGTTTCTCGAACTGCGCCAGTTTTCACCGGGCAACTCCTATCAGATGCTGGTGTCGTCTGGCGATGTCCCGCGCCGGAGCGATCCCAGATTTGCCTGGCTTCCTGATACCAGCATCGGCGATCCTCCGGGCACGATCATGGGATCGACCTCGGAAGGATTCGGCGAAGGCTACGTGGTCACCACCGGCCTGCTGACCTTCGACCAGCAGGCCGCCGTTACCGCTGCGGCCGAGGCCGAGGCACCCTATCCCATCGCCGAGGAGGTGGTCGACAATCGCCATGCCGAGATACAGGGGCTGCTGGTCGAGCGCGGCTTTCGCAATCCGATGTATCTGGAAACGGGGTCGCTCGGACGGGTGATGCAGGCGATGGAGACCTGCATGAACAGCCTGCTCGAATCCTGGGGCATCGATCCGGCGGTGAACCGCACGATCACCGTACCGGTCAAGCCGCTCGACATGGCGCGCTTGGCGCGCGAGGTGGCGCAGGTCTATCCGCAGCGCCAGCTGCAGCGCGGCGCGCAGGGTCTGGTGAATATCCGGATGCTCGTCGATGCCCAGGGGCAGGCGTCGAATTGCGTGGCGCAGGCGCAGATGAACGATCCGGTCTTCAATCGCCTCGCCTGCGAAAGGGTACTCAGGTTTGCGCGGTTCGAGCCTGCGCTGGACGCCGCCGGGCAACCCGTCGACAGCTTCTGGACCACCGCCGTCGTCTACATGATGAACTGACCGCTGGCCCGCGGCCCGGCGCATCCACATCAATCCGTCCACAACCGTTGCGAGGCGGCGGGCGCGCTCCCATATCCGCCAGTGAAACAGGCGGCGTGTTGCGCCGCCCAACGGACGGATTATTCTATGAACGCCTACCCCCTTCTCCCCCTTCGCGACATCGTCGTCTTCCCCGGCATGGTCGTGCCGCTCTTCGTGGGTCGCGACAAGTCGGTGGCGGCGCTGGAAGCGGCGATGGAGAGCGAGCGCGACATCTTCCTCGTCGCCCAGCGCGACCCGGCGACCGACGATCCCGTGCGTGAGGATGTCTACGACATCGGCACCGTTGCGCAGGTGCAGCAGATGCTGAAGCTGCCCGACGGCACCGTGCGCGTGCTTGTGGAAGGCCAGTCGCGCGCCAAGATTTCCGACTGGCGGGTGGATGGCGACTTCGTGCTGGCGCAGGTCGCCGCGCTCGACGAGACGACCGCTTCCGGCAGCGAGGTCGCGGCCATGATGAGGAGCGCGCTCGGCCAGTTTTCCGACTATGCCAAGGCCAGCAAGAAGATGCCCGAGGACATCGAGAGCGAGCTGGCAGAAATCGAGGACGCGGGCCAGCTGGCCGATGCCATCGCCGCCAACCTGACCGCCAAGGTCGACGCCAAGCAGCAGCTGCTCGCCGAAACCGACGGTCTGAAGCGACTCGAGACGGTCTATTCGCTGATGGAAAGCGAGCTTTCCGTGCAGCAGGTGGAGCGCAAGATCCGCGGCCGCGTGAAGCGGCAGATGGAGAAGACCCAGCGTGAATATTACCTCAACGAACAGCTCAAGGCGATCCAGAGCGAGCTGGGCGGCGGTGATGGCGAGGGCGACGAGCTCACCGAGCTGGCGAAGAAGATCGAAGAGACCAAGCTCTCCAAGGAAGCGCGCGAAAAGGCCGAGGGCGAGCTCAAGAAGCTGCGCGGCATGCAGCCGATGAGCGCGGAGGCGACCGTCGTGCGCAACTACCTCGACGTGCTACTCGGCCTGCCTTGGGGCAAGAAGTCGAAGCTGAAGAAGGACATCGCGCAGGCGCAGCAGGTGCTCGACGCCGATCATTACGCGCTCGAAAAGGTCAAGGACCGCATCGTCGAGTATCTCGCGGTGCAGGCGCGCACCAACAAGCTGAAGGGGCCGATCCTGTGCCTCGTCGGCCCGCCGGGCGTGGGCAAGACGTCGCTGGGCAAGTCGATCGCCAAGGCCACGGGTCGCGAGTTCATCCGCCAGAGCCTGGGCGGCGTGCGCGACGAGGCGGAGATCCGCGGCCACCGGCGCACCTACATCGGGTCGCTGCCGGGCAAGATCGTCTCGAACCTCAAGAAGGCGGGGACCAGCAACCCGCTGTTCCTGCTCGACGAGATCGACAAGCTCGGACAGGATTTCCGCGGCGACCCCGCCAGCGCGCTGCTGGAGGTGCTCGACCCCGAACAGAACAACAAGTTCCAGGACCATTACCTGGAGCTCGACATCGACCTTTCCGACATCATGTTCGTGACCACCGCAAACAGCCTCAACCTGCCGCAGCCGCTGCTCGACCGCATGGAGATCATCCGGCTGGAGGGCTATACCGAGGACGAGAAGGTCGAGATCGCCCAGCGCCACCTCGTCGCCAAGACGGTGAGCGAGCATGGCCTCAAGGACGGCGAGTTCACACTGACCGAGGAGGCGCTGCGCGACCTCATCCGCTATTATACCCGCGAAGCAGGCGTGCGCACGCTGGAGCGCGAGATCGCACGGCTGGCACGAAAGAGCCTGCGCCAGATTCTGGAAGGCAAGGCGGAAAGCGTCACCGTGACGCCCGAAAACCTCTCCGACTTCGCCGGTGTGCGCAAGTTCAAGCACGGCGTGTCCGAGCAGGAGGCGCAGGTGGGTGCCGTCACCGGGCTCGCTTGGACGAGCGTTGGCGGCGAGTTGCTCACCATCGAGAGCGTCACCACGCCCGGCAAGGGCGAGGTCAAGACCACCGGCAAGCTGGGCGAGGTGATGAACGAGAGCGTCGCTGCCGCCTTCAGCTTCGTGAAGGCGCGGGCGCCGGCCTACGGCATCAAGCCGAGCCTGTTCCAGCGCAAGAACGTCCACATCCACCTGCCCGAAGGCGCGGTGCCCAAGGACGGCCCGAGTGCGGGCATCGGCATGGTGACGTCGATCGTCTCGACGCTGACCGGTATCCCGGTGCGGCCCGATGTCGCCATGACCGGCGAGGTGACCCTGCGCGGCCGGGTGCTGGCCATCGGCGGGCTCAAGGAAAAGCTGCTCGCGGCGCTGCGCGGGGGCATCAAGACCGTGCTGATCCCGGAGGAGAACGAGAAGGATCTCGCCGAGATACCCGCCAACGTGAAGGAAGGGCTGGAGATCATCCCGGTCAGCCATGTCGACCAGGTGCTCGAACGCGCGCTGGTGGAGCAGCCCGAGGCGATCGAATGGACCGAGGCGGACGACATCGCCAGCCAGCCGCAACCCCAGGTGGTCGCGTCCCCCAGCACCGGCACCGCCCATTGACATGCGATGCGCTCCCCGCCGTGCCGGGGAGCGCGATCGCGTCGCGGGCGGGCAAGATTCTGGGCCTCGGAGGGGCGATTTCTTCGCCTCGTCCGAAAAAGCTCGGGCGTGGACGGGTTAGCCTTTGACAGCCCGTGGAAAAGTCGCTCAATTCCCCGCTTCGCCACGCGAGTCTCCAACGGACCGCAAGCAAGACTTTTCTTTCGAGGGGGTTCTCCACCGATGAACAAGAACGAACTGATCGCTGCCGTCGCGGATTCCAGCGGTCTTTCGCGCAACGATGCCACCAAGGCGGTGGAGGCCGTCTTCGACACCATCCAGACAACGCTGAAGAAGGGTGACGAGGTTCGCCTCGTCGGGTTCGGCACCTTCTCCACCGCGCGCCGCAAGGCCTCGACCGGCCGTAATCCGCGCACCGGCGAACCGATGACTATCAAGGCCTCGACGCAGCCCAAGTTCAAGGCCGGCAAGGGCCTCAAGGATTCCGTGAACTGATCTTCCGGGGAGGGGAGGTCCGGCGCGGATGACGCAGCCGGACAAGGCGAGGGTCGTCCTGCGGGGCGGCCCTTTCCTTTCGCAGTCAGCCGGGCGGACTACCGCGTGGCGATGGCGTAGAGCGCAATGGCCGCGGCGTTGGAGACGTTCAGGCTTTCCATCGCCTCGCTGATCGGCAGGCGCGCGAGGGCATCGCAGTGCTGGCCCACGTTGTGCCGCATGCCTTCGCCTTCGGCTCCCAGCACCAGGGCCACCGGCCCGGCGGGCAGCGCCTCGGCAAAGGTCGCCTCCGCTTCCCCGGCAAGGCCGATGCGCCAGTACCCGGCCTCGGCCAGCTCCTCCAGCGCGCGGGCGAGGTTCACCACGCGCACCCACGGCACGAACTCCAGCGCGCCCGATGCGCTCTTGCCCACGACGCCGCTTTCGGGCGGCGCGTGGCGATCCTGCGTGACGATGGCGGCGGCGTTGAATGCCGCGGCGGAGCGCAGGATGGCGCCGACGTTGTGCGGAT
Organism: Aurantiacibacter luteus; assembly: GCF_001010945.1. Classification (GTDB taxonomy): domain Bacteria; phylum Pseudomonadota; class Alphaproteobacteria; order Sphingomonadales; family Sphingomonadaceae; genus Alteraurantiacibacter; species Alteraurantiacibacter luteus. The sequence goes on from NZ_LBHB01000001.1 coordinate 457,646, forward strand.
CCGTCACCTGGTCGAGCACGACGATCGGGCGAGAAGCATCGCCATCCATCACGTCGGCAAGGTGCAGGTCCTCGAGCGGCTCGCATTCGAGCACGAGACCCTGGTGCGGCGCATCGCGCGCGACCAGCCGGGCGAGATCGGCGACCTCGGCACGTTCGAGGGGGAAATCCGCGGGCAGCTCGCCGTCGAGCGAGTCGAGGCCATCGAGCGTCGCCCACAGCTTGCGGTGCTGGCGCGCCGGGTTCTTCAGCGCCGCCTCGACCGCGTGGCGGCCCCACAGGCGCACCGCACCCTTGCTCGCGCGGCCCGATCCGCGCCCGCCCTGCATCCGCCCTGCGCGACCGCGCAGCGCACCCTTCTTGCCCTTGGCCATGATTTCCTCGCTAGTCGGCGGCTCCCCTGCCAGCACGCCCATTGACAGGCAAGCGGTGCTTCGCCATTGGGGCGCCTCTCGGCCGGACGGCCCCTCTTTCAAGGGGCGCGCATACTCCCGGCAAACCGGTGTGGACAGGTGGCCGAGTGGTTAAAGGCAGCAGACTGTAAATCTGCCCGCGCAAGCGTACGCTGGTTCGAATCCAGCCCTGTCCACCACCGGCTTTTCTCGCATCACCCCCGGTTCTGCCGACCCTCCACCAGGCGATCGACCAGCGAGGGATCGGCCAAAGTCGAGGTATCTCCAAGCGCGCCGTAGTCGTTCTCGGCGATCTTCCTGAGGATGCGGCGCATGATCTTGCCGCTGCGGGTCTTGGGCAGGCCGTCGGTGAAGTGCAGGTGGTCGGGCGTGGCGATGGGGCCGATTTCCTTGCGCACCCACTGGCGCAGTTCCGTGGCGAGCGCGTCGGACGCCTCGACCCCTTCCATCAGCGTGACGTAGCAGTAGATGCCTTGGCCCTTGATGTCGTGCGGGTAGCCGACGACGGCGGCCTCCGCGACACAGGGATGCAGGACCAGCGCGCTCTCGACCTCGGCGGTGCCCATGCGGTGACCGGAGACGTTGATGACGTCGTCCACCCGGCCGGTGATCCACCAGTATCCGTCGGCATCGCGCCGCGCGCCGTCGCCGGTGAAGTATTTGCCGGGAAAGGTGCTGAAATAGGCCTCGGTGAAGCGCGCGTGGTCGCCATAGACGGTGCGCGCCTGCCCCGGCCAGCTGGCCGCGATGCACAGGTTGCCTTCGATGACGCCCTCTCCCCCGACGGGCTGTCCTTCTGCATCGACCAGCACGGGCTGCACGCCGAAGAAGGGCAGGCCTGCGCTGCCGGGCTTCATGTCGTGGGCGTAGGGCAGGGTGGTGATCATGTGGCCGCCAGTCTCCGTCTGCCACCATGTGTCGACCACCGGGCAGCGGCCTTCGCCCACGACATCGTGATACCAGCGCCAGGCTTCAGGGTTGATCGGCTCGCCCACGGTGCCGAGCAGGCGCAGGCTGGATCGGTCGTGCGCGGCGACCCAGCCGTTGCCCTCGCGCATCAACGCGCGGATGGCGGTAGGCGCGGTGTAGAAGATGTTCACTCGGTGCTTGGCGATCACCTGCCAGAATCGGCCGTGATCGGGATAATTGGGCACGCCTTCGAAGATCAGGCTCGTGCCGCCGTTCAGCAGTGGGCCGTAGGTGACGTAGGTGTGGCCGGTGACCCAGCCGATGTCGGCGCTGCACCAGAAGACCTCGCCCGGCTGGTAGTCGAAGGTATGGCGGAAGGTCGTCGCCGCCCAGACGGCATAGCCGCCGGTGGTGTGCAGCACGCCCTTGGGCTTGCCCGTGCTGCCGCTGGTGTAGAGGATGAACAGCGGATCCTCCGCCGCCATCTCCTCGCACGGGCAATCGGCATCGCTGACGAGGTCGGCGTACCGGTGGTCGCGGCCCTCCTTCATCGGCACGGCCTTGCCGGTGTGCGCAATGACAAGCACGCCTTCCACCGCTACGCCGGGCAGGTCGAGCGCGGCATCGACGTTGGCCTTCAGCGGAATGGTCTTGCCCGCGCGCAGCCCCTCGTCGGCGGTAACGACGAAGCGGCTCTCGCAATCCTGGATGCGCCCGGCGATGCTTTCCGGGCTGAACCCGCCGAAAACCACCGAGTGCACCGCGCCGAGGCGTGCGCAGGCGAGCATGGCGACCGCGCCCAAAGTGATCATCGGCATGTAGATGGTGACCCGGTCGCCCTTGCGCACGCCCAGAGCCTTCAGCGCATTGGCCATCCGCACCACCTCGGCATGGAGTTCGCGGTAGGTAAGCGTACTGCCGGGCGCGGCGGGATCGTCGGGTTCGAAGATGAAGGCCGTCTCGTCCCCGTGCGCGGCGAGATGGCGGTCGACCGCGTTATGGCACATGTTAAGCGAGCCGTCGGCGAACCACGCGATCTGCGGGGGCTCGAACGACCATTCGCCGCCCCGCGTGGGCGCCCGCATCCAGTCGAGGCGCTTTGCCTGCTCCAGCCAGAAACCGTCCGGGTCCGCCAGCGATCGGCGATACATCGCCGCGTACTCTTCGGGCGTGCAATGGGTGTGCGCGGGCGGGGCTGGGTGGGGGACGGTGTCGTTCATGCGGGCAACCTTACGCCCGTTCGCGGCGGCGACAAGAGGCGGCCATGTCGCAGCTTGTGACACGTCGGATCCGCGCCTAGGAGAAGGCAATGGCTGGTGAATTGAGAGACAACCGCGGTCGCGGGGATGCCGAGTGGCGCTTTCCCCCGATCCATCCCGAAGGGCGCAAGTTCGGTCTGATTGCCGTCGCCGTCGCGCTGGTGTTCCTGCTGTTGCTCGACTGGGAGCTCGTCGGCTGGCCGCTGCTGCTGCTGTCGCTGGGCGTATTCGCGTTCTTCCGCGATCCCGAGCGCGTGGTCCCGCAAGGCGAGAACACGATTGTGTCCCCGGCGGACGGGCAGGTCTCGCTGATTGCGCAGGTGCCTCCGCCCGCCGAACTGCAGGGCAGCGACGGCGATGGCGGGCAGGGCCTGGGCAGCGATCCCGTCACCCGCATATCCATCTTCATGTCGGTATTCGACGTGCACATCAACCGCGCCCCGATCGCCGGCACCGTGCGGCGCGTCGTCTACATTCCCGGCGCCTTCATGAACGCCGATCTCGACAAGGCGAGCGAGGATAACGAGCGCCAGCACATCCTGATCGAGCGCGCCGACGGCAAGCGGCTGGGCTTCACCCAGATCGCCGGACTGGTGGCGCGGCGCATCGTGCCGTTCGTCAAGCCGGGCGACATTCTCGCCGCCGGGCAGCGCGTGGGCCTTATCCGCTTTGGCAGCCGGGTGGACGTCTACCTGCCCGCCGATACCGATGCGAGAGTGCTACTGGGCCAGCGCGTGATCGCCGGGGAAACCGTCCTTGCCGAGCTCGGCACGCGGCAACTGCTAGAAGGGGTCAACCAGTGATTGCGGGCGATAACGACATGGGCAGGTCCTACGACGACGAACTTGGCGACGAGCTGGATGACGAGGGTGAGGGGCTGGGCGCGGGACCGGCCTGGCTTGGCCCCAAGGCGAGCGAGCACGAACACGTCACCCGTTCGGGCGGCGGGCGCGGGCTGGCGATGCGCGCCGTGGTGCCCAACGCGATCACCGCGGCCGCGCTGTGTTCCGGCCTGACCAGCATCCTCTTCGCCATCGGCGAACAATGGGACAAGGCGGTGTTCGCCATGATCGTGGCGGGCATCCTCGATGCGATGGACGGTCGCGTGGCACGCCTGCTGAAAGCGCAGTCGCGCTTCGGGGCCGAGCTCGACAGCCTTTCCGATTCGGCCAGCTTCGGCATTGCCCCGGCGCTGGTGCTGTACCTGTGGTCGCTGGTCGCCGTGCCGCGCTTCGGCTGGCTGGCGGCGCTGGCCTATGCGATTTGCTGCGCACTGCGGCTCGCCCGCTTCAACGCGCGCATCGACGTGGAGGACCAGCCGCACAAGCTAGCGGGCTTCCTGACAGGCGTACCCGCACCGATGGGGGCGGGATTCGCTTTCATGCCGATCTATCTCTGGCTGGCGACGGGAGAGCCGCTGTTCCGCGATCCGCTGCTGGTGGGGCCATGGCTCGTGATCGTGGCAATCCTGATGGTGTCCAACCTCGCCACACCCAGCTGGAAATCGCTCAGCCCGTCGCGCGATCTCAAGCTGGCCTTCATCGCCGTGGCAGGCCTGCTGGTGGGCGGCTTGCTGATGGAAACGTGGTGGACGCTGGTCTTGATCGGAGTGATCTACCTCGTGCTGATCGGCTGGACGATCGCGCGGTACGGCAAGGTGAAGCGCGAGCGCAGGGCTGCGCTTACGCCGCAGCCCGCGCGAGAGCCTCTCGGGGTCGACGAACTCGAACGCTCGCTTTCCGGCGGGCGGGACGACCGGCGTTGAGCTCGGCGCGGATGGCGCGGAACTGGCGCGCCCCGGTGCGCAGCGAGACGTAGCACGAATAAAGCGCAATCGCGGCGACAAGGCCGAAGAACAGGGAGATCGCGATAGCCGTCATCGTCGTGGTCCTTGTGCAAGGCGCGAACGCCTATGAGGAAATGCTCACATAGCGGCGAAAGGTTCCCGTTTCCGCCGTTTCTGGCAGCCTTGTTCCACCTATGTTCCGATGCGTCAAGCGCTTTGTTCCGTTTGTGTTCTCGTCTGGCGAGCCGGCGGGATGCAGCGAAGGGGCAAGAATACGGGGAAATACTCGGTTCATCGGTATTTTCACGCGGTTCGTCGACAATTTGCGCAATTTCCGGCTGGTAACGGCGCCCGGTCTCGGCTAAGGGCGCGTCCGCCGGAAGACCCATGCGCGAAGGTGCCGGGTCGCAACCACCGGCAAATTCACATGGATGGCATACATACCGGTGCCGCCTGCGGGTCATCCCGCGGCCGGTTCCCCGCCATCCAGAGGCATAACCGGAAGGAATTTTATTATGGCGGCTCCTACCGTCACCATGCAGCAATTGATCGAGGCCGGCGTTCACTTCGGCCACCAGACCCACCGCTGGAACCCGCGGATGAAGCCGTACATCTTCGGCGCGCGCAACGGTGTTCACATCATTGACCTGTCGCAGACCGTGCCGCTGATGGCGCGTGCGCTCGACTTCGTGCAGCAGACCGTGCGTGCGGGCGGCAAGGTGCTGTTCGTCGGCACCAAGCGCCAGGCGCAGGAGCCCATTGCCCAGGCCGCGCGCGCCTGCGGCCAGCACTACGTCAACCATCGCTGGCTGGGCGGCATGCTCACCAACTGGAAGACCATCTCGGAGCGCATCAAGCACCTCAAGGCGCTCGAGGAGCAGCTTTCGGGCGAGGCCGCCGGCCTGACCAAGAAGGAACGGCTGAACCTCACCCGCAAGAAGGAAAAGCTCGAACTCTCGCTCGGCGGCATCCGCGACATGGGCGGCGTTCCGGACGTGATGTTCGTGATCGACGCGAACAAGGAAGATCTGGCGATCAAGGAAGCCGGCGTGCTCGGCATTCCCGTGGTCGCGGTGCTCGACACCAACGTCGATCCGGAAGGCATCGCCTTCCCGATCCCCGGCAACGACGATGCCAGCCGCGCCATCCGCCTCTACTGCGACGCCGTGGCCCAGGCGGCCACCAAGGGCCGTGGTGAGGGCGTTGTCGATTCGGGTGCCGACATCGGCGCCATGGACGCCCCGCCGGCGGAAGCGAGTGCCGAGGAAGCCGCTCCGGCTGCCGAGGAAGCTCCGGCCGAGGCCTGATCGCTTTCCCCGCACGCGGGCCCAAATGTCGCCCGCGTGTCACGAATACCCATCAAGGCGCCGGTCCCATCGCGGACCGGCGCCGCATGATTATTGAGAAGGACAAGACAATGGCTGCTTTTACCGCCTCCGACGTGAAGGCCCTGCGCGAGAAGACCGGCGCGGGCATGATGGACGCCAAGAAGGCCCTGGAAGAAGCGAACGGCGACATCGAGGCCGCTGTCGACGCGCTGCGCGCCAAGGGCCTCGCCACCGCGCAGAAGAAGTCCAGCCGCACCGCCGCGGAAGGTCTCGTCGGCGTGGCCGTCGAGGGCACGAAGGGCGTGGCCGTCGAGGTCAACTCGGAAACCGACTTCGTCGCCAAGAATGACCAGTTCCAGGATTTCGTGCGCAAGACCACGCAGGTCGCGCTCGATAGCTCGGCTGCCGATGTCGATGCGCTGAAGGCCGCCGCCTATCCCGACGGCGGTACCGTGTCCGACAAGCTGACCGACAACGTCGCCACCATCGGCGAGAACCAGCAGGTCCGCCGCCTGAAGCACGTCAGCGTCGAAAACGGCGTGATCGTGCCCTACATGCACAACGCCGCCGCCGCGAACCTGGGCAAGATCGGCGTGCTCGTCGCGCTCGAGAGCGAGGCCGATGCCGGCGCGCTCGAGGCGCTGGGCAAGCAGCTCGCCATGCACATCGCCGCGGCCTTCCCGCAGGCGCTGACCGCCGAGGATCTCGACGCCGAGGTGATCGAGCGCGAGCGCAAGATCGCCGCGGAAAAGGCTGCCGAGAGCGGCAAGCCCGAAGACGTGCAGGCCAAGATGGTCGACGGCGCGATCAAGAAGTTCGCCAAGGAAAACGCTCTGCTGAGCCAGGTCTTCGTGATGGACAACAAGACCGCCATCTCCGACGTCGTCGCCGCCGCCGCCAAGGATGCGGGCAAGCCGATCGTGCTAAAGGACTACGTCCGCTTCCAGCTCGGCGAGGGCATCGAGAAGGAAGAGAGCGACTTCGCCGCCGAGGTCGCCGCCGCGGTCAAGGGCTGAGCCCTTTCGCCACGTTTCGAAAAGGCCGCCAGGGTTCGCGCCCCGGCGGCCTTTTTCATTGCCGGCCCAATTCGACCAGCCAGATCTCGGGGTGAGTGAACAGACGCATGGGCAGCACGCTGGTGCCAAGCCCCGCACCCACGATCACGGTCTGCGCGCCCTCCACCGTCACCCCGCAAGCGAAGCGGTCGCCGTAGCGCGACATGTGCGCGGGCGCCGCACCGGGGGTAGGCGATCTGGCCGCAATGGGTATGCCCTGCCCAAGGGCAAGCGTGGCGGCGAAAAGCGCGGGGGAACACTTGGCAGCGCGCGCCGCTGTCTCTACAGCCCCGGGCGAACGGCCGCCCCCATGGCGGCGCGCGAGAGGACACCCGCCACCCATGCCCCTTAGCCAAGCCAAGCGCATCCTGCTGAAGCTGTCGGGCGAGGTGCTAATGGGCGAGCAGGAGTTCGGCATCGATCCGGCCTATGTCCTGCGCCTCGCCGAAGAGGTAAAGGCGGCCAAGGAGACGGGCCTCGAGATTTGCCTCGTCATCGGCGGCGGCAACATCTTTCGCGGCATGGCCGGCGCGGCGCAGGGAATGGACCGCGGGCAGGCGGACTACATGGGCATGCTGGCGACCGTGATGAACGCGCTCGCCATGCAGAGCGCGCTCGAGCAGCTGGGCGTCGATACCCGCGTGCAGAGCGCCATCCAGATGGACCAGGTGTGCGAACCCGTCATCCGTCGCCGGGCGGAGCGGCACCTGCAGAAGGGCCGCATCGTGATCTTTGCAGCCGGCGTGGGCGCGCCCTATTTCACCACCGACAGCGGCGCAGCCCTGCGCGCTGCCGAAATGCGGTGCGATGCGCTGCTCAAGGGCACCAGCGTCGACGGGGTCTACGACAGCGACCCGAAGAAGAACCCGGCCGCCGTGCGTTACGATTCCGTCACTTACGACCAGGTGCTCGCGGAGAACCTGAAGGTGATGGACGCCTCCGCCGTGGCCCTGTGCCGCGACAACGACATTCCCATCGTGGTCTTCTCCATCCGCGAACGCGGCAACGTGGCCCGCGTGCTGGCGGGCGAGGGGACCCAGACCATCGTGCAGAAGGATTGAGCCATGCCCAAGTATGAAAAGGCCGACGTGGAACGGCGCATGACCGGAGCGGTCGAGAGCCTCAAAAGCGACCTCGGGGGCCTGCGCACGGGCCGCGCCAATACCGCGCTGCTCGATCCCGTGGTGGTCGAAGTCTACGGTTCGATGATGCCGATCACCCAGGTCGCCACCGTCTCCGCGCCCGAGCCGCGCATGCTCGCCGTGCAGGTGTGGGACAAGGCCAATGTCAGCGCGGTGGAGAAGGGTATCTCGAAGGCCAACCTCGGCCTCAACCCGATGAGCGACGGGCAGACCATCCGCCTGCCTCTGCCGGATCTCAACGAGGAGCGCCGCAAGGAACTCGCCAAGCTCGCCGGCGACTACGGCGAGAAGGCCAAGGTCGCCATCCGCAACGTGCGCCGCGATGCGAACGACGCGCTGAAGGAAGACGAGAAGAAGAAGGAAATCTCCGAGGACGACCGCAAGCGGCTGGAGGACGAGGTGCAGAAGCTGACCGACCGCCACGTTGCCGATACCGACACGGCGGTGGAGAAGAAGGTCCAGGAAATCCTGACGCAGTAAGCGTCGCACCGGTCTCTGCCTTGCCCCACGCGAGCTACCCCCGCCCTGATTTTCCCCGTCACGTCGCCATCATCATGGACGGCAACGGACGCTGGGCGAAGCGGCGCGGGTTGCCGCGTGCGCTCGGCCACAAGGCGGGCGGCGACGCGGTCAAGCGCACGGTCGAGGCCGCGGGCGCGCTGGGGCTCGAATGCCTGACGCTCTACGCCTTCAGTTCCGAGAACTGGAAGCGCGAGGAGAGCGAGATCTCCGACCTCATGAACCTGATGCGCCGGTTCATCGAGCGAGAGCTGGAGGCCTTCGTGGCCGAAGGTATCCGCCTGAAGATCATCGGCGACTACCGCGCCTTCGCCCCCGACATCGTCGAGAAGCTCGACGCCGCGCTCGAACGCACGGCGGGCGGCACGCGTACGCTGGCCGTCGCGCTGAACTACGGCGCGCAGCAGGAGATCGCGCGCGCGGCGCGGCTGGCGGCGGAGGAGGGCGAGGTCACGCCCGAGGCCATCGAGCGCCACCTCTTCACCGCCGACCTGCCGCCGCTCGACCTGCTGATCCGCACCAGCGGCGAAGTCCGCCTGTCCAACTTCCTGCTGTGGCAATCGGCCTATACCGAGATGCTTTTCACCGACACGCTGTGGCCCGATTTCGGCGAGGACGAGCTGCGCGCCGCCTGCGAGGAATTCGCCACGAGGGAGCGGCGCTATGGCGGACGCTGAACCGGACGATCTCGACGACCTCGAAGGGTTCGCGGCGCTGCCGGAGCCGCGGCGGCGTGACAGGATCAAGGCGCTGGCGAAAAAGGCGCTGCCCGTTCCGCTGTGGGTCCGCACCAGCGACCTGCCCAAGCGCGCCGCGAGCGCTCTCGTCATGCTGGCCGTAGCCGGCACGGCGCTGTGGATCGGCGGGGTGGTGTGGGATGCGTTCATCGCGCTCGTCGCGCTCGTCTGCTTCGCGGAATTCGCGCGGCTGGTGTGGCGGGCGACGGGCAATCCGCTGGGCCGGGCGCTCGGCCTTCTCGCAGGCGCGGGCTATATCGGCACGGCGGCGATGGTGCTGATCGGGCTCGGCGATTTCCTGCTGATCCTCGCGCTCGGCGTGACGATCTTCACCGACACCGGCGCCTATTTCAGCGGCCGCACCATCGGCGGGCCCAAGATCGCCCCGCGCATCAGCCCGTCCAAGACCTGGGCGGGGCTGGCGGGGGGCATGGTCGCCTCGGGGCTGTGGGTGATCGGCTGGGTGCTCGCCATCGATCGTGGCCCGGCGTGGCTCGGCCCCCGCTTCGAGCTGGGATTGAACCTCGGCGCGGCCAATGTCCTTGCCCTGCTTGCGTTGGGCGGCGGGCTCGCCATTATCGCGCAGATGGGCGACTTTTTCGAAAGCTGGCTGAAGCGACGGGCGCACATGAAGGATTCCTCGAACCTCATCCCCGGCCACGGCGGCGTGTTCGACCGGGTGGACGGGCTGCTGCCGGTCTCCATCGCGATCGCCGGGCTCGGCGCGGCGCTGGTCTGACCATGCGGCGGATTTCCCTCCTCGGCGCGACCGGCTCCATCGGCGATTCCACGCTCGATCTCGTGCGCTCGCAGCCGGGGGCATGGCAGGTCGTTGCGCTGACCGCGAACTGCTCTGCCGAGAAACTGGCGCGGCTGGCGCGCGAGTTCGGGGCGGAAATCGCCGTGGTCGGCGACGAGAGCTGCCTGCCCGAATTGCGCCAGCATCTGGCCGGAAGCGGCGTCGAAGCTGCGGGCGGTGCCGAGGCCCTGTGCGAAGCCGCAGCGCGCCCGGCCGACATCACCGTCGCGGCCATCGTCGGCTGCGCGGGCCTCGCGCCCACGATGGCCGCCATCGAGCAGGGCCGCACCGTCGCGCTCGCCAACAAGGAAGCGCTGGTCAGCGCGGGCGAGGTGATGACCGCAAAGGTTGCCGAGCACGGCACGACGCTGCTGCCGGTGGACAGCGAGCACAACGCGATCTTTCAGTGCCTCCAGGGTGATGACCTCGCCGACGTGCGCTGGATCACGCTGACCGCCAGCGGCGGCCCGCTGCGCACGAAATTGCTCGCCGAACTGGAAGCCGTCACCCCGGCGCAGGCCGTCGCCCACCCAAACTGGGACATGGGCGCCAAGATCAGCGTCGATTCCGCCACAATGTTCAACAAGGGCCTCGAATTCATCGAGGCGCACCACCTGTTCCCGGTCGGGCTCGACCGCCTCAGGATTATCGTCCATCCGCAGAGCGTGATCCACTCGATGGTCGAATACCGCGACGGCTCGACGCTCGCGCAGCTGGGCCCGAGCGACATGCGCGTGCCCATCGCCTCGACGCTCGCCTGGCCCGCGCGCATGGACACCGCGTGCAAGCCGCTCGACCTGGCGGCCATCGGCGAGCTGACCTTCTTCGCACCCGACGAAGAGCGCTTTCCCGCCACGAAGCTGGCGCGCGAGGCGGCTCATGCCGGGGGCGGGGCGCCCGCCGTGCTCAACGCCGCGAACGAGGTGGCGGTCGCGGCCTTCCTCGCCGGTCAGATCAGGTTCACGCAAATTTCGGCAATTGTCGCGCATACCCTTGATAGCTACGCGCCCGCCGCACCCCGGTCGCTCGACGAGGTTCTCGCCGTCGATGCAGAGGCGCGGGCGCGGGCCGAAGCCATGCTGGAGCCTGCCTGAGTTGGAATTCGAGAGCCTGCCCTTCTGGATGTACATCGTCGGCTTCCTGGCGATGCTGGCGCCGCTGGTCGTGCTGCACGAGCTCGGCCATTATCTCGTGGGCCGCTGGTTCGGCGTGGGGGCGGATGCTTTCTCCGTGGGCTTCGGCAAGGAGATCGCGGGATACACCGACAGGCGCGGCACCCGCTGGAAGCTCTCCATGCTGCCCTTCGGCGGCTACGTGCAGTTCCGCGGCGACATGAACCCCGCCAGTGTGCCCGATCCGGACGCGCCCGCAGGGGCCGACCACTTCCAGTCCGCCGCCCTGTGGAAGCGCGCGCTGATCGTGGCCGCCGGGCCGATCATCAATTTCCTCGTCGCCATCGCCATCCTTGCCAGCTTCAACGTCATCTACGGCAAGGCCATGACGCCGCCGGTGGTGGAGGTGGTGGTCGAGGACGGTGCCGCCGCCTCGGCGGGGCTTCAGCTGGGGGACCGGGTGATTGCCATCGACGGCAGGCCGGTCGAGGACTTCGCCGAGATCGGCGGCATGGTTGCGCCCTATCCCGACGAGCGCATGGATTTCCGCGTCCTTCGCGGCGACGAGACGATGACCCTGCCCGTAACCGTTGCGCGGCTGGAGGAGGTCGACCGCTTCGGCAACACCTTCCAGGTTGGGCGCATCGGCATCGGTTCGGGCGCGCCGACCTATCGCCCCGTCGGCGTGGTCGAAGCGACCGGGCTGGCCTTCGTGCAGACCGGCCAGATCGTCGACATGATGGTGACCGGGATCTGGCAGATCATCTCGGGCCGCAGGTCGGTGGAGGAGCTGGGCGGACCCATCACCATCGCCAAGTTTTCGGGCGAGCAGCTGAGCCTCGGTTTCAGCCAGTTCGTGTGGTTCGCGGCGCTCATCTCAATTAACTTGGCATTCATTAACCTCCTGCCAATTCCCGCCCTCGACGGTGGTCACCTGGCGTTTTACGCGGTCGAGGCAATCCGCCGTCGGCCAGCCAGTCCCCGCAGTCAGGAGCTTGCGTTTCGCGCCGGCATCGCCGTTGTTCTGGCGATGATGGTGTTCGTTACGCTGATCGACATCGCCAAGCTGCCGATCTTCGGCAGCTAGGCAGGCAGAAGAAGGGCATTCCCGGCGCGGCCAGGTGATGATGGTTCCAGTGGGCAGGGGAGCGGGCGAATTCCGGCGATATCGGGAAGTGGCCGCTTGATTGCCCCCGCGGCATCGGGCAAGGGCGCACTCCGCAACGATAGCCGTATTTCGCGCTCCCGGAAACGGGGCGAAAGACGGGTTCATCGCCTGCCGCGCGGCACCTGCAACGCCGGCGCACGGGATTGTCGAACCGGATCGGAAACGATCCTTGAAGTGGACGGATAATGGGTTCCAGGGCCAGCACGATTTCAGCATCGCATTACGCCGCAGCCCTGCTCGGCTGCACCATGCTCGCCGGTCTGCCGACCGTCGCCCTGGCGCAGGACGCCGCGCCTGCGGCCCAGCAGCCCGCTCCCGCAGCCGCGCCGGCGGCCCAGCAGCAGGGCACGGTCATCCGCACCATCGCCGTCTCCGGCGCGCAGCGGCTGGAGCCGGAAACGATCGTTTCCTACATCCAGCTGCGCCCCGGCATGGTTTACACCGCCGCCGCCGCCGACCAGGCGCTGGCCGACCTCGCCGCGACCGAGCTGTTTGCCGACTTCCGCATCGACTTCAACGATGCGACCGGCGCAATGACGATCGCGGTCGAGGAAAACCCGATCATCAACCGCATCATCCTCGAGGGCAACCGGCGCGTCGACGACGAGAAGCTGTCCGAGGAAATCAACCTGCGGCCCCGGCAGATCTTCACCCGCAGCCGCGTGCGTGCCGATGTCGCCCGCATCATCGAGCTGTACAAGCGGCAGGGCCGCTTCGCCGCCACGGTCGAGCCGCAGATGGTCATGCTCGACCAGAACCGCGTCGACGTGATCTTCGAAATCACCGAGGGCCCCAAGTCCAAGGTCCGGCAGATCAACATCATCGGCAACGAGGTGTTCTCCGACGGACAGCTGCAGGGCGAGATGCTTACGCGCGAGGACAGCCTGCTGTCCTTCTTCAGTTCGAACACCAGCTACGACCCCGACCGGATGGCCTACGACCAGCAGTTGCTGCGCCAGTTTTACCTGTCGCAGGGCTATGCTGATTTCCGCGTTGTCTCCGCCGTGGCCGAGCTGACGCCCGACCGCCGCGACTTCATCATCACCTACGTGGTTGAAGAGGGCGAGCGCTACAGGTTCGGCGATGTCGAGGTGGTCAGCCAGCTGCGCGACTTCCGCAGCGACGTCCTTACCCAGCAGCTGAGCATCGCGACCGGCGACTGGTACGATTCCGAGAAGGTCGATCAGATCGAGGAAGGCCTGACCGAAACCGCCGGTGCCTACGGCTATGCCTTTGCCGACGTGCGCCCGCGCATCGTCCGCAATGCCGAAGACCGCACGATGGACGTGACCTTCACGATCTCCGACGCGCCGCGCGTCTATGTCGAGGCGGTCGAGGTCAACGGCAACACGCTGACGCAGGACAAGGTCATCCGCCGCGAGTTCCGCATCGCGGAAGGCGACGCCTTCTCCAGCCTGCAGGTAGCCCGCACCACGGCGCGCATCAACTCGCTGGGCTACTTCCAGGAGAACTTCGAGGTCACGCAGGTCGAGGGCTCCACCCCCGACCGCATCATCCTGCAGGCCAACGTGCAGGAAGAGCCGACCGGCCAGCTGTCGCTTTCGGCGGGCTTCTCCAGCCTGGAGAGCTTCATCTTCAACGGCTCCATCCAGCAGAATAACTTCCGCGGCCGCGGCCAGACCATCGGCCTGGGGGTCAACTACTCGCGCTATTCGCAGTCCGCCAACATCAGCTTCACCGAACCAAAGGTGTTCGACCGCGACATTGCCGTGGGCGCTGACCTCTACCGTCAACAGTACAACAACGGCTACTTCGACCGAGACAGCGCCACGTTCGAGCAGACGACGACCGGCGGCGGCATCCGCGTCGGCGTGCCTCTGTCGGAATACGTCAGCCTCCTCGGGCGCTACACGCTCAACTATCAGGAGGTCTCGGTCGACGAGACGCGCTTCTTCGCCGACTTCGACGGCGACGGCGTGGCCCAGTGCGAGCCACTCATCGCCGGTCGCTACCTTTGCGATGCCATCGGCAACCGGTTGCAGTCCATTCTCGGTGCCTCGTTCAGCTACAACACGCTCAACAGCCGCGTTCGGCCGACGAGCGGCACCAGTGCCTCGATCTCGCTCGATTTCGCGGGCCTGGGCGGCGACACGCAGTACGCCCGCGCGCGCATCAACGCGGCGCGGTTCTGGAACCTTGGCAGCGGCTTCATCGGCTCGCTGTCGCTGGAAGGCGGCTACATCTACGGCTGGGGCGACGACGACGTTCTGCTCACCGACCGCTTCTTCCTGGGCGAAGGGCAGATGCGCGGTTTCGACATCCGCGGCGTGGGCCCGCGCGTGGTGCGCCGCTTCTACGTCGACGAAAATGCCGACGGCGTGCTCGACGAGGCCGACCTGCTGCCGCTCGGCGACGATCGCAACCAGGACGATGCGCTTGGCGGAAACGCCTACTACCTCGCGCGCGCCGAGGTCGAGATCCCGCTTGGTTCGGGCGCGGCGAACCTGGGTCTGCGCCCTTCGGTCTTCGTCGATGTCGGCTCGCTGTTCAGCGTCACCCGGCCGCAGCTGACCACCAGCCCGCTGCCCGACGGCCTTTTCATCCCCCAGCGCGACGGCAGCGGCAATGCTCTTTTCCAGCAGGTTACGCGCGATGCCTCGGGCACTGTGACCGGCACCACCGTCGTCGCCAGCCCGATCGCGCCCGACGGCTCGCTCAATTCGCCGATCGGAACGACTCTCCCGCCGTTCGTGGAGGAATTTGTTGGCGATTCGCCCAGCCCGCGCGTTTCCGCGGGCATCGGCGTGAACTGGAATTCGCCATTCGGTCCGTTCAGGATCGATTTAGCCTACGCCATCCTTAAGGAGCGCGGGGACGAAACGAAGTTGTTCTCCTTCAATGTAGGAACCCAATTCTGATGACCATCAAGACCAAGGCTGCCTTCGCGGCCGTTTTCGCCGCGGGCGCACTGGCCGCGACCGCCGTCGCCGTGCCCGCCGCCGCGCAGGTGAACGGCATCGGCACCGTCGACCTGCCGAGCGCCGTCGCCGGTTCGCAGGCTTTCCAGACTGCCTACCAGCAGATCGCCACGCAGTACCAGGCGCAGCGCACCACCATCCAGCAGCGCCAGCAGCAGCGCCAGCAACTGATCCAGGCCTTCGATACCAACGGCGACGGCCAGATCAGCGATGCCGAGGGCGCCGCCGCGCAGGACCCGAACAACGCCACCGTGCGCCAGATCCAAGCGATCGACCAGGAAGTGCAGAGCTTGCAGCAGCCGATCGACATCGCCCGCCTTTACGTGGTGACGCAGATCGCACAGCAGTATTCGGCCGCTGTGCAGCAGGTCATCTCCGACCGGAACATCCAGTTCCTGATCCAGCCGGAAGCGCTGGCCTATGCGCCCGACGCGGCCAACGTCACCCCGCTGGTGACCACCGCGCTCAACACCCGCGTGCCGTCGGTGGCGATCACCCCGCCGGCCGACTTCCAGCCGAGCGAGGCGGGCGTGCAGCTGTTCCAGCAGATCCAGCAGCTGCTGGTCATGGCCGCCATGCAGCAGCAGGCCGGCGCGCAGCCGCAGGCGGCACCCGCCGCTTCGGGCCGCTAAGACCAGATCCGACGGAACGGGGCAGGGCAGTGAGCGACATCGCGTACGACATTCCGCGCATCCTCAAGGCCCTGCCGCACCGCTATCCCATGCTCCTCGTTGACCGAGTCGAGGAGCTGGTGACGGGCGAGCGCATCGGCGCGATCAAGGCCGTGACCTTCAACGAGGGATTTTTCCAAGGCCATTTCCCGGGCCGCCCGATCATGCCCGGCGTGTTGCAGATCGAGGCGCTGGCCCAGGCCGCGGGCATTCTCGGCATCGAGACGCTGGAGCTCGCCGATAGCGGCAAGCTCGTCTATTTCATGGCCATCGAGAATGCCAAGTTCCGCGCTCCCGTTACGCCGGGCTGCCTGCTCAGGCTGGATGTCAGCTTCACCCAGCAGCGCAGCCGCATCTGCAAGTTTCACGGTGAGGCGAGCGTCGACGGCAAGGTGACCTGCGACGTCGATTTCACCGCAATGGTGGCAGACCCGCCGGCGTGATGCTGCGGGCGCTCTGCCTTGCGGCGAGCCTGATGGCGAGTCCCGCCGCCTACGCACAGGTCGATGCTATCGCCGCGCAGGAGGCGCAGGTCGCCGACAACCCCGAGATGGCAGCGATCTATGCCGCCGATCAGGCCGCCCGGACCGGCACGGCCATCGACTGGGACGTCGTGGGGCGCGAGGACGAGGCCCGCCGGGTCCGCACCCGCGAGATGCTCGATGCGGGCGAACTGCGGACGGGAGCCGATTTCGTCGCCGCCGCCTTTATCTTTCAGCACGGCGGCGAGCCGAGGGACTACCTGCTCGCACACGTGCTCGGCACGCACGCGGTTGGGCTGGGCGACACGGACGGTCGATGGATCGCCGCCGCGGCGCTCGACCGGTATCTGCAGGCGACCGGGGCCGAGCAAATCTACGGGACCCAGTACCGCACCCGGCCGGGCGAACCGGTAACGATGGAGCCTTACGATACGGCGCTTCTGCCCGACGCGGTCCGCACCGGGGCGCAGGTTCCCTCGCTCGCCCAGCAGGACGCGCGGCGCGAGGCCATCGAGGCGCAGGTTCGCGCGGCGATGGCGGGAACCAGCGACGGCAACTGAGCGGCCTTGCCAAGCCGCCCCCGGCGGTTTAAGGGCGCGCCTTTCCCACCCACAGCTGGACCGGTCGGAACCGATCCGAGGCTACGGAGACTTGCCATGAAGGCCGAAACGCATCCCGATTACCACATGATCAACGTCAAGATGACGGATGGTACCGAATTCCAGACCAGGAGCACCTGGGGCAAGGAAGGGGACACCATGAACCTCGACATCGATCCCACCAGCCACCCGGCCTGGACCGGCGGTCCGCAGCGTCTGCAGGACGGTGGCCGCGTCGCCAAGTTCAACCAGCGTTTCGGCGGTCTCTCGCTCAAGAAGAAGTAAGCGCCGCGCGCCGAGCCGCGAGCTTGCCAGAGAGGGCGGTCCTGCGGGGCCGCCCTTTTGCGTCTCAGATCACCCCGTCGGGCCAGACCTTGCCCGGCGTGGCCTCGAACCGCAGCCAGCCAGCCTGCGCTCGCCGTAGTCGTTCACGTGGCGGCGGCCGTCGAAGACCGGGACCTCGGGAAAGCTCTCGTAGGGATGCACGCCCTCGAGTGTGGCGGCGTTGATGGCATACTTGTCCGGGTCGGACCGTGCCTGGTGGAACAGGTGGATGTCGCAGGTCGGGCAGAAATGGTGCTTCGCCGCGCCGGTGTTGAAGCTGTAGCAGGCCAGTTCGTCCCTCCCGCGCGTCACCTCCAGCGCCTCCAGCGGCACGTAGACGCCCGCCGACCCCTTCATCGCACAGATCGAGCAATTGCAGCGCGAAGGCACCAGCCGCTCGTCCGGGAATTTGGCAGTGAACTGCACCGCGCCGCAGTGACAAGACCCGTTGCGCTTCATCGGCTCATCCCCACGGCCTTTCGCGATACCATTTCGTGATGACGTATTTCACGCCCTTCCTCACCTTCATCCCGTGATGCAGCGTCGCGGCGTTGAGCGAGCCGTCGATGCGGTGGTTGTCCCAGCAGAGCAGCTTGCCCGCCTCGGGCTGGAAGGTCTTGCCCACCACCTTGAACCGCGTAGCGCCGCCGGCCTCGACGTCGTTGAGATAGATCATGAAGGTCCAGGTGCGATTGCCCGCGACCGAACAGAACTTGTGGAAGTCCGCACCCTGCGGCTCGAAGTAGTCGGTGTGGTTCTTGAACTCCTGGCCCACCTCGTATCGCTGGCCCTGCACCGGTTCGCCGTGCGCGGGGTCAATGCCGTTGAGGGCGAACAGCCGCGCCTCCAGGTCCCGCACGGCTGGTTCGGAGGCATCGAGGTCGCAGGTCTCGCTGGTGCGGAAGTAGTCGTCGCCATTGGCATCGGCGATGGTGGAGGGTCGGCGGTCCTTGTCGATCAATCCGATCAGTTCGGCACACAAATCCTCCGGCAGGAAATGCGGGCAGGTCAGCAAGGTTATGCGCGCCGACGGCAATTGCCGCACCCCCGGCCATTGCAGCAGCGTGGTCGAAGTTGTCTCGCCGGGATTCGTCATGCCCGGTGCATAGTCCGGGGGAGACCTGCGCGAAAGGGCAAGCAACAATCTTGCGTGTCCGGGCGCTGTGCGCACTTTTCGCTTTGCTTGCGCGCCTGCTTGTGCAACAGGCCGCGACCCGCGTGACTAGCCGCTTGACCGGCTGGCGCGGGGCCCTAAAGCCGCGCCGTCAAGCGCGTGCTCGCGTGGTGTGGCGACCGTAGCTCAGTTGGTTAGAGCGCCGGTTTGTGGTACCGGAGGTCGCGGGTTCGGATCCCGTCGGTCGCCCCATTTCCCACTCGGGCAGCGCGTTGCAACCGGTTGAAGGGGCACGCGAAATGTCGGCATTCTGGACGCAGCCCGATTGGGACGAGCACGAGCGGGTGGACGTCGTCCACGACCGTGCCAGCGGCCTTCTCGCCATCATCGCGCTGCATTCCACGCATCTCGGCCCAGGTGCGGGCGGAACCCGTTTCTGGCACTATCCCGATCCGGAGATGGGAATGCGCGATGCGCTGCGCCTGTCGCGCGGGATGAGCTTCAAGAACGCCATGGCCGGCCTGCCCATGGGAGGCGGCAAGGCCGTTGTCCTGCTCGACCGCAAGGGCACCAAGACCACGGAAATGCTCCACGCCTTCGGCGATGCGGTGGAGGCCATGGGTGGCCGCTACGTCACCGCGGAGGACGTGGGCGCGAGCGTCGCCGACATGCAGGAGGTCGCCACCCGCACCCAGCACGTGTGCGGCCTGCCGGTGGACGAGGGCGATGCGGGCGGCGATCCCGGCCCGTTCACCGCCATGGGCATCTACCACGGCATCAAGGCCGCCGTGGCGCACAAGCTGGGCAAGGATTCCATGCAGGGCGTGCGCGTCGCCATCCAGGGCTGTGGCTCGGTGGGCGGCGGCACGGCGCGCCTGCTGGCCAAGGACGGCGCGCGCCTCGTCGTTTCCGACATCGATGCCGAGCGTGCCAAGACGCTGGCGAAGGAAGTGGGCGGCGAGGCCGTGGCGGTCGAGCAGATCATGGGCACGCCGTGCGACGTGTTCAGCCCCAATGCGCTCGGCGCGGTGCTCGACGATGCCGGCATCGCCCAGCTCGATTGCGCGATCGTGGCCGGCGGCGCGAACAACCAGCTCGCCCGGCCCGAGCATGGCCGTGTGCTCCACGATCGCGGCATCCTCTATGCGCCCGATTACGTCATCAACGCGGGCGGCATCATCAACGTCAGCCTCGAATACCTGTGCCGCCAGCACGGCGAGCCCTGCGACATCAACGAGGTGCGCAAGCGCATCGCGCAGATTCCCGGCCGCCTGCAGTCGATCTGGGACAAGAGCGAGGCCGAGGGCACGCCCTCGAACGAGGTGGCCGACGCGATGGCGATGGAGCTGATCGGGCGCGGTTAATCGCGGTCCGGCTATCGGGTGCGACACTTGCCGCGCACCCCTCTACCTGCCAAGGGAGCGGCGCGCGAAATTGCTTATTCCCGGACGATGCACGCCTACGCCAATCCCGCCCGTTTCCTGAAACTTGCCCGCTGGCTGACGCCGGCGCTGTTGTGGTCGGGCCTGCTGCTGACGGCGGGGGCCATGATCTACGGCCTGGCCTTTGCGCCCGCCGAGCGACTGCAGGGCGAGACCGTGCGCATCCTCTTCATCCACGTTCCGAGCGTGTGGCTGGGCATGGCGGGATGGACCACTATCGCGCTCGCCAGCCTCGCCGAACTCGTCTGGCGCCATCCGCTCGCCGCGCTGGCTGCACGCGGCGCGGCGATGCCGGGGGCGGCGTTCACCTTTCTCGGCCTCGCGACGGGATCGATCTGGGGCCGCCCCGCATGGGGCACCTGGTGGGTGTGGGATGGGCGGCTGACCAGCTTCCTCGTCCTGCTGTTCCTGTTCCTCGGCTACATCGCGCTGGCGCAGGCCGTGGCGCGCGAGGGCGGGTCGAGCCGGGTGCCGGCGATCTTCGGGCTCGTCGGCGCGGTCAATATCCCGATCATCCACTTTTCGGTGCTGTGGTGGAACAGCCTGCACCAGCCGCCCAGCATCACCACCGGCGGCAGCGCCATGTCGGGCGAGTTTCTCTCCGGCCTGCTGGTCGCCGTGCTCGGCTTCTCGCTGCTGTTCGGCGCGGTGGTGCTGATGCGGATGCGCGCGCTGCTGGCGGAAACGCAGGCCGAGGCGCGACTGCGGCGACGAGCCATGCAGGCGGGTGGGCAGGGCGAACTGGCCGATGCGTGAGGCGCTCGACCAGTGGGACTTCGTGTGGGCGGCCTACGCAGTAGTCGTGGTCGGCATCGCGCTGCTCGTCGGCTGGAGCTGGCGGGCCATGCGCCGGGCCGAGGCGCGCCGTGATGCGGTGAAGCGCCGATGAGCAATTCCCCCCTGAAAGCCAAGCACCAGCGGCTGGTGCTCATCCTGCTCGCCTTTGCCGCGCTGATCGGCGCGACGCTGCTGGCGATTTACGGCCTCAGGAACCAGGCGAGCTACTTCTACGTCCCCGCCGACATCGCCGCCGATCCCCCCGCGCCGGGGCAGGCTATCCGGCTCGGCGGCATGGTCGAGGAAGGCTCGCTGACCACCGCGGCGGACGGGGTGACGGTGACCTTCGTGGTGCAGGACGGGGAAGGCCGGGTGCCCGTCACTTTCACGGGCATCCTGCCCGATCTGTTTGTGGAAGGCAGCGGCGTGGTGGCCGAGGGCAGCATGGATGCCTCCGGCACCTTCGTCGCCACCAACCTCCTCGCCAAGCACGACGAGAACTACATGCCGCGCGAGCTCGAGGACATGAGCCGCGAGCAGGCGCGCGAGAAAGTGGCGGAAACCACCGAATGAGGTCGGCCCGATGATCCCCGAGATCGGCCTCGCCGCCCTGTGGCTCGCCGCCGCGCTCGCCGTGCTGCAACTGCTCGGCGGCGTGCTGGGTGCGCGGCGCGAGGGGATGGAGCTTGCCGCCGTCGCACGCCCCGCCGCGGTGCTGCAGGCGCTGCTTTGTACGGTCGCGTTCCTGTGCCTGCTCTACGTTTTCGCCGTCACCGACCTTTCCGTGAAGCTGGTCGCGGACAATTCGCATTCGATGAAGCCATGGATCTTCAAGGTCTCGGGTGCCTGGGGCAACCATGAGGGGTCCATGCTCTTGTGGATCACCGTGATGGCGATGGCGGGCGGCCTGATCGCCTTCGTCGAGCGCCGCCTGCCCGAGCGCACGATGCTGGCAACCCTCTCCGCGCAGGCCTTTGTGGGCCTCGGCTTCTACGCCTTCCTCCTGCTGAGCTCCAATCCCTTCCAGCGTCTCAGCCCCGCGCCGCCCGAGGGCAATGGCCTCAACCCCTTGTTGCAGGACATCGGCCTGGCCTTCCACCCGCCCACGCTCTACGTCGGCTACGTCGGCCTGTCTGTAGCCTTCAGCTTCGCAGTGGGTGCGCTGCTGACGCGCAGCGTTACGCCCGACTTCGCCCGCGTCATGCGGCCCTGGGTGCTGGCGGCGTGGATCTTCCTGACGCTGGGTATCACGGCGGGCAGCTACTGGGCCTATTACGAGCTCGGCTGGGGCGGCTGGTGGTTCTGGGACCCGGTGGAAAACGCCTCGCTGATGCCATGGCTCGCGGCCACCGCTCTCCTGCACTCGGTCAGCGTGCTGGCGGCGAGGGATGCGCTGCGGACCTGGACCATCATGCTCGGCGTCGTCGCCTTTTCGATGAGCATGATCGGCACCTTTCTCGTGCGTTCCGGCATCCTGACGAGCGTCCACGCCTTTGCCGTGGACCCGGAACGCGGCAGTTTCATCCTCGCGCTGCTGGTGCTCTACATCGGCGGCGCGCTGGTGATCTTTGCCCTTCGCGCGGCCACCATCGCCGAGGGCGAGCGCTTTGCCGTGACGAGCCGCGAGGGTGCGCTGGTGGTGAACAACATCGCGCTCTCCGCCATCCTCGGCATCGTGCTGGTGGGCACCCTCTACCCGCTGCTGACCGAGGCCTTCGACATTCGCGTCTCGGTCGGGCCGCCCTATTTCAACCCGGTCTCCGCCATCTTCCTCGTACCCATGCTGCTGGTGCTGATGGTCGGACCGCTGCTGCGCTGGCGGGAGGACGGCTTCGCGCGCATCCGCTGGCAGGTGATCGCGCTCTTCGCCGTCACCCTTGGGGTGCTGCTGGGCGTTTGGCTGGTGGCTGACATTCACCTTCTGCCGCTCATCGGCCTCGCCCTCGCGGTGGGCGTCGGAATTGCCAGCCTGCTGCCGCTCGCCGGCAGGTCGCTGCGCCGCACGCCGCTCGCGACCTGGGGCATGGTCGTCGCGCATTTCGGCGTGGCGGTGGCGCTGTTCGGCATGGCTTCGGACAGCGCCTTCCAGCAGGAGCGGCTGGTTGCGGCAAGCGTGGGCGACGCGGTTGAGGTGGGACCGTGGCAGGGGCGGCTCGATACCGTCTATCCCGTCGCCGGACCGAACTGGACCGCGATCCAGGCCAACCTGCACCTCGCCTACGAGGGCGGGGCCGAGCGCCGGGCAGCGCCGCAATCGCGCAATTTCTGGGCTCCGGTGATGGAGACGAGCGAGGTGGCGCTGCTCACCCGCTGGAACGGCCAGCTCTACGTCGCCGTGGGCAACCAGGCGCAGGACGGGCGCTGGCAACTGCGGCTGTGGTGGAAGCCCTTCGTCACCTTCATCTGGTACGGCGGCGTGCTGATCGCGCTGGGCGGGGCGCTTTCGCTGGTGGGCCGCGTGACCACCGACCTACGCCGCCGCCGCCGCCCCGAAGACGATGTCGACGAGGCGTACCCGGCATGAGGCGGCTCCGGATCATCCTTTGGTGCATGGTGGCGGTCGCCGCGGCGCTGTTCGCGCTGTTCTACTACCAGCTGAACCAGCCGAAGAACGATTTCGTCACCAGCGCGATGGTGGGCCAGCCGCTGCCGCAGTTCGCCCTGGAGCCTGCCTCCGCCGATCGGCCGGGGCTGGCGACGGCCGATTTCAAGACCGGCGAGCCGCAGCTGCTCAACCTGTTCGGCAGCTGGTGCATCCCCTGCCGGATCGAGGCACCGCAGCTCGAGGCGCTCGAGCGGCAGGGCGCGCGGATCACCGGTGTCGCCCTGCGCGACACGCCGGAGGACGTGGCGCAGTTCCTCGAACTCTACGGCAATCCCTTCACCCGCATCGGGCGCGACGACCTGTCGGAAACGCAGTTCGCGTTAGGCGCTTCGGGCGTGCCGGAAACCTTCGTGATCGACGGTGCGGGGCGCATAACCTACCAGCACATCGGGCCCATCGCGCCAGGCGACGTGCCGGTGATCCTGGCTGAACTGCGCAAGGCGGGGTCCGGTTCGTGAGGAGGCTCGTAGCCCTCCTGCTGCTCGCTCTCGCCGGGCCGCTGGCGGCGCAGGGCAACGTGCCGCCCGCGCCCTATGCCTACACCCAGCTCGCCGACCCGGCGCAGGAGGCCGCGGCGCGAGAACTGATGCACACCTTGCGCTGCCTCCAGTGCCAGAGCCAGTCCATCGCTGATTCCGACGCGCCCATCGCGGGCGACATGCGCCACCAGGTCCGCGCCCGCATCGCCGCGGGCGAAAGCCCCGACGAGGTGCGCGACTGGCTGATCTCGCGCTACGGCGACTACATCAGCTACGAACCGCAGGTCAGCGCCTCGACCTGGCCGCTGTTCGTGGTGCCCGCGATCATCCTCGTGCTGGCGGTGCTCCTGCTGCTGGCTCGGGTCGGGCGGCGCAGGGCGAGCGGGGAGGGGGGATGACCTGGATTCTCGTCCTGCTGCTCGCCGCCGCGTGTCTGGCCATCGCCGTGTGGTGGCTGCGCGTGCCGCGCGCGATGTGGATGGCGCTGGCCGCCGCGCTGGCCTTCGGACTCGCGGGCTATGCCCTGCAGGCGAACCCCGGAATGTCCTCGGCCCCGGCTCGCGGAGCTTTCGATGCCGGCGGGGAGCAGCAGGACGTGGTCGCGCAGCGGCAGGAGTTCATCGGCGACGAGGATCGCTCCACCGCCAACCTCATCATCACCGCCGACGCGATGGCGCGGCGCTCGCGCTATGCCGATGCGGCGACCTATCTTGCGGGCGTGACCGAACAGAACCCCGCCGATTTTGAGGCCTGGCTGGCGCTCGGCATCGCGCTGACCGAGCACGCCGACGGCGCGCTGACCGCGCCCGCGCTCTACGCCTTCCGGCAAGCGGCTGCGCTCAAGCCCGCGCATCCCGGCCCCGGTTATTTCCTCGGCGTGTCGCTGATCCGGCAGGGGCAGCTGCTCGAGGCGCGGCAGGCCTGGGCGGAAACGCTCGCCAACGCGCCACCGGACGCCGCCGGACGGGCCGGGCTGGCAGAGCGGCTGGCACGGCTCGACGGACTGCTCGCGCAGATCGCCGCGGGCGCTCCCGCCCAGCCTCCTGCCCAGCCTCCCGCACAGTCCCCGATACCGCCACCTCCCCCCGGCAATACGGACCAATAGTTCCGTTTGCGGGGCACCCGGGGCGCTGCTAAAGGCCCCCCTTCGCCCGCCACGGAGCGAGATGACGATCGCATGAGTGCTACCACAAACGACCGCGACTCCGCCCGGCTGAAGCTGGCGGTGGGCGCTATCGGCATCGTCTTCGGCGACATCGGCACCAGCCCGATCTACGCCTTCCGCGAGACCTTTCGCGGGCCCCACGAACTGCCGATCGACGACATGCACATCCTGGGCGTGCTCAGCCTGATCTTCTGGTCGATGACGTTGATTGTCTCGATCCAGTACGTCAGCATCCTGATGCGCGCCGACAACAAGGGGCAGGGCGGCAGCCTGGCGCTGGTGGCGCTGCTTTCGCGCACCATCGGCAAGTCCAGGCACAGCGGCGTGGTGGTGATGCTGGGCGTGGCGGCGACGGCGCTGTTCTACGGCGACAGCATGATCACCCCGGCGATCTCCGTGCTCTCGGCGGTCGAGGGCCTGACGGTGGTGAACCCGGGCCTCGAACGCTTCGTCCTGCCCATCGCGCTGGTGCTGCTGATCTCGCTGTTCGTGCTGCAACAGCGCGGGACGGCGAAGGTTGGCATGATGTTCGCCCCGGTGATGACGGTCTATTTCGTCGTGCTGGCCGTGCTGGGCATCGGCTACATCGTGGCGACGCCCGAGATCCTGTGGGCGCTCAATCCCTACTACATGGTGCAGTTCTTCATCACCGACAAATACACCGCGTTCCTTGCGCTCGGCTCGGTGGTGCTGGCGGTAACGGGGGCGGAGGCGCTCTATTCCGACATGGGCCACTTCGGGCGCGGGCCGATGCGGCTGAGCTGGTTCGGCTTCGTCATGCCCTGCCTGCTGCTCAACTACTTCGGCCAGGGCGCGATGATCATCGGCCTGCCCGACGCGGCGGCCGAGGAGGCGATCCTCAACCCGTTCTTCTTCCTCGCCAACGACGCCTATCGCCTGCCGCTGGTGATTCTGGCGACCTGCGCCACCTTCATCGCCAGCCAGGCGGTGATCAGCGGGGCATTCAGCGTCACGCACCAGGCGATCCAGCTCGGCTTCGTGCCGCGCCTGTCGATCCGCCACACCAGCGACGAACACCACGGGCAGATCTACATCCCCGTCATCAACTGGATGCTGATGCTGGCGGTGATCGTGCTGGTGCTGTTCTTCCAGAACTCCTCCAACCTTGCGAGCGCCTACGGCATCGCGGTGACCGGCGCGATGATGATCGACACGCTGCTGATGGCCGTGCTGCTGCTGGCGGTGTGGAAGTGGAAGTGGTGGCTGGCCGTGCCGGTGATCGCGCTGTTCATTATCGTCGACGGCGCCTACTTCGCCGCGAACCTGACCAAGGTGCCCGACGGCGGCTGGTTCCCGCTGATCGTGGGCGCCATCGCCTTCACCGTGCTGACGACCTGGGCCAAGGGCCGCAGCCTGATGCGGGCGCGCATGACCGAGATGAGCCTGCCGCTCGACATCTTCGCCAAGAGCGCCCGGTCCAGCACCAGCCGCGTGCCGGGGACGGCGATCTTCATGAACTCCGGCTCCAGCGGCACGCCGAGCGCGCTGCTGCACAACATCAAGCACAACAAGGTGCTGCACGAGCGGGTCGTGGTGCTGACCGTGCAGATCGCCGACGTGCCCTACGTGGGCGAGGAGAAACGCTGCGAGATCCAGAGCCTTGGCGACGGGTTCTTCCGCGTGATCCTGCACTATGGCTTCATGCAGGAAACCGACGTGCCGCAGGCCCTGCAGCGCGAGGAGATGTGCGGCGGCGCCTTCGACATGATGAAGACCAGCTTCTTCCTCAGCCGCCAGACCCTGCTGAGCGCGGACAAGCCGGGCATGAAGGTCTGGCGCGAGAAGCTGTTCGCATGGATGATGCGCAATTCCGCGACCCCGATGGAATTCTTTCGCCTGCCGACCAACCGCGTGGTCGAACTGGGAAGCCAGGTGGAGATCTGACGGGGCCGGCGCGAAGTTGACACCGTCAACCGCCTGTCGTCACGGATTTGCAATCGGTTCAAAGACTTGGCGGGCCAGCAAAGTTGACACTTCGCGCGGTTGGCGCGGAAACGTCGCCCGTTGGCCGGTCTGCCTCAGCGGGTGCACCTGCCCGCAGCACCGGCAGGTAGGAAAGCGAAATCAGCCCGTCGGCGGCTCGTTCTTCACCACTTCCTCGGTCTCGCCCACGTCGAGCCCGTGGCGCATCAGCATGGGCACCTGGCTGAAGGTGAAGAGGAAGGTGAGCGGCAGGAACAGCCACAGCTTCATGCCGAGCCAGGTTTCGAAGCTGACGGAGTAGATGAGCACGGTGTTGATCGCCGCGAGGACGATGAAGAACAGCCCCCAGTTGCGCGACAGCTTCAGCCAGCCCTCGTCCGATAGACCGTCGAAAGCGGCCTCCAGCAAGATTTTCAGCAGCGCCTTGCCGCGCGCGTATCCGGCCAGCAGGACGACGGCGAACAGGACATAGACGATGCCCGGCTTCCACTGGATGAAGCGTTCGTCCTGGAAGTAGATGGTCAGCGCGCCGAACCCGACGATGAGCGCGGTCGACAGCATCAGCATGGGGCTGACCTTGCCGAGCCGCCACTTGCTGATCGCCAGCGCGACCACGGCGGCGACGATGAAGGCGACCGTGCCGCGCACGACCGCGAAGACTTCGCCCGCCATGTCGCTCTCGTCGACCGGCGCGAAATACTTGTAGGTAAGGAAGAACACCAGCAGCGGGCCGTAATCGACCGCAACGCTGATCCAGCCGCTGCCCTTGGGTTTGGTGGTTTGGGATGTCATGGCTGTTTCAATATCCGCTCATCCTGAGCTTGTCGAAGGATTGTCTTTTCTTCGAGACTGCGCGCTTGTGCCAAGTCAAGGCAGCCCTTCGACAAGCTCAGGGCGAGCGGGTGGGGGCGCAGTGCGCTAAGCCACCCCCGCGATGACACGCGCCACCAGGTCCGGGTCGAAGGGCCTGAGGTCGTCCAGCGTCTCGCCCACGCCGATGGCGTGGATCGGCAGCCCGAACTGCTCGGCCGCCGCCACCAGCACGCCGCCGCGCGCGGTGCCGTCGAGCTTGGTCATGATGAGGCCGGTGACGCCCGCCACCTCCTTGAAGATCTCGATCTGGCCCAATGCGTTCTGGCCGTTGGTGGCATCGAGCACGAGCACCACGTCGTGCGGCGCCTCCGGGTTGAGGCGGCCGAGCACCTTCCGGATCTTGGCCAGCTCGTCCATCAGCTCGCGCTTGTTCTGGAGCCGTCCGGCGGTGTCGACGATCAGCGCGTCGATGCCGGTGTCGGTCGCGCGCTTGACAGCGTCGTAGACGATGGAGGCCGGGTCGCCCCCTTCCGGCCCGGTGACAATGGGCACGCCGATGCGGTCGGCCCAGACCTTGAGCTGGCCGATGGCGGCGGCGCGGAAGGTGTCGCCGGCGGCCAGCAGCACGCCGTAGTCGTCCTCCATGAACCAGTGGCCCAGCTTGGCGATGGTCGTCGTCTTGCCGCTGCCGTTTACGCCGATGACGAGGATGACCTGCGGGCGCGGGAAGGCGTTGACCTCCAGCGGCTTTGCCACGGGGCGCAGGATCGCGGCGATCTCCTCGGCCACGGCCTCCTTCAACTCGCGCTCGGTTATGGTCAGGCCGAAGCGCTTTTCGGCCAGCTTGTCGCGGATGCGCGCGGCGGCGCTGGGGCCGAGGTCGGAGAGGATCAGCGCGTCCTCGACATCGTCCAGCGTGGCATTGTCCAGCTTGGCGGTGCCGATGACGCCGGTGAGATTATCGGAAAGGCGCTCGGACGTCTTGCGAAAGCCGCCGAACAGCTTGTCGGTCCAGCTCGGTTCGCTCACGTGAGAAGGCCCTTGTCGTGGGAGGTGGGGATGACGGTCAGCAGGGTGCCCGCCGTGATGCCGGGGGGCAAGGCCACCCGCGCGAAGTTTTCCGCATAGCCCGCGCCGTCGCGTTCGGCGAGGACCGAAAGCGGCTTGCCCACGAGGCCGGCGAGCCAGTCGTTTCGCACCTTGGCGACCTCCGCGCGCAGCTCGGCGGCGCGGCAACGGATGGATTTGCGGTCCACCTGCGGCATCCGCGCGGCGGGGGTGCGGGGGCGGGGCGAGTAGGGGAAGACGTGGCCGTGGACGACGCCCAGTTCGCGCACGATGGAGAGGTTCTGAGCATGGTGCGCCTCGCTCTCGGTCGGGAAACCGGCGATGAGGTCGGCGCCCACGGCGATGTCGGGGCGCCGTGCCTTCAGCCTGCCGACCAGCTCGACCGCGTCGGCGCGGCTGTGGCGGCGCTTCATGCGTTTCAGGATCAGGTCCGCGCCATGTTGCAGCGAGAGGTGCAGGTGCGGCATCAGGCGAGGTTCGGCGGCGAACAGATCCTCCAGCTGCGGGTCGATGGCCGGACCGTCGAGCGAGGACAGGCGCAGGCGCGTGAGGTCCGGGAAGGCGGATAGGACGGCGGCGACCAGTTCGCCGAGCGGCGGCTGGCCCGGCAGGTCGTGCCCCCAGCTGGCGGTATCGACCCCGGTAAGCACCACCTCGGGCGCCCCGAGGGCGAGGTGGCGCTCGATCTCGCGCAGCACCTCTGCGACCGGCAGCGAGCGGCTCGCCCCGCGCCCCTGCGGGATGACGCAAAAGGTGCAGGCGTGGTCGCAGCCGTTCTGGACGGCGATGAAGGCGCGGGTGCGATCCTGCGGCAGAAAGGGCTGCTCTGCCACGTTCCAGGCACGGGCATCGAGCTTGAGGGCGTTGGGTACGAGGCCGTCGACCTCGGGCATTCGCGCCAGTTCGTCACGCTCGATCTCCGCCGCGCAGCCGGTGACGAGCACGCGGGCGGTGGGGCGATCGCGACGGGCGCGGCGGATGGCCTGGCGGGTCTGGCGAACGGCCTCGGCGGTGACGGCGCA
The DNA here is from genome assembly GCF_001010945.1 of Aurantiacibacter luteus. Taxonomy (GTDB): domain Bacteria; phylum Pseudomonadota; class Alphaproteobacteria; order Sphingomonadales; family Sphingomonadaceae; genus Alteraurantiacibacter; species Alteraurantiacibacter luteus. The sequence goes on from NZ_LBHB01000001.1 coordinate 487,316, forward strand.
GGAGTTGACGACGACCACGTCCTCGCCTGCCAGCATGGCGGCGATGCGCTCGCTCTCGGCGATGTTGAGGCGGCAGCCGAGGTTCACGACGAGGGGCGAAATCACCTCGGCGCTCAAGCGTAGTCGTCCCATCCGAATTCGCCGCGAAAGGCCTCGGTCGCCGGGCCTGACATGGTGATGTGATCGTCGTGCCCCCAGCCGATGGTGAGCGTTCCGCCGGGCAGATGCACCGCCACCTGCCGGTCCGCGAGGCCGCGGCGCATGGCGGCGACCGCGGTGGCGCAGGCACCGGTGCCGCAGGCGCGCGTCAGCCCCGCGCCGCGCTCCCACACGCGCAGGCGGATGGTCTTGCGATCCTCCACAGTGGCAACGTTGACGTTCACGCGTTCGGGAAACAGCTCGTCGTGCTCGATCAGCGGGCCGAGCGTGTCGAGGCGCACCGCGTCATTGTCCTCGACGAAGAAGACGACGTGCGGATTGCCCACGTTGACCGCGACGGGCTGCTCCAGCTCGTCCCAACCGACGGGCATGGCGAGCGTGTCCATGGCATAGGCGAGCGGGATCGCGTCCCAGTCGAACCGGGGCACGCCCATGTCGACCGAGGCGCTCGCATCGCCCGGCGTGGTCGCCAGCAGGCCGCCCCTGGTGGCGATGCGTGCCGGTTCGCCCAGCAGCAGCGCGACCGCGCGGGTGGCATTGCCGCAGGCCTCCACCTCGCCTCCGTCGCAATTGAAGATCCGCATGGCGCAGGTCGCCTCGCTGCTCGGTTCGAGCACGATGAGCTGGTCGCAGCCGATCCCCTCGCGCCGGTCGGCCAGCGCGCGCACGGTGGCGGGCAGCAGTTCGGGCAGCGCGGTTTCGCGCGCGTCGAGCACGACGAAATCGTTGCCAAGGCCGTGCATCTTCCAGAAGGGAACGCGCATGGTGGCGGACCTAGGGGCGCGTCCCCGAAACCGCAATGGCGAAGGCCGGATCAGCCGGCCTTGCGCACCGCTTCGAGAGGCGCCGGGCTGTCGGAATGGCGGACCGCTGCGGGCGCGAGCAGTCCCAGCCCGGCCAGCCTTTCGCGCGTCGTGGAGCCATCTTCCGGGCGGCCGTAGAGATAACCCTGGCCCTTGATCTCGCCCATGCCCTTCAGCGCGTCGAGCACCTTGCCGTTTTCGATACCCTCGGCGGTGACGGGCAGCGACAGGCCCCTGCCGAGCGAGACGATGGCGCGCACCAGTTCGCCATCGGCCTGGTCGCTGGCGATCTCGCTGACGAAGCTGCGGTCGATCTTGAGCCGGTCGAACGGCAGCGATCGCAGCTGCGAGAGGCTGGAATAGCCGGTACCGAAATCGTCGAGGCTGATGCGAATGCCCTGGTTCTTGAGGCTCGAGACCATCGTGCGCACCGCGCCCACGTTCTCGTGCAGGCAGCTCTCGGTGATCTCGATCTCGAAGCGGTGCGGCGGAAAGCCGCTCTCGACGAGGATGTGGAGCAGCTTCTGCGCGAACCACGGATCGCGCAGTTGCAGGGGCGAGATGTTGACCGACAGGCTGAGCGAGGCGTCCCATTCGCGCGCATCGCGCAGAGCCTTGCGGATCAGCCCTTCGCTCATCGCCCCGATCAGGTCGATTTCCTCGGCGATGGAAATGAAGATTTCCGGGCTCACCACGCCGTATTTCGGCGAATGCCAGCGCGCCAGCATCTCGAAGCCGACCAGCCGCCCGCTCTCGAGGTCGATCTGCTGTTCGTAATAGGGCACGAACTCGTCGTTCTTGAGCCCTTCCCGGATGCCGGTTTCCAGCTCGTTGCGGAACCGCAGCTCGTCCTCCATCTGCGCCTCGAACCAGAAGCAGCGGTTACGACCGCGCTTCTTGGCATGATACATGGCGATGTCGGCGCGGTGGACGAGGCGGTCGGCGGTGATGGGCGGGTCGCCCTCGCGCACTTCGCCGCCGGTGTGGGCAAGGCCCATCGAGATCGTCGCCTGTACCTGTCCCTCGTCGAGCTCGACCGGAGCGGACACCTTTTCGATCATGCTCTCGGCCAGCCGATCGACCCAGTCGCGGGCGTGGTAGTGGAAGGGGACGGCGCAGGCGAATTCGTCGCCGCCGATGCGGATGACGACGCTGTCCGCGGGCAGCACGGCGGCAATGCTGCGGGCAATCGCGGTCAGCACGCGGTCGCCCGCGGAATGGCCGTTCAGGTCGTTGATCTGCTTGAAGTTGTCGAGGTCGATCAGCATGACCGCGACCTCCTGGCCCAGCGTTCGCGCTTTCTCGCGCAGCGCCTCGATGGCAGGCGGTCCGCTGCGGCGGTTGAGGCAGCCGGTCAGCGGGTCGCGCTCGGCCAGTTCGCGCGCGCGCGCCTCGGCCACGCGGCGCTCGCCGACCTCGCGATGCAGCTCGCTGTACCGTCGCCAGCCGAAGATCACGAGCGCGATGTTGAGCAGGAGGGCGTTGGTCAGCACCATGCCGGGCGCGCTGCCGTCGCCGGCCCAGGCACGCACGACCTTGGGCAGCACCGATCCGCCGATGCCCACGAACAGGACGACGGCGGCGACCGCGATCCCCAATGCGACCACGTCGCGACCGGCGCGGCCGAGCCTCGGCTTTGTGCGAATGTCGTTGCTGGCGGTTGCCTCTGGCAAGTCGGGACCCCTGAAATCCTGCGCCCGGTGTGACAGGACATGTTCAATAAGCCGTTAATTGCGGGCCAGCGCCCCAGTCGCTAGGCGTAGCGCGCATCTTTCGTCCGAGGAGTCCGCTTTGCCCAACCACTGGCTGATCAAGTCCGAACCGTTCAAGTATGCGTGGGACGATCTCGTCCGCGACGGCGAAACCGTGTGGGACGGGGTGCGCAACCACCGCGCGGCGAACAACCTGCGCGCGATGGCCGTGGGCGACGGGTTGTTCTGGTATCACTCGAACAAGGGGCTGGAGATCGTCGCCATCGCCGAGGTGAGCGAGGCAGGGCTGATCGACCCGACCGATCCGGAGGGGAAGTGGCCAACGGTAAAGGTCAAACCGGTGAGCAAGCTGGCACGCCCCGTCACGCTCAAGGAGATCAAGGCCGAGCCGACGCTCGAGGGCATCGAACTGGTGCGTCTCTCGCGCCTGTCCGTGGCGGAAATACGACCGGAGGAGTGGGACAGGATTATTGCGATGTCGGAGCGATAAGGCCGGAACTTTCAGCACTGCCCAAAGGTTGATTTTGCAACAGGCACGCGGTCGTCGCGGGCCGCACGATCAAGGAGACACACCATGGGTGAGTTCACCGAAAAGGTAAAAGGCAACGTCAACGAAGCCGTCGGCAACGTGAAGCAGCAGTCCGGCAATCCCGAGACGCGCGCCGAAGGCAAGAACCAGGAAGCCAAGGGCGAAGCCCAGCAGCTGAAGGGTGAAATCGAAGGCAAGCTGGGCAACGACATCTGATCGCTGCACGCAGTTTCGTCACCCGGCCTTCAAGGTCGATGTGACAACGGAAGGGGCCACCATCGCGGTGGCCCTTTCTGTATCTACCGGCGGCGCAGCCCGCTCACCGTCGCCCCGGCCGCGCTCAGCTGCTCGATATCGGTGATGCAGTGGATGAGGCGGATGCCCTTGCGGCCCAGCGCTTCCTCCAGCGCCGAATCGAATTCGGCGTTGTTCTCCACCCGTTTGCCCCAGCCGCCGAAGCTTTCGGCCATCAGCGCGAAATCCGGATTGGCAAGGTGCGTGCTCGCTTCGCGCCCCGGATATTCGCGCTCCTGGTGCATGCGGATGGTGCCGTAGGTCGAATTGTCGAACAGGATCACAATGAGATCGAGGCCGTACTGCGCCGCCGTCGCCAGTTCCTGCCCGTTCATCAGAAAATCCCCGTCGCCCGCCGCCGCGACCACGGTGCGATCCGGGAAGCGCCGCGCCGCCGCGACCGCCGCCGGCACGCCGTATCCCATGGCTCCGGCCGTGGGGGCGAGCTGCGAGGGGAAACCGGCATAGCGCCAGTAGCGGTGCCACCAGCCGGCGAAGTTGCCCGCGCCGTTGCACACGATGGTATCGACGGGCAGCAGGCGGCGACAGGTCGCCATGGCCAGCGCGAGGTCGAGGTCGAACTGCGCTTCCTCGCGCGGCGTCGACCAAGCGAGCCACTCCTCATGCGCCTCGGCCCCGCTGTCGAAGTCGATTACCTCGCCGTCGTCCCACAGCGCGGCGCTCTCGGCGAATTCGGCCATGTCGGCGCAGATCGCGAGGTCGGTGCGGTAGACCCGGCCGAGCTCCTCCGGATCGGGGTGTACGTGGATCACCACCTGGTCCGGGTGGTCGGGTGTGACGAGGGCATAGCCATCGGTCGTCGCCTCGCCCAGCCGCGCGCCTACGACCAGCAGCAGGTCGGCCGCCTTGACCCGCTGGGTCAGCTTCGGGCTGGGGCCGTAGCCGAGGTTGCCCGCGTAGACCGGGCTGTCCGTTGCCAGCGCGTCCTGCCGGCGGAAGGCGGTTGCGACGGGCAGGCCGATGCGCTCGGCGAACTCGGCGAAATAGTGGCGGGCGCGGCCATGCCAGCCGGCCCCGCCGACGATGGCGAGCGGGGCGGCGGCATCGCCGATCAACTGCATCATGGTCGCCATGACGTCGGGGCAGGGCGACTGCGCCACGCGCGGCACGGCGGGGCGGACGGGCGAGGACACGCTCGTTTCGTGCAGCATGTCCTCGGGCAGGGCGAGGACCACCGGGCCCGGGCGGCCCGAGGTCGCGGTCGACCAGGCGCGGGCGATGTATTCGGGAATGCGCGAGGCATCGTCGATGCGCGCGGACCACTTGGCGATGGGCGCGAAGAAGGCGGGAAAGTCGATTTCCTGGAAGCCCTCGCGGTCGCGCATCCCCCGGTCGACGTCGCCGATGAACAGCACCATCGGCTGCGAATCCTGCATGGCGACGTGCACGCCGATGCTGGCATTGGTCGCGCCCGGCCCGCGGGTGACGAAGGCGACGCCGGGCCGCCCGGTCATGGCTCCGTCGGCGCAGGCCATGAAGGCGACTCCGCCCTCCTGCCGGCAGGTGATCGTGTCGATGGCGGGCGTGTCGGCCAGCGCATCGAGCACCGGCAGGAAGCTCTCTCCCGGCACGGTGAAGATGCGGTCGCATCCCTGTTCCAGGAGGCAATCGACGAGCAGGCGGGAGGCGGTTCTGGTCATGCCTGCCGCGTTAGCCGCGCCAGTTTGCGGCGGCAACTATCGCGCCTGTTGCGAACCGTCCCGACTGTGGACACGGGCCAAGACGCGATGGATCAAATCCTTACCAAAGCGTTAATATCGCATCATGAGACGCGCACTTGTCCTGACCGATGAATCGGCCCGCCACCCCTTCCGGGCCTCGCTCCCGCCCCACGTCGTGCGCCGCGCGAACGAGGTCGAACGCATGGTACCCTGGCGGCTGAAGCTGGGCCTGACGCGCAAGGAAGCCGAGAGCGTGCTGGCGACTTACGCCGCCGGCTTCGTTTGCACGCTCGCCTACTTTTCCTGAGAAGGATGTCCGCCGGGTAAGGGCAGCGGGTTCTCGCCCGCCGCCTGCAACTCGGCGAGGTGCAGGCGGCGCCCGAGCCAAGCCGATACCAGGCACATCCCCGCCGACAGCAAGACCTGCTCGGCCAACGGTACGCCCGCCGCGCTCAGCCCCAGCGCCAGCAGCGATCCCGCCACCATCGCACCCGAATTGACGATGTTGTTCGCCGCGACCGCGCGGCTCGCCTGGCTTGTCGGCACCTTGGTCGTCAGGAAGGCGTAGAGCGGCACCACGAACATTCCGCCGAACATCGCGATCAGCAGCAGGCTGCCGAGCACCGCCCAGGCGAGCGGGTGCGAGAGGAAGGTGGGCACGTCCATCAGCTCGGTGCTGTCCAGAGTGGCGTTCCAGGCGCGGCAGACGAAGTAGAAGACCGCGACCATCGCCCCCATCATCAGCACTGAACGCGGCGAGTAGCGCGCCGAAACGCGGCCCTTCAGCAGCAGGTTGACCGCCACCGAGCCGATCGCGACGCCGATGGAGAAGAACACGAGGAACAGGCTCGCCACTTCCTTGCTCGCCATCAGTACGTTCTTGGCGAGCGGCGGGAACTGGATGAACAGCACGCTGCCGATGGTCCAGAAGAAGCTGATGGCGAGGATGGCGTAGAACACCTCGCGGTTGTGGACTATGTCGCCGATCAGCCGCCACGACGAGGTGAAGGGGTTCCAGTCGATCCGCTCTGGCGCGCCCATCGGCGGGGCGGGCGGCACCTGCCGGCTGACGAGATAGCCTAGCACCGCGAAGCCGACGATGCCGATGGCGGCGTGCTCGACGTAGAGGAAACCGGCAAGGATCGTGCCGGCCATGATGGCGAGATAGGTGCCCGCCTCGACCAGCCCGGTGCCCGCCAGCACCTCGTCCGGTTCGAGGTGCTGGGGCAGGATCGCGTACTTGATCGGGCCGAAGAATGTGGAGTGCACCCCCATCGCGAACAGCGCCAGCATGAGCAGCGGGATGGCGAAGAGGTCCACCGCCACGCCCTTCCACGCGAGGAACAGCCCGAAGGCACCGACGGCCATGATGGCGATCTCCGCCGCCTTGACCTTGCGGATGATCGCGGCCTTGTCGCGCAGGTCCGCCAGTTGGCCGGCGATGGCGGATAGCAGGAAGAAGGGCAGGATGAACACCGCCGATGCCGCGCCCGAAAACAGCGTTTCGGTATCGGCGCTGTCGTAGACGGTATAGACCACGAACAGCACCATCGCGGTCTTGTAGAGGTTGTCGTTGAAGGCGTTGAGCAACTGGGTGACGAACAGCGGCATGAAGCGGCGCTGTTTCAGCAGGTGTGTCGACGTGAACATGAAAGCCTGGTGCGACGCCTTTGTCCTGCCCCGGAACGAGTGACGCCGGGCTTATCCCTAATCATCGGGCGAAGCCACGCTTTTTCCCGCGCGTACTATGGGCTAGGGGCTAGCGCACGATGTGGAGCCTTCCCAATATCCTCACCCTCAGCCGCATCATGGCGCTGCCGCTTCTCGCCTACCTGCTGTGGTGGCCGGGGTGGGAGCTGGGGTACCTGATGGCCTTCGCGCTCTACTGCGCGATGGGGATCACCGACTATTTCGACGGGATGCTGGCGCGTTCGAGCGGAGCGGTCTCGCGGCTCGGCATCTTCCTCGACCCCATCGCCGACAAGATCATGGTGGCGACCGTCATCCTGGTATTGGCGGCGCAGAACATCCTGCGCGGGCCATACGTGGGCGACATGCACGTGATCGCCGGGCTGATCATCCTGATCCGCGAGATCGCGGTGTCGGGCCTGCGCGAATTCCTCGGCGGCATCCAGGTCAGCGTGCCGGTCAGCCAGCTCGCCAAGTGGAAGACGACTTTCCAGATGGTCGCGCTCGGCTCGCTTATCCTCGGAGAAGGCCTGCCCGGCTGGACCATGCCGCTGGGCGATATCGCCGCGAACGTGCCGCACACGGTCGGCCTGTTCGCGCTGTGGGGCGCGGCCATCCTGACGGTGATAACCGGGTGGGATTACCTGCGCGTCGGCCTCAAGCACATGGATTGACCTAGCCGCTGGTCCGCAAGCTTTCATCGGCGCGCAGCAAGGCATCGTAGTCCTCCACCGCTCGCGTCACCTTTTGCATCATCGCCGTGCTGCCCGGCACGCCCTGCCGGGTCTCGCCGATCATTACCGCCACGGCATAAGTCCGCCCGTCGGGCGCGAACAGCAGGGCGACGTCGTTGTAGCCGGACTGGCGGCCGTCGTAATACTGCCCGGTCCCGGTCTTGTGGGCGATGCTCCAACCCTGTTCCAGGCCGCCCTTCAGCCGGCGCGGGCCGCTGCGGGTTTCGCGCAGAGTATCTAGCATCAGCTTCGTCGTCGGCGGTGCCAGCAGTTCCCCGCGCGCCAGCCGGGCGAGGGCGGTGGCGATGGCGCGCGGGCTGGCCCCGTCGACCGGATCGGCGAGATAGCTCTCGAACGCGCGCTTGCGGGTGGCATCGGGCAGCGCATCGCGCGCATCGTAGAAGCCTTGCCGGGTATAGGCCCACTCCTGCCGCCATTCGAGCCCGGCGATGGAGCTTTGCAGCAACCGCTCCCCGGGGCCGAAACGGACCTTGGCGATGCCCTTGTCGCGCAGCATGGCGCGCACCGCGTCCGGGCCGCCCACGGCCCACAGCAGGGCGTCGTTGGCGGTGTTGTCGCTGCGGGTGATGGCGCGGGTCATCAGGTCGAGCGGATTGATTTCGAGCGAGCCTGCACGCAGCACTTCCTCGCGGATCGGCTGGTGGAACACGGTCAGGTCCTGCCGCGCGATGGTGATCCGATCGCCGAGTGTCAGCGTGCCGCGATCCACCCGGTCGAGCGCGGTCAGCGCCACCCACAGCTTGGAAACGCTCTGCTGCGGCAGCAGGGCATCGGCATTGACGCCCGTGCTCCAGCCGTCCTCCAAGTCGACGACCGCGATGCCCGTCGTGCCGCCGAAATCTGCCGCGATGGTTTCGAGCAGGCCGGTCAGCTCCTGGCGCGCTTCCTGCACCGCGGGATCGGCAGTCTCGGGCGGCGGAGCGGCGACGGGCGGACTTGCCGCATCGTCGCGCTCGGCAAGGGCCGCCTCCGCGCGGTCGGTGGGCGGCGCGTCGTCTGACCCGCAGGCGGCCAAAGCGGCCAGCCCCGCGAGCGCGGCAATAGATCGGAAAACCCCTGTCACGATGGGCTCAACGGGCGAAGTCGCTGAAATATCCGAAAATCATCCGGCGCGCAGTTCCTGGGCCAGCAGGCGGAACTCGTCGCCGCGCGGGCTGTTGGGCCGCCAAACGAGGGCGATCTCGCGGCTGGTCTTGCTGCCCTTGAGGGGCCGGGCGACCACGTCGGTCTCGTGCAGGATGCCGGCATCGATCGCCATCTGCGGCAGCATGGTGAGGCCGAGGCCGTTGTCGACCATCTGCACCAGCGTGTGCAGGCTCGTACCGATCATGGTGGCAGAGGCGCGCAGTTCGGGCCTGTTGCAGGCGGCCAGCGCGTGTTCCTTCAGGCAATGGCCGTCCTCCAGCAGCAACAGCCGCGCCTCGTCGATCGAGGCGGGGGCAATTTCCTCGGGCGGATCGCGCGGGTCGTCCTTGGGGAAGGCCACGAACAGTTCGTCGGTGGCGATATGCGCCTTTTCCACCTCGCCGGTGGCGAAGGGCAGGGCGAGCAGCACGCAGTCGGCGCGTCCGTGATGCAGCGATTCGATGGCGTGGTCGCTCGTCTCCTCGCGCAGGAACAGCTTCAGCTGCGGGCGCTCGCGCCGCAGGCGCGGCAGGATGCGCGGCAGCAGGAAGGGCGCGATGGTGGGGATTACGCTCATGCGAAGCTCGCCCGACAGCGGCTTGCCAGCGGCCTGCACCAGCGCGGCCAGTTCCTCCGCCTCGCGTAAGAGCCGGTGCGCCTTGTCGACCACGCTGTTGCCGAGCGGAGTGAAGCGCACCACCCGCCGGCTGCGCTCCACCAGCGTCACGCCGAGCAGCGATTCGAGCTCGCGGATGCCGGCGGAAAGGGTGGACTGGGACACGAACGATGCCTCCGCCGCGCGGCCGAAATGGCCATGCTCGTGCAGCGCGACGAGATACTGCAGCTGCTTGATGGTGGGGAGGTAGGTGGACATTATCCCAAGCTCGTCATTGCGAGGAGCTGAAGGCGACGCGGCAATCCATCACCTAGGCTATCACTTCGGCATAGAGGTCGCGCCAGTCGGGGTTACGTTCGACAATCAGCGCGATCTTCTTCTTCCGCGAACCAGCCTTGAGTTGCTTCTCACGCAGGATGGCGGACTCCATCGTCGGGTGCAACTCGTACCAAACTAGGGTCTTACAGCAGTATTGCCTGGTAAAACCGTCGACGAGTCCTTGCCGATGCTGCCACCCGCGCTGCGCGATGTCCGAAGTGACGCCGACGTAGATGGTACCATTCTTGCGATTGGCCATGATATAGACGCAGGGCTGAATGTCGCGGGCCATGGGTGATGGATTGCTTCGCTACGCTCGCAATGACGGGGGGAAGAGGCCGCGCACCATCACTTCGCCGCCTCGATCATGTCCGCGCGGACCTGGTCGATGTGCGCCATCTTCAGCCGGCCTTTCTCGACCGCGAAAGCGAGCTTGCCCTCGACCAGTTCGAGCGCGTCCTTGCCGAAGACCTCGTAGCGCCAGCCTTCGAGGATCGGCAGCTTACGCACGCCGGCGGCGAGCGCCTCCAGTTCGTCGGAGCGGGTGAGCAGCCGGCTGGCGACGTCGATCTCGCGGCTGCGGATCTTTAGCAGCAGTTTCAGGAGGTCCGCCACCAGCACGCCCTCCTTGCCCAGCGGCGCGCCGCGCTTGGGCTTGTCGGGCATCTCGTCATCGGACAGCGGCTGCGAGTTCTTGAGCGTCTTCATCAGCCGCTTGCCGATGTCGTTATCCTTCCAAGCCTGCGAAAGCCCGCGCACCTTCGCGAGATCGGCCTGGGACTTGGGCGGATGGCTGGCGATGTCGGCCAGCGTCTCGTCGCGCACGATGCGGCCGCGCGGGATGTCCTTGTCCTGCGCCTCCTGCTCGCGCCAGGCGGCAAGATCGCGCAGGCGGCCGAGCACCGCCGGATTGCGCCCCGGCGCGCGGATGCGCTTCCACGCCTCGCCATGGTCGTTGGCATAGTTGGCGGGGTCCGCCAGCTTCTCCATCTCCGCATCGAGCCAGCTGCCGCGCCCGGTCTTGATCAGCTTCTTGAGCAGGCGGGGGAAGATCTTGGCGAGGTAGGTGACGTCGCCGATGGCATATTCGATCTGCCGCTCGGTCAGCGGACGACGGCTCCAGTCGGTGAAGCGAGCGCCCTTGTCGATCGTTTTGCCGAGCCAGCTCTCGACGAGGTTGGCATAGCCGATCTGTTCGGACTGGCTGACCGCCATCATGGCGATTTGCGTGTCGAAGATGGGGTAGGGCGTCTTCTTGGTGAAGTTGTAGACGATCTCCACGTCCTGCCCGCCGGCGTGGAAGACCTTCAGCACCTCGTCGTTCTCAGTCAACAGGTCCCACAGCGGCGTGAGGTCAAGCCCGTCCGCCAGCGGATCGATGGCGGCGGCTTCCTCCTCGTTGCCGATCTGAATCAGGCAGAGCAGCGGGTAGAAGGTGTTCTCGCGCATGAATTCGGTGTCGACGCACACGAAGTCGGACTTGGCGAGCCGCTCGCACAGCTCGGCGAGGTCGGCGGTCTTGGTAATCAGGGGATGGATGTTCATTGCAATCTTTTCGTCTGGTGGCCGGTGCACCGACCCGCGCACGCTCCCGCTTCGCCAGAGGGAAATCTTGACAAAGCGGCGTGCATATCCTGTTAGCGCGCGCGACGGCTGCAGGCCTGCCGCGGAAGCTTCCGCCGCGCGCCTTAGCGCCATAACCCGCGAATTGAAAAGAGTCCTCCATGCACGCCTACCGCACCCACACTTGTGCCCAGCTATCGAAGGCCGATGTCGGCGAGGCCGTCCGCCTGTCGGGCTGGGTGCATCGCAAGCGCGACCACGGCGGCGTGCTGTTCGTGGACCTGCGCGACCATTACGGTATCACCCAGATCGTGGCGGACGAGGACAGCCCGGCGCTGCCCGTGCTCGACGCGCTGCGGCTGGAAAGCGTCGTCACCATCGACGGCGAGGTGAAGGCGCGCGACGCGGCGGCGGTGAACGCCAACCTGCCGACCGGCGAGATCGAGGTCTTCGCCCGCGCGGTGACCGTGCAGAGCAAGGCGGACGACCTGCCGCTGATCGTCAACAGCGCGGAGGACTACCCTGAGGAGACGCGCCTCAAGTACCGCTTCGTCGACCTTCGGCGCGAGCGGGTGCATGCCAACATCATGCTGCGTAACAAGGTCATCACAAGCCTGCGCCGCCGCATGACCGACCAGGGCTTCTCCGAGTTCCAGACCCCGATCCTGGGCGCGAGCAGCCCCGAGGGCGCGCGCGACTATCTCGTCCCCAGCCGCCTCCACCCGGGCCGCTTCTACGCGCTGCCGCAGGCGCCGCAGATGTTCAAGCAGCTGCTGATGGTCGCGGGCTTCGACCGCTATTTCCAGATCGCCCCCTGCTTCCGCGACGAGGACCTGCGCGCCGACCGCAGCCCGGAGTTCTACCAGCTCGACTTCGAGATGAGCTTCGTGACGCAGGACGACGTGTTCGATGCCATCGAGCCCGTGCTGGCGGGCGTGTTCGAGGAGTTCTCCGGCGGCAAGAGCGTGACGCCTGCAGGCGAGTTCCCGCGCATCCCCTATGCCGAGACCATGCTGAAGTACGGCACGGACAAGCCCGACCTGCGCAATCCGCTCGTCATCAGCGACGTGACCGAGCACTTCACCAGCTCCGGCTTCGGCCTGTTCGAGAAGATCGTCGGCGGCGGCGGGCGCGTGCGGGTGATCCCGGCGCCGGCCACGCACGAGAAAAGCCGCAAGTTCTTCGACGACATGAACGACTGGGCGCGCAAGGAAGGCTTCGCCGGCCTCGGCTACGTCACCCGCAAGGGCGGCGAGTTCGGCGGGCCCATCGCCAAGAACCACGGCGAGGAAGGGATGCTCAAGCTCTACGCCGAGCTGGGTCTTGGCGAGAACGACGGGCTGTTCTTCGCCGCGGGCAAGGAAAAGGACGCGGCCAAGCTGGCCGGCGCCGCGCGCACCCGCGTGGGCGAGGAGCTGGGCCTGATCGAGGAGAATTGCTTCAAGTTCTGCTGGATCGTCGATTTCCCGATGTTCGAATACGACGAGGAGCTGAAGAAGGTCGATTTCAGCCACAACCCCTTCTCCATGCCGCAGGGCGAGATGGAGGCGCTGGAGAACACCGACCCGCTCGAGATTAAGGCCTGGCAGTACGACATCGTCTGCAACGGCTACGAGCTGTCGTCGGGCGCGATCCGGAACCACAAGCCGGAGATCATGTACAAGGCCTTCGAAATCGCCGGCTACACCCGCGAGGACGTGGACGCGAACTTCTCCGGCATGATCGAGGCCTTCAAGCTGGGCGCCCCGCCGCACGGCGGTTCGGCCCCCGGCATCGACCGCATCGTGATGCTGCTGGCCGATGAGCCCAACATCCGCGAGGTCATCGCCTTCCCGCTGAACCAGCGCGCGCAGGACCTGATGATGGGCGCGCCCTCGGTCGTCTCGGCCCGCCAGCTGCGCGACGTGCACATCCGCCTCTCGGGCGAGGCGCTGGAGGTGCAAAAGGACGCGAGCGAGGCGGAGACAACCCGCGTCGACCAAGCGGGCGAGTAAGGCCTAGCTCTCCAACCCGTCGAGGAAGGCGGCAAGGTTCGCGCCCAGCGCACCCACCGCGTAGCCGCCTTCCATGATGCCCACGACCGGCAGCCGCATGCCCGCGATGGCCGCGCCGATGCGGCGCATGTCGGGCGTGGTCAGGCGGAAGTGGCTGATCGGGTCGCCCTCGAACGTATCCGCGCCGTAGGAGACGAGCAGCGTGTCCGCGCCCCAGTCGATGGCGGCGGTGAGCGCGGCGTCCAGCGCAGGCGCATAGTCCGCCCAAGTGGCCCCTCGCGCCAGCGGCAGGTTGAGCGTCGCCCCTTCGCCTGCGACCAGACCGCGCTCGTCGGCATGGCCCCAGAAGAAGGGAAAGTCGGTCTTCGGATCGGCGTGGATCGAGGCGAAGAACACGTCGCCGCGCTCGTAGAAGATGTCCTGCGTGCCGTTGCCGTGGTGGTAGTCGACATCGACGATGGCGACCCTGCGCCCCGCATCGGCCAAAGCCTGCGCCGCCACGGCTGCGGCATTCAAATAGCAATAGCCGCCACAATTGTCGGCGCCCGCGTGGTGGCCGGGCGGGCGGGTGAGGGCAAAGGCGCGCGTCTCGCCGCCGAGCACCGCCGCCACCGCGCCGAGCGCCGACTGCGCGCTGGCATAGGTCGCCGCCCATGTCCCCTCGGCGATCGGCGTCACCACGTCGGCCGAGAAGCGCCCCAGCTTCGCGTCGATCCTGTCGAGGCACAGCGGACGGCGGCGCGACACGGGAAAAGCATAGCCCAGCGCATCGCCTTCGCGCCCAGCCGCGCGCCACTCGGCATAGGCCGTTTGCAGGAACTCGACGTAGTCCGCCCCATGCACCGCGAGGATCGGTGCGAGGCCGCGATCCTGCGGCTCCTCGACCGGGCCGACCGCGGCGAGCATGGCATCGACCCGGGCGCTCGTTTCGGCGAATTCGGTCCAGTCGCCGTTGTGAAACTCGCGGCGGGGAGCGTGGCCGGCCTGCGCGCTGCAGTGGAAGATTCTCATGCCCGCCTCATACCCGCCGCGGCTGCCGCCACCATACCAAAAGGGCGCGGCCCCCGAAGGAACCGCGCCCACAGAACCCTGTTACAGGCCCTGCTTGCCTCGTGGTCAGTCGTACTGCTTCTCGATGCTGTCGCCGAACTGCTCACCTTCGCAGATCTCGGCATAGACCTGCTGGATCACGGCGCGCGACTGCGGGTCGAGGTCGTCGTCTTCCAGCGCGGCCTCGAACTTGCCCTTGATGTAGTCCTCGCCTTCCTCGACGCGCTCGGCGGCGGCCTCGTCGTCGTTCTCGAAGGCGCTGGTGATGCCCAGCCACATCTGGTGCAGCTCGCCGGTCATCGTGCCCTTGGTGACGAGCTCGCCGCCCTGGCGCTCGACCTCGGCATTGAGCGTCGCGACGGTCTGCTCGCGCTTGGCGGCGCGGTCCATCAGCGCCTGCTTGAGCTGCGGGTTGTTGGCCTTCTCCGCGGCCTTGCGATAGCCCTCGACCGAATCGAAGGCGGTATCGGTAAGGGTCTTGAGAACGGTATTGGCGGACATCTGATATTCTCCTTTGAATCAGGATGTTGTCCTACCAATCGCGGGGGCCGTGGATGTTTCCCGGAAATCGGCGCTGGCCGCACCCGCTTCGTCGTAAAGCGGTGCGGCACGGCGCGGGCACTTGCGCTCGCTCGCGGCGTTCATTAGGGCGAAAGCAACTGATCACCCCCAAAAGGACAACAGATACATGAGCGATATTGCCGCACGCGTGAAGAAGATCGTGGTCGAGCACCTGGGTGTCGAGGAAGAAAAGGTCACGCCCGAGGCGAGCTTCATCGACGATCTGGGCGCCGACAGCCTCGACATCGTCGAGCTGGTGATGGCCTTCGAGGAAGAGTTCGGCGTGGAAATCCCCGACGATGCCGCGGAGAAGATCAACACCGTGGGCGATGCCAACACCTACATCGAACAGCACGCCGGCTGATCCGGCACCCCTCGTCCGCGATACGGCCCGCCGGCCCTAGTTGGTGTCGGGGACGGGGATGAAAGGCTCGGCCACAAGGCTGGGCCTTTCTTGCATGAAAACCGCATTGAAGAGGATGTGACTATGCGGCGCGTCGTCGTTACCGGACTTGGCCTCGTCACCCCGCTGGGCGCCGACGTCGAGACAACCTGGGCCAACCTGATCGCGGGCGAGAGCGGGATCGATACGATCACCCGCTTCGACACCACGGGCCAGAAGGCCACCATCGCCGGCGAGGTGAAGGGCAAGGACCATCCCTGGGGCTTCGACCCCGACAGGCGCGTGGACCACAAGGTGCAGCGCCAGGTCGATCCGTTCATCGTCTACGCCATCGACGCCGCCGGGCAGGCGCTGGAGGATGCGGGCCTTACCGAGATGGACGAGGCGACCAAGCTGCGCGCTGGCGTCTCCATCGGTTCAGGCATCGGCGGACTGCCGGGGATCGAGCTGGAATCGGTGAACCTCGCCGAGCGCGGCCCGGGCCGCGTCAGCCCGCACTTCGTCCACGGACGCCTGATCAACCTCACCAGCGGGCAGGTGTCCATCAAGTACGGCCTGATGGGCCCGAACCATTCTGTCGTGACGGCGTGCTCCACCGGGGCGCACTCGATTGGTGATGCCGCGCGGATGATCAAGGACGACGATGCCGACATCATGCTGGCGGGCGGGGCGGAAAGCACCATCAACCCGCTCGGCGTGGCCGGCTTCGCGCAGGCCAAGGCGCTCAACATGAGCATGAACGACCGGCCAAAGGAGGCGAGCCGCCCCTACGACCGCAATCGCGATGGCTTCGTCATGGGCGAGGGCGCAGGCGTCGTCGTGCTGGAGGAATACGAGCACGCCAAGGCGCGCGGCGCGAAGATCTATGCCGAGGTCGTCGGCTATGGCCTCTCCGGCGATGCCTACCACGTCACCGCCCCGCACCCCGAGGGCAAGGGCGCGGAAAATGCCATGCGCATGGCCATCCGCAAAGCCGGGATCGAGCCCTGCGACATCGACTACGTCAACGCCCACGGCACCAGCACCATGGCCGACACCATCGAGCTCGCCGCGGTCAAGCGCGTGCTGGGCGACGACCTGTGCGGCGCCTCCATGTCCTCGACCAAGAGCGCCATCGGCCACCTGCTCGGCGGCGCGGGCGCGGTGGAAAGCATCTTCTGCATCCTCGCCATCCGCGACCAGGTGGTGCCGCCCACGCTGAACCTCACCGACCCCGACGACGGGACGGAGGGCGTGGACCTTGTCCCGCTCAAGGCCAAGAAGCGCGAAGTGGACGCGGTGCTCAACAACAGCTTCGGCTTCGGCGGCACCAACGCCAGCCTCGTCATGCGGCGCGTGGTCGACTGACGTGAAGAAACTGCTGCTGATTGCCGCAGCGGTGGTGCTCGCTGCCGCCGCCTGGTTCGCCTCGGGCTGGTACGGCGGCGCGAACGTGGAGGAGGAGACGGCCTTCATCGTGCCCAACGGCGCCTCGCTCACCTCGGTGGCGGGCAAGCTGGAGGACGAGGGGCTGATCGGTTCCTCGAGCAGCTTCCTGCTGCGGGCGAAGATTTTCGGCAGCGGCGATCCGATCAAGGCGGGCGAGTTCCTGCTGCCAAAGGGCGCGAGCAACGCCAAGATCCTCGATACCTTTCAGCACGGCGACGTGATCCGTCGCTTCGTGACCATTCCCGAAGGCATGCCCTCGGTGCTGGTCCACGACGTGCTGATGGCCGAACCGCTCCTGACCGGCGAAATCCCCGTGCCCGAGGAAGGCTCGGTCCTGCCCGACACCTACGATTTCGAGCGCGGGGAGAGCCGTGTGGCGGTGCTGGCGCGGATGAAGCGGGCGATGGACGATACGCTCGCCGAACTCTGGCCCAACCGCACCGATCGCACCGTCGTGAATTCGCCCGCCGAGGCGGTGGTGCTGGCCAGCATCGTGGAAAAGGAAACCGGCGTGCCGGAGGAGCGGCGCATGGTCGCCGGGCTCTATTCCAACCGCGTGCGCCAGGGCATCATGCTCCAGGCCGACCCGACGATCATCTACCCCATCACCCGCGGCCGTCCGCTGGGCCGCCGTATCCGCCAGTCGGAAATTCAGGCGATCAACGATTACAACACCTACTCGATGGTCGGCCTGCCACGCGGACCGATCACCAATCCGGGCCGTGCCAGCATCGAGGCTGTGCTCAACCCGGCGGAAACCGACGCGATCTACATGGTCGCCGATGGCAGCGGCGGGCACGAATTCAATTCGACGCTGGAGGGCCACAACGAGGCGGTGGAACGGTGGTTCACGCTCAGGCGCCAGCGCGGGGAAATGTGACCGAGGTCGGGAACGCCGCGCTGATCCTCACGGCGGACCTGCCGCCCGACCTGCACGCGTGGGCGACGGCGCTCAGGACCGCGCACTTTCCGCCCGAGCGCAACTATCTCGAAGCTCACGTCACCTTGTTTCATGCGCTGCCAGGGCCTTACCACGCCGAGGTGGACCGGCTGCTGACCGCCCAGGCGAAGCAGGAAGCTGCCGTGCCCGGTCGCCTCCTTGGGTTGATGAGCCTTGGCGGCGGGACCGCGCTCAAGCTGGAGAGCCCTGCGCTTCTTCGCCTGCGCGCCGAGATCGCCGACCGGATGCACGACCTGCTCACCGCGCAGGATCGCCACACCCCGCGCCTGCACGTCACCATCCAGAACAAGGTTGCATCGGCCAAGGCCAAGGAGCTGCAGGCCGAGCTTGCGGGCACCATCGAGCCGCGCGAGTTCCGCTTTCCGTCGATGAGCCTGCATCGCTATCTCGGCGGGCCGTGGGAGAAGCTGAAGACCTATCGTTTCCGCGGCTGAGCGCGCGCCAATTTTCCGGGTTGACCCCGCGCGGCGGCGCTCTTAATTGCGCGCCTTGCCCATGGGGCGGAGTAGCTCAGTCGGTTAGAGCGGGGGAATCATAATCCCTGTGTCGGGGGTTCGAATCCCTCCTCCGCTACCATCCCCTTTCCAGCGCAATCACCCTCACACGGCGCGCGGCGCGTTCATCGACGGCGTGCCCGGCTTGGCGAATCCGGTCGGCTGCGCCCGGCCGAGCCGGGCATGAAACTCGCGCGAGGCGAGCACCTGCCGGATGCGATAGACCAGCATCTTCTCGCTGAAGGGCTTGCGGATATAGTCCTGCGCGCCGTCGTAATAGGCGATCTGTTCCTGCTTCACGTCCTGGATGCCCGTCAGCATGATGACCGGGATGTCGTAGAGCGAGGGGCTGGCGCGCAGGCGCCGCAGCATGCTGCCGCCGTTTTCGCCGGGCATGTTGTGGTCGAGCAGGATGACATCGGGCCGCCGCTTGCGCAGCAGGTCCATCGCCGCCTTCGCGTCGCTGACCCAGCCGCAGGCGTGGCCGGCATCGATCAGCACCCTCGCGGCGTGTTCCGCCACGATGTCGTCGTCGTCCACGACAAGGATGTAAGCCATGATCCGTGTCTCCTTGCCGGCATCATGGCGCGGTAAGGTCACGGGCCTGTGAATGGTTTACTATGCGATAACCCTTACGATCCGCCGCGGCGCGCAATCAGCTATGCAGGCGCACCAGGAGGCTGACCGTCATCGCCAGCAGGACCAGCGTCGACAGCGCGAACAGGGCGAAGCGCACCGGGATGGTGTTGACCACCGCCTGCCACAGCGAATGGACGATGCGCAGGACGACGTAGGCCCAGGCCAGCAGCTCTTCCGTGTGGCCGGACCCGACAAGCGCAAGCATGATCGTCACCGCGTAGAACAGCGTGGGCTGTTCGAGCAAGTGCATGTAGTTGTGGGCCTTCCATTGCAGGGTGCCGGGCAGCACGCCGTCGAGGTCCTGCCCGCGCCCGCCACGCATCTGTTCCTTGGTGCGGCCGAGCTTGGCCAGCGCGGGCAGGCGTAGCGCCGCCATCCAGAACAGCACGATGATGGTCCACAGCACCAGCGCGGCTGCGGGGATGAGGATAAAGGTATTCATGCGGATTTCCCTCCCGTCGGACCCGGCACGAAGGAGTGCGGCGCGCTTACTCGATTGTCAATTGCAACCTATCGCCCTTCGGCCAGCACCGCTGCGAAGCTGGGCGCATCGACGTTGCCGCCGGTGAGCATCACCGCCGTCGCATCGTCCACCGCCACCTTTCCCGCCAGCACCGCCGCCAGCGCCGCCGCGCCGCCGGGCTCCAGGACGAGGCGCAGGTGTGCAAAGGCGAAGCGCTGGGCGGCGCGAACCTCGCTCTCCGACACTCGCGCCCATTCGCGGCAGCGATCCTTGAGGACGGCGAAGTTGACCGGCTGGGTCTCAAGCGTCTGCAACGCATCGCAGGCCGTGGGGGGAGGGTTCTCGCCGACGCTCTGGATCTCGCCTGCCTCCAGACTGCGGCAGAAATCGTCCCATCCTTCGGGCTCCACCGGGATCACGTCCGCTTCGGGGCAGGCGAGGGCGAGGCCGGCGGTCAGCCCGCCGCCTCCGCAGCAGGCGACGATGCGGCTGGGTGCAACCCCTGCCTGCGCTTGCATCTGCGCGGCGATCTCGATCCCGGCGCTGCCTTGGCCCTCGATAACCCACGGGTCGCCGAAGGCATGGGCATAGGTCGCGCCCTGCTCGTCGGCCAGCGCGCGGGCGATGGCCTCGCGGTTCTCGGTCAGCCGGTCGTAGGTGACGACCCGCGCGCCGTAACCCGCGGTGCGTTCCAGCTTCACCCGCGGCGCATCGGCCGGCATCACGATGGTGGCGGCGATCCCCAGCATCCGCGCCGCCAGCGCCACGCCCTGTGCATGGTTGCCGCTCGATACCGCGACCACGCCGCGCGCGCGCTCCTCGTCCGACAGGTCGTTCAGCCGGTGCCAGGCGCCCCTGATCTTGAACGCGCCCATGGGTTGCAGGCACTCGGCCTTCGCCCACAGCGTGCGCCCGCCGTGTTCGAACGGCAGCAGCGGGGTCACGGGGAATTGCGCGGCGACCTTTTCGGCGGCGCGCAGCACGCCTTCGCGGGTGGGCTCTCTCATCGGGCGAGGCTTATCGCGAGCGCCTCTGCGGTGTCACGCGGGAAACGCCGCGCTTCACATTTGCCGCGAAATTTGGAACGGGGGCGGGGCGGTCCCGTTATCCGGGCACACGAACAGGAAAGAAACGCAATGAACGATTCGTCGATCAACGACACCCGCAAGGCAGAGCTTCTCAGCACCACGGTCGAGCACATCGACATCCGCGAATTCGACGCGCGGCCCATCATCGATTCGATGGGCAAGATGAGCTTCACCAGCCGCGATCTTGCGCGCGCCACCCGCATCTACAATCAGATGCTGGAGGACAAGGATTGCACGATCTTCCTCGTCATTGCGGGCTCAACCAGCGCGGGCGGTTGCATGGACCTTTATGCCGAGCTGATCCGGTCGAACATGGTCGACTGTGTCGTGGCGACGGGTGCCACCATCGTCGACATGGATTTCTTCGAGGGGCTTGGCCACAAGCACTACCAGGCGCTGGAAATCCCCGACGACGACACGCTGCGCAGTCTCTACATCGACCGCATTTACGATACCTACATCGACGAGGAGCAGCTGCAGGACTGCGACTTCACGATCAACCGCATCGCCAATTCGCTCGAGCACCGGGGATATTCCAGCCGCGAGTTCATCCGCGAGATGGGCAAGTATCTCGTCGAGCACGGCAAGAAGGACAACAGCCTCGTCAAGCTCGCCTACGAACACGACGTGCCGATCTTCTGCCCCGCCTTCGTCGACAGCTCCGCGGGTTTCGGCCTCGTCAAGCACCAGGTCGACCAGATGAAGAAGGGCGAGGGCTACATGATGATCGACGCCATCGCCGACTTCCGCGAACTGACCGACATCAAGATCGCCAGCGGCGATTCCGGCCTGCTGATGGTGGGCGGCGGCGTGCCCAAGAACTTTATCCAGGACACCGTCGTCTGCGCCGAGATTCTCGGGCACGAGGGCGTCGCGGTGCACAAGTATGCCGTGCAGATCACCGTCGCCGACGTGCGCGACGGCGCCTGTTCGTCCTCCACGCTGCAGGAGGCCGCGAGCTGGGGCAAGGTCAACACCGGCATCGAGCAGATGGTCTTCGCCGAGGCCGGCAGCGTCATGCCGCTCCTCGCCAGCGACGCCTGGCACCGGCAGAACGGCGGCAAGGACCGAGAGGCCCGGCGCTGGGCCAAGCTGTTCGACAAAAAGGCATAATTTGCGTGATATCCGGGGCGTGAAAGCGGGCGGAAACGCGCGTTTTCACGCCCCGTCCAATTTCACTTGCAGTTCATCGAATCCCTTTTATATGCGCGCTTCCGCTGCCCCATGGGACACCCTCCGCAAGGCAGCTCTTGTCGGTTTTGAACCTTAGGGGGTCCCTTGAATTGCACCAGTTTCCCGACGCCAAGGCTGTAGTCCGCGCCCTTTCGCCGGACGAACCCGTCATCCTCACCCGTCCGCATGCCGCGGCGCGGGCCGCCCGTTTCTTCGTCGATAAGTTCCCGGGCAAGGCCATGTACGCGGTCAAGGCCAACCCCTCGCCGCAGCTCGTCCAGATCCTGTGGGACAACGGCGTAACGCATTACGACGTCGCCTCCATCGGCGAAGTGCGCATGGTGCGCGGGCAGCTGCATGGCGCGACGCTGTGCTTCATGCACCCGGTCAAGACGCCGCGCGCCATCCGCGAGGCCTATTTCGACCACGGCGTGAAGACCTACAGCCTCGACACCATCGAGGAACTGGCCAAGATCGTCGAGGCCACCACCGACGAGGCCGGCAATGCCGCGACCGATCTCAGCCTGCTGGTGCGCCTTCGCGTCTCGTCCGAGCATTCGGAGCTGTCGCTGGCCAGCAAGTTCGGCGTCGACCTGACCGAGGCCGCGCCGCTCCTGCAGGCGACCCGCCAGCACTGCGATGCGCTGGGCATCTGTTTCCACGTTGGTAGTCAGGCGATGACGCCCTTCGCCTATGCCCAGGCGCTGGAGCGCGTGCGCGCGGCCATCGCAGAGGCGGCGGTGACCGTGGACATCATCGATGTCGGCGGCGGCTTTCCAAGCGTCTATCCGGGCCTGGAGCCGCCGGCGTTGGAGGACTATTTCGCGCTCATCCACCGCCACTTCGAGAGCTTGCCGATCAGCTATTCGGCCGAGCTCTGGGCGGAGCCCGGCCGCGCGCTGTGCGCCGAGTATTCGAGCATCGTCGTGCGCGTGGAAAAGCGCCGCGACAACGAGCTCTACATCAACGACGGGGCCTACGGCGCGCTGTTCGATGCGGCGCACGTCGCCTGGCGCTTCCCCGTGGTGGCGCTGGAGGACGACCTCATCAAGCCGCAGGCCGAGTTCGCCTTCTACGGTCCGACCTGCGACGATGCGGACTACATGAAGGGCCCCTTCATGCTGCCCGAGGACATCCAGGCCGGCGACTACATCGAGATCGGGATGCTGGGAGCCTACGGCGCGGCGATGAAGACCGATTTCAACGGCTTCGGCGCGACCGTCTCCGCCGTCGTCACCGACGAGCCGATGGCCAGCCTTTATCGCGGCGACCGCGTCGATCCGCGCGAGAGCGACAACGTGGTGAGCCTGCGGTAATCCGAACCAGCGGGGCGGGCGGCTCAGCTCTTCTGTACCGCCACCTGCAGGAATTGCGGCTTGCCGTTGCTTTCGCCGAGCATCGCGGAGGGGTAATTGCCCGGCGGAAGCGCCGCCAGCGGCATCCCTGCAGCGGCCAGCGCATAGGGCGAGACGCGGTGCCGGGTGACAAGGCCGCCGGCCCCGTCGCTAACCAGCGGCGTCTCGAATTCCACGCCGATCATCGCATCCTGGCTGCGGCGCACGCGGCACACGACGAGCTGGCCGCCGCCAAGGTCGAGCACCAGCCCGGTGCCCACCGGCACGCCGACCAGACCCTCGATGCGCGAGCCGGTCTTGCTGAGGTCGCGCATGACCGCGTCGTAGCGGCAATCCTCGTGGATCACGCCGATGCGGCGGAAAACGCTGCGCCGCTCGGGCCGGTAGGTCTCCGGCCCGCTCGGCTCGATCTTGAAGCCGCCGTTGGCGATGTATTCGAGGATGTCGGCCTGCGGGCGGGCCTTGGAGTAGATCCAGCCCTGGATGTATTCGGCGCCCTTCTCGGTGACGAGGTCGAATTGGTCGAAGGCCTCGACGCCCTCCACCGTGGTGTCCATGCCCAGCGCTTTCGACAGGCCGATGATCGCGGTGATGATCTTGGCGCTGTTCTCGTTCTTCTGGGTGCACGTGTCGACGAAGCTCTTGTCCACCTTGATCTTGTCGAACGGGGCGGAGCGCAGGTAGCTCAATGACGAATAGCCGGTGCCGAAGTCGTCCAGCGCCAGTCGCACGCCGAGGCCCTTCAGGATCCTGAACGTCTCGTCGGTCACGTCGACGTCGCCCATGAAGACGGTCTCGGTCAGCTCCAGCTCGACGCGGTCGGGGGCGATGCCGGTATCCTCGAGCACCTGGCTGACGATGGCCGGGAAACCCTTGTTGGCGAACTGCTTGGCCGAAACGTTTACGGCGATGCGCACGGTCTCGGGCCAGGCGAGCGCATCCTCGCAGGCACGGCGCAGGGCGAATTCGCCCAACTGGTTGATGAGGTCGCTTTCCTCGGCGGCGGGGATGAACACGCCGGGGCTCACGTTGCCGCGTTCCGGGTGCTCCCAGCGCATCAGCGCCTCGAACCCGACCACCATGTTGTCCTTGGTGCGGACGACCGGCTGGTAGTGCATTTCCATCCCGCCCGTGGCGAGCGCCTCGCGCATGTCGTCGAGCAGTTCCTGGCGCTCGGTTTCCTCGTCCTTCAGGTCGACGGAATAGAAGCGATAGGTGCCGCGGCCGGAGTTCTTGGCGGCGTAAAGCGCCAGGTCGGCGGCGTTGACGATCTCCTCCGCCTCCAGCCCGTCGTAGGGCGCGACGGAGATGCCGACCGAGGCCCCGATGATCGCGCGCTTGCCCTCGATCTGGTAGGGCGAGGACAGCATCTGGATGACTTTCTCGGCAAGATCGCCGAGCTGCCCGCGGTCGTCGATGTCGGGCAGCATCACCTGAAACTCGTCGCCACCCAGCCGCCCGATTTCGCCCTTGTCGCCGAGGATCGCGCGCAGCCGCTCCGCCACCTGGCGCAGCAGGTTGTCGCCTGCCGGGTGGCCCATGGTGTCGTTGACCTGCTTGAACTTGTCGAGGTCCATCATGAACAGCGCGCAGGACCGCTTGGCCGACTTGTAGGCGGCGAGGGTGGTTTCCAGCTTGCGGTTCATACGGTGGCGGTTGGCGAGGCCGGTCAGCGAATCGTATTCCGCCAGCCGCGAATCCTCGCGGGCGCGGACGTACGCGGTGGTGATGTCCTTGGCGCTGCCGCGATAGCCTTCAAACTTGCCGCCAGCGTCGAACTTGGGTTGGCCCGAAAGCGACCACCAGCGTTCCTTGCCCACCGCCTGGTAGCGGTCGCGCACGAGCCGCACAGGCAGCTCGGCGATCTTGTTGCGGGCCTTCAGCTGGAACTTGATTGGGCGATCGGTGCGCTCGGCATTGTCGGGGTCGATCTCGAACAGGTCGGACAGCGGCTTGTCGAGCAGCGTGTCGAGACCGCCGTCGAGGCTTTCCGACGCTGCGGGAGAGAAATAGATCAGCCGGTCCTCGGCATCGGTCGCCCAGATCCACGAAATGCCTGTGCGCTCGTAATCGTCGAGCACCTGCAGGCGACGGTTCGCGTCAGCTGCCGAGATGACCCGGCCGCTGGCATCCTCAGTCGGGATTGGCGTGGCGGCCTTGCTGCCGAAGCTTTCCAGGAAACCCATCGAAACCCTTACCGCGAAGTGCACCGGCGCCGGGTCTTCCGGCTACCTTTCGGCGGTATGCGGCGGGCTTGGTTACCATCGCGCTAACATCGGGGGCGCGATGGGCGGTGGAAACTACGCAGCCTGGCGCAGTTCGAGGTCGAGCCGGTCCCAGATTTCGACCAGTGCCGTGGTCAGTTCAGCCATCATCGCCTCGGTGTGGGCGGGGCCGGGGGTGAAGCGCAGGCGCTCCGTCCCGCGCGGCACGGTGGGGAAGTTGATCGGCTGCACGTAGACACCGTATTCGGCCAGCAGGATGTCGCTGATGGTCTTGGCGCGCACCGGGTCGCCCACCATCAGCGGGACGATGTGCGTGGTCGAATCCATCACCGGCAGACCGGCGGCGCGGAAATGCCGCTTGAGCGAAGCGGCGGCGGCCTGCTGTGCGTCGCGCTCCGTCGACGAGGCCTTGAGGTGGCGCACCGAGGCGAGCACGCCCGCGACCAGCACGGGGCTGAGCGAGGTCGTGAAGATGAAGCCGGGGGCATAGCTGCGGATGCAGTCGATCACCTTGCGGCTGGCCGCGACATAGCCGCCCATCACGCCGAACGCCTTGCCCAGCGTGCCCTCGATCAGGTCGATGCGGTGCGCGGCCTCGTCGCGTTCGGAAATGCCACCGCCACGCTCGCCGTACATGCCCACGGCGTGGACCTCGTCGATGTAGGTGAGGGCGTTGTATTTCCCGGCTAGGTCGCAGATCGCGTGGATGGGAGCGACGTCGCCGTCCATCGAATAGACGCTCTCGAAGGCGATGACCTTGGGCGTGTCGGCATCCTCGGCGGCGAGCAGTTCCTCCAGGTGATCGAGATCGTTGTGGCGGAAAACGCGCTTCTCGCAGCCCGAATTGCGGATGCCGGCGATCATGCTGGCGTGATTCAGCTCGTCGGAGAAGACCACGCAGCCCGGCAGCAGCTTTGCCAGCGTCGAGAGCGTCGCGTCATTGGAGACATAGCCGCTGGTGAACAGCAAGGCCGCTTCCTTGCCGTGCAGGTCGGCCAGTTCGGCCTCCAGCTCGACGTGGTAGTGCGTGTTGCCACCGATGTTGCGCGTGCCGCCGCTGCCCGCGCCGACATCGTGCATCGCCTCTTCCATGGCGGCGATCACGTTGGGATGCTGGCCCATGGCGAGGTAATCGTTGGAGCACCACACGGTGATCGGCTTGGGCCCGTTGTGCCCGGCGAAACAGCGTGCGTTGGGAAAGGCGCCCTTGTTGCGCAGGATGTCGATGAACACCCGGTAGCGGCCTTCCTCGTGGAGGCGGTCGATGGCCTTGTCGAATACCTGGTCGTAATTCACGAAAGCTGCGTCCGGGCTGCTGAGGGGCTGCTGGCGGCGGACTTAGTCATTCGCGGCCTGACTTTGAAGCGCGAAGTTTGCGAAGGGTTCGCAACTAGAATCGCTCCACCTTTTCGAGTCCGTGGCGCGCGAGCCGGGCGACCAGCGCGTCGTGCCCGACGGGCTCGGCGGTGAAGACGGCGCGGTCGGGCGCGCTGCGCTGAAAGGCCTGTCCGTCGACGAGGTGCGCGATGCGCCGCGCGATGCCAGCCGCGCCGTCGACCAGTCGCACTTGCTCCCCCAGAGCCGCCTGCAATTCCTCGCCAAGCAGGGGAAAGTGGGTGCAGGCGAGCACTACGGTGTCGATCGCCTCGCCGCCCGGCTGTTCGCGCAGACCGGCGACGGCGCGGGCGATGATGGCGGGCTCCACACGCTCGCCGCGCATCTTCGCTTCGGCCGCAAGCACCAGTTCCGGCGCGCCGTAACGGATCAGGCGCTTGCCCGCGGCGAATTCGGCCTCCAAGTCGTCGACGTAGCGCTGCCGCACGGTTGCCGCCGTGCCGAGCAGGCCGATGGTGCCCGTCCGAGTCATCGCGGCGGCGGGCTTGATGGCGGGCACGGTGCCGACGATCGGCACCTCGAGCACGTCGCGCACCATGCCGAGCGCGATTGTGCTGGCGGTGTTGCAGGCGATGCAGACGAGGCGCGGCGCGTAGCGCTCGCTCATCCTCCCGAGCAGCCCCGCCACCCGCGCGGCTATCTCCGCCTCGGTCTTGGTGCCGTACGGAAGGCCCGCGGTGTCGGCGGCGTATATGGCCGGCGCTTGCGGCAGGATCTTGCGCACCTCTGCCAGCACGGTCAGCCCGCCGAGGCCGGAATCGAACAGCAGGATGGGGGCATCGCCGCGCAAGGGTATCTCCACAACCGCTCAGCCTGAGCTTGTCGAAGGGTCGTCTTTGCCCTTATCGCTGCGCTAGTAGAAAAAGCAGCCGTCGGGCAAGCTCGGGGTAAGCGGAGTGTTCATGGAATCGTTGCTCGCCTTCCTGATCGGTTACCTCTCCGGCTCGATCCCCTTCGGCCTGCTGCTGGCCAAGGCGGCCGGGAAGGGGGACATCCGCCAGATCGGCAGCGGCAACATCGGTGCGACCAATGTGCTGCGGACGGGGTCGAAGAAGCTGGCGGCGGCAACTTTGCTGCTCGATTTCCTGAAAGGTCTCGCCCCGGTCCTCATCGTCGCGGCCGTGCTCGACCGCCCCCTGGCCGAGGCCGCGCCGGCCTGGGGTCCGGTGCCGCTCGCCGCGCTCGGCGCGGTGCTGGGGCATTGTTTCCCCGTCTGGCTGAAATTCAAGGGCGGCAAGGGCGTGGCGACCAATGCGGGCGTCAGCTTCGGCCTCGCCTGGCCCATCGGCCTTGCCTACGCCATCGTTTGGGTCGCCGTTCTCGCGCTGGGGCGCATTTCCTCGGTCGCCGGGATGAGTGCGGTCGTGGCCGCCGCCGTCGCCGCCTTTGCGCTACAATACTACGCCTTCGTGCCCGTGCTGGCGCTGATCGCGGTCCTGATCGTCTGGCTGCACCGGGCCAACATCGGCCGCCTGATGCGGGGCGAGGAGCCCAGGGTCGGCGCGAAGAAGTGAGCGGCGCGCAACTGACGCAGGACGAGGCTTTCGCCCGCATCCGCCTGCTGCGCTCGGCCAACATCGGGCCGATCAGCTATTCCCAGCTGCTCGCCCGCTTCGGCACCGCCGCCGCGGCGATCGAGGCGCTGCCCGACCTCGCCAGCCGCGGCGCGCGGCGCAACTACCAGCCCGCCCCGCGCGAGCGGATCGAGCGGGAGATCGCCGCCGCGCGAAGGGCCGGCGCGCGCTACGTCTTCCACGACAGCCCTGACTATCCGCACCTGCTGGGCGAGCTGGAGAGCGCGCCGCCGATCATCACCGTGCGCGGAGACATGGCGCTGGCGGCGAAGCCATGCGTGGCGCTGGTCGGCGCGCGCAACGCTTCGGCGGCGGCGGTCAAGCTGGCACGGGACCTCTCCCGCGATCTGGCGGAGGGCGGTTTCACCGTCGTCTCCGGCCTCGCGCGCGGCATCGACGGCGCCTGCCACGAGGGCGCCATGCCCGCCACCATCGGCGTCATCGCCAGCGGCATCGACGTCGCCTATCCGCCGCAGCATGCCGACCTGCAGGAGCGGATCGCCAGCGAGGCGTTGCTGATTGCCGAGGAAGCCCCCGGCACCGAGCCGCGCGGCAGTCACTTTCCCAAGCGCAACCGGATCATCGCCGGGCTGGCCGCGGGCACGCTGGTGGTGGAGGCTGCGCCGAAATCCGGCTCGCTCATCACCGCGCGGCTGGCGGGCGAGGCGGGGCGCGAGGTCATGGCGATCCCCGGCAGCCCGCTCGAGGCGCGCAGCCAGGGCTGCAACCAACTCATCCGCGAGGGCGCCGTGCTCGTGCAGAGCGCGGACGACGTTATCGAGCTGCTCTCCGCCTTCGACGGCACCCCCGTTTCCAGCTTCCGCGAACCGCTCGCATCAATCGACTGGTCGCCGATCGGGGAGGACGCGGACAGCGAGCCCGAAGGCGTGGCCGGCCTGCTGACCACGGCTCCCGTCGCCATAGACGAGATCATCCGCCAGTCCGGCGCCAGCGCCGGGGCCGTGCAAATGGCGTTGCTGGAGCTTGAAATCGCCGGGCGACTGGTGCGACATGCGGGCGGGAGGGTCTCGCTGTCGTATTGAGGCCCGCACGGGAACTAGGGGGCAAGCGATGGAAAACCAGGTCGATGTCGGCAACATCCTGTCGCGTCTGGTTCGCGTGGTGGGCGATGCCAATCCAGCTTTGCTCCATCCATTTAACCCGTCCTGTCTTTCCGAACCCACAGACGCGCGAATCTGCTGGTCGCTCGCCTAGTCACTTGGGCCATCCATTGTCAGTCCCGAAGATTGACAGGGTTTATCAGTGACCTTACGAATTCGGCCATCTCACTTAAAAAGAGGGCCTTATGGAATGCGAAAAGAAAGAATGGTCGTCGCTCCGAGTTATCGAGGTTGACAGTGCCGAAAGCATCCAATTTGCTTTCGGGCCCTTTTTGGACGGAGGAAATCTTTCCGCAACCTCGTAAAGGCGCGAGGTTGCGCGTTTTCTGATAAGCGTCGATCCGCACCGGTTAAGGACGCGGCCCGGAACGCTCGGGCTTGGTCATGGGTGCTGAGAAATTCATTTCGAATTTGCGGGTGCAGCGCCGGGGCCGTGCAAATGGCGCTACTTGAACTTGAAATCGCCGGGCGACTGGTGCGACATGCGGGCGGGAGGGTCTCGCTGTCGCATTGAGACTCGCACAGGGATCAGGGGTCAAGCAATGGAAAACCGGGTCGATGTCGGCAACATCCTGTCGCGTCTCTTTCGCGTAGTGGGCGATGCCAATGTGCCTACCATGCTCTACACGCTCGTCATCGGGGGGCTGAGCGGAGCCGGAGCAGTATTCGGCCTCGTCGATGCCAATGCGCTCGATTACGATTTCGGCGGCGGGATGATCGTGGACGAGACGACCACGTTTGCCTCCGGCCTCTTTCAGCTTGCCGTGCTGGTGCTGGGCGTCGTCGGAACGTGGTGGTTGCTGCGCGAACAGTTGCGCTCGCAAGGGCGGTTGCGCGGGGAGGGCGGCGGTTTCTGGACCTTCCTTGGAATGTCGATCCTCGCGGTGCTCGGCATGATCGTCGGCTTCATCCTGCTGATCGTGCCCGGTATCATCCTGCTCGTCCGCTGGTCGGCGGCCAACGGCTTCGCGGTGTCGCGCGGCCTGGGCGCGGTGGAATCGCTCAAGGTGAGCTGGGAGGCCACGCGCGGGCATTCGTGGTCGATCTTCTTCGCCGGGCTGGTCCTGACCCTGGGCGCGAGTATCGTGTTCGGCGGCGCGGCCCTCGCCATGATCGCGGTGAACGATACGCTGGGCCTCATCGTCGCATCGCTGCTCGACGCCTTTTCGAATGCGCTGTCGTTCGCCTTTTCGGTCGCCGTCTTCGTGCTGGTGCACGACGACCGGGGCGAGACGGCCGACGTCTTCGCCTGATCGCGGCCGGCATGGCTTTTGTCCAGACACGCAGCGTCGACCTCGGCACCCTGCTGCAGGATACCTTTGAAGGACTGAAAGACCTCCGCCGCCAACTCGCGATTTATTTCGGTGCCTTCTTCGCCGCCGGGCTACTGGTGGACGGTGAGAACGAGATGCGCGGCCTCGTCGCCATCGCAGCGACCGGCGGCTACTTCTTCATGCAATACTGGCTTTACCAGGTGATGCTGCGCCGGGCGGGTCTGTTGCATGACGAGAAGATGCGGCTTCCCGGCTTCGTCGGCATGGCACTGTTGCTGATCCTGCCGATCCTGTTCGCATTCAACCTGTTCGTGATACCGGGCATAATCCTTGTCGCCAGGTGGATCATATCCCCCGCCGCGCTGGTGGCGGGGCCACGCAACGTCTTCCAGGCGCTGGGCGACGGGTGGCAGGCGAGCTCATCCAATACCACCGCTCTGTCGCTGGCAGTGACGGTGCTGGGCTTGATCTGGCTGGCGATCTTCGTCGTGCTGGCAGGGCTGGGCGCTGTCTTGACAGGCGGCGATGGAGGCGACGGGCTGACCTGGCTCGGCATTCACGTGTTGCCGGTGCTGCTGATGGGGCTTTCGGTCGCAGCCTATCGCAATCTCAACGACGAAACCGAAACGCTGGCGCAAGTCTTCGCTTGACGCACTACCCGCCCGCTCACCACCTTCGCGCGTACGTACACGTGTAAGGGACAGTTTTTCATCACCATGCAACTCGTCATCGTCGAATCGCCCGCCAAGGCGAAGACCATCGAGAAATACCTCGGCAAGGACTTCAAGGTCCTCGCCAGCTACGGCCACGTCCGCGACCTGCCGGCCAAGGACGGCAGCGTGCGCCCGGACGAGGACTTCGCGATGGACTGGGAGGTCTATGCCGACCAGCGCAACCGCGCGCAGGTGAAGGCCATCGCCGACGCCGCCAAGAAGGCCGACCGCCTGATCCTCGCCACCGACCCCGACCGCGAGGGGGAGGCGATCAGCTGGCACGTCATGGACCTGCTCAAGAAGCGCAAGGCGCTGCCTGCGGAGGTCGAGCGCGTGACCTTCAACGCCATCACCAAGCAGGCGGTGACCGACGCGATGAAGGCACCCCGCCAGCTCGACCAGGACCTGATCGACGCCTACCTAGGCCGCCGCGCGCTCGACTACCTCTTCGGTTTTACGCTCTCGCCCGTGCTGTGGCGCAAGCTGCCGGGCGCCAAGAGCGCAGGCCGCGTGCAGTCGGTGGCGCTGCGCCTCATCTGCGAGCGCGAGCACGAGATCGAGTTGTTCGTGCCGCAGGAATATTGGTCCGTGGTCGCCAGGATGGAGCACGACGGCAGCGAATTCGACGCGCGGCTGGTGCAGTTCGACGGCAAGAAGCTGGAGCGCCTGAGCATTGGCGACGGCACCACCGCCGAGGCGGCGAAAATGGCGGTGGAGAGCGAACGCTTCACCGTAGAGGAGGTCGAGACCAAGCCGCACAAGCGCCATCCCTCGCCGCCGTTCACGACGTCCACCTTGCAGCAGGAGGCGGCGCGAAAACTCGGCTATTCGGCCAGCCACACGATGCGGCTCGCCCAGTCGCTCTACGAGGCGGGCGCGATCACCTATATGCGGACCGACGGCGTGCAAATGGACGGGAGCGCCATTTCGGCCTGCCGTCGGGCGATCTCGGACCGGTTCGACGGACACTACTTGCCGGAAAAACCGAGGCATTACAGCACAAAGGCGAAGAATGCTCAGGAAGCGCACGAAGCCATCCGACCTACCAGCTTCACCACTGAGCGCTTCGGTTCGGGCGACGAGGCGAAGCTTTACGACCTCGTCTTCAAGCGCGCCATGGCGAGCCAGATGGAAAGCGCGCGGATGGAGCGCACGACCGTCACCCTGCGCGACCCCACCGGCAGGCACGAGTTGCGCGCGACCGGACAGGTCGTGAAGTTTCCGGGCTTTCTGGCGGTCTATTCCGAGAGCTTCGACGAGAAAAGCGACGACGAGGACGGCGGCCTGCTGCCCTTCATGAAGAGCGGCGACCTGCCGGCGAAGAAGGGTGTCGAGGCGACCCAGCACTTCACCCAGCCGCCCCCGCGCTTCTCCGAAGCGAGCCTGGTCAAGCGGCTGGAGGAACTGGGCATCGGTCGTCCCTCGACCTACGCCTCCACCATCCAGACCCTGCGCGACCGTGAATATGTGCGGATGGAGAAAAATCGTTTTTTCGCAGAGGATTCGGGGCGGCTGCTGACGGCTTTTCTCGAACGCTTCTTCCCCCGCTACGTGGCATACGACTTCACCGCCGGGATGGAGGACGAGCTTGACGAGGTTTCCGGCGGGCGCACCGAGTGGAAGCGCGTGCTCGAGGCCTTCTGGCGCGACTTCAAGCCCAAGAGCGACGAGGTCATGTTGCGCCAGCCCTCGGAGGTCACCGAGGTGCTCGACGAGTTCCTCGCTGACTATCTCTTTCCCCCGCGCGCCGACGGCCACGATCCGCGCTGGTGCCCGCTGTGCGCCGAGCAGAACCGCGAGGGCGGGGAACTGCACCTGCGCGGCGGGCGCTTCGGCGCCTTCATCGGCTGCGTGAACTATCCGGAATGCACCTTCCGCCGCAAGTTCGGCCAGCCGGGCGAGGGCGACGGCAGCGAGGATTCGGTCATGGGCACCGATTCCGAGACCGGCCTGCCCGTCGAGCGCAAGACCGGGCGTTTCGGCCCTTACATCCAGCTGGGCGAGGGCAAGGAAGCCAAGCGCGCCAGCATCCCCAAGGACCTGCCGGACTTCGACCTGGAGTGGGCCTTGAAGCTGCTGGCTCTGCCGCGCGTGGTAGGCGCGCATCCGGAGAGCGGATTGGAAATCGAAGCCGCGATAGGACGTTATGGGCCATACCTGAAGCACGACGGCAAGTATGCCAAGCTTGCCAATACGCGCGAGGTTTTCGACGTCGGCATGAACCGCGCGGTGGACCTGCTGGCCCAGGCGGGCAACCGCGGCGGGGCGAGGGCGGGCCGCGAGCCTCTCAAGGTGCTCGGCAAGACCGAGGCGGGCGACGAGGTGAAGCTGATGGAGGGCCGCTACGGCCCCTACGTCACCGACGGCACGGTGAATGCGACGCTGCCCCGCGACAAGGACAAGGATGCGCTCACGCTCGACGAGGCGCTCGTCCTCATCGCGGACAAGGCGGCCAAGGGTCCGGTGAAGAAGAAGGGCGCGCGCAAGAAGGCTCCGGCGAAGAAGAAGGCACCGGCGAAGAAGGCCGCCGCGAAGAAGCCTGCCGCCAGGAAGAAGGCTGCGGCCAAGAAGGCGGAGGGCTGAGGGCGATGGCCAAGGAACAGTTCGAACGGCACAAGCAGCCTTGGAACGGCGAGGAGGCGGGCAAGCTGCGCCTGCTCGCCGGCAAGGGCCACGGCCTGAAACAGATCGCCAAGGCGCTTAACCGCAGCGAAGAATCTACCAAGGCCTTCGCCAAGCAGCAAAAGATCGCCATCGCCAAGAAGCGCTAGCGCGCCGCCTCTCTTTCGCACTTGCACAATGGGGCGGGCGGGCACACATGGCCGCAATGCTGCGCGCCGCGTCCCTTGCCGATCCCCGCCCGCCGCAGGGCGAAAGCGAGGCGGATCGACCGGACGGCCTGCCCATGCCGCGCCGGGTCTGGGCCATCGCCGCCATCAGCTTCGGCACCGCGCTTCTGGTGCTCGACGGGGCCATCCCGACCGTCGCCCTGCCGACCATCGCGCGCGATCTCGGCGTGTCCAATGCGGCGGTCACAAACGTCATCACCGTCTACCAGCTGGTACTGGTCATGGTTTTGTTCCCCTTCGCCTCGCTCGGCGACCGGATCGGCCACCGCACACTCTATCAGTGGGGGCAGGGCGTTTTCATGGCAGCGAGCGCGGCCTGCTGGTTCGCCACCGATTTCACGCTGCTGCTGGTGCTGCGCGCGTTCCAGGCGCTGGGAGCGGGCATGGCGCTGGCGGTCTCGGCGGCTATGCTGCGGCAGATTTACCCTTCCGCCAAGCTCGGCACCGGCATGGGGATCAACTCGGTGATCGTCGCGAGCAGCGCCGCGCTGGCGCCGACGCTGGGCGGCTGGATCGTGGGCCATGCGCCGTGGCAGACGGTCTTCGTCGTGGCCGCGCCGCTCGCCGTGGTCTCGCTGCTGCTGGGCCGCGCGCTGCCCGATCCGAAGCCCCGCGACATTCCCGCCCAGTGGAAGAGCGGCCTGTGGAGCGCGCTCACCATGCTGCTGCTGGTGGGCGGGATGCAGGTCGGCACGCACGGCAACGTGCCGCTTGGGGTTGCGACCGTGCTGATGGGCGTGGCCTCAGCCGTCTGGCTGGTGAAGCGCGAAAAGGGGCGCGAGAACCCGGTGCTGCCTGTCGACCTATTGGCGAAGCCCGTGCTCGGCCTTTCGGCACTCGCCGCCATCGCCTGCTTCATCGCTTCTTCCGCGCTGATGCTGTCGCTGCCGTTCCGCTTCGAGGAGGGCATGGGCTATCCGCCCGAGACGGTGGGCATGCTGCTGCTGCCGTTCCCGTTGACCCTGCTGTTCGTCGCCCCCGCCGCGGGTTGGGCGAGCGATCGCATTGCCGCGACCAAGCTGGGCGTGGCGGGCATGGTCATCGCCGTGGCCGGAATGCTGCTGCTCGCCACCATGCCCGAACAGCCGGGCGCGTTCGCCATCGTCTGGCGACTGGCATTGGCGGCGCTCGGCTTCGGCATGTTCTTCGCCCCCAATTCCCGCCTGCTCATCGGCCGCGCCCCGCCCGAGCGCGCCGCGGCGGCGGGGGGATTGCTGAGCACCTCGCGCCTCGTCGGGCAGACGCTGGGCGCGGTGGTGGTGGGTATCCTGCTGGCGGGCGGCTTCGGCCTCGGCCCCACGCCGCTCTACGTCGCCTGCGCGCTGGCGGTGGTGGCGGCGGCGTGCAGCCTTGCGCGCTTCAGCCAGCGGGATAGCGCGGCGAACCGCTAGCGCACCCAGTCCAGCCCCATTTCTTCGTAGACCTCGCGGCTTTCGGCCCAGCGTTCGTCAACCTTCACGTGGAGGAAAAGATGGACCTTCTGACCGAGGATCTCGGCCAGTTCCTTGCGCGCCGCCTCGCCGATCTCCTTGATGCGGCGACCCTGCTTGCCGAGCACGATGGGCTTCTGGCTGTCGCGGGCGATCACGATTTGCTGGCGAATTTCCACGCTGCCGTCGGGGCGCTGTTCGTAGCTTTCGGGGCGCACGGCGGCGTCGTAAGGCAGCTCCTCGTGCAGCTGGCGATAGAGCTGCTCGCGCGTCACTTCGGCGGCGAGCAGGCGCTCGCTGGCATCGCTTACCTGGTCCTCGGGGTAGTGCCACGGCCCCTCGGGCATCATGGCGGCGAGGCGCGCCTTCAGTTGCGGCACCCCGTCGCCGGTCAGCGCGGAGACGAAGTAGACCTCTGCGAAATCGGCGATCGCGCCCAGTTCCTGCGCGAGGGCGAGCAGCGGCTCCTTGGCGCTGGCATCGACCTTGTTGAGGACGAGGATCTTGCGTTCGAGCCGGTCCTTCAGCGATTCCAGCAGCGGCATCAGCTCGTGCCGGCGCTGCTTGACGGGATCCACCACCAGCAGCACCGCGTCGGCGGCCGTCGTGCCTTCCCAGGCGGCGCTGACCATGGCGCGGTCGAGCCGCCGCCTGGGCTCGAAGATGCCGGGCGTGTCGACCAGCAGGATCTGCGTCTCGCCTTCGAGAGCGATGCCGAGCAGGCGCGCGCGGGTGGTCTGCGCCTTGGCGCTGGTGATGGCGACTTTCTGCCCGACAAGCTGGTTGACCAGCGTGGACTTGCCCGCATTGGGCGCGCCGATGACGGCAACGAGACCGCAATGCGGTGCTTTGGGCTGGCTCATCCGAACTTCTCCATGAACAGCCGCGCGGCCTCGGTCTCGGCCTCCTGCTTGCCGGGGGCGCTGGCCTCGACGCTGCCGACCTTGTGGACCATGACCTCGACGGTGAAGGTGCGCGCGTGATCGGGCCCATCGGTGCGAACGACGCGGTATTGCGGCGGGCGGCGCTGGTTGCCCGCGGCCCATTCCTGCAAGGCGCTCTTGGGATGCTTGGAGTGGCCCGCGGCGCCCTCGATCTCGCCTTTCCACATGTGGTGGATCAGGTCGCGCGTGGCGTCGAAGCCGGCTTCGAGGAAATTCGCGCCGAGCAGCGATTCCATGATGTCGCCCAGCACGTTGTCGCTGTCGTGCGCGCCGTCGTCGCGCGCCTGCTTGCCCATGCGCACGTGGGAGGAGACGCCCAATTCGCGGGCCCGCTCGGCGCAGCTGGTCTTGCTGACGAGGGCGTTGAGGCGCTGCGCCATCTTGCCCTCGGTCGAGGCACTGCGCTGGAACAGCCAGTGGGCGATGGTGAGGCCGAGCACGCGGTCGCCGAGGAATTCCAGTCGCTGGTAGTCGCGCGCCTCGCCGGTGCTGCCGTGGGTCAACGCCTCCTGCCATACGGCGGGATCGCGCACGCTGAAGCCGCTCGCTTGCAGCCAGTTGCGGGTTTCGGCCGAAAGCGCGGTCAAATTCCGCGTCCGATGCGGCTCCAGCGCACGCCGTCGTCGTAGGACCAGTACATGAAATAGGCCTCGCCCACGAGGTTGTCCTGCGGCACCAGTCCGATGCCGCCGCCTGCCTGCGCCGGGAAGCGGCTGTCCATCGAATTGTCGCGGTTGTCGCCCATCAGGAACAGCTGTCCGGGCGGCACGATCACGGGCGGGGTATCGTCCTGCGGGAAGGTGCCGAAATCGAGCGTCAGGTAGCTCTTGCCGCCGGGCAGGGTCTCGCGGAACTGCGGGAACTTGCAGGCATAGCTGCCATCTGGCTGCCGCGCGACGAAGCGGCCGCGCCCGGGTCCGCAATTACCGTCCGCTGCGATGGGCTGCACGAAATCCTCAACCCGCTCGCGCCCCACCGGCGTGCCGTTCAGGGTGAGGACGCCGCCCACCATCTGCACCGTGTCGCCGGGCACGCCGATCACGCGCTTGATGTAGTCGGTGCGGTCGATCGGGTGCTTGAAAATCACCACGTCGCCGCGCTCAGGCTGGCTGCCGAACAGGCGCCCGTCGCCCACGTCGATACCGAAGGGCAGCGAGGCGCTGGAATAGCCGTAGGGCCATTTCGCGGCCTGCAGGTAATCGCCCACCAGCAGGCGCGGCATCATGCTCTCCGACGGGATGTTGAAGCTGGTGAAGGCCAGCGTGCGGAACAGCAGGACGACGATCACCAACTTGACCAGGAAGCCGGCAAAGCTCTTCCAGTCCTCCTTCTCCTCTGCGGGCTGGGCCGCCTTGGCGGAGGGCTCTACGATCTCGCGGATGGGGGCGTCGGTCATCGCGGCAATCCATGTTGCGCCCGCCGGTTCAGGTCAAGCGCCTTTGCTTTTGCGCTTGCGAGCATCTAGCGAAGCCCGAGCCGAACCGGAAAGGACCACGAATGACCCTGACGCGCGACGAGGCCTGGAAACGCCTCGCCCTCCATCCCGATCCGACGCTGGAAGAGCTGTTTGCCAGCGATGCCGGGCGGGTGGAGAAACTGTCCGCGCGGCTGGAACTGGGCGAGGGTGCGGGCGGCGTGCTGTTCGACTGGTCGAAGACCCACCTGACCGAGGATCTGCTCGCCGACTTCGAGGCGTTGGCGGAGGCTTCGGGCTTTGCCGTTATGCGCGACCGGCTGTTCGCGGGCGAGGTCGTCAACCCCACCGAGAACCGCGCCGCCGAACACGCGGCCTTGCGGGGCGTGGGCCGCGATGCGAGCGTCGAGGAAGCGCAGGCCCTGCTGGCGCGCATGAAGATCCTTGTCGAGGCGCTGCACGAAGGGACCTTCGGCGAGGTCAAGCACCTCATCCACGTCGGCATCGGCGGCAGCGCGCTGGGGCCGGCGCTGGCGGTGGATGCGCTGGCGCGCGACCTGCCGCTGGTCGATGTCCATGTCGTCTCCAACATCGACGGCGTCGCGCTGGAAGAGGCCTTTGTCAAGTGTGACCCGGCCACGACTTTCGTCGCCGTCGCCAGCAAGACCTTCACCACCATCGAGACGATGGTCAACGCCAGCAGCGCGCTCGCCTGGTTGGAGGAGAACGGCGTCGCCGATCCATCGGGCCGCGTCATCGCGCTGACCGCCGCGCCGGAAAAGGCCGTGGAATGGGGCGTGGACGAAACCCGCGTCCTGCCTTTCGCGGAGAGCGTGGGCGGGCGATATTCCTTGTGGTCCTCGATCGGATTTCCCGTCGCGGTGGCCGTGGGTTGGGACGACTTCGCTGCCATGCTGGACGGCGCCGCCGCGGTGGACGCGCATTTCCGCGACACCGACGGGCGCGCCAACCTGCCTTTGCGCGCGGCCTTTGCCGACCTCTTCTACAACCGCATCAAGGGTGCTCAGACCCGCGCGGTGTTCGCCTACGACGAGCGGCTACGACTGCTGCCCGACTATCTGCAGCAATTGGAGATGGAATCGAACGGCAAGAGCGTCACCGTGGGCGGCGAACCGAGCGGGCCGACCGCGCCGATCACCTGGGGCGGGGTGGGGACGGACGCGCAGCACGCGGTGTTCCAGCTGCTTCACCAGGGCACGCACCTCGTGCCGATCGACTTCATCGCCAGCGTGGAGCCGGGCGACGTTCTCGATCCCGCGCATCACCAGATCCTGCTGATGAACTGTTTCGCGCAAGGCGCGGCGCTGATGGCCGGCAAGGCGAGCGACGATCCGCATCGCAGCTATCCCGGCAATCGCCCTTCCGCCACGATCCTCGTCGACGACCTCGATGCCGCCACCTTCGGCGCGCTCATCGCCTTTCACGAGCATCGCACCTTCGCCAACGCCGTGCTGATGGACATCAATCCCTTCGACCAGTTCGGCGTCGAGCTGGGCAAGGAAATCGCGAAGAAGATCGAGGCTGGCGGCGAGCGTTTCGATGCGAGCACCGAGGCCTTGTTGCGGATTGCCGGGCTATCCTGATCGCACGTCGGGGCGTTGCCTCGTCATTTTAGTAGGAACAAACCTGCGGGCGGACCATTAAGCCCGCGACGCCTCCGGACCGGATTAACATTCATTGAAGAGCGCCCCGCCTCCAAAGCCGCAGAACCAGGCGATGATGGAAAACACCGGCCCCTTCGCGGGGCCGGATGCGTTTTCGGGTGCCACCGGGCTATTATTCGAGCAGGCGATGGCGCAGACACGCATGGCTGTCTGCCTCACCGATCCGCGGCAGAAGGACGATCCCATCGTCTTCTGCAACCGCGCCTTCGAAAACCTGACCGGCTACGGCAGCGATGAGATTATCGGGCGCAATTGCCGCTTTCTCCAGGGCCCGCACACCGACCAGAAGCAGGTATCCAAGATTCGCGAAGCATTGAAGAACCAGAGCGTGGCGGTGGTCGAGCTTCTCAACTATCGCAAGGATGGCTCCAGCTTCTGGAACGCGCTGCACCTGGGCCCGATCTACGACGAGAACGGCGAGCTCAAGTATTTCTTCGGCAGCCAGTGGGACGTCAGCGAAATTCATCTCGCGCAGGCGGAGGAGCGCAACGCCAAGGCCATGGCGCGCGAGGTTTCGCATCGGCTGAAGAACGTGTTCGCCGTCATCGGCGCGATCGTGAACATCACCGGCAGATCGATGGACGCGCCGGAGGTTTCGCGAAAGATCAACCAGCGCGTGCAGGCGCTCGGCCGCAGTTACGAGCCGACGCTGGACGATGCCTTCCTCGGCACCATCGAGGTCGGGCAGGCGGTGCGCGCGGTCTTGGCACCCTACGATCCCGAAGGCGGGCGCATCATCTATCTCGGCAATGGCCTGAGGACGGAACCCAACGCCATTTCTGCCATCGGCCTGACCCTGCATGAACTGGCGACCAATTCGATCAAGTACGGCGCGCTCTCGAACGACACCGGGACCGTCGAGGTTGAATGGCGGCAAGACAACGACCGCCACCATCGCGGATCGCTTGTCGTGTGCTGGCGAGAGCGGGGCGGTCCGCCCGTGGACGGCGCGCCGGACGAAGACAATGGGACCGGCTTCCGCATCGTGGACACGCTGCTCGACCATCTCGACGGCACGCTGGAGCGCAAGTGGGAGGCCGAGGGCTTGCAGGCGGAAATACACTTCCCGATCGGCCGCGCAGGGTGAACGGGCTGACACAACTCAAGTGCGTCCTCGTTCTCGAGGACGAGCCGCTCATCGCCATGGACCTGCAATGGGCGCTGGAGGATGCCGGGATCGACGCGGTAACCGCGCGCAATTGTCCCGAGGCGATGGATGCGATCAAGAACAAGTCCGTCGACGGCGCCATTCTCGACGTGAACCTGGGCAAGGGCCAGACCTGCGAGAACGCGGCGATGGAACTGCACCGGCTGGGCCTGCCGTTCATCCTCAATACCGGCGATCTCGACCGCTCGGGCGAGCTGCTTCGTCGCATCAATGCGCCCGTGGTAGCCAAGCCGACGCCGTCGGAACTGGTGGTTGAACGCCTGCTGGCGGTCGCCGCGGAACGCGGGGCGAACCAGTCGCGCATTGACATTTAACAGCTTCGCGCCCACATGGCCGCCATCGAGGTCAGCGCCAGCGTGAAGCGGCGGGACAGACAAAGCCCGCCCCGGCAGCACCTCGGCTGATTTTCCCCAGACCTACCCTTTTCACGCGGGCGGTTTTTCAACCCCGCGATCGCGCGCCGTTCCGGCTGCGCGCCATTCGCACATATGCGAGTTACTCCATGACCAAGTTTTCCGACCTCGGGCTGAGCCAGCCCGTTCTCCAGGCCCTCGACATGAAGGGCTATTCCGACCCGACGCCGATCCAGGCGCAGGCCATCCCGCCCGTGCTCGAGGGCCGCGACCTGCTCGGCATCGCGCAGACCGGCACCGGCAAGACCGCCGCCTTCATGCTCCCCAGCATCGACAACCTGCGCCGCGCCGACAACAAGGTGCCGTTCAAGTCCTGCCGCATGCTGGTGCTCGCCCCGACGCGCGAACTGGCCGGGCAGATCGCCCAGAGCGCCAAGGATTACGGCGCGATGGCGGGCCTTTCCGTCCACTCCATCGTCGGCGGCACCAGCGTCAACAAGGATCGCAACAAGCTGCACCGCGGCTGCGACATTCTCGTCGCGACGCCCGGCCGCCTGCTCGACCTGATCGATCAGAAGGCCTTTGCACTGAACGGCGTGGAAATCCTTGTCCTCGACGAGGCGGACCAGATGCTCGACCTCGGCTTCATCCACGCGCTGCGCCGCATCAGCCAGCTCGTGCCGCAGGACCGCCAGACGCTGTTCTTCAGCGCCACCATGCCGAAGCAGATCAAGGAGCTGGTGGGCAAGTACTGCCACGATCCCGTCACCGTCAGCGTGACCCCGGCGGCCACCACGGCCGAGCGGATCGACCAGTACCTGTTCATGGTCCAGCAGGACGAGAAGCAGACCCTGCTGGAGATGATCCTGCTCGAACAGCATCCCACGCCCGGCGATTTCGAGCGCGTGCTCATCTTCACCCGCACCAAGCACGGCGCGGACCGCGTGGTGAAGCGTCTTGCCCAGCGCAACATTCCGGCCAACGCCATCCACGGCAACAAGAGCCAGCCGCAGCGCGAGCGGGCGCTCGACGAGTTCAAGCGCGCCAAGACGCCGATCCTCGTCGCCACCGATGTCGCCGCGCGCGGGATCGACATTCCGGGCGTCAGCCACGTCATCAACTTCGAGCTGCCCAACGTGCCCGAACAGTACGTCCACCGCATCGGCCGCACCGCGCGCGCCGGGGCGGACGGTGTCGCCATCGCCTTCTGTGCCGAGGACGAGCGCAGCTACCTCAAGGATATTCGCAAGCAGACCGATGCCGAGTTCGAGCGTCTGCCTCTGCCGGAGAACTTCCGCGCCGTGGTGGAAGGCGTCGGCCCGACCAAGCCCGAGCCCAAGCAGCCGCGCCAGCGCGTGCAGCCCAAGCCGCGCGGCGCCTCGGCCGAGCGGGCCAAGGCCAAGCACCCGGCGCGCAAGGGTCGTCCGCAGGGCGGCCGCAGCGGTGCCGCTGCGGGTGGGCAGGCAGAGGCAGGCGGCGGCGGCAACCGGCGTCGGCGTTCGGGCAGCCGTTCGCGCAGCAGGGGGTAGGGTCAGGCGGGCTGGCGCTTGCCAGCCCAGCCTGTGACGCCGGGCCATCGGGGTGTGGGCAATCGCTCGATCGCCCCGGCCATCCACCAGATCGGCCCGACCATCAGCGCTGACACGATTCCGTCTAGCGCATAGTGCCAGCCCAGGTGAACGGAGGCGACGAACACCGTCGCCTCGAACGCTACTGCGCACCAAGTCTGCCAGGCGTTGCCGAAGCGGTCGTGCATCATCCAGATAAGCAGCAGGTAAAGCGCATTGTGCATGGACGGCATGGCGCTGATGCCCTTTCCGAAGCCGGGCGCGCCGAAATTCTCCAACAGGTAGGCCTGCGTGCGCACTGCGGTCAGGTCGGCTGGCAGGCTGGCCGTCAAGGCCGCGAACCGAGGTTCGCCGTAAAAGTGCTGCATATAGGCAGGGCCTGCCGACGACAGTAGCGTGGCTGCCCACACCCCGATGACGAACCACGAGAGCGTAATTGCCAGCACCGCGCGCCTGCTGAACGCGCGGTCGCGGGAAAAGCAGGCCCATAGCGTCATCCCCATCGTGACCACGAGACATGGGGTGGTGTAAAAGCCGTCGAGAAACCGCGTAGCACCGGGGCCGAGCAGCATATGGCTTATTCGCCACGGATCCTGTCCGAATATTGCTGCGTCGATTCTGGCAAAGAGCGGGTCGGCGTAGAACGGCACGATGGTCGGCATGGCGACTTTGAGCACCATGTAGATTTGCATCATCAGCGCCAGCGCGACCAGAAACACGGATCCTTCCAGGAAGCGGGCGCGATTGCAGCGTATTGTCCGCAACATGGTGCGGGCGGGGTGCCGGGCACGCTTACGGGCGATCTGCATGAACAGAACTGCCACGCCGATCAGCACCAGCCACACGAGTAGCAGAGCCTGCAGCCACACCGCGCTGGCGACGTTGCGAATATCCATTTGTGGCACGGCAAGTGCCGCGAGCAAATGCAGCCCAAG
Organism: Aurantiacibacter luteus; assembly: GCF_001010945.1. Taxonomy (GTDB): domain Bacteria; phylum Pseudomonadota; class Alphaproteobacteria; order Sphingomonadales; family Sphingomonadaceae; genus Alteraurantiacibacter; species Alteraurantiacibacter luteus. Next base: position 530,818 of record NZ_LBHB01000001.1, read on the forward strand.
AAAGCAGAGCAGGAATATGCGCGCGGCCATGCGCGCACTTGTGCGGGATTTAGGTTAATTCCCGGTTCTCGCGCAGTCGCCGCGCGACGATGCTGAGCAAAATCTTTACCATCGCTGCCCTAGCCTGCACGCCATGATCAGGACCAAGACCACGCTCGTCGTCGGCGCGGGCGCGAGCACGGAGCTGCAGTTTCCCGACGGGCGCGAGCTGCTACAGCGGATTGCCGCCAGCTTCGATTTCGCGCGGCTGGGCGGCACGCTGGAAACGCCGGACATCGCCGCGATGGCGCAGCACGTCGACCATCTCGCCAAGCAGGCAAGGGTGAAGAAGGATGCGCTGGTCGAGGCGGGGCACACCATTCGCTCGGCCGCGCGCATCTCCAGCTCGATCGACGCCATCCTCGAACAGCACGGCGACAACCCGATGGTGCTGGCGCTGGGCAAGCTGGCCATCGCCCACCACTCGCTCTCAGCCGAGGCGGCGAGCCCGCTAGGCTCCGAGCCGAAGGATCCCGGCGACCTGCCCGTGCGCGGAACGGAGAACTGGCTGTTCCAGCTCAGCCGTGCGCTGGTGAACGGCGTCCCGCGCGCGCGGGCGGAACAGGTCTTCGACAACCTCTCCATCGTCTGCTTCAATTACGATCGCGCCATCGAGCATTACCTGCCCTGGGCGCTGCACCTGGCCTTTGGCATGAGCCTGACCGACGCGCAGGCGCTGACGGGCGAGAAGCTGAAGGTCGTCCATCCCTACGGCACGCCCGGCCGGCTCGACTGGCAGAAGGGCAGTGCGCCCATCGCCGACTGGGGGCAGACCATGCCCGAGGATCTCCACGGTGTCGTGGAGCAGATCCGCACCGCGACAGAGCGCGCGAACGAGCGGTATTTCCAGCGCCAGCTCGCAACCGAGATGGCGCAGGGCAAGCGGCTGGTCTTCCTTGGCTTCGGCTTCGATGCGATGAATTCCGCCATGCTGTTCGAAACTCCGTTCGAGCATAGCCCCGACGTGCTGGTGACGCTGCCGGGTGCGAGCGAGACGCAGGCCAGCGCCGTTCACCGCCTGGTGATGCGCGGCGCAGGGCTGCGCGACGAACGCCTCGTCACTATCGAGGACCTGCGCGCCTGGCAGCTGCTGCGCGATTACGCCCCCTGGCTGGAGAGCTAGGCGAAAGCCCGGTTGCCCCGGGAGCAAGCCGCCGCCATATCCCGCTCCAGCACACAGGAGCGCTCATGGCCGCCGACACCACCGAAACCACCGACGAATACGACTTCGACCTCTTCACCATCGGCGCAGGCTCGGGCGGCGTGCGCGCCAGCCGCGTGGCCGCCGCGCACGGGGCGAAGGTCGCCGTGGCAGAGGAGCATCGCGTGGGCGGTACCTGCGTCATCCGCGGCTGCGTGCCCAAGAAGATGCTCGTCTATGGCGCGCACTTCGCCGAAGACCTGGAGGACTGCCAGAAGTTCGGCTGGGAGATCGGCGAGAAAAAGTTCGACTGGATCAAGCTGCGCGACAACGTGCTGGCCGATGTCGAGCGGCTGGAAGGCGCCTACACGCAGACGCTGGAGAACCATGAGGTCACCCTGTTTCACGAGCGGGCCGAGATCACCGGCGCGCACGAGATCACGCTGGCGAGCGGCAAGGTGGTGACGGCGAAATACATCCTCATTGCCACCGGCGCACATCCGCGAATGCCCGAGTGCCAGGGCGCGGATCTCGCCATCTCGTCGAACGAGGCGTTTCACCTCGATGCCCTTCCCAAGCGCATCGTGATCGCCGGTGGTGGCTACATCGCCAACGAGTTCGCCGGCATTTTCAACGAGTTCGGCAGCAAGGTCACCATCGTCAACCGATCCGACAAGCTGCTGCGCGGCTACGACGAATCCGTGCGCGACCGGCTGCTGCAGATCAGCGTGATGAAGGGCATCGACTTCCGCTTCAACACCACCTTCGAGTATATAAAGGAATGCCCCGACGGCGGTTTCTTCGTGAAGCTGTCCGACCATGAGGAGGAGCACGCCGACCTCGTCATGTTCGCCACCGGCCGCGTGCCGAACGTCAAGGGGCTGGGGCTGGACAAGGCCGGCGTCGAGCTGGACGATAAGGGCGCGATCAAGGTCGACCGCTTCAGCAAGACCAGCGTCGATCACATCTACGCCGTGGGCGACGTGACGGACCGGGTGCAGCTGACCCCCATCGCCATCCGCGAGGGCCAGGCCTTCGCCGATACCGTGTTCGGCAAGGGCGACCCCGTGGCGGTCGATCACGGCTGCGTACCCAGCGCAGTCTTCAGCCACCCGCCGATCGCCGCAGTCGGCATGACCGAGGGCGAGGCGCGCAACAAGCTGGGCAGCGTGAAGATCTACCTCGCCGACTTCCGCCCGATGAAGAACGTGCTCGCGGGCCGCAACGAGCGCAGCCTGATGAAGATGATCTGCGACGGCGAGAACGGCAAGATCGTGGGCATCCACATGATCGCGCCCGAAGCGCCGGAGATGATGCAGGCCGCCGCCATCGCGGTGAAGGCCGGGCTGACCAAGGCCGATTTCGACGCGACCGTGGCGATCCACCCGACCATGGCGGAGGAACTGGTGCTGATGCGGTGAGAGCGCTTCTCGCCATAGCGACCTTGTGCTTGCTCGCAGCGTGCGGCGGCGCGGATGAGGCGCCGCGGCCGCCGGTGGCCGAGCCGGTTGCAATGACGGATGCCGTGGCGGCGGCGGGGACGGGCTCCCGTTACGCGCGTCAGCAACTCGTGCAGGTGCCGGGGCGCAACGTCCTGGTCGCGGAATACGTCTTCGACGATTTCAGCCATGCGACCGAGGGCAGGCTGGACGTGTTCTACCTCGATGCCAGCGATGGCAGGGTGACCGGTGTGGAGCGTTTCGAGCGCGCACTAGAGGTCGGCGGGCAGGGCCGGCTCGGCCAATGGTCGATCGGCAACGACCTGCTCGGCGTGCCGGTAATCCGCGCGTCGGGCGGATTTACCGGACAAGGGCAAACGATCGGCTGCACCAAGCTGGTGGCGCTGATGCCGGACGGGCCGCGGCAGGTGGCATCGTTCGCCGACTATTCCAGCAATGCAGGGGCAGCCCTCGATCCTGCCGAGCTCAGTGAGATCACCGCGTCGATGGAGGGGTTCGTCCCCGGGCGGTCCTTCGAACTGCATTACACCGGTTCCGAAACGGCAACCGTGCATTTCGACTGGAACGGCGATCGCTTCGTGCCTCGCGGCGAACTTCCGCTCGGCGCGTGTGACGGCGCCTGAGCGCATTCAGCGCCGCGCAAGCGGGAGCCGGCAATGACGGCGCGTGATGAGAAAGCTTGCTCTCCTGCCTATCGTCGCGCTCGCCGCGTGCGGTGCCGGTGACGTGCCCGACGCCTCGCAAACACCTGTCGAGACGCGCAGATACGCCACGCAAATCGAAGCGCCGGTGCCCGATTATCGCCAGCTGATCCGCGACATGACGATCGTCGAGTTCTCCGACCTGCGCCGGGAAGCGACGGCCCGCGCGCCCGCCGATGCCAAGGCCGTGGGCGAGCAGTGGCTGGCGCGGCTGAACGAGCGGGGCGTGGTCGATGGCTACGGCCTCTCCGGCAAGAACGACGACGATCCCATCTCCAGCTTCAGCCTCACCTTGACGCCCGCCGACTTCGACGCCTGGGTGCGCGAGAACGGCTGGAGCGTCCCGCGCCATATCGACTGGAACTTCGTGCCCGATCTCGTCAGCCCACGCGTGAGCGATGCGGCGGCGCAGGGTATCCGCATCTGGCCCGCCAGCGAGGCGCGAACGGGTATGCAGAACCAGGCGGCCGACAGCGGGCGCATCGTGCTGCGCGACGGGTGCTTCTACCTCGACCGGCAGGGGGTGGAGACGCTCGCCTGGTTCCATGCCGAGACCGGGCTCGATGTGGACGGCGAGGGCTTTTACGTCCTCGTCAACCGCATGACCGGGCAGGTCGAAGGGCGGCTCGGCGAGACCTTCGTCTGGGCCGCGCCCAATCCGATCACGCCCGGCGGCCCGTCAATGGAGGAATTTCGCGCAGCCTGCGGTGATGGCGAGATCAGCACAGTTGGCAATCCCACCTCGACCGCGCGGATGGACGCCATGTATCCGCCCGTCCGCGCGCCCGACGCCGCGCCGCCGCCCGGTATCCACTAGGGTTGTAAAGCCCGGCCATCCGCGCCACCAAGCGGCAGACATCATGCCGAAAGGTCGCAATCCATGGCTCGCATTCCGACAATTCTCGCCTCCGCGCTCGCGCTGGCGACGCCCGCCAGCGGTACGGCGCACGAGGTGGAGCAGGCCGACTGGTCGATCGCCATCCACGGTGGCGCGGGGACGCTCAGCCGCGAAGCCATGACGCCCGAGCGCGAGGCGGAGTATACAGCCGCCCTGCAGGCTGCACTCGATGCCGGGGCCGAGGTGCTGCGCGCCGGCGGCGAGGCGCAGGACGCGATCGTCGCGGTCATCACCAAGCTGGAGGACGATCCGCTGTTCAACGCCGGACGCGGCGCGGTGCTGACCTGGGAGGGCGGGGTGTCTCTCGATGCGAGCTTCATGCGCGGCGACACGCGCGAGGCGGGCGCGGCGGCAGGCCTTTCACACGTGCGCCATCCTATCCTGCTCGCCCGCGCTATCATGGAGGACGGTCGTCACGTCTTCCTGAGCGGCGAGGGTGCGGAGGAATTCGCCGCCGACCACGGGCTTGAGCAGGTAGAGACCGAGTGGTTCATCACCCCGCGTCGCCGCGACAGCCTCGAGCAGTTCCGCGCCGCGCAGGACGATCCGCAAGTCAGCTTCAACGAGGACGAGGAGCACCGCTACGGCACCGTGGGCGCGGTGGCGCGCGACGTCCGCGGCAACCTGGCCGCGGGCACTTCGACCGGTGGCACGACCGGCAAGCGCTGGGGCCGCATCGGCGATTCCCCGGTGATCGGCGCGGGCACCTATGCCGACAACCGCGCCTGCGCCGTCAGCGCCACCGGCACGGGCGAATACTTCCTGCGCGCGGGCGTGGCGCAGGGCATCTGCGCCATGATGCGGCTTGCCGGAATGGACGCGCAGGCGGCGGCGGACCAGCTGATCGTGGAGGTCGGCGAAATGGGTGGCGACGGCGGCGTGATCGTCGTCTCGGCAACCGGCGAGACGGCTTTCAGCTTCAACACCAGCGGGATGTACCGGGGCCGGGCCGACAGCATCGGGCTAAACGAAATCGCGATCTTCACCGATACCCCGCCGGTCGACCCACCGATGCAAGCCGCTGCGGAGCATTGATGTTCAGATGCCCGCGCTGCAATGCCACATGGTACGGCCATCTCGGTTGGAGGGTGTAAAAATGTTGAAGATCGAGACTGGGAAGTAATCTGCGCGCTATGATGTCTTTGAAATCCATTTCGACACCATTGAATATTTTCTACCAAGAGCCAGATCCCGATCGTTGGCTCCCAGGGGACCGTTACGCGCGTAGGGCGCTTCGCCGGTTACTTCGTGGCCCGGCACGCCCAGGCGGGCACACGCGCGTTTTTCTCAATCTGTGCGCCGGACTTGACCGAATCGGAGTTCCCTACCGCGTCAACGATTTTGCTCATGCACGCCGCCATCCTGAGGATTTGGCCTGCGTGATCGGGAAAGCGTTTCTTCTGGAGGTTCACGAGTGGAAGAATCCGATCGTTTTGGGTCCGGCCACCTTTTCTCATCCATTCGACCAGCCTAACCTGCTTGAACGCTGGGACATCCGACGCGTCCTCGTGCCCGGGCCGTGGATGGGAACGATGTGTCAGCCGTACTGGGGCGATCGCCTGAAAGTCTGGCCTGTAGGGATCGATACGGATTCCTGGCTACCCGATACAAGTGAGCGCGACCTCGATTTCTTGGTTTATGTGAAGGTATTGTGGGACAAGGAGCAGCGCGCCGCTACTCTTGTCGAACCTCTTCTGGATAAGCTTGCGGCTCGCGGCCTCAAGTCTTCTACGATCGTCTACGGATCTTATCGGGAGGACGACTACCGGGCGCTGCTGGCACGATCGCGAGCGATGATTTTTCTTTGCGAGCACGAAACGCAAGGGATAGCCTATCAGCAGGCTCTTTCAAGCGGGGTTCCTATTCTGGCTTGGGACAGGCAAGGGGCCTGGCTTGATCCGTCCTATTATCCAGACAAGGTCGACTTTGGACCGGTTTCCAGTGTTCCTTATTTCGACGAGCGGTGTGGGGATCGGTTCGCTTCTATCGGCGATTTTGACCGGAAACTTGATATCTTCCTCGCGGCTCTCGAGACAGGAACATACGATCCGCGGTCTTATGTTCTGGAAAATCTCACGCTAGAAATTTGCGCCCGGCGTTACGTCGAAATCTTCGACGAAGTTAAGTCAGAGATGTGCGGCTCATGAAGAATTTTTAGCATCTCCTAGTGATCGCAGCTGCCCGCCGAGGAATGCGGCCACGTCGGCCATGTCCACCTCGCGGTCGAGGAAGGCCTCGCCCACGCCGCGCAGCAGGACGAAGGGCAGGGTGCCCGCGTCCATTTTCTTGTCGTGCAGCATGTGCGCGGCCAGCGCCTCGCCGCCGCATTCGATGCCGAGGGCAGCGATCTCGGTGGGCAGGCCGACGGCGCCGATGGCCCGGGCTACGCGTGCCGCGTCAAGGTTGCCGATCAGCCCGCGCCGCGCCGAATAGCGCGCCGCCAGCACCATGCCGAGCGCCACCGCCTCGCCGTGCAACAGACGTTCGGAGAAGTCCGTCTCGGCCTCCAGCGCATGACCGAAGGTGTGGCCGAGATTCAGTAGCGCGCGCGCGCCCGTGGTCTCGCGCTCGTCCTCGGCGACGATGCGCGCCTTGGCCGTGACGCTGGTGGTGACGGCGTGCGTCAGGGCGGCTTCGTCGTGCGCGATGACCTTGTCGCCATTCGCCTCGCACCAGGCGAAGAAGTCCGCATCGCCCAGGATCCCGTACTTGATGACCTCGGCATAGCCGCAGCGCATCTCGCGGTCGGGCAGGGTGGCGAGAACCTCGGTATCGGCGACGACCAGCGCGGGCTGATGGAAGGCGCCGACCAGGTTCTTGCCCGCGCCGGCGTTGATCGCCGTCTTGCCGCCCACGCTGCTGTCGACTTGGGCGAGCAGGGTGGTGGGAAGCTGGATGAAGCCGCAGCCGCGCTTCAGGATGGCGGCGGCAAAGCCCGTGAGGTCGCCGATCACGCCGCCGCCGAAGGCGATGACGTGATCGCCGCGCTCGACCTCCTCGGCCAGCAGCCATTCGACCGTGCGGGCAAGGTTCTGCCAGCTCTTCGCGCCTTCGCCGGGTTCGTGGATCAGGAACCGCGCCTCGAACCCCTCGCGCTCCAGCGCCGCGCCCAGCGCCTTGCCCCAGCGGGCGTGGACGTTGGCGTCGGTGACTACCGGCACGCGAGTCTTGCGCAGGAGCGGGCGGGCGAGCGCGCCAACCTCGCGCAGCAGGTTGCCACCGATCGCGACCTCGTAGCCGCGCCCGGCCAGTTCGACGTTCACCCCAGCCATCGGTCGAGTTTCTCCACGATGCGTCGCACGGCGACATGGTGCGGCCCGGTGTCGCTGGCCACGTGAATGTGCGCCTGTTCGTAAGCCGATCTGCGCGCCTCCTGCATGGTCGCGACCAGCTGGCGGGTATCGCCGCCTTCCAGCAACGGCCGCTTGTCGTTGCGGCTGACGCGCTCGACCAGCGTATCCGTTTCGGCGTCCAGCCAGATGGCGACGGCGTTCTCCAGAATGAGCGCGCGGGTCTCGTCGGTGACGAAGGCGCCGCCGCCGGTGGCGATGACGCTGGCCGAGCCCGCTTCTTCCATCAGCCGCGCGATCACCCGCCGCTCGCCGTCGCGGAAGTAGGCCTCGCCGAAGGTGTCGAAGATGTCGCGGATGGGCATGTTGGCCGCTTCCACGATCTCGTCGTCGGCATCGGTGAAGGCCATGTCCAGCGCGGCGGCCAGCTTGCGCCCCACGGTGGACTTGCCCACGCCCATCATCCCGACCAGCACCAGCGGCCGGTCCAGTCGCTGGCGGACGGAGCGCACGGTGGCGGCATCGGGCAGGTGCTTGGCAATGGTCATTGCCGCATGGCCTATAGATGGGCTAACCGCGCTGGCAAGGTCGCTTGCCGGGTTGTCCGGGCAAGCAGGAACAGGAAACCGCCGCGAGGTGATCGGGTCGCATGGAACTGGGTGGGCATGAATTTGGCGCGCAAGACGATACTGCTGCTGGCGCTGGCCGTGCTCGCGGGGGTGCTGGTGATCGCCTGGTACGACGGCGGGCAGCAGGAACAGCGCATGATCGTGGAGCCGGTGGCCGTGTCGGAGAGCGCGTCGTGAGGCGCACAGGCCTGTGGCTGGGCGGCGCCGCGCTGGCGCTCACCTCCACGCTGGCCCTGGCCGCCGGGCAGCAGGACGAGCAGGCGAGCCCCGCGCCCACTCCCGCGCCCACCGCCAGCACCGCGCCCGGCTCCTCGCCCGTGGTGCAGGACTTGCCCGACAGTTACCGCGCGCCCTCCGCGGGTGCCGCTCCCCGGGCGCGGCTGAACCTGCCGCCGGGCTTCCCCTCCATCGGCGAGATCCAGCGGATGGAGCCCGAGGAGCTCGACGTGCTGCTCGGCCTGCGTCCCAAGTACGACATTCCCGCCGCCGCCCGCCGCGCGGTCGAACAGGTCGGCGTGCTGTCGCAGGCCGAGGGCGGTTTCGCCGTCGGCTCGCTCGCCCGCCAGCCTGCCGGCCTGGTGCGCGCCGCGCTTGCCGCCAGCGACGGTCCGCTGGTCTCGCGCTGGGGGCATATCCTGCTGCGCCGCGCGCTCGCCAGCAGGCTCGACGCGCCCGCCGGGATGAGCCCGGTCGAATTCGCGGCGCTGCGTGCCCGCGCGCTGAACGGCATGGGGGAGGCCGCGGTCGCCCGCGCGCTGGTGCAGGACATCGACGGATCGAACTATGATCGCGCGCTGACCGATGCGGCTTTCCAGGCCTATCTCGGCACGGGCGACATCCTCGGCATGTGCCCGGTCGCGCGGTTGCAGGGCGACGTGCGCGAGGATGGCGGCTGGCAGCTGCTGAAGGCCATTTGCACCGCCTATGCCGGGGAAACGCGCAGCGCCGAACGCTCGCTCGACCGGGCGCTGGGCACCGGCGCCGCGCCGGAGATCGACGTGCGACTGGCCCAGCGTTACGCCGGTGCGGCCGGCGAGGGCGGGCGCGCCGTGAATATCGAGTGGCCCAGCGGGGAGGAGATGACGCCGTGGCGCTTCGCGCTCGCGCGCGCGCTCGGGGTGGAAATGCCTGAAGGCTTTACCGCCGAAGGGCGCAACCGCCTTGCCGATCCGCTGATCCCGGCGAGCCCGCTGACCGACCGCATCGCCGCCTCGGACGAGGCCGGTGCCAGCGGCCTGCTGTCGTCCTCGGCGATGGTCGATCTCTACTCCCAGCTCTACGCCAGCGACCGCTACGAGGAGAGCGAAAAGGCCGACGCGGTGCTGCTGCGCGATGCCTATGTCGCCAATACCGCAGCGCAGCGATTGGCTGCCATGAAGAGCCTTTGGGGCGAGGGCGGCGACTATGGCCGCACCGTCCTCACCGCCTATGCCGCGGCGCGCCTGCCGGTGAGCGACGCGATGCAGGCCGATGCCGGGCAGCTCATCGCCTCGATGCTGGCCGCCGGGCTCGATGCCAATGCCCTGCGCTGGGGCGACACGGTGGACGCGGGAAGCCTCGGCTGGGCCCTGCTCGCGCTGGCACAGCCGCAGCGCGACGGGACGGTCAGCACCGGCGCGGTGGACGACTTCATCGATGCAGACGCCAGCGCCGACAAGCGCAAGGGCGCCTTCCTCGTCGCGGGGCTCGCCGGGCTCGGCCGGCTCGATGAGGGCGATCTGGCGAGCTACGGCGAGGATTACGGCATCGACTTTACCCGTGCCAGCGCGTGGAGCCGCAAGATCGACCGCGCGGCGCAGGTGCGCAACCCGGCGCTCGTCGCGCTGCTGGCAGGGCTGGGGATGCAGGGCGAAAGCTGGGAGCGGATGACGCCGCGCCAGCTCTATCACATCGTCGCCGCGCTCAATCGCGTCGGCCTCGGCGCGGAAGCCCGGATGATCGCCGCGGAGGCGGTGGCGCGGGGCTAGCCTTGAGCGCCGCGATCGACGCCTTTCTCGCCATGCTCGCCGCCGAGCGCGGGGCGGCGGCGAACACGCTTTCCGCCTATCGCCGCGACCTCGAAGGCGCGGAGGAGGTCGCCGGTGACCTGCTTGCTGCGAGCCGCGACGAATTGGCGCGCCTGACGGGTGCCTGGGCGCACCTCGCCCCGGCGAGCGTGGCGCGCAAGGTTTCCGCGCTTCGCCAGTTCTACGGTTTCTGCATCGACGATGGCCTTCGCGACGACGACCCTTCGACCGTCCTCCCGCGACCGCAGGCCCGCCGCCCCCTGCCGCGGATCCTGGGTCACGAGGAGGTTGAACGCCTGCTGCGCACGGCGGAAGACGAGGCGGCGGGAGAGCGTGCCGCGGAGGTGCGGATGCTGGCTCTGCTCGAACTGCTCTACGGCTCGGGCCTGCGCGCGAGCGAGCTGGTGTCGATGCCGGTCGGCGCCGTGCCGCGCGACGCGCCTTTCCTAACCGTCACCGGCAAGGGCGGCCAGCAACGCATGGTGCCGGTCTCACGCCGGGCGCAGGCGGCGCTGTCGCGCTGGATGGCCGTGCGCCCCGGCGGTTCGGACTGCCTTTTCCCTTCGCGCACCGGCCATATCTCGCGCGTTCGGCTGTTCCAACTGGTGCGCGCGCTGGCGGCGCGTGCCGGGATCGATCCGGCCAAGGTCAGCCCCCACGTGCTGCGCCATGCCTTTGCCACGCACCTGCTGGAGGGCGGGGCGGACCTTCGCGTGTTGCAGACGCTGCTCGGCCACGCCGACATCGCCACCACGCAGATATATACCCACGTTGATGCCGCGCGGCTGGTGGCGCTGGTGAACGAGCGGCATCCTCTTGCTAGCCGCGCACGGGGCAGCTAGCGCGGCGCCATGATTTCCTTCCTCGAATTCGAGAAACCCGTCGCCGAGTTGGAGCAGCGCATCGCAGACCTGCGCGCCGCCGCCGGAGAGGACGGGCTGGCCGACATCTCCAGGGAGCTCGAACGGCTCGAACAGAAGAGCGCGAAGCTGCTGGAGACGACCTATTCGGGCCTGACCCCGTGGCAGAAGACGCAGGTGGCGCGCCATCCGGGCCGTCCGCATTTCCGCGACTATGTGGCGCAAGGGTTCGAGCATTTCATGCCGCTTGGCGGCGATCGCCTCTACGGCGACGACCAGGCGATCATGGGCGGTCTTGCCACCATGCAGGGCCGCAAGGTGGTGCTGATCGGGCACGAGAAGGGCCACGATACCGAGAGCCGCATCAAGCACAATTTCGGCATGGGCAAGCCCGAAGGCTATCGCAAGGCGATCCGCCTGATGGAACTGGCCGACCGCTTCGGCCTGCCGGTGGTGACGCTGGTGGATACCTCCGGCGCCTTCCCCGGCATCGAGGCGGAGGAGCGCGGACAGGCCGAGGCCATCGCCCGCAGCACCGAGGCGTGCCTGGCACTGGGCGTGCCGATGGTCGCTGCCATCGTGGGCGAGGGCGGTTCGGGCGGCGCGGTCGCGCTGGCGAGCGCCGAGCGCGTGCTGATGTTCGAGCACGCGGTCTATTCGGTGATCTCGCCCGAAGGCTGCGCCTCGATTCTCTGGCGCACGGCGGAAAAGGCCCCGCAGGCGGCAGAGGCGATGAAGCTGACGGCACAGAACCTTCTGCAACTCAAGGTGATCGACCGCATCGTGAAGGAGCCGCTCGGCGGTGCCCAGCGCGATCCGGGCGCGGCCATCGCGGCGCTGGTCGAGGCCATCGGCGAGGAGCTGGACACTCTGGCCGGTTTCTCGCCCGACGAACTCCGCCGCCAGCGCGAGGAACGCTTCCTTGCCATCGGCCACGATCTCTGACCGGGCCCTTGCGCCGGGAACATCGGGGCGGGGCGTAGGTTCTCGAAATCATTGACCGGGCGGCCGTTCCGCCCGGCACCGTTTCGAGGAGCCAAGGCACCATGTCGCACCCGTCGCACCCGCTAATTCGCAAGTTCAAGACCCTCGCGCTGATCGGCGCGGGCTCGCTGACGATGGCCGCCTGCGCCACCGTGCCGGGCGCCAACGTGCCCGCCGGCTCCCCCATCACCCAGGCCGAGGCGCAGCAGGGCGCGCAGTATCACGAGCAGTTCGTGGCCGAGTTCGGCGGCGAGATGACCGGTCCGCAGGCCCAGTACGTGCAGCAGGTCGGCCAGAACATCGCCGTCCAGTCCGGCCTCGCCAGCACCCCCGGTGCCTTCGACGTGACGCTGCTGAATTCCAGCGTGAACAACGCCTTCGCCGTGCCCGGCGGCTACGTCTACGCCACGCGCCAGCTGGTGAACCTGATGAACAACGAGGCGGAACTGGCCGCCGTGCTCGGCCACGAGGTCGGCCACGTCGCGGCGCGCCACTCGGCCCGGCGTCAGGCTGCGGCGCAGCGCAACCAGCTGGGCGGCGTGGGCCTTGCCATCCTCTCCAGCATCCTGCTCGGCGGCAACAATCCGCTGGGCCAGCAGCTGTCGCAGGCCGCCCTTCAGGGCTCGCAGCTGCTCACGCTCAGCTATTCGCGCAACCAGGAGCTGGAGGCGGACCAGCTCGGCATCCGCTACCTGAATTCCGCGGGCTACGATCCGCACGCCATGGGAACGCTGCTGCAGAGCCTCGCCATGCAGAACCAGCTCGATGCGCAGCTGCAGGGCCGCGACAACGCGACGATCCCCGAGTGGGCGAGCACGCACCCCGATCCTGCAAGCCGCGTGCAGAACGCCATGCAGATGGCGGGCAACGCGACGGGCGTGACCAACCGCGACACCTTCCTCAGCCGCATCGACGGCATGATCTACGGCGACGATCCGCAGCAGGGCGTGATCGAGGGCCGCCAGTTCATCCACCCGACGCTGCGCCTGAGCTTCACCGCGCCGCAGGGCTATTACATGATCAACGGCACGCGTGCCGTGAGCGTGAACGGCGACGGCGGCCGCGCGCAGCTGACGACCGCGCAGTATACCGGCAACCTCGACAGCTACGTCCGCTCGGTCTTCGCCGCGCTCGGCGGGCAGCAGGCGCAGATCGTGCCTTCCGCCATCCAGACCACGAACGTCAACGGCATCCCTGCCGCCTACGGCACCGCCCGCGTCAACAATGGGCAGCAGCAGGTCGACGTAACGGTATTCGCCTACGACTTCGGTGGCGGCCAGGCCTACCACTTCCAGTCGATCACCCCGGCGGGCCAGGCGGGCGTTTTCAACTCGCTCTACCAGTCGATGCGGAGAATCAGCGCGCAGGAAGCAGGCAACGTCGTGCCGCGCCGGATCGACATCGTGCAGGCGGGCGGCGGCGATTCGGTCGCCACGCTCTCGCGCCGCATGGCCTATACCGACGCGCAGGAAGCCCGCTTCCGCGTGCTGAACGGCTTGACCGGCAACCAGCAGGTCGTGCCGGGCCAGCGCTACAAGATCGTCGTCCGGTCCAACTGACCGAGAGGAAAGGGGGAGGGCGCGCGTGCCCCTCCCGGCTTTCCCGGACGCCAAAAAAAAAGGGCGGCAGGTTTCCCTGCCGCCCCTCTTTTTGGCGTTATGCCGTCAGCGATTAGGCGTTGGCCGTGTTCGCTTCGGTCAGCTCGGTGCTGACGTTGTTGAAGGTCGTGCTCAGCTCTTCGCCGAGGCTCTGCATCGCCGTGATGGCGGCGACGGCGATGAGGGCGGCAATAAGGCCGTACTCGATGGCGGTGGCACCCTGTTCGTCGCGGACGAGGTTCTTGAAGAAGGTCATGTAGTGTCTCCTGGTCTCTGGTCTTCGTTACCCGGCTCTTCCGTAATGCCGGTCGAGCTATTCTCCCGACTAAGGGAAAATTCTTGAAAAATTCCTAATCGAGTTTGTCGTTCGAGGCGTTGACCTTGGTCTCGATCCCGTTCCACATATCGATCGTTGAATTGGCGAGGCCCTGCAGCGAGGTGATCATGGCGATGACGATCAGCGCGACGATCAGCCCGTATTCCACCGCGGTGGCACCGCGAGTGTCTTCGAGAATTCGCCGGAAGAAAGTCTTGGCCACCACGCGGTCGGTTCCTGGTCAGTTCGATACCGGGGAATTACGCAATCAGGTGCTAACAAGAGGTTGAGCACGTAGGTTAAGGTGCAAAAAAATCCGACATTCCTGACCGTGGTGGCGCTTGCCCTGGTCGATGCGCAGGGCCGCCTGCTGATGCAGCAACGGCTGCCGGGCAAGCATCACGGCGGCCTTTGGGAATTTCCCGGTGGCCAGGTCGAAAACGGCGAGATTCCGCGCGATGCGCTGGTGCGCGAGATCGCAGAGGAGCTCGGCATCATGGTTGATCCGCAGGCGCTGCAACCGGCGGGGTTTGCCGAGCAGCACGGGCCAATCCCTATTGTCCTGCTTCTTTACACCAGCCGCCAGCCCGGCCTCAGTCCGCGCGGCATGGACGGCCAGGCGTGGCGCTGGCTCACGCCGGAGGAAGCTGCCGCCCTGCCGCTCGCGCCGATGGACCGGGCGCTGCTTGACGCATTGCGAAACAATCGATCGTAAGGGCCTTGCCAAGCCGCGACGACCCCCGTATGCGCCCGCTCATCAAGCGCGCCCGTAGCTCAGCTGGATAGAGTACTCGGCTACGAACCGAGCGGTCGGAGGTTCGAATCCTTCCGGGCGCGCCATAAAAAGGGACTGGCCCCGGAAGGGGTCGGTCCCTTTTTTGCATCGGCGATACCGGCCGTGGCCCGGGAACCCGTTCGCCATCGGAACCGGCGTGAAGCCCACCCATTGTAGGGCACACGACCGCTCAGGAGCCCATCCCATGTCCGAAGACATTTTTGCCCGCCTCAAGGAAGATCACGACCTGCACCGCGAGATGCTCGACAAGATGGCCCGGACCAGCGGCGAGAGCGAGGAGCGCAAGCAGTTGCTCGAAGACTTCACCAAAGAGGTGAAGGGCCACGCCAGCGCCGAGGAACAGGCGCTCTATTCCACGATGATGCGCAAGCCGCCGACCACCGACGAAACGCGCCACTCGGTGGCCGAACACCACGAAATCGAGGAAATGCTCAACGATCTGGCAGCAACCGAGATGTCGTCGTCGGCATGGCTGACCAAGTTCAAGAAGCTCGACCACGATTATCGCCATCACATCGATGAGGAGGAGGAAGAGCACTTCCCCGACTTCGAAAAGCACCTGACCGACGAGGATCGCGAGCATATGCGCAAGGTCTTCGAGCGCCGGAAGGCCGAAGAAAAGGCGAGCGCCGAGGTCACTCCGGAGAAGATGGAAGACGCCAAGGCATAGGCGGCGTTCGACGGGAGGCACATTTGGCATTCGAATACGATGTCGAGGGATTCGACGATGCATCCACCGATCCCGCGGTCTGGCGTTATGCCCGGGCCAGCCGCGTGCGCGTGGTCATCGACGGTGAGGACTATTTCGACCTGATCCAGCAGGCCATGCTGAAGGCGCAGAAGCGCATCATGCTGATCGGCTGGGATTTCGACACCCGCATTCATCTCAGCCGTGGTCGCCGCTGGTGGCAGAAGGGCTGGAAGCGCGAATACCCGGTACGGCTCGGCAGCTTCATCCTGTGGCTGGCCCGCCATCGCCCCGGCCTGGAGATTCGCATCCTCAAGTGGCACGTGGGCATGATGCAGTTCGCCTTTCGCGGGGCCATGCTGCTCGACCTCTATCGCTGGTGGCGCGCCGACGGGATCGACTTCAAGTTCGACACCAAGCACCCGGTCGGCTGCTCGCATCACCAGAAGATCGTCGTCATCGACAACGGGTTTGCCGTGTGCGGCGGCATCGACCTCACCGCCGCGCGCTGGGACACGCGCGAGCACAAGGAACACGACAAGCGTCGCCGTCGGCCCAACGGCAAGGCATACAAGCCCTGGCACGACGTCACAATGATGCTGGAAGGGGACGTGGCGGGCGAGCTGGAGGCGCTCGGCCGCGCGCGGTGGTCGCGCGCCGGTGGCCCACCGCTCGATGTGCCAGACACTGGCAGTGAAAGCGCCTGGCCCGACAATCTCGAGGCGCATTTCGAGGACGTGGAGATCGGCATCGCCCGCACTCGCGCCGAATACGACGGCTGCCCTGCGGTGGACGAGATCGAGCAGCTGTTCGTCCGCCAGATCGCCTCTGCGCGCAACTTCATCTACGCCGAGAACCAGTACCTCACCAGCAGGGTGATCTGCGAGGCCATCGCCAAGCGGCTGGCCGAGCCCGATCCGCCCGAGATCGTGATCGTCATGCCGGAAATGGCGGAAGGATGGCTGGAGGAGCAGGCGATGTCGCCCGCGCGCGCCGAGCTTATCCAGTCATTGCAGGAGCTCGACAAGGATGACTGCTTCCACATCTACGTGCCCTATTCGGGCGAGCAGAACATCTACGTCCACGCCAAGCTGACGATCATCGACGATCGTATCCTGCGCATCGGCTCGGCCAACATGAACAACCGCTCGCTCGGCCTCGACAGCGAATGCGACGTGTTCATCGACTGCGAGCGGCCCGGCAACGAAAAGGCCTGCGAAACGATCCACAAGCTGCGCCTGTCCCTGCTGGCCGAGCATCTGGGCATCCGCGAGGAGAATGCGGGCGAGGCGCTGGAGCGGCACGGCGGATCGATGGCCGCGCTGATCGCCGCCGCCGGTGACCGCGCGCACAGGCACCTGCGCCCTTTCAACCCGGAATTGCCCGACGGCCTTTTGGCGGATATGGCGCAGCGCCAGACGCTCGATCCGGAAAGCCCGGATGAAATGTTCACACTGCACGATGAGCGGCGCGGATTGTTCCGTCGCGGATCGCTGCTGTCGCGGGCAAGGGCGCGGTTGAAACGCAAGCAGAAGCGCAAGGACGGCGATGAGTAGCCTGGTCGGCCCCGACGAAGACGATCCCCGCCGTCCCGACGGCTCAGCCAAGCCTCCCGTGCCCGAGCACGTGCAGGATGCCATCCGCACGCTGATCGAATGGGCCGGCGACGATCCTTCGCGCGAGGGCCTTCTCGACACCCCTGCGCGGGTCGCGCGGGCGTGGAAGGAATACTGCCTCGGCTACACTGAGGATCCCGCCAGCCACCTAAGTCGAGTGTTCGAGGAAGTGGGTGGCTACGACGAGATCGTGCTGCTGAAGGACATTCCGTTCCAGAGCCATTGCGAGCACCACATGGCCCCGATCATCGGCAAGGCGGCGATCGCCTACCTGCCGACGGACCACGTTGTCGGCATTTCCAAGCTGGCGCGCGTGCTGCACGGCTTCGCCCGGCGCTTGCAGATCCAGGAGCGGCTGACCGCCGAGGTCGCCCAGTGTATCTGGGACAACTTGCACCCGCGCGGCGTGGCGGTGGTGATCGAGGCGAGCCATGCCTGCATGACCGCGCGCGGCGTTCGGACGCCGGGCGTGGGCATGGTAACGAGCCGCGTCATGGGCACCTTCCGCAGCGATTCGAAGAGTCGCGAGGAAGTGCTGCGACTGATGGGCTACTAAGCCTCGCTCAATACGATTTACAGGTAAGGGACGACGAATGGCATCGCTGCGCGTGAGGGGTGGACAGAAACTGGTCGGCAGGATCGACCCTTCGGCCAACAAGAACGCCGTGCTGCCGGTGCTGTGCGCGACACTGCTCAGCGACGCGCCGATCATGCTGCGCAACGTGCCCGAGATCACCGACGTCACGCGCATCCACGCCTTCTTCTCGGAACTCGGCAGCACGGTCGACTGGGACAAGGCAGCAAAGACGTTGCGCATCGACCATTCGACCATCCCCTCCAATGCCAAGGCCAAACTGCCCCAGGCCATGCGTGCCAGCATCATGATGATCCCCGGCCTGCTGACCCGGCTCGGCGAGGCGCGGCTGGAGCACGAGGTCAAGGGCTGCACGCTGGGCGCGCGCGAGATCGATCCGCACGTGCAAGTGTTTAAGGCCTTCGGCGCGGAGACCAGTTACGAAGGCAAGGACATCGTCTTCCGCAACACCGGCAAGGTGGAAAGCGCGCGGATGTGGCTCGAATACGCCAGCGTCACCACCACCGAGAACTTCATCATCAGCGCCCTTACCGCCAAGGGCACCAGCCAGATCGTCAACGCCGCTTGCGAGCCGCACGTGCAGGAGATGTGCACTTTCCTCGAGCAGATGGGCGCAACGATACGCGGCAAGGGCACCTCGATGGTCTCGATCGAGGGCGGGGCGACCTTCAACGAGGTCGACTACACCTTCGTTGAGGATTTCCACGAGGTCGCCACCTTCATGGCGCTGGCCGCGGTGACCGGGGGCGACATTTCGGTGCGCAACACGCGGCCCGAGGATTTCATGCTGATCGACCGCACGTTCGAGAAGTTCGGCGCCCACGTCGAGCACAAGGACGGCTGGAGCCGCCTGGACGCGCCCGAACAGCTGGTGGTGCAGCAGAACTTCACCAGCCATCTGACCACCAAGGTCGAGGCCGCGCCCTGGCCCTACATTCCCGCCGACCTGCTGCCGATCTTCATCGCGTTGGGGGTGAAGGCCAAGGGGCAGACGATGTTCTGGAACAAGGTCTACGAAGGCGGGCTCACCTGGCACACAGAGCTCAGCCTTTTCGGCGCGCACACCCTGCTGTGCGACCCGCACCGCCTCATCACCTTCGGCGGCGACAAGCTGGTGCCCGCGACGGTGACGAGTCCCTACATCATCCGCGTCGCCATCGCGATGCTGATGGTGGCGGCCAGCATCGACGGGGAGAGCACGATCCTCGACGCCGACCCCATCCGCCGCGCGCATCCCAACTTCGTCGACAATATCGACAGCCTAGGCGTGAACGTGAGCTGGGACGATTGAGCCGCACGCCAAGTTTGCCAGCGCAGCGAGTTTCTCGGGATAATTCGCCTATGATTTCTTCCGGAATTTAATGTCCGGCGACGTTTCGTCCGGTCGTATCAAGGATGAGGCGGATGCTTTCCTGCGGCTGATCCCACATCGGAAAGTGCCCGCTTCCTTCGAACCAATGCAGGGTTGCGCCCGGAAAGGCAGTCATCGCGCGACTGGCTTGTCGTGGCAGGCATAGCCGATCCTTCTTTCCCCATCCGATGACGATGGGACGTCCCGTTTTTGAGGGGCCCTGCTGCCGTGGACCGGCCGCAAGATCCTTGACCAGCGCGTTGAAGGTCTCGGTGTTGGCGAAGGTCTTCAATTCGGTGGCGATGATACTTGGGTCGAGGGCCCAGGGTCGCGCCGAAAGCTGCGCCATCAGGGCGGTTCGACCAGCGACGTTCTTCACGATCGCCGGGATCGCCGGTTGCAGAGCTCTTACGAGCGCGATCGATGCGGTGATCGTGGACTTGAAGAATGTCCGCTCCCACCCCTTCCAGAACCCGCCCGGGTCGAGAGCGACGACAGCGCCCGCCGTGCCGCGCCTCGCCATTTCCAGCACCAGCCGACCGCCGAGCGAGCTTCCCACGAGATCGACTCCTGTAAGGTTCTGTTGCTCGATCCAGCGCTCGAGGCTCCGCGCGAGCCCCTCGAACGTGCCGCTATCGTCCTCCGCCGGCGACTTGCCGTGTCCTGGCAGGTCAACGGCGATGACCTCCCGCTCCCGCGAGAGGGCAGGCGAGATGCTGTCCCAGGAGCGGGTGCTCCCTCCCAGGCCGTGGACCAGGAGGAGTGGCGCGCCGCTACCGGCGCGAGTCTGATAAAGGGTCATGACAGTCCTACGCTTCGCAGCACGCAATGGCCCCGAAGAAAGGTCAATCAATCGCAGGCTCGGAATCGCGGCCGCGATGGGAAAGGCGCGTCGATCGGATAAAAAAGGGGCGCCGTTACGACGCCCCTTTTCCAAAAAAACTGGAACAATGTCAGAGTTGGCCGAGCATGTGCTCCGCGCCGGAGACGCCAAATTCGCCCGGCCCCTCGACATTCAGCTCGGTCACCACGCCGTCGTCGACGATCATCGAGTAGCGATTGGAACGCTGACCCATGCCGTAGGCGGAGAAATCGGCGTCGAGGCCCAGCGCCTTGGCGAAGTCGCCGCTGCCGTCGGCCAGCATGGTGATGTCGTCCGAACCGTCGGTCTTGTTCCAGGCGCTCATGACGAAGGCGTCGTTCACGCTGGTGCAGGCGATCTCGTCCACGCCCTTGGCCTTCAGCGCCTCCGCGTTCTCGACGAAACCGGGCAGGTGCTTGGCCGAGCAGGTCGGGGTGTAGGCACCGGGCACGGCGAACAGCGCCACCTTGCGGCCGGCGAAGAAGTCGCTCGACTGGACCGCTTCGGGTCCGTCCGGGGTGGCCTTGGTCAGCTTGACGTCGGGAAGCTTGTCGCCCTTGGCAATGGTCATGTCGTGTCGTCCTTCGCTTGGAAAAGAGGTGTGCCTCAGATAGGCGCGGCGGGGCTGGGCACAAGGGCAGGATAAAGCGCAGGCTTGCCCGGCAAGGCCGGACCAAAAGGCAGGGGTTTACGCCCCGCGCGCCCCCCTCTATGGCGCGCGTCAACATCCACGCTGCACGGAGCCCCGGCAGCGCCACACCCCATCGAACCCAAGGAGCTGCCCGTGGCCGACGCCGCATTCACCGACTATATCGTCAAGGACATCGCGTTCGCCGACTACGGCCGCGCCGAGATCAACATCGCCGAGACCGAGATGCCCGGCCTGATGGCCACGCGCGAGGAATTCGGCGCGTCGCAGCCGCTGAAGGGCGCGCGCATCACCGGCTCGCTGCACATGACCATCCAGACCGCCGTGCTGATCGAGACGCTGACCGCGCTCGGCGCCGAGGTCCGCTGGGCCACCTGCAACATCTTCTCCACCCAGGATCATGCCGCCGCCGCCATCGCCGCGCAGGACATCCCGGTGTTCGCCGTGAAGGGCGAGAGCCTTGCCGAGTACTGGGACTACGTCGGCCACATCTTCGACTGGGAAGGCCATGGCGAAGGCACGACGGCCAACCTCATCCTCGACGATGGCGGCGATGCCACTATGTTCGCCCTGTGGGGCGCGCGGGTCGAGGCGGGTGAGGACCTGCCCGAGCCCGGCAACGCCGAGGAAGTCGAGTTCCAGCGCGCGCTGAAGGCCTTCCTGCAGAAGAAGCCCGGCTACCTGACGCAGACGGTCAAGAACCTGAAGGGCGTCTCGGAAGAGACCACCACCGGCGTCCATCGCCTCTACCAGCTCGCCAAGAAGGGCAAGCTGCCGTTCCCCGCGATCAACGTGAACGACAGCGTGACCAAGTCGAAGTTCGACAACCTCTACGGTTGCCGCGAATCGCTGGTCGACGCCATCCGCCGCGCGACCGACGTGATGCTCTCGGGCAAGGTCGCCTGCGTTGCCGGCTTCGGCGACGTCGGCAAGGGCAGCGCCCAGTCGCTGCGCAACGGCGGGGCGCGCGTGCTGGTGACCGAGATCGACCCGATCTGCGCCCTGCAGGCGGCGATGGACGGGTTCGAGGTGACCACGATGGAAGACGCGGTTGGCCGCGCCGACATCTTCGTCACCACCACCGGCAACGAGGACGTCATCACCGCCGAACACATGAAGGGCATGAAGCCCATGGCCATCGTGTGCAACATCGGTCACTTCGACAGCGAGATCCAGATCAGTCAGCTCGACAACTACGATTGGACCGAGCTGAAGCCGGGCACGGACCTGGTGAAGTTCCCCGACGGCAAGGAAATCATCGTGCTCGCCAAGGGCCGCCTGGTGAACCTGGCCTGCGCCACCGGCCACCCCAGCTTCGTGATGAGCTGCTCCTTCACCAACCAGGTGCTGGCGCAGATGGAGCTGTGGGAGAAGTCGGACAGCTACGACAACGACGTCTACGTGCTGCCCAAGCACCTCGACGAAAAGGTCGCCGCGCTGCATCTCGACAAGCTGGGCGTGAAGCTGACCAAGCTCAGCCAGCAGCAGGCCGATTACATCGGCGTGCCGGTGGAAGGCCCGTTCAAGCCCGAGCACTACCGCTACTAAGCTGATAGCCCGCCCGATTATCGTGACAATCGGGCGGGCGGTCATTGCATCCGGCCCCGGCGGCGCATAGCTGCGGGGCATGGAACTCAGCCCCACCGCGCTGGCCCTTCTGGGCTTGCTGCTGGCCGCATGGACGGCCGGCGCGGTGTGGCTCGCCATCACCTCGCTCAACCGCGCCCGCGCCGCCCGCAGCGCGCGTGTCGCCACGCGGCGACTGTCAAAAATGATCGACGATGCGCCCGCCATCCCGCTGCTGGTGCGCAGCGACGGGCGACTGGAGGGGCCGGACCGGCTGGCGGCATGGCTGGGCCTGCCCAGGCTCCCCGGTTTCATCACCGAACTCGACACGGGAAGCGCGGGGCTCGACGCGCACGACCTCGAGCAGTTGCGGGACGCGGTGAAGCGCACGCAGAAGACCGCCGCCCCGTTCCGCATGGTGGCGACGCCGCGTGGCTCCGAACGCAGTCTCGCCATGCGCGGACAGCTCGCCAATCCCGCCATCGCGACGGGCGGCGCGGTGCTTATCTGGTGGTTCGATTTCTCCGAGAGCCAGGGCGAGCTTTCCCGCCTGCGCGGCGAAACGGCGCGGGCGCGCAACGACTTCGCCGCGCTCGTCGGCCTTATCGAGGCCGCGCCAATGCCGATGTGGTTCCGCGGGCCGGACATGGGCCTGCGCCTCGTCAACTCCGCCTATGTCGAGGCGGTCGGGGCCAAGAGCGCGAAGCTGGTGGTGGACGAGCAGATCGAGCTGGTCGAAGCCGTGGACGGCCTCACCGCCGCGCAGATCGCCCGCCAGGCGCACGAGCGCGACATGCCGGTCGAGCGGATCGTGCAGGCGACGGTCGGCAGCCAGCGCCGCACCCTGCGCGTCAGCGACCTGCCGCTGGGGCCCGAGGGCGTGGCCGGTTATGCCATCGACATCGAGGAGATGGAGGAGCAGGGCCGCGCCTTCCGCGCCTTCCGCGCCGCGCAACGCTCGATGCTCGACCAGTTGTCGGTGGGCGTGGCGCAGTTCGACGAGAACCGCCTGCTGACCTTCGCCAACCAGCCGTTCCAGCGCATCTTCGCCCTGCCGACGTCGGCGCAGGTCGATCCGCCGACGTTCGAACGTTTCCTCGACATGGCCCGCGACAAGGGGCGGTTGCCCGAGGTGCGCGACTTTCCGCAGTGGCGCGGCGAGCTGGCGCAATGGTTCCTGCGCGACGTGCCGCAGGAAGACCACTGGACGCTGCCCGATGGCGTTCACCTGCGCGTCGTCGCCCAGCCCATGCCCGATGGCGGGCTGGTGCTGGTGGCGGAGGATCGCTCGGAACAGCTGGCCCTCTCGGCCACGCGCGACACCCTGCTGCGCACCCGCACGGCCACCTTCGATTCGCTGTTCGAATCGCTCGCGGTCTTCGCGCCCGATGGACGGATGCAGCTGTGGAACCGCAGCTTCCCGGCGATCTGGGGCCTGCCCGACGAAGTGGTGGATCGGCACCCGCACGTCGACCAATTGCTCGACCGCATTTCCAACCGCCTGGCGCGGCCGGGCCAGCGCAAGGCAATCGGCGAGGTCGTGCGCGGTGCCACGCTCGACCGCCAGCAGCGCGGCGGGCGCGTGGTGCTTTCCGACGGGCGGACGCTGGAATTCGCCGGCGTTCCGCTTCCCGACGGCAACGGGCTCCTCACGGTCATCGACGTGACCGACAGCACCAAGGCAGAGGAAGCGCTGCGCGAACGCGCCACGGCGCTGGAGGAGGCGGACGCGGTCAAGACCCGCTTCCTCGCCAACATGAGCTATGAATTCCGTACGCCGCTGACCTCGATCGGCGGTTTCGCCGAACTGCTGCAGACCGGCATGGCGGGCGAGCTTTCGCCGCAGGGGCAGGAATACGTCGCCGCCATCCTCGCTTCGGTGGAGCGGCTTTCGACCCAGATCGAGAGCGTGCTCGACCTGACGCAGAGCGAGGCCGGGCTGCTGCCCATCGCCACCGAGGATGTCGACCTGCTGGCCTTCACCACGCAGGTCGTGCGGATGCGCGAGGAGGCGATCGAGGCGAAGAACCTTTCGCTCGACCTGCGCGGCGATCGCAGCGCGGGCACCGTCAGCGCCGACAAGCGCCAGCTGGGCCGGGCGCTGGGCAACCTGCTCGACAACGCCATCGACGCGACGCCCGAGGGAGGGCGCATCCTGGTGGCGCTGGCGCGGCGCAAGTCGGGTGCGCGCATCGTGATCTCCGACAACGGCGAGGGCATGAAGCCGAGCGAACTGGCCCGCGCGCTCGACGGCTATCGCCTGAAGGGCAGCGACGGGCGCGAGGGCAAACGCGGGCTGGGCCTGCCCCTGGCGCGCCAACTGATCGAGGCACACGGCGGGCGGCTGGAAATCCAGAGCGAGAAGGGCGCAGGCACGACGGCAACGGTGCTGCTGCCTTGATCGTCGATTTGCCCGACCTCGCCGCCATGGCCGCCTTCGGCCGGCGCATCGCGGGCAAGGTCCGGCCCGGGGATGTCGTGGCGCTGACCGGCGACCTCGGCACCGGCAAGACCACGCTCGCGCGCGCCATCATCGCTGCGTCGGGGCACGAGGGCGAGGTTCCGTCGCCGACGTTCACCATCCTCGAGACTTACGACCATCTCGACCTGCCGCTCGTCCACGCCGATTTCTACCGGCTGGAGAGCCCTGCAGAGGTCGAGGAACTGGGCCTCGACGACTACCGCGACGGCGCAGTGCTGCTGGCCGAGTGGCCCGACCACGCGGGCGGCTTTGCGCACGAGGCGGATTGCCTGTCGATTGCGCTGGAACGCGCGGAAAACGGGCGCAGGGCGATTGTGGAAGGCGGGCAAGGTTGGCTAGGGCGGATGCCATGACGAGCGACTTGCCCGCAGGGGTGCACGACTTCCTCTCCGCCGCCGGATGGCAGGACGCCAGCATCGATCCGCTGCCCGGAGATGCCAGCTTCCGCCGTTATTTCCGCGTGAAGCATGGTCCGCGCGGCGCGCTGCTGATGGACGCGCCCCCGCCGCACGAGGACCCGCGCCCGTTCCTCCACGTCGGAAAATGGTTGTGCGGCCAGAACCTGCGCGCGCCCGAAATCTACGCGGAGGACACGGACCGCGGACTCGTGCTGATTGAGGATTTCGGCACCGACCGCATGCGCGACTGGCTCGACGACCATCCCGAGGGCGAGCGGCAGGCCTATGCCGACGCCATCGAGGCGCTGGTGGCGCTGCATCGCTGCCCGCCCGGCCCGTTCGAGCCCTACTCGCTGGAGACTTACCTGCGCGAGGTGTCGCTGTTCCCCGACTGGTTCTGCCCCGCCGCGGGCATCGAGGTGGACGGCATGGGCTTTCTCGCCGCCTGGCGCGAGGCGCTCGCACCCCTGCTGCTGCGCCAGCAGCCCGGCGTGACGGTGCTGCGCGATTATCATGCCGAGAACATCATGCTGCTGGGTGACGGACGGCAGGGCCTGATCGACTTCCAGGATGCGCTGGTCGGCCACCCGGCCTACGATCTCGTCAGCCTGCTGCAGGATGCGCGGCGCGAGGTCTCGCCCGCGCTGGAGGCCGAGATGCTCGACCTCTATCGCTCGCGGATCGAGACCGGACCCGATTTCGAGGCCGACTACGCCCGCCTCGGCGCGCAGCGCAACGCCAAGATCGTGGGCATCTTCACCCGCCTGTGGAAGCGCGACGACAAGCCAAAGTACCTTGGGCTGATCCCGCGCGTCTGGGAGGCGATGGAACGCGACCTGGCGCATTCTGCGCTGGCGCCAGTGGCGCAGTGGTTCGATGCTAACGTGCCCGCCGACATCCGCGAGCGGCGCGGGGCAGGGCTGGGGGAATGAGCGAACTCGCCTCCGACACCGCCATGGTCATGGCCGCCGGGCTCGGCAAGCGGATGCGTCCGCTCACCGCCACCCAGCCCAAGCCCATGGTGCGCGTCGCCGGCAAGCCGCTGATCGACCACACGCTCGACCGGCTGCAGGAGGCTGGCGTGGCCAGGGCGGTGGTCAACGTCCACTACCTCGCCGACAATCTCGAAGCGCACCTGAAGGACCGCAAGGCGCCCGCCGTCACCGTCTCCGACGAGCGCGACCTGCTGCTGGAAACAGGCGGCGGCTTGATCAAGGCTCAGGATCTGCTGCCCGACCCGTTCTTCTGCCTCAACGCCGACAACGTCTGGCTGGAGGGGCCGCGCGATGCCTTTGCCGATCTCTCCGCCCACTGGGACGCGGAGCGGATGGACGCGCTGCTGCTGCTGGTGCCGCACACCCGCGCGCACAACTTCCGCGGGCACGGCGACTTCCACATGGACGGCGCGGGCCGGGTGAGCCGCCGCCGCGAACGCCGCATCGCGCCCTATATCTACACCGGCATCCAGCTGGTGGCGAAGCGCCTGCTGCGCGACGCGCCGGAAGGGCCGTTCTCCACCAACCTGCTGTGGAGCCGCGCCATCGAGGAAGGCCGACTCTACGGCGTGCCCTTCACCGGCGAGTGGTTCGAGGTCGGCACGCCCGAGGCCATCAAGCCGACCGAGGCCGTGCTGCGCGATGGCTGAGCGGGCTGGGCCGCAGGTCTATTCCATTGCCGCGCACCGCGGGTTCGCCGATGCGCTCGTCGCCGGCCTGGTGCCGCGCTACGCCGATCCCGACTTCGGCCTAGCCCGGCTGACGCTGCTGCTGCCCTCGGCCCGCGCCGCGCGCACCGTGTCCGAGGCCTTCGTGCGCCATGCAGGCGCCAGCGGCACGCCGGGCCTGCTAATGCCGCGCATGGTCATGGTCGGCGATCTCGACCTCGACGAGGCGCTTGGCCCGCTGTTCGATTCCTTGGGCGCGGGGGCCGCCATCCCGCCTGCCGCCGACCCCACGCGGCGGTGGCTGCGCCTCGCGCAGTTTGTGGAGATCGCGGGCGGTGAGCTGGGCCGCCAGCCGCTGACGGCGGGCGCGCGGCTGCGGCTGGCGCAGGACATCGCCGCCTCGATGGACCGGCTGCTGGTCGAAGAGATCGATCTAGAGGACCTGTGGCAGGACCGCGTGCTCGGCGCGCTGCAGGACAATGCCGAGCACTGGCGCGAGAACACCAAGTTGTTCTACGCCGTCACGAAGATGTGGCAGGCCGAGCTGGCGGCGCGCGGCGAGCTGGATGCCGCGGCGCGGCGCAACCTCTTGTTCCGCGAGGCGGCACGGCGGATGCGCGAGAACCCGCCGGCCACGCCCTACGTCGCCGCCGGCGTCACCAGCGCCGCGCCCGCGCTCGCGCGGTTGCTGCGGACCGTCAGCGAATTGCCGCAGGGCGCGGTGATCCTGCCCGATCTCGACCTGTCGATGAGCGATGCCGTCTGGGACGAGCTTGGCGGCGCGGGCGATGCGGAAGCGGAGACGCCTTTCGCGCGCGGCGATGCCGTCACCCATCCGCAATATCACCTCAAGCTGCTGCTCAATCGCATGGGCGTGGCGCGGGCCGAGGTGCAGCCGTGGCACCGCGCGGGGCTGGGCAAGGGCCCGCCCGAGCGCAGCCATGCCATCTCCAGCCTGTTCCTGCCGCCGGAGGCGAGCAAGGCCTGGGTCGACTTGCCTGCCAGCCGTCGGCGCATGGCGGGCGTGCGGCTGGTGGAGGCGGCCAATCCGGAGGAGGAGGCGCAGGCCGTGGCCCTGCTGGTGCGCGAGGCGCTGGAGGTGCCGGAGAAGCGCGTTGCCGTCGTCACGCCCGATCGCGGGCTTGCGGCGCGGGTGGTGCAGCACCTCAGGCGCTGGAACGTGAGTGCCGACGATTCGGCCGGTCGGCCATTGTCGCAGACCGCGGCGGGGCGCGTGGCGCTGTTGCTGGCCGAGGTCGCCGCCGAGCGCGCCGCGCCGGTGCCGCTGATCGCGCTGCTCGAACACCCGCTGGCGGCCTTTGGCGAGGGGCGGCCTGACTGGCTCGATGCAGCGCGCGCCTTTGAACTCGAGCTGCGCGGCCCGCGCAAGGAGCCGGGGCTGGAGCCGCTGCGGGTGGTGGCCGAGGAGGCAAAGGTCGCCGACTGGTGGCAGGGCGTCGAGGCGATCCTCGCGCCGCTGGTTGAAGAGGTTGAGGCGCGCGGGCTGGCCAACTGGCTCGACCTGCTCGCTGCTGCGGGCGAGGCGCTGTGCGGCACCGAACTGTGGGCGCGCGAGGACGGGCGCGCGCTCGCCGCCTTTATCGAGGACCTGCGCCTGCAGGCGCGCGAGGTGCCCGTGGCGCTCGAACCGGCGGACCTGCCGCCCGTGCTGCGCGATGCGATGGACCAGGTCGCCGTGCGTCCGCCCTACGGCGGCCATCCGCGCGTGGCGATCTACGGCCTGCTGGAGGCGCGCATGACCCGCGCCGACCTCGTCATCTGCGCCGGGCTGAACGAGGGCACATGGCCACCGACGCCGTCTGTGGATCCGCTGCTGGCGCCCGGCGTGCTGCGCGCGCTCGGCGTACCGGGCGCGGATTTCCGCATCGGGCTTTCCGCGCACGATCTCGCCGGAGCGCTCGGCGCGCCCGAGGTGGTGCTCAGCCGCGCGCGGCGCGAGGTCTCCGGCCCCGCCATCGCCAGCCGCTTCCTGCTGCGCGTGCGCGCGCTGCTGGGCCAGCACATGACCGAGGAGGCGAGCGACCGCGCGCTCGTCACCCTCGCGCGGGCCATCGACGACCCCGCGCCCGTGCCGCCGCATCCTCAGCCGTGCGTTGTGCCGAGCGCCGAGCAACGCCTGCCAAGCAAGGGCATCAGCGTGACCGCACTCGATCGCCTGCGCTCGGACCCTTACGAGTACTACGCCGCCAAGATCCTCCGCCTCGGCGAGCTCGACGGCGTGGATGCCGATCCCGGCCCGGCGTGGCAGGGCAGTCTCGCCCACGCCATTCTGGAGGACTGGCACAAGGAAAAGGGCACGCTCGAAGAGTTGGCCGACCGGCATCTCGAGGAACTGTCCGCCCATCCGCTGCTCAGCGCGCTGTGGCGGCCGCGCCTGCTGCGCGCGCTCGAATGGGTGGCGCTTTCGCTCGACGAGCAGCCCGGCCGCGAGCCGGTCGCGGTCGAGGCCTGGGGCGAGATGCAGGCCAAGGGCGTGCGCGTCTTCGGCAAGGCCGACCGCATCGACCGGATGCCCGGCGGCGGGTTGGCGGTTGTGGACTACAAGACCGGCGCACCGCCCTCCGGCGCGGAGGTGGAGGCCGGATATGCGCTCCAGCTCGGCACCATCGGGCTGATCGCTCGCGCGGGCGGGTTCGAGGGCCTGCAGGGCGCGCCGGAGACGTTCGAATACTGGTCGCTGGGCCGCGACGCCAAGAGCGCGACGGGCTTCGGCTACGTCACCACCCCGCTGCTCGAGGGCAACAAGCGCACCGGCATTCCGCCCGCCGAGTTCCTGCCGGAAACCGAGCGCTACCTGCTGGGCGCGCTCGACGCGTGGATCCTTGGTAACGAACCCTTCGTCGCGCGGCTCAATCCCGATGCGCCGGGCTATTCGACCTACGACCAGCTCATGCGCCTCGCCGAGTGGCAGGGCCGGGAGGCGGAAGCGTGAGCGGGAAGGTCTATCGCCTCAAGGACAACCAGGCGGCCGCCGTCGCGCCGCACGACAGCGTGTGGCTCTCGGCCAGCGCGGGCACGGGCAAGACGCAGGTGCTGTCCGCCCGCGTGCTGCGGCTGCTGCTGACCGACGGCGTCGCGCCCGAGCAGATCCTGTGCCTGACCTTTACCAAAGCCGGCGCGGCGGAGATGGCGACCCGGGTGAATGAGGTGCTGGCGAACTGGGTGCGGATGCCCGCGACCGAACTCGCCGCCGATCTCGACGCCATCGGCGCGACCGGAGACGTCGTTACCATCGCCCGGGCGCGCACGTTGTTCGCCAGCGTGCTCGATTGCCCGGGCGGCGGGCTTCGCATCGATACCATCCACGCCTTTGCCCAGTGGTTGCTCTCCGCCTTTCCGGAGGAGGCGGGCCTCGTCCCCGGCACGCGCCCGATGGAAGACCGCGACCGCGACCTGCTGGCGGCGCAAGTGCTGGCGGACCTCTTGGTCGATTGGCAGCGCACCGACCGCGAGGCCGTCGCCGCGCTCGAGGGCCTGTCACTGCGCATGGGGCCGGACGGAGCGCGCGCATGGCTGCTGCGCTGTGCCCAGGCGCGGGCGGCCTGGTTCGGGCCGGGCGCGTGGCAGCCGCCGATGGCGCCGCGCGTGCGGCAACTGCTGGGTCTGCCCTCGGATGCCTCCGCCGCCGGTCTGTGCGAGCTCTGCCACGACGAGGCCGAGTGCACCGCGCTGCTCAAGCAAGTGATGTGGGCCTACGATGGCTGGGGCGCGGCGAGCGGGCAGAAGTTTGCGAGCCTTATTGGCGACTGGCTGCTGGGTTCGCCCGAAGAGCGGTTTGCCGCCACCGGCGCGCTGCTGGCCGACCTGTTCAACGACAAGGGCCAGCTCAAATACCAGTCCAACCTCGAGAAGAAGGACTCCGCCGTCACCGCGCTGGCCGAGGAGGCGCGCGAACGTTTGGCCGGGGTCGCCGCGCAGGCCAGCCTGCTGGCGCTGGTCGATGTCATTACCCCCGCGTTGGAGCTGGGCCGCAAGTATGCGCTCGCCTGGGACGAGGCCAAGTCGCGCGAAGGGCTGGTCGATTTCGACGACCTCATCGCCAAGGCCGCCGCGCTGCTCGCCGACCGCGAAATGTCGGCCTGGATCCGCTACAAGCTCGACCGACGTTTCGACCACATCCTGGTGGACGAGGCGCAGGATACCAACGAGGCGCAGTGGGCCATCATCGATGCGCTGACCGACGATTTCTTCGCCGGGGCCGGGCAGGCGGAGGACCGGCTGCGCACGATTTTCGTCGTGGGCGACTACAAGCAGGCGATCTTCGGCTTTCAGGGCACGAGCCCCGAGAACTTCGCCGCCGCGCGCAACCGCTATGCCGAACTGCTGCGGGTGCGGCGGGAGAACGCCATCGGCTCGCGCAACGTCGCCGTGCTGAATGCCTTGCAGGACCTTGGGCTGGGCCGCTCCTACCGCACCTCGCAGCCGGTGCTCGACGTGGTGGACCGCGCCATCGCGGCCATCGGGCATGAATCCATCGGCCTTGACCGCGCGCCCGAGCGGCATATCGGGTTCGAGCGCGAGGGATTGGTCACGTTGTGGCAGCCGGTGCCGGGCCAGCCGGAGGATGCCGAGGACGAGAACGGCGGCCCGGAAATCCGCGTGTCGGAGCCCGAGCGCCGCATGGCCGACCGGATCGCCGCGCAGGTGAAGGAGTGGCTCGACACAGGCTATCCGCTGGTCAAGGACGAGGCCGCGCCGCGCAACGCCACGGCGGGCGACATCATGGTGCTGGTGCGCAAGCGCAAGGAACTCGCCGGCCTCATCGTCGCGCGCCTCCATGCCGCGGGCGTGCGGGTGGCGGGCGTGGACCGCCTGCGGCTGGGCGCGCCATTGGCGGTACAGGACCTGATGGCGGCGCTGCGCTTTGCCGCACAGCCGTTCGACGACCTCTCGCTCGCCTGCCTGCTGGTCTCGCCCATCTTCGGCTGGTCGCAGGAAGAGCTGCTGGAGCACGGCTTCCGCCCCGAAGGCCGTGCGCTGTGGAGCCACCTGCGCCGCAGCGATGCCCCGCAGGCCAGGGCGGCGGTCGACAAGCTCGGCCAGCTTCTCCGCATCGCCGACTACGAGCCTCCGCAGGCGCTGCTCCACTGGATGCTCGTCGGGCCATGGGCGGCGCGCGGCAGGCTGGTGGCGCGGCTCGGCACCGAGGCGAACGACCCCATCGACGAACTACTCAACGCCGCGCTGCAATTCGCCGCCACCAACACGCCGAGCCTGCAGGGCTTCATCCGCTGGTTCGACGCGGGCGAGGGCGAGCTGAAGCGCGAGGCGGAGGGCGCGGGCGACATGGTGCGGGTGATGACCGTCCACGGCTCGAAGGGCCTGCAGGCACCCATCGTCATCCTCGCCGACGCCTGCGGCGATCCCGATGCCTCGCGTACCAGCGGCCTGTGGCTGGCGGAGGACCTGCCGGGCGGCGGCGGGCGCACTCTGCCGCTGCCGCCGCTGACGAAGGACGAACGCGTGGGCCGGGTGGCCGAGGCAGCCGAGGCCGCGAAGGCCGCCGAGCGCGAGGAGCACTGGCGCCTGCTCTACGTCGCCATGACGCGGGCGGAGGAGGCGCTGTTCATCGGCGGCGCGCTGGGCAAGCGCGAGAAGGCGCCCGCGCAGGACAGCTGGTACGCCCGGCTCGCGCCACTGTTCGGCGGCGAGTGGATCGACGATCCGATCTGGGGCGCACGGGCCGAACTGGGCGAACGGCCGCCGCCGGTCGAAAAGCGCTTCCAGACCGACCTTGGCCTGCGCCAGCCGCTGCCCGACTGGGCCACGCGGCCCGTGGGCGAGGAACCGCGCCCGCCGCGCCCGCTTGCCCCCTCCGCCAGCGCCGAGGACACGAGCGCCGACCCGCCGCTGCCGGTCGAGCAGGCCGCCGTGGCCGCACGCCGGGGCGTGCTGATCCACACGCTGCTCGAACGCCTGCCCGACGTGCCCGCAGACCTGCGCGAGGCGGGTGGCAGGGCGTGGCTCGAACGGCACGGGCCGGACCTGTCGGCAGAGGAACGGGCGGAGATGCTGGAGCGGGCGCTCGCGGTGCTCGATCACCCGGACTGGTCCGACCTGTTCGGCCCCGATGCCTTGGCCGAGGTGCCGCTCGCGGCGACGGTGGGCGAACTGGTGATCGCCGGCACCGCCGACCGGCTGCTGGTGACGGCCGAGCGGGTGCTGGTCGCCGATTTCAAGACCGCCCGCCGCCCGCCCGCCTCGCTCGCCGAAGTGCCGCAATCGACGCTGGCGCAGATGGGCGCCTATGCCGCCGCGCTCGGCGTGATCTATCCCGGCCGCACCGTGGAGGCGGCGGTGCTCTACACGCAGGTGCCGCGCCTCATCGCCATTCCGGCCGAGGTGCTGGCGGCGAACCGACCGCGCCCGAAAGCCGAAATGGCGCCCGGCTAAGGAAAGCTATCGGCTCCCGCGCGTTGCCTTGTCACGACCCGTTCCCCAGATGGGGGGCCAAGCAGAATCAGGAGATACCCATGGCCACCAAGACTGTCACCGACGCGAGCTTCCAGGCCGATGTGCTCGATGCCGACAAGCCCGTCCTCGTCGACTTCTGGGCGGACTGGTGCGGCCCGTGCAAGATGATCGCCCCCGCGCTCGAGGAACTGAGCGACGAGATGGGCGAGCAGGTCACCATCGCCAAGATGGACATCATGGAAAACCCGGACGTGCCGGGCAAGATGGGCGTGCAGTCGATCCCGTTCCTCGTGCTGTTCAAGGACGGTCAGCCGGTCGCGCAGCAGATGGGCGCCGCGCCCAAGAACGCGCTGAAGGGCTGGCTCGAGAGCCAGCTCTAGGCGGGCAGGGCGGCCAGACGCGCCGCCAGGTCGTCCCACAAGTCAGGCGAGGCGGCGCCGATGAGGCCGCCGTATTCGTCGCCGTCCACCCGGTAGGGCGAGCCGTCGGGCCGGGCGGCTCGCCCGCCTGCCTCGTTCAGCCACAGCACGCCCGCCGCGTGATCCCAGGCCAGCGTTCGCTCGAAGATCGAGACGTCGTTGGTGCTCAGCGCGAGGCGCGGGTACTGCTCGGCGGCGCAGTACGGTATGTCGGTCAGTCGATAGTGCGGGCAGATATGCTCGATCGTGGCGGCGCGCTTCGCCTCGTCCATGAAGATGAGCGAGATGGCGGCGACGGGCGGCTTTTCGCCGGTCCCGCGCGCCGCAATGCGCTCGCCATCGACGAAGGCCCCGTGCCCCTCATGCGCGGCGCAGAAGCGACCGGTCAGGCAGTCGAAAATCCATCCGCTGCGCGCCACGCCGCCCTCGGCGCGGGCAATGAGAATGCCGAAGGGTGGCTGCCCGCTGGCGAAGTTGCGGGTGCCGTCGATGGGGTCGACGATCCAGCAATCGCCGGACAGGTGGCGGCGCTGCGTGGGGTTGGCATGGACGCCTTCCTCTCCCACCACCGGCAGGTCAGCGAGCCTGGCGAGCCCCTCTCGCAGCATCGCCTCGCTCTCGCGGTCAGCAATCGTGACGGGATCGTTTCCGCCCTTGTCTTCAATGTCCTGCGCGCCGAGGTTGCGATAGCGTGGCAGGATGACGCGGTCCGTCACCTCGCGCATCAGCGCCATGATCTCGCGATCGAGCAGGCTCAAGATCGGTAGTCCGCGTTGATGGCGATGTAGCCGTGCGTCAGGTCGCAGGTCCACACGGTCGCGCGGCCTTCGCCGATGCCGAGATCGACCAGCACGTCGATCTCCTCACCCGCCAGGTGCGCAGCGACCGGCGCCTCGTCATAGCCTTTCACCGGCAGCCCGTCGCGCGCCGTCCAGTGCCCGCCGAATGCGATGGAAAGCGTGTCGCGGTTCGCGGGCTCGCCCGCCTTGCCCACCGCCATCACCACGCGCCCCCAGTTGGCATCGCCGCCCGCGATGGCGGTCTTGACCAGCGGCGAGTTGGCCACGGCGAGGCCCACGCGCCGGGCGCTATCGTCGCTCTCGGCGCCCGTCACCGTCACGGCGATGAACTTGCTCGCCCCTTCGCCGTCGCGCACCACCAGATGGGCAAGCTGGCGGCATACGTCGTGCAGCGCGGCGGCAAAGGCGTCGGCGCCCGGATCGTCGAAGCTCGTCAATGGGGCGTTGCCCGCCTTGCCGGTGGCAAAGGCCAGAACGGTGTCGCTGGTCGAGGTGTCGCTGTCCACAGTAATGCAGTTGAAGGTGGCGCGGTTGGCGGCGGCAAGGCAGCTCTGCAGGAAGGCAGGATCGACCGAGGCATCGGTGAACACATAGCCCAGCATCGTCGCCATGTCGGGCGCGATCATGCCGCTGCCCTTGACGATGGCGTTCAGCGTAACCTTGGTCTCGCCGAGCATCGCGGTGGCCGTCGCGCCCTTGGCGAAAGTGTCGGTCGTTCCGATAGTTAACGCGGCTTCCTCGTACGGAACCTCAGGAGCTTCGAACACGGCTGCCACGCCCGCCTCGGCCTTGGCCTTGGGCAGCGGCACCCCGATGACACCGGTCGAGCTGACGAAAACATCGGACGGCAGGCAGTCCAGGTGATGGGCCACCTGCGCCATGATCGCTTCCACCGCTTCGCGCCCGCGGTAACCGGTAAAGGCGTTGGAATTGCCCGCGTTCACCACCAGCGCCCGTGCCCGGCCCAGCCGCACCTGCTCGCGCCCCATTTCGACCTCGGTCGAACAGCACACGTTGCGCGTGAACACGCCCGCGACCGTCGTACCCTCGGCCAGCTCCGCATAGGTCAGGTCGGCGCGGTCCCAGCTTTTGTACCCGGCTCGCGCCACGCGCAGCTTCACGCCGGCGATGGGCGACATTTCGGGGAAGGGCCGGGCGAGGGGAGAGCGGGTCAGGTCCATTGACTTGCTGCCCTATTGTGCCCGATGCGCTGCTGCAAGCGATGACGGGAGAGTACGGCGACGAGGTCCCGTCACATCCTCCAGGGGGCATACGATCCTCGAGAACACGGCCTGCCTGCCGCTGGAGCAGCGCGGATGCAATTCGTGGCCGACATCGACAAAACGGGCACGGTCACGGAATTCCGGATTGTCCCCATGGACCTGCCGCAGGTTGCGCCGTGCAAAGGCTTCGTGCGCAAGTCGGTCGGACTAACGCCCGGCCACCGATACCCAGAGGAATCCGGTCACGCTTCGGATGCGTTTCCGCATGGGTCTGTCACGAGAACACCTCGCCAGCTGATCGAAGCGCACCCATAGGGGCAAATGGCCTTGGACTTTTCGGTCTCGCTGACCTATCTGACACGCCTCATGCTGCGCCAGCTGCTCACCCTCCTTGCCATCATCTCGGGCTTCACGCTCGCGGCGGAGCCCGTGTCGGCCAGCGATCTGCGCGATGTCAGCGTTGCCGCTGCCGCACAGGACCTGGCCGATTGCCGGCCGGTCGTGGTCGCGCCCATGCAGCTGGGTCAGGCGAGGGAGCAGGACCGGACGGATAGCCGTCGCTGCCAGCGGCGCGTCGTCGTGGCGGCGCCCGCCGTCCAGCTCCGGGCCGATCGCGCGCACGAATAGGGCCTTCGCCCGCTTCCATTTCCCGCATTCCCGGCAGGCTGCGCCCGACTGGCGCGGCCGCTCATCATACTACCGACAGGAACCCATGCCATGTGGCAGCAAGTCGCCAAATCCATCTTCGGCTCGTCCAACGACCGTTACGTCCGCTCGCTCGACAAGACCGTCGCCCGCATCAACGCTCTCGAAGAACAGCTGATCGACTTCTCCGACGACGAGCTGCGCGCTCAGACCGAAAAGTTCCGGCTGCAACTGGCGGACGGCAAGACGCTCGACGACATCCTGCCCGAAGCGTTTGCGACCGTGCGCGAGGCATCGAAGCGCGTCCTCGGGATGCGTCACTTCGACGTGCAGATGGTCGGCGGCATCGTGCTCCACCGCGGCGAGATCGCGGAGATGAAGACGGGCGAGGGCAAGACCCTCGTCGCCACGCTCGCCACCTATCTCAACGCCATCGAGGGCAAGGGCGTGCACGTCGTGACGGTGAACGACTACCTCGCCACGCGTGACGCGGAATGGATGGGCCGCCTGCACAAGTTCCTCGGCCTGACGGTCGGCGTGATCGTGCCCAATCTGTCGGAACAGCAGCGCCGCGACGCCTATGCCGCCGACATCACCTACGGCACCAACAACGAGCTCGGCTTCGATTACCTGCGCGACAACATGAAGCAGGAACGCCGCCAGATGGTGCAGCGTCCCTTCAACTTCGCCATCGTCGACGAAGTGGACTCGATCCTGATCGACGAGGCGCGCACCCCGCTCATCATCTCCGGCCCGACCGAGGACAAGAGCGAGCTCTACATCGCGCTCGATGCGGTGGTGAAGCAGCTCGTCGCCGACCAGGAGGCGCTGGAGCGCGAGAATGGCGGCCCGCTGGCCGAGGGCGAGGGATACTTCACCAAGGACGAAAAGGCGCGCAGCGTCTCGCTGACCGAGGATGGCGCCGAGGAGATCGAGCAGCGTCTCGCCGCCGCCGGCCTGATGACGACCGACAACCTCTACGACGTCGAGAACACCCAGATCGTCCACCACCTGGACCAGGCCATGCGCGCCGTGGTGATGTTCAAGAAGGATACCGACTACATCGTCAAGGACGAGAAGGTCGTCATCATCGACGAGTTCACCGGGCGGATGATGGATGGCCGCCGCTGGTCGAACGGCCTGCACCAGGCCGTCGAGGCCAAGGAGGGCGCGGAAATCCAGCCCGAGAACCAGACGATGGCCTCGATTACCTTCCAGAACTATTTCCGGATGTATCCCAAGCTGGGCGGCATGACCGGCACGGCCGCCACCGAGGCGGCGGAATTCTGGGACATCTACAAGCTCAACGTGGTGGAAATCCCCACCAACGTCCCCGTCAGCCGCGTCGACGAGGAGGACGAATTCTACAAGAACACGATGGACAAGTTCGCCGCCATCGCCAAGGCCATCCGCGAGAAGAGCGAGGCCGGGCAGCCGGTGCTGGTGGGCACGGTCAGCATCGAGAAGAGCGAGCTCCTGAGCCAGTTCCTCGAGAAGGAAGGCGTCAAGCACGCGGTGCTGAACGCCCGCTTCCACGAGCAGGAAGCGCACATCGTGGCGCAGGCCGGGCGCATCGGCGCCGTCACCATCGCCACCAATATGGCGGGCCGCGGCACCGACATCCAGCTCGGTGGCAACCTCGAATTCCGCGTGGAGGACGAGCTCGCCGGGATGGAAGAGGGGCCCGAGCGCGATGCCGCCGTGGCGCGCATCAAGGAAGAGATCGCCGAGGAGAAGGCCCGCGTGCTGGCATCGGGCGGCCTGTTCGTGCTCGGCACCGAGCGGCACGAGAGCCGCCGCATCGA
The DNA here is from genome assembly GCF_001010945.1 of Aurantiacibacter luteus. Taxonomy (GTDB): domain Bacteria; phylum Pseudomonadota; class Alphaproteobacteria; order Sphingomonadales; family Sphingomonadaceae; genus Alteraurantiacibacter; species Alteraurantiacibacter luteus. The sequence continues at coordinate 568,733 of NZ_LBHB01000001.1, forward strand.
CAACCAGCTGCGCGGCCGCTCGGGGCGCCAGGGCGATCCCGGCCTGTCGCGCTTCTACCTCTGCCTGGAAGACGATCTGCTGCGCATCTTCGGGCCGGACACGCTGTTCGCCAAGATGATGAATGCCAATCTCGAGGACGGCGAGGCGATCGGCTCCAAGTGGCTGTCCAAGGCCATCGAGACCGCGCAGAAGAAGGTCGAGGCGCGCAACTACGAGATGCGCAAGCAGGTCGTGCAGTACGACGACGTGATGAACGACCAGCGCAAGGTCATCTACGAGCAGCGCGCCGAGATCATGGACTCCGAACGCGTGGACGACGTGGTCGAGGAGATGCGCCGCGATGCGATCAACGCCATCGTGGCCGAATCCTGCCCGCCGGGCTCCTATCCCGAGCAATGGAACGTCGAGCAGCTGCGCCAGCGAATCGCGGAGGATCTGGGCCTCCAGGTTCCGCTCGACGACTGGCTGGCCGAGCACGAGGTCGAGCCCGAGCTTATCGAGGAGCGCCTGCAGGATCTTGCCGAGCAGAAGCTGGCGAGCAAGGTCGGCGACATCCCTGAGGATGCCTGGCGCCGGGTGGAAAAGAGCATCCTGCTCGAACGGCTCGACTATCACTGGAAGGAGCACCTCGCCACGCTCGATGCGCTGCGCCAGGTCGTGTTCCTGCGTGCCTACGCCCAGAAACAGCCGATCAACGAATACAAGCAGGAAGCCTTCGGCCTGTTCGAGACCATGCTCGAAACCCTGCGCGAGGACGTGACCAAGGTGCTGCTGACCGCGGAATTCCGCGCCGCCGCGCCGCCGCCACCGCAAAGGCCCATGGGCGCCCTGCCGGACCTGCCGAGCTTCCTGACCGGCCACGTCGATCCCTTCACCGGCGAGGACAATTCCAATGACGGCGACGGTTCGGCGATGGACCCGGGCCTGTTCGGCACGCTGGCGGGCTCGCCCGTGGCCTCCACCGGCAGCGGCGGGGCGCAGGTCGACGATCCCTATGCCGGCATGGCGATTAGCCGCAACGCCCCGTGCCCCTGCGGCTCGGGCAACAAGTACAAGCACTGCCACGGCGCGCAGGCCTGACACCAAGCTCCCTTTGCCCACGCCGCCGCTCTGCTGTAGCGGTGCGGGCAAAGGAGAGCCTGCCATGATCCGTTCCCTGTCCCTTGCCGCCACCGCGATGGCCCTCGCGTTGGCCGGCTGCACGACCATCGAGGACGGGGAGATCGGCACGTTCGAGGCGTCGGAGGCGCTGATGGCCGCGGTCGTCAGCCCGGCGCGCCCGGCCGAGGACGTCGCCCGCGACGAGGCGCGGCTGCCGCTCGAGACCATCACCTTTGCCGGGGTCGCGCCGGGTGAGACCATCGCCGAGATCGCGCCGGGAGGGGGATACTACACCCGCATCCTGGCGCAGGCGGTGGGGCAGCAGGGCAAGGTCTATGCGCTGGTGCCCGCCTCCTTCGCCAGCCGACCCGGCGGGCTCGACGCGATCAACGCGATTGCCGAGCAGTATGGCAACGTGGAGGTCGTGGTGGTCGATGGTTATGGCAACCTGACGCTGCCCGAGCAGGTCGACCTCGTGTGGACGACCGAGAACTATCACGATCTCGCCAACGGCGATGTCGCCGCGACCAATCGCTGGGCATACAACGCGCTGAAGCCGGGCGGCATCTATTTTGTGGAGGACCACTCGGCGCCAGGCACGGGGCTGAATGCCACCTCCACGCTCCACCGCATCGACCCCACCGCCGTGCGCCAGCAGGTCACCGCCGCGGGCTTCCGGTTCGAGGCGGAGAGCGACCACCTCGCCAATTCGGCCGATCCGCACACCGCCAACCCGCGCGAGCTGGACGGGCGGAGCGACAAGTTCGCCCTGCGCTTCAGGCGCTGACCGGGGCGACTTCCACGCGGCCGAGCAGCTTCCAGCAGCCCCAGACCACGGCGAGCGAGACGATCCCGTCCCACGCATAGTGCCAGGCAAGGTGGAACGAGCCGACCCAGATGACGAAGGCGTAGAGCGCAGCAAGCGCGCGCGGCCAGGGGTTCGCCACCCGGTCGCGCACCATCAGCCAGGTGAGGACGGCAAAGCCGACGTGGACCGATGGCATGGCGGAAATGCCCGACCCGAAGCCGCCCTCGTCGTAGGTGGCGAGCAGCCACTCGGCGATGGAGAGCGCGGTGATCGGCTGCACCGCGTCCGCCTCGGCCAGGCGCGCCATCAACGGGGCATAGTAGGGATCGCCGTAGAACCGCTCGTAGAACACCGGCCCCGCGCTCGACATGGCGAGCGCCATCGCGTTGCCGATTAGCACCAGCACGACCAGCACGCCCATCATGGCGCGAAACTGGAAGGTGCGGTCGCGCGACCCGCCGATCCACACGGCGAGGAAGGGAAACAGCGTGAACCACAGCACGTAGAGCCGGTCGATGACGACCGTCCCCCAGGGGCCGAGCAGCGCGTGGCTAACGCGCCAGGGATCGGTGCCGAGGAAGAGCCAGCGGTCTGCCGTCACCAGCGGCGGATCGAGGTAGAAGGGCACGTGGGCGGGAATGTTCGCCTTGATGAAGCTGAAGGCGGCGCTGGGAAAGGCGATTAGCACGATCAGCGCGGCGGGCACGAGCAGCGCCGCGCCGTCGTCTCGCAATACGCGGCCAAGCGATGGATTCTCGCCCGCCAACCTCAGCGCCCGCATCCGCGCCAGCAGGGCGAGCAGCGACGCGGCAAGCGCAATGGCCAGCACGCGCGGCGAGAGAGGCGCTTCCCACAGCCCGGCATTGCCGCCGAAAAAGGCGATTGCCACCACGCCCGGCAGCAGCGATGCGGCGACCACGATAGCCGCGGCGAGGGGGCGGGAGAGGACGAGCATCAGGCGCGCGTGCTAGCGCGTCATGCCTAATTTCCGGTAACTTTAGCAGGTCCGCCGGGCCGCGGTGCGGCGCTGGTGGCGGAAAGTGGCTCCCCGAGTTGGATTCGAACCAACGACCAAGTGATTAACAGTCACCTACTCTACCGCTGAGCTATCGGGGAGCAGCCGTATCGGCAGGAGTGCGCCTATATGGGCGGCGATTTGGCATTGCAAGCCCCTTTGCCGGGGCTGCCGCGATCAGTGCACGAATTGCTCGGCAACGATGCGTTCGTCCAGCGCGTGGCCCGGATCGAACAGCAGCGTCATTGCGATTTCGGAGGCGATTTCGACGTGCACCTCGGCGATGTCGCGCACTTCCTTCTGGTCGGCGACGACGGCGACGGGGCGCTTGTCGGGCTCGCGCACGCGGAAGGTAACGCGGCTGCTTTCGGGCAGGATTGCGCCCGGCCAGCGGCGCGGGCGGAATGGGCTGATCGGGGTCAGCGCCAGCATGTGCGAATCGAGCGGCAGGATCGGGCCGTTTGCCGAGAGGTTGTAGGCGGTCGATCCCATCGGCGTCGCCAGCAGCACGCCGTCGCCCGCCAGTTCGGGGATGCGGACCTTGCCGTTGACGGCGATCTCCACCTTGGCGGTCTGCCGCGTCTCGCGCAGCAGGCTCACCTCGTTCAGGGCGTAGGAGGTGTGGCTGATCCCGTCCTGGGTGACGGCGTTCATCGCCAAAGGGCGCACCGTCATCGGCTTGGCCCGGGCGATCCGCTCGGCAAGGCCGGCGACACCGAGGTTGCGATTCATCAGGAAGCCCACGGTGCCAAGGTTCATGCCGAACACCGGCAGCTTGCGCCCGCCGTCGAGCATGGCGTGCAGCGCGTCGAGCATGGTGCCGTCGCCGCCCAGCGCGATCAGCGTGTCGGCCTCCTCGATGGGCACGATATCTAGCGTTTCGGCCAGCGCCCGGGCGGTCTTGCTCGCCCGTTCGGACGGCGAGTGGAGCAATGCCAGCTTTCGCAGTGCGGCTGTCTCGGCCACGCGGTCCTCCCGTTTCCCCCTTGCGCCGGACCCTATGAAGCGCCGTCCCGATTTGCAACGCGGCATTCGCGGGCGCTGCTTTTGCGTGGGCCTTCCGGCACTTGGCCGCCATGACAATTCCCGCCCAGATATTCGAGCGCCGGACGCGCGTCGACCGTCGCCGCACCACGCCGCACCCGATCACGGCGGAGCTGGCCGACGCGCTGACGGCGGACGCGATCGACCTGCTGTTCCAGCCGCAGTTCGCCGCCGCGGACGGGGCGCTGGTGGGGGCCGAGGCGCTGGTCCGCTGGGAGCATCCGGAGCAGGGGACGCTGGCGGGCGACGCACTGGTCGCCATCGCGCAGAGCGGCGGCATCGCCCGTCGCCTCTCGCGCCACATCGCGCGCATGGCGCTGAGCGCGGCGGCGCACTGGCCTAAGAATCTCCGCCTCTCGCTCAACGTGACGGCGATGGACCTGTTCGACCGCACGTTCGGAGAGGAACTGCTGGCGATGCTGGCGGACACGGGCTTTCCGGCCGCGCGCCTGACGCTGGAGATCACCGAGCAGGCGCTGGTGGCCGATCTCGACCGCTCCGCCCGGCGGCTGGAGGTGCTGGCAGGCGAGGGCATCCGCGTCGCGCTCGACGATTTCGGCGCGGGGTTCTGCAACTTCCGCTATCTGAAAGTGCTGCCGCTCGACGCGCTCAAGCTCGACCGGTCCATGCTGGACGGGGTGACGAGCAGGCCACGCGACCTGGCGGTGCTGCGCGGCATCGTGGCGATGGCCCGCGCGCTCGACCTGGCGGTGATCGCGGAAGGGATCGAGACCGAAGCCCAGCGCGATGTCGCCGCGCGCGAGGGTTGCAACATGTGGCAGGGATATCTGGGGGCTGCCCCGCTGCCCTCACGCGAATTCGCCGCGTTTGCCGCGCGCTGATCAGTCGGCGATCTTTATCACCACCTTGCCCTTGGCATGGCCTTTCTCGAGGTAGGCGAAAGCCTCCTTCGTATCGGCCAGCGAAAAGGTGCGGTCGATCTGCGGATCGAGCTTTCCGCTCTCCATCAGAGCGGCCAGTTCCGCCAGTTCCGCGCCCGAGGGGTGCATGAACAGGTAGCGGTAGGTGACGCCATGGCGCCGTGCCGCCGCGCGCTGTTTCAGGCTGGCGGCCCAGAACAGCGCCTTCAGCTTCCAGTCCCCGCCCAGGTCCTTCTCGGCGGTGGTGGGTTCCGGCGTGCCGCCGATCGAGACAACCTTGCCGCCGTCCTTCACCACGCCGAAGGTCCGCATCAGCGTGTCGCCGCCGATGAGGTCGAAGGCACCGTCGACCTTCTCGGTCAGTACATCCTCGAAATGTTCGGAGGTGTAGTCGATCACCCGGTCGGCGCCCATCCGTTCCACCAATTCGCACCCGCGCGGGGAGGCGGTGGTGATGACCTCGGCGCCCAGCCACTTTGCGATCTGGATTGCAAAGGTGCCCACGCCGCCCGCACCGCCGGATATGAACACCCGTTGCCCCGGTCTCAGGCCCAGCTCGTCGCGCAGGGCTTGAAGCGCGGTAAGGCCCGCCAGCGGCACGGCGGCGGCCCGTTCGAAGCCCCAGCCGTCGGGGATCGGGGCGCAGCAATCGGCGGGGAGGGCGGCATATTCGGCGAGCGCGCCCATCGCGTCCTTGGGCACTCGGGCGAAGACGCGGTCGCCGGGCGCGAAGGCGGTGACGCCGTCCTCCACCTCCTCGACCGTGCCCGCCAGTTCATTGCCCATGATCGCGGGCATGGGATAATCGAGCAGCAGCTTCAGCTTGCCGTCGCGGGTCTTGTAGTCGACCGGGTTGAGCCCGGCGGCATGGACCCGCACCAGTACCTCGCCCGCCCCAAGCAAGGGGCGCACCATGTCGCGCAGTTCGGTCTTCTCCGGGCCGCCATAGCCGGTCAGCACGAAGGCCCGCATCAGTACGCTCATGGTGCGCTTGTCCCTTCTCAGCCGCCGGAGGACGTCTCCGGCATCTCGGCGTTCTTCACGTAACGATCGAACCAGTCGATCGACTCCGCCAGCACGTGCAAAATGCTCTCGCGCCCGCGATAGCCGTGGTCCTCGTAGGGCAGCATGACGAGCCGCGCGGTGCCGCCGGTGCCGCGCACGGCGGCGAACATGCGTTCGGACTGCTCGGGGAAAGTGCCCGAATTGCTGTCGTTCTCGCCGTGGATCATCAGCAGCGGCTCGTTGATCTGGTCGGCCTGCATGAAGGGCGAGAGATCGTAGTAGGTCTGGGCCGCATCCCAGAATACGCGCCGTTCCGACTGGAAGCCGAAGGGCGTCAGCGTGCGGTTGTAGGCGCCCGAGCGGGCAATGCCGGCGCGGAAGATATCGCTGTGAGCAAGCAGGTTGGCGGTCATGAAGGCGCCGTAGCTGTGCCCGCCAACGCCCACGCGGTATCCGTCGCCAAAGCCCCGCGCGACCGAGAAATCCACCGCCGCCTGCGCGCTGGAGACGATCTGCTCGATGAAGGTGTCGTTGACCGTCTCCGGATCGCTGCCGACCACCGGCATGGCGGCATCGTCGAGCACGGCGTAGCCCTGCGTCAGGAAGAACAGCTGGGAATAGCTGCCGATGCGGGTGAAGCGGTAAGGCGAATCGCGGTTCTGCCCGGCGGTGGCGGCATTGTTGTATTCCAGCGGATAGGCCCAGACGACCAGCGGCAGCTTGTCGCCTTCGCGGTAACCGGCGGGCAGGTAGAGCGTGGCGGTGAGCTGCGTGCCGTCGGCGCGCGGGTAGGTGACGACCTCGCGGCGGATGCCGGTCAGTTCAGGGTGCGGATCGGGGAAGTCGGTGATGAACTGCGCCTGCCCGCCGGTGTAGAGGCGATAGTTGCCGGGATTGATCGGGCTTTCGTAACGGGTGATGAAGCTGGTGCCGTCACCCTCCAGCACCCCGGCAATGCTTTCGAGATACTCGCCGTCGTTGCGCCAGATCTCGGTCGTCTCCAGCGTGTCCATGTCGAATCGGCGCAGGAACGGGCGCAGGCCCTCGGGCGTGGCGCCGCTGCCGCTCAGCAGCAGGTCGCCGTCCTCCACCCGCGCCACGCTGAAGCCGGCGTCGGTGGTCGTCGAAACCGGCGAGCCGGGGTCGGCGTAGGCGTCCTGCACGTTGCGCAGGAACAGCTGGCGTGGGGCATTGGTGCCGGTCACGTCGATCAGCGCCTGGCGCACCTCGCGCGTGTCGCGGTCGTAGTCGGCGGCGATGATGTCATCCGTGCCCTCGATGCCGGAGAAGCCGGCGTAGCGGTCCTCGAAGCGGGCGACTTCGCGGGGGGTGCCGGTGAAGGGTGCGGCGAGGGTGTATAGCGCATCGCGCACGTCGGTCACGGTGCGCGGATCGCCGCCGTCCTGCGCCTCGGCCCACATCAGCGTGCTCGCCTCGGTCGGGTGCCAGGTGATGCTGCGCCGCCCGGTCTGCACGCCCTGCACCGGCAGGTTGTCGGCCAGCGGCTGCTGGGCGATCGTGGCGACAGGGGTGCCGTCGATGCGGGTGACGGCCGAGGTCAGCGGGAAGTCGGAGTAAGGCACCTGGTAGCTGAAGGGCTGCTCCATCCACTCCATCAGCAGGTACTGATTGTCGGGCGATGCGCCGACGTAGCGATAGAGGCGCGGCGGGCCGACGACCTCGGGCGCGCTGCCGTCGAGCGAGTAGATCACCGGCTGGCTGGTGCCGAGCCAGGTGAACAACGCCTCGTCGTAGGGGTTTTCCAGCAGGTCCTGGTAGGTGCGTGTCTGCGCCTCCTCGCCGCCCACGGCGTTCTGGATGGCCGGGCCTTCCGGGGTACGCGATTCGACGGGCATGGGGCCGCGGTTCGACGGCGAGACCATGACCAGCAGCCGCCCGTCGGGCAGCCAGCGCGGGCTCTGGAAGATGGGGTTCATGCCCCGCTCGAGCAGCGTGCGCGCCTGCCCGGTGGCGCTGTCCGCCACCATCAGCGCCATACCGTCCTCGTAGGTGTTGGAGAAGGCGATGTAGCGCCCGTCGTTCGACCAGTTGACGTGCGAGATGTCCGCCTCGGCGGGCAGGGCGATCTCGACCTCGTTGCCGCCGGTGATGTCGCGCAGCGTCATGCCGACGAAGTTGCGCGTGCCGTGGCGATCGTTGACCGAGGCATCGAGCCGCAGCCCCGCGAGCTTTTCCATCGGCCGCGCCAGTTCGCTGACCGGCGGCAGCGCCTCGCGCTCGATCAGCAGCATCCGGTCGTACTCGGGCGAGATCGAGACCGCAGGTGGCGGTGCGCGCAGCACGATGTCGGCGACATCGGCGGGCGGCAGGCGATAGCCGTCCTCCGCCTGTTCCTGCGCCGCGGCGGGAGCGGCGAGCGCGATGGCGGGAGCCACGAGGGCAGTGAAAGCGAGCAAACGGCGCATGATGGATTCTCCTGTCGCCGGACAGGCTACCCACCACGCAAGATTAGGCAAGCGCCTATGCCGCCTTCTTTTTCTCCGCCCGCTTCACGATGCCGCTGAGGCCCTTGGTGAGCTGGAACAGCCCGTTGAGGCGGCTCTGCGGATCGCCCCAGGCGCGGTTGATCTGCAGCTTCATGTCGGGGCGCAGCTTGGCGCTTTCGGCGCGTCCCTCGTTGAGGCGCTCGACATAGGCGATCAGGCCGGCGGGGTCGGGGAAGCGATCCTCGTGGAAGGTGACGAGCGTGCCGCGCGCGCCGACATCGACCTTGGCGATGCAGGCATCGACCGCCTGCGCCTTGATCTCGATCAGGCGGATGAGGTTCTTGGTTGCCTGCGGCAGCTCGCCGAAGCGGTCGATCATCTCGGCGGCCAGCCCCTCGATCTCGGCCTGGTCCTGCGTCTCGTTGAGGCGGCGGTAGAGTGCCATGCGCACGGCGAGATCGGGCACGTAGTCCTCGGGGATCATGATCGGTGCATCGACGGTGATCTGCGGGGACAGGCCGCGCCGCTCGGTGTCGATCCCGGCATCGCCCGCCTTGGCCGCCAGGATCGCGTCTTCCAACATGGACTGGTAAAGCTCGAAGCCGACTTCCTTGATATGGCCCGACTGCTCGTCACCCAAGAGGTTGCCCGCGCCGCGAATGTCGAGATCGTGGCTGGCGAGCTGGAAGCCCGCGCCGAGACTGTCGAGGTCGCCCAGCACCTTCAGCCGCTTTTCCGCCACCTCGCTCAGCTGCGTATCGGCGGGCGTGGTGAGGTAGGCGTAGGCGCGGATCTTCGCGCGGCCCACGCGCCCGCGCAGCTGGTAGAGCTGGGCGAGACCGAAGCGGTCGGCGCGGTGGATGATGATGGTGTTGGCGCTCGGCAGGTCGAGCCCGCTCTCGACGATGGTGGTGGAGAGCAGCACCTCGTACTTGCCCTCGTAGAAGGCGCTCATGCGCTCCTCGATCTCGCTTGCGCCCATCTGCCCGTGGGCGGAGACAGCCTTCACCTCGGGCACGAACTCGCGCAGCCAGCCCTCGACCTGCTCCATATCGGAGATGCGCGGCACGACGATGAAGCTCTGCCCGCCGCGATGATGCTCGCGCAGCAGGGCCTCGCGCACCACCATGTCGTCCCACTCCATCACGTAGGTCCGCACGGCGAGGCGATCGACGGGCGGGGTCTTGATGGTGGAAAGTTCGCGCAGGCCGCTCATCGCCATCTGCAAGGTGCGCGGGATGGGCGTGGCGGTGAGGGTGAGGACGTGGACGTCGGCGCGCAGCTGCTTCAGCTTCTCCTTGTGGGTGACGCCGAAGCGCTGCTCCTCGTCGACGATCACGAGGCCGAGGTTCTTGAACTTGGTGTTCTTGGAAAGGATCGCGTGGGTGCCGATGACCACATCGATGTCGCCGCTCTCCAGCCCTTCGCGCGTCGCCTTCATCTCGCCTGAGGGGACGAGGCGGCTGAGGCGACCTACCTTCAGCGGGAAACCGGCGAAGCGCTGGCTGAAGTTCTGGAAGTGCTGGCGCGCGAGGAGGGTGGTGGGGGCGACCACGGCCACCTGTTGCCCGTTCATGGCCGCGACGAAGGCGGCGCGCAGGGCCACCTCGGTCTTGCCGAAGCCCACGTCGCCGCAGACGAGGCGGTCCATCGGGCGGCCGCTTTCGAGGTCGCGCAGCACGTCTGCGATGGCGGCTTCCTGGTCGTCGGTCTCCTCCCACGGGAAGCGGTCGAGGAACTGGCCGTAGCTGCTCTCGTCCGCCGGCAGGACGGGAGCCTTGCGCAGCGCGCGCGCGGCGGCGACGCGCATCAGTTCGCCCGCGATCTCGCGAATGCGCTCCTTCAGGCGGGCGCGGCGGCGCTGCCAAGCCTCGCCGCCCAGCTTGTCGAGCATGACGGCCTCTTCGCTGCTGCCGTAGCGGCTGAGGACGTCGATGTTTTCGACCGGGATGAACAGCTTGTCGCCGCCTTTGTACTCCAGCATCACGCAGTCGTGCTGGCTCTGCCCGACGGGCACGGGTTCGAGGCCGATGTACTTGCCGATGCCGTGGTCGACGTGGACCACCAGGTCGCCCCGACTGAGCGCCTGCAATTCGGCGAGGAAGGCGTCGGCGTCCTTCTTCTTGCGGCGGCGGCGCACGAGACGGTCGCCTAGCAGGTCCTGCTCGGTGACCAGCTCCAGCTCGTCGTTGGCGAAGCCTGTGTCGAGCGGAAGGACCATGGCCGCCGCCGTTCCCTTGGCGGCCTTGCCCAGCGCCTCTTGCCAGGTCTCCACCGTCGCGACCTTGGTGCCCGCTTCCTCGATGATCGAGGCGATGCGGCTGAGCGAGCCCTTGGTGTAGGCCGCCAGCAAGGGCCTCTTGCCCGCCTTGCCGACCGACTTGAGATAGGCCGCCGCCGCCTCGTAGACGTTGGCGCCCTGCGAGCGTTCCGGCGTAAAGTCGCGGGCCGAGCGGAAGCTGAAGTCGACCACCCGTTCGCTCTCCGGCTCGGCAAAGATGTTGGCGCGGTGGATCGGCCAGTCGGCGAGCGCGGCGTGAAACTCCTCCCCGGTCAGGTAGAGGCGCGCGGGGTCGAGCGGACGGTAGCTGCCCTTCTTCTGTCCGGCGGTCTCGCCGCGCTGGCGATAGTAGTCGGCGATGTCGGTCAGCCGTTCCTCGCCCGCGGCCATGGCGGCATTGTCGATCACCACGACGTCGTCCTTGCCGAGATGGTCGAACAGGGTCGCCAGCTTCTCCTCGAACAAGGGCAGCCAGTGCTCCATGCCCGCCAGCCGCCGCCCGTCGCTCACCGCCTCGTAGAGCGGATCCTGCGTGGCCGCCGCGCCGAAGGTCTCGCGATAGCGGCTGCGGAAGCGCTTGATGCTGTCCTCGTCCAGCAGCGCCTCGCTGGCGGGCAGCAGCAGGTGCTGGTCGATGACGCCGGTGGTGCGCTGGGTGGAGGGATCGAACAGGCGCAGGCTCTCCAGCTCGTCGCCGAAGAAATCGAGCCGGAGCCCGGCTTCGAGGCCGCTAGGGTAAATGTCGACGATGGAGCCGCGCATGGCGAATTCGCCGGTGTCGACCACGGTATCGACGCGGGTGTAGCCCTGCCGTCGCAGCAGCGCGGCGAGGCTCTCGTGCCCGATTTCAATCCCGACCTTGAACTCGCGCACCGATTCGCGGATGCGGAACGGCGTCAGCGCCCGCTGGAGCAGGGCGTTGACCGTGGTGACGAGCAGCTGCGCACCCTTCTTGCCGGCCTGCAACTGGTAGAGGGCCGAGAGCCGCGCCGCGCTGACCGAGAGGGCGGGGCTGGCGCGGTCGTAGGGCAGGCAGTCCCAAGCGGGAAACTCGATGACCTGCAGTTCCGGCGCGAAGAAGCGCGCGGCCTCGGCCACGGCGTGCATCGCCGCATCGTCCGCCGCCACGAACACGGCCCGGCCTTTTGCCGCGCGGGCGAGGTCGGCCATCACCAGCGGCTGCGCCCCGCGCGCGACCTGCGCGAGGGTGAGCGGCTGCTGGGCGGTCAGGATGCGGGAAAGGTCGGGCATGGCAGGTGTCGTTCCGGCAAACGCGAAAGCCCCCTTTCCGTTTCGGAGAGGGGGTTCGGGTGGGTCTGGTGTCGCCGCGCTAGATGCGTACGAAGTCGAGCCGAAGCAAGGCGTCCATAAGGTCACCCTGCATTTCGACAGGCGGCGGGGCGATGCCCATCGTCCAGGCGAGCACGTCCGGGTCTTCGTGCGCCAGCAGCGCCTCGAACCAGGCCAGTTCGGCCTCGCCCCAGTCGGCGTGATAGGTGTCGAAGAAGCAGCCGAAGGTATAGTCCGCCTCGCGCGTGCCGCGATGCCAGGCGCGGAATTTCGCGCGAGCGAGGCGTGGGGCGAGGTCGGTGGAGGACATGGGGCGGGCTCCTACCCGCACCGGCCGCGATGCGCTAGAGGCGGGTGATGCGCCCCGATGCCCTCAACCCGATGTTCGCCGAAACCGGCAGCCTCGACGGCGTGGGGCCGAAGCTGAAGAAGCCGCTGGCGCGCCTGGGCCTCGAGCGGGTGCGCGACGTGCTCTACCACTTGCCCGAGCGCTTCGTGACGCGGCGTGCGATACCCGATCTCGACGCCGGCAGCGTGGGCGAGCAGGTGGTGGTGCCGCTGACCGTGGTCGAGCATCGCGCCAGCCGCAGCCCCCGCAGTCCCTACCGCGTGCTGGCGCAGGATGCGGCGGGTAACGTCTGCGCGCTGACCTACTTCGGGCGGGCAAGCTTCGGGGCGAGGAAGACGCTGCCGGTCGGCGCGCGGCGGTGGGTGGCCGGGCGGCTCGACCAGTACGACCAGATGCTCCAGGTCGTCCATCCGGACCATGTCGCCGAGACAAGCGATGCCGCCATGGGCCAGTTGACCGAGCCGGTCTATCGTTTGTCCGAAGGGCTGACCCAGCCGTTGATCGGCAAGCTGGTCGACCAGTCGCTCGCCCGCGCGCCGGAGCTGCCCGAATGGATCACCCCAAGCGTCAAGGCGAGGGAGGGCTGGCCGGACTGGCGCGAGGCGCTCGCCGCCGCGCACCGGGGGGAGGATGCGAAGGCCCGCGACCGGCTCGCCTATGACGAACTGTTCGCCAATGCTCTCGCGCTGATGCTGGTTCGCCAGCAGAACCGCCAGCGGCGCGGGCAGAGCCTGCAGGGCGACGGGCGGCTGCGCGAGAGGCTGCAACTGCCGTTCCCGCTGACCGGAGCGCAGGCGCGCTCCATCGACGAGATCGCCGGCGACATGGCGCAGGGTCATCCGATGCTGCGGCTGCTGCAGGGCGACGTGGGCGCGGGCAAGACGGTGGTGGCGCTCGAAGCCATGCTGGTCGCGGTGGAGGCAGGCGCGCAGGCCGCGCTGCTGGCGCCTACCGAGCTGCTCGCCCGCCAGCACTACGAGACGCTGCGCCGGATGCTCGCGCCCACCGGGGTCGAGATCGCGCTGTTCACCGGGCGCGACAAGGGTCGGGCGCGCGAGAGCATCCTCATGGGGCTGCTCGACGGATCGATCCCCATCGTCGTGGGCACCCACGCCATCTTCCAGGACAAGGTCGCCTACCGCAACCTCGGCCTCGTGGTGATCGACGAGCAGCACCGCTTCGGCGTGGGCCAGCGGCTGATGCTGACGCAGAAGGGGCGCGTCACCCCGCATACCCTCGCCATGACCGCCACGCCCATCCCGCGCACGCTGACGCTGGCGCAGTACGGCGAGATGGAGGTGAGCCGCCTCGACGAGATGCCGCCGGGCCGCCAGCCCATCGACACCCGCGTGCTGCCGGTGGACCGCATGGACGACATCGTCGGCGCGGTGGAGCGTCATCTCGCCACCGGCCAGCAGGCCTATTGGGTCTGCCCGATGGTGCGCGACAGCGAGGGCGTGACCGACGACATCGCCGCTGCCGAGGCGCGCTATGCCGCGCTCCAGCAGCGGTTCGGGGAGGATGTGATGCTCGTCCACGGACAGCTGACGCCCGAACTCAAGGACGCCAACATGGCGCGCTTCGCCGGCGGCGGGGCGAAATTGCTGGTCGCCACCACCGTCATCGAGGTCGGTGTCGACGTGCCCAGCGCCACGCTGATGGTGATCGAGCAGGCCGAACGGTTCGGCCTCGCCCAGCTCCACCAGCTGCGCGGCCGGGTGGGGCGGGGGGCGGAGAAATCGACCTGCCTGCTCCTGCGCTCGGCGGAACTCAGCGAGACCGGCAAGGCCCGCCTCGCCCTGATGCGCGAGAGCCAGGACGGCTTCCGCCTCGCCGAGGAGGACCTGAAGCTGCGCGGCGGCGGCGAACTGCTGGGCACCCGGCAGAGCGGCGAGGAAGGCTTCAACATCGCCACGCTCGAACAGGTCAGCCGCCTTATTCAGATGGCGAGCGACGATGCCAAGCTGCTGGTCGAGGCGGAAGGTGGGCTGTACGGCGGCGCGCGGGGCGAGGCGGCCAGGCTGGTGCTCTACCTGCTCGAACGCGACTGGGGTGTGCAGACCCTGCGGAGCGGCTAGCGCCCCTCTTGCGCTCCCCGCGCCGCGCTCTAGTCTCGCGCGAAACCAAGGGGAGCCTGCCATGATCCGCACCGCCATCACCGCCAGCGCGCTTGCGCTCGCCATCGCCGCGCCGCTGCCAGCCGCAGCTCAGAGCGCCGAGCAGCGATTCACCGACCTGCGCGAGGAGGTGTGGGAAGCCGCGCTCGACAGCTCGCCATGGCTCACCACCAACATCGGCGACCGCCGCAACGACGGGAAGCTGGATGATCCCTCGATGGCCGCGTACGACCGATATGTTGCCGAGGCGCGCGGCTACCTTGTGCGGCTGGAGGCGATCGATGCAGGCCAGTTGCCGGAGAACCTGCGGATCGATCACGCGCTCATGCTGCGCGACTTGCGCGACACGATCGAGGGTGCGGCCTTCGACCAGACGCGCTTTCAGACATTCACCAACCGCGGCGGCCCGCAGGATGCCATCACCGGCCTACAGTATTCGAGCCCGCTGTTCACTGCCGCCGATTACGACAGCTACCTGACCCGGCTCGAAGCCTTTCCCGCCTACGTCGCCACATTCATCGACCGCAACCGCGGCGGACTGGAGCGCGGGCTGGCGCTGCCGTGCGAGCCGCTGGAGGGCTACGCGGACAGCATAACGGGCTACATCGCCGACAGCCCGGAGGATTCGGTCTGGTGGAGCGCCTTCGGCACGCGGCCCGGCAGCATTTCGGAGGCCGAATGGACGGCGCTCCAGGCGCGCGGCCGCAGCGCGATTACCGAGGGTGCATTTGCCGGCCTGCGCGCGTTCGCCGACTACTACACCGCCGAATATGCCCCCGCCTGCCGCGCCGATGCCGCGCCAGGCATCGGCTCCACTCCGCAGGGGCAGGAATACTACGCCTACCGCGTCCGCAGTTTCACCACGACCGACATGACCCCGCGCGAGGTCCACGACCTCGGCCTGTCCGAAGTCGCCCGCATCCGCGCCGAGATGGAGGCCGTGGCGGCAGAGGCCGGGTTCGACAGCCGCGAAGCCTTCATCGAGCACCTGCGCACCGATCCGCAGTACTATGCCACCAGCGAGGAGGAATATTCCGAGGCCGTCGGCGCGCTCGCCAAGCAGATCGACGGGTGGATGCCGCGCCTCTTCGGTCGCCTGCCGCGCCTGCCCTATACCGTCCTGCCGATCCCCGCCGCCAGCGCGCCCGGCAACACCACGGCCTATTACGAGCGCGGATCGATGGCGACGGGGCAGCCCGGCATCTACCGCATCAACCTGACCGAGCTGAACCAGCGCCCGCTGTGGGAGCTCCCCGCGCTCGGCGTGCACGAGGCGGTGCCCGGCCACCATCACCAGATCGCCTTGCAGCAGGAGCTCGACATGCACCCGCTGCGCCAGTTCGGCAGCTTCTTCACCGCCTTCGTGGAGGGCTGGGGCCTCTATTCGGAGCGGCTCGGCATCGAGATGGGCCTCTACGACACGCCCGCCAAGCAGATGGGCCGCCTGTCCTACGAGATGTGGCGCGCCAACCGGCTGGTGGTCGATACCGGCATCCACGCCTTCGGCTGGACGCGCCAGCAGGCCGTCGACTACATGGTGGAGAACACCGCGCTCAGCCGCGAGAACATCGAGAGCGAGGTCAACCGCTATATCACCTGGCCGGGGCAGGCATTGGCCTACAAGCTGGGCGAGCTGAAGATCCGCGAATTGCGGACGCGGGCGGAGACTGCGCTGGGCGCGGACTTCGACCTGCGCGCCTTTCACGATGCCGTGCTGGAAAACGGGGCGGTGCCGCTCGACGTGCTCGAAGCGCACATCGACGAGTGGATCGCGGAGCAGCAGGCGGCGGTTTGAGCTTTCCTACAGACAAGCATTCGTGCCCGGCTGGATCGCGATGGCCGACGAAAGCGGGCGCGCGGTTTTCTCCGCCATACCGCGAAACTGTCAACTTCGTTTTTCGGGCCTAAGGCGTTGCAAAAATTAAGGAATGTGATCGTGACGATGGCCAGTGCGGTGTCAACTTCGTCAAGCGCCGAACCCGCTGTGCCCAGCCACGCCGCGAACGCGGTCGACGCAATTTTCATTGCAGGGCAAGGTGGCGCTACCTAAAGCGCCGCCAAGCCTTCAACCGGATAATCCCTCACCCGTGATCCTTTCCCCTTTCGAATGGTCCATCGCCAAGCGGTACATGCTGCCCGGGCGAAGCGAGGCGGTCATTGCGCTGGTGGCGGGCATTTCCATCACCGTCGTCATGCTCTCCGTCGCCATGCTGGTGATCGTGATGAGCGTGATGAACGGCTTTCGCGCCGAGTTGCTCGACCGTATCACCGGGCTGAACGGCCACGCCGTGGTGCAGGCCTACGGCGGGCGGCTGGAGAACTGGCAGGAGGTGCTGGAGGAGGTCCGCGAGACCCCGGGCGTCACCCGTGCCAGCCCGCTGATCGAACAGGCGCTGATGGGCAGCTACAACGGCCGGGCGGACGCGATCTTCGTGCGCGGGCAGACGCAGGAGGACATCGACCGCCTGCGCGCCAACGTCATCGCCGGCGACCTCGCCACGCTGCAACCGGGCAGCATGAACGTCGCCATCGGCAGCCGGTTGCAACAGAACCTCGGCCTGCGGCTGGGCGAGACCATCACGATCATCAACCCGCAGGGCCGCGTGACCCCGTTCGGCACCGTGCCCCGGCAGGTCGGCTACACCGTCACCGCCGTGTTCGAGGTCGGCCTCTACGATTTCGACGAGCGCTTCGTCGTCATGCCCATTCCCAACGCGCAGACCCTGCTGCTGACGGGCGATTCCATCGGCATGATCGAGGTGCAGACTAGGGACGCGGACGAGGTCGACGCCATCATGGCGCCCATCGGCCAGCAGTTGTCCGGCCGCGCCATCGTGACCAACTGGCAGCAGATGAACGCCAGCCTGTTCGAGGCCTTGCAGGTGGAACGGGTGGCGATGTTCTTCGCGCTCTCCATCATCGTGCTGGTCGCGGCCTTCAACATCCTGTCCTCGCTGGTCATGCTGGTGCGTTCCAAGACGCGCGACATCGCCATTATCCGCACAATGGGCGCGACGCGGCGCAGCCTGATGAAGATCTTCGTCACCACCGGCAGCGTGATCGGCGTGATGGGCACGGTTGCGGGGCTGGCGCTCGGCTTCCTCGTGCTGTTCTTCAGGAACGGCATCGTCACCTTCCTCTCGACCGCCTTCGGGGTGGAGCTGTGGGACCCTTCCGTGCGCTTCCTCACCGAACTGCCGAGCAAGACCGATCCGTTCGAGATCCTGATGATCATGGGCATGGCCATGGGCCTCTCGTTCCTCGCCACGCTCTATCCGGCCTACCGCGCCTCGAACACCGACCCGGTGGAGGTGCTGCGCTATGAATGACGCTGTGACCGGCGAACCCGTCGTCCGCCTGACCGACCTCGCGCGCAGCTTCGAGCAGGGCGGGGTGAGGATCGACGTGCTGAACGGCGTGAACCTGACCGTCGCGCCGGGAGAGATCGTGGCGCTGCTCGGGCCCTCGGGATCGGGCAAGTCGACCATGCTTCAGGCCGTCGGCCTGCTCGAGGGCGGCTTCCAGGGCAAGATCGAGATCGCCGGACACGACGCGACGCAGCTCGACAGCGCGGAGCGGACCGAGGTGCGCAAGAACCACCTCGGTTTCGTCTACCAGTTCCACCACCTGCTGCCCGATTTCACCGCGCTCGAGAACGTGGTCCTTCCGCAGCTGCTGCACGACGTTTCGCGCCCCGTCGCGGCGGCGCGGGCGGAAGAACTGCTCGGCAAGCTCGGCCTCTCGCACCGCCTCGACCACCGGCCGAGCCAGCTTTCGGGCGGCGAGCAGCAGCGCGTGGCCGTGGCCCGCGCGCTCGCCAACAAGCCGCAGCTCGTACTGGCGGACGAGCCCACCGGCAACCTCGACGAGAAGACCTCCGAGCGCGTGCTCGGCGAATTCCTCGATCTCGTGCGCGGGCAGGGCAGCGCCGCGCTCGTCGCCACGCACAACCAGGCGCTCGCCGCGCGGATGGACCGCGTGGTGGTGCTGCACGAAGGCCGCATCGAGGCGAAACCCTGACGCTCCTGCCGCGTTGACCGGCAAAAGGAGATAGCATGACCGACCACCCCAGCACCTACCGCGCCGCGGACACCAACCGCGAGGGCATCCAGTGGGACGACCGCGCCTCGCTGCATCTCAACGGTGACGGGGGCGGCGTGCTCGACGGGGCCAAGGGCGTACGCCGCGGCACCTTCGCCGAACTCATCCGCTTCGTGATGACGCTGCCCGAAAGCGAGCGCGGACAGTATCACATCCAGAAGGCGGGGGACCGCGAGTACCAGTACGCCGAGATTGCCGATCTTTCGACGCACGAGGACTTTCCGGCCGCCTGATGATCGAGGCCGCGCAAGACTGGTTCCTGTCGCTGGGCGAGGATTACGGCGTCAACCCGTGGATCTTCGGCGCGATTTACGTCGGCGCGATCCCGTTCTTCCTCGCTAGTGTAGGCTGGATCGTGAAGCGCGCGCGGGCCGGGCGCTCCACGGTGCTGCCGACCATGTTGGCGGGGTTCTTCTTCGTCTCCGCCTACCTCTACCTCGCGATTGCCGGGCGTAACATCCCGGTCTGGGTGTGGATTTTCCTCGCCGTGCTGATCGTCTGGGGCGCGGTGTCGCAGGTACGCCAGACGCGCCGCAAGATCGCCGAGCAGCCGGGGGACATCGGCGCCTGACGGCTTGGCGAATCCGCGCAGGGTTCGCATATTGATCGCATGGCCTTTCAACCCTTCGTCCCCCTGCGCGTCGCCTCCAGCTATTCCATGCTGGAGGGTGCGATCGACCCCAAGGCCATCGCCAAACTGGCCAGGGAACGCGGCTTCCCGGCCATCGCCATCTGCGACCGCAACGGGCTGTACGGCAGCTCGATGTTCGCAGGCGCCTGCAAGGGGGAGGGGGTCCAGCCCATCGTCGGCACCCTGCTCGGCGTATCGCGGGGGCCGGGCGAGCCGGTAGATTACCTGCCGCTCTACGCCCAGGACGAGGACGGCTGGAACAACCTGTGCCACCTCGTCAGCAAGGCCCACCTCGACCGCCCCCTGACCGAAGAGCCCCACGTCACGCTGGCCGATCTGGAGGGTCGCACCGAAGGCCTGATCGCGCTGTCCGGCGCGAGCGAGGGCGCGGTCACGCGGCTTCTGGCCGACGGCAAGGAGAAACGCGCCCATACTCTCGCCGAGCGACTGGCGGCGCTGTTCCCGGGCCGGTTCTACATCGAACTCGCCCGCCGTGGGCATCCAGTGGAGGAAGCGGCGGAGGCGGGCCTCGTCGACCTTGCCTACGCGCAAGATCTTCCCCTCATCGCCACCAATCCAGCGAACTTCGCAGATCGGCACCAGCACGGCGCGCACGATGCCATGCTGTGCATCGCCAGCTCCACCCATATCGACAGCGCCGAGCGCCCGCGCTCCAACCCGCAGGCCTTCGTCAAGTCCGCGAGCATGATGGAGGAGCTGTTCGCCGACCTGCCCGAGGCGACCGCCAACACGCTCGTCATCGCGCAGCGCTGCGCCTTTGCTCCGCCCAAGCGCAAGCCCATCCTGCCCAGCCTCGCCGGCGACCTCGAAGGCGAGGCGCGGATGCTGGCGGAGGACGCCAAGCGCGGCCTCGCGGCGCGGCTCGAGCATTACGGCGAGCTGTCGGACGATGAATTGCGTGCCTACCTCGACCGGCTCGAGTTCGAGATCGACGTCATCACCCGCATGGGTTTCCCCGGCTACTTCCTGATCGTGGCCGACTTCATCAAGTGGGCCAAGAACGAGGGCATTCCGGTGGGGCCGGGCCGCGGATCGGGCGCGGGCAGCCTGGTGGCATGGTCGCTGACCATCACCGACCTCGATCCGCTCAGGCTCGGCCTGCTGTTCGAACGGTTCCTCAACCCCGAGCGCGTGTCGATGCCCGACTTCGACATCGACTTTTGCGAAACCCGCCGCGGCGAGGTTATCCGCTATGTCCAGCAGCGATACGGGCACGACAAGGTCGCGCAGATCATCACCTTCGGCAAGCTGAAGGCGCGCGCCGTGCTGCGCGATACGGGCCGCATCCTGCAGATGCCCTACATGCAGGTCGACCGGCTCACCAAGATGGTGCCCAACCATCCGACCGACCCCTGGACCCTGCCGCGAACCCTGAACGGTGCTGCCGACTTCCGCCGCGAGTACGAGAACGACAACGAGGTAAAGCGCCTTGTCGATCTGGCGATGCAGCTGGAGGGCTTCCCGCGCAATTCCTCCACCCATGCCGCCGGCGTGGTGATCGGCGACCGGCCGCTGAGCGAGCTCGTCCCGCTCTACCGCGATCCGCGTTCGGACATGCCGGTCACGCAGTTCGACATGAAGCACGTTGAGGACAGCGGCCTCGTCAAGTTCGACTTCCTCGGCCTCAAGACGTTGAGCGTGCTGCGCAAGGCGGTGGACCTGCTGGCGGCGCGCGGCATTACCGTCGATCTCGATGCGCTCGCCTGGGACGATGCGGCCGTCTACGACCTGATGAAACGCGGCGACACCGTCGGCGTGTTCCAGCTCGAATCCGAAGGCATGCGCCGTACGCTGACGGCGGTGAAGCCGACCAAGTTCGAAGACATCATCGCCCTCGTCTCGCTCTACCGCCCCGGCCCGATGGACAACATCCCGCTGTTCGGCAAGCGCAAGGCGGGCGAGGTTCCGATCGAATACCCGCACCCCAAGCTGGAAGGCATCCTCGAGGAGACCTACGGCATCTTCGTCTATCAGGAACAGGTCATGCAGGCCGCGCAGATCCTGGCGGGATACTCGCTTGGCGATGCCGACCTCTTGCGCCGCGCCATGGGCAAGAAGGTGCAGGCGGAAATGGATGCGCAGCGCCAGCGCTTCATCGACGGCTGCGCCGAGGTATCGGCCATACCGCGTGCCGAAGCGAATGCGCTGTTCGATTTGATCGACAAGTTCGCCGGCTACGGCTTCAACAAGTCGCACGCCGCCGCCTACGCGCTGCTCAGCTACCAGACGGCCTGGGTGAAGACGCACTACCCGGAAGAGTTCTTCGCCGCCTCGATGTGCTTCGACATGCATCAGTCGGACAAGCTGGCGGTGTTCGTCGACGACGCGCGGCGCAGCGGCGTTGCCCTGCTCGGGCCCGACATCAACGCCTCGGAGGCGGAGTTCACGGTCGAGCAGACCGACGAGGGCTGGGCGGTGCGCTATGCCCTCGCCGGGATCAAGGGCGTGGGCGAGAAGGCGATGGAGACGATCGTCGAGGAGCGCCTCGCCCACGGCGCGTTCGAGAGCCTAGAGGACGTGTTCCGGCGCCTGCCCGGCGGGTCGATGAATCGCAAGCAGCTGGAGGGACTGGCGGGCGCGGGAGCCTTCGATGCGCTGGAACCCAACCGCGCCAAGGTGCTCGTC
Organism: Aurantiacibacter luteus; assembly: GCF_001010945.1. Classification (GTDB taxonomy): domain Bacteria; phylum Pseudomonadota; class Alphaproteobacteria; order Sphingomonadales; family Sphingomonadaceae; genus Alteraurantiacibacter; species Alteraurantiacibacter luteus. The sequence continues at coordinate 590,450 of NZ_LBHB01000001.1, forward strand.
AACGCCGACATGCTGCTGGCCGTGGCCGATGCCGCCAACCGCGAGAAATCGAGCGGGCAGGCGGGGCTGTTCGGCGGCGAGGACCATGCCGAGCCTTCGCTCAAGCTGAGGGACGTCGATCCATGGACGCGGCCCGAGCAGATGAAGGCCGAATGCGATACCTTCGGTTTCTACTTCGCCGCGCACCCGGTGGAGGAATACCGCATGATCGCCGCCGCCAACGGCGCGCGCACCTACGCTTCGCTGATGGAGGGCGGTGTCGCCGGACGGCAGAGCGCGGTGATGGCGGCGCTGGTGGAGAGCGTGAACAAGGGCCGCACCAAGCGCGGAGCAGACTTCATTCGTGCCGACTTTTCCGACAGTACCGGCCAGTTCAGCGCCGCCTGTTTCGAGGAGGCGCTGGTAGACAGTTTCCAGCGCTGGGCGGCGGAAGGCACGTGCCTGCTGCTGAACGTCGAGCTCGATTCGCCCAATCCCGACGATCCGCCGCGCGTGACCGTGCGCGGCGCCAAGCCGCTGGCCGAGGTGACGAGCGCGGCGCGGATGCAGCTGACCGCCGAGGTACACGACGTGACCGCTATCGCCGCTCTGCGCGAGGCGCTGCAAACGGGCCGAGAGGGTTACGGGGAAGTGCTGGTGCGTTTGCGGCTGAGCGACGATGCCGCGCCGCAGGTGCTGCTCGGCCGGGATTTTGCGCTGGGTACCGACGTGGCGGAAAGGCTGGGTGAGATCGCGGGCCTTTCCGGCATCGAACTCAAGCCCATCCGCGGGGCAGGGCACCTGCGACTGGTCGCGTGAGCGCGGGGCTTGCCGGGCTGACCGACAAGGAACGGCAGACGCTGCGCCTGCTCTTGGCAGGACACGACACGAAATCGAGCGCAGCGGAGCTGGGCATTTCCGTCCACACCCTGAGCGACCGCCTCCGCAGCGCGCGGCGGAAGCTGGGGGTCACGAGCAGCCGGGAGGCGGCGCGCCTGCTTGGGGAGGCTGAAGGCTCGCTACCCGAAATCGATGTGCACACACGAAACGGGGGTGGCAATTCGACCTCCCCGCAACACCCTGAGACGGCTTATCACGTTCATGGCGCAGACAAGCGGTCTGGCCCGTGGGGAGCGAAAGGAGTGTTGCTCATGACTTTTTTCGTAGCCGCCGTGGCCCTGGCCATGGCCTTCATCATGAATGCCGAGAACTCGCCTGTGCCGGCGCCGTTCACGCAAGGGGATGAGACTTTCGAGCCATCTCCTGCACGCCAGCCGTCTGCAGCGGAACGCGGCGCCCGCGAGTGGCTGGCGCTGATCGACGAGGGAGAGGCGGCCGCGAGCCGCATGGCCGCCGCGCCAGACTTCCAGCGGCGGTATTCGGCTGATCTTTGGGAACTGGGTGTGCTTCTGCGCCTGAACAATCATGGCACGCCGGTCTCTCGGCAACTGGTCGACGAAGAGGTGGTCGGCGGCGCAGGTGGCGAAGGCGATTTCGTCAGGCTCGTCTTCGCTACGAATTTTACCGGCGAAGCTGGGACGAGCGAGATCGTGACCCTGCAGCAGACAGACGGTACATGGCGCGTTGCCGACTACGAGGTGGTTCACCCGGAAGACGGCTGCTCCACATAACCGCTCGGGCGCGCTGTTTGCGCCGGCATAAAAGAAGGGCCGGGAGATCGCTCTCCCGGCCCTGTCTTTTTGCCTTGGGGGCTAGGGCCTAGTTGCCCGAGCCCGGACCGTAGGTCACTTCCACGCGGCGGTTCTGCAGCTCGCGCACACCGTCGGCGGTGGCGACGCGCGGCATCGTCTCGCCGAACGCCTGGCTGGAGATGCGCGCGGCGGGGATGCCGCGGCCGGTCATGTAATCGCGCACGGCGGCGTTACGACGTTCGGACAGGCCGACGTTGTAGGTCGCGGTACCCGAACGGTCGGCGTGACCGGCGAGCATGACGCGGGCGGTTCCGCAGTCACGGTAGGCGGTGACGGCCGAGTTCAGCACGGTCGCAGCTTCCGGCGTGATGTCCGAGCGATCCCAGTCGAAGAACACGATGTACGGACCCGTGTTGCACTGCGCCACAGGCGGCGGAGGCGGCGGGGGCGGAGGCGGCGGGGGCGGCGGCGGGGGGGGCGGCGGGGGCGGCGGCGGGGGCACGAACGGCTCGGCGCCACCGAAGTTGAAAATGAACGAGCCGATGATCGCGTGCGAGTTGAAATCGCCCTCGAACGTGCGACCGATCTGGTCGGTGTAGTCGCCGCCGTTGATGTTGAGGTACTTGTACTTCAGCGAGGCATCGATGTTGTCGCTGATCGGCGCGTAGAGCTGGGCAATGGCCTGCCAGGCGAAGCGCGAATCGCTATTGTCGATGAAGCCGGGGCCCGAACCGAAGGCGGTGACATTGTCGTAGCTGACATTGCCGATGCCGACACCGCCGCCGACTGCCACGCCGACCGAGTCGTCGCCGCCGAAGTCGAGCAGGGCGTTGAACATGCCGGTCCAGACCGAGATGCTGCCGTCGACCGGGTCGAAGTTGCCGGTGACCACGTCACCCGCGATGCTGCGCTGGACGGTGATGGCGGTGGTCTCGAAGCTGTCCAGGTCGAAGTCCTGGTAGCCGCCCTCGACCTCGAGGCGCACCATGCCGAGGTCGTAGCCGAGCAGCGCTTCCGCAGCCCAGCCATAGTCGGTGTCGAAATCGACGATTCCGGTGCCGCCATCGTTGAACTCGGCATCGGCATCGGCAACGCCCATGCCCAAGCCGAGATAGAAGGCGCCATCCTCGGCCATCGCCGGTGTCGACACCAGCGCCGAGGCCGACATCAGCCCGATCATAAGTTTCTTCATTGTCATTCCCCTCATTCCTGGGACCAGAAATAAACCCATGCGCGGCCGCCTGACCGGCTCGCGTCGTTGGTCAGACGGTGCTTAGAGCAATCTGTTCCCGATGCGAAGAAGATTATAACAGTCGCAATTGATTGCCGGTTTCCGGCTTGCGGAAGCCGGTACAGTCGAGCTCGAAGCTGACCTTGCCGATTCCGGCCCGCTTGCATGCGAGCCGGAACCGCGCGCGAAGCAGTTCGGCCCACACGCCGGTCGGACGCAGGCGCGAGAAGAAATCCGGATCGTTGTCGCGCCCGCCGCGAATCGATCGCACGATGCCCATGACCTTGCCCGCGCGATCGGGGAAATGCACGTCGAGCCATTCGCGGAACAGCGGCGCGACCTCGTGCGGCAGGCGCAGCGGGATCCAGCCGCAACTGGCGACGCCCAGCGCGGCGGCCCGCGCCACGATCTGCTCTATGAAGCCGTCGGTGATGGCGGGAATGACCGGCGCGATCGAGCAGTGAGTGGGGATGCCCGCCTCCGCCAGCCTGCCGAGCGCCGCCAGCCGCTTGGCAGGGGAAGCAGCGCGCGGCTCGAGCTTGCCGGACAGCACCGGATCGAGCGAGGTCACCGAGATCGCCACGGCCACCAACCGCTGTTCCGCCATCGCTTCGAGCAGGTCGAGATCGTGCAGCACGCGGTCTGACTTGGTGGTGATCGTCACCGGATGGCGCGCGTCGAGGCAAACCTCGAGCAACTGACGGGTAATACGGTAGCGGTCCTCGATGGGCTGGTAGGGATCGGTGTTCGTACCCATGGCAATGGGCCGGGGACGATACTTCGGCCGCGCCAGCGTTTCGCGCAGCAGCCGCGCGGCATCGGGCTTGGCGAACAGCTTAGTCTCGAAATCGAGGCCGGGGGAGAGATCGTGGTAGGCGTGGGTAGGGCGGGCAAAGCAGTAGACGCAGCCATGCTCGCACCCACGATAGGCGTTGACCGAGCGATCGAAGAAGATGTCGGGCGACTGGTTGAAGCTGAGGATGGTCCTGGGATGCTCCTCAGTAATCGTCGTGCGCAGCGTCACGGGCGGGCCGTCCAGTGCCTCCATCGCGTCGCGCCAATCGCCGTCCGCCTGCCGGTCGGCCAGACCGAATCGCTGCGGCACCGCGCCCGACTGCGCGCCGCGACCCTTGATGGCGGATTGACTCGGCATGGCGGAACATAGATAGAACATACGCTAACTGGCAGCAAGCAGGAGATTGGCGATGGCTGTGCTTGGTTATCGCGAATTGCCTGTCGAGAAGGTCGCAGAAGAGGTAGCCTTTTACGAGAAAACCTTTGGTTGGCGCTTCACGGCATACGGTCCGGATTATGCAGCGCACGAGGACGCGCCGTGCCAGCTCGCGCTGAATGACTCCGCGGACAGCCAGCAATCGAGAGCGATCCTGCCGGTCATCAGGGTCGAGGACATCGTGACTGCGCGGGACCGTGTTTCTGACGCCGGCGGCACCATCCTCGCGGACATCTACGATTATCCGGGCGGCAGGCGCTTCCATTTTACCGACTCGGCAGGGCTCGAACTTGCCTGCTACGAGCCTGTCGAAGGCTGAACCTTAGCGCTCTTTCAGGCGCGGCATCAGCTCGACGAAGTTGCACGGGCGGTTGCGGCTGTCGAGTTGCTCGGCGAGGATCTTGTCCCAGCCATCCCTCACCGCGCCGTTCGATCCGGGCAGCGCGAAGATGTATGTCCCCTCGGCCAGCACCGCGAGCGCGCGGGACTGGACGGTCGAGGTGCCGATCGACTGGTAGCTGACCCAGCGGAACAGCTCTCCAAAACCGGGGATGTCCTTGGTCTTCACCCGTTCGAGCGCTTCGGGTGTGACATCCCGGCCGGTGAGGCCCGTGCCGCCGGTGGAGACCACGGCATCCACGCCCTCGTCCGCAATCCAGCGGCGCAGCTGATCGGCGATCAGGTCGGCATCGTCGCGCAAGATCATGCGGTTGGCGAGCCGGTGACCGGCGCTCTTGATGCGCTCGGCGAGGATGTCCCCGGAGGTATCCTCGTCAGGCCCCCGGGTGTCGCTAACCGTGAGGAGAGCTATGTTGATGGGGCGGAAAGCGCGGCTTTCGTCGATCGCCACGCTCAGTTGCCCGTCGACATGTAGACCCGGCCGCTGGTCGGCGCGCGCCCGTCGGGGAACAGCGGCCAGCCGTTCTGCGCCAGTGCCATGCGGGTCGCCGAAGTGGCGCCGGCCTGCCGTTCGTACATCCAGTAGTTGCGCATCACCACGGCGACGTATTCGCGCGTCTCCCAGTAGGGTATCGCCTCCATGTACATCAGCGGATCGCCCTGGTCATCGACCTCGTATTCCCAGCGCCGCACCGGGGTCATCCCGGCGTTGTAGGCCGCCATGATGACCGGCAGCCGCCCGCGCGTGGTCGAATCGTCGCGCAGCATGATGAGGTTCTGCTGGCCGAAAGCGAGGTTGGTAGCGGGATCGTAGATGTCGACGCCGCTGGCGCTGAGGCCGAGCGTGGGCGCGTGCTGGCGCACGGTAATGGGCGTGATCTGCATCAACCCCTGCGCCTGCGCCGGGCTGGTGGCGTTGGGGCGGAAGGCGCTTTCCTGCAGGATGTGCGAGAAGGCGAGCGCGGGATCGACCTGCCAGCCGTTGTAGGGCTGGTATCGCGGCGCGGGGTAGAAACTGGCCGGGTCCGCCTCCGCCCCGCTCGGCGCGTTGTAGGCCATGGCGAGCTGCGTCTGCGGGAAACCGAGCGCGCGGGCGAGGCGGGTGAGCGGCTGATACTCGCTGGGCTGGCCGATGCGCGCCTGGTGCTGGAGGACGGTGCTGCCAAGCCCGTCGCGTCCGATTTCCGCCAGCGCCACGGCGACGCGCACGTTCTGGATGGAACCGACCGCCTGCCAGTCGGCACTGGTGAACTCGGGATTCTCCACCCGGTCGGGGAGCTGGCGACCGAGATTCTCGCTCGCCAGCATCCCGTACAGCGTGCGGTCGTCGCTCGCCGCATCGTGCAGCAAACGGGCGGAAAGGTCGGGCTGGCGGCAGCGCAGCGCGGCGCGGCTCGCCCAATACAGCGATGCGGTGCGAAGCTCGGCGTTCGCTGTGCCCGCGGCGGCGCGCTGGAAGGCATCGCCCGCCAACCGGCAATCGCCCTGCCGCCAGGCGGCGAGACCCGCGGTCCAGTCGCCTTCCGCAACCCACGGACCGCTGCCCGCACCCACGGTCTGCGCGACGGCGAGCGCTTCGGGATCGCGGTTCTCGATGAAATAGCTCCAGGCGACCTTCTGCCGCCATTCGGCCCGCGCCTCGGAACTCAGCAGGGAGTCCACCCCGTCGAGCAGCAGCCGCGCACCGTCGGGGTCGTCGTTGACGATCCGATCGGTGATGCTGGACGCAATGTCGGACGGCATCGTGCCGTCGCTCACCGAGCGCGGGCGGGTGCGACGCGGCATCGGGTTCTGGGGATAGGTTTCGCGCAGGTACGGCAGCGAGGGGGCGCTGGCGGCACCGCGCGTCACGCTTAGCCTGCCGATTTGCGCCGCCTGCGGCAGGTTGCTGCCGGTCTGCAGCCAGTTTTGCAAAGCGTAGAGCTCGACCCGCGGGCTGTTGGCGTGGAGATAGTACTCGGCGCGCGCCACGTCGGTCAGCAGGCCGTCGGGCCGCTGGGCCAGCAGTTGCTCGACCTCGCCCCAGCGCTCGGCATCGATGGCGCGAAAGACCTGCGCGTAGAGCTCGCGGTCGCCGGCGGAGAGAACCTGCGGCACCTCCGGCTGGGCGATGCGCGCGGTGTAGTATGTGCGCGTATCCTGCGCCGTGGCGGGAAAGGCAGCGACGGCCGCGAAGGACAGGGAAAGGGCGGTGAGGGTGCAAAGGCGCATCAGGCGGTCCATTTCTGCAGCCGCTCCCACAACAGCGCGCGCTGGCGCTTGTGTTCGAGCAGGCGTTCGGGGGCGAATGTGGCGAGCGCGGGGATACCCGCGATCTCGCGCAGGGTATCGGGCGAGGCGGGGTGGCCGAGCAGGCGCGGCAGGCTGGTCCCGAAGACGAGCACGCGCTCGGGCCGGGCGAGTTCGATGTGGCGCAGCAGCGCGGCGGAGAGCCCTTCGCGCATCAGCTCGGCCCAGTCGGGCAGCGGCAGGTGGGCGGGCAGGGCGGACGCGAGATAGACCGCTTCTGGCGCAACCTTGATGGCCTTGGCGATGTTCGCGAGCATCTCCCCCTGCGGCCCTGCCAGCAAGACATCGCTGTCGCCCGCCTCCGGCATGGGGACCAGCATCATCAGCCTGGCGCCCGCATCGCCGCGTGGCGGAATGCGCGGAGCCGGGCCCGAGGGCAGGGCGTTGTCCGCGCTCGTCCACCAGGCACGGAAGGCGGCGAGATCGCCGGGCAGCGCGTCCTGCACGATGGCGGGGACATGGGGCGCGGGTTCGGCCTTGGCCTTCCTCGCGGGCGCGGTGGCCTCGGCCTTTTCCTCCTCATTCGCCAGCCACGGCTGCACCTCGTCGGCGAAGTCGCAGTCCACGCCCGCGTCGCGCCACCAGTCGAGCGCGGCGGCGTAGCGGTCAGCGAGGGTAATGTCGGAAGAATTGTCCATGCCGGGGCTGAAGGCGGTCTTGACCAAGGCCCGCCCGCAACGCAAGTGCCCTTGCCATGAATGTCTCGCAAAACAGGGCGAAGCGATGAGCGAACGGGAATCGATGCCGACCGACGTGGTGATCGTGGGCGGCGGCGTGGCGGGCCTTGCGGCGGCCATCCGGCTGAAGCAGCTGAACGAGGCGCTGGAAGTCGTGGTGCTCGAAAAAGGCAGCGAGATCGGCGCGCATATCCTTTCGGGCGCGGTCGTCGATCCCAAGGCGCTCGACGAACTGCTGCCCGAATGGCGCGAGCAGGGCTGCCCGATGGCCGAGGTGCCCGTGACCGACAACTGGCACTGGATGCTGAGCAAGACCGGCAAGGTGGGCCTGCCCCACGCCTTCATGCCGCCGCTGATGAGCAACAAGGGCTGCTACACCGGCTCGCTCGGCAATCTCGCCCGCTGGCTGGCCGAGCAGGCCGAGGCGCTGGGCGTCATGGTCTTCCCCGGCTTTCCCGCGGCCGAGGTGATCGTGGGCGAGGGCGGCGCGGTCGAGGGCGTCATCACGCAGGACATGGGCGTGGCGGCGGACGGCAGCCACAAGGGCGATTACCAACCCGGCATGGAGATCCGCGCCAAGTACACCCTGTTCGCAGAGGGCGCGCGCGGCAACCTGACCAAGCAGATGAAGGCCTGCTTCGACCTCGAGGCCGATTGCCAGCCGCAGGTCTACGGCCTCGGGATCAAGGAGCTGTGGGACATCCCGGCGGACAAGCACGTGCCCGGCCGGGTCATCCACACGCAGGGCTGGCCCCTGTCGGAAAGCGACACCTGGGGCGGCGGTTTCCTCTACCACCAGGCGAACGGACAGGTGGCGATCGGCTTCGTGACGGCGCTCGACTACAAGAACCCCTATGTCAGCCCCTTTCAGGAATTCCAGCGCTGGAAGCACCACCCGGCCATTGCCGAGTATCTCGAGGGCGGCACCCGCGTCGCCTACGGCGCGCGCGCCATCAACGAGGGCGGCTGGCAGAGCGTGCCCAAGCTCGCCTTCCCCGGCGGCGCGCTGATCGGCTGCGCGGCGGGTTTCGTGAACGTGCCGCGCATCAAGGGCAGCCACACCGCGATGAAGAGCGGCATGCTCGCCGCCGAGAGCGTGGCGGCCGCCATCGCCTCAGGCGCCGAGCATACCGAACTGATGGACTACGATGCCGCTGTACGCGACAGCTGGATCGCGACCGAGCTCAAGAAAGTGCAGAACGCGCAGCCGATGGTCGCCAAGTTCGGCGGCGACATCGGCACCGTGCTCGCGGGCGCCGACATGTGGCTGCGAACCATGGGCGCGGCGCTGGCCCCGGCCATGAAGCACCACCGCGACTACGAGGAACTGCAGCGCGCCGACCTGCACAAGCCGATCCCTTATCCCAAGCCCGACGGCAAGCTGAGCTTCGACCGCCTGACCAGCGTCAGCTACAGCTTCACCAACCACGCCGAGGACCAGCCCAACCACCTGAAGGTGCGCGATCTGGAGCTGCAGCGGGAAAGCGAGCTGGAGGTCTTCGCCGGCCCCTCGACGCGCTACTGCCCTGCGGGTGTCTACGAATGGCTGATCGAGGACGGGCAGGAGCCCAAGTTCCAGATCAACAGCCAGAACTGCGTCCACTGCAAGACCTGCGACATCAAGGACCCCAACCAGAACATTGAATGGACCACGCCCGAGGGCGGCGGGGGTCCGAACTACCCGAATATGTGAGCCGGTTCCGGCGCTATCATGAAAGCATATTGCTACAAGGCTGGTGGTGGGCGTTACGCTATCTTGGCGCGGGATGATGTCGCGCTCCTGCCAGATGACGTAGGCCCATGGAAACTGCTCGATGAAATGGAAATCAACGCAAACGATCCAGACAGGTTGGGAATGCCCACTACGGAGGTCTTGGCAAACCTTGCATCTCACGGCGTGCACTTCATCGAGCTCAAAGCCACATTCGAGTAGTTGACGTTGCGCGAAACGGCCTTTGCCAAGATCAACCTCGCGCTTCATGTCCGGCGGCGGCGGGAGGACGGGTATCACGAACTCGAAACGCTGTTCGCCTTCGTCGATGCCGGCGATGCGCTGACGGCCCGCTCCGCCGCGGCCGACAGCGTGAAGGTGCTGGGCGAGTTTGCGGGCACGCTCGACAACCCGTTCGACAACATCGTCGCAAAGGCGCTCGGCGTGTTGCCGCGTCCCGATGGTCTGGCGATCACGCTGGAAAAGAACCTCCCCGTCGCTGCCGGTCTCGGCGGTGGTTCGGCGGATGCCGGCGCGGTGTTCCGCATCGTGCGCGAGCGGCACGGGCTGCCCGACAACTGGCGCGAGCGGGCGGCGCGGCTCGGCGCGGATGTCCCCGCCTGCGTCGAGAGCGTCACCTGCATCGGGCGCGGCACAGGGACCGATCTGGAACCCGTCGACAGCGACCTTGTCGGCACCCCCGTGCTGCTCGTCAACCCGCGCGTGCCGCTCGCTACCGGGCCGGTCTTCAAGGCGTGGTCGGGAGAGGACGATGGGCCTCTGCCGCAGGGCTCTCCGCGGGAGGTCGCGCTTGCTGGAACCAACGGTCTGGAAGCGCCTGCCATCGGGATCGTACCCGCCATCGCCGATGTCCTCGCCGCCTTGCGTGAGACAGACGCGTGGCTTGCCCGCATGTCCGGCTCGGGCGCGACGTGCTTTGCGCTGTTCGACACGATCGAGGAGCGCGATGCGACGGCGGCATCCATTCCGCGCGAATGGTGGCAGATGGTGGGAGCATTGCGGTGACGCGCTTCCCTCTCCCCCCGCTCACCCTGAGCTTGTCGAAGGGCTGCTTTTCTTGTCTCGGCGCTTCGTCCGCAACAGCGAGCCAATGCTTCGACGAGCTCAGCATGAGCGGGGATGGAAAGGTGGGACTTAGAACATGACCGACGCTCCCTGTCGCTTCGTCGGCCAACCCGCACGGGGCGGCATCGTGGCGGTGTGCGATCATGCCAGCAACCGCGTGCCCGAAGGCGTGGACCTCGGCGTGCCGCCCGGCACGATGGACAAGCACGTCGCAATCGACATCGGTGCCGCCGGCGTCACCGAGCGCCTCGCCCGCCGACACGGCATCGCCGCCATGCTCGCCGAGGTCAGCCGCCTCGTCATCGACCTGCACCGCGAGGAGGAGTCGGACGGCCTCGTCCCAACCACCAGCGATGGTATCCTCATCCCCGGCAACATCGGTGCCGACCGGGAGAAGCGGCTCGAGCTCTACCACCGGCCCTACCACGCCGCGATGGCGCGCTGGCTGGACGAGGCGGAGCCGGGCCTCATCCTCTCGATCCACAGTTTCACCCCCAGCCTCGAAAGCGCGCCCGCCGAGCGGCCTTGGGAGATCGGGCTGCTCTACAACGAGGACGACCGTGCCGCGCGCCACGCCATCCGCCTCTTCGGCGAACTTGGCGTCACCGTCGGCGACAACGAGCCCTATTCCGGCAGGCAGCTCAACGCGACGATGAACCGCCATGCCGAGGCGCACGGCCGTCCCTACTGCGCCATCGAGGTCCGCAACGAACTCATCGCGCACGAACGCGGGCAGGCGCGCTGGGCGGCGATCATCGCCGACGTGGCGGGGCGGGTGAAGCTGGCGCTGGAGAGCGGCTGAGCCGCACCGGACTTTCGCCGAGAAAAGCATTTCTCCTTCGCACCGCCGCGCCCCTTCGCTAGGGTCTCGCGCTATGCCCGCCTATCGCTCCCGCACTTCGACCCACGGCCGCAACATGGCTGGCGCGCGCGGCCTGTGGCGCGCGACCGGCATGAAGGACGGCGACTTCGGCAAGCCGATCATCGCCGTGGTCAACTCCTTCACCCAGTTCGTGCCCGGACACGTCCACCTGAAGGACCTCGGCCAGCTCGTGGCGCGCGAGGTCGAGGCTGCGGGCGGCGTCGCCAAGGAATTCAACACCATCGCGGTCGATGACGGCATCGCCATGGGCCATGACGGCATGCTCTACAGCCTGCCGAGCCGCGATCTGATCGCCGACAGCGTGGAATACATGGTCAACGCCCACTGCGCCGACGCGATGGTGTGCATCTCCAACTGCGACAAGATCACGCCCGGCATGCTGATGGCCGCCATGCGCCTGAACGTGCCGTGCGTGTTCGTCAGCGGTGGGCCGATGGAAGCGGGCAAGGTGGTGCTGAAGGGCAAGGAAGTCGCGCTCGACCTGGTGGACGCCATGGTCGCCGCTGCGGACGAGCGATACAGCGATGAGGAAGTCGCCGAGATCGAGCGCAACGCCTGCCCCACCTGCGGCTCGTGCAGCGGCATGTTCACCGCCAACTCGATGAATTGCCTGACCGAGGCGCTCGGCCTCTCGCTGCCGGGCAACGGCTCGCAGCTCGCCACGCATTCCGACCGGCAGAAGCTGTTCGAGCGCGCGGGCCGCCTCGTAGTGACGCTGGCGAAGCGATACTACGAGGAGGGCGACGAGAGCGTCCTCCCCCGAGCAATCGCTAGCTTCGAGGCGTTCGAGAACGCCATGAGCCTCGACATCGCGATGGGCGGATCGACCAACACCGTGCTCCACCTGCTCGCCGCCGCGCACGAGGCCGGGGTTGACTTCACCATGGCCGACATCGATCGCCTCAGTCGCCAGGTGCCGTGCCTCGCCAAGGTCGCGCCGGCCAAGAGCGACGTGCACATGGAGGACGTTCACCGCGCCGGCGGCATCATGGCGATCCTCGGCGAACTGGACCGCGCGGGGCTGCTTTACACCGCGCTCCCCACCGTCCACTCGCCCACCATGGGCGACGCGCTGGCGGACTGGGACATTCGCCTGACCAACAACCCCGCCGTGCAGCAATTCTACAAGGCCGCACCGGGGGGCGTGCCGACGCAGACCGCCTTCAGCCAGAGCCGCCGCTGGGACGAGCTCGACACCGATCGCCAGCACGGCGTGATCCGCAGCAAGGAGCACGCCTTCAGCCAGGACGGCGGGCTCGCGGTGCTCTATGGCAACATCGCCCGCGATGGCTGTATCGTGAAGACCGCGGGCGTCGACGAGAGCATCCTTCGTTTCACCGGTCCCGCGCGCGTGTTCGAGAGCCAAGACGACGCGGTCGAGGCCATCCTCGCCGACCGGATCGGGGCGGGCGACGTGGTCGTCATCCGTTACGAGGGGCCCAAGGGCGGGCCGGGGATGCAGGAAATGCTCTACCCGACGAGCTATCTCAAATCGAAAGGTTTGGGCGCGGCCTGCGCGCTACTGACCGACGGGCGGTTTTCGGGCGGCACCAGCGGGCTCTCCATCGGCCACGTCTCGCCCGAGGCAGCGGAAGGCGGCACCATCGCGCTGGTGGAGGAGGGCGACATGATCGCCATCGATATTCCGGGGCGCACGATCGACTTGCAGGTGGCCGACGACGTGCTCGCCGCCCGCCGTGCCGCTATTGAAGTTTTCAAGCCTGCTGCCGAACGACCGCGCAAGGTCAGCGCCGCGCTGCGCGCCTATGCCGCGATGACCACCAGCGCCGCGCACGGGGCCGTGCGCGACGTGTCGCAGGTCGAGCGGTGAAGCTTCTTGTCCCGGCCGTGCTCGTTCTCGCCGGTTGCGGTTCGGGCGAGGCGCTGCCTGCTGGCTCGCCCGTCGAATGTGCGCTGGGCGGAGCGGCGGGTTTCGCGTCCGACTGCACGATGGAGCGCGCCACGCGGGAGGGTGAAAACCTGCTCGTCGTCCGCCATCCCGACGGCAGCTTCCGCCGCTTCCTGCTCGGGGTTCCGGGGCAAGGTCTGATCACCGCCGACGGTGCGGACAGCGCCGTGGTCGAGCGCGGCGAGGGCTTTATCGAGGTGCGTGTGGGCGCGGACCGCTATCGCCTCGCTGTCGGAGAGTAGCGTGCTCGCATCGCAGCAGGTGCTCACCGCCGCCGAGATGCGGGCTGCGGAAGCCGCGCTCATCGAAGGCGGCGAGAGCGCCGAGAGCCTGATGGAGCGCGCCGGCCAGGGCGCGGCGGACTGGGTGTGGCGGCTGTCAGGGGGACGCTCCGTCACCGTCCTGTGCGGACCGGGCAACAACGGCGGCGACGGCTATGTGATCGCCCGCGAACTCGAAGCGCGCGGGTCTGCGGTCTCAGTCGTCGCGCCGCTCGACCCCGCGACCGATGCGGCGCGCAAGGCCCGCGCCGCGTGGGGCGGCCGACCGGTCGCCACCGCTAAAGGCGATGTCTTGGTCGATTGCCTGCTGGGCACCGGCCTTTCTCGCCCCCTTTCGGACGAGCACGCGCGACTAATGGAGGAGCTCGCCGCCGCGCACGAACAGCGCATCGCCGTCGATCTGCCCAGCGGCGTGGACAGCGACACCGGCGCGCTGCTGAATGACGGCCTGCCGCAGTACGATGTGACCGTGGCGCTCGGCGCGTGGAAGCGGGCGCACTGGCTGATGCCGGCGAGCGAGCGCATGGGCGAGCGGCGGCTGGTGGAGATCGGGGTCGGCGATGCGGGCAGCGGCGTCGCCTTGGCCACGCCGCCCAGCCTATCGCCGCCGGCTATGGACGCGCACAAGTATTCGCGCGGGCTGCTGCTGGTCGTGGGCGGGAAGATGGTCGGCGCCGCGCTCCTCGCCGCCCGCGCCGCGCAGCACGCCGGGGCAGGCTACGTCAAGCTGCTGAGCGAGCACTCGCATCCCGCGCTGCCCGCCGACCTCGTGCATGACGACGGCGATCCCGCAGAGGCGCTGGCGGACGAGCGTGTGCGCGCGGTGCTCATCGGTCCGGGGCTGGGGCGCGGCGATGCGGCGCGCCGGGCGCTCGAAGCGGTCTTGCAGCGCGGCGTACCATGCGTGCTCGATGCCGATGCGCTGGTGTTGCTGACCCCCGCGATGCTGCCGTCCGACTGCTCGCATATCCTCGTCACCCCGCATGCGGGCGAACTGGCGAAGCTGTGCGAGGCTTTTGCCATCACGGATGGCCCTAAGCTGGAGCTGGCTCGCGAATTGGCGCAGGTGACGGGCATGACCGTGCTTGCGAAGGGACCGGACAATGTGCTCGCGAGCCCTGAGCATGCGCTGTTGTTTCCGCCCGCTCCGCGCTGGCTGAGCACGGCGGGCACGGGCGACGTGCTCGCCGGGCTTGCCGCCAGCCGCATGGCGACGGGCGATACGCCGATGGCGGCGGGGGGGGCGGCGGTCGTCTTGCATTCCGAGGCTGCGCGGCAGCTTGGCCCGGTTTTCAGCGCGGGCGAGCTTGTCGGTGCCGTGCGGGCGGCCTACGCGCGCTTCCTGTGAGCAATCCCGAAGAAATCCTGCGCGTCGCCGCCAAGGGCGACGGCGTCACCGCGTCGGGCCGTCACAAGGCCTTCGCCGCCCCCGGCGACGTGTTGCTGGCCGACGGCACACTGGAGCGCGGCCCCCATCACGTAGACCCGCCATGCCGCTATTTCGGCAAGTGCGGCGGCTGCCAGTTGCAGCACCTCGACGAGGAGACACTCGCCCGTTTCGTGCACGATCGCGTGGTGTTCGCAGCGGAAGGGCAGGGACTGGACCCGGCCCATGTCCTTCCGCCGGAGATGTCGCCCCCGCGCAGCCGCCGCCGCGCGAGCCTCAGGGCCATCAACGGCGGCGGGCGGCCGCTGATCGGCTTTACCGAGGCCGGATCGCACAAGGTCGTCGACTTGCGCGAATGCCATGTCCTGCTGCCCGACCTCTTCGCCATCGTCGATTCATTGCGTCGCTATTTTAGCAGGTTGCGAGGAAAATATACCATCGGCATCGAACTGACGCTGGCCGACCAGGGTGTCGATGTCGGCCTGTCGGGATTCATGCCCGAAGGCCTCGAACAGACCGAAGAATTGCTCGACTTCTGCCGCGAGAACGGCCTCGCACGCCTGACGCTCGACCACGGCTACGGCGCGGAAGGGTTCTGGGAGCCGGAGCCGGTGACCGTCACGCTCGGCGGCATTTTCGTCGCGCTGCCGCCCGGTGCTTTCCTGCAAGCGACCGCGCACGGCGAGGCGGCGCTCGTGGACGCGGCGCGCGAGTGGCTCGGAGAAGCCTCGCAGGTGGCGGACCTGTTCGCGGGGCTGGGGACCTTCGCGCTGTCGCTGGCGGACGGGCGCAAGGTCACCGCAGTGGAGGCCGACCGTGCCGCCATGCTGGCCTGTCGCACCGCCGCCGGGGCCGCGCGGCTGCCGGTCGAGGTCCAGCACCGCGACCTGTTCCGCAACCCGCTGCGCCCCGAAGAACTCGTCGGCTTCGACGGCGTGGTTCTCGATCCGCCGCGCGCCGGGGCCCGCGCGCAGGTGGAGCAGCTCGCCGCGAGCGACGTTTCGCGGGTCGTCTACATCAGCTGCAACCCGTCGAGCTGGTCGCGCGATGCGGCGCTGCTGACGGCGGCGGACTATCGGCTCGAGGAATTGCGCCCGGTCGGGCAATTCCGCTGGTCCACCCACGTCGAACTGGCCAGCCTGTTCGTCCGCTAACGGGCGAGCACCTCCAGCACCTGCGCCTCGAGCCATTCGCGCGCGTGCGGCTCGACGAAGGCGTGGCTTGCGCCGGGGCACCGGCGTACGTCGAATTGGCGGACATCGACCGAGGCGGCAAAGGCCTGCGCGGTGCGGTCGTTCTCCGCCAGCAGGATCGTCGAGTGCTTGCCGCTTGCGTCGAGACACTGCGCCAGTTCTCGCGCCAGTCCGGACGGCGATGGAGCTGAGGCGGCGGCCCCCTTCAGCCCCTTCGCGAGCTTTCGGAGGTCCACTCCGCCGCGCAGCAGCCGGGCAAGCTCCGCGGGCTGGCGCAGCTTGGCGAGATAGCGTGCGCGAATGGCCCCGGCAGGCGGAAGGGCGGCCTCATGCTCCTCTTCCACATCATGCTCGTCCAGCGTCCACGGATTGCTCGCGATCAGTGCGTCGCACATCGGGCCGCCCGACACGATCAGCGCGCTGGCGGCGTCGCAGTTGCCGAGGGCAACGAGCCGGCGCATCCCCGGGCATTCGGCGCGAAAGGCCAACGCGGCGGCGCGAATGTCTGCGCCGCTGTGGCGAAAACCGCGGTTCTCGCCCTCGCTGTCCCCCACGCCGCGGCGATCGAAGCGGAAGACGGGATAGCCCGCGTCGGCCACACGAGCGGCCAGAGCGGCCTGCCCGGCAAAGGCACCGCTGCGGATTTCGTTGCCGCCGCTGACAATCAGCAGGCCGGATGGTCCATCGGCCTCGTCGATCGTGCCGAACAGCATGTCGCCCTCGCAGGCGAGGGTGAGGTGCCGCCGCGTCATGCCAGCCGTTCCGCCACAATCCTTGCGAGGGCGAGCGACTGCGCCGGGTCGTGCGCGGGTTCGGCGCGCAACCACAAGCCCGCGCCGCCTAGGTCGGCCTGCGCGATGGCGGGGGCCTCCGCAGGCTCGGCACTTTCCAGCTCGCGCAGCAGCCCCGCGCCAAGGCGATAGCCGGCGAGTTCGATGCCCTCGCTGCGCCCCATTGCCAGCAAGGCCTCGCGCTCGCTTTCGCGCCCCGCCTCGCGGTCGGCGATGACGCGCGCGCGGATCATGCCGCGCAGGATCGCAGGCCCCGATACCGGCGCACAGGCCAGCGCGGGCAGCTCGCCGGGCAGCACCAGCGCCCCGCCGCGAACCGCGAGCAGGTGCGTCGCGCCGAGCTGGCTGGCGGCACTCGCCACGGCCTGACGCCACCCGGCGAGGGTCTGGGCTTCGAGCGGCGCGAGGCTCTCGTTCGTGCCGGGGAGGTCGGGCAGCACGCTGTCAGTTGCGTGGGTCGCCAGCGCGCGCATGGTCTCGGCAAGGAAATGCCGCAGCTTGTTGTGCTCGTCGAACAGCGGCGGGACGATCAATACGCGGCGCGCGTTGCCAGTTTCGCAAGTGACGGCGTATTCGGTCAAACCGGAGGGCCCCTGCCAGGTGGCGGCCCTCAACACGGGAGGTCAGCCTTCCGCGCGCTTCGCGCAGACGAAGGCGAGGAGGCCGCCATAGGTCTCGAGCATTTCGCCATCGACCTCGTCGTCCTCCACGATGATGTCCAGACGGTCCTCGATCTCGGTGAGCAGGCCCGCGACAGCCATCGAATCGAGTTCGGGCAGGTGGCCGAAGAGACCGCTGTCGGCGTCCATCGCAGCGACCTGCTCGGGCGAAAGACCGAGCACGTCCTGCAGCACCTGCCGCAGCACCAGGTCGGCGTCTCCGCCGGCATCCGCGACGGGAATGGGAAGATTGCTGGCCATCTCCCTTCGCGCCCTAGCCAGCCCGTCATCGCCTGACAAGATCGCGTATGGCGGCCTTGCCGAGCGCGGCCCAGTTGCGAGGGTCGGCGGGGCGCAGGGCAATGAGGCTGTGAAGCGGGCGTGCGGCATCCATCCAGTCGCGCTTGTAGGCATCGTCGCCGGTGCCGAAGTCGACTTCGCCGACGCGGTCGACATCGATCACGTGCTCCATCAGCGCGGCGGTCAGCGTGGTGCCGGGAGAGAGGTGATCGGCATCGGGCCGATGGGCGAGCTTGTGGATGTAAGCGGTCCCGTCCTCCACCGACCAGAACTGCGCGGCCACGGCGCGGCCATCGTGGCGGGCGAGGGCGAAGCGGTAATGCCCCGCGGCGCTCTCGGCCTCGGCGAAGCGGCGCAGCAGGGCGGGATCGCCCTCGGCGGGCTTCCAGCTTTCGGCGTAGATCGCTTCGTAGTCGGACCAGTCGTCGGCGCAAAACCGGGTCGCGAGGGCGACCTCGACCTTTTTCGCCTTGCGCTTCAGCGTGGTCCGCAACCTGCCCGGGCGCGCGGCGAGGTAAGCGGCAAAGGCGCCGGTTTCGGCAGGCGGAACGAGGACGTGATGATTGGTATCGACGGCTTCGGCCTCGACGCGCCAGCCCGCCGCGCGGAAGGCCTCGACCAGCAGGTCGGCATCGGCGGTATGCAATTTTGCCAGCGCGACACGGCGCGCCTGCCCGGCCAGGTCGCGGGCGAGGGCACTCAGCAACCGTGCGCGGTCGGGTTCCCCGAAGGTGAGGACGGGCCAGGAAAAGGCATACCAGTTCGTCAGCGATTGCAGGCCCTTGTCGCCGTGCTCCAGCAGCAAGCATACGGCTCCCAAGGCGTCTTCGGCCACCGCCAGCATGGGCCTGTGGCCCGCCTGCTCGAGCAGCGCGAACCAGCCCGCCTTGGTAAAGGGGCCCTTGCCCGACCATGCGCGGTCTTGCAGATCGTTAACCGTGTCGTGATAGCTGATCGCCGTCACCCGCCCGCGTGCTCCGAAAGGCCCCATGTCCACCGCGCCCGATCCCGTGCCCCGTCCGCTCGACCACCTCGCGATGCGCGGGGCGGATACGGATGCGGCGCTGGTCCTGCGCGGCGAAACGCTTAGCTGGAAGGACTTAAGAAGCCGTGTCGCGCGCATGGCGGCGTGGTTGCAGGGCCAGATGCCGCAGCCCGGCGCGCGGGTGGCGACTTGGGCGGCGAAGGGCGAGCTCACATGCCTCATGCCGCTCGCCGCGGCGCGCGCGGGGCTGGTCCACGTGCCCATCAATCCGCTGCTCAAGCGCGCGCAGGTCAAGCACATCCTTTCGGATTGTTCGGCAACCTTGCTGATTGCCACCGAGGCGCGCCTCGCCTCGCTGGAGGCCGGCGACGTGCCGAAGGGGTGCGAGGCGCTCGCGGAGAAGGTCTCGGCCAGCGAATGGCACGAAGGCGAGGGCACGCTCGATCCCTCCGATGCCGATCCCGACGCGCTCGCCGCCATTCTCTACACCAGCGGCTCCACCGGCAATCCCAAGGGGGTGATGCTGAGCCACGCCAACCTGTGGCTGGGCGCGGTCAGCGTGGCGCATTACCTCGGGCTGGCGGCGGACGATGTGACGCTGGCGGTGCTGCCGCTCAGCTTCGACTATGGGCAGAACCAGCTCTTCTCCACCTGGTATGCAGGCGGCAGCGTGGTGCCGCTCGACTACCTGACGCCGCGCGACGTTATCAAGGCCTGCGCCCGGCACGGCGTGACCACGCTTGCTGCAGTGCCACCGCTGTGGGTGCAACTGGTGGAGCAGGACTGGCCCGCCGAGGCCGTTGCTCCGTTGCGCCGTTTGACCAACAGCGGCGGCGCGCTGGGAGAGGAGCTGGTGCGGAGTCTGCGCGCGCTATTCCCCGAGGCGCGGCTGTTTCCCATGTACGGGCTGACCGAGGCCTTTCGCTCGACCTACCTCGACCCGGCGCTGGTGGACGACCATCCGACCTCGATGGGCCGGGCAATACCCTTTGCCGAGATCCTCGTGGTGAACGAGGCTGGGGAGATCGCGGGCGAGGGCGAACTGGTGCATTGCGGGCCGCTGGTGGCGCAAGGCTACTGGCAGGACGCGGAACGCACGGCGCTGCGCTTCCGGCCCGCGCCGAAAGTGTCGCACTACGGCGGCACCGCGGTCTGGTCGGGCGACACCGTTCGCCGCGATGATGCCGGGCTGCTCTATTTTCTCGGCCGCGAGGATGCGATGATCAAGAGCGCGGGCAACCGTATCAGCCCGCAGGAAATCGAGGACGCCGCCGTCGCCACCGGCCATGCCGAGGAGGCGGTCGCCTTCGGCCTGCCAGATGCGCGGCTGGGCCAGGCGATCCACCTCGTCGTGCGCGGCAGCGGCGACGGGGCGGCGCTGCGCGAAGGGCTGAAACGCGATCTGCCGAACTTCATGCAGCCTGCCACGGTGCGCTGGTTAAACGCCATGCCGCTCAACGCCAACGGCAAGATCGACCGCGCGCTGCTGAGGAGGGAAGCGCAATGAAGCCGCTCGGACCCGTTCCACCGCAGTTCGAAGCCATCGAAGGCGAACTCGCCGTCGGTGGCCGCAAGGCGAGCGCGCTGGTGAGGGAGGCGGGCGGCACGCCGCTGTTCGTCTATTCCCGCGCCGCCATCGCCGCGCGGATGGAGGCCCTGCGGGCAGCGATGCCTGAGCGGCTGGCCATTCATTACGCAATGAAGGCAAACCCTTACGGTCCGCTCCTCGAATTCATGGCAGACCTCGTCGACGGGCTCGACATCGCTTCGGGCGGAGAACTGGACCTGGCGCGGGAGGCCGGATACCTGCCGCGCGAGATCAGTTTCGCCGGACCGGGAAAGCGCGACGGCGAGCTGACGGCGGCCATCCGTGCAGGCGTCACCCTGAACCTCGAAAGCGAGAACGAGGCGGAGCGCGCGCTCGACATCGGCCGCGCACTCGGCGTCGCCCCGCGGCTCGCGATCCGGGTCAACCCCAGCTTCGAGATGCGCGGATCGGGCATGAAGATGGGCGGCGGGGCCAAGCCCTTCGGCGTGGACGAGGATCGCGTGCCCGCGCTCGCGCGGCAGATCGTCGATGCAGGCGCGATGTGGCGTGGCTTCCACATCTACACCGGCAGCCAGGCGCTGGATGCCGAGGCGATCATAGAAACGCAGGGGCAGGTGCTCGATACCGCCGCCCGCCTGGCGCAGGAGGCAGCGGTCGAGGTGCCGCACCTCAACATGGGCGGCGGCTTCGGCATTCCCTATTTCGACAAGGATCGCCCTCTGAATATTTCTGCCATCGGCGCGGCGCTGGCGGAGCGGTTTGCCGAATTGCCGCCGGTCCTCGCGGAGACGCAGTTCGCCATAGAGCTCGGCCGCTATCTCGTCGGCGAGGCAGGGGTCTATCTAACGAGGATCGTCGACAGGAAGGAAAGCCACGGCGCCACCTTCCTCGTCTGCGATGGTGGCCTGCACCACCAGCTTGCCGCCAGCGGCAACTTCGGCACCGTGGTGAGGCGCAATTATCCCGTTGCGATCGCGAACAAATTTGCCGCGGAGGCCGAGGAAGAGGTGAACGTCGTCGGGTGCCTGTGCACGCCGCTCGACCGCCTGGCCGACCAGGCGATGCTGCCGCGGGCCGATGTCGGCGACCTCGTCGCGGTCTTCTGCGCGGGTGCCTACGGCGCCAGCGCCAGCCCCGCGAGTTTCCTCGGCCAGGGCCCGGCAAGGGAAATGCTGGTCTAGCAAAAGACCCTGAACTTGCGTCTCTTTTCGGGACGGTGCTCAGAAAGCACGGATTTCCGCCGTTGCCGGGGCTCATGACTAACCGAATGTTCACCCTTTTCCGCCAGAACGCCTGACGGATCCCCAAGGGGCGAGAAGCGTGCGCCTGCCATTCTGCAAGCGTCAGCCGATCGCCGGACATTCGCGAAGGACGCATTCGATGCGTATCACAGTGCCGGGCAAGACCCTGCTTTCCACCATCGCCCTCGGGCTGGCGCTCTCCGCCTGTGCGACGGGCGGCTCCGGCCCCGAGCTGGAGCCCGCGCGCTTCGTTTCCATGCAGGAGGGGCCGGGCGAGGAATACGTCATCGGGCCGCTCGACAAGCTGACCATCCACGTCTGGCGCAACGACGAGCTGGGTGCCGAGGTGCAGGTGCGTCCCGACGGGCGCATCACCACGCCGCTCGTCAGCGACATGCCCGCCGTGGGCAAGACGCCGACGATGCTGGCCGAGGACATTCGCCTGCAGCTCTCGCAGTATATCGAGGAGCCTATCGTCACGGTGATCGTCAACGAGTTCGCCGGCACCTTCAGCCAGCAGATCCGCATCGTCGGCGCGACGGCAGAGCCTGCCAGCATCCCGTACCGCGCCAACATGACGCTGCTCGACGCGATGATTGCGGTCGGCGGTCTTTCCGAATACGCGGCGGGCAACCGCTCCACCCTGATCCGCTTCGACCGCCAGAGCGGCGAGCAGCGCGAATATACCGTGCGCCTCGCCGACCTGCTGCGCCGCGGCGACAGCGACGCCAACGTCATGCTGATGCCTGGCGACGTCATCATCATCCCCGAAAGCATGTTCTAAGGGGGCGATGGCAGCGTGAACCAGCTTCTCGAGGAATTGCGGGCCGGAGCCTGGGCGGTCTGGAACCGCCGTTGGCTGGCGCTGGGCATCGCCTGGGGCGTCGCCCTGCTGGGCTGGGTGGTGGTGGCCTTCATCCCCAACACCTACGAAAGCGAGACGCGCATCTTCGTGCAGCTCGACGACGTGCTGGCCGAGCAGATCGGGATCGCCGCCAACGCCCGCAGCCGCGACATCGACCGCATCCGCCAGACGCTGGTAAGCTCGGTCAACCTGGAAACGGTCGTGCGCTCCACGCGCATCGGCGATACAGTCACCTCCGACACCGAGTTGGAAACGGCCATCGCCCGCCTCGCCAAGGACGTGACCGTCGTTTCCGAGGGCGAGAACATCTTCGAGATCACTGCGAAGAGCGGCCGCAGCGAACTGTCCGACGGCGAGAACGCCGAGCTGGCGCAGGCCATCGCCCAGCGCATGATCGACATCTTCCGCGAACAGAATCTGGGCGGCGCGCGCGGGGACATGGAGGAATCGCTCGAGTTTCTCGACGCCCAGCTGGCTCAGCGCGAGCAGGAATTGCAGGCCGCCGAGGAACGCCGCCTTGCCTTCGAATCGCAGAACCCCGATCTTGTCGGCGGCGCGCAGGCCATCGCCTCGCAGATGTCCGCCACCCGCAGCGAACTGCGCAGCGTGGAGGCCGATCTCGCCGCCGCGCAGAGCGCGCTCGCCTCGCTCGACGGCCAGCTGGCCGGAACGCCGCGCACGCTGAGCGTCGGCGGCGGTGGCGGCGGCAATCCCGCGCTCGCGCAGGCCGAAGCAAACCTCGCCGGGATGCGTGCCCGCGGCTTGACCGAATCCCACCCCGACATGGCCGCCGCGCGGCGCACCGTGGAGGCCTTGCGGGCGCAGGGCGGCGGCGGGGGCGGGGGTGCCTCGAGCACGCCGAACCCCACCTACAGCTCGCTCCAGGCCATGCGCGTCGAGCGCCAGAGCAACGTGCAGTCGCTGCAGTCGCGCGCCGCCGCGCTCAATGCCGAGATTGCCTCGATCAACGCCAGCCAGGCGCGCGAGCCCGGTGCCGCCGCCGAGGCGACCCGCATCAGCCGCGACTACGACGTGCTGCGCGAGCAGTACGACAAGCTCCTGCAGGACCGCGAGGAACTGCGCCTACGCGGGCAGGTGGAGAACGAGCGCAGCGCCATCAGCTTCGAGGTCGTCGATCCGCCGACCACACCGCGCAAGCCCGCCGCTCCCAACCGGCCGCTGCTGCTATTCGGCGTACTGGTGCTCGGCGCGGGCGCGGGCGTGGGCACGGCTTATGCGCTGAGCAAGCTGGGCTCCACCTTTGCCACCGCCGGCCAGCTGGAGCGGACCTTCGGCCTGCCGGTCGTGGGCACGATCACCCACACGTTCACCGACGCCGGACGCGCGCTTCGCCGCCAGCGTTTGCGCTATTTCGCCGCCGGGGCCGGGGGGCTGGCGGTGCTGTTCGTGGTGCTGCTGGGCGTCGAATTCGTCCAGCGCGGCGGCGTGGCGTGAGGAGCAGGCGATGACCGAACACCGCAAGATTACTCCGCCGCAATCTCCCGCTCGCAAAACGCTGTTCGAGCGTGCCGATGGCTCTTTCGGCAGCAACAGCGAATTCGCCACCGCGCCCGTGCCGCGCGAATTGGCGCAGCCGGTCAACCGCCGCATCGTGAAGCGCCGCCCCAAGGCCGCGCCCGAAGTGCTGGAGGTACTGGAACGGCAGCAGGCCAAGGCCCGCGCGCAGGCCGTGCTCGAACGCGAGCAGCAGGCCGCGCCGGTTCCGCAGCAGTCGGCGGCGCCCGCACCGCAAGTCGCGGCACCCGTGCCCGAGCCGGTCTACGAAGACGTGCATTTTTCCGGCGAGGTGCACCATGTCGACCGCGCCGCGCTGGCCGCGCACGGACTGATCCAGCCGGAAGCCCATGTCACCGGGCTGTTGGAGGAGTTTCGCATCGTCAAGCGGCAGGTGCTCGCCTCGGTGCGCAAGGCGCGCGAGGCGGGTTCGGGCAAGCTCGCCCAGCGCGTGCTCGTCTGCTCGCCGCTGCCGGGTGAGGGCAAGAGCTATTGCGCCGCCAACCTCGCACTGGCGATGGCGGCGGAAAAGGACAGCGAGGTGCTGCTGGTCGATGCCGACTTCGCCAAGCCCTCGATCCTCTCGATGCTCGGCCTGCCGCGCGGCCCCGGCTTCATGGACGTGCTGGCGCGCCCGGATCTCAAGGTCGAGGACTGCGTCATGGCGACCGACATCGCCGGGCTCTACGTGCTTCCCGCGGGCAACCACACCACGTCGGACAGCGAATTTCTCGCCAGCGACCGCACTGCCGAGGTGCTCGACCGGCTGACCCGCGCCGCGCCCGGACGTATCATCATCTTCGACAGCTCGCCCGCACTCGCCGCCTCACCCGCGGCGGAACTGGCGAATCATGTCGGCCAAGCGCTGGTCGTCGCCCGTGCTGACCGCACCGGGCAAAGCGCGCTGGAAGATGCGCTGACACTGCTGTCCAGCTGCCCCGATCTCAAGCTGCTGCTGAACGCAGCCCACTTCACGCCCAGCGGCCGCCGTTTCGGCGCCTATTACGGGCAGGAGATGTAACGCCATGCGTGCGACGTTCACCATCGCCTTGATCCTCGCGACCCTGCCCGCCGTGCCTGCCCTTGCACAGGAGAGGGGCGAGAACGGCGAGGACAGCCGGCGCGCCACCTCCCGCAGCGTGGAGGTGCAGCCCTACATCGAGGCCGCGCAGGTCGTGACCGCCGAGCTGTCGCCCGACAACGACGTGGTCACCTATTCGCGCGTGGCGGCGGGCGTCGATGCCTCCTTCGCCGGACGCTACAGCGGCGGCTCGGCCTCGCTGCGCTACGAACGGCGCATCGGCTACGACGACGACGTTGCCGATACCGATACCGTGTCCGGCATCGCCCGCGCCTCCGTCGCGCTGGCCGGGCCGCAGCTGACGCTGGAGGCAGGCGGTCTCGCCGCGCGCACCCGCGTCGACGGCAACGGCGCGAGCAGCGTCGGCGGCTTTGGCGGTGACGACGGCTCGACCAGCCAGGTGCTCGCTGCCTACGCCGGCCCGGCCTTTGCGACCGAAGCAGGTCCGGCGGAAGTCACCGGAGCCTACCGGATCGGCTATACCCGCGTGGATTCGCCCGATGTCGTGGCCACCGCGCCAGGTGCAGCACCGGTCGACGTGTTCGACGAGGCCGTGACCCAGAACGCCGCCGTGCGCGCCGGCATCGCGCCCGACCGGGTCCTGCCCGTCGGCGTGGGCGTGGGGGCTGGCTGGAACCGGCAGGACGTCTCCAACCTCGATCAGCGCATCGACGACCGCTACGTGCGGGCCGACGTGACCGTGCCCGTATCGCCGACGCTCGCCGTGGTCGGCGGCGCGGGATACGAGGATGTCGAAGTTTCCAGCCGCGATGCCGTGCGCGACATTGCCGGCAACCCGGTCATCGGCGCGGACGGACGTTACGTCACCGACGGCAACGCCCCGCGCCGCATCGCGTACGAGACCGACGGCCTGATCTACGACGTCGGCGTGATGTGGCGGCCCAGCCGCCGCACCAGCGCCACGGCCACCATCGGCCGCCGCTATGGCTCGACCAACTACTACGGCTCGCTGACCTATTCGCCCAATGCCCGCTCGGCGCTGAACGTGGCGGTCTATTCTGGGCTGGAGAGTTTCGGCGGGCAGGTGGTCGGCGCGCTCGAAGAACTGGGCACCGATTTTGAGGCCTTCCGCAATCCGATCACCGGCCAGCTCGGCGGCTGCGTCGCGGCGACCGAAGACAATGGCTGCGCACTGGCGCGGCTCGGCTCGATCCGCTCGTCGGTGTTCCGCAGCCGCGGCGTGGCGATCAGCTACGGCGCCAGTTCGGGTCGCACGTCCTATGGCGTTGGCGCGGGTTACGACCGGCGCAGCTTCATCGCCGCGCCGGGCACCGTGCTCGCCGCTGCCGATGGCGTGATCGACGAGAACTACTGGCTCGCCGCCTTCGCTTCGCGCCAGCTCGACCGGATTTCTCAGGTGTCCGTCGCGGGCTCCGCCAACCTGTTCGACAGCGGCTTCGATGCGGGAACTGGGGGCGGCGGACAGTCGCTCGGCTACAGCCTTGTCGCCGCCTACAACCGCACCTTCCTGGAGCACCTGAGCGCCACCGCCGCCATCGGCCTCGACGGGGTCAGCCGCGACAACCTTCCCGACTACGCCGGAGCCTCCGCGCTTTTCGGCCTGCGCTACACCTTCTGACGGGACCAAAGGAGACAGTCCCCATGTTCGACAATTTCTACGGCCTTACCGGAAAACCCTTCCAGCTGACGCCCGATCCGGATTTCTACTTCCGCTCGATCACGCACCGCAAGGCGCTCAGCTACCTCGGCTACGGCCTCGCGCAGGGCGAGGGCTTCATCGTCATCACCGGCGAGGTGGGCGCGGGCAAGTCCACGCTGGTCGCGCACATGATGCAGAGCCTCGACACCTCGGCGGTGACGGTCGCGCAAATCGTGACCAGCAAGCTGAACGAGGAGGAGATCGTACACGTCGTAGCCGGCGCCTTCGGCCTCGATATCGAGGGCCACGACAAGGCCACCGCGCTCACCGAGATCGAGAGCTTCCTGCACGAGGAAGCGCGCGAAGGGCGACGCTGCCTGCTGGTGGTCGACGAATCGCAGAACCTCTCGGTCGCCGCGCTGGAAGAGCTGCGGATGCTGTCGAACTTCCAGCTAGGCAACCACCCGCTGCTGCAGACCCTTCTGCTCGGCCAGCCGGAGTTCCGCGTCACGCTGCAGGCCGATCCCGGCCTCGAGCAGCTGCGCCAGCGCGTGATCGCCGCGCACCACCTCGAGCCGATGCAGAAGAGCGAGATCGAGCCCTACATCATCCACCGCCTGCAAAAGGTCGGCTGGGACGGCAACCCGTCGTTCGATATGCGCGTGTTTGCCGAGCTCTACGAGGCCTCGGGCGGCATTCCGCGCCGCGTGAACCAAATCGCCAACCGTCTGCTGCTGCTTGGCGCGGTGGAAGAGCGCAGCCGCATCGACGCCGCCATGCTGCAATCGGTGCTGGCCGAGATGGAGGCCGAACGCGCCTTCCCCGAAGCCGCGCCCAGCGCGTTGCAGACCAAGGCGCCCGAATTCGAGCCGGTCAAGGCCATGCCATCCGTGCCGCGCGTGGACATGGAACAGTTCGAGGCCGCGCTCGCCGAGCGCGACGCACAGATCGCCGAGCTGCAGCAGGCCATCGTCGAGCTGTCGACGCAGGCCGACGAAGCGATGGCGAGCGCCGTGCGCCCCGAGATCGAGGCCATGCGCGCCCAGGTCCTGCGCATCGAGGCGCGCTGCTTCGAGCAGGAGCGCTCGATCCGCCAGACGCTGACCATGCTCATCGACTGGATCGAGAGCGAAATCGACACCGGCAAGGTCGCCGCCTGAAGGACGGCCGGGTCGTGAACGCACTGCAATCCCTTCCGACGAGCGCCGCCATCGTCAACGGCCTCTCGGTCGACGTCGAGGACTGGTTTCAGGTCGGCGCCTTCGAGGACGTCATCGAGCGCGATCAGTGGGGCGCGCTCGACGACCGGGTGGAGCGCAACGTCAATGCCATCCTCGACCTGTTCGACGAGGCCGGTGCCAGCGCGACCTTTTTCACGCTGGGCTGGGTTGCCGAGCGCCACGGCGGCCTGCTTCGCGAAATCGCCGCTCGCGGGCACGAGGTCGCCAGTCATGGTTGGGATCACGAGCGCGTGTTCCGCATGGACCGAGCCAGCTTCGGCGCGGACATCGAACGTACGCGCAAGACTATTGAGGACTGCTGCGGCGTGCGGGTCATCGGCTACCGCGCGCCCAGCTTCTCCATCGACCAGCGCACGCCTTGGGCTTTCCAGGAGCTGGCGGCGCAGGGCTATCTTTATTCCAGCAGCGTCGCGCCCGTCGCGCACGACCATTACGGCTGGGCCGAGGCACCGCGCTTCGCCTTCAACCCGCTCCCTTGGCACGACCTCGTCGAGCTGCCGGTGACGACCGCCGAATTTCGTGGGCGTCGGCTCGCGGCGGGCGGCGGCGGGTTTTTCCGCGTGCTGCCCTATGCCTTCAGCCGCTGGGCCATTCGCCAGGTCAACCGCAGCGAGGGGCGCCCGGCAATCTTCTATTTCCACCCGTGGGAAATCGACCCCGGTCAGCCGCGCGTGGCGGGCGCGCCGATCCGCTCGCGGCTTCGGCACTACACCAATCTCGAGCGGATGGCGGGCAAGCTGCGCCAGCTGATCGATGAATTCGCGTGGGGCCGCATCGACGTGATCGCGCACCGCGAGGCGGCGCGACTGGCGGCGGAAAAGGCGGCGAGGCCCGAGGCGAGGAGGGCGTGAACGCGCCCTTCGCCCCCACTCGCGAGACCTTCCGCATCGCCGAACTGCACCAGCCCGACGAGGCGGCGCGGATCGAGGGCTTCGTGGCTGCCAACGGGGGAACGGTGTTCCATCGCCCGGCCTGGCTGCTGGCGGTCGAGCGCGGCACCGGCCAGCGCGCGACGGGGCTGCTGGCGGAGCGGGGGGCCGAAGTGACCGGCTGGCTGCCGCTGACCGAGATGCACTCGCCGGTGTTCGGCCGGATGCTCGCCTCCAGCGGGTTCGCCGTCGAGGGCGGGGTGCTGGCGCAAGACGCGGCGACGACACGGGGGCTGTGCCGCGCTGCGCAGGAGCTGGCGCTGCGTCTCTCGTGTCCGACCATCGAATTGCGCGGACCTGCCGCGGGCGAGGGCTGGGCAGTCCGCACCGACAGCCACTGCGGCTTCGTCCAGCCTCTTGCCGCCGACGTCGAGGCGCAGCTCCTCGCGGTGCCGCGCAAGCAGCGCGCCGAGGTTCGCAAGGGTTTGGCCGCCGAGCTGGAAGTCGCCACCGGCACCGCGCCGGAGGACCGGGCTGCCCATTACGCCATCTACGCGACAAGCGTGCGCAACCTCGGCACCCCGGTCTTCCCTCGGTCGCTGTTCGACGCGGTGCTGGATACGCTCGAGGCCGACATCCTCACCGTGTGCCATCGGGGCGAGCCGGTCGCGAGCGTCCTTTCGCTTTACCACGAAGGCGCGGTCATGCCCTATTGGGGCGGCGGCACCCACGCGGCTCGCGCGCTGCGCGCCAACGACCGGATGTATTACGAGCTGATGCTCCACGCCCGCCGCCGGGGCTGCGACCGCTTCGATTTCGGCCGCAGCAAGGCCGGCAGCGGGGCGGCGGCGTTCAAGAAGAACTGGGGATTCGAGGCGCAGCCGCTCTCCTACGCCAGCTGGACCGCGCCGGGGCACGAGGCGCGCGATGCCGACCCTACCAGCGAGCGCCACCAATCGCGCATCGCGCTGTGGAAACGCCTGCCGCTGCCCTTGGCCAACCGCCTCGGCCCGCTGATCGCGCGGGGGCTGGGATGAGCGGCGAAATCCTGTTCCTGGCACACCGCCTGCCATTTCCGCCCGATCGCGGCGACAAGATCCGTTCGCATCACCTGCTAAAGGCGCTCGCCGCCATCGCGCCCGTGCATGTCGGCTGCCTGTCCGACAGCGCCGAGGATTTTGAGCACGAGCACGAGCTCGCCGCCATCGCCGCCAGCTACTGCATGCCGCGCCGGACCAAGCCCGTCAGCCTCGCCGGGATGGAAGCGCTGGTGCGGCGCGAGCCGGTCAGCCTCTCGGCCTTTCGCTCGCCCGAGCTGGCGCGCTGGGTGGAGCACACGCTGGCGACGCGGGATATCGCCGCGATCTACGTCTTTTCCGGCCAGATGGGACAATTCGTGCCCAGGGGCTTTGCCGGCCGCCTAGTCGTCGACCTGGTTGACGTCGATTCGGCCAAGTTCGAGGCCTATGCGCTCGAACGCAGCGGGCCGCGCGGATGGATCGACGCGCGCGAGGCACGGCTGCTGCGACAGGTCGAGGCCGGGCTCGCCAGTCGCGCCGCCGCCACGTTGCTCGTCAGCGAGGCCGAGGCCGAACTGCTGCGAAGCCGCGTGGGGCGCGAGCATACCATCGTGCCGCTCGCCAACGGTATCGATTGCGGCGCCTACGATCCTTCCATTGTCGAACCGCGTGCCGAGCTGACGGAGGGCGGCCCGCATTTCGTCTTTACCGGACAGATGGACTACGCCCCCAACGTAGCCGCCGTCGCACGCTTCGCCACGGCCATCCTGCCGCGCATCCGCAAGAGCCACGCCGATGCGCAGTTCCACATCGTTGGCCGCGCTCCGACCGCCGAGGTGCTGGCCCTGCGCGAGCAATCGGGCGTAACCGTCTGGGGCGCGGTCCCCGACGTTCGGCCGTTCCTGGCCGGAGCGACCATGGTCGTCGCCCCGCTGACCATCGCGCGCGGAGTGCAGAACAAGGTGCTGGAGGCCATGGCCATGGCGCGCTGCGTGATCGCCAGCCGCGAGGCCGCGAACGGCATCGATGCCCGGCACGGCCGCGACTGGGTGGTGGCCGAGAGCGATGCCGCCTTCGTGACGATCGCGCTCCACCTGCTCGCACGCCCGGCCGAGCGCGAGGACATTGCCCGCAACGCCCGCGCCTTCGTGCTCGGCAACATGGGCTGGCAGGCGACCACTGCGGACCTGCCCGTGCTGCTCGGCTTCGCTCAAGCGGGGGCGGGAGCAGGAGCGAAGCGGGATGCGGCTTGACGCACTTGCGCCCACCCGCGCACCGCTCGCCGAGCTGATCGCCGCGCACTGGCGCGCTCCGCTGCTACGCCTCGCGCTGGCCTGGGCCGCGCTGTTGGCGCTGTTCGCGGCGGACTGGGCCGCGATGGCCTCGCAGTGGTGGAACATCTCGACCTACAACCACGTCCTTGTCGTGCCCGCGATCCTCGCCTGGCTGGTGTGGCAGCGCGCGGAGGAGCTGGCGAAACTGACGCCGCAAGCCTGGTGGCCGGGGCTGGTGCCGTTCGCGGGCGCGCTATTCGTCTGGCTGCTGGGCGATGCGTCGGGGCTCGCCACGGCCAGCCAGCTGGGCGCGGTCGCCATGCTGCCCACCGTCGTGCTCACGCTGCTGGGCCCGCGGGTGGCATGGGCGCTGGTCTTCCCGCTCGCCTACAGCCTCTTCCTCGTACCCGTGGGGGAGGAGATCGTGCCCGCACTCCAGACCGTCACCGCCGAAATCACCATCGCCCTGACCCACGCGAGCGGCGTGCCGGCAGAGATCGAGGGCGTGTTCATCGACACCCCCGCCGGGATGTTCGAGGTGGCAGAGGCATGCTCGGGGGTGAAGTTCCTGATCGCCATGATCGCGCTCGGCACGCTGGTCGCCCACGTCTGTTTCCGCTCGTGGCGCAGGCGCGCGGTGTTCATGGCCGTGGCCGTGGTGCTGCCGGTGCTCGCCAACGGCGTGCGCGCCTGGGGCACGATCTTCATCGCGCAGTCGCAGGGGATCGAGTTCGCCGCGGGGTTCGACCACGTGTTCTACGGGTGGATCTTCTTTGCACTGGTGATGGCGATGCTGATGGGCCTCGCGTTCCGTTTCTTCGACCGGGCCGTGAACGAGCCTTTCATCGATGGCGCGGCCATTGACCGCGCGCGCTGGCTCAACCCGCTGGAGCGCTGGAACGCGAAGGGGTGGCCGGCCTTTGCCGCGCTGCTCGCGCTGGCACTGGCGACGCTCGCCTGGTCCGCCCGCGTCCACGCGCTGGAGGCGCCAATGCCTGCGCGCATCGACCTGCCTGAGGTGCCGGGGTGGATGCGCGTTGCAGCCGCACCCGCCTGGCCGTGGCAACCGCGCGCGGGCGGGGCCGACCATCGCCTCTACGGCAGCTACCGCGACGCCGAGGGGCGGGTCGTCGACGTGGCCTTCGCGCTCTATGCAGCGCAGGCCGAGGGGCGCGAGGCGGGAGCCTTCGGGGAAGGCGCCCTGCCGTCGGACAGCGAGTGGCGCTGGCACTCGCCCACGCGCGCCGCCGACGATGTCGCCGGTGAACGCCTGCAAGCGCTCGGCGAGCATCGCCGCGTTGCCGAGACCTGGTTCCGTACGGGCGAGTGGAGCGGGACGAGCGTGATGCATCTCAAGCTTCTCACCATGCGCGACCACCTGCTGCTGCGCGCCGAGCCGACCGCCATGCTCATCCTCTCCGCCGAGGAGCGCGCCGGGCAGGATCCCGTCGTCGCCGTCGCCGATTTCCGCCGCGCGACGGGCGACATCGGCGAATGGATGGACCGCGCGGGCGGGCCCGGCTAGGCAGCGCGCCATGTGCGGCATCGCGGGATTATTCCATACGGGCACCATCAAGCCGGTCGATCCGGCGCGGGTGCAGCGCATGTGCGATGTTCTCGCCCACCGCGGGCCGGACGGCTCGGGCGTATGGAGTGCGCCGGGTGTGGGGCTAGGCCATCGCCGCCTCTCGATCATCGACCTCGCCGGCTCGCCGCAACCCATGCACTCGGGCGACGGGCGCTGCACCATCGTCTTCAACGGCGAGATCTACAATTTCCGCGAACTGCGGCGCGAGCTGGAGGAAAGCGGCGCGCAGTTTCGCACCGACGGCGACACCGAGGTTATCCTGGCCGCCTGGGAGCGGTGGGGCGAGGACTGCGTGTCGCACCTCAACGGCATGTTCGCCTTCGCGCTCTACGACCGGCGGGATCGCACGCTGTTCCTCGCGCGCGACCGGCTCGGGGTGAAGCCGCTGTTTCTGGCCGAGTTGTCCGATGGCGCGCTGGCCTTCGCCTCGGAACTCAAGGGCCTGCTCGCCCACCCCCTGCTGCGGCGCGAGGTCGATCCGCTGGCGGTGGAAGACTACATGACCTGGGGCTACGTCCCCGATCACCGCTCGATCCTGCGCGGCGTGACCAAGCTGCCCGCAGGCCATACCTTGCTGCTGAAGCACGATAGCCCCGTGCCACGGCCGCGCCGCTACTGGGACGTCGACTTCACACAGCGGCACAAGGGCAAGGCGCGCGACATCGAGGCCGAACTGCTGCACCACCTCAAGCAGGCGGTGGAAAGCCGGATGGTGGCCGACGTGCCGCTCGGCGCTTTCCTTTCGGGCGGAGTCGACAGCTCCAGCGTGGTCGCCTTCATGGCCGAGGCGAGCCGCAAGCGGGTATCCACCTGCTCCATCGGCTTCGACGTCGCCAGCGCGGATGAGACCTCCTACGCCGAGGAGGTGGCGCGGCGCTTCAACACCGACCACCACGCCCGCACGGTTAAGGCCGACCAGTTCGAGGCCATCGATACGGTCGCGGGCATGTTCGACGAGCCCTTCGCCGACGCCAGTGCGCTCCCGACCTGGCGCGTCGCGCAGCTGGCGCGCGAGCACGTGACCGTGGCACTCTCTGGGGACGGGGCGGACGAGGCCTTTGCCGGGTATCGCCGACAGGTCTTTCACGCGCACGAGGAGCGGGTGCGCGGCCTCATCCCCCATGCGGTGCGGCACAAGGTGTTGGGGCCGCTGGGCGAGGCCTTTCCCAAGCTTGACTGGGCACCGCGTCCCCTGCGCGCCAAGACGACGCTGCAAACGCTCGCCGGATCGGGCGCGGCGGGCTATGCGCGGGCGCTGTCCGTGGTGCCGCCGGAACTTCGGCTCGGGCTCTACTCGCCGGACCTTCGTGCGGGCGTGGGCGAGTATCGCGCCGAACATGTGCTGGAGGCTTTGATGCACCGGGCCCCTGCGCGCTCCGGCCTCGATGCCGCGCAATATGCCGACCTCGCATTCTGGCTGCCGGGCGACATTCTGACCAAGGTCGACCGCACCAGCATGGCCGTCAGCCTGGAAGCGCGCGAGCCGCTGCTCGACCACCGCCTCATCGAATTCGCCGCCACGCTGCCCGAAGGCCTGCGCGTGCGCCGTGGGCAGGGCAAGTGGGTGCTGAAGAAAGCGATGGAGCGCTACCTGCCGCGCGACATCCTCTATCGGCCCAAGCAGGGTTTCGTTACGCCCATTGCCGACTGGTTTCGCGGGCCCCTGGCGGGCAAGGCGCGCGGCATTGCCAGCAGCGCCATGTTGGCGCGCACGGGCTGGTTCGACAATGCGCGGGTGGCGGAGCTGGCGGAAGCGCACATCGCCGGGCGCTCCGACCATTCGCGGCTGCTGTGGCAATTGCTGATGCTCGACCGCTCGCTGGCGCGGCTGGGGATTGCCTAGCCGGAATGGCCCAGCGCCATGTAATCGGCGCTCTGCATTTCCTCGAGACGGCTGACCGTGCGCTCGAACTCGAAGGCACCGTCGCCCGCTTCATAGAGCGCAGCCGGCTCCACCTCTGCGGTGACGAAAAGCTTGACCCGCGCCTCGTACAGCGCGTCGATCAGCTTGGTGAAGCGCAGGGCCTCGTTGCGGTTCTCCGGCCCCATGCGCGGCACGCCGACGAGGATGACGGTGTGAAAGGCGCGGGCGATCGCGAGGTAATCCGCCGCCCCGCGGTTCTCTCCGCACAGCCGCTTGAAACTGAAGACGGCAACGCCCTTCAGGCACTTGGGAACGTGTAGCGCGCGTCCACCTCCTAGGTCGAGTTCGCAACTCGGCACGTTGGCGGCATCTTCGGGCGCATAGTCGGTGAGGCGGAAGAAGGCCTCGCGCACCTTGGCCGTGGCGTCGTCGCCCAACGGCGTGTGCCAGGTGTCGAGATCGCCGAGCCGGTCGAGCCGGTAGTCGGTCGGGCCGTTCAGCGGCACCGTGTCCATCTCCCGCTCGACCAGCTCGATGAAGGGCACGAACAGCGAGCGGTTAAGCCCATCCTTGTACAAGTCGCACGGCGGGCGATTGCTGGTCGCGACGACGGTCACGCCCTCGTCCACCATAAGCGCGGTGAACAGCCGTGCCATGATGGCGGCGTCGGCGGTGTTGGTGACCACCATCTCGTCGAAGGCGAGGCAGCGCAGGTCCGCCGCCAGCCGCTTCGCGACCCGCCGCACCGGGCCCTCGGTCTCGGCCTCGCGCTCCTCGCGCAGCAGGGCGTCGACCTCGAGCATGAAGGCGTGGAAGTGCACGCGGCGCTTGTCGGGGATGGCGAGGGTCTGGACGAACAGGTCCATCAGCATGGACTTCCCGCGCCCCACGCCGCCCCACATGTAGACCCCGCGCGCAGGCCTGGCCTCCTTGCCGAACAAGCGCCCGAGCAAGCCGCCGGGGGCGTCCGCTTCCAGCTCGCGCTGCAAGGCGTCCAGCCGCTCCGCCGCCCGGCGCTGGTCCGGGTCGGCGCGCAGTTCGCCGGACGCTATCAGCTTCTCGTAGGCGGCGAGCAGTCCGCTCAGATGGCGCGCTCCGCTTCCATCTTCTTGATCTCGGCAATCGCGCGCGCGGGGCTGAGGCCCTTGGGGCACACGTTGGCGCAGTTCATGATGGTGTGGCAGCGATAGAGGCGGAACGGGTCCTCCAACGCATCGAGCCGCTCGCCCGTCATCTCGTCGCGGCTGTCGGCCAGCCAGCGGTAGGCCTGCAGCAGGATGGCGGGGCCGAGGAACTTGTCGCTGTTCCACCAATAGCTGGGGCAGGCGGTTGAGCAGCAGGCGCACAGGATGCACTCGTAGAGGCCGTCCAGCTTCTCGCGCTGCTCGGGCGATTGCAGGCGCTCCTTGCCGCTGGGCGTGGTGGAAACCGTCTGCAACCACGGGCGGATACTGGCGTACTGGGCGTAAAAGTGGGTGAAGTCGGGAACGAGGTCCTTGATCACCTCCATGTGCGGCAGCGGCGTGATGCGGATCTCGCCCGGCAGGTCCTCGATCGCGGTGGTGCACGCGAGGCCGTTCTTGCCGTTCATGTTCATCGAACAGCTGCCGCAGATGCCCTCACGGCAGGAGCGGCGAAAGGTCAGCGTCGGGTCGATCTCGTTCTTGATGCGGATCAGCGCGTCGAGCACCATCGGCCCGGTGGCGTCGAGGTCGAGCTCGAAGGTGTCGTAGCTGGGGTTCTGCCCACTGTCGGGATCGTAGCGGTAGATGCGAAAGGTTTTCACCCGCGCCGCGCCGTCGGCCTTGTGGACCTTGCCGTCCTTGCGGATGCGGCTGTTCTTGGGGAGGGTGAAGGTGGCCATGACGATTGTCCCGATGCGCGGTTTGCGCCCTCTCTACCCATGCGGGCGGGGAGCGCAAGACGGCACAAGGGACCATGCGCCGATGCGCGTGCGGTCAGAAGTCCCCGCGCACCGAGAACACGAAGATCGGCCCGATCAGCCGGTCGCGCTCTTCCACGAACAGGACCGGCGCCTCGGTCCGCAGCCCGGCGTAGACCGTGCGGTCGCGGTAGCTGCGGGCGCCGAGCAGGTTGGCGACGCCGGCGGCGACGGTCAGCCCGAACACGTCCTTGTTCTCCACCACCGCGGTGAGGAACCACGGACCCTCGTACTGCCGGTCGACCTGGTTGCTGCGGAAGCTGGGCTGGGTGTATTCGTGGTTGGCCTGCAACTGCCAGGCCCAGTCGCTGTCCGGAATGTCGTGGCGCAGGGTGGCGAACACGCGCCGCGTGGCAAATCCGCTCCATTGGCGCCTTTCGCCGGTGAAGGGATCGGTCAGTTCGGAGGTCTGGAGGATCACTGTCGCATCCAGCTTCAGCCCGCGCGCGCCGAGCGGGTCGAAATTGACCGTGCTCTCCGAGATCACCGCCGCCGCCCATGAGCTGTCGATGTTGCCGCGCGCCTCTCCGCCCGCGACCGGCACGATGTCGACCAAATCCTGCACGTCGCGGTAGATGAAGCGCAGGCGGGTGTTGCCCCACGCGCCCAGCGAGCGGCCCACCTGCCCGTCGATCGTCCAGTCCTGCCGCGGGCGCAGCTCGACGTTCTGAGCGTTCTGGTTGTTGTCGCCGAGGTTGGCGCGGGCGAGGAAATCGTAGAACGAGAGCTGGTCCACGCGCCGCTGCAGGCTGATCGAAGCGTCCCACCCGTCGCCCGGCCGCCACGAGAGGTTGAGCGAGCCCTTGGGTCGCAGGAAACTCCGCGTCAGCCCGCCCGGGCCGGTCTGCGAGATGGTCGAATATTCCGCCCCGGCGATCAACTGGAACGAGAGGTTCGACGCGATCGGCCGCCCGAAGCTGAGCGAGCCCTCGTAACGGTCCTCGCTCACCCCGCCGCTGGAGCCGGGAAAGGGCACCTCGACAAATTCGCCGCCCTGGTCGAGGACGAACAGGCTGGCCACATTGTCGAGCGTATTGAAGGCCGCCTCGCCCGCCAGCTGCCAGTCGCCGCCGAGCATCTGCCAGGTGTATTCGCCGCGTCCGATCGTCTCGCCGAGGTCGCCCGTCTGCGCGAAACGGTCGCCCAGCGGGTCAGAGCCGTCGGCAAACTCGGTGATGACGGTGGTGGTGGACGGCTCGTGGCTGAAGCGTCTTAGCCCGATGGCCTTGAACCGGCCCGGGCCGAGGTCGAAGGCGATGTCGCCGCCAAGTTCGTAGTTCCACTGGTCGCCGCGCTGGCGGATGCTGCGATATTCCTCGCTTCCGCCGATGGGCAGGCGCGTGCCGTCCTCGCGGAAGCGGGAATAGATGCGCTGGTACTGGCCGTTGAGATTGGCCTCGACAGAGCCTGCCGGATCCCAGTTGAGGCTGGCCGACAGGCGCGGCGAATCGTAGTCGCTGGTGAAGACCTCCTCGCGGGTGTCCACCAGCGCGCCTGTGCCGTCGTAGATCAGCGTGGTGCCGCCGGCGCCCGAGCGGCCGGACTGCTGGTTGCTCAGCCCCAGTTCGTAGGACACTTCGCCCGAGCGACCGGAAACGGACACCGCGCCCGAGTAGAGGTTTGGATCGGTGTAATTGGTGCGAAATTCTGGCTGCCAGGAGAATTGGCCGGAAAAGTCGTCCGAGCGATAGACGATATTGGCGACCTGTCCGGTCAGGCCGGGAATGTCGAGCGTGGCCCCGTCGACGATCTCGATCCGTTCGACGATGTCGGCCGGGATGCGCTGCAGCAGCGTGCCCACGTCCTCCGACTTGTTGGAGGAGCGCGAGCCGTTGAACAGCACGTTGCCCGTCGCCGTGCCGAGCCCGCGGCGCTCGGCGCTGCCCTGGATGTTGAAGCCGGGGACCTGTGCGAGCATGTCGAGCGCGTTGCGCGGGGCGTAGCGGACGAAGTCGGCGGGCGTGTAGACGCGGGCCTCGCCGCCCTCCGCCGGTGTCTCGACGATCGTGGGATCGGGCGGCGGCGCGTCTCCGGTCGGCGCTTCCTGTGCGGCCGCGGGCGCTGCGCACAGCGCGAGCACGGCCACGCCCGGCCACAAATTATTTCGAGAAATCATGCCCCAACCTTTGCCTACACTTGTAGTCCCGTGGGGCGTGTGCAGCGGGGCGGCGGTGTCTTGTAGCGCTAATCCACCAATGTCGTTTCAGTGGCGACCAACTGCTTGTCGCATCGCCCGCGTCTGGACAGGTGCCTTGCGCGGGGACATGGCGGCAGGCGATGGACCAACCGCTCGCGCCCGATCTCGTCGTCTATGACCTGGACGAGACACTGACGCGGCGCGCGACGTTCACGCCATTCCTCCTCCACGCTGCTCGGACGGTGGCACCGTGGCGCTTGCCGTTTCTGCCGATTTGGGTGATGGCCATGATCGGACACAAGGTCGGGCTCTGGCAGCGCACGGCGCTCAAGACGTTCGGGATGCGCCTGATGGCCGGACGACGCGGGCCTGCAGAACTGGCGCAGGTGGCGGAAAGCTTCGCGGTCTCGCGGGGTTTCCTGCCAAGGGCGCAGCGAGCCGTTGCCGAAGACCTGGCCGCGGGGCGGCGCGTGATCGTCGCTACCGCTGCCTTTGCCTTTTACGCCCGGCCCATCGCAATGAGGCTCGGCATCCATGAGGTCGTCGGCACGCACTGGGACGGCGAAGGCATCCCCGGAGGCAACTGCTACGGCCCGGTCAAGCTGGCGCGGGTACAGGCGTGGCTTGCGGATGAGGGTCTGGCGCGCGAGGGGCTGCGAGTCCGTGTCGTCAGCGACAGCCGCGCCGATGCGCCATTGCTGGACTGGGCGGACGAGGGCTGGTTCGTGAACCCGTCGGCACGCCGCGTCGCCGAGATCGAGCGGCGCGGATGGCGGGTGGTGGACTTCAGGCGCTGACCCAGTCGGCGATGGCATCCGCCGCGCGTTCGACCGCGGGCCGCTCGCCGATGTCGATGGTGTGCGCGAAGATCACCTCCTGTGCGGCACGATACCGCTCGCCGATGGCCTGCCAATCGTGAAGCAGGGCCGTAAGATCCTGCACGTTCTTGCTCACCGGGCCCGCCTGCCAGCTTTCCAGGTCGCCCACGTCCCCGTCTCGTTCGCGTCGGCGGCAATCGAGGAAGAACGCCGGGCGCGGGCGCTGGAGGAACTCGTAGATCTGGCTCGACACGTCGCCGATGTAGGCGTCGCCGCCGCGCGTATAGGTCATGTCGAACAGGGCCGGCCCTGCGACGTCCACGTGTACGTTCGGCGCTGCCAGCGCCTCGGGCGGAACGTCGGGCCGCCGACGGGCGACGCGGTATTCGGGCGAAACGTGCCAGCGTTTGCGGAACAGCATGACGTGCGGCGCAAAGACAAGGTTGAAGCGATCCGCGCCTTTCGTGGCGAACCACCGCAGCAGATCCGGCCCGGCATCGTACCAGCTGGAAAGGTGCGGGTCGAAGTGCGGATTGTAGACGAAAGTCGGCCGGTCGTTGTCGAACAGGCGGGCGGGGGCGGCCTCGGCGACGGTGTCGAACTTGGGATAACCGACGATGCGCAGGCGCTCTCGCTCCACGCCTGCGCCGACAAGCTGGTCGACGACCTTGCGCCCGGCGACCAGCGACAGGTCGAAACGGCGATAGTCGGGGTGCCAGGCCACGCTGCGATCGCCCGCGCCGTGGGGGATCTTGGCAAAGGCCGGGCCTTCTCCTTGGGCGAAGTGGCGCTTCAGGCGCAGGCAGGTGCGTTCGGTGGAGACGACCATGTCCACGCCCGCGAACAGCGCGACGTTGTTGTGCAGCCGTGCCAACCGGCTCGCGGGAAGAAGGCGATCGAGCTTGTCCAGTAGCCACCGGCGGACGGGCGGAAGAAGAAGCTCATGCCATTCGGCGGCGGACACTTCGGCAGGCAAAAGATGCCGCTCGACCTGTGCGCGCAGGGCAGGGGTGGCGAAGGCGATGACCGTGCGGACGTCCGGATGCGTGCGGATCATTGCACCGGCCACGCCCGCCAGGTGCGCGACCTGGTGCGCTGCATCGTGGTTGAACAGGAACAGGACGCGTTTCATGGCATCAGCCGCGCCAGAAGCGCCTCGATCGCCGCGATATCCTGCGGCGTATCGGCATCGATGCAGGCGTGGCCCTGTGAAAGTACGACCACGCGCGCGATCAGCCCGAACCGGGCGGCAGCGCGGCGTGCGAACCCCTGCAGCGTCATCACGCGCAGCAGCGCGCCGAGCAACAGCGGCAGGCCGAACAACGAGAGGACGGCGCGCGACTTCTTGCGCGCCTGTTCGACCCGCGCCCATGCCTCGACCAGCGGTAGCACCTGCGGCCCGCCGAGCATGAAGAGGTTGGCGCCTGAATAGCGCCCGCCGCGAAAGGGCAGCCAAGTCCGCTTGCCAGAATGGCCGGCGGCGACAAAGGTCCTTTGCTCGACCACGCCCACGGCCACGTCGACATCCGAAGCGGCGGCGAGGAATTCGGTAAGTATCGCCTCGTCGAGCAGCACGTTGTCGGCGGTGGTGACGAGCAGCGGCGCAGGGTGGTCGTGCAGAATCTCGCGCAAGGTCGCAGCAATGCTGGCGCGCGATAGCCGCTGTTCGGCCGCGTCAACCTCGGCCACCAGTGGCTCCAGCAGCGCGGGATCCTGGCTCACCACGATGAGCCGGGCGATCTCGGGCGCGGCGCGCAGGGAGGTCAGCACGCGGGCTAGCATTGGGGTGCCGCCAACCGGGATCAGCGCCTTGGTCGGCACGCCGTAGGCATCGCGGATGGGGTCGGGCCCGGGCCTGCTTCCGGCGAGCACCAGCGCATCTACCATGAAGCCCTCGTCCCTGCGTTAGCCTGCCAGCGTTCGCCGCACTTCGCCGGGGCAGGGCGCCGGCGATATGCGAGAGCGCGTCCCTATGCCGATGCCCGCCGGGGCGCAACCGGAGCGTATTAGCATTTGCAAATATCCCGCTCGCAGGCATTCTGTCCGGCAAGCGGGAAGTGAGTGAGCTGGATGGGTTTGCGACACTGGTACGACGAGACAATCGTTCCCAAGGTCGTGGCAGCCGGCTGCGGGACCGAGGAGGTTGCGCGATTGCGCCGCGAAGTCGTGCCGCTGGCGCGCGGAGCGGTGTTCGAGATCGGCTGCGGCGGCGGCTACAACCAGCCGCTCTACGATGAATCGGCGATCTGCAGCTTTTCCGGCATAGATCCGAATGGCGCCCTCCTCGAAGCCGCGCGCAAGTCTGCCGCCGACAAGGGGTGGGAGGTCGATATCCGGGAAGGGAAGGGTGAGGCCATCCCCTTTCACGACGGCGCATTCGACACGGTGGTTTGCACTTATACGCTCTGTTCGGTGGACGATGCACCGCGCGTGCTGTCGGAAGTGCGCCGGGTGCTCAAGCCGGGCGGGCGCCTGCTGTTCCTGGAACATGGCCGTGCCCCCGATCCCGTTCCGGCGAAGTGGCAGCGACGGATCGAGCCGGTGTGGAAGCGCCTTGCGGGCAACTGCCATCTCACGCGGGAGATCGGCGGAGCCATCCGCGCCGCCGGGTTCGAGGTCGAACCGATCGGGCGCGGCTACTTCGAGCAGGCCCCGAAATGGGCGGGCTGGATGGAATGGGGCACGGCGCGGCGCGCCGGGGCCTGAAAGCGTCGGCCCCGCCATGCTCGCCGATGGGTCGGGCAGGACGGGGCCGGGTTGAGATCGTTGATCGAACGTTAGGCTTATTCGCCGAACGTTCGCTGCCACCAGCCGCCGCGCTTGGGGGCCGGCTCGCTCTCGACAGCCTCTGCGGTTTCGGCGGTCTCGGCTACCGGCTCGGCGGGCACTTCGTCCGCCACCTCGGTTACCGCTTCTGCCGGAGCCTCCTCCTCGGTGACGACCTTCTTGCGCGAGCGGCGCTTGGGCTTTTCCGAAGGCTCGACCTCAGCTGCTGGCGCGGCTTCCTGCTCGGCGGCAGGCTCAACCTTCTTGCGCGAGCGGCGCTTGGGCTTTTCGGTCGGTTCCGGGGCGACTTCGCCAGCAGCATCCTCGGCCGCTACCGCCTCACCCTCGTCAGCCTTCTTGCGACGCGAGCGACGCTTGGGCTTTTCCTCGGCTTCGGCTTCTGCCGCGGCTTCGGCTTCTGGTGCCACTTCAGAAACTGCCTCTGCCACGGTCTCCCCGTCAACGTCGGCAACCGATGCTTCGTCGGAGTCCTCCGAGCCCTCGGAGCCCGCCTCGCCGTTGCGGCGTCCGCGGCCGCGACCGCCACGGCGGCGGCGACGCTTGGGGCGATCGCCGGAGGCATCGGTATCGCCAGTTGGCTCGGCATCGGCCGATGTCTCGTCATCACTTTCGCTGTCGCTCTCGCTGTCTGCTTCCTCGCCCTCCTCTCGAGAACGGCTGCGCCCGCGACCGCCGCGGCGACGGCGGCGGCGCTTCTTGCGGCCGCCATCCTCGTCGTCGCCGTCGCGCTCGCTTTCGTCTTCCGCTTCGTCGTCGGTGTCGTCCTCGTCCCCGTCCTCGGCGTAATCCTCGTCGTCACTGTCGTCGATGATGGTGTCGAAGCGGGGCGCCTGGGTCGGCTTGGGGCCGGAGGACGCAACACGCATCTTGGCGCCTTCGTCTTCGCCTTCGGGCTCGACTACGACCGTGACGTTGTAGCGATGCTCGATCTCGGCGAGATCGGCGCGCTTGGCGTTGAGCAGGTACACTGCCGCCTCGGTCGAGGCGTAGAGGGTGATGGTCGTGCCTTTGCCCTTGGCCGCCTCGTCCTCGATCAGGCGCAGGGCGGAAAGGCCGGCGCTGCTGGCGGTGCGCACGAGGCCGGTGCCGTCGCAGTGCGGGCATTCGCGCGTGGTCGCCTCGAGCACGCCGGTGCGCAGGCGCTGGCGGCTCATTTCCATCAGCCCGAAGCCGGAGATGCGGCCGACCTGGATGCGCGCCCGGTCGTTCTTGAGCGCATCCTTCATGGCGCGCTCCACCTTGCGGGTGTTGCCGGAGCGTTCCATGTCGATGAAGTCGATCACCACCAGGCCCGCCATGTCGCGCAAGCGCAGCTGGCGAGCGATCTCGCGCGCGGCCTCCAGGTTGGTGTTGAGCGCGGTCGCCTCGATGCCGTGCTCCTTGGTGGACCTCCCTGAGTTGATGTCGATCGAGACCAGCGCCTCGGTCGGGTTGATGACGAGGTAGCCGCCAGACTTCAGCTGCACGACGGGATCGTACATGGCGCGCAGCTGGTCTTCCGCGCCGTAGCGCTGGAACAGCGGTACGGGATCGGAATACTGCTTCACCCGCCGCGCGTGGCTGGGCATCAGCAGCTTCATGAACTCCTTGGCGGCCTTGTAGCCGTCCGGCCCCTCGACCACGACCTCCTCGATCTCGCGATTGTAGATGTCGCGGATGGCGCGCTTTATGAGGTCGCTGTCCGAATGGATCACGCTCGGCGCGCTCGACGCCATGGTACGCTCGCGGATCTCGTCCCACAGGCGGGCGAGGTAGTCGAAGTCGCGCTTGATTTCCGGCTTGGTGCGCGAGAGGCCGGCGGTGCGGACGATGAGGCCCATGGACTTGGGCAGGCTCAGGTCGGACACGATCGTCTTCAGCCGCTTGCGATCGCTGCCGCTGGAGATCTTGCGGCTGATGCCGCCGCCGTGGCTGGAGTTCGGCATGAGCACGCAGTAGCGGCCCGCGAGGCTGAGATAGGTGGTGAGGGCGGCGCCCTTGTTGCCGCGCTCCTCCTTCACGACCTGGACGAGCAGCACCTGGCGGCGCTGGATGACGTCCTGGATCTTGTAACGGCGACGCAGCGCCTGACGCTTGGCGCGGGCCTCGTCGATTTCCTTGGCACGGCTGCCGCCGCGGCCCTTCTGCTGGCCCCGGCCGCCCTGGCGGCGAGCGCGACCGCGAC
This sequence comes from Aurantiacibacter luteus, assembly GCF_001010945.1. GTDB lineage: Bacteria > Pseudomonadota > Alphaproteobacteria > Sphingomonadales > Sphingomonadaceae > Alteraurantiacibacter > Alteraurantiacibacter luteus. The sequence continues at coordinate 634,668 of NZ_LBHB01000001.1, forward strand.
CACGACCGCGGCCGCCTTCATCCTCGTCATTCTCGGCTTCCGCGTCGGCGTCGGTATCGTCGTCGTGAGCGGCGCCGTCGTCGCCGTTCTCGACGTGGCCGTCCTCGATCGTGGCGACATCGTCCTTCTCGCTGGTGTCGATTTCCTCGACACCAGCTTCGTGGTCGTCCTCGTCCTCGTCCTCGTCGTGCGAGGACACGTCGTCACCGTCTTCCTCGTCCTCCTCGGCGCGCAGCGCGGCCTCTTCCTCGGCGGCCTCGGCCTCCGCGGCGAGCAGCGCGGCGCGATCTGCCGCGGGGATCTGGTAATAGTCGGGGTGGATCTCGCTGAAGGCCAGGAACCCGTGGCGGTTGCCGCCGAAATCGACGAAGGCCGCCTGCAGCGACGGTTCGACCCTGGTTACCTTGGCGAGGTAGATGTTGCCCTTGATCTGCTTGTGTTCGGCAGATTCGAAATCGAATTCCTCGATCCGGTTACCCTTGAGGACCGCGACCCGGGTTTCTTCCGGGTGGCGCGCGTCGATGAGCATGCGCGTTGCCATTGTATAGTCTCCAGGCATAACGCCGTGCGCCGCCGGGGCCGGTTGAAGCCCCCGCGTGCGTGCGCTGCTGCCGTTGTGTGTGGGATCCGCCGCTTGCGAGGCGGAAAGCAATCATGGCCCCGGTGCCGCAAGGGCGATCGGAACCTCGAAACGTGTCTGTCGGGATGCGAAGGCGCAGGGTTTGCATCTGCGCGAAAGGAGCCGATGCGTACCCATGCCCTTGCGGACATGCGGTAACTCTCGGGCTCGAACTCAGCATCGCGGCATCAACCTGTAAGTCTTGCCGGGCGCGGACGGATGCCGCCCCGGAACAGTCCGGCGACATGGGTTCACCGGCAACGAATTGCTAGCAGCGGTGGAAAGCCGCCGCAACCTTGTTGCGCGCTCTCGCATAATTCCCTTGGGACGACGTTAAGGATGAGGCAGGTTCGCCCGCAGCCTCGGATCACGGGAAAGCGGGAGAGCGCGTGGCCTATCGCCTCCAGTTGGGATTGCTGTTCGCCTTTCCGGTGCTGGTGGTGGCGCTGCTGTGGGCGCTGGGCAAGACCATCCCGGTGCCGGTTCTGGGCCGCGATTACGTCATCACCATGCCGCTGCCCGACAACGAACCCGCCATCGGCCTGCCCGAGGTGCTGGGACCCGCCGATCCCACGCGCCCGCTGGTTGTGATCGATGCCGGGCATGGCGGCCCCGATCCCGGCGCGGTGGGCGAGGGCGTGCGCGAGAAGACCGTGGTGCTCGGCCTCGCCCGCGCCTTGCGCGACCGGCTGCTGGCCGAGGGCGGCATCCGCGTCGCCATGACCCGCGACGAGGATCGCCTCGTGGTGCTGGGCGAGCGCGCCGAGATCGCCCGCGCGCTGGGCGCCGACCTGTTCGTGTCGATCCACGCCGATTCGGCGGGCGAGAAGGAAGGCGTGGAGGGTGCGAGCATCTACACTCTCTCCGAAACCGCCAGCTCGGAGGCCGCCGCCCGCTTCGCCGAACGCGAGAACGAGGCCGACACCGTCAACGGCATCGACCTGTCCGGCAACGACCGCGCGGTGAACGACATACTGGTCGAGCTTTCGCAGCGGCGCACCTCCGGCGCCTCGGATCAGTTCGCCTCGCTGATCGAGCGCGAGGGGCAGGGCACCCTGCGCTTCCACCCGCAGCCGCGCCGCTCCGCCGCGCTTGCCGTGCTGCGCGCACCGGACGTGCCCGCAGTGCTGTATGAAGCGGGCTTCGTCACCAACCCGCGGGAGGCGGAAGCGCTCGCCTCGCCCGAGGGGCAGGAACGGTTTGCCGAGGCGCTGGCGCGGGCGATCCGCATCTTCTTCGCCCGTCAGTCCGGCGGATAAGCGATGTACCCCCGTGCATTCATTCTGGCGCCATGCTTTTTCGTCATGCTAGGGCGCGCACCATGAGTGAAGCCACCATCGACGACAGCGAACGCGGCCTTGTCCGATTCACCCGCCGCATCCGCCGGGGCGGCGAAGGCGCGTGGGCGCGCGTGCGCGAGATGTGGCAGACGAAGCGCTGGTTCCGCCGCGCCGTCTACACGCTTGGCGCGGGCCTGCTGCTGTTCATCGTCGCCTTCATCTGGCTGACGAAGGACCTGCCCGACGCAGAAACCCTGCTGGAATACGAGCCCAACCTGCCCAGCGTGGTGCGCGGCGCGGATGGCGAGATCGTCCACCGCTTCGAGCGCGAGCGCCGGGTGGAACTGCAGTTCCAGGATTTCCCCACCCAGCTCGTCAACGCCTATACCAGCGCCGAGGACGAGACCTTCTGGACCCACGGCGGCATCGATATCGGCGGCTTCACCGGCGCGGTGATCGACTACGTCTCCAAGCTCGGCTCGGGCGAGCGGGCCGTGGGCGGTTCGACCATCACCCAGCAGGTCGCCAAGAACATCCTTGTCGGCAACGAGTACTCGATCACCCGCAAGCTGCGCGAGATGGTGCTAGCGACGCGCATCGAAGGTGTACTCGACAAGCGCGAGATCATTACGCTCTATCTCAATGAAATCCCGCTCGGCCGCCGCAGCTTCGGCGTGCAGGCGGCCGCCCGTGCCTATTTTAACAAGGACGTGGACGATCTGGAGCTGCAGGAGATGGCCTTCCTCGCCGTCCTGCCGCGCGCGCCCGAAGTGCTCGGTCGCAGCGCCAACGCCGCGACCGCGCTCGACCGGCGCAACACCGTGCTCGACCAGATGGAGGACAACGGCCACATCACCGTTGCCCAGCGCGATGCCGCCAAGGCCAAGCCGCTCGGCATCTTCCAGGGCCAGCGCGAGGAGCGCTCGGCGGACGCGGGCTATTTCTTCGAGGAGGTGCGTCGCCAGCTCATCTCCATGTATGGCGAGGAAGCCGAGGACGGGCCCGACAGCGTCTATGCCGGCGGGCTGTGGGTGCGCACCTCGCTCGATACCGAACTGCAGGATGCGGCGCGCAATTCCCTGCGCGCGGCGCTGCTGCGTTACCAGAGCGGGCGCGGGTGGAGCGGGCCGCTCGCCACGCTCAATCCCAACAATGGGAATCTCGCGCAACAGCTGGCAAGCTCCTATCTCTCGATCAGCTACGAGGACTGGCGCGTTGCCGTGGTGCTGGGCACCAACGGCGGCGGCGCGGACATCGCCTTCGCCAACGGCGACACCGGGCGCCTGAACGGTATACCGAGCGCAATGGCGGCGGGCAACGTCATCGCGGTTTCCCCCAGCGGCAATGGCTGGCGGCTTGAAACCGTGCCTGAGATTTCGGGCGGCTTCCTCGCCATGCAGCCGACGACGGGCCGGGTGCTGGCGATGCAGGGCGGTTTCGATTCGCGCATCGGCGATTTCAACCGCGCCACCCAGGCGGAGCGTCAGCCGGGTTCGACCATCAAGCCCTTCGTCTATGCCGCCGGGCTCGACAACGGTATGACGCCAGCCACCATCGTGCCGGACCGGCAGTACTGCTATTACCAAGGCGCCAACCTCGGCCAGAAATGCTTCACCAACTTCGGCGGCGGACGTGGCGGCGGCGAATATCCGATGCGCTACGGGCTCGAGCAGTCGAAGAACCTGATGACCATCCACATCGCGATGGAAAGCGGCATGGAGAGCGTCATCGACACGTTCGAGCGCGCCGGGATCGTCGACGAGGGGCAGTACGAACCCTATCCCTCCTACGCGCTGGGCGCGGGCGACACGACGGTCGAACGCATGGTCGCCGCCTATTCGATGCTGGTGAACCACGGGCGGCTGAACGGGCCGACGCTGATAGACTTCATCCAGGACCGCGACGGCAAGGTGATCTGGCGCGCCGACCGGCGCGAATGCACCGGCTGCAACATGGACGAATGGGACGGCGGCCCCATGCCGCGCTTCGGCCCGACCGGCCGCCAGCAGCTCGATCCGCGCACCGCCTTCCAGGTCGTCCACATGCTCGAGGGCGTGGTCCAGCGCGGCACCGCCACGCGCCTGCGCGATCTCGACATTCCGCTGTTCGGCAAGACCGGCACCACCAACGGCCCGACCAACGCCTGGTTCGTGGGCGGATCGCCCGACATCGTGGCGGGCACCTATCTCGGCTTCGACCAGCCGCGCAATCTGGGCGGGTACGTGCAAGGCGGTAACACCGCCGCGCCGATCTTCAAGCAGTTCGTGCAGGAAACGCGCGATCACTGGAGCGGACGGCCCTTCGTCGCTCCGGCGGGCGTGCGCATGGTCCGCATCGACCGGCGCAGCGGTCGCCGCACCTTCGATGGCTGGCCGAGCGAGGAGCCCACCAGCGCGGTCATCTGGGAAGCCTTCAAGCCCGATACCGAACCGCGCCGCGTGCAGCGGCAGGATGATGTCGACGCGCTGCGCAACCAGGTCATCGCCGGCTTGCGCCGGATCAGCCAGGGCAACCGCGCGCCCGCCCGCCGCACCACCCCGGTCGCGCCGGACGAAGGGTTTGCCGAGGAGCAGGGCGGCATCTACTGATCGCCCGCGCTCGCCGCTTTCGCCGCGCCCGTCTTTGCGCTAGGCGCGCCGCTTCATTCTGACGGAGACTTTGCCATGCGTGCCGAGGGGCAGGCCCATATCGACCGGATCGAAGCGGCGCTGGCGCTGGTCAGGAAGTCGCTCGACTGGGAACGCGCGCTGCGTCGGCTCGACGAGCTCGATGCCCGCGTGCAGGACCCCGACCTTTGGAACGATCCCAAGCAGGCACAGGCCATCAGCCGCGAGCACAAGCAGTTGAAGGACGCGGTCGAGACCGTGCAGGCCATCGAGAGCGAGATGGGCGATGCGGTCGAGTTCGTCGATATGGGCGAGGCCGAGGGTGACGACGACGTGGTCGCCGAAGGGCTCGCCAGCCTGAAGGCTCTTGCCGACCGGGCCGACCGCGACAAGGTCAACGCCTTGCTTTCTGGCGAGGCCGACGCCCATGATACCTACCTTCAGATCAACGCGGGCGCGGGTGGCACAGAGAGCCAGGATTGGGCCGAGATGCTCATGCGGATGTACGCCCGCTGGGCCGAACGCCGTGGCTTCAAGGTGGAGACGGTGGAGTACGCCGCGGGCGAGCAGGCCGGAATCAAGAGCGCCACGCTGCTGATCAAGGGCGACAACGCCTATGGCTACGCCAAGACCGAGAGCGGCGTCCACCGTCTCGTCCGCATCAGCCCCTACGACAGCTCGGCGCGCCGCCACACCAGCTTCTCCAGCGTCTGGGTCTATCCGGTGATCGACGACGACATTGACATCGAGATCAACCCGGCCGACCTCAAGATCGACACCTATCGCGCATCAGGCGCGGGCGGCCAGCACATCAACACGACGGACTCGGCGGTGCGCATCACCCACCAGCCGACCGGCATCGTCGTCGCCAGCCAGCACGATCGCAGCCAGCACAAGAACCGCGCCACGGCGATGAACATGCTCAAGGCCCGTTTGTTCGAGCGTGAGATGCAGATGCGAGAAGCGGTGGCCGCAGGCGAATATGCCGAGAAGACGGAGATCGGCTGGGGCCACCAGATCCGCAGCTATGTCCTCCAGCCGTACCAGATGGTGAAGGACCTGCGCACCGGCACGACCAGCCCCACGCCGGGCGACGTGCTCGACGGCGAAATCGACGACTTCATCGCAGCAGCGCTGGCCCAGCGCGTAACTGGAGAGAGCGTCGAAGTGGAGGACGTGGAGTAAGGCGCTTTGCCTTATGCCGCATGGCTCGCTAGAGGCCGGGACATGAGGAGAGGGCCTATCATCCGCTTAGCCGTGGGGCTTGCGCTATGCGCGGGGCTGGCCGCTTGCGATGCGTCGGACGACAGCCGCCCGCCCAGCGCGCGCGATTTTCCGAGGGCCTATCGCCCCGTCTCCGAACTCGCGGGCAATGCCTTCTCCACCGAGCAGCAACGCGACGACCGGCGCGAGGCCGAGACCGTCATGGACCAGGCGGCGATCACCGAGGGCATGACCGTGGCCGATATCGGTGCTGGCGAGGGGTACTACACCGTGCGCCTCGCCGACCGGGTGGGTGACGAGGGCCGCGTGCTGGCGCAGGACATCGACGGCGCCGTGCTGCGCCGCCTCGGTAGCCGCGTGGAGCGCGAGCGGCACGATAATGTCTCGATCATCAGGGGCGACATCGACGATCCGAAGCTGCCTCCCAACTCGTTCGACCGTATCTTCATGGTGCACATGTACCACGAGGTTACCGAGCCCTATGCCTTCCTCTGGAACATGCGCCCCGCGCTGCGCGAAGGCGGGCAGGTGATCGTGGTCGATGTCGACCGTCCGGCCGACCAGCACGGAATCAATCCCCAGCTTCTGTTTTGCGAATTCGAGCGGGTCGGCTATCGCCTCGTGGAATTCGTGCGAAAGCCCGAGATTGCAGGCTATTATGCGCAGTTCGAAGTCGCGGGAGAGCGACCCGATCCGCGCGATATAGAACCCTGCGTGCAGCCGGGGAATGACTCAGAGACGCCGACCATTCCGCCTCCAGCCTTCGGGCCGGGCGCGGGGGACGGCCCAGCAAAGGTGAATGATGGCGTTCAAGGGACTTAAGCCGGTCATGTATGGCGGCCGCGAGGTGTGGCCGCTGGTCGAGGGTGGCAAGGGCGTTTCGGCCACCAACGGCATCAGCTCGGGCCACTGGGCGGCCGCGGGCGGCATCGGCACGGTCAGCGCGGTCAACGCCGACAGCTACGATTCCGACGGCAATCCCATCCCCCAGGTCTATCCGCAGGCGACGCGTGTCGAGCGGTTCGAGCAGCTCGTCCGCTACGCCATCGACGGCGCGACCACGCAGGTGAAGATCGCCCACGAGATCGCCGGCGGCAAGGGCGCGATCAACATCAACGTCCTGTGGGAAATGGGCGGCGCGCAGCAGGTGCTCGAAGGCGTGCTGGAGAACTGCCCGGGCATGATCACCGGCGTCACCTGCGGCGCAGGGATGCCCTACAAGCTGGCAGAGATCGCCCAGCGCTTCAAGGTCCAGTACCTGCCGATCGTCAGTTCGGCCCGTGCTTTCCGCGCGCTGTGGAAGCGCAGCTATTCCAAGGTGCCGGACCTGATGGCCGCGGTGGTCTATGAAGACCCGTGGCTGGCGGGCGGCCACAACGGCCTCTCCAACGCCGAGGACCCGCGCCAGCCGCAGGACCCGTACCCGCGCGTCGCCGAACTGCGCGCCACCATGCGGGCCGAGGGCGTTTCCGAGGAAACCGCGATCGTCATGGCGGGCGGCGTCTGGTTCCTGCGCGAATGGGAGAACTGGATCGACAATCCGGAAATCGGCAAGGTCATGTTCCAGTTCGGCACCCGACCGCTGTTGACAGAGGAAAGCCCGATCCCGCAGGTTTGGAAGGACATGCTGCGCACCGTCGAGCCGGGCGACGTGCTGCTGCACAAGTTCTCGCCCACCGGATTTTATTCCAGCGCGGTGAAGACCCCGTTCCTTTACGACCTGATGCACCGGTCCGAGCGCCAGATCCCGATCTTCAAGCGCGACGAGGAAGAAGGCACAATCCCGCTCTCCGACCACGGCAAGGCCAAGTATTTCTTCGTCCACCCCGGCGACCAGCGCAAGGCGCTGGCCTGGATGCACGAAGGCTTCACCGAGGCGCTCAAGACGCCGGATGATACCGTCGTGTTCGTCACCCCCGAAAGCGCCGAGCAGATCCGTGCCGACCAGCAGAACTGCATGGGCTGCCTGTCGCACTGCCAGTTCTCAAGCTGGAAGGACCACGACAACCACACCACCGGGCGACTGGCCGATCCGCGCAGCTTCTGCATCCAGAAGACCCTGCAAGACATCGCCCACGGCGGCGATCCGGACGAAAACCTCGCCTTCGCTGGCCACGCAGCCTATCGCTTCAAGCAGGACCCGTTCTATTCCAACAACTTCACGCCGTCGGTGAAGCAGCTGGTCGAGCGCATCCTGACGGGGGACTAGGCTTCGGCGATCAGCCTCTGGCGCAGGGCATTCACGCTGGCGAGCCGCGCCACGTCGAGCGGGGCGGCGAGGCGCAGGCCGAAGGTGTCACCGTCGATCCAGCGGATTTCCCCGCGCAGGGTGTCCCCGCTCGCCAGCACGATCGTCACATCCTCGCCGATGTCCGCCATCAGTGCGGTCGCCTCGCCGCCGAGGCCGAACTGCGAGATGTCGCGCACAGTGATAGGCTGCTCGCCAGAGTAGCTGCCCTGCATCCGGGCGGCGACGCAGATGCGGGCGCGGGCCTCGCGCGGGCGGGGAGACGTGGGCGGGGGCTGCGCGCCGGGCGCCATGGCAATTCTCGTACTGGTGGACATGCCTTCCGATGCCTATCCTGCATCGGTTTCGACCCCTGTCTCGACGCACTAGGGGTTTGCCACTAGTCGGAGCCGCCATGAACCTGTCCGACGCCAAGCCGCCGCCGCTTCGCCGTTACATGGGCGAACTGCTGTCTTTTCCGCGCATCGTCTTCAACCCGCTGCGCCGGGCGCGAGCTGGCGAGGACGTGGGAAAAGGCCGGCCGGCGCTGGTGATCCCCGGACTGACGACCAGCGATATCTCCACCACGCTGCTGCGGCGCACGCTGGCGGCGCGCGGGTTCGTGCCGGAGGGCTGGGGGCTGGGCGTGAACACCGGCGCCGATCCGGCCAAGCTGCGCCGCCTCGAAGCGCGCATCAAGACCTTGCACCGCGAGCATGGCAAGCCGGTGCTGCTGGTCGGATGGAGCCTTGGCGGCCTTTACGCCCGCGTGCTGGCCCACCGGATACCCGAGCACCTTGCGATGGTCGTCACCGTCGCCAGCCCCTTCGCGGGCGACCGGCGGGCCAACAACGCATGGCGCATCTACGAGCGGCTGAACGACCACAAGGTCGACGATCCGCCCTTCGCCGAGGTCATCGAGGACAAGCCGCCGGTGCCCACCATCGCCGTGTGGTCGGCGGTGGACGGCATAGTCGCTCCCGAATGCTGCTGCGGCGAGGATCACATGAGCGACCACCGCCTGCGGATCGACGCGCCCCATTTCGCCATCGGCACCTCGCGCCGGGCGATCGAGCAAATCATCGGCAAGATCGCCGAGGTGGAGGGCGGCAGGTTCTAGCGCGTCAGTCGAATTGCCAAGCCCGCTCGCCGTGGCTGGTGAGGTCGAGGCCCTGCACTTCCTCGTCCTCGCTGACGCGCATCGGCATGAACAGGCTGATGCCGACCGCCAGCACCGCGGTGACCACCGCCGAATAGAGCGCCGTCGCGCCCACGCCGAGCGCCTGCGCCGCCAGCGAGCCGGCCATGCTGCCAGCCATCGTCGAACCATCGTAACCGATGCCGCCGAACATCTCGGAGGCAAAGACCGCGAGCAGCAGGGTACCGAGCATCCCGCCAACGCCGTGGACCGCGAAGACATCGAGCGAATCGTCGATCCGCCACCGGACCTTGACCAGCGTAATGGCGCCGAAGCACACCAGGGCCCCTGCGAGGCCGAGCAGTATTGCCCCGCCGGGCGAGACGTAGAGCGCGGCCGGAGTGATCGTGGCGAGACCGGCGATGGCGCCGGTGGCGAAACCTATGGTGGTCGGCTTGCCGAACCTGATCTTCTCCACCAGCAGCCACGCAAGGGCGGCGGTGGCGGCGGCGACATGGGTGTTGATGATGGCGGTGGAGGCATCGTCGCCGGCGGTCAGCGCGCTGCCGCCGTTGAAGCCGAACCAGCCGACCCACAGCAGCATGGCGCCCAGCATCGTCAGACCCGGCGCGTGCGGGAGGAGCGCGGCGGACGGGAAGCCTTGCCGCTTGCCCAGCAGCAGCGCCACGACCAGCGCCGAAACGCCGGCCGTGGTGTGGACGACGAGTCCGCCCGCGAAGTCGCGCACGCCCAGGCCCGCCATCCAGCCGCCACCCCAGATCCAGTGCGCAGCCGGCGCGTAGACCAGCAGGCCCCATGCGCCGGTAAAGGCCATGACCCAGCCGAACCGCGCCCGGTCGACCCAGGCACCGACCATGAGCGCCGGGGTAATCGCGGCAAAGGTCAACTGGAACAGCGCAAAGGTGCTTTCCGGCAGGGTGGTGCCGTCGCGGTAGGCGGTGAGGTCGATCATCATCCACTTCTGCCCGCCGCCGAGCCAGCCGCCGACGCTGTCCCCGTAGGCGAGGGTGTAGCCGACCACGACCCACAACACCGAGGCGAGGCCCGCCACCGCGCCCACCTGCAACAGCACCGAGAGGAAGTTCTTGCCGCGCACCAGCCCGCCGTAGAACAGGCCGAGGCCGGGCAAGGTCATCAGCAGGACCAGCGCGCTGGAAACGAGGATCCACGCCGCATCGCCGCCGTAGAGCGCGGGATCGACGGTCTCCGCCCCCATCGGTTGCGCCAGTGCCGGACCGGGCGTGGCGACCAGTGAAACGGCGGCCAGCATTGCGGCCGCGGCGAACTTGCGAGACATGGTCAACCCTCCGGCGCGGCGCATCCCTGTCGGCGCCGCCTAGACCGCGCTGTGTAAGAGCGAATCCCCGTACGGGGCAAGGCGCATTGAACGGTTGCAGCGACTCCGCGCGGCGGCCTAGGCCTGCACCATGTCGCGCCTTGCTTCGATTGCCGTTCTTGCAGCCCTGCTGTCGCCCGCAACGCTGGCGGCACAGGAGGTCGAACTGCCCTATTGGGCGAGCATTTCCGCCGAGGAAGCCCGGATGCGCACCGGGCCGGCCGACCAGTATCCGATCGAGTGGGTCTACCACCGCCCCGGCCTGCCGGTGAAGGTCGTGCGCTTCCACCAGGGCTGGCGACTGATCGAGGAGCCCGATGGCACGCGCGGGTGGATGTTCAACTCGCTGCTCAGCCGCCAGCGCACCGCCATAGTCGTGGGCGAAGGGCTGGCACCGATGCGCTCCGGCCCCTCTTCCTCCGCTTCGCTCAGGTGGAACCTTGAGCCGGGTGTGGTCGGAGATCTCGGCGAATGCGATGCGGGCTGGTGCACGCTCGACGTGGAGGGCCACCGCGGTTTCGTCGAGGAAGCGCGGCTTTGGGGAGCGGGTGAGCCCTGATCGCCTGACGCGAAAAAGGGCGACCCATGGGCCGCCCTTGATAGTCCCTTGCGCTAAAGCAGTAGCTTACTGCATGCGGAACTCGGTCACCTGGCCGTCGGGGCCGGTGATGTTGACCATACCGTTCGTCCCGGTCTGTTCGATGCGATAGCACATCTCGCTCGCGCCCTCAGCCGTCAAACAGGTACCGCGAGCGTTGTCCACCCAGTTACCGGTTTCGGTCTGCTCGCCGCCCTGCATCATGGTGTAGGTGCCATCCTGATTAAGCGTGATGGCAACGTTCTCTCCGCCGGTGGCGGTCGAAGTGTAAGTGCCGGCAGTGGTCGAAGCCATCGTGGGTGCCGGCGTGGCGGTAGTGGTGTCCATGTTCGCCTCGGTCGGCGCGTCGGCATTGTTATCGCCGCAGGCGACCACGCCCAGCGCGAGGACGGGAGCGGCGGCGATTGCAATGAGCTTGTTCATGAGAATTCCCCTTCGATGGTTCTGCAACTTGCACGGGGGGAACGCCCGGATGCGCGGCAAGGTCCGAAAAACTTGTGCCGTGCATCTGCGCCGGGCGCAGCTGGTTCAGACCAGTTCGAGCGCCACTGCGGTCGCCTCGCCGCCGCCGATGCACAGGCTCGCGATGCCGCGCTTCTTGCCCTGCTGCTTCAGTGCATTGAGCAGGGTGACGATGATGCGCGTGCCGCTGGCACCGATCGGGTGGCCGAGCGCGGTGCCGCCGCCGTTGATGTTGATCTTGTCGTGCGGGATGCCGATGTCCTGCATGGCGAACATGGTGACGCAGGCGAAGGCCTCGTTCACTTCCCATAGGTCCACGTCCTCGACCGTCCAGCCGGTCTGGTCGAGCAGCTTGTGGATCGCGCCGACGGGGGCGATGGTGAACTCTTCCGGGGCCTGCGCGTGCGCGGTCATGCCGACGATAGTCGCGACAGGGGTCAGGCCCTTCTCGTCGGCCACGCTCTTGCGGCTGAGAACCACGGCCGCCGCGCCGTCGCTGATCGAGCTGGAGGTGGCGGCGGTGATCGTGCCGTCCTTGGCGAAGGCGGGGCGCAGCGTGGGGATCTTGTCGGGGCGGCCGTTGCCGGGGCCCTCGTCTGTGTCCACGGTGACATCGCCCTTGCGGCTGCTGTAGGTGACGGGCACGATCTCTTCCGCGAACGCACCGCTGGCGATCGCTTTGTTGGCGCGTTCGAGGCTGGTGATCGAATACTCGTCCATCGCCTCGCGCGTCAGCTGGTACTTGTCGGCCATCTCCTGCGCAAAGGTGCCCATGGCGCGGCCTTCCTCGTAGGCGTCCTCCAGCCCGTCGAGGAACATATGGTCGTAGACCCGGTCATGCCCCAGCCGCGCGCCGCCGCGCATCTTCTTGAGCAGGTAGGGCGCGTTGGTCATGCTCTCCATGCCGCCCGCGACCACCACGTCGACGGTGCCTGTGGCGAGCGCCTCGGCTCCCATGATGACGGTTTGCATGCCGCTGCCGCAGACCTTGTTGACAGTGGTCGCCTGCGCGCTCTTGGGCAGGCCGGCCTTCAGCGTCGCCTGGCGGGCGGGAGCCTGGCCGAGCCCCGCGGGCAGCACGCAGCCCATGTAGACGCGGTCCACGTCCTCGCCGGCCACGCCCGAACGCTCCATCGCGGCCTTGACCGCCGTCGCGCCCAGATCGGTCGCCGATACATCCGCCAGCGCCCCTTGCATGGCCCCCATCGGGGTGCGTGCGTAGGACAGGACGACGACGGGATCGTTGGCAGCGAAAGCGGACATGGCTAGGGCCTTTCTGGCTGGATGGGTCGAAATCGTAGGGCGCATCTAGTCACAGGCCGGGGCGAAAGCAATTGGACCGGGCCGAGAGGAGAGCATCGAGATATGACCGAACCCGCCGACCTGCCGCAAATGCTCGCCCGCCAGCGCAAGGCCTTCGAAGCCGCGCGGCCCGAGGGGCTGGAGGTGCGCCGCGACCGGCTTGATCGGCTCATCGCGCTGGTGGAGGACAACGCCGATGCCCTGTGCGATGCGATGAACGCGGATTTCGGCACGCGTCCGGCGCGCATGAGCCAGTTCACCGATATCCGCTCGGTGACCGACTTCGCGCGCTATTGCCGCAGCAATCTGGAAAAGTGGGCGCGGCCCGACAGGCGCAGCGCGCCGTTTCCGCTCGGCCTGCTCGGCGGCAAAGCCGAGGTGCGCTTCGAGCCCAAGGGCGTCATCGGCATCATCAGCCCGTGGAACTTCCCGGTGAACCTCGCCTTCGGCCCGCTGGCGCAGGTGCTGGCGGCGGGCAACCGCGCCATGCTCAAGCCGAGCGAGACCACGCCCGCCACCGCCGCGCTGATAGCCGACCTCGTTGCCGCCAGCTTCGCGCCCGAGGAGGTGACGGTGGCGACCGGCGATGCCGAACTGTCCAAGGCCTTCAGCGCGCTACCTTTCGACCACCTCGTCTTCACCGGATCGACCGAGACGGGGCGCAAGGTCATGGAGGCGGCGGCGAAGAACCTCGTCCCCGTCACGCTGGAACTCGGCGGCAAGAGCCCGGTCATCGTGGGCAGCGGTGCTGACCTGGAGCAGGCCGGGTCGCGGATTGTCATGGGTAAGATGATGAACGCCGGGCAGATCTGCCTCGCGCCCGATTACCTGCTCGTCCCGCGCCGGATGGAGGACGGCATGATCGCCGCGCTGGAGCTGGGCGTGATGGACCAGTATCCGACGCTGCTCGACAACGAGGATTACACCAGCGTCATCGACGACAAGCAGTATGCGCGCCTCAAGGACATGGTCGAGGATGCGCGGGCGAAGGGCGGGGAGGTGATCGAGGTCAACCCGGCGGGCGAGGACTTTGCCGCCACTAACCGCCGCCGAATGCCGCTCACCATCATCCGCAACCCCACCGACGACATGCAGGCGATGCGCGAGGAGATCTTCGGACCGGTCCTGCCGGTGAAGACCTACGACGGGATCGATGAGGCCATAGACTACGTCAACGGCCGCGGCCGGCCGTTGGGGCTCTACTACTTCGGCAGCGACGATGCTGAGCGCGAGCGGGTGCTGTCGCGCACGATTTCGGGCGGGGTGACGGTGGGCGACGTCATCTTCCACATCTCTGCCGAGGACATGCCCTTCGGCGGCGTCGGTCCGAGCGGGATGGGGCACTATCACGGCCCTGAAGGCTTCCGCGAGTTCAGTCATGCGCGCGCGATCTATTCGCAGCCGAAGCTGGACGTAGCGGGCATGGCCGGCATCAGGCCGCCTTATGGCGAGAAGGGCCGGATTGCGAAGCTGCTGGGGCGGTGAGGGGCAAACTCGCCCTTACGCTAGCCGGGACTTTGGTGCTGGCGGGCTGCGCGCCGCGCATCGTCCTGCCGGGAACGGTGGTCGCGCCAGAGAGTGCGCCGGGCGAGCGTTTGGTCGGCCCGCCGGTAGATTGGCGCGCGGCGGGAGAAGCGAGTGACCTCGCCGCGCTCGCCGAGGCATTTCCGGACAGCGCTTCCGTCCGACTGCGCCTGCTTGCCGCCGCTCATGCCGCGGGCGACCGCCAGGGTGTCGCCGATGCGGCGCGCTGGCTGAAGGCGCGCGAGATCGCACTGCCACCGGGAGCGCGCGACGCGGTGCTCGCCATGTTCGGCAGCGGCGAGGCGGGCGCGCTGCTGAGGGATCTGGCGCTCGCCACACCGCTGGCGACGAGTGCGGTCGTCTCCACAATTGGGCCGGAAGCGCAGCTACCCGAAGCCTATCTGCTCGACCGCGCACAAGGACGCGAGTTCGTCACGACGGTTGTCTCGCGTGCGCTCTTTACCCGTATCTCGGCCCGGCGCGACGAGCCCGCGCCGTGGGAACGGATCGCCATTCCCGGTGCCGGGAGCCTTTCGGGCATTGCGCTGGATGGTGCGCGCGGGCTGCTATGGGTAGGCTCAGGTGTTGTCGCCCAGACCCCCGATCCGGACACGGCCTTTCGCGGTGTCATCGCTATCGATCGCGACACGCTTGCCGAGCGTCGCCGGGTCGCCGCGCCGCCGAACATTACAATAGCCGACATCGCCATCGCGCCGGATGGCACGGTCTACGGCAGCGACCCGCTGGGCGGAGGGTTGTACATGGCCGCGCCGCAGGATGAGGTGATGCAGGCGCTCGTGGCGCCCGGCACCTTTCGCTCGCCGCAAGGCATAGCAGTGCGACCGACGGGCCGCTCGCTGTTTGTGTCCGACTACCGCTATGGATTCGCAGAGGTCGTGCTGGGCGCAAGGCCGCATGTCTACCGCGTGCAGACCGCGCTCCCCGTGGCGCTCGACGGGATCGACGGGCTGTGGCTGCACGACAACGAACTCATCGCGGTGCAGAACGGTCTCTCGCCAGCGCGCATCGTCGCGCTGCGACTGGGGGAGGGCATCGCCAACATTGCCGGCTATCGCCTGCTCGAACGCGCCCACCCCGACTGGACCGAGCCGCTGGGCGGGGCGATGACGGGGAGCGGGCTCTATTACGTCGGCAACGGCGCGTGGGAGCTTTACGGCGAGGGCGAGCAGAGCGCGCTAGGCACCGCGCAGCCCGTCACCCAGCTGCGGCGGCTCGAGGTGCGCGAGGCGGGCGAGCAAAGCCCCTGATTTCGCGGGCCCAGCGCCTTGCATCGCACCGCGCCATTGCCTAGACGCGCCCACGAACCCCTCAGCTAGCAACCGAGTCCGAACTTGGCCGAACCAGCCTCCTACCTCACCGAATACCTGCCGGTGCTGATCTTCATCTTCATCGCGGCGGGTCTGTCGGCGGCATTCGTGTTCCTGCCGATGGGTGTGGCGCGCCTCACCGGCACGCACAATCCGACCGAAGGCAAGCTGACCGAATACGAGTGCGGCTTCCCCGCTTTCGAGGATCCGCGCAGCCAGTTCGACGTGCGCTTCTACCTCGTCGCCATCCTGTTCATCATCTTCGACCTGGAGGCGGCGTTCCTGTTCCCCTGGGCCGTCAGCCTCGATCTGACGGGATGGCCGGGCTGGATCACCATGATGGTGTTCCTCGGCGAACTGGCCGTCGGCCTCGCCTATGCATGGAAGAAGGGAGCGCTCGAATGGGAGTGACCGACACGACCGACCAGGCGCTCTATCCGCCGTTCCAGAAGGACGGCACGGATTCGGTGAACCCGGCGCTGCACCCTGCCGCAAAGGGCGGCGAGGTGCGCCAGCCCGACGCCGACTACTTCAACGCCATGCAGACCGAGGTGAACGACAAGGGCTTCCTCGTCACCAGCACCGAGGACCTGTTCCAGTGGGCCCGCACCGGATCCTTGTGGTGGATGACCTTCGGCCTCGCCTGCTGCGCGGTGGAGATGATCCACGTCAACATGCCGCGCTACGACATGGAGCGGTTCGGCGTCGCCCCGCGCGCCAGCCCGCGCCAGTCGGACGTGATGATCGTGGCGGGCACCCTGTGCAACAAGATGGCCCCGGCGCTGCGCCGCGTTTACGACCAGATGTCGGACCCCAAGTACGTCATCTCGATGGGCAGCTGCGCCAACGGCGGCGGCTACTATCACTACAGCTATTCCGTGGTGCGCGGGTGCGACCGGATCGTGCCGGTCGACATCTACATCCCCGGCTGCCCGCCGACTGCCGAGGCGCTGCTCTACGGCGTGATGCAGCTGCAACGGAAGATCCGCCGCAGCGGGACGATCGAGCGATGAGCGTGCTCCATTCCGGACCCCGCTACGCCAGCAACGATGGCGTGTGCGACGCGCTGTGTGCCTCGCTCGGCGACATGGTGGCCGAGCGGCACGAGGAGCACGGCGAGATCGTCGTCACCGTCCACCGCGACCGGATCGAGGACGCGCTGCGCCTTCTGCGCGACGAGCATTCGTACCAGCAGCTGATGGAAATCGCCGGGGTCGACTTCCCCGACCGCGCAGAGCGGTTCGAGGTGGTCTACATGCTCCTCAGCCTGACGAAGAACCACCGCATCATCGTCAAGTGCGCTACCGACGAGGCGACGCCCGTGCCCACCGTCACCACGCTGTGGCCGAATGCCGGTTGGCTCGAGCGTGAGGTGTTCGACATGTACGGCGTGACCTTTGCCGGCAACATGGACCTGCGCCGCATCCTGACGGACTACGGTTTCGAGGGCCATCCTTTCCGCAAGGACTTCCCGCTCACCGGATATCAGGAACTGCGCTATTCCGAGGAGGAGAAGCGCGTGGTCTATGAGCCGGTGGAGCTGGCACAAGACTTCCGCAGCTTCGACTTCACCTCGCCGTGGGAAGGCGCGGACTACGTGCTGCCGGGCGACGAAAAAGCCTCGACCCCTCCGGTCGCCGAGCCCAAGTCGACCGATAGCCCGAAGGACACCGGTGCCGGGGCGAAGACCGATGCCAAGGCCGCCGAAAAGGTCAGCGCCGCCGCTCCGGCCAAGGAAGGCACCGGCACGCCGGATCCGGAGGCCCCAGCTCCCACCGAAGATCGCCCGGACCGCAAGCCGCGCGAGGGCAGCACCAACGATACCGCCACCGCAACCGAGATCGAGGAGGAGAAGGACTGATGCGCCGCATTTCCCTGATCGCCGCCATGCTGGCCCCCGCCATGCTGCTCGCCGCCTGCGACAATGGCACTGTCGATGACGGCGATGTCGAGGACCAGGCCCGCGAGGAAGCGCCCGACGAGACCGGCGTGGCCGTCGACGGCATCGCCAGCGAACAGGTGCAGGGCATCGACGATCCCGTCCCTGTGCTGCAGGCGCTCGGCACCACCGATCGCAACCTCGGCCCGAACCTCGGCGCCTGCGCCTTCGCGCATGGTGGAGAGACGCTGTTCATCGCCGGGTCCGAACGCTCCGCCAATGCGCGCGGCGTGGGTGCCATCCAGGTGACCGGCGTCGACCGCCGCCTCGCCGGGGCGGAGATGGGCGGCTACGACTACGTGAAGGCCGGTCCGACCATGACGGACGGCGAGTACACCGTCACCGTCGAGCGCGCGGAAGGCGCCGGCCAGAGCGCCGACGGCGGCACCCGCTGGGCGGCTGAACTGGTCGTGCGCAAGGATATGGCAAACGAAGTGCGCTACGCGCCCGGCACATGGACCTGCGACGCATGAGCGGTCTTGTATTAGAGGAAAGCCCCACCACTCAGGGCGGGGAAATTTCCAACTACACCATCAACTTCGGCCCGCAGCATCCCGCAGCGCACGGCGTGCTGCGCATGGTCATGGAGCTCGACGGCGAGATCATCGAACGCATCGATCCGCACGTCGGCCTGCTGCACCGCGGCACCGAGAAGCTGATCGAGTACAAGACCTACCTGCAGGCGCTGCCCTATTTCGACCGGCTCGATTATTGCAGCCCGCTGTGCATGGAGCACAGCTACATCCTCGCGGTGGAGAAGCTGCTCAACGTCGAGGTGCCGATCCGCGCCCAGTACCTGCGCGTGCTGTTCGCCGAGCTGACGCGCATCTGCAACCACATGCTCAACCTCGGCAGCCACGTGATGGACGTGGGCGCGATGACGCCCAACCTGTGGATGTTCGAGCTCCGCGAAGACTGCATGAACTTCTTCGAGCGCATGAGCGGCGCGCGCATGCACCACGCCTACCTGCGCCCGGGCGGCGTCCACCAGGATGTGCCGCTGAAGCTTCTCACCGACATCGGCGACTGGTGCGACACGCGCCTGCCCGAACTGTTCGGCGACGCGATGAGCCTGGTGGTCGACAACCGTATCTTCAAGCAGCGCAACGTCGACATCGCCGTGGTCTCGAAAGAGGATGCGGTCGCCTGGGGCTTCTCCGGCCCGATGATCCGAGCCGCCGGTATCCCGTGGGATCTGCGCAAGAGCCAGCCCTACGAGGTCTACGACCGCATGGAGTTCGACATACCCGTCGGCACCAATTCGGACTGCTACGACCGCTTCATGGTGCGCGTGAAGGAAGTCTACGAGAGCGCGAAGATCATCAAGCAGTGCCTCGCGCAGATGCCCGAGGGCCCGGTGCTGAGCGAGGACCGCAAGGTCGCGCCCCCCAAGCGCGCCGAGATGAAGCAGTCGATGGAAGCGCTGATCCATCACTTCAAGCTCTACACCGAAGGTTTCCACGTCCCCGCGGGCGAGGTCTACGTCGCCACCGAGAGCCCGAAGGGCGAGTTCGGTGTCTATCTCGTCAGCGACGGCAGCAACAAGCCCTATCGCTGCAAGATTCGACCGACAGCCTTCAGCCACCTCCAGGCGATGGACTTCATGTGCAAGGGCCACATGCTGCCCGACGCGACCGCCATCCTCGGCGCGATCGACGTCGTGTTTGGGGAGTGTGACCGGTGATCTTCGTTTACGGCATAGGCGCGGCGCTGGTCGTGCTCGGCTTCTGGGCTTTCGTCCTCTGGCTTGGCGCGCGCGCCGACCAGAAGCATCTCGACCGCGAGAAGGCGCTTCGGACACTCAGCGAAGGCAAAACCGATGGCCGCTAGACACATCGCCCCCGATACCCCTGAACTGCGCGAGCGCTGGGGCAACTGGTCGTTCGACGAGGCGACGAGGGCCAAGGCCGATACCGCGATCAAGCGTTATCCCGAGGGTCGCCAGAAGAGCGCGGTCATGCCGCTGCTCGACCTTGCCCAGCGGCAGGTCGGGGCGGAGACGAATACGCAAGGCTGGCTGCCGCTGCCGGTGATGGAGTACATCGCCAGCTACCTAGACATGCCGGTGATCCGCGTGCTCGAGGTCGCGACCTTCTACACCATGTACAACCTCGCCCCCGTCGGGCGCTTCCACGTGCAGGTCTGCGGCACCACGCCCTGCATGCTGCGCGGATCGGACGACCTGCTGGCCGCCTGCAAGGCACGCGGCATGAAAAAGGGGCACGTCTCTGACGACGGCCTGTGGTCCTTCACCGAGGTCGAGTGCATGGGCAATTGCGCCACCGCGCCGATGGTGCAGATCAACGACGACAACTACGAGGACCTGACCGCCGAGCGGCTCGACGCCGTCCTCGACGCGCTGGCCGCGGGCGAGCAGCCCAAGACCGGCACTCAGGAACCCGGCCGCCACACCAGCGAACCCGCCGGCGGTCCTACCAGCCTCAAGGAAATGGTCGACGCCAATCACGACTACCGGAGCGAGTGGTGAGCTACGGCGCGCTCGATTTCGCCCGCGCTGCATGGTCGCATCCGCTTGCCGCGGGTGACCGGCTCGGCACGCTGTGGCGGATCTTCCGCTGGCAGGTGCAGAGCCGGCTCGACGGCCGCGGACGCACCGTGCCCTGGGTCAACGATGCGCGCCTTTACGTCCGCCGCGGAATGACCGGCGCCACCGGCAACATCTATCACGGGTTGCATGAATTCGCCGACATGGGCTTCTTCGCCCATTTTCTGCGTCCGGGCGACGTCTTTGCGGACGTTGGCGCGAACGTCGGCACCTATACCGTGATCGGGGCCAAGGTCTGCGGCGCGAAGGTCCACGCCTTCGAGCCCGCCGACGAGACGCTGCCGTTCCTGCGCCGAAACATCGAGGACAACGGCATCGGCGATGCGGTGACCGTGCACGAGGTCGCACTCGGCGAGCGCGAGGGCACCGTGCACTTCACCGTCGGGCGCGACACCACCAACCAGATCGCCGAGGGCGGCGACGCCGGTTCGACGCGCCCCGTGCCGCTGCGGCGCCTCGACGACGAACTGGCCGGCGTTCCGCTCGCCGCGATGAAGATCGACGTCGAGGGGGCGGAGGAAGGTCTCATCAAGGGCGCATCGCAGGTATTGTCGAACCCTTCGCTGCGCGCCGTCCAGATCGAGACGATCACGCCTTTCGTCGAGAATGCCTTTGCTAAGGCTGGTTACGCGCGGCGCTGGTACGACCCCTTCACCCGAACGCTGTCGGCTTCCGACCAAGGCCTAAAGCCCAACAACACCCTCTTCGTGCGTGACGAGCCATTCGTTACCGAACGCCTGCGCGCCTCGCGCCCGGTGCGGGTGGGAAAGCGTGCGATCTGATGAAACCCGCAACCGTATCCCCAAGCCATGGAGGCGCGCATGGATAGCTCGATCGTCACCATCATCGTCGCGCTGGTGCTCGTCTTCATCGCGTGGAAATTCCTCAAGGGCATCGTCAAGACGGTGGCGCTCGTCGCCATCCTCGCGCTCGCAGCCTTTGTCGTTTTCGGCGGAGGGCTGGGCTGATGCTGGCCGATAAGGATCGCATATTCACCAACGTCTACGGCTTCCAGCACTGGGGGCTCGATGCCTCGCGCCAGCGGGGCGACTGGGACAATACCAAAGGCCTGATGGCGAAGTCGCAGGACGACATCATCGAGGAGATCAAGGCCTCTGGCCTGCGCGGGCGCGGCGGGGCGGGCTTTCCGACCGGCATGAAATGGTCCTTCATGCCCAAGGAAAGCAAGGACGGCCGGCCGAGCTTCCTCGTAATCAACGCCGACGAATCCGAGCCGGGCAGTTGCAAGGACCGCGAGATCATCCGCCACGATCCGCACAAGCTGATCGAGGGCGCGCTGATCGCCGGCTATGCCATGCGCGCGCGCGCCGCCTACATCTACATTCGCGGCGAATACATCCGCGAGGCCGAGACGCTGCAGGCCGCCATCGACGAGGCCTATCAGGCCAAGCTCATCGGCAACAACGCCAGCGGCACCGGTTACGACTTCGACGTCTTCATGCACCGCGGCGCGGGCGCCTACATCTGCGGCGAAGAGACCGCGATGATCGAGAGCCTCGAGGGCAAGAAGGGCCAGCCGCGCCTGAAGCCCCCGTTCCCGGCGGGTGCGGGCCTCTACGGCTGCCCGACGACGGTCAACAACGTCGAAAGCATCGCGGTCGTCCCTACGATCCTGCGGCGCGGGGCTTCGTGGTTCAGTTCCTTCGGGCGCGAGGGCAATAAGGGCACCAAGCTGTTCCAGATCAGCGGGCACGTGAACACGCCCTGCGTGGTCGAGGAAGCGATGAGCATTACCTTCGAGGAGCTCATCGAGAAGCACTGCGGCGGCATCCGCGGCGGGTGGGACAACCTGCTGGCGGTGATCCCCGGCGGCTCCTCAGTTCCGCTCGTCCCCGGCGAGCAGATCCGCAATGCCTTCATGGATTTCGACGGCTTGAAGGAGCTTGGCTCCGGTCTCGGCACCGCGGGCGTCATCGTGATGGACAAGAGCACGGACATCGTGCGCGCCATCAGTCGCCTCAGCTATTTCTACAAGCACGAAAGCTGCGGCCAGTGTACCCCCTGCCGCGAGGGCACGGGCTGGATGTGGCGCGTGATGGAGCGGCTGCGCGTGGGCGAAAGCTCGAGCGCCGAGATCGACATGCTCTACCAAGTCACCAAGCAGGTGGAAGGCCACACCATCTGCGCGCTGGGCGATGCCGCCGCATGGCCGATCCAGGGCCTGCTCAAGCACTTCCGCCCCGAACTCGAACGCCGCATTGCCGAGCGCGAAGGCAGTCTTCAGGAGGCGGCGGAATGATGCGCGCTGCATTTTTTGCCGTGATTGCCGCGCTGGCCATCGCCGCGCCCGCGCAGGCCCAGTCCGCGCGGCCAGAGCGCAGCGTCGCGCTGCAGCGGCAGGCCGTTGCGGCGTGGACTGCCTGCATTGCCGACGAGTTCGGCGACGATACGGCGACGCTCCTCGCGCTCGACTACCGCAGCGATGCCTATGATGATCTGATCGGCGACATGGCCCAGCGACGTGTCAGCCAGCGCTGCTTCGACGCCATGCCGCGCGCCTATCGCTCGATCCGCCTGTCCGGCCTGCCGTTTGCGGGCGGGTTGGCCGAGCGTGCCATCGAGGCATCCGCGACCCCGCTGCGCGAGCGCTTGACCGCGGCCTCCGCCGGGGCCGAGGCACCGACCTTCTCCTACACCGACCAGGTCGCAAGCTGCACCGTGCGCGGCGCGCCGGACCTTGCCGCGCGCCTGTTCGCTACCGAGGTGGAAACGGCGGAGGAGACCGCCGCGCTCCAGCGTCTCGCGCCGGTCATCAATTATTGTGCCCGAGAAGGCGCGGCGATCGAGGCGAGCCCGCTCGCCATGCGCGCCATGCTGGCGACCGCCGCCTGGCGCCTGCTTGCGGCGCAGGAGGCTGACGGTGCCTGACTTCCTCCTCAACACCTTGGCTGTTTCCACGGCCGCCTTCGCCTTGGCTTTCGCGGTTCCGGCTCAGGCACAGCTCAATAATGGAGCCTCTGGCTACTCGTCTGCGCCGCGCGAAGCGAGCATGGCCGAATACTGGCGAATGTTGGACGGCCTGGGCCCGTGCCTTGCCAACATGAAGCGCGACGAAGCCGAAGCGTTTGTCGATGAGCCGATCGACTCCGAGGCAGAGGCTGAAGCTTTCGATCGGCTGTTCAGTACCAATGACAATGTCCAGCGTAACGTTTGCATGGGCAACTTCACCTCCGTCAGCGGCGCAAGACGAGCGCATTTCCGCGGCGTGGTAGCAAAAGGCCTGTTTGCAAACCTGGCCGACGACCAGCTCACATCTTCTGCCGCCAGTTTGTCTGCCGAGCCCTTCGCGGTGACGACTTTGCATGATTTTGCACGCTGCTACGTGATCTCACACCCCGAGGAGACGCGTCAGCTTCTTAGCCGCACCGACCTAGCGACGCGGGGCGAACTTGCTGCGATCCGCGCGATGGCCGCCGATTTCGCATCCTGCCTGCCGCAGGATCGCGAGGTTTCGCTCAATCCGACTAACGTTCGCATGGCTCTTGCCGAAGCGGCATGGCGCATTGCGACGGGGCGCGCGGGCGCCACAATCCAAGGTAGGAACTGATGCCTAAAGTCACAGTCGACGGCGCCGAGGTCGAGGTTCCCGACGGCGCAACCGTGCTGCAGGCGTGCGAGCTTGCCGGTAAGGAAATCCCGCGCTTCTGCTATCACGAGCGCCTCAGCATCGCGGGCAATTGCCGCATGTGTCTCGTCGAGGTGAAGCCCGGGCCGCCCAAGCCGCAGGCCTGCTGCGCGCTGCCCGCCACCGAGGGGCAGGAAATCCGCACCGACACGTTGATGGTCAAGACCGCACGCGAGGGGGTGATGGAGTTCCTGCTCATCAACCACCCGCTCGATTGCCCGATCTGCGACCAGGGCGGCGAGTGCGACCTGCAGGACCAGAGCCTGATGTACGGCCGCGGGGCGAGCCGCTATCACGAGAACAAGCGCGCGGTTACGTCCAAGAACATGGGCCCGCTGATCAAGACGATCATGACGCGCTGCATCCACTGCACCCGCTGCGTCCGTTTCTCCGAAGAGATCGCGGGCGTGGACGAGATCGGCGCGCTCTACCGCGGCGAGGACATGCAGATCACCACTTACCTCGAGCAGGCGGCGAAGCACGAGTTGTCGGCCAACGTGATCGACCTGTGCCCGGTCGGCGCGCTCACCAGCGGACCCTACGCCTACGAGGCGCGGCCGTGGGAGCTGAAGAAAACGCTGGGCATCGACGTCAGCGACGCCTGCGGGGCCAACATCCGCATCGACAGCCGCGGGCGCGAAGTCATGCGCGTGCTGCCGCGCATCAACGACGACGTGAATGAGGAGTGGATCTCCGACAAGGCGCGCTACCAGGTCGATGGCCTGACCCGCCGCCGGCTCGACAAGGTCTTCCTGCGCGGGGCGGACGGCAAGCTGGAAGCATCCAGCTGGGACGCCGCCTTCGCGCGCATCGCCGGGGCGGCTCCCGGCGCCTCTATCGCCGCGATCGCGGGCGACATGGTCGATTGCGAGACGATGTTCGCCGCCAAGGCGCTGCTGCGCGCCTGCGGGTCGGACCTGATCGAGAGCCGGCAGACCGGCATGAGCTACGACTGCTCGAACCTCGCCGCAGTCAACTTCAACTCCGGCTTCGCGGGCATCGAGGAGGCGGACGCCATTCTCATCGTCGGCAGCCACATGCGCTGGGAAGCGCCGCTGGTGAACGTGCGCATCCGCAAGGCGGTGAAGCGCGGCGCGAAGGTGTTCGTGGTCGGACCGCACTGGGACACGACCTACAACGCCGAGTTCCTCGGCACCGACGTTGCCGTGCTGAACGATCTGCCGGGCCACGTTACCGAGGCTTTCGACAAGGCGACCCGCCCGGCGGTGATCGTGGGCGGAGCAGGGCTGGCGGCGGGCGCTCACGGTGCGGCGCTGAAGCTGGCGCAGGGCTTCGGTGCGGTCGCCGATGGCTGGAACGGCTTCAACGTCCTCCACTTCTCCGCCGCGCGCATGGGCGCGCTGATGCTCGGCTTCGCGCAAAAAGGCGGCATCGCCGACATTGCGGCCGCTATCCCGAAGGTGGTTTTGGCACTAGGCGCGGACGAGGTCGATTTCTCCGCCTTCGAGGGCAGCCTCAAGGTCTACATCGGCCACCACGGCGACAAGGGCGCGCATGCGGCGGACGTGATCCTGCCCGCTGCCGCCTTCACCGAGAAGGCAGGCACCTACGTCAACACCGAAGGCCGCGTGCAGATGAGCGACAAGGCCGTCTTCGCGCCCGGCGACGCGCGCGAGGACTGGACGATCCTGCGCGCGCTGGCCGATGCGCTCGGCGTTACCGTCGGCTTCGACGGCTTCGCCGAGCTGCGCGCCGCGATGATCGCCGAGGTTCCCGCGCTCGGCCGCGAGGGCGAGATCGCCGACTACGGTGCGTTGCCGACGGACATGGACGCGACGCTGGAAAGCCGCGAGATCGTCTATCCGATCAAGGACTTCTACCTCACCAACCCCATCGCCCGCGCCAGCCTGGTGATGCAGCGCTGCTCGGACGAGCTGCTGCACGGTGACGCGCTGCGGGAGGCCGCCGAATGATCCATCTTCCCCTCGTCGTCGTCGGCGGGCTCGGTTTCGCGGGCTACGCCGCCTACCGCGCCTTCGGCCCCGAAAAGCGCGACAAGTCCAGCGCCCGCAACGGGTGGCAGAACGAAGCCTGGTCCAAGAGCGAGAAGGACAAGCGGCGATGACCGACGCCTTCACACAATGGGGCATGGATTCGGGCTGGGCGATTTTCGTCGCCAGCGTGGCGGGCATCCTGCTCATCGCGCTGCCGCTGATGCTGGCGGTGGCCATGATCATCTACATGGACCGCAAGGTCTGGGCGGCGATCAACCTGCGGCGCGGACCGAACGTGGTGGGCCCGTTCGGCCTGCTGCAGAGCTTCGCGGACGGCCTCAAGGTCTTCCTGCAAGAGACTATCGTTCCCAGCGCAGCCAACAAGGGCATCTTCATTCTCGCCCCCATCGTCACCTTTACCGTGGCGCTGCTGGCCTGGGCGGTGATCCCGTTCGACGCGGGCGTGGTGCTGGCGAACATCAACGTGGGCGTGCTCTACATCCTCGCGATCAGTTCATTGAGCGTCTACGGCGTGACGATGGCGGGCTGGGCGTCTAACTCCAAGTACCCGTTCTTCTCCGCCATGCGCGCCGCCGCGCAGATGATCTCCTACGAGGTCTCGATCGGCTTCATCCTGGTGTGCGTGATCCTCTACGCGGGCTCGTTCAACCTTTCCGAGATCGTGATGGGCCAGCTCGGCCACGGGTTCGGCATCGTCAACGGCTACTGGTTCAACCTGCTGCTGTTCCCGATGTGGGTGGTGTTCTTCATCAGCTCGCTTGCCGAAACCCAGCGCGTGCCCTTCGACCTGACCGAGGCGGAGAGCGAGCTGGTCGCCGGGTACCAGACCGAATATAGCTCGATGGCCTTCGCGCTGTTCTGGCTCGGCGAATACGCCAATATCCTGCTGATGTGCGCGCTTAACACGCTGCTGTTCTTCGGTGGCTGGCTGCCGCCGCTCAACATCGACCTCATCCCGTGGTTCGACGTGCCCGGAATCGTGTGGTTCCTGCTGAAGACCTGGTTCTTCTTCTTCATGTTCAGCTGGGTGATGGCGACCGTCCCGCGCTACCGCTACGACCAGCTGATGCGGCTCGGGTGGAAGGTGTTCCTGCCGATGAGCCTGATCTTCGTCGTCGTCATTTCCGGATGGCTGATGTTCACCCGTTACGGAGGTGCGGCATGAGCCTCGCCCAACTCGTCAAGTCGTTCACCCTGTGGGAGTTCGTGAAGGCGCACGCCCTCACGCTGAAGTATTTCTTCAAGCCCAAGGTGACGATCAACTACCCGTTCGAGAAGAACCCGCTCAGCCCGCGCTTCCGCGGCGAGCACGCGCTGCGCCGCTATCCCAACGGCGAGGAGCGGTGCATCGCGTGCAAGCTGTGCGAGGCGGTGTGTCCGGCGCAGGCCATCACCATCGAGAGTGAGCCGCGCGCCGACGGCAGCCGCCGCACCACGCGCTACGACATCGACATGACCAAGTGCATCTACTGCGGGTTCTGCCAGGAAGCCTGCCCGGTGGATGCCGTGGTGGAGGGGCCGAACTTCGAATACGCGACCGAGACGCGCGAGGAATTACTCTACGACAAGGCGAAACTGCTGGCCAACGGGGACAAGTGGGAGCGCGCCATCGCCGCGAACCTTGAAGCCGATGCGCCGTATCGTTAGGGGCCGCGCGAAACCGTCATGCAAGTCTTCGCCTTCTACCTTTTCGCGGTCCTGATGATCGCCAGCGCGGTGCTCGTCGTGATGGCGAGGAACCCGGTGCACTCCGTGCTCTGGCTGATCCTCGCATTCTTCAACGCCGCCGGCCTTATGGTGCTGGTGGGCGCCGAGTTCATCGCCATGCTCCTGGTCATCGTCTACGTCGGCGCGGTCGCGGTGCTATTCCTGTTCGTGGTCATGATGCTCAACATCGATTTCAGCACGCTGCGATCGGGCTTCATGAAGAACGCGCCGCTGGGCGTGGCCATCGCGCTGATCCTTCTGGCGGAGCTGGTCTTCGGCATCGGCGCCTGGCGCGCGGGCGGGCTCGATCTCGGCCAGCCTCTGGGTGATGCGGCGACCATGGCGGGCGTGTCCAACACCAAGGCCATAGGTGCGCTGCTCTACAGCCGCTACCTGTTCCTGTTCGAGACCGCGGGAATCATCCTGCTCGTCGCGATGATCGGCGCCATCGTGCTGACCCACCGCGAAAAGCGCGCGAGCCGCGGGCAGCAGAACATCTCGCGGCAGGTCAACCGCCGGCCGCAGGATGCGACCGTCATGCGCCAGCCCACCGTGGGCGAGGGGGTCGAGCTGTGATCGGGATCGAACATTACATCGTCGTCAGCTCGATCCTGTTCGTGCTCGGCGTTCTCGGCATCTTCATGAACCGCAAGAACATCATCGTCGTCCTCATGGCGATCGAGCTGATCCTGCTGGCGGTGAACATCAACCTCGTCGCCTTCAGCGCCTTCCTCGGCGACCTGACGGGGCAGGTGTTCGCCATGTTCGTGCTCACCGTCGCGGCGGGCGAGGCGGCCATCGGGCTCGCCATCCTCGTCATCTACTTCCGTTCGCGCGGCACGATCGCGGTGGACGATGCCAACCGGATGAAGGGCTAGGTCTTGAACTCCATCCTGATCATCGTTTTCGCGCCCCTGGTCGCGGCGCTCATCGCCGGGCTGGGCGGGCGCGTGATGGGAGCATTCGTTGCCAAGCTGGTGACGACGGGCGGCCTGTTTCTCGCCTGCGCGCTGAGCTGGCCGATCTTCCTGCAATACCTCGGCGGCGGCGTGGAGCCGGGTGTGGTCCACGTGCTCGACTGGGTGCGCTCGGGCGACATGGCCTTCGACTGGGAGCTGCGCGTCGATACGCTGACGGCGATCATGCTGGTGGTTATCACCACCGTCTCCGCGCTCGTCCACCTCTACAGCTGGGGCTACATGGAGGAGGACCCGGACCAGAGCCGCTTCTTCGCCTACCTCTCGCTGTTCACCTTCGCCATGCTGATGCTGGTGACGGCCAACAACCTCGTCCAGATGTTCTTCGGATGGGAAGGCGTGGGCCTGGCGAGCTACCTGCTGATCGGCTTCTGGTTCCGCAAGCCGAGCGCCAACGCCGCCGCGATCAAGGCCTTCGTGGTCAACCGCGTGGGCGACCTCGGCTTCATGCTCGGCATCTTCGGCACGTTCCTAGTGTTCGGCACCACCAGCATTCCGGAAATCCTCGCCGCCGCGCCGGCGCTGCAGGGCGCGAGCGAGATCGGTTTCCTAGGCCTCCGCGTCGATACGCTGACGGTCCTGTGCATTCTTCTGTTCATCGGCGCGATGGGCAAGTCCGCGCAGCTGGGCCTGCACACCTGGCTGCCCGACGCGATGGAGGGCCCGACCCCCGTTTCCGCGTTGATCCACGCCGCCACCATGGTGACCGCGGGCGTGTTCATGGTCTGCCGCCTGTCGCCGATGTTCGAGGCCGCGCCCGCCGCGCTGGCCTTCGTCACCGTAATCGGCGCCGCCACCTGCTTCTTTGCCGCAACCATCGGCATGACGCAGTGGGACATCAAGCGGGTTATCGCCTATTCGACCTGCTCGCAGCTCGGCTACATGTTCTTCGCCGCGGGCGTGGGTGCCTACGGCGCGGCGATGTTCCACCTGTTCACCCACGCCTTCTTCAAGGCTCTGCTGTTCCTTGGCGCGGGCTCGGTCATCCACGCCATGCATCACGAGCAGGACATGCGGTATTACGGCGGCCTGCGTAAGGAAATTCCGCTGACTTTCTGGGCCATGCTGTTCGGCACCCTGGCGATCACCGGTGTCGGCGTTGTGGCGTTGCACGTCGGTTTCGCGGGCTTCCATTCGAAGGATGCAATCCTTGAGGCGGCCTGGGCTTCGGAGGGCGCGTATTCCAACCTCGCCTTCTGGCTGGGAACGGTCGCCGCGCTTATGACGAGCTTCTACTCGTGGCGCCTGATGTTCCTGACCTTCTGGGGCAAGCCGCGCTGGGCGCAAAGCGAGCACATCCAGCACGCCGTCCATCACGGCCACGACGAGCCGAAGGACCACAACCCGCCGCGCCAGGAAGACGCCGGGCACGATGTGCACCATGCCGTTCCCGATCCCTCGCACCACGAGGGTACCGGCGGCTATCACCCGCACGAGAGCCCGGTGACCATGCTCATCCCGCTCGCCGTGCTGAGCCTTGGTGCCATCGCCGCGGGCTTCGTCTTCAGCCACGCCTTCCTCGACGAAGCCGCGTTCTGGAACGGCGCCATCGCCTACAACGAGCACCTGATGCACGAGATGCATCTCGTGCCCGGACTGGTGAAGTACGCCGCCACCATCGTGATGGTGCTGGGCCTCCTCGGCGCGATCTATGCCTACCTGATCAAGCCCAGCGTGCCGCGCGAGACTGCCGAGCAGCTCGGCCCGATCTACACCTTTGTCTACCGCAAGTGGATGTTCGACGAATTGTACAACGCCGTGTTCGTGAAGCCCGCCTTCTGGCTCGGCCGCCTGTTCTGGAAGAAAGGTGACGAGGGGACCATCGACCGCTTCGGCCCGAATGGCGTCGCCTGGGTGGTCGCGCGCGGCTCCAACCTCGCGCGCAGCGTGCAGTCGGGCTACCTCACCAGCTACGCGCTCGTGATGCTGCTCGGCCTTGTCGCCGCCGTGACCTGGGTGCTGTTCTGATGGCCGGGTTCCCCATCCTCACCGTCATGCTTCTGGTGCCGCTCGTCGGCGCCATTGCCTGCCTGTTCGTGAAGGCGCCTGCCGCGCGCCTGATAGCTCTGGCGGCAACGCTGATCGACCTCGCCCTCGGCGTGGTCCTGTGGGCCAATTACGACATCGGCGGCGACCAATGGCAGTTCGTTGAGAGCGCGAACCTCTTCGCCGGCTTCCGCTACGCGCTCGGTATCGACGGCATCGCGCTGATGCTCATCATGCTCAGCGTCTTCCTCATGCCGATCTGCATCGGCGCGAGCTGGCAGGCGATCCAGAAGCGCGTGGGCGAATACATGGCCGCCTTCCTGCTGATGGAGGTGCTGATGATCGGCACCTTTGCCGCGCAGGACATCTTCCTGTTCTACATCTTCTTCGAGGCCGGCCTCATCCCGATGTACCTGATCATCGGCATCTGGGGCGGCGACAACCGCATTTACGCGGCCTACAAGTTCTTCCTCTACACGCTGATCGGCTCGGTCCTGATGCTGATCGCCATGCTGTGGATGGTGAACGAGGCGGGCACATCGGCCATCCCCGACCTGATGCGCTACGATTTCGATCCGGGCGCGCAGACGCTGCTGTTCCTCGCCTTCTTCGCCAGCTTCGCGGTGAAGGTGCCGATGTGGCCCGTCCACACGTGGCTGCCCGACGCGCACGTGCAGGCGCCGACCGCGGGCTCGGTCATCCTGGCGGGGGTGCTGCTGAAGCTGGGCGGTTACGGCTTCATCCGCTTCAGCCTTCCCATGTTCCCGGAAGCGAGCGCGCAGTTCGCCTGGCTGATGTGGGGCCTCGCCATGGCGGCGGTGGTCATCACCAGCCTCATCGCGCTGGTCCAGCACGACATGAAGAAGCTCATCGCCTATTCCTCGGTCGCGCACATGGCGATCGTGATCGTGGGCCTTTTCGCCTTCAACGTGCAGGGGCTGGAAGGCGGCATGATCATCATGCTCAGCCACGGCCTCGTCTCGGGCGCGCTGTTCCTGTGCGTGGGCGTGATCTACGACCGGCTGCACACGCGAGAGATCGCCCGCTACGGCGGCCTTGCCATCAACATGCCCAAGTATGCCGTGCTGTTCCTGCTGTTCACTATGGCCAGCATCGGCCTGCCGGGCACGAGCGGCTTCGTGGGCGAGTTCCTCTCGCTCGCGGGCATCTATCAGGCGAGCAGCTGGGCGGCCTTCGTCGCCACCACCGGCATCATCCTGGGCGCTGCCTACATGCTTTATCTCTACCGCCGCATCGCCTTCGGCCAGCAGGTCAACGCCGATGCCGCCGCCATGCCCGATCTCTCGGCGCGCGAGCTGCTGCTGCTCGCGCCCATCGCCGCGGTCGTGCTGTGGATGGGCGTCTATCCGGAAAGCTTCCTTGCCCCCATGCGTGCTGACATCGAACTGCTCGACCAGCGTCTCGACCGGGCCGCACCTGCCAGCGATGCTGACCTTGTGATCGGTGAGGCCGCGCCTGCCGCTGCCGTCGAACCGGCGGAGGGAGCCCACTGATGGACCTCTCGACCTCTCTCGGCTTGATCGCGCCCGAGCTCGTCCTCTCGCTCTCGGGCCTTGTCCTGCTGCTGTTCGCCGCCTGGGGCGGAGACAAGCTGGCGCGCACGATCAGCATTGCCACCTGCATTGCGCTTGGTGCCGCCTTCGCGCTCGTCGCGCCCGCGGTCTGCGCCGGAGCCTCCGGCCCCGACCGCATGGCCTTCGGCGGGCAGTTCAGCGCCGATGCCTTTGCCGGCCTCGCCAAGCTGATGATCTATGCCGCGGCGGGCGCCACGCTCGTCGTCGCCCCCCGCTTCTTCGAGCGGCTCGGCGCCATGCGGGCGGAATTTGCGCTGCTGGTCCTGTTCGCCGCGCTCGGCATGAGCGTGATGGTCTCGGCCGCCGACCTCGTCACGCTCTACATCGGGCTCGAACTGAACTCGCTTTCGGCCTACGTCCTCGCCTCGATCCTGCGCGACGACGAGCGTTCGGCGGAAGCGGGCCTCAAGTACTTCGTGCTGGGCGCGCTTGCTTCGGGCATCCTGCTGTTCGGGATGAGCCTGACCTACGGCTTCACCGGCACGACCAGCTTCGCCGGTATCGCCGTGGCGACCGCGGGCGGCCTCAACACCGGCATGCTGTTCGGCCTCATCTTCGTGCTGGCGGGCCTCGCCTTCAAGATCAGCGCCGCGCCGTTCCATATGTGGACGCCAGACGTCTACACCGGCGCGCCAACGCCCGTGACGATGTTCTTCGCCAGCGCCCCCAAGGTCGCGGCCATCGCCCTGCTGGCGCGCGTCGCGCTGGAGGCGTTCGGCACGCAGGTCGACGCTTGGCGGCAGGTGGTGATCTTCGCCGCGCTGCTCTCCATCGTGGTGGGCGCACTGGGTGCCATCGGCCAGACCAACATCAAGCGCCTGATGGCCTACAGCTCGATCAACAACGTCGGCTTCATCCTCATCGGCCTCGCCGCCGCCACCGTGGCAGGCGTGAGCGGGATGATGGTCTATCTCGCCATCTACGTGGTGATGACCGTGGGCAGCTTCGTGGCCGTGCTCCTACTGCGCGATGCCGAGGGGCGGCAGCTCGAAGGCATCGCCGACCTCGCCGGCCTGTCGACCACCCGACCGCTGGTCGCCTGGTGCCTTCTGGCGCTGATGTTCAGCCTTGCGGGCATCCCGCCGCTGTTCGGCTTCTGGGGCAAGTTCGTAGTGTTCCAGGCCACGGTCCAAGCCGACCTCGTGGCGCTCGCCGCCATCGGCATCGCCGCCAGCGTGATCGGTGCGTTCTACTACATCAAGATCGTCAAGGTCATGTTCTTCGACGACCCGGCGGACACGGTGAAGGGCGAGGCCGACTGGGCGCACACCGTGCTTCTGGTGGTCTGCGCGCTGCTGATCTCGCCACTGGGGTACTTCCTCATCCCGTGGCTGGGCAACATCGCTACCATGGCGGCGAGCTCGCTGGCGCTTCCGGTCGTCTAGGCCCGCCTTGATAGAGACGCTGCCCGAGGCGGGGTCCTCCAATACCGTCCTCGCCGATCGCCTGCGCGACGGAAGCCATGTGCCCGAAGGCTTCTGGCTCCGCGCCGAGCGACAGACCGCAGGGCGGGGCAGGGCGGGGCGCGCGTGGCTGGGTGCGCCGGGCAATCTCTATTGCTCGACCGTCGTGCACTTGCAGCAGGAGGATCACGCCGCCCACACGCTCTCGTTGATCGCTGGCCTTGCCGTGCACGATCTTCTGCGCAGCCAGCTCATCAACGGCAACCTTCGCCTTCCCGGCGAGCAGCGTTGGCTGAAGTGGCCCAACGACATTCTCCTGCACGGCGCGAAGCTGGCCGGAATCCTGTGCGAGCGGGTCGCCGATGCGGTGATTGTCGGCATAGGCATCAACGTGGCTCACGCTCCCGATGTGCCCGGCCGCGCGACGACATGCATTCACCGCGAGAACGGTCGCAACGCCAACGACCCGGCCCGCGTGCTGGGCTATCTCGTCGATCCGTTCGCGCACCGCCTCGCCCATTGGCGCGCCCGACCGCTCGCCGCCACGCTCGCCGAGTGGGAGGAGCGAGCGCATCCGCGCGGTACGGCGCTTGCCGTCACCGATGGCGACACCCGCATACACGGCACCTTCGACGGACTCGAGCCCGACGGCGCGCTGCGGCTCGCACTGGTTGACGGGAGCACCCGCATCATCCACGCGGGCGACGTGGAACTGGAGGACTGAAGCCGATGCTTCTCGCCATCGATGCCGGCAACACCAACGTCGTCTTCGCGCTGTTCGAGGGCAAGGACATCCGCGCCCGCTGGCGCATCGCCACCGATGGCCGCCGCACGGGCGACGAGTATGCCACCTGGCTCGTCCAGCTGCTCGCCATCGAGGGGATCGAGCGCAGCGCCATCACCCGCATCATCTTCGGCTCGGTCGTCCCGCGCGCCAACCACAACATCACCGTGCTCGCGCAAAAGTATTTCGGCATCGAGCCGATGGTGGCAGGCGACGGGGCGGCGGCCTGGGACTTCGATATCGACGTCGAACAGCCCAATACACTGGGCGCGGACCGGGCCTTGAACTGCATTGCCGCGCACGAACTGGTCGGCGGCGACATGATCGTGGTCGACTTCGGCACGGCGACCAAGTTCGAGGCGGTAGACTTCAACGGCGCATACAAGGGCGGTATCATCGCGCCCGGCATCAACCTCTCGCTGGATGCGCTGGTCGGTAACACCGCCAAGCTGCCCCGCATCGCCATCCGTGCGCCGGAAACCGCCAGCGTCATCGGCCGCAACACCGAGGACCAGATGCTGATCGGCGTCTTCTGGGGTTATGTCGCGATGATGGAGGGCCTCATCGCGCGCATGAAGGCCGAAATAGGTCGCCCGGTAAAGGTTGTAGCGACGGGCGGGCTCGCCATATTGTTCGACGAGAAGACGGACATTTTCGATGTCGTCGATGCCGACCTGACGATCCGTGGTCTGCAAATCCTCGCAGATCGAGCCGGAGCCAGATGAAGAAAGATTTTACCCCCGAAGACGAACTGCTGTTCCTCGCCTTGGGGGGCAGCGGCGAGATCGGCATGAACGTCAATCTCTACGGCTGCCGCGGTAAGTGGCTGATGGTCGATCTCGGCATGAGCTTCGGCAGCAACGAGTACCCGGGTACCGAACTGATGTTCGCCGACCCCGACTTCATCGAAGAGCGCGCGGACGACCTGCTCGGCGTGGTGCTGACCCACGCGCACGAGGACCACATCGGCGCGATCCCCTATTTCGCCGACGAACTGGGCGTGCCGCTCTACGCGACGCCCTTCACCGCCGAACTGATCCGCCGCAAGCTGGCCGAGGCGGGGCTGGAGAATGTAGTCGAATTGAACATCATCGAGGAGGATCACGGCCGCCTCGATCTCGGCCCGTTCTCGATCACCTATATCCCGCTCGCGCACTCGATCGCAGAGGGCAACGCGCTGCTGATCGAGACGCCGTACGGACGCGTCTTCCACACCGGCGACTGGAAGCTTGACGAGGAGCCGATCATCGGGGAGCCGGCAACCGAGGAAGAGCTGTCGGCCATCGGCGACGAGGGCGTGCTGGCGCTGGTCTGCGATTCCACAAACGTCTTCAATCCCCTGCCATCCGGCAGCGAGGGCGCGGTCCATCGCGGGCTGCTGGAGGAGGTGCAGAAGCACGCGGGCAAGCGCGTGCTCGTCACCACCTTTGCCTCCAACGTGGCGCGGCTGCAGACGCTGGGCGAGGTCGCGCGCGAGACCGGGCGGCAGCTGTGCGTCGCGGGCCGCTCGCTCGACCGCATCATCGAGGTGGCGCAGGACAACGGCTACCTTCAGGATTTCCCGCAAACCGTCGATTTCGACGAGGCGATGATGCTGCCCCGCGGCGAGGTGATGATCCTCGCTACCGGCGGGCAGGGCGAGCCGCGCGCGGCTTTGAGCCGCATCGCCGAGGAGAGCCATCCGCTCGAATTGGTCGCGGGCGATGTCGTGCTGTTTTCCAGCCGGCAGATCCCCGGTAACGAGCTTGCCATCGGCCGCGTGCAGAACCTGCTCGCCCAGCGCGGCATCGTGATGGTGACCGACCGGCAGAGCGAGATTCACGTTAGCGGCCACCCGGGCCGGCCCGAGCTGGAGGCGCTCTATGGCTGGCTGCGCCCGGAGGTGCTGGTGCCTGTCCACGGCGAGATCCGCCACATGCTCGAACAGGCGCGCGTGGGAAGGGCGAGCGGCATTCCCTACAACGTATTCCAGAAAAACGGCGACATCGTGCGCCTTGCCCCCGGTGAGCCGACCAAGCTTGGCGAAGTGCTGACAGGCCGCCTGGTGCTGGACGGCGATATCATCGTGCCTGCCGACGGAGAGGCGATCACCATGCGTCGCCGCCTCGCGCGCGACGGGGTTCTGGTCGTGGTGCTCGATGGGCGCGGCGGCGTGACGGTGGAGGGCATCGGCCTGCCCCTAGACGAGGATTACGACGCCTTCGTCGCCGAGGCGCAGGCCGACGTGGTTAAGGCCATTGCGCGCGCGGGCAAGGGCCGCCGCCCCGATCCGGATGCGGTCGCGGAGGCTGCGCGCCTCGCCGCGCGCCGTGCCGCGCAGCGTTGGTCGGGCAAGAAGCCGCAGACGCGGGTCATCTCCCTCCAGCCATGAAGCTCACCTCTATCATCGCCATCTATGCGCTGTTCTGGGTGATGAGCGCCTTCCTGCTGCTGCCCTTCGGGGTGCGGACGGCGGACGAGGCGGGGGTGGCCAAGGTGCCCGGCCAGGCCGACAGCGCGCCTGCCGAGTTCCACCCGTGGCGGATCGTCGTTCGTGCGACGGTGCTGGCCGCGGTGCTGTGCGGGCTCTACGTCGCGAACTACATTTATGGCTGGGTGACGGTCGACGACGTCAACCTGTTCGGCACGCCGCCCGGCTACGAGCCTCCCCGGCGCTAGGTCGCGTCAGCCCCGCAGGCGGTCGATCGACTGGGCCAGCGCCACGTAGAGCTTGCCCACCTCGCTGGACAGCAGCGTGACCGCGATGGAATTGCCGTCGCGGGTCGAGAGCACCTCGCGCAGCATCGCCTCGAAGTCGTGAATGTAGCGGTTCACCGTTTCGCGGAATTCGCCGTCGGCGTCGTAGACTTCGGCCACGGCGCGGCTTTCCTGCTTGTCCAGCAGGCGCACCGCGCGACGCGTGAAGATGCCCCGGTCGCCGCGCAGGTAATTGGTCCACTGGGTATCGGACACCTCGTTCTCGAAGGCCTTGGCGATGTCGATGGCGGAGGAATTGAGCGCCTCCGTAATCAGCGCCATGCGCCGGGTGAACTCGCTGTCGACGCGCTCTTCGGCGCGCTCGCGTGCGTAGGCCACGCGGGCTTCGAGGTTGTGCGCCAGTGCATCGACCTCGCCCAGCTGGCTGCGCAGGGTCTCGGTCGTGGCGGCACCGCTTGCGCTGGCACGGGCGACGGCGGTTTCGAGTTCGGCGATGGCCTCGCTGGCATTGCGGTGAATGGCCTCGGCAATGCGGGTTCGGCTGTCCTCGGCGATGCGCTCCGCGATTTCGGCGATGACCTCGCGCTGATTGTCGCGCAGTCCCTCGAGCGCGCCCGTGGCTTCGCCGGAAAGCTGCCCCAGCGCGGCGCGCAGCTCGCCGCCGGTGCGCTCGGCCAGGCGCTCGCTTTCGGCGGCGAGGGCGGCCATGCGCTCCTCGAGCGCGCCCAACGTCTCCAGCGACGCCGCGCCGGTGTCGCGCGCCGTCTCGACGTGGGCGGAGAGCGTCTCGCCGCGCGTTGCCGCCTCGCCGATGAGGCCGTGAAGCCGCGCGGCCTCGTTGCCGAAACGGGCGAGCCGTCGCTCGGCCTCGGCGATGGAATCGGACAGGGCGCCCTGCGAATGGTCGGAGCCCGAACGGATGATCTCGAGCAGCCTTACGCTGTCATCGGTCAGCCGCGCGATGGTCGCGCCGCTGCTGTCGAGCACTGCGCGGCTCTGCTCCACCCGCTCCGCCAATACCTGTGCCGCGCCGCCCAGCGCATCGCCCGCGTCGCGGCTTTCCGCGGCCATGCGCTGCATCTCGGCATCGAGTTCGGCCATGCGTTCGGCCAGTGCATCGGCCCGCCTGGTCATGCCCGCGGCGTGCGCAATCTGCGCGTCCTGCCGCTCGTGCATGGCGGTATCGATGGCGAGCAGGCGCGCATCGAGCGCGGCAAGACGCTCGCTTGCGCTCGTCACGGCGGCTTCGTCTGCCTGGGCGATGCTCGTGATCGCTGCATTCATGCGCTCTTCCAGCGCGGCGATGCCATCACTCCACTGGCCCAAGGCCCGGTCGCGTCCGTCGCCCAGCGAGGCGATGACGCGCTGGCCGTCCGCCTCGAGCGCTGCAAGCCGCTCGCGCATGGCGGCCAACGCAGCTTCACCCGCCTCGCGCTGCGCAATGTCGTGCGCGCGCAATTCTTCGGCGACGGCAGCTGCGCGGGTGCGGATCGAGGCGATGGCCTCCTCCTGCGACATGGCAAGATCGGCGCGGAACCCTTCGCTGACGCGGCGCAGCTTCTCGAACCGCTCCTTGGTCGCCTCGCCCAGCGCGCTGACCTGGCTGTCGAACAGTTCGAGCGTGGCGCCCACGCGTTCTGCGATGCGCTCGACGTGGCTTTCGCTGGCCTCGCCGAACTGGTTGAGGCGGTCGAACCCGGTCACCAGCGCTTCGATGTGGCCCTGCGCCACGTTGCCCGCGTTGCCGATCTGGTTGGTCATGTCGCGCGCGGCGTTGGCGACCACGGGCAGGTGATCGCGCAGGCTCGTCATGTTGGCGAGCGCGGTGTCGCTGACGGTGCCGATCTGCTCGACCTGCGCGCCGTTCTCGCGAATAAGATTTTGCAGCCGGTCGGCGTTGGTGGAAAGCCGCTCGTTCGCGAGGCGTCCCAGAGTCTCGAGATCGCGCGACTGGGCGGCGATGAAATCGCGGGCGATGGCCAGTTCGCGGTTCACGATGCCGAGGCGGCTCTCGAGCTGGGCAGATTCGTGCGAGAGCGCGCGCGCGGCATCGGTGAAGCGGTTGGCTTCGCGCCGGCTGTTGCGCATGGCGAGCAGCCACAGGCCGACCACGAGGATCACCGGCAGCGACCATTGGCCGACCCAGTCGATCCATTGCTGCGGGCCTGCGCCGCCGAGCATCTGGGAGAAATTGGCCCAGGCGAAGAACACGGTCCATCCAAGCACCGCCAGGATCGCAAGTGCCGGGACGGCCCAGGCGAAGCGCGGGCGAGCGGGGTGCTGCTCCTCGTCCTCGACCCAGAATTGCTCCGCCTCGACCTCCGCCTCGTCCTCGTAGGGCTGCTGCAGCTCCAACGTCGCGGGGTCTGCTGCCTCGTCCGACGTGCCGTAATCGGGCTCCGGATGGACCATGTCGGCATTCTCCAGCGGCAGGAAATTTCGGCGGCGTGTCATGCCGGGACATCTATCAGATTGGCATGCGCGTGAAACCCCGTCCGATCCCGTTGTCCGCCATCCACTTGCGCGCACTCGCTTTCCATCGCGGTTTCGCAACGCTTTTCCGCGCTGCCGCAACGAGGCGGCTTGGCAGGAGCGGGCGGCCTGCCTAGCGTGCGCCGCTCACGATGGACGACCGGGAGCGAGACATTTGCGGGCCGCACTGATCAGCCTGCCACGGCCCGAAGAGGGCGAGGCCGAGGTTCCGGCCATCGCCGGAAAGAGCGTGGCCGAACGCCAGCTCCTGTTCGCCAAGGCCTGCGGCTGCACCGCTGCGATCGCCTTCGGAGGAGGGGCTTCTGCGGCGGCGGTGGCCCTGCGCCACGCGGCGGAACGCGAAGACATGCGCTTCCAGGTGATCTCGAGCGCCCACGCGCTCCCCGGCGCCATCGCCGACGACGACAGCCTGATGGTGTTTCAGCCCGCCATGCTGCCGGAGGCGCGGCAGGCGCTCGACCTGCTGCGCGCCGAGGGAGAGCGGATGCTGATCGTCTCCGCCGGGCCCGGCACCAGCGCCGGGTTCGAACGCATCGACCTCGACCGCGCCTGGGCCGGCGCGATGACGATTCCGGGCAAGTGGCTCGGCCGCCTCATCAGCCTTCCCGAGGATGCGGCGCCTCATGCCGCGCTGCTCAGAATCGCGTTGCAGATGCGCCTGCCCGAAGCCCGGCTCGACCAGTCGCTGCTCGACGACGGACGCTGGATGGTGGTGCGCGATGCCGCCTCGGCACAGCGCCGAGAGGCGACGTGGCTACGCAGCCACCTGGGCGACACTCCGCCGACCGCGCCGTCGCGTTGGCTGGCGCAGCGAATCGTCGTGCGCGCGGGAGGCTGGTTGATGGACCGGCCCTTCGCCCGGCCCATGCTCGCCGTACTGTCGATGGGCCTGCTGGGCGGTGCGCTTGCAGCGGCGTTTAACGCGCTGCCGGTGGTCGCCTTCGCACTGACAGCGCTGGCCGTGCCGACGATCGAGAGCTTCCTCGCGCTGTCCCGACTTGCCGTCGCGCCGTTCGGTGCCATCGGGCGCTTGCCATGGCTGCGGCGCATCGTCGACCTGACCCTTCTGGCCATCGGGGTGCTGGCGATCGAGGGCGAATGGCAGCGGGCGCTGTTCCCGCCGCTGGTGCTGGGCACCGGGCTGCTGCTTCTCGACCGCGACCGCGTGCCAACCTATGCCGAGCCCTTGCGCGACCAGGCGCTGGTGGCGCTGCTGGTGGCGGCGGTCGCCGCACTGACCACGCCGGAGATGGCTATCATGCTTGCAGGGGTGTTGGTCATCGGCGCAAATCTTCTGCCTCGCGGGGGCGAGGGATAACGCGGAATTAACGCTGAGGGTGTAGCGATCCAGGCATGAGCGATACCGCCCAGGCCGGTCCATCCGTGGAAGCGGTGGAAGACATGCTTCGTGACGAGCTGGCGCATGGCGACGTGATGATCGCCACGGCGCGCCCGATCCTGCGCCATCTCCTCGCGAACGACGACCACGCGCTGTTCAGCGACGAGGTGATCGCGCGGGTGCGCGGGATGATGGTGAATGTGGCCCGGCAACTGCTCTTCGCTCTCGCGCAGCACGCCGAGCTGGAAGATCCGGCCCGCTTCGCCGACGCGCGCGAGGACGCCATCGCCCTCGCGTTGCTGGAGGATGGCGACTTTTTGGGCCACGCCCACGCGCTGACCATCGAGGCGCAGATCGCCCAGCGCCTGCAGCATCGCAGCGGCATCGATGCCGTCCTCTCGCCGCTGTTGCAGGAACAGGCGGCATCGAGCGATCCGGCCATGGCGGCGGCGGCCATGCAGGTGCTGTCGGCGCAGGCGCGCTTCATGCAGGCGCAGCGGCGCATGGAACTGCCGCTGGCGGAATTGCCTGCGGACTTGCTCGAGCGCGCCCTCGCACTGCTCGCGGATCACAACGAGGACATGGCCGTGGCGGCTCAGTCGGCCGTGGCTGCGCTGAACGCCGGTTACAAGGCCGAGGATCGCCGCGTCGCCCGTACGCTTGCGCTGGTCAGCGCCATGCAACACCGGGCAAAACGCGCGCTGGAGGTCGATCACGCCGGAGTAGCCCTCTTCGTTTCCGCCCTCGGCATGGCTTCGAACCAGGACCGCGATACGGTAATCCTCTCGCTCGGCGAAAACCAGTGCGCGCGCCTGGCACTCAGCCTTCGCGCCGCGGGCCTGGGGCAGAAAGCGGTGGAGGACCAGTTCCTCTATCTCCATCCCGATATCGAACTGCCCGACGGTTTCGATCGCGTGCGTGTCGACCGGGCGGCCACGATGCTCGCCGCCGCGCGCCTGCACGAGGACGCTTGAGCCGATGGCGAGCGATCCGCTCATCACCGCGCGCGCGCGAACCGATGCCAACGATTTCCTGATCGAGGCGGAGGAGCCGCTCGCCAGCTTCCACCGGCGCGCAGGAGGCGAGCTGCCGGGGCCGATCGTCACGCCTGCGCTGCTCGAACTTGTGCGCAAGGCGCGCCGGACCGGGCAGCGCCTGTCGCGGGCCATCCGTGCGCAGGACAGCGCCGAGCAGATCTCCACGTGGGTCGAGGTCGTGCCCGGCCGGGCAGGCACCATCGTCAATCTCAGCGCCTGGCAGGCCGAGGACATCGCGCCGCTCGATCCCGGTGCCGAGGATGTCCAGCGCCTTGCCCTAGTGCGCCACATGGCGGGGCTCAGCGCGCGGCTAGACGACGCCCAGCGGCTGCTGGCGGTCGACTGGAGCGCGCGCGATCTCGACGCGGCAGGCGAGGCGATGATGGCGGGTGCGGGCCGCCTCTGGACGGAATTCACAGCGCAAAACGTCGACGAAGAGCGCCGCGGATCGGACTGGCGCGCCTGGGACGGGACGGTCGTCGCGTTGCCCGGATCGGAACGACAATGGGCCGTCAAGCTGGTGCCTCTGCGCGGTGGTTTCGAGCTGTATCTCGTGCCCGACCGGCCTTTGCCCGATGTCGCGCCGCAACCTTCGCGCAAGGCCGAAAGGGCTGCGGGCCTCGGGCGTGACATAGCGCCTGTGCTCCGCCAGCCCGTCAGCCGCATCATCGCCAATGCCGAGACGATCCGCACCCAGCTCGCCGGGCCGCTGGCAGAGGAATACAGCAACTACGCTGCCGATATCGCCTCTGCCGGCGAGCACCTGCTGGCCCTGATCGACGACCTCACGACGCTGGAGATGGTCGAGGATGAGGCATTCGACCCGGCCCCCGATCACATCGACCTTGCCGACGTGGCCCGCCGCGCCGCTGGCATCCTCGGCGTGCGCGCCAAGGAGCGCGGCATCGTTCTCGATGCCCCGCGCGAAGGCGAAAGCGTGCCCGCCATCGGTGAATTCCGCCGGACCTTGCAGGTCCTGCTGAACCTGGTGGGCAACGCCATCCGCTATTCGCCCGAAGGCGGGCAGGTGTGGATCCGGGTCGAAACCGTCGACGAGCGCGCCCGCGTGACCGTGGCCGACCAGGGCGAGGGCCTGAGCCTGGGCGAGCAGGCGCGCGTCTTCGCCAAGTTCGAGCGGCTCGGGCGCAGCGGCGATGGCGGTTCAGGCCTAGGCCTCTACATCTCCCGCCGCCTGGCCGAAGCCATGGGCGGCGCATTGACGGTGGAGAGCGCGAAGGGGCAGGGCGCCCGCTTCACGCTCGAACTACCGGGCAACCCCGAGGGATAGCCTTTCAGCGCTGGTCGATGGGCACGTAGTCGCGCTCGGTCGGACCGGTGTAGAGCTGGCGCGGGCGGCCAATGACCTGGTCGGGATCGGAAATCATTTCGTTCCACTGCGCAACCCAGCCGACCGTGCGCGCCAGCGCGAACAGCGCCGTGAACATGGTGGTCGGGAAACCGATGGCCGAAAGGATCACGCCCGAGTAGAAATCGACGTTGGGAAACAGCTTCTTCTCGACGAAATAATCGTCCTTCAGCGCCATTTCC
Source organism: Aurantiacibacter luteus (assembly GCF_001010945.1). Taxonomy (GTDB): domain Bacteria; phylum Pseudomonadota; class Alphaproteobacteria; order Sphingomonadales; family Sphingomonadaceae; genus Alteraurantiacibacter; species Alteraurantiacibacter luteus. The sequence continues at coordinate 678,026 of NZ_LBHB01000001.1, forward strand.
TCCAGCTGCAACGCGGTCTCGAACACCGGGTCGCTGACCTTCAGGGCATCGAACACCTCGCGCACGGTCTTCTGCATCACCGTCGCGCGCGGGTCGTAGTTCTTGTACACGCGGTGGCCGAAACCCATCAGGCGGAACGGGTCGTTCTTGTCCTTGGCGCGCTCGATATAGTGCGGGATGCGATCGGGCGTGCCGATCTCGCGCAGCATGTTGAGCGCCGCCTCGTTCGCGCCGCCGTGTGCCGGACCCCAGAGGCAGGCGATACCGGCCGAGATGCAGGCGAACGGATTGGCGCCGGAGGATCCGGCGAGGCGCACGGTGCTGGTCGAGGCGTTCTGCTCGTGGTCGGCGTGGAGGATGAAGATCCGGTCCATCGCCTTTTCGACGGCGGGCACCACCTCGTATTCCTCGGCCGGAACGCCGAAGGTCATGCGCAGGAAGTTGCCCGTATAGCTGAGCGAATTGTCGGGATAGAGGAAGGGCTGGCCGACCGAGTACTTGTACGCCATGGCCGCGATCGTCGGCATCTTGGCCAGCAGGCGGTGGCTGGCGATCTTGCGCTGTTCGGGATCGGAGATGTCGGTGCTGTCGTGGTAGAACGCCGACAGAGCGCCGACCACGCCGCACATGATCGCCATCGGGTGCGCGTCGCGGCGGAAGCCCTGGTAGAACTGCCGCATCTGATCGTGGATCATGGTGTGGTAGGTGATCGTCTGCGTGAAGTCGTCGAGCTCTTCCTTGCTCGGCAGTTCGCCGTTCAGCAGCAGGTAGCTGACTTCCATGAAGCTGGAATGCTCGGCCAGTTGGCCGATGGGATAGCCACGGTGCAGTAGCACGCCCTCGTCCCCGTCGATGTAGGTCAGCGCGCTTTCGCAGCTGGCGGTCGATTTGTAGCCGGGATCATAGGTGAAGCGCCCGGTGCTGCCGTAAAGCTTGCGGATGTCGATGACATCCGGGCCCACGGTGCCTTCCAGCGTGGGAAAGTGATAGGTCTCGCCGCCCACTTCCAGATCCGCCTGCTTGTCCGCCAAAACTCGTCTCCTTGCGTAATCCTGTATTGCCGGCGCAGGCTTCAGCCCGCGGCCTGCGCGTCGATCCGCGCGAGGCTCTCCTCCCGTCCGAGGAGCACCAGCACATCGAAAATCCCGGGTGAGGTCGTCGTCCCGGTCAGCGCCGCGCGAAGCGGCTGTGCGAGTTTGCCGAGGCCCAGCCCCAGTTCGTCCGCATAGGCCTTTAGATTGGCCTCCAAAGCCTCGATTGTCCAGTCGGTTTCACCGTGCAACCGGGTCGAGATTGCCGATAGCCGCGCCCGCGCCTCCTTGTCGAGCAGGGCAGCGGCCTTGTCGTCCATGGCGAGCGGTCGCTGCTTGAACAGAAAGGCGGCCCCCTCTGCAAGCTCATTCATATCGCGCGCGCGGGTCTTGAGCACCGGCATGGCCTCTGTGAGCAGGGCGACGTCCGCCTGCGGGCCGATCAAGTCCGCCGTCAGCCGCGCAAGCCGCGCATCGTCAGCCTCGCGGATGTGGTGGCCATTCATGTTGAGCAGCTTCTTCATGTCGAAGCGGCTCGGCCCCTTGCCGACGGCATCGATATCGAAGGCGGCGATGGCCTCCTCGCGAGTAAATTCCTCCTGGTCGCCGTGGCCCCAGCCGAGGCGCAGCAGGTAGTTGAACAGCGTTTCGGGAAGGATGCCCATGTCGCGGTAATCGCGCACGCCCAGCGCGCCGTGGCGCTTGGAAAGCTTGGCCCCGTCGTTGCCGTGGATCAGCGGGACGTGGGCATAGACCGGGCGTTCCCAGCCATCCTCGATCCCCGCCATCGCGTCGATCACCTGGATCTGGCGGAAGGCGTTGTTGAGGTGATCGTCGCCGCGGATGATGTGGGTGCAGCCCATGTCCATGTCATCCACCACCACGGCCAGCATGTAGGTGGGGGTGCCGTCGGCGCGCAGCAGGATGAAGTCGTCGATCTCGCGGTTGTCGACCTTCACGCGGCCCTGCACGGCATCTTGGATAACCGTCTCGCCGCCCTCGGGCGTCTTGATGCGAATGGTGTAGGGCGCGCCTTCGGGCGCCTCGGAGGGATCGCGGTCGCGCCAGCGCCCGTCGTACCGCATGGGCTGCTTCGCCGCCTTCTGCGCCTCGCGCATGGCGGTAAGTTCGTCGGTCGTGGCGAAGCACTTGTAGGCGCGGCCCGCCTCGAGGAGCTTGTGCGCCACCTCGGCGTGCCGCTCGGCGCGCTCGCTCTGGTACACCGGCTCTCCGTCGAACTCGAGGCCCAGCCAGTCGAGACCTTCGAGGATGACATCGATGGCTTCCTGCGTGGAGCGGGCCTTGTCGGTATCCTCTATCCGCAGCAGCGCTTTGCCGCCGTGGTGACGAGCGTAAAGCCAGCTGAACAGGCCTGTGCGCGCATTGCCGATGTGCAGGAAGCCGGTGGGGCTGGGCGCGAACCGCGTCACAACCGGACGTTGTCCCGCTGCCGTCTCACCCGAACTTGCCATAACTCGCCGAATCCTGTCCATGTGTGGGCATGGCAACAAGGGCGCCGCCACTGGTCCCGATGGGAGACGACGAGCGCGATGCTGCGATGCAGCACACGCCTTGGCGAAGCCGCGTGCGTTTGTCCAGTATCGGCCCCGCCCTGCCGGCTTCGGCGGAGCGTTTCCTGGGATCGGCGGGCTTCGACCGCGGACCGTGGCTGGCCGTGGCACTGGCGGCAGGCATCGGCGCCTGGTTCGCCCTGCCCGATGCGGCGGGCTGGATCGCCTGCATCGCCGGTGGTGTCGTGCTGGCGCTGGGGGCACTCGCCGCCTGGCGCGGTCGGGAGGACCGGGCGCAGCTCACGCTGGCGTTGGTCGTTTGCGGGCTTCTGTTCGCATTCGGCACCGGGCTCATCTGGGCCCGCTCGGAACTGGTCGGACAACCCGCCTTCGACCGGCCCATGTTCGCCGAACTGGAGGGGCGCGTGCTCGAACGGATCGAGCAACCGGCTGAAGACCGCGTCAGGCTCGTGCTAGCCGTGCGTCATCCCGACAGCGGTGAGGCGGTGCGCGTGCGGATCAACGTTCCGCTGGAGCAGGCCAGCGCGGCCATGGGCGAGGGGGCCCTGGTGCAGGCCGAGGTCCGCCTGATGCCGCCGACCGCGCCGATGTTGCCGGGCAGCTACGACTTCGCGCGCACTGCCTGGTTCGAGGGTCTGGCCGCGACCGGCAGCGTGCAGGGCGACATCGCGATCGTCGAGCCCGCGCGCGGCGACGGAGGCTGGATCGCCCGGGTGCAGCGCCGTCTTTCGGCTCACGTGCGCGAGCAGCTTGGCGGGTCGCCGGGCAGCATCGCGGCAGCCTTTGCCAGCGGCGACCGCGGGGCGATCAGCCAAGCGGACGAGGACGCGATGCGCGATGCGGGCCTGACGCACCTGCTGTCGATCAGCGGCCTGCACGTCAGCGCGGTGATTGCCGCCGCCTACCTGCTGGCGATCAGGCTGCTCGCGATGTGGCCGTGGCTGACCCTGCGCGTGCGGCTGCCGGTGCTGGCGGCGGGCGTGGCGGCGCTGGCGGGCATTGCCTACACGTTGCTGACCGGCGCACAGGTGCCGACGGTCAGGAGCTGTATCGGCGCGGTGCTCGTGCTGGTAGCGTTGGCGCTGGGACGCGAGCCGCTGTCGATGCGGATGGTGGCGGTGGCGGCTGCCGTGGTGCTGCTCGCCTGGCCGGAAAGCCTCGTCGGCCCGAGCTTTCAGATGAGCTTTTCCGCCGTGATCGCCATCGTCGCGCTGCACAACGCTGCGCCGGTCAAGCGCTTTCTCGCCCCGCGCGAGGAAAGCGGCATCAGCCGCATGGCGCGCGGAGCCATCATGCTGCTGGTGACGGGCTTCGTAATCGAGATCGCGCTGATGCCGATCGTCCTGTTCCACTTCCACCGGGCTGGCGTTTACGGCGCCTTTGCCAACGTGATCGCCATTCCCCTGACGACATTCGTGTCCATGCCGCTAATCGCGATTGCGCTGGTCTTCGACCTGGTCGGGGCGGGGGCGCCGTTCTGGTGGCTGGCCGGCAAGTCGCTCGAACTGCTGCTGGGCATCGCCCATGTCACCTCCGCGCAGCCGGGCGCGGTGAAGCTAATACCGCAGATGACGCTGCCGACGGTGGCGCTGTTCGTTGCGGGCGGCCTATGGCTGGCGCTGTGGCGGGGCCGAGCGCGCCTGTTGGGATTTGTACCCGCCGTGGCGGCGACGCTTTTGCTGCTGGCGACACCGGTTCCGGACGTCCTGGTCTCCGGCGATGGCCGTCACGTCGGCATCACCGGCGAGGACGAGCGGCTGTTGGTCCTTCGCGATAGCCGCAGCAGCTTCACCCGCGACAATCTGATGGAGCTTGCCGGAGTGGAGGGAGAGCCGGTGCCGCTCGCGGCCTGGCCGGGCGCGCGGTGCAGCAGAGATTTCTGCGTCGTCACTCTGAAACGCGGCGGCCGCGACTGGCACTTGCTGCTCAGCCGCAGCCGCTCCATCATCGGGGAGCGCGCTTTGGCGGCGGCCTGCGAGCGGTCGGACATCGTGGTTTCCGACCGATGGCTACCGCGCAGTTGCAAGCCGCGCTGGATCAAGGCCGATCGCAGGATGCTCGAGGAGAGCGGAGGGCTTGCCATCACGCTCACGGACCCGTCGATTACCACGGTCGCCGGGAGGCAGGGCGAACATGGCTGGTGGCGCGGGCGGCGCGACTAGGTGCGCCGCCCGCGCCATTCACCTGTCAGTGATAGCGCCGGAGCAGACCCGCCAGCTTGCCCTGCACCTTCACCTGGCTGTCGGCGTAGATTTGCGGATCGTAGCTGGCATTGGCCGGATCGAGGCGGATCATGCCGCCGTCGTGATACAGGTACTTGAGCGTGGCCTCCTCGTCGTTGACGAGCGCGACCACAATGTCGCCATCGCGCGCGGTATCGGCCTTGCGCACGAGCGCGTAATCGCCGTCGAAGATGCCGGCTTCAATCATCGAATCGCCCGAAACCTCGAGCGCGTAATGGTCGCCGGGTCCTAGGAGGGCGGCGGGCACGGGCAGCGAGCGATCCGACTCGAGCGCCTCGATCGGCACGCCGGCAGCGATCTTGCCGTGCAGGGGAATCTCGATGACGTCGTTCGCCGGCTCCGGCCGCGCGGCGGGAGGGGCAGTGACCTTGGCGACGGTCTCGTTCGAAGCGTTCTCCGGCATGCGCACGACTTCGAGCGCACGGGCGCGGTTGGCCAAGCGGCGGATGAAGCCGCGCTCCTCCAGCGCGGAGATCAGGCGATGCACGCCGGACTTGCTCTTGAGATCGAGCGCCTCCTTCATCTCCTCGAAACTGGGCGAGATGCCCGACGCCTCAAGTCGGCGATTGATGAAAAGCAGCAGTTCGTGCTGTTTGGCAGTCAACATCGCGGTACTCCTTGCCGGGCCGCCCTGCGAGAAGCGACTCCAATGTTCCAATTCAGGAACGAACAAAGAACAATTAGAAAACAGAATTTACCAAGTCAAGCGGTTGCGCCATTCTGGAGGCAATAGACCTGAACGAGGTCTCCGGCCCGGGCCGCCGCAGCCCCTGCCGGCCGGCGGATCAGGGCCTCGGCCTGTGCCAGCGAGCGCAGGGCGCTGCTGTCGCGCTGGGCGATCGGGCGCACGCCTTCGGGGCCGAGAGTCGCACGCACGAATTCCGTCCGCGGTCCGGTTTGCGGAAGGTCGGTGGCAAGCGGCATTGCCACCGGGCGGGGCACGGGATCGGCGGCGCCGCCCATACGCCGCAACAGCGGCTGCAAGAAGAGGGTGGCGGTGACGAAGCTCGACACGGGGTTGCCCGGCAGTCCGAGCACAACCTGGTCCCTGCGCCGTGCCAGTAGCAGCGGCTTGCCCGGACGCATGGCGATTTTCCAGAAATCGATGGTGGCACCCCAGGCCTCCAGCGCCGGGCGCACGAGATCGTGGTCGCCGACCGAGGCCCCGCCGCTGGTGACGATGACATCGGCGCCCGATGCCGCCTCCAGTGCATCTGCCAGCGCGTCCATGCTGTCGGGCACCGGGCCGATGCGCTCCACGGATGAGGCGTAGGGCCGGGCCATACTGGCCAGCATCGCGCCATTGCTGGCGGGAACCTGTGCGTCGGTGAAGGGGCCGGCGCCGTCGGTCAGCTCGCTGCCGCTGTCGATCACCGCCACGCGCGGAAGGCGGCCGACGGTCAGTCGGCCTGCCCCGAAGCCCGCGGCAATGGCCAGCGCGAGCTGGGCCGGACCGAGCCGGACACCCTTGCCGAGCACCACGTCGTTGAGGCCGAAATCGAAGCCGCGGCGGCGCACGTGGCGCTCGCTCGCTTCGCCGCCCGGGGCGATGGCAAGGCGATTGCCTTCGACTATGGCCTCCTCCTGCAACAACACGCGCGCGGCTCCGCGCGGCATCAGCGCCCCGGTGCTTATCCGCACCGCCTGTCCGCCCTCCAGCGTCTCGGGATAGGGACGACCGGCAGCGCTTTCGCCGACCACGCGCCATGTCTCGGCTTCCCCTGTCGCCAGCGCATAGCCATCCATCGCCGAGAGATCGGCCGCAGGCTGGGCCCGCTTGGCGGCGAGCGGCGCGCGAAGGTACCGGCCCAGGCAATCGCGCGTGGGCAGCAATTCCGTCGGCAGCCTCGGCGCGAAATCGACCAGCCGCTGCTGGGCGAGGTCGAAATCGAGCGGCGCGCTCATTCCGAGCGCCAGTGGCCGCTCTTGCCGCCGGTCTTCTCGAGCAGGCGAATGTCGGAGATGACCATGCCTTTCTCTAGCGCCTTGGCCATGTCGTAGATCGTCAGCAGAGCGATCGAGGCTGCGGTCAGAGCCTCCATCTCGACGCCCGTGCGCCCCGTCAGCGAGGCGCGCGCGATGACTTCGATGCCATCGTCGAGAAACGCGAAGCCCACGCTGACGCTATCGAGCGCGAGGGGGTGGCAGAGCGGGATGAGCTCGCCGGTCTTCTTTGCCGCCATGATGCCCGCAATGCGCGCGGCGGCCAGCACGTCGCCCTTGGGTCCGCTGCCGTCGCGCACGGCTGCCAGCGTCGCCGGGGCCATGCGGATGCGCCCCGACGCGGTGGCGGAGCGCGCCGTTTCCGCCTTGCCGCCGACATCGACCATGCGCGCCGCGCCATGTTCGTCGAGATGGGTGAGTGACGTCACGGTGTCAGAACAGCCTGCCGCCAACCGGCACAGCCGTATCGGGCGCGAGCAAGACGACGGCGCCGTTTTCATCGGGGAAGCCGAGCGTGAGCACCTCGCTCATGAACGTGCCGATCTGGCGGGGCGGAAAGTTGACGACGCTCGCCACCTGCCGGCCGGGCAGGTCGTCGAGCGCATAATTCTCGGTGATCTGCGCCGAGCTGCGCTTATGCCCGATGGTTGGCCCGAAATCGATCAGCAGCTTAAAAGCGGCCTTGCGCGCTTCCGGAAAAGGCTCGGCGGACATGATGGTCCCGACGCGGATGTCGACCGCGAGGAAGTCGTCGAAGGCAATCACGGCTGCGGCCGGAGCCGCCGGGTCATGGCTCATGTGCATGGGCGCAAAGACCTAGCGGACCGGCCGCAATCGTCAATTCGGCTTCGCGACGCGGCTCAGTCGCGCAGGTCCGCAGGTACCCGGCCACCGTTGGCGGCAAGCTTGTTCATCACCTGCTTGTGCAGCCAGACGTTCTCCTCGGCCTTGCCGGAATAGTCAGTGTCGCCCAGCTCGGTCGCGAGTTCCTTGCGGTTCTCGTAGCTCGCATCGAGGCCTACCAGCTTCATCAGGTCGACGATGGACGTGCGCCAGTTGAGGTTGTCCGCGCCGGGCATGGCGTCGAGGTTACGTTCGACATCGACCTCGTTCACGGCGGCGGACTTGCCGACGCTGAAACCCTTGGTCTGCGGGGCGCCCATCGTCTTGCCGGCGGTGCCGGGCGCGGGTGCCTCTTCCTTCTTGCCGAAGATGGCGTCCTTGATCTTGCTGAAAATGCTCATGGCTCTTCTCTTCCTTGTTGCGATTTCGCGTGGCGTCGTGCCAGCACGGGCGTGTCCCGCGACCAACGCACGAGCGAAGGAAATGTCCCGGCGAGAGCGTTTTATTGGCCTATCATGCCGGGCGAGTGCTATTCAGCCCTGCAGCAAAGCGCGCGTGGCGGCCTCCACGTCGTCCGCGCGCATCAAGCTTTCGCCCACCAGGAAGCAGCGCACGCCTGATGCGGCGAGCTGCCGGCAGTCGGCGTTACTGGCGATGCCGCTTTCGCCGACCAGCAAGCTGCCCTCGGGCGCCAGGGGAGCGAGGCGCTCGGTGGTGCCGAGATCGGTGGTGAAGGTCCTGAGGTCGCGGTTGTTCACGCCGATGAGGCGCGAGACGAGATGGGTCGCGGCGCGCTCCAGTTCGGCCTCGTCGTGGACCTCGATCAGAACGTCCATCTCGCGCTCCAGCGCGGCGGTCTCGATCTCGCGCATCAACGTGTCGTCCAGCGCGGCGACGATGATCAGTATGGCATCGGCACCGATGGCGCGGCTCTCGGCCACCTGCCAGGGGTCGACCATGAAGTCCTTGCGCAGCACCGGCAGCGCGCAGCTGGCGCGGGCATCGGCGAGGTAATCCTCGTGCCCCTGGAAATAGGGCGCATCGGTGAGCACCGAGAGGCAGGCCGCACCGCCCGCGGCGTAGTCCATCGCGTGTTCGTGAGGCCGGAAATCGGCGCGGATGAGGCCCTTGGAAGGGCTGGCCTTCTTGATCTCCGCGATCAGGCCGAAGCCATCTCGCGCCTTGTCCTCCAGCGCCCGGCGAAAGCCGCGCGGTGCTTCCTCCTTGGCGGCGAGGCGGTCGAGATCGTCCAGCGTGGCGAGCGCCTTGCGCGCGGCAACTTCCTCGCGCTTGGTGGCGCAGATTTCTTCGAGCTTGTTCATAGCTAACTCCGCTCACCCTGAGCCTGTCGAAGGGTCGTCTTCCCTGTGCGACGCGGCGAATGAAGAAAAAGCGATCCTTCGACAAGCCTGTCCCGAGCCTGTCGAAGGGCTTAGGATGAGCGGACGAAACAAGGCGCGGCTATTTAACGCTGTCGATCCAGCAATCCAGCAATGCCTTGGCGAGCCCCTTGTCGATAGCCTCGCCGGCTTCCTCCACGCCATCGCTCCAGCTCTCGACCTCGCCCGCCACCATCAGCGCGGCGGCGGCGTTGAGCAGCACGGCGTCGCGATAGGGACCGGGGGCGCCCATCAGCAGGGCCTGCAGCGCCTTGGCGTTGTGGACGGCGTCACCGCCGCGAATGGCCTCGACGGGCGCGTTCTCGAGGCCGGCCTGCTTCGCGTTGAGCCGCTGCATCTCGAAATCGCGGCCGATGACCTCGGCCACCTCGTTGCCGCCCGCCAGGCTCAGTTCGTCCAGCCCCTCGTCGCCCGAGACGATCATCGAGCGTTCCGTCCCCAGCCGCGCCATCGCGCCGGCATAAATAGGCACATAGGCGGGGCGGGCAATGCCGATCAGCTGGCGGCGCACGCGCGCGGGATTGCTGAGCGGGCCCATGAGGTTGAAGATCGTCCGCCGGCCGAGCGCCTTGCGGATGGGTTGGATGCGTCGCATCGCCGGGTGGTGGTTGGGCGCGAAAAGGAAGCAGATGCCGATCTCGTTCAGCGTCTTCTCCGCCGTGCGTCCGGCCGCCTCCATGTCGAGCCCGAGGACCTCCAGTGTGTCCGCCACGCCTGCCAGCGACGAGACCGCACGGTTGCCGTGCCGCGCCACCGGCACGCCGCAGGCCGCCACCACCAGACCGACGGCGGTGCTGACGTTGAGTGTATGATGCCCGTCGCCGCCCGTGCCGCAGACGTCGATGGCATTTTCCGGTGCCTCGATCGGCACGAGCCGGGCGCGCAGGGCGCGCGCCGCACCGGCGATCTCGTCCGCCGTCTCGCCGCGGTCGGAAAGGCCGGTGAGGAAATCGGCGATGGCCTGCTCGCTGGTCTCGCCGTCGAGGATGCTGCCGAAGACCGCCTCAGCCTCCTCCTCGGTCAGATGCGCCTTCGGGTCGGGAAGCTGCGTCATGCGGCGGCCTTTTCCGGCAGGCTGGGTTCGAGGCCGCAAATCCGCAGGAAGTTGGCGAGCAGCGCATGGCCGTGTTCGGTGGCGATGCTCTCGGGATGGAACTGCACGCCGTGGATCGGCAGCTCGGCATGGCGGAAACCCATGACCGCGGTGCCGTCCAGCCCCGGAGTTTCGCTGGTGGCGTTGACAAGCAGGACGGCGGGAATGTCCTCGACGATCAGCGAGTGATAGCGCGTGGCGGTGTAGGGGGAGGGCAGGCCCGCGAAGACGCCGGTGCCGTCATGCTCCACCGCGCTGGTCTTGCCGTGCATCAACCCGCCGCGCGCCACGCGCCCGCCGAAATGCTGGCCGATCGCCTGATGGCCGAGACACACGCCCAGTAGCGGCACGCCCGCCTCCGCACAGGCCGCGACGAGAGCAAGGCTGACGCCCGCCTCGTTCGGGGTGCAGGGACCGGGCGAGATAAGCACGCCCTGCGGCCCCTTCGCCAGCGCTTCCCCGGCGGTGAGCGCATCGTTGCGCACCACCTCGACCTCGGCGCCCAGCTCCATCAGGTAGTGGACGAGGTTGAAGGTGAAGCTGTCGTAATTGTCGATGACGAGGATCATTATGGCTTTCTTTCGAATGCCACGAAGCGACATTCGGCAAAGGGTGGCTGGCTCACATGCGAAAACCAGTCATCCTTGAAGTTTTCAAGACTTTCCGAGGCATTTACGCAATCCTGCCACCGGGTTTCGTCCTCGTGAAAGAGGAAGGCTCGGTCATGCGTGTGGACCTCGCAGCAGATTAGGTCGCTGACGATTTCATCGCGCTTGAAGAATTCGACACGCGTTATGTCGCACAGCCTCGGACCCGATGGCAGGCTAAGATCGCTTCTCACTTACGATTGCTTTCCCGCCAGCTCGTCCGTCGCGCGAACAAGCCCGTCGATGATGCCCGGCTCGCCGGCGGAATGCCCGGCATCGTGCACCACGCGGAAGTCGACCTCGGGCCAGGCCTTCTTCAGGTCCCACGCGCTGGTCGGCGGGCAGCAGATGTCGTGGCGGCCCTGCACGATGATGCCGGGAATGCCCTTCAGCTTGTTCGCGTCGCGCAGCAGTTGCGCTTCTTCGAGGAAGAAGTCGGACAGGAAGAATTTGGCGCAGATGCGCGCGAAGGGCACGGCCTTGGCCGGATCGGCGAAGCTGGAGAGCAGCTCCTCGTTCGGCAGCAGGGTGGCGACGCTGCCTTCCCACAGCGACCACTCGGTCGCGGCGGCGAGGCGGGTGGCCTCGTCCGCGCTCGTCAGGCGGTCGTAGTAGGCCTGCACTAGGTTGCCGCGCTCGGCCTCCGGGATGAGGCCGGAGAACCTGTCCCACTGCTCGGCCATGATCTCGCTGGCGCCATAGGTGTAGAGCCAGTCCTTTTCCTTCTGCCGCGCAAGGAAGACCCCTCGCAGGATCAGTTCGCTGCATCGCTCGGGATACTTCTCGGCATAGGCGAGCGCGAGCGTCGCGCCCCAGCTGCCGCCGAAGACCTGCCAGGTCTCGAAGCCCGCCATTTCGCGCAGCTTTTCCATGTCCTCGACGATGCGCCAGGTGTCATTCGCCTCGATCTCGGCGAAAGGGAGCGACTTGCCGCAGCCGCGCTGGTCGAACAGGATGACGTCGTAAAGCTCGGGATCCCACTGGCCGCGGTGGCTGGGGCTGATGCCGCCGCCTGGGCCGCCGTGGAGCATGACCGCGGGCTTCGCACCCTTCGTGCCGACCCGCTCCCAGTAGAGCTGGTGCCCTTCGCCCACGTCGAGCATCCCGCTCTCGAACGGTTCGGTGATGGGGTAGAGACCCCGGTAATCGCTCACTGGTCGTTCTCCCTCGTGCGCACCGCGACGATCGGCCCGATCGGCACGCCGCTGTCCATCCGCCCGCGCGGCGCATCCCAAAGCACCGACACCGTGCCGTCGAGAAACAGCGCGTTATCGACATTGAGCACGTCGCGATAGAGCCTGGCCATCTTGCCGAAGCTGACCGGCGCCTCGCTGACGAGGAAATGCGCGCGGCCGTTCGCATCCACGCCCACGCCGTTCCTGATCTTGCGGTTCTCGCCGTCGGGGTCGAATTCGGGATGGAGTTCGCCGCCTATCACCAGCATCGGTCCGGATTGCGTGGCGAACGCGGGGCGCTCGCTCACCTCGGCGGCGAAGCGATCGGTATCCATGACCCGCCATCCACCGTCCGCCGCGCCGAAGAACACGCCGTTGGGCATGAGGTGGAAATTGCCCGGTCCATCCGCCCGGTTGAGCGCGTGCAGCCGCTCGGCTCCTTCCACGAAATACCCGATGGGCTCGCCGTCTTGATCGTACATGCCCCCGTTCATCGCCATGACCACGCCTGCCGAGGCAGCGGCATCGTCGGCAAAGGCGCGCAGCGAGCGGTAGGGCGCTTCGTCTTCCGGGGCGAGGGCGGTGAAGACCTCGTCGCGCGCGGGATCGGCGGTGCAATGGGTGAAGGGCGACTGCTCGAACATCAACGGCTCGCAGATCGAGGCGACGTTCTCGCTGCGCTCGGCATCGACGTGGATATCGCAGGCGCTCAGTAACAGGGCGGACAAGATGACGAGCGCCATTCGCCGCAGCGGTCGCGCCAGGCGCTGCCTCACTGGCCGAAACCCGGCGCGCTCGCCTGGGCCACGGCATCGCGCGCGGCGGCGATGAGGGCGCCCGCCTTGTGGCGGCACTCTGCGGCCTCGTAGGCCGGATCGCTGTCGGCCACGATGCCCGCGCCCGCCTGCACGTGCATGATGCCGTCCTTGACCACGGCGGTGCGCAGGACGATGCAACTATCGACCGACCCATCGGGCGCGAAATAACCGACGCCGCCGGCATAGGCGCCGCGCGTCTCGGGCTCCAGTTCGGCGATGATCTCGCAGGCGCGGATCTTGGGCGCGCCGCTAACCGTGCCCGCCGGGAATCCCGCGAACAGCGCGTCGAGCGCATCGCGCTCGACCGCCAGCCTGCCCACGACGTTGCTGACGATGTGCATGACGTGGCTGTAGCGCTCGACGGTGAAGCTGTCGGTGACGGTGACGCTGCCCTGCGCGGCCACGCGGCCCACGTCGTTGCGCCCGAGGTCGAGCAGCATGAGGTGTTCGGCGCATTCCTTGGGATCGGCGAGCAGGCTCGCCTCGTTGGCGCGATCCTCGGCCTCGTCGCTCCCGCGCGGCCGGGTGCCTGCGATGGGGCGGATCGTGACCTCTTCGTCCCTTACCCGCACGAGGATTTCCGGCGATGACCCTACCACGGCGAAACCCGGCAGGTCGAGGAAGTAGAGAAAGGGCGAGGGGTTTACGCGCCTGAGGCTGCGATAGAGCGCCAGCGGCGGCAGCGGGAATGGGCAGGTGAACCGCTGTGCCAGCACGACCTGGAAGATGTCGCCAGCCGCGATGTAATCCTTCGCCGAGGCGACCATGCGCGCATATGCGGCCTCGTCCGTGACCGGCGACAGTGCCAGTTCGGGCGCCGCGGAAAGGCGGGCGGCATCGGGCACGCGGCCGGCGAGCTTGCGCAACGCCTCGTCGATGCGCTCGGCGGCGCGATTGACGGCAGCGGCGGGATCGGGTTGCCCGGCAAACAGCGGCGCAACGGCGTAGAGTGCGTCGGTCAGCCGGTCGAACACCAGCACCAGGGTGGGCCGCGCGAACAGCATGTCGGGCAGGGCGAGAGCGCTCTGCGGGGCTCGGGGCAGCTTCTCGACGAGCCCGATGGTCTCGTACCCGAAATAGCCGACCAGGCAGGCGAGGGCCGGGGGCAGGCCGTCCGGCACCTCGATGCGGCAGGCCTCGACCAGTGAGCGCAGGGCGGCGAGGCTGTCGCCGTCCACCCCCTCGAAAGCCGCGCGATCGTGCTGCCAGCGGCGGTTGACCTCGGCACGCTCGCCCGTGGCGCGAAACAGCAGGTCCGGGTCCAGCCCCAGCAGGCTGTAACGCCCGCGCACCTCGCCGCCTTCGACCGATTCCAGCAGGAAGTCGCCGCGCCCCTCCTCGATCAGCTTGAGCGCCGCGCCGACCGGGGTCTCGGTATCGGCCACCACCCGCCGCCAGACGAGCGTGTTGCGCCCTTCCGCCAGCGCCGCGCGGGCCGCCGCCTCGTTGTTCAGCGCCGCGGCCTGCACCGCGCCCTCAATTGGCGGCGGGATTGTTGCCGCCCAGCAGGGACTGGCGCACGGCGGCGATCCCGTCCTCGTTGCGCTCGACCTCGACCGCCTGCTGCACCGCGGCAACGAACTGCTCGGCATACTCGCTGCCCAGCGTCTGGCCGAGCTGGGCGCGGGTCGCGGCGATGAGGGGATCGTTGGCGGCAAGCTCGGGCACCTCGATATCGTCCAGCTGGATCACGAACCAGCGATCCTGTGCCTGCTCTGCCACGCGGTGCGCGGTTCCTTCTGCCATCGAGAAGAACAGCACGGTGCCGCGGGTCACCTGGCCCAGCCGCTGCAGCTCGCGACGCGAGATGCGCAGCGCCTGCGTGGCAGGAAGGTTGGCGGTTTCCTGCGCCACGGCATCGGCGAGCGAAGCGCCTCGCTCCACGCGCTGGAGGACGCGGTTGGCGGCCTGTCCGGCGGCGGCCATGCCCCGGTCGCGGCGCCACTGGGCGGCCACCTGCTCGCGGATCTCGGCAAGCGGCGCGGCGGCGCTGGGGATGATGTTTCCGACATCGTAGATCAGGAACTGCTGGCCCGCGGCAATCTCGTCGAGCGAAGCCTCGCCCTCGGGCACCTCGAAGGCGAAATTCATCACCCGCGCCAGCTCCGCCGGGGCTTGGGCCTGCTGGCCATAGACCTGGCCGCTGGCGAGCAGCGGCGGGGTCGACTGGATTTCCACGCCGAGCTCGCGAGCAGCTTCATCCAAGGTGCGCCCGCGGGCGAACTGGTCCTCCAGCTCCTCGGTCAATTCGCCGAGCGCCTGCGTGCGGCGTTCGGTTTCGAGCGTGGTGCGGATGTCGCCCTGCGCCTGCGCCAGCGAGCGCGCTGCGATGCGGGTGACGCCATCGACCCGCAAGACGTACCAGCCCAGGCTGCCGCGCACGGGGCCGACCAGCGCGCCGTCGTTGCCGGCAAAGGCGGCCTGCGCCACGGCCTGCGAGGCGCTGCTGGCGAAATCCTGCTGCTCGACATCCTCGACCTGTGTCACCGCCAAGCCCTTGGACTGGGCCGAGGCTTCCAGCGTGGTGCCGCCGCGAACCTCGGCAATCACCGCCCGCGCGGCGGCCTCGGTCGGCAGGACCAGCTGGGTGAAGCTGCGCTGCTGCCGCTCGCGATAAAGGACGGCATCGGCCTGGTAGCGGGCGGCCACCTGCGCGTCGGTGACGGGCGGAATGTCGCTCAGGTTCTCGGCGGTGAAAGTGGCGTAGCGGATCACCCGGCGCTCGGGCCGGACGTAGCGTGCGCGGTTGCTATCGTAGTATTCCTGCAGCTGCGCGCTCGTCGGCGCACCGGTTGGGGCGAAGGCTTCGGCGGGGAATGCCGCCGCGCGGCCGATACGCGTCTCGTTCAACAGCTGGGCATAGGTGCGCGCCACGCTTTCGGGCAGGGTGGCCTGGTAGGCGACCGGCAGCAGCATCTGCCGCGCCATCAGGCTGAGCGCGAGATCGTCACGCACGGCGCTTTCCGTCAGGCCGCGCTGGCGCAGCGAGGCGCGGAACGCGTTCACGTCGAACTCGCCAGCGGCGTTCTGCAGGCCGGGAGAGGAGCGGATTTCGCTGTCCACCAGCGCCGATCCTACTCGCAGGCCAAGCATCGTGCCAAATTCGGAGAGCGCCGCGCGGCTGATCATCGAATCAAGCACCTCGTCGAACCCGCCGGCGTCGATGAAGGCCTGCATCGAAAGGGTCGGGTTCTCCTGGCGCGCCTGCTGCATCGAATTGGTGACGTTGAGCGACAGCTCGCTGGTCGAGATCGTCCGGTCGCCGACTACCGCCACCCGGTCGCCGCCCGCCACGCCGCCGAATACGGACGTATTCGAGACATCCGCGCTGGCGAAGGCGAAACCCATGAGCACGAGGAAGACGAGCGTCAGGCCCAGGCCGAGCTTGGACTGGAAGAACTTGCGAAAGAAACTGATCATGGGATTCCGGTTCTGGTGTCTCGTGCGCGGCGCCCCGGGCGCCTCGAAGGCCGCCGCTTTATCCCGCATGGGACCTTGCCGCAACAGCCCGGTTGCGCTTTCCGGCACGGGGCAAAACCGGCTTTGACAAGCGCGGGTGCGAAGGTTAGCGCGGCTGCCATCTCGCCTGCGATTTCGGCCCCGTGATCGCCGATCGCCTTATGGCGCTTAGAAAATTCGGGAACAGCAATGACTTTTCGCCCCTATGTCGTCGGCAACTGGAAGATGCACGGCACCCGCGCCATGCTGGCGGAGGCCCGCGCCATCGACCGTGCCGCCGAACGGTTGATCAAGGTGGAGGTGGCGCTGGCGCCGCCTGCCACTCTCGTCCACGCCTGCCGCAAGGAAGCGACGCTGATCGGCATCGGCGCGCAGGACTGCCATCCGGCCGATGGCGGCGCGCATACCGGCGATATCTCCGCCGCCATGCTGAAGGATGCGGGCGCCGGCTTCGTCATCGTCGGCCATTCCGAACGCCGCGCCGATCATTCCGAGAGCGACGCGCTGGTCAGGCAGAAGGCCGAGGCGGCGCTGGCGGTGGGCCTGACCGTGATCGTTTGCGTGGGCGAGACCGCCGCGCAGCGCGACGCGGGCACGGCCGAGAGCGTGGTCTCCGGCCAGCTGGCGGGCTCGCTTCCGCCCAGCGACAGCCCGGCCGAGCAGGTCACCGTCGCCTACGAGCCCGTTTGGGCGATCGGCACCGGCAACACTGCCACGCCCGAAGATGTCGCCGCCATGCACGCGCACATCCGCGACGAACTCAAGCGCATCTACGGCGAGGGCGGGGCTGCCGTGCGCATCCTTTACGGCGGTTCGGTCAAGCCCGAGAACGCGGCGCAGCTGCTCGCGGTCGAGAACGTGGGCGGGGCGCTGGTCGGCGGGGCCAGCCTGACGGCGGAGAGCTTCCTCGGCATCATCGTCGCCGCCGCGCCCGATCCCGACGCCGAATAAGGCCACTCCCACGCCGCGGCGCGCGGCCCTTGCCGGATAGTCCGGCGCGGACTACATCGCGCGTCACATACGCACAGCACACCAGCCAGATCGTCAGACCATGAACTCGCTCTTCAACTTCCTCCTCGTCCTCCAGGGCTTCGTTGCCGCGGCGCTCGTCGCGCTCGTCCTCATGCAGCGTTCGGAGGGCGGTGGCCTCGGCATCGGCGGCGGCGGCAGCCCCGGCGGCCTGATGAGCGCGCGCGGCGCGGCCGATTTCCTCACCCGCGCCACCAAGTGGTCGGCCGTGGTCTTCGTCGTGCTGGCGATCGTTCTGGCGGGCATCGCTACCGGCACCACCGGCCCGGGCGATCTCGATGCCACGATCGACCGCTCGACCGCCACCCGCGACATCGAGGGCGCGGCTCCGGCGACCGGCGCGCCGCAGGGCGATGGCGTGTTCCCGGCCGACACCGGCCTCGACGGCGCGGCTCCGGTCGAGGTGGCTCCCGCGCCCGAGGGCGCACAGGACCGGGCGGACAGCACCGGCCTCACCGAGGACCCGCTCGCCAACATCGGCGAGTAATCGCGGCAACGCAGGTTTTTTCCGGCACGCGGTGGAAATCCGCGCCGGAACGCTTGCGCCGAATCCCTGTACACCCTTAAGGACCAAGTCCCATGGCGCGGTATATCTTCATCACCGGCGGCGTGGTTTCCTCGCTCGGCAAGGGTCTCATGGCGGCATCGCTCGCGGCGCTGCTGCAGGCGCGCGGCTACAAAGTCCGCATTCGTAAGTTCGACCCCTATCTCAACGTCGATCCGGGCACGATGAGCCCATACCAGCACGGCGAGGTCTTCGTGACCGACGACGGGGCCGAGACCGACCTCGACCTCGGCCACTACGAGCGGTTCACGGGTGTCTCCGCGCACCAGAACGACAACATAACTTCGGGCCGCGTCTATCGCGACATCATCGCCAAGGAGCGGCGCGGCGACTACCTGGGCGCGACGGTGCAGGTGATCCCGCACGTCACCGATGCAATCAAGGACTTCGCACTGGCCGACCAGGGCGACCACGACTTCATCCTGTGCGAGATCGGCGGCACCGTGGGCGACATCGAGAGCCTGCCGTTCATGGAGGCCATCCGCCAGCTCAGGAACGAACTCGAGCCGCTGCAGACGCTGTCCGTCCACGTCACGCTGGTGCCCTTCATCAAGGCCGCGGGCGAGCTCAAGACCAAGCCCACGCAGCACTCCGTGCGCGAGCTGGCAAGCCTCGGCATCAAGCCCGACATCCTGCTGTGCCGCTGCGAGCATCCGCTGCCCGACGGCGAGCGGCAGAAGATCGCCAACTTCTGCAACGTGCGGAAAGAGGCGGTCATCCAGGCGCTCGACGCCAGCAGCATCTACGCCGTGCCGCGCCAGTATCACGAGGAAGGCCTCGATACCGAAGTTCTGCGCGCCTTCGGGATGCTCGGCACATCCAACCTGCCCGACATGGCCCGCTGGGACGACGTGCTCGATCGCTACGAGCATTACGAGGGCGAGGTGACAATCGGCGTGGTCGGGAAGTACGTGGGCCTGCCCGATGCCTATAAGAGCCTCAACGAGGCGCTGATCCATGGCGGCATGGCCAACCGCGCCAAGGTGAAGATCCGCTGGATCGATGCCGAGGTTTTCGAGCAGGACGATTCCATCATCGCCAGCCAGCTCGAGCCGCTCCACGCGATCCTCGTACCCGGCGGCTTCGGCGAGCGCGGCAGCGAGGGCAAGATCGCCGCGGTGCGTTTCGCCCGCGAACGCAAGGTGCCCTTCCTCGGCATCTGCCTGGGGATGCAGATGGCATGTATCGAGGGCGCCCGCAGCATCGGCATCGACACGGCTTCCTCCACAGAGTTCGGCGAGACGAGCGAGCCCGTGGTCGGCATCATTACCGAATGGATGAGCGCGGAAGGCCTGCAGCAGCGCTCTGCCGAGACCGATCTCGGCGGCACCATGCGGCTCGGCGCCTACGAGGCGAAGCTCGACGGTAACAGCCACGTCTCGCGCATCTACGGCGGGGCAACGACCATCTCCGAACGCCATCGCCACCGTTACGAGGTCAACTCCGCCTATGTCGAGCGACTGGAGAACGGCGGGCTGATCTTTTCCGGGATGTCGCCCGACGGCCTGCTGCCGGAGATCGTCGAACGGCCCGATCATCCCTGGTTCGTCGGCGTGCAGTTCCACCCTGAACTGAAGAGTCGCCCCTTCGACCCGCATCCGCTATTCTCGGGGTTCATCGAGGCCGCACTCGCCCAGTCGCGCCTCGTTTAGAATACCCCTAACTCACGGTATTGCGCCGGATCGCACGATTGTTTCGGCAAGATCAACATATGTCAAAATTCGCTTGCACAAGCGGCGCCATTGATTAATCGCGAAATTCTGGGCCGTGGGGGCGTGTCCGGCAGCCTTTGCTCCATCCGTCCCTAAGAACGGTTTCAGTCTGGTTCGAGGTCGATCGTCGGTGCGTTGCAGGGATACGCGCGCGATCGATAGGCTCTTGCCTTTGGAACTGGTTGTCTCTTGCGACCCGGACAGCCAATGCCAGAGGCGAGTCGGCGCCTCCAGCGTCGAGGGGGCGGGTCCTAGCGGGCCCGCCCCCAACGTTTTCGTAAGATTGGTTTTTGCGACGACGTCAGGCCGCAGCCTGTTCGTCATTGGAGTCGGTGTCTGCCTTGTCACCCTCGACCACGTTCAGCGTGGTTCCGCCGATGGCGATCTTCTTGGGTTTCATCGCCTCGGGCACCTCGCGCACCAGGTCGATGACGAGCAAGCCGTCCTTCAGATCGGCATCCTCGACGCGGACGTAGTCGGCCAGCTCGAAGCGGCGCTCGAACCCGCGATTGGCGATGCCGACGTGCAGCATCTCGCCCTCGACGCTCTCGTCGCGCTTGCGGCCCTGCACGGTCAGCAGGTTCTGCTGCGCGGTGATGTCGAGATCGCGGGCGGTGAAGCCGGCCACGGCCACGGTGATGCGATAGGCATCTTCGCCGCGCCGCTCGATGTTGAAGGGGGGATAATTATCGCCGCCACCGGCACTGCGCGCGGTGTTTTCGAGCAGGTCGAAGATGCGGTCGAAGCCGACGGTCGAGCGACGATAAGGGGTAAGATCGAAACGGTTCATTGAAACAAATCCTCTGTTGAGCAATTTGACGATAGAGCGGACCCTGACGGCGTCCGCACGAGACAAGATAATTGCCGGGCGCGCGGTTTCAAGCGCGGCCAGACGGCCAATCCAGCGAGGAATTGCGCGTGACCACACCTAAGGTGGAAATCTACACGAAGGCCTTTTGCGGCTTCTGCCACCGGGCCAAGCGCCTGCTGGACGAGAAGGGCGTAGACTATACCGAGTACGACATCACGATGGGCGGGCCCAAGCGCGAAGAGATGATGCAGCGCCGCCCCGACGCGCGCACCGTGCCGCAGGTCTTCATAGACGACCGCGCTATCGGCGGGTCTGACGACCTTGCCGCACTGGAACGCGAGGGCAAGCTGGACGTGCTGCTCGGGCTCTGACATTCGGGCGGGCACCATGACCCGTATCGCTCTCCTGCAAATGACCTCGGGCATCGACCCGCTGGCGAATGCCCGCGTAGTGGCCGATGCCGCGGAGCGCGCGGGCGGGGAGGGCGCCACCATGCTCTTCACCCCCGAAATGGCGCTGCTGATCGACCGCGACCGCGTGCGCGCTGCGGCCGGTATAGTGGCCGAAGAGGACAATCCGGGCGTTGCGCTGGTGCAAGAGGCGGCTGCGAAGCACGACTTGTGGATCGCCCTGGGACTGCCAGTCGCCCGTGCGGACGGTCGCTGGGCCAACCGCACGCTGCTGCTGGACCCGGCTGGCGGAATCGCCGCGCGGTACGACAAGATTCACATGTTCGACGTTGCACTCGACACTGGTGAAAGCTGGCGCGAATCCGCAGCCTATGCGCCGGGTGACGCGGTCGTGACAGCCGCGGGCACTCCGATCGGCACCCTAGGCCTGACGACCTGTTACGATGTGCGGTTTCCCGCGCTTTTCGACGAACTTGGCCGTCGCTCCTGCGATGCGATCGCGATACCCGCAGCCTTCACCGTGCCGACCGGCAAGGCCCATTGGCACCTGCTTCAACGCGCCCGCGCGGTAGAGGCGAGCGCCTTCGTCGTGGCCGCGGCGCAAGTGGGCCGTCATGCCGACGGGCGAGCGACCTTCGGCCATTCGCTGGTGGTCGATCCGTGGGGCGAGGTGCTGCTCGACATGGGAGGTGAGGAGGCGGGGCTCGGCCTTTGCGATCTCGATCTTTCCCGCATCGGCGAGGTGCGTGCCCAGTTGCCCAGTCTTGCCAACAAGCGGCCAATCCCCAGATCGGGCGGGCAATGATCGTCTATGATCTCACCTGCGACCACGGCCACCGCTTCGAGGGGTGGTTCGGATCCTCCGCCGACTTCGCATCGCAGGCGGAGCGCGGTCTGCTCGCTTGTCCGGCTTGCGGCAGCGTGGACGTGACGAAGGCGCCGATGGCTCCCGCCGTACCGCGCAAGGGCAACCGGAAAGCGGAAGGTGGGGTGAAAACGCCCGTCGCGAATGCTCCGCTGCCGCCCGAGGTGGCGCAGGCGATGGCAAGACTGGCCGAGGCGCAGGCGAGGGCACTGAAGGACAGCACCTGGGTCGGCAAGGATTTCGCCGAAGCCTCGCGCGCGATGCACTACGGCGAGCGCGAGCATCAGGTTATCCACGGCCAGGCGAGCGTCGACGAAGCGAAGGCGCTGGTGGAGGAGGGCGTGCCCGTCTCCCCCCTGCCGTTTCCCGTCGCTCCGCCCGAGGAACTGAACTGATTGCCGATGGGGTGGTGCGCCCGACAGGATTCGAACCTGTGGCCCCCGGATTAGGAATCCGGTGCTCTATCCTGCTGAGCTACGGGCGCGCTGGCTGACGATCTAGTCGGAGGCAGCGGCGCGCACAACTGCCAAGGCATTCGGCGCGGAAGCCGGCGTGCCGATCAGGCGTCGACGTTGAGCGTCCCGCGCTTGATCTGGTCGCGCTCCATGCTCTCGAACAGGGCCTTGAAATTGCCCTCGCCGAAACCTTCGTCGCCCTTGCGCTGGATGAATTCGAAGAAGACCGGCCCGACCTGCGCCTCGGCGAAGATCTGCAGCAGCAGGCGGGGCTGGCCGCCTTCGGTCGTCCCGTCGAGCAGGATGCCGCGTGCCTTCAGGTCGTCCACCGGCTCGCCGTGATCGGGCAGGCGCTCGGGCAGCATCTCGTAGTAGGTTTCGGGCGGGGCGGTCATAAAGGGCACGCCAAAGTCCTTGAGGCGATCCCATGCCTTGACCAGGTCGTCGCAGATGAGGGCGATATGCTGGATGCCCTCGCCGTTGAACTGCTTCAGGAACTCCTCGATCTGGCCCTTGCCGCCTTCGCCTTCCTCGTTGAGCGGGATGCGGATCTTGCCGTCGGGTGCGGTCAGCGCCTTGCTGGTGAGGCCCGTGTATTCACCCTTGATGTCGAAAAAGCGGATTTCGCGGAAGTTGAACAGGCTCTCGTAGTAATCCGCCCAGTAGGCCATGCGACCGTTGTATACGTTGTGCGTCAGGTGATCGATGCGGTCGAACCCCGCGCCCTCGGGCCAGGGATCGACGCCTTCGAGATATTCAAAATCGATGTCGTAAATCGAGAGGCCCTTGCCCTCGTCGTCGGCATAACGGTCGATCAGGTAGACGATGGCGCCGCCGATGCCGCGGATGGCGGGGATGTGCAGCTCCATCGGGCCGGTCTGCACCTGCACCGGCTCGGCCCCGCGGGCGATCAGCTCGTCATAGGCCTTGGCGGCGTTCTTGACGCGGAAGCCCATGCCGCAGGCCGAGGGGCCGTGCTCGCGGGCGAAGAACCAGGCTGCGCTCTTTGGCTCGTAGTTGGCAATGAGGTTGATCTGCCCCTGGCGCCAGAGCTGCACGTCCTTACTGCGGTGATTGGCGACATGGGTGAAGCCCATCGCCTGAAACACGGGTTCGATCGCGCCTTTTTCCGGAGCGCAGAATTCGACGAACTCGAAGCCGTCGAGGCCGATGGGATTTTCGAAGAGATCGCTCATGGTTTCACTTGTAACTTCTTTTCTTCCGTGGTCAAGAAATTTGCGCCAAACCGCATGTTGGAGCGCAATATCCTTGAACCCCGCGCATTCCTGTGATTCAAGGGCGGCGATGGGAAAGAACCGGAATCGTCGGGACGCGGTGCGCGAAAGGATCGGGAACGCTGCGGCATTGGCGGTGCTAGTGGTCATCGGCCTGATGGCCCTGATCGGCCCATCGGGTGTGCTGGCGTGGAGCGATCACTCGGTGCAGCTGGAGGAATACCAGCAGCGCATCGCCACGCTGGAGGAACGCCGCGACGTCCTTGAAAACCGGGTCGACCTGCTCGATCCCGACAACGTCGATGCCGACTTTGCCGACGAACTGGTGCGCGGCGGGCTCAACGTCGCGCACGAGGACGAATATATCGTCGAAATCGAACCACTGCCCGAACGGTAAATCCGTTCTGGCAAAATAACCGCTTTGGCAAATCGCTCGCGGTCGGCGTTGCCAGCGAAACATTTTGCTGCCTATAGGCATTCCCATCCACACACGACGCCCACTTCAAGGGCCGCAACAGGGGATATGCCTTGGCCAAAGCCGCCACGCCGAAAGCCGCGAAGGGTGCCGCAGCGCCGTCTGCCGACGATGCCGCCGATTTCGCGCTCCGCAGCCTCCAGCAGGCGCTCGAAAAGCAGAAGCGCTTCAAGGCTGACGGCGACGACCTGCTGCATTTCTACGAACAGATGCTGCTCATTCGCCGGTTCGAGGAAAAGGCCGGCCAGCTCTACGGTCTCGGCCTCATCGGCGGGTTCTGCCATCTCTACATCGGTCAGGAAGCCGTTGCCGTGGGTCTGCAGTCGGCGCTGACCGAGGGGCTCGACAGCGTGATCACCGGTTACCGCGATCACGGCCACATGCTCGCCTATGGGATCGATCCCAAGGTCATCATGGCCGAGCTGACGGGCCGCGCCGCCGGCATCTCCAAGGGCAAGGGCGGCTCGATGCACATGTTCAGCACCGAGCACAAATTCTACGGCGGCCACGGCATCGTTGGCGCGCAGGTGTCGCTGGGCGGGGGCCTCGCGCTGGCGCACCAGTACAACGACGACGGCGGCCTTTGCCTCGCCTACTTCGGCGACGGCGCGGCCAACCAGGGCCAGGTCTATGAGACGATGAACATGGCCAGCCTGTGGAAGCTGCCGATCGTCTTCGTGGTGGAGAACAACCAGTACGCCATGGGCACCGCGGTCAAACGCTCCAGCGCGGAGACCGAGTTTTACCGTCGCGGCACAGCCTTCCGCATCCCCGGCATGGAAGTAAACGGCATGGACGTGCTCGAGGTGCGCCAGGCGGCCGAGATCGCCTTTGCCCACGTGCGCGGCGGCAACGGCCCGGTGCTGATGGAGTGCAACACCTATCGCTACCGCGGGCACTCGATGTCCGACCCGGCCAAGTATCGCACCCGCGAGGAGGTCCAGGAACAGCGCGACCACCACGACCCGATCGAGCGGGTGAAGAAGGACCTGACAGAGGCCGGCGTGAACGAGGACAAGTTGAAAGAGATCGACAGGGCCATCCGTGCGACCGTGGCCGAGGCCGCCGACTTCGCCGAGCAGTCGCCCGAGCCGCAGGCGAGCGAACTCTACACCGATGTGCTGGTGGAGGAGTACTGAGCCATGGCGATCGAACTGAAGATGCCCGCCCTCAGCCCCACGATGGAGGAAGGCACGCTCGCCAAGTGGCTGGTGAAGGAAGGCGACAGCGTCGAATCCGGCACCGTGCTGGCCGAGATCGAGACCGACAAGGCGACGATGGAGTTCGAATCCATCGACGAGGGCACGGTCGGCAAGATCCTAGTCGAGGAAGGGACCGAGGGCGTAAAGGTCGGCACCGTCATCGCCATCCTGGCGGGCGAGGGGGAGGATGTCTCTGCCGCTGCCGCTCCTGCGGACACGGTCGAGGACGTGGCGGGCGAGGGCAAGGACGTGGGCCGCGAGCCTTCCGAGGCCGAGATCACGCAGCAGGCCGACAAGCCCGAGGCAAAGCCGCGCGCCGCCGATCCCGACATTCCTGCCGGCACCAACATGGTCAAGCTCACCGTGCGCGAGGCACTGCGTGATGGCATGGCCGAGGAAATGCGCCGTGACGAGCGCGTGTTCGTGATGGGCGAGGAGGTCGCCGAGTACCAGGGCGCCTACAAGGTTACGCAGGGCCTTTTGGAAGAATTTGGGCCGAAGCGCGTTATCGACACGCCGATTACCGAATACGGCTTTGCCGGCATCGGCACGGGCGCGGCCATGGGCGGCCTGCGCCCGATCGTCGAGTTCATGACCTTCAACTTCGCCATGCAGGCGATCGACCACATCATCAACTCGGCGGCAAAGACCAACTACATGAGCGGCGGCCAGATGCGCTGCCCGGTCGTGTTCCGCGGCCCCAACGGCGCGGCGAGCCGCGTGGGCGCGCAGCACAGCCAGAACTACGGGCCCTGGTATGCCAGCGTGCCCGGCCTCATCGTCATCGCGCCGTACGACGCGCAGGACGCAAAGGGCCTGATGAAGGCCGCCATTCGCAGCGAGGACCCTGTGGTCTTCCTCGAGAACGAGCTCATCTACGGACAGAGCTTCGAGGTCGCTCAGTTGGACGACCATGTCCTGCCCATCGGCAAGGCGCGGACCATGCGCGAGGGATCTGATGTCACCATCGTCTCCTATTCCATCGGCGTCGGCGTCGCGCTGCAGGCTGCGGAAGAGCTGGCGGGACAAGGCATCGAGGCCGAGGTCATCGACCTTCGCACGCTGCGCCCGCTCGACAAGGAAGCCGTGCTGGCCTCGCTCGCCAAGACCAATCGCGTGGTCGTGGCGGAAGAGGGCTGGCCGACCTGCTCGATCGCCTCGGAAATCGTCGCAATCTGCATGGGGGAGGGCTTCGACCACCTGGACGCACCGGTGATCCGTGTCTGCAACGAAGACGTGCCGCTGCCCTACGCCGCCAACCTCGAAAAGCTCGCGCTCATCGACAAGGATGCGGTGGTAAAGGCCTGCCGCAAGGTCTGCTACGCCGACTGACGCTAACCTGGGGATAGCGTCAGTTCGCGCCGTCCTTGTATCCCGACCCGCCATAGACATCGCAGTTGGCGACCGGATCGGGATCGCCGCTGTCGCGCTGGTAGATCTGCGTCAGGTCGCGGTCGGTGCGGACGGTGAAGCTGGCGACGGCGCGCACCACCTGGTCGCCGCCGAGGCCAAAGGGCTGGCCGATGATCGGCTGATAATCGTAGGCGATCTCGACGAACATCACCGCCCCGTCCTTGAAGGCAAGCACTTCCTCGCCGCGCGGCCCCATGCCCTTGAACCGGCGGGAGCGCAGGCCGTCGCCCTCGACTCCGTAGGAACTGCCCACACGCTTCTTGCCCATGCATCGCTGCCAGTGGATGTACTGGTCTTCCTCGGTGCCCGGGACGACTTCCTGGCTGCTGAGGATGACGCGGCCGTGCTCGAACAGGTCGACGCCCTTGCCGCTTTGCAGGTGCGCGCCGTAGAACAGGTCGTTGATGTCGAATTCGTAGATCTTCTGATCTTCAAGCACCGATGTCTCGCCGATGCGCGAGGCGTTGTCGGCGATCTGCACGGCAAGCTGCGAGACCTGCATCTGCACCAAGGCGCGGTTGGCCGTCTCCAGCCCCATCAGGCCGAGCGTCAGGACCAAGGGCAGGGCCAGCGCGAATTCGGTCATCGCCAGGCCGGACTGGTCGGTGCGCAGGGCGCGGGCGAGGCGGCGGATCACGGGCAGTTCTCCACGCTCGCTTCCTCCGACAGGGAGAAAGGCTGGTTGCGCAGCACCGTGCGGGCGACGACGCTGACCTCTGGATCGATGCCGATGAAGGCGTTGAGCGGGAACGCGCGGCCGTAGGTTGCAGTCACCTCGTACAGCACCGCATCGCGCGCGCCGCCGGTTTCGTCGCTGCCGCGATCGTCGTCCCATTCACCGTTGCCGTTGGCATCCTCGAAGGGCTCGCCCGCGTTGCAGATGCCATCGCCGTTGACGTCGGTGTAGTCCTCGGGCCGTCCGATGTCGGAGAAGTTGGCATAGGCCGTGCGGCTGAACTCGATGTCGGCGCTGTAGACGATGCGGCGCACGGCGCGCTCTACATTGGCATCCAGCGCCTCGTAGTCGCCGGCGTGGATTTCGACCGTCGAATCGCGCGCCGCCTTCTGCACCGCGCCTTCGATCATCGTCTCGGCGTAGAAATTGTAGCTGAAATCGAACAAGGCCATCAGCGTCATCGCCAGCGCGGGCAGGATCAGTGCGAACTCGACGATCGTCGCGCCCGACTGGTCGTCGCGCAGCAGGGCTGGGAGGGCGCGCAGGTTCATCGCGAGACCCTGAGGTCGCCCATCGAGCTGGCGATGGAGGTGAAGGCCTCGTTCAGTTCGACCGCGTTCGCCGCCTCGAACGAACGGTTCGGGCCCGCGCATTCTTCCATGATCGGATTGAGCTGGGTACCGAAGGCGATGACCCAGACGGTGATGTTGCGCTTCTTCACTTCCTCGCAGGCAACGCCGAAGCGCGCCTCGACCGTCTGGGCCAGCGTCATGGAGGAGCCCGGCGACCAGCGCCGCCGATCGAGCGGCTCGGTGCCATAGGCCCCGTAGGCGAGGTCGTAGGGCTCGGTCTGGCCGTCGGTCATCCAGATCATGTGGCGGCTGCGCGAACGACCGTTGCTGTCCTCGTTCTCGCTTGCGAACAGGCCGGTAGGCGAGAGCAGGCGCCCACCCCAGATCATGCCGATATCATGGTATGTCGCGCCGTAGGGCACGAGCGTGGCAAGATAGCTGTCCAGCTCGCCGCTGCTGATCGGCGCCAGCTTGCGGGCGGCGGCGGGGCAGGCGGAGAACCACCAGGTGCCGGTCTTGCTGAAGGTATCGGTCGTGGTGACGGCATCGACATTGATCGCACCCGAGCCGTTGTCCTTCAGCGCGCGGGTGAAGATCGTGTCGGGATAGCGCGGGCGCCACTTGGTGCGGTCGTTGCGACCGGGTACGAGGTCGATATCGAGATCGAGTGCGCGATCGAAATCGACGTTGTCATAATCGGTTATTTGATAGGTCGAACGTTCCTCGATGCATCCACCGGTTTCGCTGCGCCAGTTCGAGACATCGCGCGAGAAAGGGGCATATTTCCAATTGTAGGAGGTATCGGGTACCGAGACTACCTCCTCGACGTCCTGGACATAATTGTTCGAAGTCAGCGAGCGCTTCTCGCACATCGCGCCGTTGAGGGTCGTCGTGTAGCGCGTTCCGTTTTCAGTGACCCGCTTCGGCGTCACCGTCAGTGTCGCGGCCGGCGAGGCCTGCACCTCGACATAACTCGGTCCGGTGGGCGCGGACGTCGAGGTCAGCGTGTCGGGCGGGTTACCCTGATCGCAGCTGTAGTGCCCTCTCTGGTCGGCGCTGGTGGCGGCGTGAAAGGTTGCCGCGTAGGTCGAATAAATGGGCCAGTTGTTCCAGTCTGGCCTGTCGCCGGAAACATAGGTCCAGCCACGATAATAGGTCGAGCTGTTGGCGTTCGTGGCAAGGGAGGCCCGCTGGCGCGTCTGATAGGTCCAGTCGTCGACGACCCAATTATCGCGCAAAAGGCCGCCGACGTTGACGTTCGTCGCGTAAGGCACGAAGCCGTAGCGGATCGTGGTGCCCGGGGCCTTGCTGCCGTCGACCTGCGTGTGGAAATCCCGGATGACCTGCTTCAGCGAATCCAGCCGCGACATGGTGTCGCCGGGGTTGGTATGGCGCATGGAGCCGGTGACATCGAGCACCATCATGATGTCGGTGTCAGTGAAGTTGAGGACGGCCTGGCAGCTTGTGCTGACTTCCACTTCCTCGAAATTGAACACGCGCATCAGCGTCGTGGGCACCGTTGCCGATGCCGTTCCGGTGATGGCGAAGTCGTCCTCCAACGCCATTTCGAAGGCGCGGTCCTCGCTGCCGTAGGCGCCGTCGCGAAAGTTCACGTTGAAGAAGCGGTTGCCGGTTTCGGCCACCTCGTCGGGCACTTCGCCATTGACGACGACTTCGCTACCCAGTCGCTGGCGCGCGGCCAGAACGCCCGCATCGCAGGCCTGCTGCAACCGGCTTTGCACAAGGTAGCCACGGCCCATGTCCACGCCGCCACCCACCAGCGCGATCAGCGGAAAGATGGAGATGGCGATAATCGCCAGTACGTTGCCCGACGCATCGCGCGCGAAATCGCCGAGGAAGCGTCCGATCAGGCACCGAGGGTGAGGCGAGGGCGTGGCCATGTTGCGTGTTTTACGCAATGCGCCTGAGATAACCGTCAACGCAGATGGTTAAGGAATTCATGATTTGTGCGAACGCACAGGTGGGTCATCGATGGCGCGCCTGGTGTCAGGCGGCTGCTTCTTCAACCAGGAAGATGGGCCGCACGTAGTCGACGGTCGGGCCTTCGATGCCGATGAAGCCCATCATGTTGTAGATGCGGTAGGTAACCGAAATCTCGACTTCCTTGGCCCCGGTGACGCGCTGGTCATCGGCATCCTCGACGGTGATCGCCAATCGATCCGACGTCATCAGGTAGGGCGCGCCCAGCGCCTGGTTGCGGGCAAAGGTGCGCAGCTGCGAATTGGAGAGCGTGTTGCCGGTCTGGTACTGCACCATGGCATAGCGCGCGACGTCGGCCGACAGGCTGCGCAGCGCGCTGTAGCTTTGAAAGGCGATGCCGACCTGCAGAACGCCGAACATCATCACCAGCAAGGCCGGACCGAGCAGGGCGAATTCGACGAAGACCGAGCCGCCGGTGTCGGCGCGCAGCCGCGAAAGCGTTCGGGCGATCAGCGCCTTCATGCCTGCGACCCTACCTGGACCGTGCGGCTGATGTTGTAATCGAAACCTTCCGACACGCCGAAGCTGGTCCAGATCGGCTCGTAAGTGTCTTCCAGATCGATGCGGATGAACTGGTATTCCACGTCGGACCCGCAGCTTCCCGCGACGGTGACGTAATCCTCCGAGGTGCCGCAGCGATAGAGAGGGGTGATGGAAACCTGGTCGTCTTCCAGGCGCGAGGAGACGACCAAGATGTCGTGGATCGTCTGGCGCTGCGCCGCGGTTTCAGGTGCCGACGCGCGCACGACCTGCGCCGCCTCGGCCGCCGCGCTCTGCAGCTCGGTCTGGCGGGCGACCATCGTGCTCACCTCGAACCCACCGAGCGCCATGACGAGCAGGACCGGCGCGACGAAGGCGGTCTCGATCGCCATCGAGCCGTGCTCGTCGCCGCGGACGCGGGCAATCAGGGCGCGCGCGCCGATCATGCCACCAGCCTGACGCGGGCTTCGGTCGTGGCGACCGTCGTGTCCTCGGTCGAGCCGGCGGGACAGAAGGTCGTCATGTTGGTGGTGCCAGTGATGGTGATGTTGTTTGCCGCGATCATCAGGCACTGGCTGGTGACGCCCACGGTGCCGGCAAACTGGACGTTGCTGACCGGAAAATACAAGGTGCCGTTGAGCACCGTATTGGCGTTGCCGTTGAGCTTGGTCTTGCTGCTGCCGCGCGAATCGCGGTCTTCGAAGACCAGCATACCGGCCAGTTCGTTGGCATCGTCGGCGGAAACGCCGAGCGACATGAGATCGGATGCCTGCATCGCGGTGAGGTTCACGTCGGCGCCGCCGGCCACGTCGATCCATGCACCGTCATAAAGCACGAACATAACCGCCGATCCGGTAACCTCGTACTGGCCCGTGATTTTCAAGCCGCCGCCCACAATGTTGTATACTCCTGGCGCGAAGGCCGTGTTGCAGCGGATTTGAATGTCGGTGTAGGTGCCGGGACGTACACTTCCGGCCTGCGCGCCGGGGGTTACAAGCACGTTGGAATAGGTCGTTGTCGTTACGGTGACCGCCTTTTCCCACTTGCGGTCCTGGCCATTGCCGCCAAGGCCGGTCCATGTCGTCGTCGTCGCATTGGTCGTGCCCGCAACGGTGCCGTTGGGCACGGAAATACCGACCTCCGTAGGCGCGGTGTACTCCGTGCTGGCCTTGGGGCTGGCATACCCGTTCCATTCAGTGCGGTTGTTGGTGTTGCCTTTCCAGTACGAATAGGTGACCGTGGTCGTCACCGATTTGTTGGCGGTCGTGGTGTCCGGTTCTGCCGAACATGAATAGGTGCGCGCCTGGCGCGAAGACGAGGGGTTGGGTGGGGACAATTCCTCGAACGGGTCGAAGAGGCCCTCCATGTGCTCCATGATGACGTCGTCGGTATTGTCCTTGAGCCACTGGTCAACGCCGCCTGCGGCGAGGATCCAGCCTGCATCCACCTGCGGATTGCCGCTCACGGTGATGGCAGTGTCGTCGGTGGACAGCGCGGCAAGGCCGCAGCTTGCTGTCAGCACCGAGTTGCCGCCGATGGTGATGGCGCCGTAATCGTCGTCGTCGAGCGCGATCAGGCAGCTGGAAAAGGTCGTACCTTCCTCGAAGCTGGCCTGGGCATAGGCATAGACCGGGAATGTCTCCTCGGTCAGGATGCTGGTGAAGGGCAGGGGCTTGTGCGCTGTGACCGACACGGCGACCGAGTTGTCCTCGCCGCCGGCATAGTCCGCCAGCTGGATTTCCGGGTCGCTGGCGAAGCCGCCCGCGACCTGCATATTGGCATCGAATTCCTGTTCGGCGCGCGTGATGTAGGTGCTCTCGGTGTCCTCGTCGGCCCGCGCCCAGGCACCGGCAATCGCCGCCTGGTCCACTGCGAACTGCAGCTCGCGCTTCCACATGTACCATTGCGTCACGTCGACGCCGAGGCCGGCCCCGCCGATTAGCATGGGCATTCCCAGCGCCACGAGCAGGGTCGCGTTTCCGCTGGTGCAGCCGGTCATGCGAGAGATCGTGTGTTGGAAGGCTTTCAGGACCATGTGGAACCTCGAGATGCTACCTAGTCGCTGGGACCAATAGGGAACGTGTGGTTGTAGGCGCGTAACGATTCACGGTTAATGCCCGTTAAGCCATCGCACTCGGCGCAATACCGAGCGCGTCGAGGGGAAAATTCGTGAACCGCTTGCCCCCCGCTCGGTGTCGAGGCAGCACGTCCGCGGGAAGGGAAGGGTGGCCCCGCGGGCGCGCTGTCTCGGCGGCCGGACATCCGCTTTGCCGACCGCCTGGGCTTTCGGTCGGCGCCGCGGTTTCCCGGCAGGATGCTTATGCCGGACAAGGGTTGAAACAATGGTCAACGCAGGTGGTTAATTTCGCAATATCTGCGACCCACCTAATGGTCTCCTTCGCATCGCGCTTGACCGCACGTGGCCGGGTGGCCACCTGCGCTGGCGATGGACAGGACCCTGCTCGAAACCCTTCCGCTCGTGCAGCGCCTGGCGCTCAGCTATGCGCCTGCGGCCGCCTTTGAGCCGACAGCGGCGCTGCTGGCGCTCGATACCCGGCTAGCGGGGATCGTACGCACACGCGGCGAGCCGGTCATCGCGCAGCTGAAGCTCGCCTGGTGGCGCGAGCGCTTCGCGCAAGAGCCGGATCATTGGCCGCTCGGCGAGCCGCTGCTGGCCCTGCTGCGCGCATCGGGGCTGGCGACCGGGCGACTGGCTCCGCTCGTCGATGGCTGGGAGGCTCTTCTGGCCGAACGGCTAGATGAAGCAGCGCTCATGCAGTTCGCGCAAGGCAGGGCCGAAGGTTGGCTTGCCGTTGCGGAGCGGACGGACGGTGAGGCGGATGCCGGCGCGGTGCGAATGGCCGCCGAAGGCTGGGCGCTGGCCGACCTCGCCCTGCACCTGGGCGACGGAGCGGAGGCGGAGATGGTGCGTCAGGCTGCGCTCTCGCTTCCCCCTGCGGAAAGGATGCCGCGCCGTTTGCGTCCCCTCGCGGTGCTCGCCGGACTGTCGCGCCGTGCGCTCGAGCGTGGCGCAAGCGACCCGCTGGACGGTCCGGGCGCGATGATGGTCGCCATGCGGCTTGGCATTGCCGGGCGTTGAGCTAAGTTCCCCGCATAAGGGGAGCTACCTATGAATCGAGTCATCCTGGGCGCGTTCGGCGCCCTGCTGCTTGTGGGTCTCGGGCTGTTCTGGATGCAGGGAAGGGCCGAGGTCGAGCAGGCAGCGCCGCCGCCCGAGCCGGTGGAGACGACGGCGGAAGATCCCGACGCGCTGCCCACAGCCGACGTATCCGACATGCGCGGTCCCGCGCCGCCCGAGGCGAGCGAACTGACGCGCGAGCAGCAGCGCTTCTTTCGCTACGACCGCAATCGCGACCTGAAGATCACCCGCAACGAGATGCTCTCAACCCGCACCAACGCCTTTCGCGCGCTGGACACCGACGGCAACAACCTGCTCACCTTCGAAGAATGGGCCATCACCACGAGCGAGCGCTTTGCCGAAATGGACGGCAACCGCGACGGGGAACTGAACGCGGCGGAATTCGCAACAAGTGCACCGGCACCGCGGCGAACTCCGGCGCGGTGCCGGTGCTAGGTCAGGCGGGCACGGCGATTCGTGCGGCGCCCAGCCAGTCGCCGAAATCCGCCTTCGCCCGCTCGGTGTAGGCTTCCTTGCGCGCCTTCTTCTTCACATCGTGAAGCGGCGGGAAGAGGCCGAAATTGACGTTCATGGGCTGGTAGTCGCTCGCCTCCGCATCGCCGGTGATGTGGCTGAGCAGCGCGCCCATGGCACTGGTGGCTGGCGGCGGGGTCCACGCGTCGCCCGCCAGCTCGGCCGCCGCCATCATGCCCGCGAGCAAGCCGACGGCGCTGCTCTCGACATAACCCTCGCACCCCGTCACCTGCCCGGCGAAGCGAATGTGCGGCGCGCTCTTCAGGCGCAGCTGGCGGTCGAGCAGGATCGGCGAGTTGATGAAGGTGTTACGGTGCATCCCTCCCAGCCTCGCGAACTCGGCGTTCTCGAGACCGGGAATGGTGCGGAACAGTTCGACCTGCGCGCCCCATTTCATCTTGGTCTGGAAGCCGACCATGTTCCACAGCGTGCCAAGCTTGTTGTCCTGCCGCAGCTGGACGACCGCGTGCGGCCAGCGGCCTTGGGGAAACTCGGGCGTGGTATCGCGCGGGTTGTCGAGCCCGACGGGCTTCATCGGCCCGAAGCGCAGTGTGTCGAACCCCCGCTCGGCCATGACCTCGATTGGCATGCAGCCTTCGAAGTAGGGGGTGTTCGCCTCCCACTCGCGGAACTCGCCCTTCTCGGCATCGAGCAGGCCCTGGTGGAAGGCGGCGTACTGCTCGCGCGTCATCGGGCAGTTGATGTAATCCTTGCCGTCGCCCTTATTCCAGCGCGACTGGAACCAGGCCTTGTCCATGTCGATGCTGTCTCGATGGACGATGGGTGCGATGGCGTCGAAGAAGGCCAGTCGGTCCTCTCCGGTCGCCTCGATGATGCTGTCGGCAAGCGCCGCTGCGGTGAGCGGGCCGGTCGCGACGATGGTCATGCCCTCGGCCGGCAGCACCTCGACGAGTTCGCGCACGATCTCGACGTTGGGGTGCTCCTCCAACGCCCTTTGCACCTCGGCGCTGAAGTGGTCGCGGTCCACCGCCATGGCGCTGCCCGCTGGCACCCGCGCCGCCTCGCCCGCGCGCATGACGAGGCTGTCCAGACGCCGCATCTCGTGGTGCAGCAGGCCGACGGCGTTCTTCTCGTCGTCGTCGGAGCGGAAGGAGTTGGAGCAGACCAGTTCCGCCAGTCCGTCGGTGTGATGCGCCGCCGTCTCTCCTTGGCCGCTGCCGCGCATCTCGCTCAGGCGCACCCTGATGCCGCGCCGGGCGAGCTGCCATGCCGCTTCGCTCCCGGCGAGGCCGCCGCCGATGATGTGGACCTGATGTGTCATGGGGGCGGCAGATAAGTGACGCGGGGCGCTGGCGCAAATGCAGACTGGCGGCTAGTCCCGATGCCATGCCGCGCCGTGCCCTTTCAGAGAAGCGACCCTACCTGCTGCTCAGCATCTTGGCGGCGCTGGCGTTCTACTATCTCTCGGCGAGCGAGCTGCCCGAGCTCTACCTTATCCCGCTTAAAGGGAGCGCCTGCGCCTTTCTCGCGATTTATGCCTGGCTGCGCCACGGCAGCAAGAGCGCGCGGATGCTGGCGGGCGCCATGGCGATCGCGAGCGTCGCCGACATGTTCATGGAAATGGACATCCGGGTGGGCGGGGCGCTGTTCTTCGTCTTCCATTGCGTCATGCTTTCGCTGTTCCTGCGCCATCGCGGCGCTCCATTGGAGGGTGCGGACAGCCTTATCTTCCTCGCGCTGCTGCTGGGCACACCGCTCGCAGCCTACTGGCTGGTGAGTGTGCCGGGCGTCGCCATGCCCGCGGCAATCTACGGTCTGGCGCTGGGCGCCATGGCGGCGGGCGCCTGGGCGAGCGATTATCCGCGCTTCACCGTGGGGGCGGGCGCGGTGCTTTTCGTGGTGTCAGACCTACTGATCTTTGCCGGGATGGGGCCTCTGTCAGGCAGCCCGATCCCGCAATATCTCGTCTGGCCAATCTACTATCTCGGGCAATTCCTGTTGACGGTCGGCGTGATGACGAACCTGCGCAAGCGCGATCCGGAGCTGCGCGTGGTACAGGGCGGACGTGCGTCCGTCCATTGACGTCTTCAAGAAAGCCAAGGCCGAAAGTTGATTAAGGCCGCAATGCTCGGATACCATTCGATTTTTCCGCGTTGCCACCACTGACGCAACAGGAGAACCCGAATGTCTTACCGCCGTACCTTGGTCCGAGTACTCGCCATGTCCGGACTTGCTCTCAGCGCCCTGTCGGTTGGTGCCTGCACCACCATGAACGGGATGGCCGGCACCATGATAACCAGCCCGCGCGATGCCAACGCCGCGCCGCCGCCCGTGCCGGCTACGGCGCAGGTCGCCCCGCCGGCGGTCAGCCGGGCCATGCAGGATGTGCTCGACGCCCTGGCGGCGCTGGGCCCGCAGCCGCTGACCAGCCTGACCCCCGCACAAGCGCGCGTGCAGCCTTCGTTCGCGGACGCCTACGCCCGTGTGGCGCAGCAGCGCGGCGTTACGCTGCGAACGAATGCCGTGACCACGCAGGACATGTCCTACGGCAGCGACGACGAACAGGTCGCCCGCGTATATCGCCCCGCCGGAACCACGGCCAGTTCAGACCTGCCGGTGGTGGTCTACTACCACGGCGGCGGCTGGGTAATCGCCGATCTCGATACGTATGACGCCGCCCCGCGCTACCTTGCCGAGGCGATGCAGGCGGTGGTCGTTTCGGTCGACTATCGCCATGCGCCCGAGTTCAAATTCCCCTCGCAGCATGAGGACGCGGCCTCTGCCTATCGATGGGTGCTGGCGAACGCCGACGACTGGGGCGGCGATACCGAACGTCTGTTCATGGTGGGCGAAAGCGCGGGCGGCAATCTGGCCGTCTCGACCGCGATCTACGCCCGTGACAATGGCCTGACCATGCCGGACCACATCGTCTCGGTCTATCCGATCGCGAATTCCAGCATGGACCTGCCCTCGCGGCGCGACAGCGCGCAGGCGGTTCCCCTGAATACGGCGGCGCTCAACTGGTTCGGCTATTACTATATGCGCACGCCGGCGGACGCGCAGGATCCCCGGCTCAATCTCGTTACCGCGAATCTGCGCAACCTCCCGCCCACGACCATCATCAACGCGCAGGCCGATCCACTGCGGTCGGATGGCGAAACGCTTGCCGCGGCGATGCGTGCAGCGGGCGTCGAGGTCGAGCAGCGGACCTTTGCCGGCGTCAGCCACGAGTTCTTCGGGATGGGCAAGGTCGTTCCCATTGCCCTGCAGGCCGAGCAGTACGCGGTGGCGCGGATGCGCGAGGATCTCGCCGAATAAAGGCGGGAGAGCCGGACGGTGCGCCTATTCGCTGTCCGGCTCGCCTTCCATGTTGTCGTCCGAATGCGCCGTGGTGTGCGGCGTCGTCGGATTGAGGCTGCCGCCGCGTTCGGCGATCTCGTCGGCGATCATTTCCTCCGCCTCGTTCTCCGGCTCCTCGGTCTCGTCGATCAGCGCCGCGCCGACGATGCGCTCGCCCTTGGCGACGCTGAAGATGCGGATACCCGACGAACCTCGACCGGAGATCGAGATGCCCTCCAGCGTGTCGAACCCGCCCTCGATGCAGTGCCGGAAGCGGATGGGCAGGCGGATGAGCTTGGCTTGGTCGGTCACCAGCATCAGTTGCGAGTTGTGGGTCACCGGGAAGCTGGCGACCACCGGGCCGTTGCGGTCCGGGTTCTTCGACGGCTCGCCAATGTTGGTCAGACCCTGCCCGCCGCGCCCGATGGTGCGGTATTCGTAGGCCGAGGTGATCTTGCCATAGCCGTTTGCCGTCAGGGTGAGGATGAATTCCTCCTCCTGCTCCATCTGCGCGACGGTTTCGGGATTGAGCGTATGCTCGGCCTCGTTGTTCTTCCACGCGGCCGCGCGCAGGTAAGCCTCGCGCCGCTCCATGTCGGCTTCCAGCGGGTCGAGCACGGCCATCGAGACGACCTTCGACCCACGCGGCAGCTTCATGCCGCGCACGCCGATGCCGGTGCGGCTCTTGGTCTCGCGCGCGTCGCTGGCGGAGAAGCGGATGGCCTTGCCGGTGTCGGAGGCGAGGAAAACTTCTTGCTCCTCGGTCAGCAGTTCCACGCCGATCAGCCGGTCGCCGCTGCCTTCCACGAAGCCCATCGCGTACTTGCCGGCGGTGGGCACGTTGGTGAAGGAATCCATCGAGTTGCGCCGCACCATGCCCTGCTCAGTGGCGAAGACGATGTTGAGGCTGGCCCACTCGCTTTCGTCCTCAGGCAGGGGCAAAACGTTGGTGATCCGTTCGTCGTTGCCGAGCGGCAGCAGGTTGACCATGGGCCGGCCCTTGGTCTGCGGACCGCCCTCGGGCAGCTTCCACACCTTCAGGCGATAGACGCGCCCCGTGTTGGTGAAGAACAGCACCGGATTATGGGTGGAGGTGACGAACATCTCCACCACGGCATCCTCGTCCTTAGTGGCCATGCCGCTGCGCCCCTTGCCACCGCGCGCCTGGGCGCGGAAGGTGGAGAGCGGGGTGCGCTTGATGTAGCCGTCGTGGGTGACGGTCACGACCATCTCGTCGCGCTCGATCAGGTCCTCGTCGTCTAGCCCGTCCCAGGCGGGCGCGATCTCGCTGACGCGCGGGGTGGCGAACTGGTCGCGCACCTCGATCAGCTCGTCGCGCATGACTCCGTAGAGCTTGGCGCGGTCGGCCAGCAGCGAGAGATAGTATTCGATCTTGCTCGCCAGCTCCTCCAGCTCTCCGCCGATCTCGTCGCGGCCGAGCGCGGTGAGGCTGGAGAGGCGCAGGGCGAGGATGGCCTTCACCTGCCGTTCGGACAGCTGATAGGTGCCGCCCTCCTCGTCGGACGAGGGATCGATGGCCTCGACCAGGCGGATGTACTGCGCGATGTCGCCGATGGGCCATTCGCGCGCCAGCAAGCGCTCGCGCGCGATGCCGGGGTTGGAGGAGCCACGGATGATCGCCACCACCTCGTCGAGGTTGGAGACCGCCACCACCAGGCCGAGCAAGACGTGTGCCCGCTCGCGCGCCTTATTCAGTTCGAACTTGGTGCGCCGCGTGATGACCTGCTCGCGGAACTGGATGAAGCTGGAGATGATGTCGCGCAGGCCCAGCGTCTCGGGCCGGCCGCCGCGGATGGCGAGCATGTTGGCGGGGAAGCTCGCCTGCGCGGGCGTGTGCCGCCATAGCTGGTTGAGCACCACCTCGGGCGTGGCATCGCGCTTGAGGTCGATGACGACGCGCACGCCCGCGCGCGAGCTTTCGTCGCGGATGTCGGTGATGCCCTCGATCCGCTTGTCCTTGGCAGCCTCGGCGATCTTCT
This sequence comes from Aurantiacibacter luteus, assembly GCF_001010945.1. Lineage (GTDB taxonomy): Bacteria > Pseudomonadota > Alphaproteobacteria > Sphingomonadales > Sphingomonadaceae > Alteraurantiacibacter > Alteraurantiacibacter luteus. The sequence goes on from NZ_LBHB01000001.1 coordinate 717,085, forward strand.
CGACCAGGCCCGCCTTGCCGACCTGGTAGGGGATGGAGGTGAGGACGATGCTCTCGCGGTCGTTGCGGCCCTTCTCGATCTCGTGCCGGGCGCGCATCAGGATGGAGCCGCGACCCGTGGTGTAGGCCGAACGCGCGCCGTGCTTGCCGAGGATCAGCGGGGCGGTGGGAAAGTCCGGACCGGGAATGATCTCGTGCAGGCCTTCGTCGCTGATGCCCGGATCCTCGATGAAGGCGAGGCAGCCGTCGATCACTTCGCCGAGGTTGTGCGGCGGGATGTTGGTCGCCATGCCGACGGCAATGCCGCCCGCGCCGTTGACCAGCAGGTTGGGAAAGCGCGCGGGCAGGACGGTCGGCTCCTGCCGGCTCTCGTCGTAGTTGCCGGTGAAATCGACCGTGTCCTTGTCGAGATCGTCGAGCAGCGCGTTGGCGACGCGCGCCAGCCGGCTCTCGGTATAGCGCATGGCGGCAGGCGGATCGGGATCCATGCTGCCGAAGTTGCCCTGGCCGTCCACCAGCGGCACGCGCAAGGACCACGGCTGCACCATGCGGGCGAGAGCATCGTAGATCGCGCTGTCGCCGTGCGGGTGATACTTGCCCATCACGTCGCCCACGATCAGCGCGCTCTTGCGGAACGGACGCCCGGCGACGTAGCCGCCCTCGTTGGCGGCGAACAGGATGCGGCGGTGGACCGGCTTCAGCCCGTCGCGCACGTCCGGCAGCGCACGGCTGACGATCACGCTCATCGCGTAATCGAGATAGCTGGTCTTCATCTCCTCGACGATGTCGATGCGTTCGAATTCGGCCGGCGCTGCGGGCGCGGGGAGAGTGTCGGTTTCGTCGCTCACGGTTGGCTGTCTATTTCCGTCGCTGTTACGGGTGATGGGAGGGTACGCGAAGGGGCGCGCACAGGCCAGTTTCGCAAAGCCTCATATGGGCTTTCACCCCGGCTTTTCCACACTTCCCGACCGATTGGCGGTCTGTCGCCTGACACTTGCGTTAAAACGCGGTTCACCGCCGTTTGGGCAGGACAGAATTGCAATCCCGTGCGTTGTGTGCAGAACCCGCCGCGCGGGAATTAGGCGGCAGCCTTGCTGTCGGAAGTTTCAGGAGAAAAGACCCAATGACGACCCCCATTCGCTCCGCTCGCACGCGCCTTGCGCTCGCTTCCATGCTGCTCGGCGGGTTCGCCATGACCGCGACCGCCGTGCTGCCGGAAACCGCCTTCGCGCAGAACCGCCGCCAGCGGGCCCAACAGGCCGAACAGCCGCAGGGCGAAACCAATTCGCAGGCCTTCGCCGCGGCCTATCAGCCGGTCGCCGCGATGGTGCAGCCCTCGACCGCCAACTACGAGGGCGCGCGCGCCGCGATCCCTGGCCTGGTGGCGGCCATCCAGAACGATGCAGACCGCGATCTGGCCGGGAACCTCATCCTCAACATCGGCAGCCATTTCAACGATCGCCAGCTGCAGTTGCAGGGTTTGACCATGCGCCTGCAGGCGGGCCGTGTCGGTGAGCAGACGGGCCTCTTCAACTGGTATGCCGGCAACATCTCTTATGAGCTCGACAACTACGCCGACGCGCGCCGCTATCTGCAGGCCGCGCTCGACGCCGGCTATGTGCCGGACGAGGGTGACGCGACGCTGCTGATCGCAAACACCTACGTGGAGGAGGGTGCCGAACAGCAGGGGGTCGACTACCTTCTCCAGCGCATTGCCGCCAATACCGCGGCCGGTCAGGCAGTGCCCGAAGCGTGGCTGCTGAACGCCTTGCAGCTCAGTTACGACAACGAACTTGCCGAGCAAGCGCTGAATGTCGGGGAAATGGTCGTCCTCAGTTACCCCAGCGAGCGTAATCTGACCAATTCGATGCAGATCGTCAGCCAGCTCTACGATTTCACCCCGCAGGCCCGTGTCGACCTCTATCGCCTGATGCTGGCTGCCGGCGTGCTGCGCGAACGGCAGGATATCAGCCGCTACATCGACGACCTCGATGCCCGCGTCCGCGGCAACGAGGTGCAAAGGGCGCTGGCACTAGGCCTGTCCAACGGCGTTTATACCGCCAGCGACACCTATTATACCGATGTGAAGGCTGCCGCTGACGTGCGTGCGGCGGCGGACCGCAACGGCATCGCGGCTATCGTGCGCGAGGGCGAGAACGGCGACGGGCTCGATGCCATCAACGCGGGCGACATCCTCTATTCGACCGAGGATTACACCCGCGCGGCCGCCATGTACCAGCGGGCGCTCGACCGTGGCTACGACAGCAACGTGGCGCTGACTCGCCTCGGCATGGTGCAGGCGCTGGGCGGCGACAATGCCGCGGCGCTGGCGACGTTTGCCCGCATCACCGGCGAGCGGCAGCCGATTGCCCGCATGTGGACTGCCTGGATCAACTCGCAGGCCAATTGATCCTAGGACAGGACGACGAAATACGGCGCGCAGGGCTTCGGCCTTGCGCGCCGTTTTCGTTTGCGGCCTGCACGGGCCGGTAAACATTTGCCGCTAGGGGTAGGCCATGCTCGCCCGCCTCGTCATTCCGGTCTTGCTGTGCCTCGCCGCGCCCTTGCACGCCAAGGGGGATTCCGACCTCGCGCCTCGCAGCGGGGAAATCATGTTGCCGGAGGCTCGGGCAAGGCTCGACCTTGGCGGCGACTATCGTTTCTACGGACCCGCCGACACACGACTTATTCTCGTAGATATCTGGGAGAACCCGCCTGCCGAAGCGGACGGGGTGCTCGGCCTGGTGATGCCCGCCGCATCGGACCCGCGGGAGCGATCTTGGGGTGCCATCGTCACGTGGGAGCCGCTGGGCTGGGTCAGCGCCGAAGACGCGCGCTCCGCGGACTACGACGCGCTCATGCGGCAGATGCAGACCGAGACGCTCGCCGCCAACGATATTCGCCGCGACGAAGGCTTCCCTGAGGTGACGCTGGAGGGCTGGGCTCAGCGCCCGCGATACGACAGCGTGCATCGCGCGGTCACCTGGGGTCGCCAGCTATCCTATGCGGACGGCGGGCCAGACGGCCTGCATTATGACCTGCGCCTGCTGGGGCGGCGCGGGGTGCTGAGTCTCGACATGGTCGGCGAGATGGACCAGCTGCCCGAAATCCGCGCCGCCGCCGCCGATCTTGCCGAACGCGCCCGCTTCGATCCCGGCGCGCGCCATGTCGATTACGACGAGGCGCGCGACGAGGCGGCTGGTTTCGGCATTGCCGGGCTGGTCGGCGCGGGCACGGGGCTGGTCGTCGCCAAGAACGTGGGGCTATTGGCCCTGCTGGCAAAGCTGGCACAGCCCATCGGCGTTGCCTTGCTGGTGCTCGCCGCTGCGCTGGCGACGCCGCTGCGCCGCCTGTTCCGCCGCAACGAGGCCGATCCCGCTACACGTTGAACTTGAACAGCATCACGTCGCCATCCTGAACGAGGTATTCCTTGCCCTCCTGGCGCAGCTTGCCTGCGTCCTTCGCCCCGCTTTCGCCGTTCAGCGCCACGTAGTCTTCGTAGGCGATGGTCTCGGCGCGGATGAAGCCGCGTTCGAAATCGGTATGGATCTCTCCCGCCGCCTGCGGTGCCCGTGCGCCCGCCGGGAAGGTCCAGGCGCGTGCTTCCTTGGGACCGGCGGTGAAGAAGGTCTTGAGGCCGAGCAGCTTGTAACCGGCACGGATCACCCGGGCGAGGCCACTCTCGGTCAGGCCCAGCTCGGTGAGATATTCGGCGCGGTCTTCCGGCTCCATCGCCACCAGCTCGCTCTCGATGGCGGCGGAGACGACGACGGCTTCCGCGCCCTCCGCGGCGGCCTTTTCGAAAACCCTTGCCGAAAGCGCGTTGCCCTCGGCGGCGTCTTCCTCTCCCACGTTGCAGACGTAGAGCACGGGCTTGGCGGTCAGCAGTTGGGCCTGCGCGAACAGCCGCGCTTCCTCGTCGTCCTTCGGCTCGGTCAGGCGGGCGGGTTTGCCGTCCTTCAGCAGCTCGAGAGCCTGGCCCAGCACACTGGCGAGCGCCTTGGCCTCCTTGTCGCCCGCGGTCGCCCGGCGCCGGGCGTTGTCGACGCGCTTTTCCAGGCTCTCCAGGTCGGAAAGCATCAGCTCGGTCTCCACCACCTCGGCATCGGCGATGGGATCGACCTGGTTGGCGACGTGCTGGATGTCGTCATCCTCGAAGCAGCGCAGGACGTGGACGATGGCGTCCACCTCGCGAATGTTGCCTAGGAACTGGTTTCCCAAACCTTCGCCTGCGCTTGCGCCCTTCACCAAGCCGGCGATGTCGACGAAGCCGAGCTGGGTGTGGATGACCTTGGCGCTCTTGGCGATGGCGGCGATCTTTTCCAGCCGCTCGTCCGGCACCGCCACCTGCCCGACATTGGGCTCGATGGTGCAGAACGGATAGTTCGCGGCCTGTGCAGCCTGCGTCTCGGTAAGGGCGTTGAAAAGGGTCGACTTGCCGACATTGGGCAGGCCCACGATCCCGCAGCGGAATCCCATGATGTGCAAACTTTCGTGTGGCGGATGGCGTTGCCGCGCGCCTTAGCGGGGCTGCGGACGGATTGCCAGCGGGCGGCGCGAGTTCACCGAATGTTTGCGCCTTGGCGCTAGGGCGGGGCGGTTATGCGAAACCTGTTCCTCGCCGCCGTTGCCGCGGCCGGCCTTGCCGCCTGCTCGCTCGTCGCCGGCGATCCGCTGGATGAGGCGCGCGCGGCTTACGACCGGCAGGACTATCCGGCGGCGCGGACGGGGGCGCAGGCGGCCTTGGCCCAGGATGCCGACGGTCCAGGGGCGCTGGAATTGCTGGCGCGGGTGCAGGTGGCGACGGGACAGGGGCAGGCCGCCTTGGCGACGCTCGCCCGCCTCGATGATGCCCGCGCCCTGCCTGCCGATGCAAACCTGCTGCGCGCCGAGGCCCTGTTGCAGACCGGCGAGGTCGAGGCCGCCCGCGCCGCGCTGACCGGTCAGCGCAGCGCCGAGGCCTGGCGCCTGCGTGCGCTCGCCGCCGCCCGGCAGGGCGACGATGCGGCGGTCAAGGCGGCCTTTCGCAACGGTCACGGGGCCGAAGGGGACAAGCTGCGGCTCTACACGTTGGAGGCGACCTGGCACCTCGATCGCGGCGACGCCGAAGGAGCACGCCGCGCAGTGGGCGAGGTGCAGCGGCTGGCGCCCGAGGCGGTGGAAACGCTGTTCGTCTCCGCCCGCTTCGCCAACCTGCTCGGCGAACACGAACTGGCCGCGCGGGCCTACATGGCCATTCTCGAAAGGAACCCGTCCGATCGGCCCGCGCTGCTGGGCGCGATCGCCTCGGCCCGCAACTTGGGCCGGATGGACATCGCCGCGCCGCTGGTGGCGCGCGGCAGCGCGGCCTGGCCGGGCGACATCGCGTTCGTCTACCACACCGCGCTGCTCGATGCCGATGCCGGGCGCTGGCCGGCCGTGCGCGAGCGATTGCAGCGCAGCGAGCGCGCCGTAATCGATTTCGCGCCCGCGCGGCTGCTCTACGGGCAAGCGATGCTGGAACTGGGGCAGGTGGAGCAAGCGCGCTCGATGGTGCAGCCGCTGGCAGAGGCCTATCCCGATAACGCAGAGTATCGCGCAACCCTTGCGCGCATCGACGGTGCAGCGCGCGGCTAGCCTGCCTGCATCCGCACTGCCACGTCGCTCATGAAGCGGGCGTCGTCGCCCTTCGCCAGCCAGTCCGCCTCCGCGCCGACGGCGGCGAGCATATCGGTCAGGTCGTCCATCTCGTCCTTGGCGTAATTGCCCAGCACGTACCCGTGGACGCGATCCTTGTGGCCGGGATGACCGATACCGAGCCGTACGCGGCGGAAATCCGGGCCGAGGTGGCGGTCGATGCTGCGCAGGCCGTTGTGCCCGGCATGGCCGCCGCCGATCTTCACCTTGATCTTGAACGGGGCGAGGTCGAGTTCGTCGTGGAACACAGTCAGCGCATCGGTGCCCAGCTTGTAGAAGCGCAGCGCTTCGCCGACGCTGCGGCCGCTTTCGTTCATGTAGGTGGCGGGCTTCAGCAGCAGGACCTTCGCTCCGCCGATGCGGCCCTCCTGCAACCAGCCCTGGAACTTCTTCTGCACCGGCCCGAACCCGTGCATCTCGGCCAACACGTCGGACGCCATGAAGCCGACATTGTGCCGCTGCATGGCGTGTTTGGGACCGGGATTTCCGAGGCCGACCCAGAGCTGCATGGCGCAAGCGCCTCCTACTGTCGCGGTGCGCTCTGCGCCTGCTCGCTAGTGGTCGCCAGGACGTTGATCACGGAAATGTAGAAGTTGGTGCACACGTTGGCGAAGGCATCGCGCTGCGCGGGGCTGGCCGCGGCGATTTCGGCGTTGGCGCTGCGGAACTGAGCCACGGCCTCGCCGGCGGAATAGTGGCTGATGCGCCCGGCGTAAAAGGCCGAGATAATCGTCAGGTTGTCGACGAACTGGGCGCGCTGTTCCACGGGCAATTGCTCGTTCGCCATGAAGGCCGCGCGACGCTGCTGCAGAAGCACGAAACACTGGAAGTCCTGCGGATCGGCGGGCAGGACGCCGCCCTGCTGCGCGAGCGCCGGGGCCGGCGCGGACACTCCGGCCAGCCCCAGGCTCATGACGGCGAGCGACAGGATCGCGCGCCGCATGCTTACTCGCTCTTCGCTTCCTGCTCGGCGGCAGCGTCGTCGTCCGGACCCTGCTCGGTGGCAGCGGTTTCGCCCGCATCCATGCCTTCGCCGGTCTGGTCGTCGCCGGCCTCGCCCTCGGCGCGCTTGAGCGCGGACGGGGCGACGAGCGTCGCGATGGTGAAGTCACGGTCGGTGATGGCGCTTTCGGCACCATCGGGCAGCGTGACGGAGCTGATGTGGATGCTGTCACCCACTTCGAGGCCGGTGACGTCGATCTCGATCTCGCTCGGGATCTTGGCGTTCTCGCAGACCAGCTCGAGGTCGTGGCGCACCACGTTGAGCACGCCGCCCTTCTTCAGGCCGGGGCTATCCTCTTCGTTGATGAACACTACAGGCACGGCGACCTGGATCTTGGCGTTCTTCGACAGGCGGAGGAAATCGACGTGGATCGGACGATCGCTGACGGGGTCGAGCGCGACATCCTTGGGGATGGTGCGCAGCGTGTCGCCGCCGAGGCCGATCATCACGATGGAATTCATGAAGTGACCCGTGCCAAGCTGCTTGCGCAGCTCCTTCTCTTCGACGTGGATCGTCGTGGGTTCTTCGTTGTTGCCGTAGATCACGGCGGGTACGCGGCCTTCGCGACGCAGCGCACGGGAGGCTCCCTTGCCAGCCCGTTCGCGCAGCTCGGCCGACAGTTCAAGAGCGTCGCTCATGGTATTGCCTTTCGGGTTGCGGGTGTTGCACCTGCCGTCACGCCTCCAGGGATGACCATGCCGACAGGGAGGCGCGCCAATAGCAGCGCTGGCCCGAAAAGCAACTACTGGATACGGCGCGCCGTATAGCCAAGCGCCTCCAGCCGCGCGACGAGGCCATCCTCGCCGACGAGGTGCGCCGCGCCCACGGCCACGAACGGGCGGCGGCCTTCCTCCACCAGCGCGGCGATGCGGTCGGTCCAGGCCTCGTTGCGGCGGGTGAGGAGGGTGCGGCGAAGCTCCGGGTTGGAGAGCAGCTCGCCGCCTACGTGTTCCGCGATCCTGCGTTCGTCGCCGCTCAGCCAGGCTCGCAGCATGGCATCGCCCCGGCCCGCCTGCCAGTCGCGCGCGGTGGCGGCCAGCAAGTCACCCTGCGCCTCCTGCGAAAGTCGGTCGAACAGCGAGAGCTGGCCGGCATAGCTCTCCAGTCCGACGACCTCGTCCGCCTCTGCAATCAGCGCACGGTCGACGCCGTTGTCGCTATCGCCGGTGCGAGTTGCGGCGGCGAGCAAGAGGGCGGCGCCCCAGCTCTCGATGCGCGAGAAATCGCCGTCGTCCATCCCGGCGGCATCCATCATCGCGAGAAGGGCGGGGCGCGCCTCCGCGTCCACCCGGCGCGAGAGCGGGGGCTGGCCGGGCGTTTCGGAAAGGTCGCTGAAGAGTTCCGCGCCCGACGTATCGCCGAGGTTGGCGACCTCGACCACGAGCAGGTCGCTATCCGCCAGCGCGGCATCGAGCGCGGGAGTGCGCCACTTGGCATCGTCGGGCAGTGCATGGATGGTGCCGAACAGCGCCCCGCGCTCGCCCCCGGGTGCGGTGATCTCCCACAACATGGGGCTGGGCTCGGGCCAGTCCGACGCGGACGGAGCGCCGCAGCTCGCAAGCCACAGCGCCCCGCCCAGTGTCAGGAAAATCTGCCTCAGTATGCGACGCGCTCCGCCGTCAGGCCGCGCTCGTGCAGGAAGTACTGGACGCTGCCCGCACCGCCGAGATGACCTGCGCCCACGGCGACGAAGACGGTGCCGGGGCGATCCATGCGTTCGTCCAGCCATTCCGCCCAGCGTGCGTTGCGATCGCTGAGGAGCGTGGCGTAGAGCGCCGGATCGGCGGCAAGCTCGTCGTTGACCAGCGTGGCGAGGCCGGCGGCATCGCCTTCCATCCACTCGGTCACCATCGCGTCGAAGTTCTCGCGCAGCGCCTCGGGCGTCGCCATCATCTCTACCGTCTGGTCGAGCCCGGCGAGCTGGGCCTCCATCGGCAGGCTGTCGAAGAAGCCGAACTGCTGCTCGACGGTCTCGAAGGCGGCGCGTTCCTTGCCCTCGACCAGGGAGTCGAGCACGCGCTCGACTCCGGTCGAGGGATCGATGCCCACTTGCACCAGGCCGAGCTGGGTCAGCGTCATCATGCCCATCCACGGCTCGAACCCGTCGAGCGCGGCTGCGGGCACGCCGACGCGGGCGAGGGCGGCCTCGTATTCCGCGCGGTTCTCGTCGGTCATCAGGTCGCGCACCGTGCCGCCGGTCTCCAGCGTGGCGAGGCGCATCTGCGTCTGCATAATGGCCATCAGTTCGGGCGAGGGGGCCTCGCCGGGCACGACCTCGGGAATGGCGCTGGTGTCGATCTCGCTGACGAACTCGTCGGCGGATTCGAGCGCGCCGCGGATCGTCGGATTGTACCACTCCACGCCCTCGGGCAGGAAGTGGACGGTGCCGAAGAGATAGATCGTCGTGTCATCGTCGCTCAGCCGCCACAATGCGGGGCCGGAGGACGCGGTCGCCTCGGCTTCGTTCGGCGCGCTGACCTGGGCGATGCCGGGCGTGGAGGCGCAGGCCGAAAGGGCGATGGCCGATGCGGCGAAAAGCAGTTTGCGAAAGATCATAATGGCGACTCCTGTTGCAGTTGAAACGATGGGTCCGGCCTTCAGCGCAGGCCGAGTTTGCGCGTGACATAGCCCACCAGCATGACGAGCATGGTGGTGAACCAGATGATCTGTTGGTTGGGATCGGGCATCATGCCGACCGTCGCGAAGAAATACCACGTCGGGTAGGCGACCATGTAGAAGTGGAAGCCCCAATAGGCGGCCCACAGGTTGTCGGCCATGTCGACCTCGTCCAGGCGGCGCAGGTAGCCCGCGACGTAAAAGCCGAAGGCCCCGAGACCTAACGCCCACATGGCGACGATGGCCGCACCGGGCAGCAGCCCGCTCTCGTACCAGCGACGGGTGTATCCGCTGACCATCCCGAACAGCACCGCCACCGCGATGCCGAGCGCGGAATAGCGGTAGAACCGGCTGCGGCGCTGCTTCAGGCGTTCCTCGCCCGAGAGGCTAGAGCCCGTCATCGAAAATCTCCTCGATCGGCATCTCGAACAACCGCGCAATGCGGAAGGCCAGCGGCAACGACGGGTCGTGCTTGCCGGTCTCGATAGCGTTCACCGCCTGGCGCGAGACGTCGAGATGCCCGGCCAGCTCCGCCTGGCTCCAGTCGCGCATGGCGCGCAGCACCTTGAGCTTGTTATTCATCTGCTGTCCCTCCAGCGCAGGAACTGGAAGATGCCGACGAACAGCAGCAGGAAAGTTTGCCAGGCGGTAACCAGGGACGTCCAGAAATTCATCTGAAGATTCAGGAAACCCAGCGCATCCGGCAGCTCCTCGCCCCCGATGGCAGCGTAGGCAGCCCACGTGCCAAGGATGATGACGAGCGGCGCAATGGCCAGCACGTTGACCAGCAATTCCACGGTGCGCTTCCACAACTGCTCGGCATATTCGTCGCGCAAGGATCGCGTCACGACGAGCACGGGCCCCACGATGAAGCTGACGAACAGGATCGGCACGCCGATCGCAATATAGACCGGGTCGTCGTCCGACCAGGGCTGCCATCCGAACGCGTCGTCCCGCAGGAAATCCGCCGTGCCCAATGCTGCGGCCAGCAGGCACAGGTCCATCAACCGGAAATACAATCGACGCCGTCGTTCCCTTACCTTCGGTTGCGCAGGTGTATGTTTGCTCACAGTGCAGTTCCCCGCACGCGATATATTGCGTAGCCGATTGTCCAGCTACCGGCGAGAACGCCCAGCGTCAGGTCCGGAGAGGACACGATGCGCAGAAGGCCGAAAGCCGGTGCGAGTTGCATGCCGAGGTCGGCGACCAACGTCACGAGAATGGCGCTGATTGCGCTGTTGGCCATGGCTTGGAAGGTATACTCGTCGTTGACCTTGCGATCGATCTTCAAGGTGAAAAAGGCCAGCACGCTCAACACGGCGACCGCTGCGAGCACAGCTGCGACAAAGGTCGCGGTGTCGGCGAGGGGGGCGACAGCCTCGGCACCGCGGGCGGCGTGGCGGGCAGGTAGTGCGACAGCCAGCACGCCCAGCGCCAGGAAGACGAGGTCGAGGCCGACGAACGGCCCCAGCGACCTCTTGTTCAGCAGACCGATCACGCAGCAGTTCCCCGAAGACGCTTGCCATCGAAGGCGAGGTAGAAAACAAAGGCGCCCAGCAGCGCCGGCCATTGCGGTTCGATGAGCACGGCCGGCATGGCGAAACGCACGCCTTCTTCCGCCCCGCCGCCGAGCGCAAAAACGAGCGCCACTCCGGTGAACCACAGCCCCAGCGCCACGGCACACCAGCGTGCCGCCTCCAGTCGCAGGCTGGCGAGATAGTCGTCAGCGAAACGATAGAGCAGCAGCACCCAAATCCCGCACCACGCCATCAGCAGGAACAGGCCGGCAAGGCGCGTATTGCTACCGAAAGCGAACGAGCCCGCCGCGATCAGCGTGTCGATCAGTCCGAGAGGCGCGAGGGCGAACATCCCCGAACGCTCTTTCTCCGAAGGAGCTGTCGGATCGTAGGGCATCAGGCATTACCTCCGCCGCGAAACTGCTTGTAGAGGAAGCCTGCGTGAAAGGCGCAGGCGACCGCCGAACCGATGAGCCACGCGCTGTTGAACTGCGCGGGAAGGGCGAATGTGCGATCGTCCGCGGAAAGCTCGGCACCGCCGGCGCTGTAACCGATGCCATAGAAGCCCTCGCAGATCGACAGCAGGCCCTGCACCCCTAGCCACAGGCCGAGCACGCACAGCGCCCACAAGGCACCCTCGTGCACGAGGCCCATGAAGTAATCGTCGAACTTGCGATAGAGCGCGAAGAGCACAAACCAGATGCCGACGTAAAAGCCGACAAACCCCTCGACATGCGGACCGAGCGGCAGGAAATTGGACGCGAGCATGACAAGGCTCATCACGCCCGCCGCGCGCACCTGCCAGTAGGCGGCTTCGCGCCCGCCCTGGTCCAGTCGGTTGGGATCATAAACCATCGTTGTCGCCCCCGAACGGCAGCCGGTCGCGAAGGTAGGCGAAAGCATATCCGGCGTGAAACAGCAGGCCGAGGCCCAGCGCGAGTAGCAGGCTGTCGCTGGCAAGCACGTCGAAACCCGCGATAAGGCGGTCCATCAAGCTCGTGTTGCTGTCGATCCACAGCAGCAGCATCACGACTCCGAGGCCGAACGCCATCCACGAAAGGCCGGTGCCCACGAGCGAGCGGTAGTAGCCGTCGGTATTGCCCTTCATTCCAGCGACGATCAGCGAACCGCACATGCCGCCGAAGAGCGGGCCCATGAAGGCGATGTTTGCACCTGAAAGGTGGAGCGGAATGGCGAGCACGTTGACCGCGCCGCTCGCGAGGGTCAGCCAGTACAGGCGCTCGCGATGTTCGCGCTGGTTGCGCTCGTGGTCGATGCGGTAACCGGTGGAGGGTTCGTAGGGCATCAGAAGGCTCCGGTCAGGCGCTTGATATTGAAGACGACAAAGAAAGCGAAAAGCGAGGCAGCCGCAGCGCCGCGCTCGGGAAAGTCCTGCCCGTTCTCGATACCGAACAGGCCATCGATGAAACCTTCGATGCCCGGAGCCGCCACGAGCCAGGCGATAATCGTGGCGAAGGCGGCGTTCGTCGCCGTGGACCAGAGGCTGAGCGTGTACTCGTCGGTCTTGCGGGTAAAGAACATCACGGGGAGAGAGACCACCAGGCAAACGGTGGCCGCTATCACCAGGCTCCGCGGTAGCGGATGGAAGGCCGCGATCACCAGCATGGCGATGCCCAGCAGACCGACGATCCCGAGATTAAGATTGACGGAAGCCCAGTCGCGGCGGCGCTTGATCGTGTTCAAGTGATCGGTCCTGTTAGCGGTTGCTTGCAAGCGAGGGAGGCGGGGGCGGCGCTGCCGGGCTGGTGGTGCGTCGCCCCCTGTCCCGCGCAAGATCAGCCCCGGTTGTCGAGGGTCAGCGTGGCGAGACGTTCGGTGCGCGCCGCGACGATGGCCAGTTCGATGCGCGGGGCGAAGGATGCCTCGAGATCTTCCCGGCAGGCGCTCTCGAAGCGGCGCGATGCGCTATCGCGGCCGCCGGTGCGGCAGGCACGCGAGATGGCCTGGTCGACTCGGCTATCGAGGCGTTCCTGGTCGGCGGGCTGGGTCAGGTCGAGGTCGGCGGTGGGCACCGTGATCTGCGCCGGCTCGCCGGTCTGCGCAGCGGCCGGAACGGCGAAGGCGGCAACGATGGCGATGGCGGCGGAGGCGAGGAGCTTGGTCATAGCAATGGTCCTTTTAACCTTACAATGTGTTCGGTCAACCTTCCCTTATGTCAGGTTGTGCTGACTTTATGTCGTGACTCACTGACCGTGTCAACATGACCTGACAAAAGGACAGGCGTGCGTGACCCGCGCGCCTGCCAAGCATCTGAAATATTGGTTGAATTAATTTATGCGTTCGGCCGTCAGGCCGCGCTCTCGCAGCTTCGCCAGAAGCGAAACATCGCCCTCGAAGTGCCCGGACCCGACCGCCAGCAGGATGGTGCCGGGCGAATCGAGTCGTTCGTCCAGCCACTGCGCCCAGGCCGTGTTGCGGCGGTCGAGCAGCATGGCGTTGAAGGCCCTGCCGATGGCGCCGTCGCCGAAACCGATGTCGAAGTGATCCTGCACCTCGCCGCGCGCCCAGCGGTGCTCGTCCGCCCAGTAATCGTCGCCGCGCGCGTCGACGTAGTCCGCGTCGTAGAACTGCTCGACCGACTTGCCGCGCCAGGCCAGCAGCTTCGCGTCGAGGTCGGCGATGATGGCATCGTCGTCGAGGCGCAGCAGCGAGTACATCACCGCGCCCGAATCCTCGATCGACTCGATCGGCCTGTTCGTTTCCAGGAAATCGCCCTCCAGCACCGTCTCCACGCCGTACTCGGTCGAGGAGGGATTGGACCCCACCGGCCCGTATCCCATGGACAGCATGGCAGAGAGCACGGGCAGGTTGTCGAAGGCCTCGAAGTCCGCGCCGCTGCGCTCGATCAGCCGCCGCCACTGGGCTGCGCCCTCGGGCGAGAGACGCTGCGAGGTGGGCACGCGGTTCGCCACGCGGTGCGTGAACTTCGCGTCGAGGTCGATCGCGCCCTCGTATTCGGCATAATCGGTCGTTTCCAGCACCAGTCCGTCGACCTCGGCGATGATGCTGTTGAGCTGGGCGCTGCGCCAGCGGAACCCTTCGGGCAGCGCATGGATCGTGCCCAACATGTAGATGGTCGTGTCCTCGTCCGACAGCTTCCACAGCGCAGGCGCGGGCTCGTAGTCCTGGTGGAAGGCGTAGCGGTCCGCCTCCTCGGCGACCCTGCCGCCCGTGTCTTGCGCGGCCAGCGGCGTGGCGGCGAGGAACAGGGAGGTCAGGGCGAGCGCGATGCGCGAGAGGGTGCGAGCCATTTCGCAGGCGATTCACACACGCGCGCGCTCTTGCTGTCAAGCGCCGTTGCCGCCTGCCATTGACGCTCGTTCACCCTTGAGCCAAAGCCCGCCGCGCGATGACGAGCCCCAATCCCGCGACCAGCTTCCAGGACATGATCCTCGCGCTCCACGATTTCTGGAGCGCGCAGGGCTGCCTGATCCTGCAACCCTACGACATGCGCATGGGCGCGGGCACCTTCCACACCGCCACCACCCTGCGCGCGCTGGGGCCGGAGCCGTGGAACGCCGCCTTCGTCCAGCCTTCGCGCCGCCCCACGGATGGCCGTTATGGCGAGAACCCCAACCGGCTTCAGCACTATTACCAGTACCAGGTGATCCTGAAGCCGAGCCCGCCGGACATCCAGGACCTCTACCTTGAGAGCCTCCGCCGCATCGGCGTGGATCCGCTGAAGCACGACATCCGCTTCGTTGAGGACGACTGGGAATCGCCCACGCTCGGCGCCTGGGGGCTGGGCTGGGAGGTCTGGTGCGACGGCATGGAGGTGACGCAATTCACCTATTTCCAGCAGATGGGCGGCTTCGATTGCAAGCCCGTCGCTGGCGAGCTGACCTACGGTCTCGAACGCCTCGCCATGTACATCCAGGGCGTCGACAACGTCTACGATCTCGACTTCAACGGGAAGGGCGTCAGCTACGGCGACGTCTTCCTCGAGAACGAGCGGCAGATGTCGAAATGGAACTTCGAGGTCGCCGATACTGCCGCCCTGTTCGACCTCTTCGCCAAGGCCGAGTCCGAGTGCCGCAACGCCATCGCGCATGACGTGCCCATTGCCGCCTACGAGCAGGCGGTGGAAGCCAGCCACCTGTTCAACCTCCTCCAGGCCCGCGGCGTCATCAGCGTGCAGGAACGCGCCAGCTACATGGCCCGCGTACGCGATCTGGCGCGCGGATCCTGCGAGAAGTACGCCGAGGTGATGACGCCGAAGTGGCAGGCGGACTATCCGGAGTGGTCGCTGTGACGGACTTCCTGCTCGAACTGCGCTCCGAGGAAATCCCTGCGCGGATGCAGGCCGGCGCGCGGGCGGAGCTGGAAAAGCTGTTCCGCCGCGAGATGGATGCCGCCGGCATCGCGCCCGGCGACATCACCGCCTGGTCGACCCCGCGCCGCCTCGCCCTGATCGCCCGCGACCTGCCCGAAGCGACCAAGGCAGTCCGCGAGGAAGTCAAGGGCCCGCCCGTCGGCGCGCCCGATGCGGCCATCGACGGCTTCTGCCGCAAGAACGGCGTAACCCGCGACCAGCTCGAGGAGCGCGACGTCAAGGGCCGCGCCACCTGGTTCGCCGTCATCGACAAGCCGGGCCGCGCCATGGCGGACCTGCTGGCCGAGGCGATCCCCGCGATCGTGCGCGATTTCAGCTGGCCCAAGTCCATGCGCTGGGGCGAGGCGTCGCGCTCGACCGAATCCTTGCGCTGGGTGCGGCCGCTCTCCGGCATCGTCGCGCTGCTGGGCGACGAGGTCGTCGACTGCGAGATCCACGGCGTGACCAGCGGCGCGGTGACGCTGGGCCACCGCTTCCACCATTCGGGCGACATCACCATCGGCAGCGCCGCCGACTACGCGGTGAAGCTGCGCGCCGGCCACGTCATCGTCGATCACGAGGAACGCGCCGCCATCATCCGCGATGGTGCGGCCAAGACGGCGGCGGACGCGGGGCTGACCCTGGTCGAGGACGAGGGGCTGGTGGCCGAGAACGCCGGCCTCACCGAATGGCCCGTGCCGCTGCTAGGCCGCTTCGATGAGGCCTATCTCGACGTTCCGCCCGAGGTCATCCAGCTGACCGCGCGGGTGAACCAGAAGTATTTCGTGTGCCATCCTCCCCGGACCGGGGAGGGGGACCATCCGCAGGATGGTGGAGGGGCACCGTCTGCCGAGCGCCTCGCCAATGCCTTCGTCTGCACCGCCAATATCGAGGCCGATGATCCCGCCGTGGTTGTCGAAGGCAACCGCAAGGTCCTCGCCGCGCGACTTTCCGACGCCCGCTTCTTCTGGGAGCAGGACCGGAAGACCTCGCTCGCCGAACACGCGAAGAAGCTGGAGCGCATCACCTTCCACGAAAAGCTCGGCACCGTCGCCGACAAGGTCGAGCGGGTGGCGAAGCTGGCGGCATGGCTCGTCTCCGATGCCCGCGCGCCCAATGGCGACCACAACCTCGCGCGGCAGGCGGCAGAACTCAGCAAGTCCGATCTCGTCACCGAGATGGTCGGGGAATTCCCTGAACTTCAGGGTCTTATGGGCGGCTATTACGCCCGTGCCGAAGGTTTGCCGGATGAGGTCGCCAACGCCATACGCGATCACTACAAGCCTGTCGGCCAGGACGACGCTGTGCCGACCGCACCGCTGACCGTCGCCGTCAGCCTGGCCGACAAGCTCGACAACCTCTTCAGCTTCTTCAACATCGGCATCCTGCCGACCGGATCGAAGGATCCTTTCGCGCTTCGCCGCGCGGCTCTGGGCTATCTCCGGCTGGTGCAGGCCAACGGCCTCGAATTATCGCTCGAACAGGCGGCACAGGCCTGGGGCGGACTGGGCCGCGCGAAGCTGGGCACGCAGGTGGCGGAGTTCCTCTCCGACCGTCTGGCTGTGCAGATGAAGGATCAGGGCGTGCGCCACGACTACATCGCCGCCTCGCGCGAGTGGGCGGGGCAGGTGGATGCCCGCACCGACAGGATCGAGGCCCGCGCCCGTGCGCTTGGCGCCTTCCTCGACACGCCCGACGGCGCCAACCTCCTCGCTGGCTACAAGCGCGCCGCCAATATCCTCAAGAAGGAGGACTGGCATGGCATCGAGGGCGAGATCGCGCATACCGGGGAGGAGGACCCGCTTGCGCTGGTCGACGATCCGGACATGAAGGCGGTCATCGACGCCAAGATGGCCGAGCGCAAGGCGGGCGCCGTTTCCTACACGCCCGAGCCGGCGGAAAGCGCGCTGACCGAGGCGCTCGATACTGCCGCACCGACCGCGGCCCGCGCGGTCGAGGCGGAAGATTTTGCCGCCGCCATGGCCGCGCTCGCCACGCTGCGCGCACCCATCGATGCCTTCTTCGAAAGCGTGACGGTGAACGACGCAGACCCCGCCAAGCGGGCGGCGCGTCTGAACCTGCTCGCACGATTCCGCGACGCCGTGCACCAAGTCGCGGATTTCAGCCGCATCGAGGGCTGATCGATAAACAACGGAGCGGTGAACACTTCGCCTGACTTGTCCAGAATTCCGGGGTCTCGAATGAACAATACGGTCTATCTCTTCGGCGGCCAGGCCGATCACTCCGACCCCCGGCAGAAGGACAAGGCCGTCGTCGGCGGCAAGGGCGCCAACCTTGCCGAGATGGCCAGCATCGGCCTGCCCGTGCCGCCCGGCTTCACGATCACCACCGAGGAGTGCGTCCGCTACCTTAAGGAAGGCGCGAACTTTTCCGACGACTTGCGAGAAAACGTCGCCAAGGCGTTGAACCACATCGAGAACGCCGTCGGCAAGCGCTTCGGCGACGCGGGCGATCCGTTGCTCGTTTCGGTGCGCTCGGGCGCGCGGGTGTCGATGCCGGGCATGATGGACACGGTGCTCAACCTCGGCCTCAACGACGCGACGGTGGAAGGCCTCGCCGCCACCAGCGGCCATGCCCGGTTCGCCTGGGACAGCTATCGCCGGTTCATCCAGATGTATGCGGACGTGGTGCTCGGGCTGGAGCATGGCCTGTTCGAGGAAGCACTTGAAATCGCCAAGGAAGACAAGGGCTTCTTCAGCGATACCGAGATGGATTCCGAAGACTGGCAGGCGCTCGTCGGCGAGTACAAGGCCATCGTCGAGCGCGAGCTGGGCCGCCCGTTTCCGCAGGACGTGACCGAGCAGCTGTGGGGCGCCATCGCCGCCGTCTTCGACAGCTGGGACAGCGAGCGCGCGCGCGTCTACCGCCGCCTCAACGCCATTCCCGGCGACTGGGGCACGGCGGTCAACGTGCAGGCCATGGTCTTCGGCAACATGGGCGACACCAGCGCCACCGGCGTCGCCTTCACCCGCGATCCCTCGACCGGCGAGCGCGCCTACTACGGCGAGTGGCTGGTGAACGCACAGGGCGAGGACGTGGTCGCCGGCATCCGCACGCCGCAATACCTCACCCGCACCGCGCGCGAAGCCGCGGGGGCGCAGGCGCCGAGCATGGAAGAGGCCATGCCCGATGCCTACGCCGAGCTCGCCCGCGTGTTCGACCTGCTCGAAACGCACTATCGCGACATGCAGGACATCGAGTTCACCGTGCAGCAGGGCAAGCTGTGGATGCTGCAGACCCGCAGCGGCAAGCGCACCGCAAAGGCGGCGCTGCGCATGGCGGTGGACATGGTGGGCGAGGGGCTGATCGACGAGGAGACCGCAATCCTGCGCGTCGATCCCATGGCGCTCGACCAGCTGCTGCACCCCACGCTCGACCCCCATGCCGCGCGCGACGTGCTGGCCCGCGGCCTGCCCGCCTCTCCGGGCGCGGCGAGCGGGGCGATCGTGCTCGACGCCGATACTGCAGAGACCCGCGCCGGGCGCGGCGAGTCCGTCATCCTCGTGCGCGTCGAAACCAGCCCCGAGGACATCCACGGCATGCACGCGGCCAAGGGCATCCTGACGGCGCGCGGCGGCATGACCAGTCACGCGGCGGTTGTGGCGCGCGGCATGGGCAGGCCCTGCGTCAGCGGAGCCTCGGCGGTCTCCATCGACCTCAAGACCCGCACGCTCAGGATCGGCCACCGCGAACTGACGGAAGGCGACACGATCACGCTCGACGGCGCCTCGGGCGAGGTAATGGCGGGCGAGGTGCCCACGATCGAGCCCGAGCTGGCCGGCGACTTCGGCGTGCTGATGGACTGGGCGGACAAGCACCGCCGCATGGCCGTTCGCACCAATGCCGAGACGCCCGCAGACTGCCGCACCGCGCGCCAGTTCGGGGCCGAGGGCATCGGCCTGTGCCGCACAGAGCACATGTTCTTCGACGCCGGCCGCATCAGCGCCGTGCGCGCGATGATCCTGGCCGACGACGAGGCCGGCCGCCGCGCCGCGCTCGCCCGCCTGCTGCCCGAGCAGCGCAGCGACTTCGCCGACATTTTTCGCGCCATGGCCGGGCTGCCGTGCACGATCCGCCTGCTCGACCCGCCGCTGCACGAGTTCATGCCCACCCGCGACGAGGACTTCGAGGGGCTGGCAAGCGACCTGGGCGTCGGCGTCGACCACCTCAAGCGGCGGGCGGCGGAACTGCACGAGTTCAACCCGATGCTCGGCCATCGGGGCTGCCGGCTCGGCATCACCTTCCCCGAAATCTATGAGATGCAAGCGCGCGCCATCTTCGAGGCGGCCTGCGCGGTGACGGGCGAGGGCGGGGAGCCGGTGGTGCCGGAGGTGATGATCCCGCTCGTCGCCACGCGCAAGGAACTGGCAATCCTGCGCGCGCTGGTGGACCGGGTGGCAGGCGAGGTCTTCGGCGAACAGGGCCTCACGCTCGATTATCTCGTCGGCACGATGATCGAACTGCCGCGGGCTGCCCTGATGGCCGGCGAGATCGCAGAGGAAGCGCGATTCTTCTCGTTCGGAACCAACGACCTGACGCAGACGGCTCTCGGCGTTTCGAGGGACGATGCGGGCCGGTTCCTCGGCGCCTATGTCGACCAGGGCATCTACGCCCGCGACCCGTTCGTCAGCCTGGACATCGACGGGGTTGGCCAGCTGGTCGAGCTCGCCGCCGAGCGCGGCCGCGCGACGCGCGCCGACATAAAGCTCGGCATCTGCGGCGAACACGGCGGCGACCCCGAGAGCATCGCCTTCTGCGAGAAGGTCGGCCTCGACTACGTCAGCGCCAGCCCCTACCGCGTGCCCATCGCCAAGCTCGCCGCGGCGCAGGCGGCGCTCAGCGCCCGCCGGTCAGGGTAACGATCTCGAAGGTCTCGCTGACCTTTCCGTCGGCATCGGCCTGCGCCATGAACGCCGCGCGTGCCCGCTCGCAGGCGGCGCGGGTGAGGGGCGGGGGAACGCTCGCCAGCACCTGGCCCAGACCCTGTGCACGCAGATCGGCCACCAGCACGTCCAGCGAGGAATAGCGCACCGTAAGCCGCTGGGTATCGACCACCGGATTGCTCCATCCGGCGCGCTGCAACAGACCGGGGGCGGAGCGCGGATCGACCAGCGGATGCATCCGTGCAGCCGGGCGGTCGCCGTCGGCCTCCTGCATGGCGCGGCGCAATTTGCCCAGGCTCGCCCCGCCGACCATGGTGGCGATGGCCATGCCGCGCGGTGCCAGCGCCTGCCGCACGTGGACGAGCGCGCCGGGCAGGTCGTTGACGGTGTCGAGCGTGCCTAGGCTCACCACCAGGTCGAATTCGCCCGTCGGCCAGGGCAGCTCTTCGTCGAGCGTGGCGGCATCGAACCTGGTGATCGCATGGCCGGACCGCTCGAGATAAGCGGCGAGATCGCCCGTCCAGTCGCCCACGACCGCTGCCGCGCCAGGCTCTCGGCGCACGAAGGCGAGCCGCTCGGCTATTTCCGCAATCATGTCGTCGATGACGTAGCGCGCGGCATGCTCGCGGCGTTGCAGACCGGCAATACGGGCATGGCGCGAACGTCGCCGAACGGGGGAGAAGATGAGCGGCGGCGCTTCGGTCATCGCGCTTGCCTAGAGCTGCCGGGAGCGCCAGCATAGCCCCGATGTCCGCCACCAAGCTGATCGCCGAGAGCTTCGCCCCGCTCGTCGACCTGGTCTATCCGCCGCGCTGCCCGCTGTGCGGCGAGGGGCTGGCGGCGCAGGTCGGCCTGTGCACCGCCTGCTGGAGTGAGCTGGCGATTCCTGGCGAGCCCGCCTGCGACAGGTGCCAGCGCCCGTTCGGCGACGACGCGCCGGCTCTCGGACATACCTGCCCCCACTGCCTCGCGCGCCCGCCGCGGCATGACGGGATCGCCGCGGGTACGCTCTACAACGACACGGCGCGCCAGCTGGTGCTGCGCTTCAAGCATGGGCGCAAGATTGCGCTGGCGCCCATGCTGGCGCGTCTCGTGGCGGCGCGGCTGCCGGCGCTGGAGGGCGAGTGGCTGGCTGTGCCGGTGCCGCTGCACCGGACGCGATTGTGGAAGCGTGGCTACAACCAGTCGGTCCTCCTTGCGCGCGAGCTGGCCCAGCTGACCGGGGCAAAATTGCTGGTCGATGGTCTCGTTCGTCCGAAGGCCACGCCCAGCCTCGGCGGGCTGGGAAAGGCGGCGAGGGCGCGCGCTCTCGAGGGCGCTATCGCGGTCAATCCCGCACGGGCCGGACAGCTGGAGGGCGCGAAGGTCCTGGTGGTGGACGACGTGCTCACCAGCGGCGCGACAAGCAACGCCTGCGTGGAGACCCTGCGGCGGGCGGGCGCGGCGAAGGTGCGCATTGCCTGCTTCTCTCGCGTGCTGGAGGAGGCGCTTTGACGGCAAAACGCCCGGGAGTTTCCCCCCGGGCGTTCGCGTGACGAATAACGCTGGAGCTTCGCGTCTGCCCCCCAGCAGGTGCGGCAGCTCCAATCCCTCATGATCCGGGCCGGTGTCCGGCTCCGTCTCCCCCCGTCCTTGGCCGATGTGGCGCTCCAAACGAAGTCCGGCTCGTCAGGCCGAGGCGCATTCATTCCACCGAAAGGTTTCCGATCAAACCGCCTTCGCAACGCGCGATGGATTTTGAACCGCGATTGTGATTATCGTGCAACAAACCGGTATGCGAAGTGCAACCTGTTGGACAAAGTCGAAAGGGTCTCCCGATTTCAACCGATACGGCGCGCGAGCAGGGAAGCGCCTTCAGCCCGAAATTCGATGCAGCAGGCCTTCTCAGCGCCGTGGTCCAGGACGCGAGCAGCGGCGAAATCCTGATGGTCGCCTTCATGGACGAGCGCGCGCTTGCGGCGACGCAGGATACCGGCATCGCCCACTTCCACTCTCGCAGCCGCAACGCCTTGTGGAAGAAGGGTGAGACATCGGGGAATGTGCTACACGTCGAGCGAATCCTCGTCGATTGCGACCAGGACGCCTTGGTACTAAAGGTCAGGCCCGCCGGGCCCGCCTGCCACACGGGTGCGCGCAGCTGCTTCTACCGCCGGCTCGACGGCAACTCACTCGTGCCGTCCGGGTGAGCGGATGCAGAGAGCGGCCAAAGATGTACGTCTTATGCCAATGCCGGGCCGCACACACGTTTACCGGTTGCAACGTTTCGCACGCCAGCGGCGTCTTGCGCCCGATCACTCGGTGGGCAAGAAGTCGGGTACCGACAGGTACCGCTCGCCGGTGTCGTAGTTGAAGCCCAGCACCCGCGTTCCGGCGTCGAGTTCGCCGAGCTTCGAGGCGATGGCAGCGAGCGTCGCGCCGCTGGAGATGCCGACGAGCATGCCTTCCTCCGCCGCGCAGCGCCGCGCCATGTCCTTGGCCGCTTCGGCATCGACCTGGATCGCACCGTCGATCGCCTGGGTGTGCAGGTTGCCGGGGATGAAGCCCGCGCCGATGCCCTGGATCGGGTGCGGGCCGGGCTGGCCGCCGCTGATGACGGGGCTGAGCGCGGGCTCGACCGCATAGGCCTTCATCTGCGGCCACTCGGCCTTCAGCGCCTCGGCGCAGCCGGTGATGTGGCCACCGGTGCCCACGCCCGTGATCATCACGTCGATGGGGCTGTCGGCGAAGTCGGCGAGGACTTCGCGCGCCGTGGTCTCGGCATGGACGCGGTAGTTGGCGGGGTTGTCGAACTGGCTCGGCATCCATGCGCCGGGCGTCTCCGCCACCAGTTCCTGCGCGCGCTCGATCGCGCCCTTCATGCCCTTTTCCTTGGGCGTCAGGTCGAAGCTGGCACCGTAGGCGAGCATCAGCCGGCGGCGCTCGATGCTCATACTCTCGGGCATGACGAGGACGAGCTTGTAGCCCTTGACCGCGGCGACCATCGCCAGGCCGATGCCGGTATTGCCGCTGGTCGGCTCGATGATCGTTCCGCCGGGCTTGAAACTGCCGTCCTTCTCCGCCGCTTCCACCATCGCCAGGCCGATGCGGTCCTTGATCGATCCGCCGGGATTGGCGCGCTCGCTCTTCACCCACACCTCGTGGTCGGGGAACAGGCGCGAAAGCCGGATATGCGGCGTGTGGCCGATGGTCTGGAGGACGTTGTCGAATTTCATGGGGCTGGCTCGCTTTCTTCTATGGCCTGGGCGGTCCGCCTTGCGGGCGCCTCGTCGTACTTGACGGCAAAGGTTCGCGCGCGGCGAAGTTCCGGAAAGATCACGGCCCACAGGCCCGTCACCACGATGGCGCCGACTCCGCCGAAAATCACCGCGCCCACCGTTCCCATGATTGCCGCCGCAAGGCCCGATTGCAACTCGCCCAGTTCGTTCGAGGCGGAAATGGCGAGGCCGGAGATGGACGAGACGCGCCCGCGCATCTGGTCGGGCGTGTAGAGCTGGACAAGCGAACTGCGGATAAAGACCGAGATCATGTCCGCCGCGCCGAGGGTGACGAGCAGGGCGAGGGACAGGTAGAAATTCGTCGACACCGCAAAGGCGATCGTCACCGCGCCGAACACCACCACCGCCCACAGCATCTTCACCCCAACGTTGTTCTCCAGCGGCCTGAACGAGAGGTAGAGCGCGACAACAGCAGCGCCGAGCGCGATGGCCCCGCGCATCAGGCCGAGCCCGTCGGCGCCGACGTTCAGGATGTCGCGCGCATAAACCGGCAGCAGCGCCGTCGCGCCCGCCAGGATCACGGCGAACAGGTCGAGCGTGATGCAGCCGAGCAGGAACCGCTCTTTCGTCACGAAGCGGAAGCCGTCGGCCATCTGGCGGAAGGGGTGGACAGGCGGCCCCTCGTGTTTCGCGCGCACCGGGCGGATGGTCTGGATCAGCAGGCCGGACACCACCAGCAGCACGACGGAGACGGCGTAGGGCAGCGCGCGCTCGTGCTCGAACATCAGGCCGCCCGCGAAGGGGCCGACGACCGAGCCTGCCTGCCAGGCGATGGAGCCGAGCGCGATGGCACGCGGCAACAGGCGGGCGGGCACGATGTTGGGCGCGATGGCCGACAGCGCCGGTCCGTTGAAGACCCGGGCCCCGCCATGCAGCGCCGCGAGGGCGAAGACGATCGGCAGCGTGAGCGCGTCCTGCCAGGTCATCCAGGCGAGCGCGGCCGCAATGAAGGCGTCGACTAGGTTGGCGGCCAGCACCACGCGGCGACGGTCGAAACGGTCGGCGGCAAGGCCCGCCAGCGGCGTCAGCAGCAGCAGCGGCACGAACTGGACAAGTCCCAGCAGGCCGAGCTGGAAGGCCGCCTGCGGCCGCGTCATGCCATAGTCGGCGCGGGCGATGTCGTAGGTCTGGTAACCCAGCAGCACGACCATCGAGATGGTGGCGAAAACCGCGAGAAACCGCGCCACCCAGTAGCGCCGGTAATCTGGTATCTGGAGAGGGGTCGCAGGCTCGCTCACGCCAGCGCCAATGGCACCGCGCCGAAGCGATGCCAAGCTAGCTAAAGTTGTGCGAGGTGTAGGTCCGCCTAACTGCGCCGCCGCAGGGCGGGGTTGGGCTGCATTTCGTTGATCATGGCCTGGAAGTCGTCGAGGCGGATGATCCGCTCGAACTGCATGCCGGCGCGGTCCTCGGTCTTCCAGATGCAATAGGCCTCGATCCGGCCCACCGAAGGCAGTCGGATGATCAGGCGGTCGCCGCGAGCGATGTCCGGCGCGTCATCGACCATGAAGCCGTGCGCGGAGATGTTCGAGACGTGCAGCTTCACGTCGCCGTGCAGCAAGTGCTCGGCGATCACCGAATAGTCGACCGGATGCCGCGACGCGCGCCGCATATCGGTGACCGACAACTGGGCTCCCCCTGCCATTGCCCGCGAACTCCCTTGCGATTGGACCGGGGGCCGGTGTGACAGCGATAGGTGGATTTTTGGTAAAGTCAGACCCGTCGCAAGGCCGCGTGGCGCTTCTTGCCCAGGCTGAGGCGCGTCTCGCCGCCCTGCGGCAATTCAATCAGATAGCCCGCCTCGCTCACGGTTTCGCCGTCCAGCTTCACCGCGCCCTCGGCCAGCTTGCGCTTGGCCTCGCCGCCCGATGCCGCGAAGCCGAGCTGCGTCAGCGCAGCGCCGATGCGGATGCCTTCGGAGGGAACGTCGAGCACCGGCAGATCATCGCCCATGCCGCCGCCGGCAAAGGTCTGCTCGGCGGTGGCGCGGGCCGAGAAGGCGGCTTCCTCGCCGCGCACCAGCTTCGTCACCTCGTCGGCGAGCACGATCTTAGCGGCGTTGATCTCGCTGCCCTGCAGGGCCTCCAGCCGGGCGATCTCGGTCAGCGGCAGGTCGGTGAAAAGCCTGAGGAAGCGGCCCACGTCGCGGTCGTCGACGTTGCGCCAGTATTGCCAGAAGTCGTAGGCGGGTAGCTGCTCCTCGTTCAGCCAGACTGCGCCCGCGGCGGTCTTGCCCATCTTCGCGCCGTCCGCCGTGGTCAGGAGCGGGGTGGTGAGGCCGAACAACTCGGTTCCGTCCATGCGCCGGCTTAGCTCCACGCCGTTAACGATATTGCCCCACTGGTCGCTGCCGCCCATTTGCAAACGCGCGCCCATCTCCTGCGCCAGGTGCCGGAAATCGTAGCCTTGCAGGATCATGTAGTTGAATTCGAGAAAGGTCATCGGCTGCTCACGCTCGAGCCGCAGACGCACCGAATCGAAGCTCAGCATCCGGTTCACGGTGAAATGCGTGCCGACCTTCTGCAGCATCTCGATGTAGCCAAGGCCGCCCAGCCAATCGTGGTTGTTGACCATCACGGCGTCGGTCGGCCCGTTTCCGAATGTCAGCAGCTTCTCGAACACGGTGCGGATACCGGCGATGTTGGCCTCGATCGCCTCGTCGGTCAGCATCTTGCGGCTTTCGTCGCGGCCCGACGGGTCGCCGATGCGCGTGGTCCCGCCGCCCATCAGGACGATGGGCTTGTGCCCGGTCTGCTGCATCCGCCGCAGCATCATGATCTGCACCAGCGAGCCGACGTGAAGCGAGGGCGCGGTCGCGTCGAAACCGATATATCCGGGAACGACTTGTCGCACGGCAAGGGCGTCCAGTCCCGCCGCGTCGGTCGCCTGATGGACATAGCCGCGCTCGTCGAGCAATCGGAGCAAATCGGAATCGTAAGTCGTCATTTCGGGGGATCTGGCGTCTTATACTAGGGTCAAGGGACGGGGGCGGTAGCACGGGGTTGCCTGCTTGCAAACGCATGAACTGGTCGCACATGCGGCGCATTCGCCGCTCGGCATTCGCCGGGTAGAAGCCAAGATCTTGTCGATGACGGACGCGTGGATGCGTGTGCGCTGGCGCATCGACGGTTCGGAAAAGCTCGTCATTCCTGCCTTCGCGGGCAAGGGTCGCCAGGATGACCTGTGGCAGACGACCTGCTTCGAGCTGTTCATCATGCCGCGCGACGGCACGCCGGGTTACAGCGAATTCAACCTCTCGCCGTCCGAACGCTGGGCCGCTTACGACTTCGACGACTATCGCGAAGGCATGCGCCAGCGCGATTTCGCGCGCGAACCCGATTGCTCGATCCGCTCCGGCCAGTCGATCACCATCTTCGATGCCGCCCTGCCGCGCGTCCAGCTGCCCGGTCCGCCGTGCTCGATCGGGCTTGCCGCGGTGCTGGAGGAAGAGGGCGGCGTGAAAAGCTACTGGGCGCTGTCGCACCACAAGGAAAAGCCGGATTTCCACGATCCGG
Source organism: Aurantiacibacter luteus (assembly GCF_001010945.1). Taxonomy (GTDB): domain Bacteria; phylum Pseudomonadota; class Alphaproteobacteria; order Sphingomonadales; family Sphingomonadaceae; genus Alteraurantiacibacter; species Alteraurantiacibacter luteus. Next base: position 743,923 of record NZ_LBHB01000001.1, read on the forward strand.
CTTGCTTCAACGCCTGTCTTGCGCGAACCCGCGCTGCATGAAATTCGGAATCGACCGGCTCCTCACCGAACCTGAACTGCTGAACCAGCTCACCGGCAAGCGGGTGGCGCTCGTCGCGCACCCCGCGTCCGTGACGGTGGATCTGACACACAGCCTCGATGCGCTGATCGCGGCTGGCGTCAACGTCACCAGCGCCTTCGGCCCGCAGCACGGGCTGAAGGGCGACAAGCAGGACAACATGGTGGAGACCGCGGACGAAACCGATCCGCAATACGGCATTCCCGTTTTCAGCCTCTACGGCGAAGTGCGGCGGCCCACGGGTCAGATGATGTCGAGCGCGGACGTGTTCCTGTTCGACCTGCAGGACCTCGGCTGCCGCATCTACACCTTCGTCACCACGCTGCTCTACCTGCTGGAGGAGGCCGCGCGTCACGGCAAGAGCGTGTGGGTGCTCGACCGGCCCAACCCCGCGGGTCGCCCGGTCGAAGGCACGTTGCTGGTGCCGGGGCACGAGAGCTTTGTCGGCGCCGCGCCCATGCCCATGCGCCACGGGCTGACGATGGGCGAGATGGGCCACTGGTTCATCCGCCACTTCGGACTCGACGTCGACTACCGCGTTATCGAGATGCTCGACTGGCTGCCGGAGGGACCGGGGCACGGCTGGCCGAGCGACCGCGTGTGGATCAACCCGTCGCCCAATGCCGCCAACGTCAACATGGCGCGCGCCTATGCCGGGACGGTGATGATCGAGGGCGCGACGCTGAGCGAGGGCAGGGGCACCACCCGCCCTCTCGAAGTGCTGTTCGGCGCGCCCGATCTCGACGCGAAGGCCGTGCTCGCCGAGATGCACCGCTTCGCGCCCGAATGGCTGGCAGGCTGCGCGATCCGCGAGTGCTGGTTCGAGCCGACCTTCCACAAGCACGCGCACCAGTTGTGCAGCGCGCTGATGATTCACGCCGAGGGCCCGTTCTACGACCACGAGGATTTCCGCCCGTGGCGGCTGCAGGCGCTGGCCTTCAAGGCGATCCGCAATCTCCACGCCGATTACCCGATCTGGCGCGGCAAAGATTTCAAGTACGAATACACCGACGATGTGCTCGCCATCGACGTTATCAACGGCGGGCCAGCCCTGCGCGAATGGGTGGACGATCCGTCGTCCACGCCAGCCGACCTCGAAGCGCTCGCCGCGCCCGATGAGGCGCGGTGGCGCGAGGATGTGGCGGACCTGCTGCTTTACTGAGCCGGCTGCGGACGGAGCGGCCCTTCCTGCGGCAGCGGGAGGGGGCGAATGTCGCCATCGTTCACGACCAGCACGGCACACCCGTCCACGGTGTGGTCCACGGCCTTGAATAGGATGGGGTAGTCCGGATCGGCGGGGCGGCGGTCGAGCCGGGGCAGGCCACGCTCCTCTCGCACCTGATGGATCGTATCGTCGCAGCGACCGCGCGCCGTAAGCTGAAGATCGGGCTGCGCATCCAGCACGAGGGGGCCGCGCTCGAACAACGGGGGCGGGTTGGCGGGCGCTTGCTCCAACCTCTCCTGCGCTGCGACCAGCAGCGGGGCGGCGGCGATCAGGGCGGCAAAGGGAAGGATTTTCCTCATCGATAGGTTCCTTTCGGAGCAAAGGCTATCATGCGGCCTCCGTTTCGCCTAGCGAGAGAGTTAACCCGATATTCGCGTCCCGCTGCTAGCGCGCGGGCATGGGCAGGGACCTCGCCATCACCAGCGACACCGCGGCGCAAGCGGCTTGCAACCTGTGCGGGTCGCACTCGGCCGAGCACCTGTTCACCAAGAAGGGCTACCGCCTCGTGCAATGCTGCGACTGCGGTCTCGCCTTTATCGCCAACCCGCCCGATGCGGCAGGTATCGCGGCCATCTACGACGTCGCCGCGTCTTATCACGACCAGCTGCTCGATCCCGAGAGCGAGGACCACAGGCGCCAGCTGCGCGTCGCACACCAGCATCTGAAGATGCTGCGAAGGTTTCGGCCGCAACTCGAAGGGCTGCGGTTGCTGGACATCGGGTGTTCTTCGGGCATTTTCCTGAGCGAGGCGAGCGCCCACGGCGTCGAGGGTGAAGGCGCCGAACTCTCACGCCGGACCGCCGAGTTCGCCCGCACCCATTTCGGACTGCCGATCCACCCCGGCGACTGGCGCGAAGCGGGCTATGGCGATGCCAGCTTCGACATCGTCACCCTGTTCGACGTGATCGAGCACCTGCCCGATCCCATGCAGGAGCTGCGCGACATCCGCCGCCTGTTGAAACCGGGCGGTCTGCTGCTGCAATCGACACCCGATATCGAAGGCCTGTTCCCTCGCATCTCGCAGCGCTTTGCCGGGGCGCTCGATTACTGGCCGCATCCCGAGCCGCCGCACCACCTGTTCCAGTTCTCCGAAGCCACGCTCGCGGCGATGGTCGAGAAGGCCGGATACCGAACCACCGGCGCGCATCACGTGGCCATCGATTTCGCCTACAACTTCGGAACGCCCGCGCACTGGAAAGTCAGCCCGAAGATGCTCGCCTACGCCGCCGCATTCGCCCCTGTCGCGGTCGTCGGCAATTACATGGGGCAGGGCGACTGGCTGTACCTCGGCGCAACGCGCGACTGAGACGACGACCTGGCGGGCAAACGCTCGATCAGGCGTCGATCAAGTCGCGGTCGACCTCGCCGGCGCGGTTCTGGATGAAGTTGAAGCGGTGTTCCGGATTGCGGCCCATGAGCTGGTCGACTAGCTCCTTCACCGCGTGGCGATCCTGATGTTCGGCGGGGAGCGTGATGCGGGTGAGAGTGCGGGTGGCCGGGTCCATCGTCGTCTCGCGCAGCTGGCCGGGGTTCATTTCGCCAAGGCCCTTGAAGCGGCTGACCTCCACCTTCTTGCCTTTGAACTTGCCCGCCTCGATCTCCGCGCGGTGCTCGTCGTCGCGGGCGTAGACGCTCTCCTTGTTGGCGGTCAGGCGGTAGAGCGGCGGCTGCGCGAGGTAGAGGTGGCCGTTGCGCACCAGCTCCGGCATCTCCTGGAAGAAGAAGGTCATCAGCAGCGTGGCGATGTGCGCGCCGTCGACGTCGGCATCGGTCATGATGACGATCTTGTCGTAGCGCAGCGCTTCCTCGTCGTAGTCCTTGCGCGTGCCGCACCCGAGCGCCAGCCCGAGGTCGGCGATTTCGCTGTTGGCGCGGATCTTGTCGGCGGTGGCGCTGGCGACGTTGAGGATCTTGCCGCGGATCGGCAGGATCGCCTGCGTCTTGCGGTTGCGCGCCTGCTTGGCGCTGCCGCCCGCGCTGTCTCCCTCGACGATGAACAGCTCGGTCTCGCCGTCCCCTTCGCCCGAGCAATCGGTCAGCTTGCCGGGCAGGCGCAGCTTCTTGGCATTGGTCGCGGTCTTGCGCTTGATCTCGCGTTCCTGCTTGCGCTTCAGCCGCTCGTCCATCCGCTCCATGACGCTGGCGAGCAGGGCGCGGCCGCGGTCCATGTTGTCGGCGAGGAAGTGGTCGAAGTGATCGCGCACCGCGTTCTCGACCAGCCGCGCAGCCTCGGGCGAGGTCAGCCGGTCCTTGGTCTGCGACTGGAACTGCGGATCGCGGATGAACACGCTGAGCATGATCTCGGCGCCGGTCATCACGTCGTCGGCCGTCAGGTCCTTCGCCTTCTTTGCGCCGGTCAGCTCGCCGAAGGCGCGCAGGCCCTTGGTCATGGCCGCGCGCAGGCCCGCCTCGTGCGTGCCGCCATCGGGCGTGGGTACGGTGTTGCAGTACCAGCTGGTCGAGCCGTCGGACCACAGCGGCCAGGCAACGGCCCATTCGACGCGGCCCTGTTCTTCTGCGAAATCCTGCCGCCCGGTGAAGAAATCCGCCGTCACGCACTCGCGCGCGCCGACCTGTTCGCGCAGGTGATCGGCAAGGCCGCCGGGAAACTGGAATACCGCTTCCGCCGGCACGTCGTCGTTGGAGAGGGCGGGGGCGCATTTCCAGCGGATCTCGACCCCGGCGTAGAGGTAGGCCTTGGAGCGGGCGAGCTGGAACAGGCGCTTGGGCTTGAAGGCGCGGTCGCCGAAAATTTCGGTATCGGGCACGAATGTGACGCTGGTGCCGCGACGGTTGGGCGTATCGCCCACCTTCTTCAGCGCGCCTTGCGGCATCCCGCGAGAGAATTCCTGCGCGTAGACCTCCTTGTTGCGGGCAACCTCGACCCGCGTGTGGCTGGAGAGCGCGTTGACCACGCTGACGCCCACGCCGTGCAGGCCGCCGCTGGTGGCGTAGGCCTTGCCGGAGAACTTGCCGCCCGAATGCAGCGTGGTCATGATGACTTCCAGCGTGGACTTGCCGGGGAATTTCGGATGCTCGTCCACCGGCATGCCGCGGCCATTGTCGGTGATGGTGAGGCGGTTGCCCTCTTCCAGCGTCACCTCGATGCGGCTCGCATGGCCTGCCACGGCCTCGTCCATCGAGTTGTCGAGCACCTCGGCGGCGAGGTGATGCAGGGCGCGCTCGTCGGTGCCGCCGATGTACATACCGGGCCGGCGGCGGACGGGCTCCAGCCCCTCCAGCACCTCGATCGCGCTGGAATCGTAATCGCCTCCGCCCTTGGGCAGGCTGTCGAACAGGTCATCGCTCATGGAAGGGGATATAGGCTGGCGGAATCCCGGCGTTCAAGGCGCACAGCAGCGGTTATCCGGCATCAGGAGCCCGTTGGCGCGGGATCGACGACGGTAAAGGCCCCGTTGCCGATCTGGCGGACCTCCAGCGCGCGGTGGCCTACACCGTCGGCGGAAAACCGGATCGGCCCGTCGAGCCCGAGAAAGCCTCCCTCGTCGGTCAGCATCGCGGGCACAAGCGGGCGGCCAGGCTGCCAGTCGCGCGCCAGTCGCAGCGTCAGCAGCACCGAATCGTAGCCGAGCGTGGCGATGCGGTAAGGCTCGCTTCCGAAACGCGAGACGTAGCTTGCGGCAAACTGGCGATAGCGGGCATCGGGCACGGCGGCGAACCAGGCACCGCGCAGCGCCGGGGTGCGGGTGAGCTCGTCCTCCCGGCTCCACAGTTCGGTGCCGATGATCGAGGGCAGGGCCTGGCCTGCATCCTTCAGCCGCGGCGCGGCCATCGCCGCGAGGCGCGCGCCATCGGCGATCAGCACGGTGTCGTAGCCGCCTGCTGCACGCAGCCGGTCGGCGGCAGAGAGGATCGAGGTGTTGTTGCGGTCGTACCGCTCGCTGCGCACCACCCGCGCACCGCTGGCCGTCACCGCCTGCTCCAGCGCGCGCAGGGCGCGGTCGCCGTAGTCGCCGCGCGGGGCGAGCGCGGCAAAGGTGCGCGCGCCCTGGTCGACCGCGAATGTCACCACGCGCGCCACCGATTGGTCGGGGATATGGCCCATCACGAAGACATCGCGCTGGGCGACGGAGGTATCGTTGGAGAAGGTGAGCAGCGGTGTCGCGGCAGGCCGTGCCGCGGCCAGCACCGGAGCGACGTCGTCGCGCACCAGCGGGCCGAGGATCAGGCGGTTGCCGTCCGCCACTGCGCGGCGCGCGGCATCGCCGGCTCCCGCGCCCGTATCGTAGGTGGTGATGCGCAGGTTCTGCGCGCCGGTGTCGAGCAGCGCCATCGTGCTGGCATTGGCGATCGACTGGCCGACCTCGGCATTCTCGCCCGACAGCGGCACGAGCAGGGCGATGCGGTGCCGCTCGACATCGACGGGCAGGGCATCGGCATCGGGAGGGGGGGGCGGTGGCGGGGGCAGCATCACGGCGGGCTCATTGCGAACGGGCGCTTCGTTGCCGCCGGGAATGACTGCGCACCCCGCCAGCGCGAGCGCGCCGAGCCCCGCCAGTGCGAGCCGCTTCACCGCATCGAACATACTTGCCGTCCCTCTGCCTCGCGTCCAAGGGTCGCGGCGTGACCGACGACAGCGCGACCCTTTCCCCCGGACTCTACATCGTCGCCACGCCCATTGGCAATCTCGGCGACATCACCATGCGCGCCGCCGACGTGCTGGCGCGCTGCGACGGGATTGCCTGCGAGGATACGCGAGTCACGCACAAGCTCATGCGCCATCTCGGCGTGTCGAAGCCGCTGTGGCGTTACGACGATCACAGCGCCCCCAACGACCGGGCGCGGCTGGTGGAATCGATGCGCACCCGCGCCGTGGCCTTGGTGAGCGACGCGGGCATGCCGCTCGTTTCCGACCCCGGCTATCGGCTGGTGCAGGATGCGAAGGAAGCGGGCGTGAGCGTCACCGCGCTGCCGGGCGCGAACGCTCCGCTGACGGCGCTGGCACTTTCGGGCCTGCCGAACGACCGCTTCCTGTTCGCAGGCTTCCTTCCGCCCAAGGGCAAGGCCCGGCGTGATGTGCTGGCCGAGCTGGGGCGGGTGCGGACGACGCTCATCTTTTTCGAGACCGCGCCGCGCCTCGTGAAAAGCCTGTCCGCCATCGCCGAGGTGCTGCCGGGCCGCGCGGTGGCCGTGGCACGCGAGTTGACCAAGATGTTCGAGGAATGTCGCACCGGCACCGCCGAAGACCTCGCGGCGCATTACGAAGCTCATCCGCCCAAGGGAGAGATCGTCCTCCTTGTAGGCCCGCCGCTAGAGGAAGCGCCGAGCGAGGACGAAGCCGAGGCCATGCTGCGCGAACTGCTCGAGACCGAGAAGGCTTCGCGCGCCGCCGCCGAGGTCGCCAGGGTTACGGGGCTCGACCGCAAGGCGCTTTACGCCCGCGCGATGGAGCTGAAAGGCGAATGAAGCGCCAGGTCGCGGAGACTAGCGGCCGCGATGCCGAGGCGCGGGCCGCGCGCTGGCTGGAAGGACAGGGCTACGCGGTGCTGGCTCGCCGCGTGAAGACGAAGGTGGGCGAGATCGACCTCGTCGCGCGAACACAAGGCGTGGTTGCCTTCGTCGAGGTGAAGTGGCGCCATCGCGCCGCCGATCTCGACCACGCCATCGACGAACACCGGCTGGCCCGCGTTGCCGCCGCGACCGAAGCCGTGGCGCACAAGTATGCGTTGGGCGGCGAGGACATCCGCATCGACGTGATCCTCCTTGCCCCCGGCACCGAGCCGCGCCACATCGTCAATGCCTGGATGCCGTAGGAGCCCCAATGTCCCTCAAAGTAGCCGTCCAGATGGACCCGCTGGAAACCGTCAACATCGCCGGCGACAGCTCCTTCGCCCTGATGCTCGCGGCGCAGGAGCGCGGGCATTCGCTGTGGGAATACGACGTCAGGACGCTGAGCTGGCAGGACGGCGCGATCTGCGCCTGGGCGCGGCCCGTAAGCCATGTGCAGCGGGTGAAGGGCGACCACTTCCGCGCGGGCGAGCGGCAGAAGATCGATCTCGCCGAGGATATCGACGTGGTCCTGATGCGGCAGGACCCGCCGTTCGATCTCGGCTACATCAGCGCCGCGCTGCTGCTCGACCGGCTGAAGGGCACAACGCTCGTCAGCAACGATCCGCGCGAGGTAATCAACGCGCCGGAAAAGATGTACGTGCTCGATTACGCGCGCTTCATGCCGCCTACTCTCATCACTAGAGTGCTGGAGGACGTGCGCGCCTTCCAGCGCGAGCACGGGGCGGTGGTGGTGAAACCGCTGCACGGCAACGGCGGCAAGGCGATCTTCCGTGTGGATGCCGACGGCACCAACCTGTCCGCCCTGTTCGAGGTGTTCAACCAGACCTGGCCCGAGCCGCACATGGTGCAGCCCTTCCTCCCCGAGGTGGCGAAGGGCGACAAGCGCATCGTGCTGGTCGACGGCGAGGTCGCGGGCGCGATCAACAGGCGGCCGGGTGCGGGCGAGTTCCGCTCCAACCTGGCGCAGGGCGGCAGCGCCGAGGCGACCACGCTTACCCCGCGAGAGCGGGAGATCTGCGAGGCGATGGGCCCCGACCTCAAGCGCCGCGGGCTCACATTCGTCGGCATCGACGTGATCGGCGGCGAGTGGCTGACCGAGATCAACGTCACCAGCCCCACCGGCATCGTCGCCATCGACGGCTTCAACGGCACCGACACCGCCGGCATGATCTGGGACGCGCTGGAACGGCGCCACGCGGCGATGATCGGCGGCGCGACCTAGGACCGAACCGGCCATTTGTCCGTTGGGGGCGAATGGACCAGCTCATCATCGACCTCATCCACCGCGGCGGATACTTCGGCGTCTTCCTGCTGATGGCGCTCGAGAACGTCGTTCCGCCGGTACCGAGCGAAGTCATCATGGGCGTGGGTGGCCTGCTGGTGCACCAGGGCCGGATGGACTTCTGGCCGCTGCTGCTGATCGGCACGCTGGGCACAACGGCGGGCAACTACTTCTGGTACTGGATCGGCGACAAGTGGGGCTTCGAGCGGCTCGAGCCTTTCGTCGAGCGCTGGGGCCGCTGGCTGACCCTCGATTGGGAGCATATCGCCAAGGCGCAGCAGTTCTTCGTGCGCAAGGGCCACTGGGTGGTCTTCTTCCTGCGCTTCAGCCCTTTCCTGCGCACCATCGTCTCGTTGCCCGCGGGGCTGGCGCATATGCCGCTGTGGAAATTCTTCGGCTATACCTTTGCCGGATCGCTGATCTGGAACGCCCTGCTCATCAAGGGCGGCGAGTGGCTGGGCGCCTATTTCGCGGAATCGCAGCACGTCCTCGCGTGGATCATCATTGGGCTGATCGTGCTGGGCGTGATCGGCTACGTCTGGCGCGTGATGACCTGGGTGCCGCGGTCAGAGCGGCCGACCGACTAGTCCTGCTCCCGGGGATGGGCGTCGCGGTAGGCCTCAAGCATCCTGGCCGCGTCCACCTTGGTGTAAATCTGCGTCGAGCCGAGGCTGGCGTGGCCGAGCAGTTCCTGTAGGCTCCTGAGATCCGCCCCCGCGCCAAGCAGATGCGTGGCGAAGCTGTGGCGCAGGGCGTGGGGCGTGGCGGTATCGGGAAGGCCGAGCGCAGTCCGCGCCCGTGCCATCGCCTTTTGCACCATGCCTTGTCCCAGCGGTCCGCCCTTGGCGCCGCGGAACAGCGGTGTCTCGCGCTCCAGCGGCCAGGGGCAGGCGGCGGCGTAGGTCGCCACGGCCTCGCGCACCACGGGCAGCAGGGGAACCATGCGCTGCTTGTTGCCCTTGCCGGTCACCACCAGCGTTTCGCCCAGCGGAAGGTCGCGGGCCGTCAGCAACAGCGCCTCGGCAATGCGCAGCCCCGCGCCGTACATCAGCATCAGCACCGCCATGTCGCGCTGGCCAATCCAGTCCTCGGCGGCGCTGGTCGCCACGACATCGGCAAGGTTAGCCGCCTCGTCGGGCGTGACGGGGCGGGGCAGGCCTTTCTTGATGCGCGGACCGCGCAGGCGCGGGGCGCTGCCCGGATCGGCACCGACCTGTTCGCGGGCGTAGGCGGTAAAGGCCTTTAGCGCCGAGAGTTCGCGCGCCGCGGAGGCGTTGGACAGGCCCTCGGCCCGCCGCGCCGCCAGGTGACCGCGCAGGTCGCGGGTGGAGAGCGCGGCGACCTCGGCCCAGCCCGGCGCGTCCCATCGCGTCAGCAGACGCGCCGCCGTGGCGACGTAGGCGCGCACCGTATGGGGCGAGCGACGCTGGCCGGCCGCGAGATGATGGCGCCACTGGTCGAGGAGGTCCGCGGCCTCGCTCACGCCTGGACCAGTTCGTCCGCCACCAGGCGCGGCAGGATGGCGTCGAGCAACGGCATTCCCGCTTCGGTGACCCCGACCCGCCCGCCGTCGTGCCATGCCATCCCGATGGCGACGAGGTGGTCGAGTTCGCGCGGATCGACCAGCGCCTCTCGCGGCAAGGCAAAGCGGCTGCCGAGGTTATCGAGATCCACACCCTCGGCCAGCCGAAATCCCATCAGCAACGCTTCGCTCGCCTGCTCCGCCATCCCGAGAGCGCGCTCCTCCTGCAGGCCGTGGCCGTTGCGCGCCACGGCGGATAGCCAGTTCTCGGGCTTCTTGTGACGCATGGTCGCAAGGCCGCCGCGCCGTCCGTGCGCGCCGGGCCCGATGCCGGCATAGTCGCGGTATCGCCAGTAGGCGAGGTTGTGGCGGCTTTCCTCGCCGGGGCGGGCGTGGTTGCTGATCTCGTAGGCGGGCAGGCCAGCGGCCGCCGTGCGCTCGCGCGTGAGGGTAAACAGGTCCGCCGCCGCATCGTCGTCCAGCGGCGCGAAACCGCCGAGCCTCACATCGGTGGCGAAGCGGGTGCCCGGCTCGATCGTCAACTGGTAGAGCGAGAGGTGGCCGGTGCCCAAGGCAAGCGCGCGGGAGAGTTCCGCGTCCCATGCCGCCGCGCCCTGGCCGGGCCGGGCGTAGATGAGATCGAAACTGACGCGGCCGAACACCCGCTGCGCGGTCTCCAGAGCCGCCAGCCCCTCAGCCGCATTATGCAGGCGTCCGAGGAAACGCAGGGCCTTGTCATCGAGCGACTGCAGCCCCAGCGAAGTGCGATTGACCCCTGCCGCCGCGAGATCGGCGAATTTCGCCGCCTCGACCGAGCTCGGATTGGCTTCCAGCGTGATCTCGATGCCGGGGGTAAAACCCCACAGCTTCTCCGCCTCCGCGAGCAGCGCGTCGACCAGCGAGGGCGGCATCAGCGACGGGGTGCCGCCGCCAAAGAAGATCGATTCCAGTGCCTCGCCGCCCACAAGGTGCGCCTCGTGCCGCAGGTCGGCCAGCAATGCGGCCTGCCATGCCGCCGTGTCCACGCTCTCGCGCACGTGCGAGTTGAAGTCGCAGTAAGGGCACTTGGCGAGGCAGAAGGGCCAGTGAATGTAGAGCGCGCGCGCCATGCCCGTTTCAGTGTGCGTTAACGCCGCCAAGTCAAGCTGCGCGGAATGAAACGCCTGTTTCCGCTCGCGCTCCTCGCCCTGGTCGCCGCCTTGCCTGTCACGGCGCAAACGAACCCCTTTGCCGCCCGCCTGCTGGCCGCGCACAACGCCGCACGGGCCGAGGCGGGAACGCCTCCGCTTGAATGGAACCCGCGCCTTGCCGCCGAGGCGCAGGCGTGGGCCGAGCATCTCGCCGAGATCGGACGGATGGAGCACTCGGACCGCGACACGCGCGCGGGCGTGGGCGAGAACCTGTGGATGGGCAGCGCGGGGCGGTTCGGCGCGGAATTCATGGTCGGTGCCTTCGTGGCCGAGCGCCAGCACTATCGCCCCGGCACCTTTCCCCATGTCTCGACCACCGGGCAATGGAGCGACGTCGGGCACTACACGCAGGTCGTCTGGCGCGAGACCCGGCAGCTCGGCTGTGCGGTGGCGCGGGGCGCGCGCGACGACTTCCTCGTCTGCCGCTACTGGCCCGCGGGCAATGTCTACGATCGAGAGGTGATGTGACCTAGGCGCCGAACTGGTCGGCCTTCAGCCGGGCAAAGGCATCGGCACGGTGGCTGATGGCGTGCTTTTCCTCTGGGTCGATTTCGGCGAACGTGTGCTCGCGGCCCTCCGGCACGAAAACGGGATCGTAACCGAAACCGAGCGTGCCGCGCGGAGGCCAGCTGAACTTGCCCGCCGCCTTCCCTTCGTAGATCGCGTGCTCGCCGTCAGGCCATGCCAGCGCGAGGACGCAGTGAAAGGCGCAGGCGCGCGAGGCGCCGGGTCCGAGCTGCTGCAAAAGCCCTTCGACCTTGCCCATCGCCATGTACCAGTCGCGTCCCGGTTCGCCTTCGAACCACTGCCGCTGGGCCCAGTCGGCGGTGTAGACGCCGGGGCGGCCGTCGAGCGCATCGACGGCGAGCCCGCTGTCGTCGGCGAGCGCGGGCAGGCCCGAAGCCTCGGCAGCAGCGCGCGCCTTGATGAGTGCGTTCTCGACGAAAGTGCGGCCTGTCTCGGCAGGCTCCGGCAAGCCCAGCGCACCCGCCGACACGCAATCAACGCCGTAGGGCGCGAGCAGGGCCGAAATCTCCTTCAGCTTGCCCGCGTTGTGCGTCGCGATGACGAGCTTGCCGCTGCCGAGCTGCCGCGTCACCTGACTGCCGCCTCTTGTGCACGGAAGATCTCGCCGCAACCCATCTGCGCGAGGCGCAGCAGGCGCAGCAAGCCTTCCTCGTCGTAGGTCGCGCCTTCCGCCGTGGCTTGCGCCTCGGCGATCTGCCCGCCCTCGATCAGCACGAAGTTGGCATCGGCATCGGCGTTCGAATCCTCGATGTAGTCGAGGTCGAGCACCGGCGTTCCCTGGTGGATGCCGCAGGAAACCGCGGCGACCTTGGCGGTGATCGGATCGGCCTTCAAGGTGCCCGATGCCAGCAGGCTGTTGACCGCGAGCCGCAACGCCACCCAGGCGCCCGATATCGAGGCCGTGCGCGTGCCGCCGTCGGCCTGCAGCACGTCGCAATCGAGCGTGATTTGTCGCTCGCCCAGCTTCTCCAGATCTACCACGGCGCGCAAGGAGCGCCCGATAAGCCGCTGAATTTCCTGCGTGCGCCCGCTCTGCTTGCCGCGCGCCGCCTCGCGACTGCCGCGCGTGTGCGTGGCGCGCGGAAGCATCGAGTATTCGCCCGTCACCCAGCCGCGGCCCTTGTTGCGCATCCACGGCGGCACGCTGTTTTCCACGCTCGCGGTGCACAGCACGCGCGTGTCGCCGAAACTGATGAGACAGCTTCCTTCGGCGTGCTTGGTGAAGCCGGTTTCGATCGTGATGGCGCGCATTTCGTCGGGCGCACGGCCGGAAGGTCGCATGAAGGTCTCCAGATATTGCGAAGCGGGCCGTAGCGCCTAGAGTAGGACTTGTCATGGCTTCCCCCACCATCACCGACCTGACGGACCGCGCGCGCGACATCTTCCGGCTCGTGGTGGAGGACTATCTCGCCAGCGGGCAGCCGGTCGGCTCGAAGGCGCTCGCGCAGAGCGGGGCGGTGAACCTCTCGCCCGCCTCGATCCGCTCGGTGCTGAGCGAGCTGGAAATTCTCGGCCTGCTCGCCGCGCCGCACACCAGTGCCGGGCGGATGCCGACCGAGAGCGGGCTCAGGATGTTCGTCGACGGTATCATGCAGGTGGCCGAGCCGACCGCCGAGGAGCGCGCGACCATCGAAAGGAAGCTCTCCGCCCCCGGACCGATCGAGAGCGCGCTCGAAAAGACCAGCGCCATGCTGTCGGAAATCAGCGGCGCGGCGGGCATGGTCATGGTGCCGCGCCGGGAGCCGCGGCTCGCGCAGATGCGGCTGGTCGCGCTCGACGAACGGCGCGCGCTCGCCGTGCTTGTGGGCGAGGACGGCGGGATCGAGAACCGCGTGCTCGACATCGGCGACGGGCTCTCCCCGGCAGATCTGGTGGAGGCGGGCAACTACGTCACCGCGCAGCTTGCCGGGCGCACGCTCGCCGAGGCTGCGCGGGCCATGCAGGCGGAAATCGCCTCGGGCCGCAGCGCGCTGGGCGAGGCGGCGCGGCACCTGGTCGAGGCCGGCATCGCCACCTGGAGCGAGGATGCCGCGCGGCGCCCGGTGCTGATCGTGCGCGGCGCCTCCAACCTGCTCGACGAGAGCGCGCTGACTGATATCGAACGGGTCCGCTCGCTGATCGACGACCTCGAGAACAAGCAATCCGTCGCCGAATTGCTGGAAAGCGCGCGCGAGGCCGAATCGGCGCGCATCTTCATCGGCGCCGAGAACCGGCTGTTTGCGCTCTCCGGATCCAGCGTCATTGCCTCGCCCTACCGCGACCGAGAGGGCAGGGTGGTGGGTGTGCTTGGCGTTATCGGCCCTACGCGGTTGAATTACGCGCGCGTCGTACCGATAGTGGACTTCACCGCCCGATCGCTGGGCAGGATCATCGGATAGACAGGTAGAGATGACGGACAACGAAAAGGCCGAAACCGGCCAGACGGATATCGAACGCGACGAGGAAGTGGCGCGCGAACTGGAAGGCGTGCCGGAGGAATTTCTCGCCGACGGGGACGACGAGGAGGACGGCGGGAGCGTGGACGACGCGCTCGCCTCGCTGCGCGCCGATCTCGAGGCGGCGAAGCAGGAGACGCTTTATGCCAAGGCCGAAGCGCAGAACCAGCGCCGCCGGATGGAGCGCGAGGTGCAGGACGCACGCACCTATGCGGCGACCGGCTTCGCCCGCGACGTGCTGAGCGTGGCCGACAACCTCTCGCGCGCCATCGATGCGGTGCCGGCCGAACTGCGCGAGGACGATAAGTTTCGCGGCCTGGTCGCCGGGATCGAAGCCACCCAGCGCGAGCTGGAAAAGGTCTTCGCCCAGCACGGCATCAGCCGAATCGCGGCGATGGGTTTGCCGCTCGATCCGAACCAGCACCAGGCGATGCTGGAAATCCCCTCAAACGACGCGGAACCGGGCACGGTGGTGCAGGAAATGCAGGCCGGCTACATGATCCGCGACCGCCTGCTGCGCCCGAGCATGGTCGGCGTTGCGAAGAAGCCGGATTGATACCAGGCGCGTAAAATTCGGAACACCGGCCGTTCCTGTCCGTATCGTCATCAGCGGGGGCGACACGGAGAGACGACATGAAAAACAAGATTTTGCTCGCACCCGCGCTGATCGCGTCCAGCATGGGCCTGACCGCGTGCGCCGAGAATTACGCTGTCGAAGGTGGTCTGGCCGGGGCTGCAGCCGGCGCAGCCGTGGCTGCGATAACCGACGAGGACATCACGACTTATGCCCTGGCAGGTGCCGCTATCGGTGCCGTGGTCGGCTACGTGTCTGACAAGAACAACCGCTGCGACGGCTACTACTACGATGGCCGCTATGTCGACGACGATTGTCGCAATGACGATCGCTATCGCCGATATTTCTGAAGAGTAAAAATGCGAAACGGGTCCGCCGGGCAATACCCGGCGGACCCGCCTCCATTCGCACCTGCGGCTCTATTCGCTGTAGAGCTCGGAAATATTGAGTTCGGCCGCCTGTAGCGAGCCGCTCGAAAAGGTGCCGACCCAGATCTGGTAACGGCCCGTCATGGGCGTCTGCAGCCACACGCGCGGATTGTTGCCCTCGCCGCTGTCGTCGTCGCAATAATAGCTGCCATTGGGAGCGCGCACGACCAGCGTCGTGTCCGCCATGGCGTCGGCGGAAATGTATAGCGGCAGCGAGCCCGAGGTGTAGTCGAGTTCGAAATCGGCGGCGGAGGAGACGTAGCCGGCGCAGCCCGAAGCCATGTTCGAAGCGCTCATGCTGCCGCCGGCCTGGACGCGCACGAGGTAGGGATCGGGAGTGAAGCCGGACTGCAGGCTGACGCTGCCGTAGTTGGTGCCACCACCGCCGGAGCTGCCGCCGCCACTGGACGAACCGCCCTGATCGTCCGCCAGCGTGCTTTCCAGCTCGGTGATGTAGAGGCGGGCGGGATGGAGGTCGCTGCCGCCGTAGGTGCCGACCCAGATGTCGTATTGCCCGGCCTGCGGTTGGTGGAAGCGGATGAGAGGGTTGAGATCGGCGCCGCGGTCGTCGTCGCAATACCAGCTGCCGTCGGGAGCGTTGATCACCAGCGTCGTATCGCTGTCGGCCATCGCGCCGATGATCAGCGGCAACGTGCCGCTGCCCTGGCCGTAGTTCAGCCGCACGTCGGGCGCATCGGAAATATAACCGGCGCAGTCGCTGGAAATGCCGCTCGCATCCACAGACCCGCCCGACTGGACGTTGATCACGCGGGGGTCGTCGGCGAAGCCGGGCTGGATGGAAAAGGTGCCGTAGTTCGGCTCGGCAGAATAATCCTGCGCCATCGCGGGCGCGGAAAGGCCGAGCGCGGACATCGCGACGGCGGCGAGCAAGGTCTTCTTATACATGAATGGTCCCCCTAAGTAGTCTGTGCGACTATGCGGAGCGACCCGTTCGTTCAGCCATGTGCCCACCAGCATGAACGACCGATTGCCCCCCAGCACGGTCTCTGTTTGTGTAACACAGTGCATCCGATGGGCAAGTCTCCGAATCAAGATATTGAAACGGTGCCCGAAATCGAACCATGGTGCATAGCCGCGCGCCGATCTCGAGTGTTGTCCGGAGACTTTGGCCACCGGTTGCGCGGCGTGCTCGCCGGGCTGGCCGAAGTGGGAAAAATCAGCTGGAATCGCGTGTCGCTTGACGCGCCAAACAGCTGTCAGACCAGCAGGTAAAGCACCAAGTAGCGAACGATCAGCGCAACCAGCAAAATCGCCTGCACCCTGCGTTGGCGGAACACCATCGCCGCTCCCATCAGGCCGACGAACAGCAGGGTCGTCCAGATGCTGCGCGCAGACATAAGCGCCGACCTGATTTCCTCGATAGAGAGCAGGTAGGCCCACTGGATGGCGACCAGCGCGATGAGGATGCCGAAGATGGTGCGGGAAACTCGGAAGTAGTGGGCATCGAGGTTGCGGAAACGCTCTGGATCCGCGGGAAATACCAGCCGCGCCGCCAAGTAATAGGCGCTCGCAAAGGCCATCACGGCCAGCAAGGTGTGCGGGGTCACGGTGACGAGCCGCTGGACGGTCCAGGAGAACATCCAGAAGGACATCAAGTCCACCATGACGAAGATCGCCATGAGCGGGGTGAGCCAGCCTATCGTGAAACGCCGCTCTCCGCCCCGGGCCTCGCCTGCGAATTCGAGTTCCAGCGCGCGGCCCAGCCCGCCGAGCAACTCGACCAGCGAGAAGCCGAGAATGAGAGCGTAAAGCGCGAAAATGAACTCGAAGTCGGTCAGCCGGTCGCTCCCGGAAAATTCACCAGGGCCTCGTAAGCCCGCGCATCTGCCACGCCCGCCAGTTTCACCCCGTTGCGCAGCAGGAAGGCATGCTCGACGATGCGCGCCTGCTGTTCGATGCCGTACTGTTCCAGCTTCCAGTCGGGCTTCAGCGCATAGTCGTATCGCGCCCAGGGCATGCGGTTGAGCAGCAGATACCAGTCGCCCAGCGTCTGGGTCTGCCAGACATGGGTCATCTCGTGAATAAAGAGCGCCTGCCGCCTGAGCGAGACCTTTGTGAAATCGTCGCAATAGCCGCTGCCGAGCGGGTGGAAGTGAATGTGGCCGCGCGGGGCCATCGTCACCCGCTTCGGCTGGAAGAAGGCGAATTTGCGTCGGCGTATGGTGACCTTCGCGTAGTCGATGGCGTGGCCGAACATGGTCCGGGCGAGGGCGACCTCGCCCGCACTCAGGGGGCGTTCCCCGCCGACGGGGCAGGAGAGGGCTGTTTCGCCGTTCACTCGGCGGCGGCGTTTTCCGTCGCGGCGGCAGGCGCGTCACCCGCGGCGCGCACCTCGACCGGGAAGCTGCACTTGTCGCCGCGCACGTCGGTCAGGGTGATCTCGCCCTGGCCCCCTGCGACCAGGTCGGCGGGGACGCCCATGACCATCACGTGCTTGCCGCCCGGCGCGAACTGCAGGGTCTCGCCCGGCTCGACCGGCTGCTGGACCAGCTCCTGCATGTCTTCCTGCAGATTGAACTCGGTGGTCTCATGCAGCATTGCGCTCTCGGCACCCAGCAGGTCCGCGCCGCGGATCGTCCACGGCTGGCTGCCGGTGTTGGTGAGGGTGAAATAGGCCGCGCCGGGATTGCCCTCGACCGCAGGCAGCGAGAGCCATGCGTCCGTCACCTCGATGCCGGTTACGCAGTCCCCATTCGCCTCGGCAACCTGTTCGGGCGCGGCATCTTCGCCGCAGGAAGCGAGCAGCAGCGCGGCGGCGGCGAGCGAAATCGTGGCGGAAAACGGCGTCTTGATCATTGGTGTACCCCTCTCGGACAATGGCGGATTTCTAGCCGGGCAGGTCTCTTGTGCCAAGCCAAACCGCTCCTATATCGCGGCTCGTTACACAGCTTTATCCGAGCTGCCGACAGGTTTCGCCGGGACGGGAAACCGAGCGCGCAGCGTCCAACCGTAAAGAGAATGGGAACGTAAATGAGCAAGATTATCGGCATCGACCTCGGCACCACCAACAGCTGCGTTTCGGTGATGGAAGGGGGCAAGCCCAAGGTCATCGAGAATTCCGAAGGCGCGCGCACCACGCCCTCGATCGTCGCCTTCACCAAGGATGGCGAGCGCCTGATCGGCCAGCCCGCCAAGCGCCAGGCCGTGACCAATCCCGACAACACCCTGTTCGCCATCAAGCGCCTGATCGGCCGCCGCTTCGACGATCCGCTGACCAAGAAGGACATGGAGCTCGTCCCCTACGACATCGTCAAGGGTAAGAACGGCGACGCCTGGGTCGAGGCCGGCGGCGAGGACTATTCGCCCAGCCAGATTTCAGCCTTCATCCTGCAGAAGATGAAGGAAACCGCCGAGAGCTATCTCGGCGAGACGGTCTCCAAGGCCGTGATTACCGTGCCCGCCTACTTCAACGACGCGCAGCGCCAGGCGACCAAGGACGCAGGGCAGATCGCGGGACTTGAGGTGGAGCGCATCATCAACGAGCCGACCGCCGCGGCGCTGGCCTACGGTATGGACAAGAATGACGGCAAGACCATTGCCGTCTACGACCTCGGCGGCGGCACCTTCGACATCTCGATCCTCGAGATCGGCGACGGCGTGTTCGAGGTGAAGTCCACCAACGGCGATACCTTCCTCGGCGGCGAGGACTTCGACAGCACGATCGTCGAGTACCTGGCGGCCGAGTTCAAGAAGAAGGAAAACATGGACCTGAAGACCGACAAGCTCGCTCTTCAGCGCCTGAAGGAAGCCGCGGAAAAGGCCAAGATCGAGCTTTCGAGCTCGGCCCAGACCGAGGTCAACCTGCCCTTCATCACCGCACGCATGGAAGGCGGCAGCTCCACCCCGCTGCACCTCGTCGAGACGCTGACCCGCTCCAAGCTGGAGCAGTTGGTCGGCGACCTCATCAAGCGCACGTTGGAGCCTTGCAAGAAGGCGCTCGAGGACGCAGGCGTTTCCAAGAACGAGGTCGATGAGGTGATCCTGGTCGGCGGTATGACCCGCATGCCCAAGGTGCGCGAAGTGGTGGAGGAGTTCTTCGGCTCCAAGCCGCACACCGGCGTAAACCCCGACGAGGTGGTCGCCATGGGTGCAGCCATCCAGGCCGGCGTGCTGCAGGGCGACGTGAAGGACGTGTTGCTGCTCGACGTGACTCCGCTGTCGCTGGGCATCGAGACGCTGGGTGGCGTATTCACCCGCATGATCGACCGCAACACCACGATCCCGACCAAGAAGGCGCAGGTCTACTCGACCGCCGAGGACAACCAGAACGCGGTAACCATCCGCGTCTTCCAGGGCGAGCGTGAGATGGCGGCGGACAACAAGCTGCTCGGCCAGTTCGACCTGGTCGGCATTCCGCCCGCGCCGCGCGGCGTGCCGCAGATCGAGGTGACCTTCGACATCGACGCCAATGGCATCGTCAACGTCAATGCAAAGGACAAGGGCACCGGCAAGGAGCAGCAGATTAAGATCCAGGCTTCGGGCGGTCTGTCCGATGCCGACATCGACCAGATGGTGCAGGATGCCGAGAAGTTCGCCGAGGAGGACAAGAAGCGCCGCGAGGCCGCCGAAGTCCGCAACGGCCTCGACAGCCTGGTCCATGCGACCGAGAAGCAGCTGTCCGACAATGGCGACAAGATTGATGCCGGCCTCAAGTCCGAGATCGAGACCGCCGTTGCCGAGGCCAAGACCGCGCTCGAAGGCGATGACATCGATGCGATGAAGGACAAGAGCCAGAAGCTGACCGACGCCGCCATGAAGATGGGCCAGGCGATCTACCAGCAGGAGCAGGACGCGGGTGCCGCGGCCTCTGCCGATGCGGCTGCGAGCTCGGCCGAGGGCGCGTCTTCCGACGAGGACGTGGTCGAGGCCGAGTTCACCGAAGTCGACGACGAGAACAAGGGATAATCATCCCGATGGACAACGAAGCCGCCACCGTCGCCCTGCGCGCCGGTGGCGGCGACGTTTGGGGGTTCGCGTATGTCATCTGAAATCGACTTCTACGAGGTGCTCGGCATCGAGCGCACGGCGGACGGCGCGACGATCAAGTCCGCCTATCGCAAGCTCGCCATGAAATATCACCCGGACCGCAATCCGGGTGATGCCGAGGCGGAAAACCAGTTCAAAATCTGCAGCGCCGCCTACGAGGTGCTGAAGGACCCGCAGAAGCGCGCGGCCTACGATCGCTATGGCCACGCTGCCTTCCAGCAGGGCGGCGGCCCGGGCGCGGCGGATTTCGGCGACATCGGCGATATCTTCGAGACGATCTTCGGTAGCGCTTTCGGCGGGCAGGCTCCCGGCGGCAGGGCCCGCCCGCGTCGCGGCGCGGACCTGCGCTACGACATGCAGATCACGCTGGAAGAAGCGTTCCACGGCAAGCAGACCGAGATCGAGGTGGAGGTTTCCACCACCTGCGACACCTGCACCGGCACCGGCGCCACCCCCGGCACCAGCAGCCGCCGCTGCGAACTGTGCCACGGCGCGGGCAAGGTTCGGGCCAAGCAGGGCTTCTTCGTCATCGAACGGCCGTGCCCCAATTGCCACGGCGCGGGCGAGGTGATCGAGAGCCCTTGCCGCGACTGCCGCGGCGAGGGTCGCGTCGACAAGGAGCAGCACTACGAGGTCGAGGTGCCGCCCGGCGTCGACAACGGCACGCGCATCCGCCTCTCCGGCAAGGGCGAGGCCGGCCCGCGCGGCGCCCCCGCGGGCGATCTCTACATCTTCGTCCACGTCAAGCCGCACAAGGTCTTCGAGCGCGAGAGCACTTCGCTCTTCACCCGCGTGCCGATCAGCTTCACCACGGCAGCGCTCGGTGACACGATCGAAATTCCCGGCCTCGACGGCGAGGTGAACCAGATCGAGATTCCCGCCGGAATCCAGTCGGGCAAGCAGTTGCGCAAACGCGGTGCGGGTATGCCAGTGCTGCAGGGGCGCGGACGCGGCGAGCTGGTGGTCGAGGTCATGGTGGAAACGCCGACCAGGCTTACGGCGCGGCAGAAGGAACTGCTGTGCGAGTTCCGCGAGACCGAGACCGGCGAGGAATGCCCGGAGAGCCGCGGTTTCTTCGAAAAGATTAAGGACGCTTTCGGGGCTTAGCGGTCATAGCTAGCCGAGCTTGCCGACAATCTCGTCGCGCAGCCGTTCGACCAAAGCCGGCTTGCAGAGGCCCCGCTCCAGCTCCTCGTCGCAGATCGCGAGCAACGCATCGCGCTTGAAGCTGAGGCACACGGTCTCGTCGAAACCGCCCGGCACCGTCGAGCAGACGAGGTCGATCATCCGCTCGGCCCCGTGCATCCGGCCCCACAGGTAATCGTTCTCGCGGTAGGCGCGGCTGAAGAAGGCGCCGAAGTTGAAGAACTCGGTGCCGCGCAGGCTCGCCGCCGCGCCGCCTTCACGGATCGCGGTGGCATCGTCGGGACTGATGCGATCGACCTTGACCGGGTCGAACTCGGTGAAGCCCTCGTTGCGCAGCAAAGGCAGGGTGGCGACGTCGTAGAATGGGAAGCCGAGGTAGGCGAGCAGGACGCGGCGCCTGAGGTCGCGCGACATGGCCTGCATGGTCTCGGCGAGTATGCCTTCGGCCTCCTCGTCGGCGGCGCGGAGCGAACGGGCCGCGGCAAGGGCATCGAGAAACGCTCCCGGCTCGGCCAGCACATTGCTCGCCGCTGAGACAAAGTCGTCGCCGAAAGTGCTGAAGTTCTCGCGGTCGAAATACAGCGCCATCGCGCGGTAGACTCCGTCCCGCGCGCGCTCCAGTTCGTCATCGTCGATATGCGGATCGGCATCCCATTCGCGCGACAGGCGGCGGGCGATCAGTCGCAGGCGGCGAATGCGAAAGGCGAGGTCGTGATCGCGCAGGAAGAAGATCGCCGCGGGGCTGGCGCCGCCCTTCGGACTGCCCAGGGTGTCAAGCCCGCTCGCCTCGATAGCCCCGCGCAACGCCGCGGCCACGCTCGCGCGGTCGGGTGCGGTGTCAAAATTGCCGGCAGCAAGCGCCAGGTCCGCGAGGCGATCGACGATCCCGGCGAGCTTGGCGAGCGCATAGGACTGGAACGCGTAGCCGGCCTGCTCCGCCGCCTCCTGCTGCGCGCGAGCACGCCACTTGGCGAGGCGAGCGGGCGTGGGCCGGTCGAAAAACAGCGTGCGTCCGAAAATGCCCTCGACCACCGCTTCCACCTGCGGTCGCAGGGTCTGCACCATGCGCGAAAGCCGCAGCGCCTCGCGCGACTGTGCGGCGAGCGTCTCCAGGTTGTCGCGGATCGGCTGTTCCCGAGGGATCGCGGAAAGCGACCCGACGATGGCGGAAAAGAAGCCGATGCGGCGCGGGGTTTCGCCGCGGGCCGGGGCGCGGCGGGCCGGGGTGGGGTCGATGTAGACGAAACGGCGATCCACCTCGCGCTGGGCCGGCCGCGCGCTAAGCCCCGCCATGGCGCCCGCGAATGGCGCGTTGACCAGCACCGATCCGTCGATCAGCGCCACCTGGTCGAGCGTTCCCTGTGCAACGTGTGCAGGCATCACGCGCTTCAGAAAGGCGTCGCGCCCCTCCCATCCGCCGGGCAGCGCAGCTTCCACCTCGCCCACACTCATCGGCGGAAAGGCGCCCGGGAAGCTCGCGGTGGCGCGGGCGGCGAAGGTGAGTTCGGCGAGAGGCGCAAGGTCCCGTCCACCGCTTGACGGGGTCGCCGCGCGAAAGCCGATGGGCAGGCGATGCTCGCTTTCTTCCACCAGCGGCGGGCTGTTGAGCCGCAGCAACTCGCGGTGGCCGCGATAGTCCGTGGCCGTGACCAGCAGGTCGAGCGGATGGCCCGGCGGCAGCAACGGCTTCTCGGCGCCCGCTGTGCCGAGCGAGAGCAGCGCATCGTGCAGCAGGCGGGTGAAGCCGGGGCCGGAGAACGGCGGCTCGAACCAGCGCCCGCGCACCAGCCCCGATAGCTTGCGTCGCACCTCCTGCCGCGTTTCGGCAGAGACGCTCTCGCTCACCGGGTTGCCGGGCCGATTGGTGAGGTACCAGACGAAGGGCCGCATCCACGGCTTGGCCGCCACGTCCGACCACGGCCGCGCGTCCTCGTCCACCAGTTGCTCGACGTCGGCGTTTTCCAGCCACAGCTCGGTCAGCGGCTCGAGGCTGTGGCCGGAGTGGATCGCCTGGGCGAGGAAGACCGCGTTGATGCCGCCCGCGCTAGCGCCCGTCACGATGTCGGTCAGCACCCGCAGCCGCAGGCCGTCGCCGCTCTCGATCTTGCGCAGGAGGGCAAGATAGACGGCCTCGACACCGCCGGACGGCGCAGGCGTGGCGGCGTGGTGGTCGCGGCTGGCGCGGGCGAGCTTCCAGATCTCCTTCGTGACGCCGTGCATGTAGACGGCAAGGCTCACCCCGCCGTAGCAGACCAGCGCTATCCTCAGTTCCTTCTGCCGCATCGCCCACCTTGTTGGCAGATGGGGCAGGGGCCGACAACCGCTGTTGCGTTCCAGTTCTGTTCCGGTTAGTCCGCCTGCGATGGCGAAGCCGAAGAAGCGATATGTATGCACCGAATGCGGCAGCGTCGCCTCGCGCTGGCAGGGGCAGTGCGCGGATTGCAGCGAGTGGAATACGCTCGTCGAGGAAGCGCCGGAAACCAAGTTCGCCGCCGCGCACAACCTGTCGAGCGGCGGGCGGGCGATCCGGTTCGAAAGCCTCGACGCGCCCACCGCCCCGCTGGCCCGTCGCTCCACCGGCATCGCCGAATTCGACCGCGCGCTCGGCGGCGGGCTGGTGCCGGGATCGGCTATCCTGATGGGCGGCGAGCCGGGGATCGGCAAATCCACGCTGCTGCTCCAGGCGGCCGCCTCCATCGCCAAGGCGGGGGGCGACGTGGTCTATGTCAGTGGCGAGGAAGCGACCGGGCAAGTGCGGATGCGCGCCGGACGCCTCGGCGTGGCGGATGCCAACCTGCGCCTCGCCTCGGCCACATCGGTGCGCGATATCCTGACCACGCTCGGCAACGGCACGCCGCCCGACCTGCTGGTGGTCGATTCGATCCAGACCATGCATTCCGACATGATCGAGGGTGCGCCCGGCACCGTCAGCCAGGTGCGCGCCAGCGCGTTCGAACTGATCCGCTTCGCCAAGGAGACGGGGACCTGCCTCGTCCTCGTCGGCCACGTCACCAAGGACGGCAACATCGCAGGGCCCCGCGTGCTGGAACACATGGTCGATACCGTGATGAGCTTCGAGGGCGAGCGCAGCCACCAGTATCGCATCCTCAGGAGCCTCAAGAACCGTTTCGGCGCGGTGGACGAGATCGGCGTCTTCGCGATGGAGGGGCATGGCCTCGCCGAGGTCAGCAACCCTTCCACCCTGTTCCTGTCCGGCCGCGACGAGCCCATCGCCGGCAGCGCGGTTTTCCCTGCGCTTGAGGGGACCCGGCCCGTGCTGGTCGAGATCCAGGCCTTGATCGTGCGGCTGCAATCGGGCGCGACCCCGCGCCGCGCGGTGGTGGGGTGGGACAGCGGGCGCTTGGCGATGCTGCTTGCCGTGCTGGAGGCGCGCTGCGGGCTCAGTTTCTCCACGGCAGAGGTCTATCTCAACGTCGCGGGCGGCTACCGCTTGTCGGACCCGGCC
The DNA here is from genome assembly GCF_001010945.1 of Aurantiacibacter luteus. Lineage (GTDB taxonomy): Bacteria > Pseudomonadota > Alphaproteobacteria > Sphingomonadales > Sphingomonadaceae > Alteraurantiacibacter > Alteraurantiacibacter luteus. The sequence goes on from NZ_LBHB01000001.1 coordinate 768,336, forward strand.
GCCGATCTCGCCGTGGCCGCTGCATTGATTTCCGCCCTGGCCGACAAACCGCTGGCCAAGGACGCGATCTGGTTCGGCGAGCTGTCGCTTTCGGGCGAGGTGCGCCCCGTGGCGCATTCCTCGTTGCGCCAGCGCGAGGCGGCGAAGCTCGGCTTTGCCCGCGCATTCGGCCCCGCGGACGGCGGGCAGGACGTGAAGGGGCTGCGCTATGCCGGGATCGGCGGCGTGACGTCACTCGTTGACCGGTTGCTGGCATCGACCTAAATTGACCGGCGAATGACGGGTTTCGATATCATCGTGCTTCTGCTCGTGGGGGTCGGGGCGGTCGGCGGGTTCATGCGCGGCTTCGTGCAGGAAGTGCTCTCGCTCGCCGCGTGGATTCTCGCCGTGCTGGCGATCCGCTACCTTCACACCGATCTGACCGCCGCCATCCTCGATTTCATGGGCTCGCCGGTCACCGCCGCTATTCTTGCCTTCGCGTTGCTGCTGCTCATCCCCTATGCGGGCATGAAGCTGATCGCCCGCATGGCCGGGCAAAGCTCGCGCAATTCGGTGCTCGGCCCGATCGACCGCGTCCTCGGCTTCGGCTTCGGCGCGGTGAAGGGCGTCATCATCGTCGTCATCGCCTTTTCGCTGCTGGTGCTTGGCTACGATACCGTCTGGGGCGCGCGCGGGCGGCCCGACTGGATTTCCGAGGCGCGCACCTACCAGCTCGTCGATGCCGGTTCGCGCGCCATGGTGCAGATCATACAGGAACGCCGCGCCCGCTTGCAGGGCGAGAGCGAGGCGGAGGGTGATCCCGCCGTCGGCACTACCGGGTGAGCGCGGACAAGCTCTATACCCCGCAGTTGCTGGCCGCCGCCGTGGAACTGGCCGCCTGGCCGCCGCTGCCTGGCGCTGCGCTCCATGCAGAGGCGCGCTCGCCTGCGTGCGGCTCGACCATCGCGCTCGACGTAGAGCCTGCCGCGGACGGTTCGGTCGCCGGGCTGGGAATGCTCGTGCGCGCCTGCGCCGTCGGACAGGCGGCGGCCGCTGTCTTCGCGCGCCACGTGGGCGGTCGCATGCCGGACGAGGTGATTTCCGCCCACGATGCCATCGCGGCCTGGATCGCGGGCGAAGGCGCCATGCCCGACTGGCCCGACCTCGCGCTGATCGCTCCGGCGCGCGCCTTTCCCGGACGTCACGGCGCCATGCTGCTGCCGTGGAAGGCGGCGCTGGCGGCCCTTTCCACCGCGCCCGCGACCGGCTAACCGCTCGCTCAGGAGACTTCGGGGGAGCGCATGGACGCGATACTCGCGCAATCGGAACACCAGCCCACGGCGAAAGACATTCGCCTGGTGATTGCTGCCAGCTCGGCGGGCACGATCTTCGAATGGTACGATTTCTTCATCTACGGCACGCTGGCGGCGCTGATCGGCGCGGCCTTCTTCCCGTCCGGCAACGAGACGCTGCAAACGCTGCTGGTCTGGGCCGGTTTTGCGGTGGGCTTCGGCTGCCGTCCGCTGGGCGCGATCCTGTTCGGCTACTTGGGCGACAAGCTGGGGCGCAAGTACACCTTTCTCGTCACCGTCACGCTGATGGGCGTAGCGACGGCGGGAGTCGGCCTTATCCCCACCGCGGCGAGCATCGGGGTGGCCGCGCCGATCATCGTCATCGCCCTGCGCGTGCTGCAGGGCCTGGCGCTCGGCGGCGAATACGGCGGCGCGGCGATCTACGTCGCGGAGCACGCCCCGCCCGAACGGCGCGGCTATTACACCAGCTTCATCCAGGCGAGCGTGGTCGGCGGCTTCGTGCTGTCCATCCTCGTCGTGCTTGTATGCCGCGCGCTGATCCCGGAGGAGGCCTTTTCCGAATGGGGCTGGCGGGTGCCTTTCCTGCTCTCCATCGCCCTTCTCGCCATATCGTTGTGGATGCGCCTGAAGCTGTCGGAAAGCCCGGTGTTCAAGGCGATGAAGGAAGCCGGCGAGACCGCGGGCAATCCCTTCGTCGAAAGCTTCACTTATCCCGGCAACAAGCGCCGCATCTTCGTGGCGCTGTTCGGCGTGGCGGGCGTGCTGACGGTGATCTGGTACACGGCTTTCTTCTCCACCCTCAGCTTCCTGCGCGGGCCCATGCGGATGGAAAACGGCCTTGTCGAAGGCATCATGCTGGTCGCCGGTGCGATCGCGATGAGTTTCTACATCGTCGTGGGCAAGTGGTCGGACAGGGTAGGGCGCAAGAAGCCCATCCTCATCGGCGCGCTGCTCTCGCTAGTGCTGCTGTTTCCCATCTTCTGGGGCATGGGCGCGCTGGCCAATCCGGGCCTGTCCCGCAGCAGTGCCGAGGCCCAGGTCTTCGTCAGCGGCCCGGCTTGCGACTTCGATCCCTTCGCCGACGTGCAGGCGAGCGAGTGCGGACGGGTGCTGTCCGATCTCACCGCGCTCGGCGTGCCCTACGATATCCGCCCGGTTGCCGCCGGTGCCGAGGATGTGCCGCAGGTCGTGGAGATCGGCGACTTCAGTCTCGATTACACCGGGCTGGAGGATGCGCCCCGCAAGGAGCGAATCCAGGGTTCGCTGGAGGCGGCGGGCTACGACTTCGATCGCCAGTTTCCGCCGTGGATCGCCGTGCTCGGCATCGTCGCGCTGCTACTCGCGCTCGGTGCGCTCTCGGCGCTGACCTACGGCTCCGTTGCGGCTCTGCTGACCGAGATGTTCCCCGCGCGCATCCGCTATTCCTCCATGTCGATCCCCTACCACATCGGCGCAGGCTATCTCGGCGGGTTCCTGCCGCTGATCTCCAGCTACATCGTGGCACGCACGGGCGATGTCTATTCGGGCCTCTGGTACACCTGGGCTGTGGTCGCCTTCGGCGCGCTGGTCGCCTGGTGGGGTCTCAAGAGCGGACCGCCTACCGACTTCGCCGATGACCCCGCCTGACTTGTCACAGGTCGCGGTGCCGCCCGCCAGCCTGCGGATGCGGCTCGATACCGAGGCGCTTAAGGCCAACTGGCGAACTCTCGACAGGCTGTCGGGCGCCGCGGCGGCCGGCGCGGCGGTAAAGGCGAACGCTTACGGCCTGGGCGTCGAGCGCGTCGTACCTGCCCTGCGCGAGGCGGGCGCTCGGCAGTTCTTTCTCGCCCACTGGGGCGAAGTCGCGCCGCTACTGGCGCATACCGATGCAGCCTCCATCGCCGTCCTCCACGGGCCGCGCGACGAGGCGGAGGCCGCCTATGCACGCGCCACCGGGGCCGTGCCGGTCATCAATTCGCTGCGGCAGGCCGACCTGTGGACGCGGACCGGCGGCGGGCGCTGCCATCTGATGCTCGATTCCGGCATCAACCGCCTGGGCATCGCTGCGGACGAGGTAGGCGATGCCGCGGTGGCCGGGCTGGACGTCGACGTGCTGCTCTCGCATCTCGCCTCGGCGGACGAGGATAGTGACATGAACGCGCGCCAGCTCTCGACCTTTCGCGAGGTCGCAGGGCAAGTCGAGGCGCGGCGCCTCAGTTTCGCCAACAGTGCCGGGATTGCGCTGGGGAGTGATTATCACTTCGACCTGACCCGTCCGGGCATCGCGCTCTACGGCGGAGTGCCGGTGCCGGCGCTCGCGCCCCACGTCGCTCAGGTCGCCTTCCCGGAGGCAGCGGTGCTGCAGGTGCGCAACCTGAAGCCGGGCGAGAGCGTGGGCTACAACGCACTGTGGACCGCCGACCGGCCAGTGCGCGCCGCAACGGTGTCCATCGGCTATGCCGACGGCTTCCTGCGCGCGCGGGGCGAGGGCGGGGCGCTCGGTTATGGGGGTGTCATGCTGCCGATCCTGGGACGCGTATCGATGGACATGGTGGTGGTCGACTGCGGCGACCTGCCGGTGAAGGAGGGCGATTACCTGACCGTGCCCTTCGCCCTGCCCGAGGTGAGTGCGCGGTCGGGTCTGTCGCAATACGAGCTGCTGACCACCATCGGCCACCGCTTCCAGTCCCGCTAGGGGACAACAATTTACCGCGTTTGCTAATTGCTTGCTGCAAGTGCTAAGGCGAACCGGGCGCAACCCTCTATCGAGTGCAACATCATGGCTAACAACGACCGCGCGGGAGAGGGGCCCGTCATCATCAAGAAGTACGCCAACCGGCGTCTCTACAATACCCGCTCCTCCAGCTACATCACGCTCGACGATCTCGCCGTGATGGTGCGCGACGAGGTGGATTTCCAGGTGGTCGATGCCAAGACCGGTAACGACATCACCCATTCCATCCTGACCCAGATCATCATGGAGGAAGAGGCCAATGGCGAGCACATGCTGCCCGTCAGCTTCCTGCGCCAGCTGATCGGGATGTACGGCAATTCCATGCAGGCGATGATGCCGCCCTATCTCGAGGCGGCCATGGCGAACTTCCAGTCCAACCAGGACAAGATGCGTGACGCCTTCAAGGCCAACATGGGGCCGGAAATGTTCGCCCGCATGGCGGAAACCAACATGGCGATGTTCCAGGCCGCCGCCGCGGCCTTCATGCCCGGCGCCAAGCCAGCTCCGACGACCGCGACTACCGCGGCGGGCGGGGACGGGTCCGATATCGAAACCCTGCGCGCGCAGATGGAAGAAATGCAGCGCAAGCTCGACAAGCTCGGCGAATAGACTAACGCGCCTGTCCCATGTCCCAGATTCGGCACGCACTCACCACCCGGCGCGAGGACGATTTCGCGGCTTGGTACCAGGAAGTCATCTCCGCCGCCGACATGGCCGAGGAATCGGGCGTGCGCGGCTGCATGGTCATCAAGCCGTGGGGCTTCGGCATCTGGGAACGGATGCAGCGCCTGCTGGACGACCGGATCAAGGCCGCAGGCGTCGAGAACGCCTATTTCCCGCTGTTCATCCCGCTCGCCAATTTCGAACGCGAGGCCGCGCACGTCGAGGGTTTCGCCAAGGAGATGGCGGTCGTCACCCATCATCGCCTGATCGCCGACAACAAGGGCGGGCTTATTCCCGATCCCGAGGCGAAGCTTGAAGAGCCGCTCGTGGTGCGCCCCACCAGCGAGACGATCATCGGCGACGCCATGAGCCGCTGGACCCAGAGCTGGCGCGACCTGCCCTTGAAGCTCAACCAGTGGGCCAACGTGGTGCGCTGGGAGATGCGCACGCGGATGTTCCTGCGCACCAGCGAGTTCCTCTGGCAGGAAGGCCACACCGCGCACGAGAACGAGGCCGATGCCAAGGCCGAGACCATGCGCGCGCTGGAAATGTACCGCGCCTTCGCGGAGGAGAACTGCGCCATCCCGGTCGTGGCCGGAGAGAAGCCCGAGAACGAGCGCTTCCCCGGCGCGGTGGAGACATGGTCGATCGAGGCCATGATGCAGGACGGCAAGGCCCTGCAGGCGGGCACCAGCCACTATCTGGGCACCAATTTCGCGCAGGCCGCGAACATCCGGTACCAGGACCGCGAGGGCGGACAGGCGCTGGCGCATACTGTCAGCTGGGGCGTGTCGACCCGCATGGTCGGCGGTCTCATCATGACGCATGGCGACGACGACGGGCTGCGCGTGCCGCCCGCGCTGGCGCCGCAGCAGGTCGTCATCCTGCCGATGCTGCGCGACAAGCCCGAAGATTCTGAGATTATCGCCTGGTGCGAGGACTTGCGCGCCGGACTGGCCGCGCATCACGTGCTGGGCGAGCCGCTGCGCGTTCTGCTCGACACCAAGCCGGGCAAGGCCGCCGCCAAGCGCTGGGACTGGGTGCGCAAGGGCGCGCCCGTCATCATCGAGGTGGGACCGCGCGACATGGAGAACGGCGTCGTCAGCCTGCTGCGCCGCGACGCGCTGTGGGACGAAGCAAGCGGCAAACCTGCCTTCCAGTCGCCCGCCCGCGACGAGGCACTGACACGTGTGCCCGCCATCCTCGCCGAAATGCAGACTGGCCTGCTCGCCGAGGCGCGCGCCCGGCGTGATGCGAACATTGTTCGCGGCATTACCGACATGGACGCGCTCGCGGCGTTTTTCGGCGGCGAGGCGAAATATCCGGGCTGGGTCGAGGTCCAATGGTCGAAGCCGACCGGCGGCGCGCTCGACAAGGTGGTCGAGCAGCTCAAGACGCACCGGCTCACGCTGCGCAATGTGCCGCTGGATGCCGCTCCGGCGGACGGCACCTGCGTGTTCACCGGCGAACCGGCGGTGGAACGGGTCCTGGTCGCGCGCGCATACTAGCGCGGGTCGTTTAGAGGGGGATTTCGAAATGTTGACTGCCATCAAGTATTGCCTGGGCAACCTGGCCAACTTCGCCGGGCGCGACGCGCGCCCCACGTTCTGGTGGTACCTGCTCTTCCTCCTAATCGTGCAATTCGTCGCCGGGCTGCTGATCTCGATCCCGCTGGTCGTCGATTCGGCCACCACCGCCTACGATGCAGCGCAATCGGGCGCGGACCAGGCTCAGATGCAGAGCCAGCTCATGGCGCAGATGGGCGAGAACCTTGCCTCGACCATCTGGCTGTCGCTGGCGGTCAGCGCGGTGACGACGCTGATGCTACTCGCGGCTTTCGTGCGCCGCCTGCACGACGGCGGCTTCACCGGGTGGATTGCCGCGATCCCACTGGCGACGCAGGCCATCGCGATGGTCGTCGCGGTACGCTCCGTCGATGTCATCCGCGAAGCTTTCGCGCAGGGCAGCGGCACGCCCGCCAACATCGAAGCGATGCAGGCGCAGGTCCAGCAGGACCCGCTGAATTACGTTGCGTGGATCGGTTATCTCGTGGTGATCGTCTTCGGCGTGTGGAAATCGCAGCCCGGAGCGAACCGATACGGCGCGGAGCCCGCGCTTCTCGGCTGAGACTTGCCAAGCGCATGACTTTGCGCGCAAAGTCGGCCCCATGCGTTTATCCGTTTTGCTGGCGGCCTGTTCCGCCCTCGTCGCCATCCCCGCCACCGCGCAGGACGACCCCGCCGCGCCCGTCTCGGCAGAACGGCTGCGCGCCGATGTCGAGCGGATGGTCGCCTTCGGCACCCGCCACACGCTCTCGGGCTACGACGACCCGGTGCGCGGAATCGGCGCGGCGCTCGACTGGGGCAAGGCCGAATTCGACGAGGCCAGCGCCGCCTGCGGGGGATGCCTCGAGACGCAACTCATCGAGACGATGGCGAGCGGTCGCCGCATCCCCGAACCCGTGCTGATCCGCGATGCCATCGCCATCCAGCGCGGCACCGAGCGCCCCAACGAGGTCGTCATCATCCAGGGCCACATCGACAGCCGCGGCTCCGACGTCATGGACGCCGCGGTCGAGGCGCCCGGTGCCAACGACAACGCCAGCGGCAGCGCGCTGGTGCTGGAGGCGGCGCGCTCCCTCAGCCGCCGCAGCTATCCCACCACCATCGTCTATGCCCTTCTCGCCGGCGAGGAACAGGGTCTCTACGGCGGGCAACTGCTGGCCGACTACGCGAGGGAACAGGGCTGGACGGTCAAGGCCGTGCTCAACAACGACATCGTGGGCGGCAGCTGCGGCAGCGACGGCGTGTGCGACGACGATCACCTGCGGGTGTTTTCCGATGGCACGCGGGTCGATGCGACCGACGAGATGCGCGCCGCCATGCGCAGCCGCGGCGGCGGCAACGACAGTCCGAGCCGCAATCTCTCGCGCTGGCTGGACCGGCTGGCCGAAGGGCATCCGGACGGGCTCGACGTGCGTCAGACCTGGCGCAGCGACCGCATGGGCCGCGGCGGGGACCACCTGCCCTTCCTCGACCACGGTTTCCCGGCCATCCGCATGTCCGTCGCCATCGAGGATTACGAGCACCAGCACCAGGACCTGCGGGTGGAGGATGGCGTCACCTACGGCGACACGGTCGACGAGATGGATTTCGACTATCTCGCGCAGGCGACTCGCTTCAACGTCCGCGCCGCCGACCGCCTCGCCCGCGCACCGATGCCGCCGTCGGTGACCGCCGATGCCGCGCTGAGGGTCGATACACTGCTCGAATGGCAGGGTGTCGAGGGGGCGACGAACTACGTCATCGTCAAGCGGCGCACCGACGCGAGCAACTGGGAAGAGGACGATGCCGTGATCATGTCGTTCGAGACACCCGTCGGCGATCCGACCCCGATGACCGAACGTGCAATCCATTACACGGCGCCGTTCCGCGGGGACGACTGGATCTTCGGAGTCGCATCGTGCGCGAACGATGTGTGCAGCCCCGTCGCCAGCGCCGTGCCGGGCGGGGCGTTCTATCCGCTGCCGGTCGACACGGCAGAGTAAGCGCCCATATAGCGGGCCATGAACCAGAAACAGAACAAGTCGAAATTCCAGGGACTGCCGAGCAAGGACCAGATCGTCGCCTTCGTTACCAGCGCCGAGGGGCAGGTCGGCAAGCGCGAGATCGGCAAGCATTTCCGTCTCAAGGGGCAGGAGAAGATCGCCCTGAAGGCGCTGCTCAAGGACATGGCCGAGGAAGGCCTGATTGACGGGCGCAAGAGCGCCTATCACCGCATGGGCGGCGTGCCCAAGGTGACGGTGCTGAAGATTGTCGAGATCGACGAGGGCGAGCCCATCGCCGTTCCCGAGAGCTGGAACCCCGACGACGGCGGGGCTCCGCCGCGCCTGCGGGTGATCGAGAAGAAGAAGCAGGCGGCACTACGCAAGGGCGACCGCATCCTTGCCCGAACCGAAGAAGCCGGGCGCGGCTGGATCGCGCATCCGATGAAGAAGCTGCCGGACGCCGAGGGTGCGATGCTCGGCGTGCTGGAGATCGACGCGGGCGGGCAGGCCTGGCTTGCGCCGGTCGACAAGAAGATCCGCAACTCCGTGAAGGTCAGCGACCGGGGCGAGGCCGACAAGGGCCAGCTGGTGCTCGCCGAACCGGCCGGGCGCGGGCGCAACGCCGGCGTCAAGGTGGTCGAAGTGCTCGGCGATCCGCTTGCGCCGCGCAGCTACTCGCTCATCGCCATCCACAAGTACGGAATCCCGCACACGTTTCCGAACGAGGTGCTGGACGAGGCCAAGCTCGCCGCCAAGCTGCCGCTCAGCGAGGACCGGCGCGAGGATCTGCGCGGCCTGCCGATCGTCGCCATCGATCCCGCCGACGCGCGCGATCACGACGATGCGATCTGGGCCGAGCCCGACGGCAAGGGCGGCTTCAAGGCCGTGGTCGCCATCGCCGACGTCAGCTTCTACGTCCGGCCCGGCAGCAAGCTCGACCGCGAGGCGCGGAAGCGCGGCAACTCGGTCTACTTCCCCGACCGCGTCGTGCCCATGCTGCCCGAGGTGCTTTCGGCCGACGTCTGCTCGCTGAAATCCGGCGAGGACCGCGCGGCCATGGCCTGCCACCTGCATATCGACGCTGAGGGCAGGGTGACAGACTGGCGCTTCACCCGCGCGCTCGTCCGCATCCACGAGGTCATCGCATACGAGGACGCGCAGGCGCGCATCGACGCGGGCGAGGCGGGGGAGAACCTCATCAACCTGTGGGCCGCGTGGAAGCTGCTGGGCGATGCGCGCAATGCCCGCGACCCGCTCGACCTCGACCTGCCCGAACGCCGTGTCGTGCTCGACGAAAAGGGCCGCATCGCCGAGATCGCAGTGCGCGAACGGCTCGACGCGCACCGCGTGGTCGAAGACTTCATGATCGCCGCGAACGTCGCCGCCGCCAAGGCGCTGGAAAGCAAGGCGCAGCCGGTCGTCTACCGCATTCACGAGCCGCCCACGCGCGAGAAGCTGATCGCGCTGCGCGAATATTTCGACAGCATCGGCAAGAAGCTGGCGCTCGGCCAGGTCATCACGCCGGGCCTGTTCAACCGGATGATGAAGGATATCGCCGATCCGGGCGAAAAGGCGCTGGTGATGGAGGCCGTGCTGCGCAGCCAGACGCAGGCTTACTACGGGCCGAAGAACGCCGGGCACTTCGGCCTGTCGCTCGGCAGCTACGCGCACTTCACCTCGCCCATCCGCCGCTATTCGGATCTCCTCGTCCACCGCGCGCTGGTCGACGGTTTCGGTCTTGAGCAACCCGCGCCAAAGGGGCCGATCCCGGACCACAGCGGCCTGTCGGACCGCGACCGCGAGGCGATGGAGAAGATTACCGAGGCCATCAGCCAGACCGAGCGCCGGGCGATGGAGGCCGAGCGCGATACCATCGACCGCTACGTAGCCGCATGGCTATCCGCGCGGGTGGGTGAGGTTTTCCGCACCCGCATCACCGGCGTGCAGAAATTCGGCTTCTTCGCCACCATCGTCGATCTTGGCGGCGACGGGTTGGTTCCGATCAGCACGCTGGGCCGCGAATACTTCCGCCACGACGAGGGCGCGCATACGCTGATCGGCGAGGATACGGGCACGCGATTTGCCGTGGGCGATTTTCTCGAACTGCGGCTGGCCGAGGCCAATCCGCTTACCGGCGCGCTGAAATTCGAGCTGCCCGAGGGCGGCGGATCGCAGCGCGTGGAGCCGCGCGGCAAACGTCCCGACAAAAAGCCGCGCCGCGATGGCCGTAAGGATGCGAAGGGCAAGCACCAGGTCGGCCAGCGCGGCCGGCCGGGCAATATCCGTCATCAGGGTCGGGGGAAGAAGAAATGAGGCAGTAGAGATGTGGCAATAAGCCTACTGCCTACTGCCTACTGCCTACTGCCTACTGCCTACTGCCTACTGCCTCAGCTAAGCCGGTCGATCTCCTCGGTCCCCAGCGAACCCGGGATCACGAACAGCGGGCAGGTCAGGGCGCTGACGTGGGTAGAGAAGTGCGTCACCAAGGGCCCGGGTATACCGTCCGCCGCGGCGCCCAGCACCAGTGCGGCGACCTCGGGATGCTCGGCGAGGTATTCGGCGATCACCGTCTTGCCGTCGCCCACGCGCACCGCGATCTGGGGCATCTTGCCGCTTTCGAAGGCAAGCTCGCCCGCCGCGCTGTTCGCCAGCACCTCGGCCCGGCCGCGTGCCTCGTCCTCGATCGTCTCCTGCACCGCGCCGAACGCATTGAACGACTGGCGCGGCACCAGCGCGAGGATGTGGACCATGCCGCCGGTCTTGGCGGCGCGGCGCGAGGCGAAGCGCAGGGCGGTACGTGCCTCCTCCGTTTCGTCCACGATGACCAGGTAAACGCGCATCCCCGCCTCCTCCAAGCAGGGGCAGAGTATCGGGCGAATGGCGTGCGGGCGCAAGACACCTTGCCCCGCCGTGTCAAATTGGGCAGGGATTGCGGCCACGACCTGTCGCCCGAAACGGAGCCCAATCAGCCCATGCCGATCGCCATCAAGATGCCCGCCCTCTCGCCCACGATGGAGGAGGGGACGCTGTCCAAATGGCTGGTCAAGGTGGGCGACAAGGTCAGTTCCGGCGATATCATGGCCGAGATCGAGACCGATAAGGCGACGATGGAATTCGAGGCCGTGGACGAGGGCACCATCGCCCATATCCAGGTCGAGGAGGGCACCGAGGGCGTCAAGGTCGGCACGGTCATCGCCACGCTGGCCGAGGAAGGCGAGGACGTCGGCAGCGTGGAGGCCGCAGGTGGCACTTCGCCCGCGCCCGCCGCCAAGCCGGTCGAAGAAGCGCGCAAGGAAGAGGTCGCGGGCGAGGCCAAGCGCACCGAGGAGGCATCGCCTGCTTCCGTCCCGACGCCCGCGCCTGCGGCGTCCGGCGATCGCATCGTCGCCTCCCCGCTTGCCAAGCGGATCGCGCAGCAGAAGGGCGTCGATCTCTCCAGCATCAAGGGCTCCGGCCCCAATGGCCGCATCGTGAAGGCCGACGTGGAGGGTGCGCAGTCCGGCGCCGCCGCCGCGCCGCAGCAGGCACCCGCCGATGCCGGCCCGGTCGAGCGCGAGATGGCGCCGTCCGTCCCTGTCAAACCCGCCGAGGCGCAGGACTTCGGCATCCCGCACGAAGTCGAGAAGCTCTCGACCATGCGCAAGGTCATTGCCCGCCGCCTGACCGAGAGCAAGCAGAGCGTGCCCCACATTTACCTGACGGTGGACGTCCGCCTCGATGCGCTGCTCAAGCTGCGCGGCGAACTGAACGCGGCGCTGGAGCCGCAGGGCGTGAAGCTGAGCGTCAACGACATGCTGATCAAGGCGCTCGCCAAGTCGCTGGAGCAGGTGCCCGCCTGCAACGTGCAATTCGCCGGCGACACCATGCTGAAGTTCAACCGCGCCGACATCTCCGTGGCGGTGAGCATCCCGGGCGGCCTCATCACCCCCATCGTAAAGGACGCGGGCGGCAAGGCGATGAGCAAGATCTCGACCGAGATGAAGGACCTCGCCGCGCGCGCCAAGGACGGCAAGCTGGCGCCCGAGGAATTCCAAGGCGGTACCGCCAGCCTCTCCAACATGGGCATGTTCGGCATCAAGCAGTTCGAGGCCGTCATCAATCCGCCCCAGGCCATGATCATGGCCATCGGCGCGGGCGAGCAGCGGCCCTACGTGGTCGACGGCGCGCTATCGGTCGCCACCGTCATGAGCGCCACCGGCAGCTTCGACCACCGCGCCATCGACGGCGCGGACGGCGCGCAACTGATGCAGGCGTTCAAGCAACTGGTCGAGGCGCCGCTGGGGCTGGTGGCCTGAGGAGAGCGGCGCCTTGTCCCGCGACCCCGCCATCCGCGTCACCGCCATGCCTGCCGACGCCAATGCCTATGGCGATATCTTCGGCGGGTGGCTGATGAGCCTCATGGATTCCGCCGCCGGGCTCACCGCCTCGCGCCGGGTGAAGGGCAGGGCGGTCACCGTGGCGATGGACGGGATGCAGTTCCACGCGCCCGTCAGCGTGGGTGACGAAGTTTCCGTATATACCGAGATCCAGCGCGTGGGTCGCACCAGCATGACCATCGCGGTGGATGCGTGGCGGCGGCATCGCAACGAAGACGACGCGGTCAAGGTGACCGAGGCGATCTTCACCTTCGTCGCCATCGACGAGAACAAGCACCCGCGCCCAATCGAGCAGGAGTAGCAAGTGGCCGACAGCAATTACGACGTCATCGTTCTAGGCAGCGGACCCGGCGGCTATGTCGCGGCGATCCGCTGCGCGCAGCTCGGCCTCAAGACCGCCATCGTCGAGCGGGAACTGCTGGGGGGCATATGCCTCAACTGGGGCTGCATCCCGACCAAGGCGCTGCTGCGGAGCGCCGAGATCATGCACTACGCCCAGCACGCCAAGGACTACGGCCTCAAGATCGCCGGGACTATCGAGGCCGACCTGGAAGCAGTGGTGAAGCGCAGCCGCGGGGTGGCCAAGCAGCTCAACCAGGGCGTCACGCACCTGATGAAGAAGAACAAGATCGCCGTGCACATGGGCGAGGGCACGCTGACCGGGCCCACCAGCTTGACGGTCAAGGGCGGCGCTTCCGGTTCTGGGGCAGAGGAGAAGCTCACCGCCAAACACGTCATCGTCGCCACCGGCGCCCGCGCGCGCGACCTGCCCTTCGCCAAGGCCGACGGGGAGCGGGTCTGGACCTATCGCCATGCTATGACGCCGAAGGAAATGCCGACGAAGCTGCTGGTGATCGGCAGCGGCGCCATCGGCATTGAATTCGCCAGCTTCTATAACGACATGGGCTGCGATGTTACCGTGGTCGAGATGCTCGATCGCATCGTGCCTGTTGAGGACAAGGACGTCTCCGCCTTCCTCGAGAAGAGCCTGACTAAGCAGGGCATGACCATCATGACCGGCGCGGGCGTCGAGGCGCTGGCCGTCTCCGGCAGTGGCGTAAAGGCGAAGATCAAGGACAAGGCGGGCAAGGTCGCCGAGACCGAATTTTCCCACTGCATCGTCGCCGTTGGGATCGTGCCCAACACGGAAAACATCGGCGTCGAGAAGCTCGCCGAGATGGACCGAGGCTTCATCCAGATCGACCCCTACGGCCGCACCAAGTCGAAGGGCCTCTGGGCCATCGGCGACTGCACGCCGGGGCCATGGCTCGCGCACAAGGCGAGCCACGAAGGCGTCACCGCCGCCGAGGCTATTGCGAAGGAGCTGGGCAACAAGGAGGTCCACCCGCATCCGCTCGACCGCTCAAACATCCCCGGCTGCACCTATTGCCACCCGCAGATCGCCAGCGTCGGCCTGACCGAGGCCAAGGCCAAGGAAGCGGGCCACGAGGTCAAGGCCGGCACCTTCCCCTTCATCGGCAACGGCAAGGCCATCGCCCTGGGCGAGGCGGAGGGCTTTGTGAAGACCGTGTTCGATGCGAAGACCGGCGAACTGTTGGGCGCGCACATGGTCGGCGCGGAGGTGACCGAGATGATCCAGGGCTACGTCATCGGCAAGACGCTGGAGACGACCGAGGCGGAACTGATGAACACCGTCTTCCCGCACCCGACCATCAGCGAATCCATGCACGAAAGCGTGCTCGGCGCCTACGGCCGGGCACTGCATATCTGATCGCGTGGAAGGGCAGGGCACCCACTCCTACATCCCCGATCCGCGTAACGCGGAGGTACTGATCGACGTCAACGGCGAGCATTTGCCGCGCGACGAGGCAAAGGTCAGCGTGTTCGACAGCGGGTTCATGCTGGGCGACGGGGTGTGGGAGGGGCTGCGGCTGCATGGTGGCAGGCTGGCTTTCCTCGATCGCCACCTCGACCGGCTGTGGCGCGGGGCCAAGGCCATCGCGATGGACATCGGCATCAGCCGCGAGGAGATGGTGCGCCGCCTCTACGCCGTGCTCGATGCCAACGGCATGACGGATAGCGGCGCGCACCTCAGGCTGATGGTGACGCGCGGCGTGCGCTCCACGCCCTACCAGGATCCGCGCGTGGTGGTGACGCCCGCCACGATCGTCATCATTCCCGAATGGAAGCAACCCGCGCCCGAGACGGCGACGCGGATGCTGCGCCTGTTCACCGTCCACGTCCGCCGCGGTTACCCGGACGTGCAGGACCCGATGTTGAACTCGCACAGCAAATTGAACTGTATCACCGCTTGCATCCAGGCGAGCGAGGCGGGGGCTGACGAGGCACTGATGCTCGATCCGCATGGCTTCGTCGCCACCTGCAACTCCACGCATTTCTTCATCGTCCGCGATGGCGAGATTTGGACCAGCAGCGGCGACTACTGCCTCGACGGCATCACCCGCGGCGTCGTTATCGAGGTCGCGCGCGCGGCAGGCATCACCGTGCGCGAACGCAATTTCTCGCTCACCCACGTCTACGGCGCGGACGAGGCGTTCACCACTGGCACATTCGCGGGTGTGGCTCCGGTGGGCAGCGTGGACGGGCGGGTGCTCGGCACCGAGCGCGGCCCGATGGTGGAGCGGTTGCAGCAGCTCTACCTGGCTCGCATCGCCGACGAGGCGAAGGGGCCGCGGCCGTGACGATCCGCATCGCCATGTGGTCGGGTCCGCGCAACCTCTCCACCGCGATGATGCGCAGCTTTTCCGCCCGCGCGGACTGCGAGGTGACGGACGAGCCGTTCTACGGGGCCTACCTGAGGCAAACCGGCGACCCGCAACCGATGGCGGACGCGGTCGTGGCCGCGATGGACTGCGACTGGCAATCGGTCGCCCGGGCCATGCGCGGACCGGCTCCGGGCGGCGCGTCGATCTGGTACCAGAAGCACATGAGCCACCACATGGAAGGCCCGGTCTCGATCGCGGATTTTCCCGATCACCGGCACGCCTTTCTCATTCGCGATCCGGTTCGCGTCGCTGCCAGCTATGCTGGCAAGCGCACGGCCATTCGTCCCGAACATCTCGGCACCGCCCGCCAGCGCGCCTATTTCGAGGCCGAGGCCGACCGGCTCGGCCATGCGCCTCCGGTCATCGACAGCGCCGACGTGCTGGCCGACCCGTCGGGGGTTCTGTCGCGGCTATGCCACGCGCTCGGCATCCCTTGGGATCCAGCCATGCTGCATTGGGCCAAGGGACCGCATCCGCGCGACGGTGTCTGGGGCGCCCATTGGTACGATGCCGTCAATGCCTCGACCAGCTTCGGCCCGCCGCCCCCCGAACCGCCCGTTCTCGTGCCCGAATACGCCGTGGTGGCCGAGGTGTGCCGCGAAGATTACTATGCCTTGAAGCGTCACGCTCTCTGACATCGATTGCGACGAACCGTTTATCGCAAATTGCCGGATATTTCCTCAACTTGCATCGTTTTTGGCAGGAGAGGAAATTGCCGTGGAATTCGAGATCGTGGATCGCCAGCGCGACATGCAACGCCCGCTTGCGCGATGCACTGCCCAGATGGACGAAGCGCCGGCCGCGCGGCATGGCTGTGATGACGGCGAAGAGTTCGTCTGGCAGCAACAGGGCTAAGCGCACGTCCCTTGATGACAGGCGCAGAAATTCCCGCTAGCAGCCGACCAGCTCGGACGGATGGGTGGCAGAGCGGTTGAATGCACCGGTCTTGAAAACCGGCGAGGGTGCAAGCCCTTCGTGGGTTCGAATCCCACCCCATCCGCCAGAAAAGTTTCGGGCATCGGCGATAACTTGCTCTCGTATTCGCGCCAAGTTGCGGGATTATCTTCATCAAATGTCGTGAGTTCCGGGACCACGCCGAAGGCTTTCCGCATGGAGGACGCGTGCTTATGCTACGTCCATCCGGTGGCCTATAGTGCCCAGCGCAGATCCGGCCTCACACTTCGGCCGTAAGCTCGCCCGGCAAGCAAATTTGCAGTCGCCTTAAGCGGACCGGCGAGCGCTTAACGGTTCGGCGCGGGGAACGGGCGCCCGATCGCTCGGTTCATTTCCCATACCCGCGCAAGGACATAGCCACATTAGCATGACATTTCCCGCCATCCGCCGTCTCGCCCTTTCCGCCGCCGCCCTGCTCGCCTGCGCCAGCCCGGCCGCGGCGCAGAACCAGTCATTCGATGCCTACCTGCAGGATGTCGCCCGCCACGCCCGCGCCGAGGGCGTGTCGCAATCGGCCATAAACAGCGTGCTCGGCGGCCTCACGCCCAACCAGCGGGTGATCGAGCTCGACCGCGACAACGTGGGTTCGAGCGGGTCGGGCGCGTCCAACAGCTTTCCCTCGATGGCGAACTACATCGCCCGCCACAACACGCAGGCCCGCATCGACGGCGGCAGGCGTGCACTGGCGAGGATCGGCAGCATGGCGAGCCGGATCGAGCGTGAATACGGCGTGCCCGCGGAAATCGTCGTGGCCATCTGGGGGCACGAGACGAGCTACGGCGCGGTGATGGGCGGGTTCGACCTGCCGCGCAGTTTGGCAACACTGGCCTGGGAAGGCCGTCGCCGCGAGCTGTTCGAGCAGGAGCTGATCGACACCATGAAAATGGTCGACCGCGGCGTGCGGCGCGACCAGCTGGTGGGCAGCTGGGCGGGGGCCTTCGGCAACGGGCAGTTCCTCCCCAGCATCTACCTGCGCCTCGCCGTGGACGGGGACGGCGACGGGGACCGCGACGTGTGGAACTCCGATGCCGACAGCGTCGCCTCGATCGCGAATTATTTCCGCGATGCCGGCTGGCGAAGCGGGCAGCCCTGGGCCGTGCGCGCCTACGTGCCCAACAGCGCCAACCGCGCGGGGCTGGAGAGCAGCATGAATGCCCCGATCTGCCCGCGCGTGCACGATCGCCACAGCCGCTGGCTGACCGTGCGCGAGTGGCGCGAACGCGGCGTGCAGCCGCAGGGCTACCTGCCCGATGACGCCCTTGCCGCGCTGTTCGAGCCCGATGGCCCGGCCGCGCCCGGATACCTGTTAACCCAGAATTATAGGGTCATCCTCGAATATAACTGCTCGAATTACTACGCCATGAGTGTGGGATTGCTTGCAGATGAGATCGCCCGATGACGCCCGTTTCGCTTCGCTTGCCCGAAGCGCGTTAACCCTGCTCACCATTGCCGGGCTTGCCGGGTGCGGCACTCTGGGCGGGCTGACGGGGGATGGCTTGCAGCGCGGCCCGATTGCCGGCGTGGGCGATATTGCGGCTCCGGTGAGCGGCCCGGCAGCCGATTATCCCGTGGTCGTCGGCGAACCCTACGTCGTGAATGGGATCGAGTATGCGCCAAGCGACAGCATGAACGTCGACCAGGTCGGCTATGCCGCCACCGATATCGGCGCGCGCGGTTACTCCGCTGCGCATCACACGCTGCCGCTGCCCAGCTATGCCGAGGTCACCTCGCTTGAGACCGGGCGCACGGTGCTCGTCCGAGTGGAGCGACGCGGGCCGATGGGCACGAACGATGTCATCGGTCTTGCTCCCGGCGCGCTGGCGCAGCTCGGTGCCGGGGAGGGGCATCCCGTGCGCGTGCGCCGCGTGAACCCGCCGGAGGACCAGCGCGCCCTGCTGCGCGACGGGGCCGCCGCACCGCTGCGGATGGATACGCCCGCCTCGCTGCTAACCGTTCTCCAGCGCCGCCTGCCCGAGCGGGGTGCAGCTTCGCTCGCCGCTCGCCGCAGCGCGGTGCCGCAGTCGGGCGATGTCGAGGTGGCAGGGTTCGCATCGCCGACCGAAACGGTGGCCGAAGCCGAGCTTCCCGCTGCCGCCCAAGGTCATCCCAACGTAGCACAATTCGCCGAGGACTTCGCCGAGCCGGTCGAGGCTGCCGAAGATGCGGATTCCGAAGTGGCACCCGTCACGCTGGCCGAAGCCGCGCCCGTGGCCCAAGCAGAGCCCACGCCCACACCCACCGCGGACGGCCGCTTCGTGGTCCAGGCCGCCGCCTTTGCCAGCGAGGACAACGCTCGCCGTGCGGCTGCCGCGCTGGACGGCACTATCACGCAGTCGGGTCGCTTCTACCGCGTGCGCACGGGCCCCTACGCTACCCGTGGAGAAGCCGAGGCCTCGCTCGCCAACGTGCGGCGCGCAGGCTATAGCGACGCGCGAATCCTGACCAGCGGCTGACACGTTCCTATGGCGTCGTCCCCCGCAGGCGTGCGGTGGAGGCGGTGTGAAGTATCTCGTGGCAATGGCACTCGCGGCGGCGGCAGCTGCCGGACTGTCCGCCATGCCCGACGACACGCCCACGCCGGATGCCGCGCCGGCCGCGCAGCAGGACGAGGCGCGCAATCCCCCCGATGCACCCGTTACCGACGACATTCCCGTGATCCTTCTGGTCGATCTCTCGACCGGGCAGGTGCTCTACAGCCGCGAACCCGACCGGCGCTTCGTGCCCGCTTCGGTGACCAAGGTGATGACCGCCTACACGGCGTTCAAGCTGGTCGAAGAGGGCAAGCTGCGCCTTGACCGGCCGTTCCTCTACACGCAGGCCCTGGAGGACGAGTGGTACAATGAAGGGTCGAACATGTTCCTCCTCGCGGGCGAACGGCCGACCATTGCTCAGCTGCTGCTCGGCGTCACCACCGTCTCGGGCAACGATGCCAGCGTGGCGCTCGCCATAGCCGGGGCGGGGTCTCTCGATGCCTGGCTCGCGCTGATGAACGCCAACGCGCAGGAACTGGGCATGGCGGACACGCATTTCGGCTCGCCCAACGGATTTCCCGACGGCGGGCAAACCTATACCACGGCGCACGACTTGGCCCTTCTCGCGGAGGGGCTGACCCAGCGCTATCCCGGCCTTTATCGCCGCTTCTTCGGTCATCGCTTGCTTACCTGGCGCGAGGTGACGCAGGCCAACCACGACCCGGTGACGGGCGTTGTCGAGGGCGGGGACGGGATCAAGACCGGCTACACCAACGAGGCCGGATACACTTTCGTAGGTTCGGCGGAGCGCGAGGGGCGACGGCTGGTGGTGGTCATCGGCGGGGCGCCCAGTGCGAATGTCCGCAACCGCGCCGCGCGCGGGCTGCTCGACTGGGGCTTCGACGGGTTCGATCGGCGCAAGCTGCTGACCGGGGGCTCCATCGTCGGCAATGCCGAGATGCAGGACGGTTCGGCCTCCAGCGTCCCACTGCGCCTGCCGGAGGATTTCGAGGTCGCGGTCCCGCGCGAAGGTGGCGGTCCGCTGGCCTCGGGCGGGGAATGGCGGGTCGAGATCGTCTATCGCGGGCCGATCGAGGCACCCGTCTCGCGCGATGCAGAGATTGCCCGCCTGCGCTTCACGATGGATGGTCGCACGGTAATGGAAAGCCCGCTGCTCGCCGACCAGTCCGTGGCCAAGGCTGGCCCTGCCCGGCGGGTCTTCAACGCGCTCGGGCAATGGGTACGATGAGGAGCGGGCGCTTCATCAGCCTCGAGGGCGGGGAGGGCGTGGGCAAGTCGACGCAGGCTGCCATGCTCGCCGATGCCCTGCGCGGGCGCGGCCTAGGTGTGTTGCAAACGCGCGAGCCGGGCGGAACGCCGGGCGCCGAGGCGATCCGCGCCCTGCTGCTCGACAAGCAGTACGACTGGGATGCCAGCGCCGAGGCATTGCTGTTCGCCGCCGCTCGTTCCGACCATGTCGTTCACGCCATCCGTCCGGCGCTGGAGCGCGGCGACTGGGTGGTGTGCGACCGCTTCGTGGACAGCTCGCGCGCCTATCAGGCAGGCGGAGACGATCTCTCCGACGATGCCATCCTCTCGCTCCACACCATCGGCTCCTATGCACTGATGCCCGATGTCACTTTCCTGTTGCAGGCCGACGGAGCCGCCGTGGCCGAGCGTCTGGCCGCGCGCGACAGCGACGGGGCGGATCGCATCGGGGCCAGGTCCGCAGCCTATCACGCCCGCGTCGCCCAGCGGTTTCGCGATCTCGCGGCGATGGACCCGGAACGCTTCGTCCTCGTCGATGCTTCGGGCAGCCCGCACGATGTGCACCTGCGCATCATGCGCGCGATGGCGCCGCTGCTGGGCGAGGGCGGGTGAGCTACATCGGGCACGAGGATGCGTGGCAGGCCTGGCGCCGCGCGCTCGGCGGCGAGCGGATGCATCACGCCTGGATCCTCTCGGGCAGGCGCGGTGTGGGGAAGAGCGCCTTTGCCATGGCCGCCGCGCGCGAACTGGTGGGCGAACCCGGCGTACCGCAGCCCGCCGATCACCCCGACATCCTCTATCTCTCGCACCCCGCCAAGAACGACCAGGAAGCCAGGAAGCAGGCCGAAGGCAAGCCCTTCGAGCTGGCGCGCAATATCAAGATCGAGCAGATCCGCCGCCTCCAGCAGCGCCTGACCACGCGGCCGACGCTGGGCGCCCGGCGCGCGGTCATCATCGATCCGGCCGACGACATGGAAACGCCGACGGCCAACGCTCTGCTCAAAAGCCTCGAGGAACCCCCGCAGGGCACCTATTTCCTCCTGATCGCCCACCGCATCGGTCGCCTGTTGCCGACAATCCGTTCGCGCTGCCGCGTGCTCGCCTTCCCGCGCGTGCCCGATACGGAGATGGAAGCCGTGCTGGCGCGCGAAGCGCCTGCCGCCAGTGCGGAGATGCGCGCCGCCGCCATCGCCGCGGCCAGCGGTTCGCCCGGGGCGGCAATCGATTTCGTCCAGCTGGACCTCGGCAAGATCCACGCCTTGATGCGCCAGATCGCAGGCGAGGGCGATCCCGACTTCGCCCTGCGCGGCAGGCTGGCGGCTGCAATGGGCACGCGGCCCGACAGGAAAAGACAGCTCGCCGCGATCGAGCTCGCCCGCTCAGTGGTGGCCGCGCGGATGCCGTCCGTCGCCCCGCGCGACATTCCCGCCATGACCGGCATCCACGCCGACCTCGTCCGCCTCGCCGCGCAGGCGCCGACGGCAAATTTCGACGCGGGGCTGCTCGTGATGGAAATCGGCACCTTGCTCGCCGGACTGGCGCCCTCTAGGGCTCCGGCAAATGGCTGACCCCTTCTATCTCACCACCGCGATCCACTATCCCAATGGCAAGCCGCACATCGGCCACGCCTACGAGACCATAGCCGCCGACGTGCTTGCCCGCTTCCACCGGCAGGGCGGGCGCGAGGTGCGGTTCCAGACCGGCACCGACGAGCACGGGCTGAAGATGGCGCAAAAGGCGCGCGACCTCGGCGTGACCCCGCGCGAGCTGGCGGACGAAATGTCCGGCTATTTCCGCGACCTGTTCGCCAAGCTTGATATCTCGCACGACCGCTTCTTCCGCACCAGCGAAGCTGAGCATCACCGCGCCAGCCAGGCGCTATGGCGAGCGATGGAGGCGAATGGCGATCTCTATCTCGACCGCTACGAAGGCTGGTACTCGATCCGCGACGAAGCCTATTACGACGAGAGCGAGCTGGTGGACGGGGAAGGGGGCGACAAGCTGTCCCCGCAGGGCACGCCGGTCGAGTGGACCGTGGAGGAGAGCTGGTTCTTCCGCCTGTCGAAATACCAGCAGCCGCTGCTGGACCTCTACCGCGAGCGGCCCGACTTCATCCGTCCCGAAAGCCGCCGCAACGAGGTCCTGCGCTTCGTGGAAGGCGGCCTGCGCGACCTCTCGGTCAGCCGCACCAGCTTCGACTGGGGTGTAAAAGTGCCGGGGCACGACGACCACGTCATGTACGTATGGGTCGATGCGCTCACCAATTACCTGACCGGCCTCGGCTTTCCCGACGATACCGAGGAAATGGCCAGGTTCTGGCCGGCGGACCTTCACCTGATCGGCAAGGACATCGTGCGTTTTCACGCCGTGTACTGGCCCGCCTTCCTGATGAGCGCCGGGATCGCGCTACCCAAACAGGTCTTCGGCCACGGCTTCCTGCTCAATCGCGGCCAGAAGGAAAGCAAGAGCCTGGGCAATACGACCGACCCGGGCGAGCTGGCCGACCTCTATGGCGTCGACGTGTTGCGCTACTTCCTGCTGCGCGAATTCAGTTTCGGACAGGACGGCAGCTATTCCCATGAAGCCATTGTTTCGCGGTCGAATTCCGAACTGGCCAACAGCTTCGGCAACCTGGCCCAGCGCACCTTGTCGCTCATCTTCAAGAACTGCGACGGCGTGCTGCCTTCTGTGCATGAGCGCACGGCCGAGGACGACGCCCTGCTCGCCCATGTCAGCCGTGTCGTCGGCAAGGAAATGCCCGTCGCCTACGCCGACCTCGCCTTTGCGCAGGCGCTGGAGGCGTGGATGGGCGCCGTGTTCGCGTGCAACGCCTATATCGACGCGCAGGCACCATGGGCGCTCAAGAAGACCGACTTTAAGCGGATGGAGACGGTGCTGGCGACGCTTTATGCTGCGATCGCGCAGCTGGCGGTAGCGGTCGTGCCGGTCATGCCCGGATCGATGGACAGGTTGCTCGGGGCAATGGGCGTAGACGCGCACCAGCGCGATCCCGCCGCCATCCTCGAAGAATGGTACGCGGCGCTCGCTGGAGGGGATTTCCGTCTCGCCAAGCCGGAAGGCCTGTTCCCCCGCCTAGAAGCTCCGGCGCAAGAGCCGGCATGATGCTCGTCGACAGCCATTGTCACCTCAATTACGAGGGCCTGGCAGAACGGCAGGACGAGGTTCTCGCCAATGCCCGCGCCGCCGGGGTGGAAGGTTTCCTCAACATCTCGACGCGCGAAAGCGAATGGCGCGACGTGGTCGCCACCGCGGAGCGAGAGCCCGACGTCTGGGCCACCGTCGGCATCCACCCGCACGAGGCGGACAAGCACTCCGACCTCGGGCGCGAGGTCTTGCGCCGGGCAACCGATCACCCGCGCGTCGTCGGCATCGGCGAGAGCGGCCTCGATTTCTACTACGACAAGTCCGACCGCGATGTGCAGCGCGACCTGTTCCGGATGCAAATCGGCGTGGCGCGCGAGACCGGTCTGCCGCTCGTCATCCACACCCGCGATGCCGACGAGGACACAGCGGCGATCCTCGAGGATGAGATGGGGAAGGGCGCATTCCCCGCACTGATCCATTGCTTCACCGCTTCGCCTGACTTCGGGCGGCGCGTGCTGGCGTTGGGGCTGACAATCTCGATTTCCGGTATAGTCACGTTCAAGAATGCCGTGGAACTGCAGCAATTTGTGGCAGAAATTCCCGCCGACCGCCTGCTGGTCGAAACCGACAGTCCGTTTCTTGCTCCCGTCCCGCACCGCGGCAAGACCTGCGAGCCCGCTTTCGTCCGTAACACCGCACAATTCGTCGCGGACCTGCGCGGCGTGAGCATCGAGACGCTTGCCGAGACGACCACCGACAATTTCTTCCGCCTCTTCTCCAAGACGCGGACGGCCGGGGCGCGCGCCTCGTGAAGCTGATCGTGCTCGGTTGCGGCACCTCCACCGGGGTTCCGCGCATCGGCAACGACTGGGGCGAATGCGACCCCGCCAATCCGAAAAACCGGCGCACGCGCGTTTCGATCGTTGTCGAGAGCGAGGCGCGAAACAGGCTGCTCGTCGATACCTCGCCGGACTTGCGCCAACAGTTGCTCGCCAACGACATCGGGCGCATCGACGGGGTGTTCTGGACGCACGACCACGCCGACCATTGTCACGGGATCGACGATCTCAGGCCGCTGCGGTTCGGACGCACCACAGGCATCCCGGGATTTGCCTCGCAGGCGACCGGGGACAGCCTGAAACGGCGATTTTCGTACGTTTTCACTGGGCAGAACGGCTATCCCAACATCGTCGATCTCAATCGGCTCGACACGCTTCGCATCCATGCGGGCTTCGGCGTGGACTCGCTGGAAATGCCGCACGGGCCCATTTGCTCGACCGGATACCGCTTCGAGGCCGACGGCAAATCAATCGGTTACGCGACGGACTTTTGTGAGCTTAGCAACGAGATGATCACCTTCTTCGAGGGCGTCGATATCCTCGTGACGGATTGTCTGCGCCGCGAACCGCATCCGACACATGCGAGCCTGGCAATGGCGCTCGAATTCGCCGAACGGACGCGCGCGCGTACGACGGTGCTGTCGCATCTCGACAAGAGCATGGACTACGCGGAGCTGGCCGGCGAAGTGCCGAAGGGTGTGCTGGTAGGCTACGACGGGATGGAATTGGTCGCGTGAACGGCTTCGGAGGTGAAGGCGCGTGGCTGTCTATCGTGGCGTTGCTGGCATGGGCCGTGTTGGCGATAAGCGCATATCGGTCGTACCGTGTCGACACGGCGAAAACGCTGCGCATGGCGCTGACCTGGGCTGCGATTTTCGCTGGAGTGGCCATACTGTTCGGAATGATCGTATGAGTGGCGCTGAAGGGGAAAGCGCTCCACCTGCGCGAACCGGAGTTTTACATAATATATATTATCATCCCAACGCACGCGGATCGCGGTCGGTGCTGACCGAACTCCCCTTTCCTGATTATGTCTGAGATCGATCGCCTTCTCGCCATCATGGCGCGGCTGCGTGATCCGGAGCGCGGCTGCGAGTGGGATCGCGCGCAGGATTTCGCGTCCATCGCGCCGTACACGATCGAGGAAGCCTACGAGGTCCACGATGCCATCGAGCGTGCCGACATGGCAGACCTGTGCGGCGAACTCGGCGACCTGCTGTTCCAGGTGGTCTTCCACGCGCGCATGGCCGAGGAGGCCGGCCATTTCTCATTCGACGATGTCGCCCGGGCGATCTCGGACAAGATGGAGGCGCGCCATCCGCATATCTTCGGCACCGAAGGCGGGACGATGGACGGTGCCCGTTGGGAGGATCTGAAGGCCGCCGAGCGCGTGTCAGGTGGGGCTGACAGCGCAATGGACGGCGTCGCGCTCGCGCTTCCGGCCTTGATGCGCAGCGAGAAATTGCAAAAGCGCGCGGCGCGTGCCGGTTTCGACTGGCCCGACATTGTCGGCCCGTCCGACAAGCTGGTCGAGGAGCTTGGCGAACTCGCCGAGGCAAGCGAGGACGAGCGCCTGATGGAGGCGGGCGATGTGTTGTTCGTGGCTGTCAACATCGTGCGCAAATACGGCGTCGACGCCGAACAGGCGCTGCGGGCTTCCAATGCCAAGTTCGAGAAGCGCTTCCGGGCGATGGAGGCCCTTGCCGCACAGCACGGCGACGATTTCTCGACACTCCCGCTCGATGAGCAGGAAGCCTTGTGGCAGCGTGTGAAAGCCTCCGAAATTTAACTGGGAAGCGTCTCGAAACGCCCGAATTCCTTGTCGGTCAATCGCACGTCCAGACGCCGCATAGGACCATCCTCGCCCTCTCCGCCGTCCTCGTCATCGATAACTTCGCCGTGGGCATGGAGCCAGGCAATGCGTGCGCCGTCCGATGCGGGTAGCAGCAGGGAGTAGCGTTTTGCCCCGGCCGTCAGCACTTCACCAAGCCGTTCGCGCAAGGCATCGACGCCCTCGCCGGTGATTGCCGAGAGCGCCAGCACATCCTCGTCCATCCCTGCCAAAGGTTCGAGCTCTACACGGCGCTCTTCGCTCAGGGCATCCCACTTGTTCCATACCTCGATGACGGGGGCGTCCACCCCCTCCCCCGCCTCGTCGACCACACCCAGCTCCTCGAGCACGGCGAGTACCTCGCGCTTCTGCGCGGTGCTGTCGGGATTGGCCATGTCGCGCACGTGGAGCACGATGTCGGCCGCCGTCACCTCTTCCAGCGTGGCGCGGAAGGCGGCGACGAGTTGTGTCGGCAGGTCGGAAATGAAACCCACGGTGTCGGACAGGATGGCCTTTTCCACGCCCGGCAAGCCGATGGCGCGCATCGTCGGGTCGAGGGTGGCGAAGAGCAGGTCCTCGGCCATCACATCGGCCCCGGTCATCCGGTTGAACAGCGTCGATTTGCCGGCGTTGGTGTAGCCGACCAGGGCGATGACTGGCCAAGGCGCCCTTCCCCTCCGCTTCCGGTGCAGCTCGCGCGTCTTGCGCACCTGCTCCAGCTCGCGGCGCAGCTTGCCCATCCGGTCACGGATCATCCGGCGGTCGGCCTCGATCTGCGTCTCGCCCGGTCCGCCGAGGAAGCCGAAGCCGCCGCGCTGCCGCTCGAGGTGGGTCCAGCTGCGCACGAGCCGGCTTTGCTGGTAGTCGAGGTGCGCCAGTTCGACTTGCAACCTTCCTTCCGCGGTCGCGGCGCGTTCGCCGAAAATCTCGAGGATCAGCCCCGTGCGGTCGATGACCTTGCGGCCGATCTTTTCCTCCAGGTTGCGCTGCTGGATGCCCGAAAGCGCGCCATCGACGATGACCAGTTCGGCCTCGTGCAGTTCGCAATCGGTGGCAATGCGCTGGACCTGGCCCTCACCGAAGAGGGTGTTCGGGCGGACGTCGCGAACGTTGAGGACGTAGCTTTCCGCAACCACGATGCCGATAGCGAGCGCGAGCCCCCCCGCCTCCTCGAGCCGTGCCTCCGGATCCTGCGCCGAGCGTTGGCCGCGGACGTCCGGGCACACGACAAGGGCGCGCGCACCGCGCGTCACCTCGCCTTCGATGTCGTCATCCACGATCAGTCGTCGTCGCCCGGTTCGTCGTTGGCGGTCTCATCCCCGTCATCCTCGGCAAAGCCGTCGTCGGTGAGATCGACAGGGGTGGCGGGCTGGATCGTCGAAACGGCGTGCTTGTAGGCAAGCTGGACGTAGCCGTCGCGCTCCAGCAGCATGCAGAACAAGTCATAGGCGGCGATACGGCCCTGCAGCATGACGCCATTGACGAGGAACATCGTCACCTGCACCGCGGCATCGCGCACCCGGCTGAGGAAAATATCCTGCAATACGCGTTGCTTGGGATTGCCATTGAAGCCCGTGTCGAAGCTGTCGGCATCGACCGGGTTGGCGGGCATGATTGTGCTGATCGCATGCTTGTAGACAAGCTGCGACTGTCCATCGCGGCGCAATAGTATCGAGAAGTTGTCGAACCAGGTGACGATGCCCTGCAGCTTCACGCCCTTCACCAAGAACATGGTGACGGGCATTTTCTCGCGACGCAGGTAGTTGAGGAAGATATCCTGCAGATTACCCGTCTTCGGTCCGCTCGCGGAAGGCTTGCGGCCGGTCGCCGGGCGCATACCGGTGGGAGCAGGTGCTGCGGGCGCGGTGTCCTCTTCGCGTTTGGGCCGCGGTCGGGCCGAAAGGGTACCCTTGGTCATCATCGACTCCGTTATCTTTGGCCCGCCGGGTAATGGCAGGCGATCTGGCGCGCGGACTGTAAGGGCCGCGCGCCGAACACACCGATTGTGCACCTGCAACATGGCATCTGTGAGGACAAGTTTCGAGAGGGGCAAAAGTTTCCCGGCGAAAATACGTGCTTTCGGCCCTGCCGCGCGCCTATTCGTCCTCTTCCGACTTGCGATCGCTCATGCCCAGCAGCTTGAGCTTCCTGTGCAGTGCCGAGCGCTCCATCCCGATGAATCCCGCGGTCTTCGAGATGTTGCCGGAAAAGCGCCTGATCTGGATGCGCAGGTACTCGCGTTCGAAGCTTTCGCGCGCTTCGCGCAAGGGGACGCCCATGAGGTTCGTCAGCCCCGCCCCGGCATCGCTCGCCCCGCCGGTAATCTCCTGCGGCAGGAGGCCGGGGGTGATGGTGTCGAAGTGCTCGCGCGGGGCGAGGATCACGGTGCGCTCGATCACGTTGCGGAACTGGCGCACGTTGCCGGGCCAGTCGTAGGCCTGCAATGCGGCCATCGCCTCAGGCGAGATGGCAGGTGGGTTGAGACCCTGTTCGCGCGCGTATCGGGTCACGAAATGCTCGGCGAGCGCGGGCACGTCGTCGCGCCGCTCGGATAGCGCCGGCACTTCGATCGGCACCACGTTGAGGCGGTAGTAGAGGTCCTCGCGAAAGCGTCGTTCCTCGATCTCGGCGTTGAGGTCCTTGGCGGTCGACGAGACCACCCGCACGTCCACGCCCACCTGCCGCGCCCCGCCCACGCGCACGAAGCTCTGGTCGGTCAGCACGCGCAGGATGCGGGCCTGGGTGTTTTCCGGCATATCGGCCACCTCGTCGAGGTAGAGCGTGCCGCCGTCGGCGAGCTCCAGCAGGCCGGGGCGAACAAGCTTGCCGTCATCCTCCTCGCCGAACAGCTCCTGCTCGAAGCGTTCGGGGGTGATGCGCGCGGAATTGACAGTGACGAAGCTCTTGTCCGCACGCGGACTCCAGGCGTGGAGCAGGCGGGCGGCGACTTCCTTGCCCGATCCCGCGGGACCGCTGATCATCACCCGGCTACCCGTATTGGCGACGCGCTTCAGCGTGGCGCGAACCTGGTTGATGGCGCTGGAATTGCCGGTGAACTCGTCATGGTTCACCATGCCCTCGCGCAGCCGTTCGTTCTCGCGTCGCAAGCGTTCGGTCTCGGTCGCCCGTTCGACGAGATGGAGCAGCTTGGATGCCTCGAACGGCTTCTCGATGAAGTCCATCGCCCCGCGGCTGACGGCGGATACCGCGGTGTCGATGTTGCCGTGGCCGGAGAAGATCAGCACCGGAACGCCCGGCTCGCGCGCCTTGATGGCATCGAGCACCTCAAGCCCGTCGCGCGGGCTCCCGTGCAGCCAGACGTCGAGCAGGACGAGACTGGGCCGCCGCTCGTCGACCATTGCAATGGCCGTTTCGCTGTCGCCGGCGGTGCGGCATTCGTAGCCCTCGTCGCTGAGGACACCCGCGACAAGATCGCGAATATCGCGTTCGTCGTCGACCACGAGGATATCGAGTGCCATCGTTTACTCTCCTGAAGGGGTGCGTTCGGGGGCGCCGGGTTCGGCCAGCTTGGCAGGATCTCGGGCGAAGCGCAGGCGTGCACGGGTCCCACCGCCCGTCCCCGGGTTCGCGGCGAACTGCAGATCGCCGCCGTGTTCCTCGACGATCTTCTTGACGATGGCGAGGCCGAGGCCCGTGCCCTTTTCGCGCGTGGTGACGTAGGGCTCCATCACGTTGAGCCCGCCCTTGGGCATCCCGATGCCGTTGTCGGTCACATCGACCTGCACGAACCCGTCGTGGGCGGAAACCTCCACGCCGATGCGCGCGCGCCAGTCGGGCTCGGCACCGCGCAGCCGCGTTTCGACCGCCTCGGCGGCGTTCTTGAGCACGTTGGTCATGGCCTGCCCGAACTGGTGACGATCGCAGGCGATGGGCGGAATGTCGGGCGAAGCGGCGAAGGTATAGACGATCTCCGGATGCGCGACCTCCTGCAGAAACAGGGACTGGCGCACGAGGTCGACGGCGTCCTCCTGCCGGAACACGGGCTTGGGCAGGCGTGCGAAGCTGGAAAATTCGTCCACCATCTTCCTGAGATCGCCGACTTGGCGGATAATCGTGCCGGTGAGCTCGTCGAACAGTTCGGCATCGGTCTCGATCTGCTTGCCGTAGCGGCGCTTGAGGCGCTCCGTGGCGAGCTGGATGGGCGTAAGCGGGTTCTTGATTTCGTGGGCGATGCGCCGCGCCACGTCGGACCAGGCGGCCTGCCGCTGGTCGACCAGCTGGCGGGTGATGTCCTCGAAAGTAATCACATGGCCCTCGGCGGCAGGCGAGATCTGCACCGCCAGCGTCAGCAGCTCGCCGCCCTGGCTGTACTGGATGATCTCGCTGCGTTTGCTCTCGCGGATGAGCTGAGCGAACTGCGGCGCGACCTCGGCCAGGTCATGCCCGATCACGCCACCTGTCCCGTCTGCAAGCAACAGTTCCTGCGCCGAACCGTTGATCAGCGCGATGCGCCCCCCGGCATCCACCGAGACAATCCCCGCGGTGATCGACTCGAGCACCGCCTCGATGAAGGCGCGGCGTTCGGCGAGCTGGTGGTTGGCACCGAGCAGCTCGTCGGTCTGCCGCTCGATCTGCGCGGTCATGCGGTTGAAGGCGCGGTTGAGCAGGCCGATCTCGTCCTGCCGTGCCGTTCGGCCCGACACGCGCATGGCATAGTTGCCGCTGCCGATCTCTCCGGCGGCGGCGGCAAGCTCGGTCAATGGCTTGACCTGACGGTCCGCGAACCGGAGCGCCACCCACACCGCGATGGCGACGAGCGCGAGGCTGACGAGGAACAGCGCGACATTGAACTGCAATTGCAGCACGCGGGCGCCTTGCGTGAGGTCGGCGTACGAACTGGTGACCAGTTGCGCGCGCCGGTAAAGCTGCAGAACCTGCGGCTGGGGTTCTCGGGCGACATAGAGGAAAGCCTCGGCATCGCGGTCGAGTAGTGCCACGGCTTCAATGCGCGTCGCGGACGGGCGGACGATATATTGCTCACCCGCCAGAAGACGCTCTGCATCGCCTTCGAGCATCCGCACGCGCTCGGGATCGTTGCCTGGATCTACGATCGCAAGCGTTCCGACAGTACCGTCCTCGGATAACCTGAGGACGGCCGCCTCGCTCAATTCGCGCTGGTATGTCTGGTAGATGAAAAAGTCTTCGAACTCGGCACTGGTGATCGGAGAACCTTGCAAAAATCCCCGCAAGTCCATTGCCATTGTCACGGCGTTGTAGCCGACATTTCGCTGGCTCTCGTCGTAATATCCTTCCGCCAAGTCGTTGGCATTCTGCATCATTCCGCGCGAATCGTCGGAAAACCAGAACTCCACGCCCGACTGGAACAGGATCGAAGCGAAGACCGCCACGAACAGTGTCGGGATGGCGGCGATCAGCGAGAAGAAGAACACCAGGTTCACGTGCAGGCGCGCGCTGGTGCCGCCGGCGCGGCGGATGGCGGCGCGGCGTCCCGCCAGCACCACCATGCCGAGCGCGGGGATCAGCGTGCCCAGCAGCAGCGCTGCCGCCTGCTCCGACGGCATCAGCCCGTCGGTCCCGGCGCGCGCGGCGATGGTGAAATAGGCGGTGCCGAGCATCGCCACGAGCGTCACCGCGCACAGGATTTCCAGCCACAGGAACAGGTTCAGGCGCCGCGCGGCAACCTGCGTGCGTCGCCACAGGCGCGATCGCGTTGCTGCGGCAGGGTCCGCTTTCAGGAGGAGCGAGGTCGCCACGTTGCAAGCTTACAACAACGCTGTTG
Source organism: Aurantiacibacter luteus (assembly GCF_001010945.1). Taxonomy (GTDB): domain Bacteria; phylum Pseudomonadota; class Alphaproteobacteria; order Sphingomonadales; family Sphingomonadaceae; genus Alteraurantiacibacter; species Alteraurantiacibacter luteus. Next base: position 799,904 of record NZ_LBHB01000001.1, read on the forward strand.
CCCTTTCGCAAGGACAATCTCTGGTAAGCGCACTTTGATGCGCGCTCGTTTGACAACGTCGACGGTCAATGAAATACAAGAGAGGCTATATTCGTGTGAAGGAAATCTGGCATGTCAAAAGGCTCCCCTCTTGCCGTCGCGTTTCTGCTCTCCACCGCGATCTTCCCCATGCAGTCAATGGCCTTGGCAAAGTCGGATGATCCTCCGCTACTCCCGGTGAATTCTGATGGCTCTTGTCCTCCGGGTTATATGCGCTTTACGAGCACTAATGGATTCGTCGTGTGCATGTCTGTCAACAATCCTCCGACGCCCTCAGATCCAGGCATGCCTAAGCCTGCCTGAAGGCGCTTAATTTTGCACGCAATGTGTTGCGGTTGATGCCAAGGATTTTTGCAGCTTTCAGCTGATTTCCTTGGGTTTTTTTCAACGCATGCTGCAGGATCAGCGGTTCGAGTGTTGATAGAGCTCCGTGATAAAGTTCGCCGTCGGAGAAACCCGCGGCCGCCAGCCATGCCTCGATAGTTGCCCCGATGTCGTCCGCCATCCCCTTGACAGGCGCATCGTCGAACAGGCCCGCCACCGTGGCGGTGTCGATAGTGTCTTCGCGCGCCAGCAGGGCCGCGCGATAGACGAGGTTCTTCAGCTCGCGCACGTTACCGCGCCACGGTTGCTGCGCCAGCAGCCGTTCGGCCTCGGCCGACAGTCGGCGCGCAGGCAACCCTTCCTGCGCCGCCAGTCCGAGGAAATGCCGCGCCAGAGGGCCCACGTCGCCGTCGCGATCGCGCAGGGGCGGCAGCTTTATGGGAACGACGTTGAGGCGGTAGAACAGGTCCTCGCGAAAGGTGCCTTCGGCGATCAGCGGCGCAAGATCCCTGTTGGTGGCGGCAACGATGCGCACGTCCACCGCGATCTCCTCGTTCCCGCCGACGCGGCGGATGCGGCCCGATTGCAGTGCGCGCAGCAGCCGGGTCTGCGCCTCTGCCGGCATGTCGCCGATCTCGTCGAGGAACAGCGTGCCGCCGTTGGCCTGTTCGAACTTGCCGATGCTCCGCGCCGTCGCGCCGGTGAAGGCGCCTTTTTCGTGGCCGAACAGCTCGCTCTCAATCAGCTCGCGCGGGATGGCCGCCGTATTCACGGCGACGAACGGCCCGGTCTTGCGCTTGCCGAGTTCGTGGATGGCTTCGGCCACCAGCTCCTTGCCCGTGCCGCTCTCGCCCAGCACCAGCACGGTGAGATCGTTGTGCAGCACGCGCGTGATCAGGCGATAGACGTCCTGCATCGCCTTGCTGCGGCCGATCAGCGGCAGGTCCTCGGGGGTTTCGCCCTGCGTCCCCTCCCCTTGCCCGGCCTCCGCCGCCTGCCGCGCGGCGCGCACCACTTCGTCGAGGTCGAAAGGCTTGGGGAAATATTCGAAGGCCCCGCGCTCGACCGCGCGTACCGCGGTATCGAGCGTGTTCTGCGCCGAGAGGATGATGACCGGCAGGTCGGGATAGGCTTCGCGCACCTTGCCCAGCGTCTCGATGCCGTCGCCGTCGGCCAGCATTACGTCGGTCAGCATGACGTCATGGCGTCCCGCCGCCAGGGCGGCATCGCGGCCCGCGACCGAATCCGTGGCCTCGACCACGAAGCCCTCGTCCTCCAGCCCCGCGGTCAGCACGGTGGCGATGGCGTTGTCGTCCTCGACCAGCAGGGCTTTCAGGCTCATCGTAAACTCCTCAGCGCGCCACGGGCAGATGCACGCGGAAATGCGTCCACCCGGCCTCGTCGTCGCGTTCGTGGCTGACCCGCCCGTCCATGTCGCGCACCAGTTTCTGCACCAGCGCGAGGCCGAGGCCTTGCCCGTTGGCCTTGCTGGAGACGAAGGGCTCGAAGATGTGGTCCGCTAAAGCGGGGTCGATGCCCGGCCCGTTGTCGCTCACCTGCACCTCGATCGGCAGCTTGACCGGCCGGCCCAGGCGCATGACGCGCATGGCAAGCCCGCTGGCAAACCGGGTGCGGATCGTCACCTGCGGCGCGGGCGAGGTCATGGCGGCATCGCGGGCGTTGGCGAGCAGGTTTACGAGGACCTGCACGAGCGCCCCCTCGCTCGCCAGCACGGGCGGCAGAGAGGGGTCGAACTCCTCGCGCCAGGCAAGCTCGGGCGCAGTCGTCAGTCGCACGGTCTGCATTGCCCGGTGGACGGCAGAGTGAAGGTTGAACGCGGCGACGGGATCAGGCCGCTCGCGTCCCAGCCGCTGCATCCGGTCGATAAGCTGCGCGATGCGATCGACCTCGTCCTGGATGAGGCCGGTCAGCTTGGCCTCGCCCTCCCCCAGCTTCCTGCCGAGCAGCTGCGCCGCGCCGCGGATGGCGGCGAGCGGGTTCTTGATCTCGTGCGCGAGCACGGCGGGGCCGCGCAGCGCCGGTCGCCGTTCCTGCTCCTCGAACCGCTCGCCCTGGCTCGCATCGGACAGCGTCAGCACCCGCCAGCCCGGATTGCCCGGCAGGGTGGAGACGGTAAGGTTGACGCGCAGGCGTTTGTCGCCGACCGCCATGTCCAGCCCGCGCGCGACCAGCTGCGCCTCCGGACTCTCCAGGCTCTCGCGAAAGCGGGGCTCGGCAAGCTGGAGGCAATCGAGCAGGCCGCGACCGACGAAGCGAGAGGCGCTGGCTCCCAGCAGGTCCTCGCCCGCCGGATTGACCTCGCGCACGGTCATGTCCGGACCGACCAGCAGCAGGGCGAAATTCAGTCCCGCGATCTGCTCGCGCGGGCCGGGAACGTCGGCTGAAACGCCCTCGCTCACGCAGCTTCGCGGGAAGGCGACATGGCGGGCGAGCGCGTCACGAACGGCTCGTAGAAGCGCTCCAGCTCGTCCAGCACCACTTTCGCATCGTCGATGAAGTTGACCTTGTTGCGGAAGTCGGCGCTGCCGTGGAGGCCCTTGGTGTACCAGCCCAGATGCTTGCGCGCGATCTTGACGCCGACGTCCTCGCCGTAGTGCGCCAGCATCCCGTGATAATGCTCGATCAGCGTATCGTACTGCTCGCCGAAGCTGGGGCCCTCGAGACTCTCGCCGGTGCACCACCAATGCATGACCTGGCCGAGCAACCACGGCTTGCCGTAGGCGCCGCGTCCGATCATCAGTCCGTCCGCGCCCGATTGCTCGAGCGCCGCAGCGGCATCGGCGATCGTGCAGATATCGCCGTTGACGATTATGGGGATGGACACCGCTTCCTTCACCTTGCGCACGAAGCGCCAGTCGGCGCTTCCCTTGTACATCTGGTTCCGGGTGCGGCCGTGAACGGTGACGAGCTGGACGCCCAGGTCCTGCGCTATGCGGGCGAGTTCGGGCGCATTCAGGCTGTCATGGTCCCAGCCCATGCGCATCTTGACTGTCACCGGCACCTTTACCGCCTGTACCGTCGCTTCCATCAGCTTGATGGCCAGCGGCACCTCGCGCATCAGCGCGCTGCCGGCGAACTGGCCCACGACCTTGCGCACCGGGCAGCCGAAGTTGATGTCGATGATGGCCGCCCCGTTTGCCTCCTGGATGCGCGCCGCCTCGGCCATCGAGGCCGGGTCGCAGCCGACGAGCTGCATGGAGACCGGCTCTTCGGTCGGATGCCACTCGGCCTTCTGGATGGACACGCGCGTCTCGCGGATGGCGGCCTCGCTGGCGATCATCTCGGTCACGTTGAGGCCGCTGCCGTATCGGCGTACCAGCGTGCGGAACGGCAGGTCGGTCACCCCCGTCATCGGCGCAAGCACGACCGGCTCGGCAATCGTCACGGGGCCGACGGCGATGGGCTTGAGGGCCGGAGGGGCGGGGATGGTCGTCATGCGGGGTGCCTAAAATATGGGCAGGCGCATAGTGGATTGCTTGGGTGCACTCAAGCGGCTAGCGCGCGGAGCCGATGGTGGACACCCCCCTCCCCTCCTTTGCCGCGATCATCGTGGCGGCCGGGCAAGGCCTGCGCGCCGGACAGCCGCTGCCCAAGCAGTTCGCCTCGTGGCGCGGCAAGCCGGTGGTGCGCCACTCCGCCGAGGTGCTGTCCCGTGCGAGCCAGCTCTTCGTCGCCATCCCCGAAGGTGCGGATGAGGTGGCGGGCGAGGCACTGGCAGGTTTGTCCGGCATCAAGCTCGTCACCGGCGGAGCGACGCGGCAGGACAGCGTGCGGTTGGCCTTGGAGACTTTGGAGAGCGACGCGCCCGAGCGCGTGCTGATTCACGATGCCGCCCGGCCCGACTTGCCTGCCGAGGTCATCGCCCGCCTGCTTTACGCGCTAGACGAGCATACCGGTGCCATTCCCGTACTACCGGTGGTGGACTCGATGGTCGTCGCGGAATACGGCCTGATGGCAGGCGATGCCGGGCGCGAGCGGTTACGCCGGGTGCAGACCCCGCAGGCTTTTCGCTACGCAGACATCCTCGCCGCCCATCGCGCGTGGACGGGTGAAGCCACAGCGGGCGACGATGCCCAGGTGCTGCGCGCCGCCGGGCACGACGTGGCACTGGTCGAGGGTGACGAGCGGCTCAAAAAGCTGACATTTGCGGAGGATTTCATGCACATCGCCCTTCCCTCCCTGCGCGTCGGCACAGGCTACGACGTCCACCGCCTCGCGCCCGGCGAGGAACTGTGGTTGTGCGGCCTCAGGATCGAGCACGACCAAGGCCTCGCCGGTCACTCCGATGCCGACGTCGGCCTGCACGCCGTGGTCGACGCCATCCTCGGCGCGTGCGCGCGCGGCGACATCGGGCAGCACTTCCCGCCAAGCGAGGCGCGCTGGAAGGGCGCGGCCTCCTCCGCCTTCGTCGAGCACGCCGTCGTGCTGGCCGCCGAGGATGGATGGCAGGTCGGCAACGTCGATCTAACGCTGATCTGCGAGGCACCGAAGATCGGCCCCCACCGCGAGGCAATGCGTGCGAAGCTGGCGGAACTGCTGGGGGTTGCCGTCGATTGCGTCAGCGTGAAGGCCACCACCACCGAGCGCCTCGGCTTCACCGGTCGCGGCGAAGGCATTGCCGCACAGGCCATTGCCATGCTGGTGCGCGGGTCATGAGCCTGCTGCCGGACGACATCGCCGCCCTTGCCCGGCGCGTGATCGAGGAAAACCGCGCCGCCGGGCGCACCGTGGCCCTTGCCGAAAGCTGCACCGGGGGACTCGTCGCAGCCGCTCTCACCGAGATTGCCGGAAGCTCCGCCGTGCTCGATCGCGGCTGGGTGACCTATTCGAACGCCGCCAAGCAGGCCGAATTGGGCGTTCCGGGCGACATCATCGATGCCTTCGGCGCCGTGTCGGTCGCGTGTGTGTTCGAGATGGCCCGCGGCGCTTTGGAACGCAGCGGGGCCGACGTGGCCGTGGCAATCAGCGGAATCGCCGGCCCCGACGGCGGCAGCGCGCTGAAGCCGGTGGGCACGGTGGTCTTCGGCAAGGCGGTGCGCGGCGAGGACGATCCCAGCGCCGACGAGCGACTGTTCGAGGGCGAGGACCGCGCCGGCGTACGCCGTCAGGCGACGCTCTGCGCGCTGGAACTGCTGCTGCCGTAAAGCTCTGCCGCGCGCGCCTCGAAGGCGCCCACCATCTTGCGGAAGGCGCGGTCGATGTACTGGCCCGCCAGCGTCTCGAACATGATGTTCTTGAAGGCGAAGTCGACGCAGAAATCGATGTCGCAGGCGTGTTCGCCCGGCACGTCCTTGAACGTCCAGTTGTTGTCGAGATCGCGCAGCGGCCCATCGACGTAGTGGACGTTGATGGTGCGCGGACGGTCCTTGATCACGCGGCTGGTGAACTTCTCGCGCAGCGCCTTGAAGCCGACCAGCATGTCGGCCGTCATCTCGGTATCGCTGTCGCGCTTCACCCGCGTGGCGATGACCCAAGGCAGGAATTCGGGATAGCGATCGACGTCGGCGACGAGGTCGAACATCTGCTCGGCGCTGTAGGGAAGGCGCCGCGTTTCCTGGATCTTAGGCATCAGGCCTTCGCCTTCGCCTTTGCCAGCTTCGCCTCGCGCGCGGCGCGCATCTGGGCGAAATCATCGCCTGCGTGATAGCTGGAGCGCGTCAGCGGGGTTGCGGCCACCTGCAGGAATCCCTTCGCACGCGCGATCGAGCTGAAGGCGTTGAACGCCTGCGGGGTAACGAAATCCTCGACCTTGGCGTGCTTCGGCGTCGGCTGGAGATATTGCCCCATGGTGATGAAATCGACATCGGCGCTGCGCATGTCGTCCATCACCTGGTGAACCTCCAAGCGCTGTTCGCCGAGGCCCAGCATGATGCCCGACTTGGTGAAGATCATCGGGTCGTGGCTTTTCACCTCTTCCAGCAGGCGGAGGGAGGCGTAGTATCGCGCGCCCGGCCGGATCGTCGGGTACAGCCTTGGTACCGTTTCGAGATTGTGGTTGTAAACGTCCGGCCCTGCCTCACAAATCGCCTCGACGGCGGGGCGCATCTTGTTGCGGAAGTCGGGCGTCAGGATTTCGATGGTCGTGTCCGGTGTCTCGCGGCGCAGCGCCCGGATCACCTTCACGAATTGGCTCGCCCCGCCGTCGGGCAGGTCGTCGCGGTCGACGCTGGTGATGACGATGTGTTCGAGCCCCATCTTGCCCGCCGCCACGGCGACATTCTCGGGCTCCATCGGGTCGACGAGACGCGGCATCCCCGTCTTGACGTTGCAAAAGGCGCAGGCGCGCGTGCACACGTCGCCCAGGATCATCACCGTGGCGTGCTTCTTCGTCCAGCACTCGCCGATGTTCGGGCAGGCCGCTTCCTCGCACACCGTATTGAGATTGAGGTCGCGCATCAGCTTGCGCGTCTCGTGATAGCCCTGGCTGGTCGGTGCCTTGACGCGGATCCAGTCGGGCTTGCGCTGGCGTGCCGGACGCTCTTCGGGCTGCGGTGGCGAGGAAAGATCGTTCATTTCGCGTGCCCACTTAGTGCCCCCCCTTGCCAGAGGCAATGCCGCGCGGCAGAGGCTTTCGTCCATGACGCAGCATAATTCCGCCATGGGCGATCTCCTTGCCGGCTATCACCGCTTCCGCGACGGCCATTGGGCCGAGGAACGCGAACGGTGGAGCGCCCTCGCCGAAGGGCAATCCCCGCGCACGATGGTGATCTCCTGCTCCGACAGCAGGGTCGATCCCTCGCAGATTTTCGACGTCGCGCCGGGCGAGCTGTTCGTGGTCCGCAACGTCGCCGCGCTGGTGCCGCCGTTCGAGACTACTCCCGGTCAGCACGGCGTTTCCGCCGCGCTCGAGTTCGCGGTGCAGTTCCTGAAGGTGGAGCAGGTCATCGTGCTCGGCCACGGCATGTGCGGCGGTTGCCAGGCTGCGCTGACGCAGGACCTGCACGGCAATGCGCTGGGCGAAGGCGGGTTCGTCGCCAAGTGGATCGACATGCTCGACGACGTGCGCGATCCCATCGCGGCGGAGCTCGGCACCACCGGACGCACAGCGGAACGTGCGATGGAACTGGCCGCCGTGAAGGTCAGCCTCGCCAACCTCAGGACCTTCCCCTGCATCCAGGAGAAGGAACCGGCCGGCGAGATCGCCCTTCGCGGCGCCTACTTCGCCATTTCTGACGGCGTGCTGCACCTGCTCGATGAGGAAACCGGCGAATTCGCGCCCGCGGGTTGACCTGCCGAGGCTGATCCGGCATTGTTGCGAACCATTCGCAATCTATGTCAGCCATTCAAGGTAATTCCATGCGCAAGATCATCCTGTCCACCGCCCTCGCCTCCACCGCCCTCGCGCTCACCGCCTGCGGGGACGCGCCGGAAACCACGATGGACGACCGCGTCGCGGAAAACAGCATCGACGTGCCCGAGGCGCCCGAGGCCTCCGGCGTGATGGACGCGAGCACTGTCACCGCCGAGCAACTGGCGGCCGCTGGCGTTTCGCAGGAAGCTGCCGCGGCCATCGTCGCCGGCCAGCCCTATGCCAATGTCACCGCGTTCAACGAGGTGTTGATGCAGTCGATGACGGAAGAACAGGCCGCGGCCCTGCGCGCCAACGTGTTCGTCCCCGTCAACCTCAACACCGCCACACGCGACGAACTGGCGCTGATCCCCGGCATCGACGACCGGATGATCCACGAGTTCGAGGAATACGTACCCTACGACGACATGGCCGAATTCGACCGCGAGATCGGCAAGTATGTCGATGCGGACGAGGTTGCCCGTTATCGCCAGTACGTCACGCTTTAAGTCTCAAACCCTGGCGCGGCGTTGCAGCGTCAGACGCGCGATCCAGATGGCGGCGAGTATCCCGATGTGGAGATACGCCGTCATCGGATCGAAGGCGGTCAGCGCCCAGTGCACGAATGTGAGGACGGCTGCCGGGTAGACCAGCCGGTGCAGCCGCTTCCACCCGCGCTTCAGCGCCCGCATCGATGCATCGTTGGACGTGATGGCCAGCGGCAGGAACAGCGCAAAGGCGAGCCACCCGGCCAGATATTGCCACTCGCCCGCCTCTCTCACGATTAGCGGCAGACTGCCCTTGTTCCAAAGGTATATAATCGTGTGGCCGAGCGCGTAGGCAAAGCTCGCCACGCCGAGATCGCGCCGCCGCCTGACGAGGAACTGCGTGATCGCGTTGCGGCGGAACGCCAGCCTTATAGGGGTGACCGCCAGCGTCGCCAGCAGCAGCCAGGCCGCCCAATCGCCGCTGTCGCCAATGATGTGGCCATAACCGTAATCATCGGGCGTCATCGCCCAGCTCGCCAGCATGAGCGCGCCGGGAGCGGCGAGGAGCAGCCAGAGGACAAGCCTGCCGGGCGATAACGATTGTCTCTGCGATGCCATGTCCGGACTCTTGCGGCAGCGCGCCTGCCGGGTCAACGCGAGTGGAGAAGGGTCACAGCTCTCGTTTGCTCGCATCCTTCGAGACGAGTGACCTTAGCCCAGCCACTTCACGCGGCTGGCAGGATCGCGCAACTTGAGCGCGGTTGCCCCGATCACCAAAGCTGCTGCCGCTATCGCCGCGAGCGCGATCAATGCAGCGCGTTGTCCCCCGGCCAGATAGATTGCCAGCAGGGCCCAGCAGAAGACGAGCGCGTAGACCGGATTTCCGCGACCTCGCCAAATGGCGAGCGAGGCTATGATGCCGCCGACGACGATGATGGCTGCCGCAATGGACGGATACTGCCCGTCGCCGCCGATGCCGTAGAAAATCGCCGTCGAGGTGATGTTGACGATGGTTGCCGCGGTCAGCCAGGCCGCCAGCGCACTCAGCGGCAACATCACCAGCCAGCGCTCCGCCGTCGTAAAGGGCCGCTCGAAGTCGACGAGGCGGCGATAGGCAGTCAGCACGCAGGCGAGGCCCGTTGCGATGATGATCACCGAAACGGCCGTCAGGGCGTTGAGCTGGGTGTAGAGCGCCCAAAGCCCGTTCGCCGCAAAAACGCCGGCTGCGGGCCAGCCGATCCTTGCCAGCAGGTCGCTATCGCGTTGCGCTGGCAAGGCCTGATAGATCGCCAGCAGGACCGAGCCGAGGTAAAGCGGTCCCCAGATGGCGAATGCCCAGCCCGCCGGCGTTATCAGCGAGCGCACCTCGTCCGACCGCGAACCGATTTGCTCTCCGATCCCCAGCGACGGCAGGAAGCTTGCGCCGATCTGAAAAAAGACGGCGAGGATGATGGCGATGCGCTGTGCGGTGCTGCGCGTGGGGTTGGCGATCATGCCATCGTAACTGTGTTGCGTTTCTCCCGTTCCGGGAGGCAGGGCTTGCGCGCCGTTGCACCGCCCGCCATGAGTTTCCCATGCCCGAGATAGAGCTCAAGAACATCGCCCTCCTGATCGATGCCGACAATGCCAGTCATTCAGGTATCGACCCGGTACTGACCGTGCTCGCCGAGCTGGGGCAGGTGAACATTCGCCGCGCCTATGGCAACTGGGCCAAGCCTGCGCTGTCCAACTGGAACAAGATCACCCACCGCTTTGGTCTGCAGCCGATGCAACAGTTCGACCTGACCAAGGGCAAGAACGCCACCGACATCGCCATGTCGATCGACGCGATGGACCTGCTCAACACCGGCAAGGTGGACGGATTCGGCATCATGTCGTCGGACAGCGACTTCACCCCCCTCGTCACCCGGCTGCGGCAGGACGGAATGATCGTCTACGGCTTCGGCGGGGCCAAGGCGCCCGAGGCCTTTCGTAGTGCCTGCACTCGTTACATCGACATTGACCAGCTCATCCGAACGGCAAAGTCGGGCGATGCCGAAAGCCCTGCTCCGCGCGAAAAGGCGGTGGTGGATGCCGAACTGATCGACCTGCTGGGCGAGGCATGGAAGGCTTCCCGGCGCGATGCGCAGGGCTTCGCCGCGCTGGGCGAGGTCGGCAAGATCGCCGGCAACCGCTCCAGCTTCGACGTACGCAACTACGGGTACACGCGCCTGTCCGACATGTTCGAGCAGATTCCGCAGTTCCAGGTGGAGCGACGCGAGCCGGGCAACCAGCTTTACGTCAAGCGCCTGCGCTAGGCGGGCACCATCCCTCGCCTCGTCCGTTGGGAGGCGAAAGCCGTCAGGGCGGCGAATGGCAGGGAGCTCAGCAGATCATGGTCGACAAATCGCAGAAATTCACATGGCTCGTGCGCCTAGGCTATGCCGCGCGCGGGCTGACCTACCTGCTGCTGGGCTACATGGCGCTGGGCACCCGGGCATCGCCCGACGAGGGCAACCAGGCCGTGTTCGAGATGATCCAGGATGTGCCGCTGGGCCAGCCGCTGCTGTACCTGATGGCCATCGGGCTTGCGGCCTACTGCGTCTTCAAGTTCGCCTCCGCCATCGGCGACGTGCAGCATCGCGGTTCGGATACCAAGGGCATCCTGCAACGCGTCGGCGACGCGGCGAGCGGCATTGCCTATGCCATCCTCGCCTGGGCCGCGCTGCAATTCGCCGGGGGCGACAAGCAGAGCGCCGAAAGCGGGCAAACCGCGCAGGCCACCGGCACCGTACTCGACTGGAGCCTTGGCGGCGTCCTCATCGGACTTGTGGGCCTTGGCTTCCTGATCGGCGGCTTCATGCAGGCGAAGAAGGCCTACACCGCCAGCTTCATGCACCGGATGGCGGGCGATGCCCCCTCGCAGGTCGAACTGGTCGGACGCGTCGGCCATGCCGCGCGTGCGGTGGTCTTCGCCATCGTCGGCTGGTCGCTGGTGCAGGCCGCGTGGCTGGAGAGCACCTCGCAGGTAAAGGGCATCGGCGAGGCGCTGCTGTCGCTGCGCGAAAGCGGCTTCATGTACACGCTGGTGTGCATCGGCCTGATGCTGTTCGGCGTGTTCAGCCTGGTTGCGGCCCGCTATCGCATCATCCCGGACTTCGGCGCCGAAGGGCTGAAGCCGAACTTCCGCTGATCAGACCTCGCAGTTGACCGTGCCCGTGCCGGTGAACACGACCCGGTCGTAGGGATCGTAGAGCCAGATCGTGCCGTTGTAGGTGCCGCCCACCGCGTCCGCCTCTGCGGCGCGCTCGGGCGCGTCCTCCAGTTCCAGTCGCAGCTTGTATTCGCGCGAGTTGTAGAGGGTGCGCGTGCGCGCCGGCAACTCGCGCGAGCCGACATCGGCCACGAAGCGCTGCATCGTGTTGTCGATCTTCATGTAGGCATCGGTCTCGCGCGCGATCACCCGTGCCCCCATGCTGGTGCCCGGCGCATAGGCGCACTGCGCCCCGCCGACGAGGTCGTTGGCCTCGAGGTCGGGATAGGTGATGGCGTCGGGCACGATCTCCGCCAGCCGCGGCGGGGCATCGTTCACCTGCCGCACGCGCTCGGCCATCTCGGCATTGGCGGCGGCCTGTTCGGCGGGGTCGGGATCGTCCCCGCACCCGGCAAGGGCGAGCGCCAGCAGCGGCAGGGTCAACAGGGCAGTGGCACGCATCAGTGTCTCCCGAACAGTTTCTCGACGTCGCCCATCGACAGCTTCACCCAGGTCGGTCGACCGTGGTTGCACTGGCCCGAGCGCGGCGTGGCTTCCATTTCGCGCAGCAGCGCATTCATTTCCGCAACGGTGAGCGTGCGCCCGGCGCGCACCGAGCCGTGGCAGGCCATGGTGGCGAGCACGTGCTCGATCTTTTCCGAGAGCAGCAATGAGGCGCCGTGGTTGGCGATGTCGTCGGCCAAGTCGCGCAGCAGCGGCTCGGGGTCCGCCTTGCGCAGCGCGCCCGGCATGGCCCGTACCAGCATGGCCGAGGGGCCGAAGCGCTCGACGACGAGGCCGAGCGTGGCGAACTGTTCGGCGTGGTCTTCCAGCCGGTCGCAGTCGGCCTCCTCAAGCTCGACCACCTCGGGGATGAGCAGTGCCTGGCTGGCGGACACCTTGTCCCCCGCCCCTGCCGTGCGCAGGCGTTCGAGCACGATGCGCTCGTGCGCGGCGTGCTGGTCTACGAGCACCAGCCCGTCGGCAGCCTCGGCGACGATATAGGTGTTGGCGACCTGTCCGCGCGCCACGCCCAGCGGGTAGGCGGCGCTTTCTTCGGGCAAGGCCTCGGCCACCTCGGCGCGGCCGAGCGGCGCGGCGACGGTCTCCACCATCGTGTCCCAACCCGCGCGCGCCTCGGCGACGCGCGCCTGCGACGGTGCCGCCCAGTCGCGACCCGAGAATATCGAGCGCAGAGCGGGCGACGGTTCGGCCAGCGGCTCCGCCTGCCAGCGACCCATCGCGCCGCTGTCGGGCGACTGCGCGCTGCGTCGATCGCCGGTGGAGAGCGACTGCCTGAGGCCGGACACGATGAACCCGCGCACCGCCGCGGCATCGCGAAACCGCACCTCGGTCTTGGCGGGATGGACGTTTACGTCGACATCCGCGAACGGCAGGTCGAGGAACAGCGCCAGCACTGCGTGCCGGTCGCGCGCGAGCATGTCGGCATAGGCCCCGCGCACCGCGCCGATCAGCAGCCGATCCTTCACCGGGCGGCCGTTAACGAACAGGTACTGGTGGTCCGCCACGCCGCGGTTGTAGGTCGGGAGGCCTGCCACGCCGGAAAGGCGCATGGCGCCCTCCCCGCCCTCGCGCGTCAGGTCTATGGCAACGCCGTTGTCCGCCAGTTCGCGTGCGACGATCTGCGCCACCCGCTCGGCCACTTCCTGCCCCGCGGGGACGCTGAAGATGCGACGCTCGCCGTGTTCGAAGGTGAAGCCCACGTCGGGCCGCGCCATTGCCAGCCGACGCACGACGTCGTGGCAGGCGGCGTATTCGCTGCGCGCGGTGCGCAGGAACTTGCGCCGCGCGGGCAGCTTGGCGAACAGGTTCTCCACCCGGACCCGCGTGCCCGGCGGCAGGCCGGCGGGCCCTTCCTCCACCATCGCGCCATGGTCCACCACGCGCCGCCAGCCTTCGGGCGAACCTTGCGGGCGGCTCTCCAGCGTCAGCCGCGCCACGCTGGCGATGGAGGGCAAGGCCTCGCCGCGAAAGCCGAGCGTTGCGACCTGCTCGATCGCCTCGCCCGGCATCTTGGAGGTCGCGTGCCGCTCAAGCGCCAAAATCATCTCGCCGGGGGTCATGCCGCAGCCGTCGTCCACCACCTCGATCGCGCCCAGGCCGCCATCGTCGATGGAAACGACGATCCGCCGCGCACCGGAATCGATGGCATTCTCGACCAGTTCCTTGAGGGCGGAGGCCGGTCGCTCCACCACTTCGCCCGCCGCAATGCGGTTGACGAGCGTCTCTGGAAGGCGGCGGATTTCGGGCATCGCGCGACCCTATAGCCGCTTCCGGCGGTTTTCGAGATGAACCGGTGCATATCTGCGGTGTTTTCGACAAATTTTTTGCCCTTTGCGGTGCACTCGCGCTAAGTGACGCCGCTTTCGCACCCCCCGGCACGCGGCACGCGCGATTCCGCGCGCCCGGCGGCTCTTTTTCAGGATACGGATTTCTCGATGGGTTCCTTCTTCTCCAATCTCTTCAAGTTCGGCTCGCAGAACATGGCCATCGACCTCGGCACGGCCAACACGCTGGTCTACGTGCAGGACCGGGGAATTGTGCTGAACGAGCCCTCGGTCGTCGCCATCGAGACGCTGAACGGGGTGAAGCGGGTGAAGGCCGTGGGCGACGATGCCAAGCTGATGATGGGCAAGACGCCCGACAGCATCGAGGCCATCCGCCCGCTGCGCGACGGCGTGATCGCCGACATCGAGATCGCGGAGGAGATGATCAAGCACTTCATCCGCAAGGTGCACAACCGCAAGACGCTGCTGCGCTATCCGGAAATCGTGATCTGCGTGCCCTCGGGCTCGACCAGCGTGGAACGCCGCGCCATCCGTGACGCGGCCAGCAACGCGGGCGCCAGCGAGGTCTTTCTCATCCTCGAGCCTATGGCCGCCGCGATCGGCGCGGACATGCCGGTGACGGAGCCCGTCGGCTCCATGGTCGTCGACATCGGCGGCGGCACGACCGAGGTCGCCGTCCTGTCGCTGCGCGGTCTCGCCTACACCACCTCGGTCCGTACCGGCGGCGACAAGATGGACGAGGCCATCGTCAGTTACGTGCGCCGCCACCACAACCTGCTGATCGGCGACGCGACCGCCGAGCGGATCAAGAAGGAATACGGCGTCGCCACCGTGCCGGACGACGGCGTGGGTGAGACGATCGTCATCAAGGGCCGCGACCTCGTCAACGGCGTTCCGAAAGAAATCAACATCAACCAGGCGCACGTCGCCGAGGCGCTCAGCGAACCGATCGGGGCCATCGTCGAGGGCGTGCGCATCGCGCTGGAGAACACCGCGCCCGAGCTCGCCGCCGACATCGTCGACCAGGGCATCGTGCTCACCGGCGGTGGCGCGCTGATCGGCGGTCTGGACGAACACATCCGCGAAGAAACGGGCCTGCCCGTCAGCATTGCCGAGGACCCGCTCACCTGCGTGGCGATCGGTACCGGCAAGGCGATGGAGGACCCCATCTACCGCGGCGTCCTGATGACCGCCTGAGGGCCCAACACTTAATTCGGGGAGCGGGCCGCGATGGCACCGCCGACAGCACAGAGAACCGGATCGAACAAGCGGGCGCAGCTCGGCCGCTTCGCCGGTTTCGCCTTCGCCACGCTCGGCGCCTTGCTGGGCGCGCTGCTGCTCGTCATCAGCCTGTGGCGGCCGGAGACCTTCAACGGTCTGCGCTCGATGGCGACCGATGCCGCCTCTCCCGTGGGCCAGGCGGGCGCGACGGGGCGCACCGGCAGCCGCAGTTTCTTCGAGGCGATTGCCGGATATTACGATGCCGGCAGCCGCAACGCCGAGCTCGAGCGAGAGCTGGAGATCGCCCGCGTTCAAGCCTCCGAGATGGCCGCGCTCGAGCAGGAGAACGCCCGCCTGCGCGCCGTGCTCGGCCTCGTCGAGAGCGAAGGCGAGAGCCGCCCGGTCGCCACCGGGCGCCTGATCGGCTCCAGCTCCACCAGCACGCGGCGTTTCGGTTATCTCTCGGCGGGTACGCGCGACGGGGTGCGTGTGGGCATGCCCGTTACTTCGCCCATGGGCCTTGTCGGCCGCGTGCTCGAGGTAGGCCGCTCCACCAGCCGCGTCCTGCTGCTGACCGACAGCGAAAGCATCGTCCCAGTGCGCCGCGCAACCGACGACGTGGTCGCCTTTGCCGAGGGCCGCGCCGACGGATCCTTGCGTATCCGCCTCATCAACCTCGGCATCAATCCGCTGGAGGAAGGCGACATCTTCGTTACCAGCGGCGCCGGGGGCCTTTATAGGCCCGGCGTTGCGGTGGCGATGGTGACGCAGATCACCGACGACGGTGCCATCGGCCAGTTGCTCAGCAATCCGGCGGCAACCGACTTCGTGGTGGTCGAACCGATCTTCGAGCAGGATCTGCTGGAGATGGCGCGCACGCCCACGCTCGCCGAACAGCGGGCCGAAGACGAAGAGTGATGGAACGCCTGAACGCCAGCGCCAGGCGAGACCAGTTCGGCAGCAAGCTCAACCGCGATCACTCGCCGGTGCTCGCCTTCGGCATCCCGTGGCTGACCATCATCCTCGCCTCGATGGTGCCGTTGCTGCCCGTCATCGCGCCTGCCCCGATACTGCCGCCGCTCGGCTACATCGCGCTGCTGGCCTGGCGCATGGCGCGGCCCGGACTGCTGCCGCTGTGGGCTGGCGTACCGCTGGGACTGGTCGACGACCTTTATTCCGGCCAGCCGTTCGGATGCGCCATCTTCCTGTTTTCCGCCACCATGATTGCCATCGAACTGATCGAGATGCGCTTTCCCTGGCGCGGGTTCTGGCAGGACTGGGCCGTGGCGAGCGCCTTCATCGTCGCCTACATCGGCCTGACCGCGCTGTTCTCCGGCGCGCCGCTTTCGGCTAACCAGTTGCCGCTGCTGTTGCCGCAGCTGGGCCTGTCCATCCTGCTGTTTCCGATGATCGCGCGGCTCGTCACCGCGCTTGATAATCTTCGGTTAAAGCGCGTTCGGCGATTTGGCTGACATGGATCGCCACATCACCTCCAACCAGCTCAAGGATGTCTTCGACCGCCGCAGCTTCGTGATCGGCGCGGTGCAGGGCGGCATCGGACTGCTGCTGGCGGCGCGCATGGGCTACATCGCCGTGGCCGAGAACGAGAAGTACACGCTCGAATCCGAGAGCAACCGCGTCAACCTGTCGCTGATACCGCCGCGCCGCGGGTGGATCCTCGACCGCAACGGCTCCCCCCTCGCCTCCAACCGCGCGGACTTCCGGGTCGATATCATCCCGGAGCGCGTTCACGATGCACAAAAGACGGTCGATCTGCTGAGCGAACTGCTCGACTTCACCGCTATCGAAAAGGCCGACCTGCTGCACCGGGTGGAGGAAGGCCGCGGCTTTTCCGCCGTGCCGGTGGCGAGCGGGCTGGAATTCGACAAGTTCGCCGCCGTCAGCGTGCGCCTGCCCGAACTGCCCGGCGTCATCCCCCAGCGCGGCTTCTCGCGCTACTATCCCACCGGCCCCTCCGTCGGGCACCTGCTCGGCTATGTCGGAGCGCCCAGCCGGGAAGAGTACGAGACCGATCCCGAACCCCTGCTTCTCACACCCGGCTTCAAGATGGGAAAGGACGGGCTGGAACAGCAGTTCGAAACGACCTTGCGCGGCGTGCCCGGCGCGCGGCGCGTGGAGGTGACCGCGGGCGGGCGCATCGTACGCGATCTCGACACGCGCGAGGACGTGCAGGGCGACCCCATCCGGCTGACTATCGACGGACCGCTGCAGGACTATGCCGCCCGCCGCCTCGGCCTCGAATCGGGTTCGGTCGTGGTGATCGATTGCCTGACCGGCGACATCCTGGCGATGGCGTCGATGCCCAGCTTCGATCCCAACAGCTTCTCGGACGGTATCGGCCGCGTCGAATATTCGATGCTGGCGGAAAACGATCGCGTGCCGCTGCGCAACAAGACGCTGAAGGGGCTCTATCCGCCCGGCTCCACGGTCAAGCCGATGGTGGCCATGGCCTTCCTCGAAGCGGGCCTGTCGCCCGATGCGGCCGTGGGATGCAGCGGCGGCCTGCGCGTGGGCAACCGCGTGTTCCATTGCTGGAAGCGCGGGGGCCATGGCCATGTCGACATGGCGAAGGGCATCTATCAGTCGTGCGACGTCTATTTTTACCACTTCGCACAGCAGCTCGGCATGGATGTGATCGCCGAGATGGCGCGGCGCTGCGGGCTGGGGCAGGAATTCCCGCTGCCCGTGGTCAGCCAGTTTTACGGCACCGTGCCCGATCCGGCGTGGAAGATGGAGAAGTACGGCCAGCCCTGGCAGCCCTACGACACGGTAAACGCCACTATCGGACAGGGCTACATGCTGTTCAATCCGCTGCAGCTGGCAATCATGTCGGCGCGGCTGGCGACCGGCAAGGTCATCATGCCCCGGCTGGTGCTCGACGGCACGACGCCGCAGTTCGGCAGCATGAACTTTCACGGCGACCACGTGCAGGTCATCCAGCAGGCGATGAGCGATGTGGTGAACGGACCCGGCACCGCAGGCCGCGCACGGCTGCCGATTGACGACGTGCTGTTGGCCGGCAAGACCGGCACGGCGCAGGTCGTCGGCCTCAACCTCTCGAACGGCAAGAGCGGTCCGTGGAAATACCGCGACCACGGCCTGTTCATCAGCTTCGCCCCGTTCAACAACCCGCGCTATGCCTGCGCGGTGGTGATTGAGCACGGCGGCGGCTCCGGCGCGGCCTACCCGGTCGCGCGCGACGTGATGACCTTCCTGTTCGATCCGCAGAAAGCTCTCGATGCGCTGCACGGGTTCGAGGCCGAATGGGGCGGCACGGCGCAGGAGCGGCTGGACCGCGACTATGCCGCCTACGCGTCTGCCGCCGGTGTCGACCTGCCGCCCGCCCCGGCCCCGATGACGCTCGCCCGCCAGGTCGACGCCGAGGCGCGCGCTGCCGTCGCCGAGCCGCAGCAGGCCGACACCGGGGCCATCCGTCCGCGCGAGGATGCGACACCCGTGGCCACGACGCCGCCCACCTTCGGCACGGGGGTGGCGGCCACGTGAGGAACACCATCGCCCTTCCCGCCCCGCTCGCCCAATTTCCCTGGCGCGTAGTGATCCCTCTGGCGATGCTCGTGCTATTTGGCGCGATGGTGCTCTATTCCGCCGCGGGCGGCTCGCTGAGTCCCTACGCGTCCTCGCATCTCGTGCGCTTCGCCGTCACGCTGGTGATGGCGCTCATCATGTCCTACGTCCCGATAGAATGGGCGCGGATGGGGGCGATCCCGGCTTACCTGGCCACGCTCGTGCTGCTCATGGCAGTGGAAGCGGTGGGCGCGCTGGGCGGCGGCAGCCAGCGCTGGCTGAATATCGGGCCGCTGGTGCTGCAGCCTTCCGAGTTCATGAAACCCGGCATCGTTCTTATCCTCGCCGCCTTCTTTCACGCCTTGCCCGTCGGCATGATCCGGACCTGGCGCGCCTTGCTGGTGCCACTCGGCATCATGCTCTTCCCGATGGCGCTGGTGCTGCTGCAACCCGACCTCGGCACCGCGCTCGCTATCGGGTTTGGCGGAGTGGTGGTGATGTTCCTGGCCGGTATTCCGCAGAAGTGGTTCATCGGTGCCGGTGTCGCAGGCATGGTGGCGATCCCGCTGGCGGTGATGTTCGTGCTCAAGGATTACCAACGCCAGCGCGTGCTGACCTTCCTCGATCCCGAGAGCGATCCGCTCGGCACCGGCTACCACATCACCCAGTCCAAGATCGCCATCGGGTCGGGCGGCATTTTTGGCAAGGGCTTCGGCAACGGCTCGCAAAGCCAGCTCGATTACCTGCCCGAACCGCACACCGACTTCGTCTTCGCCACGATGGCGGAGGAATGGGGCCTGATCGGCGGCCTGTTTGTGTTGCTGATCTTCGGCATCGTGCTGCGCTGGGGCCTGTCGGTCGCGCGCGATGCCAAGGATCGCTTCTCGCGCCTCCTGGCCGGAGGGCTGACGGCGACGATCTTTTTCTATGTCGCCATCAACCTGCTGATGGTGATGGGCTTCGCGCCGGTGGTGGGCATTCCCCTGCCCTTCATGAGCCATGGCGGATCGTCGATGCTGACCAACATGCTGTGCATCGGCGGCCTGATGATGGTGGAGCGCCACAACCGCCGCATGGGCTCGAGCAACGGGTTCTCCTGACCGCCAGCATTTTCCCGCGGCAAACCCCTTGCACCGCGCCCAGCAGCCGCTATGTGGACGCCTCTCCCGGCGAATCGCCGCTGGAGAGCGCCAGCGAAATCCACGCCGGTACGGACGCATAGCTCAGTTGGTAGAGCAGCTGACTCTTAATCAGCGGGTCCTAGGTTCGAGCCCTAGTGCGTCCACCATCCCCTCAACGGCGCGATCTGGTTCCGGCTGCAGGCCGTCCTCTTCGAAGCGCCGATGCCTCAGTTGATTTGCGCTTGGAAGACGATCGCAATTGACGTTCCTGCCGCCAGCGACGCGCTAGTGGCGTAGATCTCTCGGTTGTTTCGATATTGCGCTCCGACCGGGTCAGCTTCGTCAGTCCCTGTGGCATCGTCATCCTCGATCGTCGTCGCGCCCGAGCAGGTCGCGCCAGATCGGATACTGCCGCTGACAAAGGTCAGATTAGCAGGAAGGACATCGCTGATGACAACGTCGGTCGCCCTCGTATCGCCGGTGTTGGCAGTCAAAAGGCAATATTCGATGATCGCACCGGGGATGCGATAGTCCTCGTCTCCGAAATCGACCGGGTCATTCAGAAGGCGACTGGTCTTGTCGACAGTCAGCGTCGTGCTCGGACGGCAGAACGTGATATCGTGGAGTGCGATCCCCTGCTGCCCCGGATCGGCTGGCGCGGCCGCGTGATTGCCATAGCTGATAACAATGGTGTCGATGGGTTGCGAGAAGGTGACGACAACGTTGCCGTTGGCCGCATTGTTATCGGAAGCGCCGTCGCCATAGGCGGCATTGCCCACGACGTAGTTTGCCAGTCCGTTGGTCAGCGTCGGAACCACCGTCGCGCCTTTGTAGCGACCCTCGACGACGACCAAGTCGGCGAACTGGCCGGGGTTGCTGTCGACGTCAAAGATGGAGAATTGCGCGCCGCGCATGATTTCAGGCAGCGTGATGGTCGTCGTCGCGCGACCTGCCTGGCTCGTCTGATCGACGATCTGCCCCAGCGAGAACTGCGGCGTCAGAATCCCCCCGGTGAACACATTCTGGCGATTGGGGGACTGCCCCCCGAAGGCCGCGTTGTTTAGCCAGGCACCGTTGTTGGTTAGATTGAACGCGACATTCCCGAGGGTGCCCAGCGCATAGGTGTTGGCGGTGCTGCCGGCTGCCCACGTCACGTTGTCCCAATCGAACACGATCGACTGGTTAGGGCAGACGAGGTTCGGCGCGATCCCCGCGGTCCGTGTGCCACCTACGGTAAGCAGCGCGGTGGCGTAATCGTCTTCAGTCGTCACGCCGTTGGCAGGCGTAGAATCGGGATCGAACTGGTTGCTGGCGGAAACCTCAGCCCTGTTGGCAAGGACCGCACCGCTGGTGGCGGTGACCACGCCCGTGATGTCGATCGTCACCGTCTGGTTGCGTGCCAGAGTACCCACACTCCAGAGGCCGGTTGCAGGGCTGAAGGTGCCGGTGCCGGAAGACGAGTTAAAGGTGAATCCAGCGGGCAGCGTGTCGCGCACCTGCACGCCCGTCGCCGACAGACTGGATGCGGCCGAATTTGTCAGCGTCAGGCGAAAGGTTGCGGTGTTGCCGGTTGTCGGTGAGGCTGTAAGCAGGGTCTTGGCCAACGACAGGTCGGCGAATGCGCGGTTGAAGGTCAGATCGGTAATGCCGGCCACTTGGCCGCCCGGGTCACCGGTGCCCGTGTAGCTGAAATAAACGATCCGCACGCCCTGCACGAGCGTGTTGCCGAAGTTGAAGTTCACGTTCCCGGTCGTTTGTTCCGCTGCGACATTGGCAGTGCCGCGCCAGCCATTGACGGTCGCGTTGGTCGTGCGCGTGGCGGCAGTGCCTGCGGTGTAGAAAGCCGCGGTGTCGGCTGCGTTGCGCCATGTACCGCCGGCATCCTGATAGTAGACCTCGACCGCGTCGATCCAGTTGTTCGCATCGATATCGGTCACGCTGAATTGCAATCCGGTGACCGCGCGGTTCAGCACCACGGTCGTCGTCAGCTTGTCGCCGGGATCGTACGCGGAATTGTCGAAATTCATCAGCAACGATCCGGCAAACCCGCCGAAGACGGGATCGTAATAGGAAACGAAGCTACCCAGGATGGGCGTAAATGCGGTTCCGTTCGCGACCGTCGCATAGCTGACGGTCGCTGTCGTGCTGCCATCGCTGGCAGTGGCGGTAACGGGGTTGGGCAGCACCCCGCCGCTTGGAGCATTGGTCGTCGTCCAGTCGACCGTGGCGGTGCTCTGCGCAAGGGCACGCTCCGGCGCGGCGATGATGGCGCAGGTCGCTGCGACGAACATGCATAGCAGGCGCAACATTGCCTTCATCGACCCAGCCCCAGGAAACCGAACGTATCGGCATCGATTTTCATGCGAACCGCAGCATAGATCCCGTCATTGGTGTTGCGTGTATCGGAAAAATCGGGATCGTCGAAGCCAGTAAGGTTGTAGCCCACGGTCAGCAAGACCCCGTCGACCGGCACGAAACCGACGCTGGGACCGATGGCGTAGCGGCTTGCTCCGTCGAGATCGGCGCGCACGGTGGCGTTGGCTCCAAGCTCGATACGCTCGCCCAGACCGACCCGTGCGTCGAGACCGACCAGCACGGTATCGCTACCCAGGTCGAAAGCCTCGAAGCGATCGAAGTTGTGGCGGTAGCCGACGAAAACCCCCAGCTCGCTTTGACGCAGAAGGCTGGAGGTCGGACCTTCCTCGTCGAATTCTTCGTTTTCGTAGTCGCGAGGTGACCAGTTGGCGGAAATGCTGGCGATCATCCGGCTCGAGCGGGCATCGCCATCGACGAGCAGCGCCGTGCGCCCGGCGCCGCCGGTATCGCCTGCAACCGCGTCGCGGACCGCATCGCTGCGATACTCGAGCTTGGAGAGCAAGGCGAAGTCGGAACCGGCCGGACGATGCGCCATTGCGAGGGCGGCATCGACAATCTCGGTCTCGGCCCCGTTGTCGGCTTTGGCCTGGGTCCAGGTGATGCCGGAACCAAGGACGCGGCCTTCGCCGAGCTGACGGATAAGGCCTGCCGAAAAGCCGAGACGGTCGGCGTACTGCCCGTTACGATATTCGCCGCGCGCGGTGGCCGCCCAGCGATCGGCGCGCCAGGCGCCGCCGAGCGTGACGGCGGTAAATTCCTCGAACAGCCCGCCCGCGGGGCCGAACTGGCCGCCACTCGCGGCCGGGTGGCCGGAGTTGACGAGATCGCCGACGTCGGGCTGGCCGCCGAGCGTCCAATTGCTGTCGAGCGTGGCATCGATGCTGAGGTTGCCGGTCACCTGCAACTTCTGCGACAGACCGAAGGCGGCAAAGCTGCGGGTACCGCGCTCGGCAATGTCCTGCTGGCCGATCGCCGCGTTGACCGCGCCGCCGGCCCAGGGCGTCAGTTCGAAGCCGCCGCGCAGCGTGCTGGAGGTAAAGTCGGCACTATCCGCGTATTCGTAGAGCGCCACGGCGCGCAGGTCGTCGGTGATGGCAAAACGCGCACCTAGGCGATGCCGGGTCGGCAGATCGATGGATTCGGCTTGGTCGAGGGCGATGCTGGTGCTGGCGCTGAGCTCCAGCTTGTTGCCGAACGCCCGCTGCGTCACGCCCCCTTCAACAACCGTCGAGGTATTGCTGGTGCCATCCGCAAGGCGATCGTCGAAGTGCGCAAGGCCGAGACGTAGGTCGGTCGCCTCGGTAGTATAGCCCAGTTCCACCTGCGCGGCGCGGCGGC
This sequence comes from Aurantiacibacter luteus, assembly GCF_001010945.1. Lineage (GTDB taxonomy): Bacteria > Pseudomonadota > Alphaproteobacteria > Sphingomonadales > Sphingomonadaceae > Alteraurantiacibacter > Alteraurantiacibacter luteus. Next base: position 823,207 of record NZ_LBHB01000001.1, read on the forward strand.
GGGCGGCGGTGTCGAGGCTGTCATCCTGCCAGGCGCTGGCGAGCACGGCGAAATCTTCCGAAAGGCGGACGCGGGCATCGACGCCCACCTTGCGGCGTCCCAGTTCCACGCCGTTTTGCTGGCCGACACCGAAATCGGCATCGGTCGAACGGGCGTAGGCGAGCACGTCGAGCGAACCGGTCTGATGCTGCGCTTCGACCAGCCAGCCCGTGGCGGTACTGCCGTCGCGCTCGCTGGCGGCGATTTCCGCGCGAATTTCGGTGGCGGTGCGGATGCGGGCGCGCAGGTCCACGCCGCCCATCACCGTGCGCGCACCGTCGCCCATGTCGGTCACGGCAGTGCCGCCGATACGCACTGCCCCGTCACGGCTTTCCCATTCCGCCCGGACGCCGCCGCTGAAGCGGCCTTCGCCCAGCGTGTCGGTCTCGTAATCGATGACGATGAATTGCGGATTCAGATCGAAATCGCGGCTCAAGACAGGCTCGCGGAAGGTGATGGTGCCCGAGAGCGGATCGATCGTGTAGTCGGCGAAGCGAACCAGCGTGCGGCTATCGACGATGATTTCCGACCGGAACCGATCCCGCGTTTCCAGCGTGACCGTTTCGCTGTTGGTTACGATGGCCCGGCTGGAAAGCGTGTAGGGGCCGGAGATGCCCTGGCCCTGGATTTCGTCGCGGCGGAAGCGCGTGCCGATCTCGGCACCGAAGGCGCGCACGCTGGCATCGCCGAGGCGAGCTTCGGCGAGCACGCCCGTCGCCACGCGCTGGTAGCGCGTCAGGCGGGTATCGGTGAAACCGGTTTCGAAGTCGCCGTAGAGCGCATAGAAGCTGGCGGTCTCGATGCGGACATACAGTTTCTCGCGGCTGGCAGCGTCGAACTGGCGGCTCGAGCCGTCGGCGAAGACAGTGTAGTAGGCATCGGGATCGAGTGTGCCGAGCAGGCGCGCATCGTCTTCCTGCGCGGCGCTATCGTAAGCTACGGTCACGAGATAGCGGCCGAGCACGCGGCCTTTGGCGTACAGCGCCACGCGGGCGTCGTCGCCCAGGTCGCTGTCGAAGTCGCCCGTGCGCTCCATGTTGTCGGCCACGCTGCGCGCGCCGATCGTGCCCTCTGCCAGACCGATAATGGTCCATTCGATGTCGCCCGGCACGATCCAGGCATCCAGTTGCTGTTCGCGCGCAATCTCGCCATCGTCGAAGCGGAAGTCGAGCTGCAGCGAACCGCTAACCATCGTCGGGGCAAGCTCGATCAGCGCCACGCCGTCATCGCCCGCCACGGTCCAGCGCGCCGAGGAGGGCCCGCGCCGGGTCAACTGGTCGAGCTGCTGCTGGGCGACCTGGCGTGCGCTTTCGTAGGGCGCGCTCACATTGAACTGGCCCGACACGCCCTCGCGCATCGGCCGGCCCGCGGCGTCGAGCACGCGCACGGCCACGACCGGGGCGGTGCGGCCGTCGGCGACGAGGGTCGAACGCTCCTCGACCAGCTCCGCGCGGGCGGGAATGTTGGTGAAGTAAACCTCGCGCGACAGTTCGGCCACCGTATCGCCTGCAGCGCTTACGACACGCGCGCTCAGCGCGGTCTTGGTGCCGGAGAGCGGAATCCCGCGCCAGTGGCTGACTTCCCAGCGCCCTTCGCGAGGCTGCAAGACGCCTTCGAAGGCCAGAGCATTGGCGGGTTGGCCGTCGACCAGCAGCTCCACGGTCTGGCCTCGGCGATGGCGGATCGCCACGCGGATCGAAGGCGCGCGAGGATTTTCGTCGACAGCGGGGGCAAGCCAGTCGATCTCGCCGTCGCCCATCGCCAGCCATTCCGCTGTCGCCGACGCTTCCTGCGGCACGGTGTCGGCTGCCGTCTCGCCTTCGATCTGGTCCGCCAGCCCTGCCGTGTCGAGGCCGTTCTCTTCCAGCACGGCCAGCGGCTGCGCGGCAGCGACGATGGCAGAGAGCCGGTCCTGCGGAACGGTGGCGTGGTAATCGACGACGACCAGCGAACCGCCCTGCCCCGTAACGAGGCGCGAGATCGCGCTGCCCTGGCTGCGGCTGGACCGGGTGCAATCGACGAACTCGCCGCCTTCCGGCAGGGTCATGCGCGATGCCTGGACGACGTGCGTGCCCGGGACGACGCCATCGAAGTGATAGCGGCCTTCGATATCGGTGACGGCGAAGCTGCCGTCTTCCATCATCACGCGCACGCCGGGAATGCCGATACGCTGGGCATCGTCGGTCAGCGAGCAATCGCCTGCGGTGACCCTTCCGATGATCGTCATGCGGCCCGCGATGATATCGCGCAGGATTTCGACCGAAGCCGAGGTCTCTGCTCTGCGGCCGAACGAATCCGACGTGGACACCTCGTTCTCAACATGGCCGTCAGGCGCATCGGGCGCGATGGTCATCGCGTAGGTGATGCGACGCTCCCCGCCAGCGGCGATGGTGCCGAGGTCGAAGGCGATGGTTCCGCCGTCCTGTGCGATTGTCACGCCGCCAGAGGGAGCCGATCCATCGATGCGAATCGAGTCCCGGCGAAGGCGCAGCCACGGCGAAGGCGTGTCGGTAACGGTCACGCCGGTGCGCGCCCGACCAATGTCGGGATTGTGGATGGTCAGCGTGTAGAAGACCGCGTCGCCCGGCAGTGCTTGGGCGCGCGAGGCGGTCTTGACGATCGTCACACCGTTGCCGGGTCGATCGAGCGGAATATCCGTCAGTGGGAGAATGCCGCCCGGCGCGTCAAACGCGTTGCCATAGGACCCGTCGCCGATGGCAAAATCGCGGCCGCCAGGCCCGGCAAGCTGGGCGAGGATGGGCGCTGGCACGATGGACGGCGCGCTGAATGGCGCAGGCGGCGTCACCACGAGGCGGTAGTTGCCCGGCGCGGTGACGGGAAACCAGAATTCGCCCGGGCCGGTGATGACGGTGTTGCCGGCGTTATCAACGATAGGCTGACCGGCGACGATGGAAGAGGGCCAAGGCGTGATACCGTCCTGCGCAAAGACAATGGCTGGGCGTCCGGTTATCGCGTCCACCAAGGTCACGACAGCTCCGTCGACCGGCGCTCCGGTCTCGCTGTCGAAAACGATGCCGAAAGGATTCTCGAGGACGGCGACGGAGCTGGAGATGGCGGTGCTCGAGCCATCGCGGGCGAGCGCGGAAATATGAATGTCGTCGCCGCCTTGCAGGCTGAGGCGGCAATCCCCGAGAACAGCGGCAGGCGGCAAGCGGCGCGTTGCGATGCTGCCTGTAAAACGCCCGGAATCGACCGCGGTTTCGTAGATCGTGACGGTCTCGCGATCTCCGGAAGCCGCGGAGAGAACGACCGTGATGCTGTCGATGGCACCGGGATCGATGTTGGCACTCGCCAGGTCGACGGAGAACAGCAGGGTCCGTCCGGCCGTGACGACACTGGTTTGGTCGACGGCAACCGCGACGGGGTCGCCTCCGCTTCGCTGCGACGAAATGTAGGAGGCGCCGCACGCGCTGGGGCGCAGCGGCAGGCTCGACCCCGAGCCGGGGACGTAGGTCTGGATGCTGGGCGCGCGCTGCTGCACATCCAGTTGCACACGGTTGGATTGACCGGTGAACGTGCGACCGTCGAAGGTCCAGCGCGCCTGCGCCACGTTCTCGATCGTCTGTGCCTTTGCCGGTACCACAGGCGCAGCGAGCGGCAGCAGCACTCCGCAGAGTGCCGCTGCCGCCCGAAGCATCAAGGACCGTAGGCTGGTCACGTCAGATTCCGGTCAGTCCGGCCGGATCACTTGATTTCGACCGTAAAGTACAGCGTGCGTGTGGTCCCGCCCGGAATGTCCGAGAGGAGTTCATTCACGGTGGTGTCGGCGGCGGTGTAGCCGTCGACTTCCGTGCCGCCGCTGCACACGCCGCCCGACAGCGTGCCGTCGATGACGACATCCCCGGTCGTGCCGTAGGCATCCGGGTAGAACGTCACCTGCACCGGCAGGTCGTCGTTCACGGTGACACCGGTGGCCGTAGCCGCACCCGCCGCGTTCGTCACCGCGATGCAGTATTGTACGCGGGCACCGGGGATGGCCTTCGGATCGACCGTGAGGTTCACGGGGTCCCAGACCACGGTGCTGAACTTCTCCACGGTCATGGCGGCGGCATTGATCGTCACCGCATGGGCGTCGGCATGATCGCCTGCATATTCGGCGTCGATACCGGCAACGCCGATGCCATCGGCGAGGACCGTCTGGACAGTTGTGGGGTCATCCGGACCCGTACTCGCGACGATCTCGCTGCCCGGATCGTTGGCCTCGTAGGCATTGGCGACAAGGATGATGTTGACCGTATCGCCGTTGGGAGTGTCGGCGGGAACGTCGAACTGCACCAGGACATTGACGGTCTCGTCCTGCGCCAGCGCGTCGAGGAAGGTCACTTCCTCTCCGGCATCGAAGCTGCCGTTGGAGTTGGCGTCGATGAAGATGACGGCATTTTCGGGCACGTAGTCGCCCGTCGACTGGAAGGTCAGCTGATAGCCGACCGTCGCATTCGACAGGTTGGTGACGGAAAATTCACGAACGATCTGGTTTTCGCCCGAGGATACGTTCGGCGACGCGCCGACCGCTGCCACGACCACGTCGATCTTGCGATCGACGACGAACGTGTCGCTATCCTCGACCGCCGTCTGCTGGACGTTGCCGACACGAAAGTCGACGGTAACCCTGTTGGTGATGAGTTCTCCTGCGCTGGTCTCCTGAGCCATCGCAGGTGCCGCGAAGCCGACGAGCGCGATGGCGCTCACAGCCCCCAGCAGATACCTGTTGCTTCCCATTGTTCTGGTCCTCGATGTGGTGCCCACGACATGGACCGCCCGCGGGCGCGGCGGTTTTCGTCCGCTTTTCAGCGAATGATGGCGGGATATTCGAAGCGACCGCTTGCGCCGGTTTCGACCACGGCGAGCGTCCAGCGGATATGCGTCACGTCGCGGTGTTCGGCGGGGCGGCTGGTGCCGTCTTCGTTGGCGACAGCCAGTTCGGCCAGGCGGCCCCAGGTGGTGCCCCCGTCGACCGACACGACCAGATCCGCATCGGCATCGGGCGCGAGGCGCACCGGGGCCGGAAGCGGGTTGGTCATGACGAAGTTGTTGAACGGCTCGGTTCCGCCATTCATGTAATTGGTACCGAAGACGAGGCGGTCGCCAGGAACGATCGTACCGGGCTCCACCAGTTCGACCTGCTTCGTGCCATCCGCGGCGGTGGTCTCGACCACGGCCTTGACGTCGGCTTCCAGCGTGATCGGCTGAGCCGCATCCTGCGCCATTGCAGCGGGAGCGGCGGCAAACAGGAGCACGGAGGTGATAAACTTGAGAATCTTCATGATGTCAGACCCTTGAGAAAAATTGTTGAGAGCTATTCGACAACGACCTTAAAGGCGACAGACTGGCTGCTGGGGGCTGCCACGGTGCCCAGATCGACCGCGATGCCGGTTGCGTCAGCCTCGCCCGCATCGTCGCCGGCGGCGTCGGTCAGCGACGCTCCACGAAGAGTGATCGTGCCGGTCGAATACGTGGTGCCGGCGGGGAAGGCGTCGGTGATGACGAAGTCGGCGACCGATCCGCTGCCGGTGACATTGGCCGTTATCGTGTAAGTCACGATGGAACCGGGAACGACGCTGGTGCCGCCGAAGGGATCGAGCACGCTTTGCGTCTTGACGAGTTCGACAGTGGTAATCCCGGCTACTAGCGAACCGGCAGCGGTGGCGGTCGCGCCCGTGCTGCCCACGACGGCGTCGACGCCGCCTTCGCCTTGACCGGGGAAGACGTCGCCCGGGGACCCTGTACCGGTCACGGCATCGGCGGTCATTTCGATCGTGCTCTGATCGCCATCGGCTACCGTCGAGGGCACGACGACGTTGACGAAGACCGTAATGGCCTCTCCTGCATCGAGCGATCGCGTGATCGCCGGGCCGGTAAGGATCTCGTCGACGCCCGGATCGAAGACGCCGTTGTTGTTGGTGTCGATCGCGATGCTGTCGATGGTGACGTCGAAATCATTGCCCGCCACCGCGGGGTTGGCAGTCAGCGAGTAGGCTTCCGGTCCGTTGCCGGTGTTGGTGAGTTCGAAGGTAAGCGTCTGGTTGCCCGGCGTCGCCGCGATTGCCCCACCATCCAGCGAGGTCAGCGTGACATCGAGCAACTCGTCGACAGTGAGCTCGACGGTGTTGGACGTGACCGTCGCAGGACCGCCCGGCGACGAGAACGTCGCTTGCGCGGTGTTTTGAATAATGGTGCCAGCCTCGACGCTTTGCGCGTAAGAAGGCGTTGAGATCCCGGAGACGATGACGGTCGCAAAGGCGAAGCCGATTTTAAGGCGAGCATGGTTCATGCCCGAAAATTACGCGCTATCCCGTAAGAGAATGGTTAATGGCGAGGAAGGATCTGGCTGCGATTGAATCGACCACTCGCATCTGATCGGCGATCTCGACCTCCGGGTCGGATGCCTGCTTTCCTTCAATGTGAAGAGTTAATCGCCCCGGCGATACCCAAGCAGACGCAGCAGCACGGGCGCGCCCGGCAGGATTTCCGCCAGCGCCCGCAACGCCTCGGGAAAGGCTACCCGCAGGATGGCCATATAGGTGAGGCAGATGACCGATCCAGCCGCGGTTAAGGCAAAGAAGGGGCGCAAGTGAGCGACCGACGAATGAACGAGGGCCATCACAAAGGCGGCGCCCATCGCGGCAACTGCGGGTGGAAGAAGTCCTTCTGCCACCCCGCGCACGTCAATCGCCCGGGTCCGGACCATCGCAACGCATGAGACCAGTATCATGGCACCGCCCAGCGAGGCGGTCGCCATGAAGTAGGTTCTCGGGCCAGATGGGATGAACACAAATGCGAGCGCAATTGCGAGCACGCTGGTAGCGATATCGATCGCAAGGACCAGCTTCCGGCTCTCGTTTGCCAACATCAGAGTGGTACACATCTGCACACACGAGAAAGCACCGATCGACAGGCCCGCCCAAGGCAGGAGGTCGATCACCGCGAGCCACTGTTCGCCATACAGTACCAGCACGACCTCGCGTGGAACGCTCCAGAGAAAAAGTGCAGCCGGCGCCATTCCCCATATCACACCGCGTAACAGCAGAGCCGCGAGCCGCTGAAACCGGGGCGTGCGGTGTTCTGCGCGGGTTATGACCGGATAAAGCGCTGCAATCGCCAGTCCTCCAATCTGGCCGACTAACATGATCGCCAAGCCCGCCGAGCGGGTGTAAATTCCTAGCGTTGCCAAGGTGAACACCCCGCTGACGAGCGCTTGCTCGGTAAAGGTCCGACCCTGCGAAGCCGCGGCGGAGAACATCCGCTGAAACCCGAAGCTGAGCGCGTTGGCGTAATAACCGTGATCGTAGGTCCAGCGCGGGCGAAAGCCGCTGCGCCAGAAAAGGTCGACCGCCAATGGAAGTCCGAAAATTACCGCCGGAGCGACCAACGCCCAGTACCCCGCGCCCAGCCAAGCCAAGAGCAGCGACGCCATGAGACCGGCAACCGTTCCTCCGAAAAGAAGCCAGCGCAGTACGAGCCATTCGTGGTTCGCCTCCAGCATCCGCTGTCGCAAGGAAGCGGGGACGCCGATAACGAAATTGGCCGCCAGCACGGCGAGCGGTGCGGCAATCGCCTCGTATTTCGCGCTTTGCGATAGGCCAAGCACCACGCCCAGCGTAATCACCAAGATGAGGGCGTTAATCGCTACCCCTGCGGTCCAGTGGCTTTGCCAATCGATCGTTGCGGGATCGCGAGCTTGTAGAGCGTGCTGTACGAAGATGGCGAAACTGCACACCGTCAGCGCGTTAAGAATAGCCTGAGCCAGCGATACGGTGCCATAATCGGCAGGCGTCAGCAAACGGACAAGCACAAGCATTGTACCGAACTGGATAGCCTGATTCAAAAACTGAAACCCCGCCCCCCAGATCAGGGACTGGCGTGCCGAGCGGCCTAATTCGCCTTGCTGCGCCATACGGTATGCCTGCCTTCGCGTTGCGATCGGCTCGCGGTCCGACGAAGGCCGCGCGCTAGCGGGGTTGGCGCGCGAGTCCAAGGGCAAAGTCGCGCATTGTCTTTTGCGCCCCCTGTCCGCACAACCGGCCGGGCGCAATCATGGGAGAGGCTTGCCGATGTCGATGTTCGCCAGTCGCACCGTCGTATTTGCGGCGGCCTTTCTGGCGACTGCCCTGCCCTCGCCGGCGCGGGCACAATCCGCCGACGACTGGGCGCGGCTGGAGGCGCAGGACCTGCGGCTCGCCGCCGTGGCCGAGCGCTTGCAGGGCGCCAACGCGCTGCTCTGCAATGCGCTGATGCCGCTGACAGGCTTGATCCTGCACAGTGCCGACCAGTACGGCACCGCGTCCTCGAACGAACGCTTTCGCAATAGCCCGCTCGCGATAGCCAGCCTGCTCCCCGGTTCGCCCGCCGCCCTCGCCGGGCTCGCGCCTGACGACGGGGTGGTGGCGATCGACGGGGTTCCGGTCGCGGACATCGCGCCCGAAACCGGCCAGCGACTGCGAGAAGCCGCTTTCTATCGCATGGCTGGACGAACATCGGCCGCGCCGCTGACGCTTACCGTGGCCCGCGACGGCGCGCAGCGGCAAGTCGTGCTCGATGCGCCGCAGGGTTGTCGTTCGCTGGTCGAGGTTCTGCTGGGCGATGGGCCGATGGCGCGTTCCGATGGCAAGGTTATCCAGGTGCAATACGACACGGTCGAGCGCCTGTCCGATGCCCATCTTGCCGTCGTCGTAGCCCACGAACTCGCGCACACGGTGCTCGAACACCGGCGGCGCAAGGAGGCGGCGGGGATCGACAGCGGCCTGTTAGCCGAGCTCGGCCGCAACCAGCGCGCCAATCGCGAGGCGGAGATCGAGGCCGACCGGCTGGCCGTCCACCTGCTCGCCAATGCCGGCTACGATCCGGCGACCATGCCCGACTTCTTCCGCAACGCACCGACCCTCGGGATACGCGGGCTGGCATTGCCGAGCTTCGTCTATCCCTCGCCCGAGGCCCGTGCCGAGTTGGTCGAGCGCGAGCTGGCGCTCTACCTGCCGAGCCATCGCGGCCCCTCGTGGCCCGGCCACCTGCTGGCGCGGCGCGATGTCGCCTTTTCGGCGGCGGACTAGCGCCCGCCGCGCTCCGGCGCTTCGGTGATGTCGACGATATGGCGATCGAAGTAGGTCAGCGGCTTGGCATCCTGCCGATGACTTGCCGCGATCAGTTCGCCGACGAATATGGTGTGCGTGCCGAAGACGTGGCGGTCGGCCACCGTGCACACCAGGCTGGACTGCGCACTGCGGAGCACCGGCACCCCATGCTCGTCGCCCCAGTCGCCGACATCGAAGCGGCCCGCCGCTCCCCGCTGCATGAACCGCTCGGCCACGTCGCGATTGCCCAGGCCCAGAACGTTGACGCAGAACCGCTCGGCCTCCGCCAGCGGGTCGTGCAGCGAGGCTTCGCGATTGATACAGGCGAGCAGCGAGGGTGGGTCGAAGCTCAGGGAAGCGACCGATGTGGCGAGGATGCCGTACCGCTCGCCGCCATGGCTCGTGGTCACGGCATAAACCGTGGCAGCGACATGGCGCATTGCGTTGCGAAAGGCGGTGCCGGTGGGATCGAGAGTACTGCTCATGGCCGAGGGGTTCATTGGCAGGGAAGCTGGTCACGCGCAACGGGCATTTGGTGCGCAATGTGATTAAGCGCCCTTGTCATCACACCATAATGTGATAGGCGAAGACGCATGAGCGACACGATCATCGAAAAAGTCCGCCGCATCGTCGACGAAGGCATCATGACCCGTGCCGGCCTCGCCCGCGCCGCCGGTCTCCACGCCAACACCTTGCGCGAGTGCGGGGAGGACGGCTGGAATCCCACCGCCGAGACGCTGGGCAAGCTCGACCGCTTCCTCACCGCCAACGACGATACGCCCGTTCTCGTCGGCATCGAGGAGATCATCGAGGAAGCGCGCAACGGGCGCATGTACATCCTCGTGGACGACGAGGACCGCGAGAACGAGGGCGATCTCATTATCCCCGCGCAGATGGCGACGCCGAATGCGATCAATTTCATGGCCACCCACGGGCGTGGCCTTGTCTGCCTCGCGCTCGGCAGCCGACGGGCGAAGGAGCTGGGGCTGGAGATGATGTCGGCGCGCAACCGTACCCGGCACGAAACCGCCTTCACCGTCGCCATCGAGGCGCGCGAGGGCGTGACGACCGGCATCAGCGCCGCCGACCGGGCGCGGACGGTTTCGGTCGCCATCGACTCCTCGAAGGGGCCGGACGACATCGTCACCCCCGGCCACGTCTTCCCGCTCGTCGCCCGCGACGGCGGCGTGCTTGTACGCGCCGGGCATACCGAGGCCGCGGTCGACATCAGCCGCCTCGCCGGGCTGAACCCTGCGGGCGTCATCTGCGAGATCATGAACGAGGACGGCACCATGGCCCGGCTCGACGACCTCGTCGGCTTCGCCCGCCGCCACGACCTCAAGATCGGCACGATCCGCGACCTCATCGCCTACCGCATGCGGCACGACCATCTCGTCACCCGCGCCAGCGAGGGCGATTTCCGCTCAGACTATGGCGGGGACTGGCGCGCGATCACCTATCGCAACACCGTCGACGGCTCGACCAACCTCGTGCTGCAAAAGGGCCATGTCGTCTCCGGCGAGCCGGTGCTGACGCGCATGCACGCCATCAGCGTGTTCGACGACGTGCTCGGCCGCCCGGGGGAGAAGAAGCGCGCTCTGCAACGCGCGATGAAGGCCATCGGCGAAGCGGGCAGCGGCATCATCGTGGTGCTGATGCCCAACCGCCCGCAGATGCTGGAGGACGAGGTTGCCGGTCTCGCCCGCAACCCCGGCGAACTGCGCGAATACGGCATCGGCGCGCAGATCCTCGCCGATCTCGGGGTCAGCGAGATGATCCTGCTGACCAATTCCAAACACAACGTGGTCGGGCTCGAGGGTTATGGCATAACCGTCGTCGAAGAACGCGCTATCCCGGAGTAAGCATGGCCCATTTCCTCATCGTCGAAGCGCGCTTCTACGCCCATCTCAATGACATGTTGATCGAGGGCGCGCGCGCCGCGCTGGAAGAGGTCGGGCATAGCGCGGAGGTCATCTCGGTACCCGGCGCGCTCGAGGTGCCCGGCACCATCGCTCTGGCGGCGGAGAGCGGGCGTTTCGACGGCTTCGTCGCCATCGGCGTCGTCATCCGCGGAGAAACCTATCACTTCGAGATCGTCGCCGGCGAAAGCGCGCGCGCGATCATGGCGCTGACGCTGGACGGGGTGGCGGTCGGCAACGGCATCCTCACCGTGGAGAACGAGGCGCAGGCGCTCGTCCGGGCGGACCCGGCGCAGAAGAACAAGGGCGGCGAAGCGGCGGAAGCGGCCATGCGGCTGCTCAAGGTGCGGGAGACGTTCGGTGGCTGACCATAGCTTCATCGCCGGCATTCCGCTGGTTCTCGGCGGCAACGTCTTCGGCTGGACCGCGAAAGGCGACAAAGGCCTCGCAGTGCTCGATGCCTTTTACGAGGCGGGCGGGCGGATGATCGACACCGCCGACGTCTATTCCGCCTGGGTGCCGGGGCACGAGGGAGGCGAGAGCGAGGCCGTTATCGGCAAGTGGCTCGCCTCGCGCGGCGTGCGCTCCGAGATGAAGATCCACACCAAGACCGGCATGTTGAGCGCGAAGAAGCCGAGCTCGCCGGGATCGATGGGCGATCCCTCGCTCTACGAACCGCGCGCGGTCATGGACCACCTCGACGCCTCGCTCGAGCGGCTGCAGACCGATTATCTGGATCTCTATTACGCCCACCGCGACTTCGAGGAGCTGGAGGTCGAGAGCATCGTCGATGTCTTCGATGCGACGGTCAAGAGCGGCAAGGTGCGCGCCATCGGCGCGTCCAACTTCCAGGCCGACCGTCTCACCGCCGCCCTCGCCCATGCCGATGCCAACGAGCTCGAACCGTTCCGCGCCTTGCAGAACCAGTACAACCTCGTCGCCCGCGACGACTACGGCCCGCGCCTGCAACAGCTTTGCACCGAGCGCGGCATTGCCATGCTACCCTTCTTCGGCCTCGCCGCGGGTTATCTCACCGGCAAGTACCGCCAGCCCGAGGATTTCGACAAAGGCCAGCGCGGCTACAGGACAAAGGATTACATGGAGAGCGGTCCGCCCGTGCTCGCCGCGATGGACGAGGTTGCCTCCGAAACCGGCGCCAGCCTGCCTGCCATCGCGCTCGCCTGGCTGGTGCGCCAGCCCGGCATCCCCGCACCCATCGCCAGCGCCCGCAACGTGGGCCAGCTGCGCGAGACGCTGGAATTCACGACGCTCGACCTGTCGGACGATCAGCTTGACCGGCTGACCCGTTCGCTGGCCTAGCGGCCCAGTCGCCCGAAGCAGCCCCTGCCGGCATAGAGCGCAGCGTCGCCCAGCTCTTCCTCGATGCGGATGAGCTGGTTGTACTTGGCAAGCCTGTCAGAGCGGGCGAGCGAGCCGGTCTTGATCTGGCCGCAGTTGGTGGCGACGGCGAGGTCGGCGATGGTCGCGTCCTCGGTCTCGCCACTGCGGTGGCTCATCACGGTGGTGTACCCGGCGCGGTGCGCGACATCGACGGCCTGCAATGTCTCGGTGAGCGTGCCGATCTGGTTGACCTTTACCAGCAGCGAATTGGCGAGCCCCTTGTCGATACCCATGCGCAGGCGTTCCGGATTGGTGACGAACAGGTCGTCGCCCACCAGCTGGACCTTGCCGCCGATGGCATCGGTCAGCGCGCGCCAGCCCTCGAAGTCGTCCTCGCTCATCCCGTCCTCGATCGAGCGGATCGGATAGTCCTCGCAAAGCTTCGCGAGGTAGGCGGCCATCTCGTCGGGGGTCAGCGAGAGGCTTTCGCCCGAAATCTCGTACTTGCCGCCGCGGAAGAACTCGGTCGCCGCGCAGTCGAGCGCGAGCACCACGTCCTCGCCCGGCTTGAAGCCCGCCTTTTCCACGCTCCCCATGATGAAGTCGAGCGCATCGCGGGTGCTGGCGATGTCCGGTGCGAAGCCACCCTCGTCGCCGACGGATGTCGCCAGGCCCTTCTCGTGCAGCCCCTTTTTCAGCGTGTGGAAGATTTCCGCGCCCCAACGCACGGCCTCGGCCAGCGTCGACGCGCCGACCGGCATGACCATGAATTCCTGAATGTCGATGGGGTTGTCCGCGTGCTCGCCGCCATTGACGATATTCATCATCGGCACCGGCAGGACGTGGGCGGAAACGCCGCCGACGTAGGCCCACAGCGGCATTCCGCGCGCTGCGGCCGCGGCCTTGGCCACCGCCATGCTGACGCCGAGGATCGCGTTGGCGCCCAACCGCCCCTTGTTGCCGCTGCCGTCGGCCTCGATCATCGCCATGTCGATGTCGCGCTGGTCCTCCGCATCGAAGCCGAGCAGCAGGTCCGCCAACTCGCCGTTCACGGCGGCCACCGCCTTCGTCACACCCTTGCCGAGAAAACGCGTAGCGTCACCATCCCGCAATTCCACAGCCTCGTGCGCGCCCGTCGACGCGCCGGAAGGCACCGCCGCCCGGCCGAAGCTTCCGTCCTCCAGCCATACGTCCACCTCGACCGTAGGATTACCCCGGGAATCGAGAATTTCGCGACCGTGAATGTCGAGGATGGCGGTCATGGGTCAGGCTCCGTCGGGTGGTGGGCGCATTGGGCTAGGCGCGGTCCCTATCCGCCGGAACCTTGCGCTGCAACATTCGTTAAATCCTTGAACGCGGGTGTATTGGATCCATAATACATCTCTTAGGGACACGAGCCGACCGAAGCATCGGTCACACGCGAAAGGAAGTACCAATGGACGACACGACGCCCAGCACCACCACCGGCACCGTCACTCCGCCGATGACGACGACGACCACGCCGACAACCAACCCCAATACGGCCGAAGCGAAGTCGCGTTTCAACGCCGCGCTCGACGAAGCCAAGGCGGGTGCCGCTGCGCTCGGTGACGAGGCGAAGCTGCGCGCCGGCCAGTATCGCGACGGCGCGAAGGCCAAGAGTGAGACCTGGTCCGCCGATGCCAAGGTCAAGGGCCGCGAACTGGCCGAGGACGGCAAGACCAAGGCCAGCGAGGCGCTGTCCGGTCTCAGCCGCGTGATCGACGAGAATGCCGCGACGCTGGATGAGAAGCTGGGCGCCAAATACGGCGACTACGCCCGCTCCGCCTCGCGCTCGCTGCAGGAAAACGCGCAGCGGCTCAACGAGCGCAGCCTCGACGAACTGACCGAGGACGGCCGCACCGCCATTCGCAACAGCCCGGTGGCCGCGGTCGGCATCGCCGCCGTGGTTGGCTTCTTCTTCGCCCGCCTGTTCCGCTGATCTAGGTGGCACTGGGACAGGACGACAGGCTCGATCCAGTGCCGCCCGGGGAGGACGACTTCGTCGCTCCTCCTCGCGGCGCTTCGGACGAGGCATTTGCGCCCGTGGATGAGCCTTTCTCATCCGCTGGGCGCCGCTCTCTCGTCGAGGATTTCGAAGCGCTGGTAAGTGACCTGCGCATCTATTTCGATGCCGAGATTGCTTTTCAGAAGACACGGGCCGCCTTCATGGCGGATTCGCTCAAGCGCACGATCGTGTTCGCCACGGTGGGAGCCTTCTTCGCCATGCTCGCGACGATCGGCCTCGCCATCGGTGCGATCATCGCGCTTACCCCGATCATTGGACCGTGGGCGGCAACTGCGCTTGTCGTGGTCGTCCTTCTGGTCGCAGCAGGCGTTTTCCTGTGGAAGGCCAGCGCATCCTGGAGCGGGATGATGCACGCGGTTCGCGACGACAAGACCGAGGAAAGCACGGATAATGGCTAAGATGCTTCGCGCTTTTCAAGAGGATCGCGCCATGCGCGATGCAGCTAAACGGCTCGTCGAAGCCGATTGGCGAAATCTTCGAGGTGGTTACGCCGAACGCGGACTGGGTGAGCGCCTGGTCGATCGCTTAAGCGAGGGCGCAAACGACCTCGCCGGTGACACTCGCGACTTTGCGGAGGATCACCCTGCCACCATCGGCACCGGAGTGGCGGTCGCCATAGCCGCTGCCGTCGGCTGGATGTTTCGGGACGAGATATCCGATAAATTGCAGGAATGGTGGGACCGCGACTGGTTCTGACGGAACCCCGCGCCCGATTTCGCCGTTCCATTTGCAGAACCCCAATTCTTTACCGGAGATACTCGATGACCGATCCGAAGCGCGAAGAAATCAAGGCTCGCATCGCCGCCGCGCAGGAGCGCGAGGCTGCGCTGGCCGAACGTTCCTTCGCCGAGCGTGCGGCCGACACCGCTTCCGACGCGACCGAGAAATTCACCGCTTTCGTCAAGGAACGGCCGCTGACCGCTGCCGCGGGCGGGCTCGTGCTGGGCGTGCTGATCGCCAGCCTGTTCAAGGCGCCGCGCCAGGCCGCCGCGCGTGGCGGTGCGAAGGCCGTTGGCCTTGCCGCCGTGGGTGCGGAGATCGCCAGCGCCTTCGCCGCAAACCTGCTCGACGATGCGAGCGACATCGGCAAGGCCGGTGCGCGCCGCGCGGGAGACCTTTCCGACACCATGGGCGACCGCGCCCGCTCGCTGGGCCGCTCGGCGACGCATCGTCTGGGCGACACGGCGGACGCCGCGCGCATCGCCCGCCGCGAGACCGGCAAGGCGATTGCGCGCGCAGTGGGTCGCCGCTGAGCCCAATTCCCGTGCTTTAACCGCTTGCGCGCCCCGTCGGCATTGCCGATAGGGCGCGCATTCACGTTTCAGCTTTCAGGAAGTTCCAGATGTCCGACCACCAGCCCCAGCTTCTCCACCTCGTTCTAGGCGGCCGGGTCACCGACCCGCAGAAGGTCGAGTTTCAGGATCTGAAGGACATCCACACGGTGGGCTACTTCGCCGATTACGCCAGCGCGGAAGAGGCCTGGCGCGGCTGGGCCCAGCGCACGGTCGACGATGCGGAGATGAAATACGTCATCGTCCACCTGCACAAGCTGCTGGAGCCGGACCTGAAGGGCAAGTAAGCCCGGCTCGCACCAATAGGGCTCAGATGAACTCTATTTTCTCGATCAGGTAGAACTTTTCGCCGCTGGGTACGGTCACCTCGACCTCGTCGCCCACGCTCTTGCCGATGAGGCCCCGCGCGAGCGGGCTCTCGTAGCTGATGCGGCCGACCTTCGCGTCGCTCTCCGCTTGGCCGACGATCTGGTATTTCAGCGGCTTGTCGTCCTCGTCCAGAACCGTGACCGTCGCACCGAACACCACCTTGTCGCCCGACAGACTGGCCGGATCGATGATCTGCGCGCGGCTGGTCTTGTCCTCCAGCTCGGCGATCTGAGCCTCGACCTGGCCCTGGCGTTCCTTGGCGGCGTGATATTCGGCGTTCTCCGAGAGGTCGCCGTGGGCGCGCGCTTCCTCGATAGCGTCGACGATCTTGGGCCGCTCGGCCCGCAATGCCTTGAGATCGGCGGTCAGCTTCTCGTAGCCTTCCGCCAGCATCGGCACTTTCTGCATCGCTAAATCCTGACTTTCCCCAGCCTCCCGTCAAAAGCACCCTTCCCCGCCGGAATGGCGGATCAGGAGTTCGGCTATCGCGGGAGAGACGTTCTAATTCTCAGCTATAATAGTCCTGCAGGCTCCTGACTGCAAGATCGTCCGCCGAAACCGAGACTATAGCCTGTGCCGCCGCCGCCGATGCCGCCGCCGTCGTGTAGTACGGTACCTTCATCGAAAGCGAGGACGCGCGGATGGACTGGCTGTCCTTGTGGCTCTGCCAGCCCTCGGTGGTGTTGAACACCAGCGCCACTTCGCCGTCGTCGATCAGGTCGACGATGTGCGGGCGCCCCTCGGCAACCTTGTTGACCCGCTCCACCGCCACGCCGTGATCGGCCAGGTAGTCGCGCGTGCCGCCGGTCGCGACGACACGGAAGCCATGCTCGACGAGCGTGCGCACGGGGGCGACGATGTTGGCCTTGTCGCTGTCCTTCACGCTGACGAACAGCGTCCCGGATCCCGGCAGATTCGATCCTTCACCCATCTGCGCCTTCGCATAGGCCGTGGCAAAATCCCTATCGATTCCCATGACTTCACCGGTGGACTTCATTTCCGGTGACAGCACCGGGTCGGAGCCGGGGAAACGGGCGAAGGGGAAGACGGCTTCCTTGACCGCGACGTAATCGAACTCGCGCTTGATCGCCGGCAGGTCGGCCAGCTTCTCGCCCGCCATGATGCGCGCGGCGATGGCGGCGACGGGCTGGCCGATGGCCTTGGCGACGAAGGGCACGGTGCGGCTGGCGCGCGGGTTGACCTCGATGAGGTAGACCTCGCCGTCCTTCACCGCGAACTGCACATTCATCAGGCCGACCACATTTAGCGCGCGGGCCAGTTCGTGTGCCTGGCGCTCCATTTCGGCCACGATCTCGGCGGGCAGAGAATAGGGGGGCAACGAGCAGGCGCTGTCGCCCGAGTGGACGCCGGCCTCCTCGATGTGCTGCATGACGCCGGCGACGACCACGTCCGTGCCGTCGCACAGCACGTCGACGTCGCACTCGATGGCATCGCGAAGGTATTCGTCGACCAGCACCGGGCTGCTCCCCGATACCTCGACCGCGGTGGCGATGTAGTCGTCGAGCTGCGCGTCGCTGTCGACGATCTCCATCGCCCGGCCGCCAAGCACGTAGCTGGGGCGCAGCAGCACCGGGTACCCGATGTAGTGCGCGCGGGCCATCGCCTCGTCGCGGCTGTAGGCGATGCCGTTCTTGGGCTGCTTGAGACCCAGCTTGTTGACCAGCTTGGCGAAGCGTTCGCGGTCTTCGGCAAGGTCGATGGCATCGGGGCTGGTGCCCAGGATCGGGATGCCCGCCTTCTCCAGCGCGCCCGCGAGCTTGAGCGGAGTCTGCCCGCCGAACTGCACGATCACGCCCTTCAAGGTGCCGCGGCTGTGCTCGACGCGCAGGATTTCCAGCACGTCCTCGGCGGTCAGCGGCTCGAAATAAAGGCGGTCGGAGGTGTCGTAGTCGGTGCTGACCGTCTCCGGGTTGCAGTTGACCATGATGGTCTCGTAGCCGGCCTCGGCCAGCGCGTAGCAGGCGTGGACGCAGCAGTAGTCGAACTCGATGCCCTGCCCGATGCGGTTGGGGCCGCCGCCGAGGATGACGATCTTCTCGCGGTCGCTCGGCCAGGCCTCGTTCTCGGCCTCGCCGAAGCTGGGCGTCTCGTAGGTCGAGTACATGTAGGGCGTCACCGCCTCGAACTCGGCGGCGCAGCTGTCGATGCGCTTGAAGACGGGGAGCACGCCCAGCTTCTGGCGCAGCTTGCGGACCTCGTCCTCGCTGGTGGCCCCGGCCATGGCGCGCAGGGCATCGTGGAGCAGGCCGGAGCGGCGCGCCTGCGTTTCCGCAAGGCCGCCCGCCACGCCGACGCTGCGCACCGCCAACGTGGCGAGGCGCTTGTCGGAGAAACCCATGGCCTTGAGGCGGCGCAGCTCGTCGGCGGTATTCGGCAGACCATTCTGGCCGATCATGCCCTCCTCGTGGATGATCTCGCAGATCTGGCGCAGGAACCACTTGTCGTAGTGGGTGATGGCGTGGATGTCCTCCACGGTGAAGCCTTCGCGGAAGGCCTGGCCCACGACCAGCAGGCGTTCGGGTGTCGCCTTGCTGAGCGCGGCGGTCACCTCGTCGCGGCTCGCGCCTTCGAGGTTCTGCACGCGGTTGAATCCGTCGAGCCCGGTTTCGAGGCCGCGCAGGGCTTTTTGCAAGCTCTCCTTGAAGCTGCGGCCGATGGCCATGACCTCGCCGACTGACTTCATCGCGGTGGAGAGCTGGTTGTCGGCGCCCTTGAACTTCTCGAACGCGAAGCGCGGGATCTTGGTGACGACGTAGTCGATCGTCGGCTCGAAACTGGCGGGCGTGGCGCCGGTGATCTCGTTGGTGATTTCGTCGAGCGTATAGCCCACCGCCAGCTTTGCCGCGACGCGGGCGATGGGGAAGCCGGTGGCCTTGGATGCCAGTGCGCTGGAGCGCGAGACGCGCGGGTTCATCTCGATGACGATCAGCCGCCCGTCCTTCGGATTGACCGCGAACTGGACGTTGGAACCCCCTGTTTCCACGCCGATTTCCCGCAGCACCGCGATGCTGGCGGTGCGCATGATCTGGTATTCCTTGTCGGTCAGCGTCAGCGCCGGGGCGACGGTGACGGAATCGCCGGTGTGGACGCCCATCGGATCGACGTTCTCGATGGCGCAGACGATGATGGCGTTGTCCGCTTTGTCGCGGACAACCTCCATCTCGAACTCCTTCCAGCCGAGCAGGCTTTCTTCGATCAGCACCTCGGTGGTGGGGCTGGCGTCGAGGCCGGACTTCACGATGCGCTCGAACTCGGCCTTGTTGTAGGCGACGCCGCCGCCCGTGCCGCCGAGCGTGAAGCTGGGCCGGATGATCGAGGGCAGGCCCGTGCGCTCGAGGATCTCCAGCGCCTCGGCCATGGTGTGCGCCACGCCGCTGCGCGCGCTTTCGAGGCCGATCCTGTCCATCGCCTCGCGGAAGCGCTGGCGGTTCTCCGCCTTGTCGATGGCATCGGCCTTGGCGCCGATCATCTCGACCCCGTGCTCGGCCAGCACGCCCATTTCCTCCAGCTTCAGGGCGCAGTTCAGGGCGGTTTGCCCGCCCATCGTAGGTAGCAGCGCGTCGGGCTTCTCTTTGGCGATGATCTTGGCGACGATCTCGGGCGTGATCGGCTCGATATAGGTCGCGTCCGCCATGTCCGGATCGGTCATGATCGTGGCGGGGTTGGAGTTCACCAGCACAACGCGATAGCCGTCCTCGCGCAAGGCCTTGATCGCCTGCGTGCCGGAATAGTCGAACTCGCAGGCCTGCCCGATGATGATGGGACCGGCGCCGATGACGAGGATGGAAGAGATGTCAGTGCGTTTGGGCATTGGTGCTTTCGTCTGCAATTAGATCAACCAAGTCCGTAGACCACGACACTTGTGAAGGCATGGCAGGACTCGTCAGTCGGGAAAGTTGGTATCCATCAGGAAGGTTTTCGACGAGGCAAGCTTGTTGGTTTTCGGACAATTGTTGAGCGAAAAGCCTCTCAGGCATAACGCCGCCGATATCGTTTGCATTTCTGATTGCATATCGATCGATCTCACATTGCTCGGCGACCATCGCAATTCGCAAGACCGGTCGGCCATCTATCATTTCGACAGGGTCATTCAGTGGTGGCCCTGCATGGACGCCGTAGAATTTTGGATCGAGCCGTTGCGACATCTCAACATCAGGCATGAAAGCAACCCAATTGGCTGCTACTTCTTCGACATCGACTTCTGCGTTGCGATTGGATTGTTCGACAACAGCCGTTGCTGGCTTCAACAAGAAAAAAGCGGCGTTTCCTGCGATGAGCAAGAGCGCAATTGTAACAAGAAGTGGGCGTCGCTTCACCCCAACATCCCCACGAACTTCTCGAAGAGGTAGAAGCTGTCCTGCGGTCCCGGGCTCGCTTCCGGATGATACTGCACTCCGAAGGCCTTCTTGCCGCTGATCGCGATGCCGCAGTTCGAGCCGTCGAACAGCGAGACGTGGGTCTGCTCCACGCCCTCGGGCAGGGTATCCGCATCGACCGCGAAGCCGTGGTTCATGCTGGTGATCTCGACGAGGCCCGTCGTGTCGCCCCAGGCCTCGCCCACGCGCTGGACCGGGTGGTTCGCGCCGCGGTGGCCCTGGTGCATCTTCATCGTCTTCGCGCCCGCTGCCAGCGCCAGCATCTGGTGGCCGAGGCAGATGCCGAACAGCGGCACGTCCGCCTCCAGCAGCGCCTTGATGACGGGCACGGCGTAGTCGCCTGTCGCCGCCGGATCGCCGGGGCCGTTGGAGAGGAACACGCCGTCGGGCTTCAGCGCCATGACCTCGTCGAACGAGGTTTTCGCCGGCACCACCGTCACCCGCGCCCCGGCGCGCACGAGGTTGCGGAAGATGTTGTCCTTGCTGCCGTAGTCGATGGCGACGACGTGCGGGCGCTTGTCGTCACGCGGGCTGCGGCCATAGCCCTGCCCCAGCCGCCAGTAATTGCCTTCCCAGCCCTCCTGGTGCTCGCGGCTGACGCGCTGGGCGAGGTCCATGCCCTCCAGCCCCGGCCATTCCATCGCGCGCTGGAGCAGCGCATCGATGTCGAACCTGCCCTTGGGATCGTGCGCGATCACCGCGTTGGGCGCGCCGTTCAGGCGAATGCGGCGCGTGAGCGCGCGGGTATCGACGCCGGAGACGCCGATTTTCCCCAAGTCCTTCATCCATTCGACGAACTGCCGCTCCGCGCGGAAGTTGGAATGCTCGGTCACCGGCTCGCGCACCACGCAGCCGACCGCGCCCTCGACCCGGCTCTCCACATCCTCGGCATTGGTGCCGACGTTGCCGATGTGCGGAAAGGTAAAGGTGACGATCTGCGCGGCGTAGCTGGGGTCCGTCAGCACCTCCTGATAGCCGGTCATCGCGGTGTTGAAGCAGACCTCGCCCACGGCCGAGCCGCTGGCGCCGAAGCCCTTGCCCCAGACCACCGTGCCGTCGGCGAAGACGATCACGCCCGTCGCTCCCTTGGGTTGCGCGTGCGAAGAGGCGAGAAAGGCCATGGTGGCTCCCGTTGGATATTGGACCGGCGATGTGTGCTAAGTCCCAGCGGCTAGGGACGCTTGGCGTTCCCGTCAACCGGCTTTCTGGCACGGCGCTTGGCTTATCCACGCGAGGGGCTACATGGAGCGCGACAAGCCACTCGAATTGCAGGATAGCCCGATGCTGAGGGACACCATCAAGACCGAAACCGTCGCCGCGATGAAGGGGGGCGACCGCCCACGCACCGCCGCGCTGCGGCTGATCGCCGCCAAGATCAAGGACCGCGACATCGAACTGCGCACCGGAAAGCCGGTGGAGGACGACGACGCGCTGGTGGTCGACGTGCTGCAGAAGATGGCCAAGCAGCGCCGCGAATCGATCCAGATGTACGAGGAAGGCGGTCGCACCGAACTCGCCGAACAGGAAAAGGGCGAACTCGCGGTCATCGAGGAGTTCCTGCCGCAGCAGATGGACGAGGGCGCCACCAAGGCGGCGATCGAGGCGATCAAGGCCGAGACCGGCGCTGCCGGCATGAAGGACATGGGGCGCGTGATGGCCGAACTGAAGGCGCGCCACGGCAAGGAGCTCGACATGGGCCGGGCCAGCGGCTGGGTGAAGGAGTCGCTCTCGTGAAGCATACTGTTCTCGCACTGCCGCTGATGCTGGCGCTCGTCGCCTGCAACAGCGAGCCCGATCCCCAGACGCTCGCCTCTCCCACCCCGACGCCCACCGTCGCCGGGCCGCGCACGCTGATCGCCGCTGGGTTCGACGAGCAGAAGCTCGGCCCGCGCATCGTGGGGCCGGACGGGGACGAGGTGACGAGCACGGTCAGCTTCGAGGGCCGCGACATCGCCGAAATCGTATCCTACGTCGCTTGCCCGCCCATCGAGGTGCCCGAGACGAGCAGCGAGCGGCCAGCTCCGCCCGCTCCCATCTCCACCACCGGCGAGAATGACGGCAACGTCGCCGACTTCACCAATGTCTGCGAGCCCGGGATGCAGGGCGAAGGCGCGCTGTTCACCTACGTTCACCGCGTCACGCCCGCCGAAGGCGCGGATGGCCCCGTCCTCAGCTTCCGCACCAGCCGCCGCGCCACCGGCTTTGCCAACGCCATCGGCTTCGACCGCGATCAGGCCGAGGCGGCGCTGGGCGAAGGCTATGCCATCGGCGTGCAGATCGACAACGGCCAGCTTATCTGGCGCATCGAGAAGGGCGACGGCTGGACCGCGGGCGAGGAAATCACCTTCTTCTGGCAGAGCGAACTGCCGCCCGAAGGCCCGGCCGAGGCCTACGAGATCGAAACCGCCGAAGGCCGCGCCCGAGGCTCCGGTCCCTGGCCGCCCGCCATGCCCGAGCCGGAAGGCACGGAGAACCTCCCGGCGGAATGATCTAGGTGGCGCTCTCCCCGCAATGGCTGGACGAGCTGCGCTCGCGCATCACCTTGTCGACCCTCGTCGGGCGTAGCACCAAGCTGACGCGCGCGGGGCGCGAGTGGAAGGCGTGCTGCCCGTTCCACTCGGAGAACACGCCCAGCTTCTACGTCAACGACCAGAAGGGCTTCTACCACTGCTTCGGCTGCCAGGCCCACGGCAGCGCCATCGACTGGATGATCGAGCAGCGCGGGCTGGAGTTCATGGACGCGGTGAAGGAGCTGGCGGCGGAGGCCGGGATGGAGGTCCCCGCCCCCGATCCGCGCGCGGCCAGGGCAGCGGAAAAGCGGGCAAGCCTGCATGACGTCATGGCCGCCGCGCAGGACTGGTTCGTCGCCCGCCTCGCCTCGGACGAGGGTGTGGGCGCGCGCGAATATCTCGCCCGGCGCGGCCTCACCCAGCGCACGATAGAGTACTTCGGCTTCGGCTACGCGCCCGACGACAAGCAGGCGATGGTGAAGGCGCTTGGCCGGTTCGACACCGCCATGCTGGTCGAGGCCGGTTTGCTGATCGATGTCGAGGAAAAGCTGCCCTACGCGCGCTTTCGCGGCCGA
Source organism: Aurantiacibacter luteus (assembly GCF_001010945.1). Lineage (GTDB taxonomy): Bacteria > Pseudomonadota > Alphaproteobacteria > Sphingomonadales > Sphingomonadaceae > Alteraurantiacibacter > Alteraurantiacibacter luteus. The sequence continues at coordinate 846,785 of NZ_LBHB01000001.1, forward strand.
GTGATGCTGCCGATCCACGATGCACGCGGACGGGTGATCGCGTTTGGCGGGCGTATCCTCGAGGATCGGGATGGTGTCGCCAAGTACCTCAACAGCCCCGACACGCCGCTGTTCGACAAGGGTCGCACGCTCTACAATCTTCACCGCGCCGGACCTGCATCGCGCAAGACCGATCGGGTGATCGCGGTCGAGGGCTACATGGACGTGGTCGCGCTGGCGCAGGCAGGCATCGAGGATGCCGTCGCGCCGATGGGCACCGCGCTCACCGAGAACCAGATCGAGCTGCTGTGGCGCATGGCGGACAAACCCGTGGTCTGCTTCGACGGCGATGCCGCCGGTCGCCGCGCCGCCATGCGCGCCGCCGAACGGGTGCTGCCGCTGCTGCGCCCCGGCCATTCGCTGAACGTCGTCACCCTGCCGCAAGGCCTTGATCCGGACGACCTCGTCAAGCAACAGGGCGCGTCGGCGATGGAGAAGTTGCTGGCCGAGCCGAAGTCGCTGGTGGACCTCGTCTGGGAACACGAACACGCCGCCCTCCCCCTCGCCTCGCCCGAGGACAAGGCGGGCCTGAAGGCGCGGCTGCTGGGTCACGTCGATGCCGTCGGCCATCCCGACATCCGCTCGCTCTACCGGCGCGAGTTGCTCGATCGCTACGGCAGCTTCGCCTTTCCCAAGCGCGAGTTTGCGCCCCGCCAGTTCACGCCCGGAAGGCGGTTCGGCAAGCCCGGCCCGCAGCCGCAAACCCCGCAGGTCACCGAGCGGTTGCGCAAGGCCGCAGGCGGCGCGTTTCGCGACATGCTCGCCCAGGCCGTGCTCAACGGCTTCCTGCGCCATCCTGACCAGATCCATACCCACGCCGACAGTCTCTTGGCGCTGGGCGAGAGTGACCGCGATGTCGCAGCAGCAGTTGATTTTCTGCTCGAGAACGCCGCCGCGCTTGAAGCCGGGGCGAATCCGCCCATATCTGCGACAGGCATCCTGCCTCCGCCGCCGGATAAAGCCCGCTTCTCCTTCCTGATGGAAGGTTCCGATCCGGACGACGCGCGACAGGATCTTGCCGAGGCAGTATCCCTGCTGGTCGAGAGGCCGGCACTCGATGCGGCAATCGCGGCGGCGACACGGCGCTTCGATACCGATCCGGAAGGCGCTTTCGCCGAGCAGCAACGCTTGCGGAAACGAAAGCTGGAAATCGAGTCGCGTCTGGGGCAGATGGCGCGCGAACGTGCCGCCCGGACCGCGTCCGAGGCGGCCGAGGAGCATTCAGCGTCCTTCTCCGTTGAGGGAGAAGCGACGGAACAGGAAACGGATTGACCGGGCGATAATGGCGAGCAAACCCACCAAGACGAACGACGCGGCCGACGATGCACCGCTGATCGACCTCAATGAGAGCTCGATCAAGAAGATGATCGCGAAGGCCAAGCGCAAGGGCTACATCACCTACGATGAGCTCAACGAGGCGCTGCCTTCGGGCGAGATGAGCTCCGACCAAATCGAGGACATCCAGTCCGCGCTTTCCGACATGGGCGTGCAGATCGTCGAGAGCGCCGAGGATGCCGAGGACGAGGAAGACGAGGGCCCCGAGGAGATCGCGCCCACCGGATCCGAATCGCAGGGCGAGGCCAAGCAGCACGTTCCCGAGAAGAAGAAGTCCGTTGCCGGCGAGGGCCGCACCGACGACCCCGTGCGGATGTACCTGCGCGAGATGGGCGCGGTAGAACTGCTCAGCCGCGAGGGCGAGATCGCCATCGCCAAGCGCATCGAGGCGGGCCGCGACACCATGATCATCGGGCTGTGCGAAAGCCCGATCACCTTCCACGCCATCATCATGTGGTCCGAGGCGCTGAATTCGGAAGAAATGCAGCTGCGAGAGATCCTCGACCTCGATGCCATGCTGTCGAAGGAACCGCCGGTCGACAAGATGTCGGAAGACGGCGAGGAAGACGACGACGACGGCGAGATTTCGGAGGCGACCGCAGGTCCGACCATTCGCGAGGACGACGAGGTCGAAGACCACGAGGAGGACGGCGACGAGGACGAGGACGGCGAAGGCTCTTCGTCGAAGCGGCGCGACGACGACGACGAGGAAGACAACACCATGTCCCTCGCTCAGATGGAAGCCGCGTTGAAGCCGGAGGCGCTGGAGCGCTTCGCCAAGATCACCAGCCTCTTCAAGACCTTCGAGAAGCTGCAGAACGAGCGCGTCGAGGTGCTGGCGAGCGGCGAAGCCTTCCCCGCCGCAAAGGAAGCCAAGTACGAGGCGCTGCGCGAGGAACTGACGGCCGAGGTCGAGTCCGTGCAGTTCCACGCGACCAAAATCGAGTACCTGGTCGACAACCTCTATGCCTTCAACCGCCGCCTGACCGCGCTCGGCGGGCAGATGCTGCGCCTGGCCGAGCGGCACAAGGTCAAGCGCATCGACTTCCTCGAAAGCTACGTCGGCAACGAGCTCGACGACGGCTGGATGAAGGCCAAGGCCAAGAAGGACAAAAAGTGGCAGGCCTTCGCCGAGAACGAGGCCGACGCCATCGAGCGCATCCGCGTTGAGATCGCCGACATCGCCAGCCAGACCGGCATGAGCCTCGACGAGTTCCGCCGCATCGTGAACATGGTGCAGAAGGGCGAGCGCGAGGCCCGTATCGCCAAGAAGGAAATGGTCGAGGCGAACTTGCGCCTCGTCATCTCAATCGCGAAAAAGTATACGAACCGCGGCCTGCAATTCCTTGATCTCATTCAGGAAGGCAATATCGGCCTGATGAAGGCGGTCGACAAGTTCGAGTACCGTCGCGGCTACAAGTTCAGCACCTATGCCACCTGGTGGATCCGGCAGGCGATCACCCGCTCGATCGCCGACCAGGCGCGCACGATCCGCATCCCGGTCCACATGATCGAAACGATCAACAAGCTGGTCCGCACCTCCCGCCAGTTCCTCCACGAGCAAGGCCGCGAGCCCACGCCCGAGGAGATGGCCGAGCGTCTTTCCATGCCGCTCGAGAAGGTGCGCAAGGTGATGAAGATCGCCAAGGAGCCGATTTCGCTCGAGACGCCCATCGGCGACGAGGAAGACAGCCACCTTGGCGATTTCATCGAGGACAAGAACGCCGTTATCCCGGTGGACGCGGCGATCCAGGCGAACCTCAAGGAAACCGTCACCCGCGTGCTCGCCAGCCTCACCCCGCGCGAGGAGCGCGTGCTGCGCATGCGTTTCGGCATCGGCATGAATACCGATCACACGCTGGAGGAAGTCGGCCAGCAGTTCTCGGTCACTCGCGAACGCATCCGCCAGATCGAGGCCAAGGCGCTGAGGAAGCTCAAGCACCCGAGCCGCAGCCGCAAGATGCGCAGCTTCCTCGACCAGTAGGGCCTTACCCGCTCGCGGCGCTCCTGCGCCGGGCGCAACAATTCGCAGGCCGGGCGGGCTGAGGCTCGCCCGGCCTCTTTCCTTTTTCCCGGCCCCCGTGGCCGAACCATCAGAGTTTTCAGCAATGACCATCGCCAACCTACCTCCCGCGCTTGCCGCGACCATCGCTGAACGCGGCTACGAGGAGCTGACGCCCGTCCAGTCCTCCGTTCTGGCCGAGGAGGCCGCCGGGCGCGATCTCATTGTCTCGGCGCAGACCGGATCGGGCAAGACTGTCGCCTTCGGCCTCGCCATGGCCGACCAGCTCATCGGCGGCGCAGGCTTCGTCGAGCCGGCGGACGGTCCTGCCGCGCTGATCGTCGCCCCCACGCGCGAACTGGCGTTGCAGGTCAGCCGCGAACTGACGTGGCTCTACGCCCAAGCCGGGGCGCGCGTCGTCACCTGCGTCGGCGGCATGGATGCGAGCAAGGAACGGCGCAACCTGCAACGCGGGGCGCACATCGTGGTCGGTACGCCCGGCCGCCTGCGCGACCACCTGGAGCGCGGCGCGCTGAACCTCTCCGAGCTCAAGGTCGCGGTGCTCGACGAGGCGGACGAGATGCTCGACATGGGCTTCCGCGACGAGCTGGAGGAAATCCTCGATTCGACGCCCGAGGGCCGCCGCACCTTGCTGTTCTCGGCCACGCTGCCGAGCCAGATCGTCAACCTAGCCCGCCGCTACCAGAACGATGCCCTGCGCATCTCCACCGTCGGCGACAGCCGCGGGCATGGCGATATCGCCTATCAAGCCGTCACCGTCAGCCCGCACGAGATCGAGAACGCGGTCGTCAACCTGCTGCGCTATCACGAGGCGGACACGGCGATGCTGTTCTGCGCCACGCGCGACAACGTGCGTCATCTCCACGCCACCCTGCAGGAGCGCGGCTTCGCGGTCGTGGCGCTATCGGGCGAGCACACGCAGGCCGAACGCAACCAGGCCATGCAGGCGCTGCGCGACCGTCGCGCGCGGGTCTGCGTGGCGACCGACGTCGCCGCGCGTGGGATCGACCTGCCGAGCCTCAGCCTCGTCATCCACGTCGAGATTCCGCGCGATCCCGAGGCGCTCCAGCACCGGTCCGGTCGCACGGGTCGTGCGGGCAAGAAGGGCACCGCCGTCATCGTCACCCCCTACCCGCGCCGTCGCCGGGTGGAGACTCTGCTGCGGCAGGCCAAGGTCGAGGCCGAATGGACCGACGCGCCCACCGCCGCGATGATCCGCAAGCAGGATCACGAGCGCCTGCTCGAGCGGCTGATGCAGCCGGTCGAAAGCGACGACGAGGACCGCGCGCTCGCCGAGCGGCTGATGGCGGGCAAGAGCGCCGAGGACATCGCCCTTGCCCTCGTCTCCGCCCATCGCTCTTCGATGCCGCAGCCCGAGGAGCTGGCCGAGAACACGCCCGAGGCCCGCGCCGCCGCCAAAGCCGAACGTCACCGCCCCGGCTTCGAGGACGTGCAGTGGTTCCGCCTCTCCGTCGGCCGCCGCCAGAATGCCGAGGCGCGCTGGATCCTGCCGCTCGTCTGCCGCCGCGGGCATATCTCGCGCAACGAGATCGGCGCCATCCGCGTGGGACCGGAAGAGACCTTCGTGCAGATTCCCACGGCCATCGCCGACCGCTTCGCCGATGCCGTCATGCGCACCGCCGCGGCCGAAATCTCCGCCGGCGAGGAGAGCATCGCCATCGAGCGCAGCGCCGAGGGCCCGCGCATGGAAGCGCGCCAGAACCGCCGCGCCGGGCGCACCGACAACGCAGGGAACTCCGCCCGGCCGCGCGTCGATGCCAAGCCGCATCGCAAGGGCAAACCGTTCGGCGACCGCAAGCCCGGCAAGCCCGGCTTCAAGGGCAAGACCTTCAAGCCGAAAGGGCCGCCCCGCGCGCGCGGTTGACGCATTCCTCGCGCCAGCAGAGCCACTTGTCGGGGACAAAGGGCATTTGCGGTGGCGGGTCGCGGGTCGAGGCTCTATGTGGCGCGGCATCGCAAGCTGCCCCGCGGAGATCCTGACGTCATGCGTATCGCCATCGCTTCCGACCACGCCGCCGTGGGTCTCAAAGCCGAATTGCGGGACTGGCTGATCGAGGCCGGACACGAAGTTGCCGATCTCGGCCCGCACGACGAGAGCAGCGTCGACTATCCGGACTACGGCTACAAATTGGCCGAGGTCGTCGCGGACGGCACGGCGGAGCGCGGCGTGGCCCTGTGCGGCAGCGGCATCGGCATCGCCATCGCGGTCAACCGCAATCCGGCCGTGCGCTGCGCGTTGGTGAGCGAGCCGCTATCCGCCGAGCTTTCCCGTTCGCACAATGACGCCAACGCCATCGCCATGGGCGCGCGGCTGATCGGCCCGGAAATGGCCAAGGCCTGCCTCACCGCCTTCCTCTCCACCGATTTCCTTGGCGACCGCCACCAGCGCCGCGTCGACAAGCTGCACTACACCGTTCAGGAGTCCGCCCAATGAGCACCCAGCCCGCCGCCTCCGCCTCGCCGCTCGACCGCTTCTGGCACGATAGCCTGGAGGAGGCCGATCCCGCGATCTTCGGCCTGATCGGCAAGGAACTGGGCCGTCAGCGCCACGGTATCGAGCTCATCGCCAGCGAGAACATCGCCAGCCCCGCCGTGCTCGAGGCCTGCGGCAGTGTGTTCACCAACAAGTATGCGGAAGGCTATCCCGGCAAGCGCTACTACGGCGGCTGCGAGTTCGCCGACGAGGTCGAGACGCTTGCCATCGAGCGGGCAAAGCAGCTGTTCGGCTGCCAGTTCGCCAACGTTCAGCCCAATTCCGGCAGCCAGATGAACCAGGCGGTGTTCCTCGCCCTGCTCAACCCCGGCGACACCTTCATGGGTCTCGACCTCGCCAGCGGCGGGCACCTGACCCACGGCTCGCCCGTCAACATGAGCGGCAAGTGGTTCAACGTCGTGCCCTACGGCGTGCGGCGCGAGGACTGCCTGATCGACATGGACGAGGTGCGACGCCTAGCACACGAGCACAAGCCCAGGCTCATCATCTGCGGCGGCACCGCCTATCCGCGCCTTTGGGACTTCGCCGAATTCCGCCGCATCGCCGACGAGGTGGGCGCCGTGCTGCTGGCGGACATGAGCCATTTCTCCGGGCTGGTGGCGGGCCATGCGCACCCCTCGCCCTTCCCCCACGCGCACATCGTCACCAGCACCACGCACAAGAGCCTGCGCGGTCCGCGCTCGGGCATCATCCTGTGGAACGACGAGCAGTTCACCAAGCCGCTCAACATGGCGATCTTCCCCGGCCTTCAGGGCGGCCCGCTGATGCACACCATCGCCGGCAAGGCCGTGGCCTTCGGCGAGGCGCTGCGGCCGGAATTCCGCGCCTATGCCGCCGCCATCGCGGAGAACGCCAAGGCGCTTGCCAGCAGCCTGCAGGAACATGGGCTGAGCGTGGTTTCGGGCGGGACCGACAACCATCTCGTCCTGCTCGACCTGACCTCCACCGACGTTACCGGCAAGGCGGCGGAAAAGGGCCTCGACCGCGCGCTGCTGACCACGAACAAGAACGCCATCCCCTTCGATCCTCGCTCTCCCTTCGTCACCAGCGGCGTGCGCCTCGGTACGCCTGCGGGCACGACGCGCGGTTTCGGCGTGGCCGAGTTCCGCCGCATCGGCGCGCTGATCGCCGACGTCGTTTCCGGCATGAGCCGCAACGGCGAGGACGGGGACGCGCAGGTGGAAGAGCGCGTGCGCCGCGAAGTGAGCGAGCTGTGCGAGGCCTTCCCGGTCTATCCAGGCCGCTAATCTCGCGCGCCTTGCCATCGCAGGGCGCAATGGCCATGTGGCGCAAGGGACGAGCGGGACCAGGCGGCCCGCCAGCAATTCGTAAAGGTAACAGGCCCATGACCGACCCGCGACGCGACGACGACCCCATCGACCGCTACATCCTCAAGGATGCGGTCGAGGAAGCCAAGGCCATGGGCCGCGAGGGCATGGCCCATCCCAGCACCAAGCCCGTCCTTATCGGCGCGGGCGTGGGCGCGGTGGCGGCGGGCATCCTGCCCATCGTCACCTGGCCGATCGGCCTCATCGCGGGTGCGGGCTTCATGCTGTACAAGCGCGTGCGCCCGTAACCTGCCATGCGATGTCCCTACTGCGCGCATGACGACAGCCAGGTAAAGGATTCGCGCCCCACCGAGGACAGCGCCGCGATCCGTCGCCGCCGCCAGTGCGAGGGCTGCGGCGCGCGCTTCACCACCTTCGAGCGCGTGCAACTGCGCGAGGTGACGGTGGTGAAATCCGGCGACCGCCGCGAACCTTTCGACCGCATGAAGCTGGAGCAATCGGTGGCCCTCGCCTGCCGCAAGCGCGGGGTCGAGCAGGATCGGCTCGACCGCCTGGTGTCCGGCATCCAGCGGCAGGTGGAAACCGCGGGCGAGAGCGAGGTGCCGTCCTCGCGCATCGGCGCGCTGGTTATGGACGGCCTCAGGCAGATCGACTCCGTCGCCTACATCCGCTTCGCATCCGTCTATCGCGACTTCTCCGAGGCGCGCGATTTCGAGGAATTCGCCAGCTCGGTAAAGGACGTCGGGGGCGACGCGGGTGTCTGACGACGGGAGTCCCGTCATCGTGCTGGTCCGCCCGCAACTGGGCGAGAACATAGGCAAGGCGGCACGGGCAATGCTCAATTTCGGGCTGACGGAGATGCGCCTCGTCGCCCCGCGCGACGGCTGGCCCAACCCCGCCGCCGGCCCCGCCGCCTCGGGCGCAGACGTGGTGCTGGAACGCGCAAAGGTATTCGAGACGACGGCCGAGGCCGTAGCCGATTGCGCCCACGTCTATGCCACTACCGTCAGGAAGCGCGGCGTGACCAAGCCCGTGCTCACGCCGGAACAGGCTGCGCGTGAGGTACCCGCGCAGGCCGGGCGCAGCGCCTTCCTGTTCGGACCGGAACGATCGGGCCTGGAAACCGAGGACGTGGCGCTGGCCCGCACCATCGTGACCGCCCCGATCAATCCTCAGTTCGGCTCGCTCAACCTGGCGCAGGCGGTGATCCTCGTGGCCTACGAGCTTTCCAAGACTGCGGACCTCGCCGTGCCTACTGCCGAGGACCTGCTTCCACCTGCCCCGCAGGAGGAACTGGAGGGATTGATCGGGCATCTCGAAAAATTGCTCGAACCGCGCAACTACTTCTTCCCCGAAGCGCGTGCCGAAGCCAGCCGACTGACCCTGCGCGGTCTGCTGACCAAGCCCGGCTGGAACCACCTCGAAGTGCGGACCATGCGCGGCGTCCTCTCGACGCTGGAAAAGGCAAGGCGCGAAGACAACTGACAATTCTGCTCAGACTGCCTATAGCGCTTATTCGCTCGAAGGAGACTTGCGATGAACCTGCTTGCATTGGCCTCTATGTCGGTCGTCATCATGCCTGTCGCTCTCGATGCCGAAATCTTGCGGCAGCCAGAGACGTTCGTGTCGCCTGCCGGGCGGATACTGATCGAAGCCGGTGCGCAAGCGCGGCTCTACTGCATGGACCTGCCAGAAGGTCGTTTCGACTACAGCAGGGCCTGTATTACCGCGGACGAATGGCAGCAGGTTTCGGACCGCATCGCGCAGGACGAATCGGCAGACCGTCGCTTCCGCGCGATACTTCAGGCGCACAACTCCGCCTCGCGCCCTGCCCTGCGCTGACATACCGCATCACTCTAATCTTCTGTTCCGCCCTCGCTTGACTTCACCGCGCACGCCGCTATGTGCGCGCCTTCGCGATTATTGGCTCCGCATCCCGGTGAAGCGGTGGCCGCGCCTGGCAGATCGGCCAGGTGGTGCGATGCCGGGTTGAAGCGCCACCGCTGGGGTGGCGACAGCAAATCGAAGGACACGTCTCATGACGAAGCGCACCAGCGCCAAGCACAAGCTCGACCGCCGCATGGGCGAGAACATCTGGGGTCGCCCGAATTCCCCGGTCAACAAGCGTTCGTACGGCCCCGGCCAGCACGGCCAGCGCCGCAAGGGCAAGATGTCCGACTTCGGCCTGCAGCTGCGCGCCAAGCAGAAGCTGAAGGGCTACTACGGCGACGTCACCGAAAAGCAGTTCAAGGCCACCTACAAGGCTGCCGCCGCCATGAAGGGCGACACCGGCATGAACCTGATCGGTCTGCTTGAGCGTCGCCTCGACATGATCGTCTACCGCGCCAAGTTCGCGCCGACGATCTTCGCCGCCCGCCAGATCGTGTCGCACGGCCACATCCGCGTTAACGGCGTGAAGTGCAACATCGCCAGCCGTCGCTGCGACGTGGGCGATGTCATCTCGCTGGGCGACAAGGCCAAGGAAATGGCGCTGGTGATCGAGGCGCAGAGTCTGCCCGAGCGCGAGATTCCCGATTACGTCAGCACCGACGGCAACGACAAGGTGACCTTCACCCGCGTGCCGACGCTGGACGAGGTGCCCTACCCGGTGCAGATGGAACCGAACCTGGTGGTCGAGTTCTACTCGCGCTGATCCGGCCTTTCGCCAGACGCAAACGAGGCGGTCCCAAGGGGCCGCCTTTTTTGTTTGGTTCCAAGGTTCTGCGTGGAACTCGAAGGCCGTTCGCGCGTCATCGATTCAGGATGCGCCAGTACCGCTACATCACCAAAAATCGTTGCGGCAAATGGTACGATGCGCTGCCCTTGGCGCAGGCCTTTGCGGGGCGGATCGGCGCAGGGTTCCTCGATGCCGCGGGCACCTTCGTCCCCTACCGCGGCACGGTGCTGGAAATCCGCCAGAAGCCGCCGGGCGCCGACAAGCCTGCCGCCTAGGCCGTGCCGGCCAACCCGTAATCGCTGCGGAAAGTCGCGGCGAACTGGGTGAAAGAGCCTGCCGCGATGGCATCGCGCATGGCCTGCATAAGCTGCTGGTAGAAGCTCAGGTTGTGCTCGGTCAGCAGCATGGCGCCCAGCATCTCGCCCGACTTGGTCAGGTGATGCAGATAGGCGCGGCTGTAGGTGGCGCAGGTGGGGCAAGTGCAACGCGGATCGAGCGGGGAGAGATCCTCGGCGTGGCGGGCATTCCTGAGGTTGACGGGGCCGCCCCAGGTGAAGGCCTGCCCGTTGCGGCCCGAACGGGTCGGCAGCACGCAGTCGAACATGTCCACCCCGCGTTCCACTGCGCCCACGAGGTCGTCGGGCTTGCCCACGCCCATCAGGTAACGCGGCGCATCCTCCGGCAGCATGGCGGGAGCGAAGTCGAGGGTGGCGAACATGGCCTCCTGCCCCTCCCCCACGGCGAGGCCGCCGATCGCGTAGCCGTCGAAGCCGATCGCGCGCAAGGCCTCGGCGGAGCGGGCGCGCAGCCCTTCGTCGAGCGCCCCCTGTTGAATGCCGAAGAGCGCGCTTCCGGCGGCGTGATCGCCCCCGGCATCGAAGGCATCGCGACTGCGCTGCGCCCAGCGCATCGATAGCTCCATGCTCGCCTCGATCTCGGCCAGCGGGCGGTCGGCGCGTGGACATTCGTCGAAGGCCATCACGATGTCGCTGCCGAGCAGGCGCTGGATCTCCATGCTTCGCTCGGGGCTCAGCATGTGCTTCGATCCGTCGATATGGCTGCGGAACTCCACGCCCGCTTCGGTGAGCTTGCGCAGGTCTGAAAGGCTCATGACCTGGTAACCGCCGCTGTCGGTCAGGATCGGCCGATCCCAGTGCATGAAACGGTGCAGCCCGCCCAGACGCGCCATGCGCTCCGCGCCGGGTCGCAGCATCAGGTGATAGGTGTTGCCAAGGATGATGTCCGCTCCGGTCGCCCGCACGGCCTCCGGCTTCATCGCCTTCACCGTGGCGGCTGTGCCCACGGGCATGAAGGCGGGCGTGCGGATAGTGCCGCGGCGCATGGCAATTGAGCCCGTGCGCGCCTTCCCGTCCGTTGCCGAGACGGTGAAGCGGAAGCGCGGCCGGCCGGCAGGAAGCTCAGAAGCCATAGACCAGCGTGAAGCGCGTGAGAGTGTCGGTGCTCACCGCCGAGGCAGGCGGATTGCTGTCGTACTTGATATTCCACGAAGCGCGGGCCGACAGCCGGTCGCTGATCGCCGCTTCCAGGCCGGTCGTGGCGTTGAGCGTGGTGTTGGATCCATCCACGACCAGTAGCGCCTCGCCGCCCGTCTCCACGGTGGAATTGGCATCCTGCGTCAGCTTGATGGCGGGGCTCACCTGCCATTTGAAATCCACGCCCGCGAGAGCGGCGAGGCGGCTGGCGCTGGTGCCGTCGAACCGGCGGGTGACGCGGTAGGCGGGGCCGGCCTGCACGTTGAGTTCCGCCGCATCGCTGTCGATCACGCGATAGCCCAGCCCGCCGGAGAGCGAGTAGCGCCCGGAATACCCTTGCAGCCGATCGCGCTCGTACTGTGCCAGTCCATAGGCGAACATCCGCTCCGATACGGTGTAGCGCGGCTCGTAACGGGCGAGCAATTGCTCGCGCGAGGTGTCGCCGTCGCTGCGGCGATAGTCGGCGGACAGCCGCAGTCGATGTTCCCAGTCGATGCCCTGGCGTTGCAGGGCAAGCGCTGCGGATACGCCGATCTCGTTGCTGTTGCCGGAGGATTGGAACCCGCCGATCTGGCCCTCGCCGCTCCAGTTGTCGAACAGCCCGGCCTGGCGGATCTCGGCTTGCCGGGCAGCGGCCTGCCGGGCGGCAAGCTCCGCCGTCCGGGCGCGGTAATCGGCGAGCAGAGTATCGATCTCGGCCGCGTTCGCGGGAAAGGCGGTGCGCGCGGCGGCTGTCACCGCCTCGACGGCGCTAGCGTCGCCCCCGACAATCGCGGCCTCGATCATGGCCCGCGCCGCGTCGGGCAGGGGCAGATCCTGCGCGGCGGCCGGAGCGGCAAGGAGCAGGACGGGCAGGCAGGCGGTAGCAAAACGGGTCACGGCGAGGCCCTTAGCGGCTCGACGCGCAAACGAGAAGGGCCGGCCCCGCGCGTGGCGGAGCCGGCCCCTGTCTCGCTGGAGCGAGCGCTTAGAAGCGGATGCCGAGGCCCGCGGTGCCGCGCACCGAATCGAAGCTCACGGTGTCCAAGTTGGCCCGCAGGAAGGTGTTGGTGCCAAGCGGGAACTCGGCGCCGGCACCGACGAGGAAATCGCCTGCGGTCGTGTCGAGACCATCGAAGGTCGAATCCGGGAAGTCGGTATCGTAAATGCCGTTGGGATCGATATCGACCCACTGGTAACCGGCGCGGGCGTAGTACTTCGCGCCGCCGGCATCGGCCACGCCGAGACGGGCGCTGACGCCGTACTCGTTGTCGATCGGGCCGTCGCCGAGGTGGAAGTTGCCTTCCGCACCCACGAAGAAGCCGCTGTCGGTCGGAACGTCGTAACCGGCGAAGACACCGTAGATGAAGCCGCCGTCGTTGGTCTCGATGCCGTCGAGGAGCGGATCGTTGAAATCGTCGTCGGTGGTCAGCTCGTGGTAACCGGCTGAAACGCCGGCGAAGGCCTGCGCTTGCGCAGCCGCCGGGAGGGCGATGGCGGCAACCGAGGTGGCGAGAGCGAATAGAACTTTCTTCATGTCTGCGGCTTTCTTGGTAGCTAGGAAGTCTCGAAATTATCGAGGCGTTAGCCGGTTCCAATGTTTCGCATTGCTGGCAGATTAATACGGAGAGAATGTTCGACGAACGTCACTCTCTGAGCCGCCAACCGCTATTGAAAATCCATCCGATCACCGCGACACAGGCCAGCAGAAAGGCCATCGTCGCCCCCAGCGAAAGCGCGATCGGGAAGTCCGACTGGCCGAGGAAAGTCCACCGCAGGCCGTTCACCAGGTAGACCACGGGATTGAACAGCGCGACAGTGCGCCACGGCTCGGGCAGAAGGTCGATCGAGTAGAAGGTACCGCCGAGAAAGGTCAGCGGCATCAGTACCAGCAAGGGAATGATCTGCAGCTTTTCGAACCCCGTTGCCCACAGACCGATGATGAAGCCGAGCAGCGAGAACGTGGCGGACACCAGCAGGATGTAGAAAAAGGCCAGCAATGGGTGGGCGATCTGGTAGTCGATGATCAGCGCCGCCGTGCCGAGGATCACCGCCGCCAGGATCAGCGACTTGACCGCCGCCGCGCCGACGAAGCCGATAAGCGTCTCGGCCACGCCCACGGGGGCGGACAGCAGCTCGTAAATCGCGCCGGTGAACTTGGGCATGTAGATGCCGAAGCTGGCGTTGCTGGTGCTCTCGGTGAGCAGGGTCAGCATCAGCAGGCCGGGGACGATAAAGGCCCCGTAGCCCACCCCGCCCGGCAGCTCCATGCGCCCGCCGATCGCCGCGCCGAACACGACGAGATAGAGCGAGGTGGTGATGACGGGCGACAGGATCGAGCCGAAGGCGGTGCGGAACATCCGCATCAGCTCGTTACGGAAGATGGCAAAGGCGCCGCGCAGGTTGAGCGTCATGCCGCATTCTCCAGCTTGCCCTCGACGAGGTCCACGAAGATGTCCTCCAGCGTGGAATCCCGGGTATCGAGCCCGGTGAAGACAATGCCCTCGCGCGCCATGATCTGCGCCAGTTCGGCCACCTCGCGCTTGCCCTTGCCCGTCCCGTCGCCGCCGCGATAGACGAGGCGCCTGCCCTCCTCCTCCAGATGCAGCGGATAGGAGGAGAGCACGGCCGGCACGTCGGCAACCGGCGACGCCAGCATGAAATGCGCCTCGGTCCGGCCGAGCTTAGCCATGATCGCGTCCTTGTCGTCGACCAGCAGAATCTGCCCCTTGTTGATGACGCCCACCCGGTCGGCCATTTCCTCGGCCTCCTCGATGTAATGCGTGGTCAGAATGATGGTCACGCCGCGCGCGCGAAGCGCGTCGATCTGCCGCCACATGTCGCGGCGCAGTTCCACGTCGACGCCCGCAGTGGGCTCGTCGAGGAACAGTAGTTCGGGATCGTGGCTCAACGCCTTGGCGATCATGACCCGTCGCTTCATGCCGCCCGACAGTTCGCGGATTTGCGCGTCGCGCTTGTCCCACAGGCTCAGGCTGCGAAGAACTTCCTCGATCCGCGCCTCGTCGGGCGGCAAGCCGAACATCCCGCGCGAATAGCGCACCTGGCGGATGACCTTGTCGAACATGTCGAAGCTGAGTTCCTGCGGCACCAGTCCGATCTTCTGCCGCGCACGCTTCCAGTGCCGGCGAATGTCCTCGCCGAACGCGGCGATGGTGCCGCCGGTCGGATTCACCAACCCGCACACCGCACCGATCAGCGTGGTCTTGCCCGCCCCGTTGGGACCGAGGAGGGCGAATATCTCGCCGCGCCGGATGGTCAGGTCGACGCCCTTCAGCGCCTGAACCCCGCCCTTGTAGGTCTTTTCGAGGCCGCAGATGTCGAGGATGGGTTCGTGCATGAAACGGGAAGTTGGCCAGCCGCCGCCGATTTGCAAGCGCTTGGCAAGGTGTGTCATTCGTGCAAGACAGTGGGCGGGACCTAAAATTGCAAAGGATAATGACCGATGTTGCGTTCCCCGGTATTCCGTATCGCCATGGGCGGCGCGGTCATCGCGCTGGCGCTCACGCTGATGCGCTACCTGGTTGGCGGCTGGTATGACGACGTGCCGAACACGCTGGCGGGCTTCGGTTCGGCAGGTGTGCTGGGCGCAGCGATCGGTGCCTACGTGGCGTTGATGGTCCGCAAGTACGGGCAGCTGCGCGCCATCACCCGCGCCGACTGACGCTATTCGTCGATACCCGCGCGCTGGGCTCTCTCGCGCAGGTTCGCCAGGCCGCGCAGCACTTTCTCGCGGTTGGTGCTGGCCTTCATCCAGCGGGGCAGCCGCGCCATCATGGTGAGGCCGGGCCGGTCGCCCCGCTCGCGCACGGCGGCACCGATCCATTGCTCGATCGCATCCAGGTGGGCGAGGTTGTTGACCCACAGCGTCTCGCCGGCGACCTGCGTCTCGAGGAACCGCCGCAAAGGCTCGTAAGGCGGTCGGGACTGGGGGCTGGACGCGCGCACGGCAGGATAGTCCGCCTTGTGGTCGCAGTGCGGGCAGATGATCGTCATGCGCAATTCGCCGTCCACCGTATGCGCAGTGGGTGCGGGGCGATGGGGCAATTCCTGATCGCACTGCTCGCACACCGGGTGACGCTTTCGTGGGAGAGCCCAGCGATCGGGTCGCGGCATTTTCGAATGGATCGTCCGGTGGCCGCAGTGCGCGCAGCTTACGCCGCCCCGCCCTTTCCTCGCCGCCTTGTTGCACTGCGGACAGTGGACCCAGGTCACCGACCCGAAGCTGCCGACATAGCCGCCCGGATCGGTGGCGCGGTGATGGGTGGGAAGGTCGCGGGTCATCGTCACGGCAATAGCAGCGACGAGTCTCCGTAGGAATAGAAGCGGTATCCTCGCGCGATGGCGTGGGCGTAGGCATCCATCATGCGCTCGCGGCCCATGAGCGCGCTGACCAGCATCATCAGCGTCGACCTGGGCAAATGGAAGTTGGTCATCAGGCCGTCCACCGCGCGGAAGGCGTAGCCGGGCGTGATGAAAATGGCGGTATCTCCGGCAAAGGCGCGCACTTGCCCGTCCTCGCCCGCCGCGCTTTCGAGCAGGCGAAGGCTGGTGGTGCCGACCGCGATCAGTCGCCCGCCCGCCGCCCGCGCCGCGTTCAGGCGTGCCGCGGTCTCGGCAGAGACTGTGCCCCATTCGGCGTGCATGGCGTGGTCATCGGTGTCCTCGGCCTTGACCGGCAGGAACGTGCCTGCGCCGACGTGCAGCGTAAGCGTCTCGGCGCCCACGTCCCGATCCGCCAGCGCGGCCATCAGCCCGGGCGTGAAATGCAGCGCGGCGGTGGGCGCGGCAACGGCGCCGTCGTGTTGCGCGAACATGGTCTGGTAGTCGGCGCGGTCGCGCTCGTCGGTGGGGCGCTTGCCGGCGATGTAGGGCGGCAGCGGCATCCGCCCCGCCCGCTCCAGCAGCACCTCGACCGGTTCCTCGCCGGCAAAGGCAAGCGTGAACGAACCGTCGGCATGGCGCGCCTCGGCCACGGCGGAAACGCCCGCACCGAAATCGATGGTGTCGCCTTCGCTGAGGCGCTTGGCGTTGCGGACGAAGGCCTGCCAGCGCCTCATGTCGATCCGCTTGTGCAGCGTCGCGCCGATCTTGGCCTCGCCCCGCCGCCCTTCGAGCTGCGCGGGGATGACGCGAGTGTCGTTGAACACCAGCACGTCTCCCGGCGCGAGCAGGCCCGGCAGGTCGCGCACGGTGGCATCGGTAAAGGGCGCGTCGTCACGCACCACAAGCATCCGCGCGCTGTCGCGCGGCGCGACGGGGCGCAGCGCGATCAGCTCTTGCGGGAGATCGAAATCGAAAAGGTCGACCTTCAAGGGTGCCCCTCCACCTTGTCCTGAGCGGGTCGAAGGGCCTCCCCGGTCCGGGGAGGATTTACTCGCCGCCGGGCGCGTTGAGCATGTCGAGCGTGATGCGCTCGGCCGGTTGCACCGCCTGCGGCATGGCCTGCGGACGCCCGTCGGCGGCGATCGAGGCTTGCAGGATGCGCGTCGGGTTGCTCGGCGGCTCACCCCGGGTGATGGCATCGACCGCGGCCATGTTGCTGATCACGCGGCCGAAATTGGTGTAGTTCCGGTCGAGCGCGAAGCGCGGATAGAAGACGATGAAGAACTGGCTGTTGGCCGAATCCTCGTCCTGCGCGCGGGCCATCGACACGGTGCCGCGCACGTGCGGCAGGAAGTTGAATTCCTCCTCCAGGTCCGGCAGCTGCGAGCCGCCCTGCCCGGTCCCGGTCGGATCGCCGGTCTGCGCCATGAAGCCGTCGATCACGCGGTGGAACGGGTTGCCGTTGTAGAAGCCCTGCCGGGCCAGCGTCTTGACCCGCTCGACATGGTTGGGCGCCCACTGGGGCACGAGCCGGATCGCCACACGCTCGCCGGTCGAAAGGTCGAGATAGAGGATATTCTCGGGATCCTCGTTCAGGTTGAAGTTGACCGACAGCGGGACCTGGCTCGCCTGCGTGTTGGTGGCCTCCGCGGTCTCCAGCGCCGGGGTCAGCGCGGTATCCTGCGCGAGGGCGGGTGCCGAGAGCATGAGCGTGGCGGCGATGGCCGCGGCAAAGGTGGTGCGGAGCATTCGTGGGTCCGGGAATGGCTGAGTTGTGGGTGCGGCTCTTACGGACGGGCGGCTGACAGTTCAATGAACATATGAGCGCGCCGGGCCTACCACTCGCCCTTCAGCCCGATGCGCGCCACCCGCTCGTCCACCAGCGACTTCACCTCCAGGCTGACGAAGGGCGTCACGTCGCCGCCGTATAGCGCGATTTCCTTCACCAGCTTGCTGGCGATGGGCTGGAGCGCGGTGTCGGCCATCAGGAAGACCGTCTCGATGCGGTCGTTCAACTGCTGGTTCATGCCCGCCATCTGGTACTCGTACTCGAAATCGGCGACCGCCCGCAGGCCGCGCACGATGACGCTGGCGCCGCATTTCTCGGCAAAGGTCATGAGCAGGGCATCGAACCCGACGATCTCGACGTTGCCCAGCCCCAGCCGCACGATCTCGCCGCGCATCATGTCCATGCGCTCGTCGGTGGTGAACATGGCGGTCTTCGAGGGGTTCGTGGTGACCCCGACGATCAGCCGGTCCACCAGCTTGGCCCCGCGCCGGATGATGTCGGCATGGCCGAGCGTGACCGGATCGAAAGTGCCGGGGTAGAGGCCGATGCGCTCTGTCATCTGTCCCGCTCGACGATGAATCGTGCCAGCGCGCGCAACAGGTCGGCTTCCTCGCCGTACTGCACGAGGTGGCCGATGGCCTGTTCGCTGAGCGCCTGTGCCTGTGCGCGGGCATCCTCGACGCCCATCAGGCTGACGAAGGTGGCCTTGCCCGCATCGGCGTCTTTCCTCAGCGCCTTGCCGGCCAGTTCCTCGTCGCCCTCCTCGTCGAGCAGGTCGTCGGCGATCTGGAAGGCGAGGCCGATGTCGCGGGCGTAGGCGCGCAGGTGGCCGCGCTGGTCTTCGGGGACGCGGGCGAGGATCGCGCCCATCTCCACCGATGCGCCGAGCAGCGCGCCGGTCTTCAGTTGCTGGAGCCGGGTAACGGTGTGCAGGTCGAAGTCGGCGCCTGCGCTTTCGGCGGCGATGTCCATCACCTGCCCGCCGGCCATGCCGTTGTGCCCGCTCGCGCTGGCGAGCGCGTGCACGAGATCGGCGCGGATCACGGGATCGGTGCTGACGTGCTGGCTGGCGAGGATCTCGAAAGCCAGCGCGTGCAGCGAATCGCCCGCGAGCACGGCGATCGCCTCGTCGTAGGCCTTGTGCAGCGTCGGCTTGCCGTGGCGCATGTCGTCATCGTCCATGCACGGCAGGTCGTCGTGAATCAGCGAATAGACGTGGATCGCCTCCAGCGCGCAGCCCGCCAGCACGGCGGCATCGCGTTCGGCCCCGTACATCTCGGCGACGGTGACGAGCAGCATGGGGCGCACCCGCTTGCCTCCGCCGATGGCGGCGTAGCGCATGGCCTCGACCAACGTGGCGCGGCTGTCGTCGGGTACGCCGAGCAGGGCGTCGAAGGCGGCATCGACCTCGCCCTGCACGCGGGCGAGACCGCGGCCGAGAACGTCGTCGGCGAGGATCAGACCCATGCCCGCGTTAGTCCGCGTCGAAGGGAACGGTGCCGGTCGCGCGCCCGTCGGAGCCGGCGACGATCTTCTCGATCCGCGCCTGCGCCGCATCGAGCCGCGCCTGGCAATGCGCGCGCAGCTGTTCGCCGCGTTCGTAGAGCGCGATGGACTGGTCGAGCGGCACCTCCCCGCCCTCGAGGTCGCGCACGACCTTTTCCAGCGCTTTCAGCGCATCCTCGAATGTCATCGCGGCGATGTCGATGGTGTCCTCTGCCATGGCGGCAGCATTGGCGGCGCATGGGCGCAGGGTCAAGCGGGCGGTGGGTGCCGAGGCGGGGGGAAATCGGGATGCGCGGGGCTAGCGCCTTTCCCGCCCGCTCGCTAAGGCGCGGCCATGTCCCAGATCACTCCCGAAGTCGTCGCCCAGCACGGGCTGTCCGAAGATGAATACTCGCGCGTGCTGAACGCGCTGGGCCGCGAGCCGAACCTGGTCGAGCTCGGCATCTTCTCGGTCATGTGGTCCGAGCATTGCAGCTACAAGTCGAGCCGCCTGCACCTGAAGAAGCTGCCGACCGAGGCACCGTGGGTGATCTGCGGCCCGGGCGAGAACGCGGGCGTGATCGATATCGGGGACGGCCAGGCTGCTATCTTCAAGATGGAGAGCCACAACCACCCCAGCTACATCGAGCCGTATCAGGGCGCGGCGACCGGCGTGGGCGGCATCCTGCGCGACGTCTTCACCATGGGCGCGCGGCCCGTCGCCAATGCCAACGCGCTGCGCTTCGGCCGGCCCGATCATCCCAAGATGAAGCACCTGGTGCAGGGCGTGGTCGCGGGCATCGGCGGATACGGCAACTGCGTGGGCGTGCCGACCGTGTGCGGAGAGACGAATTTCGACCCGGCCTACGACGGCAACATCCTCGTGAACGCCATGACCGTGGGCGTGGCGGATGCGGACAAGATCTTCTATTCGGCGGCCACCGGTCTCGGCAATCCGATCGTCTACGTCGGCTCCAAGACCGGGCGCGACGGCATTCACGGGGCGACCATGGCCAGCGCCGACTTCGAGGAAGACGCCGAGGCCAAGCGTCCCACCGTGCAGGTGGGCGATCCGTTCACCGAGAAGCTGCTGATCGAGGCCTGCCTCGAACTCATGGCAACCGATGCCATCGTCGCCATCCAGGACATGGGCGCGGCGGGCCTGACCAGCTCCAGCGTGGAGATGGCCACCAACGGCAAGGCCGGCATCCGCCTAGACATGGACAAGGTGCCCTGCCGCGAGGAGGGTATGACGCCCTACGAGATGATGCTGAGCGAGAGCCAGGAGCGCATGCTCATGGTGCTTAAGCCCGGCAAGGAGGCCATGGCAGAGGCGATCTTCCGCAAGTGGGAGCTCGATTTCGCGGTCATCGGCGAGGTGACCGATACCGGGCACATGGTGCTGGAATTCGGCGGCGAGGTGGTCTGCGACATTCCGCTGGGCCCGCTGGCGGCGGACGCCCCGCTCTACGACCGGCCCTACCTCTCGATGGAGGACTACACCGCATGGGCGGGTGTCACGCCGCTCACCGACCGGCCCGACACCAGCGATCCGGGCGCGGACCTGCTGAAGCTGATAGCCAGCCCGGCGCTCGCCAGCCGCAACTGGATTTCCGAGCAGTACGACAGCCAGGTCGGCGCGGACACGCTGCAGACCGGCGGCGATGCGGGCGTGGTGCGCGTTCACGGCACTCGCAAGGCGCTCGCCATCAGCACCGACTGCACGCCGCGCTACGTCTTTGCCGATCCCTATGAGGGCGGCAAGCAGGCCATCGCCGAGGCCTATCGGAATCTTTGCGCCGTGGGTGCGCGGCCCTTGGCGGTCACCAACTGCCTCAACTTCGCCAACCCGCAGCGTCCCGAGATCATGGCCCAGCTCGTCCACGCCCTGCGCGGCATGGGCAAGGCCTGCCAGTATCTCGACTTCCCGATCGTGTCGGGCAACGTCAGCCTCTACAACGAGAGCAAGGCGACCGGCGGCGGCAGCGCCATCCTGCCCACGCCCGCCATCGGCGGCGTCGGCCTGATCGACGACTACGCGCAGATGATGACCATGCCGTTCAAGGCCGCGGGCGAGGCGATCTACCTCGTCGCGCCAGATGCCTGGTCCACGCCCGATCCCGACCGCTCGCACCTCGGCAAGTCGTTGTGGCTGAAGGAGATCCACGGCCGCGACGAGGGCCGCGCCCCGCCGGTCGACCTGACGCTGGAAAAGGCTGCGGGCCGCATCGTGCGCGAGCTGATCGCTGAAGGGCTGGTCTCTGCCGTACACGACATCTCCGACGGCGGCCTCGCCGTGGCGCTGGCCGAGATGGCCATGGCTTCGGGCATCGGTGCCGAGGTCGAAAAGCAGGGCGACTACACCGCCGCGCAGTGGTGGTTCGGCGAGGATCAGGGGCGCTACGTCGTCACCGTTCCCGATACCCACGCTTTCAACGCCGCTCTCGCCAAGGGCACGGAGAATGACGAAACCGCCGCGGTCGGCTTCACCCGTATCGGCACCACCGGCGGCGATAGCCTGCTGGGCGTTGCCGTGACCGACCTAAAAGCCGCCCACCGCCGCTTTTTCGCCGAATGGATGGAGAGCTGATGGCGGCCGGATATTCCGGCACGCCGCTGGCGAAAAAGCTCAACCTGCGCGACGGGCAGCGCGTGTGGTTCCACGCCATGCCCGAAAGCGTGCAGGAGGAGATAGGCGAATACGCCCTCGACCTCATCCCTGCCGCCGGTCTCGAGGACAGCGTCGAGGCCGCGCACCTGTTCGTCACCGAGCGCGCCGAACTAGAGCGTCTGCTGGCAACCTTGCGCGGGACGATGGCGAGCGACGGGCAGGTCTGGGTGA
Organism: Aurantiacibacter luteus; assembly: GCF_001010945.1. Lineage (GTDB taxonomy): Bacteria > Pseudomonadota > Alphaproteobacteria > Sphingomonadales > Sphingomonadaceae > Alteraurantiacibacter > Alteraurantiacibacter luteus. Next base: position 868,595 of record NZ_LBHB01000001.1, read on the forward strand.
GCTGGCCGAAAAAGGCCGCAGGTTTGCCGACCGACATCACCGAGGACACGATCCGCGAAGTCGCGCTGCCAATGGGCTTCGTCGACACCAAAGTCTGCGCGGTAGACGCGGTCTGGTCGGCGCTCAAGCTGGTGATCCGCAAAGAGCTGCGATGAACGAGAGCCCCTTCCCGCCCCTCCCCGACCTCTCCGATGCCGAGCGGGTCGCGCAAGCCCGCGCCTTGGCGCAGCGTCTTGCCATGCGCCGCACCTGCCGCGCCTTCGCCGATACGCCCGTCCCGCGAGAGGTGATAGAGCAAGCCATCGCCGCTGCCGGAACGGCGCCGAGCGGTGCAAACCATCAGCCGTGGCATTTCGTCGCGATCTCCGACCCCGCGACCAAGCGCGCCATCCGCCTCGCCGCCGAGGAGGAAGAACGCGATTTCTACGCCCACCGCGCCAGCGAGGAATGGCTGGGCGCCCTTGCCCCGCTCGGCACCGATCCAGACAAGCCTTTCCTCGAAATAGCGCCCTGGCTGATCGTCTGCTTCGCCCAGCGCAAGGGCGGCATCGAAGAGGATGGCCGCATGACGAACTACTACGTCACCGAAAGCGTCGGCATTGCCTGCGGGATGCTGCTGGCGACGCTGAACGAGGCCGGTCTCGCCACGCTTACCCACACGCCGTCCCCGATGGGTTTCCTGCGCGAAATCTGCGGGCGGCCCGAGCACGAAAAACCGCTGATGATTGTCGTTGCCGGCCTTCCCTCTGCCGAAGCGGCCGTGCCGGACCACGCGCTCCGTAAAAAAGGACTGAGTCGGATCGCCAGCTGGATCTGAGGTCGTGTTCGCGCGTAGTCATTGAAACCGCTTGCGCATTTGCTGCGTTTTTGCTTTGAGCACACGGCCTATGAGGCACCATGCCTCATACACGACGGAGATTTGGAAGATGATCAAGAACGAGCGTCAGACCTGGACCACGCCCGCCGTAATCGACGCGGATGCCAACGCGAGCCACGTATGCAACAAGGCCGTTGGCACGGCTCCCGATGGCGGCACTGTTTCGTATCCCACATCCTGATTGCACGTCGCCGCGTAAGCGCGGCGATTGTCCAAACGCTGAAATTCGAGAACGGCGGGCCGAGCGATCGGTCCGCCGTTTTCACGTCTACGCAAAGTCCAGCAACCTGAGTACAGCGGTCAGATCGCCGCGATCGATCCAGCCGTTGGCAGCGGCACGGGCCTTGGGCTTCGCGCGATAAGCCATGCCGTATGTCGCGGTCTCAAGCATCGGAATGTCGTTGGCCCCATCGCCCGCGGCCATGCTGACGGCCCCCGCGCCGCGCCGGGCCATTTCCTCCTCGAGCACAGTCTTCTTGGTCCCGCTGTCGGTTATCGCGCTAACAAGCCTGCCGGTCAGCTTGCCGCCGGATACCTCGAGCCGGTTTCCGACCACCCGCTCGAACCCGAGTTGCTCGCCAACCCTGTCGGCGAAGTGGTGAAAACCACCGGTTACGAGCACCGTGCGGCAGCCGCGGCTCTTGAGCGCGTCCACCAGCGCCCGTGCGCCGTCGGTCGGGCGGATACGCTCGGCGAGGCACCGATCGATGGCGTCCTCGGGCAGGCCCTCCAACAGGCCGACCCGCTCGCGCAGCGCGCTTTTGAAGTCGAGCTCGCCCTGCATGGCGCGCTCGGTGATGGCGGCGACGCGGTCCTTCAAACCGGCGAAATCGGCGAGCTCGTCGATGCACTCCTGTCCGATCATAGTCGAATCCATGTCGGACACGAAAACGTCGGGCACGCGGATCTCGTCGCGGGCGATCAGGCCGTCGCTGCCCGGAAAATGTACGTCGAGGGCGGCGCGCATGGCGGCCATGTCGTCACCCGGGCTCTCGATCTGTAGCACGTCGCCGCAGAAATCGAGCATGGCGGCGTGAGCCATGGGCACCGGGCCGTCGGCGACCTCTGCGGCAAAGGCGTCCAGCCGGGTTTCCAGCGTGTCGGGGTCTGCTATCACGCGGGCGATGAGCAAGGCGGCAACTCCTCGGGGCAACGAGCTGGCGCTCATCGCAGGGCCGACCGCGAGCGGCAAGAGCGATCTGGCGGTGCGGCTGGCACTTACCCTTGCCGACGTGGGCCGCGAGGCGGTCGTCATCAACGCCGACAGCGCGCAGGTCTATGCCGACCTGCAGGTACTCAGCGCGCGCCCGTCCGAGGCCGAGATGCGGGGCATACCGCATCGCCTCTTCGGCACTTGGGACGGTGCCGTGGCCTGCTCGGCAGCGGACTGGGCGGCAGCGGCCAGGCGCGAGATCGATACTGCGCACGTAAATGGTGCGGTGCCGATCCTGGTCGGCGGGACCGGGCTGTACATTCGCACCTTGCTCGACGGCATCGCGCCCGTTCCCGACATCGACCCGGACGTGCGCGAAGCTGTGCGGGCCTTGCCCCTCCCCGCCGCCTACGCCGCGCTGCAGGCCGAGGACCCGGAGCGCGCCGCCACCCTCGCGCCGGCCGACAGCCAGCGCATCACGCGCGCGCTGGAGGTCGTGCGCTCCACCGGGCGGACGCTGGGCGACTGGCAGGCACACAAGGTCGGCGGAATCGGCCGCGCGGTCACGCTCGCCCCGTTGGTGCTGCTGCCCGATCGCGAGACGCTGTACGAGCGGTGCGACGCGCGGTTCTCGGCGATGATGAGGCAAGGCGCAGTGGCCGAAGTGGAGGCGCTGCTCTCCCGCGATCTGCCGCCAGACATGCCCGTAATGCGCGCCATCGGCGTACCCGAGATCGCAGGCTGCCTGCGCGGCGAATGGTCGCGCGATGAGGCTATTGCGCGCGGTCGGCAGAGCACCCGGAATTACGCCAAGCGCCAATACACCTGGCTGCGCCACCAGCCCCCGGATGACTGGCCGCACGAGCTTCCTGAAAATGTCACCTTGGACACTCACTTTGAAATATTATTCTCTGATTAGCGGTTGACAGGATATTTTCTAATCCATAGAGCGGTCCGCGAAGAGGAGAGGACGTGGCCCGGCGAGAGCGATCTTGCCGGGCCCGTTGTTTCCGGGAACCGCTAGGTCCGAATTTAGGAGTGTTGACGTGACCACCGAACGCAGCGGCGCTGCGATCCTCGTCGAAAGCCTTGTGCGGCAGGGTGTCGAATTCGTCTTCGGCTATCCCGGCGGCGCGGTGCTGCCGATCTACGACGAACTCTTTTCCGACGAGCGCATCCGGCACATCCTCGTGCGGCACGAGGCGGGCGCGGCGCATGCGGCGGAGGGTTATGCCCGCTCAACCGGCAAGCCCGGCGTGGTCCTCGTCACCAGCGGCCCGGGCGCGACCAATGCCATCACCGGCATTGCCGATGCCTTTCTCGATTCCATCCCGCTCGTCGTCATCACCGGGCAGGTGCCGACGAATCTGATTGGCACCGACGCTTTCCAAGAGGCCGATACCGTCGGCCTGACGCGGCATTGCTCCAAGCACAATTATCTTGTGAAGGACCCTGAAGACCTCGCCGCAACCATCGAGGAAGCTTTCGAAATCGCCACCACTGGCCGTCCCGGTCCGGTCGTCGTCGACATTCCCAAGAACGTCCAGATCGCCACCGCCATCCTGACCGACGGCCCCGCCCCGCGGCGCAAGCGGTACACCCCGCGCACCGTCGCCGCGCCGGAGGAAATCGCCGAAGCCATCGAGATGATAGCCGCGGCCGAGCGCCCCGTGCTCTACACCGGCGGCGGCGTCATCAACGCCGGGCCGCGCGCGAGCGAGCTTCTGCGCGAGCTCCAGCAACTGACCGGCGCGCCCGTCACCAGCACGCTGATGGGCCTCGGCGCCTTCCCCGCCGATCATCCCGACTGGCTCGGGATGCTGGGGATGCACGGCACCTACGAAGCCAACATGGCGATGAACCAGTGCGACGTCATGGTCTGCATCGGCGCCCGCTTCGACGATCGCGTTACCGGGCGGCTCGATGCGTTTTCGCCGGGCTCGAAGAAGATCCATATCGATATCGACCGCTCCAGCATCAACAAGATCGTCCCCGTCGATCTCGGCATTGTCGGCGACTGCGGGCAGGTGCTGGACCAGCTCGTCAGCGCCTGGGGTTCTCGCCGCAGCCGCGACCTCGGCGAATGGAAGGCCCGCATCGCCGGGTGGCGCGCGCGCGACAGCCTCGCCTATCTGGCGAAGAAGTCGGAGATCATGCCGCAACTCGCGGTGCAGCGCCTGTTCGAGCTGACGCGCGATCGCGATCCCATCATCACCACCGAGGTCGGCCAGCACCAGATGTGGGCGGCGCAGTATTTCGGCTTCATGGGGCCCAACAAGTGGCTGACGAGCGGTGGCCTGGGGACCATGGGCTATGGCCTGCCCGCCGCCATCGGGGCGCAGCTCGGCAATCCGGACAGCCTCGTCATCGACATCGCTGGCGAGGCGAGCATCCAGATGAACATCCAGGAGCTCGGCACCGCCAGCCAGTTCCGCTTGCCGGTCAAGGTGTTCATCCTCAACAACGAATACATGGGCATGGTCCGCCAGTGGCAGGAACTAACCTACGAAAGCCGCTATTCAAACAGTTACAGTGACAGTCTGCCGGACTTTGTAAAGCTGGCCGAGGCTTACGGCTGGAAGGGCATCCGCATCACCGAGGAAGCCGGGCTCGACGCGGGGATCGAGGCCATGCTGGCGCACGACGGGCCCGTCATCGTCGATTGCCAGGTGTCGAAGGATGCCAACTGCTTCCCCATGATCCCCAGCGGCGCAGCGCATACCGAGATGCTCCTCTACGGCGACATGGTCGAAGGCACGATGGCCGACGAAGCGAAGGCACTCGTCTGATGAAGATCCAGCACCGCGATACCGAGCGGCACGTGCTCGCCGTCACCGTCGACAACGAGGCGGGCATCCTCGCCAAGATCGCCGGCCTGTTTACCGCGCGCGGGTACAATATCGACAGCCTGACTGTGGCCGACATCTCGGAAGACCACGCACTCAGCCGCATCACCATAGTCACCAACGGCCCGCCGCCGGTGATCGACCAGATCATGGCCCAGCTCGAACGGCTGGTGCCGGTCCACAAGGTTGTCGACCTGACCGAGGCCGGCCCGCACGTGGAGCGCGAGTTGGCCCTGATCAAGGTGGCCGGCACCGGCGAGAACCGCGTCGAGGCGCTGCGCCTTGCCGACGTATTCCGCGCGCGCCCGGTCGACACCACCACCAACAGCTTCATCTTCGAACTCACGGGTCCGCCCGACAAGATCGACAGTTTCATTGCCCTGATGCGCGAAATCGGCTTGGTCGAGGTCGGCCGCACCGGGATCGTCGGCATGATGCGCGGTCCGGACGGCGCCTAGGAGCTTCGAGCAATGGAATTCGTGAACCCCACCTTCGTCATGCTGTGGGCGGCCGCCCTCGCCGCCATCCTCGCCCTCGCTCACTCGGTGATCGGCGAGCGGGCGCTGATCCGCCCCCTGCTGGCCGAGAAGGCCGGCGTGCTGGAGAACCCCGTCTACGCCAAGGTCACACGCCTCGCCTGGCACTGGACGAGCCTGTTGTGGCTGCTGGCCGCCGCCGTGCTTGCCCTCGCCGCCTATGGCGAGATCGCCGTGCCGTGGCTGGTGCTCGCCATCGGCATCGGCCACCTCGCCTTCGGCCTGTTCGACCTCGCCTGGACGAAAGGCCGCCATGTCTCCGGCGCCCCCATCGCATTCGTCGGCCTGCTCGCCTGCCTTGCCGTGATGGCGAGCGCGCCGCCCGCTTAAATCCACGATCCTGACAGGGAACATCATGAAAGTTTATTACGACGCCGACGCCGACCTCAACCTCGTCACCGACAAGACCGTGGTCGTGCTCGGCTATGGCAGTCAGGGCCACGCCCATGCCCAGAACCTGCGCGATTCGGGCGTAAAGGACGTTCGCATCGCCCTGCGTGAAGGCAGCGCCACGGCGAAGAAGGCCGAGGACGCGGGTTTCGCCGTTGTGTCCAACAGGGAGGCGGCCGAGGTCGCCGACATCCTGATGATCCTCGCCCCCGACGAGCACCAGGCGGCGATCTGGGAGAATGACCTCAAGGGCAACATGAAGCCGGGCGCCGCGCTCGCCTTCGCGCACGGCCTCAACGTCCACTTTGGGCTGATCGAGCCACCGCAAGACATCGACGTCATCATGATCGCCCCCAAGGGTCCGGGCCACACGGTTCGCAGCGAATACGTGAAGGGCGGCGGCGTGCCCTGCCTTATCGCCGTGCACCAGGACGCCAGCGGCAACGCGCATGATGTCGCCCTTGCCTATGCCAGCGCCGTGGGCGGCGGGCGCAGCGGCATTATCGAGACCAACTTCCGCGAGGAATGCGAGACCGACCTGTTCGGCGAGCAGGCCGTCCTGTGCGGCGGCATCACGCACCTCATCCAGGCTGGGTTCGAAACGCTGGTGGAGGCCGGTTACGCGCCCGAAATGGCCTATTTCGAATGCCTGCACGAGACCAAGCTGATCGTCGACCTGCTCTACGAAGGCGGCATCGCCAACATGCGCTATTCGATCAGCAATACGGCCGAATACGGCGACATCACCATCGGCCCACGCATTATCACGCCCGAGACCAAGGCCGAGATGAAGCGCGTGCTCGACGACGTGCAGTCGGGCCGCTTCGTCAAGAACTTCGTGCTCGACAACCGCGCAGGCCAGCCCGAACTCAAGGCGGCGCGGAAGCGCGCCGAGGCGCATCCGATCGAGCAGACCGGCGCTCGCCTTCGCGCCATGATGCCATGGATCGGGGCGAACAAGCTGGTCGACAAGGAACGGAACTGACGGCGCGCGGGCGGCGTTGGCGAGGAAAGGAGACCAGTCCGATGCCCCGCCTTCTCGCCTTCGCCCCGCTCGCGCTCCTCGCCGCCGCTTGCCAGCCCGGTCAGGAGCCGGGCGATGAGCCCGCGGCTGCCGAAACTGGCGAAACCATCGCGTCAGGCAACAGCGACACCACCCCCACACCTTCGGTCACGCCCATGATGGTACCGGTTCCCGCGGGGGAACCGTCCACGGCGACCGAGCCTGCCGACGTGGCGGACAGCACCTGCGGAGCGGACAAGGTCGGCCCGTGGATCGGGCAGGAGGCCACCGTCCCCGTCCGCCGAGCCGTGGTGGAAGCGGCCAGACCCGGTTCGGATCGCTGGATTTATCCCGACTCGATGGTCACCACGGACCGACGCGAGGATCGCCTGAACGTGGTCATGGAACGCGGCACCGACCGCTTCGTCTCGGCGCATTGCGGCTGACGCCTTGGCGCAAAGTCATCGCATTTACGCCAAGCCCTTCGCCAAGGTCTATCCGGCCTATGTCGCCAAGGCGGAGCGCAAGGGGCGCACGAAGGCAGAGGTGGACGAGATCATCTGCTGGCAGACCGGCTATGACGAAGCCGGGCTGGCAGCGGCCATCGATGACGGGCGCGATTTTGCAGCCTTCTTCGCGCAGGCCCCCGCCCCCAAGCCCGATCGCCTGCTGGTGACCGGCAAGGTCTGCGGCGTGCAGGTGGAGGCGCTGGAGGACCCGCTGATGCGCGAGATCCGCATCCTCGACAAGCTGGTCGATGAACTGGCGAAAGGCCGCCCGATGGCGAAGATCCTGCGGCGGGCCTGATGAGCGCGCGCGACGGTGGACAGAGTTAATCTCGCGCGGCACAATGCCAGGCGACCCTTCAGCTTCGGAGCTTGCCATGCGTAAAATCGCTTTCGCCGCCGCCGCCTCGCTTGGCATCGCCGCCGCTGCCGTCAGTGCCGTTTCCGCCACCGCCCCGATGGCTCCGCAGGCCGGTCCGGAAGCGCAGGAGGTCGTCGTCACCTCCGGCACCTATACGGCGGACCCGAACCACACGCTGGTCGGCTGGAGCCTCAGCCACTTCGGCTTCAACGACTACTTCGGTCTCTACGGCAACATCAGCGGCACGCTGAATCTGGACGCCGAGAACCTCGGCAACTCCAGCCTCGACATCACCATTCCGCTCGATACGCCCACCGTCGCCAGCGCCGGCCTTGCTCATCACCTGCTGCGTCCGGGCAATGCGGGGGCGGCGCCCGATTTCTTCGGCCCCAGCCCCGAGCCTGCGCGCTTCGTGTCCACCGCGGTTCACCCGATGGGCGACAACCAGGCGCACATCATGGGCAACCTCACCTTCAACGGTCAGACGCATCCGGTGGAGATTACCGCGGGCCTCTCGGGAGCGGGGACCAACATGATGAACCAGAAGGCTACGCTCGGCTTCCATGGCACGGCGACGATCATGCGTTCGCAATGGGGGCTTGGTTACGGTGTCCCCATGGGGCTCGGCGACGAGGTGAAGCTCAACATCACCGCCGCCTTCGAGAAGTAATTGTTGTCACCGGGCGCGCACGATCCTGCGTGCCCGGTATTGACCCCCTCTGCCATTCGCATGTAGCACTTCCCGCATGAGCACGGCCTCGCGCCCTTACCTGCTGCTTCGACTTACGCGCCCTTAGGCGCGCGACCCTCCCCCTGCGCCCCGCGCAGGAGTTCGCCTAAGGGCCCTTCAACGCAAACGCCGCCCGGCGGCCCCAAGTCGAAGAACCAGCACCATGCCCATGCTCCCCGATCCGAGCGCCAAGTATCGCCCATTCCCGCAGGTCCATCTGCCCGACCGGCAGTGGCCGAGCCGCACCCTCACCGCCCCGCCGCGCTGGCTTTCTACCGACCTTCGCGACGGCAACCAGTCGATCATCGACCCGATGGACCGGGCGAAGAAGACGCGCTTCTTCGACCTGCTGGTGGACGTCGGCGTCAAGGAGATCGAGGTCGGCTTCCCTGCCGCGGGCGAAACCGAGTTCGATTTCATCAGCTGGCTCGTCCGGTCGGGCCGCGTGCCGGACGACGTTGTCATCCAGGTTCTCACCCAGTCGCGCGCGGACCTCATCAAGCGCAGCTTCGAGAGCCTGGAGGGCGCGCGCGAGGCCATCGTGCACCTCTACAACGCGGTCAGCCCCGCCTGGCGCGACATCGTCTTCCGCATGAGCCGCGCGGAGGTGAAGCAGATCGCCGTGGACGGTGCGCGCTTGCTGGTGGACGAGGCGGCCAAGCGTCCCGGCACGAAGTGGCATTTCCAGTATTCGCCCGAGACCTTTTCCACCGCCGAGCTCGATTTCAGCCTGGAGGTCTGCGAGGCGGTGATGGAGGTCGTCGGCCCGAGCGCGGATTGGCCGATCATTCTCAACCTGCCCGCCACGGTCGAGGCATCGACGCCCAACGTCTACGCCGACCAGATCGAGTATTTCTGCCGCAACCTGCCTAACCGCAAGGCGGCGGTCATCAGCCTGCACACTCACAACGATCGCGGCACCGGAGTCGCCGCCGCGGAGCTCGGCATGATGGCGGGCGCGGACCGGGTGGAGGGTTGCCTGTTCGGCAACGGCGAGCGGACCGGCAACTGCTGCCTCGTGACCGTGGCGCTAAACCTCTACACGCAGGGCGTCGATCCGGGCCTCGATTTCTCCGACATCGACCGGGTCATCGAGACGGTAGAGTACTGCAACCAGCTGCCCGTCCACCAGCGCCATCCCTACGGCGGCGAGCTGGTCTTTACCGCCTTTTCCGGCAGCCACCAGGACGCCATCAAGAAGGGCTTCGAGGCGCACAGCTTGCAGAACGATCGCGAGTGGCGCGTGCCCTACCTGCCCATCGACCCGGCCGATCTGGGTCGCAGCTACGAGGCGGTCATCCGCGTCAACTCGCAGAGCGGCAAGGGCGGCTTCGCCTGGGTGCTCGAGCAGGACCAGGGGCTCAAGCTACCCAAGCGGATGCAGGCGCATTTCAGCCGTCACGTGCAGGCGATGGCGGACGAGCTGGGCCGCGAGCTGGGTGCCGCCGACATCTGGGAATGCTTTCGCCAGACCTACTACCTGCAGGTCGACCAGCGCCGCTTCGCGCTTGTCGATTACGACGAGAGCCGGACCGCCGACGGCGACCGCATCTTCACCGGCACCATCCGTCATGAAGGCGAGGAACAGCGTGTTTCGGGACGGGGCAAGGGCCTCATCTCGTCCGTTCTCGCCACCATCCGCGACACCTACGGGCTCGATTTCGAGGTCGTTGACTACTCGGAACACGCGCTCGGCAGCGGGGTCGATGCACGCGCGGCGGCCTACATCGAGTGGGCCCTGCCCGACGGGACGAGCGGCTGGGGTGTGGGCGTGGACGAGGACGTCGCCACCGCCGGCGTGCGCGCCCTGCTCTCGGCCGCCAACGCCGTCTCCGCAGGCTCTGCCGCTACGAAATAATCCATAGGCGGCCGCTGGTCGGGTGTCAGCCATTCCCCGGGCATACGATACGCGTCGTAATATCCGGGTGGGCCATGGAAATGCTGGAACACGTTGCGCTGATCGCCGCCATTGCGGGCATTGGGCTGCTGTCTGTCCTTTACTGGCGCTCGCGCGAGCAACACACTGCGGTCGGGGCACAGGCTTCGAGCTTCCAGACGCTCGCCGAGATCGCCCCCGCCGGCATCTGGCGCACCGATGCGCGCGGTCAGTGCCTGTGGGTCAACAAGGCCTGGGAGGAGATGTCGGGTCTTACCGACTGGCACGGCGAGAAATGGGGCGACGCGCTGCATCCCGAGGACAAGGAACGCCTGTTTGCCAGCTTCATGAGCGCCGTCGCCCGCCGCGTGCGCTTCGAGGACGAATGGCGCTGGATGCGTCCGGACGGAGAGACCGTCTGGGTTAAGGGCCTCGGCGCGCCCGAATACGCACCTGACGGCGAGCTGATCGGTTACGTCGGTCTCAACATCGACATCCAGCGTTCCAAGGACCTCGAGCGTGACCTGACGCGGGCCATCGAGCGAACCGAACAGGAGGCGCAGGCCAAGTCCACCTTCCTCGCCAACATGAGCCACGAGATCCGCACGCCCATGAACGGCGTGATCGGCTTCACCGACCTGCTGCTGCAGTCCCCGCTCGACGACGACCAGCGCGCGCAGGTCCAGCTGATATCGGATTCGGGCCGCGCGATGATGCAGTTGCTCAACGACATCCTCGACCACTCGAAGATCGAGTCCGGCCAGATGCGGATCGTGCCCGAGCCTACCAGCATGCGGCACAAGCTGCAGCACTGCCTGGCGCTGATGGAGCCGATGGCCCGCGCCAAGGGCCTGGCGCTCGGGCTGTGGGTGGACGACGCGGTGCCGGACAGACTGCTGTTTGACCGCCTGCGCCTGCGGCAAATCCTGCTCAACCTGATCGGCAACGCGGTGAAATTCACCGAGCATGGCGGTATCGACATCGAGGCCCGCGTGGAAACTTCTACCGAGGGACGGTTCGTACTGATTTCCATCATCGATACCGGGATCGGCATTGCGGAAGACAAGCTGCGGGCGATCTTCAGCCCCTTCGAACAGCAGGACGGATCGGTCGCGCGCCGGTTCGGCGGAACGGGCCTGGGGCTTTCGATCTCCAGCCAGTTGGTCGAGATGATGGGCGGACGCATCACGGTCCATTCCAAGATCGGTGTCGGCACGCAGTTTACCGTGCGAATGCCGCTAGTAGAGGCCGAGGAGCACGATCGTCCCCTCCCCGAAGCCGTAAGCGCCGTGGAAACCGTCGGCCATCTCCATGGAGCGCGCGTGCTGATCGCGGAGGACCATGCCATCAACCAGCAGTTGATCCTCGCGATGGCGAGCGCGCTGGGTCTCGATGCCACACTGGCGGAAAACGGCGAACAGGCCGTGGATGCGGTGATGACGTCCGCTCGGCAGGGCCGCCCGTTCGATGTCGTGCTTATGGACATGCAGATGCCGGGTGTGGACGGGCTGGAGGCCACGCGCCGGCTGCGCAGCGCCGGGTTCGATGCGGACACGCTGCCGATCATCGCATTGACGGCCAACTGCTATCCAGAAGACGTGGCGGCCTGCATTGCGGCAGGCATGCAGTCGCATCTCGGCAAGCCGGTCACCACAGTGGCCTTGGCGCGCGAACTGGCGCGATGGGTCGCGCCCGATGCCGGGAATGACAGTGTGCGAGATGCCATGGGCTCCTCCCCCGATGCCATCGGCACCAATGCCGAATTCGCGCTGCCCGCCTCCATCGCGTCGCTGGAGGAACGCTACCGCAGTCGCCGGGCCGTCCTCGTGTCGGAATTACGAGAAACCCTATCTTGCGGCGAAGGGACCGACTGGGAACGGCTTGGCAGTGAACTGCACAAGCTGGCCGGTGTCGCCGCCAATTTCGGCGAGGCGGAAATCGGCGAGGCCTCGCGGCGTCTCGAACGGCGGATAAAGGCAGAAGCGCGCGTCGAGGAACTTATCGAGGCGTTGCGAGAGGAGTGGCCGATCTTCGAGCGTGCCGCCTGATACGCTCGCACCGACGCCCGAGCGCGATCCCTAAGCCGCGGCCGTCGCCAGCCACAGGCTCTCGACCATCGAATCCAGCATGGTGAAATCCAGGCCCGCACGAAAGGGATCCTTGCGGTTGAGGAACAGGGCGCGCCGATTGCGTTGCAACAGCCGGGCCCTGAGCGCTCGCTGCAACAGCCGCATCCGCATCAGCGCCTCGATACGGGCCGTTTCCGGGTGCCGCGCGCAGCGGCGCGACCAGCACGCCTCGATCCGCCCTACGCGCTGGGCCACCATTTCGTTGTAAAGCCGGTGCGGTCCGCGATGCAGCGGCGCCCCGCTCGCCAGCGCGGCGCTCTCGGTGCCGGGCAGCAGCAAGCCGTTCGCGCGAAAGTCGTCGAAGCCGATCGCCTCTTTCCCCAGCGCCGCGAGCAGCGGGCCGAAGCACGCGCTCCGTACGAGCTGCCGGGGCAACAGGTGATGGCGCTGCATTCCGGGCCGGAAGCCGGGCGAATGGCGTGCGTTGACCGCGGTGAATGGCAAGCGCGTGCGGACGGCCAGCGTCGCGCAAGGACGCGCCGAATCGCCAGTGAAGTCTAGAGCGACCCTCTCCACACCCGCAGGATGGCCGAGTTTTCCACAGGTTCAAGCCCGATCGGCTCTCCGGAAGGCCCGGTGAAGGAAAACGTTTCCGTGATTTTCCCGTGCTCGACCAGCCAGTTGATGAGCCGCAGGGCGAGCTTGGCGGCATCCGCGCGGTCCTGCGCCACGTCGGCGGGGAGGTATAGCTCCTGTCCGGTGAACAGCGCGAGGCCACGGCTGCGCAGGCTGCCGTCGGCGCCCTCTTCCAGGGCGGTCAGTCCAAGGCCGGGAAACGGGCCGCCCTCCACCCACGCGAGCACCCCGCGCGCGTAAAAGTCGGGCGCGCTGATGGCCTCGGCCGCGTGCCAGGCGACGCCCTCGACACCCGGCAGCCCGGCCAGGCGCGCGGCAAGCATGGCGAGGCAGCGGACGACCGGGAACATCCGCTCCCCCCCGGCCAGGTGCGGCCCCGGTACGAGCGTGATGGCTTCCAGGGGACGCTCGGCGAGGTCGGCTGCGAGCCCGTAGCGATTGGCAAACCGCGGCGCGCCCTCGCCCGCGTGCGGGGCCAGGCCGGAAAGATGGAAGGTCAGCCCGCTCGACAGCAATTCCACCCAGCCCTGCCCCGTATCGCCGCGCTCCTCCACGCCGGTTTCGCGGGGCGTGTCGGTTGCGGGCTCGAAACTGAGGCAGAAGCTGTCTTCGCGGCGGGCGAGCGCACGAATATCGGCAAGCGTCGGGCGCTCGCCCGCGCGAAACAGCAACGATGCGGCAGACATCATACCCTTCGATTCAAGGCCTTGCGCGCTTGCGATCGAACCGACCCCTTCCCATCCCCGCCGTGTCCCGGGCGTTTGGTGATGACTCGAAAGGACCGAATCGTCGAGTCCGTGTGATGGCGCTTGGACAAATCGCACCCCAATTGCCCCCCTCCAAGACTGTAGAGAGCTGTTTCGGGACACTTTTCCAAGCCTTCCGCACGGTATATGCATCCGGAATGGACGCGATCGGTACTGTGCTTGGGGTTTCCCGCTCCATTTCGGGAAAGACATGGCGCTGGCGCGGAGGCAACATGGCCTTTGGGGCCGGCGGGCCGGGTCTGGACGCCGACATCGCCACCCAGTTGCTGTTGTCGCGCGGCGTGGCGCGCGAGGATCTCGACCTGCATCGCCAGCCCTCGCTGCGTGGTTTCCTGCCCGATCCCAGCGCCTTCCAGGACATGGACCGCGCCGCCGAACGCATCGCCGAGGCGGTCATCACGCGCGAACCGGTGACGGTCTACGGCGACTACGACGTTGATGGGGCGACCAGTTCGGCCCTGTTGATCCGGCTGCTGCGAATGCTCGGGCACGATGCGCAGCATTACATTCCCGACCGGTTGCTGGAGGGCTACGGCCCGAGCGGGCCGGCGCTCATGCGGATCGGCGAGCAGGGTTCGAGCCTGATCGTCACGGTCGACTGCGGGGCGATGGCGCACGAGGCGCTGGGCATGGCGCACGATGCCGGGATCGACGTGATCGTGGTCGACCATCACAAGTGCTCGCCCGAGCTGCCGCGCACTTATGCCCTCGTCAATCCCAACCGGCTGGACGAAAGCGACCTTGCCGCGGGCCACGGCCACCTCGCCGCCGTCGGCGTTGCCTTCCTGCTGGCGGTGGCAGTGGTGCGCACGCTGCGCCAGCGCGATTATTTCGACGGTCGTGCGGAGCCCGACCTGTTCGCCCTGCTTGACCTGGTGGCGCTCGGCACCGTCGCCGACGTCGCCGCCATCCGCGGGCTCAATCGCGCCTTCGTGGCGCAGGGGCTCAAGGTCATGGCCCGGCGCGCCAACACCGGGATGGCGGCGCTGATCGACGCGAGCCGCCTCAAGGCCGCGCCCAAGGCCAGCGACTGCGGCTTCGCGCTCGGCCCGCGCATCAACGCGGGCGGCCGCGTGGGCGAGGCGACGCTGGGCGTGCGCCTGCTAACCACCGAGGATCCGGACGAGGCGCGCGCCATCGCCGACCAGCTCAGCCGTCTCAACGAGGAACGCCGCGCCATTGAGGCCGCGGTGCAGGAAGCGGCGGAAGAACAGCTCGCCGCGCAGCACAACCGGTCGGTGATCGTGTGCGCTGGTTTAGGCTGGCATCCCGGCGTGATCGGCATCGTCGCCGGGCGGATCAAGGAAAAGAGCGGCAAGCCCGCCGTGGTCATCGCGCTCGACGAGGAAACGGGCGAAGGCAAGGGTTCGGGACGCTCGATCTCCGGCGTGGACCTCGGCGCAGCGATCATCGCGGCGAGCGAGGGCGGCCTGCTGGTCAAGGGCGGCGGCCACGCGATGGCGGCGGGCCTGACCATTGCGGCCGACAAGCTCGACGCCTTTACCGACTGGCTGGACGAGCGGCTGGCAGGACCGGTGGCGCGGGCCAGCGAATCGCAGGAGGTGCTGCTCGACCTGTCCATTGCGCCCGGCGGCCTGACGCCCGAACTGATCCAGGCGCTCGACAGCGCGGGACCCTACGGCGTCGGCTGGCCCGGCCCGCGCGTGGCGGTCGGCCCGGTGCATCTCGTCAAGGCGGATGTCGTGGGCAACGATCACCTGCGCGTCATCGCCGCGGGCAAGGACGGCGGCAGCTTCAAGGCCATCGCCTTTCGCGCGGCGGCGAGCGACATGGGCCAGGCCCTGCTCCACGGCGCGAGCGGACGCCGGCTGTGGCTGGCGGGCCGCGCGAAGATCGACGACTGGGGCAGCCGCCCCGCCGCCGAACTGCACCTGGAAGATGCGGCCTGGGCGGACTGATCGCCGCTTGCCCACTTGACCGCATCGGCGCGCGCAACTAAGTGCGCCGCTCCATCGCAGATGGCCCCTTCGTCTAGCGGTTAGGACGCGGCCCTTTCACGGCTGAAACACGGGTTCGATTCCCGTAGGGGTCACCACGCGGTGCCATAGCCATGCAGATGGCCCCTTCGTCTAGCGGTCAGGACGCGGCCCTCTCACGGCTGAAACACGGGTTCGATTCCCGTAGGGGTCACCAGCACGGGCTGCCCTCCCCGGGCCGGGCAAAATTTTTCCGCCCGCGGCATTCCAATTGTCATCATTGTATGTCTAAGCGGCTACCCGATGGAAGCGCGCTTCGTCCCCGTCGCCGGCATAGTGCTGGCGCTCGTCTGTGGCGGCGTGCTGCTATGGAGCGGCACCGGCTTCTGGATCGTCGCGGCCGTCATGGCGGTCTGGATCGGCTCGTTCTGGCTGGCCGTGCCCCCGCCCGCCGCCGCGCCCCTGCCCGCCAACGACGGCCTGACAATCTCGCGCTCCGGAATGCGCGATCTGATCGAGCAGTCGGGCCTGCCCATGCTGTTGCTCGATGCCGACCGCATTCTCGTCGCCAACGCCGAGGCGCGGCGCGAGATCGGTGGGCATATCACCGGGCAGGACGCGCGCGTGGCGCTGCGCCATCCCGCCGCCATCCACCTGCTCGACCGGCCGGAGGGCGGCTCGGTCACCGTGCAGGGGCTGACCGGACCCCGCAGCAACTGGCAGATGAGCGTCCAGCCTATCGACGACCGCTATCGCCTGGTCGAACTCATCAACCGCACGTCGGAAGCCGACGTCAGCCGCGCGCATACCGATTTCGTCGCCAATGCCAGTCATGAACTGCGCACGCCGCTCTCCAGCATCATCGGCTATCTCGAGACCCTGGAAGACGAAGGCGACGACATCGACCCGGCGCTGGCCGCCAAGTTCCGTTCCACCGTGCTGCGCGAGGCGCGACGGCTGCAGAGCCTCATTGCCGACCTCCTCTCGCTCAGCCGGGTGGAGGCGGAGAAGCACGACCAGCCGCGCGAACGGCTCGATCTCGCGCAGGTCGTTCGCACATCCGCCCGCGATGCCGCCGGAGCGGAGAAGTTCGAGCGCATCGATTTCGCCCTCCCCGACGGTCCCGTGCCGGTGCGCGGCGATGCCAACCAGCTCGAACAGCTGGTGCGCAACCTCGTCGACAACGCCCTGAAATACGGCGCGCCGGACACGCCGGTCACGGTCTCGCTGGCGCCGGGCGAACGCAGGATGGCTGTGCTGACCGTCACGGACCGGGGCGACGGCATCGATCCCGAGCACCTGCCCCACCTCACGCGGCGGTTCTATCGCACCGATCCGGGGCGCAGCCGCGCGGCGGGCGGCACCGGCCTCGGCCTCGCCATCGTAAAGCACATCGTCGAGCGCCACCGTGGCCGACTCGACATCGAGAGCGAGCGCGGCAGCGGAACCACCGTGACGGTCCGCCTGCCGCTGGCCGGGGAGGCGTGAGCTGCGGCCGCTGAGCGGCGCTAGTGCTTTTCCACAGCCGAAATCGGCCCTGTCACATAAGTGTAATGTCACGAAACTAGGGGCCGCGGTCACATCTTGGACACGTGACTGGACGGACCCCTCATGCGCTCGATCAAAGCCTATCCCCTGCCCCTGCTCGCCCTCGCGCTGGTGGCGACACCCGTCGCGGCGCAGGATGCCGATCACCACACCAGCGAGGCCGAGGTTGCCGCCCTGCGCGCGCAGGTCGCCGCGCTGAGCGACCAGCTCGCGGTTCTCAATGCCCGCATCGATGCGATGGCACAGCAGGCTCCGGCCCAGCCCGTCATCGCAGTACCCACCTCCGCGCCCGCGGCGGCAGCGCCGGTCGTCACCTCGGCCCACCCGGTCGAAATCAGCATGGGCGCCGCACCCGAGGTGGAAAGCGATGACGGCTTCAGCTTCAAGCCCTTCGGTCGCCTCCAGCTCGATGCCGGATGGACTTCGCTGCCCGATGGCCTCGGCCGCGAAGACGGCTTCGGCGCCGAGGTTCGCCGCGCACGCATCGGCGTCGAGGGCGATATTCCCGGCGGCTTCGGCTACAAGATGGAGATCGACGTCGCCACCGGCGAGGCCGAGCTGACCGACGCGCTGCTGACCTACGAGGCGGGCGACATCGAGCTGACCGTGGGCCAGCACAACACTTTCCAGGGCCTGGAAGAGCTGACCAGCAGCCGCTTCACCAGCTTCATCGAACGCGCCGCCTTCACCGATGCCTTCGGTTTCGAGCGCCGCCTTGGCGTGTCCGCGCAATACGGCAAGGGCCCGGTGCTGGTGCAGGCCGGCGTCTTTGCAGACAACATCGCCGACCTGCCCGAATCGAGCGCCTGGAGCGCCGATGGACGCGTCGTCTATTTCCCCGAGGTCGGCGGCACACAGCTGCATTTCGGTGCCTCGGCCCATTACACTGACATCGCCGACGGCGGCAGCGTGCGCTATCGCCAGCGCCCGCTCGTCCACTTCACCGGCGAGCGGCTGATCAACACCGGCAACCTGGCCGCCGACAGCGAATTCGGACTCGGCGTGGAGCTGGCCGCGATTCGCGGGCCGTTCCACTTCGCCGCCGAGGGATTCCGCCAGCAGGTCTCCGGCCTCGGCCTTGCCGAAGATACCGCCAGCTTCACCGGCGGCTATGTCGAGGGCGGGCTATTCCTGACGTCCGGCGACAGCCGCGGCTATCGCGGCGGGCGCTGGAACCGCACCCGTCCCGCGCGCCCCGTGGGCGAAGGCGGGATCGGCGCGATACAGGCGAACCTGCGTTACGATTACCTCGAGCTCAACGACAGCGATGTCGGCGTGCTCGGCGGTTCGCAGAACGCCTACCAAGCCTCGCTGATCTGGACGACGACCGACTTCACCCGGCTGCAAGTCAACTACGGCCGCATGGAGTACGACGACGCCGTCTTCGCGCTGCCGAACGGCACGCGCGACTACAGCGCAGACGTGATCGGGATGCGCGCCGAGTTCGATTTCTGACGAGAAACCGCATCGCTCCCTTGCACGATACAAGTCCGCCATGTGACGCAAATCTGTCGCATCGCGGTAATAGGGGGCCACTAGCTCAACACCAGCAAAGGGGTTCGTCCCAATGAAGACTATTGCCATCATCGCCGCCGCGCTCGCCGCGACCGCGCTTTCCGCCTGTGGTTCGGGTGCTCCGGGCGGCGGGGGCGAGAGCCGCGACGCCATCCGCGCCGTCGGATCCTCCACCGTCTATCCGTTCGCCCGCAAGGTGAGCGAGCTGTTCGCCGCCGAATATCCCGATTTCGCCTCGCCGGTGATCGAATCGACCGGCACCGGTGGCGGCATCAGCCTGTTCTGCTCCGGCGTCGGCCCCTCCACCCCGGACATCGCCAACGCCTCGCGCCGCATGAAGGCCGAGGAATTCGCCGAGTGCCAGGCCAACGGCGTGACCGACATCGCCGAGATCCAGGTGGGCATGGACGGCATCGCCATAGCATCGGCCAAGGGCGGCATCACCATGGACCTGACGCCCGAGCAGCTCTACCGCGCGCTCGCCGCCAACCCCTATGGCGAGGCACAGACCGCCAACACCTGGAGCGACGTCGATCCCTCGCTCCCGAACCTGCCGATCCTCGTCTATGGTCCGCCGACCACTTCGGGCACGCGCGATGCGTTCGAAGAGCTGATCATGCACGTCGGCTGCGAAGCCAACGCCGAGTTCGCGGCGACGAAGGAAGCCGACGAGGACGCCTATGACGCCACCTGCACCGAGCTGCGCGGCGACGGCAAGTATGTCGACCAGGGCGAGCAGGACAACCTGATCGTGCAGAAGATCGAGGGCAACGAGAACGCCATCGGCATCTTCGGCTATTCCTATCTCGAAGAGAATGCCGATCGCCTGCAGGGCCTGCACATTGACGGCATCGAGCCGACCTACGACAACATCGCCAGCTTCGCGTACCCCGGTGCCCGTCCGCTCTATATCTACGTCAAGAAAGAGCACATCGGCATCATCCCCGGATTGCAGGAGTTCCTGAACACCTGGGTTTCGAGCTGGGGAGAAGGCGGCGCGCTGGCCCAGATTGGGCTTGTGACCAACCGTGGCGACGTTATGGCCGCGCAGACCAGTGCCGTGACCGGCCTTCCCAGCCTGACTGCGGAAGACCTGCAGTAGGACGAATGACGTAAAGCCATGTCACCAGCCATACCGCTTCTCCTGGCCCTCGGCCTCGGGCTTGCCGGTTGGCTGGTGGCCCGGGCGCGCGCGTGGACCTTCAAGCGTGCCGCGCCCCATGGGCGGCTCGCGGCCCTGCCGAAATACCATGCCTGGTATGCCGCGCTGTGGATTGCCGTGCCGCTGCTGCTGTTCTTCCTCGTGTGGGACTATGCCAGCGGCCAGTTGATCATGGCCCACGTGCTCGCCAGCCCGGAGGCTGCGGCCCTGCCCAAATTCGGCCTCAGGCGCGCTACCATCATCAACGAAGCCTGGGGGATCGCCAACGGCACCACTGCAAGGGCGTTGAACGAGGAGTCGGTCGCGCTGGCCGAGCCGTTCCGCCAGGCGATCTCGCGCTACCAGCTGATCGGCATCGGTATCGGCCTGCTGATCGCCGGCGCGGGCGCGGCCTGGGCCTTCCTGCGGCTCAAACCCGATTTTGCCGCCCGCACCAAGGTGGAGCGGCTCGTCCTTGCCGCCCTCCTCATCGCCTCGCTCGTCGCCATCCTGACGACGCTGGGTATCTTCGTGACGCTGGTGTTCGAGACGTTCCGTTTCTTCGGCATGATCTCGCCCATCGATTTCCTGTTCGGGACCCAGTGGAACCCGGACCCGATGGGCAACCCGAACAACCCGGACCCAAGCCGCTACGGCGCGATCCCGCTGTTCTGGGGCACCATCTTCATCGGCGCGATCATCGCCATGATTGTGGCCATCCCGCTCGGCATGATGAGCGCGATCTACCTCACGCAATACGCGAAGCCGGGGCTACGCAAATGGGTGAAGCCCGCGCTCGAGGTGCTCGCGGGCGTGCCCACCGTGGTCTACGGCTACTTCGCCGCGCTGACCGTTGCGCCCTTCATCCGCGACATCGCGCTGGCCCTCGGCGCGTCGAATCCTTCCAGCGAGAGCGCACTCGCCGCGGGCCTCGTGATGGGGGTGATGATCATCCCCTTCGTTTCCTCGATGGCCGACGATTCGATCGCTGCCGTGCCGCAGGCCATGCGCGACGGTTCGCTCGCCATGGGTGCAACCGCCAACGAAACGATCCGCCGCGTGCTGGTGCCCGCCGCCCTGCCCGGCATCGTGGGCGGCGTGATGCTGGCCGTCAGCCGTGCCATCGGCGAGACGATGATCGTCGTCATGGCCGCCTCCACCGCCGCCTCGCTCAGCGCCAATCCGCTCGATTCGATGACTACCGTCACCGTCCAGATCGTCGCCCTGCTGACCGGCGAGGGCAGCTTCGACCATCCGGCGACGCTCGCCGCCTTTGCGCTCGGCTTCGTGCTGTTCCTGGTGACGCTGGCGCTCAATTTCGTCGCCCTGCGCGTGGTCAAGAGGTTCCGCGAAGCCTATGAGTGACCTCGTCCATCCCACCCGCACCCCCGCTTTCGAGGCGCGGCTGAAGAAGCGATACGCGGCGGAGAAGCGCTTCAAGGCCCTGGGCCTCGGCGCCATCGTCTTTTCCATCGCGGTGCTGCTGTTCCTGCTCGTCACCATGACGATCAACGGCGTGGGCGGCTTCCAGCGCGCCGAGATGAGCGTGCCGATCGACTTTCCCGCCATGGGCCTGTCCGCCCCTGCCGCCACCGGGTCCGAAAGCGACGCGGTCCGCGCCTTGCAGGGCCAGGGGCTGGTCGAGGTCGTCCAGTTCAGCGCGGAGCAGGCGCTCGGCGAGGCCGGCGCGGCGCAACTCAACCCCGAGGCCTGGCGACAGGTCGGCGAGGCCATCGTGCGCGATCCCACGATCCTTCAGCGGCAAGCGACCTTTTCGCTCCCCGCCAGCGAGGACATCGCCAGCGCCCTGCGCGGAGACGGCAAGGTCGATCTCCAGCCCCTCGCCCGCGACCTGAGCGAGCGCGGCCTGCTCGAAAGGCGCTTCGATACCGGCTTCCTCACCCGCGCCGATGCCACCGACGCGCAGATGGTGGGCATCTGGGGCGCGCTGAAGGGCTCAATCCTGACGATGATCGTCACCCTGCTTCTCGCCTTCCCGATCGGCGTACTGGCCGCGCTCTATCTCGAGGAATACGCGCCCAAGAACCGCTGGACCGACGTGATCGAAGTGTCGATCAACAATCTTGCCGCCGTGCCCTCGATCATCTTCGGCCTGCTCGGCCTTGCCGTCTTCCTCACGCTGTTCCCCTCGATGCGCTCGGCCCCGCTGATCGGCGGCATGACGCTGGCGCTGATGACCATGCCGGTCATCGTCATTTCCGGCCGCAACGCCATCAAGGCCGTGCCGCCGTCGATCCGCGACGGCGCGCTGGCCGTGGGCGCAAGCCCCGTGCAGGTCGTGTTCCACCACGTCCTGCCCCTCGCCCTCCCCGGCATCCTGACCGGCACCATCATCGGCATGGCCCGCGCGCTGGGCGAGACCGCGCCGCTGTTGCTGATCGGCATGCGCGCCTTCGTGGCCACGCCGCCCGACGGCTTCACCGACAACGCCACGGTCCTGCCGATGCAAATCTTCCTGTGGTCGGACGAAATCGACCGCGGCTTCGTCGAACGCACCAGCGCGGCGATTATCGTGCTATTGATCTTCCTGCTGCTGATGAATGGCCTCGCCATCTACCTCAGGAACCGCTTCGAGAAGAAATGGTGATGACCGAAGAAACCGCCGCCAATCCCTCCTTCGCCGAGCAGGCGATCGAGCACAACGCGAACGCCCCCGGCCTCGACGAGTCGGTGGAGCCGAGCGACATCAAGATGCGCGCGCGCGACGTGTCGATCTACTACGGCGCGAAAAAGGCCATCGACGAGGTTTCGGTCGACGTCTTCACCGAACACGTCACCGCGTTCATCGGCCCTTCGGGCTGCGGCAAGTCCACCTTCCTGCGGGCCTTGAACCGCATGAACGACACCATCCCCTCGGCCCGGGTGGAAGGCACGATCGAGCTCGACGGCGAGGACATCTACGCCAGCGGCATGGACGTGGTGCAGCTGCGCGCGCGTGTGGGCATGGTGTTCCAGAAGCCCAACCCCTTCCCCAAGTCGATCTATGAGAACATCGCCTACGGCCCGCGCATCCACGGCCTGGCCGAAGGCAAGGGCGAGCTCGACGCCATCGTCGAGAAGTCGCTGCGACGCGCCGGCCTGTGGGACGAGGTGAAGGATCGCCTGACCGATTCGGGCACCGCGCTGTCCGGCGGCCAGCAGCAGCGCCTGTGCATCGCCCGCGCCATCGCCGTCGATCCCGAGGTGATCCTGATGGACGAGCCGTGCAGCGCGCTCGACCCCATCGCCACGGCCAAGATCGAGGAGCTGATAGACGACCTGCGCGGCCGCTACGCCATCGTCATCGTCACCCACTCCATGCAGCAGGCCGCCCGCGTCAGCCAGCGCACGGCCTTCTTCCATCTGGGCCACCTGGTGGAGTATGGACACACCTCGGACATTTTCACCAATCCGCGCGAGCAGCGCACGCAGGATTACATCACCGGGCGTTACGGGTGATGGCAGAGGGCCACATGGAACACACGCACACCGTCAAGGCATTCGACGAGGACATCACCCGCCTGCGCGGCCTGATCGCGGAGATGGGCGGCCTGGCCGAGCTCGGCATCAGCGAGGCGCTGTCCGCGCTGGTCAGCGGCGACGAGGACCTGGCCAAGCGCGTGATCGAACGCGACAAGAAGCTCGACGCGCTCGAGGCCGAGGTCGACGCGATGGCCGTGCGGGTGCTGGCCCTGCGCGCCCCGATGGCCGACGACCTGCGCGAAATCGTCGCCGCGCTGAAGATTTCCGGCGTGGTCGAGCGCATCGGCGACTATGCCAAGAACATCGCCAAGCGCATCGGCAAGATCGACGGGCGCGCAAAGTTCGAACCGCTGACCCTGCTTCCCGCCATGGGCGAGATCGCCGCCGAGATGGTGCACGACGTGCTCACCGCCTTCGCCGCGCGTGACCCGGTCATGGCGTTGGAGGTGATCGAGCGCGACGAAAAGGTGGACGCCTTCTACGATTCGATCTTCCGCAACCTCGTCAGCCACATGGTCGAGAATCCCTCGACCATCAGCACGGCGGCGCAGTTGCTGTTCGTCGCCCGCAATATCGAGCGCATCGGCGATCACGCGACCAACGTGG
The DNA here is from genome assembly GCF_001010945.1 of Aurantiacibacter luteus. Lineage (GTDB taxonomy): Bacteria > Pseudomonadota > Alphaproteobacteria > Sphingomonadales > Sphingomonadaceae > Alteraurantiacibacter > Alteraurantiacibacter luteus. Next base: position 892,575 of record NZ_LBHB01000001.1, read on the forward strand.
CGGAAATGGTCCACTATTCGGCGACCGGGGCCTATCCGCGCGAGATCGAGCGGTGACCTCGCGCCTGCGCGGTGCAGCCGGATTGCAATAAATCTGCCATGAACCTGTCATATGGCGCTGCCTGACCACCGCCTGATCGCAGGCGCCGCCAGGGATTAAATCGCCATGTCCGCCCCCAAGCTCCTGCTGGTCGAGGACGACACGGCCCTCGCCGAGCTGCTGCAATATCGCTTCGAGAACGAAGGCTATGCGGTGCGCGCCACGCCGGACGGCGACGAGGCGCTAGTGATGGCCGCCGAGGACGCGCCCGACCTCGTCATCCTGGATTGGATGATCGAGGGCGTAAGCGGCATCGAGGTCTGCCGCCGCCTCCGCCGCGAAAAGGCGACCGCGCACGTGCCGATCCTGATGCTCACCGCCCGCGAGGCGGAGGACGACCGTGTACGCGGGCTGGAAACCGGTGCCGACGACTACATCACCAAGCCTTTCTCCCCACGCGAACTGCTGGCGCGCGTCGCCGCTGTTCTGCGCCGGGTGCGTCCGGCGCTGGCGGGCGAAACGCTCGAGGTCGGGGACCTGCGACTTGATGCCGTCGCGCATCGAATCGAGCGGCGCGGACGCGAGCTGAAGCTCGGGCCGACCGAGTACCGGCTGGCAAAGTTCTTCATGGAGCATCCCCGGCGGGTGTTCTCGCGGGCGCAGCTGCTCGACGCGGTCTGGGGAACGGGCAGCGAAATCGAGGAACGTACGGTCGACGTGCACATTCGTCGCCTGCGCAAGGCCATTGCGGTCCCCGGCGCTCCAGATCCGATCCGCACAGTCCGTTCGGCGGGCTACGCACTCGAGCCGTCGTGATTCTTTTCCCATCCGGGAACCATGCCGCAAGCGCAGCATTTCATGTTGCGAGCGCATAATTACGGAATTTTGCTCATTAATTTCTGTGACAATCGGGCAACAATCGATTTCTCGATGCGCGATTGTGGGACAAGTTGATTGGATTTGGGGTTCACAGATGCCCAGCTCCTCGCTAGATGCAGTCTCGCAATTTTGAAGACCTCCGACAGAATGAGGGAAGATATGAAGAAGATCGTTACCAGTATTGCCGCCGCCAGCTTCGTGCTCGGCTCCGCCGCTGCGGCCCAGGCCCAGTCGGCTCCCGCCGTCGACCGTGATGCCGTCGAAGTCTCGGATGCCGAAGGCTTCCGTGGCGGTTCGGCCCTGATCGTCCTGCTGTTCGCGCTGATCGCGGCCGGCGTCGTCTTCCTGATCGAAGACAACGAGGACGGCGAAGACCTGCCCACCAGCCCCTAATGGCTGCCAGCAGATAGCTTTACGAAACCCCCGCTTCGGCGGGGGTTTTTGTTTGCCTGCAACACATTAGCGGCAGGCACCGAATCCCGGTGTGCGCCCTTGGTCGAAATGCAGGTGATCGGCGTGGGCGGCGTTGTAGTCCGGCGAGAGGACGACGCCGAAGTTGCTGCAGGCCGCATCGCGCACGTCCCGCAAGAAACGCGCCTCGGGCCCGGCGCTATCCCAGTCACTCAGTACGCTGATGCGGCTGCCGTCATCGAGCACGAAGCCGGCGATGTCGATGGCATTGCCGGTCGCGTGCTCGCTCCATTGCCCCGTGGCCGCGCCGTACATCCGCCTGCAACTGTAGGTGCCGAGCTGCTCGATTCGCGCGACTCGCATTCCGAGATGCTCTTCGGCAAGACGCTGCACATCCTTCTCGATCCACAAGGTGAGCCCGGCGGCGACGGGGCAGGTGAACTGCGGCGCGGCGGGCGACAATGGCGCTTCGTCGAGCGTCAGCCGATCCTCGCGCCGGCATTCGCCCTCGCCAGCCGGCTCGAGCGCGGTGAAGGCGACGTCGCTTCGCTCCAGCACCGCCCGGCACTCGGCCACGTTGCCGCGCAGGGCCGAGAGCTTGCTCGCCGTCGCCAAGCCCCGTGGGTCGCGCAGGTCGAGCGGCGCCCAAGGGTCGTGTTCGGGATGCTCGGCGAGCCAGGCGCGCCCGCCGACGAGAGTCGCCACCGCCAGCAGTCCCAGCAATACCCGCCGGTCGCCGCGAAACCGTCCGATCGCGCGCGAGATCATGGCATGGTCCGCAAGGTTTCCACCAGCACCAGAGCGGCGATCAGGAGGAAGCCCGCGCCGATCGCCCGCTCGACCCAGCGCCGCGAGCGCCCCTCGGCTATGAACCGGGCAAGGCGTTGTCCCGCGCCGATGTAGAGCGCGCCCACCGCGAGATCGACGACCATGGCGATCAACGCCAGCACCACGATCTGTCCGCCGACGGGGCTGCCGGTATCGATGAAGGGCGGGATGATCGCGATCATGTAGATGAGCGACTTGGGATTGCCCACGGCGACCGCCGCGCCGTCCCGAAAGGCATGGCGCGACGGCGCGCGCGCCGGGCCGCTCGCCGCCTCGTCGTCGCGGAAAGAGTGGCGGATGGCGCCGATGCCCAGCCATGCGAGGTAAGCCGCGCCCGCCACCGCCAGGGCCGTGAATGCCGCGGGATAGGCCGCCGCCAGCGTGCCGAGGCCCAGCGCGGCGAGCAGCCACCAGAAGATGTATCCCAGTTGCAGCCCCAGGAGCGCCGCCCAGCCCGACCTTGGGCCGCGCCAGATCGCCTGCGCCATGACGAACAGCATCGACTGCCCCGGCACCAGGCTGGTGGCACCGGTCACCAGCGCGAAGGCGGCAAGCTTGGCAGGGTCGATCACGGCTCCCGCTACCAAGGTGGCGTCGCTAGTGGAAGTCGCGCGACTTGGGAATGATCCGCACGTCGCGCGGGTGGCCGCCGGCTTCGGGCCCGTGGAATCCGCATTCGCGGTTGCCCGGCGGGGGCTCCTGCCACGGCTCGACAGGCCCGCCCTTCTGCCGGTTGTGCGGATCGTCCGCGCCGGTTCGCAGGTCGTCGCGCGGGTTGGCCTTGCCGCAGCCCAGCGGCGAGTTGACGTGGTCGGCGCGCGCGATGACGGGACGCAGCAGGTCGTCAGAGAGGCGATGCAGCTCGCGCGTGGCATCGGTCATGTGTTGGGCGATGACGTGGATCACCTCGTCGTCGTATTCCACCCGGCCGCGTACCTCCATCAGCCGCGCTCCCATCACCACGGTGCGCTGCTTCTCCTTGAGATCGGGCCAGACGACGAGGTTGATGACGCCGGTCTCGTCCTCCAGCGTGATGAAGCACACGCCTTTCGCGCTGCCCGGCCGCTGGCGGATGAGCACCACGCCCGCCACCTGCACCATGCTCCGGAACTTGCGTGCCCTGAGGTCGCAGGCGCGCACGAAACCGCGATCGGCCAGGCTCGCGCGCAGGAAGGCCATGGGGTGCGCCTTCAGGCTGAGGCGCGTGGTCTGGTAGTCGGCGACGACTTCCTCGGATAGCGGCATGCGCGGCAGGATCGCGCGGCGGCGCTCGGCCCCCTCGTCGCGCTCGTCGGCATGGGCGAACAGCGGCAGGTCGGGCGCGGCGACGAGGCTGCGCGCGTCCCACAGCGCCTGCCGCCGGGTAAGGTCCATGGACTGGAAGGCATCGGCGCTGGCGAGCCGCTCCACGTATGCGGGGCCGATCCGCGCCCGGTCGCGCAGCTCGGCGACGTCGGCATAGGGTCCCTGCTCCGCCCGCGCGGCGACGATGCGCGCGGCGATATGTTCGGGCAAGCCGTCGATCTGGCGGAGGCCGAGGCGCAGGGCGATGTGCCTATCCTGCCGGCCGGAAACTTCGCCGTCCGCCTCGTCCGCCCTGCCGGTCACCTCCAGCGTGCAGTCCCAGTCACTGCGGTTCACGTCCGCCGGCAGCACCTCCACCCCGTGCTCCGCAGCGTCGCGCACGATCTGCGCAGGGGCGTAGAAGCCCATCGGCTGCGAGTTTAGCAGAGCGCAGCCGAAGGCGGCGGGGAAGTGGCATTTGAGCCAGCTCGAGACGTAGACGAGGTGCGCGAAGCTCGCCGCGTGGCTCTCGGGAAAACCGTATTCGCCGAAGCCGCGGATCTGGTTGAAGCAGCGCTGGGCGAAGTCGCGGTCGTACCCGCGCGCGACCATGCGCTCCACCATCATGTCCTGCAGTTCGTCCACCATGCCGCGGCTGCGGAAGGTCGCCATGGCCTTTCTCAGCCTGTTCGCCTCCTTGCTGGAGAACTTGGCCGCATCGAGCGCGATCTTCATCGCCTGTTCCTGAAAGATCGGCACGCCCAATGTGCGCTCGAGGATGCTGGAAAGCTCGTCGGGCGGTCCATGCTCCGGGCCCGGTGCGGGGATCTGCACCTGCTCGGCCCCGCGGCGGCGCTTGAGGTAGGGGTGGACCATGTCGCCCTGGATCGGGCCGGGCCGCACGATGGCGACCTGGATGACGAGGTCGTAGAACTGGCGCGGGCGCAGGCGCGGCAGCATGTTCATCTGCGCCCGGCTTTCCACCTGGAACACGCCCAGCGAGTCGCCCTTGCGCAGCATGGCGTAGGTTTCCGGATCCTCGCGCGGGACGCTGGCGAGGGTGAGGCGGCGGTCGTGGTGGTCTTCCAGGAGGTTCAGGCACTTCCTGATACAGGTAAGCATGCCCAGCGCCAGCACGTCGACCTTGAGGATGCCGAGCGCCTCGATGTCGTCCTTGTCCCACTCGATGAAACTGCGATCGGGCATGGCGCCATTGCCCACCGGCACGGTCTGCGTGAGCGCACCCTCGGTCAGGATGAACCCGCCGACGTGCTGCGAGAGATGGCGCGGCATTCCAACCATTTGCTCGGTCAGCTTGAGAACGCGCCTGAGGTGCGGGTCGGTCACGTCCATGCCGGTTTCGGCGGCGTGGCGCTCGCTCACCTCCTTGCCCCACCCGCCCCACACGGTGCGCGCGAGGGCGGCGGTGACATCCTCGGTCAGCCCCATGGCCTTGCCCACCTCGCGGATCGCCATGCGCGGGCGGTAGTGGATGACCGTGGCGCACAGCCCCGCGCGATGGCGACCGTAGCGCTTGTAAATGTGCTGGATGACTTCCTCGCGCCGCTCGTGCTCGAAATCGACGTCGATGTCGGGCGGCTCCTTGCGATCTTCCGAGATGAAGCGGTCGAACAGCAGCTGGTGGTGCGCCGGATCGACGTTGGTGATGCCGAGGCAGTAGCACACCGCCGAGTTCGCCGCGCTGCCGCGCCCCTGGCACAGGATCGGCGGATCGACCTCGTACCGGGCGAAGTCGACGATGCCCTTGATGGTGAGGAAATAACGCGCGAGACCCATCTTGGAGATGAGCGCCAGTTCCTTTTCCAGCGTGGCGAGGATGTGGTCGGGAATGCCCAGCGGATAACGGTCGCTCGCGCCCCAGAAGGTCTCGACCTCGAGGTATTCCTGCGGGTCCATGCCGTCGGGGTAGAGCTCTTCCGGGTATTCGTACTGCAGCTCCTCGAGGTTGAAGCGGCAGGCGTCGGCCACCGCGCGCGCGGCGGCAATGGCGTGGGGCCAGCGGGCGAACAGGCGCGCCATCTCCTCCGGGCTCTTCAGATGCCGCTCGGCATTGGCGTGGAGCAGGTGCCCGGCGGCGGCGACCGTCGTCTTGTGGCGGATGGCGGTCATCACGTCCTGCAAGGGGCGGCGGTCGGGCGCGTGGTAGTGGACGTCGTTGGTGGCGAGCAGCCGCATCCCGTTCGCGCGCGCGAGGGCGTCGAGCCGGTCGATCCGGGCAATGTCGTTGCCCTGATAGAGGTAGCTCGCGGCGAGATGGCGCAGCGTGGGGAGCTGTTGCTTCAGGTGCTGAACGAGGTCGGGGAACGCGGCGGTCACCTCGCGCGGCGCGAACTCTGCCTCCTCGCGGCCCGGAAAGGCGACGACGTTGCTCGGCACGGCGATGGTGAAGAGCTGCTCCAGGTCGCGCGGCGGCAGCAGGATCAGCTGCACGCCCTCGCTGTGCCGTGCCAGCATGGTGAGGCTGATGTCGCAGGCGCCCTTCTCCTGCCATTCGCCCTCCAGCGTCGCCATCCGGCCCGCGCTGATGAGGCGGCAGAGGCGGCCGTAGGCGGCGCGGTCCGTCGGATAGGCGAGGAAGGCGAGGCCCTCGACCGTCTCGATCCGGGTGCCGATGACGGGGCGCATCTTGAGCGTCTTGGCCTCGGTATGCACGCGCACCACGCCCGCCATCGAGTTCGCGTCCGCCACGCCGATGGCATCGTAGCCGAGCGCGCGCGCCGTCAGCACGAGGTCCACCGCGTCCGACGCGCCGCGCAGGAAGGTGAAGCAGGTGACGAGGCCAAGCTCGACGAAAGGCGCACGCGGCGGCGCGTCGATCGTGTCGGGGTCGAGCTCGATCGTGCGGCGCGGTTGGAGGAGGTCGTTTTCGGGCATGGCGCAAACATCCCGCTCATCCTGAGCCTGTCGAAGGACTGCTTTGATTCCGGCGGTGCACCAGAAGTGAAGGACGACCCTTCGACAAGCTCAGGGTGAGCGGATCAGGGGGCCTCGGCCATCTGGTCGAGCCGTTCCTTCACCGCGGCAAGGTCGGCGGCGAAGAGGCGCTGCTGTTCCTCGCGCGCGGGGCCATCGAGGCGGAGCAGGTAGGAAGGGTGCGCCGTGACCCATAGCTCGCTGCCGTCATCGAGCGGGATCGGCTCGCCGCGGGCCTTGGCGATGCTGACGGTCTTGCCGAGCAGCCCGCGCGCGGCGGACGCGCCCAGGGCCAGCACCAGCTTGGGCTTCACGATGGCGCGCTCGGCCTCCTGCCACCAACGGCAGGTGTCGATCTCCTTGGCGGTGGGCGACTGGTGCAGCCGCCGCTTGCCGCGCTGGACGTACTTGAAGTGCTTGACCGCGTTGGTGACGTAGGCGCGGCGGCGGTCGATCCCCGCCTCTTCCAACCCGGCGTCGAGCACTTGCCCGGCGGGGCCGACGAAGGGCCGCCCGGCAAGATCTTCCTGGTCGCCCGGCTGTTCGCCCACGATCATGAGGACGGCGCCCAAGGGCCCCTCCCCCATCACCGCCTGGTTGTCGAGGCTGCCGATCGGGCACTGGCGGCAGGCGTGGATGGCCTTGTCGATGGCGTCCAGCGTCTCGGGCCGCTCGGCGAATTCCAGTTCTCCTGCCGCCACCATCGCGCTCTCCCGCCGCTGCGCGCCCGCCACCAGCTCGGGGATGAGCGCGGTCTCGGGCATGTTCTTCCAGTATTTCTTGGGCATTTCCTTGAGCATGGCCCCGATCTTCAAACGCGCGGGATTGAAGATGGATGCATAATACTTGCGCCACAGATCCTCCGCAGGATCGCCTTGCGGCGCGTCGCCGCGCTGGGCGGGCGGGCCTTCGCGCAGCACCTCGCCGTCCCAGTGCAGCGTGCCCGCCGGCGTCAGGATCGACCAGCGCATGGAGGCGAAGCGGCGCACGAAGAAGCCCGCCTCGCGCCGCAGGATGTGGTGGTCGGGCTCGAACCAGGCGACGTAGTGCTCGTGCGGCTGGCCCTCCTCGTCGCGCTCCTCGACCATGCGGAAGCGCACGAAGGCGTGCATCTTGTGCGCGTCGCGGCGCACGGCCTTGTCGAGCTCCTCGATCCGCCGCACGTCGGCGTCGGCCTTGTCCTCCATCATCCGCGGATTGGACTGCAGCCGCCACAGCAGGCGATAGAGCAGCGCGAAGCGGTCGGGGTCTGAATGCAGCGCCGCGTTACGGGCCAGGCTCAGGTATCGCTTGCTGGCGCGCACCGGGCGGTCCGGATCGTCGGGCACGGGCATGCGCCGCTCGCCGTGGCTGAACAGCGAGCCGGTGGCACCGGGCTCTACCCAAGCCACGCGGTCGGGCGGCACGTCGCACTGCACCAGCGCCCGCGCCCGTTCGCGCCAGAAGGCGAAGTCGTCCGGGTCCGGCAGGTTGACGACATAGTAGGTGCCGAGCTTGACGTGCTGGAGCGCGGTCATGCCCCGGTCCTCATGCTGCGAACAGTTCGAGCTGCTCCTGCCTGGGCGCGAGGAGCGCGCGCAGGTCCGCGCGGTCGGTCAGGGTCAGCGGGCGCCAGTCGGCGGCGATCAGGAACGGGCGCACGCGGCTGATCGAGACGGTCAGCTTGGCGACGTCCTCCAGTCGCAGCGTGCGGTGGCGGCGGCTGGCGAGAATCTGCGCGACCGCCTTGGTGCCCAGCCCCGGCACGCGCAGCAGCTGCTCGCGGCTGGCGCGGTTGACGTCGACCGGAAAGTGCTCGCGGAACTTCAGCGCCCAGGCAAGCTTGGGATCGATGTCGAGCGGCAGGTTGCCGTCCGCTTCAGTGGCCTGCATCACCTCGCGCGGGGCGAAGCCGTAGAAGCGCATCAGCCAGTCGGACTGGTAGAGTCGGTGCTCACGCATCAGCGGCGGGCGCTTCAGAGGCAGCACGGCGCTGGCATCGGGAATGGGCGAGAAAGCGCTGTAATAGACGCGGCGCAAGCGGAAGCGGTCGTAGAGGCGGCTGGCCTTGCCCACGATGTCCGCATCGCTCGCCGCGTCGGCCCCCACGATCATCTGCGTCGACTGGCCCGCGGGCGCGAAGCGCGGGGCGTGCTTGAAGCGCTTCTTCTCGTCCTTGGCCTGCTTCATCGCCATCTTCATGCCGCCCATCGCCCCCTCGATCTGCACCGCGTCCTTGTCGGGCGCGAGGCGGGTAAGGCCGGCATCGGTCGGCAGCTCGACGTTGATGGACACACGGTCGGCATAGAGCCCGGCCTGGTGCACCAGTTCCGGGTCGGCCTCGGGAATGGTCTTGAGGTGGATATAGCCCCTGAAGTCGTGTTCTTCGCGCAGGATGCGCGCGGTCTCGACCAGCAGCTCCATCGTGTGGTTGGAGCTCTTGATGATGCCGGAGGAGAGGAACAGCCCCTCGATGTAGTTGCGGCGATAGAAGGTCAGCGTCAGGTCCGCGACCTCCTGCGGCGTGAACCTCGCGCGGCGCACGTTCGAGCTCTTGCGGTTGATGCAGTAGTGGCAATCGAAAATGCAGTGGTTGGTCAGCAGGATCTTGAGCAGCGAGATGCACCGTCCGTCGGGCGCATAGGCGTGGCAGATGCCCATCCCCTCGGTCGAGCCGATGCCGCCCGATTTGCTGTTGCGCTTGGCCGTGCCGGACGACGCGCACGAGGCATCGTACTTCGCCGCGTCGGCGAGGATACCCAGCTTCTCAATGATGTCGAGCGCGGCCATATGTTCCTTATATGTTCGCCTGTTGGATTCGCAAGCGCAATCGGCGGAAGGCCCGTCCAACGTGCGGGAACGATTGCGCTTTTTTCGGCGTTAAGAATGTTAACTCCAACAACAGGAAAGATTTCCCATGGCCTATCTGAAGACCCGCGACGGCACGCATCTGCGCTGGAAGGAGCTTGGCTCCGGTCGCCCCGTCATCCTCATCCACGGCTGGCCGCTCTCCGCGGATAGCTGGGACCCGGTAATGATGGCGCTGGCCGACAACGGCTACCGCGCCATCGCCTACGACCGCCGCGGCTTCGGCCATTCCGACCATGCCGCCAAGGGCTACGACTACGACACCTTTGCCGACGACCTCGCCGACGTGATGAAGGAAACCGGCGCCACCGACAACGTCGCGCTGGTCGGCTTCTCGATGGGTGGCGGCGAGATCGCCCGCTACATGTCGCGCCACGGCGGCCAGGGCGTGACGCAGGCGGTGCTGGTCAGTTCAGTCGTGCCTTACATGCTCAAGACCGACGACAACCCCGACGGCGTGCCGCAGTCCACCTTCGACGAAATGACCGAGGGCATGAAAACCGACTACCGGCACTTCTTCACCGGCTTCTTCAAGGATTTCTACGGCGACGGCGTGCTGCGCGACAAGGTCACCGACGAGGAGAAGCACTGGGCCTGGATGACCACGATGATGGCATCGAAGTACGCCACCATGAAGTCCGCCGAGGCGTTCGCCACCACCGACTTCCGCCCCGACCTGCCGAGCATCACGGTGCCCACCCTGGTGATCCACGGCACCAGCGACCAGACCGTTCCGATCGACGCCACCGGCCGCGCCGTGGCCGAACAGGTGCCGAGCGCCTCGATCATCGAGTACGACGGCGAGCCGCACGCGGTCTTCGCCACGCAGACCGAGCGGCTGTGCAATGACCTGCTGGCCTTCCTCGGCAAGACCGGCGGCTGATACCCACCTCGGTCATGGACAGGGGGCGCGGACCGGAGCGGTTCGCGCCCCTTTTCATGCGCAACGCGGTCTTAACCCTGCCCCGTAACCCGGTCTTCACCACGGCCCGCGCAGCGTTGCGGGAAAGGGGATACCTGATGAAACTGTTCATGCGCGCCAAGCCCGATCCGCATCCCGAGCGCCGCGCCGCCGCGCGCGTGCGCGTGAACGCGCCCGCCAAGCTGCTGATGCCGAGCGGCGATCGTCCCGGCCATATCTTCGACGTGTCTACCGACGGCGCGCGCTTCATGACGCAAAGCCCGCCGCCCAAGGGCATGAGCGCGATTCTCGAGTGGGCCGATTACGAGGCCTATTGCATGGTCTCGTGGCAGCGACCAGGGATGTGCGGGGTGGAGTTCGACCGTCCGATCTCGCAGCAGGCGGTCGACCGGCTGGCGCGCGAATGCCCCGCGGGCCCGCGTTCGCTGATGAGCCTTCCCGACCTGCCGGACGACGACGATCCGCTCGCCGAACCGCGCGCGCCTGTCGCCAATCCCTACCCTCCGCGCCGCCGCTTCATGTGCTGAGGGAGGGCACGCGCCCACTTTCCATGTCGCCCGCCATCGGCTAGGCGAGCCCCGCGTACCGGGCCCCTCTGGCGAGCCGCAAGGCTCGTGATGTCGGACGCTGCACAGGGGGCGGCGCGTTCGTTCCCCGCGCACTGGCAAAACCTTTCAGTGGGAACACCCAGATGGACATCCTCGCCCTCCTCTCCGACCCCGCCGCCTGGCTGGCGCTGGGCACGCTGATCATGCTCGAGGTGATCCTCGGCGTGGACAATCTCATCTTCATCGCCATCCTGTCGAACAAGCTGCCCGTACACCTGCAATCGAAGGCACGGCGCATCGGCCTTTCGCTCGCTCTGATCATGCGGATCGGCCTGCTGATGCTGATCGGCTGGATCGTCACCTTGCAGACGCCGCTGTTCGACCTTGGCCTGGTGGGCGCGCTCAACGAATATGGCGAGCCGAGCTTCGAGACCGCCTTCTCGGGCCGCGACCTCATCCTGCTGGCGGGCGGTCTGTTCCTGCTGTGGAAGGCGACCAAGGAAATCCACCACTCGATGGAGCCGCTCGACAACTCGGGCGACCTGCTCGACAAGACGCCCGACGCGGGCGAGACGCCTGACACGACTTCGGGCATGGCCGCTGTCGCCAAGGCGAGCTTCGGCGCGGTCATCGCGCAGATCATCGCCATCGACCTCGTGTTCTCGGTCGATTCGATCCTCACCGCCGTGGGCATGACCGACGAGGTGCCGATCATGGTCGCCGCCGTCGTCATCACCGTAGGCGTGATGATGGTCGCCGCAGACCCGCTCTCGCGCTTCATCGAGAAAAATCCGACGCTGGTGATGCTGGCGCTGGCCTTCCTGGTGATGATCGGCCTGGTGCTGATCGCCGACGGCCTCGGCTTCCACGTGCCCAAGGGCTACATCTACGTGGCGATGGGCTTCTCGGTCGGCGTGGAGCTGCTCAACATGGTCCAGCGCAACAAGCGGCTGAAGAAGGCAGCGGCGGCGGAGGCGGTCTAGCCTCTAGCTCGGTGCCGGGCCCCACGCTTCGGGGTCCGGCACCGCGAGGGCCTTTCCTACAGGCAGTCCTTCCGGGCAGCGGCGCGAGATGTTTTCCGCGACCGCCGAGCCCGATGTTTTCCGCCCCCGCCCGCGGAATTGTCAATTTCGCGCGGGCGCGTTTTCGGCCGATTTCCGCGGTTTGTCGTGCGGGACGCGGGTGACAGTGTCAACTTCGCCGCCCCTCGCGAATCAGGCGAACAGCCCCTGCAAATACCACTCCGGCATTCCCCCGCGCCCGTCGGTGGCGAGGCCGTTGCGGTAGATCCAGTAGCGGCGGCCGGCCTCGTCCTCGATGCGGTAGTAGTCGCGCAGGCGCGTGCGGCCGTTCTCGCGCCACCATTCGGGCGCGATGCGTTCGGGGCCTTCGACGCGGGCGACCTCGAACACCTCGCCCCGCCAGCGGAAGCGGCGCGGCTCGCCGTCGGGGCTGGCGTAAAGCACGGCGATGGGCTCGGCGCGGTCGAGCAGCTTGGCCGGGCGCTGGTGGAAGGCGAGCTGGTGCTGGTGCGCGGGCTCGGCCTCGAGCGGCGGCTGCCACCCTTGCGCGCGCTCTGGCAGGTGACTGGCCTTCAGCACCGGGCGGCGCACGGCCTTGGCGCCGAGGCGGACGGTGAGCCGGTCCATGCAGGCCGCGAGGCTGGTGCCGTGGCCCTCCGCCGCCGCCTCGATATCGGCCTGCGCCAACGCCAGCGGCTCGGCCCAGCTGGCGCGCAGGCGCAGCATCTCGATGCCGAAGCCCGCGTCCACGTCGTCCAGCCTGGCGGCGAAGAGGCGGGTGATGTGGGCCGCCTCGCGCGTGGCGGCGGCGAGTTCGAGCTGGCGCCAGACCACCTCGCCGTCCACCCGCCACATGCCCAGTTGCAGCCGCCGCGCGCCCTCGCCCCGCCCCTCCAGCGTGCGCGCCATGTCGTCGGCGAGGTCGCTCACCACCTGGTCGAGCAGTTCGCGGTGGCGGATCGGCTCGAGCAGACGGCGCTGGACGATGGGCATGGTCATGGGCACGACCGGCAGCAGCGGTTCGGGCACGCGGCCGGTCAGCTGGTCCATGCGCACGAGCGGGTTGGCGGCGGGCGACTTGCGGTTGCGGAAGCGGCGGTGGAGCGAATCGCGGCCTCTCGTATCGCCGCTCATGCCGGAAAGGTCGCCGAGCTGCTTCAGGCCGAGGCGGCGCAGCACCAGCAGCACGTCGGCATCGAGACGCAGCGCGGCGACCGGCAGCCCGGCGAGGCGCTCGGCGACATCCTCGTCCGGGCCGATGACGGTGCCTGGTGCGGCATAGTGCGCCAGCGCCCAGGCCGCGCCGGCGGTGGGGGCGATGCCGGCCGAAACGGTCAGCCCGCGCGCGGCGCAGCACTTGGCAACGTCGGCCAGAAGCCGCGCTTCCCCACCGAACAGGTGAGCGACGGCGGATACGTCCACCAGCACGCCGTCGGGCGCGTCCATCGCGCTCCACGGGCCCCAGCGCAGGCTCCACACGGCGAAGCGTTCGAGGAAGGCGAGGTCGCCCGCCGGGTCGCTGGGGTGGACGGCGATCTGCGGGCACAGCGTGCGCGCGTCGGCCAGCATCATGCCGCGCGCCGCCCCGTGCGCGCGGGCGAGCGCGTTCGCCGCCTCGATCCGCGGGCCATGCGCGGTTTCCGCGATCAGCACCAGCGGCTGGGCGTCCGCGCCCTCCCCGGCGCCGCAGCCTTCAGAGTGTCGCCAGCGATCGAGCATCAGCTCCCGGCACCAGATCGCCATGATCCGTCGTGCCGGTTGCGGGACGCTCGGCGGCGAGGATGTCGTCCTCATCGCGCAAAATCCACTCTCCGGGAATGTGGCCGCGGGCGCGGAACAGCTCGGCGTGCCAGGCCGGGCGGCCGGGGGCGGCGGTGTTCCACAGCGGCGGGGCGGAGGGCGCGGCGCGCGCGCGCCAGCGCATCCGGGCCGAGCTCAGCTCCGCCTCGGCATCGAGCCGCACCATGACGAGCGGAACCCCGTGCCGCTCCGCCGCCAGCGTGAGGCGGCGCGAGGCGGTGAAGTCGAGCGCCTTCGGATTGCCCGCCAGTTCGCCGATGACGCAGGCGAGGTCGCGGCAGCGCACGCCCTCCTCCAGCGCGAACAGCGCGTCCTCCGGCTTGTCGGCGGCGACGTGGATCAGCCGGTGGGCGAGCCAGCGCGGCAGGCCGGGACGGTACGGCGTGCCCGCCAGCCGCCGCGCGCGCTTGTCCTGCACCCACAGCACCGGCTTCTCCTCCGCCTCGGCCCCCATGCCCGCGCCCGCACCCGCCGCCCGCGCCGCCGTGCGCAGGCCGTCTCTCGCGAGGGCGAGCGCCAGCCCCGCCCCGCTCCCTTCCGTGGCGGGAGCGAAGACCTCGGCGTGCAGCGCGTGCGCCGCGCCCGGCTGCCAGCGCGGCGCGAGCGCACCGGCCGAAGCCAGCTCGCCCGCACGCATCAGGCCGCCGCAAGCTGGCGAGATGTGGGGTGCCATATCCATGGCGAATCGACTCCTTTGTTCCACTTATGTTCCCGTTCGCGGCGGCACGCAACCGCAGGCCCGAAACGGGTGTGGACTTTTGGGCAGGCGCGGAACCGCAGGCACCGCCCTGCCGTTGAGCGGGAAAAAGGAGACCGAGAATGAGCGACACCGAAGACCTGAAGCACACGTTCTGGAAGACGCTGGCCGACAGCCCCTTCCTGTTCCTCCAGCTCGACAGCGCACCGCACGATGCCGTGCCGATGACCGCGCAGCTCGACAAGGATGCGAACAGCGCGATCTGGTTCTTCACAACCCGCGATCACACGCTGGCCGCGGGCGGTCCGGCGACGGCCACCTTCAGCGGCAAGGGGCACGACATGTTCAGCCGCTTTACCGGCGTGCTGAGCGAGGAAACGAGCCGCGAGCGATTCGAGAAAATGTGGAGCAAGCCGGTCGAGGCGTGGTTCCCCGGCGGCAAGGACGATCCCAAGATCCTGCTGCTACGCATGGACCTGGGCCAGGCGGAGATCTGGGGCGACCTCGGCATGATCGACACGGCCAAGATGCTGCTCGGCTTCGACGTGCGCGACGAAGCCGCCAAGGAACATACCGAGACGGCGCTCTAGCGCCTGCCGGTCACCAAGACGCGTCCGTCACGCGCGTAGGGCCGCCGCTCCCTTTCCGGGGGAGCGGCGGCCCTTTTCATGCGCCGGTTGGCGACTTAGCGGTCCGGATGGCTTTCCGGCGTGTCGATCGGGAAGTCGTGGTCCTGTCCGCCGATCTCGTCGACGACCTCCACCACGCCGCGGCCCAGGTGGCTGCGGCTGCGGCCGTAACCGAAGTAGACGAGCAGACCGATGGCGCTCCAGATCGGCAGCACCATCATGGCCTCGAACGGCAGGTTGAGGAACAGGAAGGCACAGCCGAAGATCGTCAGCGGTCCAACCAGCCACAGCGCCGGCGTGCGGAAGGCGCGCTGGCGCGTCGGATCGCTCTTGCGCAGCAACATCACCGCCACGGCCACCATCAGGAAGGCGTAGAGCGTGCCCGCGTTGGCGATGTCGGCCAGCTGGCCCACCGGGAAGAAGGCAGCGCCGATCGCCACGATCACGCCGGTGATGGCGGTCACGACGTAGGGTGTCTTCCACTTCGGATGCACCTTGCTGAGCCCCTCGGGCAGCAGGCCGTCACGGCTCATCACGAAGAAGATACGGGTCTGCGCAAACAGCAGCACCAGGATGACCGAAGGCAGCGCCAGGAAGGCGGCGATGCCGAGCACGTTGCCGATGCCGGAGAAGCCGATTTCGCGCAGGACGTGGGCCAGCGCCTCGTCCGAACAGACCAGCGCGCCCGAATACTGCGCCATGGCGCACTGGCGGGCGAGCTCTTCCGAACCGGCCGGGAACGGCACGCCGTTCGGCCCCATGATCGGCTGGCCGCCGATAGTGCCGATGGCACCCGCCGCGACCAGGATGTAGAACACGGTGCAGAACAGCAGCGAACCCACGAGGCCGATGGGCACGTTGCGCTGCGGGTTCTTGGTCTCTTCCGCCGCAGTGGAGACCGCGTCGAAACCGACGTAGGCGAAGAAGATGGTCGCCGCCGCGCCCACCGCGCCCACGCCCGTGCCGAAGCCGCCGAACACGCCGGCGGGCAGGAAGGGGTTGAACCTGTCGGGATCGAAATAGGCGCTCGTCAGGGTGAGGCCGATGAACAGCGTCAGCGCCGTCACCTTGATGGCGACCAGCACGGCATTGACCTTGGCGCTCTCCGAGGTGCCGATCATCAGTAGCCAGGTGACGAGCAGGGCGATGACCATGGCCGGCAGGTTGATGAACCCGCCCGGCTCTCCGCCCAACGCCAGCGGCCCCGCGGCCAGCCATTGCGGCAGCGTTATCCCGAGGAATTCGTTGAGTATGGTGCCGGAGAAATATCCCGACCAGCCCACCGACACGGCGGACGCGGCAATGGCGTATTCCAGCACCAGCGCCCAGCCCACGGTCCAGGCGAGAAACTCGCCCATGGTGGCATAGCTGTAGGTATAAGCGCTGCCCGCGACGGGGATCATCGCGGCGATTTCGGCATAACAAAGCGCAGCCACGATGCACACGAGACCCGCGATCACGAAGGCCAGCATCAGGCCCGGGCCCGCCTTCTGCGCGCCGGCGGCGGTCAGCACGAAGATGCCGGTGCCGATGATGCAGCCGATGCCGAACAGCATGAGCTGGAAGGCACCGAGCGAACGGTGCAGCGATTTCTTTTCCGCCGTCGCGAGTATCGCGTCGAGCGGTTTCACACGGTCAAGAATCATGCCGTGACGTCTCCTCCCGGCGCTGCGACGATCGCAGCGCGATGGCAGGGGTATTATGCCGATTTCACCGGCTGACAATCAGGAAAACGAAAGCCGTTCAAGCAACTGTGGGAAAAGCCCGAAGAGTAGGATCGCGGCGACCGCCAGCGGGCACAGCCATGCCAGCAGGAAGCGCCACAGCGTGAACATCGGCCGCGAAAGGCCGGTGGTCTGCTCGGTCAGCCGCCGGTCCGCCCGCCACCCGACGAAAAGCGAGGTGCAAAGGGCTCCCAGCGGCAGCATGATCTTGCCGGTGAAGCCGTCGACGGTATCGAGAATGTCGGTCTCCGCGAACAGTGGCCAGAAGCCCAGCGGGCGAACGTCGGCCCAAACGTTGTAGCCCAAGAGGCAGGCAACGCCGATGGCGAATGCGCCGATGCCGAAGGTCAGCGCCGAGCGCTGGCGGCTCCAGCCGAGCTCTCCGATGGCCCAGGCGGTCGGCACCTCGAGCAGCGAGATCGAGCTGGTGATCGCGGCGACGAGGACGAGGATGAAGAACAGCATCCCCACCAGCGCCCCCGCCGGCATCGCCTCGAAGGCGAAGGGCAGCGTCTGGAACACCAGCGTCGGTCCGGCCGCGGGGTCAAGCCCGACGGCAAAGACGATGGGGAAAATCATCAGGCCGGCGATCAGCGCCACCGCCGTATCGGCGAAACCGATGGCAAAGGCCGTGGGGCCGAGCCGCGTCCCCTCGCGGATGTAGGAGCCGTAGGTGATGATGCCGGCGACCCCCAGCGAGAGCGAGAACAGCGCCTGTCCCAGCGCCTCGTTCATCACCCGCGCATCCAGCTTCGACCAGTCGGGCGTGAACAGGAAGGCCGCCGCCTCTCCCACGTCGCCGACGATGGCGCCGTAGATGGTGATGGCGAGAAGGAGCACGAAAAAGGCGGGCATCAGCCAGGTCGCCGCCTTCTCGATCCCCCCGGAAACGCCGCGCGCCACGATGAACAGGGTCGCGCCCATGAAGACGAGGTGCATGGCGAGCAGCAGGCCGGGCGAGGCGAAGAGGTCGCCCATGCGCCCGGCGATCTGTTCCTGCGTTTCGCCTTGCAGCGCGCCGCGGAAGGGTTCGCCCGCGAGAAGTGCCTGCACGAAGTCCCCGGCGAACACGCCGACGTAATAGAGCACCCAGCCCGCGACGACGGAATAGAAGCTGACGATCAGGAAGGCCGCCAGTGCGCCGAGCCCGCCGAACAGCGACCAGCGCGGCGAGACCTTGGATGTCTTGGCCACCTTGCGGATCGAGCCCACGGCATCGGTCTGCCCGGCGCGGCCGATGAAGATCTCGGCCAGCAGCAGCGGCAGGCCCAGCAGCACGACGCAGCCGATGTAGAAGATGACGAAGGCCCCGCCCCCGTTCTCGCCCGCGAGCGTGGGAAACCGCCAGAGATTGCCCAGCCCCACCGCCGCGCCGATTGCCGCCAGGATGAATGCGCTGCGCGACGACCAACCGTCGCCCGTGGGGGTGCCTGAAATCGCCATGCCCGTCGTCTCTCCGATGCTGTCTGTTCTTGCTAAAGGTTACCCTTGCAACTTTTGTCCGCGAGGCCAAGGGCGCGGTTGGCGGTTTCTTTCCCCGGCGCTAAGGGGATGACCATGTCCACGACCTTCACGCTCGACACCGCGACCAGCCGCGCGAACCCGACGCCGCAGCCGATGCGGCGGCTGACCGTGCCGAAGATCCGCGCGCGCAAGGTGGACGGCGCGACGGCAGAGCCGATCGTGATGCTCACCGCCTATACCGCGCGCCAGGCGCAGCTTCTCGATCCGCACTGCGACCTGCTGCTGGTGGGGGATTCGCTGGGGCAGGTCATCTACGGCCTGCCCTCGACCATTCCCGTCACGCTGGAGATGATGGCCAATCACGCCGCAGCCGTGGTGCGCGGCAGTTATCACTCGGTGGTGGTGGTCGATATGCCCTTCGGCGCCTACGAGGCGAGCCCCGAGGCCGCGTTCGCGGCGGCGGCGCACCTGCTCAAGACGAGCGGCGCGGCGGCAGTAAAGCTGGAGGGCGGCGCGGCGATGGCCGAGACCGTCGCCTTCCTCGTCCAGCGCGGCATTCCGGTGATGGGCCACGTCGGCCTCACTCCGCAGGCGGTCAACGTATTGGGCGGCTATGCCGCGCGCGGCCGCGACGATGCGGAGGCGGACAAGATCCTCGGCGATGCCAGGGCGCTGGAACAGGCCGGGGCCTTCGCCGTGGTGGTCGAGGGCGTGGTCGAACCCATCGCCGTCGCCGTGACCGAGGCGCTCGGCTGCCCCGTCATCGGCATCGGTGCCTCGGCCAGGTGTGACGGGCAGGTGCTCGTCACCGAGGACATGCTCGGCATGTTCGAGCGCACGCCCCGCTTCGTGAAGCGTTACGGCGACATCGCCGCCACCATTTCCGAGACCGCAGAACGCTACGCCGCCGAGGTGCGCGAGCGCAGCTTTCCCGGCCCCGACCAGCTCTACCAGCCAAAGGACGATTGAAGTTGGGCACGTTTCGCAAATACTACGGCTTCTCGCTAGTCTTCACCGTCATCTGCCTGGCGCTGGGTGCGTGGTACGGATGGTCCGCCACGGGCAGCCTTGGCGGCACGGCGGCAATGCTGTGGATCATCCTCGTGCTCTCGGTCCTGGAAATCTCGCTCAGCTTCGACAACGCCGTGGTCAACGCCAGCGTGCTCAAGGGCATGGATAAAATCTGGCAACGCCGGTTCCTCACCTGGGGCATCGCCTTTGCCGTATTCGGTATGCGCGTGGTCTTCCCGCTCGCCATCGTCGCCATCGCAGCGGGGCTGGGCCCGATGGAGACCATCAATCTTTCGCTCAACAACCCGGCGGAATACGAGCGCATCGTCAGCTCCGCTCACGTCGGCATCGCGGGCTTCGGCGGAGCTTTCCTCGCCATGGTCGGGCTCAAGTTCTTCTTCGATCCCAACAAGGACATTCACTGGATCCGCAAGATCGAGGAATGGCTGAGCAAGTTCGCCGCCCTGCCCGCGGCGGAAATCGCCATCCTGCTGCTGGTGCTGTGGGGCATTTCGGGAATGCTGCCGGACGAGGAGGCGTTGACCTTCCTCATTGCCGGCATCCTCGGCCTCGTCACATTCATCGCGGTGGAGGGCATCAACACCATCCTCGAACTGCACGAGGAGAAGCAGCGACTGGCGGGCGCGGTGGTCAAGAGCGGGCTCGGCGGATTCCTCTACCTCAACGTGCTGGACGCGAGCTTCAGCTTCGACGGCGTGATCGGGGCCTTTGCGCTGTCAAACAACATGATCGTCATCGCGCTGGGCCTTTCCATCGGTGCGATGTTCGTGCGATCGATGACCATTCACCTCGTCGAGAAGGGCACGCTGGCGCAGTATCGCTTCCTCGAGAACGGGGCTTTCTGGGCGATCATCGCGCTGGGCGGCATCATGCTGTTTTCCGCCCGCTTCCACATCCCCGAGACGATCACTGGCCTCATCGGCGCCATCCTGATCGGCCTCAGCCTGTGGTGGTCGGTGCGCTTCAACAAGCGGCATCCGGATGCGGAGGCGCTGAACCCGCATTCCTGATGCGCGCTGCCAGCGGGGCGGAGATCACCAGCTGCAGCAGGTGATAGAGCAGCACCGGCAGCAGCACGAGCCCGGCGGTGGCGGGCGGGAACAGGATGGCGGCGAGCGGCGCGCCCATGGCGATGCTCTTCTGCGCGCCTGCAAAGAGGAAGGCGATGCGGTCGGGCCACCCAAGCCGCAACAGCCCGCCCGTCCACCAGGCCCCGCCAAACCCCAGCGCCAGCAGCGCGCCCACCATGCCGAGCAGCATGGCCCACTCGGCCAGCGACAGCAGGCTCCACAGCCCCTGCACCACCGCGCCCGAGAATGCGACGTAGACGGCGATGGCGATGGCGATGCGGTCGGCCCAGGCGAACAGGGCCTTTCGCTCCGCCACCAGCGGCCCCGCCCGTCGCTGCGCCAGCTGACCGATCGCGAACGGAAGCAGCAGGATGAGGCCGATCCGCTCCAGCCCGCCGACGTCGATGCCCGGCATTCCGCTCGAAGCCAGCAGGCCGACCAGCGGCGCCGTCACGAATACGCCGAGGATATTGAGCACAGCGGCCGCGATCACCGAACTGGCGACATTGCCGCCGGCGATGGAGCTGTAGGCCGTCGCCGATTGCACGGTGGATGGCAGCACGCCCAGAAACACGAAGCCCAGCGCCACGCTGGCCGGCAGAAAAGCCGAGCCGAGCTGCGCCGCGCCCAAGCCCGCCAGCGCCATCGCTCCGAACACCCAGACGATGAGCGGCAGCAGGAAGCGCGCATGGCGAAGGCCGCGTGCGACCTCGGCGCGCGGCAGGCGAAGGCCGTTGAGCAGGAACAGCAGGAAGATCGCCGCATCCGACACGCTCGTGGCGATCTCGCGCGAGCGCCCCTCGACCGGGAACAGGCTCGCCAGCACGATCGCCAGCAGCAGCAGGCGCACCAGCGGGTCGATCGCGGCGGACAGGCGGGCGAGCATCGGCCTCGCCCCTGCCCGCTGCGAAGGGCGCTGTCTAGGCGCTCAGGTCGTACTGCTTGAGCAGGTCGTAAAGCGTCGGGCGGCTGATGCCGAGGATCTTGGCCGTGCTGGAGATGTTGCCCTCGCTGCGCGCAAGCGCGTGTCGGATAACCTTGCGGTCCGCCTGTTCGCGCGCGCTCTTGAGGTTGAGGACGTTGGCATCCTCGGCCTCCACGCCGTCCTGCAGATCGAGGTCGCCCGCGCCCACCAGCTTGCCGTCGGCCATAATGACGGCGCGCTTCACCCGGTTCTCCAGCTCGCGCACGTTCCCCGGCCAGCCCCAGCCGTCGATGGCAGCAAGCGCATCGGGCGCAAAGCCGATGACGGACGGATTCATCTCGCTGGCGAACCGCTTGAGGAAGGCCTTGGCGAGCAGGCCCGCATCGCCCGGCCGCTCGGCCAGCGAGGGGATCTTCACGACGACCTCTGCGAGGCGGTAGAACAGGTCCTCGCGGAACCGCCCATCGGCGATCATCGCCTCGAGGTCCTGGTGCGTGGCGCACACGATGCGGGTGTCCACCGCGATGGCGCTGCGCCCGCCGATCCGCTCGATGGTGCGTTCCTGCAAGAAGCGCAGCAGCTTGACCTGCAGCGGCAGCGGAATGTCGCCGACCTCGTCGAGAAACAGCGTGCCGCCGTCGGCCATCTCGATCTTGCCCTCGGTGGTCTTGACCGCACCGGTGAAGGCCCCCTTTTCGTGCCCGAACAGCTCGCTTTCCAGCAGGTTCTCCGGGATCGCCGCGCAGTTGATGGCAACGAAGTTGCCTCCGCGCCGGTCGCTCGCATCGTGGAGCCCGCGCGCAAGCAGCTCCTTGCCGGTGCCGCTCGCACCCAGCAGCATGACGGAGACCTTGGTGTTCGCCACGCGCTCGATGGTGCGGGCGACCTTGACCATCTCCGGGGCCGAGGTGATGAGGCTGCCGAGCACGCGGTTGCCCTCGCCCGCCCGCTCGGCGAGCTTGCGGTTCTCCGCCTCGATGCGGTGTAGGCCCAGCGCACGGCGCACAATCAGGCCGAGCTGCTCGATGTCGACGGGCTTGTGGTAGAAATCGTAGGCCCCGCGCTCGATCGCGCTCAGCGCGCTTTCCCGCGCGCCGTGGCCGGATGCGACGATGACCTTGGTATCGGGCTTGAGTGCCATGATCTCGTCGAGCACGGCGAACCCCTCGCTCGTGCCGTCCGGGTCAGGCGGCAGGCCGAGGTCGAGCGTGACGACGGGCGGTTCCTCGGCGCGCAGCGCGGCGATCGCCGCGTCGCGCGTGCCGACGATCGTCACGTCGAAATCCTCGTAGGCCCACTTGAGCTGCGCCTGCAGCCCCTCGTCGTCCTCGACGATCAGCAGACGCGGCAGGGCATCGGACTTGGTACTGGCCATCACGCCACCTCTTTCATGTGCTGCTGCATGGCGCGCAGCATCTGGGATGTTTCGCTGAGCGGCAGGCGCAGCAGGAAGCGGGTGCCCAGCCCCTCGCGCGATTCCACGTCGAGCCGCCCGCCCATCGCGCGCACCAGTTCGCGCGCTTCGTAGGCACCGATGCCGAAGCCGCCGGGCTTGGACGAATGGAACGGCCGGAACAGGCGCGTGCGAATGAAATCGGGGCTCATCCCCTCGCCCGAATCGACCACCTCGACCACGGCGCTGCCGGCTTCGGCGCGCAGGTGCAGGAACACCGGTTTATCGGCATCGCTGGCGTCGATGGCATTCTGGACGAGATGGACCAGCGCCTGCTCCAGCGCGTCGGCATCGGCGCGCACCATGCACGGCTCCTGCTCGAGCAGCACGACCTCGCGGTTGGTCCGGTAACGATCGGCGACCTTTGCAAGCAATGCCGCGAGATCGAACTCCTGCCGTTCCTGACCGCCCAAGGTGCCGTAGCGTCCGAGGCGGGCAAGCAGGCCGGTCAGCTTGTCGGTCGAGTTCCTAAGCGTGATGATCATGTCGGCGCGGAATTCCGGCTTGTCCGCGTGCTTTTCCGCGTTCCTGGCAAGCAGAGACAGCTGGCTGGCGAGGTTCTTTATATCGTGCATGACGAAGGCGATGCGGCGGTTGAATTCGTCGAATCGCTGCACCTCGCCCAGCGCATCCTGGCTTGTCTGCTCGGCCAGATAGCTGGCGAGCTGGCGACCGACGACGCGCAGCAGGTCGAAATCCTCCCAGTCCAGCCGCCGGGCCACCGGCGGGCGGGCGAGCAGGATCACGCCGACCAGCCGCTCGTAATGCAGCAGCGGCACCAGCGCCCATGTGGACGAGTCCTCGAACAGCCAGGCCGGGCGTGCCGCCGCGGGCACCTCGCCGGCGCGGCCCTGCCTGATGTCGTCGAGGTCGAGGATGAACTGGCTCTCCTCGAAGAACCGTATACCTTCCCCACTCAGCGCCTCCGCCGGCACCTCGATGCCGTGCCATTGCCAGCGCGCGGCGAGCGCCATGCCGCCTTCCTCGCGCGGGGCGAGCAGTAGGCCCGATGGGCTGTCGGTAATGTCGGCAATCGCCTGCACGGCGCGCTGCGGCAGCGGCGAATCCTGTCCCGCGCGCCCGATGGTATCGGTGAAGCGCAGCCATTCGGACCGGTAATCGTAACGGTGCTGGAACAGGTTCTTCGACAGCGTCACCCGCAGCCAGCCGCGCAGCCGGGCCGAGGGCAAGACCGTCAGCGCGACGAGGCTGGCGAGGAGCACGAAGCCCGTCTGCAGCACTCGCCCGTAGTCGCTCCCCGCGTAGGCGAGCCCCTTCGCCACCACGACCATCACCACCAGGTAGGCCCCGATCAGCAGCAGCGAGAACGACTGGAAGGCGAATCCGCGCGACGGGCGCAGGCGCAGGTCGCCCTCGTTGCGCAGAAGCCCCAGCGCCAGCAGGCCCGCGGCGCCCAGCACGGGCAGCCAGCGCAGGTCGCCGAGCAGGTTGGGGATGTCGCCACCGAGGTAAGCGATGGTGTAGAAATTAAGGTCGTAGAGGAACACGAAGGCGAGCGCCGCCGCAGGCCAGCGCAGCGTCAGTCGCGCCTGCTGCGATGCGCCGACGTAGAGGTTGTGCACCAGCACCAGTCCTCCGATGCACATCAGCAGGCGGAACGTGCAAGCAAAGCGCAGGATCAGCAACTCGGCGTCGGGCTGCGCGGGATATTGCAGGCGCGCGGCGATCAGGGCGAACTGCAGCAGCTCGACGAAGGCCAGCGTGAACACGACCGGGCGGATCGGGCCGAGGCTCTTGTCGCGCTGGTCGTAGCCGAACAGGCGGTAAAGCATCCACAGCCAGGCAAGGTTGCTGACCACCAGCAGCAATTCGCTCGCCACGCTCTCGCCGCCAAATCCGGCGACCGAGAAGCACCATAGCGCAGCCAGCGCCAGCGCCGCGGCGGCAGCATTGATGGCCGGGCCGTGCCCGCGCCGCGCGGTGTTGAGCCACAGGCTCATCGCCACGGCCGCGCAGGCCGCGACGATGCAGCCGAGGTAACTCGCCATCGACCATGCGAGGTCCATCAGCGCGCACCCTCCGGCCACAGCACCACGCGCAGCGTCTGCAGCATGATCAGCAGGTCGAGAAAGGGGGTGTAGTTCTTGGCGTAATAGAGGTCGTATTCCAGCTTCTGGCGCGAATCCTCGACACTGGCGCCATAGGGAAAGTTGATCTGCGCCCAGCCGGTGATGCCGGGCTTCACCATGTGCCGTTCGGCATAATAGGGCAGCTCCTGTTCGAGCGCGTCGACGAAGGTGGGCACTTCGGGGCGCGGGCCTACGAAGCTCATGTGGCCCATCAGCACGGTCCAAACCTGCGGCAGCTCGTCGATGCGGACCTTGCGGATGAAGGCACCGACGCGGGTGACGCGCGCGTCGTTCTTCTGCGCCCACTTCGCGCCGTCCTTTTCGGCATCGGTGCGCATGGAGCGCAGCTTCACCAGCTCGAAGGGCTGCCCGTAGAGGCCCACCCGCTTCTGGCGGAAGAAGGCCGGGCCCTTGCTGTCGAGCTTCACGATGGCCGCGAACAGCAGGATGACAGGGAAAGTCAGCAGCAGCAGCAGGCCGCTCGCCAGGATGTCGAAGCCGCGCTTGGCGACCTTGGTAAAGGCGCGGCCGGAGCTGAAACCGTCGGAATAGATCAGCCAGCTGGGGTTGAGCGTGTCGAGATCGACACGGCCCGTCTCGCGCTCCATGAAGCTGGTGAATTCGTTGACGTGCACGCCCGCAGTCTTGACGCGCAGCAGGTCTTTCAGCGGCAGGGCGTTGCGGCGTTCCTCCAGCGCCATGACGACCTCGCTCGCGCCGAGGTTCGCCACGTGGGCGGACAGGTCGGCGATGCTGGAACGGGCGATGGCTTCGGGTACGGCGGGCTGGCTGTCCGCCATGCTGACGTAGCCGACGATGGAAAATCCGCTCTCTGGCCGCTCGGCCATCAGCTTGAGCCGCTTGGCCCGCTCACCCGCGCCCAGCACCAGGATGCGACGGCGAAAGGCGCTGGTGCCCAGCAGTCCGCCCGTCACCAGCCGGTTCGCCACCAGCAACCCGATCGCCAGCACCATCGCGTAGAGCAGCGTCGAGCGCCAGTATGTCAGGCCCGGCAGCACGAAATCGAGCAGTGCCAGCGCAAGGATGGCGAGGCTTACGCCCACCATCAGGCGCGCGCAGGCAAAGCGCATGGAGCGCAGCGCGTCGGGACCATAGACCCCGACCGCGATGAGCGCGGCCAGCGTCGTTACCGAGAAACCGACCAGCGGCATGAGGCGGCCGAGCAGCGGGCCGACATCGGTGCCGATCTGCGCCGCGCGAAACTGCCAGGCAAGATCGCCCGCCAGCAGCAGCAGGGCGAAGTCCAGCAGCCCGAGCAGCAAGACCGCGTGCGGAATGTAGTGCTTGAAGAGACGTACCATCACCGGACCGGATCGCTGCGGGCGGAGAGATTTCCGCGCGTGCGACCCGGTCTAGCGGCGACAGGTGAAATGTCGGTAAACTTTACACCCCGTCATGAAAACGGGAGAAAAGCACCTAGTTCGACAGATTGTCGGCCGCATCCTGCGCCGCGTCACCGACCTGTCCGGCCGCATCGCCCACGCTGTTCGCGGCATCGGCCACGGCATTGTCCTTGGCGGCTTCCGACCCGCTCATCTGCATGAAGGCGAAGACCGCGATTGCGCCCAGCACCAGCAGCACGATGACCAGGCCCCAGCCCGCCCCGCCGCTACGGCGCGGCTCGCCGTCGGTGACGACGGTTGTGTGGGTATGGGTGTTGCCCGAAGGGGTTTCGACTTCGGTAATGCGTTCTTCCGTCATGAATTTTCTCCACCAAACTGCCTCGTGAAACTAACGCGATATGCGCGGGTTCCGTATCGCCGGCGCGAATGATGGTAAGCGGCATTTAACCATGCTCCCGCGCGCTCCCTTAATCCCGCCGGGCTAGGACGCGCGCATGGCGAAGCTGTCGAAACCCCCGATTCCGCTCAAGATGTACAAGCACTTCGCCGTCGTCACGCTGACGCTGACGGCGGGGATAGCCATGTTCGCCGACTCCGACAATCGCGAAGCCATGGCCCAGCAGATCGACGAACATCGGGACGAGCAGCACCTGCGCGAGTTCAGCGCCCAGCGTTTCCGCACGCGCGAACTCATCCGCCGCGACCTCGATGGCGGTGGAACGTTCGGCGACGAGGGCTACGGCTACGGAGCGCCCGATGTCGCCGCGCAGGTCAACGGCACCGGCAGCCGCCGGCGCGCCGCCGCTTCGCGGCGGGTCGCCATTCCCGGCTACAGCGCAGAGCAGGTCGCGGCGATGAGCGAGGAGCAGTACCAGTCCCTCGTTGCCGCGCTGCCGCCCGAACAGCGCGCCGAGGCCGCCGCGTCTTCGGGCCCCACGGCGGCGCAGATGGACGCGATTTCCCGCGCCTCGGCCCGGCGCGCAGGCGCGGGCGGCGGCGGGGCAGATGCGCCGGTCTGACGGCCGCGCCGGTTACATCCCGTAGGTCGTGACCAGCAGGATACTCAGCGTCGTGACCATAATCAGCACCAGGGGCACGCCGGTCTTAACGTAGTCGGCGAAGCTGTAGTTGCCCTCGGCCATGATAAGCATGTTCGTCTGGTAGGCGATGGGTGTCGCATAGCACAGGTTGCAGCCGAACAGCACGGCCAGCACCAGCGGTTCGGTCGGCAGGCCGAGCTCGGTCGCGATGGCAAAGGCGATGGGTGTGCCCACCGTCGCCGCCGTGGCGTTGGAGGCGAAGTTGGTGAGCACCGTCACAAACAGCATGATCGCCATCAGCACGCCGGCGGGCGGCAAGTACTGCAGGCCCAGCGCCAGCGTCTCGCCCAGCCAGCCCGCCGCGCCGCTTTCCAGCACGATGCGGCCGATGGCGATGCTGGCCGCGACGAGGACGATCACCTTGGCCGAAAGCGCCCTGCCCACCCGGTCGAACTTGACGCAGCCGGTCACGAACATGACGATGGCGCCCGCCAGCGCGGAGATGGCGATGGGCACCTTGACGAGGTAGAGCCCGCCAGAGCCGATCCACGGCAGCCCGACCGATGCCAGCGCCACCGCGCCGAACATGATCGCCGCCGCCAGCAGGGCCTTGGACCTGCGCGGCACCTCGCGCACGCCTTCCAGCTGCAACAGGCTGTCGGTGCTGCGGAAGGGATCGATGCCGTCGGCAAGGCCCATGACGAGCAGCACGTCGCCTTCCTCGAGCCGGATGTCCGGGCCGATCGGCGCGGCCTCCTCACCCAGCAGCGCGCGCCGCGGCTTGTGGACGCCGAGCACCGCCACGCCGTAGCGGTCGGCGATGCCGGAGGAGGCCAGCGTGCGGCCGACGAGTCGGCTGTCGGCCGTCACGACCATCTCGACCACCTGGATATCCTCGCGCCGCTGCTGCGACTGTTCGACGATCTGGTCGATCACCCATGAAGGCGCGACTTGTCCGCGCAGCACGCGGATGGCGCTCTCGAGCCCGTCGTGCGTTCCGGAGATGAGAAAGCGCTGCCCCGGCTCGAACTTGCCCTTGGGTCGTTCCTCGAAGCGGAAGTCGTCGTGCAGACGGTCCACGATCTCGTCGAAATGCCGTCCCGCCAGCTCGCTGCTCGGCGTCACCCGGAGGTGGCTGAAGAAGCGCCGCACCGCCTGCGTCTGCTCCGGCGTGTTGTCGGGCAGCAGCCGCGGCATCACCAGCCAAAGGTAGGGCAGCGCCACCGCCGCGGCCATCAGCACGATGGGGGTGTAGTGGAACACCGACATCTGCGGCATCCCCAGATCCTGGGCGATGCCGACGACCAGCAGGTTCGTCGAGGTGCCGATGGTCGTCGCCATGCCGCCGATCAGCACCGCGGCGTTAAGCGGTATCAGCGTCTTCGATGCCGGCATGGCTCCGCGCTGGGCCAGCGCCACAAAGATCGGCATCAGCAGCACCAGCACGGGCGTATCGTTGACGATCATTGAGAGGAAGAGCGCCAGCAGCAGCGAGACGAGCATCCCCAGCTGCACGTTCAGCTTCCACACGCGCTCCAGCACCAGCGCGGCGGGTTCAAGCGCGCCGGTGACGACAAGGCCCCGGCCCATGATCATCAGCGCGCAGATGGTGATGAGCGCCGGGTGGCCGAAGCCGGCAAAGGCCAGCGCCAGCCCGTCGGTCGGCAGGCTGTCCGGCAACGGATAGAAATACAGGCCGACGCCGATCAGCGCGATGGTGAACAGCGAGACGATCTCGATCGACGGCTTCCCGCGGGCAAAGGCCACGAACACGCCGACCGTCATGATCATGGCGGCCAGCGCGTGGGGAGTTGGAAGCTCGATCACCGGTCGCGACCATCGGGCCTGCGCGCCCGCTTGGCAAGGTGGCTGGAGGTCAAGTGGCTGGTACCCCTGGCCGGACTCGAACCGGCACTTCGTAAGAAACTCGATTTTGAGTCGAGCGCGTCTACCAATTCCGCCACAGGGGCATTCCCGGCGCGCCTAGCCCTACTTCAGCGCCCCGGCAATCAGCTTGTGCAGGCGGGAGTGCAGCTGATCGTTGCCGGCGATGACCTGCTTGTCGCAAATCGGCTGCGAGCGGCCGCGATAGTCGGAAACGAAACCGCCCGCCTCGCGCACCAGCAGGCAGCCCGCCGCGGTGTCCCACGGCGAAAGGTCGCTTTCCCAGAACCCGTCGAAGCGGCCCGCGGCGACCCAGGCGAGATCGAGCGCGGCGCTGCCGAAACGGCGCACACCGGCGACTTCGGATCCGACGGCCCCGTAGATGCGCGTCCATTCGGCAAAGTCGCCGTGCGCGGCATAGGGCATGCCGGTGGCGAACAGCGCCTCGGTCAGCTGGCGGCGGCTGGAAACGCGCAGGCGCGCGTCATGCAGCCACGCGCCGCGCGATTTCTCCGCCCAGAAGGTCTCGTCGGTGACCGGCTGGTAGATGACCCCGGCGGTCACGTCGCCCCACTCGCTGCTGCCCAGCTTGCGCTCTTGCACGGCGATGCTGATGGCAAAATGCGGGATGCCGTGGAGGAAGTTGCTGGTGCCGTCGAGCGGATCGATGATGAAGCGCGGCGCGTCCTCGTCGCCCTCGATCTCGCCCGATTCCTCGAGCAGGAAGCCCCAGCCGGGGCGCGCGACCTTCAGCTCGTCCCACAGCGTGCGCTCGGCGCGCATGTCGGCCTTGGAGACGAAGTCCGCCGGTCCCTTGCGGCTGACCTGCAGCGCCTCGACCTCGCCGAAATCGCGCCGCAGGCGGCCACCCGCCTTGCGGGCAGCCTTTTCCATCACGCGGATGAGACCGGAAATCGCAGCCATCTAAATTCAGCCCGCCTTGCCGACGTAGCTCTGCTCGTACACGTCGACCACGATGCGCGTGCCGCTCTCGATGTGCGGGGGCACCATGATGCGAACGCCGTTGTCGAGGATGGCGGGCTTGTAGCTGGAGCTGGCGGTCTGGCCCTTCACCACGGCGTCGGCCTCGACGATGGTGGCCTCCACCTGGTTGGGCAGCTGCACGCTGATCGGGCGCTCCTCCCACAGCTCGAGCGAGACCTGCATCCCGTCCTGCAGGAACGGGCGCGCGTCGCCCAGCAGGTCGCTGTCGAGGTTGATCTGGTCGTAGGTGTCGGCATCCATGAAGACGAGCTGGTCGCCGTCCTCGTAGAGGAACTGATAGTCCTTGGTGTCCAGCCGCACCTTTTCGACCGTGTCGGCGCTGCGGAAACGCACGTTGGTCTTGCGGCCGTCCATCAGGTTCTTCATCTCGACCTGCATGTAGGCGCCGCCCTTGCCGGGCTGGGTATGCTGGATCTTGGCGACCTTCCAGATGCCGCCTTCGTATTCGAGGATGTTGCCGGGACGGATGTCCACGCCGGAGATCTTCATGCCACGCGTCTTTCGCTGGATTATCGGGATTGGCCCGCGCCCTAGACGCTGGCGGGCGGCGCGGCAAGCATGGCTTGGTTCATGACGCGCTCAGCCCGGCATGCTATGCGCCCCGGCATGACGTTCCGCCATGCCTTCCTCGCTGCCGCGCTTGCCGCGACGGTTGCAGTGCCCGTATTGGCGCAGGGCGAGATCGGCACGATCCGCCGGGGCTTCTACGTCTGCGAACTGCCGGGCGACGCATCGGGCGAGGCAAGCATCGCGCTGCCGCAGCAGAGTTTCCGCATCCTCAGCGCCTCGCGCTATACCTCGCCGCAGGGCGACGGGACCTACCTGCGCCGCGGCGACCGGGTGCAGATGACGAGTGGGCCGCGCAATGGCGATGCCTACCGCGTGCTCGACGAGGGCTCGCTGCGCAAGTTGCACGGCGGCGAGACGACCCGCCTGCGCTGTATTCGCCGTTCTCGCTAGGCAATCCGCGCCGACCTATTGCCGCCCGGTCAGCAGCGGGAACGGATTGACCGCGGTCGACGGCTCCCACCAGTCCGCCTCCGGCAGGGTGCGCATCATGGCGAAGTGCAGGTGCGGCGCGGTTGGATCGGCGTTGCCGCTGGAGCCGACGGTGCCCAGTCGCTGGCCGCGCCGGATCGCCATGCCTTCGGTCAGCCCCGGCGCATAGTCGCGCAGGTGCGCGTAGTAGTAGATCGTCTCCCCATCGTCGGAACGGATGTAGAGCGTGTTGCCACCTGCGTCGGACAGGAAGATCCGCTCCAGCTTGCCCGGTGCCGCGGCGACAACCGAGGTGCCCGCCTCGGCCATGATGTCGATCGCCTCGTGCAACCGCGTGCCGCCGCCGCGATCGTCGGTAAAGGTATCGGTCAGATCGGCGGCGGACTTTCCGAGCACGGGGATCATCAGCTGGGCCGACTGACTCGCGGGCTGCGTGGTCACGCGCGGCGTGGTATCCGGCGCGCGTTCGGCCTGCCGGCTGCGCTGTTCCTCCTGCGCTGGGACCGGGTCCGCCTCGCTCTGATAGCCCATGTCCTCGCGGATCGCCGCCGTCTCGTCGCGGTCGAGCAGGAAGGCGCCCGCCACGATC
The DNA here is from genome assembly GCF_001010945.1 of Aurantiacibacter luteus. Lineage (GTDB taxonomy): Bacteria > Pseudomonadota > Alphaproteobacteria > Sphingomonadales > Sphingomonadaceae > Alteraurantiacibacter > Alteraurantiacibacter luteus. Next base: position 924,054 of record NZ_LBHB01000001.1, read on the forward strand.
CAGCCCGCCGAGACGAGCGTGGCCGTGACGAGAGCGACCTGAACCTTTTCGACGAAGGGGCTGGCCATCAGGCTTCGAAGATGACTTGCGTACTGGTGGAGACCATCTGCGCCAGCCGCGCGGCATCCCAGTTGGTCAGGCGCACGCAGCCGTGGCTCTGGGCGCGGCCGATGGTGCTGGGGTCGGGCGTACCATGAATGCCGTAGTGCTCCTTGCTGAGGTCGATCCAAACCACCCCGACCGGTCCGTTCGGTCCCGGCGGCAGGGTATATTCCTCGCCCGTCTCGCGGCCGCCGGTGAGCACCTCGGGGCTGTAATTGAACGGCGGATTGAAGGCCTCGCCCACGATGTCCCATTCGCCCAACGGCAGCGGGAACTCGCTCGACCCGCTGCTGACGGTGAACAGCGCGACCAGCTTGTCGCCTTGGTAAGCCTTCAGCGTCTTGCCCGCCTTGCTGACGACGATGCGGTCCACCTCGGGCTGCTCCGTGCCGACACCGAGCGAGGCGAGCGTCTGCTGCCAGCCGCGATCCTCGACCGCGCCCGGCGCGATGCGGTCGGCACCGATGTTGGGCACGCGAATCTGCTGTCCGGCGGTGAAATAGCTCTGCGTCGCGGGCGAATTCGCGCTGCCCGATGCCGTGGGCGTCGGCGTGGGACTTGCGGACCTGCTGGCGCTGGCGGTGGGTGACGGCGTCGCGTTGCCGCCCGTGGTGCGCATCGCGCGGTCACCGCCGGTCATGCCCGCCGGGCGACCGTTCGGATTGAGCTGACGCAGAACCTCCACCGTCGTGTGGAACCGCTCGGCCAGCTTCTCGTCGAGGCTTTCGTAGCCCATGCGCTCCATCTCGGCCTGGTCGGCGGTCTCGTCCGGGATCTGGTCGAAGGTCAATTGCCCCCAGCTCGCCGGGATGGTGACCACGCGCGTCGCCGGAATACGCTCCCACCGAGCGAGCGCGGACTTCGTCGCATCGTCGAGTTCGCCGGTAACCTCGAGGCTGTTGGCCTCTTGGAAACCTCGCAGTGCGTTCTCGGTCGACATGCCCATGCGCCCGTCGATGACGCCCGGGCCGAAGCCGACGCGATCGAGCACGACCTGCGCCTGCATGATCGGGCGCTCCTCGCTGTCGGGGATGCCATCGGGCGTGGTTGCCCCCGCCATGTCGCCGTCGCCCATGAATTCAGCATCGTTGGAGGCCATCGGATCGGCGAGGTTATCGTTGCCGTAGGTGTCGTAGCCGTAGTCCGCGCCGGTATCGGTGTTCGCGACCTCGGCTTCGCTGTCGGCGGTGTCGGTGCCGCGGAAATCGCAGGCGGCGATGGCGACGGTGAGCGGAATGGCGGCGATAATGGCGATGAACTTGCGCGACATGAAAAGACCCTCGTGACGACCGGGCGGAACTGCCGGCTTGCAGGGCTCAACGTGTCGCGGCGCTTCAGGTTTCCGGCTGCATGGCCTTGGCGAAGGCGCGGACGGCGGCAACCTCGTCCCCGCCCCACACGGCATGGCTCACGGCGAGGAAATCCGCGCCCGCGGCCACCAGCGGGCCGCAATTGGCAGGGGTGATGCCGCCGATGGCGACGCAGGGTATCTCGAACAGGCCGCTCCACCATTCGACGAGGTCGATGTCGGGGCGATGCTCGCTGGCCTTGGTTTCGCTGGGAAAGAAGGCTCCGAAGGCGACGTAGTCCGCACCCGCATCCCCCGCTTCCATGGCCAGGTGGCGGCTGGCGTGACAGGTGACGCCGATCTGCGCCTCGCGGCCCAGTTCCTCACGCGCTTCTCGCGGGTCGCCGTCGCCCTGCCCCAGGTGCACACCGTCGGCCTTCAGGCGGCGCGCCAGCGCCACGTCATCGTTGACGATGAAGGCGACGTCGCGCGAGGCGCAGATTTCCTGCAAAGGTGCCGCGAGCCGCGCCGCCTCGTGCTGGTCCAGCCCCTTCACGCGGAACTGGAACGCGCTCGCCAGCCCCGCCCCCGCCGCCAGCGCGCGTTCGAGCCGGGCCGGAAAGTCCCCGCCCGTCTCGAGCGGGGAAATGAGGTAGAGCTGGCAGGCGCTCATGTCAGGCGACGGAAGCCTCGCAGATCTGGTCGATCGCGCCGCCCAGCGAACGGTCGAACTCCTCGTCCGACTGGCCGGCACGCAGGTCCTGCAGCAGGCCGCGGCTGAAGCTGGCGATCATGCCGGGGTTCTTCGCCAGCTTCTCGCACGCCTCGTCGGTCGAATAACCGCCCGAGAGGGCCACCACGCGCAGCACCTTGGGGTGGTCGATCAGCTCGCGATAGAGATCGTCCTTCACCGGGATCGACAGTTTGAGCATGACCTGCTCGCCTTCGGGCAGACGGTCGAGACGGGTCAGGATCTCGCTCTTGAGCATCTCTTCGCCCTCGGCCCGGTCGGCGGCGGTGATGTCGTACTCCGGCTCGAGGATCGGCATCAGCCCGGCGGCGAGGATGGTGCGCCCCACCTCGAACTGCTGCGCCACGATGTCGGCAATGCCCTTCGGGTTGGCGGACTTGATGACCGAGCGCATCTTGGTGCCGAACATGCCCGCCGCCACCGATTTCGCCAGCAGCGCGTCGAGCTTGTCGAGCGGCTTCATCAGCTGAACGCCGTTTTCCTCGTCCTCCAGGCCCTGATCGACCTTGATGAAGGGCACCACGCCGCGGTCCTTGAGCGCCTCGGCGGTGGTCTTTCCGTCGACCATGCCGTCCATCGTCTTCTCGAACAGGATCGCGCCGATCACCTTGCCATTGGAAAAGCTGGGCGCGGTGATCACGCGGCTGCGCATCTTGTGGATCTCGGCATACATCTCGTCCTCGCCGCTCCACGCATCGTCCTCCACGCCGTAACCGCGCAGGGCCTTGGGGGTGGATCCGCCCGACTGGTCGAGCGCGGCGATGAAGCCTTGTCCGTTGGCGATGCGGTCGGTCATTTCGGCGGTGTTCATTCGATGCTCCCAGTCGAACTTGTGAAGATGAAGCGGGCTCTATTGCGGCGGGGGCGGGAGCGCAAGTTGGCGAGATACATCCGTCCGGGCAGATGGTGATTGCCGCGCCGCCAGCACGGATCGCGGCCTGTAGGAAAGCGAAATCTGGCGTCCGGCGTTCAACCTCCCGACAGCGCGCGGGGCGTGATGAGCGGGGGATGCGATACCTGCCCCTCCCCCTGTTCGCCGCGCTCGCGCTGTCCGCCTGCGCCACCACTGCCGCCACCGTGCCGTCCGCCGAGGGCACACCGGTGCCGCTGGGTCAGGCGGTTGCCTTGGACGACATGGCGCTGACCCCGCTGGCGGTGGTCGAGGATTCGCGCTGCCCGATCAACGCGCGCTGCGTGTGGGCGGGCCGGATCGTCGTCCAGACCCGCGTGGCGGGCCGGGGTTGGCAGGAAAGCGCGCCGCTGACGCTGGGCGAACCGGCGCAGGTGCATGGCCGGATCGTCGTTCTGGTCAGCGCGGAGCCGGGCAAGGTTGCCGGTACCCAAACCCGGTCCGAAGATTACCGCTTCGTCTACGAGGGGCGCGGGCCGGACTGATGGCTGGGCAAGGCCCGCATCAGGCGGAGAGCGCAGCCACTCCGGGCAATTCCTTGCCCTCCATCCATTCGAGGAAAGCCCCGCCCGCGGTCGATACGTAGGTGACCTGGTCGGCCACGCCCGCGTGTGCCAGCGCGGCGACGGTATCGCCCCCGCCCGCCACGGAAACGAGCGCGCCCGATTGCGTCAGCGCGGCGGCGGTGCGCGCCAGCGCCACGGTCGCCTCGTCGAAGGGCGGCGTCTCGAAGGCACCCAGCGGCCCGTTCCAGACGAGCGTGGCGCAAGTCTTGAGCACGTCGCCAAGCGCTTCGACCGCCTGCGGGCCAACGTCGAGGATCATCTCGTCGGCGGCAACCTCATGGACGTTGCAGGTGCGCAAGCTGGGCGGATTGGAGGCGAATTCCTTGGCCACGACGACGTCGTAAGGCAGGTGCACCGTGCAACCCGCGGCGTCGGCGGCCTCGACGATGCGATTGACCGTGTCGACGAGGTCGTGCTCGCACAGGCTCTTGCCGACATCGACCCCGTTCGCGGCGAGGAAGGTGTTGGCCATGCCCCCGCCGATGATGAGGTGCTGGACCTTTTCGACGAGGTGTTCGAGCACTGCGAGCTTGGTGCTGACCTTGGCCCCGCCGACCACGGCGGCGACCGGCGGCTGCGGATTGCCGAGCGCGGTGTCGAGCGCCTTCAGCTCCTTTTCCATGGCCCGCCCGGCATAGGCGGGCAGCAGGTGCGCCAGCCCCTCGGTCGTCGCGTGGGCGCGATGCGAGGCGGAAAAGGCGTCGTTGACGTAGAAGTCGCCGTTGGCCGCGATGGCGCGGGCGAAGTCGGCGTCGTTCGCCTCCTCGCCCGGCCAGAATCGGGTGTTCTCCAGCAGGGCAACGTCGCCCGGCGCGAGGATGCCGACCGACTGCTCGACCACCGGACCGGCGACCTCGGGCACGAACATGACCTCCACGTCGATCACGCTCTCCAGCGCGCCGACGATTTCGCTCATGCTCATGGTCGAGTGGCGCTCGCCCTTGGGCCTGCCGTAGTGCGCCAGCAGCAGCACCTTGGCCCCGCGCTCGCTAAGTTCGCGGATCGTGGGTGCCACCGCCTCGGCCCGCGTCAGGTCGGTCGCCCGCCCTTCCGCCATCGGCAGGTTGAGGTCGACGCGCACCAGCGCGCGCTGGCCGGTCAGGTCCCGGGGCAGGTCGTCGAGGGTCTTGAAGGCGGCCATGCTCAGAGGAACGAGGCCATCACGCCGCCGGTGTCGATCATGCGGTTGGAGAAGCCCCACTCGTTGTCGTACCAGCTTACCACGCGGGCCAGCTTGCCCTCAAGGACGGCGGTTTCCAGGCTGTCCACGGTGGAGCTGGCCGGGTGGTGGTTGAAGTCGCTGCTGACCAGCGGCTTGTCAGTGTAGTCGAGAACGCCCTTCATCGCGCCCTCGCTTGCGGTCTTGAGCGCGGCGTTCAGTTCCTCCGCCGTGCAATCGCGGCCCGGCGTGAAGACGAGGTCGATCAGGCTGACGTTGGGCGTCGGCACGCGGACCGACGAGCCATCGAGCTTGCCCGCCAGTTCCGGCAGCACGAGGCCCACCGCGCGCGCCGCGCCGGTGGTGGTCGGGATCATGTTCTGCGCCCCGCCGCGCGCCCGGCGCATGTCGGAATGCATCTGGTCGAGCATTCGCTGGTCGTTGGTGTAGCTGTGGATCGTTGTCATGAAGCCGCGCTCGATACCCACGGTCTCGTGCAGCACCTTGGCCACGGGGCTGAGGCAGTTGGTGGTGCAGCTGGCGTTGGAGACGATCACGTCGTCGGCGGTCAGCACGTCGTGGTTCACGCCGTAGACCACGGTGGCGGACACGCCCTTGGCAGGCGCCGAGATCAGCACGCGCTTGGCACCGGCGTCGAGGTGCGGGCGGCACTGCTCGTCGCTCTGGAAGAAGCCGGTGCATTCGAACACCATGTCGACGCCCATGTCCTTGTGCGGCAAATTGCCGGGGTTGCGTTCCGAGGTCACGGCGATGCGCTTGCCGTTGACGACCAGATTGGTGCCGTCGACCTCCACCGTGCCGGGGAAGCGGCCGTGGGTGGAGTCGAACCCGAACAGCAGGGCGTTGGCGTCGGTATCGGCGAGATCGTTGATCGCCACGAGTTCCAGATCGTGGTCGTCACGCTCCAGCATGGCCCGCGCCACGAGCCGGCCGATGCGCCCGAAACCGTTGATTGCTACCTTGGTCGCCATGTGAGGTGCTCCTGCTTAGTTCTTGATTGCGTTGACGATCTGCGGGACGATGGCCTCCGCAGTCAGACCGAATTTCTCGTACAATTGCTCCGCCGGGGCAGAGGCGCCGAAGCGGTCGATGCCGAAGCGCAGGCCGTTCGCCATGGTATAGCGCTCCCAGCCGAAAGTCGTGCCCGCCTCGATGCTGACGCGGAGGATTTCCGATGGGTCGACATCGGGCAGGATTTCGGCGCGGTAGGCGGCGTCCTGCTCGTCGAACAGTTCGGTGCAGACCATGGAAACAACGTCCGCGCCCACGCCCTGCTTCTCCAGCGCTTCGGCGCATTCGAGCGCCAGGTGCACCTCGCTGCCGGTGGCGATCAGGATGACGCGGCGCTTGTTCCCGGCCTTCTTCAGGCGATAGGCGCCCTTCGCGCTCATATCGACCTCGTCCGGCGCGTTGCGGACCTGCGGCAAGTTCTGCCGGCTGAGCGCGATGACCGAAGGACGGTCCTTCTGCTTCAGCGCGATCTCCCAGCACTCCGCCGTCTCCACCCGGTCCGCCGGGCGCATGACGAGAAGGTTGGGCATGGCGCGCAGGGACTGCAGGTGCTCGATCGGCTGATGCGTCGGGCCGTCCTCCCCCAACCCGATGCTGTCGTGCGTCATCACGTAGATCACGCGCACCTGCTGAAGCGCGGACAGGCGGATGGCACCGCGGCAGTAGTCAGTGAAGATCAGGAAGGTGCCGCCATAGGGGATGATCCCGCCGTGCAGCGCCATGCCGTTCATCGCCGCGGCCATGCCGAATTCGCGGATGCCGTAATACATGTAGCGCCCGGCGTAATCGTCTGCGGTGAAGGCGGTGATGCCGCCGGCCTTGGTGTTGTTCGATCCGGTCAGGTCCGCGCTGCCGCCGACCAGTTCGGGCACCAGCGGATTGAGCACGTCGAGGGCATTTTCGCTGGCCTTGCGCGTGGCGACCTTTTCCGGACTTTCCAGCCACTTGCGAAACGCCTTTGTCGCCTGGTCGAGCTTGGGCAGGTCGCCTGCCATGCGACGCTCGAACTCGGCCTTCTTGGCCGAAGCGCCGAGCCGGTCGCGCCATTCGCCGTGCGCCGCGCCGCCCCGCTCGCCGGTGGCGCGCCAGTCGGCGAGCACATCGTCCGGCACCACGAAGGGCCCGTGGCTCCAGCCCAGTTCCTTGCGCGCGCCCTCGATCTCGGCCTCGCCCAGCGGGCTGCCGTGGGTGGCGCTGGTGCCCTGCTTGGTCGGCGCGCCCTTGCCGATGACGGTGGTGCAACGCACCAGCGAGGGCTTGCCGGTCTCGGCCAGCGCCTCGTCGATGGCGCGGCGGATGTCGGCCGGGTCATGCCCGTCGCACTCCGCCACGTGCCAGCCGGTTGCCCGATAGCGCGCCGGAATGTCCTCGGACGACGACAGCGACACCTTGCCATCGATGGTGATGTCGTTGTCGTCCCACAGCACGATCAGGCGGCCGAGCTTGAGGTGCCCGGCAAGGCCGATCGCCTCGTGGTTGATGCCTTCCATCAGGCAGCCGTCCCCGGCGATTGTCCAGGTGCGGTGGTCGACCAGATCGTCGCCGAACTCGGCGTTGAGATGCCGCTCGGCCATGGCCATGCCGACCGCCATCGCCAGCCCCTGCCCGAGCGGGCCGGTGGTCGCCTCCACGCCGTCGAGCAGGAAGTTCTCCGGATGCCCTGCACAGGGGCTGTTCAACTGGCGGAAGTTCTTCAGGTCCTCCAGCGTCGGCGCCTCGTAGCCCGAGAGGTAGAGAAGCGAGTAGATCAACATCGAGCCGTGCCCCGCGCTCAGCACGAAGCGGTCGCGGTCGGCCCAGTCGGGCGCCTTGGGGTCGAACTTCAGATAGTCCTGCCATAGCACCGTCGCCACGTCGGCCATGCCCATCGGCATGCCGGGATGGCCGGAATTCGCCGCCTGCACGCCGTCCATCGACAGGGCACGGATGGCGTTGGCCATGTTGGTGAAACGGATGGTCTCGTCGCTCATGCAAGGCTCCGGATGCGCGGCAGGGTTGCCCGTAAGCGGGCCGATTCGGATGCAGGGGTGTGTGGTGGCGAGGGGCGGCGAGGTCAAGCAGGTCGCCCCGCCCCGCGCGCACGAAATCCGACGGGAGGCCCGAGGCTTGCGAGGATTATTCACAACTTTCGCCGGCAAGTGCTTGCCGACACGCCACTCCGCCCTAATTTGCGCCGCCATGAACGCGGGAGACATTGCCGGGCGGATTGCCGACGCCATGAGCCGCATCGATGCCGCCGCTGCGCGGATCGAGGCGGTCGCCACCGCGTCCTCCCCCGCCGTGGCAACGGACGACGGCCTGCAACAGCGCTACGACGCCCTGCGACGCGAAGCGGGGGCGGCCCTGCGCGAACTCGACGCCATGATCGCGGAGATCGAGGCATGAGCAACGTCACGCTCGAGATCGCCGGGCGCAAGTACACCATCGCCTGCGCCCCGGGCGAAGAGCAGCACATCGAGGAGCTCGGCCGCTCGATTTCCGCCAAGCTCGCGCAGCTCGACGGCCTGAACGGCCAGTCGCCCGAACGCGTGCTGCTCTACGCCTCGCTGCTGCTGGCGGACGAGCTCTACGAGGCCACCAGCAACGCGCCCGCCACGGCTGAGCCGGACGAGGCCACCGCGATCCGGCTCGAAAGCATGGCGGACCGGCTCGAAAGCCTCGCAATGCAGCTTGAGACCGGCCCGTCGGCATCCTAGATAGGCCTTGGCGGGACTGCCCGGCACGAGCCGTTTCGAATATCCCTGAGGCTATAAGCAATCCATGGGAGCTGTCCCTACCGAGGCTGCTGGGTTCGTCCTGGGGTTTCGGATATACGGCGCCCACCTGACGTTAGGCGTCAGAGGATTTCCCGGAAAACGACCCATGGTGGTTCCGCCACTCACCATCCGGCGCTAGGGCCCCTCTCGTGACCGACATTTCCCAGCACAAGGCGCAGCTGCGCGAGGCGCTGCGCAAGGCGCGGCTCGACCATGCCCGCGCGCTGCCGCCCGAGGTATCCGCGCTGGTCTTCCGCCAGCCGCCCGCCCCCGTGCTGGCGCTGGTGCCGGAAGGCGCCGTCATCGGCCTCTACCGCGCCGGGGAAGGCGAAGCCCCAGCCGCTGCCTACACCCGCTTCTTCCACGAGCGCGGGCACACCGTCGCGCTGCCCCGTGTGGTCAAGCGGGCCGAGCCCATGCATTTCCACGTGCACACCGACCCTTGGGACGAGAGCGATCTCGAGCCCGGACCGATGAACCTGCGCCAGCCGCGCCTCTCCGCGCCCCTCGTCGTGCCGGACGTGCTGTTCATGCCGCTGGTCGGCTTCACCGAGCGCGGCGAGCGGATCGGACAGGGCGGCGGGTTCTACGATCGCTGGCTGGCCGATCATCCCGAAACCGTGGCCATCGGCATGGGCTGGGACGTGCAGCGCGTGGACGAGCTGCCCGTGGAGGATCACGATATGCCGCTCACCGCCATCGTCACCCCGACGCGCATCTACGGACCTTTCGCATGAGGACCGAGCCCACCTGGCGCATCCCTGTCGGCATTCTCGGCCTGCTCGCCGCATTGCTGGTCTACGCCGTGCTGGTCGCCGTTTTCCTGCCGCCGCTGATCGGCGGCTGGCCTTCGCTGTTGCAGGGCGTGGTCTACCTCGCGCTGGGGCTGGTATGGCTGCTGCCGCTGCGCCGCTTCCTGATCTGGATGGAAACCGGCCGCTGGGGCTAGGCCAGCGCGCCCAGCGCCTCGCGCCAGTCCAGGGGTAACGGCACGGGGCGACGCGTCTCGCGGTCGACGTAGACGTGGACGAAGTGGCCCTCTGCGGCAGCCGCGTCGCTTCCCTCGGCAAAGATGCCGACCTCGTAGCGCACGCTCGAAGTGCCGATGTGCGCCACCCGCACACCCGCCTCGACCACCTGCGGAAAGGCGAGCGGAGCGAAGTAGCGACAGCCCGTTTCCACGACCAGGCCGATGGTCCGCCCGCCGGCGATGTCGAGCACGCCGCGCGCCACCAGCTCGGCATTCACCGCGGTGTCGAACCAGCCGTAATAGACGACGTTGTTGACGTGGCCGTAGACATCGTTGTCGGCCCAGCGCGTGGGGATCGTGCGCCAGGCGCGGTAATGCGCGCGGGCCCGAGGCGGCTCGCGGGTCACAGGGCCGCCTCGTAAATCCGCCGCGCATCCTCGCGGGTGATGGCGACCGGGTTGTTCACCAGCAGGCGCTGCTGCTTCATCGCTTCGTCCGCCAGCATCGCGCAATCGGCCGCGCCCACTCCGACATCCGCCAGCCGCGGGCTGAGGCCGATGTCGGCAGCGATGGCGACCAGCGCCTCCACGAAACCCTGCGCCCGCCCCTCGATGCCGAGCGGCGCCAGCGCAGGATCGACCAGCGGCGCGAGTTCTGCATACATTGGCCCAGCGGCTTCCATGTTGTGCGCCAGCACGTGCGGCAGCATCAGGGTGTTGGCGAGACCGTGCGGCACGTGGAAATGTCCGCCCAGCGGATAGGCCAGCGCGTGCACGCCCGCCACCGGGGCATTGGCAAAGGCGACGCCCGCGAGGAAGGCCCCGCGCAGCATCGCCTCCCGCGCCGCGAGATCGCCCGGCGCGTCGCAGGCGGTGCGGATGTTGGCGGCGAGGAGGCCCAGTGCTTCTTTCGCCAGCAGGTCGGACAGCGGGTTCTTGAGGTCGCGGCTGGTAAAAGCCTCGATGGCGTGGACCATCGCGTCGACACCCGTCGCGGCGATGATGTGGCGCGGCAGGCCCGTCGTCAGCAGGGGGTCGAGCAGGGCGTGATCGGCGTAGAGCGCGGGGGCGACGATGCCTTTCTTCTCCGTCCCGCCCACGGTCAGTATGCTGATCGACGTCGCCTCGCTGCCGGTGCCCGCCGTGGTCGGCACGAGCACCAGCGGCAATCCCTCACCCCTCGCCCGGCCGACGCCGTAGATGCCGGCGATCTCGTCGCCGCTGCCGAGCAGGTAGGCCGCCGCCTTGGCGACATCCATCGGGCTTCCGCCCCCGAAGCCGACGACCGAGACCGCGCCCGCCTCGCGCCCCAGCGCCACAGCCGCAAGTACGCTCGCCTCGCTCGGGTCTTCCTCGACCGCGTCGAAGACCGCGACGTCGTGCCATTCGCGCAATTCCGTGAGCGCAGGTTCGGTCAGGCCGATGGCGCGCAGGTTCGCGTCGGTCACGAACAGCACCGGGCCGTCGGGCAGGAAGGCGCCGATGTCCTCGGCAACGCCGTTTCGCAGGGTGACCGCCGGGCCGAATTCGAAAGTGAAGCTCATGCCCGCCACCGTCGCCCGCCGCGCCGCCGCTGGCAAGAGCGGAACCGCGGCGCAGCCCGGCGGATTGCCATGTCATGCCCGAGCTTCCCGAAGCCCAGACCAATCGCCAGCGGATCGAGGACCGGTGCCTCAACCGCACGATCGAGGCCGTCGAACTTGGCGACGATGTCACCTACATCGAGCTTCCCGGCGACAACGAGCGAAGGCGCCTCGTCGGGCACCAATTCACGCAAACACGCCGTCACGGCAAGCTGATCTTCGCGGGCAGCAAGACCGGCCCGTGGATCTGCGTGCACCTGGGCATGACGGGCAAGCTGCTGCCCTTCGACGCGCCGGACGAAGCGCCCGATTACACGAAGCTACTGATCGTTTTCGAGGGCGACCGCCGACTCGCCTTTCGCTGCCCGCGCAAGCTTGGCTGGGTGCGCGTGGTCGATTCGCCCGAAGCGGAGATCGCGCGCATCGGCTTCGGGCCGGATGCGCTTACGATTTCGCGCGATGACTTCGTGGCGCTGATGGGCAAGACGAGCGGCACCATCAAGGGCGCGCTGATGGCGCAGCGCAAGCTGGCGGGGATCGGCAACCTGTGGTCGGACGAAATCCTGTTCCAGACCGGCTGGCATCCGGAGACCGTGGCGAAGACCATCGATGATGACGCGCTAGGCACGATGTTCGATTGCATGCGCGAGGTGCTGGTCGCCGTCTGCAAGACCGGCGCGCAGTACAAGAAGCTGCCAAAGGACTGGCTGATCGGCGACCGCAAGGCCGGAAAGCCCTGCCCGCGCTGCGACGGCACCATCGCCAAGGTGAAGGTCGGCGGGCGCAGCGCCTATTACTGCGACACGCACCAGGCGGCAAAATAAGGAAAAGGTCCCAAGTGGCGCGAGTGACGGGACTCGAACCCGCGACCCTCGGCGTGACAGGCCGATACTCTAACCAACTGAGCTACACCCGCGCATTTAAGCGGCTCTAGCGCCTCTTGGGAGCCGCGCGTCTAGTTTAGCACCGGGAGGGTGTCAACACGCATCGCGCGGGTTTTTGCAGTCCTTTTCTCAGCCCGCCAGAATGCGCGCCGGGGCCTCGATCAGCTTCTTCACTTCCTGCACGAAAGCGGCGGCATCGTAGCCGTCGACGACACGGTGATCGCAGGAGATGGAGATGTTCATCAGCTTGCGCTTCTCCACCCGCTCGATGCCGTCCGCACCCTTCACGAACATGGGCCGCTCGACGATTCGGTTGGGGCCGATGATGGCGACCTCGGGGCGGTTGATGACGGGCGTGGTGGCGACCCCGCCCAGCGGGCCGAGCGAGGTCACCGTCAGCGTCGAGCCGCTCAGCTCCTCGGACTTCGCGCTGCCGCTGCGGGCCGCTTCGGCCAGGCGGCCGATCTCGGTGGCGAGCTGCCACAGGTTCTTCGCCTGCGCGTCGCGGATGACGGGGACCATCAGGCCATTGTCGGTCATGGTCGCCATGCCCAGGTGTACCGCGCCGTGGCGGGTGACGACCTTCGCCTCGTCGTCGTAGCGGGCGTTGATCATGGGGAAATCGGGCAGCGCCTTGCAGATCGCGGTGATGAGCAGGGGCAGCATGGTCAGCTTGGGACGGTTACCGCGGTCGGAATTCAGCTGCGCCCGGGTTTCTTCCAGCGCAGTGACATCGCATTCCTCGACGTAGGTGAAGTGCGGGATGTGGCGCTTGGCGGCGGCCATGTTCTCGGCGATGCGCTTGCGCAGGCCGATGACGCGAATCTCTTCGTCCGCGCGCGCCTTGCCGGCCCCGGAATAGCCACCCGAATAGGCGATGAAGCTGTCGAGATCGGCGTGGCGCACGCGGCCGTCGGCGCGGACCTGCGCGAGGTCGACGCCGAGGTCCTTCGCGCGGGCGCGCACCGCCGGGCTGGCGAGCACTTTCGCCGCATCTCCATGACCCGCTCGTGCTGAGCTTGTCGAAGCACCGGCCTTGGCGCTGGGTTGCGGGGCTTCGACAGGCTCAGCCTGAGCGGGGGGAGTGGGAGCCGCTGCAATGGCGCGGTCTGCATCACTGGCATCGGGGTTTTCGACCTCGATGCGCTCCTCGACGATCTCGGCCTTGGGCGACGGCACTTCCGCTTCGGCCTCCGCCTCCCCCTCGTCCGAGCCCTCGCCCTCCACCTCGACCACGATCAGCGGGCTGCCGATGGCCACCATGTCGCCCACCTCGCCCGCGATCTGGACGATCGTGCCGGTGACCGGGCTTTCCAGCGGGACGGTCGCCTTGTCGGTCATCATGTCGACGAATTCCTCGTCTTCCTCGACCCGGTCGCCGACCTGCTTGTGCCAGGCGACGATTTCGGCCTCGGTGATGCCTTCGCCGATATCGGGCATGGGAAAGGTGAATTTCGCCATCGGGGTCAGTCCTGCATGATCTTGTCGATGGCCTCGCCGATGCGGACGGGGCCGGGAAAATAGGCCCACTCGAGGCTGTGGGGGTACGGCGTGTCGAAGCCGGTCACGCGCTCTACCGGCGCCTCGAGGTGGTAGAAACAGCGCTCGGTCACCAGCGCGCTCAGCTCCGCGCCGAAGCCGCTGGTGCGCGTGGCCTCGTGGACGATCAGGCAGCGGCCGGTTTTCTCCACGCTCGCCTCGATCGCCTCGATGTCCAGCGGGACGAGCGTGCGCAGGTCGAGGATCTCGGCATCGACGCCCTTCGCCTCGCACACCGCCTGCGCGACGTGGACCATGGTGCCGTAGGCGAGCACCGTCAGCGCCTCGCCCTCGCGCGCCAGACGGGCCTTGCCGAGGGGCACCTTGTAGTAGCCCTCGGGCACCTGCGCGTCGGCGTGGCCCTTCCAGCTCTTGGCGGGCTTGTCGTAATAGCCGTCGAAAGGGCCGTTGTAGATGCGCTTGGGCTCGAAGAAGATGACGGGGTCGTTGTCCTCGATGCAACTGATGAGCAAGCCCTTGGCGTCATAGGGCGTGGCCGGGATCACGGTCTTGAGACCGGCGACGTGGGTGAACAGCGCCTCCGGGCTCTGGCTGTGGGTCTGCCCGCCGAAGATGCCGCCGCCGAAGGGCGAGCGCACGGTCATCGGCGCGACGAACTCGCCTGCCGAGCGATAGCGCAGCCGCGCCGCTTCGCTGATGAGCTGGTCGAGGCCGGGATAGATGTAATCGGCGAACTGGATTTCCGGCACGGGCCTGAGGCCGTATGCTCCCATTCCTACCGCCGCGCCGATGATGCCGCATTCGGAGATCGGCGTATCGAACACCCGGTGCTTGCCGAACTTCTCCTGCAGGCCCGCCGTCGCGCGGAAGACGCCGCCGAAATAGCCGATGTCCTCGCCCAGCAGGATGACATCGGGATCGCGGTCCAGCATGACGTCGAGCGCGGAATTGATCGCCTCGATCATGTTCATTTGCCGAGTGTCGGACAGGGTTTCGACCTCGCTCATTGCGCCGGCTCCTCCGGCCATTTGATCTGCCTTTCGCGGATGGCCTGCGCGGCCTGTTCCTCGAGGTGCCAGGGCAGTTCCTCGTAGACGTCCTCGAACATGGTGTGGAACGGGTGGTGCAGGCCGTGGCCGAGAATGCCGTTCTTCTCGCCTTCCTTCTGCGCGTCCTTCACCATCTGGTCGAGCTCGGCGTCCTGCGCCTCGTGCTGCTCGATCGACCATTCGCCGAGCGCGATAAGGTGGTCGCGCAGGCGGGTGACGGGGTCGCCGAGCGGCCAGCCGGTGCTCTCCTCGGCGCTGCGGTAGGCACTGGGATCGTCGGAGGTGGAGTGCCCCTCGGCGCGGTAGGTGAAGTGCTCGATCAGCGTCGGCCCGCCGTTGGCGCGGGCGCGGTCGGCGGCCCAGCGCTCGGCGGCATAGACGGCGAGCGGATCGTTGCCGTCCACCCGCAGGCTGGCGATGCCGTAGCCAACGGCGCGTGCGGCGAAGGTCGCCCGCTCGGCCCCCGCGAACCCCGAGAAGCTGGAGATCGCCCACTGGTTGTTGACGACGTTGAAGATGACCGGCGCGTTGTAGACGGTGGCAAAGGTCATGGCGGAGTGGAAGTCGCCCTCGGCCGTGCTGCCCTCGCCCACCCAGGTCGCGGCGATACGGCTGTCGCCCTTGCTCGCGCTCGCCATGGCGAAGCCCACCGCCTGAGGCAACTGCGTGGCGAGGTTGCCGCTGATGGTGAAGAAGCTGAGCCGCTTCGAGCAGTACATGATCGGCAGCTGGCGACCCTTCAGCTTGTCGCCCTTGTTCGAGTAGATCTGGTTGATCATCTCGGTCAGCGCATAGCCGCGCGCGATTAGGCAGCCCTGCTGGCGATAGCTGGGGAAGATCATGTCGTCCGCCGCCAGCGCGTGGGTGGCGGCGACGCTGGTCGCCTCTTCGCCCGTGCACTTCATGTAGAAGCTTGTCTTGCCCTGTCGCTGGGCGCGGTACATCCGCCCGTCGAAGGCGCGCACCAAGGCCATCTCGCGCAGCATCCGGCGCAGGGTATCCGGCGACAGGCGCGGGTCCCAGGGACCGTGAGCCCTGTCGTCGTCCCCCAGCACGCGGATCAAGTCGTCGGCGAGCGCGTGGGTCTCGCGCGCTTCGCACACCTCGTCGGGGCGCGCCTGCGCGCCTGCGGGCGGGATGTTAAGGTGGCCGAAGTCGACGGCGTCGCCCGGGCGATAACGCGGTTCGGGAACGTGCAGAGAGAGTTTCGGGCGGTTGCTGCCCTCGTCCTGCCTGTCCGCCGTCATCGCCTGCTCCCGGTAAGAAAATTTCTCTCGCGCGACCCGATATTAGTTTCAGCTGTAACGGTCAATCCGCCTAGACCGCCACGGGGGCGCGCAGCACGCCTTGGGGCTGGTAATCGACGACCTCGAAATCCTCGAAACGGTAGTCGAAAATCGTATCGGGCACCCTGTGGATGAGAAGCCGTGGCTCTCCCGCGGGTTCCCGCGCCAGCTGCGCCTTCACCAGCTCGCCGTGGTTGAGATAGAGGTGCGTGTCGCCGCCACTCCACACCAGTTCGCCCGGCTCAAGCCCCGTCTGCGCCGCCATCAAGCGCATCAGCAACGCGGCGCCGAACAGGTTGAACGGCAGCCCCAGCGCCACGTCGCAGCTGCGCTGGTAGAGCAGGCAGTTCAATCGGTCGCCCGCGACGTGGAACTGGTAGGTCTTGTGGCACGGCGGCAGGGCCATGCGATCGAGCTCGGCGACGTTCCAGCCCTCGATGATGTGGCGGCGGCTGCCGGGATTGGTCTTCAGGCTTTCCACGACCTCGGCCACCTGGTTGATGCCGGGGCCCTTCTCGTACTTGCCGTCCGGGCCGTAGCGGTAGGTCGGCCAGTCGACCCATTGCTTGCCGTAGACCGGGCCGAGATCGCCCCAGCGCGCGGCAAAGGCCTCGTCCTCCACGACGCGGCGCTCGAATTCCTCCTGGCCGATCGCTTCGCCGCTCGCCTCGCGGTATTTCTTGAGCGGCCAGTCGCTCCAGATCGTCACGCCCTGCTGCAGCAACGGGCGGATGCTGGTGCTGCCGGTCAGGAACCACAGCATCTCCTTGGCCGCGGCCTTCCAGAACACCCGCTTGGTGGTGAGCAGCGGCACGCGGTTTCCGCCGAGGTCGAAGCGCAGCATGGTGCCGAAGACCGAGCGCGTGCCCACGCCCGTGCGGTCCACCCGCTCGTCCCCGTGCTCCCAGATGTGACGCATCAGGTCGAGATACTGCCATTCGGGATGGCGCGGCTCGCCCATGTCAGACCTCGTGATAGCCGCGATACCATTCGACGAAGCGCGGCACGCCCTCGGCAATGGTGATGGTCGGCGCATAGCCGAGGTCGTTGGCGATCGCGTCGATATCGGCAAAGGTGCGGGTGACGTCGCCCATCTGCATCGGCTGCCAGTCGATCTGCGCCCGCGTGCCGCAGGCCTGTTCCAGCACGGCGATGAAATCCGTCAGCTTTTCCGAGCGGTTGTTGCCGATGTTGTAGAGCGCGTGCGGCTTGACCGATCCGCCCGCCTTGACAGCGCCGTCGTCCGCCGGCGGACTATCGAGCGCGGCCACCACGCCGGCGACGATATCGTCGATGTAGGTAAAGTCGCGCCACATCTCGCCTTGGTTGAACACCTGGATCGGCTCGCCCGCAAGGATCTTCTGGGTGAACTTCCAATAGGCCATGTCGGGCCTGCCCCACGGGCCGTAGACGGTGAAGAACCTGAGGCCCGTCTGCGGCAGGCGGTAGAGGTGGGCGTAGGCCTCGCTCATCATCTCGTCCGCGCGCTTGGTGGCGGCGTAGAGGCTGACGGGGTGGTCGGCCCGGTCGGTCACCGAGAACGGCATCTTCTCATTGCCGCCATAGACCGAGCTTGAGCTGGCATAGACCAGGTGCGCCACCTGCCGCCGCCGCGCCAGTTCGAGCACGTTGGCATGGCCGACGAGGTTGGACTGCACGTAGCTGGCCGGATTGTCGATGGAATGGCGCACGCCCGCCTGCGCGCCGAGGTGGACGATGGCGTCGAACGCCTCGCCCGCGAGCGCGGTTTCGAGTGCATCCATGTCGGCGAAATCGAGGCGGCGGAAAGCGAAGTCGCCGCCCTTCGCGCGCACCCGCTCCACCCGGTCCTGCTTGAGCGCGGGATCGTAATAGTCGTTCATCGCGTCGATGCCGACCACGCCGTCGCCGCGCGCCAGCAGCGCCTCGGACACGGCCGCGCCGATGAAGCCTGCCGCGCCTGTTACCAGCACCCGTGTCACTGCCCGCCTGCCTTTCGTGTCGTGCCGCTCCTGATGGCAAAGCGACGAGCGCGGCGCAATGGCACGGGAGGGTTATGATGGCGTGAAAAGAGCGGTTGCCAGCCGCGCGAGCGCTGCCTATAGGGCCGCCTCTGCCTCGCAGGGGTCCGCCCCTGCAACGCACCGGTCGGGGAGTAGCTCAGCCTGGTAGAGCACTGTCTTCGGGAGGCAGGGGCCGGAGGTTCGAATCCTCTCTCCCCGACCAATTTGCCCTTTCAACATCCTCCAGCGATGATAGATCCACCTTCGTAATCGAGGGGGATTATCATCATGCGGGAATATCTTGGCGCCGTTCTGTGCATTGGACTTCTGGCTGCTCCGGTTGCGAGCCAGGCGGGCGCACTAGAGTGGATAGAGCAGGCCTACGACCGGTTCAACGCAGAGGCGGGCTATTCGAACGAAAGCGCGAACGATTGGTTCGCGGGTCGCGTCAATCAGGGGAATGCCTGGATAGTCAATTTCACACCGCAGCAGAGCGGGCGCTTCCGCTTTGTCGGCGCGTGCGACAGCGATTGTTCCACTTTTCGCGTGACAGTGCTCGACTTCCGGGGAACCGACGTGGCACGGCAGATCGGATATAGCGGTTCGACAACCACTTACGCCTATCTCGCCGCGGGACAAGCGTACCGCATACAGTACTATCCCGAAGACTGCGACGCACCGTGGTGCTACGTCGTCGGCGCGATCTACGACTGAGCCGACACGCAGCTTTGTTTCAGGTCGGCACCAGTCAGCCTGCCGCCAGTTCCTTCAGCCGGTTGTCGAAATAGGCGATGGTCTTTTCCAGCCCCGCGTCGAGCGCCACTTTCGGTTCCCAGTCGAGCTTTTCCTGTGCCTTGGAGATGTCCGGCTTGCGCTGTTTGGGATCGTCTGCGGGCAGGTCGTGGAACACCAGTTCCGACCTTGCCCCGGTCTTCGCGATCACCTTTTCGGCCAGCTCGACCATGGTGAACTCGCCCGGATTGCCGAGGTTGATCGGCCCCGTCACGTCGCTTTCACTCTCCATCAGGCGGATGAAACCCTCGACGAGGTCGTCGACGTAGCAGAAGCTGCGCGTCTGCGAGCCGTCGCCGTAGATGGTGATGGGCTCGCCCTGCAAAGCCTGCACGATGAAGTTCGAGACCACGCGCCCGTCCGCATGATGCATCCTGGGCCCGTAGGTGTTGAAGATGCGCGCGACCTTGATCTCCACCCCGTGCTGGCGGTGATAGTCGAAGAACAGCGTCTCCGCGCACCGCTTGCCCTCGTCGTAGCACGAGCGCGGGCCGATGGGATTGACGTTGCCCCAGTATTCCTCCGGCTGCGGATGGACGTGAGGGTCGCCGTAGACCTCGCTGGTGCTGGCCTGGAAGATCTTCGCCCCCAGCCGCTTGGCGAGGCCCAGCATGTTGATCGCGCCGTGCACCGACGTCTTGGTCGTGGCGACCGGATCGTGCTGGTAATGCACCGGGCTCGCCGGGCAGGCGAGGTTGTAGATCTCGTCCACCTCGACGTAGAGCGGGAAGGTGACATCGTGGCGCATGAACTCGAAGCGCGGGTTGTCGTGCAGGTGGTCGAGGTTGCGCTTGGTACCGGTGAACAGGTTGTCCACGCACAAGACCTCGTGCCCTTGGCCGAGCAGGCGGTCGATCAGGTGCGAGCCGATGAACCCGGCACCGCCGGTCACCAGGATGCGCTTCCGGCTTTCGTAAAGTCTCGGCAAGAATGCCTCCTTCGATGGACGGTTCAGCCCCGCCCCTGCTGCTGAAATTCGCGAATGAGCAGACGAATGGTCTGGAAATACCACGTCTTGTAAGAGGCGTAGTGGAAGCCCACGCCGCCGTCGAGAAAGCCGCGCTTACCCACGTAGGCCATCACGAAATAGAACCAAGGATACCACCACTGGGCGAGATGGCGGTACTTGAAGCGCTGGCGCGGAGTGAAATGCTGCCAGCGCGCCGGATCGCTGGCGATATCCGCGTAACGCCGCGCTTCCCACAGGGCGTAATCCTTGTGACGCTCGATGAACTTGGCGAGGCCCTTGTAATCGCGGTGGTCTATCGGCGCGGCGATCTCGCCTACCTTGCCCTTGACGATAGGGTGCTCGTGAATTTCCATGTCAAGCTGGCTCCACCCGTCCTCTGCAATTCGCTCATATAAAGCGGAACCGACGCGAAACAGCGCCAGCTTGCGCTGCGCCAGTCCGTGCCGCATAGGCTTGCCGAGAAAATAGTTGGTGTAATTAAGCCAGTACCCATCGAGTCCGCCGCTTGCCAATTCGGCCTCGAGCGCGTCGCAGAAAACATCATCGACGAATTCGTCGGCATCCAGAAACAGAACGAAGGGAGTTGTCAGCGGCTCGTTCAGCAGGAACCAGTTGCGCTTTTTTGGATACTTCCCGTCCCACGTGAAATCGACAACGCGCGCTCCGTGCTCCTGCGCGATCTGCGGCGTGCGGTCCGTGGAGGCGCTGTCGATCACCACCACCTCTGCGAAACGGCCCAGTCGTTCGAGACAGCGGGCGAGATTCGCCTCCTCGTTCTTGGCCGGAACGGCGACGGTGACAGGAAGGACGGTGCTCGACATTGGGGCGCGAAGGACACTCGGACTGCGGGACTGCGGCAATGCAGCCGATCTGATGCGGCTGCGCCTTTGCGCACATTTGCTGCCAACTGCAAGGGGCGAACCGATAACGCGGCCTTCGGTAACCCGCTGATCCGGCGAGACTTGCCCACCGCCGACTTAGCGTTTACCGCGCCAGCGCCCTTCGAAATCCCCTTTCTCAGTCGAGTATTCCAATGACCGCAATTCTTGGTTTGAACGCCTTTCACGCGGATTCCGCCGCCTGCCTCGTGATCGACGGCAAGCTGGTCGGCGCGGTGGCCGAGGAGCGGCTGGGCAAGCGGCTTAAGCACACCAGCGAGTTTCCCGCCAATGCAGTGCGCTGGCTGCTGGCGGACAACGGCCTGAAGCTGTCGGACGTCGACTATGTCGCCCTGCCGCGCGACACCCGCGCCAACCGAGGGGCCAAGGCCGCCTACATCGCCGCCAACCCGGTGCGCGGATTGCGCGCGGCGATGGAGCACCTGCGCCGCTCCAGCACCACGCAATCGATGATCGAGAAGCTGGCCGAGATCTGCGGCGAGGATCCGGCGACCGTGAAGTTCGAGACCGTGCCGGTCGAACACCACATCGCCCACGTCGCCTCGTCCTACTACTGCTCGCCCTTCGACGGGCTGACCGCGGGCTTCTCCTACGATGCCTCGGGCGACTTTGCCTCGGCCATGGCCGTGCGCTGCGAGGGGCCGCGCATGGAGGTGCTCGACCGCGTGACGCTGCCCGACAGCCTCGGCTTCTTCTACACCGCGCTGTGCCAGTACATCGGCTTCGACAGCTTCGGCGAGGAGTACAAGGTCATGGGCCTCGCGCCCTATGGCGAGGACAAGTACGCCGACGTCATGCAGAAGCTGGTCGTGCTGCCGGAGGACGGATTCTTCCGCCTCGGCAAGGGCTACTTCGGGATGCACGAAGGCGGCGCGAGCGGCGAGATGACCGAGGACGGCCATCTCGTGATGGGCCGCCTCTACACCGACAGGATCGTGGCCGAACTCGGTCCGGCGACCCGGCGCGGCGAGATCACCCAGCGCGAGATGGACATCGCCAAGTCGGTGCAGATCCGTTTCGAGCAGGCGTCGATGCACTCGCTCCAGCGGATGCACAGGCTCGTGCCGAGCGAGCAACTGGTGATGGCCGGCGGCTGCGCGCTCAACGGCGTCGCCAATGCCCGCATCCTGCGCGATACGCCCTTTACCACGCCCTATCTTCAGGCCGCCGCGTCGGACGACGGCACCTGCCTCGGCGCGGCGATGTGGACCTGGCACAACGTCGTCGGCAGCCAGGAACGCTTCCACATGAAGCACGCCTTCTGGGGTCCGCAGTACAGCGACGAGGAAATGCGCCGCGTGGCGACAAGCGCCGGGCTCCACGTCGTCGAATGCGCCGACGAGGCCGAGGTGGTGGAGCGCGTCGCCAGGCACATCGCCGACGGCCTCGTGCTCGGCTGGTACCAAGGTCGCAGCGAATGGGGCCCGCGCGCGCTGGGCAATCGCTCGATCCTCGCCAACCCGGCGATCAAGACGATGAAGGAAACGATCAACGCCAAGATCAAGCGGCGCGAATCCTTCCGTCCCTTCGCGCCCAGCGTACTGCAGGAGGATGTCGGCGAATACTTCGAACAGGACATCTACAGCCCGTTCATGATGCACGTCACCAAGCTGAAGCCGCAGTACCGCGAGGCCCTGCCGGCCATCACCCACGTCGACGGCACGGGCCGCCTGCAGAGCGTCGATCCGGACAGCAACGCGCTGTATTACAAGCTCATCTCGAAGGTGAAGCAGCACACCGGCTACGGCGTGGTTCTCAACACCAGCTTCAACGAGAACGAGCCGGTGGTCGACACCCCCCAGCAGGCGCTGGACTGCTTCCTGCGGACCGACATGGATGCGCTGTGCCTGGGTCGTTACCTGCTTGTGAAGAGCGGCGCGAACTGAGGCTTCCGGGCTAGAGGCGGACGAAAGCGGGGCGCTCGCCGCCCTGCGTCAGCCAGCGGCGAAAGGCGGCCATGTCGCGCCCGCTTGACGGTCAGATCAAAAATTCTTCCATCCAGAACCTCAGCCGCGGAGAACCATCGCCTCCCGCTGTGCCGGCGTAAGCGTCTTAGCTTGTCCCATTGACCAGCTCTGCGCCTTAGTTTGTCTTAAATTTCGATGAACGAAGGACGTTCGGCTTTGCCGGCCACCCAGTTGTACAAGGCGACAAAGGAGTTCGCAGCTTTCTCAGTAGAAAATTCTTTGGAGATCCACTCGCGACCGTTGGCACCCATTGCTTCTCTTTTTCGCGAATTGAGCTCCATCGCTTCGCGCAACGCCTTAGCGAGCGGCTCCACCCCCAAGTCGATGTACCAACCACATTGGTTGCTTATCAGACCAGACCAAGGAGCGTTTTTGCTACAGATCACCGGAGTCCCGCATGCGAGAGCTTCCGCAACAGCGATTCCGAAATTATCGCTTCGCGTCGGTAGAACAAAAATAGAAGAGCGTTTCAGAGTTTCTATTTTTTGCGCTCCGAATTCACCAGGACTGAATTCGACCTGACGTAAATTTAGGGTCTTCACTCGCTGCTTCAAGGTATCAACGAAACCGACTTCAGACGGACCAACAATCCTCAGCTTCCAATCGGGAAAGTCTGATTCGACTTTACCCCATGCTTCAATGAGCAAATCTGTCCCCTTTTTCGGGTGGACGCGACCTAGATGCAGCACGGTGTTCGTCTTTGCAGCGTCATCGCTGACAGTCCCGAAAGGTTTAAGATCTACGCCAAGAGGTATAATCGCGACGGGCCCGCGAAATCCCAACGACCGAATTTCGTCATGTTCCAGCCTGCTCGTGGCATGATAACACGAAGCCGCTTCAATAGCTCGTCTTTGAAAACTGTTCCAAAGGATCTTCTTGCGCAAAGCTGAGTAGCTGCGAGCCGCTGGAGACAGCATACCATGCGGGGATAAAATGACTGGTACATTCAAAGCCCTAGCTAGCATTGAGCCCTGTGCTGATGGCAACTGCCATAGTCCATGGGCGTGCAAAACCACATGACGACCCATTTGTTGCACATCAGCTATTTGGCGAGTCAATTCGCTCAACAGAGCGCGAGAATATTTCAATTTGCGTAACAAAGGAACTTTGTGAAAATCGACCGGGAAATAGTATGTACCTTCCCCATTCCCGATACCGGTGGTCAAGATTATTGCCGGGGACCCCGCCTCGATCAAACTGTTTCTCAGCTCATCGACTGCCACGCCCACCCCATTCGCGGGACGCGCAAGGTCAGTAACAACGTGCAGAGATGTCATCGTCAATTTCGCACTCGCCGTTGACTGTTTCTAATTTCGGATAAGAGGCTGAAGGATGTCCAATACCCGCCGTCGAAAAACCGCAAAACCAAACCTCTCGCGCGTCCGCCTGGCTAGGTCCGGATCACGTGTTCCGCTGCTTATCAAAGACGCGGTAAACAAGGCTGGGAAACCTTCGAGAGATGAACAGTGCCCCAGTTCGCCGTGGCACAAAGCATCCGGACTGCCGCCCACATTCAATCCGATAGCTGGCGTTCCGCAAGCCATGGATTCGACAAACACGATACCGAACCCCTCCCCTGTCGATGGCAAGGCGAACAGATCGGCAGCCCGATAGAGATCAGGAAGATCTTCGGCAGGCACGATCCCAAGAAAATCAACAAGGTTCGAAATGCCTAAGCGATCTGCCAACTGAACGAGACGCTCTCGATCGTCACCATCCCCTGCGATAAGATATCGAATTTTCTCTCCGTCCTGATTTTGACGTGCGACCAGATCCATTACGAGATCATGCCCTTTATAGCCTCGAGCATCTTCCCTGCCGTCAAGCCGCGCGACACTTAAGACCACTTTTTCGCGGGAATCGATTTTGAATTTGTCTCTCGCCGATTGGCGATCGCCCGGGACGAATTGCGGCCCGACCGTACATGAAATTACAGAGAAACTGTCGTGTTGCGGAGACGCTACGGCGAGCGCGCGATCACGAGTGTCATGACTAACTGCTATCAGCCTGTCACATTGCTCTAGAGGTGTACGATAAAGCTTCGATACGGGTTTCCAAATCTCGTCCCCATGTAATTGGATAATTAGGCGAGCATTAAATAGGCGCGCCAGTAACAGCGCGAGTGGCCCGTGGTAAAGGTGGCCACAATAAATCACATCGGGCCGCGCGCGAACACATTGCCTGAGCGCTTCAATGCTGTACGATAACCGAGAGCGGTGGGGAGGCAATTGGCGCAATTTGGGGGGCGTCACAAAGTGCTGTGAGTGTAGAGTGCGTGGGAGAACAACCACTTCATCCACAAAACTTGCAGAGATTGCGCTCTCGAGAAAATCGCGACTATACTGCGCGATTCCGCCATAGCCTCCATACGCGTCAGTAACCAATGCAAGCAAACGCAATTTGTTCACTCCTTAAATTTGATCATGAGAAGTTACACTGACGACCTTAATTCTCACCATCGTGAAGCACTTGAGACCGAAATCGTGGATTTTCGTGCTACAAATGCGTGTGAAGTCGAAAAAAGCATTTTGCTCTTCAGCGGTACTAGTGATCAACAACGGTTTCTTTCTGCGTCAGGGAATTAGGGTCGACTGGGCCACAGCCATGCCAAGGATTGGGATTGTTTGCCAGCGAAGATTGGTCCTTCTTAGGTGCGAAGTGATTGAGGGCTGATTTGAACCCTTGGCAAATCATCGTCACCCTGCAACGCAGAAGACCCTGATTTCTAGCCCGCGTCCACGCAAGGACATGAAACTAGCGGTGGCAGTTCCCCAGACTCTGCATTCCGCCTAATCGAGCAAATCAATCTACCGGCCTCCAGTCGCACGTACAAGCGATTAGATTGCAGCGCTACGATTCTAATTGGCCGATCATCGGTGCGTGGCGAAATACTCCTTTTTCTCAAAACTCTCGCGCTTGTTAAGGTCCAGATGGCCTTACGAAGCCTGATATTCGCGCGATATTCATGGGTGCAACGCCAAGAATTAGGTTCTAAGAGCAATCAGTTGCGCTCTCTAATCGTTCTCATCTGCTGTTTTATCGCTGTTATCGACATACTATACTTATCCCGATCTAGCAGGACCCGTTGCCAACGGGTTTCAAAGGCCGATGCCGCCGCGGCAGCGTCTCAAGAGCTTGCAGTACTCCGTCAGCCGCACTGTCCAAGCTATAATGAGCAATCCGCTCTGCGATGGCCCACTGCGTAGGAGGATCGTCCATGACCGAAACAATTGCGGCGGCGAGCCCCGCCACATCGCCGACAGCCACCATCCTGCCTGCAGCGCCGTCCGCTGCGAGGTCAGGCGCACAACCGCAGGCATCGGAGACGATAACCGGTTTCCCACATGCCATTGCCTCGTTCGCGACGAGACCCCACGTTTCCGAGCCGTCCGATGGCAATATCAGCACATCTGACGCAGCATAGGCAGGTGGCATTTCCGTTTGATTGCAGAAGCCTAGCATGTAATGCGGCAGCCCAGCCGCTTGGGCCTCTGTCCGGATAGCATTCTCGAGAACGCCAGACCCGGCGACCAGCAATGCGACCTTGCGCCCTTGAGTTTGGCACATGGCTAGTGCTTTCACTGCGTCGAGCGGGCGCTTGCGCTTTATCAGCTTGCCCGCGAAAAGCACCACGAAGGCGTCGTCTGCAATTCCAAGTTCTTCGCGCATCCGCTGTCGTTCCGCGGGCTTAGTGCGGGCCGCGAACCAGTCGTTGTCGACACAATGCGGAGAGAAAAAGAGGCGGCAATCAGGGTAGCGGTAATGGCGATAAAAAGCGCGGGATCGCTCACCGACATACAATGCGCGATCGAACAGACGTAAGAATGGCGGGTTTGCTATCGCCTTGGCCAGCCGTTTTACGGGCGAGGCAGGCATAGCAAGGTTGCTATCGCCGCGCACCAATGCGGGGAGGCCGTGTCGTTTGGCAGCCAAGAGCGCCTGCCGATAACTCTTGAGGTACCAGCCGAAGATAAGCACGGCATCGAAATTTCCGTCGCGCAAATGTCTGCCGATTTCAGGTGTGTCGCACCCGGCAGAATCGCTGGTACCAGGGCGCGTCGAAACATTCGTCAAGAACGTCGACGAATAACCTTCAAGCAGGTCCACATCCCAAGAGAAAGCCTTGCCGAAATCCACTGCGCCAAGCTGGTCGGGACTCGGCTGAAAAGCATAGAAAACTTCCAGCTCACATCTCCGGGCCAGCGTGCGGAACAGCGGCGCGTAATATTGGATCGGATGCGATACGACCACGGCAAGGCGCGACTTGCTGTTCATCGTTGCGCCATTAGCTTTTCGAACACATCGGCATACTGCCGGGCAACGTTGGCCCCGGTATACTCGGCATAGCTTTCCAGCCTCGCGCGGGGAATGGTATCACCTTGCGAGCGCAGACGTTCCAAAGCCTCTACCAATTCGTCCTGACGGGAGAGAAGATCATCGGCCTTAGTGAAGCCAAGAGCGATTCCTCCACCCGCCTTGACCAGCGAGCGATGCGCATCGCTCCGTTCGTGAAACAGTGACAGGTAAGGCCGCTGCGACATCAGGAACAGCGAAAGCTTGGAGGCGGTGTAGTGTGCTTCTTCCGAACCCAGCATCAGTCCTGCATCAGACCGCGAAAGCGCATAAAGCGCGTCTACGTAAGGTAGTCGCTGCGGAATTTCGTTGATTAGGTCAGCGATACCCGCTCGTTCGGCCAGCGGCATCACCCGGTATTCGGACGGATTATTGGGCTGAGCTGTCGTGCCGATGAAATTGACCTTAACGTTTGCCGCGGCGTCTGGGTACCGCTCCCGCCAAGCCGCTAAGCCCTGTAAAAATGCCTTCAGCGTCGGCAATACCATGGGCCAGATCGTGCCGGGATATGTAAGGTTCCATCGGCTCTCGTCGATGGCGGAGGTGATGGGCGCGGCGCCGCGACGCAAAGCCTCGAAATCAGCGGGGTCGGAGCCGATGGGAATGGCCGTTACATCCTGCGGACCAAGCGCGTCGTAGCGTGCCACCAGCTTGCGCGCCTGTTCCTGCGATACGGTCGTCACATGCGAAGCGCCAGTTATGGCGCGCGGCTCCATCAGCTTGGAAAGGGCGTGGGATACTCCACCTTTGGACAGAAACGGCAGCGTTTCCCCCCAATCGGAATGCCATGGATCTTGAAAATCCAGCACAACCGGCACGCTGAATGTGCGCTTGATCCAACCCGATAATAACATTGGATAGAATGGTGCGCCCGTGATCAGCACCGCGTCGATCCGTCGGCTCCGCATCAGGTCGGTCATGGCGCGGCGGATACTGCGATAGCCGCGTAAACCAATGTCTCCCAGTCCAAACGGGCGGGCGTAGGCCTGATCTAAGGCATCGACTCGGACGAGTTCCACCGACGGATCGACGAGTTTCGCCAGTTCAAAATCCGCCGGCTCCTCATAAAACCTCTCATTCACGCTGACCACGATCGGGGTCCATCCAGCCCCCGGCAGATTGTTTGCCAAGTGCCGCGCGCGGTGCACCCCGGCCAGCGCCGAGGGCGGAAAATAGGGGCTGACGATGATGCAGGTGCGGTCCATTACGAGGCTTTAAGAAACGGCAGCGTATACCGCAATCGCTTGCTGAACTTCCCGAGGATTAGTGAACGAGAGGCCTTCCGGGATACGCTTGGGTCGGTCGAGCGCCGAAAGAATTCTCTCATTTAGAAAACGCGGACTGCCGCATCGACGAGCGGACCCAGCAGCCAACCGTGCTAGGCTTCGAAGGTCCGCCGTCCGGACTTGTCACGACTGGAAGGTCCGCGACGCCTCAGGGGCACGGCACGATTGTAGTTTGCGATCCCCACCGTGGGCATCGGTCGCGAGCATGAGGACGTGCATCTCAGGCCGCCTCGCTCGCCGCTTTGTCGTCCATGGTCCAGTGCGCCAGCAAATGCCCGGGTTAGTCGCGCATTTCCGCCATCGGCAGGCTGCGCGCGCCATCCTTCAATCCCTTGATCCAGTCGCCCAAGGGGATCGAGAGCCCCATCTTGCTGCGGTTGATCACCGCGTCCGGCAAAGGCCGAGCGAGGCTGCGGTGCCATGGCCGCGCGCAGGAGGCCGAACAGGTCGAGCCGGTTCAGCCCCTCGGCCACCACGGCGGGGTCCAGCAGGGCATCGAGTTCCCACGGCATCCTCAGGCCCCGGCGAAGGAACCAAGCGCCGGGAAAGTGCCGCGTATTCGAGCATGCCGACGGCCTTCGGGCTGACGCCGAAGCGCTGGGGCCCCGACCAGCATCACGCCGCGGCGGATGGCGGTGCCCAGCAGCGGCACGGCGGCAGGCGCGGCCAAGGTCTTGACCCAGCGTGGCACGTCGCGGAACGAGGGGTAACCGCCCATCAGCTCGTCTCCGCCGACACCGGAAATGGCGACCTTCAGCCCCAGCTCGCGCGCGGCCTTGGAAACAAACCAGGTGTTGATGCCGTCGATCGACGGCTGGTCCATCGCCGCGATGATGGCGGGCAAATCGTCGGTAAACTCCTCGGCGGTGACGACGCGGGTGGTGTGCCGCGTGCCGTAGGTCAGCGCCACGCGCTCGGCCAAGGGGCTCTCGTCGGCGGCCGTACCCCGATACTCGGCAAAGGATAGGGTGACCCTTTCGATCGCGCTCTGCCCGGCATCGCACATAAGACCCACGAGCGCGCCAGAATCGATCCCCGCGGAGAGGAAGGCGCCGACCGACACGTCGGCCACGAGTTGCTGTCTAACCAGACCTATTGATAGAAATAGTGAGGATCTTCAAGCGATAGACCATCGCGCGCTCCGGCCCAGCTCTTCGCGAAAGTGGTGGCAATCACGTCATAGCGAAGGGGGGCCCTCACTGCGCCACCGCTTCTTTTTAGAGAAAGGAGGCGAGCATGCCAACCAGCGCCGTGACCATGTCCGGCCCGCGCTCTGTTAATAGGAGCAGCAGCGCCTTGGCATCACTATCGCTGCGAAAAGCGCCCTCAGTCTTCAGCTCGGAGCGCAAATCGCGGTAGCTGTAAACTTCGCCGGTGAAGGTAACGTCGTAGCGCCGATTCTCGGCGGATATATGGTGCGCGACGCCCCCGGTCAGGTCGATTGTGGCTATGCGCGCATGGCCGAAGCCCTTGCCACCAGCGCCGCCCTTGTGAACTGCGCAACGATGCCCATGATTCCGCACATGATAAGCGCGGGCCCTTGTTGCCAGCAGTGTGACAGACATGGCCGCGGGCGCGCGGGCTCACTAGCGATTTCGTGGCGAAAGCGTTCGTTGCACCAATCCCAACCATCGACGCATATTCGGCAGAGCGGAGTAGACAAAAATAGAGATCATCACGATCCAAATGACGATCCCGGCAAGCAACTTTTCGCCACCGATACCAATATCGCTCATATCGACCATCAGCACGGCCGCAATTCCCCCGCCGATGATCCCACGCGTATGCTGGCCCTGCGTCATACGGCGGTAGAAAAGGCCCAGCCCACAGCCTAGCGTGAAGAGCGCAGCCATCATCCCCAATTTGCCGAAATCGATGTAGGCATCGCCCATGTAGCCAATGGAAATCTGCGTGCCCTGCTCGATACCCGAAACGCCCAGCCCGGTGAATTCGTTGGTGTGTTCGGACTCGTCGATCGGCTCCTTGTTGGGAAACAGGACGCGCGGCATGAACGGCCGGGTAATGCCACTGGCTGCGATCGCTCCCTCGGTATGCGGCCGGATGGCCGGCACGTAGCTGATCGCCGCGCCGAAGAACTGGGTGTAGGAAATTCGGTCGGCCAAACTGCTGAGCGCCACGCCGATATCGTCTGCCGAAAGCTGTGTCGACAAAGTCACCATGCGCTCCACCTGCTGCGAGCGCGACACGAGCACGGTTTGCGAGCGGGTGCCCTGGTTCACGTATTCGCGATAGTCGAGCTTGATCGCCGTCCAGACCGTACCGAGGAAAACCGCGACGGTCGCTGTCAGGGCAAGAAGCGTCACCTGCTTGCTGGTCATCCGCGGCGCCGCACCCAAAATGCCGAGGAAGGCATAGATAAACACCAGACGGAAAGAGGAAAAATATCCACCGAGCGAGAGCAAAAATTCGAAACCAAAGATTGCCAGCCAAACCAGTTTGTAACCGCGGGTCTCGGCGAAGACCGCATAGGTCAAAATCAGGAAGAACGCCCATTTGAGCGACGCCAGAGCCAGAAGAGGTTGAGACAGGCCGCCCGAAAAACGGCTGAGCTCGAGTAGGATTAATGAAGTCACCATCGAGACGAGATAGGCGGTGATCCATTTTCGCACAGGCACCGCAAGGACTTGTTGGCGGACCAGTACGCTGGCCTCTATCGTGGTTGGGCCGGCAAAAAAACGCAGGCCCGCCACCACGCACAGCAAACCCGTTAATGTGAGCGCCACCGCGGTCTCGTGGGCACCTGGAGTTGTCGTCTGCTCGTATACCGTCATGCCCGAGAAAAAGGCGCGAACCAGATTGAGGGAGGATTCAAGCCACTGGTAACCGAAGAAGAACAGCATGCTGGGGATCTCGTTCGGTCGCCACAGCAGGCCGACGCCAAGCACCAATACCACCAGCGAAAGCAGGCCGAGCGCCGGGTGCGGGCCAAGCAGGAGAATCGCCCCCAGCACGGCGGCGACAAAGCCGAAGTAGGGCGGAAAGACGAATATCCGCGCGCGCCGGGGCGCGGTCGGCAAGGGCATCGCGCGAGAGGCCATCGCCTACGCGCCGCCCGCCGGGCCGAAGCGTATCGCCGAAACGGTCGCCTGCAACGCCGAGCGGTTCTCGAAGGCATCTCCCGTCAGGATCAGCCAGTAAAAGCGACATCCGGAGCTGGCGGTGAAATCGGCGAATTGCGCGAGCGTATGCTCCTGCGCCCCGGCACCGTCCGGGGCGGCCGCGCATTGCAGCTTGACCGAAACCGCCTCGGCGTCGCTGGCAGGGTCGACCTGCGCCTCAAACCGATAGCTTCCCGGCGCCAACCTTACCAACTGGCGCGCGAGTTCGACCTCTTGACCAGCGTCGACGTAAAGGCGGAACCGCCCCTCGCCACGCTGCGAAAAATTGCCCGTCTGCCCGGGCGGCGCCTGCCAGCCGAAGGCATTCTCGCCGCCGGTCTGCACGAAGCCGGTGGGGTTATCCGCGCCTTTGCCGGCGCGGTCCCACAATTCGAACACCTGCTGGTGCATGCCCGCGGCCGCCAGCGCGGTCATCAGCCGCGCATCGCTGTTCGCGCTCGTGCCCTCGTCGGTAAGCAGGCGAAGGTTGTAAAAGCGGGCGAGCGTGCCGGGGTCGGTCGGCACCTGCAGCCAGAACGGCACGGCCCATACGGGCTTGTTTTCCAACGCTTGCAGCACGACCGGCTCGGCGCCCTCTTGTCCGAGAACGGTGGCGAAGGCGCCGACGAAGTCCCCAGTCATCATGGGCCGCACCCGCGCGAGGCGATCGATCGCGCCCAGCGCCCGCTCGTAGTCGCTGGCGGCGACGGCGGCCTGGATTTCCATCGCGCCGAGATACTGGCTGCGCTTGTCGAGCGTCAGCCCGGCGGCCAGCACGCGGGCAGCCTCGTCGCTGCGGCCCTCGACCTGCATGGCGCTCGCCAGCAGGAACAGTGCATCGGTGGCGAAGGGTTCGCGGGCATAGGCCGCGCGCGCCATTTCCACGCCGCCCGGCCGGATCGCCATGACGGGGCGCTCGTCCTCGATGGCGACGGTGACGAACTGGCGCGCGATGCTGGCCTGCCAGAAACCGTTCCAGCCGAGCGGCCCCGGCAGTTCGCGCGTGTTAGCGAGCGCCTGCAACGCGAGCACGGGCGCGCACAGCAATGCCGCGACCGCCAGGACGGCACGTAGCGCGCGCATCAGGCGGGCAGGCCCTCTTCCTCGCCTTCCTTCTTGCGGTCATGGCCGTAGCCATAGCCGTAACCATAGCCGTAGCCGTAGCCGTACATGGCGTTGCGCTCATCCAGCTTGGTGACCGCCGCGCCGAGCAGTTCGGCGTTGGAAGCCCGGAGACGCGACACGGCGGATTCGAGGTGACGCCACTTGCCGCCGTTGGCCTCGATCACCAGCACCACGCCGTCGAGCGAGGGGGCGATCATCGGCGCATCGACGAGGCCGAGCACCGGCGGCGCGTCGATCACCACGTGGTCGTATTCGGCCTCCGCCTCGTCCAGCATCCGCTGGAATCGACCGCTCGACAGCAGCTCGGCAGCCGAGAGCGGCTTGCGCCCGGCGGGGATGACGTGGAAATCCTCAAGCGGTGTGGACGGCAGCACCATCGAGCGCCAGTCGTCCTTGCCCATGTGGTACTGGCTCATGCCCTGCGCGGTGTCGATCGACAGGTACTTGCCCACGCCCGACTTGCGCAGGTCGACATCGACCAGCAGCACCTTCTTGCCCTGCCGCGCGAGCAGGTAGGCGATGGCGACCGCGGTCAGGCTCTTGCCTTCGCCAGGCTGCGACGAGGTTATCATCAGCGAGCGCGGCATCGAGCCGCCGGCGGCAAAGGCTACACTGGAAGTCAGGCTGAAATAGGCCTCGTACAGCTCCGAGTAGGAATGCTGCAGCTCCTCCACGATGTCGCCTTCGTCGATGCGCGGGATGTTGGCCAGCAGGTTGAGACCGAGGCGGTCGCGCACCTGCCGCGGATCGCGCAGCGTCTGGTTGAGGAAGTCGTAGGCGTAGAGGCCCAGGATCACGACGACGAGACCGGCCACCAGCGCGATCAGCAGGTTGCGGATCAGGCTGGGCGTATAGGGCCCGCCGGGCACCTGCGCGGGATCGACGACGAGCACGTTGCTCTCGCCGACGCCGACGACGCCGATCTCGCGATAGCGCTGGAGCAGGCCGGCGTAGATCTCGCGGTTGGTGTCGACCTCGCGCTGAAGGATGTTGTATTCCACGCTGTCCTGGCGCTGGTCGGTGTAGTTGGCCTGCAACCGGTTGACTTGCGCCTGCAGGCGCTGCTCGGCGGCGAGCGCCTCATTGTAGTTTGCGCGCAGGCGCGACTGCGAACCACTTTGCGCACCTGCTTGCTCTTCCCGGATTGCGCGCTCGAGTTCATCGATCTGAACCTGCAATGCCTGTACCGGCGGGTAAGACGGGCTGAACCGCGATCGGAGTTCCGCCAGTTCGACTTGCAATTCGGCCCGCCGTGCGCGCAGCGCGTCCGCCGTGGCAGACGCTTCTGTGGAACCTGCGTTCGCACCCGAACGCGCGGCAAGTGCTGCCTCGGCGGCGATGCGCTGGGTGGTGGCTTGCTGAAGCGCGCTATTGAACGCGGCCAGTTCGGTGGCGACGAGCGTCTGCGACGCGGTGCCGGCGCTGTCGCCATCCTCGCGCGGGACGTCGATGGAGACGAGGCCCTGCGCGGTGGCATAGGCGATCACCGCCCGCTCGGCTTCTTCCAGCCGCTGGCGGTATTGCTGCAACTGCTCCTCCAGCGAGGAGCGGGCATCGCGCGTCGCCCCGAAGCGGCGATCGAGGTTTTCGGCTATGTAGGCGTCGGCCCAGGCGTTGGCGATTCGTGCCGACACCTGCGGATCAGGGCTGCTGAAGCTGATGTCCACGAGCGTCGAATTTATGATCGGCGTAATCGAGACATTGTTCAGCAGTGTGCCCGCCAAGGCAGGCTCGATGTCGGCGTTCTCGGGCACGACGTTGTTGTAGGCCGAGAGAAACTCCTCGTCGTTGCCAAGATCGAGCTCGCGCACCACGCGGTCGGCCAGCGACCGCGATTCCAGCAGTTCGTACTGCGTGGGCAGGAAGGCCCGGTCGGCGCGGACACGCTCGTCCTCGACGCCCTCGACGTTGAACACGTTCTTTTCGTCGAGCGTGATCTCGATGCGGGTGGTCGCCAGGTACAGCGGCGTCGCCAGCAGCGTGGCCACCAGCCCGGCCGCCAGCGCCAGCGCCAGCACGGCCGCGATGATGAGCTTGTTATTGCGGGCGATATCGAGATACTTCTCGAAATCGGTCACGCCCGAGAAGAAGCCGCGCTCCCGCTCGATCGGTGCCTCGTAGACCGCCGCGTCCGCGGGCAGGGTTCCGGCCTGGTCGTTCATCGCACAATCCGTCCGCTGAGTGTGGCTGCGGCGCGCTGTGCGGCGCGCGGCATTTCGCCACGATGAAGAACGACGGGCCCGCCATTGCGCGCGGGCGACCTAGAGCTGGAGAAGTGTGTCACGTGACCCTGATGAATTGCGGATCCCCCGTGGGATATCCCATAGGGCGAGCCTTTTGAACCAAGAGTAAACTACAAGCAACCGGCAATCACCCCGTACGCCGGGGGCCGCGATAGGCCAGCAATCCGGCGGCCACCGCCGCGGTCAGCATGATCGACGGCGTTCGCAGGGGATAGTCGACGGCGCTGTGCAATGCGATCATTAGCAGCGTGAGCAGGCCCAGCCAGCGCGGGTCGGTAACCGCGGCGAAGCGGCCGTCGGCGCGCCCCTCCCGCCACGTCCTGACAGCGACCGCGCCGGCAAGCACGGCTGCGACCAGCGCGATAGCGACGCCGGGCAGGCCGCCCTCGATGACGATCTGCAACCAGTCGTTGTGCGCCTGGTTGAGGTAATGCGGGGAGAGCCAATCCCACGGTTCGACCGCGCGGAAGGCCTGCTCGAAGGCTCCGAAGCCGACACCCAGCACCATGTTTGCGCGCGCCAGCGCCAGCACGGTGGGTAAGGTTTCGATGCGCTGTTCGTCGTCGAGCGACTGGGCGAACAGGCGGTTCAGCGCCGGAATGCTGTCGGCCATCGCGAAAAGCGCCATCACGGCCAGCGCCGCCAGCCCCAGCATCGCTGCCGCCACGACGAGACCGCGGCGGGACTTGGCCTTGCCCGGTACGGCCCGCGCCCGCACCACCAGCCGCACCACGACCACCAGCCCCGTCAGCGCCAGCAGGATCAGCCCCGCGCGCGAGGCATTCAGCAGGATCGAGACGGCCAGTATGGCAAGGCCGACGAGCACGAGGCCGAGCGCGCCCTTGGCTTTGCGCTCGTAGGCGCGTTCCAGCTCGAACACCCCGAACAGCAGCGCGATGTTGAGGAACAGCGCGTTGTGGTTGCGGTTGGAAAACAGCCCCACGGCGCTGTCCGCGTTGGTGATTTCGTAAAGATAGAGCCCGCTCGATCCGCGCAGGGCGAGCTGTGCGATGCCGAGCAGCGCGCTGGCGATGCCGGCCACGAAGATGACCTTGCGCACCTTTGCCCAGCCATCCTTGTCGAGCAGTGCGAGCAGCAGCAATGTCGCCAGCGGTACCACCAGCGAGGCGAGCGAGTTCATCGTGCGCAGGGGCGAGAGCGTGATGGGCCGCGATATGGCGCCGAGCCCCGCCGCCGCGTCCGCCTCTGCGATGACGTCGCGGCCCGCAAGGGCGCTCCAGACGGAATGCGGGAGCGGGATGAGCTGCACGCCCATCCACACCGCCAGCGCCAGCAGCAGGCCGACCGGCCAGCGAAAGGGGCGGAAGGTGTCGGCGGTCTGGTACCAGATGCCGATGGCAAGGAACACGGAGGCCAGCGCCCGCAGCGGCGCGAGACTCTCGATATCGAAGCGCGAGCCGCCGCCCATCAGGAAGACGAGCGCGGCGAAGACGACGAACAGCCAGGCGGCCCTGTCCGAAGTCATCGCGAAGCGGTTGGTCTTGCGCGCGGGAATGGCTCGTGTCCTTCAACAATGGCCGGGCGCGGGGCACCTTCGGCAAGCGAGCGCGAGCCGATAGCGGCGAGGCGAAGGACGGGCAAGTGCATGGGCATCGGCCAACGCCTGTACCCTTGTAATCGCCGCGCAACACCGCCATTGGGGGCGCGCCTGTCACAACTCGCGGAAATCGATGCCCCTCACCCCTCCCTTCGACCACGAAGACGGTGACGACAAGCTGCACGAGGAGTGCGGCGTGTTCGGCATCATCGGCGGCGACGAGGCCGCCGCGGTCACCGCGCTGGGCCTGCACGCCCTGCAGCACCGTGGGCAGGAAGCCGTCGGCATCACCAGCTTCGACGGCGCGGAATTCTTCACCCGCCGCGGGCTCGGCCACGTGGCGGAAAACTTTTCCACCGGCGAATCGATTGCCGAACTGCCCGGCCACATGGCGGCGGGCCACGTGCGCTATTCCACCACCGGCGGCGCGGGCCTCAGGAACGTGCAGCCGCTGTTCGCCGACCTTGCCAGCGGCGGCTTCGCGGTGGCGCACAACGGCAACATTTCGAACGCGCGCAAGCTGCGGCAGGAATTGGTCGAGAAGGGCTCGATCTTCCAGTCCACTTCCGACACCGAGGTCATCATCCACCTCGTCGCCACCAGCCGCTATCCCACCATGCTCGACAAGCTGGTGGACGCGCTGCGGCTGGTCGAGGGCGCCTATGCCCTCATCGTCATGACCCCGCGCGGCATGGCCGCCTGCCGCGATCCGCTGGGCATCCGCCCGCTCGTGATGGGCAAGCTGGGCGATGCCACCGTCTTCGCCAGCGAGACCGTGGCGCTCGACGTGGTCGGCGCGGAGTTCGTGCGGCAGGTCGACCCCGGCGAATTCATCGAGGTCGATTTCGACGGCGCCACCCGCTCGCACCGCCCCTTCGGCGACCGCCCTGCCCGGCCTTGCATCTTCGAGCACGTCTATTTCAGCCGCCCGGACTCGGTCTTCAACGACCGCTCCGTCTACGCCAGCCGCCGCAACATCGGCATGGAGCTCGCCAAGGAATCGCCGTGCGAGGCGGACCTGGTGGTGCCCGTGCCCGACAGCGGCGTGCCCGCGGCCATCGGCTACGCCCAGCAATCGGGCATCCCGTTCGAGCTCGGCATCATCCGCTCGCACTACGTCGGGCGCACCTTCATCCAGCCGTCGGACGGCGCACGGCACGCCAGCGTGAAGCGCAAGCACAACGCCAACCGCGCCATCGTGAAAGGCAAGCGCATCGTCCTCATCGACGATTCGATCGTGCGCGGCACGACCAGCATGAAGATCGTGCAGATCATGCGCGACGCGGGCGCGGCGGAGGTGCATTTCCGCGTCGCCAGTCCGCCCACCGGCAACGGCTGCTATTACGGTGTCGACACCCCCGAACGCAGCAAGCTGCTGGCGGGCCGGATGGATCTTGCCGCCATGCGCGAGTTCATCCAGGCCGACAGCCTCGCCTTCGTCAGCATCGACGGGCTCTACCGCGCCGTGGGCCTGAAGGGCCGCGACAACGCCTGCCCGCAGTATTGCGACGCCTGCTTCACCGGCGAATATCCCACGCCGCTGACCGACCTGCGCCGCCACCACCAGGCCGATGCGCAGCTGATCCTTCCCGTAGGTGAGAACGCTTAGAAATGACCGATACCGCCGCCGCCAAGCCGCTCGACGGCAAGATCGCGCTCGTCACCGGGGCGAGCCGGGGTATCGGGGCCGCCGTCGCCAGGGCGCTGGCCGCACGCGGGGCGCACGTCGTCATCACCGCGCGCAAGGTGAAGGACCTGGAAGCGGTGGAGGAAGCCATCCACCAAGACGGCGGCAGCGCCACCATCGCGCCGATGGACCTGACCGACGGCGAATCCATCGGTCGACTGGCGCAGGCCGTGGCGGAGCGGTGGGACCGGCTCGACATCCTGGTCATCTGCGCCGCCCAATTGCCGACGCTGACGCCGGTGACGCAGATCGACGCCAAGCAGTTCAACCAGGCGCTGACCTTGAACGTGCTCGCCACGCAGGCCCTGCTGGCCGGGTTCGACCCGCTGCTCAAGCGCGCCGAGGCCGGCCGCATCGTCGGCCTGACGAGCTCCGTCGGCGCCGAGCCGCGCGCCTTCTGGGGCGCCTACGGTGCCAGCAAGGCCGCGTTCGAGAACCTGCTCGAAACGCACGGACGCGAGATCGAGCGCATTTCGCAGACGCGCGTCGCCATCGTCGATCCCGGGGCCACCCGCACCGCCATGCGCGCCCGCGCCTATCCAGGCGAAGACCCGCAGACGGTCAAGCCGCCCGAAGCCGTGGGCGAGCGCGTGGCCGAAATGCTGAGCGAGGGTTTCGCCAACCTGCACCGCGAGCGCATCGAAAAGCACGGGTAAAGACCGCGTTAACCCCGTCCGGCAGGGACCGGGTAACTAAATCCCGACATTCTGCACTGACCAAACTGGTGGCGGACACGGTGGGGACCGTAACGCTTGGATAGGGCTCAGGTGCGATGACTTTGCAGAAATCGATCGGTCGTTACGAGATCGCCGCGCAGGAGGATCGCTCCGCTCCGCGCACGCGCATCATGATCCCCGCCCAGCTGCGCGCTTCGGGCGCACGCGCCTTCCAGACCGTGGTCAACGACCTCTCGCTGTCGGGCTTCTCGGCCACGGCGATCAACCGGATGCATCTGGGATCGGTGTGCTGGCTGACCCTGCCCGGTCTCGAATCGCTGCAGGCCGAGGTCGTCTGGTGGGAAAACGGCGTGGCCGGCTGCGCCTTTGCCAACCTGCTGAGCCCGATCGTCCACGACAACATCCTCGCCCGCTATCGCGGTGACGGATCGTTTCGCGGCTGACCATCCGGCGCGTGCCGGTTCAGAACCGGTGGGTGTACCAGAACCCGACCCGCTTCCCCAGTTCCGCCATCCGTGAAGGCCTGCGCGTGCCGAAAAGCGGCACCGCCCGTACGATCTCCAGCCGCCGGGCAAGGGACTCGCGCTGCGGATTGCTCTCGTCGCTGTGGATGGCCTTGCCGAAGGCCGCGAGATGCGCCGCCACCAGCGCCTCGTCTGCCGATGGGCCGACGGCCGCGTGCCATTTGGCGGCCAGGCCCTCGCCCCACAACACGTCGCAGGCGCGCAGGCTCGCCGACAGGGTATGCAAGCAGTCGTAGCGGCGGGCCAGCGCCACCGTCTGCGAGACGACGTCCGGGGCCGTGCGCTGCACGATCACGGCGAGGTCGGCGAGCCACTTGAGCCGGTGCCAGCGCGAACCCGCGCCGTGTATCACGAGGTAGAGCAGGTAGTCGGGCCGCGAGAGATCGAGCGAACCGTGCAGGAAGCGTGTATCGTCCCAGCCCGGCGGCGGATCGGCGAGCAGCCGGGCATGGACCTCGACCTGCACGCCGAACTGCGGATCGTAGACTGCCACCTCCCAGTGAAAGCGCAGCATCTTTTGCGCCCACTCCAGTTCCAGCGGCGAGCCGCCCCTGCCGACGAAGCCCGCGTCCGCCAGCAGCGCGATCGCCGTGTCCAGACGCGCCGGGTCCACCAGCAGGTCCACGTCCTTGGCCTGGCGCAGGGCCGCCGAGCCGTAAAGCGCCGGGCCGAGGTCGAAGCCCTTGACGAAGGCATGGGCCACGCCCTCGGCATCGAGCAGCCGCGAGACACGCTGCGCCGCGCCTTGCTGGCGCAAGGTGCGACGGGCGTTGGCGCGTGCCGATTCCTCGAGAAGGCCGGCTGCTTCGTCCCCGGCAAGGCTTCCCCCCGCGACAACCGCGCGGTGCAGCAGCGGCGCGACCCGGTGGCGATGCTCGGCAAGGCGCGCCATCGCCGCGTCGACCTCGCCCCCGCCGGCAAGCCCCAGCGCGGGGCGCAGGGCATCGGCAAGCTGCTGCAATTGCTGGTAAGGCGCGAACATGACGGGCGCGGGCTTACCGATGAAGCGGCGCGCCGGGCAAGGGCGATCTAGTCGCGCTCCACCGCCCTGGCCTTGCGGGTTGAGAACATCCCGGTCGTATCGACCACCGCCTTCGCCAGATAGCTGTCCGCCTCCAGCCGCCGGAACTGGCGGTGTCCGACGAGGAAGGTGACGATGTCTGCCGCCTCGCGCGCTTCATCGCTGGTGACGTGGCGCACGTTGGCGCGGCTCGCCAGCGCGGGTGGCAAGGCGTCGAGGTTGGGCTCGACCACCAGCACCTCCGCGCCTTCAATGTCGGCGATCGCCTCGACAATCTCCATCGCCGGGCTCTCGCGCACGTCGTCGACGTCGGGCTTGTAGGTGATGCCGTAGCAGGCGACCGTGGGCACCTTGAACTTGTCGGCGAGGCGGCGGACCTGCGCCACCACGCGGTGCGGCTTGTCGTCGTTCACCTCGCGCGCGGTGCGGATGAGCCGCGCCTCTTGCGGAGCGCTGGAGACGATGAACCACGGGTCGACCGCGATGCAGTGCCCGCCCACCCCCGCGCCCGGCATCAGTATGTTCACGCGCGGGTGCTGGTTCGCCAGCTCGCGCACCTGCCACACGTCGGTGCCCAGCTTGTCGCAGATGATCGAAAGCTCGTTGGCAAAGGCGATGTTGACGTCGCGGTAGGCGTTCTCGGACAGCTTGCAGAGCTCGGCCACGCGACTGTCGGTGATGTAGCAGGTGCCCATCACGAAGCTCTGGTAAAGCCGCGCCGCCTTCTGCGCGCAGTCGGTGGTCAGGCCGCCGATGATGCGATCGTTGCTGACGAGCTCGCGCAGCATCTGGCCGGGAAGAATGCGTTCGGGGCAATGGCACAGCGCAACGTCGGCCTCGCGGTCCTCGTCGCGGTAGCGCGGGAAGGTGAGGTCAGGCCGTTCCTCGGCAAAGATTTCCGCCAGCCGCTCGGTGCTGCCGACGGGCGAGGTGCTCTCGAGGATGACGACGTTTCCCTTCTCCAGCACCGGCGCGATGGTGCGGGCGGCGGCCTCGACGAAGGTCATGTCCGGCCCCTCGTCCACCATGGGCGTGGGCACGGCGATGAGGAAGAACTCGGCCGGCTCCGGCGTCGTCGTGGCGCGCAGGCGCTTCGTATCGACCGCTGCGCTCAGCAGCATCTGCAGGTCAGGTTCCTGGAAATGCGCCTGCCCGGAATTGACCGCGGCGACCACGCGCTCGTTCACGTC
This sequence comes from Aurantiacibacter luteus, assembly GCF_001010945.1. Lineage (GTDB taxonomy): Bacteria > Pseudomonadota > Alphaproteobacteria > Sphingomonadales > Sphingomonadaceae > Alteraurantiacibacter > Alteraurantiacibacter luteus. Next base: position 965,282 of record NZ_LBHB01000001.1, read on the forward strand.
GAGGCCGACGACCTCGTGCCCCCGGCTCGCCAGCATGGCGGCGGTCGGCAGACCGATGTAGCCCAGGCCAACGGTACAGACTTTCATCGAACCTGCTCTTTCACGAAAGCCGCGACGCTGGCAGCGATCTTCGTCGCCGCCGTGCCGTCGCCGTAGGGGAAAACCGCGCGGGCGCGGCTGGCGTAGTAGGCCTCGTCGTCCAGCAGGCGTGCGACCGCTTCGACGATGGCCTGCGTATCGGTGCCCACCAGGCTGGCGACCCCGGTGGCGACCGCCTCGGGGCGCTCGGTCACCTCGCGCATGACGAGCACTGGCTTGCCCAGCGCGGGCGCTTCCTCCTGGATGCCGCCGCTGTCGGTCAGGACAATATGCGCCGCCTGCATCAGCGCAACCATCTGCACGTAGTCGACCGGCGGGATGAGATGCACGCTGGAGATGCCGCCCAGCCGCGCCTCGACCACGTCCTTGACCTGCGGGTTGAGGTGGACCGGATAGACGATCTGCGCATCCCCCCGTGCGGCGATGGCGGCGAGCGCGTCGCAGATGCGGGCAAACCCGTCACCGAAGCTCTCGCGCCGGTGGCCGGTGACGAGCACCAGCTTCTTGGCCGGGTCGAGCGCGACGGGCAGGCCCGCGAGTTCGTCGCCCTCGAGGCTGCGCGCGACGTGGAGCAGCGCGTCGATGCCGGTGTTGCCGGTCACCTCGATACGCCGCTGCGTGGGTCGTTCGTTCCGCAGGTTCTGCGCCGAGCCTTCGGTCGGGGCCCAGAGCAATTCCGCCACCGCGTCGATGCTGACGCGATTGTATTCCTCGGGCCAGGGACGGTGGATGTCGTGGCTCCGCAGTCCCGCCTCCACGTGGCCCACGGGCACACGGTTGTAAAAGGCGGAAAGCGCGGCGGCCATGGCGCTGGTGGTGTCGCCGTGGACGAGGATGATGCCGGGTGCGTGTTCGGCGATAAGGGCGTCCATCTCGCGCATGACGCGGGCGGTGATGTCGGACAGCGTCTGGCCCGGCGTCATCAGGTCGAGGTCGATGTCGGCGCGCTCGCCGAACACGGCGAAGACCTGGTCGAGCATCTGGCGGTGCTGGCCGGTGGTGACGACCTTCAGGTCGACCTCGGGCACGGCGCGCAGCGCGCGGACCACGGGCAGCATCTTGATCGCCTCCGGCCGCGTGCCGATGACGAGCAGGACGCGCGTCACCGCGGAGGCGCCGAGCATGGAGCGGGGAGCAAGTTCAACCACGCGCCCGCCCTACGCGCGGCATGTAAAAATAATGCTACCGCGCCATTCACCCTATGCTTTACCGGGCGCGCGCGTCGACCGCGGCTTGCACCGCGCGGATGAAGGCGGCGCGCTGGCGCGGAGCCTCGCCGCCGGTCGCCTGCGGCCAGTTGGCATTGGTGGCGATGACGAGATCGCGCGCCGGATCAATATACAGTCCCTGCCCGAAGATGCCGTTGGCCGCATAGGTGCCGCCGCCGTAGGTCCACCACTGGTAGCCGTAGCCGGCATCCTCGCCGAGCGAGACGATGGGCGAGGTCGCCTCGGCGAACCAGCCCTCGGGCACGACACGCTCGCCGCCCGCCATGCCGTCGCCGAGCACGAACAGTCCGAAGCGCGCCATGTCGCGGGTGGCCGCCTGCACGCAGCAGCCGGCGATCTCGTGCCCGGTCGGGCCGAGCAGCCAGGTCGCGTCCTGTTGCATCCCATAGGGGCGCCAGATCTTCTCGGAGAGATAGTCCGCCAGCGGCTTGCCCGTGGCGCTGGAGACCAGCACGCCGATCAGGTTCGCCTCCCCCGTGCTGTAACGCCAGCGGGTGCCCGGCTCGTTCTCACGCGGGAGGGTGCGCATGTAGCTGACCGTCGCGTCCATGCCGGGTTCGGGCACGTGGCTATTGAAACGCGAGACGTCCGACTGCGGGTCGGAGTAGTTCTCGTTCCAGCGCACGCCCGAGGTCATGGTGAGCAGCTGGCGGATCGTCACGTCGTCGTAGGCCGAGCCCGCGAGGTCGGGAATGTAGCGCGAGACCGGATCGGACAGGCTCTCGATCGCGCCGTCCAGCACTGCCGCGCCGACCAGCGTGGAATTGAGGCTCTTGGCGACCGAGAAGCTCGTCCAGCGCCCCGTCGGCCCGAAGCCGAGGCCGTAGCGCTCCAGCACCACCTCGCCGTTCAGCACCACGACGATGGCCGCCGTGCCCTGCGCCTCCATGAAGGCTTCGAGATCGAAATCGCCCATGTCGAGCGGCGCGCCTGCGGGCAGCGGATGCACCGCCCCGCCCGCCGCGATCGTGCGCGATGCGGCCATCTGCGGCATCTGGTCGAGGTTCTGGAAGGCGACGGCGCGCACCTCGCGCGGCCAGAACAGGGGGTTGGGATCGGTCGGCAGCGCCATGGCCGACGAGGCCGGAGCCACTGGCGCAGGCGTTGCCTCGACGGCGACTTGCTGCTGCGCGCAGCCCGCCAGCGCGAGTGCTATCGTCAGTCCGAGCAGCTTGTTCATGCGTCCTCCTTCACCAGCGTCACCTGTGCAACCGTCACCCCGCCGCCGCGAAAGCCGCCCTCGCAATACATGAGATAGAAGCGCCAGAGATCGCGGAAGCGGCGGTCGAATTCGCGCGGCAGGCGGCCTTCGTCGCAGGCGGCATCGAAGCGGGCAAGCCATTCCTTCAGCGTCTCGGCATAGTCGAGACCGAAGTGCTCCTCCTCCCGCCATGCCAGCCCGCGCGCCTCGGCCAGCGCGCGAAACTCGCTGGTGCGGATCAGCATGCCGCCGGGGAAGACATAGGCCTGGATGAAATCGGCGCTGCGGGCATAGGCGTCGAACAGGTCGTCGCGCATGGCGATGAACTGGATCGCGGCGCGGCCGCCGGGGCGCAGGTTGCGCGCCACGCAGTCCATGAAGGCGGGCCAGTATTCGCGCCCCAGCGCCTCGACCATCTCGACGCTGACCAAGGCGTCGTACTGGCCGGCGGTGTCGCGATAGTCCTGCTTGAGGAAGCGCGGGCCGGGATGATGTGCACGCGCCCAGGCGAGCTGTTCATCGGAGAGGCTGATGGCATCGACCTCGGCACCGCCTTGCGCGAAATGCCCCGCCAGCGCCCCCCAGCCGCAACCGATCTCGAGCATCCGTTCGGGCGTGCCCAGTCGTTCGGCCAGCCGGTCCCACTTGCGGTGCTGCCCGGCGGCAAGGTCCGTGCCCGCGCGGTAGTCCAATGCCGAGGAATAGCTCATCGTCGGATCGAGCCAGGCGGCGTAGAAATCGTTGCCGAGATCGTAGTGCGCGTGGATGTTGCGCTCGGCCTGCGCCTTGGTGTTGCGGTTCAGGCGGTGCAGCCAGCGCGCCATCCAGCGCCACGGACCCTTGGCGCGCGCCGTGTCGCCCAGCGTGCCCGCATTGGCGACGAACAGCGCGAAAAAGGTGGCCGGGTCCGGGCTCGACCACTCGCCCGCCGCCCATGCCTGGTAGAGCCCGACCGAACCGCCCGTCGCCACGCGCAACAGGCCGCGCCAGTCGTGCAGCGTCACCTCGGCCTCGAAGCCCTTGGCCCGCCCACCCAGCGTGCGCCGTGAGCCGTCGGGCAAGGTGGCGCGCAGCGTGCCGGTGGCGAGCCCGGCGTCGATCCGGTCGACCAGCCGGCCCACGGCGGGCGCGAGCAGGCGCGCGGCAAACCCCGGCTCGGTCGCATAGCGCCGCCCGGCCTCAATCAGCGCCCATCCCCTCGCTTTGCCTGCCTCCATGCCCCGTTCTATGACGGGGGCGGGCCGTCCGTTCAATGGGCCAGCGCCGCGAGAAGCGAGGCAATCCCCCGTCAGCGCTTGCTGGCGCGGTAGGTCTCCAGCGCCCGCTCGCGCGCTTCCTTGTGGCCGATGATCTTGGCCGGATAGTCGTCGGGGCGGCACTTGTCGGACGGGTCGTGGATCTCGGCATCGGACAGGTCCGCCAGCTCGGGCACCCATTCGCGGATGTAGTCCGCCGCGTCGAATTTCTCGCTCTGCGACAGGGGCGCCATGATCCGCACGAACATGTTGCTGTCCACGCCCGTGCCGCTGATCCACTGCCAGTTGACGCCGTTGTTGCCGTAGTCGGCATCGACGAGGCAGTCCCAGTACCATTGCTCGCCGTGGCGCCAGTCGATGAGCAGGTGCTTCACGAGAAAGCTGGCCGCGATCATGCGGACGCGGTTGTGCATCCATCCCGTCGCCCAGAGCTGGCGCATCCCGGCATCGACGATGGGGTACCCGGTAAGCCCGCGCTGCCAGGCCTCCAGTTCCTCCGCGATCAGGTGGCCGCGGTTGGGATTGCGCCAGAAGCTGTCGTCATAGCCGTCGCGGTAGGGCTCCTCGGCATATTTCGGGAACTGCTGGATGACGTTCTGCGCATAGTCGCGCCAGATCAGTTCGTTGCGAAAGGTGTTGGCGCCGTCGGTGGTGTACCGGCTCATCGCGTCCCACAGCATGCGCGGGCTGACCTCGCCGTGATGGAGGTGCGGGGACATGCGGCTGGTGCCGTCCTCGGCGGGCAGGTTGCGATCGACGCCGTAATCCTTGACCCCGTCCAGGAACCGCTCGAACCGCGCCATCGCGGCGGACGTGCCGAATGTGCCGTCCCAGACGTCCACCATGCCGCCCGCCCAGTCGGGCTTCGTGGGGAGGAGGCCCCAGTCGGCAAGGTCGTCGCTTTCGGGCCAAGTGTCTGGGTTGGTCAGCGAAGGCTCGGGCAGCGGATCGAAGCCGTCGATGGCCTCGCGCATGGCGTCGCGGAAGGGCGAGTAGATCTTGTAGGGGCTGCCCGATCCGGTGGTGACGGTGCCGGGCGGCAGCAGGTAGTTGCCGTCGTGAAGGCACAGCCTGATCCGCTCGGCCAGCTCTTCCTCCGCCTCGCGCCACCACGGCTCGTAGTGGCGGGTCGCGTGAACGGCCTCTGCGCCCGTTTCCTCGACAAGTGCCCCCAGCACGTCCGACGCGCGGCCGCGGCGCAGCACCAGCTTCGAGCGATGCCGGCCGAGATCGTCCGCCAGCGCGGCAAGCGAGTGGTGCAGCCACCAGCGGCTTGCCCCACCCATCCTGCGGTCTTCGGGAGTCTCGTCGTCGAGGACATAAACGGGGATGACGGGCCCGGCCTCGGCGGCGGCGGTGAAGGCGTGGTGGTCGCAAAGGCGCAGGTCGCGCCGGAGCCAGACGATTTGCGGGGAGCTCATGCCGGGGGAACGGGAAAGCGCCCCGCGCGGTTCCAAGGGGCATGACCAGCGATGCGATCGAGGGCCAAGCGCCCCTCCCCGCCGAAAGCGTGCGCCTGCCGGAACGCGGCTTTACCATCGACCGGCGCAAGGCGCTGATCGCCGCGGCGGTGTTCTGGGCGGGCTTTGCCGCCGTGGTCTATGCCGTGACCCACGGCCTCACCGGCGGCTTCGATACCTGGGGACTGCTCTCCTATCGCACGGGCGCGGACCTGCACCCGCGCGGGCCTGAGCTGGTGTTCGAAAGCGTGCGCGACGTGACCGCGCTCGGCGGCGTGTTCCTGCGCAACCTGTTCGCGCTCGCCGCCGTCGTGGCGCTGGTCTTCCTCAAGCTGCGGCGCGAGGCGGTGCTGTTCGCGTTCACCGTCATCGGCGGCTGGCTCGCCAACACCGGCGCCAAGCTGCTGGTCGGCCGCGACCGCCCGCAGATCGTGCCGCACCTGACCGAGGCGGGCGGCGAGAGCTTTCCCAGCGGGCACAGCTTCTCCGCCGCCGTCGTCTACATCGGCATGGCGCTGGCCTTTGCCGCGCTCAGCCGCCGCCATTCGGTGCGCTACACGCTGGTGGTGGGCGCGATGGTGCTGTCGGCCATGGTCGCGTGGAGCCGCGTGATGCTGGGCGTTCACTTTCCGAGCGACGTACTCGCCGGGTGGCTTGGCGGAGCGGGTTGGGCTTTCCTCGCGGCGGCGCTGCTCTATCACCCGGCCCGGGCGGCGGCGGACAGCCATGCGGCCGAGCGGCTCGACCCGACTAGCGACCTGCACAAAAGCGCGAGGGAACCGGCACGCTGAACTGCCCGCGCTCGACGCCGTAATAGCGCGCGTCGCCGAGCATGAAGGAGCCGTCCGGCAACCGGTCGAGCACCGGGGCTCGGCTCCAGAACAGGAAGGCGTCGACCTGGCGGTCGGCGGCGCGGGCGGCGGCGAGGTCGCAGGTTGTGAGCGGAAGAGTGTCCTGCATACGTGTTTCGACGGCAAATTGCTGCGCATTCCAGAATATGAGGTCGCGGCCCCAGACTGGCCGGGGACTGCTGATTGTCTTGGTGGGCGTTATCGGTGCGTAGGAATAAAAGTTCTCGTCGTGCCAAGCACCGAACGCTTGGAATCCGATGTAGGCCAGCACCGCCGAGAGCGTAACCCGCGCCGTCCGCCGCCAGTCCCCGCCCCGCTTCTCCCGCCGCAGTGACAGCCACAGCCCGATGCCCATGCCCAGCCACAGCCACACGTCGATGATGAACAGCACGTCGCCGTAGAACCAGCGGCTGGAGAACGGCTCGAGCAGGCGGATGCCGTAGACGTTCATCCAGTCGAGCGCGGGGTGCGTCAGGCAACCGATCAGCGCCAGCAGGTAGAGCCAGTCGAAGCGGACCGGCAACCGCGCCTCGGGTCTCGTCCCGCGAGCGGTCTGCCAGCGGTCCCAACCCCACAGCAACCCCGCCAGCACCAGCGGCAGCAGAACCAGCGCGGGCGGGCCGTGGGTGATGCCACGGCGAAAGGCGAGCGGCTCCGTCCCGTGCAGCCAGAAGAAGCAGGCGGCGTCGACATCCGGCAGGTTGGCCCCGATGATGAGCGCCGGTATGGCCAGCCCCGTGCGCCGCTTCAGCCCCGCCTGCCCGATCAGCGCACCGACCAGCGAATGGGTAAGATTGTCCAAGCCTGTTGCCCTTTTGCCCTGTGCACGAACGCTAGACGGACCCCGGCAACATTCCTAGAGGCCGCCCGATGTCCCGCGAGCCCAGCCTCATCTTCGTCAACCGCTACGCCTGGCCCGATCGCAGCGCGACCTCGCAGATCCTCACCGACGTCGCAGTGCACCTCGCCGAGGCCGGGTTCGCGGTGAAGATCGTCGCCAGCCGCCTCGCCTACGAGGGCGACGAGGGCCCCTTCCCGGCGCGCGAGAGCCATCGCGGCGTCGAACTTCACCGCGTCGCGACCCCGGCTTTCGGACGCGGCACCGTGGTCGGGCGCATCGCCGACTATCTCGGCTTCTACGTCACCTCGTTCTTCAAGGTGCTGGCCTTGGCCAAGCGCGGGGACGTGGTGGTGGCCAAGACCGATCCGCCGGTCCTCTCCTGGCCCATCGGCATCGCCGCCGGGCTCAAGGGTGCACGCCGGGCGAACTGGTTGCAGGATCTCTACCCCGAGGTCGCCGTCGCCTTCGGCATGGTGCGCGAGCAAGGCCTCGTCACGCGAATTGTGCGCGCGCTTCGCAATCGCTCGCTCGCCGCCGCGGATTGCAACGTGGCCATCGGCAACCGCATGGCCGACCTGCTGCGGCGCGAGGGCATTCCCGACGAGACCATCGCCGTCATCCCCAACATGACCGACGATGCCGCCATCGTCCCCGTGCCCGCCGCCGACAATCCGCTGCGCCGCGAATGGGGTTACGGAGACGACCAGCTCGTCGTCGGCTATTCGGGCAATCTCGGCCGCGCGCACGAGATCGACACCGTTCTCGCCGCCGCCGAGGCCTTGCAGCGCGAGGGGCGCGAGGACGTCCGCTTCCTGTTCGTGGGCGGCGGCTTCCTGCGCGAGAGGCTGGAGCGGGAGATCGCCGCGCGCGGCCTCGCCAACATCGACCTCCAGCCCTACCAGCCACGCGAGCGCCTGCACCTTTCACTGACCGTGCCCGATGTCCACTGGGTCGCGCTGCAACCCGCGCTCGAGGGCCTGATCGTGCCGAGCAAGTTCTACGGCGCGGCGGCGAGCGGGCGGCCGGTGCTCTTCGTCGGCAGCGAGGCGGGCGAACTGGGCGACGTGATCCCGGCGAGCGACGGCGGCGCCATCGTCGCGCCCGGCGACAGCGCGCGCATGGCCGCGATCCTGCGCCAACTGGCGGACGACCCCGCCCGCCGCGCCGAGCAGGGCCGCAACGCCCGCGCGCTGGTGGACCGCCACTTCACCCGCGCGCGCGTGCTCGGCGACTGGGAATTGCTCGCGCGAAGGCTGCTGCGCGCCTAGCGCGCGCCGTGGCCCGTCAGCACTACCAGCGCGGTGCGCGCGAGGATCAGGAAGTCCAGCCAGTACGAGAAGTTCTTGATGTAGAAGAAATCGTACTGCAGCTTGTCGTCGATCTCCGACAGCTCGGTAACGTGGCCCTGGTTCACCTGCGCCCAGCCGGTGATGCCGGGGCGCACGATGTGGCGGTAATCGTAGAAAGCGATTTCCTGCTGGTACCAGCGCGACAGTTCCACCGCCTCGGGCCGCGGGCCGATCCAGCTCATGTGGCCGGCGAGGATGTTCCACATCTGCGGCAATTCGTCGATGCGGGTCTTGCGCAGGAAGGCGCCGAGCCGCGTGATGCGCGGGTCCTTGTCGCCGGTCATCGCAAGGCGGCGGCGGGTTTCCTCGTCCAATTCTTCGGTGGCGACCCGCATGGTGCGAAACTTAAGCACGCGAAACGGCTGCGAACGGTAGCCCATGCGAAACTGGCGGAAAAAGACGGGACCCGGCGAATCGAGTTTGATGAGAACGGCCACCAACGCCAGCGGTAGTAGGAGGAACGGCGCGACAAGCAGGATCAAGCCCGCGTCGGCTATGCGCTTGATCCGCATGAAACTCATGTTCGGAAGCAGCGAACCGAAGCTGTTTTCCGACAGGTGCTCGACCTGCACCTTGCCCGTCGCCGCTTCGTACACCTGCTTGAAGTGAAAGACCGGCACGCCTTGCAGCGCCGCATTAGCCAGCATTCGCTCCCATGAGTCATCGTGATCTGCATGCAGATCCGCCACAATGATGGCACCCCGGTGGTTCGGTAGCATGGGCTCGGTCAGGCGCCGGGTGTGCAGCCCGACGTTGGCGAGCCGGTTTATCCGACCGCCCGGCACCGTGTAGAACACGTTCTGGTCGGACCGCGTCGCCAGCGTCATGAAGGCCAGGTAGATCGATAGCGAAGTAACAAAACCAACGCCGAAGACCGGGATCGAATACCCCAGCCGCAATACGAGAATGCCGATGGCAACGATACCGTAGGAGGCGATGAAACTCGGAATGATCGAGCCGAGCTGCTTGACGCCCGGATAGACATTCACACGGCGCGCCGAAACGATGCCCAGCAGAGTGGCGAGCATTGAGCCTAAGACGCTGGTCCGGACGGGGGCAAATTCGAAAAGCGCCGTTTCTACGCCGAACCACAGGATGGCCGGCACCATTGCGCCGAACACGGTGCTGGCCAGCACCTGTAGAGTGAAGGAGTGATAGAGACTCCTCCGATCCTGGATCAGCTCGTTCTGGCCCGCCATCAGCATTGCGGGACTATCCCCAAAATTGTCTTTATCGAACGCTTGTGAGGCCACGCTTGCAATCATCATATGCGCGCAGAGGCGGGGCGGCTCTACGCGTCATGTCCGCCTATCGCAAGTGCAGTAAGCTCTTGGAATAATTCGCGGCGGCCCTACACTGGGTCGGCGGCGGTTCCGCTGACGGTCCAGGTCTGGCCGGTCGCAAGCAGCGCGGCGAGGTCGCGGGTCTTGCCTCTGGTCGCCCGCTCGCGCTCGTCGGCGACGGCGGCTTCGTAGGTCGGGCGCGGATCGTCGTAGAGCACGCCCAGCGCCATCGGGAACGGGCCGAACGGCATCTCCACAAGCATGTGGGCGATGGAGCGGTTCTTCGCGTTGTGGACGAGGACGTCCGCCGCCTGCCAGTCGCCGTCCGTCACCTCGACCACCTTCAGTTCCAGCGCCTCGCGGTCGAGCGCGATGCCTTTCGCCCCGCCGGCGAACAGCATGGGCTCACCATGCTCCAGCCACAACTGCTGGTCCTCCGCTCCCTTGGGCGCGGCAAAGGCGTCGAACACGTCCTTGTTGTAGACGATGCAGTTCTGGAAGATCTCGATGAAGGCCGCGCCCTCGTGCGCGTGGGCGGCGGCGAGCACCTCGGGCAGTTTTTTCGACACGTCGAACCCGCGCGCGACGAAGCGGGCGTTGGCACCCAGCGCGAAGCTGCACGGGTTGATCGGCGCATCGAAACTGCCGACGGGCGTGGACGGGCTGCGCGTGCCGACGCGGCTGGTCGGGCTCGCCTGGCCCTTGGTGAGGCCGTAGATCTCGTTGTTGAACAGCATGATCTGCATGTTCACGTTGCGGCGCAGGACGTGCATCATGTGATTGCCGCCGATGGAGAGACCATCGCCGTCGCCCGTCACCAGCCACACGTCGAGATCAGGATTGGCCAGCTTCACGCCGGTCGCGAATGCGGGCGCGCGGCCGTGGATGGTGTGGAAGCCGTAGCTCTCCATGTAATAGGGAAAGCGGCTGGAGCAGCCGATGCCGCTGACAAACACGGTGTTCTTCGGGTCCGCGCCGAGCGTGGGCAGCGTGCGCTGCACGGCCTTCAGGATGGCATAGTCCCCGCAGCCGGGGCACCAGCGCACCTCCTGGTCGGTTTCCCAGTCCTTCAGGGTGGTCTCGATCTTGACGGGCGCGTTCATCTATTCGTTCTCCGCCAGCGGGCTGGGAAGTTGCTGCTTGTTCACCGGCACCTCACCGCCCTCGTTGCCTTCGATGCCGTCGAAGTAGGCGCCGATGGCGGCCTCCAGCTCGGCGATCTGGAAGGGCTGGCCGCTGGTCTTGGTGAGGCTCTGTGCGTCGATAAGAAGTTGATCGCGCAGCACGGTCTTGAACTGGCCGGTGTTCATCTCGGGGACGAGCACGTGGTCGAACCCGGCGAGCAGCTCGCCGAGGTTCGCAGGCAGCGGCCAGATGTGGCGGACGTGGACGTGACTGACCTTGCGGCCCTTCTCGCGCCAGCGTCCCACCGCCTGGTGGATCGGTCCGTAGGTGCTGCCCCAGCCGACCACGGCAAGCTCGCCCGTCTCGTCGCCCAATGCCACGTCCTGCGGCGGCACGGCGACGCCCGAGACCTTTGCGGCGCGCAGTTCGGTCATGCGCTGGTGGTTGGCGGGGGAGTAGTCGATGTTGCCGGTGAGCTCGTGCTTCTCGATGCCGCCGACACGGTGCATCAGGCCGGGCGTGCCGGGCTTGACCCACGGCCGCGCGCCCTTCGCGTCGCGCTTGTAGGGGAGGAAGTTGTCACCGTCGTTGGGTTTGTCGCAGAACACGGCCGGGAACGGCGCGTAGTTCGCCGGGTCGGGCACCTTCCACGGCTCTGCGGCATTGGCGATGTAACCGTCGGTCAGCAGCATGACCGGCGTCATGTATTCCACCGCGATGCGGCAGGCCTCGATGGCGACCTCGAAAGCGTCGGCGGGGCTGCGCGCCGCGATGACCGGCATGGGCGCATCGCCGTTGCGGCCGTAGACGGCCTGGTAGAGGTCGCTCTGCTCGGTCTTGGTAGGCAGGCCCGTCGAAGGCCCGCCGCGCTGCGAGTTGACGATCACCAGCGGCAGCTCGACCATGATGGCTAGGCCCATCGCCTCGCCCTTCAGCGCAATGCCGGGGCCGGACGAGGAAGTGACGCCGAGCGAGCCGGCATAGCTCGCCCCGATGGCGGCGCAGATCGCGGCGATCTCGTCCTCCGCCTGGAAGGTGGTGACGTCGAACTCCTTGAGCCGGGCGAGATGGTGCAGGATCGCGCTCGCGGGCGTGATGGGATAGCCGCCGAAGAACAGCGGCAGTTCGGCCAGCTGTCCGCCCGCGACGAGGCCGAGCGATACGGCTTCCGCGCCCGTGATCGTGCGATAGAGCCCCGGCGCGCTTTCGACCGGCGGCATGGAGACCTGTCGCAGCGGTCCGGCCAGCTCCGCCGTCTCGCCGTAGGCATGGCCCGCGTCGAGCGCGGCGATGTTGGCGTCGGCGATCTCGGGCTTCTTGGCGAACTTGTCGCGCAGCCACTGGTGGATCGGCTCGCGGCTGCGGTCGAACATCCACAGCGCGAGGCCCAGCGTCCACATGTTCTTGGAGCGCAGTGCGTCCTTGTTGCCGAGGCCGAAGGGCTTGACCGCCTCGATCGTGCGCTCGGAAATGTCGAAGGCCAGCACCTCCCATTTCGCCAGGCTGCCGTCTACCAGCGGATTGGTCTCGTACTCCGCCTTGTCGAGGTTGCGCTTGGTGAAGGCGCCGGTGTCGGCGATGATCAGGCCGCCGGGCTTGAGCGCCGCGACGTTGGTCTTCAGCGCGGCGGGGTTCATCGCCACCAGCACGTCCGGCGCGTCGCCCGCGGTGGAAATCTGGCGGCTGCCGAAGTTGATCTGGAAGGCCGAGACGCCGAACAGCGTGCCTTGCGGCGCACGGATCTCGGCGGGAAAATCGGGGAAGGTCGACAGGTCGTTGCCGGCGAGCGCGGTGGAAAGCGTGAACTGCCCGCCCGTCAGCTGCATGCCGTCGCCGGAGTCGCCCGCGAAGCGCACGACGATCGCATCCTGCGAGGAGAGGTCGGGCCGCGCGTCGGCCGTCTGGGTTGCCATCGAAAGTCTTTCCTGCCGCTGCCAGCGTAAGGCTGCGGGCTAGAGTCCCGCAAACGCGCCCACAATCAAGTTTTTCTGTGGGTGCGCAATGGCTGGCGTTGTTCTGCCCTCCCCCTTAGACGCGCATGCATGACAGACAAGGACTCTTCGCAATACCGCCCCTGCGTGGGCACCATGCTCGTCAACGGCGAGGGCCGCGTGTTCGTGGGCAAGCGGATCGACAACAAGGAAGGCGACTGGTGGCAGATGCCTCAGGGCGGCGTCGATCCAGGCGAGGACATGGATGCGGCCATGTTGCGCGAACTGGGCGAGGAGACGGGGCTCGAGCCGCGTCATCTGGAGATCGTCGACCGGATGGCGAAAGAACTTTTCTACGATCTCCCCGCCGACTTGCAGGGCAAGCTGTGGGGCGGCCGGTACTGCGGGCAGCGACAGACCTGGTACCTCGTGCGCTTCACCGGCGAGGACGGCGACATCGATCTCGAAGCGCACAAGCACCCGGAATTCTGCGAGTGGAAATGGGTCGATGCCGAGCTGCTGCCCGAGCTGATCGTGCCGTTCAAGAAGCCGATCTACGAGACGGTGGTGGCCGCGTTCCGCTCGAAATTATCGTCAGCCACCTCGCGGTAGCCCCAGCGCGCGGCGAGACCGCTCAGCACCCCGAAGCCGAGCAGGATCATGTGCGCGCTCGGCAGGTCGAACAGGCTCTCCCTGAGCATGAAGCCGAACAGCCAGGCGACCGGAAGGCTCGCGAGAAACCCGCCCAGCGCCCAGCGCCATGGTGCCAAAACGTCGATCCCGCTGCGCTGGATGCCGGCCATCGTGAACACCAGCGCGCAGGCACTCGGCAGCGTGAACAGCAGGCCGAGAAAGATCGTGCCCGGCATCATAAGCGCCAGCATTCCCGCCGTGCCGCCCGTGGCCTCGTTGGCATAACCCGGCGTCGCAAGAAGGAAAATGCCCAGCACGCTGCCGCAGCCGAGCAGCATCCCGGTGGCGACGGCGTAGCAGACGGAGCGGAGGCGCGAGCGGTGCATGGGCCGCCTACCTAGCCCGCCCGCGTTAATTCTGCGTCACCCCGTCGTCGGTGCCGCTGGTGGCGAGCATGGGGCCGCGGTCGATGGCGGCTGCGAGCGCCATCGTTTCCGTGCAGGTCGCGCCGCACAGGCTGGTGAGCGTGGCGAGGTTCTCGCGCGCGGCGGTCAGCGCGCCGCGCTCGGCCAGCGCCTCGCCCTCGCCCGCGATGGCGGCGACGTTCTGCGGATCGCGCTCCAGCACCTCGCGGTAGAAATGGATGGCCTTGCCCTGCAGCCCCTCGGCCCGTGCCGCGTTGGCGAGGTCGATGTAGACGTCGGTGTAGGCGGGATCGATCGCCAGCGCCGCCTCGAAGCTGTCGATGGCGGCCTGCGTCTCACCGCCCGCAAGCTGGGCGCGACCCTCTCCCACCAGCGCCACGGCGCGGTAGTCCTGCGCGCTGCCCACGCTGGCGGAAACCGCCACGAACAGCGAGAGGGCGGCGGCGAAGGGGGCGTAGCGCATGATTTGCTCCTTGAAGCCAGTCGGGCGACCGGAGGCGCGAGGGGCGTCGGGGTCGGTCATTCGAGAGGCTTGGTATCACGCCTTTTCTAGACGTGCGATGAAGAATCCGTCGGTGCCGTCGTGCGCGGGCGTGAGCCGGATTCCAGCGCCGCGTGCCGTGCCCAACGGCAGCTCCGGCGGCGCGGCGCGCCACTCGGGATTTGCGGCGAGAAAGGCCTCGACCTGCCCCGCCCCCTCCTCGTCGAGCAGCGAGCATACGACGTAGGTGAGGCTGCCGCCGGGCCGCACCAGCCCGGCGCCGATCTCCAGCAGCCGGGCTTGCAGAGCGGTGAGCTTCTCCAGCTCGGCGGGCGTGAGGCGCCAGCGCGCCTCGGGATTGCGCCGCCAGGTGCCGGTGCCCGAGCACGGCGCATCGATCAGCACGCGGTCCGCCGCGTTTACCCAGCCAGCCAGCGCCTCTGCCTCGCGGCCCGGATCGAGCAACACGGTATCGCCGATCTCCGCTCCGGCGCGCTCCGCACGCGGGCCGAGCTGGCTGAGGCGGCGGCGGTCGGTGTCGGCGGCGACCAGCGTGCCCCGGTTCGCCATGGCGGCGGCGAGTGCCAGCGTCTTGCCGCCCGCGCCCGCGCACAGGTCGATCACGCTCTCCCCCGGCTGCGCCCCCACGGCCGCGCAGGCGAGCTGGCTGCCGAGGTCCTGCACCTCGACCAGACCCTTCTCGAACGCCTCCCACTGCTGCACCTGCGCGCCGGTGGGCAGGCGCAGGGCATCGGGCGCGGCGAGCTCTTCGGCCTCGACCGGCAGTTCGATGGCCTCGCGCTTGGTCTTCAGCCGGTTGACCCGCACGTCGAGCGGAGCGCGGTCGAGGAGCGCGGCGGCCTCCTCCTCGTCCAGCCCGCTGGCGATCAGGCGGTCTTCCAGCCACTCCGGCGCATAGCCCACCTCCGCCGCTTGCTCTCCCGGAGCGATCTTTGTTGGGCCGTACTGCGAGCCATCGAACATGGGCTCGATCCAGTCGTGCGCCTCGCTCTCGCGCGACAGCGCCAGCATGGCCGCGCGCCCGCTGGCGGGCACGGGGCCGCAGATGCGGATGGCGTCGTAGACGAGCTCGCGAATGGCGCGCTTGTCCTTCGATCCGGCGAAGCGGTGGGCCTTGAACCAGTCGGCAAGCAGCCGGTCGGCGGGTGCCCCGCGCGTCCTAGCGGCGGCGATGACGGCGTCGAGCACCTCGATGGCGGACTGGATACGGGCGGCAGGGGTCATGCGCGCGCCCTAGCGGGTATTTGCGCCGTCGCATAATGGCTCAGCAAATCCCAGCCGAGATGGCGGTAGAGCGGGATGCCTTCGATCGAGGCGACGAGCAGTTGGTGGCGCTCTCCCGACCGCGCGCCGAGAGCGGCGATCAGCGCGCTGGCCAGCCCGCGCCGGCGATGCGCGGGATCGACCTTTATGCGGTCGAAAACGAACGCGCCATCCTTGCCGGCGCCGTAGCCGCTGGCGACCTCGTCCTCACCGTGATGGATGGCGGCAAATATGATCTCACCAGTGGTCTGCACGTGCAGCCGGTAGCCTTTGGGCAGAGCCGGTGCGCCATGATTGCCCGCAAAACGCATGAAGGCCCCGGTGTTCTCGACCTGCCAAGTGTCCGGCAAGGCGTCAGCCAGTTCTGCGACCGTGCCGCACAGCTTGATCAGCCGACGCGGCTCCACGACTTCGCGGCCCAGTTCGCGCAAACCTTCGCCGACGCGCGGAAACACCCAGCGGCAAAGCTCGGCCTCGCTCGCGGTGTCGACCCGCCATCCCCCCCGATCCGCGACCGGTGCAGGCAGCCCCCGCGCTACCGAGCGCGCCGCCACCCAGCGGGCGAGCAGGTCGTCTGGCGCTCCCGTCACCGGGTCGGGTAGTTCGGCGCTTCGCGGGTGATGGAAACGTCGTGGACGTGGCTCTCGGAAAGGCCCGCATTGGTGATGCGGATGAACTGGCCGCGGTCCTTGAGGTCGGCGATGGTGGCGCTGCCGGTGTAGCCCATGGCCGCCTTGATCCCGCCGACGAGCTGGTGGACCACGTCGCGCGCCGGGCCCTTGTAGGGCACCTGTCCCTCGATCCCCTCGGGCACCAGCTTCATCTGGTCCTTGATGTCCTGCTGGAAATAGCGGTCGGCGCTGCCGCGCGCCATGGCGCCCACGCTGCCCATGCCGCGATAGGCCTTGTAGGCGCGGCCCTGGTAGAGGAATGTCTCGCCCGGCGCTTCCTCGGTGCCCGCCAGCAGGCTGCCGATCATCACCGCGGAGGCGCCCGCCGCCAGCGCCTTGGCCGCGTCGCCGCTGGTGCGAAGGCCGCCGTCGGCGATCACCGGCACGCCGCCAGCGCCCGAAACGCTCTCCATGATCGCGGTCAGCTGCGGCACGCCCACGCCCGCAACGATGCGCGTTGTGCAGATCGAGCCCGGGCCGATGCCCACCTTGATGCCGTCCGCGCCCGCATCGGCCAGCGCGCGCGCGGCTTCCGCCGTGGCGACGTTGCCCGCCACCACCTGCACCTCGTTCGACATCTTTTTCACCCGCGCCACGGCCTCGCTTACGGCCTTGTTGTGGCCGTGCGCGGTGTCGATGATGATGACGTCGCACTCGGCATCGACCAGCGCCTCGGTCCGCTCGAACCCCTTGTCGCCGACCGTCGTCGCCGCCGCCACGCGCAGGCGGCCCGCGCCGTCCTTGGTGGCATCAGGATTGAGCACGGCCTTCTCGATGTCCTTGACGGTGATGAGGCCGACGCAGCGGCGGTTGTCGTCGACCACCAGCAGCTTCTCGATCCGGCGCTGGTGGAGGATGCGGCGCGCTTCCTCCTGCGTCACGCCCTCGCTGACGGTGGCGAGGTTCTCCGCCGTCATCAACTCGCGCACCGGCTGCGCCGGGTTTTCGGCGAAGCGGGTGTCGCGGTGGGTCAGGATGCCGCACAGCTTGCCGCCCGCGTCGGTCACGGGAATGCCGCTGATGCGGTGCTGCTGCATCAGCGCCTGCGCCTCGCCCAGCGTGGCATCGGGGCCGATGGTGATGGGGTTGACCACCATGCCGCTCTCGAACCGCTTGACCCTGCGCACCGCGTCGCACTGCTCCTCAATCGTCAGGTTGCGGTGGAGCACGCCGATGCCGCCCAGCTGTGCCATGACGATGGCCATCTCGCTCTCGGTGACGGTGTCCATCGCCGCGCTGAGCACGGGGATGTTGAGCGCGATGCCCCGCGTCAGCTGCGTCTTGGTGGAGGCCTGCGAGGGCAGGATGTCGCTCTCGGCCGGACGCAGGAGCACGTCGTCGAAGGTGAGGCCGGTGGGGATGTCGCTGGTGAGTATCTGAGCCATCCGGCCCCCTGTCATAGCGGGGGGTGATTCTTCAAGGGGGATTTGCTCTCCCGCCCGCGCTACTGCGCCGTCCAGCCCCCGTCGATCTCGTAGTTCGCGCCGGTGATGTTCGCCGCCACGTCGCGGCACAGGAACACGGCGAGCGCGCCAATGTCTTCGGGCTGGGCGAATTTCTTGGTCGGCTGGCGTTCCAGCATCACGTCGTTGATCACCTGCTCGCGCGTCAGGCCGCGGCTGGCCATGGTGTCGGGGATCTGCGCTTCGACCAGCGGGGTCCAGACGTAGCCGGGGCTGATGCAGTTGGCGGTGATGTTCCGCTCGGCAAGTTCCAGCGCCACGGCCTTGGTCAGCCCAGCGATGCCGTGCTTGGCGGCGACGTAGGCGCTCTTGAACGGGCTGGCGGTGGTCGAGTGCGCGCTGGCGACGTTGACGATGCGCCCCCACCCTGCGCGCTTCATGTGCGGCACCGCAAGGCGGCAGGTGTGGAAGGCGGCCGATAGGTTGAGCGCAATCACCTTGTCCCACTTGTCGACCGGGAAATCGTCCACCGGCGCGACGTGCTGGATGCCGGCATTGTTGACGAGCACGTCGACCTCGCCCGCCGCCGCCATCAGCTCTTCCACCCCCGCCGCGCTGGTGAGGTCAGCGCCCGAATGAACCGCATCCAGTTCCTCGCACATCGCCGCGATCTCGTCCGCGTCGCCGAAGCCGTTCAGCACCACCGCGGCCCCCTCGGCATGGAGGGCGCGGGCCACGGCTAGACCGATGCCCGAGGTCGATCCGGTGACGAGGGCGCGCTTGCCTTGAAGGAACATTTGGTCTGTCCTGCGGTTGGAACTTGCGCCGGTCCTAGAGCGACAACCGCCACGGTCCAGCGAAAACAGAAAATTCCTGCGCAGGGGAAAAAGGCATGAGGCTCAATCCGTTCGACACCGGCAACATCAATGTCGGCACCACCGGCGGCGGGGGCGGAATGCCCGGCGGCAAGATCGGCTGCGGCGGCCTGATCGTCGTGCTGATCGGCGCACTGGTCTTCGGCATCGACCCGGCCTCCATGCTCGGCACGATGGAATCGGTGCAGGGCGGCAGCGCCAGCCAGAGCCAGCCGCAGAGCGAGGACGAGCAGGCCATCTGCACCAGCAACGCCTATGCGACCGAGACCTGCAACGCGCTGCAGTCGCTCAACCAGACCTGGCAGCCGCTGTTCGCGCAGCAGAACCTTGAATTCCGCCAGCCGACGCTGCGCTTCGCCACCGCAAGCAATTTCCGCACCGGATGCGGGGCGGGCTCGGTCGGCATGGGTCCGTTCTACTGCCCGGCGGACGAGACGATCTACATCGATACCGCTTTCTACGACCAGCTCGGCCAGATGAGCGGGCGCGGCGGTGACTTCGCACGCTACTACGTGATCGCGCACGAATACGGCCACCACGTGCAGGCCATCACCGGCCTCGCCGACCAGATCCGCAGCGCCCAGCAGCAGAACCCGCGCGGGGCCAACCAGCTGCAGGTCATCATGGAGCTGCACGCGGACTGCTACGCCGGCGTCTGGGCGGGCAAGAACCGCTCCGCCGTCGAGCCGGGCGACTTCGAGGAAGGCATGGCCGCCGCCGCCGCCATCGGCGACGACACGCTCACCCGCGGCCGGGTGAGCAGCGAGAACTTCACCCACGGCACCAGCCAGCAGCGCATGGAAGCGCTGCGGCTGGGCATCGAAAGCGGCGACGACGTAGCCTGCGACAACCGCTACCTGCGCAGCTAGGGCCTAGCCCTCCTGCTTCGGCGGAACGGGGGCGGTGGCCGAGAAACGGACGGTGACGGCGGGCACGACGACGCCCGTCGCACTCGCACCTGTCCAGACGGCTGGCACCGGCGGGGGCGCGGGTGGCATCGGCGGCACAGGCATGGCGCGCAGCGCGGCGATCCGGTCCGGAGCGCCGGTGCCGGGCAGCGTCACCTCCATGCGGAAAGCGCCGCGCTGGCCGCGCTCCATCTCCTCGATCGTGCGTTCGAGCTGGCGGATGATCTGCTCGCGCGCGGCAGCTGGCATATCGCGCTCGGCGCGGATCTCTGCGAGCGCCTCGCGAAGGCCAGCCACGGCCTGGGCATTCACCGCACCGCGGCACACGATCATCGCGCGCCTGCCGTCGCTCAGCTGGCGTTCGATAACCGGCTCGTCGCCCGAACAACCGGCATCGGCCAGCGCGCCATCGCGAACCACGGCGATGCGGCGCACCTCGGCGGCAGCGCGGCGGCCCTCGGCGGCGGCCTCGCGTGACGCCTCGCGCGCCTCAGCCATGGCCGCCCGCACCTCGCTCTCGATTTCGGAATCGAGGCCGACCAGTTCGGCATCGAGATCGGCCAGTTCCGCGTCGAGATCGGCCATCTCGGCGTCGTGGTCCGCCATCGCGGCGGCGTGCTCGGCTGCAATCATCGCCTGGTCGCTGTCGCCGTGACTGTCGCTGACGACGTGCGTGGTCACGTCGTTGCCGTCCTCGCTCACGCGGATCACGACCGTATGGCGCGAGCCATCCTCCTCGACGGTATCCTGCCGCCACTGGCGCGATCCGTCAGCAAGCCGCGTCACGCCCCGCGAGTGCTCGCCTGAGGCGGATTGCTCGTCGGGCTGGGCGTAGGTGATCGAGGCGGTCAGCGGCAGCGCCAGCGCGGTGGCGGCGATGGCGGCAACGCCGAGTCGGCGACGGGAGAGGGAATGCTCGGTCATGGTGAGGCTCCTGAGACGATGGATGATCGACTTCTCGCCGAGCACAGGGCAGGCCATAGGAGCAGCCAAAGCGAGGTGACGACCGGCGGCAAAGCCCGCGATCACCTCGGCATAGGCCACCCGGTCCGACCGCGCGCGCCCGGCGACGACACGCGCATCGCAGGCCGCCTCCTGATCGCGTCGCATCGCTCTCCAGCCCCACCAGGCGAGCGGATTGAACCAGTGCAGTGCCAGCAGCGGCTGGGCCGCGATGTTGGCGAGAAGATCGTGCCCGCGATGGTGCGCCAGTTCGTGGGCAATGGCCATGTCGCGGGCCCTGGTATCGATGCGGCCCATGAAATCGACGGGCAGCGCCACCACCTTGTCGCGAATGCCGAAGGCAACCGGCGCGGCGACCATCGGCGTCTCGACGAGGCGCACCTTGCCCGCTTCGCCCATCGGCCGCGCATCGGCGAGCAGGCTGCGGCGCATCCGCACGTAATCGCGCACGCGCCACGCGACGAACACCAGCGCCCCCGCCAGCCACAGCGGCACGAGCACGTCGGCCACGCCCAATCCTGCGGCTGGCGCGGCCGTTTGCGATCCGGCGGCAGCGGCCTGGGGCAGGATGACGACCAGCGCCTCTCCCGCAACGCCGGAAGTTGTCTCGGCAGGCGCCATCCAGGCGGGCAGCACCAGCGGCGGCATGACCAGTCGCAGCAACGGCAGCGCCCACAGGGCATAGGCCACCTGCGGCCCGAAATGCCGCGCCACCGGGCGGCGCAGCAGCAGCACCGCGGCGATCAGCAGGCCGGTGTAGACGAAGGTTTCGACCAGCCAGTCGGTCAGGCCCACACTGCCCAGCCCCACCCAATTCGGCCCGATCAGTCCCACTGCGGCGCTCATTTCTTCATCTCCGCCAGCAGGCGTTCGATCTCGGCGATGTCCTCGGCGCTCAGGGCCTCGCTCTCGGCGAGGTGCGCGAACAGCGGCGCGGCGCGGCCGCCGAACAGGCGATCGACCAGCCGGCGCGACTCGGTGCCGACATAAGCGGCCCGCTCGATGGTGGGGGTGTAGAGGAAGCGGCGGCCCTGGGGCTCGGTGGCGAGCGCGCCCTTGGCCACGAGGCGGGACAGCAGCGTCTTGACCGTGGGGATCGACCAGCCGCGCCGATCGCAGACATTGTCGCACACCTCGGCGGCGGTCTGCGGGCTCTTCTCCCACAGCGCCTCCATCACGGCGTGCTCGGCTTCGCTGATGCGCTCGGCGGACAGGCTCTCGTCTCGTTCGCTCATGACGCCCTCCCCAGGCGCTCTTGGTTGTCGCTCCGACGATTACGTTTGTAAACTGAATGCGCTGTGAATGCAAAGCCGCACTCGACAAGCGTTGTCCGTCGCTCGATAGGTTGCGGCATGAGCATCGCCCTTAGGCACAAGGTCCGTCGCCTCGCCGACTGCCACAACGTCGCCGATTTTCGTGCGCTGGCCCGTCGACGCCTGCCCTACCCCGTGTTCCACTATATCGACGGCGCGGCGGACGACGAAGTGACGAAGGATCGCAACACCGCGGCCTTCGACACCGTCGACCTCGTGCCCGACGTGCTCGCCGGTGCCGGTTCGCCGGACCTTTCCACCACGGTGATGGGCCGCCAGGTCGCCATGCCGCTGATGCTGAGCCCCACGGCGCTGCAACGCCTGTTCCACTGGCATGGCGAGCGCGCGGTCGCCGCCGTGGCCGAACGGCACAACCTGTGGTTCGGTGTGTCCAGCCTCTCGACCGTCGGCATCGAGGAGGTCGGCGCGCGATGGTCCGGCCCGAAGATGCTGCAATTCTACTACCACAAGGACCGCGGCCTCAACGCGGCGCTGGTGGAGCGGGCGCGGGCGGCCAAGTTCGATGCGCTGGCGCTGACGGTCGATACCGTCGTTTCCGGCAACCGCGAGCGGTGCAAGCGCACCGGGTTCCAGACCCCGCCGCGCTTCACGCCCGCGAACCTCCTCAGCTACGCCACGCACCCGGGCTGGGCGGCGAACTTCCTCTTTCGCGAGAAATTCGACCTGCCCAACCTTTCCACCCATGTCGCGGCGGGATCGGGGCAGTCGATTTCCATCCAGGACTACTTCAATTCGATGCTCGACCCGGGGCTGGACTGGCAGGCGGCGGAAAAGTTGCGGAGCGACTGGGGCGGCACCTTCTGCCTCAAGGGCATCATGTCGGTCGGCGACGCGCGCCGCGCGGCGGACATCGGAGCGGATGCGATCATGGTCTCCAACCACGGCGGCCGCCAGCTCGACGGCAGCCGCGCGCCCTTCGACCAGCTGGCCGAGATCGTCGATGCCGTGGGCGACCGGGTCGAGGTCATCCTCGACGGCGGGGTGCGGCGCGGCACGCACGTGGTCAAGGCGCTGAGCCTTGGCGCGAGGGCAGTCAGCGGCGGGCGGCTCTACCTTTACGCGCTGGCCGCCGCGGGCGAGCCGGGGGTGGAGCGCGCCGTCGACCTGCTCGAGGCCGAGATAACCCGCGCGATGCAGCTGATGGGCAAGCGAAGCCTTGCCGATCTCTCGCGCGAAAACCTGCGCTTTCGCTGAAACCCTGCGGAACGGCGGTGGGCCGGAGCGGTTGACCGGCCATGAGCTTTTCCAAGAACGACATCCTTACCTGGCCGCAGATCCGGCTGATCGGCAGCGTGGACGAGGCGATGTATGCCGAATTTCGCAACCAGCTCGGCGCCGCGCCGACAGACCAGCCGCTGCTCGTCGCCATCACCACGCTCGGCGGCAACCCCGAGGTCGCCCGCGCGATGGCCGACGACGTGCGGCTGCTGCGCGAATGCGGGCGCGACATCTGCTTTCTCGGCAAGGCGGCGGTCTATTCCGCGGGTGCGACCTTCATGGCGGGCTTTCCGGTCTCGCACCGCTTCATGACCAAGGATACCAGCCTGCTGCTGCACGAGCGGCAGATTTCCAAGACCATCGAGCTTTCCGGCCCGCTGCGCAGCTGCACCGCGCAGCTCAAGGCCGCACTGAACGAGATCGAGCAATCGATCGCCATCGAGGAGCAGGGCTTCCGCCAGATCGTCGAGGGCAGCCAGGTCAGCTTCGAGCAGGTGCGCGAAAAGGCTCCGAGCAACTGGTATCTCTCGTGCCGGGAAGCGAAGGAGCTGGGCCTGATCGCCGAGGTGATCTGACCCAGCTCCCTTTTCGCATCTGGCACAGCGTCAGTCGGCGAGAGCCTCGTCCGCCCTGTCGCCGCCCACCGCCGACCAGTCGACCCGGCGGGTGGCATACATCACGCCCGCCAGCGCGGCGAAGAGCAGCAGCGCGCCGATCACCAGCGACCAGGTCTCCATGCTCAGGAGGACGAACAGGACGGCATAAAGGCCCGCCAGCATCGCGCCGATGAAGCCCGCGCGCCGCCATGTGCCCAGCACCGCGGCGCTGTAGGCCGTCAGAAGGCCGATGATCGCGGCGGCTGCCACCACGTAGGCGAACGCGAAGCCGATCACCTCGGCAAAGGCCAGCAGCAGCACAAAGAACAGCACCAGCCCCGCGCCCGTCAGCAGGTATTCCGCCGTCGCCACCCGCGCCCCGCCGACCACGTCGAACATCAGGAAGGCGGCAAAGGTGAAGCCGATGAACAGGAAGCCGTATTTCACCGCGCGATTGACCTGGCTGTAGAGATCGACCGGGTCGGTCAGGCCGATGGTGGCGATGGTCGCGGGGTTATCGCCGCGCCGCTCGTCGTAGGCGGGCTCCATGTCGTTAGGCACCTCCATGCCATCTGCGACGGGCGCGCCGACATCGCGCGTCTCGATCAGCCGCCGCCCGAGTGCGAGGTTGGTGATGCCGGCGTAGGTGGCGGTAAAACCGTCGCCGGAGATGGCGCGCTCGTCGGGCAGGAAGCTGCCGGTGAAGCTGGGGTGCGGCCAGGACGAGGTGACGCGCCATTGCGTCTGCCCGCCGCGCGGCACCAGAGCCAGCGAATGGCTGCCGCGCAGGCCGTAGCGCCAGCCGACGGTCAGCGGCGCCGTGCCGTCCCACGTCACCGGGGCCGAGAAGCCGCGCCCATCGGTCGCCGCCGGGCCGTTGCCGGGGCTGAGCGCGACCGGCCGGCCGTTGGCGGTGACGCTCGCCGCCTGGTTGAGCCCGCGCGGGTCGGACACGCCGAAGCGCAGCTCCGCCCGGTCAAGCTGCAGCGCCCCGCGCGCGATGCCGAGGCGGGCGAGATCGTCGGTGAGGGCAAATCGCGCCGTGCCCTGCATCGTGCCTTCGTAGACCACGCTTTCATAGATGGCGTAGCCCTTGCGGTCGGGATCGATCGTCGTCTCGACCTGCTGCGCGGTCGGCGACACGAACAGCTCGCGGCGCACCTGGCGGCGGCGTTCGCGCTGCTCGCCGCCCACCTCCTCGTACTCGACCGAGGTATCGCTGTAGGGCACGACCAGCACCGGCCCGGTGACGACCTGCGCCCCGCCCCAGCCGCGCGTGATCTGCGCCTCGGCCTGCCGCGACTGGCTCTCGCGGTCGTAGACGAGGCCATAGACCATCAACAGCGGCACCATCAGCACCGCCGCCACGAGCCCCACCATCACCAGCTTCATCCCTGCCGTTCGCTCGCGGGCCATCGTTTCGTCTCCTCATGTTGTGCGACGAAGCGTGCATTGTGAACGACGAATTGAATGAGCGATGAACCGTTGTTTTTGAGCGACGAACCGATTGGCCGACGAAGGCTTGCGGGTCATTGGCGATTCACCCGCCTCCCGGCACACTGTCGCCATGCTGAAACGATTCGCCCTCGCCGCCCTTCTCGTCGCCACCCCGCTCGCCGCGCAGGAAGAGGCAGCGCCAGCCACGGTGGACGTCGTGCTCGAAACCACGATGGGCGACATCGTCATCGCGCTGGAAACCGGGCGCGCGCCGATCACCGCGGGCAATTTCCTGCGCTACGTGGACGAGGGACGCTTCGACGGGACTGTTTTCTCCCGCGCCCTGCCGCTCGACTGGGGCGAGCAGCCCAACGGCCTTATCCAGGGCGGAACGCAGTGGGATCCGGCGCGCGTGCTGCCCGGCATCGCGCACGAGCCGACGACGCAGACCGGGCTCAGCCACGTGCGCGGGGCGGTGTCGATGGCGATGGGCGATCCCGGCACGGCCAACGGCGACTTCTCGATCATGCTGGGCGACCAGACCGGACTGGACGCCAACCCCGAGGCCGACGACCCCGTCTGGCGCAACGGCTATGCCGTGTTCGGCCGTGTCGTGGAGGGGATGGACGTGGTCGCCGCCATCCACGCCGCCCCGGTCGACCCGGCGAAGGGCGAGGGATGGATGCGCGGGCAGATGCTCGCCGACCCGGTCGTCATCGTCGACGCCCACCGGATGGAGTAGGATAAGGCGGAGGCGGGGAATCCCCGCGCCCTGGCCCGGAACCTATTGGAGAACCCGCTCCAGGATGACCAGCGGCGAACTGATGGCCGTAGCCAGCGACAGGATGTTCTCCAGCCGTCGGCGGCCCGGCGAATCGCCGACCATCACGATGTCGTTCGGGTAGACCGTGGGATCGGCGTAGTTGCCGCGTTGGATGCCTTGCAGATTGTAGACGCCGATGTAACGCTCGCCGTCCACGGTGCGGAACACCAGCACCTCGTCGCGCTTGGCGTATTCGTCCAAGCCGCCGCCCATCGCCACCGCTTCCATGAGTGTGACCGGACCTTCTATGGGCAAGCGGCCGGGCGAGGACACCTCTCCGCCGACGGTAACGTACTGCTGCGCCCGGCCCTTCAACCGCACGGTGACATTGGGGTCGAGCACGTAGGACTGGCGCAGACGGCTCTCCAGCTCGCGCGCCAGTTCCTCGGGCGTGCGACCCACTGCATTGACCGCGCCGATGAGCGGGTAATCGAAGGTGCCGTTGGCACCCACCTGCACCTCGCGGCTGAGATCCTCGACACCAAACAGATCGACCTGCAGCACGTCGAGCGGGCGCAGCTGCGCATCGGTGACGCTGGGTGCCAGGTCGGCCACGCCGGGCGTAGGCAAATCGGACACGGTTGCCACCTGCGTGTTCGGCGCACCGCCGACCGGCGGGGTGGAGGCGCAGGCTGCGAGCAGCGAGACTGCCGCCATCGCGATGATCTTGCGGAAGTTGAGCAAAGTCGGGACCCTTGATTGCTGCGCCGGACCGGTCAGCGGACCGGCGAGCGGACTGCCTATGCACCTCGTGCGGATTTCGCAACCGGTAACGCACGGCGGTGGCTGCGAAATGAACGCCGCGCCCATTGCGCCAGCATCGCTCGAGGTTTTTGCGTGTGGGTGTCCTGCACGTTCGGCTCCTCGGCCGGAGAGAGCTGGACGTGGGCGATCCCTGTCAGCACACCTCGGCGGTGTTCTCCGGGATCGGGCCGGGCGGCACGCGCGCCGGGTGCATCCAGAACGGGTCGCCGGTCAGCCGGTGGGTGGGCGCATAGGCCCGCGCCAGCAGCGCGTAGAGCGCGGGGTCGTAGGCGGCGAGATCGTCGTGGTTCAGCACGCGGCGTCCGTCCACCACCACCAGCTTGTTGCTGTCGAACCAGAACTGCGTACCCTCGGCCCAGTATTCCTGCACCGTCGTCATGGCGTATTCGTTGAACCACAACCGCTGTGCCCGCGCATCGGCATAGGCGGCCTCGACCTCGGCGTAGAGCGCCGGGTCCGCCGCCTGAATCGCAAAAAGCACGTTGTGGGCGAATTCGTGGACGAGGATCGTCTCGCCGTAATAGCGGCTGATCGGCAGGCCGAGCACGTCCTCCTCCGCCACCGCCGTTCGCTGCCCGCCGATCCCGCGCGCGCGGGCGTCCCAGTATTCGCGGTCGGTCAGGCGGCCGATGCGCTCGTCGTAATGGATGCGCTCGCAGCGGGTCAGGCGCGGATCGTCGCGCGCGGGCTTCCTCCAGCCGGCGTTCT
Source organism: Aurantiacibacter luteus (assembly GCF_001010945.1). Lineage (GTDB taxonomy): Bacteria > Pseudomonadota > Alphaproteobacteria > Sphingomonadales > Sphingomonadaceae > Alteraurantiacibacter > Alteraurantiacibacter luteus. The sequence continues at coordinate 992,431 of NZ_LBHB01000001.1, forward strand.
CCGGCAGGTCGAGCAGCGCTTCCTCCAAGCCGATGACCGAGACGGTGTAATCCTGCCGGACCAGCTGGGCGGCGAGGTCGGGGCGATGCGCGAGCATATCGGCGATCATCGCACGCGATGCCGTCAGCGCCTCGTCCGAAACGCGGGCGCTGGAGCGGATCGGGATGCCGGCGGCCTCGACCTGCTTGGTGTAGAAAGGCTCGTCGCCGCTGGCGGGCTGCACCGTGGCACAGCCCGCCAGCATGACGGCGGACGCGATACGGACTGCTGCGGCGCGAAGCCTCAATACACCCGCTTCTTGGGCTCGATGTAGCTCACGTCGTCCGTCAGCGTGTACTCGTGCACGGGACGGTAATCGATGGTGACCTTGCCGCCGTTGCCGCCCCAGCCCTCGAACCAGGCCACGGTGTGCTTCATCCACTCCGCATCGTTACGGTCGGGGAAGTCCTCGTGCGCGTGGGCGCCGCGGCTTTCCTTGCGGTTCTCGGCGCTTGCCATGGTGACGTTGGCCTGGGCCATGAGGTTGTCGAGCTCCAGCGTCTCGATCAGGTCGCTGTTCCAGATCAGCGACTTGTCGGTGACGTGGATGTCCTCCATCCGCTTGTTGGTCGCCTCGAGCTGGCGCACGCCTTCGGCCATCAGCGCGCTGTCGCGGAAGACGGCGGCGTGCTTCTGCATGGTCTGCTGCATCTCGCGCCGGACCGCGGCGGTGGGCGAGCCTCCGCTCGCGTGGCGGAAATGGTCGAGCCGGCCGAGCGCGAAATCGGCGCTGTCCTTGGCGAGCTCGGGCTGCGAGGCGCCGGATTTCACGATGTCGCGCAGGCGGTGCCCGGTCGCGCGGCCGAAGACCACGAGATCGATCAGCGAGTTGGAGCCGAGGCGGTTCGCCCCATGGACCGAGACGCAGGCCGCCTCGCCCACGGCGAACAGGCCGGGCACGACGTGGTCCGGATTGCCGTCCGGCCCCAGCGTCACGACCTCGCCGTGATAGTTACACGGGATGCCGCCCATGTTGTAGTGCACCGTCGGGGTGACGGGCAGCGGCTGGCGGGTGAGGTCCACGCCGGCGAAGATCTTGCCGCTCTCGGTGATGCCGGGCAGCCGCTGGGCCAGTACCGCCGGGTCGATGTGGTCGAGGTGGAGGTAGATGTGGTCCTTCTCCGGACCCACGCCGCGCCCCTCGCGCATCTCCAGCGCCATCGAGCGGCTCACGACATCGCGGCTGGCGAGGTCCTTGGCGCTCGGCGCGTAGCGTTCCATGAACCGCTCGCCCTCGGAGTTGGTGAGGTATCCGCCCTCGCCCCGCGCGCCCTCGGTAATCAGCACGCCCGCGCCGTAGATGCCGGTTGGGTGGAACTGCACGAACTCCATGTCCTGCATCGGCAGCCCGGCGCGCAGCACCATGCCGCCACCATCGCCGGTGCAGGTGTGCGCGCTCGTCGCGGTGAAGTAGCAGCGGCCGTAGCCGCCCGTCGCCAGCACCACGGCCTGCGCGCGGAAGCGGTGGATGGTGCCGTCGTCGAGGCACATGGCGATGACGCCGACGCAGCGGCGGTCCGCCCCCTCGCCCGCCATGATGAGGTCGATGGCGAAGTATTCGATGAAGAAATCGGCGTCGTACTTCAGGCTCTGCTGGTAGAGCGCGTGGAGCATGGCGTGGCCGGTGCGGTCCGCCGCGGCGGCGGTGCGCTGCACGGGCGGGCCCTCGCCCATGTTCTGCATGTGCCCGCCGAAGGGGCGCTGGTAGATCGTGCCGTCCTCGTTGCGGCTGAAGGGCACACCCGCGTGCTCCAGCTCGTAGACCGCGGCGGGCGCCTCGCGCACCATGTATTCGATGGCGTCCTGGTCGCCCAGCCAGTCCGACCCCTTGACGGTGTCGTACATGTGCCAGGTCCAGTGATCGGGGCTGTTGTTGCCGAGCGAGGCGGCGATGCCGCCCTGCGCCGCCACGGTGTGGCTGCGGGTGGGGAAGACCTTGGTGATGCAGGCCGTGCGCAGGCCCGCCTCGGCGCTGCCCATCGTGGCGCGCAGGCCGCTTCCGCCCGCGCCCACCACGACCGTGTCGTAGGTGTGGTCGATGATCTTGTAGGCGGGCTGGGTACTGGTGGAGGTCTCGGTCATGTCACATGCCCCCTGCGGGCGCGGCGGGCGCCGGAGCGGGCGTTCCCGCCCCAGTCACCACCATGAAAAGGAAGAACAGCGCCGCCGCCGCGCCCACGAAGGTCGCGAGGTTCAGCGCCAGCATGACGGCGAAGCGGTTGCCCGCCGTGTGGACGTAATCCTCCACCAGCACCTGCAGGCCGAGCCGCGCGTGCCAGAAGGTGGAGACGATCATCAGCGCCATCATCAGCGCCGGGACGGGGCTCGCCAGCCAGCCGGTGACGGTGGCGTGGCTGAGATCCGGCAGCATGATCAGCGAAACGATGAGAAACAGCACGGTGACGAGGTTGCCGACCGCGGTGAATCTTTGGACCAGCCAGTGGTGCGCGCCGTGGTGCGAGGAGCCGAGACCGCGCACGCGGCCGATGGAGGTGCCGTGCCGCATGGTCAGATGCCCTTCTCGACGATGATGAACAGCCAGACGATCGCGGTCAGCACCACGCCGCTCGCCATCGACACCCACGACCACAGGCGGTTGCTCTCCAGCTCGTAGCCCGCGCCGGTATCGAGCACGAAGTGGCGGATGCCCGAGCTCGCGTGGTTGAAGAAGGCCCAGGTCAGCCCGATCAGCACCACGATGCCATACCAGCTGCCCGCATGGGCGGAGAAGGTGGCGTAGGCATCGGGCCCGCTGGCGAGCGCGCCCAGCCACCAGACCAGCACCGCGAGGCCGACCAGCGCCATCCCGTCGCCGGAGACTCGGTGGAGGATGGAGACGGCCATGTGCGGCCCCCATTTCCAGATGCTGAGATGCGGCGATAGCGGGCGGGTGGCCATGACAATTCCGTTGCTTTGCTAGGGTGCCCTCCCTCTAGCGATTGCTCGGCGCGAGGCAAGCGCGGCCTTTCGCCCATAACCCGGCCTCGCTATGGCGGGCGGCATGACCCATATTCTCGTCACCGGCACCAGCCGCGGCATCGGCCAGGCCATCGCCGACCAGCTTCGCGAGCGCGGCGCCCGCGTCGTCGGCCACGCCACCACCCAGATCGACGAGGAGACGGTGCCTGCCGACTTCTCCGACCCGCCCGCCCCGCAGGTGCTGTGGCAGGACGCGCTGGAGATGCTGGACGGCCGGATCGACGTGCTGGTCAACAACGCCGGCATGTTCGCCGCCAATCCGCTCGATGGCTCGGACATCGAATGGCTCGACAACTGGGAGGATACGCTGCGCATCAACCTGACGAGCGCCGCGCAGCTCAGCCGCTTCGCCGTGCGCCACTGGCAGGAGCGCGCCCAAAAGGGCGAAAAGGGCGGAGGCCGCCTCGTGCATATCGCCAGCCGCGCCGCCTATCGGGGCGACAGCCCGGCGCACTGGCACTATGCCGCGGCCAAGGCGGGCATGGTGGGCATGCACAAGTCCATCGCCCGGGGCTATGCCGCCGAGGGGATCCTCAGCTTCGCCATCACCCCGGGCTTCACCGACACCAGCATGGCGGACGACTATCTTGCCAGCCGGGGTGGCGCGGGGCTGCTCGCCGACATTCCGCTGGGCCGCGTGGCCGAGCCCGAGGAAATTGCCGACATCGCCGTCTTCTGCGCGCTCGACGCGCCCGCCAGCATGACCGGCGCGGTGATCGACGCCAACGGCGCGAGCTTCGTCAGGTGAGGCTTTCCTACAGGCAGCGCCGGACGCAAGGCGGCGGCCTTGGCGTGACCTGCGTTTTCCCGCCGAAACACGTGAAGTGTCAACTTCGCAAAACGGGTCTTACTGCATGATTTCGCTTCGTAAACATCGGCGACCGGCCATCGTCACGATGTCAACTTCGTCACCCGTGCTGGCGCTGCTCTCCGCCTGCGCTGTTGTGCCCGCCGAACCCGTGCTCACCCCCGCCAGTTTCGCGCAGAAGCAGGCCCGGTGCGAGGGCATCACCGACATGCAGGGGAGCTGGGTCGCGCCCGCGCCGCCGGTCCATGTCTTCGGCAACACCTACGACGTCGGCACCTGCGGCATCACCGCGCTGCTGGTGACCTCGCCCGACGGCCACGTCCTGCTCGACAGCGGTATGCCCGAAGCGGCGGACCTCGTGCTCGCCAACATCGCCGCGCTCGGCGCCGATCCGGCGGACGTGGAATGGGTGCTGTCCAGCCACGAACACCTCGACCATGTCGGCGCGACGGCGGAGATCCTGCGCCGCACAGGTGCCCGCGCCGCCGTGCTCGCCGCCGCCGCGCCGCAGATGGCAAGCGGCCAACCGCTCCCCGAAGACCCTCAGGCCGGCGGCATCCCGCCGTTCGAAGGCTTCCCCGTCGCCCGCGCCATGCAGGACGGCGAGACGCTGCGCGTCGGCTCCCTCGCCTTCACCGTCCACGCCAACCCGGCGCACACGCCCGGTTCGGCGAGCTGGACCTGGCGCAGTTGCGAGGACGGCGTGTGCCGCACGATGGCCTACGCCGATTCGCTCTCGACCCCCGCCGCCGAGGGCTACCGCTTCTCCGACCATCCGGACTACGTCGCGCAGGTCCGCCGCGGGTTCGCCGCCGTCGCCGCCCTGCCCTGCGACATCCTGCTGACACCCCATCCATCGCAAAGCGCGATGGACGAGCGCTTGGCTTCAGGCGATCTCGCCGTCCCGCAGGCCTGCGCCACCTACGCCCGCGGGGCCGAGGCCCGCTTCGATGCTCTCCTTGCCCGCGAGGCCGGGCGATGAGCTGGAAACTTTCCGCCATCGCCCCGCGCGAGATCGTCGAGGCCGCGCTCGAGCGCGCCGAGGGCTGGGACGAAGCGATCACCCTCGCCGGGTTCGAGGTCGATCCCGACGACGGTACGATCTGGCAGCTCGACGCCTATTGCGAGGACAAGCCCCGCAAGGCCCAGCGCGCCGCCGTGCTCACGCTGTTCGACGCCGATCCGCCCGAACTGAGCGCCGAGAAGCTGCCCGACGCTGACTGGGTGACCGAGAGCCAGCGCGGCGTCGAACCCATCCGGGCCGGCCGCTTCCACGTCCACACGCCCGAGCATCCGGCAAGCGACGAGCCGGGCGTCACCAGCTTCTGCATCCCCGCCGCGCAGGCCTTCGGCACCGGGCACCACGAAACGACGGCGGGCTGCCTCGCCATGCTGACCGCCATCCACGCCGCCGGGCTGCGCCCGCGCCACGTGGCCGACATCGGGACCGGCACGGGCCTGCTGGCCTTCGCCGCCATGGACCTGTGGCCCCGCGCCGTTGCCACGGCCAGCGACAACGATCCGGTCTGCGAGCCCGCCGTGCTGGAGAATGCCGCGCGCAATGGCGTCGCCATCGGTAAGGGACCGGGCGAGTTGACCATGCTCGTCGCAGACGGGATGGACAATCCCTTGCTCGAGGCCGCCGCGCCCTTCGACCTGCTGATCGCCAACATCCTCGCCGCGCCGCTGATCGAGATGGCCTGGGACTTCGCCGATGCCGTCGCCCCGCGCGGCTCTATCCTGCTGGCGGGCCTGCTCACCCGGCAGGAGGACGCGGTGAAGAACGCCTATCGCCGCGCGGGCTTCCGACTGCAGCGGCGCATCGTTTCGGGCGACTGGTCCATCCTGTGGCTGCGCCAGCGCTATCGCGGCTGACGAAGCGCGCGCTTCGGGCCACCCTGGGGCTGGCAGCCGGGCTGGCCCTGATCGTCGGCGGCTACCTGCTGGCGGGCTGGATCGGCAGTTCCCTGCCCGTCAACGGCCATTGGCGCGAGCCCGCCGAGGGGGTCGAGATCATGGTCGAGACCAACGGCATGCACACCGGCATCGTCGTGCCCGTCGCCAACGACATCAAGGACTGGCGCGAGACCTTTCCCAGCGCCGCCCGGATCGCGCCCTACTACGGCGAGATGCCCACCCACCTCGCCATCGGCTACGGCGAGCGCGAGGTCTTCACGGAGGTGCCGACCTGGGGCGACCTGACCGCCACCACCGCGCTGCGCATCGCCACGGTCGGCGGCGATGCCCTGATCCGCGTCAGTCCCTACGTCCGCCCCGCGCCCGGCCAGAACTACCGCCCCGTCACCATCAGCCGCGAGCAATACGCCCGCCTCGTCGCCGCGATCGAACGCCACCTGCCGCCTGCCGAGGGACTGCGCGAAGAGCTGCACGGCACCTTCGTGCTCGACAGCTATTACGAGGCGACGGGCGGCTATTCGATGGCCAACACCTGCAACACCTGGGTGGGCGCGCGGCTGGCCGAAGCGGGGCTGCCGATGGGCCGGTGGACGCCCTTGGCGGGCGGCGTGATGAAGTGGATCCCGGCCCCTCCCCCTGTCTCTCCGCTCGAAGATCGAAGCGACAAGAACCCACAATTATCAATCGGATAACTCGGACTGGCCGTTATGGCGCTCGCTTGGTCGATAGCCGGTATGCTCACCGGATAGGACGGGCGCGGCAACCGTAGGGTCCACAGGCGAAGCAGCGATTCCGCTAACGCCTCCAACAGGAGAGAACCCGATGTCGGCCCCCAAGAACCTGACCGATTGCTACACCCACGAACTGCAGGACAACTGGTCCGCCAACGACCAGATGGCGAAATGCGTGCGCGAGCTGGCGGATGCCACCAAGGACGACAAGCTCAAGCAGCGCCTCACCAAGAGCGCCGACGGCATCGACAAGCACACCGAAACGGTGAAGGGCCTGCTGGACGAATGCGGCGTCTCCGAAAAGGAGCACTGCAAGGGCATGGAAGGCCTGGTGAAAGAGGCCAAGAAGCACGCGCTGGAGGCCGAAATTTCCGACGACGACGTGCGCGATGTCGTCATCATCTCGCAGTACCAGCGCATGTGTCACTACGGCATCTGCGGCTTCGGCACCGCCAAGGCCTTTGCCGAGGCGCTGGGCAAGTCCGACCACGTCGCCAAGCTCGATGAAATCACCGCCGACTGCTACCAGGCCGACGAAAACATGAGCGAGCTCGCCGAGCGCAGCCAGAACCTGCAGGCCAAGGCATAAAGCCTCGCCCTCCGTCTTATCGGGAGCCGGAGCGCCAGACGGGCGTTCCGGCTCTCGTCGCATTCAGCCTTTACGGATCTTTCTCATGACCAAGACCCTGCTCATCACCGGTGCTTCCTCCGGCATCGGTGCCGCCACCGCCCGCGCAGCCGCCGAGGCGGGCTGGAACGTCGCTCTCCTCGCCCGCTCGCAGGACAAGCTCGACGCGCTTGTTGAGGAGATCGGCGAGGGTGCCATGGCCATCGCCTGCGACGTGACCGACCGCGACGCGGTGATGGGCGCGGTATCGCAGGCCGTGGAGCGATTCGGCGGGCTCGACGCGGTCTTCGCCAATGCCGGCAAGGGCGTGGACACGCCGGGTGTCGAGGACGGCGATCCCGCCGAGTGGCACGACATGATTCATCTCAACGTGATGGCCGTGCTCTACACCGCCCACGCCGCGCTCCCCGAGCTACGCAAGCGCAAGGGGCATTTCGTTGTGACGGGATCGAAGGCCGGGCGCGACCACCTGAAGGGCTCGATCTACGGCGCAACCAAGTGGTTCGTGCACGGCTTCGCCGGCAATCTTGCCGAAGAAATGCGCGAATGGGGCGGACGCTGCACCGTCATCTCGCCCGGCATGGTCGACACGCCCTTCTTCGACGAGGCCAAGCCCGGCAAGCTGCAGGCCGAGGACGTGGCTGCCGCAGTCGTCTTCGCGCTCTCGCAGCGCAAGACGAGCTGCGTGCGCGAAATCCACCTGATGCCGAACGACTAGGCGCCGAGCGCGGCGCTGACGAAGCGGTCGGTGCGGCTCGGGCAGCCATGATCGCGCGCCACTCCTGAAAGGCCGTCCAGCTGCGCGACGAGGCGGACCGCGCCATAGTCCGGGCACGGCGGCACGTGGACGGGTTCGGCGCGAAAGTCTGCCGAGGCGGCGATGGCGAGCATTTCGGCCACGTTCGCGGAGCGCGCCTGCCGCCAAGTGCCAGTTTCGGCGACAAGCCATTGCCCCCCGCGCTTCATCATGAGCGCCATCGACGGGGCGGGCGGAGGCGGGAACGGCTCGCCCGGCGGCGGGGGCACGGGAATGCCGCCATGGGCGCGAAAGGCAATCACGTGCTCGCGCGCATCTCGCGCCTCGCGCACCAGCGCCGCGCCATAGCGATCGCGCGCCGCCTCGAAGACGATCCGCTCGACATCGGCGGGATCGAGCTGACCAACCGGTCCGCCAGCGTCCGGCGGCAACGGTGCCTCGGTGACGCATCCGGCCAGCAGCAGGGCAGCGAGGAGAGGCAGGCGGCGCATGGCGGATCAAGTCACCGTACCCGTGCGCGGTTCCACGCCTTTTGACGAACGGCCGTTCAGCCTAGCTCGCGGCGGCGACGATTGCCGCCCAGCCCGCTTCGTCGATCACCTCGATGCCGAGCTCGGCGGCCTTCTTCAGTTTGCTGCCCGCGCCCGGCCCGGCGACCACGAGGTCGGTCTTCGCGCTGACCGAGCCGGCCGCCTTGGCACCCAGCCGCTCGGCCTGCGCCTTGGCTTCGTCGCGGCTCATGGTTTCGAGCTTGCCGGTGAAGACCACGGTCTTTCCCGCGACGGGGCTGTCGACCGTGGCGACCTCGTATCGGGGCGGCGTCACCTCGCCGAGCAGGTCGTCCCACACGGCGACGTTGTGATCCTCGTGGAAGAAATCGCCGAGCGCCTCGACCACCGCGCCGCCGATGCCGTCGATGGCGGTGAGTTCGGCCTCGGCCTGCGCATCTCCGGCACGCGCGGCCTCGGCAGCGGCGCGCAGGGCGGGAAGCTCGTGGAAATGCTTCATCAGGTCGCGGGCCGTCACCGCGCCGATGTGACGGATGCCCAGCCCGAAGAGCAGCCGCGCGGCATCCGGCGCGCGCTTGGCCTCGATGGATGCCAACAGGTTGTCCACAGACTTGTCCTGCCAGCCCTCGAGCGCGACAATCTCCGCCCGGCGCCGGCGGAGGCGGAAAATGTCCGCCGGGCTTTCCAGCCAGCCGAGCGCAAAGAAGTGGTCGATGGTCTTCTCCCCCAGCCCCTCGATGTCGAGCGCGGCACGGCTGACGAAATGTTTCAATCTTTCCGTACGTTGCGCCGGACAGATGAGACCGCCTGTGCAGCGCACGTCGACCTCGCCCTCCTCCGCCACGGCCTCGCTGCCGCACTCGGGGCAATGGTCGGGGAAAACGAAAGCGGGGCGATCCTCACCGCGCGTCAGGTTTTCCACCACCTGCGGGATTACGTCGCCCGCGCGCTGGATCACCACCCGGTCGCCCGGCCGCGCGCCAAGGCGGGCGATCTCGTCGCGGTTGTGCAGGGTCACGTTGGTGACCGTCACCCCGCCCACCAGCACCGGCGCGAGGCGGCCTACGGGGGTCAGCTTGCCGGTGCGGCCGACCTGGATGTCGATGGCCTCAAGCACGGTCTCGGCCCGCTCGGCGGGGAACTTGTGCGCCAGCGCCCAGCGCGGCGCCTTTGCGACGAAGCCCAGCCGCTGCTGCCAGTCGAGCCGGTCGACCTTGTAGACCACGCCGTCGATTTCGTACGGCAATTCAGCGCGTTGTGCGGCGATCTTGGCATAATGGACGAGCATGGACTCGACGCCTTCGACCCGCGCGAAGAGCGGACTGACGGGCAGGCCCCAGCTTGCGATGGCGCGCACGACCTCGGCCTGCGTTTCGCCCGGCACCTCGCTCGCCGCGCCCCAGCCGTGTGCCCAGAACCTGAGCGGCCGCGCGGCGGTGACGCTCGCGTCCTTCTGCCGCAGGGAGCCGGCCGCCGCGTTGCGCGGATTGGCGAACAGCTTGCCGCCCGCATCCGCTTGCGCCGCATTGAGCGCGGCAAAGTCCGCCTTGCTCATATACACCTCGCCGCGAATCTCGAACAGGTCTGGCACATTGCCCGCAAGTCGCTGCGGAATATCGGAAATATGCGCGACGTTGGCCGTCACGTTCTCGCCCGTGCTGCCGTCCCCGCGCGTGGCCGCCAGCACCAGCTCCCCCTTTTCGTAGCGCAGCGAGCAGGACAGGCCGTCGATCTTGTCCTCGGCGGTGAAGTCGACCGGCTCATCCTCGCCGAGCGACAGGAACCGCCGCACCCGCGCGACGAATTCGGCCACCTCCTCGTCCGAAAAGGCGTTGTCGAGGCTCATCATCCGCACCGCGTGCTGGACCTTGGAGAGCGGCGAGGCGCTTACCTCATGCCCCACCGCCTGCGACGGCGAATCCGCGCGCACCAGGTGCGGGAAAGCCGCTTCCAGCTCTGCGTTGCGGCGCACGAGCGCATCGTATTCCGCGTCCGAAATCTCCGGCGCGTCCTCTGCGTGATAAAGCCTGTTCGCCCGCGCGATGGCCTTTGCCAGCCGCATCAACTCGTTCGCGGCCTCGGCTTCCGTCAGTTCAGGCATGGGCTATTGCGCCATGATCTGCGGATCTGTGGTGAAGTGCCATTCGCCGCCGCGCCACTCGGCGGTCAACAGGTAACTCGGCGAGACCGCGCCGCGCACATTGTAGCTTGCATAGCCGGTGCAACGGGTGGCCGAGGGACAGGTGAATCCGTGGATCGTGTGCACCAGCGCGGGCTCCTCGGTCTCCCGGTCCATCCATCCTTCGGCGGTCGGCGTGCAGCGCGCAAACGGAGCGAGCTGCGGGAAGCGTGCGATCAGCGCAGTCTCGTCCTCCGGTGAAAGCGCCACCGCCTCCCGCCCTTCGTGCACCGCGGCGCAGACCGTGGGACGGTCGGTGATGTCGGCGGAGAAATAGCGCGCCAGCACGTGCTCCATCATGGCGAGCCGAGGCGCATCCTGCCGCGCGGCGAGCGACGGCAGCGCGCCGGGCTCGCCCCCGGGGGGCGTGACGACGCAGGCGGAAACAGCCAGCAGGCCGAGCGTCAGAAGCGATCTCATGAAATATCCTCCAGCAACCGATCCGCCTGAGCCCGCGCCTCGGGCGTGACCTCCGCGCCGCTCAGCATCCGGGCGATTTCCTCCTGCCGTCCGCCCTCGTCGAGCAACGCGACCGAGGTGCGGGTGACCGTGCCCTCGTTCGACTTGGCGATGAGGTAGTGCGTGCCGCCGCGCGCGGCGACCTGCGGGGAATGGGTGACAGCGAGCAGTTGTCCGCCGCTTGCCAGCCGCGCCAGACGCTCACCGATGGCGCTCGCCACCGCGCCGCCGACACCGCGGTCGATCTCGTCGAAGATGATCGTGGCGGCCCCGCCTTCCTCGGCCAGCGCCACCTTCAGCGCCAGGATGAAGCGGCTGAGCTCGCCGCCGCTGGCGATCTTGCCGAGCGGGGCGAAATCCGCGCCGGGATTGGTGGCGATGAGGAATTCGACCGCGTCCATGCCAGATGCGCCCCAGCGTTCCTCCGGCAATTCGCGAACCTCGGTGCGGAAGCGCGCCGCGTCCAGCTTGAGCGGCGCGAGTTCGGCCGCCACCGCCGCGTCGAGCCTTTCGCCCGCCGCCACGCGCGCCGCGTGCAAGGCCTCGGCCGCCGCGCGGTAGGCCTCGCCCGCCGCCAGTTCGGCGCGCTCGAGGTCGGCGATATCGGCATCGCCCTGTTCGATGGCGTCGAGCCGGGCGCGCAAGCTCTGCATCACCGCCGGCAGCTCGTCCACCTGCACCGAATGCTTGCGGGCCAGCGCGCGCAGTTCGAACAGGCGCGTCTCGATGCGGTCGAGTTCGAGTGGATCGTGCGTCAGCGCCTGCGCCGCGGCCTCCAGCTTTTCCTCCGCCTCCCCCGCCTCGATCACCGCGCGGTCGAGCGCGGCCAGAGCCTCCGCCAGCAGCGTGTGTTCCGGCGCGATGCGGTCGAGCTTGCGCGCCGCCGAACGCAGGCGGGCGAGCGGCGAATCCGATCCGTCCCAGACGAGGCGCAATTCCTCGAGGTCACCCTGCAGCTTCTCGCCCTTCTGCATATCGACCCGCGTGCCTGCGAGCGTCTCCTCCTCGCCCTCCTGCGGCTCGATGGCGGTCAGTTCGGCTAGGTGCGCGAGCAGCAGGTCTTCGTCCGCCTTGGCCTGCTCGATGGCCGTGCGCGCCGATGCCAGCGCCTCGCGCGTCTTGCGCCATGCCTCCCACGCCGCCGCCACCCCGACCGTGTCCGCCCCGGCGAAGCGATCGAGCAAGGCGCGGTGGCCGCGCGGATTGACGAGGCCGCGATCGTCATGCTGGCCGTGCAGTTCCACCAGCGATCCGGCGAGCTGGCGCAGCAGCGCGACGCCAACGGGCTGGTCGTTGACCCAAGCCTTCGATCCGCCGTCCGCCTTAAGTCGCCGCCGCACGATCAGCGCCTCGCCCGGCTCGACCTCCACCTCGGCAGCCGCCAGCGCATCGGCCACGGCGGCGGGCAGGCGATCGAACTCGAAACTGGCGGTAACGCTCGCCTGATCCTCGCCCGCGCGGACCAGCGCGCTGTCGGCCCGCTCGCCCAGCACCAGCCCCAGTGCGTCGAGCAGGATGGACTTGCCCGCCCCCGTCTCGCCCGTCAGCACGCCCAGCCCCGGCCCGAAGGCGAGGTCGAGCGCGTCGATCAGCACGATGTTCCGGATGGCGAGCGTAGTGAGCATGGGCGTTGCCTCCATGCAATAAGGCTCGGCCCGTCGCGGCGCAACGATGGCTCGTCGCTATTGGGTGGAGGAGTCGGAAATTGTTAAGGTTTATGTGGCGCAATGGGGGCGGAAGTTGAGGAGGGTCGTTTTCTCATGTCGGTGCTCACCATTCGTGCCCATCGCCGCTATGCCTTGCGGATGCCCGCGCGCCTGAAGGGCGAGGGGCGCAAGAGCGCGCCGTGCCTGCTGATCGAGCTGTCGCAGCAGGGTGCCCGGTTGAGCAATCTCGACCAGGTCGATTTTCGTCCCGGCGACAGCGTGCGATTGCTGACCGAGTGCGGCACCGAACTGGAATGCACGATCCGCTGGGCGCACGACGGGCGCGCGGGAGTGCGGCTGGAGCAATCGCTCCACGCCCCCGAACTCAGCGCGATGCTGGATACCTATCGGCGCGAGAACGCCGCGGCCTGAGGCTGACCGAAGCGGCCTAGCCGCCCACGCGCTCGGGCGTGTGCTCTTCCATCAGGCCGTAGGCACGCTCGTACCACTCGTTGCCCGGATAGTTGGCACCGAGCACGGCGGCATAGCGCTGCGCCTCTTCCGGCACGCCCAGCGCAAGGTTCGATTCGACCAGGCGATAGAGCGCCTCGGGCGCGTGGCTGGTGGTCTGGTAGTCCTCGATCACGTTCTGGAACCTGAGCGCGGAGGCGAGCCACTGGCCGGTGCGCTGGTAGAACCGCCCGATCTCCATCTCCTTGCCGGCGAGGTGATCGTTGACGAGGTCGATCTTGGCGCGCGCGTCGGCGGCGTAATCGGTGTTCGGATAGCGGCGGGTAATCTCGGTCAGCGCGCTGAGTGCCTGACGGGTGATCGCCTGGTCGCGCTCCACATCGCTGATCTGCTCGTAATAGCTCATGGCGATCAGGTAATAGGCGTAGGGCGCATCCTGGTTGCCGGGGTGGATCGAGAGGAAGCGCGTCGCCGCCTGGATCGATTCGTTGTAATCGCGATTGGCGTAATAGGCGAAGGCGCTCATCAACTGGGCGCGGCGGGCCCAGGGCGAATAGGGATGCTGGCGCTCCACCTCGTCGAACAGCGCAGCGGCCGTTTCGAGATCGCCGCGGTCGAGACGGTCCTTGGCAGCGCTATAGAGCGTCTCCACGTCGCGCGCGACATAGGCGAGGTCGTTGGAATTGGCCCCGCTGCCGCCGCCGCGCGCGCAACCCGTCAGGACCGTGGCGGAAGCCGCCGCAACAAGCGCAACGCGCATCGTCTTCGTCGAAATCATGGCAGGCCTATAGCTACCCGCGGGCTGAACGCCAAGTGAAGTCGGCATCTCGCGCTGCGCCTCTCCCCACTGGCGATCTGCGTCGCCGCTGCCTATAGACCGGCGCGATGGCAAAGGCCCTGTTCGAACTCAATCCCGCGCTCGACCGCGAAGCGCTTGCCGCCCGTTTCGCGCGCGACACGCGGTTGCAGATCGCCGACGTGCTGACACCCGAGACCGCGCGCGAGGTGCGCGACGTGCTGACGCGCGCCACGCCGTGGGGCATTGCCCTGCAGGCCGGAACACACGGCGAAGCGCGCACCTTCACGCCAGAGGCGATGCGCGATCCCGCCGTGCAGCAGCAGGCGCTGGCGATGGGCCAGGCGACCGACAAGGCCGCGGCGGGCGGCGACTATGCCTACCGCGCGCTGCGCTATTCGCTGGTGGAAAGCGTGCAGCAGGGCTGGGACCCTGATGGCCCGCACCAGATCCTGCTCGAACACCTGAATGCCGAGCCTTTCCTCGACCTGATGCGCGAGGTGACGGGCATTCCCGAACTCGCCAAGGCCGACGGCAGCGCCACCTGCTTCGCCCCGCAGCATTTCCTCGGCCGCCACATCGACAGCCACGTGGCCGAGGGCTGGCGCGTCGCCTACGTGCTAAACCTCACCATCGACGACTGGCACCCGGACTGGGGCGGCTACCTCGTGTTCTACGACGAAGCGGGCGACATTGTTCAGGGCTTTCGCCCGCTGTTCAACACGCTGAACCTGTTCGCCGTGCCGCAGAGCCACGCGGTCACCTATGTCCCGCCTTTCGCGCCGAAGGGCCGCTACGCGATCAGCGGCTGGCTGCGCGACCGGTGAGGCAGACAGGCGCGGTGTCGGCGGAGGCGGCGCAGGCCAACAGCGCCGGCAACGCCGCGATGAAGGCAGGCGACGCGGCAAGCGCCGCCAATCACTTTGCCCGTGCCACCGCGCTGGCGCCCGATGCCTTCGACTTTCGCCTGAACCACGCCATTGCGCTCAGCGCCGCGGGCCGCGCCGCCGATGCCCTGCGCGAAATGGAGCCGGTGGAGGCCGCGGGCATGGCCAGCGCCGTTTATTGCTCGACGCGCGGAACGGTGTCACGCGCGCTGGGCGACATGGCGGCGGCGGCGCTGTGGTACGACCGCGCCCTCGCCCTCGAACCCCATCGCCCGCGCGCGCTGCACGGCCGCGCGCGCACCGCGTTCGAGCGCGGCGAAGCCGATGCGCTGACCCGTTTCGACAGGGCGCTGGCGGTCAACCCCGGCGACCCCGATCTCTGGCTGGGCAAGGCACAGGCCATGGATGCCGCGGGCGATGCGGCAGGCGCGCGCGCATTGATGGAGCAGGTGGCGGAGCAGTTGCCGGGCTGGACCGAGGGTCTGCGGTTCCTTGCCCAGCTGAGGCTGGCGGCGGGGGAGGACGATTTTGCTGCGCACTTTGCGCGAGCGGCGCTGCGCGTGCCTGGCGATCCCGCCGTGCCAATCGAATGGGCGCGCGTCCTCTCCGGCCACGACCGCGACGAGGAAGCCGCCGAGGTCATGGCGCGCGCCAGCGCCGCCTTTCCCGACGACGCGCAATTGCGCCTCCTTCACGCAAGCTATCTTGGCGCGGCGGGCCACGATGAGGCCGCAGAGGCCTTGTTTGCCGCTCTGGCGCTGGAGAGCGAGACTCGGTTCATGCAGGAGGGCCGCCATGCCCTGCGGCGCGGGGAGCTCGACCGGGCGGAGCGTGTCCTTGCGCGCGCGCTGACGCTCGATCCGCGCATGATCGCCGCATGGGCGCTGCGCGATCTCGGCTGGCGCCTGTCGGGCGATCCGCGGCACGAGTGGCTCCACGGGCAGGAAGGCCTGATACGAATAGTGCCGCTTCCCGATGCCGAAACGGTTCTGCCGCCAGCCCTCCGCGTGCTCGACGCGCTGCACGATGCCTCGCCCTTCCCGCTCGGCCAGTCGCTGCGCGGGGGAACGCAGACACGCGGCATTCTTTTCCACCGCCAGGAACCCGAGCTCGCCGCCCTGCGTGACGCGATAACCGCGAGCGTCGAGGACTATCGCTGCCAGCTGCCCCCGGCCGATCCGGCCCACCCGCTGCTGTCGCGACGTGATGCCGGGTGGCAACTGGCCGGGTCCTGGTCGGTGCGGCTGGCGAACGGCGGCGATTACCATGCGCCGCACCTGCATCCGGAAGGCGTGGTTTCATCGGCGCTGTATCTCGTGCTGCCCGGTGACCTGGGCACGGGCGACGATCGCGCCGGCTGGATCGAGCTCGGTCGGCCTGCCCCCGACCTGCGCCTCGACCTTCCGCCCATCACCGCGCTGGAGCCGCGGGTCGGCCATCTCGCGCTGTTTCCCAGCACGCTCTACCACGGCACCCGCGCCTTTGCCCGCGGTCGGCGCATGACGGTTGCCTTCGACGTGACCTGACGGCATCATGCCTGTGGGATGACGACGGGGGATAATGGTCGCGCGGCTTGGAGCGCCTTCTGGGCCAATGGCGGCTCGGCGGGCTCCCGCTGCCTGCCCGGCGCGTCCCCGCCGATGCAATCCGCTCTTGGCCAAACCTGGGCCGGCTTCGCTCGCGGTCTGCCGCGCAAGGCGCGGGTGCTCGACATTGCCAGTGGCGACGGCTGCGTCATGGCCGACCTCTTGCGCGCGCGGTCCGACCTGAAGCCGGTGGGTATCGACCAGGCCAAGGCCCTGCCGCCCGCCCCGCGCGGCGCGAAGCTGCGCGGCGGGATCGAGATGGACGCCCTGCCCTTTCCCGACGCGAGTTTTGCCGCGGTCACCAGCCAGTTCGGGCTGGAATACGGCGAGGTGGACGCCGCCGCTCGCGAGATTGCGCGGGTCCTGCAACCCGGAGGCGTGGTTGGCCTCATCGTCCACCGCGAGGATTCGCTCATCGTCGCACATAACCGTGCCCGCGCCGAGGGCATCGCCTGGGCCATCGAGCAGGAAGCGCTGCCTGCCAAGGCGCTGGCGAGCCTGCGCCTGCGGCTGAGCGGCCTGACGATTATCCCGCCCGACGTCGCCAGCGGTCCCGAACGGGCGGCCCGCATGTTCGGGCCGGGATCCGCCGCGTGGGAAATCGCCGAGGCGACGAGGCGCGCGCTGGCTGGCGGTGCCCACGCCCATCCAGCCGAGGTGAGGGCGACGGTCGAGGAGATCGCCGTCCGGGGCCGTCACGAGCTAACCTGTATCGCCACTCTCTCGGCCGCCGCCGAACGATCGGGCACGGGCGAGCGCATGGTCGCGCATCTGGTCGAAGCAGGTCTGACAGCCGGCGAGTGCCGAGACCTCAGGGACGACCGCGCCGCCAAGCCATTCGCCAGCTTCCTGACCCTGCGCAAGCCCGGCTGACTCCCTTTCCAAAAATCCGGCAGGTTGTCGCGTCCTGTCAGCTCCAACGAAAAAGGGCGGGAGACCCGAAGGTCCCCCGCCCCTTTTTCCTGAGCGATGTCTCGCCCGGTCGTTCGCTTAGAAGCGGAAGTCGACCGAGACGAAGAAGTCGCGACCCAGCGTGTCGTAGACCGACGGGTAGGTGTTGGCCTGCTCCTGGTTGTCGCCCAGCAGCGTGCCGTTGTTGGTGTTGCTGACGATGATGCCATCGAACGTCGGCGTCATCGGCAGGGTGTCGAACACGTTGTTCACACCTGCAGTGAGGGTCACGTTCTCACGAATGTCGAACGCCGCGGTCAGGTCGATGAGATCGTAGGCCGGGATACGCTCCGAGCCGTTGAAATCGCCGTAATCGACGGTGGCATCGTCATCGTCGACCGCCGACAGGTGGCGCCAGCGGGTCGAGAAGGTGAGCGGACCGTCGATAAGCGTCGCACGGGCCGTCCACTTGAACGTCGGGGTCGGCTGGCCGCACGAGGCACCGAAGATGCCGGCACAGTCGAGCAGGTCCGAATCCGGGGTAGCCAGGAACGAGCTTTCCTCGGTCCAGGTACCCAGGAAGTTCAGGTTCAGGTCCGAAGAGCCGTTACCCAGCAGCGAGAACCCGAGGTCCATTCCGTAGTTGACCTGAAGGTCCACACCCGAAACCACGAACTCGGCGATGTTCTGACCGCCGAGAACCGGGGTGGCGTCCACGTCGATCGCGCCTTCGGCGTTACGGATGTTACCGAACGCGAAGAACGGATCGCAAAGCGGGTTCGCCCGATCCTGGAACTGGTCGAAGCAGAGGTCGAACGACTGCTGCAACGAGATCGTGGTGATGGCATCCTCGATCTTGATGTTGAAGTAGTCGGCCGTGACCGTCAGACCCGGAATGGCCTGCGGCTGCAGCACGACACCGAAGGTGTAGCTGTCCGAGGTTTCTTCCTGGAGGTTCGGGTTGCCGCCGAACAGCGCGGGGATCTGCGTGTTGGGCTGGATGATCGCCGCCCGGCCGAGGTTGGCAGCCGGAACACCGTTGGCGAGACACAGGTCACGCAGCGTGCCCGAGGTCGCATCCGGACGGCCGCACGGGTCGGTTGCGCCGGGGAAGCCGATGGCGGTTCCCTGGAACAGCTCGGCCACGTTGGGCGCGCGGATGGCGTGCTGGTACTGGCCGCGGAAGGTCACGTCCGGGATCGGCTGGAACTCGACGCCGCCGGCGTAGGTCCAGACGCCACCGATCTGCTCGAGCGAGTAGTCGGAGTAACGACCGGCGCCCGAAAGCTCGATGCGCATGCCGCTCTCGGTCTCGAACGGGACGTTGATCTCGGCGAAGACTTCCTTGACGTTGTACGAACCTTCGGTCGGGTCGCCGGCGTTGAAGCCGATGACGTCGCCCGAGGCCAGCGCGGTGTCAGGAATGAACTGCGAGGCAACCCGGCGATACTCGCCACCCAGCGCGAAGCCGACCGGCTCCGCCGCACCCAGGGCGAAGTCGCCCAGCGTGCCCGAGATCGCCGCGGAGGCGACTTCGAGGGTGGAGATGTCCGAGTTCTGCGCCAGGATCGAGATCTGGTCGACCATGTCCTGCGTCAGGCCACCTTCTTCGAAGATGTTGATCGTCGGAGCAGTGCCGTTGAGGCCGTTCTGGAAGGCCGAGCGCGAGATGTTACCGGCCTGGATGTTGGCATTACGCGTACGGTTGTACGTGTAATAGGCATCGTACTGCAGGTAATCGGTGATGTCGCCACGCATACCGGCCAGGACGCGGAAGGCGTTACGCTCGTCGAGCGAGTTACGCGAACCGGTTTCGAGCACACGGCGCTGGAGCGAGGCGCTGACCACGCCCGGAGCGGCACCGTTGAGCGGCGACAGGCCGGCGGCGATACGCGCGGCGTTGGCAGCGGTTTCACGCGCGTCCAGGGTCTGCAGCTGCTGGAACACGGCCGTGCTGACGAACGGCTGCACCGCGGCCAGGTTCACGTTGAACGTGCCGGTCACCGGAGTGGCGGCCAGTTCGGTCGCGACGCGGTTGTTGACGAAGGCCACCTCGGCATACGGAACCGCCCAGTCGGTGATCTCGTATTCGGCATAGCCACCCAGCAGGTAACGTTCCTGCGGGATCTGCAGGTAGTTCACCGGCGCATAGTTGTAGGTGTCGCCGGCGCGCGCACGTGCAGCACCATTGCCGACGTCGAAGATCGCGTCGTCGATGGTCAGACCACTGCCGAGCAGGAACGTGGTGCCGTTGACCGCAGTGCTGCCCGGCGCGTTGAACCGCAGGGCCGGCAGGGTCGAGGAACCGAACTGCTGCAGCGGCTCGCCGAAGGTTTCGCCACCGAGGGCAAAGTTCGAGAACTCGCGGTCGCCCTGGAAGATCGAGTCGCGGTTGTAGTATTCGCCGAAGACGGTGGCACGGCCACGACCGTCGGAGAAATCGGTGCCGATGGCGCCGTGGATTTCGTAACGGTCGCCGTCACCGCGATCGGTGATCGAGTACTGGCCACCGGCTTCGATGCCGTCGACGTGACGCAGACGGAAGTTGACGACGCCCGCGAGCGCGTCCGAACCGTAAACGGCCGAGGCACCGCCGGTTACGACGTCGACCGAGTCGATCAGGAACGAGGGGATGGTGTTGAGGTCGACCAGCTGCGAGGTATCGAAGAACATCCAGCGACGGCCGTTTACCAGGACCAGCGAGCGCGCGGCGCCCAGGCCGCGCAGGTTCAGCGTGGCGGTGCCGTTACCGGGGTTGTTCGAAGCCGAGGTAAGGCCCGGGACAACCTGCGGAAGCTGGTTGACGACGTTCTCGACGTTGACGGTGCCCGACAGCTCGAACTCGGCGTCGTCGACGACGGCGACGGGAGCGGCGGTTTCCGTGTTGCGGCGCTCGATACGCGAGCCGGTGACGACGATGCGATCTTCGGCGGCGGCGGGCTCGATCGACGGATCGGCCTGCGCCATCGCGGGCGCGGCGATCAGCGACCCGTAGATCACCGAACTGGCGAGCAACGCTGCCTTGGTCTTGGGAGTAAACATTCAAACGCTCCTGGTAAGAGTAGGAAACTGACTGGAAAGAGGCACCGGACGCCGCGAGCAATTACCCGTCGGCAGGGTCTGGCAACCAAACCCTCCTTCCTGACGCAGCCCCAAAGCACTTCGCCCTGTCACACACAATCGCAGACACGCCCGGTTTCAAACGAGACGATTACGTGTGACATTTTTGAAACAATCCCACGAGGCAGGCCGACAATGGCAGAACTGCGCGATTTCCGCTGATTTTGGCCGGATTGACTTTTATTTAGCCGACGGACCGCGTCCGATCACGAAGCGGCGAGGCTTCCGCCCAGACGGCCTTCATCCGGCTTGCGCGTGTTGAGTTGTTACCGATGCCACCAGGCCATGAGTACTCGCAACCTGTCCTTGTAAACCGCGCATTTACCTTGTCCGCCTAAACCTCCGCTCGAACGACACTTGGCAACTGGGGGGCCGTGGCCATGAAAAGCATTGCAATCCGTATCGCCGCCGACCAGCGCGGCGCGACCTCGATCGAGTATGGCCTCCTCGCCATGCAGATCGGCATCGCCCTGCTGGGTACGATGATGACGATGGGGAACTCCGTCGAGAGCCACTACGAGACCGTCGGCACCCAGTACCACGACGCAGCCAACGTGCCGCGCAACTGACGCGCGGCGCATCAGGGCCCGGTTAACCATTCCGGTTGAGCCGACGCCAACCCTTTGCCGCGCATTTTCCGGCGGTCCGCAAGCGGTGCGGACGAGCAACCGGACCATGCCATGACGAGCCTTTTCCACCGCCTCCGCGCCGACGAGACCGGCGCCACCGCCATCGAGTACGGCCTCATCGCCGCGCTGATCGCCGTCGCCGCGATCGCCGCGCTGCAGAGCCTGGGCAACGAGCTGTCGACCACGTTCAACAACATCGACACAGAGCTCAGCACGGCCAACACCGCAAACCAGTAAGGCGAACCGGCAGGGCCAGCCGGGGAGAGCGGCGACAAACCGCTTTCCTACAGCCTTGCGGGCGCTCCACGGGCGCGGGCCATGCCCGCCAAGCCCCGCACCACCCTGCCCGCATTCGCCCCCGTGCCGCGCAAGTGCCAGCGCTACGACGGGTGGACGCCCGACCGGCAACGCGAATTCATCGAGGCGCTGGCCGACTACGGCTCCATCCGCGCAGCCGCCAACAGCGTGGGGATGACGCCCGAGAGCGCCTACCTCCTGCGCCGCCACCCGGAGGCGGGCACCTTCCGCAAGGCGTGGGAGGCCGCGCTCGACATCGGCATGCAGCGGGTCGAGGATGTCGCCATGGACCGCGCGCTGAACGGCGTGCAGGAGCCGGTCTACTCATACGGCAAGATCGTCGGCACCCGCACCATCTACAACGACCGGCTGCTGATGTTCATGCTGAGGAACCGCGCACCCAAGCGCTTCGCCGCGGACGGGGCGCGCGGCATGAACGCGGTCGACAAGCAGACCCTGCGGCGGCTGAAGAAGGAATGGCGCGCCGAGTGGGAAAAGGCCAAGGCGCTGGAGGCGGAGGAAGACGAGGAGGCCATCTTCGCCAGCCTCACCGCCAAGCTGGAGCGGATGAAGGCGCAGGCCGACACCCTGATGAGCCCGCGCACCCGCCGCCTGCACGCCGCCTGGCAGGCCAGCATGGAGCGCGACCGCCGCGAAGGCTACAGCTGGATGGACGACGCGCGGCTGGGCCGGGGCGACGGGGACGACGAGGGGTCGGGCGACGGCCCGGGCACATTCTCGCTCGAGAAGCCCAACCCCCACGCCCCGTCCCGCCAGATGCTCCCCTACCTACCCGGCGCAAAACGAGACCCCGAACCCGCCGGCCCGCCGACCTACGAAGACTGGTCCGCCGCCCAGGACCCCTTCGGCGGCGCGGCGCGCAACAGGGCGCGGCGGGAGGAGGGATAGCCTCCCCTCCCGCCTGCGGGAGGGGCTGGGGGTGGGCCGACGGCAAGGCAGCGCGGCAACACGCTTCAAACGGTCTTGCCAACACTACGGCATTGCCGTATGACCACCTTCATGCAGACCGTCATCGAGACCGAAAGCTACCTGCGCGCCACCAAGGACGCCGGGATGAGCGTGGACGAGATGGTGGCTGCGGTCGATCTGGTCGCGGACAATCCGGAAGCGGGCGATGTGATGCAGGGCACGGGCGGCGTCCGCAAGGCGCGACTTGCTGGTCGCGGCAAAGGAAAGTCCGGCGGTTATCGCATCGTCTGGTACTTCGGCGGCAGCGACATTCCGGTGTTCCTGCTGACCGTGTTCGGCAAAGACGAGAAAGCAAACCTGACCCAAGGCGAGCGCAACGCGCTTCGCTCGTTCACGGGAACTTTGAGGGGCAGTCTAAGCGCGAGGTAATGACCAAGGTCACTCAGGACCGGGTAACGGGCATGGAGGCCCAAATGTAATGGGTAAAGCATTCGACAAGATCGCGGCCGGACTGGCCGATGCCATCGCCTACATGGAAGGCGACACCACCAAGGGCCGCGTCGCCGCAGGCCCCGACGTCAAGGCCATCCGCGCCAAGACCAAGCTCAGCCAGACCAAGTTCGCCGCCATGCTGCGCGTGCCGGTCGGCACCGTGCGCGACTGGGAGCAGCACCGGCGCTCGCCGGATGCCCCCGCGCGGACGCTGCTGGGGATGGTGGATGCGGACCCGAAGGCGGCGCTGGCGCTGATTGAGCGGGCGGCGGGGTGAGATAACTATACTGTCCCGTAATTCCGCTGTCACATAACTCTCGAGTCACGGGTCCGTCCGCGCACGAGAAACGGTTGACGCGATTACGTGGCCTTCCAAGGAAGGCGCAAACTGAGCAAGCCTGTTTGCGTTGAGACGACCCAGCACCGACAGAGCCTTAGCATATATTTCCGTTAAACGCCGTAGATGCGCGCCCCAAGTTCCTACGTAGCGCGGATCACGCGACGCTGCTTCAAGTTCATCGATTACCTGTACAGCAATGGCCTTATCTCGCGAACGTGCCATCATCATCCAGCGATCTGTTCGCAGCTCAAATCTCGAATCAACTCGCAAGGCAAAGTCTAGCTCGGCAATGGCCTCCGGGTATCTATTCAAATATTCAAGTTCCTGTGCGCGGACCTCATGATATGCGCTGCCTCCGATTCGTTCATCCCGCAACTTATCTAATATTAGATCATATTGCTCGCGGACACTCCTTGGCACCGAAGAACCTCTGGGCCTATAGTACCATTCCAAGTACACTCGAGCCAACGCCATCAGACTGAACACTGTCTCCTTCAATCGGACCGATTGCTTCGCGTACTTCTCAGCCTTGACGTAATCCGGATGCGGAGTGTTCAATATGCAATAAACCAGAGCTCTAAGTATCCTCTGCTGCCTATCACTTTTTCCCGCTGCGGCGGTTAGCGCATCTTCATACTTCTTCGCCGCCTGAATGTAGTGACGCTGCGTCTCGAGCTTGAAAGCTTCAAGATAGATCGCAAGATCAGACGTCCTATGGTCATATTTTAATAGAGTGATGCAGAGATCGGCCTCGGCGTCCTTGTGATTTCGGACCGCGCTGAGGCCAAAATATCTGATGAGCTCGAACCGCGACGCATCCCGAAACGCAGATCTTTTTTCGAAAGCCTTTTTGAGAACGCGATATGCTGCATCGCGATGACGAGCGTGATAAAGTCGCACACCGGCTTGAAACCAATGCGCAGCTGATTGGAAATCTCGTATCCCCTCAGGTAGCTCCGTCTCGCCGGCCCACATTGCAGCTTGGAGGCGCGCCTCAATTCGCACGTACTCGTGTTCGCCGTCGTCAATCTCGAGCCCCGTAGAAGCGAAGCTACGCAGTGTAGCTCGCTGCCATACCAATAGGTCTGATCTGATAAGGTCTCGGCTAAGGCGCCGTGAAAGAAGCGGTGTAAGTCTGTAAAGACCTGCAACATCTCTTTCGACAAGTCCTAAGTCTAGAAGCTTCCCAAGAATCCGCGTCATGGGACGGTTAGGCTTGATGGCCGCTTCTAAATCTATTGGATCGCACGGGCTGACATCGTTCAGGAAGACGAGCACCTTCTTCTCGGAATCGAGTTCTTCAATTTGATTAAACGCCCATCTCGCGTAGACTGAGATGGACTCACCCATTTTGTCAGCTTCGCGGCCGACCATCTCGCCAATCTGGTCAAAGTCTTGGATGCGTGATGCCGATCGGATGATGGTTACCAGCATTCCAACTGTGCCCGCTGCCGCGCGAATTACAGCATCGATGCTTTGCTCGTCCCAACGCTCCGGATGCTTATCGAAATGGCCTATGAGCTTATAAGCAAACTCTTTCAGCTCATCCTCGGCTACAGTGGAAATTCTGTAATCAGCCAGATTCCCTTCGCACCTCGCACGCCGCGTAGCTGAAAGAGGCATCTGCGAGATGACGTACACTTTTGGCCGGGTACTTGCGGTCAATCCATTGATTACATCGTCCATCCACTCAGGCAGTTCCAGCCCCTCCTCGACGATGCGTCTCTGCCTTAAGACAACATAATTTCCAGAGTCGTGAATCCTCCCAATTGTTTTTAATAGACCATCTATGTCCTCTGCATTTTCCACCTCGTCTCGAAGCTCATCAATGGTAGCGCCGAGACCCTCGTCATCGAGACGTAACTTTATTTGATTTGGGAGAGACGTTTCGTTCACATCAACGACGATGGGCCGCGCATTCGGCGAAAACCGTCGATGGAAATTGGCCGCTAATGTCTGACGTCCTACGCCGTTATAACCAGACAACCAAAGGGCCGGAAACGAGAGAAATCTGTCCTTCTTCGAGATGTCCGAAATAACGTTTTCCACATCTCCTCTGATCAGCTGTGGATGATCTTGGGATAGTAGCGTCTCAGACACTTTATCGACCAAGTGCCGCGCATCTTGCACATTGATAGATGTTCTTGAGGTTCGTACATCTAATATCGAATCTAAGGAGTCGAATATATCCCGAGGTACGCCCAGAGCTGGATCGTATTTGATTGGATAATCGTCTAAGCGAAGGACTAAAGGCTTGAGAACTCCCTGCCTGGCGAGCTGGGCCGCTTGGTGCAGCTCTGCCACCGCGCCAGGAGCTGTCACAAAATGCTTCGACCAGAATGCCACATATAGGCGGCTCTCAGGCAGCGCTCTTTCGGCTATCTCCTCCCAGAGTTCGACGCCTTCCTCTCCAGATTTTGAATAAAGGTAGATCTTGTCGGCGGAGAAGTATTCCCAAACCGCCTCTGCAAATGCGATATCCTGAGACGATACCGAGAAAAATACTGGATACATTCTCTCGGCCCCTCCAAGACCTCAGCCACCGCGACCGCTCTTAGAAAGGCGCAGCTGCCACCCTTACGGTGTACTTCGTATTTGACGGATGAAAACCCCTCACTCCTCCCCCATCCGCAACGCCGCAATAAACGCCTCCTGCGGAATGCTCACATTGCCATACTCCCGCATCCGCGCCTTGCCCTTCTTCTGCTTCTCCAGCAGCTTCTTCTTGCGCGTGATGTCGCCGCCGTAGCATTTGGCGGTCACGTCCTTGCGCAGGGCGGCGATGGTTTCGCGGGCGATCACCTTGCCGCCGATCGCGGCCTGGATGGGGATCTTGAACAGGTGGCGGGGGATGAGGTCCTTCAGGCGCTCGCACATGCCGCGGCCGCGTTCCTCGGCAACGCCCCGGTGGACGATCAGCGATAGCGCGTCGACCGGCTCGTTGTTGACGAGGATGTTCATCTTCACGAGGTCGCCTTCGCGAAGGCCGATCTGCTCGTAATCGAAGGAGGCATAGCCTCGGCTGATGCTTTTCAACCTATCGTAGAAGTCGAATACGACCTCGTTCAGCGGCAGCTCGTAGGTCACCTGCGCGCGGCCGCCCACGTAGGTGAGGTCGGTCTGGATGCCGCGGCGGTCCTGGCACAGCTTCAGGATCGCGCCGAGGTATTCGTCGGGCGTGTAGATCACCGCCTTGATCCACGGCTCCTCGATGGTGTCGATGCGGTTGGGGTCGGGCCAGTCGGCGGGGTTGTGGATGTCGATGGTCTTCGCGTCCTCGTTCTTCGTCTTGCCGAGGTGGACGCGGTAGACGACCGATGGCGCGGTGGTGATGAGGTCGAGGTCGTATTCGCGGCTCAGGCGCTCCTGGATGATCTCGAGGTGCAGCAGGCCGAGAAAGCCCGCGCGAAAGCCGAAGCCCAGCGCGGCGCTCGATTCCATCTCGTAGCTGAAGCTCGCATCGTTCAGGCGCAGCTTGCCGATGCTCTCGCGCAGCTTCTCGAAGTCCGCCGCGTCGACCGGGAACAGGCCGCAGAAGACCACGGGCTGCACTTCCTTGTACCCTTTGAGGGCCTCTGCCGCCCCGCCCTTGACCGTGGTGATGGTGTCGCCGACGCGGGCCTGCTCCACCTCCTTGATCTGCGCGGTGATGAAGCCGATCTCGCCCGGGCCGATCTCCGGCAGGTCGGTGCGCTTGGGGGTGAAGCAGCCGACGCGGTCGACCAGGTGCTGGGTGCCGCCTTGCATGAACTTCACGTCCAGCCCCTTGCGGATGGCGCCGTCGATCACGCGCACTAGGATGACCACGCCGAGGTAGGGGTCATACCAGCTGTCGACCAGCATGGCCTTCAGCGGCGCGTCGCGGTCGCCCTTGGGCGGCGGGATCTTGGCGACCACGGCCTCGAGCACGTCGGCGATGCCGATGCCGCTCTTGGCGCTGGTGAGCACGGCTTCGCTGGCATCGAGGCCGATGATCTCCTCGATCTCGGCCTTGACCTTGTCGGGCTCTGCAGCGGGCAGGTCGATCTTGTTGATGACGGGGACGATCTCGTGGTCGTGCTCGATTGACTGGTAGACGTTGGCGAGCGTCTGCGCCTCCACCCCCTGGGCCGCGTCCACCACCAGCAGCGCGCCCTCGCACGCGGCCAGGCTGCGGCTGACCTCGTAGGCGAAGTCGACGTGGCCGGGCGTGTCCATGAGGTTGAGCTCGTAGGTCTTGCCGTCCTTCGCGGTGTAATTCAGGCGCACGGTCTGCGCCTTGATGGTGATGCCGCGTTCCTTCTCGATGTCCATGTTATCAAGGACTTGCTCGCTCATCTCACGGTCGGTCAACCCGCCGGTCGCCTGGATGAGACGGTCCGCGAGGGTGGACTTGCCGTGGTCGATGTGGGCGATAATGCTAAAATTGCGGATGAGAGACAGGTCGGTCATGGCGCGCCTCTAGCGGGGTCGCCAGCATGCTGCAATTTTATCCGGCGCGGGCCGAACCCATCGTGATGTCCACCTGCAGGAAGCGCGGGCGCGACTGGGAGGAGCGGCGCTCCACCGGGGGCGCGTAGTGGCCCGCAGGCAGGGCCTGGAGCGGCATTCCGGCGGAGGCAAGCATGTAGGGAGACACGCGGTGGCGGGTGCACAGGCCCCCTGCCCCGTCGCTGACCAGCGGCGTCTCGAACGACAGGCCCTGCGTCGCGTCCTGCGAGCGCTGGACGGTGCCGACGACCAGTTGTCCCTCGCCGAGGTCGAGCACCAGCTGCGTGCCGACCGGCACGTCCACCAGCCCCTCGATCCGAGCGCCGGTGCGCGAGAGATCGCGCAGCATGGCGCTGTAGTGGTGGTCCTCGTGGATCACGCCCACGCGGCGGAACAGCGTGCGGCGATCGGCGCGGTGCTTGGCCGGGCCGACGGGCTCGTAGCGCAGTTCTCCGCTTTCCAGCTTGTCGAGCACGTCTTCCTGTCCGACCGCGCGCGAGAAGATGAAACCCTGCACCAGGTCTGCGCCGAGACCGGCAATCTGGTCGAGCTCGTCGAGCGCCTCCACGCCCTCCGCGGTGGTCGTCATGTTCATCGCCTTGGCCAGCGAGACGATGGCGGTGATGATCGCGCAGGCCGTGTCGTCCGGCTCGCTGCACCCGCGGATGAAGCTCTGGTCGATCTTGATCTTGTCGAACGGCGCGCGGCGCAAGTAGCTGAGCGAGGAATAGCCGGTGCCGAAGTCATCGAGCGCCAGCTTCACGCCGAGCTTGCGCAGCCGCTGGAACATGGCATCGGTGGTCCCGGCATCGCCCATGAAGACGCTCTCGGTGATTTCCAGCTCTAGCCGTCTGGGCTCAATGCCCGCCGCCGCAATCGCGCGTGAGACGATCTGAGGCAGATCGTCGTTGGCGAATTGCTGGGCGGAGACGTTCACCGCCACGCAGATGTCGGAAGGCCATTGCGCGGCGTCCTTGCACGCCTGCCGCAGCGCCCATTCGCCCAGTTCCTCGATGAGGTTGCTGTCCTCGGCAATAGGGATGAAAACGGCCGGGCTCATCATGCCGCGTTCGGGATGGTTCCAGCGCATCAGCGCCTCGAAACCCCGCACGATGTGGGTGCGCGCGTCGACCGAGGGCTGGTAATGCATTTCCAGCTCGCCTCGGGCCAGCGCGTCGCGCAGGTCCTCCTCGATCTCGCGCCGATCCTGCGCGGTTTCCTTGAGATCGTTGGAATAGAAGCGGAACTGTCCGCGTCCACCGCCCTTGGCCGCATAGAGCGCGAGGTCGGTGGCCTTGACCAGTTCGGCCGGCTCGATCCCGTCGTACGGCGCGACGGCGACGCCGATCGAGGTGCCGATCGTCGCCCGGCTGCCTTCGATCGAATAGGGCTGCGAGATCATCTGGATGATGCGATTGGCGATATCGCCGAGCCGGCCGCGATCGTCGATATCGGGCAGGATGATCTGGAATTCGTCGCCGCCCAGGCGGCCCACCTCCGCGCTTTCGGGCACGATGCGCTGGAGCCGCTGCCCGACCTGCCGAAGCAGCTCGTCGCCCGCCGGATGGCCCAGCGTGTCGTTAACGGCCTTGAAGCGGTCGAGATCGAGCATGACCAGCGCGCAGCTGCGCTTCTCCACGCGGTAGGCGGTCAGGATCGCATCGAGCCGCCGATTCATCCGGTGCCGGTTGGCGAGGCCGGTCAGCGAATCGTATTCGGCCATGCGCGAGCGGTCGCGCTGCTGCTGGTAAGTGGCGGTCACGTCCTTCGCGCTGCCACGATAGCCCTGAAATTCCTGCTTGTGATTGAAATGCGGCTTGCCCGACAGGCTCCACCACATTTCCTTGCCCGCTTCGGGCGACGCGCCCTCGACGCGCTGCAAGCGCACCGTCTGATCGCTGAACCTGGTGCGCGCGCTCATCATGAAGGACAGCGGCCGGCCGCCGTGCTCGTGATCGCCATCGCGCACGGTTTCGAACAGCTTCCCAAACGGCTGGCCGAGGATCGTGCCCGCACCGGCGAGACATTCGCTGGCGGTCGGAGACAGGTATGTCACCCGCCCCTCGGCATCGGTCGACCACAGCCAGGCAACGCCGCTCTGTTCGAAGCTGTCTAGCAGGGCGAGGCGCTCGCTGTCCTTGAGCGGGCTGACGGTAGCGACGGCAGCGGCGGCGGCTTCGGCATCGGGCACGCGGACGGGATCGGCTCCATGGCCGCCCAAGGTCCTGAACATGCCACGCACTCCCATCGCACCCGGCTCCTTCGACGCGTCGCGGACAACCGCGCGCCGTCCGATGACGGCACGCCCATCCGTAAATTCGCAATTTACGCATGGCTCCTTACGATTTCGCTAAGTGTGCGGCCTTATCCGGATGCCTGCTCGTCGGTGGTCCCCGCATGCTGCGGAGGCTTGCCGTGCAGCGCGATGAGCTGGCCCGCCTTGTCGCGTTGCAACGGCTCTGCGAAGCGCACCCCCATCCGGTCGTCTTCGCTCCAGATGGTGATGCAGGCGACGGCGAAATTCTCGGCGAGCCTGAGCGCGAAGACGGTGGCCGGCGGCACGTTCCACAGGCCTTCGATCATCGCGCCTGTGGTCGAGATGTTGCGCACCTGCCCGTTGTAGAGATGCCCCGAATGGTCGAGCACCACGCGCCGCAGCATCGTCTGGCGCGGGGCGCGGCTCGACTTGGGGCCCTTGGCGATGGCCTGCAATCCGCTCTCGATGCGCGCCCTGGTCTGCTCGGCGTCTAGCGGCTTGTCGAAGATGTATCCCTGCACGTGACTGCACCCGTGCTTGCGGATGAGGTCGAGCTCGTCGTGGGTTTCCACGCCCTCGGCCGTGGTGTCCATGCCCAAAGACTTGGCGAGGCTGGTGATGGAGGTGATGATCGCGCCGTTGCGGCTGCCTGGCTCGGTCATGCCGCGCACGAAGCTCTGGTCGATCTTGATCTTGTCGAACGGCGCCTTCTTCAGATAGCCGAGCGAGGAATAGCCGGTGCCGAAATCGTCGAGCGCCAGCCGCACACCGATGCGCTTGAGCGCCGAGAACATGGCGTCCGTGCCCTCGTCGTCGCCCAGGAACACGCTCTCGGTAATCTCCAGCTCCAGCCGCGATGCGCGAATGCCAGCGCTGGCGATGGCGCTGGCGACGATGGCGGGCAGCTGCGTGTTGGAGAACTGCACCGGCGATACGTTCACCGCCACGCGCACCTCGTCCGGCCACCGGGCAAGATCGCTGCACGCCTGGCGCAGCGCCCACTCGCCGATGGGCTGGATCAGCCCGCTGTCCTCCGCGATGGCGATGAACTTGTCGGGCGGTATCCATCCCTTGACCGGATGATGCCAGCGCAGCAGCGCCTCGAAGCCGGAAATCCGGTCCGTCGCCATCGACACGACCGGCTGGTAGTGCAGTTCCAGCTCGCCGTTGGCGAGCGCGTCGCGCAGGTCTTCTTCCAGCTTGGCCTTGGCCTCTGCCGCCGCGTGCAGGTCCTCGGCATAGAAATGGTGGCGCCCTCGCCCGCCGTCCTTCGCAGCGTAGAGCGCAAGGTCGGCGTTGCGGATGATCTCCTCGGAATTGTCGCCGTGTTCCGGCGAAACGGCAATGCCGATCGAGGCACCGATCACCACGCGCTGTCCGTCGATCGAATAGGGCTGCGACAGCGAGTGGATGATCTCGCGGGCGAGCGCCACCAGCGTCGCTTCCTCGACCCGCGTGGGCACGATCACCTTGAACTCGTCGCCGCCCAGCCGACCGACCTGGCCCATCGTTCCGACCGCCCGCTCCAACCGCCCCGACACCTGCTTGAGCAGCGCGTCGCCCGCCGGGTGCCCCATCGTGTCGTTGACCTGCTTGAACCGGTCGAGGTCCAGCAGCATGACGGCGCAATGGCGGTTCGCCTCCACCGGCGCCTCGAGGATGCGTTCGAGCGCCTGCGACATCTGGAAGCGGTTGGCGAGGCCGGTCAGGGCGTCGTAGCGCGCAAGGCGGGTCGCCTGCTCCTGGCTGCGCCGTTTCTCCGTCAGGTCGGTGCCAGAGCCGCGGAAGCCGACGAAATTGTCGAACTGGTCGTAAATCGGGCGCCCGCTGATCGACCACCAGCGTTCTTCCTGGTCGATGGCGGCACGCACCGGCAGCTCGCCGAAGGCCGATCGGGCGGAAAGGTGGAATTTCAGCGTGCGCTCGCCCTCGTCGCCGGTATCCTCGAGATCGAACAGCTTGGTCAGCGGCTGGCCGAGCAGGCGGTCGGGATTGCGCTTGAGCGCCTTGGCGACGGGTGGAGACACGTAGGTCAGCAGCGAGCGACGATCGGTTTCCCAGAACCAGCCCTGCCCGGTTTCCTCGTAATCGGCGAGAATGTCGCGCGCGCGCGTCATCGCTCGTTCCTGCGCGTCCAGCCGGTCGCGTTCGACGCGCTGCACGTTCATCTGCTCCCGCGTCACCAGCGCGGCGACGACGAAGGCGACGGCGAGGCCCATCATTCCGGCAAGCGAGGAGTGGATCACCACGGCCGCACTCCAAAGCGCCAGCTGCGCCCCGAAAATCGCCGCGGGCTGTCGGCGAAGATAGGTCGCGGCGATGCCGCTGATGCACAGCAATCCCGCCAGCGATACGTCCCAGGCGATGCCGCCGTTGCGGGCCCATATCGTCAGGCCGAGGCCGAACAGGAACATCGGCACCACGACGACAGCGACCATGCCCAACGTCTTGGCGACGCGGCCGCGCTCGAGCACGAGGTCGTGTACCTGCCGCACCAGCGCGGCGCAGGCGATCGCGGCCAGCATGATGGCGAGTGTCGTAACGCGCGGGAACTTGACCGAGGCGATGGTGCAGAAGGCGATGGTCGCCACCATGCTCAGCACCAGGTACGGCCAGGTCCGCGGGAACCAGTGTTTTTCCGGATTGAACAGCTCGGGCGCGTTGAAGGCGCGGTCGATTTCCGGCGTGCGCCGCGAATGGTCCCGCCGGTCGAGATCGCCGCGCGGGCGAATTGCCTCGGGATCGCGCTCGGACTGGTCGCGCCGCAGCGCCTGGCGGGCTTGCGGCGGCGGTGCGACCGGCCTGACCGGAGCAGGCACGTTCGATCGCTTCTCTTCGCGAGCGGGCTCGGAAGATTGCGATGCCTGTTGCCTGACCAGACGTGTGGCACGGTTCATGGCACTGCCTTGCCGCAAACCCCTTGGGGAACGGTTAATCCTCGGCAATTTTCCGAGGGCTCTTCCGGACGCCGGACAAGGCGGTGGTCGGGCGCATTGCCGCGGCAGGCGAAATGGTTAAGATGGCCGCGGAAGAGGGCGCTGGAGGCGGGCGGGAAACCTATGCGGCATATCGCGATCATCGGCTCGGGCCCGGCGGGATATTACACGGCGGAAGCGGCGCAAAAGGCCTTCGGAGACGACGTTCGCGTCGACATCTTCGACCTGCTGCCGGTGCCCTACGGCCTCATCCGCACCGGCGTCGCGCCCGATCACCAGTCGATCAAGGGCGTCTCGCGCCGCTACGAGAAGACCGCGCTGACAGACAACGTCCGTTTCGTCGGCAACGTGGCCGTTGGCCGCGACGTCGAAGTGGCCGAAATCCAATCGCTCTACGATGCCGTGGTGCTGGCGACCGGCGCGCCGAGCGACCGCGAGCTGGGCCTGCCGGGGGCGGAGCTTTCCAACGTCTTCGGCAGCGCGGCCTTCGTCGGCTGGTACAACGGCCACCCGCAGTTCGCCCAACTCAATCCCGACCTATCGGGCACCACGGCGGTGGTCATCGGCATGGGCAACGTCGCGCTCGACGTGGCACGGATCCTCGCCAAGACGCCGGAGGAATTGGCGGGCAGTGACATCGTCGCCCATGCCTACCAGGCGCTGGAGGCGAGCCGGATCGAGCGGGTGATCATCCTCGGCCGGCGCGGCCCGCACCAGATCATGATGACGCCTAAGGAATTGGGCGAACTGGCGCACCTTGAACGCGCCGCGCCCCACGTCGATGCTCGCGACCTTCCCGACGCGGGCGAGGATGCCATGCTCGAGCCCGGCCTGCGCAAGTCCGTCACCCTGATCCGCGAATTCGCCGCCACCCCCGAACATATCCGCGCCGAAAAGCGCGTCGCCATCGAGTTCGCCTTCTTCGCCCAGCCGGTCGCGCTGCTGGGGGACGGCAAGGTGGAGGCGATCGAGGTCGAGCGCACCGTGCTCGAGCGTGGGCGCGCGGTGGGCACGGGCGAGGTGGAGCGGCTGCGCGCCGACATGGTCGTTTCCTGCATCGGCTATCGCACCCACCCCATCCCCGGTGTCCCCTTCGACGAGCGCGAGGGCCGCTTCGCCAACGACGCTGGGCGGATCCTACCCGGCCTATACTGCGTCGGTTGGGCCCGGCGTGGGCCGTCGGGCACCATCGGCACCAACAAGCCCGACGGGTTCGCGGTGGTCGACGCCATCGCCGAGGACGTGGCGGCGGGCAGGCTCGGCAACGGCGGCAAGCAGGGCCGCGCGGGCTTCGACGCGCTGGCGGCGGAGCGCGGGCTGGACGTGGTGACGTTCAAGGACTGGAAGCGCATCGAGGAAGCCGAGGAGCGCGCTGCGCGCGAGGGATCGCCGCGCGAGAAGTTCGTCGATATCGAGGCGATGATCAGGGCCCTGACTTAAGCGCAGGGCAAGTCAAGTTTCCCTTGCGAGGCGCGGGCCAACTTGGCCGCGGCGCTTGGACGCAGAGCGAGATTGCCTACCTCCGGTCGCCCGAAGATCATCTTTACGTAGTACCTGAAGAGAATGTGGTGCGATCTGATCTCAATTTCCTCATAAGGAACAAAGAAGGGATGCCAAAGCAGCGAAAATGGGAAACCGTTGCGAACGCGAATGCCGGCGTCGCAGACCTCGAGTGTCAACGTGCGCGACAAACTAGTACCAAAAGGCGGAGCGTTTCCCATTACTCCGCTAACCCGCGAAATTCGCCAAAGCGCGTTATCAACCCGATCGGGGTACTTGTTTTCGAGCCACTCCCAGCCCGAAAGCAAATGCAGCAACTTCAAGACAAGCCAACCCAACGCGATGAATGCAAAGGGAAAGGCAACGATAAAGAGGATTGCCAGATGCTCATCACTCGTCGACACCTTAAACCCGCATCGGCATGAGCACGTAGAGCGCCGCGCTCTTCTCGTTCTCGCGGATTAGCGTCGGCGCGCCGGCGTCGGCGAAGTGGAGTTCCACCGTGTCGTTGCCGAGCTGGGCGAGAATGTCCTTGAGGTAGCCGGCGTTGAAACCGATCTCCAGCGGGTCGGAGCCGTACTGCGAGCTCACTTCCTCCACCG
Source organism: Aurantiacibacter luteus (assembly GCF_001010945.1). Taxonomy (GTDB): domain Bacteria; phylum Pseudomonadota; class Alphaproteobacteria; order Sphingomonadales; family Sphingomonadaceae; genus Alteraurantiacibacter; species Alteraurantiacibacter luteus. The sequence goes on from NZ_LBHB01000001.1 coordinate 1,027,287, forward strand.
CGTTGCCGTTGTCGGGGCTGGTGACGGTCAGCGTCACCTTGTCCGCTTCCAGGCCCATCTTGACCGCGCGGGTCTTCTCGGTGGCGATCGTCGCCACGCGGTCGACGCCGGCGAACAGGCTCTTGGGATCGACCTTTAGCAGCTTGTCGTTGCCGGTCGGGATCACGCGGCTGTAATCGGGGAAGGTGCCGTCGATCAGCTTGCTGGTCAGCACCACCCCGCCCTCGCCGCCCAGCGTGAAGCGGATCTTGCTGGGGCTGAGGTCGACCTGCACGCTACCCTCGGTCGCTTCCTCCAGCAGCTTGCGCAGCTCCGCCACGGCCTTTCGCGGCACGATGACGTCGGGCATGCCCTCGGCCCCGGCGGGGCGCGGCAGGGTGAAGCGGGCGAGGCGGTGGCCGTCGGTCGCCGCGGCCTTCAGCACGCCGCCGTCCTCGTCCGAAACGTGGAGGAAGATGCCGTTGAGGTAATACCGCGTTTCCTCGGTAGAGATGGCGAAGCGCGTGCGGTCGATCAGCTCGGCCAGCGTCTTGGCGGGCACCTCGAAGCTGGTCGGCAGGTCGCCTTCCACGATCACAGGGAAATCGTCGCGCGGCAGGGTCGGCAGCTTGAAGCGGCTGCGCCCGGCCTTGATCTCCATGCGATTTTCCGCGCAGTCGAGGCTGACCTCGCTGCCGTCGGGCAGCTTGCGCGCGATGTCGAACAGCAGGTGGGCCGAGACGGTGATGGCGCCCGCGCGCTCCACCCGGTTGGCGCGCAGGTTGTCCACCACCTGCAGGTCGAGGTCGGTCGCCATCATGCGGACGTGGCCGCCATCTTCCGCCTCGATCAGCACGTTGGAGAGGATCGGGATGGTGTTGCGCCGCTCTACCACGCTCTGCACGTGGCTGAGGCTCCGCAGGAGCTCGGCGCGTTCGATGGTGACCTTCATCGCAAGTTCTTCCCCATTCGTGCGCCGTGTTGTCCGGGAGACCCCGGAATCGCCTGCCAGCGCCGGTAAATTGCCCGATTACCCTTAGCGGCAGGGCGGATACGGGCAAGGATTTGGCCGCGGGAGACCGGATTCGCTGGGGAAAACTGGAAGGAGGCTCAGCCCAGCATCGCCATGCCGCCGTTGACGTGCAGCACCTGTCCGGTGACGTAGCTCGCCTCGCGGCTGGCGAGATAGGCGACGGCGGCGCCGATGTCCTCGCCCTCGCCCATGCGCGCCATCGGGATGCGCGCATTGATCGCGTCCTTCTGCTTGTCGTCCAGCGCCTCGGTCATGGCCGAGCGGATGAAGCCGGGGGCCACGCAGTTGACGGTGATGTTGCGGCTGGCGACCTCCTGCGCGAGGCTCTTGGACATGCCGACGAGGCCGGCCTTGGCCGCCGTGTAGTTCATCTGCCCCGGATTGCCCGTCGCGCCCACGACGCTGGTGATATTGATGAGCCGTCCGAAGCGCGCCTTCATCATCGGGCGAACGCTGGCGCGCATCAGGCGGAAGGCGGCCTCGAGGTTGATGCGGATCACCTCGTCCCACTCCTCGTCCTTCATCCGCATGGCGAGGTTGTCACGAGTGATGCCGGCGTTGTTCACCACGATGTCGAGCCCGCCCAGCGTATCGAGCGCGGCGGGGACCAGTTCCTCCACCTGCGTCGCGTCGGAAAGATTGCAGGTGATCTCGACGTGCTCGCCGCCGACCTCCTCGATCAGCTGTTCGCGAAAGGCGCGCAGCTTGCCGCCGTTCGAGCCCGACAGCGCCACCCGCGCGCCCTGCCTGGCCAGCGCCGTGGCGATCGCCGAACCGATCCCGCCGCTGGCGCCGGTGACGAGGGCGTTCATTCCGGTGAGTGCAAACATCGAACCATCTCCAAAAAGCTGGCCGGTGCTCTTGCGCTTCACGGGGCCGGGGTCAATCCTCGGCCCGCGCCTCTCTCGGGATGAAATTGGCGCGGCGCAATTCGCGGATGCGGCCGTTGTCCAGGCGCCCCTCGACCAATTCGTAGCCGAGCAGGGCGAACACGCGGTCGCGCAGGAAGATGGGCCGGGCGTTGCCGTACCAGTCGACGCAGCTCGCCACGCAATTGTCGTCCACGCTCGCCTTGGCGCGGCTGGCGAGGTCGCCTGCGGGCGAGAACGCCCGGTCGTCGCGGCGCAGGAAGAAGATCGCCGAGCCGTTGCCGAGGAACTCGCCGCCCGTGCCGGTGCGCGTGCGACTGACCGGCAGGCCGAGCGTGCCCGAAACGCCTCCCGGCGAACCGGGGTCTGCGCGGTAGAAGAAGGCCTGGCTCCGCACCTCGCCCTCGCTGGCGGCGGGTAGCAGATAGGTGTCTTCCACCCGGGCCTGCTGGCCGAGCGACACCGCCGAGAAGCCGAGAGCATTCTCGCGGCCCGGGCCGATGGCGATGGCATCGCTGCCCATCACGTCGAAACGGGTCACGCCGTGGGTTAGTTCGATGCGCTGCGCCTCGCGCCCGTCGACCGGGACGGCGTAGAAGTAGCGCGCGTCGGTCTCGTTGCCGTAATTGCTCGCGGCGTAGAGCAGGTAGTCGCCCACGAAGCGGTTCTGGAAGCGATAGCCCGCGACGCTCGGCAATTCGCGCAGCGCGCGCTGGGGCAGTTCGCGGGTGCCGTCGGTAAAGGCGGCGAGCGGCACGGTGAGCAGGCCCAAGTCCCCGCCCGAGAACTCGCTGCCCCACATCCCCTCGCCGTTGCCCTCGGCGCGCAGCACGACGCGCAGCACGCCGTCGCCCGCGTCCTCTGTGAAGGAGAACTGGTCGATCGGCGCACCCTCGACCGGTACGGAGCCGGGGCGCGATCCGTCGAGCGGCAGGCGGAAGAGCTGGCCGAGCATGGCTCGCGCACGGCCGTAGCCGGACTGCGGGTTCGTCCAGACATACACCGAACCTGGCGAGACGTAGAAGGTGCGGCCCCAGCCGCCCAGAACGGCGGTCGCGTCGCAATCGAGCTCCGCGGCGGAGAGATCGCAGCGGGTGACGGTGTGCGCGATCTGCGGGACCATCTTACCGCGGCGCATCCCCTCGGTGACGTAGATGTCCTGCGGGTCGACCAGCGCCACGACCTCGCCATCCTCCCCGCCCCGGCGCAGCGCGGGCATGGTGGAGCGCCAGTCGCTCCAGTTGAGGCCGACGGGCGCGTAGAAGATCAGCTCGTCGCCGATCATGCGGCTGGCGTAATTGCTGGACGAATAATAGTCGCCCGAACGCAGGTAATGTGTGTCGCGGTAGGTCAACGAGCCATCGTCGCCGAGACGGAAGCGGTTGATCTCCGTGCCGAAATTTCCGTAGCTGTAGCCGATCACGATGACCTGGTCGCCGCGCACCAGCATCTCGTCGTACCAGGCGCCGCGGGCGTTGTTGGTGCCGGGCGGAAAGGCATCGATCTGGCCTGCGGGCTGGAGGACGTTGCCGCCCCCTTCGCCATCATGCCGGACGGTGAAGATGCGCCCGCGCCGCAGGATGACGAGATAGTCGCCCGCGTCCTTGACGATCGCCCCCTCGTCGACGCCTTGCTCCTGCGTGTTGGTGATCTGCTCGCCCCCTGCCCGCTCCGACGTGACCGCGATCATCGGGCTGGGCGAATCGTAGGAGACAGAGGCAGCGGGCGGCGGAGGCGGCGGAGGTGGCGGTGGCGGAGGTGGCGGAGGCGGAGGGGGTGGCGGGGCCGACACGACCGAAGACCCGGTGACGACGATGTTCTGCGCCTCTTCCCGCTCCTGCTGCTGAAGCCCCTGCATGCGGCGCACATAGCGCTCGAAGTCCGCCTCGCCGTCGAAGGCCTCGAGCCCCCCGCCCGTGGCTTCGCCAGCCACGAGCGAGCTTTCGCCCGGCGCGACCGACTGGCAGGCGGCGAGCAGCCCGGTGGCAACCGCGAGCAGCGGCAAGACGCGGATCGGCAAGGTCATGAGGCGTTCCCCTTCAGCCTGATGTGACACTGTTACAAAAACCGTTCGCGACCTGAACCGCCGATTTATCGCCGGTGGGTCACGGAAACTCGCGACTGGCCATGCGCTGCAGCGCCATGGTCGCCAGCAGCACGCCGACCTTTTGACCGGTCTCGAGCGGCGACGTGCCGGGCGGCTCGTCCGCCATCACTCCGGCATCGACGACATACTGGCCCAGATAGGCGATGTCGGCCTGCGTCAGGTCGGCTGCCGGCCCGCCCATCGCCTCGGTCACCTGTCGTTCGACGAGTTCCCACAGGCGGCTGGTGTCGCCGCTTTCCAGCGCGGCATCGAGATTGGCGATCTGGCCCTGCGTCAACACGGAAGACCCCCGCACCGCGATTTCCGCCAGGCGCCCCATTTCGTAGAACATGGCGGCCTGCATCCGCTCCTGGTCCCAGCCCTCGCGCTCGGCGCAGGTCCGTACCGCAGGCGCTGCGAGATCCCCGGCGCCCCGCATGATCGTGCCGACGACATCCTCGGACGCGCTGACGCTGGCGCCGAGCCGCGGCACCGAGGCCAACTGTTCGGAGGAATAGGTCGTGCCCATGCACGCGAGCCCGGTCCCTTGCGCGGCGACCGGCGTCGCAATCAGCGTCAGCATCAGAGCCAGCGCGGCGGCCGATGTCGTGCGGATTGTCATTCCGTACTGCCCTCCCGTTCGGATCAGACGCTGCCCGCCAGCGCCTCGATCTCGTCCATGCTCACCACGCTCGTCACCGTCGCATCGGGTGCGATCTTCTTGACCATCGGGCCGACGACCTTGCCGCCCAGTTCCACGAAATGGGTTATGCCTGCGTCCGCCATCGCCGCGATGCTTTCGCGCCAGCGCACGCGGCCGGTGATCTGCTCGACCAGCAGGCGCTGCTCCTCCGCCGCGTCGGTAACAGGCGCGGCGGTGACGTTGGCGTAGACCGGCAGGCGGAAAGGCGCGGGCGGCGTGTTGCCGAGCGCGGTCTGCATCCGCAGCGCGGCGGGCTGCATGAGCGAGCAATGGAACGGCGCCGAGACCGGCAGCTTGATCGCGCGCTTGATGCCGTGGTCCCTGGCCAGTTCCACCGCGCGGTCGATGGCGGCGAGATGGCCGGAAAGGACGACCTGCCCCGGATCGTTGTCGTTGGCGACCTCGCAAACGTCTCCCTGCGCCGCCGCATCGGCCAGCGCCTGCGCCTTTTCGAGATCGGCCCCCAGCAGCGCGCACATTCCGCCCACGCCGATCGGCACGGCGTCCTGCATCGCGATGCCGCGGGTTCGCAGAAGCTTGGCAGTGGTCGAGAGATCGAAGGCACCCACGCTCGCCAGCGCCGAATATTCGCCCAGCGAGTGTCCGGCGACCGCCGTACCCTTCTCCGACAGCACGAAGCCGCCCGCCTCCAGCACGCGCACCACGGCCATGGCGTTGGCCATGATCGCGGGCTGGGCATTGGCGGTCATGGTCAGCTCGCTCTCCGGCCCCTCGCCCATCAGCGCGAACAGCTTCTGGTTCAGCGCATCGTCCACCTCCTCGAACACCTCGCGCGCGGCGGCGCTGGCCTGGGCGAGATCGTGGCCCATGCCGACCTTCTGGCTGCCCTGTCCGGGAAAGAGGAATGCGATCATGCTGGAAATCCTTGTCAATTGCGCGCGCCGAAAGGCACGATGATGTTGGCTGCGTCGTGGCCGATGTCCGCACGGCCGAGGTAGGGAATGGCCGATTTGGCGCACCAGTATTGGGCGATGGCGACCTCGTCCATGCCGAAGGGCCGGTCATTCTCCGGCACGTCGGAAACGCGCCCCAGCCGCAGGCCCGCCGCGCCCTTCAGCGCCTGCGTGACGTGGAAGAACAGCCGATCGACGGCGTAGAGATGCTCGGCCACCTCCTCCACCATCACGACGTGGCCGGTGAGGTCGGGCATGAGTTCGGTGCCCGCCAGCATGGCGAGCGTCATGAGGTTGAAGGCAACCGTGGGCGCGGCGTCGAGCGGCTCTGGCGCGGGCTCGCCCGAGAAGAAGCGCAGCACGCGGCGAATGGCGTCCTCCCCGCCCTCTCGCCGGATGTCGCCGGCGAGCGGGCCGTGGGCCGGGCGGCCGATGCCGTGGCGGTAGAGGCCGCCGAGCAGAATGCCGGTGTCGGAATAGCCGAGGTAAGTCTTCGCACGCGTTGCCTCGCCGAGTGCGGCCATGGCTTCGGGCGCGATGCGGCAGGCGCCGTAGCCGCCCATGGCGAACCACACCGCGTCCACGTCGGGATCGTTCGCAGCCTCTACGAAGGCCGCGAGGCGCATCGCGTCGTCGCCGGCGAAGTGGCCGTGCTCCACGAAACATTGCGGGTGGAAGGCGAGCTCTACGTGGGGGAATTCCGCTGCCGCCAAGGCCAGCACGGCGTCCGCGCGCTCGCGGCGGATGGGCTTTCCGGGGCAGACGAGGGCGACGCGGGTCATGGCCCGCCCTCCCTAACATCCGCTTCACAAAGCGCCACCGCCCGCATAGGCACATCCCCATGAATCAGGACACCGACGTCGTCGCCCACCCCTATTTCTTCTGCGGCATCGGCGGATCGGGCATGTTGCCGCTGGCGCAGATCGTGAAGGGCATGGGCGGCGAGGTCGCGGGATCGGATCGCAGCTTCGACCAGGGGCGCACGCCGGAGAAGTTCGCCGCGCTGGAGCGGCAGGGATTCCGCCTCTTCCCGCAGGACGGCAGCGGCATTACCTCGGCCGAACAGATTCTCGTTGCCAGCGCCGCCATCGAGGACACCGTACCGGAGGTAGCCCGCGCCCGCGAACTCGGCTGCCAACGCCTGACCCGCGCCGAACTGCTCGCCCGCCTGTTCAACGCCGCGCCGCGATCGCTCGCCGTGGGCGGCACCAGCGGCAAGTCCACAACCACCGCCATGCTCGGCTGGATCATGGAGAGTGCGGGCAAGTCGCCCACCATCATGAACGGCGCGGTGATGAAGAACTTCGTCACCGAGGACCGTCCCTTCGCCAGCGCCGTGGTCGGCGACGGCGGCTGTTTCGTCTCCGAAGTGGACGAGAGCGACGGCTCCATCGCGCTTTACCGCCCCACCGTGGCGCTGCTGCTCAACGTCAGCCTCGACCACAAGAGCATGGACGAACTGCGCGACCTGTTCGGCGACTTCCTCGAGCGGGCGGAGCGCGGTGTGGTCAACGCCGACGATGTCGAGGCCTTCCGGCTGGTGGCGCGCGCCAAGGAGCCGGTGACGTTCGGCATCACGAACACCTGCGCTGCGCTCGGAGTGGTGGAAGGCAGCGTAGCCGACGGGCCGACGCGGCAGGCGGCGATGGTCGTCGACCGGCGCGACGGCAGCGAGCACGCGCTGACCCTCGCCATGCCGGGGGGGCACAACCTGTCGAACGCGCTCGCCGCCGTGGCAGCCGCCAACGCCGCTGGCGTGCCGGTGGCGGATGCGGTGGCGGCGCTGGGCAGCTTCAAGGGCCTCGCCCGCCGTTTCGACGTGCTCGGCACCTCGGCCAGCGGCGTAACGGTGATCGACGATTTCGGCCACAACCCGGAAAAGGCCCGCGCGACCCTAAAGACGCTGAAGGCGCACCCGGGCCGCGTCATCGCCTTCTTCCAGCCGCACGGCTATGGCCCCTTGCGCCAGATGGGCCACGAACTGGCGGAGACTTTCGCGCAGGAACTCGGCCCCGACGATCTCACCCTGCTGTGCGACCCTGTCTACTTCGGCGGCACGGTGGACCGCTCGGTCGGCAGCGAGCGGATCGTCGACATGATCCATGCCGCCGGCGGCAAGGCCTTGCACATCAACACCCGCGAGGGTTGCGGCGACTTCATCGTCGAGAACGCCAGGGCCGGCGACCGCGTCGTGGTCATGGGCGCGCGCGACGACACGTTGACCGAATTCGCGGCAAGCCTTTTGCAACGTTTGTAAGGCACAACCCTCCCACGAAAGGGAGGCGCAGCGCCCCATGCAGAAGAACTACCGCGAGGGCGGCGTGGGATTGCTCGACGCGGCACCCGGCACCTACCTCGTTTCCGCCTATTTCGACGACAACCAGGTCGATCTCGTCACCTGCAACGTGCTCGGCTGGCAGGTCGGCAAGGACCGGCGGCTGACCCCGCTGACGCTCGATGTGCGCGCGGCGGACGAGGATCCGTGGTTCGTCGTCCACCCTGACGGGCGCGTGGAAGCGAGCGACGGGCGCGGCTGGGACAACCGCGATGCCTGGCTGGACGAGGAACGCAAGGCACGCCGCCGGGCGGCCTGACCCGCTCCGATCAGTGCGCGGCGGCCGCTTCCTTGTCGTCGTGGCCGACGCCCAGCACCTTGTGCAGCACGAACACGATTACCCCGCCGATCACCAGCGCGGTCAGCGCCGCCAGTCCTGCAAAGGTCAGCCAACCCAGCACGCCGCCAGCGGAGCCCGCGATGGCGGACACGCCATGTTCGATGCCCTCGATCCAGTGCTCCGGCCCCTCGATGCCGATCTCGGCCAGGCCATGCAGGATGATGCCGCCGCCGACCCACAGCATGGCGATGGTGCCTACGAAGCTGAGGATGGTGAGGAGGTGCGGCATGAAGGCCACCAGTCCGCGCCCGAAACCCTGCGCCAGCCTGCTGCTGCGCTTGGTCAGGTGAAGGCCGATGTCGTCCATTTTCACGATCAGCCCGACGACGCCGTAGACGCCCACGGTCACCAGCACGGCGACGATGGCGAGCACGCCCGCGCGGGTCACCAGCGTTTCCGCCGCAACCTCGTTGAGGGTGATGGCCATGATCTCTGCCGAGAGGATGAGGTCGGTCCGCACCGCACCCGCGATGCGCTGTTTCTCGAAGGCGACGGGGTCTTCGATCACGTCGTCCACGGTCTTGCCGTGCTTCTCGCCGCCGAGCTTCTCCAGCACCTTTTCCGCGCCTTCGTACGACAGGTAGCAGCCGCCCAGCATCAGGATGAAGACGATCGCCTGCGGCAGGAACTCGCTCAGCAGCAGCGCGCCGGGCAGCAGGATGACGAGCTTGTTGAACAGACTGCCGCGGGTGATGCGCCAGATAATCGGCAACTCGCGCGCGGGCGAGAGCCCGGTCACGTAGCTGGGCGTCACCGCCGTATCGTCGATCACCACGCCCGCGGTCTTGCTGCCTGCCCTGCCCGCGGCGGCGGCGATGTCGTCCACGCTCGCGGAAGCGGCGCGCGCGATGATCGCAACGTCGTCGAGCAGGGCGGTAAGGCCACCGGGCATGGTGCGGTTCTCCGGGAGATGAATGGTCGTGCGGTTTCAGCCTTTCCAACGCACGAGGGCGCTGTCCAGTGCCGGGCCGCTATTGCACGCGGAAAACCTCGATCCGCACGGCGGGCACCGGGTGATCGGTGGCGAGGCCGAGGCGGCCCACGAAAGTGCCCTGCCCCAGCCACTGATACGCGCCCAGCGGCGCCTCGAAAATTGGGCGGGTGAAAACCGGCGCGCTCTCCTCCCCCTGCGCGGGCGGGCAGATCGTGGCGCGGTTGTTGACGTTGATGACCGCGCCATCGTCGGTTTCGACGAAATAGACCGCCTCCAGCTCGGTGCAGCCGTCGGCGCGGTCGACCTGCCAGTCCCACGCGCCGGGGCGGACCGTGCCGCTGATGCCCTCCCCCTCTATGGTGCCGCCGGTGATGGGGATGATGCGCCGCGGTCCGCGTGCGGTGGCGCCGAGTTCCTCCGCCGGGCCGATCTCGGCGACGATGGTGAATGCGGGGACGAGCCGGGGCGGAGCTTCCTGCGCGGCGGCGGGGGTGGCGGTCATGGCAATGGCTCCAATGATGGTTGCAGCAATCCGCATCGCGTCTCCCCTCCTTGCGCGGGCCAGCCTAGCAGACTTGCATTCCGCGCCAATCCCGCTATGTGCGCGCCTTCCCGGATGGCCGTGGGCCGCAGGGAAATCCAGAAAGCCGGAGGGGCGCGCACGGAATTCGCCGTGCCAATGCCAGCGATCGGCATGAAATGAAAGGAAGCGCGACATGGCTCGATACGAGCACGTGTTCCTCGCGCGTCAGGATCTGAGCCAGGCTCAGGTCGACGCGCTTGCTGCCGGCGCCACGGAAATCGTGGAAGGCCAGGGCGGCAAGGTCGTGAAGACCGAGACCTGGGGCCTCAAGTCCCTCGCCTACAAGATCGACCGCAACCGCAAGGCGCACTTCGTCATGCTCAACATCGACGGGCCCGGCTCGCTGGTGGCCGAGCTCGAGCGCCAGAACCGTATCAACGAAGACATCATCCGCTGGCTGACGATCGCCGTGGAAGACCACGAGGAAGGCCCCTCCGTGATGATGCGCAAGAACGAGCGCGACAAGAAGCGCCGTTCCGACCGTGAGGACCGCGACTGATGGCCCGCCCGTTCTACCGCCGCCGCAAGTCCTGCCCGTTCGAGGCCAAGGACGCCCCCGCGATCGACTACAAGGACGTCCGCCTGCTCCAGGGCTTCATGTCCGAGCGTGGCAAGATCGTGCCGAGCCGCATCACCGCCGTTTCCGCCAAGAAGCAGCGCGAGCTGGCCAAGGCGATCAAGCGCGCCCGTCACCTGGGCCTGCTGCCCTACATCGTGAAGTAAGGGAGACAGGCACATGGATATCATCCTCCTCCAGCGCGTGGGCAACCTCGGCCAGATCGGCGACGTCGTCACCGTGAAGGACGGCTACGCCCGCAACTTCCTGCTGCCGCAGAAGAAGGCGCTGCGCGCCAACGAAGCGAACAAGAAGGTGTTCGAGGCCAACCGCGACAAGCTGGAAGCCGAGAACACCGAGCGCCGCTCCGAAGCCGAGAAGGCGGGCGAGAAGGTCGCCGGCACCGAGATCGTGCTAATCCGCGCCGCGTCCAACGCCGGCCAGCTCTACGGCTCGGTCAACGTGCGCGACGTCGCCGAGGCCCTGAAGGCCAAGGGTCACGACATCGACAAGCGCCAGGTCGTCATGGGCTCGCCCATCAAGACCATCGGCATGTTCGACGTGACCGTTGCCCTGCACCCGGAAGTCGAGATCACGGTGAAGGCGAACGTCGCCCGCTCCGACGACGAGGCCGAGCTGCAGAGCCAGGGCGTGGACATCCTCGCCCAGGCCGCCGAGGACGAAGCCGACGCGCGCGCCGGCGAGGGCTTCCAGGAAGCCATCGACCCGGACCGCGAGCTGGGCGACCTCCCCCCGGCCGAAACCGACGCCGACGAGGGCAGCGACGAGGCCTGAGCTTCTCGCTCCTGACGGACAGATAAAGAGGGCGCTGCCAGCGATGGCGGCGCCCTTTTTCGTTACGGCGCGCTAGTCGCGCTCGACCACCTTGCCTTCAATGATTGCGCCCTCGCCCTGCCCCGGCGACTGGCCCGGCGACTGGCCGACCCGCTCCCCGGCGCGCGCCACTGCCCCTGCCAGCAGCCGGCCACCGATCGCCCGCCAGGCATAAACGCAGGCCATCAGCGCCAGCAGCATGGCGAGCGTCGCCCACGCGCCTTCGACCACCGCGGCAAGCAGGGCGACGGGCACGATGCCCACGCCCGCCAGCAGCAGGCCGAGGATGACGGGCAGGATGCCCCAGCTCTCGTAGGTAAAGGCCAGCGACCAGATCCACAGCAGCGCGCCGAGCACCGTGGCGCTGGCGAGGAACCCGATACCGGGCTTCGCGCGCTTGCGGGACAGCAGCGCCGGAAGACCAAACAGCACGAGACTGGCCCCCACCACGCCCGCGAACAGCCACGGCATGGCCCCCAGCATGGCCGCGCTCACCTCGGCGGCGCCGACCAGCAGCAGGACGGGCAGCAGGATGAGGACACCGAGGATCACGGTGCCGGCGAGCAGCGCCAGCGGTCCGGCGAGTTTGAACGAGGATCTCATGCCTGCGATGTAGGCACGCTAGTCGAGTACCGCCAGCCCGTCGCCGCCCGGTCCGGTTGCGATGCGGCGCAACACGGTGCCGCTGGCAAAGTCGATCTCGGCCACGGTATCTGTGCCGGTCTCGGCGGCGTAAAGCCGGCTGCCGTCGGCACTGAAGACCAGCGTCACCTGCGCCGCCTCGCGCGTGCCGGAGACAGGTATCGTGCGGACCATGCGGTCGGTCACGGTATCGATGACCGAGAGCTCGCCACCGCCGTAGTTGCTGCTCACTAGCCACCGTCCCGACGGGTGCATAGCAAGCCGGATGGGGACCGCGCCGGTCGCCACCGAAGCACGCGTTTCGAGCGTCACCGGATCGAGGCGATAGGCCAGACTGTCCTCGTTCGAAGCGACCCACAGATGCGCGCCGTCAGGCGACAGGGCAAGGGCCTCGATCTGGTTGCCGACGCGGCGGCGTGCGGTCTCGCGTCCGCTGGCGAGGTCGTAGCGCACGACTTCACCGCGCGGGATGACGGTGCCCCAGGCAGTCTGGCCATCGGGCGCGACGGTGAGCAGGTGCGGTCCCGGCGGCGCGGTGCCCTCGCTGATTTCCTGCAGGGACATGGCAGGCGGCATGCCCCGGTCCGTCATGGTCAGACCGACGAGGTAGAGCGAGCCGCGCCCTTCGGCGCCCGCGATCACCCGGTCCCCCTCCAGCCATATGGCGCTGTGTACGCGGGCATTCTCGCCCAGCGTCAGCCGCCCGGCCGGAGCAAGGTTCGCGATGCGATAGATTTCCAGCGTCCGGCCCGAATAGCATGCCACCATGACATGCCGATCGTCGGGCGAGACCGTCAGCTCGTGCGGGTTCTCGCAGGTCGTCGCGCGATGCGTTTCGGCGCCGGTGGCAAGATCGATCCGGCTGAGACTGGCATCTCGCTTGTTGGCGACGAACATCGTCCCGTCGCGCGGCGCGGACCCATTTGCCGTCGCGCAGCCGGCCAGCATCGTTGCCGCCAGCCCGAAAAGCACGCTTCGCATAGCTCTCCCCTTCGCCGGCAGACTAGCGCCTATGGGCGGGAAAGGAAGTCCACGATGGCCGCGCCGAATTCGGGCTTCATTACGCTCGACATGTGGGTGCCCGGCACCTCGACCACCCGCGCGTCGGGCAGGGCCGCGGCCAGTTCGTCGGGCGAGCCGTTGTCGCGATCCTCGTCGCCGATCAGCACCATGGTCGGCATCGAGAGCTTGCCCAGCTGCGCGGCATCGATCGGCTCCACCCCTTGCGTAAGCAGCAGCCGCGCCGCCACCCGGTCGATCCCCTGCGTTTTCATGAAGGCGCGGGCGAAGAAGGCCGGGTCGCCGTGCGCGATCTCGTCGAAGCGGTCGATCATGTCGACGAAGAAGCCGGCGCGCCGGTCCCAGTTTGTCAGCCCCTCGATCCCCATGCCTGCCAGCACCAGCCGGCGCGGCGTCAGGCCGTCGATCACCGCGCTCACCGCCGTGCGCGCGCCCAGCGAGAAGCCGACGAGGTCGTAGTCCGCCAGCTCCAGCGCCTCGACCATGGCAAGGGCATCGCCCACCAGCACGCCGGCGGGATAGCGCTCCGGCAACACCGGCGCCTCGCTGGCACCGTGCACGCGCCAATCGGGCATGATCGCCTCGAACCCGGCCTCGGCCAGCCGTGCGGCGGTGCCGAACTTGATCCAGTTGGTGTTCGCGTCGGAGAACAGCCCGTGAAGCAACAGCGCGGGCCTTCCCTGCCCCATGCGGTGAACGGCCATGCGCGTGGCGTCAGCGCTGTCGATGAAAGTGGTGGTGAAATCTGCCATCATCCCTCGCGTGGCAGCACGCACGGCCCCGTGCAAGCGGCAGCGACAATAGATTGCGATTGGCAACTCGATTCCTTACATGGCCGTGGGCGCGTCGCCGCGCCGCCAGGAAACCGCATGGCCGATTACACCCCAGAGCTCGAAGCCGAAGAGCACGTCCCGTTGCCCGACGAGCCGCGCCTCGATACGAAACCGAAGCGACACTGGGGCAGGCTGGCGCTGATGCTGGCGGTGCCGCTGGCGCTGCTGGCGGGCGGCATCGTCTACTGGCAGGGGTTGGAGGGCAAGGTCACCACCGACAACGCCTACGTCAAGCAGGACATGGTCGCCGTCTCCGCCGAGGTCGGCGGGCGCATCGTCGAGGTGATGGTTGGCGAAGGCGACCAGGTCATGGCCGGGCAGGTGCTGTTCCGCCTCGATCCCGAGAGCTATCGACTGCAAATTCAGCAGGCCGACGCTGCCATCGCCGGGGCTCAGGCGCAGGTGACGGCGCTGGAAGGCAGCAGCGCGCTTACCGGCGTCGACATCGCCGCCGCGCGCGAGGACATCGCCTTTGCCCAGAGCCGCTTCCAGCGCCAGCAGGAGCTGTGGGACCGCGGCTTCACCACCCGAGCCGATTACGACGCGGCGCAGCACGCCGTCGCCCAGGCGCGCGAGGCGCTGCACCAGGCCGAGGCGCGACAGGCGGAGGCGCGCGCGCGGCTCGCCACCGGCAGCGCGGTGCCGGGCGAGAACCCACAAGTCGCCGCCGCCGAAGCGCAGCGCGCGGGCGCGGCGCTGGCCCTGCGCCGCACGGAGGTCCACGCGCCTGCCGCAGGCCGAGTGGCGCAGGCGGACCGCTTGCAGGTCGGCCAGCAGCTCCTTCCCAACCTTCCCGTCCTCACTCTGGTGGAGGACGCAAGCACTTGGGTGGAAGCCAATTTCAAGGAAACCGACCTCGCCGAGATGGCCGTGGGCCAGCGGGCCGAGGTGCGCTTCGACGCCTATCCCGATCTCGTGCTGACCGGCCACGTTGCCTCCATCGGCGCGGGAACGGGCTCGGAATTCTCCGTGATTCCGGCGCAGAACGCCAGCGGCAACTGGGTCAAGGTGACGCAGCGCGTGCCGGTGCGGATCGCGCTCGACGAGCGTAGCGATCGCACGCTGATCGCCGGGCTTTCCGCCCACGTCACGGTCCTGACCGCCGACTGACATGGCGAGCGCCGCGCCCACGCGGGCCGCCGCGGCCGCTCCGGCCTCACAACCGCAGACGGCGGACGTCGCCTTCCTGCCCGTCGCCAACCCGGCGCTGCTGATCGTCGGCGTGATGATCGCCTCGCTGCTGCAGGTGCTCGACGTGACGATCGCCAACGTCGCCATCCCGCACATGCAGGCGAGCCTTTCGGCCACGCCCGACACGGTGAGCTGGGTGCTGACGAGCTACATCATCGCCAGCGCCGTCGCCATGCCGATCACCGGCTGGCTGGCCGACCGCGTCGGCTCGCGGCGGCTGTTCCTGATCTCGGTGGTCATGTTCGTCGCCGCCTCGATGCTCTGCGGCATGGCGCAGAACCTGACCGAAATGGTCATCTTCCGCGCCGTGCAGGGCGTGGGCGGCGCCTTCATCGCGCCGCTGAGCCAGAGCGCGCTGCTCGATTCGACGCGCCCCAGCCGACAGCCGCAGATTATCGCGCTGTGGGGCATGGGCATCATGATCGGGCCGATCCTAGGCCCGGTGCTAGGCGGCTGGCTGACCGAGACCGCGGGCTGGCGCTGGGTGTTTTTCGTCAACGTGCCGATGGGCGCGGTCTGCATCGCCATCCTGCTCGCCACCCTGCCCTCGCGCCCCTCGCGCGACCGGCGCTTTGACCTGTTCGGCTACGCCATGCTCGCGATTGCGCTGGCCAGCCTGCAACTGCTGCTGGACCGCGGCGCGGTGGTCGACTGGTTCGATTCGCTGGAGACGTGGATCTACACCGGCGTCATGCTGTCGTGCGCCTGGGTGGCGGCAATCCACCTCGCCACCGCGCGCGAACCGCTCTTCGACCGGCGCTTGTTCGCCGACGTCAACTTCGTGGTGGCACTGCTGTTCATGGTGGTCGTCGGCGCGGTCATGTTCGCCACGCTCGCGCTGCTTCCGCCGATGCTGCAGAACCTGTTCGGCTACGACGTCATCGATACCGGCCTCGTGCTCGCCCCGCGCGGAGTGGGCGTGCTCATCTCGATGCAGGTTTCCGGCCTGCTGGTGCGGCGCGGCTTCGACGCGCGGTGGATCGTGGCGCTGGGCTTCCTCATCGGCGCCTGGTCGCTGCACCTGATGGCGGGCTGGTCGCTGGAGGCGGATCGCTGGCACTTCGTCGCCACCGGCTTTCTCCAAGGCCTAGGCATCGGGCTGGTCTTCATCCCGCTCAACACCAGCGCCTTTGCCACCCTGCCGCCCGAGCTGCGGACCGACGGGTCGAGCCTGCTCAACCTGACGCGCTCGGTCGGATCCTCGGTAGGCATTTCGGCGATGGTGACGCTGCTGGCGAGCAACCTGCAGGTCAACCACGCCCAGCTTTCCGAGCACCTGACGGCCGAGGCCACCAGCGCCATCGACCTGACAGCGCTCGACCGGTACCAGGGTTATGGCGATGCCGCGCTCGCAGCCCTCAACGGCGAGGTGACGAGGCAGGCGGCGATGATCGCCTACCTCGACGATTTTACTGTGATGATGTGGCTCAGCCTGGCCGCCGTGCCGCTGGTCATGCTGATGCGCGGGCCGAAGCCACGCGCGGCCTAGTTTTCCGGCGGAGAGGCGCCCGACTCCTCCCACTTTTGCGAGAGGACATCGTACTCGTCGGCGCGATAGCGCGGCAGGTGCGAGGTATCGAGCCACGCCTCGTGCATCGATTCCACGCCGAAATGGTGCTTGGGGTGAAAATCGGAGGGATCGTCGAAACTGCCGACGGTCAGGTCCATCTTCGCCCCATCATCGGCGAACTGGAAACCGAGCGGCGTGCCGCAGGCAGAGCAGAAGGGTCGCCGCGCGATGGGAGAACTGGCGTACCAGTCCGGCCCGCTCTCCCACGTCACGTCCACCCGCTGGGCATTGACGAAGGCGATGGACACGCCGCCGGTCGCGCGCTGGCACATGCGGCAATGGCACAGGTAGGCATCGGCAGGGTCGACCTTGGCCCGGTAGCGGACGCGGCCACACTGGCAGCCGCCGGTTTTGGGGATCTGGCTCACCGCGTCAACGCGCGATGCAGTTGTCGCCCGCCCAGAGCCCGCGCACCTCGTCGCCCGCGAACACGCCGGAGATGATCTGGCCGCCGCGCTCGATGGTGAATTCCCCGTCGATGGTGCTGTCGGCCATCTCGACCGCGGGATCGGCCAGCATTTCCTCGCGCGAAAGCTGCGGGACATAGGGCGCGTTGGCGTACCAGCCGACGAATTCGTCGTCGCGAAAGTGCAGCGCCATGCCTTCGTAGCTGGTGGTCGTCAGTCCGCAATCGTTGGGCTGGTTGGCGGCCCGAGGCTCGCCCAGCACCGTGCCGAGCGTCGTTTCCGTCGCCGCGCGGGGAGAGCCGAAGGGCACCGAATATTCCTCGAACCCGCCCTGCGCGGGCACGGTGATGCCGGTTGCGAGGAGGTCGAGCGTGCCGGCGCGCGGCGCCGCGTCCGCCCCATCGTCGGAGACCTCTGCCGTCGACGCGCCCGCATCGGTGGCGGTATCGGCGCTGTCGTCGGCGGCCGGCGTGCAGGCCGCCAGGGCAAGGGCCAAGCTAAGGAAAGCGGTTCGGCGCAGCATCATCATCCCTTCTGCAAGTGCCGCCGGCCCAGCAGCTCGGCGATCTGCACCGCGTTCAGCGCGGCGCCTTTGCGCAGGTTGTCCGATACGCACCACAAGGTCAAACCGTTGTCCACGGTCGGGTCGTCGCGCACGCGGCTGATGTAGGTGGCGCCGTCGCCTGCCGCCTCGACCGGCGTGACGTATCCGCCGTCCTCGCGCTTGTCGACGAGCATGATGCCGGGCGCCTCGCGCAGGATGTCCTTGGCCTCATCGGCGGACAGCTCGTTCTCGAACTCGATGTTTACCGCTTCCGAGTGGCCCACGAAGACCGGTACGCGCACGCAGGTGGCATTGAGCTTGATCTTGGGGTCGAGGATCTTCTTCGTCTCGACCACCATCTTCCACTCTTCCTTGGTCGACCCGTCATCCATGAAGGCATCGATGTGCGGTATGACGTTGAAGGCGATCTGCTTGGTGAACTTGCGCGGTTCGACCTGGTCGCCGACGAAGATCGCGCGGCTCTGCTCGAACAGCTCGTCCATGCCCTGCTTGCCCGCGCCGGAAACCGACTGGTAGGTGCTGACGACCACGCGCCTGATCGTGGCGGCGTCGTGCAGGGGCTTTAGAGCCACCACAAGCTGCGCGGTCGAGCAGTTGGGGTTGGCGATGATGTTCCTGGCCTTGTAGCCGTCGATCGCATCGGGGTTCACCTCGGGCACGATCAGCGGCACGTCGGGGTCCATGCGGTAGAGGCTGGAGTTGTCGATCACCACGCAGCCCGCCGCCGCCGCGCGCGGGGCGTGGACCTTGGTCGCCTCGCTGCCGCAGGCGAACAGGGCGATGTCCCAGCCGGCGAAGTCGAAATGCTCGATGTTCTTGCACTTCACCATGCGGCCCGAATCGCCGACTTCGATCTCGGTACCGACGGAGCGCGAGCTGGCGACGGCGGCC
The DNA here is from genome assembly GCF_001010945.1 of Aurantiacibacter luteus. GTDB lineage: Bacteria > Pseudomonadota > Alphaproteobacteria > Sphingomonadales > Sphingomonadaceae > Alteraurantiacibacter > Alteraurantiacibacter luteus. Next base: position 1,045,572 of record NZ_LBHB01000001.1, read on the forward strand.
ACTTCGTCCATCGGGAATTCGCGCTCGGCCAGGATCGCGAGCATCTCGCGCCCCACGTTGCCCGTCGCACCCACCACCGCTACCCGGTAACCCATCGTCTGCCTCGTCTGTTTGTGAGAAGCCGCCTGCCTAGCGCCCCGTTTCGCAGGTGCAACCCGAAAGGCGGTTACGGCGGAAACGGCTTTCGCGTGCGGTTGCCCTTAACCCGGCGTCAACCATGCTCGGCAACCCCGTCTTAACCAATCGAGGCGCAGCGTGACCCTCGCAGCCTCGACCGGACCGCCCCTGGAGTCCGGCCTGGCCGCTTCATCGATGCCCAAGATGAGGAAACGAGAACGGGGCGGCCTTCCCATCGGAAAGCCGCCCCGTTTCTTCGTGTCTCGCAATGTCTGCGGAGAGACGCTGCGCCTTACTGGCTGACGTTCTCGCGACGCTCGGCGATGCGGGCGCGCTTGCCGGTGCGGCCGCGCAGGTAATACAGCTTCGCACGGCGCACCACGCCGCGGCGGACCACGGTGATACTGTCGATGATCGGCGAATACAGCGGGAAGACGCGCTCCACGCCCTCGCCGAAGCTCATCTTGCGAACGGTGAAGTTGGAGCCCATGCCGCGGTTCGAACGGGCGATGCACACGCCCTCGTAGTTCTGCACGCGCTCGCGGTTGCCTTCCTTCACCTTGACGCCCACGCGCAGCGTGTCGCCGGGGCGGAAGGTCGGAATGTCCTTGCCGAGCGCTTCGATCGCTTCGGCCTCGAGAGTCTGGATCAGGTTCACTGGTCCGTATCCTTATTTTCACGCCGCGCGCCAGAGGCAGGCTGACCCGGAGCACCCCCGTGGCGCTCCCAAAGATCGGGCCTGCGTAACCGTGTATCGTTCTCCGCCTGGGCTTTCCTCCACGCGGCGATTTTCGCATGATCCCCCGATCGCAGCACTTCGGGGATCGTGCGCCCTTCCCATTCGAATGGTCGGGTATATTGCGGGTATTCGAGCAAACCGTCCTCGAACGATTCTTCGTGCCCACTCAAGGCCGCGCCCATTACGCCGGGAAGCAGGCGAATGCAAGCATCGAGTATGGCGAGCGCGGCGGGCTCTCCGCCCGAGAGAACCACGTCCGCGAGGCTGACCTGCTCGATGTGCGGACGCGCCTCGAACAGGCGCTCGTCGAACCCCTCGAACCGGCCGCAGATCAGGGTGACGCCGGGCCCGGCGGCGATCTCGCGGATGCGCGCCTGCGTGATGGGTTTGCCGCGCGGCGTCATGGCAAGGACGGGGCGTTCACCCGCCACGCTGTCGAGGGCGGAGGCCAGCACGTCGGCCTTCAGCACCATCCCCGCCCCGCCGCCTGCGGGCGTATCGTCAACGGTCCGGTGCTTGTCGGTGGCGAAGTCGCGGATCTGCACGGTCTCGCAAGACCAGTCCCCCCGCTCCAGCGCCCGCCCCGCGAGCGAAACGCCGAGCGGCCCGGGTAACATCTCGGGATAGAGAGTGAGGATGGTGGCGGCGAAGGTCATGTCCGCAAGCGCCTAGCGCCCCGCGCAACGCTTTGCCATCCCGCGCGTTGGCGGCACATGGACGAGACAATCGACGCCAAAGACATCGACGACTGCATCATCGTGGGCGGCGGGCCGGCGGGGCTGACGGCGGCAATCTATCTCGCGCGCTATCACCTCTCGATCCGCCTGTTCGACTGCGGCACCAGCCGCGCGGCGCTGATTCCGTGCACGCACAATCATGCCGGATATCCGGACGGCATCGCGGGCCTCGATCTGGTCGGGCGGATGCTGGAGCAGGCGGAGAAGTACGGCGTCGTGCACGAGGAGAAGCGCGTCGAGCACCTCGCCAAGACCGGCGACTGCTTCGTGGTCGGCACCGACGAGGGCACCTTTCGCGCACGCAAGGTGCTGCTCGCCACCGGCGTCTTCAACCGCCACCCGCCCGGCATGGACGACGCCTTCCACGACGAGGCGCTGTTCAAGGGCCTGCTGCGCTATTGCCCGGTCTGCGACGGTTACGAGGTGACCGACAAGCGCGTGGGCATCATCGGCACCGGCAGCCACGGCACGGCGGAGGCGATCTTCCTCCGCAGCTTCACTAGGGATGTGACGCTGATCTCGCCCACCGACGACCATGATCTCGGCTCTGAATGCCTCGCCAAGCTGGACGAGGCGGGCGTCGCGCGGGTCGATGGGCCATGCGGCGACTATGAACTGCGCGGCGATAAGCTGGCAGTGAAGACCGCCGAGGGCTGGCAGGAGTTCGACAGCGTCTATCCCGCGCTCGGCAGCGACGTGCGCTCGCAGCTTGCACAGGATGCGGGCGCGGATTGCACAGATGTCGGATGCATCAAGGTGGACGACCACCAGCGCACCAGCGTGCCCGGCCTTTTCGCGGCGGGCGACGTGGTGCTGGGGCTGGACCAGATCAGCCACGCGATGGGCCAGGCAGGCGTGGCCGCCACCACCATCCGCAACGACTTGGCGGACGAGCGACCGCTGCTGCGCTAGTCGAAAACTTCGGCGAAAGTTGCGGGATCCCGCCGCGGCGCCAGCAGCAGCGCCATCAGCCATACGGTGAAAAGCGACACTGCGATCAGCACCCAGGCCTGCCACTGCATGGTCAGGAAAATCGCCGCTCCGTTCACCCAGCCCCTCATGAATATGCCGAAAATCAAGAGCAGCACGAACTCTATCAACCCGGCGCGCAGCACGGAATTGCGCGCGAAGACCGCGCGGCGCTGATCTGTGGCGAACCGGCGCATCGGCAGGCACACGATCAGGCTGAGCACGATCCCGAAGACGATGGCCATGCCAGCAGCCGTGGCCCAAACTTCGTAAGGCACGGCAGGTGACGCATCGGCAGGAGCCATCTCGATCCGGACTGGCGGCGCGCTCATTCCTCGGCGAAGTCGGCGGACACGGTCAGGGTCGTTTCGTCCCAGCAGGGCACAGCGCGGGCGTGCATGGGGACCATGAACAGCTTGCCGGTCTCGCGGCGGATCTCGATTACGTCGCCCGCGCCGAAGTTGTGCACAGCAACGACCTCGCCCAGCGCCTCGCCCGTGTCGCTGACGGCGGCGAGGCCGATGAGGTCGGCGTGGTAGTATTCGCCCTCGCCCAGCGGCGGCAGGGCATCGCGCGAAACGGTGAGAAGGGTGCCGCGCAGCTTCTCGGCGGCGGTGCGGTCGGTGATTTCGGCAAAGCGCGCCACGGCGCCGCCCTTGTTGTCGTCGCGGACCTTGCTGAGCGTCAACGCGCCCCCGGTCTCTCCGGCATTGAAGGTCTTGTGCGCCTTGAGGCCGTCCAGCCGCTCGCCGAACAGCTTCAGGCGGACCTCGCCCGCCACCCCGTGCGCGCCGGCGACGGCGGCCAGGATGACGGGCTTGTCCTTGGCCAAGGCTTAGCCCTCGGCCTTGTCTTCGCCGCCCTCGGCAGCGGGGGCGTCTTCCGGCAGCGGCGGGCCGCCCTCGTTGACTTCCTCGGCCACGGCAGCGGCGTCCTCGGCGGTCGCGTCGGCGGGGGCTTCGGTCGAGGCCTCGGCCACGGCTTCGGCGGTCTCTTCGGTCTTCACCGAGCCGGTCGCGTCGTTCTCGGCGCTGCTCTCGTCGGCGGCGGGCGCCTCTTCAGCGGCGGGAGCGTTCTTGGCCTCTTCCTCGGCGGCCTTGCGGGCTTCCTCGGCCTCGGCGGCCTTGGCAGCCTTCTCCTCGGCGCGTTCCTTGGCGGCTTCGCCCGGCTCGCCCTTCTTGGGGTTGTTGCGCGCCTTGCGCTCGAGGATGCCGGCGGCATCGAGGAAGCGGTGGACGCGGTCGGACGGCTGCGCGCCGACGCCGAGCCAGTAGCGGGCGCGGTCCTCGTCCAGCTTCACGCGGTTCTCGTCGTCCTTCGCGAGCATCGGGTTGTAGGTGCCGATCTGCTCGAGATACTTGCCGTCGCGAGCGCGGCGGCTGTCGGCGGCCACGATGCGATAGTACGGACGCTTCTTGGCGCCACCGCGCGCGAGCCTGAGAGAGATTGCCATTGTAGTCTACCTTTCCAAATCAAACCGTTGAAATCGATTACTTCTTCCTGAGAAAATCCTGCATGTCCGGGGGCAGCTGGCCGCCGGGCAGGCCGGGCATTGAGCCGCCACCGCCCATCGGCCCGCCGCCGCCGCCGAAACCGCCCCCGCCGCCCAGCAGCGCGCCGAGGCCCTTCAGCCCGCCCATCTTCTTTATCTGCTTCATCGCGCGGCCCATTTCCTGGTGCATCTTGAGGATCTTGTTGACCTCCTGCACCGAGGTGCCGCTGCCCGCGGCCACGCGCTTCTTGCGCTTGGCGTTGAGCAGTTCGGGACGCGCGCGTTCCTTTTCGGTCATGGAGCCGATGATGGCGTCCATGTGGACCAAAACCTTGTCGTCCATGCCGCTGGAAGCCATCGCGGCCTTGGCCTTCTTCATGCCCGGCATCATGCCCGCCAGCATCCCCAGCCCGCCCATGTTCTGCATCTGCTTCAGCTGCTTGCGCAGGTCGTTCAGGTCGAACTTGCCGGCCATCATGCGCTTGGCGAGATCCTCGGCGTCCTCCGCCTTGATCGTCTCCGCCGCACGCTCCACCAGGCTGACGACGTCGCCCATGCCCAGGATGCGGTCGGCCACGCGCGCGGGGTGGAAGCGCTCGATGGCATCGAGCTTCTCGCCCGTGCCGGCGAACTTGATCGGCTTGCCGGTGACGGCGCGCATCGAGAGCGCCGCGCCGCCGCGCGCGTCGCCGTCCATGCGGGTGAGCACCACGCCGGTCAGCGGCACCTCGTCCGAGAAGCTCTGCGCGACGTTGACCGCGTCCTGACCGGTCAGCGAATCGACGACCAGCAGCACTTCGGCGGGCGTGGAGACGGAGGCGACCGCCTTCATCTCCGCCATCAGCGCCTCGTCCACGTGCAGGCGGCCGGCGGTGTCGAGCAGCAGCACGTCGAAATTTTGCAGCTTGGCCGCCCCCAGCGCGCGGCGGGCGATGTCGACCGGCTGTTGCCCGGCGACGATCGGCAGGGTGGCGACGCCCGCCTGCTCGCCCAGCACCGCCAGCTGCTCCTGCGCGGCGGGGCGGTTGACGTCGAGCGAGGCCATGAGCGGCTTTTTGCCCTGCTTGTCCTTCAGCAGCTTGGCGATCTTGGCGGTGCTGGTGGTCTTGCCCGAGCCCTGCAGGCCGACCATCATCACCACGGCGGGCGGCGCGACCGAGAGGTTCAGCGCCTCGCCCTCGCCCATCGGGCCCTTGCCCACGGCCTCCTCGCCGCCGAGCATCGCGACGAGTTCGTCGTTGACGATCTTGACGACCATCTGCCCCGGGGTGACGGACTTCAGGACTTCCTGCCCGATGGCGCGCTCGGTGACGCGGGCGATGAAGTCGCGCGCCACGGGCAGCGCCACGTCCGCCTCCAGCAGCGCGACGCGCACCTCGCGCATGGCATCGCGCACGTCCTGTTCCGACAAGGCACCGCGACCGCGCAGGCGGTCGAAGACGGTACCGAGACGGTCGGACAGGCTATCGAACATGCGATACTCCAAAACGCGAAAAACGCCGGCGGACGAGAACTCGTCGGCCAGCGTGCGGTCCCGGATGAGACCGGCTTGTCGTGCCACCCGAAAAACCGGGCGATTGTGTCAGGGCCATTCTGCTGGATTTTGCCGTGTGTCGGAAGCGAAAATCGTGTTGCCTGAGAACCGGCGCGGAGCGGACTTCAAGTCCGTGAGCACCGGAAGCGCAAGGCGGCGCGATTTGCAGCCCGACACGGGGCAAAAGACAGTAGAATGGTGGAGCCTAGCGGGATCGAACCGCTGACCTCAACACTGCCAGTGTTGCGCTCTCCCAGCTGAGCTAAGGCCCCGTTCCATTCATGCGTGCAGTGCCTTGCGGCGCTGCGGAGGTGGCCCTTTATGGAAGGACCGGCCTCGTGACAAGAGCTAATATCAGACCGGACGCCGTCAAGCCAGCGCCCGGCCCAAATCCTCAATTCTCGTCATCGCCGTCGTCGTCGCCGGTGGCAACGCCGAGGTCGTCGTCGCCGCCGAGGTCGACGTCGTTATCCGGCGAATCCTCGTCGTCGTCGACGTCGATGTCTTCCAGATCGTCATCGGCCAGGTCCGAATCGGCGTTTTCGTCCTTTTTCTTGGCCTTGTCCTGCTCGTCGAAGGGAATCGGCTGCTTGGACTTGAGCACGGGCTCGGGCGTCCACTCGTTGCCGCATTCGATGCAGGTGACGGGGTCTTCCTTGTTCAGATCGTAGAAGCGCGTGCCGCACTTGGGGCAGGTGCGCTTGGTGCCCCATTCTGGCTTGACCATGGTGATGTCCTCAAAAATCGGAGAATTCGTGTGCGCGCCCGGCCACCTGTCATGCTGGCGGAAACGCGAAGCGGGCGCGCCTTGCCATAGGGGCCTGCCCCTGTCAAAGCCGCGCGCGTCCAGCAGCAGATAGGCACGCGCGTGAGCCATTCCAACCCGCCCTCCCCCAGACGCTTCGCGGCAAGCGGACCGCTGACGGGCCGGGTGGCGGTGCCGGGCGACAAGTCGATCAGCCACCGCTCCATCATGCTCGGCGCGCTGGCGGTGGGCGAGACGCGGGTGACGGGCCTGCTGGAGGGCGAGGACGTGTTCGCCACCGCCGCCGCCATGCGGGCGATGGGGGCCACGATCGAACGCGGGGCCAACGGGGTGTGGAGCATTCACGGCGTCGGCGTGGGCAGCCTGCTGCAACCGGACCGCGCGCTGGACATGGGCAATTCGGGCACCTCCACACGGCTGCTGATGGGCCTGGTCGCCAGCCATCCGATCCGCGCCGTGTTCACCGGTGATGCCAGCCTCTCCAAGCGGCCGATGGGCCGGGTGATCGAGCCGCTCTCGCAGATGGGCGCCAGCTTCGAGGCGAGCGAGGGCGGCCGCCTGCCGCTGCTGCTGCGCGGCATTTCGCCCGCCGTGCCGATCACCTACCGCCTGCCCGTCGCCAGCGCGCAGGTAAAGAGCGCCGTGCTGCTCGCCGGACTCAACACCGCCGGCATCACGACCGTCATCGAGCCCGTCCCCACCCGCGACCATTCCGAGCGGATGCTGCGCGGGTTCGGGGCGAACCTCGAAGTCGGCGAGGATAAAGGCGCGCGTGTTATCCGGATCCACGGCGAGGCAGACCTGATACCGCAGACGATCACCGTCCCCGGCGATCCGTCTAGCGCCGCCTTCTTCGCCGCCGCCGCCCTGCTGGTGCCGGGCAGCGACCTCGTGATTGAGAACGTCGGCCTCAACCCCACCCGCGCCGCGCTGTTCGACGTGCTGCGGCAGATGGGCGGGAGCATCGAGGAACTCGATCGGCGCGAGGTCGGCGGCGAGCCGGTGGCGGACCTGCGCGTGCGGCACTCGGCGCTGACCGGCGTCGAGGTCGATCCCGCCGTTGTCCCGGCCATGGTCGACGAATTCCCCGTGCTGTTCGTCGCCGCCGCGCTGGCGCAGGGCACGACCACGACCAGCGGCCTCGAGGAACTGCGCGTCAAGGAATCGGACCGCATCACCGCCATGGCCGAGGCGCTGTCGCTGGCGGGCGCGCGGGTGGAGGAGCTCGAGGACGGCCTCGTCATCCACGGCACGGGCGGCGATCCCCTCCCCGGCACGCCCGAGAGCGCGAGCGTCGTCACCCACCTCGACCACCGCATCGCCATGAGCATGGCCGTGGCGGGCCTCGCCAGCGAGCGCGGCGTTCAGGTGGACGACACCGGCCCCATCGCAACCAGCTTCCCGACATTCGAGGCGCTGCTGACACGCGCCATGCACGGAGAACACGCATGATTCCCCGCCGTATCCTCTCGCTCGCCCTGCTCGCCCTCGCCGCGTGCTCGCAGGCCGCGCAGGCCGCCACCTACGAGATGTTCCGCGACCCCAATTGCGGCTGCTGCCTCGCCTGGGCGCGGCACATGGACGAAGCCGTGCCGGAAAGCGTGACCGTCACCGACAGCGCGGACATGGGCGCCATCAAGGACCGGCTCGGCGTGCCGCAGGAACTGCGCAGCTGTCACACCATGGTGGTTGACGGCTATGTCATCGAAGGCCACGTGCCCGCCGAGGACGTCGCCCGCCTGCTGGCAGAACGGCCCGAGGGCGTGACGGGCCTCGCCGTGCCCGGAATGCCCGCCGGCTCGCCCGGCATGGAGATGGGCGACCGCGCGCAGCCCTACCAGGTCATCGCATTCGGCGAGGCGGGTCAGTCGGTCTTCGCCTCGCACCCGTGATGCAGACCCCGCTCGACATCTACTCCGTCATCGGATTTGTCGGCACCGCCTGCATCATCGGCGCCTATTTCTACCTGACCGCGGTGAAGGCGCCCAACCCCTTCATCCTCCACGGCACCAACCTAGCGGGTGCGGCCTTGCTGACGGTTTCGCTGCTGGTACACACCAACGTGCCCTCGCTGGTGCTGGAAGGGTTCTGGGCCGCTATCGCGCTGTGGGGGCTGGTCAAGGCGCTGCGCTCGCGCGGGGCCGGAGAGGATACCGCATGAGATTGCCGACCGCCCTTGCCGCCCTCGCCCTGCTCGCCGCGCCCGCTGCCGCGCAAGACTTGCCCGCCACCCCCGCCGACTGGTCCGCGCCCGACCGCGAGTTGATGGTCCCCGTGGAGGGCGGCCGCGTGTGGGTGCGGGTCAATGGCGACATAGACGCAGGCCATCCCCCGGCGGTATTCATCCACGGCGGGCCGGGCGGCACGCACATGGGCTTCGGCAACCTGCTCTCGCTGGCCGACGAGCGCGCGGTCATCCTCTACGATCAGCTCGACAGCGGCAAGTCCGACCACCCGAACGACCCCGCCAACTGGCGCGTCGAGCGCTTCGTGGACGAACTGGAGGCGATCCGCGCGGCGCTGGGCGTCGAGCGCTGGCACGTCGTCGGCCACTCGTGGGGCAGCGCCATCGCGCTCGAATACGCGGCCCGCTTTCCGCAGCACGTGGCCAGCACCGTGCTCGGCGGCACCTTCATCTCCACCCCGCACTGGATCATGGGCACCAATCTGCTGATCCGCGAGCTGCCGGACGAAGTGCAGGCCGACATCCTCGCCTGCGAGAGCCCCGCCCCGCCCGCCGCCGAGGTCTGCGAGGCCGCGACCGCCGCCTTCTACGCCGCCTACAACGGCCGCCCCGACCGCCCCGCTCCTCCGCCCGAAGCGCGCACATACCGCGCCCGCTACAATGGCGAGGGGTTCAACCCCGTGCTTTACAACGCCATGTGGGGCCCGAGCGAGTTCCGCGCCTCTGGGAGCCTCGTCGGCTACGACGGCACGCCGCTCCTCGTCCGTGTGGACGGCAGCCGCACGCTGTTCATGGTCGGCCAGTACGACGAGGCGCAGCTGGACCAGGTGCTCGACTTCGTGACGCTGACCCCCGGCGCGGAACTGGCCGTGGTCCCCGGCGGATCGCACAGCTTCCCCGGCGAGCGCCCGGCGGAGACCGAGGCGCTGCTGCGGGCGTGGATGGACCGGGTGGACAGCCGCGAGGACGCGCAATGATCATCGCCGTCGACGGCCCCACAGCCAGCGGCAAGGGCACCGTGGCGCGCGCACTCGCCCGGCATTACGGCCTGCCGCACCTCGACACTGGCCTGCTCTACCGCGCCGTCGGCTACCAGGTCGCGCGGCTCGGCGGCGATCCGGACGAGGCCGGGACGGCGCTCGCCGCTACCCGCTTCCCCGACGACCTGCTGGCCGATCCCGAGCTGCGCAGCGAGGCGACCGGCGGACTCGCCAGCCGCGTCTCGGTCCACCCGGCGGTGCGGCAGGCGCTTTACGAGCGGCAGCGCGCCTTTGCCCTGCAGCCGGGCGGCGCGGTGCTCGACGGGCGCGACATCGGCACAGTCATCGCGCCCGAGGCCGAGGCCAAGCTGTTCGTCACCGCCAGCGTCGCCGCGCGCGCGGCACGCCGTTTCCGCGAGATGCGCGAGAGCGGGCGCGAGGTGGAGCTCGCCGACATCATGGCCGACCTCGCCGCCCGTGACGAACGCGACCGCAACCGTGCCGAGGCGCCCCTGCGCGAGGCCGAGGGCGCGCACGTCCTCGACACCAGCGAGATGACCGTAGATGAGGCCATAGCCGCGGCGATTGCGGCGGTGGAGCACGCGAGAGGCGACTGACCTCCGGGCGCCGCAGTCAGGCGCCCTCCACCTGTCGCCGCAGGCTCGGCATCAGCCCCAACGCAAAAAGCCCCTCGCACACCACGAACAGCGGGCCGACCAGCAGGCTCCTGAGGTCGTCGAGAAAGGCGGGCTTGCGCCCCTCGTAATGGTGGCCGAGGAACTGCAGCGCCCAGCCCACCACGAACAGCGCAACGCCGCCGCCCAGCCACGCGGCCGTCGATATCTGCGCGATCCAGTGGCCCGCCGCGCAGAACAACGACAGCAGCCCGCTCATCAGCAGGCCCACCCTGATGTCCAGCCGCAGGTACCAAAGGGCCGCCAGCGCGCTGCCGACAATGGCCGGGGTCAGCACCAGGCCGCCAAGCGTCCACACAGGCCGCGAGAGCAGCACCTCCACCGCCAGCACGATCAGCGGAATGCCCAGCGCGTGGGTTGCCACGTTGCGATGGTCGCGGTGGTATTCGCCGTAGCTGGCGAGCGTTTCTGTCAAGGTCCTCACAGATTGACTCCTAATCTCATCGTCGAGCGGGTTCTAGTCGGGTTTACTCCACGCGTCGCACCTGTGGTTCGAGGCGAAACATTCGCGATGATTTGGAAGGGCGATGCAATGCGGGTAGACAGTGTCGAACGGATCGTCAAAAGCGCAGCGTGCACCCTCAACGTTAGCGATCGAAAATGGCTATAACATCTATCTGTAACAGCGGTTTAGGTAACCAACTATTCCAATATGCCGCTGGCAAATCGCTGGCTATGAACTTGGGAACCAAACTGATAATCGATGCACGGCACTTTCAGTCAGTCACCGAAGCGGACAAGATGTTCCGCCTGGAAGAAATCGGCATCCCAGAGAGGATAAAGCAACTTCGCCCGAAGCCTTTTCGAGCGCACGGGCTTCCGTTGCGCGGATATCGCTGGTTGAAACAAGAAAGACGCAGGCATTATGTCGAGCCAAGCTTGGGGTATTTCGAAGACTTCGAAGATATCTGCGACGGTGCATATCTTGTCGGATGCTTTCAATCACCTCGCTACTTTGCGGGAAATGAAGATCGAATATTTGCCGACACGAAAATCGACCAGACATTCTCCAGGTTTGAATCCCGCTCGCCAGATGATGCCATAAACCTTCATGTCCGACGTGGCGATTACCTTGTTAATCCCGGTTACGTTTTAACCGACCCGCTTGCCTACTACCGCGAGGCTCTCGCGAAGGCTCGGGAAGCGCTGCCCGGTGCGCCGCTAGTGGTCTTCTCCGACGACATCCCCTGGTGCCGCGAGCAGGACCTGTTCGCGGGCGCGCAGTTCATGGAGCCGGTGGCGGGCGAGAGCCCCTGGGCAGACCTCGTGCGGATGTCGCGCTGCGCCGCGCTGGTCATCGCCAACAGCTCCTATTCGTGGTGGGCGGGCTGGTTCGCCATGCAACGCGGAGCGCGCGTCTATTGCCCGCGCCAGTGGATCAAGGGCCTCGATAGCGCCGATCTCGACATCTATCCCGCCACGTGGACGGTGATCGGCGACATGGACCACGAGGGCGCGGGCTGAGCCGGCGACAGTCGCGCTTTCCTACAGGGATCGGGCCGGCGCACGACGCGCTGGCCATGACGCAGCCGCTTTTCCGCGCCACCCACGCGATCTGTCAACTTCGCGACCGGCCGCAAGGCGCGCAATTCCGCCATTCCCGACCCGCCGCCCGCTTGACACTGTCAACTTCGCCGCGCCCTTGGCCCGCGCCATTCCGCTTGCCTTTGCGCGGCATTTCGCCTAGGCGCGCGCCCGTTCTCTTACATCTCTGGGTGCAAGGAACCCGCACGGTGGCATCCGGCCCCGCGCGGACATCGGCCTCTTGCCCCGTACGCCCGCGCAATCGTGCTCGGGAGGCGGACCAAGACCCGGGTAGAACCCGTGGCCGGTAGCAAACGTGAAGGAACTGAATATGGCATCTGTTGCCAACCCCACCCGCGACGATTTCGCCGCGATGCTCGACGAACAGCTCGGCGGCGCCGACGGCGGCTTCGAAGGCCGTGTCGTCAAGGGCACCGTCACCGCCATCGAGAACGGCATGGCGCTCGTCGACGTCGGCCTGAAGAGCGAAGGCCGCATCTCCCTGCGCGAATTCGAGCGCGGCGAGGAAGACGGCAGCCACGGCCTTTCCGTCGGTGACGAAGTCGAAGTCTTCGTCGACCGTGTCGAGAACGCCGACGGCGAAGCCATGCTCAGCCGCGACCGCGCCCGCCGCGAAGCCGCCTGGGACAAGCTCGAGAACGAATTCGGCGAAGGCAAGCGCGTCGAGGGCCGCATCTTCGGCCGCGTCAAGGGCGGCTTCACCGTCGACCTCGACGGCGCCGTGGCCTTCCTGCCCGGCAGCCAGGTCGACATCCGCCCCGTGCGCGACGTCACCCCGCTGATGGACATGCCGCAGCCCTTCCAGATCCTGAAGATGGACCGTCGCCGCGGCAACATCGTCGTGTCGCGCCGCGCCGTGCTCGAGGAAACCCGTGCCGAGCAGCGCAGCGAGCTGATCGAGGGTCTGGCCGAGGGTCAGGTCACCGACGGCGTGGTCAAGAACATCACCGACTACGGCGCCTTCGTGGACCTGGGCGGTATCGACGGCCTGCTCCACGTCACCGACATGAGCTACAAGCGCGTCAACCACCCCAGCGAAGTGATCGAGATCGGCCAGACCGTGACCGTGCAGATCATCCGCATCAACCAGGATACCCAGCGCATCAGCCTCGGCATGAAGCAGCTGGAGAGCGATCCGTGGGACGGCGTGGGCGCGAAGTACCCGGTCGGCGCCAAGGTCAACGGCACCGTCACCAACATCACCGAATACGGCGCCTTCGTGGAGCTGGAGCCGGGCATCGAGGGCCTCGTCCACGTCTCCGAGATGAGCTGGACCAAGAAGAACGTGCACCCCGGCAAGATCGTCTCGACCTCGCAGGAAGTCGAAGTCATGGTGCTGGAAGTGGACGCCGAGAAGCGCCGCATCTCGCTCGGCCTCAAGCAGGCCCAGCGCAACCCGTGGGAAGAGTTCGCCGATGCTCACCCGGTCGGCTCGACCGTCACCGGCGAAGTCAAGAACGCCACCGAGTTCGGCCTGTTCATCGGCCTGCCGGGCGACGTGGACGGCATGGTCCACATGTCCGACATCGCCTGGGGCATCTCGGGCGAGGATGCGCTGGCGCTGCACCGCAAGGGTGAAGAGGTCGAGGCCGTGGTGCTCGACGTCGACATCGACAAGGAGCGCATCAGCCTCGGCATGAAGCAGCTCGAGAAGGGTGCCCCGACCGAAGCGGGTGCGGCGGGTTCGCTGCGCCGCGGCGAGGTGGTCACCGTGACCGTGCTCGAAGTGCGCGACGGCGGCCTGGAAGTGCAGGTCGGCGACGACGGCGCGACCGGCTTCATCAAGCGCTCGGATCTCGGCCGCGACCGCGACGAGCAGCGTCCGGACCGCTTCCAGGCGGGCCAGAAGGTCGATGCCATGGTCACCGGCTTCGACCGTTCGAAGAAGCCCAACTTCTCCATCAAGGCGCATCAGATCGCCGAGGAGAAGGAAGCCGTGGCGCAGTTCGGCTCGGCCGACTCGGGCGCCTCGCTCGGCGACATCCTCGGTGCGGCCCTGAAGGGCGGCGCCGACAAGGACGCCGACAAGAAGTAAGCTATAGCTTCGGCTAGGCTATCGGAAGGCCCGCTTGCCCGATCGGCAGGCGGGCCTTTCCTACTTTCAGGGCTGGGCCTAGAGTGCGCCCATGCTCGAAATCCACCAGTTCCCCTGCCTGTCCGACAACTACGGCTTCCTCGTCCACGATCCGGCCAGCGAAGAGACCGCCGCGATCGACACGCCCGACGGCGCGGAATACCTGGCGCAGGCCGAGGCGAAGAGCTGGCGCATCACGCAGGTCTGGAACACTCACTGGCACCCCGACCACGCGGGCGGCAACGCGGCCATCGTCGCGGCGACGGGCGCCAAGGTCATCGCGCCGGACGAGGTGAAGCGCATCTCCCCCATCGACCGGGTGGTGGCGCACGGCGAGGTGGTGACACTCGGAGCGCACAAAGCGCGGGTGATCGACGTGGGTGGTCACACCGCAGGCCATGTCGCCTATCACCTGCCGGCGGACGGCATCGCTTTCGTCGGCGACAGCCTGTTCGCGCTCGGCTGCGGGCGGATGTTCGAGGGCACGCCGGAGCAGTTCTGGGACAGCCTCGCCCGCCTCAAGGCCCTGCCCCCCGAGACGACGATCTACTGCGCCCACGAATACACGCTGGCGAACGCCCGCTTCGCGCTTCATGCCGACCAGGGCAACGACGCCCTGCTCGACTACGCCCGCGAGGTCGAGGCCCTGCGCGAGCGCGGCGAGCCGACCGTACCCTTCCCCCTCGCCCGCGAGCTTGAAACCAACCCCTTCCTGCGCGCCGACGATCCGGAGATGGCGGCACACTGGGGCGGCGAGGCTCCGCACGAGACGTTCGCGGCGCTGAGGGCGGCGAAGGACGCGTTCTGACAGGCGTGGTGGTGCTCGACGACTGGCAGCCGCACTGGGCGGAGCAATTCCGGCGGACGCAGGACTCCCTGTCCGCCATCCCGGCGCTGGCAAAGGGCGAGGCCCATCACATCGGAAGCACCGCGGTGCCAGGCCTCGTGGCCAAGCCGATCATCGACGTGCTGCTGGTCACCGACGCGCTCCAGCCGCTGGACGAGGCTACGCCCGAACTCGAATAACTCGGTTACGAGGCACGCGGCGAATACGGAATCGCTGGCCGGCGGTATTTCGTGCGCCGGGTCGATGGCGAGATGCCCGTGCATCTTCATGGCTTCGCACGAGGCGCACCGGAAATCGCGAAACACCTCGCCTTCCGTGACCTTCTACAAGCGGATGATCAGGCGCGCATGCTCTATGCCGCCGCCAAGCGAGACGCGCTGGCGAGGTCCGGCGGCGAGCGGACCCGTTATCAAACGCTGAAAACGCGCGCGTTGCTGGCCCTGCTCGCCGAGGCGGCTCAGTCGCCGCTGCCGGGGTAGGTATCGGCCTTGAGCAGCTTCGCCAGGTGCACCGCATTGCCCGCGGTCATCGCGGCGGTCTGGGTCACCTTCTTGGGCGTGTGCTCGAGATCCTTGAAGTCCTTCGAGCCCATCGCCTCGCCCACCCAGTAACAGGCGGCGACGGCGGGGATGGTCCAGCCGGTGTCGTTGAGGCTCTGGAACAATTGCGCGCTGGCCCAGTGGGCGCCGTCCTCGTTGCCGACGATGGCGGCGACCGCGACCTTGCCGTAGCTGGGCATCCGTCCAACATCGTCGGTCTCGGAGAGGAAGGCGTCCATGCGCTCCAGCACGCGCTTGGCGATGGAGCCGATCTGGCCCATCCAGATGGGGCCGCCGAAGACGAGGATGTCGTGGGCGAGGATCTTTTCGCGCAAGGCCGGCCAGTCGTCGCCCTCGCCCTCGTCCGAGGTGACGCCGGGCTTCACGTCGTAGTCGGCGATGCGGATGGTCTCGGCAATCTCGACATCGTGCTCGCCGAACGCCTTTTCGAGCACCGCGATCATCGCGTCGGTGGAGCTGGCCTCCCCCGCCTTGCTCGACTTGAGCGAACAATTGATGGCGATGGCGGAAATCTTGGTATCGGCGGCCATGGGGCATTCTCCTGAGTGTTCAGAAGGGTAACGCCCCAGACCGCAAGACTATCCGCCCCGCCGGATCAACAAAGGTCAGATGCTGGCGATCGCCTCGTCCGCCATCGCGCGGTCGGCGGCGGCATCGTGGTTGGCGGCGATCAGCTGCGCGGCGGCGCGGGTCGAGGCCTCGGCGGCGCGGGTGCGCAGTTCGTCGATGGCGGTGCGCTCGGCAGCGGCGATCTTGTCCTGAGCCATGCGCTCGCGCCGGGCGACCATCGCGGCGGTGTCGGTCTCGGCCTTGGCGACGATGCCCTCGGCCTCGCGCCGGGCATTGTCGAGCATGGCCTCCGCGTTCTTTTCCGCCCCGGCGATCTTGGCGGCGTATTCCTCGCGCAGGGCCTCGGCCTCGGCGCGCAGCTGCTTCGCCTCGTCGAGGTTGTTCTTGATGGCCTTGATCTTGGCATCGAGGCCGCCGGCCACGGTCTTGTGCACCTTGGCGCCGAGGAAGGCGATCAGCAGCAGGACGAGCATGGCCACGCTGACCCACTGGTAGGGCGCGAGGCCCAGCAGTTCGGGCGAGGCGTGCTGACCGGCACCGCCGTGGGCATCGGCTACCTCGATCTGCGCCTCGCTGGTGGCGAAGACTTCGGGCATGGGTTCGTTACTGACCACGGGTCATGGCCTCCTGCACGGCGGCGCGGGCCGCGGCCTCGTCGACCGAGACATGCGCGAACTGGCGGACAATGTCCTGCGCGGCATCCACGGCGACGGTTTCGATTTCGGCGGCGGCGGCATCGCGGCTGGCGGCGATGCGCGCCTCGGCCTCTGCAAGGCGAGCATCGATCCCGCCCTGCGCCTCGGCCAGGCGCGCCTCGGTGGCGGCCTGGGCCCTGGCCTTGGCCTCGCCCACGATGGCCTGCGCGCTCTCGCGGTTGGCGTTCTCGCGGGTGCGCCAGGCCTCTTCCTGCTCGTCCGCCGCATCGCGCGCGGCCTTGGCAGCGGCCAGATCGCTGGCGATCTGCGTGTCGCGCGCGTCGACCGTCGAGGTGACCTTGGGCACCATGCCCTTGCCCACGACGAAGAACACGAGCCCGAAGATCACGGCCAGCCAGAACAGCTGGCTGGACCAGATTTCGAACATTTGATCTATCTGGGGCATGGACGGATTCCGCCTATCGGCAACAGGTCAGGTCAGGACGATCGGCCGGACGCGAACCGCCCGGCCGGATCGGGTGGATCAGACGAAGAGGATGATCATCGCCACGACGAACGCCAGCAGGCCGAGAAGCTCGGCAGCGGCGAAGCCGATGAACAGGCGGCCCTGCTGGCCGTCGGCGGCACCCGGGTTGCGCAGCGCGCCATCGAGGAACGAGCCGAACACGTTGCCCACGCCCAGCGCAGCCATGCCCGCACCGATCGCGGCGAGACCGGCACCAACCATCTTGGCAGCTTCGAGATCCATGAGAATTTCCTTTCGAGTGTACTTGTAAGCGTTTGAAACGGTGAACTTAGTGCAGGTTCTCGGCGTCGTTGATGTAGAGCGACGAGAGCAGCGCGAAGACGTAGGCCTGGATACCGGCGACGAGGATTTCCAGCGCGCAGATGGCGACCATCAGCACGAAGCTGGGAATGCCCACGAGCACGCCGAACCCGGCGCCCGCGTTCCAGCCGTCGATCACGAAGCTGGAGAGCACTTCCAGCAGCACGTGGCCGGCCATCATGGCGACGAACAGTCGCAGGCCGAGGCTGAAGGGGCGGAAGAGGAACGAGATGAACTCGATCGGCGCGATCACGAAGACCATCGGCAGCGGCGTGCCGGCGGGCACGAACAGGCTGAAGAAATGCAGGCCGTGCTTCCAGAAACCGACGATCAGCACGATGGCGAACGAGAGGATCGCCAGGATGCCGGTAATGGTGAAATGGCTGGTGAAGGTGAAGGGATGCACGCCCACCACGCCCAGCGGCATGAGGCCGAGGATGTTGGCGAACAGGATGAACATGAACAGGCTGAAGATGTAGGGCAGGTACTTGCGCCCGTTCTTGCCGATGTTGGCATCCAGCATGTCGTCGATGAAGCCGGTGAAGCTTTCCACCATCATCTGCCAGCGACCGGGCACGAGCTGCTGACGCATGCCGCCCAGCATGAACACGAACAGCGCCACCGCCGTGATCAGCATCCACAGCGCGGAGTTGGTGAAGGCGAGGTTGTAACCGGCAACGTTCCAGTCGTGGCCGAGCAGGGGCTCGACCGTGAACTGGTGCATCGGATCGACCTTGGCGGTTTCGGCAGCTGCCAGCACTGTGCGTCCTTATCCGTCCTGCGTGTCGCCACCCGAGGCCGGGGGGCGCGAAGAATTGCGAATGATGTTCCAGAAGGCGACCACGATGCCGACACCGAGACCGCCCAAAAGACCCCACGGATTGACGCCGAAGAACCAGCCGATGGTCCAGCCGACGAGCGCACCGCCAAGAAGCCCACCGAGCAGGTCCGACAGCGCCCGGCTGGCAGCCTTGCCGCCCGCATCAACGCCTTGTACCTGCGGCCGGTTGCGCTGATTTTCCCGCTCGCGTGCGGCAGCGAGCCGCGCTTCGAGCGCGTCGATCCGCGCATCCTCACCGATGGGTTCCCGAGCGGGTTTCTCGTCGCTCACGCCTGATCCTCCGTAATGGGAAATGGCATGGGCGAAGAGGTGCCCGCCAAGGGCGCCGCCCCCTTAGGCGGGGGGTTGTGGCGAGTCAACCGGTGGCGGGAATTGGTTGTCCGGCAGGCTGGCCTACGGGCAACGCGGGTCGCGCTGGGCCGGGCCGCTGCCGCGCTGGACCCAGCTGCCGTTGGGGGCCTGGTACATCTCGCCCGCCTGCGTGCGCTGGATGGCGAGGCAGCCGGCGGTGAAGGCGTATTCCTCCAGCGTGGCGTTGTTGGCCTGTGCCTGCTGGGCGTAGACGGCGCGGCGGCGGATGTTGATGTCGTCCACCATGGCGCGCAGCGCGGGCGTCGCCGCGCCGACGATGCCGAGATAGCCGTCCATCTTTTCGCCCACCTGCCCGGCGGAGCGCGCGGCGGCATAGGCCGGGTCGCGCTGCGCCAGCGCCGGGGTCGCGGCAAGGCCGAGGGCCAGCGCGCCGAGCAGGACTTTCATGGTCGTCTTCATCTCGTCTACTCCGTGTCGCCGGATCAGAAGATCTCGGCATTGTCGTCTATCGTGTTCCCGGCATCCTCGGCCAGGCGATAGATCACTTCCTGCGTGATGTTGATGTTCAGTTCGATCACGATCGGCTCGTCGGGTGCTTCCAAGGTAATGCACCCCGCGAGCGGCGCAACCGCCGCCATCGCCATCACCGCCCGTGCGCGCCTTGCCCCGATCATCCGGCGGTTATGCGCGCTGCGGACGCAATTCGTCAATTTGAGACCTGTCATGGCATGGGTTCGCTTTCCTGGGGCTGAATGTTGGCAGTATGGTCTTCGTCCGTTTCGCAGGCCGCGCCGCCGAGCAGTTCGCAGGCCGCATCCTCGGCGGCCTCCTCGTCCAGCCGGTCGACGGTGGCCTGGTCCACGGTTTCGCGCAACACTTCGCCGTCGGCTCCGATGAGGCCGAGCGAGCGTGGATCGCGCACGGCCGTCGGGTCGTTCAGCGCGCGCAGCGAGGAGATGAGTTTGAGGAACGGCGCGCGGATGTTGACGCGCAGCTCGATCGGCAGGTCGCCGATCACGCGGCTAACGAGGTTGCGTTCCGCCGTCGGGCCTTGGCGGATGCCGCTGAAGTTCACCTGCGTCACCAGCTCGCCCGTCAGCGAACCGTTGAGCAGGATCTCCATCCGGTCGTACTGCAGGTCGCGCAGCGTGCGGAAGGCGTAGTTGGCGAAGAACGAGAGGTCCTCGTAGCTCAGTTCGCCCACGTAGCTGACGTTGCCGCCCGGCGGGCGCGAGAGCAGGCGGCCGCCCACCAGGCTGCCGTTGCCCTCGGCGTCGAAGACGATGGGCACGGAGCCGTCGAAAGTGCCGGTGGCGGCCAGGTTGCCCACCTCCATGCGCTCGACGAACTGCGCCGCTTCCAGCCCGACGATGTCGAGCACGTAGGTGCGCGATTCCTCGACGCCGAGATTGATGTCGACGGAGCGCAGCGTCAGCGTGCCGCCCATGAACGGCCAAGTGCCGCCGGAGATGGCGATGCGCTCGCCGTTCACCAGCTGGAAGCCTATCTCGCCGTCGAACACCTCGATGCCGGGGTTCACGCTGGCGACGCGGATGCGCTGGTCGGGGGCGGTGGTGAGGCCGAGGAGATCGGTGAAGACCACCGTTCCGCTCGCCCCCTGCACCGGGCCGAAACTGGCGGCGAGGTCGAGCGAGTCGCTGGAAAAGCTGCCGGTGCTGGTCACCCCGCCCGCGCCCCAGTCGATGCGCCCGCCGCCCGCGACCGTGCCCTCGACGTTGGCGACGACGCCCAGCGCCAGACGAGTGAGATCGGCGGGCTGGAGGCCGCCCACGGCAAAGGTCAGGCCGGGCACGGGCAGGTCGGCAAAGCCGGTGCCGCTGGCGAGGTCGTGCTCGATATGCGCCTCGGTCACCACCTGCCCGCTGCCCGGATGCCGCAGCGCGGCGTCGGCGACGATGCGGTTGTCGTAAAGCGACAGGCTCGCCCCTTGGGCGCTCAGCGGCTCGAACCGCGCGTCGTCCTGCCGGTCGTGCAACATGAAGCTCGTGTCCGCGAGCGTCAGCCGGTCCCCGGCATATCGCCAGGTTCCGCTGGCCCCGAGCACGTCGAGGGGCACGCTGGCGAGGAACACGTCGGCCCCGGCGAAGTCGCCGCCGATGGCATCACCCGATAGATCGGCGCGCAAGTCGGTGATGCGGAAACGCTGGGCGTTGCTCGCCGGGCCCAGCGTCACGTCGAGATTGCGGGCGGCCAGCGCGCCCGGATAGGCTACGCCGACGGGGCCGCTGCGAACGCGGATGGGCGTCTGCGCCAGTCTGCCCGACACATCGAGCGAACTCGCCCCCGCCGCCAGCCGCAGACCGCCGGGGCCATAGGCGAGTATCGGGCGGCCATTGGTGGGGCACAGCGTCAGCGACTGGCGGTCCAGCGTCAGGTTGGCATAGGCGAGCCGTTCGAAGCGCACCGCGCGGCAGCCGTTCCACAATGCCAGCGAGCCGTCCGGCGCAATGGTGCCGTCCACCGGCAGGTCGAGCCCCTGCGCGAAGCCGCCCGGCAGCGGCCCGCTCGCCAGCACCCGCCCGTCGAGCGCCACGCGCCCGTCACGCGCCTGCACCACCCGCATCTGCGGCACGGCGAGGCTGGATTGGCCGGCACCGTATTCGCGCATCGCCAGCCGCAGGTCGAGCGCGCCGCCCGCCGCCTGCTCCATGCGCCCTGTGATCTGCGGCAGCCCCTCGCCGCCGGTGGCGAAGTTGCCGGCGAATCGCGGCAAGGTCGCGCTGCCGAGCGTCAGCTGCCCGCGCGATAGAGCCAGAACCGTGCGCCCGCTGCCGCCGCGCAACCGCGCCTCCGGAATGGCCACGCTGGTGAGCGCACCGGTGCTGCGCGCGTCGAAACTTGCGGCCAGCGTGCTGCCGCGCAGTTCGCGCGCGAGATTGAGGCCGAGGCGGTCCAGCAAGGGTGCGAGTAGCGTCCCGCGGGTTCGCTCGGCCGCACCGGCGATGGCCCCGTCGAGGTCCCCGCCCATGGAAAGCCCGATCCCCCTCACCTCGCCCTCGGCATCGATGCGCGCGAGGTCGGACAGGGTGCGGACCCGCCCGTCCACCTCCAACCGGGTGAAGCTCGCGTGGGGTGAGGCCACCTCTCTTGCGGCGAGATCATAAAGCGCCGCCCAGGCCCCGTCGCGGAAGCTGACCTGACCCTCCAGCGCAGCGATGCGGGCGCTACCGGCGACGGTACCGAGATCGCGCGCGGCAAGATCATAGGTCGCCGCCAGCTCGCCGCCGCGCCAGCTCGCCTCGCCCTCGCCCGCCATCACCGCCAGCCGGTTGCCGGCGAAGGCGGCGTCGGCGGTGGCGAGACGCCAGGTGCCCGCCATGTCCTCGAGGTTGCGGTCCACCCGGACGTCGAGGATTGCCGTGCCGTCGTTCACCGCCAGCTCGCTTTCGTGGCAAGCCAGCCGGTCAAAGCGCAGCGGCCCGGCAAGGCGCGGACGCTCGGCGTCGATGGACAGGCGGGCATGCAGGCGCGGCGCATTCGCGGTGCAGCCGCCGCCGTCCAGCCGCTCGGACGTCGCCGCCAGCACGCCCGCGAACCCGCCGCGCAGGTGCCCGCCCCCCGACAGCGCGAGATCGACCTGGCCGAAGTCCGTCAGCAGCAGGCCCCGCCCTTCCTCGACGGAGAGCCTGAGGTTCGGAAACTCGAACGGTTCGCCGCTTTCCTCGGGAAAGATCAGCGGGTCGAGCTGTCCAAAGCTGAGCTGGCCGCCCCGATAAGTGCCGCGGATGACGGGGCGCACCAGTTTCAGCGCGGTCACGTCGGGCAGGCCGAAGCGGGGGCGGATCGACAGCTCGAGCCGGTCGATGGTCAGATCGGGGCGCGCAGGGTCGCCGATCACGAGGTCCGTCAGCACCTGCCGCTGGGGCGAAATGCTCTCGACGGTCCAGGTCGCCTCGATATCGTTGTCGCGGAAGGTCTGCGCGATGAAATCGTCGGCGAGCGTCTTTCGCATCAGCCAGGCCGCGGCGATCACCGCCAGCAGGATGACGAGCAGCGCAAGACCCCCGCCGCGCGCGATGCGCCGCTTGCGGCCGCGCGGGCGTGCTTCGACTGTCAGAGCATCATCCTGCGCCATCGCATCCCGACACTTGCGCGGTCCCTGCCGCAAAGGCAATGCGCGAGATGCAGCACGGGGGATGAACTTCGCATGGCGGAAAATGCCGCAGGATCAGCGCCGAAGCCGCCGGGAGCGGGGCACCGGGCGCGCCTGCGCGAGAAGCTCTTGTCGGGCGCGGCGGAGGCGCTGGCGGACTACGAGGTGCTCGAATACCTGCTGTTCGGGGCGCTGGCGCGGGGGGATACCAAGCCCATGGCCAAGGCCCTGCTGGCGCGGTTCGGCACCCTGTCGGGCGTGCTGAACGCGGAAGCTGGCGCGCTCAGGCAGGTGAAGGGCGTGTCCGACGCCAGCATTGCCCAGCTCAAGATAGCGGCGCTGGTGGCCCGGCGCATGGCGCGCAGCGAACTGACCAACAAGCCGGTGCTCGGCAGCTGGCAATCGCTGCTCGACTACCTCGCCATCGACATGGCGCACCTGACGATCGAGCGGGTGCGCGTGCTCTACCTCGACACGAAGAACCGCCTGCTGCTCGACCACCTGGTGGGCGACGGCACGGTGGACGAGGCCGCGATCCACCCGCGCGAGGTGATCCGCCGCGGGCTCGACGTGGGGGCGAGCGCGCTGATCCTCGTCCACAACCACCCCAGCGGCAACCCCGAGCCCAGCCGCGCCGACATCCGCATCACCCAGGCCATCGCCGAGGCCGGCCGCCACGTCGGCATCATCGTCCACGACCACGTGATCGTGGGGCGCGAGGGGCACGTCAGCCTGCGGGCGAAGGGAGTGATCTAGGCGCCGCGGAAGCCGAGTCGCAGCGCGATCCGGCCGCGCAAGTTGACGAAGTTGATACAGACGCGGCCCTTGCAGCAAACCAAGGGAGCGGGCGGCGGCGAGCGGACGATCTGAAAGAGCGCGAGCGAGGGAGCACGGCGGCGCGCTGTAGGAAAGGGCTTTGTCTTGCGGGGTTTGGCTTGCGGGGTGGGTCGGGGGCGTTAGGAAGGCGGGCGAAGGGGCGATCCGATGCGTTTGGGCTACGACGAACTGGCACGGCGGGCACGCGCGTTCAGCGAGCGGCACGCGAACTCGTCGGACGAGCGTGCCGACGCGCAGCTGTTCGTCAACGACCTCTTCAAGATGTTCGGCCTCTCCTCCCGCCAGATCGGGCGATACGAGCGGCGCGTGTCCGGCCTGCTCAACAAGGAGCGCGGCTTCATCGATTTCTTCTGGCCGGGGCAGGTGCTGGTCGAGATGAAATCGCTGGGCAAGAACCTCGTCGCCGCCGAGCAGCAGGCACTCGAATACATTGACGGCCTGCACCCGACCGAGAAGCCGCGCTTCGTGCTGGTGTGCGATTTCCAGAACTGGGTGCTGGTCGATCTCGAGGCCAAGCAGGAACTGCGCTTCAAGCTCGCCGACCTGCACAAGCACGTGCAGGCCTTCGACTTCATGTTCGGTCGCCGCGTCACCTTCGAGCGGCAGGAACAGGTCACTATCAAGGCTGCCGAGCTGATGGGCCGCATCCACGATGCGCTGGAGGCGAACAACTACACCGGCCACGATCTCGAGCGGTTTCTCGTGCGCCTGCTGTTCTGCATGTTCGCCGACGATACCGGCATTTTCCAGCCCAAGGACATCTTCCTCCAGCTGGTCGAGAACGACACACTGCCAGACGGCAGCAATGTGGGCCGGGTCATCAACGAACTGTTCGAGGTGCTCGACACGCCGGAGGACGAGCGGCAGGCCAATCTGTCGGGCGAACTCAAACAGTTTCCCTACGTCAACGGGCGGCTGTTCCGCGAGAACCTGCGCACGCCCATCTTCGACGCGCAGATGCGAGAGGACCTGCTGGACGCTTGCCGTCACGACTGGGCGGCGGTCAGCCCGGCAATTTTCGGCAGCCTGTTCCAGTCCGTTATGGACGCCAAGGAGCGACGGGCGAAGGGCGCGCACTACACCAGCGAGGAGAACATCCTCAAGGTCATCGGCCCGCTGTTTCTCGACGAACTGCGCGAGGAGCTGGAGACGCTGAAGGCGCGCAAGACGGCCAAGGAAAAGTCGCTGCTCGAATTCCAGGCGCGGCTGTCGCGGATGCGGTTTCTCGATCCGGCCTGCGGCTGCGGCAACTTCCTCGTCATCGCCTACCGCGAGGTGCGCCAGCTGGAGCTGGAATGCCTGCAGGAACTCTACGGCGACCAGCGTATCGACGCCGCGCTGCTGACCCGCGTGACGGTCGACCAGTTCTACGGCATCGAGTACGAGGAATTCCCCGCGATGATCGCCGAGGTGGCGATGTGGATGGCCGACCACATCGCGAACAACGCCATCAATGAAGCCTTCCGCCTCAACTACGCCCGCATCCCGCTGACCGGCGGCGCGACCATCCGCCACGGCGACGCGCTGGAGGTGGACTGGAACGAGGTGCTGCCGGCGGAGCAGTGCAGCTTCGTGATGGGGAACCCGCCGTTTATTGGTCACCAGTGGCGAACCCCCGAGCAGCAAGCTGGGATGCACCGCGTTTGGGGGAGAACTGGTCAAGTCAATCGGCTGGATTATGTGACCGCATGGCTGAAGAAGGCAGTCGTCTACGGCAAGGCAAACAAGCGAATTGAAATCGCCTTCGTCGCCACAAATTCCATATCTCAAGGTGAGCAGGCTGGCATACTCTGGCCAGCTCTATTCGCGGACGGGATACAAATTAGCTTCGCACACCGCACATTCGTTTGGTCAAACGAAGCTTCCGGCAAAGCCGCAGTTCATTGTGTGATCATTGGTTTGACGTTCACCGAACCAAAAGCTCCCAAAATTTTTGATTATCCTAATCCTCGGGCAGAACCGTTTGTCGTCGCTGTTAAACAGATCAACGGTTATCTGATCGATGGTCCGTTTGTAACATTGCCAGCGCGCACGGCGGCACCGCCGGATCTTCCGAGGATGATAAAGGGGAGCCAACCGACCGATGGTGCGCGGTTAAAAGTGGACGGTCGATATGTGACCACAAGCAATTTAATCCTTGATGCTGGAGAAAGAGATCGCGCCCTCGCTCGCGATCCAGGAATTGTTAAATGGCTCAGACCGTTTGTCGGCGGCGAGGAGCTCATTTCTGGGAATTGGCGATGGTGTCTTTGGCTTAAGGAGGCTTCACCAAAAGAACTGCGGTCATCCGTGGAGATAAGGGAACGCCTCGAACGCGTAAGAATTGGGAGAGCACAAAGCCCAACTGAATCAGTGCGACGGTATGCGGACTATCCGACAATCTTCACGCAAGACCGGCAACCGAACGAGTCCTATGTCGCATTGCCAGAGGTTTCATCAGAAACACGCGACTACATTCCGATCGATTTTTTGGCGCCGGAAGTTGTGGCCTCAAACAAACTTCAAATTGTCGTCGGGGGAACAGCATACCACTTGGGCGTGCTAACTTCGTGGATGCATATGGCGTGGATGCGCACGGTAACGGGACGTCTTAAGAGCGATTACAGCTATTCGCCAACCGTCTACAACACCTTCCCCTGGCCCGAAGCCTCCCCCGCCCAGCGCGACAAGATCGAGGCGCTCGCGCAGGCCGTGCTCGACGCGCGCGCCGCGCATCCGACCTCCAGCCTCGCCGATCTCTACGATCCCGACACCATGCCCGCGAACCTGCGCAAGGCCCACGCCGCGCTCGATGTGGCGGTAGATCGGCTCTATCGGCGCGCCCCCTTCGAGAGCGACCGCGACCGGGTGGAGCACCTGTTCGGGCTCTACGAGAAACTGGTGAACCCGCTCTCCGGCGCGGAAAAGGCCAACAAGCGCACCGCCCGCGCCCGCCAGCGCAAGGGCTGAGCGGCTCCCCCCAACCTTGCCATAACCGCCCCGCCCCCCTAGCGGCTCCGGCGAACCTCTCGCCCGCAATCCGGAGTCTCCCCATGGTCCCCCGTTACGCCCGCCCCGCCATGACCGCGATCTGGGAGCCGGAGGCGAAGTATGCGATCTGGTTCGAGATCGAGGCGCACGCGACGCAGAAGCTTGCCGACCTCGGCGTGGTGCCGCAGGCGGCGGCCACGGCCTTGTGGGACTGGTGGGGCACCAACCCCGGCATCGACGTCGCCGCGATCGATGCCAAGGAAGCCGTGCTCAAGCACGACGTCATCGCCTTTCTCGACTGGGTGGCCGAGCAGGTGGGGCCGGAAGCGCGCTTCATGCACCAGGGCATGACCAGCTCCGACGTGCTCGACACCACGCTCGCCGTGCAGCTCGCCCGCGCGACCGACCTGCTGCTGGAGGACATGGACGGCCTGCTCGCCGCGATCCGTCGCCGGGCGGAGGAACACCGCTACACCCCCACCATCGGCCGCAGCCACGGCATCCATGCCGAGCCCACCACCTTCGGCCTCAAGCTGGCGCAGGCCTATGCCGAGTTCGACCGCTGCCGCGCGCGGCTGGTGAACGCCCGGGCCGAGATCGCCACCTGCGCCATCAGCGGCGCGGTCGGCACCTTCGGCAATATCTCTCCCGAGGTGGAGGCCTATGTCGCCGACCAGCTGGGGCTGGCGGTGGAGCCCGTCAGCACGCAGGTCATCCCGCGCGACCGGCACGCGATGTATTTCTCCACCCTCGCCGTGATCGCGAGCAGCATCGAGCGGCTCGCGGTGGAAATCCGCCACCTGCAGCGGACCGAGGTGCTGGAGGCGGAGGAATATTTCGCGCCCGGCCAGAAGGGCAGCTCGGCCATGCCGCACAAGCGCAACCCGATCCTGACCGAGAACCTCACCGGCCAGGCCCGCATGATCCGCGCCTACGCGCTCCCCGCGCTGGAGAACGTCGCGCTGTGGCACGAGCGCGACATCAGCCACTCCAGCGTCGAGCGGTTCATCGGGCCCGATGCCACCATCACGCTCGACTTCGCGCTGGCGCGGCTGACGGGCGTGGTCGACAAGCTGCTGGTCTACCCCGAGCGGATGCAGGCCAACATGGACCGCATGGGCGGCCTCGTCCACTCGCAGCGCGTGCTCCTCGCGCTGACGCAGGCGGGCGTGACCCGGGATAATGCCTACCGCCTGGTGCAGAGGAACGCGATGAAGGTGTGGGAATCGGACGGGCGGCTCTCGCTGCTGGAGCTGCTCAAGGCCGACGCCGATGTGACCGCCGCCTTGTCCGAGGCGGAACTGGAAGAGAAGTTCGACCTCGCCTACCACTTCAAGCACGTCGACACCGTGTTCGACCGCGTTTTCGGGTGAGGTCGGGGCCTCTTTCCAAGCCCCGTGCATTTGCCTAGCATCCGCCGGGCAACGAGAAGCGAAGGAACGCCGCCATGCAAATCGTCAAGACCGTGATCTGGGTGCTGCTGCTGGTGGCGCTGCTGCTGTTCTCGCTGGCCAACTGGGACCCGACCGTCACCGTGCGGATCTGGGACGGCATCGTGGTCGATACGAAGATCCCGGCGATCGTGATCGTCAGCTTCCTGATCGGTTTCGTGCCGATGTGGCTGTTCTATCGCGGCACCAGGTGGCGGCTGCAGCGCAAGGTCGCGAGTCTCGAGAACGCCGCACGCACCGCCGCCGTCACGCCCGTCGCGCATGGCGGCGCCCTTGACGCGGACCGCGACGGCATCCCCGATCGCGCCGATCCGCACCCGCTCACGCCCGATGGCACGGTGACGACCCCCACCCGCACCGACCGCGACGGCGATGGCGTGCCCGACGCGGTGGAAGCCGATCCGCCCGCCACCTCCGGGGCGACGACCGGTCCGGGCACCTACCGCGCCCCCGGCGCATAGGGCCACCCGCATGGGCAACCCCGTCTACCTCGCGCTCGACGTGCCGCAGCTCGATGCGGCGGTGGCGCTGTGCCGGAAGGTCAAGGGCCACGTCGGCGGGGTGAAGCTGGGGCTCGAATTCTTTTGCGCCCACGGCCACCACGGCGTGCACGAGATCGCGCACGTCGGGCTGCCGATCTTCCTCGACCTCAAGCTGCACGACATCCCCAACACCGTGGCGGGCGCGATGCAGGCGATCCACGTGCTCGAACCCGCCATCGTCACCGTCCACGCGGGCGGTGGGCGCGCGATGATGGAGGATGCCAAGGCTGCGGCGGGAGAGAACTGCAAGGTCGTGGCCGTCACCGTGCTCACCAGCCTCGACGACACGGCCCTCAACCGCACCGGGGTACCCGGCAGCGCGCACGACCAGGTCCTGCGCCTTGCCGAGCTGGCCGAGGCGAGCGGCCTTGACGGCATCGTGTGCTCGGGCCACGAGGTGAAGGCGGTTCACGACCAGTGGAAGAAGGGCTTTTTCGTCGTCCCCGGCCTGCGCCCCGGCGGCAAGGCCGCGGGCGACCAGAAGCGGGTCGTCACTCCGCGGGAGGCACGCGATCACGGCGCCTCGGTGCTGGTCATCGGCCGCCCGATCAGCCGCGCCGAAGATCCGCTTGCCGCCGCGCGAGAAATCGAAGGGACGCTCTAGCCCAGGCGAGGCTTGCGCGCGCGCCGCTTGCGGCTATCTGCATCCCCATGCCCGAAACCCTCATCAAGATCTGCGGCCTGACCACGCCCGAAACCGTCGACGCGGCGGTGGAGGCGGGGGCGACGCACGTCGGCTTCGTCCACTTCCCCGACAGCCCGCGCCACATCGGCATCAGCGATGCCGCCAAGCTGCGCCAGCGCCTGCCCAAGAGCGTGCGGGCGGTGTTGCTGACCGTCAATCTCGACCCCAAGGCGACCGCGCTGGCGCTGCAGGCCATCGAGCCCGAGGTGCTGCAGTTGCACGGCAACGAGACGGTGGAATGGCTGCAACTGCTGCGCGACAATTCCACGCTGGAGATCTGGAAGGCCGTCGGCCTCAAGGATCGCGGCACGCTGGAGCGATCGGAGCGGTTCAAGGGCGCGGCGCACCGGATCATCTACGATGCCGCCGCGCAGGCCGTGCCGGGCGCCCTCCCGGGCGGCAATGGGCTGACGCTCGACTGGCGGCTGCTGCTGAACTACCGCCACCAGGTCGACTGGGGCCTCGCGGGCGGCCTCACGCCCGAGAATGTGGCCGATGCCATCCGCTTCACCGGCGCGCCGCTGGTCGACGCCTCGAGCGGCCTCGAAAGCGCACCGGGGGTAAAGGACGTGGGCAAGATCAAGGCGTTCTGCGCGGCGGCGCGCGACGCGCAGCCGGCGAGGGTTTGACGCCATGACCGAGAATACACCCAACAGCTTCCGCAACCAGCCCGACGAGCGCGGCCATTTCGGTCAGTTCGGCGGCCGCTACGTCGCCGAAACGCTGATGCCGCTGATCCTCGACCTGGAGAAGGAGTATCGCCGCGCGCAGGCTGATCCGGCTTTCCAGGAAGAGTTCGACGACCTGCTGGAGCACTACGTCGGTCGCCCCAGCCCGCTCTACTTCGCGCCGCGTCTGACCGAGGAATTGGGCGGCGCACAGATCTGGTTCAAGCGCGACGAGCTGAACCATACCGGCGCGCACAAGATCAACAACTGCATCGGGCAGATCCTGCTCGCGATCCGCATGGGCAAGACGCGCATCATCGCGGAGACCGGCGCGGGCCAGCACGGCGTCGCTACCGCCACCGTCTGCGCGCGCTTCGGCCTGCCCTGCGTGGTCTACATGGGCGCCGAGGACGTGCGGCGGCAGTCGCCCAACGTGTTCCGGATGAAGCTCTTGGGCGCGGAGGTCCGCCCCGTTACCGCCGGGCGCGGCACGCTGAAGGACGCCATGAACGAGGCGCTGCGCGACTGGGTCGCCAACGTCCACGACACATTCTACATCATCGGCACTGCGGCGGGCCCGCATCCCTATCCCGAGCTCGTCCGCGATTTCCAGAGCGTGATCGGCAAGGAGGCGCGCGCGCAGCTGCTCGACCGCACCGGCAGGCTGCCCGACCTCGCCGTGGCGGCCATCGGCGGCGGGTCGAACGCCATCGGCCTGTTCCACCCCTTCCTCGACGATCCGAGCGTCAAACTTCTCGGCGTGGAAGCGGCGGGCAAGGGGCTGCACGGCGAGGAACACGCGGCCAGCCTTGCAGGCGGTTTCCCCGGCGTGCTGCACGGCAACAAGACCTACCTCCTGCAGGACGAGGACGGCCAGATCACCGAAGGCCACTCGATCAGCGCGGGGCTGGATTATCCGGGTATCGGGCCGGAACACGCCTGGCTCAAGGAAACCGGCCGCGTCGAATACACCAGCGCCACCGATACCGAGGCGCTGCAGGCCTTTCAGCTGCTCTGCCGCACCGAGGGGATCATCCCTGCGCTTGAACCCAGCCACGCCATCGCCGCCATCGCCCAGCGCGCCGCCGCCATGCCCAAGGACGCGATCATCCTCGCCAATCTGTGCGGTCGCGGCGACAAGGACATCTTCACTGTCGCCGAGGCGCTGGGAGTGGAGATGTGACCTTCAAGGCCAGCAAAGCAATCCGAACAGCTGTTTGGAGTTTCCCGATTTTTCTTGTCGTGTCGGTCGCCGTAGGCATGTTGTTTGAGCAGTTCACGCCTTATTTTTTCGATTGGTCGGAGCATATTGCGCGAGCCCTTCTTTTAACAGCTGTCTTCAGCGTTCTGGCAGGACGTAGAGTGGCACGATGACCCGCCTCGCCACCACCTTCTCCGCCCCCCACCCCGCCCTCGTCTGCTTCATCACCGCAGGCGACGGCGACACAGCGGCCAATCTCGATGCGCTGGTCGAGGGCGGCGCGGACGTGATCGAGCTGGGGATGCCCTTCACCGATCCGATGGCGGACGGCCCGGCGATCCAGGCGGCGAACATCCGTTCGCTGGGCGCTGGCACCACCACCGCCGAGGTGCTGCGCCACGCCGCCGAGTTCCGCCAGCGCCATCCGCAGGTGCCGCTGGTGTTGATGGGCTATGCCAACCCGATGATCCGGCGCGGGCCGGACTGGTTCGCCGACCATTGCGCCGCCGCGGGCGTCGACGGCGTCATCTGCGTCGATCTGGCACCCGAAGAGGACCCCGACCTGGGCCCCGCGCTGCGCGACAAGGGCATCGCCCTCATCCGCCTGTCCACCCCGACGACCTCCGACGCCCGGCTGCCCGACGTGCTCGATGGCTCGGGCGGCTTTCTCTACTACGTCAGCGTGGCGGGCATCACCGGGCTGCAGAGCGCGGCCATCGCCGACATCGAGGCCAACGTCAGCCGCATCAAGCGCCACACCGCACTGCCCGTCGCGGTCGGATTCGGCGTGCGCGAACCTGAGCAGGCCGCGGAAATCGCCCGCGTGGCGGACGGTGTCGTCGTCGGCAGCGCGCTCGTCCGGCTGGTCGAGCAGCACGGCACCCACGCGCCCCGGCATCTCCGGGACCTCACGGCGAGACTTGCCAAGGCCGTGCATTCTGCGCGAAAGGCCAATCCATGAGCTGGCTCACCAAAGTACGCGAACGCCTGCCCTTCGCTCCCAAGCGGGAGACGGCGGACAATCTCTGGATCAAGTGCCCGCGCTGCCAGGAGATGATTTTCGTCAAGGAGTACGAGGCAAACGGCAACGTCTGCCCCAAGTGCGATCACCACGGCCGCATCGGCGCCGACCGGCGGCTGGAAATGCTGTTCGACGAAGGCTTCCGCCTGCTCCCCTCGCCCGAGGTCACGGAAGATCCGCTCAAGTTCAAGGACACCAAGCCCTACCCCGCCCGCCTCAAGGCCGCGCGCACGGCCAACCCGCACCGTGACGCCTTCACCGCCGGGATCGGCACCGTCGAGGGCCACCAGGCGGTGATCGGCGTGCAGGATTTCATGTTCATGGGCGGCAGCATGGGCATGGCCGTGGGGGATGCCTTCGTCTTCGCAGCCCAGGCCGCGATCGACGCGCGTTGCGGCTTCGTCTGCGTCACCGCCGCGGGCGGGGCGCGGATGCAGGAGGGTATACTCAGCCTCATGCAAATGCCGCGCGCCACGGTGATGACGAGGCGGCTGAAGGAAAAGGGCCTGCCCTACATCGTCGTGCTGGCGGACCCGACCACCGGCGGCGTCACCGCCAGCTACGCCATGCTGGGCGACGTTCACGTGGCCGAACCCGGCGCGCTGATCGGGTTCGCCGGCCAGCGAGTGATCCAGGAAACCATCCGCGAGCAGCTGCCCGAAGGCTTCCAGCGCGCGGAGTACCTGCATAAGCACGGCATGGTCGACATGGTCGTCCATCGCAACGAGCTCAAGCAGACGCTGGCGAGCCTTCTCGGCTATCTCAGTCCGGCACAGGCAGCCTGACGAAGCGCTGGGGGGCGGCATGAAGGACTTCGCCATCTCCGACAACCCGGCGGTGCAGCGCCAGCTGGACCGGCTCGGCGCGCTGAGCCTGCCGCAGGGGCGCATCGGGCTGGAGACGATCCGCGAACTGCTCGCCCGGCTGGACAATCCGCAGACCGAGCTGCCGCCCGTGTTCCACGTCGCGGGCACCAACGGCAAGGGTTCGACCTGCGCCTTCCTGCGCGCCATGCTGGAGGCGCAGGGCCTGCTGGTCCACGTCGCCACCAAGCCGCACCTCGTACGCTACAACGAGCGCATTCGCGTGGGCGGGGAGCTCATCTCCGACTTCATGCTGGCGAGCCTGCTGGAAGAGGTGCTGGACGCCGCCGCGGGGCTCGACCCGAGCTTCTTCGAGGTGACGACGGCGGCCACCTTCCTCGCCTTCCACCGCGAACCGGCGGACGCCTGCGTGATCGAGGTGGGGCTCGGCGGCCGGTTTGACGCGACCAACGTGCTGGAACGCCCCGCCGCCTGCGGCATCGCCTCGCTGGGCGTCGATCACGAAGCCTTCCTGCTCACGCCCGACCCCGCCGCGCCGTCCCCCGACAAACCCTTTGTGCGCGTGGCGTTCGAGAAGGCGGGCATCGCCCGGCCCCTCAGTCCGCTCGTCACGCAGGACTATGCGCCCGATGTCGAGGCGATGGTCGAACGCTGTGCGGCGCTGGCCGGGGCGCCGCTGCACATGCGCGGCAAGCGCTGGCGGGCCGACGTGCGCGCCGACCGCATCGACTACCGCGACAACCGCGGCCGGCTCGACCTGTCGCTGCCGACCATGCCCGGCGCGCACCAGGCCGACAACGCCGCGCTCGCCGTCGCGATGCTGCGGCACCAGGACAGGGTCGAGGTCTCGCTCGACGCGATGGAGCGCGGGATCGTGTCGACCAGCTGGCCCGCGCGGTTGCAGACGCTGGCGAAGGGCCCGGTGACCGAGCTCGTCGCCCCGCGCCGCGTGCTGCTCGACGGTGGCCACAACCCGGACGCGGCGGAGGCGCTGGCGCGCTACCTCGAGGGCGTCAGGAAGCCGGTTGACGCGGTCATCGGGATGATGGCGGCCAAGGACGCGCGGAGGTTCCTCGCCATCGTCGCACCGCACCTTGCCAGCGTTACCGCCGTGCCGATCCAGGGGAGCGACCACGTGGCGACGGGAGAACTGGCGGCGCTGGCGATGGAAGCGGGCGTGGCGCAAGCCTCGAGCGCGCCCGACCTCGAGACCGCGCTTGCCGGCCTGCCCCACCGTGCGGACGGCGGCACCGTGCTGATCTGCGGCTCGCTCTACCTCGCGGGCAAGGTGCTCGCCGCGAACCGCGAGTATCCGGACTGACCCCTACTCCGCGGCCACGGCCTCGCCCGCGTAGGGATCGGGCTGGACCACGCCGCTGCGCCGGCCGGCACGCGCCTCGCGCGCCCATTCCAGCGCGCACAGCACCACCGCAACCACGCCGATCAGTGCGGTGAAGATAAAGACGTAGTAGTAGCCCCGCTCCTCGATCATCTGGCCGAGCGCGCCGCGGCCCAGCGTGCCGATCAGCAACGTCAGCGAGGCCAGCAGCGCGAACTGCGTCGCCGCGTACCGCTTGGCGACGATGCTGGAGAGCC
Source organism: Aurantiacibacter luteus (assembly GCF_001010945.1). Taxonomy (GTDB): domain Bacteria; phylum Pseudomonadota; class Alphaproteobacteria; order Sphingomonadales; family Sphingomonadaceae; genus Alteraurantiacibacter; species Alteraurantiacibacter luteus. The sequence goes on from NZ_LBHB01000001.1 coordinate 1,079,926, forward strand.
AGGCGATGTAGGCCGCGCCGGCGATGCCAATGGCGAGGTTTTCCCAGAAGATGGTGAAGGCGAGGCGCGCCAGCCCCTCGCTCGGCGGCGCGGCGACGAAGAACAGCGGCTGCAACCAGCCGGCCATGCCGTTGACCAGCGCGGTAAAGCCGATCGCATCGCTCGCCGCCTGCATCCGCGCGCCGCCCACCGCCAGGTCGGCGTAGAGCAGGTTGGTCGCTGCCGCGATTACCGCGCCGAAGGTCAGCATGAACATGCGCCCCAGCTTGGTGATCATCCACCCGCCAATCGCGAGGCCGAGCAGGATGGCGATGATGCCGAGGATCTTGGAGGCGAAGGCCACGTCCTCACCGGTAAAGCCCAGCTCGCCGAGGTAGAACGGATAGGCGAACACGCCCCAGACCGAATCGGTGATGCGGTAGGTCAGCACCAGCGCGAGGATCAGCATCAGAGACCAGCCCATGCGGCCGACGAACTCGGTCAGCGGCTGAACCAGCGCGCGATACAGGTGGTCGGTGAACTTGACGCCGTGCCCTGCGCCCACGCCCGGCGCGGCGACGATGACGTGGCGGCCTTCGCGCTGCTGCTTGACCACCCAGGCGGCGATGAACGCGGGCAGCACGATGGTGGCGAGCACGATCAGCGGACCGTAGAAGGTGGTGAACTCGGTCACGTCGGGCCGGTTTTCGGGCGCGGCGGTCATCGAGCGGACCATGAACACCACCACCGTGCCGATGGCCCAGGTCCACAGCACGCCGACGGCCAGCAGGGCGCGGTTGCGGACCTTTTCGGTCACCTCGCCCACGTTGTAGAGTTCGGCCACCTCGGCATCGGCGACGGCGGCGTTGGCCGCGCGGTCGCCCGAAACGCGCGCGTCGGGCGCGAACAGGGCCGCGAAACCGATCGCCAGCATGAAGCCGCCGAACAGCACGTAGACGAAGGGCCAGCCGTAGCGGTCGGCCATGATGAGGCCGAAGGCGCCGCCCACCAGGCTGGCGAGGCGGAAGCCCATCTGCGTGATGGTGGAGAGGATGTCGAGCGTCGCCACCTCGTCCGCCACGTCGATGCGCCAGGCGTTGATACCAATGTCCTGCGTGGCGCTGGCAAAGGCACCGATGGCGGCGAGCAGGCTGAAGGTCGCAAGCGCGCTCTTCGGATCCAGCCCGGCCATCACCACCAGCGCGATGCCGATGATAAGCTGCATCGGCGCGATCCACTGCTTGCGCTTGCCTAGGCGCCTGAGCCCCGGAATGTCCACCTTGTCGAGCAGCGGCGACCACAGGAACTGAAAGGCATAGGCGAGCCCGACGAGGCTGAAGACGCCCATGGTCTCCAGGTCCACCTCGGCCTCCGACAGCCAGGCATAGAGCGTGCCGAGAAACAGCGCGGGCGGCAGGCCCTGCGCGAAGCCGAACAGCAGCATGAACCCGCTCTTGGGATTGCGCAGCGAGCGCAGCAGCGTGCCCCAGCCGGGCTTCGCCTTCTTCGTCACCACGGTGTCGTCTGCTGCGGCTTCGACCATATGCTACCCTCGTCCGATGCGTTTTCGCCGGTCTAGACCTAATCGGCGCTTTTGGAAGGCTGGATGAACGGGCTTTCAACGCCTATGGCGCGCTCATGTCGGATGAACCCAGGCCAGAAGGCGACCGTATCGCCAAGCTCCTCGCCCGCGCGGGCGTTGCCAGCCGCCGCGAGGTGGAGCGCATGATCGAGGACCGGCGCGTCAAGATCGGCGACGAGGTGGTCACGACGCCCGCCACCTTTCTCACGTCGCTGCGCGGCGTGAGCGTGGACGGCAAGCAAGTCGCCAAGCCAGAACGCACGCGCCTGTTCGCCTTTCACAAGCCGTCCGGCCTGCTGACGGCGGAGCGCGATTTCTCCGGCCGTCCGACCATCTACACCGCGCTCAGGAACGCGCTGCCCAAGGACACGCCTCGGCTGATGCCGGTGGGTAGGCTCGACCTCAATACCGAGGGGCTGCTGCTGCTGACCAACGACGGCGGTTTCAAGCGCCAGCTCGAACTGCCCGCCACCGCCGTAAAGCGCACCTACCGCGCGCGCACCTTCGGCGACGTGACGCAGGAACAGCTCGAGGAACTGATGGAGGGCGTCGAGGTCGAAGGCATGCGCTACGACCGGATCGATGCGAACCTGGAGCGCCGCACAGGCCGCAACCAGTGGATCGAACTGACGCTGACCGAGGGCAAGAACCGCGAGGTGCGCCGCGTGCTCGAGCATCTTGGGCTGGAGGTCAGCCGCCTCATCCGCGTGGGCTACGGCCCCTTCGCGCTCGACCAGCTGCGGCGCGGGCAAGCGGTGGAAATCCGCAAGGAAGACCTCGAACGCTTCCGTAGCACGTTGAAGGCATGAAGGCGCCCGCGTCCAAACCTCCGGGGATGCGGATCGTCGCCGGCGACTGGCGGCGCCGCCTGCTGCGCGCCCCCGCTGGCGAGGCGACGCGGCCCACCGCCGACCGCACGCGCGAGACGCTGTTCTCCATGCTCGCCAGCCGGCTCGGCAGTTTCGAGGGGCTGAGCGTGGCGGACCTGTTCGCGGGATCGGGCGCTTTGGGGCTGGAGGCGCTGAGCCGGGGGGCTGACAATTGCCTGTTCGTGGAGCAGGACGCTGCCGCCCTGCGCGCCATCCGCGAGAACATCGCCGCCTTGCGCGCGCAAAGCCGGTGCGAAGTGGTGGCGGGCTCTGTCACCGGCCTCGGCCCGGCGAAGATCGCCCGCGACCTCGTGCTTCTCGACCCGCCCTACGATACCGGCGCGGGGTCAGTCGCGCTGCACCGCCTGCTGCGGCTCGGCTGGATCGGGGAGGCGACGTGGATAGCGCTGGAGACCGCCGCCAACGAAAAGGTGGAGATCGCCGGCCTCACGATCGAGAGCGAACGAAAGGTCGGCCGAGCCAAACTGACCCTGTTGCGCGCCGTTTCCGCATAACGAAAGGGCGGCGGAGCCTGCGCTCCACCGCCCTTTGCTGCATCGTGACGCCGATCAGTTGCGATTGCCGCGACGCATCGTGCTGGCGGGCTGGCCCGGCCAGTGGTCGAGCGGGCGGTTGCCGTAGTTGAGCCCGGCCTCGCGCGGGTTGACGCAGCTGTCCTGCACCGCGCCGCGGCACGGCGGATATTCGCCGCTGTGTGCAGCACCGGTCTGCTGCACCATGCCGCCGCTACGCATGGCGGGCATCGCACTGCTGTTGGTGGTGCGCGAGGGCGTGGTCATCGCGGTAGCGCTGGCATTGGCGTTCGGCATGGCCGCGTGCATTTCCATGTGCTGGCGCCATGCGGCATCGCGCGCGTTCACCGGCATTTCGTAGATGCGGATGCGGTCGGCGTCGTTCATCATCCACCACATGTTCTGCCGGTCGGCGGGCAGCGTCCAGTAATAGGTCCGCACGCCGGCGGGCCAGGCATCGTACATGGTGCGCCGTTCCATCGGCCAGGCATCGTACATGGTCTGCTGGGGCGCGGTCAGCACGACCGTTTGCGCCTGCGCGATTGCAGGAAGGGAAATCGAAGCGAGCGCGACAGCGCCGGCGAGCAAGATGGTCTTCATGGCATTTCTCCAACTGTCTTGATGTCGGGGCAACGGACGGGAAAGGCTTGCGGTTCCTGCAACTCGCCCCGTCGCAGCGCCGCCTCCCCGCTGTCGATGGCCACCGCCAAGCCTTGCGCGCGTCGCCTGCGTTCCCTAGTTGTTCACCCGTGTCCGACACCTCGCCCGAAACCCTGCCCGCCGCCATGGTGCCCGAGTGGCTGCAACGCCTGAACGCGCCGCAGCAGCAGGCGGTGATGACCACGGAAGGCCCGGTGCTGATGCTGGCGGGCGCGGGAACGGGCAAGACCGCCGCGCTCACCCACCGCCTCGCCCACATCGTGCGCGAGCGGCTGGCCTGGCCGAGCGAGATCCTCTGCGTCACCTTTACCAACAAGGCCGCGCGCGAGATGCGCGAGCGCGTGGGCAAGCTGACGGGCGGCGCGCTGGAGGGGATGCCCTGGCTCGGCACCTTCCACTCCATCGGCGCGAAGATGCTGCGCCGCCATGCCGAACTGGTGGGGCTGCAGAGCAACTATACGATCATCGACACCGACGATCAGCTGCGGCTGCTGAAGGCGCTGATCCAGGACAACGACATCGACGACAAGCGTTGGCCCGCGCGCCAGCTCGCCGGGCTGATCGACCGCTGGAAGAACCGCGGCCTCAATCCCGCGGACCTCGATGCGGTGGAGAACGAAAGCTACGCCAACGGGCGCGGGCAGGAGATGTACCGGCTCTACCAAGAGCGGCTGAAGGCATTGAACGCCTGCGACTTCGGCGACCTGCTGCTGCACATGCTCAACGTGCTGAAGCAGCACCGCGACGTGCTGGAGAGCTACCAGAAGCGCTTCAAGTACATCCTCGTCGACGAATACCAGGATACGAACGCCGTCCAGTACCTGTGGCTGCGGCTGCTGGCGCAGGAGCGCAAGAACATCTGCGTGGTGGGGGACGACGACCAGTCGATCTATTCGTGGCGCGGGGCGGAGGTGGCCAACATCCTGCGCTTCGAAAAGGATTTTCCCGGCGCAAAGACGGTGAAGCTGGAGCAGAACTATCGCTCCACCCCGCAGATCCTCGCCGCCGCATCCGGCCTCATCGCCGCCAACAGCCATCGGCTCGGCAAGACGCTGTGGACCGACCTGCCGACTGGCGAAAAGGTGCGCGTCATCGGCGTGTGGGACGCGCCCGAGGAAGCGCGCCGCGTGGGCGAGGAGATCGAGCGGCTGGAGCGCGAGGGCGCCAGCCTCGAACAGGTCGCCATCCTCGTGCGTGCGCAGTACCAGACGCGCGAGTTCGAGGACCGCTTCATCCAGATCGGCCTCGCCTACCGCATCGTTGGCGGCTTCCGCTTCTACGAGCGCGCCGAAATCCGCGATGCCCTCGCCTACCTGCGCGTCATCGCCCAGCCGGCGGACGACCTCGCTTTCGAGCGCATCTACAACCAGCCCAAGCGCGGGCTTGGCGCGAAGACGCTGGAAAAGATGCACCAGCACGCGCGCCGCACCCAGCAGCCGCTCGCCGCCGCCGCGCTGGAACTGGCCGACAGTGACGAACTTCCCGCTCGCGCTCGCGGCACCATCGCCGAGCTGATGCGCCACTTCCTGCGCTGGCGTGGCATGGCCGAGGCGATGACCCCGTCCGAGTTGCTGCGGAACGTGCTCGAGGAATCGGGTTACGACGCCATGCTCAAGGCCGACCGATCGAGCGAGAGCGCAGGCCGCGCGGAAAACCTCGTCGAACTGCAGCGCGCAATGGAGGAATATCCCACGCTCGGCGACTTCCTCGAACACGTGGCGCTGGTGATGGAGAACGATGCCCGCGACGACGAGGAAAAGGTCACCATCATGACCATGCACGCCGCGAAAGGACTGGAGTTCGACCACGTCTTCCTGCCGGGCTGGGAGGAAAACGTCTTCCCCAGCCAGCGCGCGCTCGACGAAGGCGGGCTCGCCAGCCTGGAGGAGGAGCGCCGCCTCGCCTACGTCGCCATCACCCGCGCGCGGCGGCGCTGCACGATCATGCACGCGGCAAACCGCCGCATCTTCGGCACCTGGCAATCGAGCATCCCCAGCCGCTTCGTGGACGAGCTGCCCGCCGACCACATCGAGAGCGAGACCACCATGACCGGGGGGCGCAGCCTGTGGCAGGCCAACTGGTCGGAGAGCGAGGATCCTTTCGCCCATGTCTCGCAAAGCCGCCCCGACCGCTCCAGCGCCCGCGGCCCCGGCTGGCAACGCGCGCTCGCCACCGGTTACGATACCAAGCAGGCCCGCATCCCCGAGAACAAGCGCAGCGCCGCCAGCTTCGCTGCCAAGCCGCGCACCGACGTGGAAATAGGCGCGCGCGTATTCCACGAGAAGTTCGGCTACGGCGAGGTCATGGGCCAAGAAGGCAACAAGCTGGAAATCGAATTCGACAAGGCCGGCACCAAGCGGGTGATCGACAGCTTCGTAACGCTTGCATGACGCCCGCCACGCAGTAGTTTCTCCCGAAATCGGGGAGACGAACGTGGGCACTTTCACATTTCGCATGGGGCTGGCGGCGCTCGCGCTCATGGCAGCGGCTCCGCCCGCGCTGGCGCAGGACGCAGAGCCTGCGCAGACCCCGCTCACCATCGATGCCATCTTCACCGACCGCGTGTTCGAATCGGAACGCTCCGTGCCGGTCCGCTGGATGGAGGGCTCGGGTGCCGGATATTACACCACGGTCGACGCCTCGACGACCAGCGAGGGCGGCCGCGACATCGTCCGCCACGATCCGGCCACCGGCGAAAGCAACATCCTCGTCACCGCCGAGCAGCTGACGCCCGATGGCGGCCAGCCGCTTTCGATCAGCGACTACGCGTGGTCCGACGACGGGCGCTACGTCCTCATCCACACCAACACCCGCCCGTTCCGCCGCTACGAGCCGCTGGGCGACTACTGGCTGCTCGACCTGTCGGACGACAGCCTGCGCCGTATCGGCGCCGACCGGCCGGAAGCCTCGCTGATGTACGCCAAGGTCTCGCCCGACGCGCGGCAGGTCGCCTACCTGTTCGAGAACAACATCTACGTGGAGGACATCGCGACCGGCGAGACCCGCGCCATGACCACCGACGGCACCGACCTCGTCGTCAACGGCACCGGCGACTGGGTGAACGAGGAGGAATTCTTCCTGCGCGACGGCTTCATGTGGAGCCCGGATTCTAGCCGCATCGCCTACTGGCAGTTCGACACCGAGGGCGTGGGCACCTTCTACATGATGGACAACCTCGCGGGCAATTACGCCCAGCCCGTTCCCTTGCAGTACCCCAAGGCCGGCACCACCAACTCCGCCATGCGCGTGGGCGTGGTGGAGGTGGCAAGCGGCGAGACGACCTGGGCCGACCTCGAGGGCGATCCACGCAACACCTATGTCCCCGCGATGGAATGGGCGGACAGTTCCGACGAGCTGCTGGTGCAGTACATGAACCGCTTGCAGAACCGCGACGAGGTGATGCTGGTCGATGCCGCCACCGGGCAGCCGCGCACCCTGTTCACCGAGACCGACGATGCCTGGGTCGATGTCGATTTCGACGTGACCTTCTTCGACGAAGGCCGGCATTTCACACGGATGAGCGAGCGCGACGGCTGGCGGCGGCTCTACCGCGTGGACCGCGCGACCGGCGCGGCGGAGCCCATCACGCCCCCCGCCACCGACGTGATTTCGCTCGTCAGCATCGATACGGATGGCGGCTATGTCTACTACCTCGCCTCGCCCGAGGATCACGCAGCGCGATATCTTTACCGCTCGCCGCTGGCGGGCGATGCCAGCGCCGAGCGGCTGACCCCCGCCGGCCCTGCGGCCTCGCACGGCTACAGCCTGTCCGACGATGCGCGCTGGGCCATCCACACTGTCTCGCAGTTCGACACGCCGCCGACGACCGAGCTGATCTCGCTGCCCGACCACGCGGTGCAGCGCACGCTGGTGGAGAACGCCGGCATTCGCGAGACGCTCGCCGGCACTCCGCGGGGGGCGAGCCAGTTCTTCACCGTCACCATTCCCGACGGCACCGAGATCGACGGCTGGATGATGTTTCCGCCCGACTTCGACCCCTCGCGGCAATACCCGCTGCTGATGTACGTCTATGGCGAGCCGTGGGGGCAGACGGTGCAGAACGCCTGGGTCGGTAGCCGCTTCGCCTGGCACACCCTGCTGACCCAGCAAGGCTACATCGTCGCCAGCGTCGACAACCGCGGCACTCCCGCCCCGCGCGGGCGCGACTGGCGCAAGGTGATCTACGAACAGGTGGGCGTGCTCGCCTCGGCCGACCAGGCGCAGGCGGTGGAGGCCATGCTGGCAAGTCGCCCCTACCTCGATCCGGAGCGCGTCGGCATCTGGGGCTGGAGCGGCGGCGGATCGATGACGCTGAACGCCATGTTCCGCTACCCGCAGGTCTACGCCACCGGCATCGCCGTCGCGCCCGTGCCGGACATGAGCCTTTACGACACCATCTACCAGGAACGCTACATGGGCCTGCCGCAGGACAATGCGGCCGAGTACGCGCAGGGCTCGCCCATCACCTTTGCCGGCAACCTGGAAGGCAACCTCATGGTGATCCACGGCACCGGCGACGACAACGTCCACTACCAGGGCACCGAGCAGCTGATCGACCGCCTGATCGCCACCGACCGCGATTTTTCGGTGATGGTCTATCCCAATCGCAGCCACGGCATCTACGAGCGCGAGAACACCAGCCGCCACCTCTATCGCACGATGACCAACTACCTGCTCGCCAACCTGCCGCCGGGGGGCGTGGCGGCGGGCGATTGACGAAGCGCCGCGCGCGGCTAATTCTCGCGCAACTATAGCTATCAAGGACAGTTCATGCGCCACACCTTCCTCGCCGCCGTGGCAACGCTCGCCGTCGTCGCCCTGCCCGCTCACGCGCAGCAACAGGCGCAGGAGGAGGAAGGGGCCGAGCCCGCTGTCATCACCCCGGAGGCCGAGGCGAGCCCGGAAACGATCACGCCCACCCCCATGTCCGCCGCCGCCCGCGGCAGTGCGCGCACCGGGCCCAACAGCCGCTTCACCGGCGAGGACCTGTTCGACCTCGCCTGGGCCAGCGATCCGCAGATCAGCCCCGACGGCAGCCGCATCGCCTACGTGCGCCGCCAGAACGACGTGATGACCGACCGCGCCACCAGTTCGATCTGGCTGATCGACACCCGCACCGGGGCCGAGGCGCCGCTGGCAGGACGCAACGGCGGTGCCTTTTCGCCCGTCTGGTCGCCCGACGGGGAGCGGCTCGCCTACATCTCGACCGAGGGCGGCGGGGCGCAGCTGTGGGTGCGCTGGATGGACGGCGGGGAGGAAGTGCGCCTGACCGGCCTGCCTTCCAGCCCCTCCTCGATCACCTGGTCGCCCGACGGGCGGCAGATCGCCTACACCATGCAGGTGGACGATGCCGCGCCCAGCTTCGGCGCCGCGCCCGCCAACCGGCCCGAGGGCGCCGAATGGGCCGCGCCGCTGGAAGTCACCGACCTCCTCACCTTTCGCGCCGACGGGGCGGGCGTCCTGACGCCGGGCTATTCCAAGATCTTCGTCATCCCCGCCACCGGCGGCGCGCCGCGCCAGCTGACCTTCGGCACCAACCACGACGACGGCCCGCTCAGCTGGACGCCCGACGGACGGCGTATCCTGTTCGGCGCGAACCGCAATGCTGACTGGCAGACCGACCCGGTGGAGGGCGAGGTCTGGTCGCTCGATGTCGCCAGCGGTGCGCTCACCCGCCTGACGAGCCGCGACGGACCCGACGGCGCGCCGCAGGTCTCGCCCGACGGGCGCATGGTCGCCTACCTCGGCAACGACGACGACGGCCGCGCCTACCAACAGAGCGAGCTCTGGGTCATGAACATCGACGGCAGCAATCGTCGCCTGCTGACCGGCAACTGGGACTACGATCCCGGCGGCATCACGTGGGACGCGGACGGACGCGGCATCTACGCGCAATACGACGATCGCGGACAGACCTATGTCGCGCGCTTCGGCCTCGACGGGAGCTCGCGCGTTGTCGCCAGCGGGCTCGGCGGCGGCTCGCTCGACCGGCCCTACACAGGCGGCAGCTTTTCGGTCTCGGACGACGACACCATCGCCTTTACCGGCGGCAGCGCGCAGCGCCCGGCCGAGGTGCAGGTGCAGCGTGCCGGGGGCGAGGCGCGGATGCTGACCGACCTCAACGCCAGCCTGCGCGCTACCAAGTCGTTCGGCGAGGTGCGCCGCATCACCGCCGCCTCCAGCGTCGACGGGCGCGAGGTCGAGGGCTGGCTGACCCTGCCGCCGGGCTACGCCGCGGGCACCCGCGTGCCGCTGATCCTGGAGATCCACGGCGGACCCTTCGCGGCCTACGGCCCGCACTTCGCCACCGACAACCAGCTCTACGCCGCCGCCGGCTACGCCGTGCTCTCGGCCAATCCGCGCGGCTCGACGAGCTACGGGGCGGAGTGGGCCAATTTCATCGACAAGGACTATCCGGGCGACGACTATCACGACCTGATGAGCATCGTGGACGCCGCCATCGCCGAGGGCGTGGCCGATCCCGACCACCTGTTCGTCACCGGCGGATCGGGCGGCGGGGTGCTGACCGCGTGGATCGTCGGCCAGACCGACCGCTTCCAGGCCGCGGTGACGCAGAAGCCGGTCATCAACTGGACGACGCAGGCGCTGACCGCCGACAGCAGCGCCTACTTCGGGCCGTACTGGGTCGGCGGCTATCCGTGGACAAACCAGGAGGCGTTCTGGGCACATTCGCCGCTGTCGCTGGTCGGCAATGTCGAGACGCCGACGATGGTCGTGGTCGGGGCAGAGGACTACCGCACGCCTGTTAGCGAATCGGTGCAGTACTATTCCGCCCTTCGCCTCGTCGGCGTGCCCACCGCGCTGGTGCAGGTGCCGGGCGCCAGCCATGGTTCGATCGCTGCGCGCCCGTCGCAGAGCGCCGCCAAGGCCGCCGCCATCCTCGGCTGGTTCGAACGCTACCGCGACGGCTGGGACAGGCCCGCCGAATAGCCCGCACGCAAAAAGGGGCGAGCCTTGCAGCCCGCCCCTTCCTTGCGACCCTATGGGCTAGGGTAATCAGATGCCGTCGACGGCCTTGCTGACGAGGATGTTAACCGCCACGCGGCGGTTCTGCGCGCGGCCCGCCTCGGTCGAGTTGTCCGCCGTGGGGTCGGACATGGCCATGCCGGTCGGCGTCAGCATCCGCCACGGCTCCCAACCGCATTCCTGCTGAAGGTAGTTGACGACGCGGGTGGCGCGACGCTCGGAGAGCTCCTGGTTGTAGTCGTAGTCGCCGACGTTGTCGGTGTAGCCGACCACCAGCAGCAGCGCGTTTTCCGTGTTCTGCGCCTGGTTGGCGGCCTGGCATAGGCTCGCCATGTCGTTGCCGTCTAGGTTGTGGCGCGCGGTGTCGAAATAGACGTTGGTGACGCCGTGAATGTTGTACTGATCGATGTTCGCCACGCGGCCGCGCAGCGCCTCGGTGGCGGCGGTCTGCTCGGCGAAGCCCTGCGCGGTGCCGTTACGGATCATCGCCGCGACCTCGTGGTCAGAATTGTCGTAGACCACCCGGCTGGCGATGAGGCTGGAGCCCCATTGCACGGTTTCCACCTTCACCGGCAGGCCGTTGAGCAGCGAACTGGTCGCCCGCTCGGTGCGGCCGAGGCCGAGGAACCCGCCGCGCGAGCGGACCTCGGTGGCGGACGACAGTCGCACGTCGCTGGTGGTGCCGTCCTCGTTTGCGATCCGCAGCGTGGTGCCGTTGCGCGCAGCGATCATGCCTTCCAGGTCGGGACCGTCCGCCATGCCTTCGAGATCGGAGGGCACATCGGCGCTGACGGTGATGTCTTGCGTGGCCGAATAACGATCGTCCACACTTTGCGCGGCGGCGGGAAAGCTGGCGACCGCGAGCGCGGTCATGCCGAGGATCGAGGGGAGGGATTTCATAGAATGTTCTCCTGCTGGAACTGCAATTCGCCCCCGAATTGAATGGGCGCCCTGTCGCTCACGGCACGGCTGTCGGCCCTCACCCTGCTGGCAGATGAACGAAAACAGCCGCCCCGCGCGTTTGCGGGACGGCTCGCGTGGTGGTTGCGGTGAAGCGTTAACGCGGATTAACCGCGTTTTGCGCGGGATCAGTCGAAACCGATGCCGAGGAAGCCCGGCTTCGGACCGTTCCACTCGCCTGCCGGCACGGGATCGTCCTCCGGCTCGCGGCGCGGGGCGCGTTCCGCCCGGGGCACACGCCCCTCGCGCGGTTCGCGCTCGGCGCGGCGCGGGGCACGGCCCTCGTCCCGCCCGCCGCGTTCGTCGCGGGAGCGACCGGCGGACCGGCTGCGCGAACGGCCCCGATCCTCGTCGCGCGGCTCGTCCTGCGCATCGTCGGTCACGTCGCGCCGTTCGGCCTTCTTCGCCGCCGGAGCAGGCAGTTCGACGCGCACGTCCTTCTTGCCGAACACCGGCACCTTGGCGCCGGTCAGCTTCTCGACGTTCTCGATCGCCTCGGCATCCTCGGGGGCGACGAAGGTGAATGCGCGGCCCTTGTTGCCCGCGCGGCCGGTGCGGCCGATGCGGTGGACGTAATCGTCCGGGTGCCAGGGCGTGTCGTAGTTGAAGACGTGGGAGACGCCCTTGATGTCCAGCCCGCGCGCGGCGACGTCGCTGGCGACGAGAATGTTGATGTCCCCGTCCTTGAAGCGCTGCAGTTCCTTGTTGCGCGTCGCCTGGTCGATGTCCCCGTGGATCTCGCCGCTGGAAAAGCCCGCGCGTTGCAGGCTCTTGTTTAGCTCGCGCACGGTGGTCTTGCGGTTGGCGAAGACGATGGCGGTTTCCACCAGGTCGTTCTTCAGCAGCCAGCGCAGCGTCGATTCCTTCTCGCGGTTCGGGACCGGCACCTTGAAGGCGGTGATGTTCTCGTTGGTGCTTGCCGCGCGGCTCACCTCGATCCGCTTGGGATTGGTGAGGAAGGTCTTGGCCAGCTTCGCGATGGGCGGCGGCATGGTGGCCGAGAACAGCATGGTCTGCCGGTTCTCGGGCAGCTTGGAGCAGATGAACTCGATATCGGGGATGAAGCCCATGTCGAGCATCCGGTCCGCCTCGTCGATCACCAGCAGTTCGCAGCCGTTGAGCATGATCTTGCCGCGTTCGAACAGGTCCATCAGGCGGCCCGGCGTGGCGATCAGCACGTCGACGCCCTCGTTCAGCGCCTTCAGCTGTTCACCCATCTGCACACCGCCGATCAGCAGCGCCATCTTGAGGTCGTGGTTCTTGCCGTACTTCTCGAAGTTCTCGGCGACCTGCGCGGCCAGTTCGCGCGTCGGTTCGAGGATAAGGCTGCGCGGCATCAGCGCGCGGCGGCGGCCGCTGGCCATGATGTCGATCATCGGCAGCACGAAGCTGGCCGTCTTGCCGGTGCCGGTCTGGGCGATGCCGATGATGTCCTTCATCATCAGCACGGGCGGGATCGCCTCGGCCTGGATGGGCGTCGGCTCGGTATAGCCCGCCTCCTCGACGGCCTTGAGCAATTCGGGTGACAGGCCGAGATCGGCGAAAGTGGTCAAATCGATGGTTTCCGGATGTTTGAGCAGGCAGGGGGAGCGCCCGTCGGCTGGTTGTGCGCGCCCTAAGCCGCGTGCGGGCGAAAAGTCAAGATTTACGGATAGGTCCGGCTGGGGAAAGCGGCTCAGTCGGCGGCGGCGACCAGGCGGGTGAAGCCGGTCACTTGGCAACTCGCCCCGGCGCGGCTGCGCAGCTGGTCGCGCGCGATGCACAGCCGCCCGTCCTCGTTCCGCTCGATGTAGAACCCGGCATAGAAGGCGCGGGCGGAGCAGCCGTCCGCCAGCCGGGCGGCGAGGATCTGGCGCTGGTCGGTGTAGAAAAGCAGGCGATTGTCGGGCGTGGGCTGCACGCCGACGACGCTGCCCGGCTCGATGCAACTGCCGTGGTCCACCTCGGCATAGCGGGCGCGCATCTGGCGGCGGGGCAGCTCGGCCATCATGGAATTGCGCGCGGCGGGCGCGGCGGGGCCGATGCGGATGACGACGCGCCGCTCGATCCGCACCTGATTGCCCCACTGCGGCTCTCGCGCGCGGCCAAGCACGTCGAACGGTGCGGTCGAGGCGGGCTCGAAGCCCATGGTCGGCGCCGCCTGCTGGCCCGGTCGCGGCGGCGCGGTGTCCTGCGCCACCAGTCCGCCCGCAAGCAGTGCAGTGACGAGGGCGGCGGGCGCGGCAAGGGCTAGGAGACGTTTCATCGGGCGAACGGCTGGCATCCCTACGCCCGCGGATTGAATGACGGCTTAACCCGCCCCAGCCCTTTGCAACCAGCGCGCCCGATGGCAGATGACGCGGCATGAGCAACGACACCTTTCTGGCGGCGGCGCGGGCCTTGCTGGGCGAGCGCGGGCTGACCACCGATCCCGACTTGCTGGACCCGTGGCTGACGGACTGGCGCGGGCGCTTCACCGGGCGCGCGCTCGCCCTCGCCTCCCCCGCCTCGACCGCCGAAGTGAGCGCGCTGGTGAAGCTGTGCGGCGAGCACGAGGTGCCCGTCGTGCCGCAGGGCGGCAACAGCGGGATGTGCGGCGGCGCTACGCCCGACAAGGGCGGCCGGGCGATCCTCCTCTCGCTGCGGCGCATGAACGCGGTGCGCGAGTTCGATCCCGATGCGCGGCGCATCGTGTGCGAGGCGGGCGTCATCCTCCAGACCCTGCACGATACGGTCGAGGGCAGCGGCCTGCGCTTTCCCCTGACGCTCGGCGGCAAGGGTTCGGCGACCGTCGGCGGGCTCGTCTCCACCAACGCGGGCGGCACGCAGGTGCTGCGCCACGGTTCCATGCGCGAACAGGTGCTGGGCCTGGAGGCGGTGCTGGCCGACGGCTCGGTATTCTCCGGGCTGGTGCCGCTGAAGAAGGACAATCGCGGCTGGGACCTGAAACAGCTGCTGATAGGCTCGGAGGGCACGCTGGGCATCGTCACCGCCGCCACACTGCGGCTGGTGCCCGCGGTGGCGGAGCGGGTGGTGATCTGGGCGGGCGTGCCCTCGCTGGAAGGCGCGCGCGAACTGCTGCTACACTGCGAGGACGCGGCGGGCTCCGCATTGGAAGGCTTCGAGGTTCTGGCCCAGTCGACGCTCGACGACGTGGTCGCGCACCTGCCCGGCGCGCGCCAGCCGCTCGGCGAGCGTCATGCCTGGCACGCGCTGATCGAGCTGGTCGCCGACCGCGCGGGCGCAGCCGCCCTGCCCGCGCTGGCCGGGACCATGCTCGAAGGCGCGCTGGAGAGGGGCCTGCTCGAAGACGCCGTGATCGCTGCCAACGAAACGCAGGCCGAGGCGTTCTGGCTGCTACGCGATTCCATTGCCCCGGCGGAGCGCGAGAAGGGCCCGGCGGTGCAGCACGATATCTCGGTGCCGACCGAGAAAATGCCCCGCTTCGTCGAGGCCGCCGTGCCCATCCTCGAGCGTGACTGGCCCGGCACCGAGGCGGTCGCCTTCGGGCATCTTGGCGACGGCAACGTCCACTTCCACGTGATCGCCCCGCCCGGCGTCGATGCACTCACCTGGCATGCTGGAGACGGCAAGAACATCAGCGCGCAAGTGTATGACCTGGTTACGCATTGGGGCGGCTCGATCAGTGCCGAACACGGCATCGGCCAGCTGAAGCTGGGCGAGCTGGAGCGCCTCGCCGACCCGGTACACCTCGCCTTACTGCGGCAGGTCAAGCGCGCGCTCGACCCGGCGGGACTGCTGAATCCCGGCAAGCTCGTGGCGCCGGAGGATGGCGCCAGCGGCGCGCTTGCACCCGCGCCCGCCACCCTCTAAGGGCGGCACCCTGAATCCAGGCGCAAAGGACGCGGGGGATCGCCTCCCGGCCCGTAGTGCCATCCGAACCATTCCCTGCCGGAGAGACCACATGGCCAGCGCGCCGAACCCCACCCTGCCGCTCCTCTACAACGAGCTCGTCCCCCTGAACAGCAACCAGCACGGTGACTGGAAGGGCCGCGCCACGGACAAGGCGCCGTGGGTCGCCAAGCAGCACGCCATCCCGCTGACGGTGGAGGAATTCCCCCTCGCCCAGCGCGATTATCCGATCGTGTTCTCGGTCGGCGAGCGGCCCGTCCCGCTGGCGCTGATGGGCCTCAACGAGGGCGTGAACGTCTTCTTCAACGACGACGGTTCGGCCATCGGCACTCCCTACATCCCGGCCTACATCCGCCGCTATCCGTTCCTGCTCGCGCGCCTGCAGCAGGACAGCGACAACCTCTCGCTCTGCTTCGATCCGACCAGCGATCTTGTCGGCCAGTTCGACGAGGGCGAGCGCCTGTTCGCCGACGACATGCAGCCCAGCCAGCACACCCAGGCGCTGCTCGATTTCTGCGAGAAGTTCGAGGAAGCGGGCAACCGCACCGGCCTGTTCATGGAAGAGCTCAAGAAGCACGACCTGCTGATGGACGGCGAAATCTCAATCCAGCGTCGCGACGCTCCGGACCAGCCGTTTACCTACCGCGGGTTCTCGATGGTCAACCAGGACAAGCTGCGCGAGCTGCGCGGCGACCAGCTGCGCACCTGGAACCAGAACGGCCTGTTGCCGCTGATCTTCGCGCACCTGTTCTCGCTCAGCTTGATGAGCACGATCTTCGCCAAGCAGGTGGACATGGGCAGGGGGCCCATCAACGCCAACATGTTCAACGGCGCCGCCGCGCAGCCCGCCGAGACCCCGATAGTCGACGGGCAGTAAGGTCACTGACCCAACGCCGAAAGGCACCGAATTTGCGACGAGGCGCGGTCCGGAAACGGCCCGCGCCTCTCGTTTACCCTTGAAGCGGCGGGCGGGATTTCCCATCTTGCAAACGTCCGGTCGGCGCTCCCCTCATGGCCTGATCGGATAAGTGTACTTCGGTACACTTCCTCCCTGAACCTTGGCCACCTCGTGCGACATGCGCGAGGTGGCTTTTTCTTTGGGAAGTGAAAGGTTTACGGGTTATTCCGCAGCCAGTTTAGAGGGTGCCGCCCCGCCCGCGACCTCGTCCGCCAGCCGCCGCACCAGCGCACTGACGATGCGCACCGTTTCCGCCAGCCCAGCGCCCGGCTCGCGCAAGTGCCGATCGAGATAGAGGCTGCGGCATACCTCGAGCTGCAGCGCGTCTATCCGCCGTGCCGGGCTGCCGTGGCGGTCGAGCACGTAGCCGCCCGCATAGGGGCGATTGTGCACCGCGAGCATGCCTTCGCGCTCCAGATAGTCCAGCGCGACCCGCGCCAGCCGGCTGTCGCAAGCGGCCCCGAAGCGGTCGCCGATCACGAAGTCCGCCGCCGGGTCCGCGCCGCG
Organism: Aurantiacibacter luteus; assembly: GCF_001010945.1. Lineage (GTDB taxonomy): Bacteria > Pseudomonadota > Alphaproteobacteria > Sphingomonadales > Sphingomonadaceae > Alteraurantiacibacter > Alteraurantiacibacter luteus. The sequence goes on from NZ_LBHB01000001.1 coordinate 1,096,813, forward strand.
CTTCGGGCCGAGCGGCGGCATCGAGTGCAGGTCGACCAGCAGCGCAGCGCCCCAGCGGTCGCGCAGGGCCTCCAGCGTGCGCGCCAGGGCCTGGTGGTAGGGCCGGTGCACGCCTGCGATGCGCGCCGTCAGCTCCGATTCCGCCAGTTGCCCGCTCCACAGTTCGCCCAGCCCCGGCAGGCGGCGGGGAACGAGGCCCAGCCCGCTGCGCGCCCGCCGTCCTGCCGCGCCGCGAGCGACGCCGGTCGGCGAATCGCCCGTTGCCACCATGTCCCAGTCGATGTCGTCGGGCGCGCGGTTGAGGTCGATCATCGCGCGCGGCGCATGAGCGACCAGCAGCGGCGCCCCGGTGGCGCGGGAAACCCCCTCGGCGACGAGGTCGATGTAGCGATCCTCCAGCCGCAGCGATGCCTCGCCCGGATGGCGCAGCCGCGCCAGCAGGCCATCGGTGTACTGCCGCCCGGCATGGGGCACCGCGATCAGCACCGGCATGGCCGCATCGCGCCGCCGTCGCAGCGAGAAGGCCGGCATTCCCTCGGTGCCGGGAATGCTTCCGAAGGCCGCCTTGGCCGACTCGCCCAAACCTGTCTCTCTCCGGTCCATACCGGGCCCTGCGTGGCCGCGATTATCCCCTGTGTCAAAGCTGGGCAGGTGCCAGAGCGGACAAGACTTTCTCAAATCTTCAAGCGTATGGGGCTGCAGGCACCGACGAACGAGAGAGAGATTTCGCATGATCCGCATCCTGCTGGCCGAAGACGACCTCGCCATGCGCAGCTACCTCAAGCGGGCGCTGGAAAAGGCGGGTTACTCGGTCGTCGCGGTTGCCTCGGGCGTGGAAGCCTTGCCGCTGATGAAGATCGAGATCTTCGACCTGCTGCTGTCCGACATCGTCATGCCGGAAATGGACGGGATCGAGCTCGCCCAGCACTGCAACGAACTGAGCCCGCAGACGAAGGTGATGTTCATCACCGGGTTCGCCGCCGTCTCGCTGCGTGCCAGCCGCGATGCGCCGCAGGCCCGGATGCTGTCCAAGCCGTTCCACCTGAACGACCTGGTGATGGAGGTCGAGCGACTGTTCGAGGATGAACTGGTCGCCCAGCTCTAGGGTCTTGCATCGCTGATGAGGCGGCGCTAGATGGCCCGCCTGCCGTGCAGCCCCACCGGGCGATGCGGCACCCGAATGGTGCGGGCGTATAGCTCAGTGGTAGAGCACTATGTTGACATCGTAGGGGTCGCAAGTTCAATCCTTGCTACGCCCACCATTCGCTTCCCGGTCTGACGAAATCTAGTCGCCGCGCTCCGCCAGGTGCCGGCGCGACATCGCCTCGATGCTTTCGAGCTCGGCGATGGTCTGGTCGATGGCATCGCGCTGGCGACGCAGTTCGCCGAGACGATGCTGAGTGGCTTCCAACATCCGGCTGGCCTGCACCACCTGGTCCGGGTCCTGATCGTAGAGCGCCAAGAACTCGCCTATCTCGCGAATCGAGAAGCCCAGCCGCTTGCCCCGCAGGATCAGCTGCATCCGTCCCATCTCGCGCTTGGAGTAGGCGCGCATGGTGCCCACCCGCTGCGGCGAGATCAGGCCCTTGTCCTCGTAGAAGCGCAAGGTGCGCTGGGTGACGGCGAGCGCGTCGGCGGCCTCGGCGATGCTTTTCAGGGGCTCGTTGCCCTGCGCCTCGTTCATGCGGGCGACGCTATCGTTCATTGCGCGTCCTTTCCGGCTGCGGCGGCCGCGGCCTCGCGCTTCGCCTTTTCCTCGGCCACCAGCGCCTTCTTCTCCAGCTTGCCGACCAGTGTCTTGGGCAGCTCGTCGCGGAACTCGTAGCTGGCGGGTATCTCGATCTTGTTGAGCCGCATCCTGAGGAAGGCGTCGAGCGTGCCGGCGTCCAGCTCCTCGCCCTCGTGCAGGGCGATGAACAGCTTGGGTGCCTCGCCGCGATAGTCGTCGGGCACGCCGATGGCGACCGCCTCCTTCACCGCCGGATGTTCGTAGGCGGCGTCCTCGATCATGCGCGGATAGACGTTGTAACCGCTGCACAGGATCAGGTCCTTGATGCGGTCGACGATGAACAGGTAGCCGTCCTTGTCGAGGTAGCCGATGTCCCCGGTCCGCAGCGAATCGCCGAAGAAGGTCTTGGCGGTGTCCTCGGGCCGGTTCCAGTAGCCCTTCATCACCTGCGGCCCGCGCGCGCAGATCTCGCCGCGATGGTCCGGGCCGATGCCCTCGACCAGATTGCCTTCCTCATCGCGCAGTTCGACGATGGTGTGCGGAAAGGCCGGACCGGCGGAATTGTCCTTCACCGGCGTGCGGCCGAGCAGCGGGTTGCTGGTGATGATCGGGCTCGCCTCGGTCAGGCCATAGCCTTCCGCCACCGGCGATCCGGTGCGCTTCTCGTACTGCTGGCGCACCTCCAGCGGCAGCGGTGCCCCGCCCGAGATGCTGGTGCGGACCGCGGAAAGGTCGGGCACCTTGTCGTCGGGCAGGCTGCCCAATGCGTTGTAGATCGTGGGCACGCCGAACATCTGCGTGGGCGGCTTGCGCTTGATGGTCTTCAGCACCTCGTCGATCTCGAAGCGCGGCAGCAGGACGAGCTCGGCGGCGGTCAGGATGCCGTAGTTCAGCACGCAGGTCAGCGCGAAGACGTGGAACAGCGGCAGCACGCCCAGCGAGCGTTCCTGCATGTCGCGCTCCTCGCCCACGTGCAGCAGCATCTGCGCGGCATTGGCGGCAAGGTTGGCGTGGGTCAGCATCGCGCCCTTGGGCCGCCCGGTCGTGCCGCCGGTATATTGCAGCACCGCCACGTCGTGCGGATCCTGCGCCACCGGTGCGGGCGCTGCGCGGTGGGCGGCCAGATCGCGGTAATCGATATAAGTCACGCCCTTGCGCTTCTTCGCCAGCGCGGACCGCTTGAGCGTGCGCAGGCCGATCGACTTCGCCCACGGCAGCACGTCGGCCATCGGGCACAGCACGATGCCTTCCAGGTCTCCCTTGCCCCAAGCCGAGGCGACCTTGGCGTGGAGCTGTTCGAGATCGGGAACCGCCACCCACTTCGCGCCCGAATCGGTGACGAGGAATTGCAGCTCGTCCTCGGTGTAGAGCGGATTGATGTTCACCACCGTTCCGCCCGCGCGCAGCACGGCGAAGTACATGATGACCGAATAGGGCGTGTTGGGCAGGCAAAGCGCGAAGCGGTCGCCCTTCTCCATCCCCCGCGCCTGCAGCCCGGCGGCGACCCGGTCGACGAGGGAACCGATGGCGCCGTAGGTCCATTCCCTCCCCAGGAAATCGACGCAGACACGCTCGGGATAGGTCGTGACCGCGTGATCCAGCAGCTCGGTCAACAGGCGCGGGCGCAGGGTGCCGTCGGCGGCCAGGATACGGCTGGTGTCGATCGGATGCGATGCGGCCTGAGCGGCGACCATGATGAGCTTCCCTCTTGATTCCGGTCTGCTTAACGTATACGTCAAGTAACAGACTTTATCGTAAGCATTCGACGCGAAAGGTCAATCCGCGCGTTCGAATCGCTTTCAAACCTGAAAGGCATGAAGAATGACCGACGTCGTCATCGCAGGGTATGTCCGCTCTCCCTTCCATCCCGCGCACCGCGGGGCGCTCGCCAAGGTCCGTCCCGACGACCTGGCCGCCAACACGGTGAAGGGCCTGATCGAGCGCACCGGCGTGAAGGCCGAGGACATCGAGGACCTGGTGCTCGGCTGCGCCTTCCCCGAGGGTGAGCAGGGCTTCAACCTCGCCCGCCTCGTCGTGCTGCTGGCCGACCTGCCGCAAAGCATCGGCGGCATCACCATGAACCGTTTTTGCGGCAGCTCGATGAGCGCGGTCCACTATGCCGCCGGCCAGATCGCCGCTGGCGCGGGCGAGGTGTTCATCGCCGCCGGTGTGGAGGCCATGAGCCGCGTGCCGATGACCGGCTTCAACCCCATGCCCAACCCCAAGCTGGCCGAGAAGAGCGCGGCCTATGTCGGCATGGGCGACACTGCCGAGAACCTCGCGAAGAAGTACGAGATCGACCGCCCGACGCAGGAGGCCTTCGCCGTCGAGAGCCAGCGCAAGGCCGGCGTCGCCATGCAGGAAGGCAAGTTCAAGGACGAGATCGTCCCGATTACGCTCGCCGACGGCACCGTGGTCGACACCGACGGCACCCCGCGCCCCGAGACGACCGCCGAGGGGCTTTCCGGCCTCAAGCTCGCCTTTGACGCCAACGGCACCGTCACCGCCGGCACCGCCAGCCCGCTGACCGATGGCGCCGCCGCCCTGCTGGTGTGCAGCGCCGACTATGCCGCGCGCAATGGCCTCAAGGTCCTCGCCAGGATCAAGAGCATGGCCATCAGCGGCTGCGCGCCCGAGATCATGGGCATCGGCCCGGTCGAGGCGAGCAAGAAGGCGCTCGAGCGTGCCGGCCTCACCATCGACGACATCGACGTGGTCGAACTGAACGAGGCCTTCGGCAGCCAGGCGCTCGCCTGCATCGGCGACCTCGGCATCAAGGCCGACCGCATCAATCTCGACGGCGGCGCGATTGCCGTCGGCCACCCGCTCGGCGCCACCGGCGCGCGCATCACCGGCAAGGTCGCCAGCCTGCTGAAGCGCGAAGGCAAGCGTTATGGTCTCGCCACCCAGTGCATCGGCGGCGGCCAGGGCATCGCCACCATCCTGGAGGCCGCGGAATGAGCGACAAGACCATCAAGAAGGTCTGCGTGATCGGCGCGGGCACTATGGGCGCCGGCATCGCCGCGCAGGTCGCCAATGCGGGCGTTCCCGTGCTGCTGCTCGACATCGTGCCCGAGGGTGCGACCAACCGCAACGCCGTGGCCGAGGGCGCGGTCGCCAAGATGCTCAAGACCGACCCCGCCCCCTTCATGGGCAAGCGCGCGGCCAAGCTGGTGGAGACCGGCAATATCGAGGACCACCTCGACAAGGTCGCCGATTGCGACTGGGTGGTCGAGGCGATCATCGAACGGCTCGACATCAAGCAGGACCTCTACGCCAAGCTCGAGGCCGTCCGCACGCCCGGCACCGCGGTATCGAGCAACACCAGCACCATTCCGCTGGCGCAGCTTACCGACGGTCGCAGCGAGGATTTCAAGCGCGACTTCCTCATCACGCACTTCTTCAATCCGCCGCGCTACATGCGCCTGATCGAGATCGTGGCGGGGCCGCAGAGCGATGCCGCGACCGTCGCCCGCGTGCGCGATTTCGTCGACCGCAAGCTTGGCAAGAGTGTGGTCGATGCCGAGGACTCGCCCGGCTTCATCGCCAACCGTGTCGGCACCTTCTGGATCCAGCAGGCGGTCAACTCCGCCTTCGAGCAGGGCATCAGTGTCGAGGAAGCGGACGAGATCGGCGGCAAGCCGATGGGCGTGCCCAAGACCGGCGTCTTCGGCCTGATCGACCTCATCGGCATCGACCTGATGCCGCACCTGATGAAGTCGCTGACCAGCACCCTGCCCGCCGACGATCCCTACCAGAAGATCGCCCGCAGCGAGCCGCTGATCGAGGCGATGATCGCCGACGGATATACCGGCCGCAAGGGCAAGGGCGGCTTCTATTCCATGGCCAAGGCCGAGGACGGCAGCCGCACCAAGATGGCCAAGGACCTGAAGAGCGGCGAGTACCGTGCCGCCGCGCGTCCCGGCCTCGTCGGCGGCTCGGCCGCGCGAGGCGATCTGAAGGCGCTGATCTCGGCCAAGGGCAAGGTCGGCGACTATGCCTGGTCCGTGCTCGGCCCGACTCTCGCCTACGCTGCCTCCATCGTGCCCGAAGCGACCGCCACGGTCACCGGCGTCGACGATGCCATGCGCCTCGGCTACAACTGGAAGGCCGGCCCGTTCGAGATGATCGACAACATCGGCGCCGCCCATTTCGTCGAGCGCCTGAAGGCGGACGGCATCGCCGTGCCGCCGATCCTCGAGGCCGTGGGTGACGGCACCTTCTACCGCATCGAGAACGGCAAGCGGCAGTACTTCGGTACCGATGGCGCCTACCACGACATCGAGCGGCCCGAGGGCGTGCTGCTGCTGGAGGACATCAAGCGCACCGCCGAGCCGCTGCTGAAGAACGGCAGCGCCGCGCTGTGGGACGTGGGCAACGGCGTCGTCGCGCTCGAATTCACCGGCAAGATGAATGCGCTCGACGAGCAGGTCATGAAGCTGATCGCCCAGGCCGTGCCGATGGTGGCGAAGGACTACAAGGCGCTCGTCGTCTACAACGAAGGCTCCAACTTCTCCGCCGGTGCCAATCTCGGCCTCGCCATGTTCGCGCTCAACATCGCGGCCTGGGGCGAGGTGGAGAAGCTCATCAAGGGCGGGCAGGATGCCTACAAGGCGCTGAAGTACGCCCCCTTCCCCGTCGTCGCCGCACCCGCTGGCCTCGCGCTCGGCGGTGGCTGCGAGGTGTGCCTCAACTCCGATGCCATCCAGGCGCACGCGGAAACCTACATCGGTCTCGTCGAGACCGGCGTGGGCCTGATCCCCGGCTGGGGCGGCTGCGGCGAGATGCTGAGCCGCTGGCAGGATGACAAGCGCCAGCCGCGCGGCCCCATGCCCGCGGTCAGCAAGGTATTCGAGATCGTCTCGACAGCCACCGTCGCCAAGTCCGCCGCCGAAGCCAAGGACCTCAAGTTCCTGCGCGAAAGCGACGGCGTGACCATGAACCGCGACCGCCTGCTCTACGACGCCAAGCAGCGCGCGCTGGCCATGGTCGACGGCTACACCCCGCCCGAAAAGCCCGAGTATCGCCTGCCCGGCCCCGCCGGCGCGGCGGCGCTCAAGCTGGCGGTGGACAGCTTCCGCAAGCAGGGCATGGCCACGCCCCACGACGAGACCGTCGCGGGCGTGCTGGCGCACATCCTGACCGGCGGCAACACCGACATCACCGAAGTGACCACCGAGGCCGACCTGCTCAAGCTCGAGCGCGAGGGCTTCATGAAGCTCGTGCGCGATCCCAAATCGCAGGCCCGGGTCGAGCAGATGCTCGAGACCGGCAAGCCGCTCCGTAACTGACCCACGTTCTCGAAACCCGAAAGGACCTGTCCCATGCAAGTCTATGAAGCTCCCATCCGCGACATGCGTTTCGTGCTGGAGGAACTCCACACCGACGACGGCTTCGGCGATCTCGAAGGGTTCGAGGATTTCGACGAGGACATGCGCTCCGCCATCCTTGAGGAAGCGAACAAGCTGTGCCGTGACGTGCTGCTGCCCCTGAACTGGCCGGGCGACCAGCAGGGCTGCCGGATCGAGAACGGCGTGGTCCGCACGCCCGACGGCTTCCCCGAAGCCTACAAGGCCTTCTGCGAGGCGGGCTGGGCCGGCTTGGTCGTCGACCAGAAGTGGGGCGGCCAGGGCGCGCCGCACTCCCTCGCCAAGATGGTCGAGGAGATGAGCTGTTCCACCAACCTCAGCTTCGGCCTCTACCCCGGCCTCACCGGCGGGGCGATGGTGGCGCTGGAGGCCTATGGCTCCAACGACCTCAAGAACCTCTACCTGCCTAAGATGGCGAACGGCGAATGGTCCGGCACCATGTGCCTGACGGAAAGCCACTGCGGTACCGATCTGGGCATGCTGCGGACCAAGGCCGTGCCGCAGGACGACGGCAGCTACCTCGTCACCGGCAACAAGATCTTCATCAGCGCCGGCGACCATGACCTGGCGGACAACATCGTCCACCTCGTCCTCGCCCGCCTGCCCGATGCGCCCGCGGGCGTGAAGGGGATCAGCCTGTTCCTCGTGCCCAAGTACCTGCCCAAGGACGACGGGACGCTCGGCGATCGCAACGGTGCCGGCCCGACCGCCATCGAGCACAAGATGGGCCTCAAGGCCTCGGCCACCTGCCAGATGAGCTTCGAGAACTCGAAGGGCTGGCTCGTGGGCGAGCCGAACCGCGGCCTCGAGGCCATGTTCGCCATGATGAACACCGAGCGCGTGGCCGTGGGCATCCAGGGCCTCGGCGTAGGCGAGATCGCCTACCAGAGCGCCGTCTACTACGCCAAGGACCGCCTGCAGGGTCGCTCGCTCTCGGGCGTGAAGAACCCGTCCGGTCCCGCCGATCCGATCATCGTCCACCCCGACGTGCGCCGCATGCTGATGACCATGCGTGCCTATAACGAGGGCTGCCGGGCGCTGAGCGCCTGGGTCAGTCGCGCGCTCGATGCCGAGCACGCCGCGAAGGAGCCCGAAGCCCGCGCCCGCGCCAAGGACTTCGTCGCCCTGATGACGCCGGTGGTGAAGGCGCTCTTCACCGATCTCGGCCACGAGAGCGCGCACCTCGCGGTGCAGGTCTACGGCGGACACGGCTACATCCAGGAAAGCGGCGTGGAGCAGTTCGCCCGCGATGCCCGTATCGCCATGATCTACGAAGGCACCAACGGCATCCAGGCGCTCGACCTGGTCGGCCGCAAGCTGCCCGACCGCATGGGCCGCAACCTGCGCAGCTTCTTCCACCCGGTCAGCCAGTTCATCGAGGACAACGGCGCGGATGCGAACATCGGCAAGATGGTGGGCGCGCTGCAGCAGAGCTTCGGCGCGTTGCAGCTCGCCACCGGGCACATCGCGCAGAAGGGCATGAAGGACCCCGAGGAAGCGGCCGCCGCGGCGACCGATTACCTGCGCCTGCTGGGCTTCGTCGCCATGGGCTACTGCTTCGCCAAGGCGGCCAAGGTCGCCCACGCAAAACTGGCCGAAGGCACGGGCGAGGCCGATTTCTACAAGGCCAAGCTCGTCACCGCGCAGTTCTTCTTCGACCGCCTGCTGCCGCCTGCCACCGCGCAGTTCATGGCGATCCGCAGCGGCAAGGCGAGCATGATGGACATGCCGGCGGAAGCCTTCTGATGAACGCCGGTGGCCCAAACGAAAGGGTTGGGGCTTTCGCCAGCCGCCTGCGTATCCCCGCCATCGTCGCCCCCATGTTCCTGGTCTCCGGACCGAACCTGGTGGTGGAGACGTGCAAGGCGGGGCTTTGCGGCACCTTTCCCGCGCTCAACCAGCGCACCTCGCAAGGCTTCGAGGACTGGCTGGTCGAGATCAAGGATCGCCTCGGCCCGGACGATGCGCCCTATGGCGTGAACCTCATCGTCCACCACTCGAACCCGCGCGTTCAGGCGGACCTGGAGCTGTGCGTGAAGTACGAGGTGCCGCTCATCATCACCTCATTGGGCGCGGTGCCGGACCTGGTGAGCGCGGTGCATTCCTACGGCGGTCTCGTCTTCCACGACGTCATCATGCGTCGCCACGCGGAAAAGGCCGTGGAGGCCGGTGTGGACGGCATCATTGCCGTCGCCGCCGGTGCGGGCGGGCATGCGGGCACCTTCAGCCCCTTCGCGCTCGTCAGCGAGATCCGCGAGTTCTACGACGGTGCCATCATCCTGTCGGGCTCGATGAGCCACGGCGGCCATGTCCTGGCCGCAGAGGCCATGGGCGCGGACTTTGGCTACCTCGGCAGCCACTTCATCGCCGCAAGCGAGAGCATGGCCTCCGACGAGCAGAAGGCGATGATGATTGGCGCGAGCGCCAAGGACATCACCTACACCGACAAGGTGACGGGCGTCGGCGCCAACTTCATGACCCCCAGCCTCGCCGCCGCCTCGCACGAGCATTCGGGCGAGATGTCGCTGAACGAGGAAGCGCGGGCGTGGAAGACCGTCTGGTCTGCCGGCCACGGCGTCGGCGCGGTCAAGGACGTGCGCCCCACCGCCGATCTCGCCGCGCAGCTGATAGCGGAGTATGACGCGGCCAAGGCGAAAATCTGCGGCTGATGGCACGAAGCGCGCCGCGGACCGTTGGTGGCGTGGATGAATGACGTCACCGAACTGGTCGCCCGCGGTGCCATCGCCCTGCAACCGCAGGGAGTGCCGCGCATAAACGCGCTCGGCACGGCCACACCTTCGCGCGATGCGCACGCCAGCTACAACGAGTATGCCGCACGGCAGATTGCCGATCCGCGCGAGGAAAAGCTGTTTCGCCGCATGACCGAGCGCGGCGGCATCGACCACCGCTACTCCGTCCTCGAACCCGCAGACATCGCCATGGAGGCGGGCAGCTTCTACGACGCCGCCAATCCCACCGGCACGGCTGGAAGGATGCGGCGCTACGCCGCCGAAGCGCCCGAGCTGGCGCTGGCGGCCATCGACAAGCTGCCCGACCTCGCGGGCATCACCCATATCGTCGTCGCCAGCTGCACTGGCTTCATGGCCCCGGGCCTCGACCAGGTCATCGCCCGCCGCCTCGGCCTCTCGCCGAGCGTGGAGCGGGTGAGCATCGGCTTCATGGGCTGCTACGCCGGCATCACGCTGCTCAGGACCGCCGGCCACATCGTGCGCGGCAACCCGGCGGCGCGAGTGCTGGCCGTATCGGTGGAGCTGTGCTCGCTCCACCTGCAGGACGGCGCGACGCTCGAACAGCTCCTCGCCATGGGCCAGTTCGCCGACGGGGCCGCCGCCGCGCTCGTCACCGGCAGCGGGCCGGGATTGGTGCTGGGCGAAGGACTCTCCGCGGCGCTGGAGGATTCGGGCGATCTCATCACCTGGACCATCGGCGAGACGGGCTTCGTGATGCATCTTTCGGGCGCGGTGCCGGGCCGCCTCGCCGAAGCCCTGGCGGACGAGCGCATGGCCGAGAAACTGCGCGCCGGCGGCGAGCCGGACGCCTGGGCCGTCCATCCCGGCGGCAAGTCGATCCTCGACGCGGTCGAACGCGGGCTGCACCTGCCCGCCGATGCTCTCGATACCTCGCGCGCCGTGCTGCGCGAAGTCGGCAACATGAGTTCGGCCACGGTCCTGTTTGTCATCCAGCGGATGATGGAACAGCGGCCGCGCAACGGCCTCGCCCTCGCCTTCGGGCCGGGGCTGGCGATGGAAGGGGTGCGCTTTCATTGGGACGACGGGGAATGAGCGGCATGTTGGCCCAGCGCCTCGAAACCGAGGAACTGATGGACGATCCGGCCTTGCCGGAGGCGACATATCGCGAGGTGCTGGCCGACCTCGCCCGCGTCAACCGCGCCACCCTTGCCTATCGCCCCACCCTCGCTTTTCTCGAGCGCGCGCTTGCGGGCCGCGACAGCTTCCGCCTGCTCGATGTCGGCTACGGCCAGGGCGACATGCTGCGCCGGATCGCGCAATGGGCAGAGGCGAATGGCAAGACAGCCGAATTGGTCGGCGTCGACCTAAACCCTAACAGCGCCGTAGTCGCGCGCGAGGCGACACCTGCGGGTCTGCCGATTTCCTACCACACCGGCGACTACGCCGATCTGCTCGGCGGCAGTTGGGACGTCGTCGTCTCCAGCCTCGTCGCCCACCACATGAGCCGCGAGGAGCTGGTGCTGTTCATGCGCTTCATGGAGGCCGAGGCGCGTGCCGGGTGGTTTATCAACGACCTCCACCGCCACGCCGTCAGCTATTCGGGCTACCCGCTGCTCGCCTGGGCGGCGCGCTGGCATCCCATCGTTCGCGCCGACGGGCGCACCTCCATCGCCCGCTCCTACCGTCCTGCCGAATGGCCCGCCCTGCTCGCCGAAGCCGGCGTCGAGGGCCAGCGGATCGAGCGGTATTTCCCCTTTCGCCTGTGCGTATCGAAGACCCGCTGATCGTCGGAGCCGGGCCCGCCGGTTGCGCGGCGGCCATCCGGCTCGGGCAGGCGGGCGCCGCGCCGCTGTTGCTCGACCGTGACGAAGAGGTCGGCGATCCCCTGTGCGGCGGCTTCCTCAGCTGGCGCACGGCGGAGCAACTCGCCTCGCTCGGCCTATCGCCTGCGGCACTCGGCGCGCACCGCGTAACCCGGCTGCGCCTGTTCGACGGCCCACGCGAGGCCGCGCTCGACCTGCCGCACGCCGCCTGGGGCCTCTCCCGCCACGCGCTCGACACTGCCATGCGCGCCCGCGCGCTGGCGAGCGGCGCAAAGCTGGAGTTCGACGCCGTGCGCGCCGTCGACGGCCTCGCTGTGGAGGGCCGCGCCGCCAGCTATCGTCCGCAAAGCCTCTTCCTCGCCACCGGCAAGCACGACGTTCGCGGCGAAACCCGCCCGCGCGAGGCCAAGGACACTGCACTCGGCCTGCGCCTGCGCCTCCCGCCCACGCCCGAGCGCCTGCGCCTGCTCGGCGGCGCAATCGAGCTGCACCTCTTCCCCGGCGGATATGTCGGCATCGTGCTGCAGGAAGGCGGCAGTGCCAACCTTTGCCTCGCCATGCGCAAGAGCGCGCTGGCCAAGGCCGGTGGCTCGCCCGAGGCGCTGTTCGCGCGGCTGGCGCAGGCCAACCCCGCCCTCGCCGCCCGCCTCGGTGACGACTGGCGACAGGTGCGCTGCGACACCATCGGCGCGGTGCCTTATGGCTTCATCGCCCGCGATACGTCCCCCGGCCTGTTCCGCCTCGGCGACCAGGCCGCGGTGATCCCCTCGCTGGCGGGAGAAGGCATCTCCATCGCACTCGCCAGCGGCGCCATGGCGGCCGAGCACTGGACCCACGGCGGACCCGCCGCCGCCCCCGCCTACCAGCGCGCCTTCGCCTCCAGCGCCCGCCTGCCCGTCACCCTCGCCTCTGCCGCATGGCACGCCGCCGAGACCCGCCTCGGCGCACGCGCCGCGCTTGCGCTTGCCCGCATCGCGCCTTCGCTCGTCGCCGGGTTCGCCGACCGCGCCCGGATTGCCGCCCCCTCCCTTGCGCCCCGGTAAGCGTCTGCTAGGACGCGGCCAAACTCCACGCTCACAGCAGGGAAACCGATGGCCAAGATTCAGGTAAAGAACCCCATCGTCGAGATCGACGGCGACGAAATGACCCGCATCATCTGGGAATGGATCCGCGAGCGGCTGATCTTGCCCTATCTCGACGTGGACCTGAAATACTACGATCTCAGCGTCGAGAAGCGCGACGAGACGGGCGACCAGATCACCATCGATTCCGCCGAGGCGATCAAGAAATACGGCGTAGGCGTGAAGTGCGCCACCATCACGCCCGACGAGGCGCGCGTCGAGGAATTCAATCTCAAGTCCATGTGGCGCAGCCCCAACGGCACGATCCGCAATATCCTGGGCGGCACGATCTTCCGTGAGCCCATCGTCATCGATAACGTGCCACGCCTGGTGCCGGGCTGGACCGATCCCATCGTTGTCGGCCGCCACGCCTTTGGCGACCAGTACCGCGCCACCGACACGCTGATCCCCGGCGCGGGCAAGCTGCGCATGGTGTTCGAGGGCGACAACGGCGAAACCATCGACCTCGAGGTTCATACCTTCGACCAGCCCGGCGTCGCCATGACGATGTACAACCACGACGAGTCCATCCGCGACTTCGCGCGGGCCAGCTTCAATTACGGCCTCGACCGTGGCTGGCCGGTGTACCTCTCCACCAAGAACACCATCATGAAAAAGTACGATGGCCGCTTCAAGGACCTGTTCCAGGAGGTTTTCGACACCGAGGGCTTCAAGGAGAAGTTCGCCGAAAAGGGCATCGGCTACGAACACCGCCTGATCGACGACATGGTGGCGAGCGCGCTCAAGTGGAGCGGCAAATTCGTCTGGGCCTGCAAGAACTACGACGGCGACGTGCAGTCGGACGTCGTGGCGCAGGGCTTCGGCTCGCTCGGCCTGATGACCAGCGTGCTGATGACGCCCGACGGCAAGACCGTGGAGGCCGAGGCTGCGCACGGCACCGTCACCCGCCACTATCGCCAGCACCAGCAGGGCAAGGCGACCAGCACCAACCCGATCGCCAGCATCTTCGCCTGGACCCGCGGCCTGATGTACCGCGGCCGCTTCGACGGCACGCCGGACGTGGTGAAGTTCGCCGAGACGCTCGAGCGCGTGTGCATCGAGAGCGTGGAAAGCGGCAAGATGACCAAGGATCTCGCGCTCCTCATCGGGCCGGACCAGCCGTGGATGACCACCGAGCAGTTCTTCGAGGCCATCGTCGAGGGGCTGGAAAAGGAAATGGCGGCGCAGGGACTCGGCTAACACCGTGCGCTGGCTGGGCATTGCCGGCGGAGCGGCGGCGCTGATCGCGCTCTCCCCGCTCGCCGCGCCGCAACTGCTGGCCTTTCCCTACAAGGCCGAGAGTGAAATCGGCACCGTCTGGTCGGAACGGCCGATTGATACTGCTAGGCTGGGCGCGGTGGCGGGCGAGACGCGCGCACTGCTCGCCGCCAGTCCGATCGCCGAACCGGACGAGCGGCGGCCCGTCTTCCTCACCGACGGCGGCTGGCGCTGGCTGTGGCTCGCCAATACCTCGCGCGGCGGCTTCGGCCTGACCCGTCCGGTGAGCGAGGCGGTGATCGTCAACGATGCCGACGTGGCGGCGAATACCGTCGACAACGGCTCCGCCACCCGCACGCTCTCCGCAATTCTCGCGCACGAGTTCGTCCACGGCATCCAGCGCCGCCGCTACGGCCTTGGCATCGCCCTGAAACCGCAGTGGCTGACCGAGGGCTATGCCGACCATGTCGCGCAGGAAAGTACGCTGTCCGATGGCGAGGCCGAGGCCATGATGGCGCGCGGCGAGAACCACCCCGCCCTGTCCTACTGGGAGGGCCGCAAGCGCGTTGCCGCCGCGCTGGAAGCCAACGGCGGCGATGTGGACGCACTTTTTACCGGAGACCCCGAGTGACCAAGGCCCGCCTCGAGATCCGCCAGGCCGAAATCGCCGACATCCGCCGCATCGCGGCGCTGGCGAAGCGCGTGTACGAGGACTTTGCCCCCTACACCGCCAGCGAGATCCGCGGGCAGATCAACAACTATCCGCAAGGCTGCTTCGTCGCCCTGCTCGACGGAAAGCTGATCGGATATTGCGCCACCATGCGAATCGGCGGCGACAAGGCGCTGATGCCGCACAGCTGGGACGAGATCACCGGCAACGGCTATGGCGCGCGGCACGATCCGAATGGCGACTGGCTCTACGGCTACGAGCTTTGCGTCGATCCCAAGACCCGCGGCACGCGCATCGGGCGCAGGCTGTACGAGGAACGCCGCGCGCTGGCGGAACAGCTGGAGCTGAAGGGCATCGTCTTCGGTGGGCGAATGCCCAACTACGGTCGCATGGCACGCCGGGTGGACGGGCCGCAGGACTATCTCGACCAGGTCGTGGCGGGCAAGATCCACGATCCCGTCATCCGCTTCCAGCTCGCCAACGGTTTCGAGCCGGTGGGCGTGCTCAAGGGCTACCTGCCCGAGGACAAGCGCAGCCGCGGCAACGCCGTGCAGATGATCTGGCGCAATCCCTTCGTCGACCAAGAATCGGGCCCGCGCCCGCGTGTCCCGCGCGGGGTCGAGAACGTGCGCGTCGCCACCTGCCAGCTGCAGGCGCGCGCGGTGAAGGACTTCGACGAGTTCATCGGCCAGATCCGCTATTTCGTCGATGTCGCAAGCGATTACGAGGCGGACTTCATCCTCTTCCCCGAGCTGTTCACGCTGATGCTGTTGAGCGCCGAGGAAGAGGAACTCAGTCCCATCGCCAGTATCGAGCGCCTGTCCGAATACACGCCGCGCATCCGCGAGGCGCTGTCCGAGATGGCGCTCAAGTCCAACATCAACATCATCGGCGGCAGCCATCCCACGCGCATGGAGGACGGCGACATCCACAACATCGCCATCGTCTGCCTGCGCGATGGCAGCGTGCACACGCAGGAGAAGATCCACCCCACGCCGAACGAAGCCTACTGGTGGAACATCCGCGGCGGCGATGCGGTGGACGTGATCCAGACCGACTGCGGCCCCATCGGCGTGCTGATCTGCTACGACAGCGAATTCCCCGAACTCGCCCGCCGCCTGGTGGACGAGGGCGCGCGGATCATCTTCGTGCCGTTCTGCACCGACAGCCGGCAGGGCTACATGCGCGTGCGCTATTGCTCGGCGGCGCGCGCGATCGAAAACCAGTGCTTCATGGTTTTGAGCGGCAACGTCGGCAACCTGCCCAACGTCGCCAACATGGACATCCAGTACGCGCAGAGTTGCATCCTGACCCCCTGCGACTTCCCCTTCGCCCGCGACGGCATCGCGGCGGAGGCATCGGAGAACGTCGAGACGCTGACGATCAGCGACGTGAACCTGGCAGACCTCGCCTGGGCGAGGGCCGAGGGCACGGTACGCAACCTGGCCGACCGGCGCTTCGATCTCTACCGTATCGAGTGGGAGCAGAAGGAAAAGCTCGACGGCGACACGGCCACCGAGCCGAGCGGCCCTCCGCCCACGCGCCAGCATGGGCCGGGCGGCGGCTGACCCGCCTTATTCGGCAGCTTCCTGCGCGGCCTCTACGGGGTCGTCGGCCTGCCGGGCCAGCATCTGACGCTCGGCAAGCTTCTCCCGCTCCACCTTTTCGCGCGACTCGGCGACCGAGCGCGCCTTTTCGGCCAGCCCGCGCCAGGTCTTCTCGGCCCGAAGCTCCCTGTCCCGCACGTTGTCTAGCTGGGCATTGCTTGCAGCGAGCGCGGCCGCATCGGCACGTTCGCAGCACATTTCGTAAGTATCGGCCATGACTGTCTCCTGCGCGCCGGAGGGATGGCGGGCGCGAGGCCGATGCCCCGCGCCCGCCGGTTCGATCAGTCCGCGGAGGACAGGTTGATCGCGCTTTCCTTGCCGTTGCGGCCGGTTTCGACCTCGTAGTTCAGGCGCTGCTCCTTATCGAGCGTCTGCATGCCCGCGGCCTGCACGGCCGAGATGTGCACGAAGCTGTCGTTCGAGCCGTCGTCCGGCTGAATGAAGCCATAGCCCTTGTCGGCATTGAAGAATTTTACGGTGCCGGTTTTCGACATGATGTGTTCCTTTCGAGAACGTATGTGCCCGCCGGCGAGATTGCCGGCTGGTCGTCGCGTCAGTTCGTCCGAAGAAAGGAAGTCGTCGTCTGGTTTACGCCGGGGCCTGAAAGGCAATCGGCGGTCGGCAAATCTCGAAGTCCGTCGCAAATTTCGACGTCAGCGATCCCTACTTAGGGACTTGCCGCGAAAATAGCGAGGATTCATTCTCCGGCGCGTGCGGGCACGGCTCCGGCCGTGGCGCGGCTGACCAGCCAGATCGCCAGCCAGGCGGCGATGAAGCCGGGGATGATCTCGTAGATTCCCGTCGCCTCGCCCAGCCCGCTGAAGATCCACACGATAACCACCAGCGCCCCGGTGACGAGGCCGGCCACGCCGCCCGCACCGGTCATGCGATTCCAGGTCAGCGCCAGAATGATCAGCGGTCCGAAGGCCGCGCCGAAGCCCGCCCAGGCATTGCTCACCAGCGACAGCACGCCGCTGTCCGCATCGCTCGCGATGGCGATGGCCGCAATGGCCACCAGCACCGTGCTGACGCGACCGACCGTCACCGCCTCGCGCTCGCTTGCGTCCTTCTTCAGGAACAGGCGGTAGAAGTCCTCGGTCAGCGAACTGGAGGCGACGAGCAGCTGGCTCGAGATCGTGCTCATCACCGCCGCCAGCAGCGCGGCCAGCAGGAAGCCGGTGACAAAGGGGTGGAACAGCAGGTCGGCGAGCAGGATGAAGATCGTCTCCGGGTCCTCCAGCGCCACGGCGGGGTTGCGCTCGACATAGGCCCGGCCCGCCAGCCCAATGCCGATGGCACCGATCAGGGCCACCGCCATCCACGTCATGCCGATGTTGCGCGCCGCCGGAATGCCACCCTCGCGCACCGCCATGAAGCGCACGATGATGTGCGGCTGCCCGAAATAGCCGAGGCCCCATGTCACCGCGCTGAGGAAGCCGATCAGCGTAAGGCCCGAGAACAGCGAGAGAAAGCCCGGATCGACCCCGGCCAGCGTCTCGCGCATCTGCGACAGCCCGCCCCCGCCCTGCCCGTAGAGCACCACCAGCGGCATGATGACGAGGGCGGTCACCATGATGAGGCCCTGCACGAAGTCGGTCAGGCTCACCGCCAGGAACCCGCCCACCGCGGTATAGGCCAGCACCACCAGCGCGGTGACGAGGACGCCGGCGAAATAGGGGCTCATGCCCAGCACCTCGCCATCTAGGAACATCGTCTCGAACAGCTTGCCGCCGGCGACCAAGCTGGCTGCCGAATAGACGGCGAAGAACACGACGATCACCAGCGCGGAGACCACGCGCAGCAGCACGGCCTTGTCGGGAAAGCGGTTGGCGAGGAATTCGGGGATGGTCAGCGCGTTGCCGTATTCCACCGTCTGGCGGCGCAGGCGCGGCGCGACGACGATCCAGTTGACCAGCGCGCCCACGAACAGGCCGATGCCGATCCACGCCTCCACCAGCCCCGTGGCATAGAGCGCGCCCGGCAGGCCCAACAGCAGCCAGCCGCTCATGTCGCTGGCTCCGGCCGAGAGCGCCGCGACCGCGGGGCTGAGGTTGCGCCCGCCAAGCAGATAGCCCTCGCTGTCCGCCGTCGAGCGCTTCCATGCATAGAGGCCGATGGCGAGCATCAGGATGAAATAGAGGGCGAGCGCGATGATCGTGGGCGTCTGCATGGCTGCCCTGTGTAACGATAGCGCGCGTGCTGGCTAGGGTTCAGTTACCGCTTTGCCCGTTGCCGCGCGCCCTTCGCATCTGCAATAGACGCCCGATGCACGGCGCCGAACTTTCCACCACAATGAGCGATGCCTTGGTGATCCTGGGCGCTACCGGCATCGTCATCCCGCTGTTCGCGCGCTTTCGCGTCACCCCGATCATCGGTTTCATCCTGATCGGACTGCTGGTCGGACCCTTCGGTCTCGGGCGACTGGTGGGCGAGGCTCCTTGGCTCTACTACGTCTCCATCTCCCAGCCCGAGGCGCTGGAGCCTTTCGCCGAGTTCGGCATCATTCTGCTGCTGTTCACCATCGGGCTGGAGTTGAGCTTCAACCGCCTGTGGCAGCTGCGGAAACTGGTTTTCGGCCTCGGCGCGCTGGAAGTGCTGGTCTCGGGCGGGCTGCTGGCGACGGCCCTGTGGGCGATGGGACAGTACTGGACTGGCGCTCTGGCGCTCGGCCTCGCCCTCGCGTTCAGTTCCACTGCGCTGGTGCTGCCTATCAGCGGCACGACCACGCCGGTGGGCCGCGCGGCGCTGTCGATGCTTTTGTTCGAGGACATCATGATCGTCCCGATCATCTTCCTCCTCGGCGCCCTCGGCCCGGCGGTGGGCGAGGAGGGCATGGGCGAAATCGTCGGCGTCCTGTGGCAGGGCGCGTTGGTGGTGGCGGTGATGATGGTCGCGGGCCGTTACCTGCTGCCGCATCTCTTCGCCCAGGCCGCGCGCACCAAGAGCCCCGAGCTGTTCCTCGCCGCCAGCCTTCTCGTGGTGATTGGGGCGAGCCTCGCCACCGCGCTCGTCGGCCTGTCGCCAATCGTCGGCGCGCTGGTGGCGGGCCTGCTGATCGCAGAGACCGAGTACCACTCCGAGGTCGAGGGCATCATCGAGCCGTTCAAGGGCCTCGCGCTAGGCGTGTTCCTGATGACCGTGGGCATGAGCATCGACCTTGCGGTGGTCTGGGCGCAGCTGCCGGCAATCGTGCTGGCCGTGGTCGCCGTGCTGTCGCTCAAGGCCGTGGTGACGGGCGTCCTGCTGCGCCTGATGGGCGCGCGCCGGGCCACCGCTACCGAGACCGGCATCCTGATGGCGAGCCCTTCGGAGACGACGCTCATCATCCTCGCCGCGGCCGGTTCGGCGCTGCTGATCGACCGCGAGACGGCGCAGTTCTGGCAGATCGTCACCGCCGTCGGCCTCACCGTCACGCCGCTGCTGGCCGCGCTCGGCAAGCTGGTGGCCAGGCAGGTGGAGCCCGCCCCCGTGCTCGATCCGGTGGACGTGGCTGAGGATGAGCCGCGCGCCATCATCGTGGGCCTGGGCCGCGTGGGCCGGCTGGTGGCGCAGATGCTGCGCGTCCACGGCAAGCCCTATGTCGCCATCGATTTCGACCCCGACATCGTGGAGCGGGCCCGGCGCGAGGGCTATAACGCGATCTACGGCAACGCCATGCGCGACGATGCGCTGGGCGGGCTCGGCATCGAGCAGGCGCCCGCGGTGATCCTGACGATGGACGAGCACGTGCTGGCCGGCCGGCTGACCCGCAAGCTGCGCGCCCTTCGGCCCGACCTGCCGATCATCGCCCGCGCGCGCGACAGCGGCCACGCGGCCGAGCTCTACCGCAGCGGTGCAACCACCGCCGTGCCCGAAACGCTCGAAAGCTCGCTGCAACTGAGCGAGGCCGCGCTGGTCGACCTCGGCGTGGCGATGGGGCCGGTCATCGCCTCGATCCACGAAAAGCGCGACGAGTTCCGCGCCGAGATCCGCGAGGGCGGCGCCATCGCGCACACGCCCAAACTTCGCACGGGGCGCGTCGAAGGCTGACTTTCTCGGACCGTCCGGGCGACTGGGGCGTTGGTGGGGAAAGGAGACTTTCGATGAGCCACACCGACGATCCCACCAAGCCGACGCCGAATGCCGAGAAGTTCGCGCCCAAGAACGTCGCGGGCGACGATGCTCACGGTCGTCCGGATCGCGACATGAAGAACGTGCCGCGCGGCAGCGAACCCGACCGCCGCGGCGCGTCCGGAAACCGGGTCGGCTAGACGCTGACCCGGGCGAGGGCATCGCGCACGGCGGCGATGGCCGCGGCGGCCTTGTCCCCGTCGGGTCCGCCGCCTTGCGCCATGTCGGGCCGACCGCCGCCGCCCTTGCCGCCGACGGCCTCGACCCCGGCGCGCACGAGATCGACCGCACTGACCTGACCGGCGAGATCGTCCGTCACGCCGACAGCAACCGCCGCCTTGCCCTCATTCACCGCGACGATTGCCGCGACACCGCTGCAAAGCCTCGTCTTGGCACCGTCGAGCAGTCCGCGCAGTTCGCGCGGGTCCATCCCTTCAAGCACCTGGCCGGAAAAGGCGATGCCGCCGACGTCTTCGTCCGCCTGCGCCTCGCCCGAGCCACCACCGCCCAGCGCCAGCGCCTTTTTCGCCTCGGCCAGTTCGCGCTCCAGACGCTTGCGCTCGTCAACCAGCGCGGCGACACGCTCCTCGACTTCCTCGGGTGCGGTGCGCAACGTGGCGGCGACCGACTTGAGCGCCTCCTCGCGGCCCACGACCCACTGGCGCGCAGCCTCGCCCGTCAGCGCCTCGATACGCCGCACGCCGGAAGACACCGCGCTTTCCGCGACGATGCGAAACAGGCCGATGTCGCCGGTAGCGCGCACGTGGGTGCCGCCGCACAGCTCGACCGAATAGTTGCGTCCTGAACCGCCGTGATCCGGGCTGCCGATGGAGAGGACGCGCACTTCCTCGCCGTATTTCTCGCCGAACAGCGCCAGCGCACCTGCCTCGACGGCCTCGTCCGGGCTCATCAGGCGGGTGACGGTCTCGGCATTGGCGCGGATCTCGCCGTTCACCTCGGCCTCGATCGCGGCGATCTCGGACGGGAGCAGCGGCTTGGGGTGAGAGAAGTCGAAGCGGAAGCGATCCTCCGCCACCAGCGAGCCCTTCTGCGTCACGTGCTCGCCCAGGTGATGGCGCAGCGCCGCGTGGAGCAGGTGCGTGGCGGAATGATTGGCGCGCACGCGGTCGCGTCGCTCGGCGTCGATGGCCATGTGCACGGTATCGCCAACCGCGACCTTGCCCGCCTCGATGCGGCCGTGGTGTGCGTGCAGGCGCCCGAGCGGCTTGGCGGTATCGCTGACGGCAATATGCAGGCGATTGTCGCCGGTGATGGTGCCGGTGTCGCCCATCTGGCCGCCGCTTTCGCCATAGAACGGGGTCTGGTTGGTGAGCACGGTCACCTCCTGCCCGGCGTCGGCGGACTGCACCTCCTTGCCATCAACGACCAGCGCGACCACCCTGCCTTCGCCCTCGGTGGCGCTGTAGCCGGTGAACTCGCTCGCGCCCTCGCGCTCCGCGATGTCGAACCACACCTCGCTGTCGGCGGCCGCGCCGGAACCCTTCCAGGCCGCGCGCGCCGCCGCCTTCTGCTGCGCCATGGCGGCATCAAAACCCTCGCGCTCCACCGCAATACCGCGGCTGCGAAGCGCATCCTCGGTAAGGTCATAAGGGAAGCCGTAGGTATCGTAGAGCCGGAAAGCGGTTTCGCCGGGCAGGCTGTCGCCCTCGGTGAGGTCGGCGCTTTCGTCGTCGAGCAGGCGCAGGCCCTTCTCCAGCGTCTGGCGAAAACGCGTCTCCTCGCGCTCCAGCACCTCGGTGATGAGCGCCTGCGCGCGGCCGAGTTCTGGATAGGCCTGCCCCATCTCGCCCACCAGCGCGGGGACCATGCGGTGCATGAGCGGCTTGTCCGCGCCCAGCAGGTGCGCGTGGCGCATGGCGCGGCGCATGATGCGGCGAAGCACATAGCCGCGGCCTTCGTTCGACGGCAGCACGCCATCGGCGATGAGGAAGCTGGTCGAGCGCAGGTGATCGGCGATCACGCGGTGGCTGGCGATGGTCTCGTCCGTCGCTTTCGCCTTCACGAGCTCCTCGCTCGCCGCGATGAAGGTGCGGAAGGTGTCGGTCTCGAACACGTTGTGAACGCCCTGCATCACGGTGGCGATGCGTTCCAAGCCCATGCCGGTGTCGATACTGGGGCGCGGCAGGTTTCCCACGATCGCGTCGTTCTCCTGCACGTGCTGCATGAAGACGAGATTCCAGATCTCGACGAAGCGGTCGCCGTCCTCGTCGGGCGAGCCGGGAGGGCCGCCGGCCACGCTGTCACCGTGGTCCCAGAAGATTTCCGAGCACGGGCCGCACGGACCGTCAGCGCCCATCGCCCAGAAGTTGTCCTTGGTGGGGATACGGATGATGCGGCTTTCGGGCAGGCCGGCGATCTTGCGCCAGAGGTCAAAGGCCTCGTCGTCGGTATGGTAGACGGTGGCGGTCAGCCGGTTCGGATCGAGGCCGAGATCCTTCGTAACGAGGGTCCACGCGAGTTCGATCGCGCGTTCCTTGAAATAGTCGCCGAAGCTGAAGTTGCCCAGCATCTCGAAGAAGGTGAGGTGCCGCGCGGTGTAGCCGACGTTGTCGAGATCGTTGTGCTTTCCGCCTGCGCGCACGCATTTCTGACTGCTGGCAGCGCGCGGCGCGGGCGGGGTCTCGACGCCGGTGAAGACGTTCTTGAACGGCACCATGCCGGCATTGACGAACATGAGCGTCGGGTCGTTGTACGGCACCAACGGCGCGGACGGCGCCACGAGGTGATCCTCGGACGCGAAGTAATCGAGGAAGGTCCGGCGGATGTCGTTGGTCGAGTGCATGGCGGCGAATTAGGCGCTGGCGCGCGTGGGGACAAGTGGGCTGTGCGCCCCCACCCCGGCGGGCGCGCCGCCGATCGTCAGGCGCGCTGCGCGGTAACGATCCATACCGAAGCGGGAAAGGCGACGATCCCGTCAGACAGACGTCGCTCCGCCGTGTCGCGGATGCGGCCGAGGAATCGTTCGCGCGCGGCCACGTCCATCTCGGCAGCGGCGCTGGCCGCCGGCCCGATGCGGCTAAAGTAGCTGACGGCATCGGCGAGCGGATCCGCGCCGGCACCCACGACCATTGCCACGTTGAGCGGCTCCATCGACACTCCCCTCCAGCCGCCGGCGGCCAGCAGTCCGGCGACGTATTCGGGATCGGCAAAGGCGAACGGACCGGGCGCGCGAGGATCGGCGGTTGCAGGAGGCTCGGGCAGGAGCCGGACGATCTCGGTGAAGAAGGGATTGTCCTGTCGATCGCGGAAGCAGGAGAACAAGAGGCCCGCCCCCTCCACCGCCTGCTCGGCGAGATGGCCGAAGGCACTGGCGGGGTCGTCGAAGAACATCACCCCGTGGCGCGAAACGTAGAGGTCGGGGCGCTCGCCGGCAGGTGCCTGCCAGGTCGCGGCATCGGCCAAATCGAAGCGGAGGTTGGCGTGGTTCGTGCCGCGCGAACGGGCCGTGGCGACGAGATCCGGAGAGACGTCGATGCCGGTGACCGAGCACTCGGGTTGTCCGCGCGCGATGGCGAGCGAAAGTTCGCCCGCACCGCAGCCGATGTCGACCACGCGGCTCGCTCCTGCGGCGCGGACGCGGCCGAGCAAGGCCTCGGTCACCTGCGCGAAGGAGCGATCGGTACGCGGCCATTCCTGCGACCAGGTTCCTCCCACCCGGCCCTGCCACTCGCTCTTGCCCGTCATGAAGTCCCCCTAGTTTCGCGGCACTCCTATATCGAACGCGCGGCGCAGGACAACGAGCAGATGCGAAGAAGCCGGCGGTGGCGGGCTGACCCGCCGTCGCCGGCTCCGGTTTCGCAAGGTGTGGCAGGGTTTGCCGGTTCCAGGTGGGGAGCCGGCAGCTACACCTTCTTGAGGATCAGTCGTCGGCGTCCGCGTCCGGGCCCGTCATCATCTCCTCGGCAACCGCTTCGGTCCGGCCGCGGATGGCGGCTTCGAGGCGGCTGCAAATCTCGGGGTTTTCCTTCAGGAAGGTCTTGGCGTTCTCACGTCCCTGGCCAATGCGGATGCTGTCGTAGCTGAACCACGAACCGCTCTTCTCAACCAGCCCGGCGGTGACGCCGAGGTCGAGGATCTCGCCGATCTTGGAGATACCTTCGCCGTACATGATGTCGAACTCGACCTGTTTGAACGGCGGGGCCACCTTGTTCTTGACCACCTTCACGCGGGTGGAGTTGCCGATCACCTCGTCGCGGTCCTTGATCGCGCCGGTGCGGCGGATGTCGAGGCGGACCGAGGCGTAGAACTTGAGCGCGTTGCCGCCGGTCGTGGTTTCCGGGTTGCCGTACATCACGCCGATCTTCATGCGCAGCTGGTTGATGAAGATCACCATGCACTTGGAGCGGTTGATCGATCCGGTCAGCTTGCGCAGCGACTGCGACATGAGGCGCGCCTGCAGGCCGACATGGCTGTCGCCCATCTCGCCCTCGATCTCGGCACGCGGCACCAGCGCGGCGACCGAGTCCACCACCAGCACGTCGATGGCGTTGGAGCGCACCAGCGTGTCGGTAATCTCGAGCGCCTGCTCACCCGTGTCGGGCTGCGAGACGATCAGTTCGTCGATGTCGACGCCCAGCTTCTTGGCGTAGACCGGGTCGAGCGCGTGCTCGGCATCCACGAAGGCCGCGGTGCCGCCGTTCTTCTGCGCCTCTGCAATGACGTGCAGTGCCAGCGTGGTCTTGCCCGAGCTTTCCGGTCCGTAGACCTCTATCACGCGGCCCTTGGGCAGGCCGCCGATGCCGAGAGCGATGTCGAGGCCCAGCGATCCGGTGGAGATCGCCTCCACGTTCATCGTTTCCTTCGAGCCCAACTTCATCGCCGAGCCCTTGCCGAATGCACGATCGATCTGTGCGAGCGCTGCATCGAGCGCCTTCTGACGGTCCACGTTACCTTCCTTTTCGACGAGCTTCAGATTCGCACTTGCCATGACACCGTCTCCGCCTGTTCGCTAGGCCGCGCCGGGGGTTTTCACCCGGCCTGCCCTGCCTCGATGGAAGGATCATGTACCCACTTTGTTCCATGAGAACAAGAGTGGAACGAAAATAATTTCCAACAGGGGATCAGTCCGCCCGCGCCGCCGCCTTGCGCAGCACGCCGCTCACCTTTTCGCCGATCTGCTTCACGCTGAACGGCTTGGCGATGAAATGCATCTGGTCGATGTCGATATCGGCGCGCAGCTGTTCCTCGGCATAGCCGGACATGAACAGGACCGGGATGTTGCCGCGCACCTTGCGGATTTCCTTGGCCATCGCCGGGCCGTCCATGCTGGGCATGACGACGTCGGTGACGACGAGATCGAACTTGTCGGGCTCGCCGCGGAACAGCTCCAGCCCCTCGTCCCCGTCCGAGGCCGAGACGATGGCATAGCCTTCGCGTTCCAGCGCGCGCGTGGCGACGGCGCGGACCATGTCCTCGTCCTCGACCAGCAGGATGCAGCCGCCGCCCGACCATTCGCGCGCCTGCACCTCCTCGGCCTTGCCGCGCGCCAGTTCCTCCTCGCTCGCATGGTGGACGGGGAGGTAGATAGTGAAGCGCGCGCCCTTCACGGTGCCGTCCGGCCCCTTGGCGTTGCCGGCGAAGATGAAGCCGCCCGACTGCTTGACGATGCCGTAGACGGTCGAGAGGCCCAGCCCCGTGCCCTTGCCCTGCTCCTTGGTGGTGAAGAAGGGTTCGAACAGCTTGCCGATGATGTCCTGCGGAATGCCGCCGCCGGTGTCCTCGGCGACGAGAACGGTGTAATCGCCCGCCGGGATGATCTCCGATCCCATGCGGCGGATATCCTTCGCCTCGACCCGCCGCGTGGCGAAGGCGAGTGTGCCGGTCGCGCTTTCTCCGCCCTTGCTCTGAATGGCATCGCGCGCGTTGACGGCAAGGTTGACGATGACCTGCTCGAGCTGGCGCGGGTCGGCGCGCACGTGGCCGAGATCGCGGTCGTGGCGCACCTTCAGCGTGATCTTCGCACCCAGCAGCCGCTTCAGCAGCTGGCTTACTTCGGAGATGATATCGGGCAGCTGGATGACCTCGGGCTGCAAGGTCTGCTGGCGGCTGAAGGCGAGAAGCTGGCGCGTCAGGCTGGCGGCGCGGTTGGAATTGGCCTTGATCTGCTGAATGTCGTCGTAGTCGCTGTCGCCCGGCGTGTGGCGCAGCAGCATGAGGTCGCAATAACCGATGATGGCGGTCAGCACGTTGTTGAAATCGTGCGCCACGCCGCCCGCCAGCTGGCCCACCGCCTGCATCTTGGTCGCCTGCGCCACCTGCCGCTTCAGGCGCACTTCCTCGGTGGTATCGGCGAGGCTGAGAAGCACCGCCGCCTCGCCCAGCCCGCGCACCCCGGCCATGCCCATGCTGACCGGCTCGTCCGGCTCCGAGCGCATACGCACGGCAATGTCGCCGCTGGAGGCGGGTCCCTGCGCATAGCGGCGCACCGCGTCGGAGAGCGCGGTCTTATCGCGCGGCACGACGAGATCGCTGGGATAGGGCGGCAGCTGGCCCTTTGCCACGCCCGCCGCGCGCTGGAAAGCGGGGTTGGCGAACAGAAACTTCCCTTCGCGGTCGGTCGTGGCGAGGCCCAGCGGCAATTGCTCGAGCAGGCCCTGTAGCTGCGCCGCCTGGCCCTTGGCCTCCCCGCCCCAGCCGCCGAGCCCGATCCCGGCATCGATCAGCAGCATCAGCGAGGGGCTTTCCGCCATCGCCTTGCCGGGGATCCGCTCGCGCGCGGCCTCGTCCGGGTCGACGAGCGGCACCTGCACCAGCGTTTGGGGCGAGCCCTTCTTGCCCTCCCGCGCGAAGAAGATGCGCTCCCGGTCGTCGGAGCGCAGTAGTTGCACGAACTCCTGCCCGGCCATGCTGGCGTTCTCGTCCCCCAGCGCGCGGCGGGCGAGCGAGGCGTTGGCGGCGCGCACCATGCCTCCGGGCGTGACCAGCGCGACCGAGATGCCCGCCGCCCCTAGCACCCGCCCGAACAGGCCGGAGATATGCTTGCCGATGGCGGCGACGGGCTCTGCCCGAACCACCGGGGCGAAACGCCAGACGAGGTAGTCGTCGGCGCGGCCCGCGCGTTCGGCGGTCGCGGTCCAGCTGCGCTGTTCGTCGGCCACGGTCACGCTTTCGCCCTTGCCGTCGCGCCAGGCGGCGCGGGCGATGCGCGCCAGCTTCTCGCCGCTGGTGCCGTCGACCGGCAGCACCGGCGGGCCGTAGTCGGAGCCGAACCACAGCTCGAACGCGGCATTGGCGCAGACCAGCCGGTTGGCGCGGTCGGTAATGGCGATGGCGAGGTCGGGCTGCTCGATGGCGGCGACAGTGACGGACCAGTCGGGCGCATCGCCCTCGCTGACCGCGGGCCGTCCAACGGCGGTGCGACCGGCCACGAAGGCAGCGAGTCCAAGCACCACCAGACCGCCGGTAAAGGCCAGCGTCACCGTGGAGCTGCCGGTGGCGAGCTGGATCATCACCACGCTGGCGAGTACCGCGGCGGCGACGGCCAGTCCGTCGACGAGACCGCGCGATCCCTGCAGGTCGGAGAGCTTCATTCCGGTGCGTGCAGCCTGCGGCGGCGCCACGGTCGCCTGCCCCAGCGATGCGCGACGACGAACCGCCACAGGAAGCTCGACAGCAGGTAGCCGATCGCCGCGCCGACGACCGACAGCACCACGAAGCCGAAGGCGGTGACGCCGGCGGTCTGCAGCCACCACCCGAATTCGGCCCACCAGCCCTGCTCCAGCGCGGTCTTGGCGCTGCCCATCGCGCTTGGGTCGATCTTCAGCGTGAATTGCCCGACCTTGTTGGCAACGAGCAGCCAGAACGGCAGTGTAAAGGGATTGGTGACGAAGGTGATAAGCGCCGCGACCGGCACGTTCGCCCGCGCCGGCAGGGCGAGAAAGGCGGCGAGGAAGATCTGCCCGACCGGGATGATGAACCCCGCAAACACCCCCAGCGCCACGCCGCGCGGCACGCTGCGCCGGGTGAAACGCCAGAGCTCGGAGCGCAGGAAACGGTGGGCGATGGGCGCAAGGTACTTGTTGCGCGCCATCTCCTCCCGCTCGGGCATCTTCGGCATTTTCCTGCCGAGCCAGTTGATCGCCTTGTTCACCATGGTTTCCGCGCGCGCCCTGCCAGATTCGGCAGGCAAGTGGTAGGTGGTGTTAGACGAGAAGTTCGCAATCCCCGCTTAACGGCACGACGCAGCTTTTCACCCGCGCTCGCGCATTACCCGAGCCTTGTCGCGCTGCCAGTCGCGGTCCTTGATGGTGGCGCGCTTGTCGTGGGCCTGCTTGCCCTTGGCCAGCGCCAGTTCCACCTTTGCCCGGCCCGTGCCGTTGAAATAGACCGTCAGCGGCACCAGCGTCATGCCCTTGCGCTCCACAGCGCCCAGCATCCGGTCGATCTCGCGCGCGTGCAGCAGCAGCTTCCTCGGCCGCTTGGGCTCATGGTTGAAGCGGTTGGCGTGGCTGAATTCGGGGATGGTGGCGTTGACCAGCCAGACCTGTCCGTCCTTCACCTCGGCATAGCTTTCCGCGATCGAGCCCTGTCCGCCGCGCAGCCCCTTCACCTCGGTCCCCTGCAAGGCGATGCCCGCCTCGAAGGTATCCTCGATGAAATAGTTGTGCCGCGCCTTGCGGTTCTCGGCGACGATCTTCTGCTTGTCGAAGGTGGGTGGTTTGGGGCGGGCCATGGGAGGCGCGATGTAGGCGCGCGCGAGACGGATTGCAAAGGCCGCTTGCCAGCCCGTCGGCAGCGCCGCACAAGCAGCCCATGGCGGAGGCATTCGAGATCGGCGGCATCGTGGTCGAGCGCGGCACGCGCGAGCGCATTGCCCTGCCCGTCAGCCATACGCTGACCGGGCTTTCCGCCAACCTGATGCTGGAGGTGGTGCACGGCGCCGAGCCCGGTCCGACGGTGTTCGTTTCCGCCGCCATCCACGGCGACGAGATCACCGGCACCGCGATCATCCAGCAGTTGATCCCGCGCATCGATGCCGCGCAGCTTCGCGGCACGATCATCCTTGCCCCGGCGGTCAACATCTACGGCTTCATCGCGCAGAGCCGCTACCTGCCCGACCGGCGCGACCTCAATCGCAGCTTTCCCGGCAACGCCAACGGCTCTCTCGCCTCGCAGCTGGCGCATTGCTTCTTCGAGAACGTGATCTGCCGCTCCACTCTCGGCATCGACCTGCATTCGGCGGCGGTGCACCGCTACAACCTGCCGCAGATCCGCATCGCGGCGGGGGACGAGAAGCTGATCGAGCTCGCCACCGTGTTCGGTGCGCCGATCGTGATCGAGAGTCCTTTGCGCGAAGGCTCCATGCGGCAGCTGGCGCACGAGCGCGGCACGCCGATGCTGCTGCTGGAAGCGGGCGAGGCGCTGCGCTTCGACCGTTACAGCGCCGAGGTGGGCACGCGCGGCGTGCTGCGGGTGCTGGCGCATGTCGGGATGCTGCCGGGCGACGACGCCATGGCGAGCGTGCCCGCGCCCGGCCGATCGAACAGCACCCGCTGGGTCCGTTCCCCGCGCGGCGGGGTGTCGCATCGTCTGTGCAAGTCCGGCGACCTGGTGAAGCACGGCGACGTGCTGGCGCGCGTGGGCGGACTGTTCGGCGAGGACTGCATGGACGTCACCAGCCCCATCGGCGGCATCGTCATCGGCCATGCGACGCTGCCCGTCGTCTACCAGGGCGATGCCATGTTCCACGTCGCCGAGCTCGAGAACCCCGAACACGCGGGCGAACGCATTGCCTCCCTCGACGCCGCCATCCGCGTCAGCGAGCCGAAGGGTCCGGCCGCGCCGATGATGGACGAGGACGAGGTCGAGGACATGGAGGCCGACGGCGAGGCCACCGATGGCGCGGCGGCGCAAAAGGCGGGCCGCGAACCGCTTTAGGCCGCCGGCCTAGCGCACCACGATGGAGCCGATCATGCCGCGGATCGAGTGGCCGAAATGCGTGCATTCGACATCGTAGGCCCCGGCGCGCGGCACCAGCCGCAGCTCGACACTGGAATTGGCCGCGACCTCCACCTGCCCGTCGGCAATCACCGCGGCATCGCTCTGCGCGATCTGGGTGGCGGCGAAGAAATCGGGCGCGGCGAAGTTGTGACCGCCGTTGCTGGCGTTGGTCAGCACCAGCACCACGGGCTGCCCGGCCCGCAGCGACAAGGTCTGCGGCGCGAAGGCGAAGTTCGACAGCGTCACCTCGATCCGCTGCGCCTGCGCGAAAGCGGTCGAGGCGGGCGCGATCTGCGGGGTGAGCGTCGTGGGGATGGCGCAGGCGGAAAGCATCAGCGCCAGCGCGGCGGCGGGAACGGCACGTCTGGTCATGGCAGCAGGTCCTCCGGCAGGGTGGGCGTATTGAGGATACGGGTGAAGCGATCCCAGCGGGTCGCCATGTCCGCCCCCCCGGCCTCCACCGCATTGCCCACGATCTCCTCGCCCAGCCCGTAGTTCACCACGTAGCTGCGGTAGGTATCCATGAACCTGAGGTTCTGCTCGGCGCGCTGGCGGCTCATCAGGCGATAGCGCATCTGCGCCGCGATCGCCTGCTCGCGCGTCATCGTGCCGTCGAGGTAGCCCGCGGCGATGGTGTAGTAGGCGGGCGCCAGTCCATGCAGGGCATCGCGCAGTTCGTAATATGCGGCAAGGTCGCGCGTATCGATGCCCGCCATCGGCGCGAGCACGTCACGCTCGTAGGCGAGCTGGGTGTCGCCGGGGAAGGCGAGGCGCCGCCCGTAATTGGCACTGCCTTCCGAGATGATGGCGCGCGGACTGTAGAGCGGCAGCAGCGTGAATTCGACCTGCCCCAGCGCATTCACCCGGTCGCGCTCGATCAGCGTCGAATAGACATGGTGGCCGGGATAGGCCTCGTGACAGCCGACATCCACAGCCCGGTCGAGCCGGGTGGGCAGGTCGGTATTGATCTCGATCACCGAGTGATAATCGCCCTGGTAATAGTTGAACCCGCCCCACGGCTTGTCGGTGACGAGGCTGAGGTCGAAGCGCTCGCCCGGCGGCAGGGCGATGTGCGGCAGGGTGCGCGTGCGGCACTCGGCGACGGCGGCATTGATCACTGCGTCCAGCCGGTCCGCGGGGATGATGAAACGGTCCTGGAAGGCATTGAGCCGCTCGTTCAACGGACCGTCGCTCGCATCGCCCGGCACTAGGTCCTCAATCCGCGCAATGACGGGATCGAGCGTGGCGAGGTCGATCAGCTCGGGGCGGACGCCGAACAGCCCCTCGGCCTCGTCCTGGAACGGAATGCGCTCACCGCCGAGCATCCGCAGGCGCACCTTGGCGCTGGCGAGCATGGCCCGCAGGTAGCGCACCCGGCTCGCCTCCTCGGCATTTGCCACCGGTAGCGCGGCGAGCGTGGTGTCGAGCGCGAGCACGCGCGCCTGTAATTCGGGAATGGAAGTGGAATCGTCCTGCGCCTCCGCGCGAGTCGCAAGTTCCTCCGGCCCGTAATAGGCATCGACGTAGCCGGGATCCTTCTCCCCGATGGCGAGCTGCACCGCGAGATATTGCCGTGCCAGCGCGTCGAGCGAGTTGTGCGGCATCTCCGGCATCGTCGAGCACGAGCCGAGCGCGAGGGCGGCGATGGCAAGGGCGGCCGGGCGCATCATGCGACGACTCCGGCGAAGTCCATCGCATCGTCCACCGCCTTCTTCGCCGCGTCCGAACAGGGCACGATGGGCAGCCGCACATCCGGCGCGAACCAGTCGAACAGCTTACTCAGCGCGTACTTGGCCGGCGCGGGAGAGGCGTCGGCAAACATGGCCTTGTGCAGCGGGTAGAGCTTTTCGTTCAACTCGCGCGCCGTCTCGAAATCGCCGCTTGCCGCTGCGGCGTGGAACTCGGCGCAAAGCTTGGGCGCGACGTTGGCGGTGACGGAGACGCAGCCGACCTGCCCCAGCGGGTAGCCTGCAAGCACCAGCGGATCGTCGCCCGACAGCTGGCACAGCTCCGGCGCGCCCATGCGCTGCTGGACCACGCGCTGGAGGTCTCCGCTCGCATCCTTCAGCGCCACGATCTTGCCGGGAAAGCGGCGCGCGAGCTCGATCACCGTGGCGGGCAGGATGTCGGTCACCGTGCGGCCGGGTACGTTGTAGAGCACGATCGGCAGCTCGGCCCGCTCGGCGAGATAGCTGAAGTGCGCGAGCAATCCTTCCTGCGACGGGCGGTTGTAGTAAGGCGCGACCAGCAGCAGCGCGTTGGCCCCGGCGACCTGCGCTTCCTTGCAGTGCCACAGCGCGGTCTGCGTGTCGTTGCTGCCCGCCCCGGCGATCACCGGCACCCGGCCCGCGGCCTGCTCGGCGCAGACGGCGATGACGCGGTGGTGCTCGTCGTTGTCGAGCGTGGCGCTCTCACCGGTCGTGCCGCAGGGCACCAGCGCGCTCGAGCCGTTGTCGATCTGCCAGTCGATGAAACGGCGATAGGCCGCCTCGTCGAACGTTTCGTCGCGGAAAGGAGTCGCGAGGGCGGGAATGGAGCCGGAAAACATTGATGCGCCTCGCGGATTGCTGTTGAAACGAACTTCGCGTTCAGCGCCTGATAAGGAGGCCCTCCCCATCATGTCCAGCATGGACAAACGTATTCTGCTCGCCGCGCTCGCCACCACCGCCTTCACCACCCCGGCTGCCTTCGCGCAGGACAGCGCCGAGTGGGATCGCAACCGGGCGAACCTGGTGGCGCAACAGCCGGGGCAGGTCGCGCGCGAGATCGCCCGCTGGCAGTCGCTGTGGGGCGATACGCAGGCGCAGCTGCCGTTTACCCAGTACGCCAGCTTCCTGATCGCCAACCCCGGCTACCCCGACGAGGTGACGCTGCGCTCGCGCGCCGAGCGTCGTCTGCGCGAGGAGTTCGTCGATGCCCAGCTGCTGCTCGATTTCTTCCGCGATCACGAGCCCGTCACCAACTACGCCAAGGCGCACTACGCGCTAGCGCTGATGGGTACCGACCAGGCCGCCGCCGAACGCTGGGCGCGCGAGGCGTGGCGCGGGGGTGAAATGAGCCCGACGGCCGAGGCCGCGCTCTCGGCCAACTTCGGTGCAGGCTTCACCCAGGAAGACCAGGACCGGCGCATGGACGCGCTGCTGTGGCAGCGCGATGCAAGCGCCGCCGCGCGCCAGCTGATGCGCGTGTCGCCTGCCCGCGCGGGCGTCTTCCAGACGCGGCTCAACATCCTGCAGTCGGGCGACGGCTACACCTCCGATCCCTCTGCCCGGACCGACCCCGGCTATCTCTACAACCGCAGCCGCGAGCTGCGGCAGGAAGGCCGCGCGGGCGAGGCGGTGCGCCTGATCGTCGATTCCCCGCCGCTGGCCGCCCTGCCCTTCGATCGCACCGCGTGGATCGAGGAACTGCTCGCCGTGGGCCGCGCCGCCAGCCGCGCCGATACCCCGCGCGTCGCCGCCCGCGCCCTCGAGGCCTTCGGGCCAAGCGAGGACATCAGCGGCATGGAATACAAGCTGCGTGACGATTACACCTCGCTGATGTGGGCGGGCGGTACCAACGCCCTCTGGCATCTCGGCGACGGTCGTAGCGCCGCGCCGCTGTTCTACCAGTACGGCGCCAGCGCGCGCACCAGCCAGACCCGCTCCAAGGGTTTCTTCTGGGCCGGCGAGGCCATGGCGCGCGCGGGCAACACGGCGGAAGCCAACCGCTATTACGAGATGGCGGCGCAGTACACCGACCGGTTCTACGGCCTCATGGCGCTCCAGCGCCTCGGCCGCCCGCTGCCAGCCTATGCCGAGGCGCCGAACGGCCAGCCGACCGATGCCGAACGCCGGGCCTTTGCCGCGGCGCCGATCACCGCCGCCGTGGCGGAAGTGGCGCGCGACGCGCCCTGGTCCACCGGCATCCGCTTCTACCGCGCCATCTCCGACCAGGCGACGACGGTGGGCGAGCATATGCTGGTCGCCGAACTCGCCCGCGACATCGGGCGGCGCGACCTGGCGGTGAACCTTTCCGACTATGCCGCGTCCGACGGCCATTCCGGCTTCACCCGGATCGGGTTCCCGACGCTGCAAACCCCTCCCGGAGCCAACTGGACTCTCGTTCACGCGCTCGCCCGGCAGGAAAGCCAGTTCGCGGAGAACGCCATCAGCCACGCAGGTGCGCGCGGCCTGATGCAGTTCATGCCCGCGACCGCGCAGGAAGAGGCCCGCCGCGCGGGTGTCGAGTATTCGGCCAGCCGCCTGATGGACGACCCGCAGTATGCGATGCGGCTCGGCTCCAACCACATCGAGCGGCTGCTCGCCTATTACGACGGCAGCTACCCCCTCGCCATCGCCGCCTACAACGCGGGGCCGGGCAACGTGAATCGCTGGCTGCGCGAGAACGGCGACCCCCGCCAGACCGGCGACTGGCTGCGCTGGATCGAGGAGATCCAGTTCTTCGAGACCAAGAACTACGTGCAGCGCGTGATCGAGAACGCCGTGGTCTACGAAGCGCTCTACCCTGACCGCGCCAGCATGGGCCGCAGCCGCGCGGTGACGGACTTCCTGCGCTAGGGCTCCAGCGTGCGCGTGACGGTGCCGGTTTCGTCGTAGAAGCGGATCGCCGCTTCGCCGCCGGGCGTCACCCGCATGTCGAGCCTCTTGCGCCCCTCGCCGTCGCGCAGTTCGACGAGCGAGGTGCCGTCCCATGTCCGCCCGAAGAAGCCACGCCGCGTGTTCTGCGCGTTGGCGGCGGCGAGCACGCGCGCGGCTTCCTCCTCGCTCGCGTCGGCCGGCAGTGAGGCCAGCAGCCCGAAGTCCATGGGGGCCATGGGGCGGTCGTTCACCGCCATGCCGGAAAGCTGCCGCTCGCCATCCTTCACGCCGATGACTTGCACGATTTGGTCTTGCTCATATGCATCGAAGCTGAGCGCCCCGCCGCTCGACGGGGTGCCGTCCGCGGCGCGCTCGCCCGCATAGACCAGCCCCCCGACCTCGCTCCCCTCGTCGTTGAAGAAAAGCATTCCCGATTGCGTGCGCGAGGGATGGGGGAAACGCTGACCGCGGATGAGGATGCCGGGATCGCGCGCCTTGCTATAGAGCGCTTGGCGGATCGTGCCGTCGGGCTCGACGATGTCCAGCCGCTCGACCA
Organism: Aurantiacibacter luteus; assembly: GCF_001010945.1. Taxonomy (GTDB): domain Bacteria; phylum Pseudomonadota; class Alphaproteobacteria; order Sphingomonadales; family Sphingomonadaceae; genus Alteraurantiacibacter; species Alteraurantiacibacter luteus. The sequence goes on from NZ_LBHB01000001.1 coordinate 1,132,267, forward strand.
CCAGGTGGCCCATGCGCACGGTGTCCTCGTCGGCGCGGGCCTGCGTGCCCACGGCAGTCAGCACGGCACAGCCGCCGACGAGCGCCCCGGCGAGCGCGGCGAGGAATACGGGCATGGCGGGGGTCGACATGGATTTACTGCTCCAAGTTGGTCTGGGAGCGCGCCGCTCGCACAGAGCCGCGAGGAATGGAAGAGCGCCAATCTGGCGGACGTCGGCTTCCTATTCCTGCCCCCTCGCCGCGCGCAGCAGGACCCTATAGGACGGCGTGAATCAGTTAACGGGCGCTCGGGTGGCGCTGCCGGTGTCCTTCGCCACGCCCAGCCGTCCTGCAACCCAGCCGATCGTCGGACCCTGGATCACGCTCGATAGCAGCACGACGAAGAACACGATGTTGAAAATGGCAAAGGCGCCCTCGACGCCGGCGACCATGGGGAAGGTGGCGAGCACGATGGGCACCGCTCCGCGCAGGCCTGCCCAGGACACGAAGATCTTCGCCCGCCAGTCGTAACGGCGGAAAGGCAGCAGGCAGAGGAATACGCTCAGCGGCCGCGCCACGAACATCAGGATGAGCGTGATGGCAAGGCCGGGCCAGAGCACGGCGCCGAAGTTCGACGGCGTGACGAGCAGACCGAGAGTAAGGAACATTACTACCTGCGCCAGCCATGCCAGGGCGTCCTGAAATGTCGTCACGATGTGTTTTGCGGCAAAGGCGCGGTTGCCCGCCACCAGCCCTGCGACATAGGCGGCGAGAAAGCCGTTTCCGCCCACCGCCTGCGCCGCGCCATAGGCAACCAGCACAAGCGCCACGCCGATGACGAAGGCGAGCCCGCCGTAGCGGTAGGGCAAACGCTTCAATATGACGGGCAGCAGCCAGCCGCAGCCCGCCCCGACCAGTGCACCAAGCGTCATCTGGACGGCGAAGGAGGGCACGAGCGCCAGCGGGCTCGCCTGCGGGTCGGCGAGAAACAGGATGGCCGCGCCCACCAGGAAGATCGCCATGGGGTCGTTCGAACCGGATTCGACCTCGATCAGCGCGGGCACGTCGCCATGCAGATCGAGGCCCGATGCGCGCAGGACGGCGAAGACCGCGGCGGCATCGGTGGAAGCGATGACTGCGCCCAGCAGGAACCCCTGCGACGGCGCAAAGCCGAGCAGCCAGACCGCCGCACCGGCGACGATGGCCGAAGTCACCATCACCCCGAAGGTCGCCAGCACCAGCGCAGGCGTCGCCACCCGCCGCACGTCCTTCCACGCGGTATCCATGCCGCCCGAGAAGAGGATGAAGACGAGACATACCGTGCCGACCAGCTGGGTCAGACCGAAATCGTCGAAGGCGATGCCGCCCGGCCCGTCGACCCCGGCAAGCATCCCCAAGGTGACGAAGCCGAAGAGCGCCGGCAGTCCGAAGCGGCTCGACAGGGATCCGGCGGCGACGGTCAGCAACAACAGGGCCCCTGTCAGCAGCAGGGCGAGATCGGAAGTGATGGCGGACATGGCCGTCAGCTCAAAGACGAGCGGGCGCGCGTTGCCAAGAGCGAACCTTGCTTTGGTAACGCGACCCGGTATCGCCGCGCGCATGTCAGACACCAGCCCCATAACCCCCGCCGGTCTCGCGGCGCTCAAGGCGCGATACGATCACCTGCTCGGGACCGAGCGGCCCGCGATCGTGGAGATCGTCAGCTGGGCGGCGGGGAACGGCGATCGCAGCGAGAACGGCGACTATCTCTACGGCCGAAAGCGGATGCGCGAGATCGACAGGGAGCTGGCGCATCTCGCCAAGGTGATGAAGCACGCCCGCGTCGTCGAGCCGTCCGCGCAGCCCGACAAGAGCCGCGTCTTCTTCGGCGCGACGGTGACGATTGCGGACGAGGACGACGAGGAGCGAACGCTCACCGTGGTCGGCGACAAGGAGCAGGACGCCTCGAAAGGCCTCGTCGGCTGGTCCAGCCCCATCGCGCGGGCGCTGCGAGGCGCGAGCGTGGGGGATTGCCGCAGCGTCCGGCTTCCCGGCGGCGAAAAGGAGTGGGAAGTCGTCGCCATCACTTATCCCGCCGGCTGAAATCTTTTTTGCGGACTCCGTGTAAGACCGGCCACGCGCTGCCGACTACCCTTGCATGGAACGAGGGAATTTCAGCTTGGACACGACATTCACCACGCAGGACGCCGCCTATCGCAGCGCTGCAACGCAGTACGGCGCGGCCATCGAGCGGCTGGCGCGCGGATACGAGGCCGACCCGGATCTCGCCCGCGACCTGGTACAGGACATCCACGCCGCGCTGTGGCGCAGCTTCGCCTACTTCGAAGGCCAGTGCTCCGTCAGGAGCTGGGTCTATCGCATCGGCCACAACGTGGGCGTCAGCCACATCCAGGCGAGCCGGCGCGCAAGGCCCGGCGCGCTGGCCGACCTCGACGAGCTTGATGCCCTCGCCGCTTCCGACGACCCTGAACGCGAGGTGGGCGAGGCGCGCGCCGCCGACAGGCTGATGGCCACGATCCATCGGCTCAAGCCCGCCGACCGGCAGGTGATGCTGCTCTATCTCGAAGATCTGACCGCGGGCGAGATCGGAGAGGTGACCGGCCTGTCCGCCGGCGCCGTCGCCACCCGCATTTCCCGATTGAAGGCCTTGTTGGCCGAAGCTTTCCAGACCGAGGAGACCGACCGATGACCCCCGAAGAATTCGCCCGCGACAGCTGGCACCGCGATGGCGCCGCCACCGCCGCCCTGCCGCCGATCGAGGAACTGCGCGCCCGTGCCGACAAGTTCCGCCACACCATCGCCAATCGCAACCTGCGCGAATACATCGCGGGCGGCTTCGTGATCGTCGCCTTTGCCGTGATGGCGGTGCTGGCGCCCTTCGTCGCCATGAAGATCGGCGCGGCCATGGTGGCGCTGGGCGCGGCCTACGTGATGTGGCAGCTCAGGCGCCGCGGCACTCCGCTCGACCCGGCGCGCGAGGGCGGTGCGCTCTCGCTGCTCGAATTCCAGCGGCGCGAGCTGGTGCGCCAGCGCGATGCGCTGAACAGCGTCTTCAGCTGGTACCTGCTGCCGCTGGTGCCGGGGATGCTGGTGCTGATGGCCTCGCCCATGCTGGCGACGCCGGTGGAACAATGGGCCCTGCCCTCTCCCGGCATGGCGATCCGGCTGGCCGCGCCGTTTGCCGTGTTCTTCGGCGTGTGGCTGCTCAACAAGTGGGCTGCTGGCCAGTTGCAGAAGCAGGTGGACGAGATCGACGCGCTGACCGCCTGATCCTGAAAAGAAAGAGGGGCGCGCAACCGGTGTTGCGCGCCCCTTCGTTTGCGTGGCGATTACTCGGCGGCCTGCGCCGCGTCGTCGTCATCCCCGAGGTCGTCCCCGTCATCGTCCTTGTCCGCCAATTCACGGGCGAAGAGGCTGGGGGCGGGCTTGGCATCGCTGACCTTTTTCGGCGGATCGAAGCGCGCCTCTGCGGCCGTTCCCGTCCCGTCCGCCGCGCCTTCGACCAGCTTGCCGAGCGAGCTGCCGTCGAGGCCAAGCTCCTTCATCAGCCCGTCGAGCACAGGCGCCTGCGCGCGGTAAGCGAGCGCGGCGGCCACCGCGTCGTTGGCGAGGTTGCCGGAGCCCTGGCCACCGCCCGACCCGTTGGTCGAACCGGCCCCCATACCCACTGGCCCGGTGCGCTGGGTCAGGCCGTCGACCTGCACGATCTTGATCGAATCGATCGCTTCCATCGGCTTGGCGCTCTCGCGGATGACCTCGGGCAGCACCTTGAGCAGCGCCAGTTTGGTTTGCAGGCTGATCTGCTCCATCGAGAGGATGTTCGCCGCTTCGTTCACGGCGCGCTGGCCCGCGGCTTCCACCTCGAAACGCACGCGCGCGGCTTCGGCGCGCAGCTTCTCGGCCTCGGCCTCGCCCTGCGCCTCGAACTTGACCGCGGCGGCGCGGTTGGTGGCCGCGTCCTTTTCGGCCTCCGCCTCGACCTTGATCTTGATCGCGTCGCGCTCGGCGATCTTGGCCGCTTCGATCAGCTCGATCTTCTTCTGTCGCTCGGCCACCTCGCTCTCGCGGCTGGTGACGACCTGCTCCTCGGCGGCGACCGCCTTGGCGCGGGCCTCGTCGGCGTCGGCCTTGGCCTGGCTTTCCTCGCGGCTCTTGTTCTGCACCGCGATCTGCTGCTCCTGCCGGGCGATCTCGAGCGCGCGCTGCTGGTCGATGCGGGCTTCCTCGACGAGGCGGTCGGCCTCGATCTGCTGCGCGTCGACCTGCTTCTTCGCCTCGATCCGCGCGGCATCGGCCTCGCGGGTGCGCTCGGCCTGTTCGCGGGCGATCTCGGCCGCCTGCGCGGCGCGACGGATCTCCACCTCGCGCTCCTGCTCCAGCCGGGCGTATTCCTGGTCGCGCTTGATCTGGAAGCTCTTCTGGTCGGCCTCGAGGTTCTTGGTCTCCATCTGCACGCGCGTGTCCTGCTCGATGTCGTTGCGCAGTTTCTTGCGCGCCTCGATCTGCTCGGTCAGCTTGGTCAGGCCCTCTGCGTCGAAGGCGTTGTTGGCGTTGAAGTGCTCGATGCTCGTCTGATCGAGCCCGGTGAGCGAGACGCTCTCCAGCTCCAGCCCGTTCATCGCGAGGTCGTTGGACGAGACCTGCTGCACCTTCTGCACGAAATCGGCGCGCTGCTCGTGCAGCTCGTTCATGGTCATGCCCGCCGCGACGCTGCGCAGCGCGTCGACGAACTTGCCTTCGACGAGATCTTTGAGAAGCTCTGGCTGCATCGTGCGCATGCCCAGCGTCTGCGCGGCCATGGCGATGGCCTCCGCATCGGGCTTCACGCGGACGTAGAACTCCGCCTTCACGTCGATCCGCAGGCGGTCGAGCGTGATCAGCGCCTCGGCATCGCGGCGCACGACGCTGAGCACCAGCGTGTTCATGTTGACCGGCATCGTCTCGTTGAAGACCGGCAGCACCAGCGCGCCGCCGTTCATCACGACCTTCTCACCGCCCATGCCGGTGCGAACGAAGGCGATTTCCTTCGACGCCCGCTTGTAGAGCTTAGTCAGGAACACGAGGAACACGAAGACGAGGAATATGACCCCGCCCACCATGATCAGGCCGCTATCGAACAGGTTTTCCATGTCTTCTCCTTATCGTTATCTGGTTCAGCCGAGGTGAGGGTCACATCGGGGCGAGCTTGCGCTCGGCGAGGGGCACTCCGTAGAAGGTTTGCCCATCGCGGCGCACAATCAGCACCTCGTCGCCTTCGAGCATCTCGCTCGCATCCTCGTGCGGTTCGACCATGACGTGATGCGCCTGGCCGTGGTGGTCGTAGACCTTCGTGCGGGCCGCGCTGCCTTTCGTGGCGCGCCCGGTGGTGATCTTCCCGCGCCGCCCGACGAGGCTGTCGAGCGTGACGGCGGTAGTCTCGTCCTTCGGCATGATCGCCCCCACGGGCCTTGCGGCTATGGCAGTCGCCGGGATTGCCGCCCCGCCCGCGACGAGCGCCGCGAGCATCGGTGAGAGCGGCGCGCCCGTCAGACTGTCGGCAAAGGCCTGCACGCCCACGCCGATGGCGGCGAACAGCAGCAACCAGACCATCAGCCAGACGAACAGCGGCACCTTGCCGAGCCCCAGCAGCGTGGTGATGGCGCCGCCCAGACCGGCGCTCGTCGGATCGCCCACGTCGGCATCCACATCGGCGTCCAGATCGAAGTCCCCGATCCCGACCAGTTGCAGCAGACCCAGCAGCACCATGAGCCCCAGCGCCACCGCGAAGGGCAGGTTGTAGTCGGCAAAAAGGCTCATGTTCTCAACTGCCGCGCGGTTGCGAACCGCGGACATCCCTGGTCAAATCGGGTTTTCTAGGAGTACCCCCTCCGTCCCCATTCATATGGCAGAAAGCCGCGAATTCGGCCACAAAAACACGACGAACCGAGTTCGATTTTGACCCCGTGAGCGGCCCGCGATAGGACGCTGTCATGCGCCTTTTCGCCGCTCTTGCCCTGCTGCTTCTGGCAACGCCCCTGGCCGCGCGAGACAGCTTGGGCGTGTTCGGCCAGTGGGGCGCCTTTCGCGATCCGGAGACCCCGCGCTGCTATGCCATCGCCGAGGCCGAGGCGACACGCGACCGGCGCGACGCGCGCGCCTTTGCCAGCGTCGGCACCTGGCCCGCGCGCGGAGTGCGTGGGCAGGTCAGCTTCCGGCTCGGGCGGCGGGCGGCGAGCGAGCCGCGCGTGCGTCTCGCCATCAGCGGCGCGCAGTTCGACCTCGTGGCGGGCGGTGGCGATGCCTGGGCCGCCGATGCGCGGGCCGATGCCGCCATTGTCGCCGCCATGCGCTCGGCTGGCAGCATGAGCGTTTCCGCCACCGACGCCGCGGGCAGGCGCTTCACCGACCGCTACAGTCTCGACGGTGCGGCAACCGCGCTCGATGCCGCCGCGCTGGGCTGCGCCGGGCGAAGATAGGCATAAGAAAAGGGCCGGGAGATTGCCCCCGGCCCTTTCCGATTCTCCGTGCAATCCGTGCTATCAGAAGCGCAGGCCGACACCCACGGCAACCTGATGGCGATCGAGATCGGCGTCGAAGCGGCCGCTCTCACCGGTATCGTCGTCGAAGAAACCGTTGTTCTGGAAGTCGAATTCGCCTTCGCTATAGTTGGAGTAGCGATACTCGGCCTTGATGAACATGTTCTCCGAAAGCGCATACTCGGCACCGGCGCCCACGCGGAAGCCGTCGAGATCGAGGTTCGTCTCGATCTCGTTAGTACCATCTGCAGCGAGCAGGTTGTAACGGCCGTTGGTGTAGCCACCCTTCACGTAGACGAGGGCATTGTCACCAGCCAGGAAGCCGACGCGCGCACCGGCGTAGAGATCCCGGCCCGTATCGACGCGGACGCCGAGCCCCAAGTCCTCGAGATCGCCGTCGTTGAACTCAGTCTTCGCGGTCGAATCGCTGATCTCACCCTCGAGGCCGACCAGCACGCCGCCGAAAGCGAAGTCGTAGCCGACGCCGACGCCGTACATGAATCCGTCGATCGACTGATCGTCCTCGTCGTTCAGGTCGTTGTCGACATCGCTGCCGGCCTTGCTGACGTCATAACCGCCGAGGGCTTCGACGCGGAAACCGGTAAAGGTGGAATTGTCCTGCGCGAGGGCCGGGGTGGCGACGGCCATGGCCGTACCAGCGGCGAGGAGAGCGGCAAACTTCTTCATTGGTATCACTCCGTTTTTCCCACGAAAATCCGCGTGGGTTGGACAGGGTGAATGGCTAGATCGGCCTCCGGTTTCATTAACGTCACACAACGATCAGTGCGTGACATTTGCGCAACATAATTACCGATGACGGTTATATCGTTAGCGACGGAGTGACGCACCAGTGAGACGAAGGGACGACGACAATCGGCTTATGGCTGCTGGCCAAAACGTGACTGCGCCCTTATATGACCGCCTCCCATGGCCGATACCCAGCTGATGTCCATTCCGGGGCAAATCGACCCCGTTCCCGTCGCGCGCGACATCACGCCGCGCGCCGATGGCCGCGTGGACCTGATCGGCCTGCCCAAGAAGCGCATCGCCGAACTCTTCGCCGAGGCCGGGCTCGACGCCAAGGCCGCCAAGCTGCGCGCCAAGCAGGTGTTCCACTGGCTCTACCACCGCGGCGTCACCGATTTCGAAGCGATGACCGACATCGCCAAGACCATGCGCCCCTGGCTCGCGGAACGCTTCATCATCGGCCGGCCCGAGGTGGTCGAGGCGCAGCACAGCACTGATGGCACGCGCAAGTGGCTGCTGCGCACCGCCGATGGCCACGACTTCGAGATGGTCTTCATCCCCGACGCGGACCGCGGCACGCTGTGCGTGTCCAGCCAGGTCGGCTGTACGCTCAACTGCCGCTTCTGCCACACCGGCACCATGCGTTTGGTGCGCAACCTGACGCCGGGCGAGATCGTCGGGCAGGTCATGCTGGCACGCGATGCGCTGGGCGAATGGCCCAAGGGCCGCATGGATGCGCTCGAGGACGAAAGCGAGAGCGCCTACACTTCCGACGGCCGCCTGCTCACCAACATCGTGATGATGGGCATGGGCGAGCCGCTCTACAACTTCGACAACGTGAAGGGCGCCCTCGGCCTGGTGATGGACGGCGACGGGCTCGCCCTCTCCAAGCGCCGCATCACGCTATCCACCAGCGGCGTGGTGCCGATGATGGATCGCTGCGGCGAGGAAATCGGCGTCAACCTCGCGGTCAGCCTGCACGCGGTGACCAAGGACGTGCGCGACGAGATCGTGCCGATCAACAGGAAGTACGGCATCGAGGAGCTGCTGCAGGCCTGCGCCGACTATCCCGGAGCCAGCAATGCCCGTCGCATCACCTTCGAATACGTGATGCTGAAGGACAAGAACGACAGCGACGAGGACGCGCGCGAACTCGTCCGGCTGCTCAAGGCCTACAGGCTGCCCGCCAAGGTCAACCTCATCCCCTTCAACCCCTGGCCCGGCGCACCCTACGAGTGCTCGACGCCCGAACGGATCAGGCGATTTTCCGAGATCGTCTTCGAGGCCGGCATCAGCGCTCCCGTCCGCACCCCGCGCGGGCGCGATATCGATGCCGCATGCGGACAGCTCAAGACCGCCGCCGAGAAGAAGAGCCGCGCCGAGCTGGATCGCGAGGCTGCTGCGGAGACCGCCGAAGCGTGATCGTCAGCGCGATCTGCGCCGGTCGCCCCGCCCCGCTGCCGGGCGGCACGGTGTCGGCCATTGCGAAGACGCCGCTGGAGGGTCCGGTTGTCGTTAGTCTTTCGGGCGTGACCGGCGACACGCAGGTCAATCGCCGCTTTCACGGCTATCCGGCCATGGCCGTCCATCTCTTCCCTGCCGAGCACTACGCCTGGCTGCGCGAACGCTTCGGCGACCTGCCCGCGCTCGCCGGTCCGGGCGGCATGGGCGAGAACCTTCACGCTTCCGGCATCGGCGAGGAACAGGTCTGCATCGGCGACCGCTTCCGGCTCGGCACCGCGCTGCTGGAGGCGAGCCAGCCGCGCCAGCCCTGCGCCACCATCGAACGGCATCTCGGCACAAAGGGCGTGGTCAAGGCGATGGTCGAGAGCGGACGCACCGGGATGTTCTTCCGCGTACTGGAAAAGGGCACAGCACAGGCAGGCGACACGCTGGACAAGGTCGAGGGCGGATCGCCGGACTGGACCCTTCGCCGCGCCTTCTTCGCTGTGTATGGCAAGACGCACGCCGACGCCGCCACCCTTGCCCAGCTGATTGCTCTGCCGCGCGTGTCGGACCGGCTCGTACGCGATGCGCGCAAGCGGCTGGAAAGGCCATACAAGCGGTTGTGAGCATCGTTTCGGCGCAGCCTTGCAACGGCTCGTCCACCAAAAATTAACCCAACGATTTGTTCATCTGCGGTTCTCTTTCGATGAACGACAACGCTCTCAGACACCGGAGCGATGTCGAATCGAAGGAAGGTAAAAACCGATGAAAAAGACCCTGCTTGCACTCGCCGCGGCCTCCACGCTGGCCATCCCTGCCGTCCCCGCCATGGCGCAGGGCGGCCCGCCGCCATGGGCGCCTGCACACGGCCACCGCGCCCACAATGCCGGCTACGACAGCTATGGCTACGGCGACCAGCGCCGCGATCGCCGCGATCAGCGTCGCTACAACAGCCAGTACGACCAGTATGGCCGTTATTATGAGCCGCGCCGCGTAAGCCGCAACGACAGCTACTGGCAGGGTGACGATGGCCGCTACTATTGCCGCCGCGAGAACGGGACGACCGGCCTCATCATCGGTGCCGCCGGTGGCGCGCTGGTAGGTCGCATGATCGATACCCGCGGCGACCGTACGGTCGGCACCCTTCTGGGCGCTGCGCTGGGCGGTGTGCTCGGCCGCGAGATCGAACGCGGAACCGCGCGCTGCCGCTGAGGCGTCTTCGCCCGGCGATTACCGGAAAGGGCGGTGGCCTCGCGGCTGCCGCCCTTTTCGCGTGCGCTGCGTGCACCGCCGCGCCGGCCGAGGAGCCGCAGGAACCGGCGGCCCCCCTGGGCGCAGCCGTGGGCGACCGCGTATATCCGTCCGGGGGCTACCTCCAGCAACGCTACGGCCTGTCCGACGAGGAAGCCGCGCGTCGCCATATCGTCATGGACGCGGCCGTTGCCTTCAACACGTCGCTCTACGAAAACCCGCCGCAAGGCTATTCCGACCTGTGGATTCGGCACGAGCCGACCTTTGCCATCGTCCTCAACGTGCGCCCGCCTTACGACCGCGCCGCCTTCCTCGCCCGCGCGCCCGAGGTCTTGCGCGGCGATCTGGAATTCTTCGAGGTCACCCGCACCCGCACGGAGATCGAGCGCGATCAGGATCGCATCATCGCTTCCTGGCGCGGTTTCCGGAACTGGAGCGGCGGTTACGAGGTGCAAACCGATCGCTTTCGCTTCACCACCGCCAGCGACGCAGAGCACGCGGCCATGCGCGCCGCCCTGCCTGCCGACCTGCGCGAACAAGTGGTGCTCGCGGTTGGCCCCCAGCCGGTTCCGCTGTCGCGATAGGGCCGCTCTAGGTTTCGCACGGAATCGCCGCTAAGCCTTGCGGCATGAGCGCCAGCGAGCACCCCTTCTTCGACCTCCACACGCACGGCTTCGTGCGCGTCGCCACCGCCACGCCGCGCACGCGCACCGCCGATGTCGCCTACAACGTCGAGGGCATTCTTGCCGAGGCGCGAAAGGCGCACGAACAGGCGGTCGACCTGCTCCTCTATCCCGAGCTCTGCATTTCCTCATACGCCATCGACGACCTGCACCTGCAGGCCGCGCTGCTCGATGCGGTCGAGGCCGGGATAGAGACCATCCGCGAGGCAAGCGAGGGCCTGACCCCCGTGCTCGTCGTCGGCGCGCCGCTGCGGCGGGGCGGGCGTATCTACAACTGCGCGCTCGTCATCGCGGACGGCACTCTGCTTGGCGCCGTACCCAAGAGCTACCTGCCCAACTACCGCGAGTTCTACGAGAAGCGCTGGTTCGCGCGCGGCAATGCCTGTCAGGGCCTGTGGCTTGACGTCAACGGAGCCGAAGTTCCTTTTGGCACCGACCTGATCTTCGCAGCCGAGAACCTGCCCGGTTTCACCTTCGGCATCGAGATCTGCGAGGATTTCTGGAGCCCCGTCCAACCCGGCACCATGGCCGCGCTCGCGGGTGCGACGATTCTCCTGAACCTATCTGCCAGCAACATTACCATCGGCAAGTCGGACGAGCGCCACCTGCTCTCGCGCGCGAGTTCCAGCCGCAACATCTGCGCCTACGCCTATTCCGCCAGCGGTTTTGGCGAGAGCACGACCGACCTCGCCTGGGACGGCCAGGGCATGATCTACGAACTGGGCGACCTGCTGGTTGAAAGCGTGCGCTTCGACCTTGAGCCCGAACTGTGCGTGGTGGACGTCGACACCCGCCGTATCCTGAACGAGCGGATGCGCATGGGGACCTTCAACGACGCCGCCGAGGATGTCGGTCGGCCCGAGGACAGCTTCCGCACCATCGGCTTCGATCACGCCCACACGCCCGGCGACAAGGGCCTGCAGCGCCCCGTGCGCCGTTTCCCCTTCGTCCCCAACCGCGCGGACAAGCTGGACGAGGACTGCTACGAGGCATTCAACATCCAGGTCGACGGACTGATGCGCCGCATCCGGGCGACGAACACAAAGAGCCTCGTCATCGGCATATCGGGCGGGCTCGATTCCACCCATGCGCTGATCGTGGCGGCCAAGGCCTGCGATACGCTGGGCCTGCCGCGCAGCACCATCCGCGCCTATACCATGCCCGGCTTCGCCACGTCGGATCGCACCAAGGCCAACGCCTGGAAGCTGATGGAGGCCTTCGGCACCACGGCGGAGGAAATCGACATCCGCCCCGCCGCGCGGCAGATGCTGGGCGACATGGGCCACCCGTTCGCCGAGGGCGAGCCGGTCCACGACGTCACCTTCGAGAACGTGCAGGCGGGCCTACGCACCGATTACCTGTTCCGTCTCGCCAACCATCATTCGGGCTTCGTCATCGGCACCGGCGACCTTTCCGAGTTGGCGCTCGGCTGGTGTACCTACGGCGTGGGCGACCAGATGAGCCACTACGCGGTCAACTCCGGCGTGCCCAAGACGCTGATCCAGTACCTGATCCGCTGGGCCACCCGCACCGACCAGTTCGATGCCGAGGTGGACGCGGCGCTGGAGGACGTGCTCGGCACAGAGATCAGCCCCGAGCTCGTCCCCGCCGCGGCCGACGGCACGATCCAGTCGACCGAGAGCGTGATCGGCCCCTACGAACTCAACGACTTTTTCCTACACCACGTGCTGCGCTGGGGCCATTCGCCCAGCCATGTCGCCTTCCTCGCCTGGCACGCCTGGAAGGACCGCGATGCCGGTCTGTGGCCGCATGGCTTTCCGGACGGCGGCAAGAATGCGTACGATCTTGGCACCATCTCCAAATGGCTGGAAAACTTCGTCAAGCGCTTCTTCCAATTCAGCCAGTTCAAGCGCAGCGCGCTTCCGAATGGCCCGAAGGTCAGCAGCGGCGGTGCGCTTTCACCTCGCGGAGACTGGCGCGCGCCCAGCGACGCCGTGGCCGACGTGTGGCTGGCGGACCTGCGGGAAAAGGTGCCGACGGGAGACGCATGACCCGGCCTGCGGTTCTAGTCACCGGTGGTGCAAAGCGCCTCGGAGCGGTCGCCGTGCGGCACTTCGCCGCGGCGGGCTGGCACGTGGCGATCCATTGTCACCGATCGCGCGAGGAGGCGGAGGAACTCGCCTCCGAATTGCCGAGCGCCGAGGTGGTCTCCTGCAATCTCGCCGACACCCAGGCTGCGGCGCACATGATCCAAGATCTGGCCGGACGGCTGGCCGACTGGCGCTGCCTGGTCAATTCCGCCGCGCTGTTCGATCCGGACACAGTCACCGATCTCGACCCGGAAACCAATGCCCGCGCCGCGCTGGTCAACGCCGCCGTGCCCGCACTGATGGCGCAGACCTATTTCGCCCATGCGAACAGCGCGGCCGGGCGGCGGGTGATCCAGGTGACGGACCAGAAGCTCGCCAACCTCAATCCCGATTTCTTCAGCTATACCATGAGCAAGGCCGCCGCCGATGTCGCCGCGCGGATGCTGGCGATGCACGCCGATGGGGAAGACCGCGTCTACTGCCTAGCGCCCGGCGCCATCCTCGCCAGCCACGACCAGAGCGAGGAAGAGGCCGAGCGTTCGCATCGCATGAACCTGCTCCATCGCCGCACCGGAGCGGACGAGATCGCCGACGCCATGTTGTTCCTCGCCGAGGGACCGCTTGCCTCCGGCCAGACGCTATTCGTGGATTCCGGCCAGCACCTGCTCGACCAGCCGCGCGATGTGATCTACCTCGAGCGCATGGACCGCGCATCGTGAGCAAGCCCGAGAAACGTCACGCGCTCAGCACCCGGCTGTGGCACTGGGTCAACGCGCTCAGCCTCGGCATCCTGTTCATGAGCGGACTCAACATCTCCAACGCCCACCCGCGCCTCTACTGGGGGCACGAGGGCTTCGCGCCCGGCGACGAGTGGCTCGCCGTCCCCCGCTTCCCCGGATGGGCGACCATCCCCGACTACTACAGCCTGGCGGGCGCGCGCGACTGGCACACGGTTTTCGCCATCGTCTTCGCCTTTTCGCTGCTCGCCTTCATGATCGCGGCTTTTCTCAACCGGCACATGCAGCGCGACATCTTCGCCCGCGCGCGCGAGTGGCGGCCCTCGAACATCGCCGTCGACATTCGCGAGCACCTGAAGCTCAATTTCGATCACGGCAGCGGCAAGTACAACATCCTGCAGAAGATTACCTACGCAGGGGTCATCCTTGTGCTGCTGCCACTGATGATTTGCACCGGGATCGTGATGAGCCCCGGTGGCGAGGCGGCGCTGCCCTTCCTCACCGACCTGTTCGGCGGACGGCAAAGCGCACGTTCGATCCACTTCCTCGCCGCCTGGGCGCTGTTCGGCTTCTTCCTGCTGCATATCGCGCTGGTGCTGCTGAGCGGGCCTGTCGGCCAACTTCGCGCCATGATCACCGGGGGGCGAGCGGAATGAAGCGGCGCAATTTCATCGTCGCCGGCGCGGCGGCCTTCCTCGCCGGCTGTTCCAAGATCGGCAAGACCGATGCTTTCGGCGCTGTGGTCGACACGGCGGAAAGCTGGAACCGCGGGCTGCACCGCGCGCTCGGCTTCGGCCGCATCACCATGGCGCCGGAATTCGCACGCAGCCAGATCAGCCCGTTCTTCCGCGGGAACGGCACGACCGAGGTTGCCGGCGAGGCCTATCGCGCCTCCGCCGCCGGAGGCTTCGCCGACTGGCGGCTGGCGGTGGACGGACTGGTGGCCCAGCCGCTCTCGCTGTCGATGGACGATATCCGCGCCCTGCCCCAGCGCACCCAGATCACCCGGCACGACTGCGTCGAGGGCTGGAGCGCCATTGGCGAGTGGACCGGCCCGCAGCTCTCCGCCCTGCTGGAAATGGCGCGGCCCACCGACGAAGCGCGCTACATCGTCTTCCACTGCGCCGACACGCTCGGCGGCGCGCCCTATTACGAGAGCTGCGACATGGACGATGCCTTCCATCCGCAGACCATCGTCGCGCACCTTCTGAACGGCGAGCCGCTGCCGGAACGCAACGGCGCGCCGCTGAGGATGCGGATCGAGCGGCAGCTGGGCTACAAGCACGCCAAGTATCTCACCCGCATCGAGGCCGTCGCCACGCTGGACGGCCTGTACGGCGGCAACGGCGGCTACTGGGAGGATCGCGGCTACCAGTGGTATGCCGGGATCTGACGCTCAGGCGGGCGGATAGGCCCGGTTCATCGCGTTCCAATTAAGCTGCACCAGCTCCTCGAGAACTCCCATGTCTACGTCGGCCAGCTTGTTGATATAGACGCAGCTCGCGCCCGTGGAGTGCTTGCCCAGCTTAGCCAGCAGCGCCTTGCTCGCCTCGCCCGCCTCGGCGTCGCAGTAAAGCCCCATCAGGTGCAGCGAGTGCTTGGCCTTGGTCGTGGCGAAGCCGGCGCGAAAGGAATCGCCCTCGCGCCCGCTGTCGTAGCGGTAGTGGTAGGTGCCATAGCCCGCGATCTTGCCCCACATCGCGGGCACCTGTCCGCTCACCTTCCGGAACAGCGCATCGAGCGCGCGTGCCTCGTCGCGCTTGCCCGCATGGTCGACGGCCGAGACATGGTCTTCGAAGGTCATGGCCATCTGGCTAGCCCGAGAATTGACTTGCCGCAAATCCCGGCACAAACGGTTTTCAAGCGAAACCAATCGAATTCCGGGAGACAGAAGGCCATGTGGCTGCTCGACAAACTGCTGCAAAAGGTCATCCGCGCCGGTCGCCTCGTCATCACCGATCACGATGGCAAGGTCTACAACTACGGCACCTCCGATGCCGGCGACGCAGCGCCGATCAACGTGCGACTGACCCACCCCAAGGCCTCCGGCCACATCGCCCGCTACCCGCAACTCGGCGCGGCGGAGGCCTTCATGTGGGGCTGGATGGAGATCGACGAGCCGCACGACCTGCGCGATCTCGTGCTGTTTTTCACCGCGCAGTCGAAGGCGCTGGGCGACAAGGCGATCCAGCCGCAGGGCACGGTGAAGCGACTGGCGCAAAAGGCCGTCGCCAAGGCGGACAGCCTCAACCCGCGCGGCAAGGCGCGCAAGAACGCAGAGCACACATACAACCTCACCCGCCGCCTTTACGAGCTGTTCCTCGACGAGGACCGGCAGTACACCATGGCCTATTACCGCGACCCGTCGAACAGCCTGGAAAAGGCCCAGCTCGACAAGAAGGCGCACATTGCCGCCAAGCTCTACATCACGCCCAAGAACGGGCCGAAGATGCGCGTGCTCGACATCGGCTGCGGCTGGGGCGGCTTCGCGCTCTACCTCCACCGCACCTACGGCTGCGAGGTGCTGGGCGTGGCGCTGGCGCCCGACCAGATCGCCTTCTGCAAAGAACGCGCCGAGGAAGCGGGCGTCTCCGACAAGGTAAAATTCGCGCTGATGGACTACCGCGACGTGACCGGTCAGTTCGACCGCATCAGCTCGGTCGGCCTGCTCGAGCATGTCGGCGTGCCGCATTACCCGCACTTCTTCGAGCACACCGCGCGCCTTCTCAAGACCGACGGCGTGATGGTCAGCCACCTGTGTGGCCGCACCGGCCCTCCGGGCTTCACCGACGCCTTTACGCGCAAGTACATCTTCCCGGGCGGCTACATTCCGGCGGTGAGCGAGCTCGTCTCGGTCAGCGAGCGGTACGGCTGGCAGCTGATGGATTACGAGGCCATGCGCTTCCACTACAGCCTCACGCTGGAGGAATGGTACAACCGCACCGTCATGCACAAGGACGAGATCGTCGAGATGTACGACGAACAGTTCTACCGCATGTGGCTGTTCTATCTTGCCGGGGCCGAGCAGAGCTTCCGCAACGGCACGCTGGTCAACCACCAGCTCGTCTACGTGAAGGATCGCGCTGCCATCCCGATGACGCGCGATTTCATGTACGAGGAAAGCGAGCGCCTGCGCGGGCTGGAGGAGCCGCCGCGCTGGCACCTCGACCCCGCGCTGAAGCAGGCGGCGGAATAGGGCGAGCCCGGCGATGGCGGCCTCCGACAAGCTGATCGACAAGCTGCTGGCGCGCATGATCCGGCGCGGCACCCTGCGTCTGACCCATGCCGACGGCACGGCCCGCACCTTCGGCGCGCCGGAGCCCGGCTTCCCCGACGTCGCCATTCGCTTTGCCGACGACAAGGTCGCGCGCGACGTGCTGCTCGACCCGCGCCTGGGCGTTGGCGAAGCCTACATCGACGGGCGTATCGTAATTGAGCAAGGCGACGTCATGGCGCTCGTCAGCCTCGTGCGGATGAACAACCGCTGGGAGGACAAGGCCCGGCTCGGCACGCCCAGCCTCGCGCGGCGGCTGCGCGGGCGGGTCAAGACGGCGCTAGCCGCGGTCAACCGCCCCGGTTCCTCGCGCCGCAACGTCGCCCACCACTACGACATCGGCAATCCGCTCTACGAACTGATGCTGGATGCGGAGCACATGCAGTATTCGTGCGCCTATTTCGCGCGCGACGACATGACGCTGGCCGAGGCGCAGGAGGCCAAGCTGGCCCACATCGCCGCCAAGCTGCGGCTGGAGCCCGGCTGTCATGTGCTCGACATCGGTTGCGGCTGGGGCGGCATGGCGATCTTCCTTGCCCGGCGCGCCGGCGTGCGGGTGACGGGCATCACCCTGTCAGAGGAACAGCTGGCCCTCGCCCGCCAGCGCGCCGAGTCAGCGGGAGTCGCCGACAAGGTGCGCTTCGAGCTGGTCGACTATCGCGACCTCGCCGAGCGCGGTGAGCAGTTCGACCGCATCGTCTCGGTCGGCATGTTCGAACACGTAGGCCGCCCGCAGTTCGAGACCTTCTTCCGCTGCTGCGCGCGACTGCTGAAGCCCGAAGGCGCGATGCTGGTCCACACCATCGGCAGGCTTGGCAGCCCCGGCAGGACCGACGCCTTTACCGAAAAATACGTCTTCCCCGGCGGTTACATCCCCGCGCTCAGCGAAACCGTCGCGGCGAGCGAAAAGGTGCGCCTGATGGCGACCGACGTGGAGATGCTGCGGCTGCACTACGCGAAAACCATCCGCGCCTGGTACGCCAACTGCCTCGCCAACCGCGATGCCATCGTTGCGCTGCACGACGAGCGGTTCTTCCGAATGTGGACCTTCTACCTCGCGGGCGCGGCCACGGTCTTCGAGCATGGCGGCATGTGCAACTACCAGATCCAGTTCGCCCGCGAACGTCGCGCCCTGCCGCTGACGCGCGGGTACATGGAGCAAGCCGAAGCCGCACTTCTCGCCGGTGAAGGCTGACGCGCCGCCACTGAGCCGCCCCCTGGCGCGGAAAGCCGTTTTCGCGCAGGCCTGGCCGATCATGCTCGGGCAGGCTTCCGTGCCGCTGGTCGGCGTGGTCGATACCGCGGTGATCGGGCGCACCGGCGATGCCGCGGCGCTGGCGGGGGTGGCGCTGGGGGCGACGATCATCGGCCTCGTGTTCTGGAGCTTCGGCTTCCTGCGGATGGGCATGACCGGCCTCACCGCCCAAGCTCTGGGCGAGTCCGACGGCACCGGCGAGCGCGCCGAGGTCGAGGCGCTGCTGCTGCGCGCGCTGGGCATCGGGCTGGGGCTCGGCGCACTGATCCTGCTGCTGAGCGCGCCGATCGCCCGCCTCGCCTTTGCCGTGATGGCGGGCGGCGAATCGGTGACGGCGGATGCGGGCGCCTACGTCGAGGCCCGCTTCTACGGCGCTCCCTCCGCCCTTGCCGTCTTCGCGCTCAACGGCTGGTTGCTCGGCCTCGGCCGCACGCGCGCGGCGCTGGCACTGCAAGTGACTATGAACGCGGCCAATGTCGCGCTCGACCTGTGGTTCGTCTGGGGGCTGGACATGGGCGCATACGGCGTGGGCCTCGGTACGGCGCTGGCCGAGTGGTTCGCGCTCGCCGTGGGGCTGGTTCTTGTCGGGCACGTGACGGGAGCGAACATCCTCGCCCTTGCCCGCCGCACCCCGCGCGCCCTGCTGCTCGACCGCGAACGCCTCGTCCGCCTCTTCGCCGTCAACCGCGACATCATGATCCGCACGATCGCCCTGCTCGCGCTGTTCGCCTGGTTCGCCAATGCCGGGGCGCGGCAGGGGGCCGAGGCGCTGGCGGCGAACCACGTGCTAATGCAATTCGTCAACGTCGCCGCCTTCATCCTCGACGCCTTCGCCTTTACCGCCGAGCAGCGCGTGGGCGCGGCGGTGGGCGCGCGCGACCGGGAGGGCTTCGGGCGCGCGGTGCGGTTGACGGGCGAGTTTGCGCTGGCGAGCGGTCTCGCCTTTTCGGCCCTCTTCCTGCTGGCGGGCGGCCCGGTCATCGACCTGCTCACCACCGATGCCGGGGTGCGGGCCGCCGCCCGCGCCTTTCTCCCCTTTGCCGCGCTGGTGCCGCTGATCGGGATGCCGAGCTGGATGCTCGACGGCGTGTTCATCGGCGCGACACGCGGGCCGGCGCTGCGCAATGCCGCGTTCATCGCCACGCTGCTCTACATCGCCCTCGACTTGGCGCTGCGTCCGCACGGCAATACCGGCGTGTGGCTGGCGCTTCTCGCAAGCTACCTGTTGCGCGCGGGCGGCCTTGCGCTCTATCTGCCCGGGCTGCTGCGCGATCTGGGCCAGCGGCAACATCAAGGGACGCAAACCTCGCCATGATCCTTCGCAAGCTTCTTGCCGCCCTGCTGCTGGTGCTCGCCGGCCTGGGCGTGGCCACCCCCGCCCTCGCCGAGGTGCAGGTGCATTTCCAGTCGTTCAACGGCTCGGTCCTTTGGGGCCGTTATCCGCACACTTTCGTCATCTTCGAAGGCACGCTGGCGAACGGGACGCGGGTAAACGAGAACTACGGCTTTTCAGCGCGCAACAGCGCCGAGGCGATCACGCAGGGCCCCGCCCAGCACATGATCCTGTCCGAGACGCCCGCCACTATCGCCCAGACCAACCGCCATTTCTCGGTCACCATCAGCGACCAGACCTACCGCCGGATGCGCGCCGAGGTCATCGCCTGGCGCGACTATCCGGGCCGCTATTACGACCTCGACGAGCGCAACTGCATCCACTTCGTGGCCCGCATGGCGCAGCTCGCCGGCCTGCGCGCCGACGTGCCGAGCGAGTATATCCGCCGCCCGAAGGCCTGGCTCAACTACATCACCCGGCGCAATCCGCAGCTCGGCGCGCGCGAGATACCTTGATTGCGGCGCGCCGCCGGCGCTGCTAATCGCGCGCGCTGAAGTCTCCAAGGAAGCGCGCATGTCCGATATCAAGAAAGTCGTCCTCGCCTATTCGGGCGGCCTCGACACCAGCGTCATCGCCAAGTGGCTGCAGACCGAGCGCGGGCTGGAGGTGGTCACCTTCACCGCCGATCTCGGCCAGGGCGAAGAAATCGAGCCCGCCCGCGCCAAGGCCCGCGCCATGGGCATTCCGGACGAGCACATCTTCATCGAGGACCTGCGCGAGGAATTCGTGCGCGACTTCGTCTTCCCGATGATGCGCGCCAATGCCCGGTACGAGGGCGACTACCTGCTCGGCACCTCCATCGCCCGCCCGCTCATCTCCAAGCGCCTCGTCGAGATCGCCCATGCGACCGGCGCCGACGCCGTCGCACACGGCGCTACCGGCAAAGGCAACGACCAGGTGCGCTTCGAGCTGTCGGCCTACGCGCTCGACCCGGACATCAAGGTGATCGCCCCCTGGCGCGAGTGGGATCTCACCAGCCGCACGGCACTGATCGACTGGGCGGAAAAGCACCAGATCCAGGTGCCCAAGGACAAGCGCGGCGAAAGCCCGTTCTCGACCGACGCGAACCTCCTGCACACCTCGTCCGAAGGCAAGGTGCTGGAGGATCCGTGGGAAGAGACGCCCGACTACGTTTACTCACGCACCGACCACCCCGAGAACGCACCCGATACCCCCGAATATATCACGATCGACTTCGAGAAGGGCGACGGCACGGCGCTGAACGGCGAGGCGATGAGCCCGGCGACATTGCTCGCCGCGCTGAACGAGCTCGGCCGCAGGCACGGCATCGGCCGCCTCGATCTCGTCGAGAACCGCTTCGTCGGTATGAAGAGCCGCGGCATGTACGAGACGCCGGGCGGCGAGATCTACGCCCGCGCTCACCGCGGCATCGAGCAGATCACGCTGGATCGCGGCGCCGCGCACCTCAAGGACGAGCTCATGCCGAAATACGCGGAGCTCATCTACAACGGCTTCTGGTTCAGCCCGGAACGCGAGATGCTGCAGGCGGCAATCGACCTCTCGCAGGAGCGCGTGTCGGGCACGGTGCGGCTCAAGCTTTACAAGGGCAATGCGATGGTGGTGGGGCGCAAGTCGCCGAACTCGCTCTATTCCGAGGCCCACGTCACTTTCGAGGACGATGCGGGTGCCTACGACCAGGCGGATGCCGCGGGCTTCATCAAGCTCAACGCGCTGCGTCTGCGCCTTCTCGGCAAGCGAGACCTCTGAGTTTTCGCAAAATCCGGGGATAGTTTCGGCTGAAACGCCGAGCCGTTGACTTATCCATGCTTGTCCACTGGCATTCCGGCCAAAAGTGGATAAGTCGACGCTCGCGCCCTTGCCCGACTCGGTGGTCAGGCGCATTCTCCAATCATCGAAGACGGAAACGTCCCCGCCACGAAGGATCGCCTGCCGATCCGGATACAGGGAGGACGCTGAAAGTCCGAGACGCGATGACGTAAAGGTCATGGTGGAGGAAAGCGCGGACAAGCCATCTCTTCGGAGAGCGCAGACCAAGCGGACCGTTGAAACCAAGAGTTTTCGCCATCGGACAGGCCGGATGAAGCATCCGGTGCCGAGGAACTGGAGACATTTCGGTGTCGAAGGGGACGCTTGAGGCACCAGGTGGCCAAACCGGTCTCGGACAGGACAGATGACAGAGCTGAGGGCCTTCGGGCACTCGCTGGTCGGAAGACCTGCTCCGGCACCGGCGCGAGCGCCGGGCGACATAACCGGACGCAACCGGGCCTTCGGGCAACGGAACGATCGGTGACACGCCAGGCGATAAGCGTCTCTTCGGAGGCCCACCGCCGGTGAGAGTGGGGTCGGTAGCGATACCGGCCCCATTTCTCTGTCTGCGCGCTGTTCGACCGCCTGTTTGCCGTTGTTGTTAGGGCGAGTCGCGGAGCAAACTGCGCCTGTCGCGCCTGAACAACCGTTCATATTCCCGCAGCTCGCCGCATTATCGCCCCATTGTCGCGCCCAAGCGAGCCCAGCCAGCGACGAGCCGAGTGGCAGGTTTGGAACTGGTAAGGTTCGCTGGCTATTGGCCCCGCCCATGGACGGAAAAGCTATTCTCCGCCGCACGGCGCCTCGCCTTGCTGCAGCCCTCGCAGGGCTCGCCCTGATCGCGGCCACCGGCACCGGTCATGCCGAGGACGAGCGCGCGCCCGCGCCCGCCGCCTCTATCGCTGCCGCTGCTGCCGCAACCCCCGTCTTCGTGCCCAGCGAGGAAGCCGCCTTCGAGGAAGCCTTTGCCGCATTCGACGCGCCGGTGGAGCCGCTACTGCCCGGGCACGCCGTGGACATCACCGAAGTCGAGCCCGCAGTGGATGCGGCTACCACCCTCGACAGCGGCGTTGCTTCCTATTATGCCGACCGCTTCAACGGCCGCCGCACCGCCAGCGGCGAGACCTTCAGCAACCGCGAGCTGACCGCCGCGCACCGCACCCTGCCCTTCGGCAGCCGCGTGCGCGTGACGAACCCGCGTACGGGCGACAGCGTGGTCGTTCGCATCAACGATCGCGGCCCCTTCTCAGGCAATCGCACCATCGACCTCAGCCGCGCTGCGGCAGAGCAGGTCGGCATCGTGCGCGCGGGCCACGGCACTGTGGAGCTGGCGCTGCTCGACTGAGCCGGCGCGCCCGCCCTCGCCTCACATTTTCAGTTCGCTCACGTCGCGCAGGCTGCCGATCGTGCCGCGCGGCCAGGTGTTGAAGGCGATCGAGTAGCGGTTTTCGTCCGACAGGTTCTGTTCGACGTAGTGCAGAAGCGCGCTCGAGAACAGGATCAGGTCGCCTTCCTTCGGCACCACGGCGTTGCGCGGCGCATTGTAAATGTTCGTCCGGTCGGTCCCCACCTGCATCTCGATCTGCCGATAGCCACTAAACCGCTCAAAGATCATGTTGCCCGGCGGATCGGGCATGGGCGCGTAATAGAGCGAGCCGCTGATGAGCGAGTTCGAGTGCGTGTGCCCGTGCATACCCACGCCCGGTGGATTGATCAGCGACCAGCTCTGGGTCACCTCGAGCCGGTGCGCGATCCCCATCACCTCGCGCGCGTAGACCGCGAGCGCCTCGGCCACAGCGGCCTTCACGCTCGCCATCTCGGGCCTCTCGAACAGGTAGAGTTCCTGCGAGATCTGGTTCACCTGGTTCTCGTTCATCGCCAGGCTCTTCACGAACTTGACCTGCCTGGGGCTGATCGCGTGCTTCAGGTTCATGACGAAATACGGCTCCGCGAAAAGCGGCTTCACCGTGTATTCCGGCGCCTTCCTGGCGGTGGTCATGCGAGGGTCCCGTCCTGCTGGTGTCTGGCGCTGCCATAAAGGCTGGGGGGAGCGGGACGCAAGGTCCCCGCTGACCCGGGGCGAAGCGCCCTCCTACTCGGCCGCCTCGACCTGTCGATCCAGCAGGGGCGCCATGTACTGGCCGGTGAAGCTGCGCGGGTTCCGTGCCACGTCCTCCGGCGTCCCCTCCGCCACGATTTCCCCGCCGCGCACGCCGCCCTCGGGGCCGAGGTCGACGATCCAGTCCGCCGTCTTGATCACGTCGAGGTTGTGCTCGATCACCACCACGCTGTTGCCCTGATCGACCAGCCGCTGGAGCACCTCGAGCAGCTTGCGCACGTCCTCGAAATGCAGGCCGGTGGTCGGCTCGTCGAGAATGTAGAGCGTCTGTCCGGTGCTGCGGCGGCTCAGTTCCTTGGCGAGTTTCACGCGCTGCGCCTCGCCGCCCGACAGGGTCGTCGCCTGCTGGCCGACCTTGACATAGCCGAGACCGACTTCGTTCAGCATGTGCATCTTGTCGCGGATCGGGGGTACGGCCTTGAAGAAGCTCTCGGCGTCCTCGATCGTCATGTCGAGCACGTCGGCGATGGAGAGGCCCTTGAACTTCACCTCCAGCGTTTCGCGGTTGTACCGCTTGCCGCCGCATTCCTCGCAGGTGACGTAGACGTCGGGCAGGAAGTGCATCTCGATCTTGATGAGTCCGTCGCCCTGGCACGCCTCGCACCGGCCGCCCTTGACGTTGAAGCTGAAGCGTCCGGGCTTGTAGCCACGCGCCTGGCTCTCGGGCAGGCCCGCAAACCAGTCGCGGATCTGCGTAAAGGCGCCGGTGTAGGTGGCGGGGTTGGAGCGCGGGGTGCGGCCGATGGGCGACTGGTCGATCTCGATGACCTTGTCGCAGTATTCGAGGCCGGTCACCTTGTCGTGCGCGCCCGCCACCACGCGCGCCCCGTTCAGCGTGCGCGCGGCCGAGGCGTAGAGCGTGTCGATGGTGAAGCTGGACTTGCCGCTGCCCGATACGCCCGTGATGCAGGTAAAGGTGCCGAGCGGGATCGAGGCGGTCACGCCCTTGAGATTGTTCGCTCGGGCATTGTGCACCGTCAGCTTGTGGCCGTTTCCCTTGCGCCGCTTGGCCGGGACGGCGATCTCGCGCGTGCCGTTGAGATAGGCGGCGGTGAGCGACTTCTTGCTCTTCAGCACCTGCTTCAGCGTGCCCTGCGCCACCACCTCGCCGCCGTGCACGCCCGCGCCGGGGCCGAGATCGACCACGTGGTCGGCCTGTCGAATGGCATCCTCGTCGTGCTCGACCACGATCACCGTGTTGCCGAGATCGCGCAGGCGCTTGAGGGTTTCCAGCAGGCGGTCGTTGTCGCGCTGGTGGAGGCCGATGCTCGGCTCGTCCAGCACGTAGAGCACGCCTGACAGGCCGCTGCCGATCTGGCTGGCGAGGCGGATGCGCTGGCTCTCGCCGCCAGACAGCGTGCCGCTGGTACGGTCGAGGTTGAGGTAATCGAGCCCGACGTTGTCGAGGAAGCCCAGCCGCTCGTTGATTTCCTTGAGGATGGCGCGGGCGATCTGGTTCTGCGTGTCGGTCAGCTGGTCCGGCAGGGCGAGGAACCAGTCCTTGGCCGCGGAAACGCTCATCTTGGTGGGCACGGCAATGTCGGTCGCGCCAGCGCCCTGCCCCACCTTTACCGCCAAGGCCTTTTCGTTGAGCCGCTTGCCGCCGCAGGTCTCGCACGGCTGCGCGGTCTGGAACTTGGCCAGCTCCTCCTGCATCCAGGCGCTCTCGGTCTGCGCCATGCGGCGGTTGAGGTTGCCGATCACGCCCTCGAACGGCTTGTTGACCGTGTATTGCTTGCGCCCGTCCTTGAAGGTCAGCGGCACGCGGCGGCCCTTGGTGCCATGCAGGATGACGTCCTGTTGCTCGGCGCTGAGGTCGGCCCAGCGGGTATCGAGACTGAAGCCGTACTCCTTCGCCAGACTGCCGAGAACCTGCATGTAATAGGGCGACGGCGGGTTGCTCTTGGCCCATGGCACCACGGCGCCCTTCTTCAGCGTCAGGTCCTCGTTGGGGACGACGAGCTGGGGGTCGAACAGCTGCTTTTCCCCGATGCCGTCGCAGGTCGGGCAGGCACCTTGCGGGGCGTTGAAGGAGAACAGCCGCGGCTCGACCTCCTCGATGGTGAAGCCGCTGACGGGGCAGGCGAACTTCTCGGAGAACACGATGCGGTTGGCGGGAAGGCCCGCCCCCTTCATCGCGCCGCCGCCCTCGGCTTCGCCCTCGCGACCCGGCACAACGCCGTCCGCCAGGTCGAGGTAGACCAGCCCTTCGGCCAGCTTCAGCGCCTGCTCGAAACTGTCGGCCAGCCGCGTTTCGATGCCTTCGCGCACGGCGATGCGGTCGACCACCACCTCGATGTCGTGCTTGAATTTCTTGTCGAGCGCGGGGGCTTCCTCGATCGCGTAGAACTCGCCGTCCACGCGCACGCGGGTGAAGCCGGCCTTTTGCCACTCGGCCAGCTCGCGCCGGTATTCGCCCTTGCGCCCGCGCACCACGGGGGCGAGCAGGTAGGCGCGCGTGCCTTCGGGCAGGGCCATCACCCTGTCGACCATGTTGCTAACGGTCTGCGCCTCGATCGGCAGGCCGGTGGCGGGGCTGTAAGGCACGCCCACCCGCGCCCACAGCAGGCGCATGTAGTCGTAGATCTCGGTAACGGTCGCCACGGTGGAGCGCGGATTGCGGCTCGTCGTCTTCTGCTCGATGCTGATGGCCGGGCTGAGGCCATCGATGTGCTCGACATCGGGCTTCTGCATCATCTCGAGGAACTGGCGCGCATAGGCGCTCAAGCTCTCGACATAGCGCCGCTGCCCTTCGGCATAGATCGTGTCGAAGGCGAGCGAGCTCTTGCCGCTGCCCGACAGACCAGTGATCACGATCAGCGCATCGCGCGGCAAGGTGATGTCGATGCCCTTGAGGTTGTGCTCGCGGGCACCCTTCACGGTAATGTTGCTGAGTGCCATGTCGGTCCAAGTGGGGGCTTGCGGGGGGCTATTCCAGAGGGGCGCATGACTTCAGTCTGCCGCACCCCGGCGAAGCTCCCATGTTCCGCAAATGTTCGCGCAGGTCAAGGCTGCTGACATAGTCAGCGGCGCACCGGCCGTCGTCTCACGTCATAGCCGCCAGACACTTTGCGAAGACTTAAGCCCCTACCGTAGAAATACGGTAATGGAAACCTTTTAGTGCGCGCAAACGTTTGTTCTTGAAGCTAAATTACAAATTTTATGTATTTCAGGATCAGAATGGAGCCAAACGTGTGGATCTACATCGTCGAGGGGGACGAAACCGACAAGGATCGCATTGTTCAGATCGTAGCAGGCCGAAACGCCCAGACACGATGGTTCTCCGACGCGGCATCGTTTCTCTCGCAATGTTCCGCGCTGCCCGTCGGTATCGTCGTCATCGACATTTGCCTGCCGGACTTGGACGGACTTGAACTCCAGAAGCAGGTCAATCGCGATTGCGAACGAAGCCACAAGGTCGTCATGCTCGCCGGAGACTGCGACATCAGCGATGCGGTGGCAGCCATGCGAGAGGGCGCGATCGACTTTCTTAAAAAGCCCATCCGCCGCGCCGAACTTCTCGATGCCATCGTCCGCGCAGAAATGGCGATTTCGGAGCAGCAGCAGGCCGCGCGCCGGGAGAGGCAGCAGGACCGCGTGATGACCGGCCTGACGGAACGAGAGATTGACGTGCTTAAAGCCTCTGCCCTCGGGCAGTCGAGCAAGCAAGTAGCCCATGCGCTCGACCTCAGCACCCGAACGGTGGAGATGCACCGGTCGAACATCATCAGGAAACTGGGTGTGCCTAACTTCGCCAGTGCGCTCGTGCTCTACGCATCTACCGGCACTGCGGCATCAAATATAACACGGTTAAAAACTGCTTAAAGATCTGCCGTAGAATTCTCACTAAAATCCCGCATCACGAAGTTTTGCCGTATTAAAATACTCGCCTGATTAAGCCCCTTTTCTCATTACCGAAATTCGTTCGGTCGGAGAAGTATGGCCATGATAGCGACCTTCGTTACTATTCCAGTGAGCCGGAATGTACGGCATTTAACCGGACGTCGTTCCTTGTAGATGGCCAGGTCGATTTCTGGGCAAACCTGCTCTGCCTGGTCAAGGCGACATATGGATCGACCTGCGCAGCCTTCGTCTGCGTCGACGAAGTAGGCTTCGAGATTCTCCACGCCGCCTCGCTCGAGGAGGGGGCTGCATGCAGGCAACTGCAATGGGCGGGCGATTTCATCGCCGCTCTCCGGTCCTCTCCGAACGTGCAGAAGGCCGTGTTCCACGACAAATGGATAGGGCTTCGCCTGCGCTATCGGGTCGAATGGCCCACCATCTTCCTGGTCCTCGACCATGCGACCACGGACCGACGCGACCTGCCCGACACTACGATGCTTTACCGCGCCGAGAAGATCGCCCGCGATCACCTCGCGCTGAGCCGGAAATACCGTCATCTGCGACGAGGATTCAAATGCCAGGGCGTCGCCCTTCGGCACGCGCAGGCGGCATTACGCAAGGACTGGGAATGATCCGCCCAACTCTCCCAAGAAGAAAGGAATATGATATGACTTATGCTTCGAAGAACCTTGTGCGCTCCATGTCCCTGCGGGCCGCCGCGATGGCAGCGGTCGCCACCAGCGTGATGACGGTGCCCGCCTTCCAGTCGCAGGCCCGGGCACAAGCGCTGCAGCCGGTGGTCGACGTGTGTACCGGCATCACGCTGGAACAAAGCGCCCTGCGCGATATCCTCGAAACCACCGTCGTGCCGACCGCCAGCGGGCTGGAGGCGCTGTATGATGATTTGCTGACCGTGCAGATCGCGCTGCTGCCGCTACTTTCGATTCCCGACGTCGACCTGGGCGTGGCCGCGACGACGCAGTCGCTCGCCAATGGCGATCCTATCTCGCTCCAGGTGCTCGACCGCGACGGCAACATCGTCTCGCCCGGAGACTGCAACCTCGCGGCTGACGGATATACGCTCAACACCCCCGCTGGCCTTGCCATCGGTGGCAATCAGATCACCGGGCTGGGCAGCGGAGCTCCCGCCAGCGCCGCGGAGCTCGATGCCATCGCCTTCGGCAACGGTGCCATCACCGATCCCGGCGCTTTCAATGCCCTGGCGCTCGGCACCAATGCCCGCGTGACGGTTTCCAACAGCGTGGCACTCGGCGCGGGAAGTCTCGCCGACCGCGGGGCACTCACCGGGTATACCGCCGCTTTCCTTCCCGGCACGTTCGATAGCGTCGGCAGCGTCTCCGTCGGTGCTGCCGGGGCGCTTCGCCAGATCACCAATGTCGCTCCCGGAACCACCGCGAGCGACGCGGCAACCGTGGGCCAGGTACAGGCCGCCATCGACAGCGTGAATTCCGGTCTCGCCAACGCTGTCCAGTACGACGACGCCACGCAGGCCAGCGTCACGCTGGGCGGCGCAGGCGGATCGCTGGTGACCAACGTCGCCGCGGGTAACGTGGCCGCCGGCTCCACCGATGCCGTCAATGGCTCGCAACTGGCCGCTACCAATGCGAACGTGGCGACTAACGGGGCAGCCATCGGCGCCTTGCAAACGGATGTAGGCACCCTGCAGGGACAGGTCGCTGCGAACACGGGCGCAATCGGCACGCTGCAGGGACAGGTGACCGCGAACACCGGCGATATCGCCACCTTGCAGGGCCAGGTCGCCGCGAACACGGGCGATATCGCGGACCTGCAGAACATGGCGGTGATGTACGACGATCCCACCCACGCCAGTATCACGCTGGACGGAGCGGGCGGAACGACGATCGGCAACGTGGCGCCGGGGCAGCTCAGTGCCGGCTCGACCGAAGCGGTCAATGGCGCGCAGCTCTTCGCCACCAATCAGGCGGTCAGCGCGCTCGACGGGCGGGTGACGCAGAACGAGACCAACATCGCTGCCAATACCACGGCCATCGCCAATCTCTCCACCGGCATAACGAACGTGCAGACCGACATCACCAATCTCGACGCGCGGGTGACGGTGAACGAGGGCGACATTGCCAACCTCGACGGGCGCGTGACGCTGGTGGAGGGTGACGTGCTCGCGCTCGATGCAAGGGTGACCGTGACCGAGGGCGACATCACCAACCTCGGCTCGCGGGTGACCGTCAATGAAACCGACATCACCAACCTGGGCGCCCGCGTGACCGTCAACGAAGGTGACATAGCGAACCTGGATAACCGCGTGACGACGAACACGTCGAACATCGTCTCCATCGGGGCGCAGGTTACGACGAACACCACGAACATCGCCCAGGTGCAGGCGCAGGTCGACAACGTTCCCGTGGGTTACGTTTCGGATGCCGATGGCTCCACCCCCAGCGCGGTGCCGACCAATACTGCGGCTTTCGAAGGCGCAGGCGGCGGTGCGGTCCGAGTGACGAACGTTGCAGCCGGCAACCTGGCGGCGGGATCGACCGATGCCGTCAATGGCGGGCAGCTGGCGGCCACCAATGCGCAGGTCGCGGTGAACCGGACCGACATCGATCGCAACACCGCCGATATCGCGATACTCAACACCAGCTATGCCAACAGCCCGCGCGCCGCCGTGCAGTACGCCAATGCAGCCACGCCGACGCAGGCCAACGGCGGCACGGTAACGCAGGACGTGACGCTGGTGGGCGCGAATGTCGCCGAGCCGGTACGGCTGCATAATGTCGCCGCCGGAACGCTTGCCAACGACGCGGTCAACGTGGCGCAGCTTAACAACGGGCTCAGTTGCGTGCTGGCCGATGCCGTCAGTTATACCGACGAGCAGTTCGCCCTGCTCGGTGCCGGGATCGACGCGCTGGGCTTCGATCTGGCCGAACTGCGCGACGAAGCCTTTGCCGGAAGTGCCGCAGCGATGGCGGTGGCCGGCATCCCGCAGACCATGGAGGCGGGACAGTCCATGTTGGGCGGCGGCGTCGGCCACTATCGCGGCGAAACAGCCTTCGCCATCGGCCTGTCGACGACCTTCAACGACGGGCGCGGCGTGGTGAAGGCCGGCGGAACGCTCGACACCAACGGTCATGGCGGTTTCTCGGTCGGTGCCGGCTTCGGTTTCTGACACTAGCCATCGAATGTATCCGGGAAGGCCGGCTCCACGCGTGGGGGCCGGCCTTTCGCGTTGGCACGCGGACGACTAGAACCTTGGCATGTCGCTGCGCCGCATCTTCATCGCCCTCCGCCCGCCGGACAGTGTTTGCGAGGCCCTGCTCGATACCATGGAAGGCGTCCCGGGCGCGCGCTGGCAGGATGCCGACAACCTGCACGTAACCCTGCGCTTCATCGGCGAGGTCGACCGCCATGCCTTTGCCGATGTCATCACCGCCATGGAGAGCGTGTCGCTGCACCCGTTCGAGATAAAGGTGGCCGGGGTCGGTCACTTCGAGGGACGAAACCGCCCGCGCGCCTTGTGGGCTAGGGTAGAGCCGAGCGCGTCGCTCGCCGACCTGCAGCACAGCGTAGAGATAGCGTGCCGACGCGCAGGCATGTCGCCGGAAACGCGCAGGTTCGTGCCGCATATCACGCTCGCCCGGCTGAACGCGGGCAGTGCCCCGATCGGCGATTGGCTGGCGGCCAACGGCGCGCTCGCCTTGCCATCTTGGCGGGCCGAAAGCTTCGCCCTGTTCGAGAGCGAGCTCGGCAGATCGGAAGCGATTTACCAGGAAATCGCGCAATTCCCATAATTTACCGCGCGTGCGGACGTCTTTCGCGTCGTCAAGCGATACGGTGCAGGATGGTGGATTCCTCGGATGAAGCGTGGACCTGTCGTCCCCGTTGCCCGTTGGTTGTTTGAACGAGAACCCAAGGGGCGAGGTGCGCCACGCGAAACTCAGGCAGCGCCGCCCGCAACAAAGAATTGGAATGCCATGTCCAGCGTGACTTCTCAGGATAAAAGGAGCGGGCCAAGCCTCGTCTCCGCCGACGGCTCGAGCCATCCCCCCGCCCCGCCCCGCACGACGCCGACCGCCGCGCAAAAGGAGTTGGGCTCCGCGCTGCAGTGGATGCGGATGGAGATGGTGCAGGAATTCAACCGCCGCCTGCGCCGCAAGTCCAGCGCCGATCGCCGGGCGCGCGAGCTGGGCAACCGGATGATCAAGCGCAAGGCCGCGCTCGCCATGTCGGCCGCGGTCATGGCGGCGAGCCCTGGCATGGTCGACCTCGACAGGGCGAGCTATTCGGTCAGCGTCGCCACCAACCCCTACGACGTGCGGATGCCCGCATTCACGCTGACGGCAAGCGAGGCGATGAAGGAAGCCTTGGCCGAGGAAGAAGGCGTGCGCCTGACAGTCTACCGCGACGTGGCCGGCTATCCCACGGTCGGGGTCGGTCATCTCGTGACGCCCGAAGACAATCTGAAGGTCGGTGATCGCATTTCGTACGAACGCGCGCTCGCGCTGCTTGAGGGCGATCTGAAGACGGCGGAAGAGGGTGTGCGAAATCTCGTCGGCGACCTGGCGCTCTACCAGAACGAGTTCGATGCCTTGGTCGACCTTGTCTACAACGTCGGCAGCGGCAACGTATCGGAACGCGAAAGTCCGCGTCTGAACAAGGCGATCGCCGAGCGCGATTACCAAGGCATCGCGGATGAGCTCAATTATCACCACGCAGGCGGTTCGGTAGCGAACGGCCTCGTTTTTCGGAGCGAGCGCCGCGCGGCCATTTTCCAGGAAGCCGCCTATTCCGACCCGCGGCCCGCGCACATGAGCGTGTCCGGCAACATCCGGACCTGATCGACGCAATTCTATCGCGTCCGCCCTTGTCTCGGCGGGCCACGCCAACCAATGACAGAGACCGATGAAACCTCGTCTCGCCATATTCACCATTGCGCTCGCCATCTTGATGCTGGCGGGCTGCAACGGTGCCGATCCGAATACCCAGTCACGCGAAGAGACCATCGTCGCAGGCCTTCCGCAGGGGTCGCTCGACGCGGCGCAGGATTGCCTGCTGGTCATCTGGGACGCGCAGGCGGAACCGAACCGCGACTTCGACCGTGCCCATGACAGCGTGGAGGGCGGAGCAATCTCCTGCGCCACCGGCACCAGCGCCAGCGAGTTCGAGGCCGCGCTCGCGGCAATTCGTGCCGCCGCCGCGGCCAATGACCGGGCGGCACTGGTGCGCGAACTTGGCCTGCCACTGCTCTACATCGATGCGGAGGGCAACCGCCGCGAACTGACCGATGAACTGGCGGAAGAGGGCTTCGACGAAGTCTTTTCGCCGGAAATGCTGGAGATGATGCAGGACCTGTCGCTCGAAGACATCACCGTGGTCCCTGACCAGGGCGCTTTCTTCAAGCTGGGCTCGCTGTGGCTGGTCGCCGACCGACAGGGCGGGCGACCGCGGCTGGTCACGGTCAACCGCCAAGCCTTTGCCGAGGCGGCCGAGGCGGCGAGCGAGGTTGCCGCGCAGGAAGCCCCCGCGACACCTCTCTGACGGAGCGCGGGAAACCGAAACCGGCCTTCGCCGTTCAGCTTGGAGGCATCCGCTCCTGCTATACCCGTTTCAAACCGGTTTCCGTCGCAACCAAAAGCTGCAACAAGCCGGTATCGCTAGTTTTAAAACACAAGAGAGAGTCGCCCGAATGCGCAAACTACCCCTCCTCGCCTCCACCACGCTGATGGCTCTCGCGGCCGCCGG
The DNA here is from genome assembly GCF_001010945.1 of Aurantiacibacter luteus. Taxonomy (GTDB): domain Bacteria; phylum Pseudomonadota; class Alphaproteobacteria; order Sphingomonadales; family Sphingomonadaceae; genus Alteraurantiacibacter; species Alteraurantiacibacter luteus. The sequence continues at coordinate 1,165,086 of NZ_LBHB01000001.1, forward strand.
TTGCACCACCACCATGCCGGAGGGCGATATGGCCACCATGCCGGGCGAGGTCGCCTACAACCCCGAGATTCCCGCCGCGACCAGCATCTTTGGCCAGCCATCCCCGCTGCCGTTCCAGGCGCCGCAGTTCGACCGCGTCAGCGACAACCAGTGGCAGGGCATCATCGAAGAGGCGATCGCCATCAACATGGCTGAGATCGAGGCCATCGCCAACAATCCCAACCCGCCGACCTTCGCCAACACCATCGTCGCGCTCGAGGATGCCGGACGGGTCTATGCCCGCGCCACCGCGCCGTTCGACCAGCTGGTGAGCGCGAACACCAACGACGTGCTCAACGCCGCCGATGCCGCGCTCGCCCCGCAGCGTGCCGCCCTGTCGAGCGCCATGTATCTCAACCCCCGCCTGTTCCAGCGCGTCAAGGCGGTCTACGACAACCGTGCCGCCATGAGCATGACGCCCGAGAGCGCGATGCTGCTCGAGACCATGTACGCCGACTTCGTCCACGAGGGCGCACAGCTGACCCCGGCGGCACAGACCGAGCTTCGCCAGATCAACGAGCGCCTTTCCGCCCTGCAGGCAGAGATCAGCACCGACATCACCGATGGTGCCGCCGCCGGTGCGCTGATCGTCGACAGTCGCGAAGAGCTCGCCGGCCTGTCCGACGCGCAGATCGCCGCCGCCGCTGCCGCCGCCACGGAGCGTGGCCAGCGCGGCAAGTATCTGCTCAGCCTGTCGAACACCACCAGCCAGCCTTTGCTCGGCCAGTTGCAAAACCGCTCCGTGCGCGAGCGGCTGTACAACGCCAGCATCGCCCGCAACCAGAGCGGCGCGAACAACACGCTGCCCAACATCGCCGAGATCATCCGCCTGCGCACGCGCATCGCCGAGCTGTTCGGCGCGCCGGACTACGCCACCTGGCAGATGTACGATCGCTATGCCCAGAACCCGGAGACCGCGATCAACTTCATGACGCAGATGGTGCCCGCCCTGCGCGCCACGCAGGACCGCGAGGCCGGCGTGCTGCAGGCCCGCGCCCGGCAGGAAGACCCCAACCTGACGCTGCAGGCATGGGACTGGCCCTACTATGCCGAGATGGTCCGCCGCGAACGCTATGCGCTCGATAACGAGGAGCTGAAGCAATACTTCGTCGTCGACAACGTGCTGGAAGACGGCGTCTTCTACATGGCCAACCAGCTTTACGGCCTGACGTTCGAGAAGCGCAGCGACATCCCGGTCTACGACGACAGCATCACGGTCTACACCGTCAAGGATGCCGACGGGTCGGACCTGGCGCTGTTCTACTTCGACCCCTTCGCGCGCGACAACAAGTCGGGCGGCGCGTGGATGAACAACTACGTCGAGCAGAGCCGCGCGCTGGGCCTGCGCCCTGTCATCTCCAACACACTCAACATCGCCCAGCCCGCCGAAGGACAGCCGGCGCTGGCGACCTGGGACGACGTAACGACCATGTTCCACGAGTTCGGCCATGCCCTGCACGGCATGTTCGCCGACCAGGAGTACACTTCGCTCTCGGGCACCAACACTGCGCGCGACTGGGTGGAATTCCCCAGCCAGTTCCACGAGCCCTTCGCCGCCCGCCCCGAGGTGATGCAGCGTTATGCCCGTCACTGGCAGACCGGAGAGGTAATCCCCGACCGCCTCGTGCAGGCCATCGACCGCTCGAGCCGCTTCGATCAGGGCTACAGCTTCGGCGAGGTCATTGCCGCCTCGCTGCTCGACATGGAGTGGCACGCACTCTCGCCTAGCGAAGTGCCGACCGACGTCATGGCCTTCGAGGGGCAGGCGCTCAGCCGCCTTGGCCTGCGCACCGATCTCGTGCAGCCGCGCTACAAGACGCCGTACTTCCGGCACATCTGGAACCACGGATACCAGGCCGGTTACTACAGCTACACCTGGACCGAGATGCTGGCGCACGATGCCTACGAATACGTCGTGGCGAACGGCGGCATGAACCGGCAGATGGGCGACCGCATTCGTCGCACCTTCCTCGGCCAGGGTCATTCGAAGACCTACGACCAGATGTACCGCGACTTCACCGGCCACGCCCCGCGCGTCGAGCCGCTGCTCGAAGCGCGTGGTCTAGTGGCTGCTGACGACAACTCGCAGGAAGACATCGGCGCGACCGGCGCGGAGTAATCCTCGAAGCGACAATCGAGAAGGGCCGTTGGAGCGATCCGGCGGCCCTTTTCTTTCACGCGCGCAACTTGCCGCGCAGGTCCAGCGACCGCCGGTTGAGCGCGGCCAGGTCCGCGCTCCCCGCCAGAGCTGCCTCCCCCAGCGCGACGGCCTGCGCCAGCACCTCGTCCGGTGCCTCGCGATAGGCAGGTGCGGCAATGACCTCGCGCCACGGCCTGCCGACCGCGTTGTCGAGCAGGATGCGCTGGAAGCAGTGGTCGAAGCGAACGGGCCAGCCGCGCTCGGCGGCAACTGCGGGCATGTCCTCGCGAGTGAGCGCGAACCAGCGGGCTTCGAGTTCCTCGCGTGTCATCCGTGGACGACGAGTGCGCGTGCTTGCGGTTCCCCCGTCCATCGGGCCGTGACGCCCCAGACACGGGCGATGATTTCGTCTGACAAGGCCTCGTCCGGCGATCCGTCCGCCGCCAGCGCGCCATCGTCCAGAACGAGCACGCGGTCGGCGTGGTTCATGGCGATGGTAAGATCGTGGACGACGATGACGACACCGCGCCTGGCCTTCGCCTCGGCACGCAGCACGCGCAGCAGGGCAAGTTGATGGCCGATGTCGAGCGCGGCGAACGGTTCGTCGGCGAGTATCCACTCGGGCTCCCCCGCCAGCACCCGCGCCAGCAAGGCCCGCGCCCGCTCCCCGCCCGACAGCGTCGAGACCGGGCGCGCGGCAAAGGCATCGAGGTCGCAAGACCCCAGCGCCCGCGCCACAGCTTCGTCACCCTTGTCGCCATGCGGCAGGCGACCCAGCGCGACGAGATTGCTCACGCTGACATCCCAGGCGACTTCGCCCGTCTGCGGCAGGTAGCCGATAGCCCGCGCCCGCTCGCGCGGCGGCAATGAAGAAAGCGCCCGCTCGCCCAGCCGCGCCACGCCCGTATCGGGTGCCAGCAAGCCCGCCAGCACGGACAAGAGCGTCGACTTGCCCGCGCCATTGGGGCCGCAGATGGCGGTGATGCGCCCCGGCTCCAGCGCGGCGGATACGCCGGCCAGGCGTCCGGCCAGTGCCACGTCTTTGGCAACCAGGCTCATGCCAGCCCCCTTCGCATCCGCAGCAGCAGCCAGAGGAAGAACGGAGCGCCGATCAGCGACAGCGCGATGCCCAGCAGCAGCTCGGTGACGAGCGGGAGCACGCGGCAGACCATGTCCGCCACCAGCACCAGCAGCGCGCCCGCCAGCGCGCTCGGCACGATCAGGCTGGAGGGGCGGCGGTCGGTGAAGGGCCGCACGAGGTGGGGCACGATCAGCCCGACGAAGCCGATGATGCCCGCCACCGCCACGCCGCTTCCAACGGTCAGCGCAGTCCCGGCGACCATCAGCCACAGCAGCCGCCGCGGGTCCACGCCCATCGAGCGCGCCGCAGCTTCTCCCAGCGTCAGAGCGTCGAGCGAACGCCCCGCGCGCCACAGCAGCACCACCCCTGTCGCGGTAAGCGGCGCGGCGATCGAGACGTCCTGCCAGCTGCGGTCGGTCAGCGCGCCCATCAGCCAGGTGACGATCGAGCTCATGGCAAAGGCATTGGGCGCGAGGCTGATGACGAGGCTGGTCAGCGCGCCCGCGAGGCTGGCGATCATCATGCCCGCCAGCGTGAACAGCGCGATGCCGTTGGCCGGGCTCGCCGTACGCCCGGCAATCAGCGCCAGCAGCGCCATCGCCCCGCCCGCGCCGACGAGCGCAAAGGCAGGCAGCATCCACGCCGCGCTCACGCCAATGAACAGCGCCAGCACCGCGCCCAGCGCCGCTCCGGGCGCTATGCCGAACAGTCCGGGGTCGGCGAGCGGATTGCGAAGGTATCCCTGCATCGCCGCGCCCGCCGCCCCCAGTCCGCCGCCGAGCACCAGCGCCAGCACCGCGCGCGGCAGGCGCAGCTCGGCAAGGATCAGCGCGGCGTTGGGGGTAGAGGCCGGATCGATCCACACCCGCCCTGCCAGCAGCGAGAGCGGCACGGCGAGCGCCAGCAGCGCCGCGAGGACGAGGACCGGGCGCGTCATGCGGCCTCTCGCCGGATCTCGCGCAATCGCGCCAGCGCGCGCGGGATGGTCGGACCGCCGCAGTATAGCAGGTTGCCGTCTAGCTGAGCGTACGCAAGGCCGGGCACCTGCCCAAGCACCGGATGGGTCAGCATCCGCTCGTCGCCGGTCGTCAGCACCAGCGCGGGCGGATCGGCCAGCACCTCCTCCAGCGGCAGGTATGCGCCCTGCCCCAATCCGCGCGCGGCGCTGTGCAGGCGAAAGCCGGTTCGCGTCAGCATGGCGGCGATGAGCGTCTCCTCGCCCGGCACGATGCCGCCGTCCTGCCACACCAGCACATCGAGCGGAGCGTCTGCCGGAGGGGGCGCGTTCCAGGCGCGATCCATCCGCCGGACCATGGCCTCGCCCCGAGCCTCGTCCCCCGCTACGCCGGCCAATTGGCGGACCTGCGCCTCGGCTGCGGGCAGGTCGGCGACGATGCCCACGGTCTCGACCCGGATACCCGCCCGCTCGAGCGCGTCGCGCAGCGTTGGGGCCATGAAAGTATCGCCCACGACCACGTCCGGCCCCAGCGCGATGACCTCCTCCGCCGTGCCGCCGGTCGCGTCGAAACGGGCAGCCGCGGCGGGCTCCATCGAGCTCGTCTCCGGGTCCTTGCTCCAGTGCGAGATCGCCAGCAGCTGGCCCGGCGCGGCGACTTCGGCCAGCACTGCATCGGCGCAGGGGTTGAGGCTGACGATGGTGGGGCGCGCTATGTCAGCCAGCGGCGCGGACGGCGAGGCCGCGCAGCCGCCCAGCAGCAGCAGCGCGGCCAGTGCCGCTTTCACAGCTTCAGCCTCGCCCCCACGTGGGCGGCGCGGCCGCTCGTCGCGTAGCCTGCGGCGGTCTGATAATCCTCATCCCACAGGTTCTCGACCCGGCCGAAGACCTCGATCCGGTCCGTCAGACCGAAGGCGGCGCGCAGGGCCAGGGTCTCGTAGCCGTCCAGCCGCACGGCATTTCCGGCATCGTCGAAGCTGGACGAGACGATCCTTAGGTCCGCACCCAGCGTCAGCCGGTCGAACGGCGTGAGATCGGCGGTCAGCGTGGCGGCATGGCGCGGGCGGCGCGGCAGGACGAGCCCGGTCACGCGGTTCTTCGCATCGGTCAGGGCATAGGCACCGCCCAGCACCAGCGCGTCGCCCAGCCCCACGCGCGCCTCGACCTCGATGCCCTGCGCGGCGGAACGGGCGACATTGTCGTAGGTGCCGAAGGGGCGATCGACGCAGATGGGATCGGCGCTGAGGAAACAGCCGATAAAGGCGATCTGATCTCTCGTCTGGCGGCGGTAGGCGTTTACGGCGGCGTAAACCCTGCCGCTCGTCAATACCCGGTCGCCGTAAACGACACCCACGTCCGCGCCGAGGCTGCGCTCGGGCTGCAGGGCGAGGTTGCCGAAATCGGAATAGAGCTGGAACAGCGTCGGTGCCTTGAAGCCCTCGCCGACCGAAAAGCGCACGCGCCAGTCCGGGGCGAACGCATAGCTGGCATCGCCGCCGAGGCTCACCTCCGTGCCGAAGTCGGCATGGTCGTCCACCCGCGCGCCGAAGTGCGCCGCGATCCCGCGCCATTCGAGCCCTCCTTGCAGGTAGGCGCCGGAGATGCGCGTGTCGTTGCCGGCATCGAACAGGGTTTTGTAGCTCGTCCACTCGGTCTCGCCGCCGAAGTTCAGCAGGAACGGGCCGAACGGCCGCCACTCGCCGCGCAGGTCGATGCGGTCGGACGTGCCCTGGCTGGTGAAGGTTTCGACGCCGTCACCGTCCAGGTTGTCGCGGTCCGTTTCGGCGCGGCTGTAGGCGGCGGAAAGGAACAGCGGCCCGCTGTCGTAGACCGCGCCCGCGCTGCCGAACAGCTGGGTGGTGTCCTGCACCTCGTCGGTGTCCGCCAGAGCATAGTTCGGCGGCGGGAAGCCGTCGATGTCGAGCATCGATTCGGCATAGCGCGCGCGGGCGAAGACCTCGAAGCGATCGGAGAAATAGTAACGGCCATGGCCATTTACGGTCCATTGCTCGAAACCGTCTCGCTCCGTGCCGTTCGCAGCGGCGGAAAATCCGTCAGTCTGGAACCAGGTGCCGGAGACGCCGAGAAAGCCTGTATCAGCGTCGGAAAGCGCGGCGGAAACCATCGCGTCCAGCGTGTCGTAGCTGCCGTATTCGGCCCGCGCGGCCACGCCGCCCTCGGCCCGGCTTGATGCGACGATGACCCCGCCGATCGCGTCCGAGCCCCAGATCGTGGAATTGGAGTTTCGCAGCACCTCCACCTTGTCGAGATCGAGCGCCAGCAGCGTGCCGTAGTCGAACCCGCCCGAGGGTGCCGCCGGATCGGCCACGCGCACGCCGTCGAGCACGGTCAGCACCTGCTCGGCCTCGGACCCGCGCAGGCGCACGCCGGTGAAGCTGCCCACCCCGCCGTTGCGGGAGAAGGTGACGCCCGGAGCGCGTTCGAGCACGCGGGCCAGGTCGGCGCTCTGGACGCGCTCGATCTCATCCGGTCCGATCACGGTGACGGACTGGCCCGTGCCTTGCACCGTGGTGCGCGTGCCGGTGGCGGTGACGGTGATGCTCGTCTCGTCGGTCACGCTGTCGCTGGCCGGCGGCAGCGCCTCCTGCGCCGCGGCGGGCACGGAAATGGCAAGCAGGGAAACAGCCGAAAACAGATAATTGAACACGATACCTCCTATCATAAGCGAGCTCGCCGCCCATGACGGAAGGGAGCGCTTGCGCGCTCTCTCCGTTTGCCGTCGGTGCACCCCGCCCGTGGCAGAACGACCGTCGCAGGCAGGTCTCCTGGCTCCCGGATCACGGCTCCCCGCTCGCCTTCCCGCCCAGCCGAATGACTCGGAAGTGGACAGTGGCATGAGAGCGGGTCGCTCCCCGGTCACAGTTGCGGGGGCAGCGGAGGCTTCGAACCCCCTTCCCTATTCGGTCCGGCCGCGCTTGCGCACAGCCCGACACCCGTGACGTCGCCGGTCCTGTAGGCGCGCGCCGCATGCCGCGCAAGCAGGCGCGCATCTTGGTGAATCGTCCTTAACCGCCGTCCCGCAATGGGACGCGCCAGACGCGGCAAGTGCCTGGCAAGGTCCCTGCGCCTATGGGCCCGCGGGTGATCACCGCCCCTGTCATGCCTGCTAACCCCGCGCGCGATTTCCGTCGCCGCCGCCCGACCTGGGCCGAGCGGGCGCGTGCCTGGTTCAAGCCGGTGGCGGTCGTACTGATCGCCGCGGCCATGCCCGCCTTCACCGCCAACAGCACCGCCGCGCTCTTCGCCGAGAGCGAGGTGGAGAGTGCGCCCACGGCCATGCCGTTCGAGACTGCGGGCCAGAGCTTTCCAGGCTCGGCCTTCTACTATCTCGAGGACGTGCCGCAGCTGGTCGAGACGAGCGGGAACGAAACGGTGCAGGTCATCGGCAGGCCCGCGCTCGCTTCCGCCACGCTGGCCGATGTGCCGCTGGCCGCCAGCCCCCTGCGCATCGTCGGCTCCGACCGCGACCACGTCCGCGCTCAACAGTGCATGACGCAGGCGATCTACTACGAAGCGGCGAGCGAGAGCGACGCAGGGCAGCGCGCCGTGGCGCAGGTGGTGCTCAACCGCGTGGCCCACCCGGCCTATCCCGGCAGCGTGTGCGGTGTCGTCTACCAAGGCAGCGAGCGGTCGACCGGGTGCCAGTTCACTTTTACCTGCGACGGATCGCTGGCGCGCCAGCCGAGCCAGAGTGCCTGGAACCGCGCCAGTCGCATCGCGCGCGAGGCGCTGGCGGGTATCGTCTACGCACCTGTCGGCACGGCCACGCATTACCACACGCTGGCGGTAAATCCTTATTGGGCTCCCAGCCTCGATCCGGTGACGGTCATCGGTGCACACATCTTCTATCGCTGGAAAGGCGCGGCTGGCCAGCCCTCGGCCTTCCGCTCGGCATATCGCGGCGCGGAGCCGGCACCGGCACGCGCCCGCAGCGTCACCCCCGTCGCGCCCGATCCGGTCGACGCGCCGGCGATGACGAATTTCGTGCAAGCCTCCGCAACGCCGCTGCGCACCGCTGCACCGGCACAGCAAACGGCCGTCGCCGCGCCCGCCGCAGCCACGCCCGACCCTGTCAACAATGTGCTGCCCGGAAGCGGAGCCGTGCGCAGCGAATACGCGAACAGCGGGCGCTGGATCGCCTCCCCGGGCCAGTAGGCGCCAGGGCCGCAAACCCCCGCAAACACTTGCTAACAGCGCGGCAACCATGCTGCCAAACGGTTGTTTAGCGCCGCTCGCGCTAGGGCCCCGCCGAACCCGGGAACGCATCGCCGCGTTCCCTTGCAACCGGCAGGAACCAGCATCCCGATGTCCATCCGCTTCGCCGCCCCGTCCTCGCAGATCGCCGCACGGATGCCCGCCGAGCGGGTGCGCCGGATACGCCTGCTGCCGGCGAACGATGAAGGCGGGCCGCGATTCAACCAGCCGCACCTCCACGCTGCCTTGCGCCATTTTGCCAGGCACGGCCTCGCCGCTGCGCGCGACGCGCACGGGCAGGCCCTTGCCGCAGCCGACGCGGGCGATCGCGAGACCTACGCCTGGTGGCTGGAAGTCTGCCGCGCGCTGGACCGACGCATGGCGCGAAGCCTGGACCGCATCGCCGACAACGGCCGCTGAGGCGCCTGCCGCGCGGCCGCGCGGCCGCGCGCCTGCGCTTTTCCCTAGTGCGCGATTTACCATCGGGTGATTGCGATCGCGTAATTCTATCCGCATGAGATTACTGCGAGACTTGGACCGGGTTCCGGCGCTCTGCCGCAGTGTCCCGCGTCGCCTCCTTGTGGCCCAGGCCCTGCTACTGGCCGCGCCGATGCTGGCCGTGGCGCTGACGGCCCTCGGCGTGCCGCACGTCTTGCTGCTGGCCGCTATCCCCGTGCTGGTGCTGGGCCTTGCCGGGGCAAGCCTTGCCGTTTTGCGCCACTTCGACGAACAGCAGGACCTTGCCCGCGCGAGCCAGGACCTCGCCCGCTCCATGCGCGAACAGGCGCAGACGGATACCGTTACCGGACTAGCCAACCGCGTGGGGCTGGAAGCGGCGATGGAGCCGTTCGCCACGGACCTGCCGCTGGGGGAAAAGGTGGCGCTGCTGTGGCTCGACCTCAGGCGCTTCAAGGAGGTCAACGACGGGCTCGGCCACCAGATCGGCGATAAAGTCTTGCAGGAGGTGGCCAGCCGCCTGCGCGAAGCCGCGCCCGAGGACGCGGTGCTCGCGCGTTTCGCCAGCGACGAATTCGTGCTCGCCGCGCGCCTGCCCTCTCTGCTCGCGGCGCAGGAAATGGCCGGGCGCATCGCCGAGCGTGTCTCGCAGCCGGTGCGGATCAACGGCCACCGGATCGGCAACGGCGTGTCGATCGGAGTGGCGATGATGCCGGACGATGCCATCGCGATACCGCGATTGATGCAGGCGGCGGACCTCGCGCTCTACCACGCCAAGCGCGGGCGGGCGAACGAGGTGCGCTTCTTCCACGATTCCATGACCCGCGCACTCGCTCGCCGCAAGGAGATCGAGGCAGACCTCAGGACCGCCATCCAGCGCGACGAACTGTCGATCTTCTTCCAGCCGATCATCGACCTCGCCAGCGGTCGCATCCGCGGGTTCGAGGCACTGGTGCGCTGGTTCCATCCCGACAAGGGGGAACTGCTGCCCGCCGAGTTCATCCCTATCGCCGAGGAAAGCGGGCTGATCATCACGCTGGGCAACTGGATCACCGGCAAGGCCGCGCAGGCGGCCGCGACCTGGCCCGACGACATCACGCTGGCGGTCAACCTGTCGGCGGCGCAGATCAAGGCTCCCGGCGCGGCGCTGGGCATCCTGGCGGCGCTGCGCGAGGCGCGGCTCAACCCCGCGCGACTGGAGCTCGAACTGACGGAGAGCCTGTTCATCGACGACGACGAGAACACCGCGGCCTTCATGACCGACCTCGCGACCGAGGGCGTGGGCTTCTCGCTCGACGACTTCGGCACCGGCTATTCCAGCCTTCGCTACATCCACTTGCACCCGTTCCGCACGATCAAGGTCGACCGCAGCTTCGTGTCCGGCGCGAATACGGGGCGCCGCAGCGATGCGATCATCCGCGCCGTCGCGGAGCTGGGCAGCACCCTCGACATGCACATCGTCGCCGAGGGGCTGGAAACCATCGAGCAGGTCCAGGCGGTGAAGGCTGCGGGTTGCACGCTCGGCCAGGGCTATTATTTCAGCCGCGCAGTGCCCGACTACATGGCGGCTCTGCTGCTGACGCAGGAGCGCGAGGAGCACGCGCAGACGATCGTCGCACACCCGCGGCGCAAGGCCGGGTGAACCGCGCTCCGCGAGCGCAAAGGCTACTGCGAACTGTTAGCAAAAACTAATCGCGCAAGGCGGTTGCAATGGCCTTTCCGCGGGCCTAGGGCGGGCGACGAATCCGGTGCGCGGCTCCCCCCGAGGCGCATGGTCGCGCGCCTGCAACAGCTGGTCTGGATGCGCCCGCAGCAAGGACACCGAACCTTCATGGCACGCAAGAAGATCGCCCTCATCGGCGCCGGCATGATCGGCGGCACGCTCGCCCACTTGGCGGCCAAGGCGGAAATGGGCGACATCGTCCTGTTCGACATCGCCGAGGGTATACCACAGGGCAAGGCGCTCGATCTCAGCCAGTGCGGCCCGGTCGAGGGCTTCGACGCCAAGATCACCGGCACCAACGATTATGCCGACATCGCCGGCGCGGACGTGGTCATCGTCACCGCCGGCGTGCCGCGCAAGCCCGGCATGAGCCGCGACGACCTGCTCGGCATCAACCTCAAGGTGATGAAGGCGGTGGGCGAAGGCATCAAGGCCCATGCGCCCGAAGCCTTCGTCATTTGCATCACCAATCCGCTCGACGCGATGGTCTGGGCGCTGCGCGAGTTCTCCGGTCTGCCGCACAACAAGGTCGTCGGCATGGCGGGCGTGCTGGACAGCGCGCGCTTCGCCACCTTCCTCGCCTGGGAATTCGACGTTTCGGTGAAGGACGTGAACGCCTTTGTTCTCGGCGGCCACGGCGACACCATGGTGCCCGTCACCAGCTACACCACGATCAACGGCATCCCGGTGAAGGACATGGCCAAGATCAAGGGCGTTTCCGAAAGCCGCATCGACGAGATCGTCCAGCGCACCCGCTCGGGCGGCGGCGAGATCGTCGGCCTGCTCAAGACCGGCAGTGCCTACTATGCCCCCGCGACCAGCGCGATCGCCATGGCCAAGGCCTACCTCGGCGACCAGAAGCGCATGCTCCCCGTCGCGGCCTACGTCGAGGGCAAGTACGGCCTCGACGGCCTTTACGTGGGAGTCCCCGCCGTGATCGGCGCGAACGGCATCGAGGACGTGGTCGAGATCGAACTGTCGGACGAGGAAAAGGGCAACCTGAAGGTCAGCACCGACGCGGTCGAGGAACTGCTCGAGGCCTGCAAGAACCTCGATGGAGACCTCGCATGAGCATTCTCGTCGACAAGAGCACCAAGGTCATCACCCAGGGGATGACCGGCAACACCGGCACCTTCCACACCCAGCAGGCGCTCGACTACGGGACGCAGATGGTCGCGGGCGTGACGCCGGGCAAGGGCGGGACCGAGCACCTCGGCCTGCCGCAGTTCGACACCGTACGCGAAGCGCGCGAGGCGACCGGGGCCGATGCCACCGTCATCTACGTGCCGCCGCCGTTTGCCGCCGACGCCATCTGCGAGGCGGTGGAGGCCGAGGTGCCGCTGATCGTGTGCATCACGGAAGGTATCCCCGTGCTCGACATGGTGCGCGCCAAGGCCGCGCTGACCGGCAGCAAGAGCCGCCTCATCGGCCCGAACTGCCCCGGCGTGCTGACCCCGGGCGAATGCAAGATCGGCATCATGCCCGGCTCCATCTTCCAGAAGGGGAGCGTGGGCGTCGTCAGTCGCTCGGGCACGCTGACCTACGAGGCCGTGCACCAGACCACCGCCGTCGGCCTCGGCCAGACGACCGCGGTCGGCATCGGCGGCGATCCGGTCAACGGCACCAACTTCATCGATGTGCTCGACCTGTTCCTCGACGACGACGAGACGCAGTCGATCATCATGATCGGCGAGATCGGCGGCAGCGCCGAGGAAGAGGCGGCCGAGTTCATCAAGGCGCAGCGCGCTGCCGGCCGCTACAAGCCGATGGTTGGCTTCATCGCCGGGCGTACCGCCCCTCCGGGCCGCCGCATGGGCCATGCCGGCGCCATCGTCAGCGGCGGCAAGGGCGGCGCGGACGACAAGATCGCGGCGATGGAAGATGCCGGCATCCGCGTGGCGCAATCGCCCAGCGAGCTCGGCACCACGCTCGATGCGCTGCTCAAGGAACTGGCATAGCCCTGACGCGCTAAGTCAGCGAAGCGAGAGACGATCATGGGTAAAGAGCCGGACAATTTCCTCCCCGCCATGCCGCAGCAGGACGGGCCGCAGGCGGGCCCCAGCTGGGGCAATCCGCGCTGGCCGCTGACGGGCGGGGAGAGCGATCTGACGGCCGCGCTCGACCCGACCGAACTCGCTCTCGCCATCGCTCCGGCGGCGGCGAAGGCCGGCAAGCCCACCGACCAGGCCTCGCTGGAAAAGGCCGCGGACGATTCCAACCGCGCGATGATGCTCATCCGCTCGTTCCGCGTGCGCGGGCACCTGGCGGCGAATCTCGATCCGCTCGGCATCTCCCACCGCGCCATCCCCGAGGACCTGACGCTCAAGTGCCACGGGTTCGAAGGGCAGGAGGACCTCGAGGTCTACATCGGCGGCGTCTTCGGCTTCGGCTGGGTCAGCATCGGCGAGCTCTACACGGCGCTCAAGCACACCTACTGCGGCAACGTCGGCCTCGAATACATGCATATCTCCGACGTGGAGGAGCGCCGCTTCCTGCAGGAGCGGTTCGAGAGCCCGGAAGAGACGATCCAGTTCACGCCGGAGGGCAAGCGCGCCATCCTGCAGGCGGTGATCCGCGGCGAGGAATACGAGAAGTACCTCGCCAAGAAGTACGTTGGCACCAAGCGCTTCGGCCTCGACGGCGGCGAGGCGATGATCCCGGCGCTCGAGGCGGTCATCAAGTACGGCGGCGCGACGGGCGTGCGCGAGATCATCTACGGCATGGCCCACCGCGGCCGCCTGAACGTGCTCGCCAACGTCATGGCCAAGCCCTACCGCGTGATCTTCCACGAGTTCTCCGGCGGAAGCGCCAACCCGGACGACGTCGGCGGTTCGGGCGACGTCAAATATCACCTCGGCACCAGCACCGACCGCGAATTCGACGGCATCAAGGTGCACATGAGCCTCGTGCCCAACCCATCGCACCTCGAGGCGGTGGACCCGGTCGTGCTGGGCAAGACCCGCGCGCAGCAGGCCATGCACGACGACCTCGGCAAGCACGACAAGGTGCTGCCGGTGCTGATCCACGGCGACGCCGCCTTTGCCGGACAGGGCGTGGTTTGGGAGTGCTTCGGGCTTTCCGGCGTGCGCGGCTATGCCACGGGCGGTTGCATCCACTTCGTCGTCAACAACCAGATCGGTTTCACGACCAGCCCGAAGTTCGCCCGTTCGTCCCCCTACCCCTCGGACGTTGCGAAGGGCATTCAGGCGCCGATCGTGCACGTCAACGGCGACGATCCGGAAGCCGTCACCTTCGCCTGCAAGCTCGCCATCGAGTACCGACAGCGCTTCAAGCGCGACATCGTGATCGACATGTGGTGCTATCGCCGCTTCGGCCACAACGAGGGTGACGAGCCCAGCTTCACCCAGCCGCTGATGTACAAGGAAATCCGCAACCACCCGCGCGTATCGGACCTCTATTCCGAGCGGTTGAAGACGGAAGGCGTTATCGATGCCGGCACCGCCCCGGCGCTGCGCGACGAGTTCACCGCCCATCTCGATGCCGAGTTCGAGGCGGCCAAGGGCTACAAGCCCAACGAGGTCGACTGGTTCGCCGGTCGCTGGAGCGGCCTGCACAAGCCGGCCGATCCCGAAACCGCGCGCCGCAACGTGGAATCCGCGATTCCCAAGAAGCTGCTCGCCAGCCTCGGCAGGACGCTGACCACGGTTCCCGGCGATATCGAGATCCACAAGACCCTCGGCCGCGTGCTCGATGCCAAGCGCGAGATGTTCGACAGCGGCAAGGGCTTCGACTGGGCGACGGCGGAAGCGCTCGCCTTCGGCAGCCTGGTGACCGAGGGCTTCGGCGTGCGCCTGTCCGGGCAGGATAGCGGCCGCGGGACTTTCAGCCAGCGCCACGCCATCTGGATCGACCAGAACGACGAGCACAAGTACATCCCCATCGCCACCCTGCCCCACGGCAAGTTCGAGGTGTACGATTCCACGCTCAGCGAATTCGGCGTGCTCGGCTTCGAATACGGCTTTGCCATGGCCGACCCCAAGACGCTGGTGCTGTGGGAAGCGCAGTTCGGCGATTTCGCCAACGGCGCGCAGGTCATCATCGACCAGTTCATCGCCGCGGGCGAGGCCAAGTGGCTGCGTGCCAACGGCCTCGTGATGCTGCTGCCGCACGGCTACGAGGGCCAAGGGCCGGAGCATTCGAGCGCCCGTCTCGAACGCTTCCTGCAACTGTGCGCCAACGACAACATCCAGGTGTGCAACATCACCAGCCCGGCGAACTATTTTCACGTTCTTCGCCGGCAGATGCTGCGCCCGTTCCGCAAGCCGCTTATCATCATGACGCCCAAGAGCCTGCTGCGGCACCCGGATGCGAAGAGCGATGCCGAGTATTTCACCGGCGACAGCCACTTCATGCGCATCCTCTCCGACCGGAAGGACATCGCCGACGACAAGGTGCGTCGCCTCGTACTGTGCAGCGGCAAGGTCGCCTACGACCTCATGCAGAAGCGCAACGACGAGCAGATCGACGATGTCTCCATCGTGCGGATCGAGCAGCTCTATCCCTTCCCCGGACAGCCGCTGGCCGAGCGCCTCAGCCGCATGACGAACCTCGAAGAGGTGGTCTGGTGCCAGGAAGAGCCGAAGAACAACGGCGCCTGGTTCTTCGTCGAGAGCCGCATCGAGGAAGCGCTGACGGATGCAGGCCACGAGGGGATGCGCCCGTGCTATGCCGGGCGCGAGCCGGGTGCCTCGCCCGCCACCGGCTTCGCCGCGCGCCACCAGGCGCAGCAGGAAGCGCTCGTCTCGGTCGCGCTCGGCCTCTCCACGCGCGGCAAGACCGCGCTCGAATGCGCCGATCGCCGCAACGCCACCAACGATCTGGGAAGCTAACTGATGTCCACCGAAGTCAAGGTCCCCACGCTCGGGGAGTCGGTCACCGAAGCCACCGTCGGCGAATGGCTGAAGCAGCCCGGCGATGCCGTCGCCGTGGACGAGCCCATCGCCAGCCTTGAAACCGACAAGGTCGCCGTCGAGGTACCCTCGCCCGTCGCCGGACGGCTGGAATCGCACGCGGTCGAAGTCGGCGCCACGGTCGAAGTCGGCGCGGTCATCGCGCTGGTGACCGCTGGCGATACCGCGCCGGCGGAAAAGGCACCCGCGGCGCAGCCGAAGGCGGACAAGGCGCTGGCCGACAAGCAGAGCTCGGACGAAATTGCCGCCCTGCCGGACGACAAGGCTGCCGCGTCAGGGGCTCCGGCTGGCGACGGATCCGTCACCATGTCTCCCGCCGTGCGCCGCGCGGTGATCGAGCACGGCGTCGACCCGACGTCGATCAAGGGCACCGGCAAGGACGGTCGCCTGACCAAGGAGGACGTGATCGCCGCCGCCGAGGCGAAGAAGGCCGCGCCGTCCGACGCGTCCGCACCCGCCGCGCCCGCTCCGGCTCCGGTCCCCGCCGCTGCCAAGGGCGAGCGGCGCGAAGAGCGCGTCAAGATGACGCGCATGCGCCAGACGATCGCCAAGCGGTTGAAGGGCGCGCAGGACAACGCCGCGCTGCTCACGACCTTCAACGATTGCGACATGACCGCCGTGATCGAGGCGCGCGAGGCCTACAAGGACCTGTTCGCCAAGAAGCACGGCATCAAGCTCGGCTTCATGAGCTTCTTCGCCAAGGCCGCCTGCCTTGCGCTCAAGGACGTGCCCGCCGTCAACGCCTACATCGATGGCGACGAAATCGTGTACCACGATTACGTCGACATCTCCGTCGCGGTCAGCGCGCCCAACGGCCTTGTCGTGCCCGTGGTCCGCAGCGCCGATGCCATGAGCTTCGCCGAGATCGAGCTCGCCATCGCCGACTTCGGCAAGCGCGCCAAGGAAGGGGCCCTGACGATGGACGACATGGCCGGCGGCACCTTCACCATCTCCAACGGCGGCGTGTTCGGCAGCCTGATGTCGACCCCGATCATCAACCCGCCGCAAAGCGCCGTGCTCGGCCTCCACCGCATCGAGGATCGCCCCGTCGCCCGCAACGGCGAGGTGGTCATCCGCCCGATGATGTACCTCGCATTGAGCTACGATCACCGCATCATCGACGGGCGCGAGGCGGTGACCGCGCTCAAGATCATGAAGGAAGCGATCGAGGACCCGATGCGCTTGCTGATCGACCTGTAAGATTACAACCATCCCCGCTCGGGCTGAGCTTGTCGAAGCCCTGCCTTGTTTGACAGGCGCGGCGGACGGAACGAAAGCAACCCTTCGACAGGCTCAGGGTGAGCGGAGTTTAAAATGGCCGACGAATATCAATACGACGTCCTTGTCATCGGTGCCGGCCCCGGCGGCTACGTCGCCGCGATCCGCGCGGCGCAACTCGGGCTGAAGACGGCCTGCGCGGAAAGCCGCGAGACGCTGGGCGGCACCTGCCTCAACGTCGGCTGCATCCCGTCCAAGGCCATGCTGCACGCCAGCGAGTACTACGACGCCGCCGCCAATGGCGCGATGGAGGCCATGGGCATCGAGGTGACGCCCCGGCTCAACATGGAGAAGCTCCACGGCCAGCGCATCGATGCGGTGAGCGGCCTCACCAGGGGCATCGAATTCCTGTTCAAGAAGAACAAGGTCGACTGGAAGAAGGGCCATGCCACCTTCCAGGACGCGCACACGGTGAAGGTGGGCGAGGAGACGGTCACGGCCAAGAACGTCGTCATCGCCACCGGCTCCAGCGTCACCCCGCTGCCCGGCGTCGAGGTGGACAACGCCAACTTCGTCGTGGTCGATTCCACCGGTGCGCTCGAGCTGCCAAAAGTGCCCGAGCACATGGTCGTGATCGGCGCTGGCGTGATCGGGCTGGAGCTCGGCAGCGTGTGGCGGCGCCTTGGCGCGAAGGTCACCTGCGTCGAATATCTCGACGAGATCCTGCCCGGAATGGACGACGATATCCGCAAGGAAGCGCGCAAGATCTTCAAGAAGCAGGGCATCGAGTTCAAGCTCGGCACCAAGGTCACCGGCTGCACCGTTGCGGGCAGCGAGGCCACGCTGACTATGGAGCCCGCGAAGGGCGGAGAAGCGGAGACGCTGGAGGCGGACTGCGTGCTCGTCTCCATCGGCCGCAAGCCCAACACCGCCAAGCTGGGGCTCGAAGCTATCGGGCTGGAGGTCAACAAGCGCGGACAGGTCGAGACCGACCACGAGTTCCGCACCAAGGTCGACGGCGTCTGGGCCATCGGCGACGTCATCCCCGGCCCCATGCTCGCCCACAAGGCCGAGGACGAGGGCATCGCGGTGGCCGAGAACATCGCCGGGCAGACGGGCATCGTGAACCACGACGTCATCCCGTCGGTCGTCTACACCTGGCCCGAGATCGCCGGCGTCGGCCTCACCGAAGCACAGGCCAAGGAGGCCGGGCACACGCTGAAGACCAGCAAGTTCCCGATGATGGCCAACAGCCGGGCCAAGACCAACCATGAGCCCGACGGCCTCGTAAAGATCATCGCCGACGCGGAAAGCGACCGCGTGCTGGGCGTCTGGGCCATCGCCAGCGTGGCGGGCACCATGATCGCCGAGGCCGCGCTCGCGATGGAATTCGGCGCGACGAGCGAGGACATCGCCTACACCTGCCACGCCCACCCCACCCACTCCGAAGCGGTGAAGGAAGCCGCGATGGGCGTGCAGGGCAAGCCGATCCACATCTGATGTGAGCGACCTTTCCACCGACCGACAGCGTATGCCGGCGCAGCTCGCGCTGGTTCTGCCCGTGGCGGTCGGTGGCTTCTGGATGGCATGGGCAGAGGCCCCTGCGCGTTACACATCGACGAATGCCCTCGCGCTCAGCGTGGTAATTCCGTGGGTTTTGTGGGGCCGTGGTCCGCACACGGCATCCAGCCGCCACATCCTGGCCGCAGTCCTGATAGCCATCATGCTGGCCGCCGTCTGGGTCGGGCCGGAGGCGACCTCGATCACCCAGCACACGGTGCGCCGCTGGTTTCCGCTCGGGCCGATCAGCCTGCACACAGGGATGCTGGTGACGCCTGCGCTGTGCATCCTCGCCGCGAGAAACCGCGTGCTCGCCGCCCCTCTCCTGCTCGCCGGGATCGGCGCGGCGCTGCTGCAACCCGATGCCGCGACCGGCTTCGCGCTGACATTCGCAGCCGTCGGGCTGCACCACGTCAAGCGCGACTGGCGCGTCGGGGGCACCGCCATCGTCGGCTTCTTCGCCTCGCTGTGGATGGCCGTGCGCGGCGAGATGCCGCCGCAGCCGTTCGTGGAAAACGTGCTGACGCAGGCGGCGGAAGGCAGCATCGCGTTTGCCGTGCTATTGGCCGCCAGCATGGTCGCCAGCTTCTGCCTGATCCTCTTCGCCATCCCCTTCGACCGGGCCAAGCGCTTCACCCTCGCCGGCCTGTTCTTCGGCTTCGTCGTGACCGCGCTGATGGCCCCTTACCCCATGCCCCTGATAGGCTATGGTGCCGCCCCGATACTCGGCTTCGGCCTTGCGCTGGGCCTGCACAGGATACCGCTTCGATGACCCAAGACAGCCCGGGCCTCTCGCCCTTCCACCTCGCGTTTCCGGTCCACGACATCGCCGCCGCGCGCGAATTCTGGGGCGGGATCATGGGCTGCCCGGAAGGCCGTTCGTCGGACGACTGGGTGGATTTCGACTTCTACGGCCACCAGATCGTTGCCCACCAAACGCCCGGTGTGGTGGCCAGGAACGCGCACGGCACCAACCCGGTCGACGGGCACGACGTGCCGGTGCCGCATTTCGGCATTGTCCTCGGACTGGACGAATGGAAGGCGCTGGCGGCGCGGCTGACGGAGGCCGGCGTCACATTCCAGATCGAGCCGCACGTGCGCTTCGAGGGCCAGCCGGGCGAGCAGGCGACCATGTTCTTCACCGATCCCAGCGGCAACGCCATCGAGATGAAGGCCTTTTCCGATCGCACCAAGCTGTTCGCGACGGACTAGGCCGATGGGGCATCAGCAAACGATGCGCCGCTTCGCCCGGTGGCATATCTGGCTCGGCTGGCTGGTCGGCGTGCCGATCCTGATGTGGACCGTGTCCGGGCTCATCATGGTGATACAGCCGATCGAGACGGTGCGCGGGTCGGACCTTCGTGTCGAGCTGCCGCCCGTCGAGGCGCAGGGGCTGGTCCTTCCGCGTCTTTCCGGTCCGGTTCGGAGCGTCACCCTGCAGAACTTCGTCGACGGCGCCGGATGGATCGTGGTCGAAGGGGACGGCGGTCGCTTCCGCTATTCCGCCCGCGACGGAAGCCTCTACAACCCGGTCAGCGAGGACGACGCGCGCGAGATCGCGAGAGCCAGCTTCGCCGGCGAGGCCGCGCTGGAGAGCGTGACCTACTTCCCCGCCGATGCCGTGCCGCTCGATTTCCGGGCACCGGTAAACGTCTGGCAGGCGCATTTCGCGGACGATACCAACCTTTATATCAATGCCCAGACCGGCGAGGTGCAGGCGCTTCGCACCAGGTGGTGGCGGACCTACGACTTCTTCTGGGGCCTGCACATCATGGACCTGGAAACGCGTGACCTTGAGGGACAGGCGCCGTTCAACCATTGGGTGCTTGTCCTGTTCGCCGCGCTCGGGGTCGTCGGATCGCTGATCGGGTGCGTGCTGATGTTCCGCCGGCGCAAGGCGCGCTGACGATGGATCCGTTCGTCATTGCCCCCGTACTGCCGCCCTTCGTCGATCTCGTCGGCACGGCGGTATTTGCGCTGTCGGGCGCGCTGATGGCTGCGCGGCTCAATCAGACCTTTGTCACCTGCGCCTTCTTCGCGCTGCTGACGGGCGTTGGCGGCGGTTCGGTGCGCGATGCGCTGCTCGGCCAGCCGGCCTTCTGGCTGCGCGATTTCTGGATCGCCCCGGTCATCCTTGCCACTGCCACCTTCGCCTGGTTCCTGCCGCGTCGTTGGTGGGAGGGGCGTTGGCTGGAGTGGGCGGACGCGGTGGGTCTGGCAGTCTTCGCCGCGCTGGGCACGGCCAAGGCGTTGGCCTTCGATGTCGCGCCGCTCGCCGCGGTCATCCTGGGCGTGGTGACGGGATGCGTGGGCGGCATCATCCGCGACGTGATCGCAGGCGTGCCCTCGATCCTCATGCGGCCCGAGCTCTACGTCACTGCCGCCGCGCTTGCCGCGGCACTGTGCGCCGGGCTGCTGCTTGCCGGGCTCGCCCAGCCGCTGGCCATGGCAATCGCCGCGCTTGCAGGCTTCGCCCTGCGCGCCGCAGCGATGGTGTGGCGGATCGAATTGCCCGCCTATTCGCGGGAAGCCTGACCGCTAGTACCGGGACTGCGCGGTCGCGTAGCGCCCGTCGTCCTGCCACTCGCCGCCGGTGTCCTCCACCGGATAGCCTTCCTCGCCCGCGACCGGGCCGCCCGGGTAGGCGGGCTGGCCATAGCCGCTGTCGGAGGCAGCCGGCTGGCGATAGGTGTAGCCTTCGTCGGCGGGGGTTCGCGTGCTGGCCCGGGCGCGAGCGTAGGCATCCGCGCTCCACTGGTCGCCCGCGGGCGCGGCATCGGCGTAGGTGCCGTAGCCGTCGTAATCGCGCGCGGAGTAGCCTGACGATCCGCCCGCACTGATGTCGCCAATGCGCCCGTCGTTGTCGATCCAGCACTGCCAGCCGCCGCCGCTTTCCAGCGTGCCGGAAACGTACCAGCCGTCCGTGGTGCGCCGCGCATTGTCGACATCGGCCACCCGGCCGCGGTCGCGCTCCACCCCGTCCACGCACATGTCCGCCGCACGGCCGAGCCCGCGACTATCATAGTCGCTGCGCCGGTCGCGGTTGTCGTAGCGGTAGTCGCCGCGATAATTGCGGTCGCGGTAGTCGCGGTCACGGTAACGTTGCTGTCCGCGAATGGAATTGGCGATGGTGGCGATGGTGCCCAGAACCAGCACGCCCGTCAGCACGTCACCCGCGTCGAGGCCCCGGCGATAACGCGAGCCATAGCGATCGTACCGCCCATAGCGATCGTAGCCCCACTGGTTCGCAGCCTCGGGCGCTCCGGTCACGACCTCGACCGGCGCAGCGGTGACCGCGCGCGGCAAGTCGGCAGCGGCGGCCGGAGTGGCCGTCATGGAAAGCGCCGCGATTAAGGCGGCGACGGCGGAAAGACGACTGTGCGAGATTGCCATGGAGACCCGTCCTGAAGATCTGTGAAGCGCGAACGACTAGGCGGCCCAGGCTGCAAGCAACCTGAACCGCCTTGTGATGTCAGCTGAAGCCGGAAAGCTTCAGAGCCCGCGGATGCCGCTGAAGTCGATGTCGACGACCCGGCCATCGCGATAGTCGCATTCGAAGCGACCCTCGTCCCAGCCCTGGTTGCGATAGCCGCGGTTGTAATCGCGGTAGTTGTAGCGACCGCGGCGGTCAGAGTAGCGATAGCTGTCCTGAACCGCGATCCGGCCCTTGATCTCGTAACCGCGACGCTCGCGGTCGAGGTCGTTGACCTCGTAGACCTCGGCGCGGCTGCCGAGCCGGCGCTGGGCGTACTGCTCGGCGGCGCTCACGCACTGCTCCACCGCGCGGCGGCTCGAATACTGACCGTAGCCATCATAGCCATTGCGATAGCTGCCGTTGCGATAGTCGTCGTAACGATAGTCGCGGCTGTTGCGATAGCGGTAGTCGTCGTAACGATCGTTGCGCCCCGATCCGAGGATCGCAGCAAGGCCGCCGAGCACCACGGCGCCGGCGATGATTTCGCCCGCACCGATGCCGTCGTCATCGCGGTCGCGCCAGCGATCCTGCGCGGCGGCGGGAGCGGCGGCCGACAGCGTCATCGCGCCAGCCGCTAGGGTGGCGAAGGTGCCTTTGGCCAGGGTCTTGAACTTTGTCATCGGGCGTCTCCTTGTGTGGCGGATCCTCATCTGCCGCCTGTGAGACTGTTCTACCCGATTCAGCTTGGCACCATGCTGAACTCGGCCGTTAGCCAATATTCAGCAAATCACTCGCTTTCCTGAATATTGACGGTTTCCGGGTGCAGGCCCGTCCAGTAGGCGAGGAAGGCCGAAATATCAGCCGCTTCCTCGATCGCCTTGTCGGTCGGCTTGCCGCTGCCGTGGCCTGCGCGGGTCTCGATGCGGATGAGCTGGGGGCGCTCGCCCAGCCCCGCTTCCTGCAGGGCGGCGGTGTACTTGAACGAATGGCCCGGCACCACGCGGTCGTCGGTGTCGGCGGTGGTGACGAGCAGCGCGGGATAGTCCACGCCGCGCCGGATGTTGTGCAGAGGGGAATAGGCGCGCAGGATCCGCCAGTCCTCCTCGCGGTCCGGATAGCCGTAGTCGTCCACCCAGTACCGGCCCGCGGTCCAGCGGTCGAAGCGCAGCATGTCCATAACGCCGACGGCGGCGTTGCCGGCGGCGAACAGGTCGGGACGCTGGTTGGCGACCGCGCCCACCAGCAGGCCGCCGTTGGATCCGCCCTGGATGGCAAGGCCATCCTCGGGCGTAATGCCTTCCGCGATCAGGTACTCGCCCGCAGCGATGAAATCGTCGAACACGTTCTGCTTGTTTGCGCGGCGGCCCCCGTCGTGCCAGGCGCGCCCGTATTCGCCGCCACCGCGGATATTGGCCATGGCAAAGGCGCCGCCCGCCTCGACCCATGCCAGGCGGCTGGGCGAGAAGCCGGGGGTGAGCGAGATGTCGAAACCGCCATAGCCGTAGAGCAGCGTCGGCACCGCCTCCCCGCTGGCGGCGACATCGGCGCGGCGCACGATGAACATCGGCACGCGCGTGCCGTCGCGGCTGGTATAGAAGCGTTGCTCCACGCTGAAGTCCGCTGGATCGAAGCCCACTTCGGGCGCGGCGAAGACGGTGCTTTCGCCCGTCGCCACGTCGTAGCGATAGATGGTGCCCGGCTGGTTGAAGCTGGAATAGGTGTAAAAGGTCTCGTCGCTATCGCCGTGGCCGCCGAAGCCGCCCGCGCTGCCGAGGCCGGCAAACTCGATCTCGCGCACCTGGTTGCCTTCGAGGTCGAAGACGTAGGCCGAGGAGCTCGCGTCCTCCAGATAGTCGACGATCAGGTGGCCGCCCACCAGCGAGGCCCCGGCGATGGGCTGTTCGCGCTCGGCGATGACCTCCTGCCACTGCGGGTTTGCGTCGGCCATGTCGATGGAGACGACACGGTAGAGCGGCGCATCCATATTGGTGGTGAAGAACAGCTTGGAGCCGACGCTGTCGATCAGGCTCCAGCTATGCTCGAACCCGGTGACGAGCGGCACCGAGGTCCAGCCCAGCGCATCGCGGCGCGAGAGGTCGATGGCCTGTACCTCGTAGCGCGAATCCGTGCCGGTGGAGGAGGTGACGATGGCCCAGCGCCCGTCGTCCGATACGCCGAGCGAATGATTGCGCTCGGGGAAGTCGGGGCTGGAGAAGACCAGCTCGTCCTCGCTCTGCGGCGTGCCGAGCGCGTGGTAATAGACCTGGTGGTTGAGGTTCAGCGCCTGGAAGTCCGCACCCTCCTCAGGTTCGGGAAAGCGCGAGTAGATGAAGCCTTCCTCGCCGACCCAGGCGAGGCCGGAGAACTTCGACCACTTGATCTCGTCCTCGGCGACGGTGCCGGTGGCGACGTCCATCACGCGGATCGTGCGCCAGTCGGTGCCGCCGTCCTGCACGCTGTAGAGCAGCTTGGAGCCGTCGGGCGAAGCCACCCAGCCGCCGAGCGCGGTGGCACCGTCGTCGGCCCAGGTGGTGGGATCGAGCAGCAGCCGCTCCTCGCCATCCAGGCCGTCACGCACGTAGAGCGGCGACTGGTTCTGCAGGCCCGAATTGCGGGTGTAGAAATAGCGGTTGCCGCGCGAGACGGGGATTCCGAAGCGCTCGTAGTTGTAGAGCTGGCTGATCCGCTCGTTGAACCAGGCGCGGGCGGGAAGCTGCTCGAGGTAGAGGTCGGTGACGGCGTTCTGTCGCTCGACCCAGTCTGCCACCTCGGCGCTGTTGCGCGTGTCTTCCTCCAGCCAGCGATAGGGGTCCGCGACCTCCTCACCGAAGATCGTCTCCACCACTTCGCCGCGGCGGGTCTCCGGATAGTCGGGGGCGCTCATGTCCTGTGCGCTAGCGGGCGTGGCGAGAAAGGCGACGGCCGCGGTGGCGGCGAACAGGTTGCGGTGCATGGGGCCTCATCGTTTGCGATCCGGTATGCGAACAAGTTGGCGATGAAACCTTGTATGCGCAAGGCCCTACTCCCCGGCCATCTATTGGGGCAGCGCCGCCAGCACGTCGCGGGTGAAGGCGACGATATCGAACCCGCTGCCGCCGTCCGGGTCCTCCCCGCGCCGGACGATAACGACGTCGCGGCTGGGCACTACGACGACGTATTGCCCGCGGTTGCCCTGCGCGGCGATGGTGTCGGCGGGAATGCCCTCGCTGTTGTTCATCAGCCACCACCCCGCACCGTAGCCGAGCGCGCCGCCGGGCTGCGGACCGCTTGGGGTGGAGACGTAGTCGACCCAGCCCTCGGGCAGCACACGGGTGCCGCGCCAGACGCCGTCGTTGAGGTAGAGCTGGCCGAAGCGCGCAAGGTCGGCGGCCGTGGTCCAGACCTGGCTGGAGAGAATGTAGTCGCCCTGCCAGTCCGTCTCCGCGACAGTCTGGTGCATGCCAAGGAAATTGAAGAGTTCAGCGGGGGGATGCTCGGCGAAACCTGGGCTGATGGCGACAACCGCCGCGAGTGTATCGTTGTTGGCGTAGCGGAAAGTGCTGCCGGGGGGATTGATCAGCGGCCAGCCAAGCGCGCTCTCGCCCACGGTCGTGCCACCGAGATAGAGCGGATCGGTGCGGCTGCCGGGCGTATCGGAATACCGGCCCGATGCCATGCGAAGAAGCTGGTCTATGGTAATGGCCCGGCGCGGATCGCTCTCGGACAACCCAAGCCCCGCCGAGGCCTCCACGGTTACCTCGCCGCGCCGGACCGCAACGCCGACCAGCGTGGCCGCCATGCTCTTGGCGACCGACCATGTGCGCTGCGGCAAGTTCGCGTCGAAACCGGGCGCGAAAGCCTCACCCAAGGTCACATCGCCCTGTCGTACGAGCACTGCGGTGGTGCGCGCATCGGCGCCGTATCCTCCGCCCATCGCCCCGCGCGCCACTTCGTCGACGCGGCGCACGATACGACGGCTCAAGGGATAGACGCTCTCGTCGCCGACGCGGTCGATCGGCATGGAGCGAGGTTCTTCGGTGGTCGGCGCATCGGCCCCGATCGGCAGCAGCGAGCAGCCCGTCATCGCATGGGCCACCGCCACGCGCGCCGGCATGGTTTCGCTCCAGTCGACGGCGACGTAATCAAGCGAGGTATCGGTCCCGTATTCGAGCCGGTGCTCGAGCGTGCGAACGATCGGGTCGAGTGCGGAGTAGACCCCGGTAAGCTCCCACTCTTCAATCGACGCGGCATCGCGCACGTGGCGCGCATCGGAGTTAAGTGCGCCGCACAGGAACAGCGCCTTGTATCCCGCTGCCAGCGCGCGGTCGTATCGGGCATCGAGGTCGGCCTGCGACTGGGCGAGCGCGGGCGTGGCGAAAAGCAGCGCGGCGGCTGCAAGGGTATGGCGGATCATGCGCGTCACTCTGGCATTACTCGCGCAAAAGAAAAGGGCCGTCGGATCGCTCCGACGGCCCCGCTTGTCTTGTAGGCAAAGACTTAGGCGTCCTCGTACTCGTCCTCGTTCATCACCGGGCCCGAATCCTGGCCCTTGGCGTCAACGTCGCGGTCGACGAATTCGATGATCGCCATCTGCACGGCGTCGCTCTGGCGAATGCCGGCCTTGATGATGCGGGTGTAGCCGCCTTCACGGTCGGCATAGCGTTCGGCCAGAACGTCGAACAGTTTCACCAACTGCGCGTCGTCAAGCAGGCGGGCGTGCGCGAGGCGACGATTGCTGAGGCCACCGCGCTTGGCGAGGGTCACCAGCTTTTCCACGTAGGGGCGCAGTTCCTTCGCCTTGGCGACGGTGGTGGTGATCTGCTCGTGCTTGATGAGCGCGGCCGCCATGTTGCGGAACATCGCGATGCGATGCTGGCTCTTGCGGCTGAGCTTGCGGCCCTTGATACCGTGACGCATTGTATTTCACTCCGTTCGTAGGGGGGCCGTGTGAGGTACCCCGATCCCGGTGGCCGCTTGAGGGGGACCACCACTACCCTTTGTGCCAAGCCGTCACGGGAGTAAATCCCGTGACGTCGAACGGGCCGAGGCCCGCCGGCCGGCTTCGCTTCAGCTCGCCCCAAGCCACGGCTTGGCGGCGTCGAAGCTTCAGCCGAGAAGTTCCTGTTCGAGCTTCTTGGCCATTTCCTCGATGTTCTCGGGCGGCCATCCGGGGATGTCCATGCCGAGGCGCAAGCCCATGCTGGAGAGCACTTCCTTGATCTCGTTCAAGGACTTGCGGCCGAAGTTCGGGGTGCGCAGCATCTCGGCCTCGGTCTTCTGGACCAGGTCGCCGATGTAGATGATGTTGTCGTTCTTGAGGCAGTTGGCGGAACGGACCGACAGCTCGAGCTCGTCCACCTTCTTGAGAAGGTAGCGGTTGAGCTGGTTGGTGTCGCTTTCCTGCGGCTCGGCGGCGAGACCGATCATGGTGCTCTGCGGCTGCGGGATGCCGTCCTCGAAGTGGACGAACAGCGTCAGCTGGTCCTGCAGGATGCGCGCGGCATAGGCCACGGCGTCCTCGGGCGTGACAGTGCCGTCGGTCTCGACCGTGAGGCTGAGCTTGTCGAAGTCGAGTTCCTGGCCCACGCGAGCGTTCTCGACCTTGTAGCTCACCTGCTTGATCGGCGAATACAGCGAGTCGATCGGGATCAGGCCGATCGGCGCGTCCACCGGACGGTTCGACACGGCGGGGACGTAGCCCTTGCCGGTATCCGCGGTCAGCTCCATGTTGAGCGTCGCGCCCTCGTCGAGGTGGCAGATCACCAGGTCCTTGTTCAGCACCTCGATGTCGCCGGTCACGGCGATGTCGCCGGCGGTGACTTCACCCGGGCCGGTGGCGGAAAGCTGCAGGCGCTTGGCACCCTCACCTTCCATCTTGAGCGCGATCTGCTTCACGTTGAGCACGATGTCGGTCACGTCCTCGCGCACGCCGGCGAGCGAGGAGAACTCGTGCAGCACGTTCTCGATCTTGATCGAGGTGATGGCAGCGCCCTGCAGCGAGGACAGCAGCACGCGGCGCAGCGCGTTGCCGAGCGTCAGGCCGTAGCCGCGCTCGAGCGGTTCGGCCACGAAGGTGGCCTTGCGCTTCTTGTCGCCGCCTTCCTTGACCTCGAGGGTGTTGGGCTTCTTGAGTTCCTGCCAGTTCTTGGTGTTGACGGACATGGACTTCCCCTAGTTAGGATTTCTGGCGCAAAGGCCGCGGAGCGCTGATGCGCCGCGGCCGATGCGAATGACTGGTTGCGGAAGTTGCCTCCCGCGGCAGGCTTCGATCAGACGCGGCGACGCTTGGACGGCCGCACGCCGTTGTGCGGGATCGGCGTGACGTCGCGGATCGAGGTGATGGTGAAACCCACCGCCTGCAGGGCGCGCAGCGCGCTCTCGCGGCCCGAGCCGGGTCCCTTGATCTCCACCTCGAGGGTGCGCACACCGTGCTCGGCGGCCTTCTTGCCGGCATCGTCGGCGGCGACCTGCGCGGCGTAGGGAGTCGACTTGCGGCTGCCCTTGAAGCCCATCATGCCGGCGCTGGACCAGCTGATCGCGTTGCCCTGCGCGTCGGTGATGGTGATCATGGTGTTGTTGAAGCTGGCGTTGACGTGCGCCACGCCGCTGGAGATGTTCTTCTTGTCACGGCGCCGGATACGGCCTGGTTCGCGTGCCATCGTTCAAATTCCTCGTGTCTCGAGAGAAGGTAAAAGCGTGTCGGGAAACCCGACGGCTTACTTCTTCTTGCCGGCGATCGGCTTGGCCTTGCCCTTGCGGGTGCGGGCATTGGTGTGGGTGCGCTGACCGCGAACGGGCAGGCCCTTGCGATGACGCAGGCCGCGATAGCAGGCGAGGTCCATCAGGCGCTTTATGTTCATCGCGGTATCGCGACGAAGATCGCCCTCGACCTGGTAGTCGGCGTCGATCGTCTCACGGATCTGCAGCACCTCGGCGTCGGTCAGGTCCTGGACGCGGCGGGCGTGATCGATGCCCAGCTTGTCGACGATCTTCGTCGCGGTCGCAGGGCCGATACCGTGAATGTAGGTCAGCGCGACGATCACGCGCTTGTTGGTGGGGATGTTGATCCCGGCAATACGAGCCACTTATTTCTCCATGCTCCACAGGGCATTACGGCTTTGGGGCCGACCCTATCTCATCGCGGTCTGCACCCGTCCGCCGGAACCGGATGCCCTTGCCGAAGGCGGGCACGATGGCTGCCGCCTGCAAGGAATCCGATCGCGATGGACGAATGAGGTGCGCAGATAGGGTGATTCCCCTTCCACGTCAACAGGCCGGGTGAACGAACGGAACGAGCCAGCGGTGATCCGCTGCCCGCACCCGCGTCCGCGTCGTGACAGGGGCTATAACGCCGTTTGAGGCGCTAGTCAAAATCCCTCATTCCGAGGCTGCCGCGCCGCCCGCGGCAACGGCGGCGGCGAGGCGGTTCATCTGCTCGCTCATAACCATGTCGACCACCGGCGCGACCTCCGGCAACGCGAAGCGGGAATAGCCGCCGACGACGTAGGTCCACTCGATCCGCGTCCCCTCCCCGTCCGCTTCAAGCTCGACAGTCAGCGTGCCGGTCAGCGCCTCACCCTGCAACGGACCGAAGGCACCCGAAAGGCGCAGCATCTCGCCAGGCACGGAGCGGATCACTCGGGCGTGTTCGACGAAGGTCGCGGGGCTGGTCGTGTTCTCCGGATCGCCACTCACGATCTCGCAGAAGCAGCCGCCGGGCCCAAGGCTGAGGAAGAGCCGATCGGCCTCGCCATACCAGCTGTGCTGCGGATTCCAGTAGAGCGAGGGGTGCACCAGCACGTCCCATACCGCTTCGCGCGGCGCGGCGACGGTCACGCTGTCGCGCGTGGCGAAGCCGCCCTCGCCGCTCGCGACAACCTCCGCCGCGGCAGGTGCCCCGACCAGCAGTCCCAGGGCAGCGATGGTGATGATGGCGGCGTGCATGGCTATCCCTCCTTGGCGTGGCCTAGGGATAGCCGCCCGATCAGGCGGAGGCCAAGACCTTCTCGATGGCCGAGGTCACGTCGCCTATTGCGGCCATACCGTCCACCCGCTGCACGATGCCGCGCTCCTCGTAGATGGGCAGGATCGGCGCGGTCTTGGCGCGGTATTCGGCCATACGGGTGCGGACCGTTTCCTCGGTGTCGTCGGGACGCCGCTTGAAATCGGTCGAGCCGCACTTGTCGCAGACCCCGGCAACCTCGGGCTGCTTGTAGCGGTCGTGGTAACCCTCGCCGCATTTGGCACAGGTGAAGCGCCCGGTGATGCGATCCACCAGCGCATCCTCGTCCACCGCGAGCTCGATCACGTGGTCGAGTTCGCGCCCGTGTTTCCCGAGGATTTCGTCGAGCGAGTGCGCCTGGGCGGCCGTGCGCGGATACCCGTCGAAGATGGCCCCGACGTGTTCTCCCATCGCCAGCAGCTCGGCATCGATCAGTGCGGAGACGATCTCGTCCGAGACGAGCTCTCCGCGTTCCATCACGGCCTTCGCCTGAAGGCCGACGGGCGTTTCCGCCTTGACCGCGGCGCGCAGCATGTCGCCGGTGGAGAGTTGACGCATCCCGTGATGCTCGACCAGCAGGTTGGCCTGCGTGCCCTTGCCCGCCCCGGGAGGGCCGAGAAGAATGATATTCATGCCCGCGCGACTCCCCGCTGCTGCAAGCCAGTGCGCTAGCCTAGCGCATCCGTCCCTTCAACTTCGCCTTCTTGATCAGGTCGCCATACTGGTGTGCCAGCAGATGCGACTGGATCTGGCTGATGGTGTCCACCGTCACGTTGACCACGATCAGCAGGCTGGTGCCGCCAAGGAACAGCGGGATGCCCGTCTGCGCGATGCCCCATTCAGGAATGACGCAGACCAGCGTCAGGTAGATCGCACCGATCACGGTGATGCGGGTGAGGACGTAGTCGAGATACTCGGCCGTCCGCTTGCCCGGACGGATGCCGGGGATGAAACCACCCTGCTTCTTCAGGTTCTCGGCGGTGTCCTCCGGGTTGAAGACCACGGCGGTGTAGAAGAACGAGAAGAAGATGATGCCCGCGGCGTAAAGCGCCATGTAGAGCGGCTGCCCGTGTGCGAGGTACTGGTTGAGGCTCTGCACGAAGGCGCCGCTGGTCGTGGTCGTGTCGATCGAGTTGCCGGCGAACTGCGTGATCGTCAGCGGCAGCAGCAGCAGCGAGCTGGCGAAGATCGGCGGGATCACACCCGCGGTGTTGAGCTTGAGCGGAAGGTGGCTGCGGTCGGCCTGCATTCCGCCGCGCTGCGTCGCACGCTTGGGATACTGGATCAGCAGCCGCCGCTGGGCACGCTCCATGAAGCAGATGGCGAGGATCAGGCCGACGAGCATGACGAGGAAGCCGCCGATGACGACGCCGCTGATCGAGCCGGTGCGACCGCCTTCGAACAGGTTCGCGGTAAAGGTCGGGAACTGGGCGACGATGCCCGCCATGATGATGAGCGAGACGCCGTTGCCAATGCCGCGACTGGTGATCTGTTCGCCCAGCCACAGGAGGAACATGGTGCCGCCGACGAGGTTGATGACGGCCACGATACGGAACATGATGCCGGGTTCGACGACGGCGGGAAGACCGCTCTGCGCGGCGTAGGCCTCGAGCCCGCTGGCGAGGAACCAGCCCTGGATTGCGCACAGCAACACCGCGCCATAGCGGGTGTACTGGTTTAGCTTCTTGCGCCCGGCCTCGCCTTCCTTTTTCAGGGCCAGCAGGCTGGGGTGCAGCGAGGCGGCCATCTGCACCACGATTGATGCCGTGATGTAGGGCATCACACCGAGCGCAATCAGGCTCATCCGCTCGAGCGAGCCGCCCGAGAACATGTTGAACATGTCGAGGATGCCGCCGCGGGTCTGGTCGTAGAGATCGCTTAGCGCGGCGGGATTGACGCCCGGCAGCGGCACGAAGCTGAGGAAGCGGAAAACGATCAGCGCGCCGATCGTGAACCAGATGCGCTGCTTGAGCTCGGTCGCCTTCGAGAAGTTGGCGAAACTGAGCGAGCTGGCGATATTGTCGGCGCGCGATGCCATAGAATGTGTTCGATCCTGGTCTGTCGCCGGTCCCTCCCGGCTTGAGGAAGGCTAGATAGGGTGGCGCGGGCCCGATGTCGAACCCGCGCCGCCTAATTTCCGATCAGGCCTTGGCCTTCTTGGCGCGCTCGGCTTTGTTGGCCTCGGCGCGGGCCGCCTTCTTCTCGTGCTCGGGCTTACCCTTGTCGATGACTTCCACCGAACCGCCGGCCTTCTCGACCGCCTCGATGGCGCCCTTGGAGGCACCGGCGACCTTGAAGGTGAGCTTTGCGGTCAGCTCGCCCTTGCCGAGCAGGCGCACGCCGTCCTTGCCGCCGCGGGCCACGCCGGCCGCCTTCAGCGCGTCGTGGTCCACAGTGCCGTTGCCATCCAGCTTGCCGGCATCGACCAGCTTCTGGATCATGCCCAGGTTCACCTCGGCATAGTCCTTGGCGAAGGAATTGTTGAAGCCGCGCTTCGGCAGGCGCATGTGGAGCGGCATCTGGCCGCCCTCGAAGCCCTTGATGGCCACGCCCGAACGGCTCTTCTGGCCCTTCTGGCCGCGGCCGCCGGTCTTGCCCTTGCCCGAGCCGATGCCTCGACCCACGCGGATACGGGTCTTGCGGGCACCTTCGTTGTCGCGGATGTCGTTCAGTTTCATGTCTTGCACTCGCTTTCGCTTTGTTCGCGCTATTGGGAAGGTGGGGCCTTTAGATCTCCATCGAACCTTTGTCACCACTGAATGACGGTCTGGCAAAAATTGCTTGCCGAGAAACGTTCGTCCGTGCGAAATCAGGTATTCCCCCAAACACTTGGAACCTGTCTGTCATGGCCACAGCAACTCGGCTTGCACTCGTCCGTTCTCTCAGCCCACTTCGACAGCTGCGCGGCGGTGAAAGGGTAGCTCGCGCGCTCGTGCCGCAAATGGCGGGCGAGGAGATTGTCGTCGAAAACGATGGCATCAAAATTACCTGCGATTTATCGAGCTATATCGAATGGCAGATCGCAACATTAAAGGGCTATGAGACGCGGCAGAAACAGATATTCTTATCTGTTATTCCGCAGCATAGAAGGAGAAATTTGCTAGACATTGGCGCCAATATTGGCGGGCATAGCCTAACGTTTGCCAGATTTTTCGATAAGGTCATCGCATTCGAACCAAATCCAGAAATTTTCTCCAGGCTTCAGGGAAATATTACTCGAAACTCTGGGCTTAATATCGACCCAATGCCGATGGGTCTCGCGGATAGAGCCGATACGCTCGTTTTCTATCAGCCACCGGCTGGCTGTGGCGGACAAGGGGTGGGGAGCTTCGACCCTGATTTCGCCCCTAACAACGCGATCGAGGTTCGTCTGCCAGTTGCGCGCGGTGACGACGTCGTGAAAGATCAGGGTTTAAACCCAGTCGATGCCATCAAAATTGATGTTCAGGGATTTGAACCGCAGGTCCTAATGGGCTTGGCTGATACAATTGCACAGGACAAACCGATCATTTGGGCTGAATTTTCGGAATCCACTCTTAGAGGATTGCAAGCTAGCGGATCCAGGATGTCTCAGATCCTAGCAGGATATCGCATGTATAAGTTTGCTCCCGCCCTGAAATTTGGCTTGATACATCGGGTCAAATTGGAGCCTTGTGATGGCATCCACTCAAGTGAAGAGGCAGATTACCTCTTCCTGCCACCCGATGTTGACAAACTAATGCGGGCCGCGTCGTTATAACGCGGCCCGCATAGCGTCAGTCGACAATCTGTACCAGGTGCGGCACCTTGCGCACGGCACCGCGAACCTCGGCGGTGTCCTGCAGCTCCACGACCTTGTGCATCTTGTTGAGGCCCAGGCCGATGAGGATCTTGCGCTGGTCCTTGGGACGACGGATCGGCGAGCCGATCTGCTTGATCTTGATGGTAGCCATTGTCCGTTACTCCGCGATCGCCGCGGCGTCGGCTTCCGCCTCGACCGCGCTCGCCCCGCCGCGGCCGAGCAGGTCGGCGACCTTCTTGCCGCGACGCTGGGCCACCGACTTCGGCGACGACTGGTTGACCAGCGCGTCGAAAGTGGCGCGGATCATGTTGTAGGGGTTGCTGGTGCCGATCGACTTGGTGACCACGTCGTGGACGCCGAGGCTCTCGAACACGGCACGCATCGGTCCGCCGGCGATGATGCCGGTACCCGCCGGGGCCGAACGCACGTTCACCCGGCCGGCGCCGAAGTGGCCCTTGCCGTCGTGGTGCAGCGTACGACCGTCCTTCAGGGGGACGCGGATCATCTTCTTCTTCGCAGCGGCGGTGGCCTTGTTGATGGCTTCCGGCACTTCGCGGGCCTTGCCGTGGCCGAAACCCACCCGGCCCTTGCCGTCACCCACTACGACCAGCGCGGCGAAACCGAAGCGCTTGCCGCCCTTCACCACCTTGGCGACGCGGTTGATGTGGACGAGCTTCTCGATCAGCTCCTCGCCGCCGTCGTCGTCGCGGTTGCCGCCACGACGATCGTCGCGGCCACGGCCACGGCCACGGCCATCACGGTTGCCGTCGCGGCCGCCACGGTTGCCGTCGCGGCCGCCGCGGCTGTTGCCACGCGCTTCGCGCGGGTTGCCGTCACCCGCCTGCGCGGGATCCTGGTTGATCGAGGCCTCGGTCTCGGACGTGGTCGGCGTCGGGGTCGAGCCCGCGTTGTCCACCACGGTTTCGTTGGTGTTGTTTTCGTCGGCCATCATCAGAACTCCAGCCCGCCTTCGCGAGCGGCATCGGCCAGCGCCTTGACGCGGCCATGGAACAGGAACCCGCCGCGATCGAACACGACGGTCTTCACGCCGGCCTTGGTGGCGGCGGCTGCGATATCCTTGCCCACCTTCGCGGCGGCATCGACATTGGCACCCGACGTGTCGGAGCCAAGGGTATTGGCCGCGGCGATCGTGCGGCCGTCGACATCGTCGATGACCTGCGCGTAGATGTGCTTGCCGGTGCGGTGCACGGACAGGCGGGGCTTGCCGCCCGCACGCTTGCGCAGCGCGGTCCGCACGCGGCGGCGACGGCGTTCAAAGAGAGAGAGCTTTGCCATCTTACTTCTTCTTCCCTTCCTTGCGGAAGATAAACTCGCCGCGATACCGCACGCCCTTGCCCTTGTAGGGTTCGGGCTTGCGCCATTCGCGAACCTCGGCAGCGAACTGGCCGACCTTCTGCTTGTCGATGCCGGAGATCTCGATCGTGGTCTGATCGGGGGTCTTCACCTCGAGGCCCTCGGGCACGGTGAGGTCGACATCGTGGCTGAAGCCGAGCTGCAGCTTCAGGGACTTGCCCTGGGCCTGCGCACGGTAGCCGACGCCGGTGATGTTCAGCACCTTTTGGAAGCCGTCGGTGACGCCTTCGACCAGGTTGGACACCAGCGTGCGCTGCATGCCCCAGAACTGCCGGGCGGCGGTCGTCTTGTTGGCCGGCTGCACCGAGATCTGGCCGTCCTCGATCGAATAGTCGATGAGGTCGGACGTGCTCATCGAGAGCTCGCCCTTGGGGCCCTTCACGGTGAGGGTGCCATTGTCGATCTTGGCGGTCACTCCGTTGGGGAGCTCCACCGGACGTTTGCCGATGCGGCTCATCAGAACACCTCCGCCAGCACTTCGCCGCCGACGTTGTCGTTGCGCGCTTCGTTGTCCGAGAGCACGCCCTTCGGCGTCGAGACGATGGTGATGCCCAGGCCGTTGCGAACCGTCGGCAGCTCCTTCGAGCCCGAATAGACGCGGCGACCCGGACGCGAGACGCGGGCGATGTGCTTGATCGCCGGTTCGCCTTCGAAATACTTCAGCTCAATGCGCAGCGCCTTGTGCTTGCCGGTGGTGTCCTCGGAAAAGCCACGGATGTAGCCTTCGCGCTGGAGCACCTCGAGCACGTTTGCACGCAGACGCGACGCGGGCGAGAGGACGGAATCCTTCTTTGCCTGCTGGCCGTTGCGGATGCGGGTGAGCATGTCACCCAGGGGATCGGTCATTGCCATCCTTGGATACTCCTCACCAGCTCGACTTGGTCAGGCCCGGAATCAGGCCCTTGTTGCCGAGGTTGCGCAGCTCGATGCGGTTGACGCCGAACTTGCGATAGTAACCGCGCGGGCGGCCGGTGGTGTTGCAGCGGTTGCGCACCCGGGTGGGGTTCGCGTTGCGCGGCAGCTCGGCCAGCTTGAGGCGCGCCATAAGACGTTCGGTGTCGTCGAGCGACTCGTCGTCGGCAATCGCTTTCAGCTTCGCGTACTTGGCCGCGTACTTCTTCACGAGAGCCTTGCGCTTCTCGTTCTTGTTGATGGAACTCAGTTTCGCCATTGGACTTAAGCTCTCCTAGTGCGGCTTACGCCGCAGCCTTTTCTTCATCGGCCGACTGCTCGACCGGGAACGGGAAACCGAAGAGGCGGAGCAGCTCGCGCGCTTCCTCGTCGGTCTTGGCGGTGGTGGTGACGATGATGTCCATGCCACGCACCTTCTCGATCTTGTCGTAGCTGATCTCGGGAAAGATGATCTGCTCCTTGATGCCCATGGCGTAGTTGCCATTGCCATCGAACGACTTGGGGTTGAGGCCACGGAAATCTCGGATGCGCGGCATCGCGATGGTCACCAGGCGATCGAGGAATTCGTACATCCGGTCGCGGCGCAGGGTGACCTTGGCACCGATCGGCATGCCTTCACGCAGCTTGAACTGCGCGATCGACTTCTTCGCCTTGGTGATCACCGGCTTCTGGCCGGCGATAGCTTCCATTTCCTCGGCGGCCGTCTGGACCTTCTTCTTGTCCTGGCTCGCCTCGCCCACGCCCATGTTGAGCGTGATCTTGGACAGCTTGGGGACTTCCATCGCGTTCTTGTAACCGAACTTCTCGGTCATCGCCTTCGCGATTTCATCCGCATAGCGCTGCTTCATGCGGGGGGTGTAATCAGCCATCGATGGTCTCCCCGGACTTCACGGCGACGCGCACCTTCTTGCCGTCCTTGATTTCGAAACGGACGCGGGTGGGCTTGCCGTCCTTGTCGGCGACGGCGACGTTGCTGATCGCCATCGGGGCAGGAACGCGGTCGATACCGCCCTGCGGGTTGGTCTGGCTCGGCTTGCGGTGACGGGTCATCACGTTGATGCCTTCCACCACAACCTTGCCGTCCTTCGGCATCACGGCCTGGACGGTGCCGGTCTGGCCCTTGTCCTTGCCGGTCAGCACGACGACGGTGTCGCCCTTCTTGATCTTCGCAGCAGCCATCACAGCACCTCCGGAGCGAGCGAGATGATCTTCATGAAGCCCTTGCCGCGCAGTTCGCGCACGACCGGGCCAAAGATACGGGTGCCGATCGGCTCCTCGTTCTTGTTCACCAGCACCGCGGCATTGCTGTCGAAGCGGATCACGCTGCCGTCGGGACGACGAACGTCCTTGCGGGTGCGCACGATCACGGCGCGGTGAACGTCGCCCTTCTTCACCTTGGCACGCGGCTGGGCTTCCTTGACGGAAACCACGATCACGTCCCCGACACTCGCGGTCCGACGCTTCGAGCCACCCAGCACCTTGATGCACTGGACGCGCTTGGCGCCGCTGTTGTCCGCGACGTCGAGATTGGATTGCATCTGGATCATCGATCCGGTTCCTTCTCACTTGGCTTTCCGGGACCGGCCGCCTGGCCTGCCCGGGAGTTCCGAAAACGTCTTACTCGGCGTCCGCTTCGACCTTGTCGGTCTTGGCGTCGTCGCTCTTCTTGGTCGCCGCCTTCTTGGCAGCTTCCTTCTTCTCTTCCGGAGCACCGGTCGGCTTGGCTTCCTTCACGTCGAGTTCGGCCTCGACCTCGGTGCCCTTGCTCGCCCGCAGACGGTCGATGACCGCCCAGGTCTTGGTCTTGGAGATCGGCCGCGTCTCTTCGATGCGGACGGTATCGCCAACGACGTACTCGTTGCTCTCGTCGTGCGCGTGATACTTCTTCGAACGCTTGATGATCTTCCCGTAGAGCGGGTGCTTCACGCGGCGTTCGACCTTCACGGTCACGGTCTTGTCGGTCTTGTCGGAGGTGACGACACCGGTCAGGATACGCTTCGGCATGGTAATTCCTTACGCCTTGCTCGCTTCGCGGGTGCGTTCACCCTGAAGCGTCTTGATCTGGGCGATCTCGCGGCGGACCTCACGCACCCGGGCCGATCGCTCGAGCTGGTTGGTCGCGGCCTGGAAGCGCAGGTTGAACTGCTCCTTCTTCAGCATCACGAGGTTCTCGGCGAGCTGGTCATCGCTCTTGGTGCGAAGATCTTCCATCTTGCCGGTCTTCTTCTGGTCCTTCTTGGCCATCGTCAGGCTCCCAGGTGCGAGGTGTCACCCAGGCGGGCGACGACCTTGGTCTTGATCGGCAGCTTCATCGCGGCGCGCTGGAACGCTTCCGCGGCGAGCGGGCCGGGCACGCCGTCGAGCTCGAACAGGATCCGGCCCGGCTTAACGCGGGCGGCCCAGTATTCGATCGAGCCCTTGCCCTTGCCCTGGCGGACTTCGGCGGGCTTCTTCGACACCGGCAGGTCGGGGAACACGCGGATCCACAGACGCCCCTGGCGCTTGATGTGACGCGTGATCGCACGGCGCGCGGCCTCGATCTGGCGAGCGGTGATGCGCTCGGGTTCCATGGCCTTGAGGCCGTAGGAGCCGAAGTTCAGGTCCGTACCGCCCTTGGCAACGCCATGGATCTTGCCCTTGAAGGCCTTGCGGTACTTGGTCTTTTTCGGTTGCAGCATGGTTTTTTCCTAAATCCTGCAATCAGCGCGCGGGGCGCACGCCCGAGGTCTGCGCTTCCATCATGAGACGGTCCTGCGCCATCGGGTCGTGGGCGTAGATCTCGCCCTTGAAGATCCAGCACTTGATGCCGATTACACCATAGGCGGTCAGCGCCTCGGCTTCGGCGTAGTCGACGTTGGCGCGCAGCGTGTGCAGCGGCACGCGGCCTTCGCGATACTGCTCGGTACGGGCGATTTCGGCACCGCCCAGGCGGCCACCGCACATCACCTTGATGCCCTCGGCGCCAAGACGCATGGCCGACTGCATCGCGCGCTTCATGGCACGGCGGAAGGCGACACGGCGGACCAGCTGATCGGCGATGCCCTGGGCGACGAGCTTGGCATCGATTTCCGGCTTGCGGATTTCGACGATGTTCAGCTTGACGTCGCTGTCGGTCATCGTGGCCAGCTTGGCGCGCAGCTTCTCGATGTCGGCGCCCTTTTTGCCGATGATCACGCCGGGGCGCGCGGCATAGATGGACACGCGGCACAGCTTGGCCGGACGCTCGATCACCACCTTCGAGATCGCCGCCTGCGGCAGGGCCTCGGTGATGTACTTGCGGATGATGATGTCTTCCTTGAGCAGCTTGGCATATTCGCCGCCCTCGGCGTACCACCGGCTGTCCCAGGTACGGTTGATCTGCAGGCGCAGACCGATCGGATTGCTCTTGTGACCCATCTTACGCCTCTTCCTGCTCGCGGACGACGATCCGCAGCCGGCTGAACGGCTTGAGGATACGCGTGGACTTGCCACGGCCGCGCGTCGCGAACCGCTTCATGGTGATCGACTTGCCGACCGAGGCCTCGGCGACGACGAGCGCGTCGACGTCGAGATCGTGGTTGTTCTCGGCATTGGCGATGGCCGAGGCCAGCACCTTCTTGGCGTCGCGAGCCATGGCGCGCTTGGAGAAGGAGAGGATGTTCATCGCCTCTTCCGCCTTCTTGCCGCGGATCAGCGCCGCCACGAGGTTCAGCTTCTGCGCCGAACCACGGATGGTGGTGCCGACGGCCAGCGCCTCGTTCTCGCCTACGCGACGGGGGGACTTCGCCTTGCCCATTATCGCTTACCCTTCTTGTCGGCGGCGTGGCCGGGGAAGTTGCGCGTGGGCGCGAACTCGCCGAGCTTGTGGCCGACCATTTCCTCGCTGACCGACACGGGCACGAACTTCTGCCCGTTGTAGACGCTGAACGTCAGGCCGACGAAATCCGGCAGGATCGTCGAGCGACGCGACCAGGTCTTGATCGGCTTCGAATTGTTGGCATCCTGCGCTTCCTGCGCCTTCTTCAGAAGGTGCAGGTCGACGAACGGACCTTTCCAGAC
The DNA here is from genome assembly GCF_001010945.1 of Aurantiacibacter luteus. Taxonomy (GTDB): domain Bacteria; phylum Pseudomonadota; class Alphaproteobacteria; order Sphingomonadales; family Sphingomonadaceae; genus Alteraurantiacibacter; species Alteraurantiacibacter luteus. The sequence continues at coordinate 1,204,905 of NZ_LBHB01000001.1, forward strand.
GGAGCGTGCCATGCCGGGTTACCTCTTCTTCTTCGCGTGACGCGAACGGATGATCATCTTGTCCGTCTGCTTGTTGTTGCGGGTGCGGGCACCCTTGGTCGGCTTGCCCCACGGGGTGACCGGGTGACGACCGCCGCTGGTGCGGCCTTCGCCGCCGCCGTGCGGGTGGTCGACCGGGTTCTTGGCGACGCCGCGGGTCAGCGGCTTGACGCCCATGTGGCGCTTGCGACCGGCCTTGCCCAGGTTCTGGTTCTGGTTGTCCGGGTTCGAGACCGAGCCCACGGTGCCCATGCAGTCGGCGCGCAGGTAACGCTGCTCACCGCTGTTCAGGCGTACGATCACCATGCCGCGGTCACGGCCGACCAGCTGTACGTAGGTACCGGCCGAGCGGGCGATCTGACCGCCCTTGCCCGGCTTCATCTCCACGTTGTGGATGATGGTGCCGACGGGCATCTGGCCCAGCAGCATCGCGTTGCCCGGCTTGGTGTCGACCTTCTCGCCGGCCACGACCTTGTCGCCGGGGGCGAGGCGGTTGGGGGCGATGATGTAGGCCAACTCACCGTCGTCATACTTGACGAGCGCGATGAAGGCGGTGCGGTTGGGATCGTACTCGATCCGCTCCACGGTGCCTTCGACATCCCACTTGCGGCGCTTGAAGTCGATGTAACGATACTTCTGCTTGTTGCCGCCGCCCTTGCCGCGCGAGGTGACGTGGCCCTTGTTGTTGCGGCCGCCGGTCTTGCGCTTGCCTTCGGTCAGCGCCTTGACGGGGCCGCCCTTGTGCAGGCCGCTCTTGTCGACCAGGACCAGGGCGCGGCGCGCCGGGCTCGTCGGTTTGTAGTTCTTCAGTGCCATGGGATCAGCTCACGCCTTCGGTGATGTCAACCGACTGGCCTTCGGCCAGGGTGACGATCGCCTTCTTCATATCGGTGCGCTTGTAGGGCTTGCCCTTCCAGCGCTTCGACTTGCCCTTCACCACCATCGTGTTCACGCCCGCGACCTTGACGTCGTACAGCGCTTCCACGGCGGCCTTGATCTGCGGCTTGGTCGCATCGTTCGCCACCTTGAAGACGATCGCGTTGTTCTCGGACAGTAGCGTCGACTTCTCGGTGATGTGCGGGGCGCGGATCACGTCGTAGTGACGGGCGTCCATTTCCTGCTTCTTGGCCATTACTTAGCACCTCCGGCCGGGGCGAAACGCGCCTCCAGCTTTTCGATCGCGTCGGTGGTCAGCACCAGCGTGTCGTGGTTGAGGATGTCGTAGACGTTGGCGCCCATCGCCGGCAGCACGTTCACGCCGCGCAGGTTGCGGGCGGACTTGGCGAAGCCGTCATCCACGCTCTCGCCGCCGATGACCAGCACCTTGCCGTTCCAGCCGTTCTTGTCGAAATGGCCCTTGAGCGCCTTGGTCTTGGCATCCTTCAGTTCGAGGCTGTCGACAATCACGAGACCGTCCTTAGCCTTGCTCGACAGGGCCATCTTCAGGCCGAGCGCGCGCACCTTCTTGTTGAGCTGCTGCTCGAAGTCGCGCTTGCGGGCACCGTGGGCCTTGCCGCCGCCGATGAAGATCGGAGCCGCGCGGTCGCCGTGGCGAGCCGTGCCGCCGCCCTTCTGGCGACCCCACTTCTTGCCCGTGCGGGCCACGTCCGAACGCTCGCGCGTCGGGCGGGCGGTGGCACGGCGGTTCTCGAGCTGCCAGGTGACGACGCGATGCAGGATGTCGGCACGCGGCTCGACACCGAACACGTCGTCGGCCAGTTCGACCTCCGAGCCCTTGCCCGAGACGGCGCTGCCGTCGATTTTCTGGACCTTGACCTTCACGATCAGGACTCCTTGCTCTCGTCCGAGGCAGCGGTATCGCCACCTTCGGTCGCAGTGGTTTCGTCGTCGGCGCCGGCTTCCTGGGTCTTCAGCAGTTCTTCCTGCTGCTCGGCGGAAACCTGGGTCGTGACCTCGTGCTCGGCACCGCTCTCGACCAGACCGGGGGTCGCATCCTCGGTCTTCGTCTCGTCGGCGTTGCGGCGCATGGCGCCGGGGAAGGGCACGCCCTCGGGAAGCGGCAGCTTGACCGCGTCCTTGACCAGCAGCCAGCCGTTCTTCGAGCCGGGCACCGAGCCCTTGACGAAGATCAGGCCGCGGTCGGCATCGGTACGCACGACTTCCAGGTTCTGCTGGGTGCGCTGCTTGTCGCCCATGTGGCCGGCCATCTTCTTGTTCTTGAAGACCTTGCCCGGATCCTGGCGGTTACCGGTCGAACCGTGCGAACGGTGGCTGACCGAGACGCCGTGGGTGGCGCGCAGACCGCCGAAGCCCCAGCGCTTCATGGCGCCGGCAAAGCCCTTGCCGACGGTGTGGCCGGTGACGTCGACCATCTGGCCGGCGATGAAATGGTCCGCGGTAATCGTCGCGCCGACGGGAAGGAGGCCTTCCTCGTTATCGACGCGGAACTCGGCGACCTTCTGCTTCAGGCCGACTTCGGCTTTGGCGAAGGCTTCGCGCTGCGGCTTGTTGACGTTCTTGTGCTTCGCTTCGCCAGCGCCGAGCTGGACAGAGAAGTAGCCGTCGCGGTCGGCCGTGCGGTTTCCGGTGACCTGGCACCCTTCCAGCGACAGGACGGTCACGGGAACGTGACGTCCGTCTTCCTGGAACAGGCGGGTCATCCCGACTTTCTTCGCGATCACGCCAGTGCGCATGATCCATGCTCCTTACAGAGGCACCCGCGGGACCATCCCATGGGTGCGTGCTCCAGCCCTGGTTGTCATGCGAAGCCCCGTCCGGGCTGAATTGCCTTCCCGGAGGAAGGCGAGACGGGGAACGCAGCCCGGACGGTTGTCCGGCGGTATTCCTTGTGTCCCGGTGCTATGTCACCGGGCGCTGTCTTCACGGTCCCTGGCGGAACCGGTTTGCCCCGGAAGCTCCGGAGCGCGTCGCTCGCTTAGGCGAGCTTGATCTCGACGTTCACGCCGGCGGCGAGGTCGAGCTTCATCAGCGCGTCGACCGTCTGGGCGTTCGGCTGCACGATGTCGAGCAGCCGCTTGTAGGTGCGGACCTCGAACTGCTCGCGCGACTTCTTGTCGACGTGCGGACCGCGGTTCACGGTGAACTTCTCGATACGCGTCGGCATCGGAATCGGACCACGGATCAGCGCGCCGGTGCGGCGGGCGGTATCGGCAATCTCTCCGGTAGCCTGGTCGAGCACGCGGTGATCGAAGGCCTTGAGGCGAATGCGGATATTCTGAGCGTCCATGTTCCAACTACCGATGCGAAAGAGCCAAATGACGGCCTGAACCGCCACAAAACAAAAAGGCCCGCCCCGCTGCTGTCCGGTTTCCCGTCGCGGGCGGCCTTCCCGTGAATTTCGTTTGCCGGGTGTCCGATGAATCACCGAATCCCCGTCTGTGGAGGCGCCTATACGGGGTGATCCCGCCGCTGACAACCCCCGTTTCCGGGGATTTTCAGCTTCCCGGCCCGCCTGCTGCGACGCGCCGGAAAGGTGCTTCTATAAAACGGCAAGGGCCCGCCCCTCGCATTGAGGAACGGGCCCTGACCTTACCTGCCCCGGAGGGCGGGACTTACTTGGTGATCTTCGCGACCACGCCCGAGCCGACGGTGCGGCCGCCTTCGCGGATGGCGAAGCGCAGGCCTTCGTCCATGGCGATCGGGGCGATCAGCTTGACGCCGATCGACACATTGTCGCCGGGCATGACCATCTCGGTGCCTTCCGGCAGGACCACTTCGCCCGTCACGTCGGTCGTGCGGAAGTAGAACTGCGGACGGTAGTTGGCGAAGAACGGCGTGTGACGGCCACCCTCGTCCTTCGAGAGGACGTAGACCTCGGCATCGAAGTCGGTGTGCGGGTTCACGGTGCCGGGCTTGGCCAGGACCTGGCCGCGCTCGACGTCGTCACGGCCGGTGCCGCGCAGCAGGGCGCCGATGTTGTCGCCGGCTTCGCCGCGGTCGAGCAGCTTGCGGAACATTTCCACGCCGGTGACGGTGGTCTTCTGCGTGTCGCGGATACCGATGATCTCGATTTCGTCGCCGACGTTGACAACGCCGGTCTCGACACGCCCGGTCACCACGGTGCCGCGGCCCGAGATCGAGAACACGTCCTCGATCGGCATCAGGAAGGCCTGGTCCACGGGACGCTCCGGCTGCGGGATGTGCTCGTCGACGGCGTTCATGAGCTCGATGATCGAGTTCTTGCCGATCTCGTCGTCACGGCCTTCGAGGGCGGCCAGGGCCGAACCCTTGACGATGGCGATGTTGTCGCCATCGAAGTCGTAGCTCGAGAGCAGCTCGCGGACTTCCAGCTCGACCAGCTCGAGGATTTCCTCGTCGTCGACCTGGTCGACCTTGTTCATGTACACGACCAGCGCCGGCACGCCGACCTGACGGGCGAGCAGGATGTGCTCGCGGGTCTGCGGCATCGGGCCGTCGGCGGCGTTCACGACCAGGATCGCGCCGTCCATCTGGGCGGCACCGGTGATCATGTTCTTCACGTAGTCGGCGTGGCCCGGGCAGTCGACGTGCGCGTAGTGGCGCGCCTCGGTCTCGTACTCGACGTGCGCGGTCGAGATGGTGATGCCGCGCTCGCGCTCCTCGGGAGCCTTGTCGATGTTGGCGAAGTCGACGGCTTCACCGCCGTTGACCTCGGCCATCACCTTGGTGATCGCGGCGGTCAGCGTGGTCTTGCCATGGTCGACGTGACCGATGGTGCCGATGTTGCAGTGCGGCTTGTTCCGCTCGAATTTTGCCTTACCCATGTCTCTAAAACCTCTGTTAGTCAGAAAATGATTGTCACCGGTCCGGAGCGGCACCTGCTGAATCAGGCGCCGCCCCTAGACGCTTGGCCCTCGTAGCGCAAGGCTGCTTAGGCCAGCTTCTCCTTGATCTCCTGCGCCACGTTCGAGGGAACCTCGTCGTAGTGCGAGAACTGCATCGTGTACTGCGCGCGGCCCTGGGTGAACGAGCGCAGTTCGTTGACGTAGCCGAACATATTGGCAAGCGGGACCATGGCTTCAACCGCCTGCGCGTTGCCGCGCGTGTCGGTGCCCTGGATCTGCCCGCGACGCGAGTTGAGATCGCCGATCACGTCGCCGAGGTAGTCCTCGGGGGTGACGACTTCCACCTTCATGATCGGCTCGAGCAGCTTGATGCCGGCCTTCTGGGCCGCTTCGCGCATGGCGCCGCGGCCGGTGATCTCGAAGGCCACCGTGCTGGAGTCGACGTCGTGGTACTTGCCGTCGATCAGGCGGATGGTGAAATCGATGATCGGGAAGCCCACCAGGTAGCCGCTCTCGGCCTGCTCGCGCATGCCCTTCTCGACCGCCGGGATGTATTCGCGCGGAATATTGCCGCCCTTGACCTCGTCCTCGAAGACGATGCCCTGGCCGCGTTCACCGGGGGTGACGATGACCTTGGCCTCGCCGAACTGGCCGGAGCCGCCCGACTGCTTCTTGTGGGTGTAGGTCACCTCGACCTCGCGGCCGATCGACTCGCGGTAGGCCACCTGCGGCGCACCGACGTTGGCTTCCACCTTGAATTCGCGCTTCATGCGATCGACGAGGATGTCGAGGTGAAGCTCGCCCATGCCCTTGATGATCGTCTGGCCGCTCTCGTGGTCGGTCGACACGCGGAAGCTGGGATCCTCGGCGGCGAGGCGATTGAGCGCGACGCCCATCTTTTCCTGGTCGGCCTTGGTCTTGGGCTCCACGCTCAGCTCGATCACGGGCTCGGGGAATTCCATGCGCTCGAGAATGATGGGCTTGGCCGGGTCGCACAGGGTATCGCCAGTGGTGGTGTCCTTCATGCCGGCAAGCGCCACGATGTCGCCCGCGTATGCCTCTTCGATGTCCTCGCGGTTGTTGGAGTGCATCAGCAGCATGCGGCCGATCTTTTCCTTCTTGTCCTTCACGCTGTTAAGCACGGTGCCCTTGGAGAGCTTGCCCGAGTAGATGCGGGTGAAGGTGAGCGAACCGACGAACGGGTCGTTCATGATCTTGAAGGCGAGCGCGCTGAACGGGGCCTCGTCGCTCGAGGGACGGTCGGCCTCCTCGTCGCTGTCGGGCAGCACGCCGCGGATGGCGGGCACATCGAGCGGGCTCGGCATGTAGTCCACGACTGCGTCGAGCAGGGGCTGCACGCCCTTGTTCTTGAACGCCGAGCCGCAGGTCACGGGCACGAAGTCGCGCGCCATGGTGCCCTTGCGGATCAGCTTCTTGATCGTGGCGACATCGGGCTCGTTGCCCTCGAGGTACTGCTCCATCACGTCATCGTCCTGTTCGACGACCGTTTCGAGCAGCTTCTCGCGGTATTCGGCAGCCTTGTCGGCCATGTCTTCGGGGATGTCGATGAACTCGTACTTGGCGCCGAGATCCTCGGCCTGCCACACGATGCCGCGGTTGTTGACGAGGTCGACCACGCCCTTGAGGTTGCTCTCCGCGCCGATCGGCAGGTAGAGCACCAGCGGCACGGCGCCGAGGCGTTCGACGATGCTGTCTACGCAGTAGTAGAAGTCGGCGCCGGTGCGGTCCAATTTATTGATGAAGCACATCCGGGGCACGCCGTACTTGTCGGCCTGGCGCCAGACGGTTTCCGACTGCGGCTCCACGCCCGCGACGCCGTCAAAGACCGCGACCGCGCCGTCGAGGACGCGCAGGCTGCGTTCGACTTCGATGGTGAAATCGACGTGGCCGGGCGTGTCGATGATGTTGATGCGGTACTTGGGCATGTCCGCGCGCAGGGCCTCGGGCTCCGAGCGGGGGTCCATGGTCGCATCCTCGGGCGTCCAGAAGGTGGTGGTCGCCGCCGAGGTGATGGTGATCCCGCGCTCCTGCTCCTGCTCCATCCAGTCCATCGTAGCGGCACCATCGTGCACTTCGCCGATCTTGTAGGATTTGCCGGTGTAATAGAGAATGCGCTCGGTCGTGGTGGTCTTGCCGGCATCGATGTGCGCCATGATGCCGATATTGCGATAGCGCTCCAGCGGATATTCGCGGGCCATGTTCAATTCCTCGGGTTCGGGTTCGGGGGCGAAAGGGTCGCGCCCCATATAGTCTTCGATGTGACAGCTTGAAGGCCGTCCTTCGACAGGCTCAGGATGAGCGGTGCGAAAAGACGGCCCGCAGGCAGCCCGCTTACCAGCGGTAGTGGCTGAACGCGCGGTTCGCGTCGGCCATGCGGTGGGTGTCCTCGCGCTTCTTCACCGCGTTGCCGCGGTTGTTGGCCGCATCCATCAGCTCGCCCGAGAGGCGGGCGGACATGGTGGTCTCGGCGCGGCCGCGCGCGGCGGTGATCAGCCAGCGGATGGCGAGCGCCTGGGCACGCTCGGCGCGCACCTCGACCGGCACCTGGTACGTGGCACCGCCCACGCGGCGCGAACGCACCTCGACGGCCGGCTTCACGTTGTTGAGCGCATCGTGGAACACCTGCACCGGATCGGTCTTGGCCTTGGCCTCGACGGTATCGAGCGCGGTGTAGACGATGCCTTCCGCAACGGCCTTCTTCCCGTCGAGCATGAGGTTGTTCATGAACTTCGAGAGCACCTGATCACCGAACTTGGGATCAGGCAGGATTTCCCGCTTCTCGGGACGACGACGACGTGACATTGCACGAATTCCTTAATCTGGAGCCCGGCCCCTTACCCGTCACCCTGAACTCGTTTCAGGGTCCATCGGGCAAAGGAAACCGAAGCTCGAAAAACCAAAACCTGCGTTGGCGGAACCATGGATCCTGAACTGCGCTCGCTTGTGGCGAGCTTTTCAGGATGACCTGTCCCCCGGACAGGTCACTTCGGACGCTTGGCGCCGTACTTCGAGCGGCTCTGGCGGCGATCCTTGACGCCCTGCGTGTCGAGCACGCCGCGCAGCACGTGGTAGCGCACGCCGGGAAGGTCGCGCACGCGGCCGCCGCGGATCAGGACCACCGAGTGCTCCTGCAGGTTGTGCCCCTCGCCCGGGATGTAGGCGATGATCTCGCGCTGGTTGGTTAGGCGGATCTTGGCCACCTTGCGCAGCGCCGAGTTCGGCTTCTTCGGGGTCGTCGTGTAGACGCGGGTGCACACGCCGCGCTTCTGCGGGGCGGACTGCATCGCGGCAGACTTGCTCTTCGTCTTGATGGGCTGGCGCGGCTTGCGCACGAGCTGGTTGATAGTCGGCATGTGGTTCTCTTCACCTGCGGGCTTTTCGAAAGCCTTCCCCCATCCCGCTCACCCTGAGCTTGTCGAAGGGTCGTCCTTTCTTCGGGCACCAGGCCCAGGACGATGCTGCGACAAGTCCAGCACGAGCGGTGAGAGGGAAAGCCCCGTCACCCAATTGTTGGCACCCATGGCAAACCGGATGGAAGGTCGAAAGCCGTCATCCCAGCGAAAGCTGGGATCGCTACCGCACAAGCACTGTGGCTTGCGGCACGCGGTCCCGGATCGGGTCCGGGACAGGCCTGAAACGCTCCACCCGGATATCAGCGGCACCGGGTTACTTTGACGGCGACCCCGGGCGATGCCTCGCTTGCTCGCGAGAACCACCCCAATAGAAAAGAGCCCCTTGCATAGCGCGAGGAGCCCCGGGACCTGGCCGGCAATGTTCAGCTCTATCTGACCGGGACTCGCTACGGGAGCGGGGACCGGATGGAGGCGCGCTTAGTTGGATTTGGGGGTGGGGTCAACCTTAGATGAGAGGGGCTTGACAATTGTAACGTTGTTGATTACATCATAACAATGAAGCTGACCCTGCGTTCCTACACGAATTACGATGCGCCAACGCGCGTCGCGCAGAATGATCGCTTTCGAGAAGCTATCGCTGTCAGCGTTTTTCGCGATTCTGATACGTCCCTCGCTCTTGCATGGCACGAGGCCGGAAATGCAGGCGTGGGATTGGCTCGGCCGCAAAAATCCAAGTTCATTGAAATACTTCGTGAGCTTGGCACCACTATGTGGTGCAAAGAAGTGAAACACACACCTAACAGCGGGTCAGAGTATCCGGCGGCCGACCGCTTGATTAAGGATTTAAGGAACGAGTTTTTCCACGATACGCTGCAACGTGAAATAGATAGCGTTTTCACCGATTGGCTTCGCCGCTCCGACCCCAGTATGTTCATCATCGACGGACAGCATCGGTGCGTCGCGATCCAGAATTTTATCTCGGCAAAGAGTCGCCGTAAAGTAATTTCATCGGTCTTTGATGAAATCGATCTTAGCATTTTCCGGAACGATGCACTGCTTTCGGAGGCAGAAGAACTTATCTCAGAGGTTTTGTATGAGACCTTGGAGGAGTTCCTGCAAATCCGAATTTGCACTGAAGGACTCGAATTGCGCAAGCAAGACGAGAATCCGAGGGACTGCATTTTTAAATATGGTCTTCGAACCGGCTGTTCACCACCTTCGGCGTGGGCTTGCAAAACACTAAGCTATGCAATCCACATGCTTGAAGGAGCGACCGTTGCTCTATCGAATTTCCGACCCGAATCTGGTCGAGCCAGACCCCCCGATGGCTATGGCAATCGACTTGCTCAAGGCCTGTCACACACTTCGCGATCTTGATTTTATGTTTGCTGAACTCTCATTCATTGATGGCAAAACTTGGCGTGTACAAATCGACGTGCGTGCCATAAGATTTGAGTGGATAGATGAGTTCGGAGCGTTTAACATTCACCTCGAATAGGATTGAAATGCGCACACATCTTACCACCCCAGGTGATGTTCTAAAGAACAAAGTTTTGAAGGGTATGAACGTGACGCAGGAGCAACTTGCCAATGCTCTTGGTGTTTCGCGCATCAGCGTTAATCAAATTTTGAATTCGCGACGTTCGATTACTGCTGAAATGGCAGTCCGTCTGGCGTACGTCCTCGATACTTCTGCAGAGATGTGGCTCAATCTCCAAGCACAAATCGACCTAGCCGAGGCCAAAAGAGAGCTCTCGAGTGAGCTGCCAAAGTTAGAAAGGCTGAGGTCTTCAAAGATCACTCAGCAATGATTGGCGCCATGGGATTCGGGACATACGCTGAATGGGCTTCTGCGCTTGGATCAGTTTTGGCTGTAATTGTAGCCCTCTATCTTTCAGGAAGCGCGAAACGACAGGCCAGACTGGCACATCGACCGGAAATATTCTGTGAAACGAGAATTAAAGAAGATGATCCAAATTTCATTTGGATACGTTTTCGTATCGAAAATCATTCAATCAAGGAATGGGGTTTGGGTGCTCTCGAATTGTTAAAGCCAAAAACACCCTGTTTGATAGACGAACGCGCTGTGTTACGCGAGAACACACTTGGAGATGAGGTATTTGATCACTCCCTGAGAGCTGATCACATGGTTTCGGTGGTCGAGCTCGATACCATTTTGAAGCCTTTCGGGTCGAAGTCTGGCGAACGGCGAACTGATCTGATGAGTCGTATTTTCTACATTCCTGTTTTCGAAACCCAGAATGGATTCACGATAAGCATTTCGATGGCCTCTCTTGAACCAATACCTGACCGATTTGTGATTAAGGTAAGTAGGCCACGTCTAGCGCATTGATTTGCGCTTATTCACCCCTTTCCTACACCCCCCGCCCCATGCTCCGCCCCCGGGCATGACGCACCAGCCCCCGCACGACGCCCCGCCCCCTCCCCCCGCCGCTCTCAACACCCGCGCCACGCCGCGCCAGGCGACCAGCTACGTCACCGCGCCCGCCGCCGAGTTGTTGCCCGATACCGATCCGCTGTTGCAGTTCGCGCCGGTCCCGCACGCGCAGCCCAGGCGCAATTCGATCACGCCGGACCGGCAGCGGCGGTTCATCGCGCATCTCGCGGCCACGGGCGTCGTCACGCAGGCAGCCAGGCACATCGGGGCGAGCATGGAGGCGCTCTACAAGCTGCGGCGCAGGCCGGGGGCGGAGGAGTTCTCTGCCGCGTGGGACCGGGCGGTCGACTACGGCATCGCGCGGCTGGAGGACAGCGCCATCCAGCGCGCGATCCTGGGCGAGGAGCGGCTGGTGGTCTCGGCGGGCAAGGTGCTCGGCACCGAGCGGCGGCATAACGAGGCGCTCGTCATGTTCCTGCTGCGCGCGCGCCGGGCCGATCGCTATGCCGCGGGCGTGGTGCCCGGCCACCCGCTCTACGAGCGCATCCGCCGCGAGGTCACCGTCGAGGTCGAGCGTCGCCTCGCGCTGGAGGACGCCGAAGACGAGGAGGAAATCCTCGCCAGCCTCACCGCCAAGCTCGACCTGATGCGCCAGCGCCAGCTCGCCAACGAGGCGATGATGGCCGAGTTCGCGGAGGAGGACCGGCGGCTCGGGTATGACGACGACAAGGGAGGGGACGAGGAAGAGGACGAGGAAGGGGCGGAGGACTGATCCTCAGCCCACCAGCGTCGGAATGCCGCAGCGCAGGCGGTCCACCGTCACGTCCGCCGCGCCCAGCTTGACGCCCAGCAGCCCGGTCAGCTGGTTCATCAGCGTGTCGAGCGAGGGGGCCAGCGTCCCCAGCGCATTGCCCACCAGCGTGGTATAGGTCGAGCTGCCGAGCCCGATCCCCGCCACCTGCAGGCTGAGGTCGACATCCCTGACCAGCGAGCTCGCCGCGGTCTGCACCGCGTCGGTCGTGCCCACGGTCTTGGTGACCGGCTGGGCGATCTCTTCGGGGGAGAAATGGATCTCCTTCGGGGTCACGCCGCCGAGCGAGATTTCCGAGAAGCCGCGCACCTTGGCGAGCGGCGCGTTCAGCAGCACGGCAGGCTCCAGCCACACGGGGCTGGAGAAGTCCCCGAAATCGCTCGTATCGGGCCGCGCCAGCGCGAGCGTGCCGACCGAGGGTGTCGCCTCCACGATCACCCCGTCCGAGCCGTCGCCCGCACCGCACACGATGTCGGATATGCGCGCCTCGGCCGCGGCCAGCTCGGTGTAGAGCGGGATCTCCAGCGCCACCGGCAGCCCCGCGAGCGACTTCGTGCGCGCCTGCACCAGCAGCCGCGTCTGCGCCGTGCGCAGCGTGACGTCGCCCGCCGCATCGAGCGTGAGCCAGGGCGACGTCTCCTCCGACGTTCCGCCCGCCAGCCGCACCGTGACACTCGCGAGCCCCGCCACGTTCGCGCCAAGCGCAATGTCGTAATCCTCGCCGCGCGCGGCCTGCAACAGCGAGCGCAGCAGCGCGAAGGCATCGACCGAGCCGCCCGAGCGCCCGTCGTTGATGTCGGTCATGCCGAGCGCGCCCAGCTCGATCAGCTGTGCAGGGATCACCGTGTCGCCGCCCAGCTGGCTGGCGATGTCGCGCAGCAGCTCGGCCACCTGCGGATCGGGCGAGGCATCGGCCATGGCCTCGACCAGCGCGAACAGCGGGACAGGCTGCTCCATCGCCCCGCCCAGCGTGCCCGCGGGCTCCTCCAGCCGCGCGTTCACCGCCTGGGCGAAGTCGAGCAGCGGCACGGGCACCTGCGTCAGCGCGTTCACGTTGTCCTGCGTCAGCCCGAGGTCCGTCCCCGCGAGGCCCGAGAGCAGCGCGTTGGCGAGCATGCCGTCGGGCGCCACCAGCCGCGAGCCGAGGCGGAAGCCCGCCATGTCGCGCCGCGTCGCGGTCGCCTCGGCGGTGACGAGCGTGGTGGTGCCCTCGGTCAGCAGGCTGCCGAGGAACAGCGGAACCTCCTGCTGCAAGACCACGTGGGCCGCGTTGCGATCGAGCGAGTCGGCGTCGAAGCGTTCGTGCCACGCGATCTCCGGGTCGCGGCGGTATTCGCCCTCCTCGAAGGCGAAGACCGAAACGTCCTCGAGGTGGCTGTCCTCCAGCGCCGTGAGCATGGCGGCCTCGGCCCCCTCGTCGAACCCGGCGTTGACGGCGGCGGTGGCGGCATCGTCGGCGAGGTTCTGCAGCTGGCGCTCGGCAAGGTAGAGGTAGCCGAAATCGATGCACAGGGCGGCGAAGCCCAGCAGGGGCGGCAGGGCGGTGGCGACCAGCACCGCGGCGGTGCCGCTTTCGTCATGGCGCAGGCGGGCGAGCATGGTCATCGCGCGGGCTCCCATCAGATCGAGCTCAGGTGGACGCTGGCGCTGCGGATGATCTTCTCGCCCTCGGGCATGGGGACGAGGGAGGAAGTCAGCAGCGGATTGTGCGCGATGTCGTAGGAGACGTGGACCGTGAAGCGGTTGTCTTCCAGGCTCGTCTCCCACTCAACGAACTCGGCCCGCACCGCTCCGGCATTAAGGACGCCTTCCTCGATGGTATATTCGACGATGGCCTCGCGATCCTCCTCGTCGATGGCGGCGAGGGACGCGCGTGCCGCCTCGTTCGCCGCCTGCTGCACCGAATGCGCGGCCATGAACCACATGCCGTAATTCATGGCCCCGACCATCAGCGTGATAACGAGCGGGATGCAGATGGCGGCCTCGATGAGGGCGGTACCCGTTTCGTCGGCGAGCAAGCGGGCGTGGAGCTTGCGGAGGAAGCGATCGGTGAGGGACTTTTCCATTCCTGCAGACTGGCAGAACAGCTTCAAGCGTTTTGAAACGTGCGTTCGGCCCCATTTCCTGCAATTTGCGTATCACTGCAGGGCTCGCAAATGGCGGAAAGTTGCCCGATCCAGTCGCGTGGTTAACTTCGCGGCAATGGCGGTTTCATGCAAACTGCGCGCGGTGATCTCGCCGCTGACTTGAGCTTGGGCGAATCGGATCAATCCTTGCGGGTGTAGACCAATACCGCGCCCTCGGCGCCGTAGGCGCCATGGAGGGGCACGATGGAGCACAGCAGTTTCACCTCGCCTTCGCGGTTTGGCACCATCACCGTTTCGCAGCGGTGCGCCGCGCCGCCGCTCAGCACCTTCTCGATGCTCTGCGACATGGCCGCGCGATGATTTGTCGCGATGAGATCGACGAGCCGCACACCCTTCAGCCTCTCTGCATCCATCGCCATCCATTTGCTCATCGACTGATCCGTGCGCTCGATCATGCCGCGCATGTTGATGCGGACATACCCGACATCCGAATGCAGGCTGATCGCCTCAAGCATGGCCTCCTTCACGTCGGCGAGGCGGTGGTTTTCCACCTCGTCGGTGATGTCGCGGAACAGGCAGGCGGTGTAATTGCGCAGGGGAAAGGTCTGGAAATTGAGCCATCGCCCCGGGGCCATTGTCGACGGCAGGTCGGCCTGGGCGGGAATGCGGGTGGCAATCGTCCGCCGCACCTGGCCGATGGCCACGGAATGCTCGAGGGAGGGCAAGGCTTCGGTCAGACGGCATCCATTGGCCGTGTCGTGCATATTGCAAAAGGCACGGGCAAAGGAATTGGCAAACATGATGCGTTCTTCCGCATCGAGAACGAAAACGCCTTCGCTGATATAGTTCGCCAGTCCGCGAAGAGAAAATTCACCCTGATCTTCGTCCGCATCGATCGGCGTGGTCATCGCCTCGAACCGGTCTATTCCCATCAGAACATGGGTGGGGCGACCGTGCCGCGTAATGCGCACCGGGCGTTTGCTTGCCCGGTCCGACCATTCGGCAAACGCGCGTACGATCTCGCCCGCGGTAACGTCGTCAACGATCTCGCTCGACATTCTTGCTCCGTGAATATCGCGCCTTTCGCGCCTTCGATTCACGACCCGGTTTATGTCAATTATCAATCTCTGGTTTGCAACTGACTAACATGAATGCCTTGGATTTCGGACAGGATAAACCACTTTTTGCAACCGAACGTCGCGGCTAAGCGTTAAAACCTAGCCCTGCGAGAGCAGCGCGACGCGAGTGCGGAATATCTGTCGCGCGCGCACTTGCCGCGCCCTGCGCGAGGCAGGGTTTGGCACCGGCATTTTAAACCAGATGGGCGTAAGGGACAGCTTCCGGCGATCCCGATCAACTCGTCGGAGAAGTCATGATCATCGGTGGCGGAGGAGGACCGTTGGATTCCAGGTCGTAGCCCGCACGTTCCTCCAGCCCCTCCGCAAGGCGCAGGGTGTAGGCGCCGCCGTTCCCGCCCAGGCTCTGCACGCGGATGCGCAGCAGGTCGAGCAGGTCGGGCCGGTCGGCGATCAGGCCGAGATCGAGCGGCAGCAGCGAATTGAGCGTGCCCGATCCGTCGTCGTCCTCGGCGATCATGGCAAAGCCCAGCGGCGTGTCGAGGCCGACGCGCACGAAGGGATCGATATTGCCGCCGAAGTCCGGATCGCCGCCCTCGTCCGCGTCGACATGGACGGTGACCGCCCCGTTGCCCGCGCGGATCGCCGCCCTGGCCGCCTCGCTCAGCGCATATTCCACGAACATCGGCTGCGTGTAGTCGTCGTCGACATAGCCGGGCACGAGTTCGCCGCTCGCCTCGCCGCCGATGCCGATCGATTGCAGGCCCGTCAGCGGCGCGACATCGCGCCGTTCGCGCACGCGCAGCACGTAGTCGCCGGTGCTGGAGCCGTAGCCCTTGGCGACGATGGTGTAGGTCCCGGCTTCGGCGAACCGGTGGCTGATGTAGGAATTGAGGCCGTTCGAATCGTCGTTGAACGCGATCACCTCGCCGCTAGCATCCTGCAGTTCGAGGTAGGGATCGAGCCCGCTGTTATCGGGCGAGACCAGCGCCACCTCGAGCCGGTCGCCCGCAGCAGCGCGGAAGGTGTAGGTATCGGGCTCGTCGCTGCCGCTGACGGTGCCCGTTTCGCGCGCGCCCCACGTCACGGCGCGGGTGCGGTGCGGCACGAAGGCCGAGGTGGCGAGACGAAGGTCGAAGCTGCCGCCGTAGCTTTCGCCCTCTTCCACCCAGGTCGAATCGTAGCTGTTGACGGAGATCACGATGGCCCGCCCGCGCTCCTCGCCGCGGATGCGCACGCGCGAATTGAGATCGTCGCCCCCATCGTCGTCCTCGGCGATCACCTCGCCGGTGCGGGCATCGGTGACGGTAACCATGGGATCGAGCTCGGAGGTCGTCATCACGTCGATCTGCATCACCGAGTTGGCCGGCACCGAGACGCGGAATTCCGCCGGCGCGCTGTCGACGGTGCCCTGGTACATACGCACGTTGCTGCTCTCTTCGTCGAGATTGCGCTGCGCGCTGGCGGTTACGGGAACGAGCAGCGCGGCGGCGCCGAGCAGCAGCGCCGTCTTGCCCAGACGGTAGTGGCCGAAATCGAATCGCATGAGAAAATTGCCCCCTTTGCAAGTTTCGCTGGTCCGACACTAACCGCGCGGACTTGGCCTTGCTAGAGCGGCAATCGTTAATCCCCGATGTCGCCCGAATGGGCGCTCAGGTGCCGGTGAGGTGCGCCACCAGCGCCTTGACCTTCTTCTGCCGCCACTGCGGGCGCGGGGCGACGAGCCAGTAGGCACGGCGGCAGTCCTCCGGCTCGCCCAGCGCGACCAGCCGACCGTCGGCCAGCGCCTCTTCCACCAGCGGCAGCGGCAGCCAGGCGCGGCCGATCCCGGCGAGCGCGGAGCTGAGCACCTGCCCGGCGTTGCCCACGGTCAGTACCACGTCCGCCCCCTCGGGCGCCTCGTAGGTCGGCCAGTCGATCCAGCCCGTCACATCTTGCGCGGCGGCGACACAGACCTTGCAGCCGCCCACCAGCCGCGCGCCCTCCAGCTCGTCCGGCCCCTCGACCAGGCGGATGGCGAGATCGAGATTGGCCTCGGTGAAGTCGGCGTTCTCGTCGGCGGTCAGCTGGATCGTCACCTCGGGATGCCCGGCGCGGAAGGCGGCGATGCGCGGGGCGAGCCACTGAGCGTAGAATTCGCGCGGGGCGGCGATGGCGTACTTGCTGCTGGCCTGCCCGGCCTGCATCGCCTGCACGCTCTCCTCGAACTTCAGGAACCCGTCGCGCAAGGGGTCGAGCCCGGCCTCCGCCTCGTCGGTCAGTTCCAGCCCGCGACTGGTGCGGCGGAACAGCACGACGCCGAGCACGTCCTCCAGCGCGCGGATCTGCTGGCCGACGGCGGCGGGCGTCACCGCCAGCTCGTCGGCGGCGCGGGTGAAGCTGAGATGCCGGGCGGCGGCGTCGAACACGCGCAGGGCGTTCAGGGGCAGATGGGTGCGCTTCATGGCTGCCTTGCCTTTATGGCGAGGCGCGCGCGGCGGCAAGCCGCTTGACCGCGCGCGCGGGCGGGCACAGACGGCATTCCCGAAAGGGTTTTTCCGCCACATGATCCGCACGCTGCTAGCCGCCGCCGTCCTCGCCCTCGCCTGCGCCGCGCCCGCCGCCGCCCAGAGCTTCCGCGACGGGCAGTTCGACCCCGCCGTACCGATGCTGGAGCAGGTCGCCGGGCATCGCACGGGCGCCGAGATCACCCGGCCCGAGGTGGCCATCGACTACCTCGAGGCGCTCGCCGCTGCCGCGCCCGACCGGGTGCGCCTCGTGGAATACGCGAGGAGCTGGGAGGGCCGCCCGCTCGTCTATGCCGTCATCGCCAGCCCCGCCAACATGGCCCGCCTCGACGCCATCCGCGCCGACATGCAGCGCATCGCGGGCGGCGGCGCGCCGGGGGCGGACAGCGTGCCCGTGACCTGGCTTAGCTACGGCGTCCACGGCGACGAGATCAGCAGCACCGATGCCGCGCTCGCCGTCGCCTACCACCTCGTCGCGGCCCGCGGGGACGCGGCGGCGGACACCATCCTCGCCAACAGCGTCGTCGTGATCGACCCGATGCAGAACCCCGACGGGCGGGCGCGCTTCACCAGCAGTTACTACGCCGCCGAGGGTCTGGCCCCCTCCGGCCTACCGTTCAGCGCCGGGCACGACCAGCCGTGGCCGGGCGGGCGCTTCAACCACTACCTGTTCGACTTGAACCGCGACTGGTTCGCCATGACCCAGCCGGAAACGCGCGGAAAGATCGCCGCCATCCGCGAGTGGCACCCCGTCGTGCTGGTCGACGCGCACGAGATGAGCGGCGATTCGAGCTACTTTTTCCCGCCCAACGCCGACCCCTTCAACCCCTACGTCACGCCCGAACAGCGCGCGCGCCTCATCCAGCTTGGCCGGGCCAACGGCGCGGCGCTCGATGCGCTGGGCCAGCCCTACTACACGCGCGAGACCTTCGACCTGTTCTATCCCGGCTACGGCGACACCTGGCCGACGCTGAACGGCGCGGTCGCCATGACCTTCGAGCAGGGAAGCGCGCGCGGCCTCGTGTGGAACCGCAGCGACGGCGACGTGCTGACCTACGAGCAGGGCGTGCGAAACCACTTCACCACCACCCTGGAAACCGCGCTGACCGTGGCGCGCAACGCCGATGCCTTCCTGCGCGATTTCACCGCCTATCGCCGAAGTGCGGCGGCGGGCGCGGTGGGCAGCGGGGCCTTCGTCATCGACCTCGCCCAGCGGCGCTGGAACGCCGAGGCGCTGGCGCAGCGGCTGACGGCACAGGGCATTGCCGTGGGCCGCGTGAACGGCCCCGCGAGCGCCTGCGGGCAATCCTATCCCGAGGGCTATCTGTCCATCTCCATGCGCCAGCCCGGCGCGCGGCTGATCCGCAGCCTGCTCGACGACGACGTGGAGCTGCCCGCCGAGTTCATCGCGCGGCAGGAAACGCGCCGCGCGGGTGACATGCCGCACGAAATCTACGACACCACCGCCTGGTCAGTCGGGCAGATGAGCGGGCTTGCCGTGCGCGAATGCGCCGGTGCCGCCTCCGGCTTTCCGGTGCAGGCGGGCGCGGCCATTCCGGCGCGGGCGGACGAAGCGGGCCGTTTCGGCGTGGTCGTGCCGTGGAGCGACAGCGGACAGGTACAACTCGTCGCCCGCGCCCTTGCCGCCGGGCTGCGCGGACGCGCGAGCGACCGCGCCTTTACCGTGGCGGGTCGCGACTATCCGCGGGGAAGCGTGATCTTCAGCCGCGCCGAGAATGGCGGCGACCTCTCCCGCCTGACCGCCATCGCGCGCGAGGTCGGGGCCGAGACCGTGGCCCTCGCCGATGGCTGGACCGAGGCCGGACCGAACCTCGGCAGCGACCGCTTCGCCCTCCTGACCGCGCCGACAGTCGCGATGCTGTGGGGCGACGGCATCAGCCCGACGAGTGCCGGTGCCACGCGCTACGTCATCGAGCAACGCTTCGGCCTGCCCGTCGCGGCGATCCGCACGGGCACCGTGGCGCGCGCGGACCTTTCCGACATCGACGTGCTGATCGTACCCGACAGCCTCGCCCTGCCCGCCCCGGCGCGCGCTGCGGCGGCCCGCTTCGTGCAGGGCGGCGGCGTGCTGGTGGCCTACGGCGA
The DNA here is from genome assembly GCF_001010945.1 of Aurantiacibacter luteus. Classification (GTDB taxonomy): domain Bacteria; phylum Pseudomonadota; class Alphaproteobacteria; order Sphingomonadales; family Sphingomonadaceae; genus Alteraurantiacibacter; species Alteraurantiacibacter luteus. The sequence goes on from NZ_LBHB01000001.1 coordinate 1,224,048, forward strand.
CAGCCTGGCCGCCTTCGCCAGCGGCGACAATGCCCTGTTCGCGACCAAGAGCGAGACCGTGCTCGGCGGCGAGCCGGGCGAGGACGAGGAGGACGACGGCGACACCGCGCCCGGTACCGCCATCGAGAGCGATGCCGACTACCGCGCGGCGATCCTCGATAACGGTCGTCGTCCGGACACGCTGCCCGGCGCGCTGCTCAACACCGTGGTCGATCCCGAGAGCTTCCTCGCCGCCGGATACGACCGCGCACCGCCGACCGTGTTTGCCGACGGCTCGCTGATCCTCACGCCGCTGACGCTCAGCGAAGGCGTCAACGTGGTCCGCTATGCCCCCGCCGACCGGCTGGTGGCGAGCGGCTACGTCTGGGACGAGAACCGGCGGCAGATGGCCTACAAGCCCTACATGATCGCGCAGGCGAGCGGCCGAGGCCTCGCCATCGGCTTCGCCCACGATCCCGCCGTGCGCGGCTACCTCGACGGGCTGGACCTGCTGCTGGCGAACGCGGTGATCGTGGCACCGGCGCGGGTGCGGTAATTCCTCCCCCACCGGGGGAGGGGGACCATGCGCAGCATGGTGGAGGGGCACGCTACGCTACAGCCCGACCGAAGCCCCTCCACCACCTTCGGTGGTCCCCCTCCCCGTTCCGGGGAGGATTACTCCGCCTGCTCGGTGGGCGCGGCCAGGGGGAAGTAGGGGATCGTCACGTCGAACAGCGTGCCGTCGGTCGCGCGGGCAAAGGTATAGTACCCCTGCATCGCGCCCTGATTGGTCGTCAGCTCGCAGCCCGAAACGTAATCGTGCGTCTGGCCCGGTTGCAGCAGCGGGGTCTCTCCCACCACGCCCTCGCCATCGACGAGGTTCACCGCGCCGCTCGAATCGGTGATGCGCCAGTGGCGGGTGCGCAGCTGCACCGCGTCGTCACGATGGTTCTCGATACGGATGTGATAGACCCAGAACCAGCGGTTCGCGCCGATGCGCGATTGTTCGGGCATGAAGTTCACCGACACGCGCACCGTCACCCCGTCGGTGATGGCGGTATGCTGGAACAGCGCGGCGATGGCATCGGCAACCATGCCCGCCAAGGTAACGCTTTCGCGCCCTGCGACAAGGGGGGATAAAGGTCCGGGCCGTGCCGCGCGCCCGCTTGCGGCGGCGGGGCGCTTTGCTATCGCTCTGCCCCATGCCGCAGCTGACGCAGACCGAGATGTTCCTGGCGGTGCTGGTGGCGATCTTCGCCCTGCCCTACGCCGTCTGGCGGCTCGGCCGGACTGACTACTACGCCCCGCTGGTGGTGGTGCAGATCGTCGGCGGCATCCTGCTCGGCCCCGGCGTGCTGGGCGCGGCCCTGCCCCAACTCCACGCCACGCTGTTCACGCCCGACGTCATCGCCATGCTGAACGGCATCGCCATGTGGGCCGTCATGCTGTTCGTCTTCGTCGCCGGGCTGGAGCTGGACCTCAAGGCCGCCTGGCGCTGGCGCGGGGAGACGGGCACGACCGCCGCGCTGGCCTTTACCACGCCCATGGCGCTGGGCGCACTGGTCGCCGGCGCGCTGCTGCTGCTGGACGCGCGCGGCGAGTGGGTCGGCGCCGAGGGGCAGGACTGGCAGTTCGTCGCCGGGGTCGGCATGGCCTGCGCCGTTACCGCGCTCCCCATTCTCGTGCTGTTCCTCGAGAAGCTGGCCATCCTGCGCCAGCCGCTGGGCCAGCGCGTGCTGCGCTATGCCAGCCTCGACGACCTGGCCATCTGGGGCGTGCTGGCGCTCATCCTGCTCGACTGGGAACGCGTGGGCCGGCAGGCGGCCTTCATCGCGCTGTTCGTGCCCGCCGTCTGGGCGATGCGCGCCGCAATGGTACGGCTGGCGGAGCGCGACCGCTGGTACGTCGCGCTCGTCTGGGTGGCATTGCTCGGTCTCGCGGCGGACTGGTCAGGGCTGCATTTCATGGTCGGCGCTTTCCTCGCGGGCGCGGTGCTTGACGGGGAATGGTTCGGAACCGAGCGAGTCGACCGCTTCCGCGACACCGTGCTGCTGGCGCTGATGCCGGTGTTCTTCCTCTCGACCGGCCTCAAGACCCAGTGGAGCGCGGGCGGCTGGGCCGTCGCCATGTTTGCCCTCGCACTGCTCGTCGCCTCGGTCGGCGGCAAGCTGGGGGGCGTGGCGCTGGCAGGCCGATTGCTCAAGTGGCCGCGCGGCGAGGCGCGGCTGATCGGCTGGCTGCTGCAGACCAAGGCGCTGATCCTGATCATCTTTGCCAATGTCCTGCTCGACAAGCAGGTCATCACGCCGGCGACCTTTACCGCGCTGCTGCTGTGCGCGGTGGCGAGCACCATGCTAACGATCCCCTTCGCCACCCCGGCGCTGCGACAGCTAGATACCCACCGTGCCTAGCGCCCGGTCGAGGTCGTCGATGAGGTCCTCGACGTCCTCAAGCCCCACGTTCAGCCGCAGCATCCCGTCCTCGATGCCCGCCTCGGCGCGACCCTCTGCACCCATGTTGTAGTGCGTGGTGCTGGCCGGGTGGCACATGAGCGACTTCGAATCGCCGATGTTGTTGGAGATGTCGATCAGCTCCAGCGCGTTGCACAGCGCCATCGCCTGCGACTGTCCGCCCGGCGCGAAAAAGGCGAAGATGGGGCCCGCTGCGCTCATCTGGCGCTGGCAGAGCTCGTGCTGCGGGTGGCTTGGCAGGCCGGGATGGAGGACGCGCAGGCCCTTTTCCTCCAGATGCCGCGCCACAGTGAGCGCGCTGGCGCTCTGGGCGGGGGCGCGCAGCGGCAGCGTCTCCAGACCCTTCAGCACCACCCAGGCGTTGAACGGCGCGGCGATCGGCCCGGTGTTGCGCTGGAAGGGGCTGAGCACCTCCTCGATCCACTGGCGGCTGGCGCAGACCGCGCCCGCCATGACCCGGCCCTGCCCGTCCATCAGCTTGGTGGCCGAATAGGCGACCACGTCCGCGCCGAAATCCATCGGGCGCTGGAGTACGGGGGTGGCAAATGCGTTGTCGACGACCGTCGTGATGCCTTTCGATCGGGCGAGGCCGCAGACGAATTCGAGATCGACGAGGTCCATCGTCGGGTTGGCGGGGGTCTCGAAGAAGAATGCCTTGGTCTCCGGCCGGATCGCAGCCTCCCAGGCGGCATTGTCCGTCCCGTCGATGGCGGTGTGGGTGATGCCGAAGCGATTGAGCACGTTGTCGAGGATCCAGCGACACGAGCCGAAAGCCGCGCGGCCCGCCACCACGTGGTCGCCCGCCGACAGCATGGCGAGCAGCGAGCTCGTCATCGCCGCCATGCCGCTCGCCTGCACCAGGCACGCCTCGGCCCCCTCCATCGCGGCGATGCGGTGCTGCAGCATCTCCACCGTGGGGTTCCTGAAGCGCGAGTACTGCATTCCGCTCGCCTCGCCCGCAAACCGCGCGGCGACTTCCTCGGCGCTGTCGTAGGTGAAGCCGCTCGTCAGGTAGAGCGCCTCGCTCGTCTCGCCGTGTTCGGAACGGTGGGTGCCCGCGCGCACGGCCTGCGTGGCGGGGCGCCAGTTGCGGGTGACGGCGGGATCGGTGGCGGTGGTCTTCTTCATCGTGAGCGCCTGTTACGGGGACATGCGCGGTTTGCCAATTGCCCTTCCCCGCCCGCCCCGATAACGCTGCCCCCCGCATGAGCCTGCCGAGCGAGCACCCCCGCGACCCCTTCGCCTGGAACGTGGCCATCGCCCTCGCTTTCCTCGCGCTCGCCTGCGTGCGGCTGACCGTGCCGAGCGCGCCGTTCTTCGACGAGGTCCACTACCTGCCTGCCGCGCGCGCCGTTCTCGACCTGCAGATGGCGACCAACCTCGAGCACCCGCCGCTCGCCAAGCAGATCATCGCCTTGGGAATGGCGCTGTTCGGCGACCGGCCGCTCGGCTGGCGGATCATGAGCGCCGTCTTCGGCACGCTCGCCCTGTTCGCCGCCATGCGCGCGGCCTGGTTCTCCAGCCGCACCCGCATGGCCAGCCTGCTGACTGGGCTGTTCGTTGCCACCAACTTTCTGCTGTTCGTCCACGCACGCATTGCCATGCTCGACGTCTTCATGGTCGCCTTCGTCATGGTGGCGCTGTGGATGTTCGCGGGCGCCGTGCGCGAGAACGAGACGGGACGCTGGCGACTGGCGGTGTGCGGCGTAGCACTGGGCTGCGCGATGGCAGCCAAGTGGAACGCCATTCCCATCGCCGTGCTGCCGGGCCTCGCCTTCTTCGTCGGACGGCTGGCGGCGGGTAGGCGGCGGCTGCTGCTTTCGCGGCGCGGCTGGCCGGTGGCGGGGATGCCCTTGTGGGAGGCGGGCGTTTGGCTGGGGCTGGTGCCGCTCCTCGTCTATGCGCTGACCTTCTGGCCGTTCCTTTACTGGAACCTGCCGGTCTCGAACGTCGAGGGCCTGATCTCGCTCCACCGCGAGATGCTGGCACTGCAGACGCAGGTTCCCGAGCCGCATCCCTACCAGAGCAACTGGTGGCAATGGGTCGCGAACAGCCGTGCTATCTGGTATCTCTACGAACCCGTCGACGGAGCGCAGCGCGGCGTCATGCTGATCGGCAACCCGGTGACCATGTGGTTCGGCCTCGTCGCGATGGGCTGGTGCGCATGGGCGGGCTGGCGCGAGAAGCGCAAGGATTTGCTGGCGCTGGTCGTGCTCTACGCCGCCAGCCTGCTGCTATGGGTCGTCGCGCCCAAGGCGGTACAGTTCTACTTCCACTACTTCCTCGCCGGGATGTTCGTCTCCGGCGCGCTGGCGCTGGCGGTGGAGCGCCTGTGGCAGCGCGGCGAGCGGCTGGTGCCCTGGGCGCTGACGCTGGGCGCGCTGGCCTTCTTCGCCTACTGGTTCCCCATCCTCACCGCCGCGCCGCTGGAGAGCGACCAGTCGTTCCTGCGCTGGGCGTGGACGGCGGGTTGGCGGTGAGATTTAAAGGCGCATCCGACTACCCACTTCCGCTCATCCTGAGCTTGTCGAATAATGCTGGCACGACAGTCGCCACATGAAAGACTTCTATGCCTACATCGTCCGCTGCGCTGATGGCTCGTATTACACCGGCCACACGGAAGACATCGACGCCCGAATTGCCGCGCTCAACTCAGGTGCGATCGATGGCTATACCCTGCGGCGGCGTCCTGTCGTTCTGGTCTGGTCGGAACGCTTCCCGACCCGCGACGAGGCCTTTGCCGGCGAGCGGCGTATCAAGGGTTGGAGCAGGGCGAAGAAGGAAGCGCTGATTGCGGGCGACTGGGACGAAATCAGCAGGCTGGCGCGTAATCGTCAGGATTAATCTAGCGTTGGCGCGGCATCCTTCGACAGGCTCAGGATGAGCGGAGCTTGGGTGGTGGCGCGGCATCCTTCGACAAGCTCAGGATGAGCGGGGGTCAGGGGATGGATGCCTGACCTACCGGAACCGTCCCCACACGAACTTGCTCGATAGCGCGTAATTCCACACGCTGGCGATCACCACGCCGACCAGCGCGGCCAACCACCAGACCACGCCCTGATCGTTGAGCACGGTCGCCACCGCCACGTTGGCGAATGCGCCGACCGAGCAGGCGCCGCAGAACTTGAGCCAGCCCCAGAAGAACCCGTCCGGTCCGGTCAGCTTCTTGTCGCGGTAGGTCAGCAGGTTGTTGAGCCAGAAGTTGAAAGTCATGGCCACCATCGTCGCGATGGCCTGGGCCCAGCCAAAGGCGATGGTCTCAGGCCAGTAGATGGTCGCGAGCACGGCCATGTGGACGAACACACCGAGCCCGCCGACGAGCCCAAACAGCACGAAGCGCGTGGGCACCCAGCGGCCGAAATAGCGCTCGGCCAGGCCGGCGACGAAATCGAGGACCACCCCGTGATCGAGCTTGCTTTCCCCGGCGAGGCGTTCGGCGAATTTCAACGGGAATTCCTTTACACGAAGGCGCGGCTCGGCGGTGGCGAGGATGTCGAGCATGATCTTGAAGCCTATGCCCGAAAGGTTGACGGCCTGTTGCCGCAGCTGCTCGGTCCGCAGCAGGAAGAAGCCGCTCATGGCGTCGGTCAGCTCGGTACCGGTAAGCTTGCGGGCGAGCGCGTTGGCGATCCGGCTGCCCTGCTCGCGGCCCTTGCTCGCAAGGCCGTCGGCATTGCCCCCCACGGCGAAGCGGCTGGCGTAGGCGAGGTCGTAGGCGCCCGATTTCACCGCGGCGAGCATCTCCACCAGCAGCGCGGGGTCGTGCTGGTGGTCGGCATCCATCACCGCCACGAACGGCGCGGCGGTGGCGCACATGCCCTCGATCGCCGCGCTGGCGAGGCCGCGGCGGCCGATGCGCTGGATCACGCGGATTCGCGGGTCGGCGCGGCCGATGCGGCGCGCTTCCTCGGCGGTGCCGTCGTGCGAGTTGTCGTCGACGAAGACCGCTTCCCAGCCCGTCGGCCCCAGCGCCGCTTCCAGCCGCGCGACCATCGGAGCGATGTTGGCGCGCTCGTTCAGCGTCGGCAGGACGACGGCGAGTTCCAGCTCGCGAGTGGCGGCATCGGCGGCGGTGGAAAGGTCGGTGTGGCTCATGTCCATGCCCGCTGGCTAGCGCGAAATGTTAACCATGTGGTTTACGCGGGCGGTCAAAGCCGCGCCAGCACCGCATCGCCGATCTCGCGCGTGCCCGCCGTGCCGCCGAGGTCGCCGCCGCGCACCCCGTCCGCCAGCGCCTGCGATACGGCGCGCTCGACGCGGGCGGCATCCTCTTCGCGGCCCAGCGAGTGGCGCAGCAGCATGGCGAGGCTCAGGATCATGGCCATGGGATTGGCCTCGCCCTGCCCGGCAATGTCCGGCGCGCTGCCGTGGATGGGCTCGTAGAGGCCGAAGGTGCCAAACTGCGTCTGCCGCTCCCCCAGCGCCGCACTGGCGAGGAGGCCGATCGAGCCCACGCACATGCTCGCCTGGTCGGACAGGATGTCGCCGAACAGGTTGCCCGTCACCACCACGTCGAACTGGCCGGGGTTCTTCACCAGCTGCATCGCGGCATTGTCCACGTACATGTGGCTGAGCTCGACATCGGGATATTCGGCGTGCGTCTCGATCACGACATCGCGCCATAGCTGACTGGTTTCGAGGACGTTTGCCTTGTCGACGCTGCACAGCCGGCCGTTGCGCCCCCGCGCCGCGCGGAAGGCGACGTGGGCGATGCGGCGCACCTCGTCCTCGGCATAGGACATGAAGTCGAACCCTTGTCGCCGACCGTCATCCAGCGTCCGCATGGCCTTTTCGCCGAAATAGACGTCGCCGTTTAGCTCGCGCACGATCAGCAGGTCGATTTCGGCCGCGATTTCAGGGCGAAGCGCGCTCATGCTCTCAAGGCCTGCGAACATGGTCGCCGGGCGCAGGTTGGCGAACAGGCCGAGCGCCGAGCGCAAACCGAGAATGGCCTGTTCGGGCCGCAGGTGGCGTTCCAGAGCGTCGCAGGCGGGATCGCCCACCGCGCCGAACAGCACGCCATCGGCGGCGCGCGCCATGTCGAGCGTCTCTTCGGGCAGCGGATGGCCGTGGCGGCGATAGGCCGCGCCGCCGACGTCGCCCTCGAACACCACCAGCCCCGGCAGGTCGAGGGCTGCGAGCACGCGGCGCGCCTCGGCCATGATCTCGGGCCCGATACCGTCCCCGGCGAAACACGCGATCTTCATCTCAGGCGATCCGTCCCAGCAAGCCGCGCAGCCGCGCGCGGGCCGCCATAACATCGCCGCGCCGGTCGGCAAGCAGGTAGTGCTCGAGCGGCGGGCCGAGCGCATCCATAGCCTCCAGCACCTGCGGCAGGTCGCCCTGCGGCCTGCCTGTCGCCCCGCCGTAGCCCAGCTCGCGCAGCAGAAGTGCCTCGTAACCGACCAGCGCGCTGGCCCATCCCCGCGCGCTCGGCGCATGGCACACGGCTTCCAGCGTGCCCGACAGCGCCTCGTAGAGCGTGGGATAGGGCTGGCGTTCGGGAAGCGCGGTGGCGGTCAGCGCGCAGACCCAGCCGATGGCGGCAGCGGCGAGCGGCTCGCCCAGCCACGGCCCTCGGCTGGCGACCAGCTCCGCCTTCGCGAAAGGCAGCTGGCTCTCGCTGCGGGCGGAGAGTTGCAGGTCCACCGCGTTGCCGGGGATCATAACCGGCCTGAGCAAGCGTCCGCGCCCGCCCGCGACGTAGCCGGCGACGAGGCCGAAGTCCGCCGTCAGGAAGCGTGCGACCACGGCCGTTTCGCCGTGCTGGCGGGCGGCGACGAGGATGGCGGGGGCGCGCACATGCATGGCCGCGACCTTGGCGCAGCCTCAGCGCACGGGCAACAGGTCAGGCGGCGACTGGGGCGATGTCCGGCTTGCGGGGCGGCTGCCGTTCGGCATCGGGTGCGCGCTTGCGGCCCATGGTCCAGTTCCCCTGCATCCGCACCTGCGGATTGGGCGCGCACCAGATTTCGCCCGTCGCATCGATGGCCGTCACCCACACGAGGTGGTGTTCGGGCCCATAGTCGATAATGGCCACGGCCTGGCCATCTCCCTTGTCGAGTACATGGAGCGGGATTGGCGGATTGAGCTGGGTGAACATGGCACTTGCCCCTTCATTAGCCTAATGGCCGAAAGGGCGGCAGCGTTCCCCGCGACTTGCGATTGCCTAATCGGACGTGCTGCCGGCGATCTTCGCTTCGAGCGCGGCGAGCCGGGCCTCCAGCACGTCGACCTTCTCGCGCGCCAGGCCGGCCATGTCCTTGACCGCGTCGAATTCCTCGCGGCTGACGAAATCGAGGCCGCCCAGCGCCTCCTTCATCCGCTCACGCGCACCGTCGCGCGCCTCGCGCCCCATGCCCGCTAGCGTGCCCGCGGCGGAGTTGGCGATCTTGACGAAGTCGGCGATGATGGGGTTTTCGCTTTGCATGGGGGCTATGTGGAGAACTCGGCAGGATTGCGCAAGTATCGGACCGAAGGTCCGCAAGCGCGAACGTGCGCCCGCAGCGGGCGCATCTTCGAAGCGTATCTAGCGATGACGAGCCCGCGGAGGCGGGCTCGCAAAACAAACCCTACAACTCGAAACTTTGCACCGCGCCCGCATCTTTCGCGCCGCTCGCGTCGGGGTTCAGTTCGAGGAACTGCCAGTTGAGCACCGCGGCAAAGGTGATCCAGGCGAGGTAGGGCAGCATCAGCAGCCCCGCCCACTTGCGCACGCGGAAAAACAGCACGGTCGTGATCGCCGCAAGCACGATCATCCCCACGATGATGTACAGCGCCGCCTCGATCCGGTGCTGGCCGAAGAACACGGGCGACCAGGCGAGATTCACCGCGAACTGCACCAGGAAGGCGAGGATCGCCCGGCCGCGCACGCGCGAGCCCCAGGCGGCGCAGACGAGCGCGAAGGCGAAGCCCATCAGCGCGTAGAGCACCGCCCAGACGATGCCGAAGAGCCTGGGCGGCGGGAAGATGGCGGGCTTGGTGAGCGACTGGAACCACGCACTCGACGGGTCGCCGCCGAGTTGCCCCGAAGCGAAGCCCAGCAGCATCGTCAGCGGCACGAGGAACAGCGCCCAGCGGATCAGGCTGGCGCGAAGCTGGGCAGGCGAGGCGAGGCGATTCATGGGCTCTCCGGGCGGCGCGATTCGGCCTGCCGGCGAATGTGGCGAGCGCACGAGCGGGTGGCAAGCAGGCTCGAGACCGGTGTCCGCCCGCGGGGCACCTGCCCGGTCAACGTCGGCTGCCGCGCACCGCGTGGACGAGAAATTCTACGTTGCCCTCGGTTCCGGTGATGGGGCTCTCGATCAGGCCCGCGACGCGCCAGCCCACGCCCTCCAGCCATTCCGCCACCTCGTCGCAGACGCGTGCGTGCAGCGCCGGATCGCGCACGATACCGCCCTTGCCGACCTCGCCCTTGGCCACCTCGAACTGCGGCTTTATCAGCGCCACCAGCCGCGCGTCGCCCGCGGCCAGCGCGAGGGGCACCTCCAGCACCTTGGCGAGCCCGATGAAGCTGGCATCGCACACCACCCAGTCGCAATCGGCATCGATCATCATCGGGGTCAGCGCGCGGGCATTGGTCTGTTCGAGCACGGTTACGCGCGGGTCCTGCCGCAGCTTCCAGGCGAGCTGGTTGGTGCCCACGTCCACCGCGAAGACCCGCGACGCTCCGTGGTGCAGCAGCACCTCGGTAAAGCCTCCCGTCGAGCTGCCGATGTCCATCGCCACCGCTCCCCCGGCGTCGAGGCCGAACTCGCGGATGGCGTGGTCGAGCTTCATGCCGCCGCGCCCGACCCAAGGGTGATCGCGCCCGCGCACCTCGATCACGGCATCGGCGAAGACCTGGTGTCCGGCCTTGGTCATCCGTTCCAGCCGGTTGGCAGGCCCGGCAAAGACGAGGCCCGCCATGATGAGCGCCTGCGCGCGCGTGCGGCTCTCCGCTTCGCCGCGCTCCACGAGCAACTGGTCGATCCTGACCTTGCCGGGTCTTTGCGGGGGCTTGTCCTCGTTCATGGGCTTGGCGATAGGGGTGCGGAACCGTGCGTGCCAGTGGCTTGTTGCCCAAGGCATGACCGATCCCGTTTCCCGAGGTAGCCGCGCCAGCATGATCCGCCGTTCCGTATCCGCCATCGCCCTCGTCGGCACGCTGGCGCTCAGCGCCTGCATCCCCCCCTCGCCCGAGCCGACGCCGGTGCCCACGCCCTCGCCCACAGCATCGCCCGTCGTCCAGCCGATCCCCGAGCCGGTCGCGGTACCCAGCTACGACAACTGGATGGACTATCCGGCGACGCCCGGCGACTGGACCTATCGCAGCGCGGGCACCACCACGCAGGCGCTGTTCGGCGAGGCTAATCAAGGCGCGCGCCTGACGATCAGCTGCGACAGGTCGACCCGCCGGGTGACCATCGCCCGCGCCGGCAGCGCCACCGGACAAGTCGCCATGACCATCCGCACCGAGACGCAGGACCGCGCGCTGACCGCGGGCACGATGGCAGGCGGCACGCCGACGATCGCGGCGCAGCTTTCGGCCAGCGACGGCCTGCTCGACGCGATGGCCTTTACCAAGGGCCGCTTCGCGCTGGAGGTGCCGGGCACGAGCACGCTCTACGTGCCGGCCTATCCGGAAATCTCGCGCGTGGTGGAGGACTGCCGGGGCTGAAACCGGAATGGTCGATCCTGACAGTGAATAAGCGAAATACAAGGCTTGTTTTCGTGGCCGCGCTGACTCACATATTGCGTCAAGACCGGCGGTGATCGGCGGTCCCGGGCCCCGGTGAAACGGCGGTTCTTGGCTTACAAGCGCGAAAGGAGGTGATCCGATGTCTCATGGTTCAGCAGGGAGGTCGGTGACGATCCACGCGGAGCATATTCGGTAATCTCTTCTTTTGCCGAGTAAGGCTACGTGGGCGGTCGACACGGCCGCTGACCATGCGAAGGCCAGTTCCACCCCGGTGGAGCTGGCCTTCTCATTTGGTGCGTCCGGTCAGAGTTGGCGGAAGGCGATGCCGGTCGGCGGTTGCAGGAAGTTCATCCGACCCTCGCCCGGCCGGGCGATCGAAAAGGTCGCGTTGGCCATCAATTCGGGGCCGATCTCCTCGGGCAGGGTGCCGAGGCAGGGCTGGCCCGAAAAACGCCCTTCGCTCCCCTGGAAAATCGGCTGGTAGGCATCGTTGGCCGCGACGCGCAGGGTGTAGGTGCCGGAGACGGTGCGGCAGCCGAAGCGCCCTTCGAAACGCGAACCCGAGAAGCTGACATAAAAATCGTTGCGGTCGGAGACGTTGACGCCGTTCACGTCGATGACCGCCCACCGCGTCCCGTCGAGAAATGTCGCGGGCGCGGACGGCACGGTTTCGCATCCGCCCAGCGCGAGGGCGGCGCAGGCCAGCGTGAAGCTTCCAACCACGGTCTTGATACTCGCCATCTCATCGCTCCCTTTTCAGGTCGATTGGTCGATTGCAGGTCCAAACCCTTGAACCGGCTTTCGTTCCGCGCCGTGGACACCGTGCGCCAGGCCGCACCCGGCAGTCCCGCCCGCCGCGTCACCCTTGCCACCCCCGCCGCGCCCCGATAATCGCGCAGGCATGGATTTCACCCGCCTCCCCCATCCCGCTCCCGTCCCCGGCGCCACGCGCGAACAGGCGATTGCCGATCCCGGTTTCGGCAAGGTCTTCACCGACCACATGGTCTCGATCGACTACGACGCGGACAAGGGCGGCTGGCATAGCCCGACGCTCGGCCCGCGCGAACCCATCGCGCTCGATCCGGCGGCCTCGGTGCTGCACTACGCGCAGGAGATCTTCGAGGGGCTGAAGGCTTATCGGCTGGCGGACGGCACGATGGCGCTGTTCCGCCCCGATGCAAATGCGGCGCGCTTCAATCGCTCGGCCGAGCGGCTCGCCATGCCCGCCCTGCCCGAGGACGTGTTCGTCGAGGCGGTGCGGCAGGCGGTGCTGGCCGACAAGGACTGGTTTCCAGCGGTGGACGGCGGCTCGCTCTACGTGCGCCCCTTCATGTTCGCAAACGAGGCGTTCCTCGGCGTGCGCCCTGCGACGCGCTACAAGTTTCTTGTGATCCTCAGCCCCGCGGGCAACTACTTCAAATCCGGCGCGCCCGCCGTTTCCGTGTGGGTGAGCGACTACACCCGCGCCGCTCCCGGCGGCACCGGCGCTGCCAAGTGCGGCGGCAACTACGCTGCCAGCCTCGTGCCCACGGGCGAGGCGTTCGCGCGCGGGCACGACCAGACCGTCTTCCTCGACGCTGCCGAGCGCAAGTGGATCGAGGAGTTGGGCGGCATGAACCTGTTCTTCGTGTTCGACGACGGCACGATCCTGACGCCGCCCCTGCGCGGCACGATCCTGCCCGGCATCACCCGCGATTCGATCATCACCCTCGCCCGCGAACAAGGCCTGACGGTGCGCGAGGAAATGTACAGCCTCGATCAGTGGCGCGAGGATGCGGTCAGCGGCAGGCTGGTCGAGACCTTCGCCTGCGGCACCGCGGCTGTGGTGACGGCGGTGGGCAAGGTGGCGGGCCACGACGGCGAGTTCACCATCGGCAGCGGCGGCCCCGGCCAGCTGACGCAGACCCTGCGCGAGAAGCTCGTCGGCATCCAGCGCGGAACGGTCGAGGACACCCACGGCTGGGTCACGCGGCTGGGCTGACGATGCGGGCGACGATCCGCCCCGCCCTCACCTACGGCGCGCTGGCCGCGCTTGCCGCCCTGCTCCTCGCCTGGCTCGACTGGCGGCACGTCTCGCGCGACTGGTCGACCGAGTTCTACGTCGTTGTCGTCGCCCTGCTGTTTGCCGCGCTCGGCCTGTGGCTGGGCCACCGGCTCGCCCCGCGCGCCGCCGCCGCGCCCTTCGCTCGCAACGAGCGTGCCCTCGCCACCCTCGGCATCTCGCCGCGCGAGGTGGAGGTGCTGGACGAGCTGGCGCTGGGCAAGGCCAACAAGGTCATCGCCCGCGATCTCGGCATCAGCCCCAACACTGTGAAAACCCACCTCGCCCGCCTGTTCGAGAAGCTGGGCGCGGCCAACCGCACGGAGGCCATTGCCCGCGCGCGCGAGCTACATCTCTTGCCGTGAATTTGGGCGATCGGGGCGAAATCACCCAATCGGGCGATAGCCTTGCACCGCGCCGCTCGGCAGGCATGATGCTCCACGACAGGGAGTTCTTGCCATGACCCGCACCATCCTCACTTACGGCGTTCTCGCCGGTATCGCGCTCGAGGCACTATTCCTCGGCACCATGACACTCGGCCTCGGCCACGGCACGCTGGCGATGGCGGTGGGCTTCCTGTCGATGATTGCGGGGATGGGGTTCGTCTTCGCGGGCGTGAAGCGGTACCGCGACGAGCAGCTCGGCGGCGTAATCCGCTTTCTCCCGGCATGGGGTCTGGGCACGGCGATGGCTCTGATCGCGGCGCTGTTCTACGTCGCCGGGTGGGAGGCCTACCTTGCCGCGACGGGCTATGCCTATGTCGATGCCATCGTGGCGATGGGCTACCCCGATTACGGCGACCCGCTCTCCCGCCTGCCGATGACCTTCATGGAAATCAGCCCCGTCGTCCTGCTGGTGCCGCTAATCAGCGCACTGCTTCTGAAAAATTCGCGCTTCCTGCCCGCACGACCCGCCGCCTAAATGCGGTAGGGGTAGAGCGGCGGCTGGGTCGGTTTCGGCACCCATGCGAGGGCCGGTCAGAGCTTCCTGAACTGCCTGTTCTGGCGGCGGTTCTCCGCCTTGGCATCGGCGAGATTGTCATAGGCGTAGGGCCCAACGAAATAGCGCGTTGCGGATATGGCAGTGATGCCGCCGGGCAGATTTCCGAACGCGCCGTTCCCTTGGGACACGGTCATGCGCCGTCCGCAGTCGGCTCCGCGTCGCCATCGGGCCTGGTCATGACCGGCAGGCCGCGATCCTCTCGCCAATCGGCGATATCGTTGCCGAGGCGCGTCGCCAGTTCAGCCTGATCGCGCCGGTCCTCGCCGGTGGCCGCGTGGTCGGCAAGGATGAGCGCCCGCTGGTGATCGTGAAACATCTTGTTGATGGGCATGGTGATTTCCTGTCGTTTTTCGCGGCGCTGCTCGCGCCCGCCTGGTGTCAGTTCGGCTGATTACGGGCCTGTTCGCGCTGCTGGCGCTGCTGCGCGTAGGTGCCTTGCTGCTCCTGCGCACGAGGCTGCGCACCTTCCTGCGTCGCGTTGGCAAGCGGTCGCAGGTCGACGGCACGCTTGCCGCCGCCGTTCACCTCATAGGTTTCGTAACTGTAGCGCTGCTCGGGTGCCGGCCGCTCGGTGCCGTCCTGCAAGTCGGCCCACTTGAACGGCAGCGCATCGCCGCCGTGGTCGGGGTCGATCGTCCCGGTGCCCCGCTCCGGGTTCCAGAAACGGATGGTGCCTAGCTTGGCCATGATGCTATCCTTGACGCTCGAGTGCAGCGCGCCGGACATGGTCGCGGCTGCGGCTAGGAGGCTCACGGTAAGGAAGTCGGGCGCAACGTGCGCCTGTCGGACCGTCGATTGCGACTGGTAGCTCCCTCCAAGATGGGGGGATTGCCCGGAACTTCAAGCCTGTGGGCGCGCCGCCGCTTGATGCGACGAGCGCGCCCAGAGATCAGATGCGGTCCGGATAGATCGGCCGGATGTCCACCGGGATGTGATCCATTCCCGCGATCACGCGGCGGGCGTGGTCGTCCAGCCGGGCGTAGCGGTCGAAGAAGGCGATGGTGCCGCGATAGTCGCCGCGCGCCTGCAGCATCAGTTCGGTGCGCAGGAGTTCGGTGATGCCGCTCTCCAGCCGCGTCTCGTCGACGACGAAGTGATCCGCCCGCTCGTCCCACGAAAAGGCGCCATGCTCCAGCAGGTAGCCGTACTGCGCCGCCGCGCCCTTGCCGTGCGCCTCCTCGATGCCGAAGCGCATGGAGCGGAACAGGCCGGCGAAATAGGTCTGCAGCAGTTCGCTCTTTTCCGCCATCGGCAGCTCGCCGCGCTCCATCATGTAGAGCAGGTTGTAGATGCCCATGACATCGGCCTTGCTCTCCTCCAGCGCCGAATACTGCTCGCGCAGCTCGGCGTTCACCGTCGTCTGCCTGCCATTGAGCGTGATGGTGCCCGGCCCGAGCGAGTGGCTGAGCTCGTGGAACAGGGTGAAGAGCTGCATGTACTTGCGGCTGACCAGCGCGGCCTGCGGCGGCGCCAGCACTTCGTCGGCGATGGGGTCGAGGATGCGGTCGAACTTGGCGCCGAGCACGTTGGAGAGAATCACCTTCTTCGCGCCCTTGGCCTCGCGCACGCGCTCGTCGTTGGGCAGGTTGAAGGCGATGGTCTGCACGCCCGGCACGTTGTCGCCGCCGCCGTGGATCTGGTCGGCCACCGCGATGGGGCTTTCAAAGCCGCGGGCGAAGTTGTGATACTGCGGATCGATGGGGAGGTTACCCTCCATGTCGCGCAGATAGCCGACATAGCGGTCGAGCGCGGCGCTCTCTTCCGGGTTGCGCAGCGTCACAAAGCTCTCGAACGCGGTCTTCGTGCCGTAGAGGCGATCGGTGTAGACCTCGTAGGGGCCGATGGCGACCTCGATGGGCGTGCCTTCGAGGTCCATCCAGGCCATCTCGCTTTCGAAATAGTCGTCCGACAGGAAGCTGTCGGCGCGCAGGTTCAGGAAGCGCTTGAGGCTGGGGTTGGTGGTGATGGCGGCGGCGCGGCGCAGCAGGGCGGCGGCGGGCTCCAGCTGGGCGCGGTATTCGACGCTGTAGGGGACGGCGACGAAGCCACCCCGCCCGTCCCGCTTCACCACGGTATAGGGACTCATCATCGCCTCACGCTGATCGGGATGCGCGGCGAGCCAGGCGTCGAACTCCTCGCGCGTCAGGTCCTCGGGATAGAAGCCCGCACCCTCGGGCCACTCCTGCGTGCCGTAGAACGGGTGGTTGTCGGCCACGCTGTCCCAGGGCCCGAAATTGCGGTCGAACATGTCGAGGAGGTCATTGCGGCCGCTGCGGGCGAGCTGGTCGCGCATGGCGGGCAGGTTCGCACCGCGCTGGCGCAGGTATATCTCGTCCATGAAGCCCGAAGCCTCGATCAACAGGTTCACCACCTGCTGTTCCTCCGCCGAGAGATAGCTGGTGTCGGGCGACATGGTTACGTCGGCGATGCTCGCGCGGCTGGCGGCCATGTCGTAGGCCTCCGGCCCGGCCGATTTTTGCGTATCCATCGTCGTGCAGGCGGCAATGGCGAGCGGGGCGGCGGCGAGGCAGAGGGCGATAAGGGCGCGGCGCATGGGGCAAGTCCTTGCTAGAAATAGGTTCAGGCGAAACCGCCTATACCCTTCGCCGGGCAGTGTCACCTGCCCTCCGACAGCGCCTCGGTCACGCCTCTCGATAACTTAACAAGCATCAATTGGCGCTGCGGGCGATTTGCTCTAGCCCGCGGGCGATGGACGAGAGGGACGATCTGGAAGACTATATCCACGCTGCGCGTAACTGCACGCAGATGCTCTTCGCTATCGAGCGGATGATGGGCAAGGCCCTGGAATCGCTGGAGGCCGGTGACACGGAGGCGCTTCGCCAACGTCTCGCCATGCTCAAGGAAGCGGTGCCGCAGGCCATCGCCGTCATCGATCACGACAGGCGCCGGCGCGGGGAGCAAGACTGTTAGGTCCGGCCGGCCATGCATTGACAGGTCGCGCTTGCATATTAGATAAGCCTGATATGCCTGACAACGCGCCCTCCGATCCTGCCCTGAATGCCGCCACGGCGCAGGTGCTGCGCGCACAGGACGACAAGGCGCTGCGCCCCTCCATCGCCGGCTTCTTCGACGAGGCGACCAATACGGTCAGCTACGTGGTCCACGACCCGGCGACGAAGGCGGCCGCGATCATCGACTCGGTGCTCGATTACGATGCCGCCGCGGGGCGCACGTCGAACGGATCGGCCGACCGCATCGTCGAATATGTCGAGAAGAACGTACTGTCGGTCGCCTGGGTGATCGAGACCCACGCTCACGCAGACCACATCTCCGCGGCGCCCTATCTGCAGCAGAAGCTCGGCGGCAAGCTGGCGATCGGGCGCGAAATCGTGCGGGTGCAGGAGGTGTTCGGCAAACTGTTCAATGCCGGTACCGACTTCGAGCGCGACGGGTCGCAGTTCGACCACCTGTTCGACGATGGCGACCGCTTCACGCTAGGCACGCTGGAGGGCATCGCCCTGCACGTGCCGGGGCACACGCCAGCCGACTTCGCCTTCGTGATCGGCGATGCCGCCTTCATCGGCGACACCATGTTCATGCCCGACTTCGGCACCGCCCGCGCCGACTTCCCCGGCGGCGACGCGCGCCAGCTTTATCGCTCCATCCGCCGCCTGCTGCGCCTGCCGGAGGACACGCGGCTGTTCCTGTGCCACGATTACAAGGCGCCTGGGCGCGATGTCTATGCCTGGGAGACCACGGTGGGCCAGCAGCGCAGCGGCAACGTCCACGTCAAGGACGGCACGAGCGAGGACGAATTCGTCGCGATGCGCACCGCGCGTGACGCCACGCTCGCCATGCCGCAGCTCATCATGCCCAGCGTGCAGGTCAACATTCGCGGCGGCCGCCTGCCCGAACCGGAGGACAACGGAGTGAGCTACATCAAGATTCCGGTGAATGCGGTATGACGCTGCCCGGCTTTCCCGATGCCGCCCCGCTGGCGGGCCTTGCCGGCGGGCTGCTGATCGGCCTCTCCGCCGCGCTGATGCTGCTGGGGCTCGGGCGGATTGCCGGCGTCTCCGGCCTCGCCGCACGGGCCACCGGGCTGGCGGATTCGACCCTGCCGCGCGTAGCCGCATTCGCTTTCGTAGTCGGGCTGCCGCTCGGCGCGCTTGTCGTCATGCTGTTCACCGGTACGCTCACCCCGCAATTCGCCGATCCCATCACGCTGGTCATCGCGGGCCTCCTCGTCGGCTTCGGCACCCGGCTCGGCAGCGGCTGCACGAGCGGGCACGGCGTGTGCGGGATGAGCCGGCTGTCGCAGCGATCGCTGGTAGCGACGGCCACCTTCATCGCCAGCGGCGTGGCGACAGTGGCCATCGCCAACGCGCTCGGCTTGGGGTTCCGGCCATGATCCGCACCGTCATCGTAACGCTGCTGGCTGGCACGCTGTTCGGCGCCGGGCTGACCGTCGGCGGGATGACCGATCCTGCGCGCGTGATCGGTTTCCTCGACCTGTTCGGCGACTGGGATCCGACGCTGGCCTTCGTCATGGCCGGTGCCGTGGCCGTCATGGTGGTGGCCTGGGCCGTCCAGAAGCGCCTCGCCCACCCGCTGTTCGCGCAGAAGTTCTCGCTGCCCGATCGCACCGATCTCGACCCGCGGCTGGTCGGAGGCGCGGTGCTGTTCGGCGTGGGCTGGGGCATCGCGGGCCTGTGCCCCGGACCGGGCCTTGCCGCCCTCGCCATCGCGCCGCTGCCCGCGGCGATATTCTGCGCGGCCATGCTGGCCGGCATGGCGCTGCACCGCTTCGGGTTCGACGGCGACTAGCCTTTCGCCCGCGCCTCGGCGGAGCAGAACAGTCCGTGCAGCGTCTCGATGACCGCGCGCGCCTCCGGCGAGGCCAGCGAATAAAGTACGAATTGCGCATCGCGCCGGGTCGTCACCAGCCCTTCTGCACGCAGCAGTGCGAGATGTTGCGAGAGCGCCGACTGGGACAGCGGGATATGGCTGCACAGCTCGCCCACGCTCAGCTCGCCCTCGCACAGCAGGCACAGGATCTGCAGCCGCGATTCGTTGGCAAGCGACTTCAGGAGCTTGCTCGCTTCGTGCACGCCGGCAAAGCGTTCGTCGGCAGCCAGCGGCGCGCCGTCGATGGCGAGGGTGGTGTCGAGTGTGATCATGGTTGGTCCGCGCGCAACTTTATGGGCAAATTGACGTAGCCGCAAACGGGATAAGGCCCGATCCGGCGCAAATTCGGCACCTGCTGCATCTAGACCTCGGGCAAGGCCTGCTCGGCAAAGCCCCATCCGGCCAGCGTCTTGCTGCCCGCACGGTCGAGCAGCCGCCGCGCATCGTCGATGGAGAAGGGATGGGCGTTCTCCATGCCTTTGAGTTCGCCCCAGGCGATGGGCGCGGCCACCGGGGCTCCGCTGCGCGCACGGGCCGAGTAGGGCAGGACGGCGGTGCTGCCGCGCTGGTTGCGCAGCCAGTCGATGAAGATCCGGCCCTTGCGCTTGGCCTTGCTCATCGTCGCGGTGAAGCGGTCGGGCTCTGCGAGCGACAGCGCCTCGGCAAAGCGGCGGGCGAAGTCCTTGTGCGTTTCCCAGTCGTGGCCGGGCGACAGCGGCACCACGACGTGCACGCCCTTTCCGCCCGACAGCATGGCGAAGCTGACGAGGCCGAGGTCGGCCAGCCGGTCGCGGATGTGGGTGGCGGCGCTCTTGACCTCGGCGAAGTCCAGCCCCTCGTCCGGATCGAGGTCGAAGATCATGCGGTCGGGCTTCTCGACCTCGCTGCTGCGCGCAGCCCAGCCGTGGAATTCGATCGTGCCCATCTGCACGCACTGGAGCAGGCCGCGGAGGTCGTCGATCCACAGGTAATCCTCGCTGCCCCCGTCCTTTTCGCGGATCGGCACGTGGTGCACGGCATCGCCGAAGGCACCGCTGTCGTGCTTCTGGAAAAAGCATTTCTTCCCCCGCCCCTGCGGACAGCGCACCAGGCTGACCGGCCTGCGGGCGGCGAAGGGGAGCATGATCGGGGCGACCGCGGCGTAGTAATCAGCAAGGTCGCCCTTGGTCTGCCCGCCGTCGGGAAAGATCACCCGCTCGCGGCTGGATATCGCGACCTCGGCAGGGGCTGCGGGCGCGGGCTCGGCCTTTTCGGGTGTGACGGCGCTCGCCTTCTTGTCGCCGCGCAGGCCGAGGAAGCTGCCGTGGCGGATGTTGCCGTCCGCCGTGAACTCGGCAAAGGCGACCTCGGCGACCAGCTTAGGCGTCAGCCAGGTAACGCCGCGCGCGCTGGCCTTGTCCGCTTCGGCGGGCGGCGTCTTGCGCTCCAGCCGCGCCATCCGCGCCGCAAGGTCGTCGAGGTCGTCGGACGAGAAGCCGGTGCCGACATTGCCCTTGTAGACAAGCGCATCACCTTCATGCTGGGCCATCAGCAGCGAGGAGAACGGGCGCCCCTTCGCGCTACTCGCCTTGTAGCCGATGACGACGAACTCCTGCCGCCGGGTGCACTTGACCTTCACCCAGCGCTTCCCGCGCGAGCCGGAATAGCGCCCGTCCACGGTCTTGGAGATAATGCCTTCCTGTCCCGCCTCGCACATCCGGCGGTAGAGTGTTTCGCCCGCGCCGATGACGTGGTAGGCCACGAAGACCGGCGGTTCCGCCGTGCCGAGCAGCGCCTCCAGCCGCTCCTTGCGCTCGATGTTGGGCAGGTCGGCAAGGTCCTCTCCGCCGAGTTCTAGCAGGTCGAAGGCGTGAAACTGCAGCGCATCGCCCGGGCCCTGCGCGCCGTGACCGCGCTTCAGAACGCCTTGCAGGGTGGAGAAATCGGGATTGCCCTTGGCATCCACCGCCACGATCTCGCCGTCGACCAGGCAGCTTGGCAGGTCGAGCGCGGCGAGCGCCTCGACCAGCGGTGCGAACTTGTCGGTCCAGTCCTTGCCGCTACGGGTGTAGACGCGCACCTTGTCGGCCTTTGCAGCGATCAGCGCGCGGTAACCGTCGAACTTGATCTCGTGCATCCAGCCGTTGCCAGTAGGGACATCGTCCACCAGCGTGGCGAGCTGGGGCTTGCGGAACTTCGGCAGCGGCGCGCTCTTCTTCGGCGCCTTGCGCTTTGTCGCGGTGTGCGCGCTGGCCTTTTGCATCTGCGCGAGGAAGGCATCGTCCTTCTTGCCCGCGAGCGAGAACTGGCCCTGCTTGTCGGCCGCGATCTCCGCCATCGATCGGCCGGTCGCCACGCTGGTCAGCTCGCGCTGCACCAGCGCGTCGCCGGGCTCCGCGTGCTTGTCCTGCAATTTGCGCAGCAGCCAGTTCTCGCGCTTTTCGCCCGGCCTCGGCTTGAGGCGGATAAGCAGCCACTCGCCCTGCATCCGCTCGCCCTGCAGGCAGAAATGCAGATGGCCGTCGTCGATATCCTCGGCGCTCTTGCCCGCGATCGGGTTCCAGGTGCCGCGATCCCACAGCATGACCGTGCCGCCGCCGTATTCGCCCTTCGGGATGGTGCCCTCGAAGTCGTTGTAGGACAGCGGGTGATCCTCGGTGCGCACGGCGAGGCGCTTGATGTCGGGGTCGGGCGAAGGGCCCTTGGTCACGGCCCAGCTCTTCATCACCCCGTCCACCTCGAGCCGCAGGTCCCAGTGGAGCCGCGTGGCATCGTGCTTCTGGACGATGAAGGCATTGCCGCTCGCGCTGCTCTCGGCCTTGCCGGCGGGCTCCGGGGTTTTCGTGAAGTCGCGCTTGGCGTTGTATTGCGCGAGCGGATCGGCCTTGCGCGCCCGGGCCATGGTCAGGCGCTCTTCGTGCGGCGACTTGTCGTCTTGGCCGCCGGCTTGGCCTCGCCGCCGACCGACTTCTTCAGCGCCGCCATCAGGTCGATGACGTTGCCGCCGCCACCCGCCGGTTCGCCCGCATCCTCGATGATGGCCTTCTTGCTCCTCGACTTGGCCTTCTTGTCGATCAGGCGGCGCAGTGCATCGACGTAGCGGTCCTCGAACTCGCTGGCATCGAAGGGCGCGCTCTTCTGCTCGATCAACGCGGTGGCCAGGTCGAGCAGTTCCTTCTTCGGCTTGGCGTCGTCGATCTCGGTGAAGAACGACTGGCCCTTGCGGACCTCGTCGGCATAACGCAGCGTCTCCAGCAGCAGGCCCTTGCCGCAGGGTTTGATGGCGACGAGCTTCTCCGTGCCGCGCACGGCCAACTGGCCCAGCGCCACCTTCCTGGCCTTGCGCAGCGCCTCGCGCAGCACGACGAAGGCTTCCTCCGCCAGTTCGTCCTTGGGCGCGACGTAGTATGGCTTCTCGTAGTAAAGCGGGTCGATCTCGTCGCTGTCGACGAACTGGACGAGCTCGAGGGTCTTCTTGCTCTCCAGCTTGACCGCCTCGATCTCCTCGTCCTCGAGCAGGACGTACTCCCCCTTGGAAATCTCGTAGCCCTTGATGATCTCGTCCCGGTCGACCGGGCCGAGGCCGGGCACCACCTTCTCGTAGGCGATGCGCTTGCCGCTGGGTTCGTGGATCTGGTTGAAGCTGATCTTCGCGCCGCTCTTGGTCGCGGTGTAGATTTCCACCGGGATCGAGACCAGCGCCAGCCTGATCTGTCCCTGCCAGTATGCGCGTGCCGCCATGTGCCTGCGTGCCTCCTTTACAGGGGACAGCGAACGAGCGCGCCTATGGTTTCACGAAGGCACGCGCTTCCATCCGCGCCGCGCGGCGTGGACGAAGAGCGCGCGACTGTCGGGCGATGCCGCCGCGGAGCTTGCTCGGATGGTCCAGCCGGAAGCGACCTCCCTACACCGGCAGCCCGACGTAGTTCTCGGCGATGGCGGTTTGCGCTGCGCGGCTGGAGGCGATGTAGTCGAGTTCGGCGACCTGCATGGCGCGCTCGAAGGGCCCGTCCTCGGGGAAGCGGTGCATGAGCCGGGTGAGCGACCAACTGAACCGCTCGGACTTCCACACCCGGGCGAGCGCGGTGTCGGAGTAGGCGGCGATCGCCTCGGCATCGTTGCGGCGGAAGTAGCCGGTCAGCGCCTCGGCGGCGTAGTGCACGTCGCTGGCGGCGAGATTCAGGCCCTTGGCCCCCGTCGGCGGGACGATGTGCGCGGCATCGCCGCACAGCAGCAGGCTGCCGTGGCGCATGGGCGCGAAGACGTAGCTGCGTAGCGGCGCGATGCTCTTTTCGATGGCAGGCCCGCGGGTCATGTGCGCGGCGGCCTCGGGGCCGAGACGGATTGCCAGCTCGTCCCATAGCCGCTCGTCGCTCCATTCCTCCACCCGGTCGGTGAGCGGCACGTCGACGTAGTAGCGGCTGCGGCTCTCGGAGCGCATACTGGCGAGCGCGAAGCCGCGTTCGTGGTTGGCGTAGATCAGTTCGTGGTTGCAGGGCGGAACGTCGGCCAGGATGCCGAGCCAGCCGAAGGGGTATTCGCGCAGGTATTCCTTCGCCACGCCAGCGGGGATGGCCTTGCGGCTGGGGCCGTGGAAGCCGTCGCAGCCGACCACGAAGCGTGCGTCCACCCGGTGCTCGGTGCCGTCTTTCGTGTAGGTGACGAAGGGCGCATCGCTCTCCACGTCGTGCAGCGCCACGTCGGCGGCCTCGTACACGACCTCCAGCCCGCGCTCCTCGCGCGCCGCCATCAGGTCGCGGGTGAGCTCGGTCTGGCCGTAGACCACCACCTGCTTGCCCGTCAGGTCGGCGATATCGATGCGGATCAGCCGCTCGCCGTCGGCCAGGTTGAAGCCGCCGTGCGGCAGGCCCTCGGCCCTCAGCCGCGCATCGAGCCCCAGCCGCGCCATCAGCGAGACGGTGATCTCCTCCAGCACGCCTGCACGGATGCGGCCGAGGATGTAATCGGGCGTCTGCCGCTCGATCACCACGCACTCCACCCCCTCGGCACGCAGCAGGTGGCCGAGCAAAAGGCCGGCAGGGCCGGCGCCGATGATGCAGACTCGGGTTTTCAAGCTTGCACTACCCTCTGCTCTATGACGCCGAACGGGCTTTCGCCGGACGCAGCGACGGCCTCCATGCGGACCGTGTCGCCGAACCGCATAAACTCGGTCCTAGGTGCGCCCTCGTCGACGATCTCGATGCCGCGCCGCTCGGCGATGCAGGAGGAGCCGACCTCGCGAAAGTCGGCGTTGGAAACGGTGCCCGAGCCGATGATCGTACCGGCCACCAGGTGGCGCGTGCGCGCGGCGCGGGCGACCAGTTCGTGGAAACCGTAGGCCATCGGCTCCCCGTTGGCCGCGCCGAAGCGCTCGCCGTTCCAGTCGACCAGCAAATCGAGGCAGACGCGGCCGTTTCGCCATGCCCCGCCCAGTTCGTCCGGCGTAACGGCGAAGGGGGCCATGCTGCAATGCGGCTTGGCCCAGACCCAGCCGAAGCCGGTGGCCATCTCGGGCCCCGCCAGCGACCGCAGCGACCAGTCGTTGATCTGCACCACCAGCCGGATGCGCTCCATCGCCGCCCCGGCATCAGTGCCCATGGGCACGTGATCGACGATGACGCCGAACTCGCCTTCGAAATCGATGCCGAGATCCTCCGAGGGAAAGGGCACGTCGTCGCTGGCGCCGTAGAACCTGTCCGAGGCTCCTTGGTACATCAGCGGGAAATCGATCTTCGGCTTGGTAACCCCGAAGACCTTGTCCATCAGATCGCCGTGCGCGGTGTAGGCCGATCCGTCGAGCCACTGCCATGCGCGCGGCATGGGGGCTGCCAGCCGCGAGCGATCCAACCGGTTCGGGAACTGCGTCAGGGCGCCCAGTTGCGGGGCAACCTTGTCCCAGTCATCCAGCGCGGCCTGCAATGTCTGCGCCGGAGCCTCGGCGTAGCTTTCGCCATCGGGCGACACCACGATCAGGCGGCCGTCGGGCGTGCCGTCTCGAAGGGTGGCGAGCCGCATGGTCTAGTCCTCGAAGATGGCGACAGCGCGGGTCCAGCCCGCGCTCGCGCCCTTGATCTTGTGGGGGAAGCAGCTGACCGTAAACCCGTTGCCCGGCAAAACCTCGAGATTGTGCAGCTTCTCGAGGTGGCAATACCCGATGTCGCGCCCGGCCTTGTGGCCTTCCCAGATAAGCGAGGTGTCACCGGTTTCGGCCACCTTGGCCGCGGTGTGCGCGAAAGGCGCATCCCAGCTCCAGGCGTCGGTGCCCGTCACGCGTACGCCGCGGCTGGTGAGGTACATGGTCGCCTCGTAGCCCATGCCGCAGCCGCGATTGACGAAGTCGGGATCGCCAAGCGCCTTGCCGGCTGCCGTATTGACCAGCACGATGTCGAGCGGGCGAAGCTCGTGCCCGATGCGCGCCAATTCCCGCTCCACGTCGTCGGCAGTGACGACGTAGCCGTCGGGCATGGCGGTAAAGTCCAGCTTGACCCCGGGCTGGAAGCACCATTCCAGCGGTATCTCGTCGATCGTCAACGCCCGCTTGCCGCCGTCCTGCGTGGGATGGAAATGCCAAGGCGCATCGAGATGCGTGCCGTTGTGCGTCGTCAGCGTCACCCATTCCGCCGCGGCAAAACCTTCGCCATCGGGCAGGTCCTTTTCGGTGACGCCGGGGAAGAAGGTGTTCAGCTCCTCCACCGTGTCGGCGTGACTCTGGTAGGTGATCTCGGGCCGCATGAAGGGCGGGTCGCTCACCACGTCGTTGCACAGCGTGATCGACAAGTCGACGAAACGGCGGGGCATGGCGATTCCTCTCCTTCAGGAGAGCGGGACGGAGAAGCCCGCCCGCTCGAGTTCGTCCTGCGCCGCCGCCTCGATGGCCAGCGCGCGCTGTGCCGACGGGCGCGCATCGGCGCGGTGGTGATGATCTGCAAGAGCGGGAAAGGCCGCAACCTCGAAACCGGCGCCGGCGATGCGAAACCACACCCACGACAGGTAGGCATCGATGATCGACCAGTCCTGTCCCATGAGCCACGGCCGCCCGCGCAACGTGCGCTCGGCATCGGCAAGCTGAAAGGCCATCGCTTCCATGGCCAGCGCCCTGACGCGGCCGGGCGCACCATCGAGATCGCAGAAGAAGTGCGGCATCCTGATGCGGGTGACGAGCGGGTGAAGGTCCGCCGCGAGCCAGGCGAGGCGGGACTGGATCTTTGCATCGTTCAGCGCGTCCCCGGTGTAGGGCAGCAGCCGCGCCTCCGGAAAGCGCCGGGCGAGATAGGGCAGGATCGCGCCGTTCTGCGTCAGCGGTTCGCCATCGACTTCCAGCAGGGGCACCTTTCCAGCCGGGTTTCGCGCCAGAAACGCGGGATCGCGGTGATCCCCCGCCATGAAGCGCACCAGCCGTGTCTCGAATGGCGCGCCCGTTTCCTCCAACGCCACCAGCGCGACGCGCGCGCAGGTCTGCGGCGCGAAGTGGAGGACGAGACCTGTCACGCGGTATGGCCGCCCAGCGTCTCGGCGAACCAGTCCGCTATCAGATCCCTCCCGTAGGCCATGTTGTCCGCCCCGACGTGCTCCACGCCCCCCTCGCGCTCGGTGAAGATCACCTTTTCGCGGCGCGGTGAGTTGACGAGCTGGTCGTAGAGATCGTGCGCGTATTTCGGGCTGATCTGCCGGTCGTGCGCGCCGTGGGTGACGAGGAAGGGCACGCGGATGCGGTCCATGTGGCCGTTAAGGTTCATCTCCTCGGACTTCGCCAGGAAATCCTCCTGCCCTTCAGCGCCGAAGGCCCAGTGCACGTGCTGCCAGTAGTGGGGGACGGGGTTCTCGCCCTCGCGCTCCATGCGCTTGTTCTGCACCTCGCGCCAATTGTGGTTTGCGCCCCACACCGCACCGCTGGCGAAGCGCGGTTCGTAGGCCACTGCGCGGGGAGCGAAGTGACCGCCGAGGGAAATGCCGGTCATGCCGATGCGGGCGTCGTCGACCTCGTCGCGGCTTTCCAGCCAGTCTACCGCCTTGCTGGCCCAGCTTTCCGCGTGCGGATCGACGGGCAAGCCTTGCAAGCGCAGCGCCTCGCCGGTGCCGGGCTGGTCGACGCAGAGGGTCGAGATGCCCCGCCGCGCGAGGGCAGCCGGCATGCCGGTCCAGTAGAGCATCTCCTTGCAGCTATCGAGGCCGTTACAGAAGACGACGCACGGCCTGGCCCCCTCGCCCGGCGCGCGGGTGAAGATGGCGGACATCGTGCCTGCAACCAGCGGAATTTCGACCCGCTCCCGGTTCAGCCTGCCGAGCCCGGTCGAGCGATCGAAAGTCTCGCGGGCGAGCGCGTAGGTCTCCTTGCGGCCCTCGCTGCCGTGGCCCTGCATCCGTTCGGCCACCAGCAGGTAGAGCGCAGCGCGCTCCAGCTTGTCGGAGGCGGAAAAGGCACGGCCCTTCGCCTCGTCCTCGCCCGCCAGTTCGAGCAACTTGTGGCCCATCGCGGCCCAGGCCTGCATGAACTGCGGCGTTCCGGCGTCGGCGCCGCTGTCGGCCGCATCGAGGATGGGCTGGCACATATCGACGATCTCGCCGATGCGCCCTCCGCTCTCCATCGCGATGGCGACCGAGAGGTTCCAGATGTAGTTCGGGAAGGGAGAGTAAAGTGCCACGGCGTCAGGCCTCCGCCGGCTGGAACAGGCAGGGGTCGGGCGCGGGCTTGGGCATGGTCTGCGGGCCGCCGACGCCGATGCCCCACTGGTCCATTACCCGGGGACCAGGCTCGTGCACCTGCGGCTCGTGCGTGTCGAAATCGACGTCCTCCAGCTCGGCGGTGTATTCCACCGCGAACCCGTTGGGCGTGCAGAAATAGCTGAAGGTGTTGTCGCCCGCGGTGTGGCGACCGGGGCCCCACAAGATGTCGATCTCCCGCTGCTTGAGGCGCGAGACACCGCGCAGCATGTCGTCCGCGCCCAGCATGTCGAAGGCGACGTGGTTGAGGCACGGCGGCCCCGGCAGGATGGCCAGCCGGTGGTGCGCACTGTTGCAGCGCAGGAAGCACATGAAGTCGCCCAGCCAGTCGCTGACCTTGAAGCCCAGCACGTCGGTGAAGAATTTCACCGTGGCATGATGGTCGGGCGAATGCAGCACGATGTGGCTGATCTTGACCGGCATGCCTTCCCAGCGCTGCATGGCGCGCTTGTCCAGAACCTCGACCTCGGCGGAAACCTCGAAAGGCAGGCCGTCGGGCGAGAAGAAGCGGAAGCCGTATCCGCCGCCCGGCGCATCGAGTTGGCGCGCTTCGTGAACGATCCTGCAGCCGGCCTCGGCTACCCTGGCCTGCAACGCATCGACATCCTCGCGGGTGTCGGCGGCCAACGCGATTACCTCCACGCAGTTCGTCCCGCTCTTGTGGATGCGCACGACGTGATGCTCGTCGTGGCCGTGGGTCTTGAACCAGGCCATGTCGTCGCGCGCATCGACTTCGACGAGGCCCCAGTCCTCGGCGTAGAACTTGCGCTCCGTCTCGAAGTCTTGAACGCCATACCCGACGTAGCGGATTTCGGTCACTCGGCTCATGTCATCTTTCCTTGGAAGGGAGGGATCAGATCGGCTGCGCGGTGACGGCGAACATCTCCGCGGTGGCCTTGTGGTTGTCGACCGGGGGGCCCTTGCCCAGCTGGCCGTGGCAGATCGCAAGCGAGCTCTCGACGATGAAGCGGCAGCGTTCGAAGCGGCGATCGCGATAGGCGGCGAAGGCCTCTTCGGGCGTTTCAGCCCGCGCCAATTCCTCAGCCAGGACGATGCTGTCCTCGATCGCCATTCCCGCACCCTGCCCCAGGTGCGGCGTCGTCGCGTGCACGGCATCGCCTAGCAGCACGATGCGGCCGGCGTGCCAAGGACCGGGCAGCATGATCGCCTCCAGCGGGCGGTAAACCACGCCTTCGTCGTCGGTGATGCCTTCGGCGAGATCGCGGATCGGTTGCGCGGTGCCCGCCAGCTTGTCACGCATGGCCTTGGCGAGACCCTGCTTTTCGTACCACGGGTTGCCGGGCTCGGGCGTGGTGACGAACATGTACATCAGCTCTTCGCTGATCGGCACCAGCCCGATCCCGGTCGGGCCGTTGTAAACGTGAAGAGCGTCGAGATCGGCGGGTCGCGGCAGGTTGTAGCGCCAGACTGCCTGCCCGGTGTATTCGGGTTTCGGCGCATCCGGCATGATCTTGCCGCGGGTATCGGAATAGACGCCGTCGGCGCCGATGACGATATCGAAGGACTGCCCGCTGCCATCGGAGAACCGCACGTCGACGCCCTCGCCCGTGTCCTCGATCATCTCTGCCGTGATGCCCAACCGCACCTCGGCACCGGCCGCGATGGCCCGCTCGCCCAGGACCTTGTGCAGGGCGGGACGGCCGATGCCGACGTTGGCGGGCGCGCCCTCGACGAGCCTGGGGCTCGGCACGCGGGCGACCTGCGTGCCGTCGGGCGCGTGGATGGCCACGAAATCGAAGCCGACGGCAGCATCCATGTAATTGTCGAGCAGGTCCAGATGCTGCATGGCGCGCAGCACGTTGCCCTGCTGGATGATGCCGACCCCGTAGACCGCCCAGTTGGGATCCTTTTCGATCACCGTCACCTTGTGACCGTCGCGGCGCAGCGCGATGGCCGCGGTCAAGCCGCCGATCCCTCCGCCGATTACCAGGATGTCGAGGTCGCGCATTATCAGAACCTTTCCAGATCGCCGGCAATGACAGCCGGGCCGTCATAGCTTTCGGCGATTGTCCGCAAGTAAGCCAGGTGCCCGTCCTCGCCCGGCTCCAGTCCGACGAAATGCGTGACGACCAGCGCTCCTACGCCCGCACGCGATGCCATCGCGCCGACATCGGCGGGGACGAGGTGATGGCCGCGTAAGTGGCTCTCCATCTCGGATGCAATGTGCGGCGGCAGGTTCGGCGAATTGCGGCGCACCGCGGCCACGGTAAACTCGACGTCCATCATCTCGGCAACGAGCAGGTCCGCACCGCGCGCCAGGTCCTCGACCGCAGGGCTCGGCCCGGTGTCGCCGGTGTAGACGATGGAGCGTGTCGGGGTGTCGAAGCGGAATGACAGGCTCTCGAACCGATCGGCAAGGCCGCTTTCGGCCGCGAAGCTGTAGTGCGTGTTGTTGCGGACGGTAACGCGCATGGCCCCCACTGCCACGCTCTCGCCGTCGCGCAGTTCGACCACGCGGACCTCGTCAGCGGGATTGCGCTCGGTCGCGCCGGGCACGCCGTAGCCAGCCGTCGTTCCGGGCACCATCGACGCCACCAGTCCCTCGACCATGTCCTCCGTTCCGGGTGGGCCGTAAACGACGAGCGGACGCGGCGCATTGGTCTGCCAGCGCAGGCCGAGCAGTCCGGCAAGGCCCGCCGTGTGGTCGAAATGCAGGTGACTGATGAACACCGCGGCAATCGCGGCGGTCGGCAAGCCTGCCTTGGCCAGCTGGCCTGCCGTGCCGTCGCCCGCGTCGACAAGGTAGTTCATGCCATCGACGACCAGCAGGTTCGCCGGTTGGGAACGGGTATCGCTGGCGACCGGGCCGCCCCTCGTCCCCAGCGTGACCCATTGCACCGTGGCGGCAGCCTCGCCCGCATCCTGCGCCAAGGCAGGAGCGGATAGCGGTGCCATCCACATCGCCGCCATGGCCAGCGCCGCGCAGGAAACGCGCAAAGCCATCAGAACTCGTATCCCACCCGCACGCCGTAGCGGCGCGGCGGCTCGTACCCACCTGCGGCCACGTTGCCCGCGCCCACCTGCAACAGCGTGGGCACGAACTCATCGGTCAGGTTTCGCACGAAGGCGGTGACGTACCAGTCGCCGAGGTCCGGGCGCAACGTGATCGCGGCATCGATGGTGAGATCGTCGCCCGTCTCGCTGGTCGGCAGGTAGTTGAAGCCGGCCACGCGATTGCTGCGGTAGCGCCCATCGACGCTGCCCGTCAGCTCGAACCCGCCGAGCAGCACGGTCTGCTGCACGCCGAGGTTCACCGTCCACTTCGGCGCGTTGAGCGCAGGGCGGCCCGAACAGTCGATGTCGAATGAGCGGCGCGGGGTCAGCACCTGGGTGAAATCGCAGCCCGTCAGCGGGGTGAGGAAGTTGGGCGGATCGCCGGCAGCCGACAGGTCGACCTGGTTGTAGGTGAAGCTGTCGTAGGTGGCATCGAGATACTGCACCCCGCCGCGCACCAGCGTGGTGTCGGTCACAAGGGCCTGGAAGTCCATCTCCGCGCCAAGGATCGTCGATTCGCCCACGTTGCGGGTGTAGAACGAGTTGTTGCCCCGTCCGTCCACGCCGAGCGCGGCGAGCTGCTGGCCGCGGTAGTCCCAGTAGAACCCCTCGAGGTTCAGCTGCAGCCGGTTGTCGAAGAACTCGTTCTTGGATCCGATCGTCCAAGCGTCGATGTATTCCGGGGCATACTCTTCCTGCCCGAAGGTGATGTTGAAACCGCCCGCGCGAAAACCCGTCTCGAAGCTGGCGTAGACGAGGTTGTCGGGCGTGACGTCGTATTCTGCCGCGAGCCTGTAGGTAATCTCGTCGTCGCCGGAGGTGCGCTCGATATCGGTCGGGGTCACGATAATCAGGGCATAGGGTCCGCGCGGACCGATGGGTCCGTAAGGATAGGTGCCCACGATCGGACCGCCGGTGAACACGGGCCGCGCCCGGAACAGCGCCGGATCGAGCTGGCCCAGCGAATCCGCCACCGTCAGTCCGACCGGAATCGTCGGTACCAGCGGGCAGCT
This sequence comes from Aurantiacibacter luteus, assembly GCF_001010945.1. Taxonomy (GTDB): domain Bacteria; phylum Pseudomonadota; class Alphaproteobacteria; order Sphingomonadales; family Sphingomonadaceae; genus Alteraurantiacibacter; species Alteraurantiacibacter luteus. The sequence continues at coordinate 1,255,818 of NZ_LBHB01000001.1, forward strand.
GGGCGGGCCGAAGGCGGAAGGACGATTGAGACAGACGGCCGCCAGATTGTCGACACGCGCATCGATCTCGCGCCTCTCGTCGGTATAACGCAGGCCGCCGACCAGGCGGAAGTCGTCCGTCACGCTGAAGACGAGGCGGCCAAAGGCGGCGAGGCTGCGGGTATCTGTCTGGAATTCGTTGAACGAGACCGTCGCGAACTGGTTGTAGGAATCGCGCCCTTCGACGCTCTCGTCGAAATAATAGCCGCCTACCAGCCATTCGACCGGGCCGACATCGCCGGTCAGCCGCGCCTCGAAGCTCGTCTGTTCGGCCACGTTGTCGTTCAGCGCGCCCTTGAACGGCGCACCGTTGAAGCCGTTGTCGAGCACCGACTTGCGATAGGCCGGGATGAAGGTCAGCTCGGCAAATCCAAGGTCGGCACTCAATTCGGCGTTGATGCCCCAGTAGCTGTCGTCGCGGAACGGATAGGCGTAGTCGGTCAGCGGCGAATAGAGCGGTGCGCCGACAGCCGTGTTGCGGATGAAGTCCAGCGTCTGGGGCGCGAACAGGCCGGTGAAGGGTTCGGTCACGTTGGCGGGTGCCGGGACAAACGTGAAATTGCCCGCCGTCGCGTTGGGACTGAAGGGTGTGAACGAGTAGACGCCCTGCACGTTGAGGCCGCGTCCGCTGCCCTGCTGCGTCGAGTAGTCGCCCGACAGGCGCAGTGTCACATCGTCCGAAAGCTCCGCCAGGATCTGCCCGCGAAAGGCGAGGTCCTCGGTCGATTCCGTGCCGTCCGAATAGTATCCGTCGTTCCGGCTGTAGGCGGCGGCGAAGCGGGTTGCGAGACCATCGGCCAGCGGCACGTTGAGCGCGCCGGTCAGCTGCAGGGCGTCGTAGTTGCCGTATTGCGCGGCGAACTCTCCACCGAACTGGCCGAGGCGCGGGATATTAGGAATGACGTTGACTGCGCCGCCCGTGGCATTGCGCCCGTAGAGCGTGCCCTGCGGCCCCTTGAGCACCTCGACCCTGTTGACGTCGAGGAACGAGGCGACGGTCGACGAGGGGCGGCCGATATAGACGCCGTCCAGATTGAAGGCGACGGCGGGATTGGTGTATCCGTTGTTGCTGAAATTGCCGACGCCGCGCACGAAATAACCGGCATTCGCACCGCCCGCGGCAACGACGTAGAGAGCGGGAGCGACCTTGTTGAGCGCCGTCGCGTCGTTCACGCCCGACTGCACCAGTTCCTCGCCGGAGACGGCGTTGATCGGGATCGCCGCATCCTGCAACGTCTCCTCGCGGCGCTGGGCGGTGACGATGATGGTGTTGAGACCGGCCTCGGCTTCCTGCTCCTCGCTGGAACTCTGCGGCGCCGGCATATCCTGCGCATGAGCGCCAATGGGGGTCAGAATGACCAGCGCGGCGGTCGCGCGCAAATACGATTTGAACATGATGGTTTCTCTCTCCCGCGCCGATCACATAGTGCCCGGCTGCACGCACAAATTCGCAAGGGATAGAAAAGCAGTCCAACTTTTTGTTTTTGTCACAGATCATCAATGCTACTGATGATTGATGCGGCTCGACAGCTTCGATCTTAACCTGTTGGTGGCCTTCGACGTGCTTTTGCAGGAGCGGAACGTCACGCGCGCAGCCGAACGGCTGAGCGTGACGCAATCCGCCATGAGCGCCTCGCTCAAGCGCCTGCGGGAGAGCTTTCAGGACGATATCCTCACCCAGCATGGCAAGCGGATGATCCCCACGCCCTTTGCCATGGCCATGCATCCCGACATCGCCGCTAAGATTTCCGAGCTGCGCTCCCTAATCGCGCGCAAGGGGCGCTTCGATCCGCAGCGGTCCGACCGGCGCTTCCGCATCGCTGCGTCCGACTACATTACCACCGTGCTGCTCACCCCGTTGTTGCAGGAACTCGAGACGTTGGCTCCCTCGGTAAGCTTCGAATTCACGCTGCCCGGCCCGGCATCCCAGGTGCGGCTTGCCAACGGCGAACTGGACCTGCTGCTTACGCCGCGGGGCTTCGCCCATCCCGACCACCCGCTGGAGGCGATCTTCGAAGAACAGCACGTCGTGGTGGCATGCGCTAATGGCCCGCTTGCGACCTCCCCGCTCGATCCGTCCACCTTTGCGCGAGCAGGCCATGTCGGCGTCAGCATTTCGGGCCGCTACACCTTTGCCGAAGAATGGCTGCGAGCACACGGCATCGAACGGCGCATCGAAGTCCACGTGCCCTCGTTCGTGCAGGCGCCTTTCATGGTCTCGGGCACCAGCCGACTGTGCGTAATGCACGAACGCCTGGCGCGGTTCATGGCACCCCGGCTCGCGCTGGAGGTCATGCCCATGCCCTTCCCGATCCCCGCAATGGAGGAAATCATGCAGTTCCATGCCACGCGACAGGAAGACCCGGGCCTGTCGTGGCTGCGCGAGCAAATCGCGCACCGGGCCGCAAGCGATGCCGCCTAGGCCAAGACCGCCGGCAGCCAGAGCGAGAGGACGGGGATCGCGATGACGCAGAGCAGCGCCACCAGCAGCGCCAGATAGAACGGCCAGATCGTCTTCAGCGCCTGGCCGATGGGGATGCCCTGCGCCGCGCATCTGACGAATAGCACCGATCCCACCGGCGGCGTCAGCAGGCCTATGCCCAGTGCAAGCATCAGCATGAGGCCGAAATGCACCGGGTCCATCCCGACCGCGGTGGCGATCGGCAGGAAGATGGGCGTGGTGATGAGGATAAGCGGGGCCATTTCCCTGAAGGTTCCCAGCACCAGCAGCATAACACCATAACCTGCTCCAACCGCACCGGCTCGGCGCAAACGATCGTATCCGCGAGCGAAGACGAGGGCCGTTCGATGGTCACGCCGCTCTGCTCGATCCGGTCTCGCAGCAGCATGGCGGAAATTTTCCCACCAAGCGCACTGTGTCCATTTCGAAAGTTGCCACCATCTAGACACGCGCAATACGGGATGGAGGCGGCGTACATCTTCCATCGCAGTGCTCTTGCCGATTAGGCCACGCTTACGACCTTGCTCTTTTTACCAGCTTGTCCGGACGCGGCGCTAGGCAGGGCCTGCCGCGACGATCGCGCGCACCCTTGCGAGGGCGCCGGTATTGAGGGCAACGGCGTCTTCCCACGAAATCGCCTCGGTGTAGCAGCGAAGTTCAGGGGCGTTTCCTGAGGGTCTGAAATGAATGATGTCCCCCGACGTGAACGTGATGCGCAGGCCGTCGGTTTCGTCAATGGCGGCGGGCTGGCCGGCGATATCGCCGAAGTGCCGCTCGATCTCGGTCAGGGTTTGCGCCGTGTCTCCGGCGGTCAGCTGCCCGAGGAACTGCCAGCTCGCGCTCGTGGCCATACCCGCTATGCGGTCGCTGTAGGTAACTCGCCGCGGCAAGGCGGCGACGAGGTCGGAAAGCGGATTGTCACCGGCTTCGACCAAAGCCGCGACCACGGGCAGGACCGCGTCCCGCGTCGGCAATGCCCGCAGCGGCCCCTCGCCCAAAGTGATGTCACTGCCGAGCAGGAATCCGCCGTTGGCCTCGTATCCGCAGACGCGCTTGCCCCCGCTCGCGATCTGCGTCTGCATCTCGGCAATGACGTAAGGGGAACCGATCCGCGTACGCGTGGTGACGGGGAAAGCGCCGGACATTTCGAGCATGGTGTTGCTGGATACGGGCGTCACCACCCGATCCGCGCCCAGATGCCGGGCACAGATGACGCCGAGAACGTCGCCGCGCAGCCATTCGCCGCTCTCATCCGCAAGCAGGGGGCGATCCGAATCACCGTCGGTCGAGACGATCGCATCGAACCCGTGCTCGGCAGCCCATGCTCGGGCTAGGGCCACGTCCTCTTCGCGGATGGCCTCCGTATCGACCGGAACGAATTGCAGGGAACGCCCAAGCGGCGTTACGTCAGCGCCGAGCGCTTCGAGGATATCCACTACGATTTCGCGGCCGACCGCCGAGTGTTGGTAGACGCCGATCCGCTTTCCCTCGAGTGCGCCGGAGCCGAACGCCGCTACATAGCGGGCGACATAGGCGGGTCCGATTTCCGCTGGCTGGTCCGGCAGCGCGGCTGGAGCAGCCAGCGCGCCGTCGGCGAACGATCGCCCGGCGACCTCCACCGACTGGGCCATCATGGGCGCCTCGTCGCTCTTCAGCAGTTCGCCGTGTGGGCGGTAGAACTTTATGCCGTTGCAATCCGCGGGGATGTGACTGCCGGTGACCATCAGCGAGGGGATACCCTCGGAAAAGGCGTAAACAGCCAGCGTCGGCGTCGGCTGCAATCCGCAGTAGACGGGGTGGCCGCCCATGTCCTCGACGGCGGCGGCACAGGCCGCGAGGATCCAGGGCGTGGAGGGGCGCAGGTCTCCTGACAGCGCAACCCTGTCGCCCGGGCTAAATTCACCGATGGAGGCGAGATATCTGAGGAAACCCACGGTATAACCATGACAAACCCGGTCGGTCATCGCGGCAACGGTTCCGCGGGCACCGCTCGTGCCGAAAGCGACTTCGCTTTCGGCCATCAGTTCACCGACGTTCATGACATGCTCCCGATGAGGCTCGTTCTTACAGTAAGCGAGCGGGCTGGCTCGTCGCGCGGCTGTGCGGATTGGCAGCCCACGCCTATCAGCTCATCGTCTTGACCAGATCGTCGATAGCCACGTTCGCAAAGCCGACGGAGCTGTCGGAAATGCCGTAGGGAATGATCAGCTGCTCGCCCACGCGCATGGCCCCGCAGGTATAGACAACGTTCGGCACGTAACCGGACCGGTCCGCGTTCTCCGCGGTCAGCACGGGCTGCGCTGTGCGGGCGAGGAGCTTGGACGGGTCGTCCCTGTCGAGGAGGGCGCAGCCCAGAGCATATTTGCGCATGGCGCCGACGCCGTGGGTGAACAGCAGCCAGCCGTGGTCGGTCAGGATCGGGCTGCCGCAGTTGCCGATCTGGATGAATTCCCAAGGGTATTTGGGCTGCATGAGCAACACGCCTTCGCTGTCCCAGCGATCGATGCGGCGGCTGCGCAGCAGATAGAGATTCTTGCCGTCCTGCCGGCCGATCATCGCGTAGTATCCGCCGACCTTGCATGGAAACAGCGCCATGCCCTTGTTGCGACCGGCCCGCCCTTGGATCGGTTCGAGCAGGAAGCGGCGGAAGTCCGTCGTACGTAGGAGTTCCGAGCGGATCGTCGAACCCGAATAGGCGGTATAGGTGCCGATCCATTCGTGTTCGCCGGGCGCGTGCTCGAAGCGCACCAGCCGCAGATCCTCCAGCCCGTTGCGCTGCTGCTCGGTGATGGGGAAGATGACGGTGTTGGACAGGCTGCTGTCGGGATGGCGGTGAACCGTCACCCCAAGGTCGCTGTCGGACAGGGTGGAATCGTCGAGCTGCACCGAGGTGCCAAAGGCGTTCTGGGGCCACAGGTCGATCCGGCCGTCCGGGAACGCGATTCCTTCGCGAAAAACGATCGAGCTGATATGGCCCTCACCAACTGCGCGCAGCGACATGACGAAGCGCACCGCGCCGCCCGCACAACCGCTCTGGTCGTGGTGCGGGACGATCGACGGGTTCATCAGTGCCGCCGCCGCATAAGTGTATTCGTGGCAAAAATAGGCGCCGATCAGCTTTTCGCGGGTCGGGGAATACTCTTCGCCTTTCAGTTCCAGCGAGCGTTCGACTTCATCCCAGCGCTCGGCGAACATCGCCTCGGTCTGCCAGTGACGCTCCCCGAAATCGGCCAGTACCTTTCGATATTCGGCGTCGACCTCCGCCTCGCTCAGCCTGGCGACATCGCGGACCAGTCGCATCGCGCGGCTGCCCTCGGCGTTGCGCGCCTGCCACCCGAGATGGAAGGGCCGCAAGACGACACGAGATGGGTCTGCATGCAACCGCAGGTCATGAATATGCAAGGGGCCGCGAGCCGTTTTGTTTCTGGTTTCCAAACGGCTTCCCCGAATCCTTCTTATCCTTGGGCAGCAGCGCTAGCATGGAATGATAGCCGAGTTGAAACGCGAGGATACTTTCTGCACCGCAATTCAGGTTTGCCCCGCGTGGATTGATTCCGTCGCGGCAAAGACCGCTAACGGGATCCGCCAAGACGACCCCGCGATCGTTGGCCCCGAAGAACCAGTTCCAGGCGGCAGTTCCGTGTATTTGCCACCGCTGCGACGGGCGTACGCGGAACGCTGAGGCACAGGCATCGAGAGCGGCCTGCGCCTCCAGCGGTTGCTGGTCGAACGGCATCTGCTCGTAGAGTAAACCAAACCCTTCAGAGCCGATCGGCCGGAAATGCCCGCCCGGCGCGGTCTGACGATCGCAGATCCATGCCAGCGTCTCCAGGCCGAGCTCCATCCAGTCAGGGCGTTCGAGCACCTCGCCGGCGGCGATCAGCGCCTGCGGCATGCGCGGGTTGTCGTAGGCCAGGACGCTCTCGAACCACTTCCAGTCCGGCCGGCGCGAGGCGTGGAGAAGCCGCTCGAGAATGTCGCCGCCGCGCTCCACGGCGATACGCGAGGGGTCGTGCCCGGGCCGCACACCCAGCATGGCCGCGGCGCCAAGCGTGATGAACGACAGCGCGCGCGGGCTATCGAGTTCGACCGAATGCTCCAAAACCTGGTCATAGAGCCGCGTGGCCCATTCGCGCAGCTCGCGGCTCGGGCTGTCGAGAGCCGTCCGCGCCAGCGCCCAGATCGTGCGACCGTTGGAATCGTCCGATCCGCGATCCTCGCACCAGCCTCGATCGAAGCGCATAAAGTTGCGGAAGGCGCCCACATCGGGGTTCCAGGCGTGCTGGATGAACGATGCGTAGACCGTCGCGCGGTCCAGGCTTTCGGCAGGCGACATCGCCGAGGTTACGTTCGCGAGCATCAGGGCGCGGACATTATCGTCGAGGCAGTATCCATGCCGGCGATCGGGAATGGCACCGATCGCGTGCTGGAACATGCCGGTCGAATCGCTCATGCGGCGGACCGCCTCGAAGCTCGGCTCCCGGCGCGCGGGCGGCGCGGCGGGGTCGGCGACGGTGCGCTCGACCATCTTCATCACCGCATCGGCAAAGCGCGGCCAGATCGTCTGCCGCCCGCGCTCCCAGGCTGCGCGTTTCTGCGCCGCGAGCACTTCGGGGTCATCAAGCAAGGCGCTCACCGCATCGGCGATGGCCTCCGACGATTTCGCCGGCACCAGGACGCCCACTCCATCGCCAAGCAGTTCCCTGGCATGCACATAGGGCGTGGAAACCACGGCTTTCCCTAACGCTACGGCATAGCTGAGCGTGCCGCTCGTCGACTGGTCGAGATTGGGATAAGGCGTGAGATAGACGTCGCACGCCTCAAGCTGATCGAGCAACTCGTCCGTTTCCAGGTAGCGATTGTCCCACTCGATCGCACTGGCCACGCCCAACCGGGTCGCCAGCTGTTCGAGGCCTTCGCGGTACCGCTCGCCCTCTTCGTCGACGAGGTTGGGATGCGTCGCGCCGACGATCCGGTAGCAGACATCGGGATGGGCGCGCACGATCGCCGGCAGCGCCTCGATCACGGTCTCCAGGCCTTTGCCGGGTCCGAGCAGGCCGAAAGTCGTCAGGACCGGGCGATCCGCCACGCCCAGCGCGGCCTTGAATTCCTCCTCGCGGCCGAAAGGACGATCGGGCGCCCCGTGCTCGATGACCTCGACGATCTCCTGGGGAGCGGAATGGTTGTCGATAAGCCGCTGACGGGACAAGGGGCTCATGACCATGATGCGCGAGGCACGGCGCACGAGATAATCAACGATGCGGCGCTGGTTGACGGACGGATTTTCAAGAATGGTGTGAAATGTCACGATCAACGGGGCAGCGACCCTGTCGACGAGTTCGATAACCAACTCGCCGTCCGGTCCGCCGAAGATGCCGAATTCGTGCTGCAGCCAGAACGCGTCGGCAGCGGTCGCATTTATCTCCGCGGCGGCCGACCGGTAGCTGGCGACATCGTCAGAAATGATGGAACCGGCAGCAGAGGGCGCCAATTGGTCGGTTGGCCTGGACATTGCCCAGACGTCGAACCGTACATTTTCCTGCGACCCACCCACGTATTCCACAACGTCGGACGCAAACGTCGCCAAGCCGCATTTGCGGGGAGGATACGTGCTGACCAGGGCGACGCGAAAGGCGCGCTTGCGCGACTTAAGAGTGATGACGTTGAGAAGTTCGTTCTTTGGCGGACTGTTGCTTTGCCCAAAAAACATTCCATCGACTCCAATCAAATAGGCTTACGCCGAGATGAACACAAAGTTCCGCTGCACTGCACAAATTTCGCGTTCGGATCGGATCAGGACCAACCCAAAAAACATCCGGTTAAAGTTCGCGGAGGAGTTGTTGCGTGCGCTTCAGTCGATCGTCGGGATCGGCGATCTTTTCGTTCAGGATCAGGCGATCCTGTTTCGCGAGAAGCGTGCTGCTGGTGATGTCCTTGCCGGGCCGCGGGTTCAGCGCGATGGCGCCGGGTCCGGCATCGATGCGGGCGATCCCCGCGCGCTTGGCCAGCAGCCGCACCTGTACCATCCGCACGAACAACCTCGCTTTCGCTGGGAGGCGGCCAAAGCGATCGCGCAATTCGCTCGTGAACGCGCGCAACTCGCCTTGGCTCGCGATGCGCGCGGCCCGGGCATAGAGGCCGATGCGGATGTCGTCTTCCCCCACCCATTCGGCGGGCAGTGAGCCCTCGATCCCGGCGTTGAGCCGCGGCGTCCAGCGTTCGGGCACCGCTTCACCGCGCGCGGTGCGCACTGCCTGTTCGAGCAGGAACTGATAAAGGTCGCCGCCGATCAGTTTCATGTGTCCGGTCTGGTCGTCGCCGGCGAGGTCGCCCGATCCGCGCAGGTCGAGATCGCGGGCGCTGATGGCAAAGCCCGCCCCCAGCGTATCGAAGGCCGCGAGCGTGCCGAGCCGCTTGACGGTATGCGGCGCCAGTTCGCGCCCCGGGTCGGTCATCAGCACGATCGTCCCCCGCCGCCGGCCGCGCCCCACACGGCCGCGCAGCTGATGCAACTGCGACAGACCGAACCGATCCGCGTCGAGCACAATCATGGTGTTGGCGCGCGGCACGTCCAGCCCGGCCTCGATGATATTGGTCGCCAGAAGCACGTCGCCCTGCCCCGTGGCGAACCCGACCATCGCTTCGTCGATTTCGGCGGCCTTCATGCATCCGTGCACGGTGATGACGGACAGCTCGGGCACCAGCTTCGCCAGCCGCCTGGCCAGCGGGTCGATATCGGCGATGCGGGGCACAACGACGAAGCTCTGCCCCTTGCGCGCCTTTTCGCCCAGCAGGGCGCTACGCAGCAGCGCGTCGTCGCTTTCCACGATGCGCGTGGCAATCGGCTGACGGCGCGCCGGCGGAGTGGCGAGTACCGACAGGTCCTGCAGACCGATCAGCGCGCTCTGCAACGATCGCGGGATGGGCGTTGCGGACAGGCTGAGGCTGTGCCCGGCGGACAATTCCCGCAGCCGGTCCTTGTCCTTCGATCCGAACCGCTGCTCCTCGTCGATCACCACCAATGCCAGGCTAGCGTAGGTCATTCCCGCGCCCGCCACCGCGCCGGTGCCGACCACCACCGCGATCGTGCCATCGGCTAGCCCCTCTTTCACCCGCTTCGCCTCCGCTGGCGTCGTCAGGCGCGAGAGCATGGCGACATCGACGCCGCTGTCGGCAAAACGCTGGCGGAAGGTCTCGTAATGCTGACGCGCGAGCACGCTGGTGGGCGCAGCCACGGCTACCTGGTGTCCGCTCAGCGCAGCGATAACGGCGGCGCGCAGGGCGATCTCGGTCTTGCCATATCCCACGTCGCCGACCACCAGCCGGTCCATTGGCCGGCCGCTCGCCAGATCGTCGCGCACGGCCTCGATCGCGCGCAACTGATCTGCCGTCTCGCTGAAAGCAAACCCGGCGCAAAAGCGTTCGTAGGCATCGACCGGAGGATCCAGCACCGGTGCCTCCCGTCCGGCGCGCTCGGCCGCCATTGCCACAAGCTGCTGGGCGGTCTGCGCCATCGCCGCCTCGATTTTCGCGCGTCGCCGGGTCCACGAGGTGCCATTCAGGGTATCGAGCGTCACCGCCTCGGGTTCGGCGCCGTAGCGCCAGATCCGGTCGAGCTCGGCGACGGGGACCAGCCGGACCGTATCCTTCGCAAAGGTCAGCTGCAGTGCATCGCCAGCTTCGCCGTCACCGGCTGACGGCATTGGGACGATCCCGCTCACCAGCGCAAGGCCGTGCTCTTCGTGCACCACCACGTCGCCCAAGTGAATGTCGGAAAGCGCGAAGAGGCATGCCGAGCTGACGGCGGACACGCTGTCGCCGCGGCGCTGGGCGCGGCCACCAAGTAGGTCGGCGCCGGCGATGATGCACAGTCGATCCGTCACGAACCCCCGATCGGCGCAGACGGCGAGCGCGCCGAAGGGGGCATCGCTCGCCCTTGCCTCCGCCCACGTCGCGAAGATCTCAACCTTTCCCGGTTCCGGCATCTGGCGCTGCAGGAAGCGCAGGTCGCGCTGGCCGGCGAGGACGAGGACGCGGCGTCCGGCCGCGCGCTGTGCGGCTACGAAAGCCTGCGCCGACATAGCCGGCTCGTCGTCCTCGACGAACCGCGGCGCGATCTCCTGCGGCGGGTCGATAGGCAGCGCTGTCATCGCCTCGCGCGCCGTTTTCCAGTCCTTTTCCGATACCGTCGCCAAGCCGACGCCTTGCGCGGGCGACAGGCCGGCGTCCGCGACAAGCCGCAGCATAGCTCGCCGCGCCTTGTCGGCAGCGGGGGTGATGGTGAGCTGCGCGGTGGGCAGATGCGCCGTCAGCGGTACAGGCTCGCTGCCCGGTTCCGGCTCGGCGGCGCGGCCGATAAGGCAGCTGTCGAGGTCGGCGAGGGTCAACTGGTCGATCGCATCATAGGAGCGGATGGCCACGACCGCGCCCTTCGAGGTCTCGACCCTGACCGGCCGCTGCGCGTCGACCGGAAAGACGTCGAGGACCTGCCCGTGGAGGCCGAATTCGCCGGGCTCGTCGACCCGCTCGTCCGAGCGGTAGCCGATCTGTTCGAGTTCCTCGGCAAGCGCCTCAAGATCGATCCTGGCTCCCACCGCGACCTCGGGCGGCGCAGCGATGTACTGCCCAGGCGGCGCGTAAGCATAGGCCAACGCCTCGCCGCTGGTGACGAGCGCGATCCGCTCAGCCTTTTCGCCCATTGCGACGCCAACTTGGCGCAGGGCGGCGACTCTCTGGCCGATATTGACTGCCGAGGCCGGTGCATCCTCTCCCGGCAGCGCATCGGTGGCTGGCACGTGGACGACCGTCGCATCCGGCGCGCACTGGCGGAGCAGCTCTGCGGTGGCCATTGCCGAAGCCTCGTCGGGCGCGGCGTAGACGACGGGCCCCGCTTCCATCGCATCGGCCAGGAAGGCGGCATGGTGAGCGGTGGACTGTATCTGGGTCATGCTGTCTTCGTCGGTGGGTGGACACGTAGCCGGACAAGTGACGGGAATGTCCAATGGCGGGGTCGCTGATCGCGGGATTGGAATATGCGCGCGGGCATTACGCTTCGCCACGCCATGCCAGCGCCTCCGCTTCGTCCGGCCAGTCGCCGTCCGTCAGCGTGGGTGCGCGATCGAGCCATGCGTTGTCGTGCCGCAACACCACGCGATCGCCGTGCCAGTCGAGATCCTCGCCCCCTACGGCCACGACGCGCTCCGAAAGCGATTTCCCTCCATTCACCGCGAGAACAACGTAGGCGATGGAGCGATCGCGGGAGCAGAGCAGGACATCGACGCCGTGGCCGATCCTGTCCCCGCCGCGGTCGATCAGCGGCATGGCCGCAAAGCCCGCGCCGCCGACCAGGTTCGATCCGGGCCGCGTTTCGGACTTTTCCGCCGCCGCCCTCGCTCCGTCCTCGTATGCGCGCTGCCGGCCGAGCCAGCGCCAGATGCCGACGAGGTTGACTAAGGTAAGGAAACCGTTGGTCACCAGCAGGCCGGTCTGCCCGGTCGCCATGCCGATGTATGACCACAGCAGCGAGCCCACGGTGAATACGATGAAGCCCGAACCGGTAACCCGCGCGCCGAGATTGGCGGCGGTCATCATGGCGGCGATCATCGTCGCTGCGGGGGCGCCCCATTCCGCCAACGCCTGAAGATCCATTGGCCGTCGCTCCTGCCAGCGGTTTTACGAAGCGCGCGCCGATGACGCGCGAAGCCGCCTGACGGTGCGCGTCCGCGTCATCACTGTGCTTTCTCGCCGTCGACTATCGTCGGCTGGCGGAAATGCCGGTCTGTCGGATCGACGGCGCTTGTTTCCCGTGAGCGGGGATCCTGGAACGGGCATTGCCAGTCGCCCCCGACCCGCCGGCCGGAATATTGCAGCGCTTCGCTGCTCGTCCCGTGCCGCGCCAGCATGGGATTGATCGACCCCGCAACCGCCTCGTCCCGCGCAAGGATGGATTCGCGCAGCTTCTCGTAACGGTTCGCGGCGCGCAGCTGTTCGAACTGGTCGTGGAGGTTGAAGACTATCACCGGGGTGCGGAAGCGGCGCGCCGGCCGGCTCGCCGCGGGATGCAGGCCGATGGCGAAAAAAGCTTCCCCGCCGAACGACAGGGAAAAGTGCGGATCGCCGGGATCGGCACTGACCCTCTCGTCGTACGGCTGGCCGAGCCAGGCATCCTTGTCGGCCAAAGACTGGATCCGGGCCCACAGCGCTTTCTCGAACCCAATCTCATCTAGATCGTTGGGGCCAGAGAAAACGAACGCGATCGAGCGGAACAGGCCGGGATTCTGACGGTAGGAATGGGCCCAGTCGAGCAGTTCGCGGTGGATGAGAACGTCGCTCCAAGCGCTCGTGATCGACCAACAGGGAATCATCCGCATGGTCTCGCGAGCCAGCGCCGATTTCGCGCCGACGCAGGGGAATTCGGGTTCGCGAATGAATTCCGCAAAAGCTTCGAGAAGTTCGGGCTTGGCCAGCGGATCGGCGACCGTTCGCCTGCTCGCACGTGCAGGCGCGCGGGTCATCGATCGATGCCGGGATTTACAAGTGGCCTCTTGCGGCGGTTCGGCAAGCATATTCGACATGGGACTGCTGGCCTTTCGACGCTATGGTGCTCAGGGAAAGCAACTTAACACCCGCGCAATCCCTTTGTTCCGAACGCCGACGGCTTTTCTCGCTCGCCATAATCATATCTCAATGGGGCAAACATATGAATAGGCGCGTTTTTTCTGGCAACCTGCGTCGCGAGGAAGCAAAGCGAACATACCAGCGCGAAAACGACGCTCCGTGGCCAGCCAATTCAATGCATCTGCCGCTTTTCTAATTATTACGACCCCGTGTGCGTCGCGGTTCCTGAGCGCCCTGCTCGAGGGCATCCGCCTCTCCTCCTTGCCGGCCTAGTTAAATGAGACGACGAGCGTTGTTGCCCCTACAGCCGATCGGCCCGTCGAGTGATGGCACTCGAGCCGTCCACGCCCCGTCACAAGCCGCCTTGCAGCGGATATCCGCGACCTTTACGAGTCCGGCCATCATGCCCTCGATGCCTGTCCGCGCCCCTGCAGAAATTCCCTTGGCGCAGTAGCGGCCCGTGAAAATCGCCGTCCTCGCGCATATTCGCTATCCCGTCGCGCCGCCGTTTATGGGCGGGATGGAGGCACACTGCTCGGCCCTGTGCGCAGGACTGGTGGCACGGGGGCACACAGTCACCCTGTTCGCAGCCCCCGGCAGCGCGACCGCAGCGCGGCTGGTCCCCATCAGCCCGGTACCTTACGAAGAGCGGCTGCCCTGGCACCAATGGCGGGGCACCGCCGAACTGAACGTCTTCCAGGCGGACGCCTTCGCGGCGGCGTGGAGCGCAATCGGGGCCGGCTCTTTCGACGTAGTCCACAACAATGCGCTTTACCCCCAGCTGCTCGCCTGGGCCGAACGGGACGGTGTCCCGATGCTGACCTCGCAGCACGTGCCACCCTTCGCGGCAATGCATGAGGCGGTCCGGCGCGCAGCGGGCAACCCGCTGCTGCAGGTCAGCGTCACCTCGACCAGCCAGCTCGCTCTGTGGGCCGATCCGCCGCCTGCCAACCTCTCGTGCGTCTACAACGGTATCGATACCGCGGCATGGCAGCCAGCCGATAGAACGGGTCCGCTGCTTTGGTCCGGCCGGATAACGCCGAACAAGGGAACGGCGCAGGCCGTGGCCGCCGCCCGGCAAGCCGATGTCGCGCTCGACCTCGTCGGGACGATCGAGGATGCAGCCTATTACGCCAACGAGATCGAACCGCTTCTCGATGAGCGCCGATGCTACCTCGGCCACTGCAGCGGTGCTGACCTGCGTGAGCGGGTTTCGCGCGCGCGGGCGCTGGTGATGACGCCAATGTGGGACGAACCCTTCGGTCTCGTCGCGGCAGAGGCGCTGTCGTGCGACGTTCCCGTCATCGCCTTCGACAATGGCGCCATGCGCGAGGTCGTGGGCGATTGCGGAACGATCGTGCCGGCAGGCGACGTGGGCGGACTTGCGGCGGCGATGCGACAGCCGCCCGCCCTTCCCGCCGGCCAGGCGCGCGCAAGGGCCGAGCGCATGTTCTCCATCGCGGCCATGATCGACGGGTACGAGCGACTCTACGGCGTGGCCACGGCCGCTGCCGCCAAGCGGCGCGCCGCGGCGTGATCCCGCACCGCTACGTGTTCGTCGCCGGCCTGCACCGGTCCGGCACCAGCCTCGTCGCGCAGCTTCTGGCCCAGCATCCGGCCATCGCCGCGATCACCGGCGCCCCGGTACCGGAGAACGAGGGTTGCTACCTGCAAGGGGCGATCCCCCACACGGCGCGGCACGGGATCCCCGGCCATTTCGCGACCGACCCGGCGCAACATCATGTCGAGGGCTGCGCTCTTGATATGCTCGCCACCCGCGAGCGGCTGGAGGCGGACTGGAATCCATGGTTTCCGGCTGGCGCAGCGTGGCGGGTCGAGAAGTCGCCGGTAAACCTCACGCGGATGCGCTTGCTGCAATCGCTCTATCCGCTGGCGCAGTTCGTCGTCGTCACCCGGCATCCGGCCTTCGTCGATCTGGCCATGCGCAAGTGGGGGATCGGTCCGGAAGACGCGTTCTCCGGTCACTGGCGGGCGGCGCACGACACGGTGATGGAAGACCTGACCTATCTCCATGCGGCCATGGTGCTGCGCTACGAAGACCTGGTGTCCGACCCTGAGTGCCACGTGGCGGCGCTGTGGGCCTTCCTGGGCCTCGATCCGGTCGCGCCCGATGTGGCCCACGTGCGCGACGGCAATGTTAGATACCGGGAGGACGCGGCATCTCACGACGCGGCATACGAAGCCCTGGGCTATGCAACCGGCGGACGGACCGAGTCCTCACCGCCGATTGTGCGCCACCCGTTGCGCCAGGTGCGCGAGGCGACCCTGGCGGCGCTGGCTAGTCCACCGTAAGTTCGTCGCGCAGTTTCAGCGGACCATCACCGTAGAGGTAGCGCGCGTCGAACTTGGCCACTGCTTCCAGCCGCGCGCGATCCTTGATGGTCACCCGCCCCCGCGAGAGGTGGCAGATGTCCTGTTCGCGAAGTTGCCGCACGATACGGTTGAGATGGACCGGGGTAGTGCCGCAGGCATCGGCCAGCTCGACCTGCGTCAGCGGCATGGCGTAGCCGTCCTCTTCCGCCAGGCCAACAAATTCGAGCCGGTGCCACATTTCGGCGAGCAGGTGGGCGAAGCGGCCGTCGAGCGTGAGATGTTCCATCGTCAGGATCCATTCGCGGTGAATCGCTGCGTCGAGCAAGGTCTGGAACCACAGCATCCGGCCGAGATGGGGGTGCGCATCGATCAGCTCTTCCAGCTTGTCATGCGAGACGTAGCCGACCTTGGCAGGACCGATGGCGATCACGTCATGGTCGAGCCGCTTCAGGGGAAAGGCATGTAAGTCGACGAAATCGCCCGCGATCTGCAGCGAGACGATGTGCCTGCGCTCCTCGCGCCAGGCCAGGCGGGCGATCCACCCCTCGATCAGGAAAGTGCTGCGATCGACCTTGTCGCCGCAGGCGACGACCTCCTGCCCGTGCTCGAGCCGCTGGACGTCGCCGATCATCGCTTCCACGATCTGCCGCTCTTCGGCCGTCAGCGCATGGCGTGCGCGGCCCATGAGGAAGCGGAACGTGTTCGGGCAGGACTGCTCCACCATTGTCGCCGCTTCCCTTCGTCTTGCTGTTGGCCATGCAAATAAGGCTTATCAAACGATAACGCAATATTGGCTGAGGCAAGGTGGTTGAAACAGCTAGGCGGACACCGTTTCCGCCGTGGCCAACCGGCTTTCACGGCTTTCGAGTTGTTCGAGCACCACCCTTGTCGAGGCGAAGGGCTCATGCTCCTGCTGGCGGGTCAGCGCGAGGTCGGCCTCGCACACATCGCGCAGCCGATGCCAACCTTGGGGACCTGGAGCGGCCAGGCCCATCAGCCGGAACGCCCGAAGCCAGTGCTGCATCGTCGGCTCGCCCCACTTTCCGGCGAAATACCGTGCGTTGGCAATCACGCTGTCGATGTGGTGGACGGGCGGCATGTGGTGCGGGTGATACTGGTGGTAGGTCTTTGCCCCTCGAACCCACCACAGAGCCTGCCCGGCTTCGGCGCACAGGCGTCCGAAATCCGTGTCCTCGCCGCCGTAGCCCGAATAGCCCTCGTCAAACCCGCCCACGGCGTCGAATGCGGCGCGCGTCATGGCGAAGTTGAGCGACCAGAAGCAGCGGTAATCGCCGCAAGGTCCTAAAGCGCCTTCGGGCGGCCCTGCGCGCTCGGTATGCTTGACCGCAACGGTGTCCAGCAAGGCGAAATCCAGCGGGTCGAGCGGAGTGCCCTTGGGCAGGTAGCCGACCTCGCCCATGAACAGGCCCTCGGCTTCGCTTGCCGCGAGCACGTAGTCGCCGATCAGCGAGGGATGAGGAATGCAGTCGACGTCGAGAAAGATCAGGAACTCGCCCTCGGCCCGGCGGGCGGCAAAATTGCGCGCCGCCGACAGCGAGAGCCCGTTGGCATCCGGCCGAACCTGCCGGATCGGAAAGGCGGTTGACGGCAGGTCGTAGAGGTCTTCCTGCAGGACCGAGATGACCAGTTCGTCCGGCTGCCGGACGCTTGCCGCCAGCCCCCGCACGAGGTTGCGCAAATGATCGGCGCGCCCGTGCGCCAAGGTGCAGATCGAGACCTTCACGCCGCCGCCTCCAGCCTCATCGGCGGCGCCGATTGGCAGCGATTCGCCAGCGCGTCGATCCACTCGGCGGCGCGCGTCGCCGCGGCGGCATCGACGAAAGTCGGTCCCAGTTCGCTGCCGACGCGGTCCGCCCGATCCCACAGCGCCTGCCAGCGCGCCGCGTCCGAAGGCCAGGTAGGGGCCGTCGCACAGACGCCGGCCGCACCCAGCGCCGCCGCCTTGGCCTCCTGCTCGGCGAAGTAGCGCCATTCGGGTATGGCCACCCACGGCTTGCCGGTGGCGAGCACCTGATGAACCGTGGTGTTGCCGCAGCTCGAGACCACGCGATCGGCGGCCGCGAGGTAGCGCGGGGCATCCTCGACCCAGCCGCGCAGTTCGAGGTTGCCCGGCGGCGTCTCGTGCCATTCGCTGTAGGTCTTGCCGATGACCACCCAGTGCCCTTCCGCATCGGCGCGCGCGCCCAGCGTCAGCGGCGCGGTCGGCGTACCCTGCCCGCCGCCGCCCGCGAGGACGAGCGTGATCCGGCGACCCCTCGGAAGCCTTAGCGCGGCACGCGCCGCGTCCCGATCGGTGTGTTCGACGCCGACGCCGATGCCGCCGCAATAGCAGGTTTTGGTGCGCAGGCCGGCGGGGCGGTCTGGCTGCTCGAGCCGCTCGTCGAACGGGGCCAGCAGCCCCACTGCGGCGTCGTAGGCCGCCATGTGACCGGGATCGCCGCGGTCCCCGTGTTGCAGCACCGCGACGTGCGGGATGGAGGCGATGCGCGCCAGCTGTCCGAGTTCGGCGGAAACGTCGGTGACGAATAGCGCGGGCCGCGCCTCGGCGAACCAGCGCGTGAGGGTCGCCACGGCATCGGTTATCGTCGCCCAGCCGAGCGGCGCACAGTGGAAGATGTCGGGTGTGGGCCGGCTCTCGAGGAAGGCGTTGCCGCTGCCCGATCCCTCGAACAGCGAGGGGATGCGGCGCACCGAAACGGCGTCGGCCAGCGGCGGGAAGATATCGTCGCGCGCGCTGAACAGCACGGTCTCGCGCATCGGGGCGAGCGCGTTGGCGAGATCGGCCGCGCGCTCGGCATGGCCGCGCCCCTGATGGTGAACGAAGATGCCGATGGGCGCGGGAATAAGGTCACGCTGCGACATCGGTCGCCTCCATCCGGGCATGGCGCCGGGTGTGCCACAGCAATCCCTCGAGCACCCCGCCCGCATGGGCGCGCCGCGCGCGGTAGACGTGATCGAGGCTCGCCACCTCGGCGAGGTCCTCGTCGTAATTGGCGACTACCACGGCGCCGGGGCAGGCGGTGAGCATGTCGGCATCGTTGCCGCTGTCGCCGGCTGCGATCACGCGCTCGCACGGCAGGCCCAGCACCTGGGAGACGTGGTGCATGGCATTGCCCTTGCCCGCGTTCACCGGCAGCACGTCGAGGAACCGCGAGTGGCTGAAAACCACCCGGGCCCTGACGCCCGCCGCCCGAAGGCCTGCCTCGACGAGGGGCGCGGCTTCGGGCCCTTCGACGAAATAGCTGCGCTTGAAGGCGCGCTGTTCGATGGTGGCCTGGGGGACGAGGCCGGGAATGCCTGCCAGTGCCTGCTCGATAGCGGCGGTGTCCCACCCCTCGGCAATCCTGGTGGCAAAAGCGACGTCGGGCACGAAGTCGTCGCCGTCGCGCCAGTAGATTTCCGTGCCGACGGAGGAGACGACGACGTCCGGCTCGGGCAGGCCCCATTCGAGCAGCAGGCGCCGCGCCTCTACCAGCGACCGCCCGGTAGCGACGCCGAAGCGGGTGGTGGCGTAATGGCGCGACAGGTATCGCGCCAGACGGTTCGCGCCCGCCGGGCAACCGGTCAGCGTGTTGTCGATGTCGCTCAGCAGCAGCCGCTCCGGCGAGCGGGCGCGCCAGTCGGGGCGGGGATGGATCAGCCGCTGGGCGAGCGTCATGAATCCCTCGGCATAACTGTCCCAGTTCATCGCGCGCACGTTGCGCAGAGCATTTGTCGAACAGGCCTGCCAGCGGTCGCGCCGGGTAACGAGCTCCGCGGCCGCCGCGCCGATTTCGGCCGGGGAGCGCGGATCGACGAGCGTGCCGTGCTCGAGCTCGGCCACGATGTCCTGCGGCCCGCCCTCGCGCGTGGCGACGACCGGCAGCCCGTGCGCCGCCGCCTCTATCAGCGTCAGGCCATAGGGTTCGACCAGCGCGGGATTGACGAACACGCCGCCCGATCGGCGGGCTAGCGCGTACAGCGCGTCGACATGCGCGCGCGTGTGCGACCTCGGCCAGGCGATCTGGCCGTGCAGGTCGTGGCGGTCGATCGCATCGACGAGACCCAGCATGACCTCGCGCTGCTCGGCCTCACCGTCCAGCAGTCCGCTGCGCAGGCCCGCCAGCAGCACGAGGTTGGTCCGCTCCCGCAAAACTTGGTTGCCGGCATAGGCTTCGACCAGCGTCAGCAGGTTCTTCTTTTGCACCGGGCGCGCGATGCTGAGCACCATGGGGCGGTCGGGATCGCGAAGGAACGGGGCAATCAGTCCTCGTGCCGAGGCGAGGTCGCTCGCTGACGGCGTCGCCACAGCAATGCCGGGACGCAGGCGATTAATGCGCCCCGCCCGCGCCGACGGGTAGGCCATCAGCTGGCGTTCGCACTCGTCACGCGAGGAGGCGATGATGGCGTCGGCGGCGGCGATGGCGCGGTCTTCCTCCGCCAGCCGCGCGGCCAGCTGGAGACCGTGACCGTCGGCCCTGCACTTGTCGGCGCCCAGCGAATGCGCGGTGTAGATAAAGGGAATTCCGTACACCTCGCGCACCTGCGCGGCCACGTCGGCGGCATCGGCGAAATGCGCGTGGATGATGTCGGGCCGCTGGGCAGGATCGGCGAGATGGTCCAGCAGCGCCGCCAGAAACCCGGGCCGATCTCGGGCGAGGTCTTCCTTGGCAAGGTAATCCGGATTGCCGCTTTGGATCCGCACTATCCGCAGCCGGGGCGAGATCCACTCTTCCGCCTGCGCGTGGATGGCGCCGTAGGCAGAATGCTCGAACCGCCGGGTAACGATGTCGACCCGGGCCACGTTGGGATTGCGCGACAGCGTGTCGGCCGCGCCGAGCACGTAAGTGATGTGCCCGCCGGTATCCTCGGTGATGCCATAGGCGACGGGCGGGGCACGAAGGCATCCGCCCAGCGCAATGGTCATGATTTTCACGTGCAGGTTCCTCGCTGGTTCAGCGATGTAACCTGTCGCTAACCGTATCGTTCCGCACGCAATGCACTTGCCCTGGAATCAATTTTTGAGCTGGCTGCCGGTAGCATCCGCACGCTCGGCGCGTCGCACAGGATAATTCTGGCCAATAGGCCCCTCACGCGGTGCCAGAAAGACGGACTTTGTGCCGCGTCATCGGGCTTGGTGTACGCAGTTGAGTTCGATCGGACGGACCGCGAAGAGAATCAGCACGCCGATCATGATGCCGAGCGATGACACAGTGTGCATCGGTATCCTTAACGACGCGTCGCGATGGATCGGCGCGCAGGCGTTTGGAATAAGGCCGAGGGCGTAGCGGAAAGTTCAAGCTGTAAGGGTCATCCAATGTTCGCCTAGAAGCGACCACGGTTGATTGTTAGTTGAATGTCAGCTTACCCCACCATCTTCCGAAAGCCCACCGGAGGAATATAACATACAAGCCGCTATATTTGCCATGCACGCCGGTTCAGTAAGCGTCGCTTCTTATTCAGCTGCCAGCGTGTTTCGTGAGCATCAAGCTTCGATCCGACTGGCCGGTAGAGCCCCTTAATTAGATTATTCGTCACGAAAGTCGGCGTGCGCCATAGGGCAAACCGTCGCCAACGGGTCGCAAAAGCGAATAGGCAAAATTTCGCAGAATTTTGTGTGTTCCGGGCTTTCGCGATGGTTTGCCAGCGATCACCGAGGTAAGATTCTGGCGGAGAGGGTGGGATTCGAAAGATGACCTCAAGCTTTTGAAATATTTGTGGCTCTCCACTCTGCGTAATAATTTTACCCCTATTCCTACCCCTAAAATTGAAGGCACCTGCTGTACGACGTCAAAGCGAGGCCACGACCTCTCTTGTGATACCAACCTTGCGTTTGCCGTGACGCTCCGCCCTAGGATCCTTCGTTGACCTTACCATCCCACGCCTTTAGATAAAGTCAGACAATTATGTTGGGAGGTTCAAAGTGCCATCGGGATTCGCAAAGATAGTCGCGCGGTTTGGTCTTCCGATGGCGGTCGCTGGCGTTGTGATGAGCGGCCCTGTCGCTGCACAGGATGGAAGCCGTCTGCCAGACACGATCCTTTACGGTGTCGCCTATTATGACGAGTACACCCCCGTCGATCGCATCGACGAGGACTTTCGCCTCATGCGCGAGGCGAACATTTCTGTTGTCCGTATCGCTGAATCGACTTGGGGCACTCTCGAGCCGCAGCCCGGCGTCTTCGATTTCACCCATGTCGATCGCATGCTGGCCGCGGCGCAGGCCAACGGTATCTCGGTTATCGTCGGCACGCCCACCTATGCCATCCCCACTTGGCTTGCGCGCGAACATCCCGACGTGCTCGTC
This sequence comes from Aurantiacibacter luteus, assembly GCF_001010945.1. Taxonomy (GTDB): domain Bacteria; phylum Pseudomonadota; class Alphaproteobacteria; order Sphingomonadales; family Sphingomonadaceae; genus Alteraurantiacibacter; species Alteraurantiacibacter luteus. The sequence continues at coordinate 1,277,576 of NZ_LBHB01000001.1, forward strand.
ACGCGTCCGGAGGGGCAGGCGCGCTTCGGCTATCGCCAGAACATGGACATCACCAACCCGCATTACCGCGAGGCGGCCGAACGTGTGATCCGCGCGCTCATTGCCCACGTGGCCGATCATCCCAGCGTTATCGGCTATCAGGTCGACAATGAGACCAAGGCCTACAACACTGCCGGGCCCAACGTGCAAGCAGCCTTCGTCGCGGCGATGCGCGAGCGTTTTACGCTCGACGAGTTGAACGATGCTTGGGGGCTGAACTACTGGAGCAACCGCATCAACAGCTGGGAGGATTTCCCCTCCACCACCGGCACGATGAATGCCAGCGTCGGCAATGCCTTTGCCGCGTTCCAGCGCGATCTGGTGACCGAATTCCTCGCCTGGCAAGCCGGCATCGTGCGCGAATATGCCCGCCCGGACCAATTCGTCACCCAGAACTTCGACCTCGGCTGGCGCGGACATTCCTATGGCGTCCAGCCGGAGGTAAACCACTGGGAGGCGGCCGAGGCGCTTGATGTCGCTGGCGTCGATATCTACCACCCGACGCAGGACGACCTTACTGGGGCCGAGATCGCCTTCGGCGGAGACCTCACCCGCTCGCTTCGCGACGGGCAGAACTACTTCGTCATGGAAACAGAAGCGCAGGGTTTCCCCCAGTGGACGCCCTACCCAGGGCAATTGCGCCTTCAGGCTTTCAGCCACCTCGCCTCGGGCGCCGACATGCTCGCCTATTGGCACTGGGCGACGACGGCCAATGCCGTGGAAACTTATTGGCGCGGGCTGCTTGCGCAGGATTACCAGCCGAATGAACTTTACGAGGCCGCGCAGGGTATCGGCGCCGATATCGCGAGGCTCGGACCCGCGCTGCACGGCATGGAAAAACACAACCAGGTGGCGGTCTACGTCAGTAATGCCTCGCTGAGCGCGATGGACTGGTTCCGCCTGCCCGGCAATAACGGCTACAACGAGGTGATGCGCCCGTTCTACGACGCGCTCTACCGCCAGAACATCGAGGCCGACATCATCTCCCCCGACGGCGAGGCGGACCTGTCGCAGTACCGCATGATCGTGGTGCCCGCGCTCTATGCCGCCAGCGACGAGGAGATCGAGCGGCTCAACGCATACGCGCGCGCCGGCGGGCATCTCGTCTACACCTTCAAGAGCGGCTTCTCCGACGAGAACACGCAGGTCCGATATGCCACGCAGCCCGGCGCGATCGCCGAGGCCGCGGGGGTCACCTACCAGACCTTCACCGAGCCGCAGGAGGTGTCGCTCGACACGCCGCTCTACGATCTGGAGGGTGAGGCGCTGAACGTGCGCTGGTGGATGGAATTCCTCCATCCCACCACGGCCGAAGTGCTTGCCCGCTACAAACACCATTCCTGGCCTGACTATGCCGCGATCACGCGCAACAGTTACGGCGCTGGGGAGGTCACTTACATCGGTTTCATGCCCAGCGACGCGCTGATCGCCGGCCTCTTGGCCGATACGGCACATAGGGCCGGCGTCACTTGGCACGAGGATGCCGACTGGCCATTGATTGTGCGCGAGGGCACGCTGAGAGACGGTAGCCGGGTGCGCTATTTGCTCAACTACTCGCGCGACGCGATTGCCGTCCCGGCAGACCTTCGCGGCGGAACCAGCCTGCTTTCCCAAGCCGACTTCCAGAACACCGATCTGGCGCCGTGGGGCGTCGCCATCATGCGCATAGAGGACTGACCATGCGCGCGCCGTTTTCCGCCTTGGCTGCGGCGGCACATCTTGCGGGCTGCGCTACCCTCCCCGCCGAGCCCCCAAACGGCGAGCCGCGACTGCAGATCGTGGAGACGGTCAGCCCGACGGCAGCCGTGCGGCGCGAAGCGAGTGGCGAGCGCTCGGCCTACCTGATGAGCTATTTCAAGGACGCGACGCATTCGCTCTATTTTGCCACGTCGCGGGACGGCTACATCTGGGCCGACATCAATAGCGGCGAACCCATCCTCTCCGGCTACGACATCGCCGACCAGCACGGCATCCGCGATCCGCACATCATTCGCGGAGCGGACGGCGCCTTCTATCTGACGATGACCGACCTCCACATCTTCGGCCAGCGCGAGGGTTATCGCGATACCGAATGGGAGCGGCCGGGCGACCAGTATGGCTGGGGCAACAATCGCAACCTCGTCTTCATGAAATCCTACGACCTCGTACATTGGACCCATGCGCTGGTTCCCGTGTCGGAACTGTTCCCGCGCTACGCCAACGCCGGCAACATGTGGGCGCCGCAGAGCATCATGGACCCGGACAACGGACGGATGATGGTCTACTTCACCACGCGCGATGGGGCGAGCCCAAACTACATGGTCTCGTCCTACGCCAACGAGGCATTCGATACCCTGGCGACCGAGCCGCAGCAGATCCTCAACTATCCGGATCCCAGCGTAAATACGATCGACGCGGACATCACCCGCGTGGGCGATACCTGGCATATGTTCTATGTCGCGCACGACGCGCCCGGGAACATCCGCGAGGCTCACTCGCAGTCGATCAACTCGGGCTACGTCACGGATCGCCAGAAGGTCGATCCGGAGGAGCGCGCCGCCGAGGCGCCAAATCTCTGGCGACGGTACGGCACCGACACCTACGTGCTGATGTACGACGTATTCGGCGTGGATCCGCACAACATGGGCTTTGCTGAAACCACCGACTTCGAGCACTTCACCAACCTCGGCCGCTTCAACGAGCCCGGATCGCCGATGCGGACGACCAACTTTTCCTCTCCCAAGCACGGATCGGTCATGCCCATCACCCTCGCCGAGGCCGAGCGCGTCGAGCGCTGGTTCGCACGCTGAAGCCGGAACCTGCCATGACCCGATCCCCGTTCCGAGCCGCCCTACTCGCCACTGCCATGCTGGTTCCTGTTGCGGCGCACGCGCAGGTCTATGCCGATCCGGATGCGTCCATCGAGGAACGTGCCGCGGACTACGTCGCGCGCATGACGCTCGAGGAAAAGGCGCGGCAGATGCAAAACAGCGCACCCGCCATCCCCCGGCTCGACCTGCCGGCCTACGACTGGTGGAACGAGGGCCTGCACGGCCTCGCACGCGCCGGCGAGGCGACGGTATTTCCGCAGGCGATCGGCATGGCCGCGACCTGGGACCGCGAGCTGCTCCATGCCGAGGGGCGCGTCATCGGTACCGAGGCGCGCGCACGCTACAATCAGGCTCAGCGCGAGGGCAACACGGACCGGTACTTCGGTCTCACCATCTGGTCACCCAACATCAACATCTTCCGCGATCCGCGCTGGGGGCGCGGGCAGGAGACGCTGGGCGAAGACCCGTATCTCACCGGCGTGCTCGCGACGGCATTCGTACAAGGAATGCAGGGAGACGATCCCGATTACCGCCTCGCCATCGCCACACCCAAGCATTTCGCGGTCCACTCCGGCCCGGAACCGCTGCGCCACGAATTCGACGTCGATGTCGATCCGCAGGATCTCGCCGAGACCTATCTTCCCGCCTTCCGCCGCACCATGATCGAGGGCGACGCGGACTCACTGATGTGCGCCTACAACGCGGTCGATGGCGTTCCGGCCTGCGGCAGCAGTTTCCTGATGCAGGACATTCTGCGGGATGCCTGGGGATTCGACGGTTTCGTCACCTCCGACTGCGGCGCGATCGAGGATTTCGTCAGCGGCCATCGCACCCACGAAGATCACGCCGCCGCGTCCGCCGCCTCGATCATCGCCGGCACTGATACCGGCTGCAACTTCCGCAACGAGTACTGGGCCATACCCGAGGCGGTCGAGCGCGGCCTGATCAGCGAAGAGCGTGTCGACGTGGCGATGCGGCGACTGATGGAAGCCCGATTGCGACTGGGGATGCTCGATCCGGCTGAGCGCGTGCCTTACGCTCAGATACCGATCACCGAGAACCACAGCGCTGCTCATGCCGAGGTGGCGCTTCGGGCGGCGCGAGAATCCATCGTGCTGCTGGCAAACGACGGCATCCTGCCTCTGGCCGCCGACGGCAGGCGCTTGCTGGTAGTCGGTCCGGCCGCCGTTTCGCGCGAGGCGCTGAACGGCAATTACAAGGGTACGCCCGTCGGCCAGGCCCTCCCGCTCGATGGCATCATCGCAGCCTTCGGAGCCGGGAACGTCAGCTTCGCGCAGGGCTCGCCGTTCGTTGAGGAAGTTGGCCTGACAGTGCCACGCACCGTGTTCGGGCCCGCGGGCGTGCAGGCACGCTTCTGGAACGGTAACGGCTTTGCCGGCCCCGTGACCGCCACGACCACGCAGGCAGAGATCGACAACGACTGGAACGGCGTTGCGCCTGCACCCGGCGTCCAGCGCGAAGCCTTCAGCGCAGAGTTCACCGGCACGATCACCGTTCCCGCAGACGGCGAATACGTGTTCGCCGTCGGCGACCGGAAATGCGATTTTTCCGACGATCACCAGAGCTACATACTCGCCATTGAAGGCTTCGAGACGCGGCGAGCCTGGGCGAGCTGCGGACAGGGCGTGCCGCTCTCGACAGAGCCGGTTTTCATGCGCGCTGGCGAGGCACACGCTTTCAGCCTTGCCTTTACCCATCGCTCGCCACGCTTGGGTGCCGGGCTGACGCTGACCTGGCGCCCACCGGCTGCCGCCCTGCTCGCCGAAGCGCGCGACGCCGCGCGCGATGCCGACGTGATCGTCGCGCTCGTCGGCCTGACCGCCGGGCTCGAGGGCGAGGAGATGCGTGTCGACGCCGAGGGCTTTCAGGGTGGCGACCGCTCCGACATCGCCCTCCCTGCCGTGCAGCGCGAGCTGCTCGAGGCGATGGAGGCCAGCGGCAAGCCGCTCATCATCGTCGGCCTGACCGGCTCGGCCGTCGCCTACGGGCAGGCGGGTGAGGATGCCGCCGCCTTGCTCCACGCATGGTATGGCGGCGAGGCGGGCGGACAGGCGATCGGCGAGGTGCTGGCAGGCACCGTCAACCCCTCAGGTCGCCTCCCGGTCACCTTTTACCGTGGCCTCGACGACCTGCCGGCTTTCGACGACTACGCCATGGATGGCCGCACCTATCGCTACTACACGGGGGCGCCGGAATTCGCGTTCGGCCATGGCCTTAGCTACACCAGCTTCGCCTATTCCAACCTTGTGCTCCCTAGCGAGACCAGGGCGGGCGAGCGCATGGATGTGTCGGTCGCGGTGACCAACACCGGCGCGCGCGCCGGCGACGAGGTCGTGCAGCTCTATCTCGAGCCGCTCGATCGGCCCGATCTCCCGCGTCGCTCGCTCAAGGGTTTTGCGCGCTTAGCGCTCGAGCCCGGAGAAAGCGGCATAGTCGGCTTTTCCCTCGTTCCGCGCGACTTGGCTTTTGCCGATGCCGCGGGCGCGATGCGTGTTCAGCCAGGACGGTATCGCCTGTGGGTTGGCGGTGGACAGGACGGCACCAGCGCACCCGGCTTGGCGGGCACGTTCACCATCACGGGTGAAGCTTCGCTACCCCGCTGACCCCGCCCTTCCGGCACCACACATTGCCGGAACATCAGCAGTGCCTCCCCTGGCATGAGCAAGCATGCGCGCGCATCGGATACAGCCTATTGCTCTAGGCACAAAAAAACCCGGCCGGTTTCTGGAGAAACCGACCGGGTAATTCTAGCGACCTTAGGGAGGAGAGATGGCCGCAGTCTGGTGTCGTGTCACTCGCCGAAGCGGAAGCGCAGGCCGGCGCCGAAGTACCGGCCCTCGTCACGCACGTCGATCGGGAAGGTCGCCTGTGAGGTATAGCCGACGAAGTTTCGGAACGGCCGCGCCAGGATGTTGGCGACGTCCGCGAATACGGTGAAGTTCGGCGTGATGTCGTAGCTGAAGTTCGCATCGAGGCGGTCGCGGGCCAGCGTACCGTTGCCAGTGTACTGGAAGCCGTTGTCCGGATCGGTGTTGTAACCGTTCACCCAGTCCGACCGACGGTTATACGACAGGCGAGTGGTGATACCGTTGGCTTCGTAGAAAAGCGCCAAGTTGTAGGTCCACTCCGAGAGACCCGGGATGCGAACGTACTCTCCTTCGCCCTCAAAGACATCCGTTTCCGGGTTGTATCCGTTCGGGAGCCGGGTCTCGCCCTTCAGGTAGGTAACGTTGGCCGACACGCCGAATCCGCTGAAGGCATCGGGCAGGAAATCGTCGAGGAAGGTCTGGAAATTGACCTCAAAGCCCTCGATCCAGGAGTCAGCCGCATTTATCGGGCTGCTGAGTTGCAGGGTGCCATAGACCGGATCGTTCCTGAACCGAGTCACGCCGGTGGTGAAGCCGTAGATATCGCGGTAAAACGCCGCCACGCTCGCAAATCCCGTGCGCGAGAAATAGTATTCCAGGCTCACGTCGTAGTTGTTCGAGGTGAAGGGCTGAAGCTCCGGATTACCCTGCGACCCGGTATAATCCGGGTAGGTTCGCCCGGGGATACGGCAACTCGTCGTGTCGGTCGGATCGTAGTTCGGATCCGTCGATTCGAGGCAAGGCTGATAGATTACCGGGCGGATCTGGAGCGCGGGATTGAGCGCCCCGAAATCAGGCTTCGTGCGGGTCTGGGTGTATCCCAAGCGCAGTTGCAACTTATCGGTGAAGCGCGCACGAAGACTGATGTTGGGAAGCCAGTCGGTGTAATTCTGGTACTCGGTCCGCGGCGTCAGCGTTTCGTCGCAGGAGTCGTCCGTCGGATTGTTCGGCGTCCCGCCATCGTTAAGCAGGCACACGGTAGAGATACCAAAGGTGCTCCCGTCGGTGATGACGGCCCGGAGACCTGCGATACCGTCTACGCGCACCGCCCCAACGTCGAAATTCCAATGGGTCTGAAGGTAGGCAGCGTACGTATTTTCGTCACCCATCCAACCTGATGTCTCGGGAATCTGGATGTTCTCGGTCGAGAAATCCTCGATGAGACTGCTATAATAACCATTACCGGGGAACCGGGCCAACAGGTCCTGGGAGGTCTGCAGCGTGAATTGACGCAGGGCCTCCCGGTTATCATAAATCCCGCTCCGCGGTACGGACAGATAGGAGTTGAATCCTACGTTATTACGGAACGGATTGATCGTTGGTGTCAACCCGCCAATGGGCAGGTCGGCCAGCGGGATACGTGCTTCCGATACATCGGCGTAACGGAACCCGTTTTCGGTGAGCTCGCTGTGGCGCGTGGTTGCCCGAACGCCGAACTTGAGCCGCGGGAAATTGTCCCAGGGCGTATCCCAGCTCGCATCGGCACGGGCTTGCAGGCCGTCGCCACTCACGTCGTAACGGGCTTCGTAATAGCCGCGGAAAATGTATCCGGCCGGATCGAACGGGTCCCAGTCGGGGAAATTGAAATCGACACCGCCGTTGGAATCGAAGGATGCATTCACGGTGCGAGCGCCGACCGTGCGGAAGTCGAGGCTGTAGTTGTCCCGCTGATAGCGACTCCAGCTATAGGCGACGTCGGCCGAAAGCGTCAGCGTATCGGTCGCATCCCAAATCGCGCCAGCAGCGACCTGATAGGTGTTCGTTTCGTCCTGCGTGGTATTGCGATAGCCCTGCGGATCGGAGCCGGACATCTTGGTCAGCGAGGCTGCCTGCGGCACTGTCGGATTGTCGCGATAAGGCGGGTCGTAGCCATCGAGAATGATCTGATCGTACGACTGGCCGTCAAGCAGGACTACGTTGCTGAATACCGCCGGGGTCGAGTTGGGGCCCCAAGGCTCGAGCGGCACGTCGAAGTTATCAGCGAAGCCGCGTCCGCGGTAGCCTTGATAGACGCCCTCGACATAGAACTGCAGATCGTCGCTGGGTGCATACTGCGCAGCGAAATTGGCCGAGGGGCGGATGCGCTTGCCGCCGTCATTGTAGAGGCCGATGTTATTGGGGAAGAAGAACAGACCGTTCGGAAAGTCCGGCTGGTTGCGAACGTTCTGGCCCTGCGTCTCGATATCCGACCAGTAGGAGTTCTGAATGAAGCTCGAGTTGTAGCGAGCGCCGTTGTAGTACTGCTGCTGCGCATAGGTGAAGTTGGCGAGGAAGCCGAACTCGCCGTCGCCCACGTCCCAACGATCGGAGAACAGGATGTTGCCATCGCCGTCGATCTTCTCGCTCTGGTCGTTGTAGGTGCCGTGGATGCCGCCGGCGATGACCTGGTCGGTGAAGTCGAACGGGCGCCGGGTGCGCACGTTGACCAAGCCCGCCAAGCCCGGCTCGATAATGTCGGCGGTGCCCGACTTGTAGACTTCGATCCCCGCCAGTGCCTGCGCCGGGAAATCCTGAAGCTGCACGCGGCGAAGTTCGGCTGTGAAGATTTCGCGGCCGTTGTAAGACGTGGCGACGTCGGGCAGGCCGCGGATGAGGATGCCGCTCGCCTCGTCGCTAAAGCGGTTGACCTGCACACCGGCGATACGGGCGATGGTTTCGGCTGCGGTGTTATCGGGCAGCTTGCCGATGTCCTCGGCGACGATCACGTCCATGATCGAATCGGATTCCCGCTTGATGCCCTGCGCTGATTCCAGACTGGCGCGGATGCCGGACACATAGATAGTCTCACCCGGGTTGGCATCCGCCTCCTCAGGCGCCTCTGGCGAGGCATCTTCTTGCGCCTCGACGGCGGGATCGTCCTGATCGGTATCCTGGGCGTAGGCGGATTGGGCGGCCAGCATCATGGGCACGGCAGCGACGGACGATAGCAACGAAAGACGGCGCATTTCAGGATCTCCCAACCCCATGTCAGTTATGACACTTTTGCTAAATCACATTTGTCTGACTTACAAGCATGAAATGGTGCCGCTATCTCGACCGTTCAAAAAAAGTGCAAGGGAATCAACGAAGCCGACTGCATTCCTAGTCAGACAACAAGTGATTTTCTCCTTTTATACGTTGCAAAAGAGCGACAGGGCCTCGTCAAATTGCACGCCAAACGCACGAATCGCTGACACGGCAGATGCAATAATGTGCAATTTGTCCAACTAATGCGCCGGTGCGGTGCAAGGCCTGTCGCCTGTATCGAGCGTCAGGACTAAGGTCGAGATTGAGCGAGGAGGAAGCTCGCTGTCAAAATTGCATTGGGCGGTATGCATTGCGTCGGTGACGATCAAGTCGCGGTGCCAGCCTTGCGGTGTGACGAACGGTCGCGCCTCGTCGTCGGAATTGACATGCACCATGACAATTTGCCGTCCATCGGGCGAGATTGCTGCAACGCTGTCTTGATTTTCGATTGGCAACAGTTCGAAGCCCGGTCGAATAAACCGGCTGAACTGTGCCATTGCCCAGTACTTGCGCGTTATATGGATTGCGTGCGGGCCCTCTGGACCGCTCCTGAGGTCTGCCTTGAGCAATCCCCAATTCGAACCCCGCCGTCCGTCGCGTGCGCTGATATCCTCGACGGCCTGCCAGAACACCCAGGCCGAGGGTTCCAGCCGCCGCAGATCGCCGATAACGTGTTCAGCGAAATAGAGCGCGGAAGTCATGCCCTCGAAATTCTCGGGATCGCCCGGCTGCGGCGCATCGACCTCACTCATCCACAGGCGTATCCCCGCGGCTCGGGCAATATCGCGAACCGCCACTTGGCCGGTGTTCCCATAGCTGTGAACATTGAGCTGGCCGATCCGCTCGCGGGTGGACTGGGGATAGCCTTCCCAGTCGCTCACGAAAAGTTCGGAATTGGTTTCGTCCGGTCCGGACACGACCGTTTCGAGTCCGTGCCGCTGCAGCGCCGCGAAGGTCGCATCGAACATGGCCGCCTGCCGTGCCGGGCTCCAGTGCGAGCCTTCCTGGCGATTGCCGGCATACCAGTAGTCCGTGCCGGGCTCGTTCACCGGCGACAACGTGCGGAAGGCTATGGCGTGACGCTTTTGAAGCTCGGCGGTGACGCGCACGAGATACTCGGCGAACTCGTCCTCCATACCCTCCCGCAGATTGTCCTGCAGCCGCCGCGGCGCGCCTGACACCTCTCCGGACACCGTCATGAACCACGGCGGCGAGTTGGAGAATGCCTCGAAGATCGGTGCCTCGACCCGCCTCGCGATGGCATCCAGCCACCAGCGCTGGTTGGCGTCGGCTGACCAGTCCCACATCCGCTGATCGTCGGGTCGCCACCAGTCGCGGCCATGTGCACCTTCTGGTTGGCGCCAGAAGCCGGGAACGTTAGCGCCCGGCTGCGTCAGCGGCATGGCGCCCGGCCGCGCCCCGCCACCGATATTGTAGCGCGCGATGGACCAGCGCAGTCCCTCATCGCCGTAAAGCAGGTCGGCGATGCGCTCCCGCTCCGCATCGGGCCAGCCGCCCGTGATATTGGCGAACCAGGCGAGCGCCGTCCCCCAGCCCTCAAACTCTGTCCGGGGGCCGTCGAGATCGGGCTGCAGAACGACCTCGCGCGGACGTTCTTGCGCCATCGCCGGCTCGGCTGCGCCGAGCAGCAGCGCGATTGCAGCAAGAACCCTCACGACAGCTTGTAGAGCCCCGCACCATGCGAGGGGATGGTGCGCTCGAATCGCCTAGTTGCCGAGCCGTCGGCCTGTCGCGTCCAGAGATCGCGGACCGGGCGCGTTCCGCCCAGACCAAGCACCGCCAGATCGATCCCGACGCTGGCCGGGTGATCCTGTGGATTGAACAGCGCAACATATGTGCCTCCGTCGGCAGCCCGCGCCGACCAGATATGCACGAAATCCTGCACGAAATGCGGTTGGTTGAGCCGCGACGACTGGTTGACTGCCAAGACCTCGGGATTGGTCAGCAGCGCCTTGGTCGGCGCATCGAGATAGCGCAGGTCCCCGCCCATGATCAGCGGAGAGCGGGCGATCGACCACAGCGTCATCAGCGTGCGCTGTTCGTCGGGCGTGAAATTGGTGTCGCGGTCGCCGAGAGCCAGCCGGCCGAGCGGCAGCATGTCGGCATCGGGCCAACCGCCCTCGCCCATGAACGGGTTCCAGTTGGCGAGCCGGGTGAACTGTGCGTCCAGCATCCGCCAGTCGTCCCAGAAATCGTCCGAAATCCGCCACATCTGCGAATGGGTCCCAGCATGGTGACCACGATATACCGGCGTCTCGCCGGGCGACATCGAGAGAACCATCGGCCTGCCGGAATTGTCCATCGCCCGGCGGATCGCCTCGATCTCGGGCACATGGTCGTCGTAGGGCCGCGAGAGGTCGTCGACCTTGACGAAGTCTACTTTCCATTCCGCCATCAGCACGAAGACGCTGTCGTAATAGGCCTGCGCGCCGGGCTTCGTCATGTCGACCCCGTACATGTCGGGATTCCACGAACAGGTGCTGGAGCGATCGGCGATCGCGCCGGCGGTGGTATTCGTGCCCAGCACCGGCAAGTCGTGCTCGACCGCGAGGCGCGGGATGCCGCGCATCAGGTGGACGGCGAACTTCAGGCCAAGGGCATTTACCCGCTCGGCCAGCGGCAGGAAGCCCGCTCCGTTCACGGAAGACGGGAAGCGGTTCGGCGCTGGCAACAACCTGCCGTAGCCGTCCATCGTCGGCACCGGGGAGCTGTCGTATTCGTAGCTCGAGGCATTGGGCTCGTACCACTGGATATCGACGGTGAAGATATCATAGCCCGACGGCAGCAGTTCGCGCGCCATGATGGTCGCCTGCTCGAGCGCCTGCTCCTCGGTGATGGTGGTGGCGAAGCTGTTCCAGCTGTTCCAGCCCATTGGGGGCGTCGGCGCGAGCGCCCTGCCCCCGCCGTCCGTAAGCTGGGCAACGCGCGTCATGGCCGGCGTCGCCGCAAGCGCAGCCGAGCCGCCAAGCATCGAGCGCCTGGTGATCCTCATTCGATGAAATCCTCGACCATCGTGATGCGCCCACACAGGAAGGCGTCGGCGACCAGCCTCAGCGGACTGACATCGACGTCCGAAACGCTCGCCCACACGAGCGCGGCGAAGCGCTTGTAAAGACCGGGATATTCGCCCTCCATGGCGTTCTCCTCAGATCGGTTCTCGACCCCGGCGATCGAAAGCTTGGCGCCGCCGTGGCTCAGCGACAGCGTGCCCGCATCGGTTTCGACATCGATGTCCCAATGCTGCGGGCCCTCCTGCCGGAAATCGAGATCCATCTCGACCGGCACGCCCTTGCGATCGCGCATCGAGACCTCGGCCGCGATGGGCGCCGCCTGATTACCTGGGAAGAAGAGCTGCGACTTGGTGACGAAGAGCGGTTCGGGCAGGATGCGCGTGATGATGGACAGCGCGTTGATTCCCGGGTCGAACACGCCAAATCCGCCGGGTTGCCAGATCCATTCTTGCCCCGGATGCCAGACGCGCACGTCCTCGCGCCAGGTTATCTTTGCCCTGCGGATTTCACGCCCCCTGAGCCAGGCCCGAGCAGGTTCGACCATCGCCGCGTAGCGCGAATGCCAAGTGGCAAACAAAGTCACACCTGCCGCCTTCGCCGCGTCGCGCAAAGCGATCACCTCGGCGAGCGTCGCGCCGGGCGGCTTTTCCAACATGGTGTGCCAGCCCTGTTCGATGGCGAACTGTGCTATATCGTGGCGCACCTGCGGCGGAGTGCAGATCGAGACGGCGTCGATCCCGATACCGCTGTCGGCCAGTTCCTCGATGCTGCGCACGCACTGCACGCCGTCGACGCTCGGCTTGCCGTCACGACTGACGGTCGCGACAAGCTCGAACTTTTGCGTTCCGGCGATGGAAGGCAGGTGCTGGTCGCAGGCGATCTTGCCCATGCCGATCACGGCGAGCCTGATGGGCTTTGTCATAGCGTGCGGACTTTCCATTGCTCGGCCTCGGCCAGTTGCAGCCGGTTCCGCAGCGGCAGGGCGAAACCCTCGGCCGATATCTCGAAAACATCGCCATCGCGGGTGGTGAAGTGATCTGCGAACGAGAGGGTGGCCGTTCCGAAGAAATGGACGTGGACATCTCCGGGCCGGCGGAACTGTGCGTATTTGAAATGATGCGCTTCGAGGTTCGCGAGGTGGTGCGACATGTTGTCCTCGCCGGTTAGGAAAGGCTTTTCCCAGGCAACCTTGCCGTCACGAAGGATGCGGCTCGTTCCGCGCAGGTCGCCGGGCGGATCGCCAAGCAGCAGTTCAGCCCCCAGCGCCGCGGGCCGCAGCTTGGAATGGGCGAGCCAGAGATAGTTGTGACGCTCGGTCACGTGGTCGCTGAACTCGTTGGCCAGCGCGACGCCGAGCCGCCATGGCGTGCCGTCGGGTCCGATGAGATAGATGCCGGCAAGTTCTGGTTCCTCGCCGCCATCCCTGGCAAAGGCAGGAGACACGAGCGGATCGCTCGGCCCGACCAGTCCTTGACCGTCGCCCTTGTAGAACCACTCAGGTTGCTGCCCAGTAGCGCCATTCGCGGGTTTCCCGCCTTCGACGCCTTCGAGGAACATCTTCATGGAATCGGTCTGGTTATCGCTCTCCGCCATCTCGCGGTGCATAAGGTCGCGCCCCTCGGCCGAGCCCATGTGGGTGAGCCCCGTGCCGGCAAGCATCATGCGCGCCGGATCCGAGTGGTCGATGGCCGAAAGTAGACGTCCCGCGTCGAATTCCGCGTCGAGATCGACCGCCTCGCCCGAGCGCGCACTTTCCGCAGCCGTAAGCAGCGAGATGCCCCTGTCGATGGCTTCACCAGCGAGTTCGATCACCGTGGCAGGACCGGCGAGAAAATGCGCTCCCTCGTCGTCGGCGATGATCACGCGCCGGGAGCCGTCGTCGGCTCGGTGCTGGAGCAGTCGGGATTGGGTCATATCAGGTCTTTCATCGTGGCCACCATCGCCGCTGCGTCGCGCGCGACGTCCTGCGCGGTCTTGCCCGGCCGGTAGAGATTGGAGCCCAGGCCGAAACCGTCGGCCCCGGCATCGCACCAGCAAGCCATGTTGCCCGCATCAATTCCGCCGACCGCGAGCACGCGCGTATCCTTGGGCAGCACCGCGCGGTGGGCCTTCAGCATGGCTGGCGATGCGCCGTCGGCAGGAAAGAGCTTGAGCGCGGTCGCACCCGCATCGAGCGCGGCAAAGGCCTCCGTCGGAGTGAAATATCCCGGAAGCGCCGCCATCCCGCGACTTGCCGCCTCGGAGATGACCGCGGGATTGGTGTTGGGCGAAATGCACAAGGTGCCGCCCGCGTCGGCCAAGCGGGAAACATCCTGAGTCGACAAGACCGTACCCGCCCCGACGACCGCCCGCCCTTCGAGCCCGCGCGCGAGCGCGGCGATGCTGTCGAGCGGCGAGGGAGAGTTGAGCGGCACCTCAACCAGTGTGAAGCCCGCGTCAACTAGCGCCTCGCCAATGGCGGGTGCCTCCATAGGTGTCAGCCCGCGCAGGATGGCAACGAGCGGGCAGCGGGCAAATGCCTGGTCGAAGGTCAGGCCGGACATACGATCGATTCCTGCAAGGCGTGAATACCGGCGAGAAAAGCGATCGAAGAATCGATAGCCACGACCGTGGCGCCTGCATGCTCGATCGCGGTGCGGTAGAGGTCGGCAAGGTTTCCGGCGCTGAGCAGGTAGATGGTGCGCCCGGCAAGGTCGCCCTGCCCGCGCACGTCCGCCCCGATCAGCAACCCGCTGCACCAAGCCGCCGCATCCTCACGTGCCAGCCTACCGAGCAGCACCCGAGCCCGCGTTCCGAAAAGCGCGCCCAAAGCGTCACCGCCTTCGAGCCCCTGCTGCAATCCGGCGGCGAACGCCGGCCCGGCGGCAACAGGGCCGCCCAGCATTTCGGAAAGGATCGAGCGGCCCCGCAGAAGAGCGAACAGTTCGCCCGTCATGGCGGTCGAGAACCGGGCGATCTTCCCGTCTTCCAGCGCGATCCACTTGCAATGAGTGCCGGGTTGGCAAAACAGGGCCGTGTCGGACGCGAGCCCGGCTGCGACGGCACCGAGCACCTGCACCTCCTCGCCGCGCATGACATCTGCTGCGCGCTCGTCCAAATGAGAAACGCCGGGGACAATACTGACGCCGGGCGCTGGATGAGCGCAGGCGGCGGCAACATCGGCCAGCGAAGCAGGCGTTGCGACATACGGCACCTCCACCCAGCCACGGCTGGAGCCGACCATGCCCGCCGCGATAAGGGGGAGGTCTCCATGGGCCTCACGCATGGCCTGAATCTCGCCGGGAATGTCTAAAGCGTCGATAGCTAGGACACCGCGATCGTCGGACGTGCTATCAACGCACTCGCCATCCGCACGCATTCGGTAGATGCGGCGGTTGGTCGTGCCCCAGTCGATGGCGAGATATTCGCCCCCAGCCACTCCAGACTCCCGTTGCGTTATTTGTAGGACAATATAGATTTTGCCGTTCGGGTCAAGCGAGTTTGCCGTCGACTAGCCGCGGGACCCCGGCATCGTCGTGCAACTCCGGCGGCAGCAGGTCGGCCGGCATGTTCTGATAGCTCACCGGCCGAAGGAAGCGCTCAATGGCCAGCGTGCCGACGGACGTGGTGCGCCCGTCGATCGTCGCCGGGAACGGCCCGCCGTGAACCATGGCGTGCGCGACCTCGACTCCCGTGGGCCAACCGTTCACGAGGATGCGGCCGCACTTGCGCTCGAGGATGGGCAGCAGGCTCGCCGCCTGCGCATGGTCTGAAGCAGACAGGTGCAACGTGGCGGTCAACTGGCCCTCCAGCCCGGCGAGAACGCTCTGCAATTCGTCCGCATCCTCGCAGCGCACGATAAGGGATGACGCACCGAAAACTTCGTCCAACAGTTCGGGCACATCGGCCACCGCACGGCCCGTTACCGCGAACAGCCGCGCCGTGGCCTGGCAAGCGAGGCTGTCGCCGCCCGTGGCAAGCAACTCCACCGGAGCGGCGGCTTCGAGCCGAGCGACACCAGCCTGATAGGCCTCTCTGATGCCGGACGTGAGCATGACCTGCCCGGCCGCACCGGCGACCACCTCAGCAGCGGCAGCTTCGAAGGCGCGCAAATCCGGGCTGTCCACGGCAATGACCAGCCCCGGATTGGTGCAGAACTGGCCAGCGCCCATCGTCAGTGATCCGACGAAAGCCGCGCCAAGCGCCGCTGCATTTTCCGACAAGGCACCTGGCAGAAGCACGACCGGGTTCACGCTGGACATTTCGGCGTAGACCGGAATCGGCACCTCGCGCTCCTGCGCGATTGCGGCCAGCGCCAGGCCTCCCGCGCGCGATCCGGTAAAGCCGACCGCCGCGATGTTGGGATCGCGCACCAGAGCAGCGCCGAGTTCGTTGCCCGTGCCCATCACATGGCCGAACACGCCAGTGGGCATTCCGGTCTTCTCCGCGGCACGAGCGATGGCGCCCGCCACCATGCTGTCGGTGCCAGGATGAGCCGGGTGACCCTTGACCACCACAGGACAGCCAGCCGCCAGCGCCGAGGCAGTGTCCCCGCCGGCGGTGGAAAAAGCGAGAGGGAAGTTGGATGCACCGAATACCGCGACCGGGCCGAGTGGGATCATCCGCAACCGCAAATCGGGACGCGGCAGGGGTTCGCGATCTGGCAGCGCCGGATCGATCCGCACTCCGCGCCAGCGATCCGAACGGACCAGGTCAGCAAACAGCCTCAGTTGCCCTACCGTGCGCCCGCGTTCGCCGGTAAGGCGTGCCGCGGGCAAGCCACTCTCCAATTCAGCGCGCTTGAGCAGAGGGTCGCCCAAGGCCATGATTTCGTCTCCGATCGCCTCGAGAAAGGCGGCACGCGCCTCCGATGAGGTAGCACGATAAGCGTCGAAGGCGGCCCCGGCCGCTTTGCAGACAGGGGCAACGTCAGCGGCCGATTGCGCCGGAAAAGCGAGCTCAAGCGGCTCGCCGGTCGCCGCTTCGACTCCACGGAAGGTCTCGGTGTGCTGCTGGTCCATGAATTCTCTCTTTAAGTCTGACAATTGCGAGGGTATATGGTCTATGTTGCCGCAGCGCAACCGGGAGAGGCACATGGAAATGACCGAGGTACGCCAGTTGTGGCGCGGCGAAGCAACTCTTGGAGAGGGGCCGGCCTGGGATTCCCGGCGCGGCGTGCTTTGGTTCGTCGACATCAAGCAGCGCCATGTTCTCTGTTACAGCCCGCGCGACGGCGAGGTGCAACGTTGGGCCGCACCCGCGCAGGTCGGCTGGGTTCTCCCCACAGCCGGCGAAACCTTGCTGACCGGTTTGCAAACCGGCCTCGCGCTGTTCGATCCGCGTGACGGCAGTTTCACGCATCGCGCCGATGTCGAGGGCGATCTGCCCGGCAACCGGCTAAACGATGCGACGGTGGCACAGGACGGGTCGGTCTGGTTCGGCTCGATGGACGATCGTGAGACTGCGGTGAGCGGGCGTTTCTATCGCTGGGATGGCAATCGCGTGGTCGACTCCGGGCTTTCTCCGGTCGCCATTACCAACGGCCCATGCCTTTCGCCTGCCAATGATCGGCTCTACCACGTGGATACGATCGGCGGACGCATTGACGTGGCCACGCTGGACAAAAACGGCGCGGTCGAATGCGTCGAGGAGTTTGCGCGTATCGATCCGGCCGACGGGCATCCCGATGGGGTCAGCATCGATTCTGCAGGAAACGTCTGGCTCGGCCTGTGGGGCGGCTGGCGGGCGCGGCTGTATTCGCCAACCGGAGAAATCCTGCGCGAGGTGCGGCTGCCAGCATCCAACGTAACCAAAGTCGCTCTCGGCGGTCCCGATCTGACAACGGCCTATGTCACCACCGCGCGCGCCGGATTGACCGATGCGCAACTTGCCGAGCAACCCGACGCGGGCAGCCTGTTTGCCTTTGACGTCGATGTACCGGGCCTGCCGCTGCCGCCCGCGCGCTTGTGATTTTTAACCCTCGGGCTCCATCATGCGCACCTCGTAAAGTAGCGCATGCTCCCGCAGTGCGCGGACGCCGATGACAGCCTCGGCTCGCCCCTGTTCGCCGACCGGGGGCAAGGAAAAGGAAAGGGTGACGAACCCGTCGCCCGGCGACGGCTCCGGCCAAGCCAATTCAAGCGGCGCGCCATCCACCGTTATGCCGAACGGACGAGCGGCATCGGCACTGAACACCGTCACTTGCAGCACGGCGTCGCCCGGTCGGCGAGCCAGAGTCATGCGCATCTCGTCGCCGGGCGGCAGCCGCCGCGCGGCCCTGCCATTCCAGTTTACCACCTCGCTTCGGCCCGGAACGAAATCGTGGTCGCGCTCGGGTTGCATTTCGCCGAGATAGAGCGTGTCGACGGTCCGCCGGGACAGCGCCTGTGCAGCTTCTTGCGAGCGAATGTATTCACCCCGCCGCGCAGCCCATTCCGCCGAAGTAAAGGTGGGGAAGTAGACGGCGCTGCGCCGGTCGTACTGCCGGAAGAACGGTTTCAGAAAGAGCGTTTCCCCCAGCCCGCCCTCGGTCGTGAATACCCCGGATTTGGAGGCGGACCGCAACGCGGCGGCTGGATTGCCCTGCCCTGCGACGAGGACCGGGCCGGTGCCGACAAAGTCTTCGTCGGCCGGGCCAAGATCGGCAGCCAAGATCAGCGGCCCGCGGGTGAACGCAAGGATCGAAGGGTCGTCAGGTACGCGCTCGACGCCCAGCGTCATGGGTAGGGTCAGGTCGACCGTATCGCCCACATCCCAAGGCCGCGTTATGCGAGAGTATCCGTCTGCCATCTCGGTTTCGACCGGCACGCCGTTCACGGCAATCTGCGGCGCGGCGCTCCAGGCGGGGATGCGCATGGCCAGCGTCGTCGCACGAAGAGAGGGACGGCTCACGGATAACCGCACACTGCCTTCGTCTGGCATGGCGCTCGCCATGCGCCAGCCCAGCTCACGCTCCGGCCAGTCGAGCGACGAGGGAATGAACAGGTTAACGAAGAGCGTGCACGCCGCGGCGTCGTGCCACCAGATGGAATCGGCATGCTTGGCGTGGCTCTCCATTCCCGACCCCACGCAACACCAGAAGCTGTCCTCGGGGTCCGAATATATGCGCCTGGCCCCTGCAGCGAGCGGCATGAAGTAGACAAAGCGGCCATTGTCGGGGCGTTGGTGCGCCATTATGTGGTTGATCTGCGCCTGCTCGTAGAAATCAAACCACCGCGCATCGGGCTGCCAGCTGTACAAATGCCGGGTGAGCTTGAGCATGTTGTAGGTGTTGCATGCCTCGCACGTCGCCTCGCCGATGCGATGCGCGCGCTGGTCCGGTGGCCCGAAATGCTCGCGTTCCGAATTGCCGCCGATCACGTAGCTGTGATGCTGCGTCACGCGCTTGTGAAAGAATTGCGCGGCCCCTGCATAGCGCGCATCAGGTGCGACTTCGTGCAGACGCGCCAGGCCGATGACCTTGGGAATCTGCGTGTTGGCGTGCAGGCCTTCGAGCCGGTCCTCCTGCGCCACCAGCGGATCGAGCACGGCGCGGTGATAGATGCGCCGCGCCAGTCGCAGCCAGCGCCGGTTTCCGGTCAGCGCAAAGGTGTCGGCGTAGCTTTCGTTGAGACCGCCGTGCTCGGCGTGCAGAACCCGCTGCATCTGCTCGTCGTCGAGTGGCTCGAGCACCTCGGCGAGATAGGTCGACATGCCCAGCAGGATCGGCATCGCCGACTGC
The DNA here is from genome assembly GCF_001010945.1 of Aurantiacibacter luteus. Taxonomy (GTDB): domain Bacteria; phylum Pseudomonadota; class Alphaproteobacteria; order Sphingomonadales; family Sphingomonadaceae; genus Alteraurantiacibacter; species Alteraurantiacibacter luteus. Next base: position 1,297,050 of record NZ_LBHB01000001.1, read on the forward strand.
CGTCTTGCGAGGCGATAGGCGTCGATAAGCCCGGCGTGGATCTTGTGCCAGGTGTAGAGCGGAACCCACCCACCGTTGAGATCGAAGCCTCCGCTGCGAATGTCGCCGCGGCGCACTTCTTCGAACACGATCTTGCCGTCCACGATCTCGCCGTCCCGCTCGACAGTCGTCCCACCGATGTAACCATCGCCGTGTGCCGACTGGATTTGGGCCATCTGCGCCAGCGCATGGTCGAGATTGGCAGCGAGTTCGACATCACCGGTATTGGCGACCAGCAACGAGACCGCGCTGAGCCAATGGCCGAGCGAGTGCCCGGCGATACCCATCGCCTCCCACCCGCCGTAGACCGGAGCGGGCGGCTCGAGCCCCGCGGATAGGTAGAAGTTGTGCAGCAAGCGCTCGGGATCGAGCGAGGCGAGATAACTGCGGTTGGCGGCCTGGGCGTCGGCAAAGATCGACGGCGCCAAACGCACCTTGTCGAGAGGAACAGGCTCGACGAGGGCTGTAAGATAACCGCCCGTCGCCGCTCGCAAGGCCCCCGCCGGGATGGTACCGGCGAGGGCGAGCGAACTCACCCCCGCCAACCATCGACGGCGATCGACTTGCACCATGTCAGGCCAGGGTTTCGTCGGCCCCCTGCGCGGCGAGATTACCTTCCGGCAGCGCATTGGTGGGCTTGGAGCCGTAGAGCGCGTACCAGAGCACGTAGACTTCGCAGGCTACAGTCAGCCAGAAGCTGGTCTGGAGACCATAGGCATCCGCGAGCAGGCCTTGGATGGCCACCAGTGCGCCGCCGGCGATCGCCGTGATCAGCAGGCCCGAGCCTTCCTCGGTCAGCGGGCCCAGTCCCTTGATGCCCAGCGCAAAGATCGCCGGGAACATGATCGAATGGCCAAGCCCGACAAGGATCAGGCACCACAGCGCAAGCTGTCCCTGCAGGGTCGCCGCGCCGATCATTACTACCATGGCGAACAAGGCAAAGCAGGCGAGCACGCGGCTCGGACTGAAGCGACTCATCAAATAACTGCCGGCAAACCGTCCGACCATCATGCCGCCCCACATCATCGTGAGATACTTCGCCGCATCGGCGGGCGTGATCCCGCCGATTTCCGGCAGGATGGCGAAGTTGATGAAGAGGTTGGCAACGCCGATTTCAGCGATCAGGTAAATGAAGATCGCCGGAATGCCGTAGACCAGATTCTTGTGCGACCACAGCGACAGCTTCTTGCGCTCTTCGCGATTGGCCTTGCGGGTGCTTTCGCCCATCTGCGGAAGGTTGGCGCGCCAGATGATGAAGACGATGATTGCGAGGACGATCGCGACGAGCAGGTAGGGCAGCTGTGTCGCCTGAGCGTCCGCGATGCGTTCCGCAGCGGTCAGCTCGGTCCCGGCCAGCGAGGTGCCGCCGGTGGTTCGCGAAAGGATGAGGTAGCCGCCGAAATAGGGCGCGAAGAACGTGCCCATCGAGTTGAAGGCCTGCACCAGCGTGAGGCGCGATTCCGAACTCTCCGCCGGTCCGATGACCGCCACGTAGGGGTTGGCCGCGACCTGCAGGAGGGTAATTCCGCTCGCAATGACGAAAAGCGAGATCAGCGTGACCGGATAGGAGATCAGCTCCGCCGCGCCGATCATGCCGAGCGCGCCGAGCGCCATCACCGTCAGTCCGATGATCAGTGCCTTCTTGTAACCGATGCGCTCGATCAGGAAGGCCGAAGGCATACCCATCACGCCATAGGCGATGAACCAGACCGATTCGATGACGGTCGTCTGGAAGTAGTTGAGCTCGAAGACGCTGCGCAGATGCGGCAGGAGCGTTCCGTTGATGACGGTGATGAAGCCCCACATGAAGAACAAGCTGGCGAGCAGCGCCAGCGCCCTGCCGTACGGCTGTGTCGCTCCACCGGACGCAGGCGCGACACGGGCACTGGTATTTGTTGGCACTGGCATCGTCCAAGGCTCCCGTATTTTTGCAATGCGACCAAATTCGCCACTTGCAAATTTTCGATATGTCTGACTATATCGAAATCGCAAAGGCGGTCAATCGCTAAAAGTGCCGGAACTACGGGAAGGGGCATGCATGACAAAAGTGTACAAATGGGCGGCGCTGGCGCTTGCGTCACTGGCGCATGGGGCCCTGGCGGCCGCGTCGAGCGCTTCCACGGCAGAGCGCGGCACCTTCGATCGCCTGCCATCGGGCGAAGCAGTCGAGGCGGTGACGCTCACCGGCACGAACGGTGTCAGTGCCAAGATTATCACCTTCGGCGCCACCTTGCAGGAATTCAACGTGCCCGACCGCGAGGGGCGCGTCGCCGACATAACCATCGGGCATGACAACATCGCCGCCTATCTCGAAACACCCAACTACTGGGGCCAGACGATCGGGCGTTACGCCAACCGCATCGCCGGTGGGCGCTTCTCGCTCGACGGACGGAACTACCAGCTCACGCTCAATAATGGCGTCAATTCGCTCCACGGCGGGGCCGAGGGTTGGGATATGCGCAACTGGCGCATCGTGTCGGTCGATGAAGACGGGCCGGTTGCGAGCGTCACCCTCGCTCTTAGCAGCCCCAACGGCGACCAAGGCTATCCCGGCACCGTAAATGCGCGCGTGACCTACAGTCTCGACGACCGCGGGTCGCTCACCATTGCCTTCGAGGCGACGACCGATGCGCCGACCATCATCAACATGACGAACCATGCGCTGTTCAATCTGGGCGGCGAGGGTTGGCCTTACGGCACCTACGACCAGCGCCTGACCATCCCCGCCAGCCAATACCTGCCGGTGGACGCGACGCTGATTCCCACCGGAGAGCGCCGCGGAGTGGAAGGCACAGTCTTCGACTTCCGCAATGGCCGCATGATGTACGACGGCGTTCGCGACGGAGCGGACGAACAGATCGTGCTCGGTCACGGATGGGATCACAACTGGATCCTCGACAAGGGTCGAACGGCGCGCCCCGAACTCGCGGCGCGGGTCGAGCATACGCTTTCCGGCCGTGTCCTCGAGGTGCTGTCCACCGAACCGGGCCTGCAATTCTATTCGGGAAACTTCCTCGTCGGCGAACTGGTCGGCGAAGACAATTTGGTGTTCCGGATGGGCGACGGGATCGCGCTGGAGCCACAGCTTTTCCCGGATACACCCAATCAGTCCGATTTCGGGTCAGCGCGGCTTGATCCCGGACAGACCTATCGCCACACGATGATCTACCGCGTTTCCGTCGCGGGCTGAGGAGTAACCCAAGATGTCCGCGTCCCCCTCGCCCGGATCGAAGCTGCGCAGCCGCGCCTGGTTCGACAACCCGGACAATGCCGACATGACTGCTCTCTATCTCGAGCGGTACATGAACTTCGGGCTTACCCTTGAAGAGCTGCAAAGCGATAAGCCGATCATCGGCATCGCCCAGACCGGCAGCGATCTTTCGCCCTGCAACCGTCACCACATCGTATTGGCCGAGCGCGTGCGCGAGGGCATTCGCGAGGCAGGCGGCATCGCCATCGAATTTCCCGTCCATCCTATCCAGGAGACTGGCAAGCGGCCGACAGCGGGGCTGGATCGCAACCTTTCCTATCTTGGCCTGGTCGAAGTGCTTTACGGCTATCCCCTCGATGGCGTGGTGCTGACGATCGGCTGCGACAAAACGACACCGGCCATGCTGATGGGCGCGGCAACGGTGAATATCCCGGCAATCGCGCTCTCCGTCGGGCCCATGCTCAATGGCTATTTCAAGGGCGAACGCACGGGATCGGGCACGATCGTCTGGAAGGCGCGTGAGCTACTGGCCTCGGGCGAAATCGACTACCAGGGCTTTATCCGCCTCGTCGCGTCCTCGGCCCCTTCGACCGGCTATTGCAACACGATGGGCACGGCGACCACGATGAATTCGCTGGCCGAGGCGCTGGGCATGTCGCTTACCGGATCGGCAGCCATTCCCGCGCCGTACAGGGATCGGCAGGAAGTAGCCTACCACACCGGCAAGCGCGCAGTGGAACTGGTGAACGAGGACGTCAAACCCTCGGACATCATGACCAAGGATTCCTTCGCCAACGCCATCCGCGTCAATACCGCCATCGGCGGTTCGACCAACGCGCCGATCCACCTGGCGGCGATCGCCCGCCACATCGGTGTCGATCTCGACATCCGCGAGTGGGAAACGTTGGGGCTCGACATTCCACTGCTGGTGAACATGCAGCCGGCGGGCGAATATCTCGGCGAGGACTACTACCGTGCCGGCGGCGTCTGTGCCGTGGTGGGCCAGCTCATCAAGCAGGGCTTGATCGCGGAGAACGCCATGACGGTTAACGGCAAGACCATCGGCGAGAACTGTCGGGGTGTCGAGATCGAGGACGAGCGGGTCATCCGGCCCTTCGACAATCCGCTGCGCCCAGCGGCGGGCTTCGTCGTGCTCTCGGGCAACCTGTTCGATTCCGCAATCATGAAGACCAGCGTGATCTCAGAGGAATTTCGCGGCCGCTACCTGTCCAACCCCGATGACCCGGATGCGTTCGAGGGAACCGCAGTAGTGTTCGACGGGCCCGAGGAATACCACGCCAAGATCGACGATCCTGCTCTCGGCATCACGCCAGAAACGATCCTGTTTATTCGCGGCGTGGGCCCGGTGGGCTATCCGGGCAGCGCCGAGGTGGTGAACATGCGCCCGCCGACCTACCTGCTGAGCGAAGGGGTTCATGCCCTGCCTTGCGTGGGCGACGGTCGGCAATCAGGGACCAGCGGTAGTCCCTCGATCCTCAACGCCAGCCCCGAAGCTGCCGCCGGCGGCGGCCTCGCCCTGTTACGGACCGGCGACCGTATCCGCATCGATCTTCGCGCGAAGACCGCCAACATGCTTGTCTCCGACGAGGATCTGGCCGAGCGACAGCGGCAGCTGGAAGCCGATGGCGGTTACAGCTATCCCGCGAGCCAAACTCCGTGGCAGGAAATCCAGCGCAATTATGTAGGACAAATGTCGTCGGGTGCGATCCTTGAGGGTGCGGAGAAATTTCAGCGCATCGCCCAGGAACGAGGTTTGCCGCGCGACAGCCACTAGGCTCTACCAGCCGGCGGACGTATCAGGTGTAACAGCCTGTCTGGCGAGCACGTGCGGATCGCTGGCGAGCGCGTGAAGGTAGCGAAACCGCTCGTCTGTGCCGTGGTCGAGTTCGCGCAGCAGCCCTTCCTGCGCACCCGTCAGCGCGAACTCAGCGTAGCCACGGTCGCGCAAGCACTGGTGCACGGTTTCAACCATCACGCCCTGCAGGGCCGGCACGTTGCCGCGGAAGCTGCGCTGGTAGACCATGTTGTAGTCGCGCAGCATGTCGTAGAGGTCCGCCCCGTCGCCCCTGATATCTAGATCCCGCTCCTGCTGGCGCACACCCCGAAGGATCTCGGCCAGTTCTTCGCGCTCGGAAATATTCTGGGTCGCGCCGAGCATGGCGCACTCAATCGAATCGACCCGGTAATCGATAAATGGCACGTCCGCCTTGCCCCACGAAATCTCGGGCTCCTGCGGCGCGCTGGCACAGGCTGACAGGATGGCAACGGCACCGATCGACAGGGTGCGCTTCTTCATGATGCTCCTCCCCGATTACCCGGCCAGAGCCGCCTGCGTGTCGCGTTCAGCGTTGACGATCAACTCGACAGTTACCTCGCGCGCCCTTGGGCCGTCGCCGCCGGCGATAGCTTCGAAGAGGGCGCGATGTTCCTCTATGGGGTCGCGCGGACACTTCGACTGTCGATATTTAAAATAGGTGGTCCAACGTACGGCCGCGCCGATGCTGGCCGACAGGTTGACCAGCAGTTCGTTATCGGTCGCCTCAAGAATGGCCGCATGAAATTCCTGATCGGCGAGCTGGCCTTCGGCCGTGGACAGCTTGTAGCGGGCCATCTCCTCGATCGCGTGACCCATCACCGCAAGTTGGCGGGCCGTCTTCTTCTTGGCCGCAAGTTCCGCCGCCGCCGGTTCGACGATCAGGCGCAGCTCGAACAGGCTCTGCACGAATTTTGGCGGCGGCGCGGCCTCGAACATCCATTCGAGCAGCGTCGGGTCGAGCAGATGCCAGGAATCGCGATCCTTGATCCGCGTGCCGATCTTCGGCTTGCTCTCGATCAGGCCGCGCGCGGACAGCATCCGCAGCGCCTCGCGCACCACGCTGCGCGAGATCCCGAACTTCTCGGCAATCTCGATCTCGCCGGGCAGAATGTCTCCGGGCTGGTGCTGCCCGGTGACGATTGCCACGCCGAGATCGCGCGAAATCTTGACGTGCGATGGCTCTTTCTTGGTGGCGGGCACAGATGCCTCCCAGGTTTGCATGACTAATCCGCCGGGATCTATGAGCCTTGCAGCCATGGGGAAGCAACCTTTTTCAGCGCCGTTTGACGCTTGACGTTTGGACGAGTCAGTATATTGTCAGACAAGATACAAGCAAGAACAATTTTGGAGCGGACGAATGAACAGCTTGCGCGCGCTGGTTGCGCTGGGCCTGGCCTCGGTATCCACGGCTGCGCTGTCGACTGGCGCGCTGGCGCAGGATCCGCGGATCGATCCCGTGCAAATCGATCCGTCGCGCCCTGACTGGGAAAATCCCACAGTCTTCGAGCGCAACCGCCTGCCCATGCGTGCCACGGGTTTCCCCTTCGAAAGCGGCGAACTGGCCTTGCAGGGCGAGCCGGAACGTTCGTCGCGTTACTTGTCACTCGACGGGACATGGGACTTCCATTTCTCGCCGGGCGCCGACGAAGCGCCGCAGGGTTTCGAACGCCCCGGCTACGACACTTCCGGCTGGGATCAGATCCCCGTGCCGTCGGACTGGCAAGCCGAGGGATATGGGCAGGCGATGTTCAACAACATTCGCTACCCCTTTCCGGCCAATCGCCCGCTGATCCAGCACGACATCAACTCGGTCGGCTCTTACCGCCGCGACTTCACGCTGCCCGCGGGCTGGTCGGGCGAGAATGTCATCCTCCACATCGGCGCCGCGGGGGGGGCCTACTACGTCTGGGTGAACGGCGAGATGGTCGGCTACGCGCAGGATTCGAAGCTGCCGAGCGAATTCGACCTTACCGAGTATCTGCGCCCCGGCTCCAACACCATCGCCCTGCGGGTCTATCGCTGGTCCGACGGGAGTTACCTGGAAGACCAGGATTTCTGGCGCGTCTCGGGCATCGAGCGCTCGGTCTACCTTTATGCCGTTCCGGAAACCCGCGTGGAGGACACCTTCGTGCGCGCGGGACTGGACGATGCCTATCGCGACGGTCGGCTGTCGGTGGACGTGGCCGTCAGTTCCGGCACCGCGGCGCGGGCCCGCATGACGTTGCTCGACGGGGATCGCCGCTTGCTCGAAAGGTCTGCAGACCTCGCGCGCAGCGCCGACGCGCGCAGCGTCACCCTGTCGGCGGATGTGCCCGGTGTCGATCACTGGACGGCCGAGACCCCGCGGCTCTACACCCTGCTGACCGAGCTCATCGACGCGCGTGGCAACGTGCTCGAGGCAACCGCCCGGCAGATCGGCTTCCGCACGGTCGAGGTGCGCGATGCGCAGGTTATGGTGAACGGTCAGCCGATCACCATTCGTGGCGTCAACCGGCACGAGCACGATCCGGAAACCTTCCACGTCGTCAGCCGCGAAAGCATGGAACGCGATATCGCGCTGATGAAGCAGAACAACATCAACGCCATCCGCACCTCGCACTACCCGAACGATCCTTACCTCTACGAACTCGCAGACCGCTACGGCCTCTACGTCATGGACGAGGCGAACATCGAGAGCCACGGCTACATGGACTACGCCAACGGCCGTCCGCTCGAACGCGCGCACTGGCAGGTCGGGTTCGACCCCGCCTGGGTCGATGCTCACGTCAGCCGCGTCATGCGGATGGTCGAGCGCGACAAGAATCATCCCTCGATCATCTTCTGGTCGCTCGGCAACGAGGCGGGCATCGGCCAGGCCTTCGAGCAGGCCGCCACCGCGGCACGCGCGCGCGATCCGAGCAGGCTGATCAGCTACCTTGGCTGGGGCACCTGGGACGGCATCGACGATCACCGGCCTAACTGGTACGCCGATATCTACGCACCGATGTACGATCCTGCGGTCAAGCTGGAAGATTACGTCACCAACTGGAACTTCGACCAGCCGGTGATCATGTGCGAATACGCACACATGATGGGCAATTCCGGCGGCAATCTCGCCGAATACTGGGACACCATCTACGCGCACCCGCAACTGCAAGGCGGCTTCATCTGGGATTGGGTCGACCAGTCCATGTACGCCTATACGGAAGACGGGCGGCGATACTGGGGGGACGGCAGCATTTACGGCAACAACCCCAGCGGCAACGGCGACATAGAGATCGGCGACGGCATGCTGCAGTCGGACCGCACGCCCAATCCGACGCTATACGAATTGCGCAAGGTCTACTCGCCTATCGAATTTTCTGAATTCGATCCGGCAACCGGTGTCGTTACGCGCACAAATCGCTTCGATTTCGTTGATCTCGGCGGATACACCTTCGACTGGTCGCTTGAACGCGACGGCGTAAGGATCGACGGCGGCGACCTGCCTGCCAGCTCTCTCGCCGCCCACGCCAGCGAGACGCTTACCCTGCCCCTGTCCGGTATAGCCCTCGATCCGCGGGCGGAATATCATGTCACCGTCCGCGCTCTGGCTCCTGACGGGGCCATTCCGCAGGTGCCGGGCGGAACGGTATTGGGCTGGGAGCAGTTCGCCGTGCAGGTGCCCACCCCCATCCAGCCGCAAGCGGTGGAAGGCCGAGTAGAGCTCGACCGCGGTCGTGGTGCCTACACGCTTTCTGCGAACGGCGCGTCGCTGGTGATCGACCGAAACACCGGCCTGATTGACAGCTATGCCGCTGGAGGCACCGAGCTGGTCGATGGCGGCGAGCCCTACTTCTGGCGAGCGCTGACCGACAACGACAACGGAACCCCGGCGGCCCGCAACATGGCGGTGTGGCAATCGCTGAGCACCCAGCGCCGCGTCGAAAACATCGATGCCAGTGGATCGGCGATCTCCGTCACGCACCTGCTCGGCGAAGGGCAGGCACGTTTCGTAACCACATACTCCATGTCGAGCGACGGCAGCGTCGAGGTGATGGGGCAACTCCAGCCTCTCGTCGACGACCTGCCACCGCCCTTCCGCATCGGTCTCAGCTACGACATGGCGGAGAGCTTCGATATGGTGGAGTGGTTCGGCCGCGGCCCGCACGAAAGCTACGTCGATCGCCGGACCTCGGCCCCCATCGGCCTGTGGCGCGGAGCGCTTGCCGATCAGAACCACGATTACATTCGCCCGCAAGAAACCGGCAACAAGGTCGATGTGCGCTGGATGGAGGTCGGCGGCGACGGACGGGGTGTTCGCATCGAGGGCGAGCAGCCGATGATGATGAACGCGCTCGCCTTTCCTTACGAAGACCTGTTGCGCCGTGCGCCTGGCACCGCGCGCTCCACCGATATCGTGCCGCATGGGCAGGGCTCTCTCCTCGTCGACGCAGCACAATGGGGCGTGGGCGGCGACACGCAGTGGAGTGATTTCGGCCTGCCGCTCGAGCAATACCGCACCGCCGCCGAGGACACCCAGTTCACTTTCCGCCTCACGCCCTTCACCGGGCCGGGCACCACCCCCGACCTCGCGCGCCCGGCGCGCGCAACGGAGTAGATACCATGAAGCTGTTTTTCGGCGCCGCCCTGGCGCTCGTTCTTGCCGCGCCTGCCCTTGCGCAAACCACTGTCACCGTAAATGCCAACGATCCGCAGCCGGCCTACGATAAGCGTATCTTCGGCCAGTTCGCCGAGCATCTCGGCACAGGTATCGAGGACGGCATCTGGGTGGGCCGCGATAGCGCAATCCCCAACGAAAACGGCGTGCGCACCGACGTGCTCGAGGCCCTGCGCGCGATCAACGTGCCGGTAGTGCGTTGGCCGGGTGGCTGCTTCGCCGACGAGTATCACTGGCGCGAAGGCATCGGCGAGCAGGAAGGCCGCGCGGTGCGGATCAACACCCACTGGGGCTATGTAACCGAGGAAAATCGCTTCGGCACGCACGAGTTCATGGACTTTGCCGAGGCACTGGGCGCCGAGCCCTACGTATCGGGCAACATCGGCTCCGCCCCGCCCTTCGAGATGGCCGAATGGGTCGAATACATGACCACGCCCATCGGCTCGAGCCTCGCGCGCGAGCGTGCAGCCAATGGGCGCGACCGGCCGTGGAATCTCACCATGTTCGGCCTCGGCAACGAGCTCTGGGGCTGTGGCGGCAATATGCGCCCTGAATATGCCGCCGACTTGACCCGCCGCTACTCCACCTTCGTCAAGGTACCCTCCGGCCAGAGCGTCATGCGCATCGCCAGCGGTGCCAACGACATGGACCTGAACTGGACCGACGTCATGATGGAGCGCGCCGGCAACATGTTCGACGGCATCGGTGTCCACTACTACACGATCCCCTACGACTGGGGACACAAGGGCTCGGCGATCGGCTTCGACGAGGATCAGTGGGCGCGCACCCTGGTCAAGACGACGCACATGGATGAACTCATCACCGCGCATTCCGAGGTGATGGACCGCCATGATCCCAATCGCCGCGTGGCGTTGCTGATCGACGAGTGGGGGACGTGGTACGACCAGGATCCCGACACCCATCCGGGCTTCCTGCGCCAGCAGAACAGCCTACGCGACGCTCTCGTGACCTCGCTTAACTTCGACATTTTCGCCCGCCATACCGAGCGCGTGCGCGGGGCCAATATCGCGCAGATGGTGAACGTGCTGCAGGCGATGATGTTCACCGACGGGCCCGACATGGTACTCACCCCCACCTACCACGTCTTCGATCTCTACCAGGGTTACATGGATGGTACGGTCTATCCGGTGGAGGTCGAGAGCCCGACCTACTCGGTCAACGAATGGTCCATGGACGAGGTCAGTGCCAGTTCGGTGCGCGGCACCGACGGCGTGCTGCGGATCGGTCTCACCAACGTCAATCCGCATGATGCCGAGGAAGTGACCATCGAGCTCGACGGTGCCACCGGCTCGGCCGTGACCGGGAGGATGGTGACGGCGGCCGCGATGGATGCGCACAACACCTTCGACCAGCCTAACAACGTGACAGTGCAAACCTTCACGGGCGCACGCATCGATGGCGACACCATCCGTCTCAGTTTGCCGGCCAAGTCGGTCGTGATGCTCGAAGTCAGGTAGTGCTCTCTGCCGTCCGGACAGTCGTCGCTACCCTCGCCGCCGCGCTCGCCAGTGCCTGCGCGGCGGTCGAGGTGCCGACCGCTCCGGCAGTCGGCAGCCTCGCGCTGACCGGGGATATCGTCCCCGCGCATGATCCCGTTCTGATCCGGGAAGGCAGTCGCTACTATGCCTACTCCACCGGACTTGGTGGCAGGTTGCCTCTAACCGCGCGCTATTCCGACGACATGGCGGAATGGCACTCGCTCCCCAGTCCCATAGCCGTGATACCGGATTGGGCGCGCGAAATGGTGCCAACGGCGCGCGGGTTCTGGGCACCGGACGTCGAAAGGGTCGGTGGGCAATACCGGCTCTATTATTCGGTATCGACGTTCGGGTCACGCAACTCCGCCATCGGGCTTGCTACGTCGGTCAGTCTCGATCCGAACTCGCCCGACTATGGCTGGCGCGATGAGGGTCTCGTAGTGCGATCGAGCGACGACACAGACTACAACGCCATCGATCCCGATTTTCAGATCGACCGCGAGGGCAGGCATTGGCTTGTCTTCGGCAGCTTCTGGGGCGGGATACAGCTCGTGGAGCTCGACCCGGCCACCGGCATCCCGCCGCCCGGCGCGCAGCCGCGGCGCATCGCCCGTCGTGACGCCGCAGCCAATTGGGCCATCGAGGCGCCATTCATCGTCGAACACGGTGGGTGGTACTACCTCATCGTCGGCTTCGACCACTGCTGCCGCGCCGAACAGAGCGACTACAAACTTGCCATGAGCCGGGCGCGTGACATTGGCGGGCCCTACCTCGATCGCGACGGCTCTTCGATGTTGGAGGCAGGTGGCACCATTTTGCTGGAAGCCGACGCGGACGACCGGTTTCGCGGTCCGGGCCACGCCGGATATTTCCTGGACCGCGATGGCGAGGAGTATCTCGTGTTTCACGGCTACGACAGTCGCAACGACGGGCGGGCCACTTTGCGGCTGGCGAAGCTCGGATGGGACGAAGCAGGCTGGCCAGTGATCGAAGGAAACCCCTTACAATGACTTCCAATCCCACGATCGCACGCCGCGGTTTCCTTGCGTCCTCGCTCGCGGGAGCGGGCGCTCTCACAATACCCGGCCGCAGCCTGGCGCAGGCTTGCGAGAGTGAGCTCGTCATCAACCCGCTCATCTTCCAGCGCGCCGACCCGTGGGTCACGCGCGATGGGGAAGGACGCTACCTGTTTACCGCCTCGGTGCCCGAGTACGACAGGATCATCCTGCGCCGTTCGGACACTTTGGCCGGATTGTCACGCGCAGCAGAGATCACGTTATGGCATCGCCCTGTCAGCGGACGGATGGGCGGACATATCTGGGCGCCTGAGATCCATCAGATCGGTGGGCGTTGGTGCGTCTACTTCGCTGCCGGAGATGCCGACGAGGTCTTCCGCATTCGCACCTATGCCCTGGCCTGCGAGGGCGAGGATCCAATGGACGATCGCTGGTCCGTGCTCGGCCAGTTGCAGGCACCTTGGGACAGCTTCTGCCTTGATGCGACTTCATTCCAACATCGCGGGACCGACTATCTGTGCTGGGCACAGCACGAGCCTGGGATCGAGACGAATTCGAACCTCTACCTCGCCCCGCTCGCCACGCCATTGACCTTTGCCGCCCCGCCGCTCAGGCTGACAGTGCCCACCCTTGACTGGGAGATCCAGGGCTACAAGGTCAACGAAGGGCCGGCGCTGCTCAAGCATGGCGACAAGCTGTTCCTCACCTATTCAGCCAGCGCTACCGACGAGCGGTATGCCGTGGGGATGCTCACGGCGCACAGGGATGCGGACCTGATGGATCTGGCAAGCTGGGCCAAGTCGCCCGTGCCGGTCATGACGAGCGCGCCCGATCGGTGTGTGTTCGGGCCCGGTCACAACAGCTTCACCACCGACGAGTGCGGCCGCGACGTGATGGTCTTCCATGCACGTGGCTATGCCGATATCGAGGGCGATCCGCTTTACGATCCCAATCGTCACACGCGCGTGCAGCACGTCCGCTATGACGATCAGGGTATTCCTGTCTTCAACCCGCCTGCCGGTGCCGGCCCCCTGCGGTACCCGTCCGATGTCTAAGGTGCGGCACGGCCTGCTCGCACTGGCGCTCGGCTTTACTATCGCGCCGGCGACCGTAGCCGCCCAATCGCTGCCCGAGCCCGTTCTCGCCATGATCGAGGAGGCCATCCGGCAGGGTGACGCCGGTCAGGTCGACAGCGTCATCGCGCTGGCCCGCACCACCAACCCCGCAGCGGGAACCGAACTGGACACGCTGCAGGAAGAGTTCCATCGCCGCCGGCGCGAGCAGGAAGCGCGAGAAGCGGAGAGCCGCGAGGCGGCCATCGAGGCGGCCGGTCCGCTTGAACTGTGGCGCGGCCGGGGCGAAGTCGGTGCCTACCGTAATACCGGCAACGGGTCGAACGTCGGTGCCACAGCTGCCTTCCAGTTGACCCGACAGGGTGACGAGTGGGAACACCGGTTGACTGGCCGGTTCGACTATCTCGCCAACGACAATTACGATCGTACGCAGTTTCTCTTGGCCTATCGTCCACGGTTCGCGCTGTCGGACGACGTGTTCTCGTTCGGGCTTGCCCAGCTCGAAGCCGATCCGTTTCAAGGCTTCGATCGGCGTTATTCAGTATCCGGCGGTCTGGGCTACCGGGTAGTGAACGAGTCCGATCTCAAGCTGTCGGTCGAGGCTGGGCCGGCATGGCGATATACCGAACTGGCGGCGGGCGGAGAGGAAAGCGCTGTATCCACGCTCGGCACGCTCGACCTCGATTGGCAAGTCGCACAAAGACTAAAGTTGGCGCAGGACGCCAGTGCCTACATCGAGAGCGAGAACAGTTCGTTCACCTCGGTCACCGCGCTGGAAGCGGGCGTAGGAGGCGGCCTGATCGCTCGGCTTTCCTATGCCGTCGAGCACGACACGGATCCGCCCGGCGGTGCCGAAAAGACCGACACGCTTTCGCGCTTCACCCTGGTCTACGAGTTCTAGCGAGGTCTGCCATGACGTTCCGCCCGAGCAGGATTGCCTTCAAGCAAGCCCTGGCTAGCGAACGACCGCTGATCGGGATGTGGCAGGCACTGGCCGACCCCTACACCGCGGAAATCTGCGCGCATTGCGGGTTCGACTGGTTGCTGTTCGACGGCGAGCATTCGCCGAATTCGCTGTATAGTTTGCTAGCCCAGGCGCAGGCGGTCTCGGCCTTTCCGCTGGAGCCCATCGCCCGGGTTCCGGCGCGCGATCCCGTCGCGATCAAGCAGTATCTCGACATGGGCTTTCACACGATCCTGGTGCCGATGGTGGAGGACGCCGCCGAAGCCGAGGAACTGGTGCGTGCCATGCGCTACGCCCCTCACGGCTTTCGCGGTGTCTCGAGCGCCACCGCCCGCGCAGCGGCCTTCGGGAGGAACGTCGACTATCTGCACCAGGCCAACGAGATGGTGACGCTGATCGTCCAGATCGAAAGCGCCAAGGGGCTCGATAATATCGAGACCATCGCAGCTGTCGAAGGCGTAGACGCGCTGTTCGTCGGGCCGGCGGATCTCTCGGCCTCGCTCGGCTATCTCGGCCAGCCGCTGCACCCGGAGGTCGGCAAGGCCGTGGCCCACGCCAAGTCAGTGATCGACGCGGCGGGCAAGCCCGCCGGCGTATTTTCAGTCTCGCCCGAAAATGCGCGCCAGCGGATCGCGGAGGGCTTCAAGTTCGTCTCTGTGGGGACCGATATCGGCTTCCTGATGGAACGGGCCTCCGCCGTTCTCGAGGAAGTGCGCGGCCCCGCCTAGTCGGCCGAGGTCGGCGTTCCCGGCGTACCTGCGGGCAATGTGATACCCTCGCGCGTCTGGGTGATCGGCAGCATCAGCCCGTTGGCATCGTAACGCAGCCGCTCCACCGCCACCGAGCGGCGATATTGCATCCCCTCGACCCCATCGATGGTCAGCGTGCCGTTGTGGTAGAAGAAATACCAGTCGCCGAGGAACTGCTCGATCCCGGCATGGATGGTGAAGCTGTTGGTCGCTTCGCCGGTCAACTCGCCGCGATAGGTCCACGGTCCCTGCATAGATGGCGCCGTGGCGTAGGAAATGCGCTCGTTGGGCTGCACGTTCTCGATGATCGAGGCGTAGGTCAGGTAATAGAGGTCGCCGCGCTTGTGCAGCCACGGGCCCTCCAGGTAATTCGTGATCGACAACTCCTGCGGTTCCCCGTCGAGCTCGATCATGTTGTCCTTCAGCCGGGCGAGATAGAGGTTGGAGTTGCCCCAGGCGAGCCAGGCGGTGCCGTCGTCATCGATGAAAACGGTAGGATCGATATCGCTCCACGCACGCCATGTGGCGGGGTTGTCGAGTACGAGTGCGCTGCCCCGCGCATCATGGCAAGGACCTACCGGCGTATCGCACTCGGCTACCCCGATTGCCTTGCCCGGGCTTGTATCGTCGTGCTCGACGGTGAAGTAGAAGAAATAGCGCCCATCGCGCTCGACCATCTGCGACGCCCAGGCCTCCCCCTCCGCCCACGCGATGTCGGACGGGCGGAAGAACGCGCCGTGGTCTGTCCAATGACGCATGTCGGTCGTGGAATAGACGACCCATTCATCGATGCGGAAATGCTCGTTGCCCTCGTCATGCCCTGCATAGAGATAAAGGGTGTCGCCGACCGTCAGCGGAGCCGGATCGGCGGTAAAGCGGTTGCGGAAGATCGGGTTTGCGCCGGTAGGATCGTACGCGGGGGCTGTGGCGCACGATGCCAGCATTGCGCATGCCAGTCCTAAGCACGACCCTCTCGCGATCCAACCCATCGTTCACCTTCCCAAACAGACTGTTGCCGTTGGTGGTAATTTGTCATACAAATGCTGTCAACCGGGAGAGACAGGTTGTATCGAAGGGATCTTCTAGGCTTATCGGCTGCGGCGCTGACGTGGCAGGCTTTACGCCCCCTGTCGGCTCTGGCGTCCCACGCTCCGCAGGTTCCACGGATGCGCGTGATCTGCGACAACGACTTCTCCGGTGATCCCGATGGCTTGTTCCAACTCGCGCACCACCTGCTCTCGCCGTCTGTCACGATCCCCTTCATCGTCGGGTCCCACATCCACGTCGACGACTTCCTCGACGGCTCGCGTACACAGGCTGACAATGCTGCCGCGCGGGCCCTTGCTCTCATAGCCGCAATGGGTCTGTCTCAGGCACCCGAGGTGCTGATCGGTGTCAACGCCGTCAGCGACATTGGCAGCAGCCCAAGCGCTTTAACCCGGCGCATCATCGCCGAGGCCGAGCGTGACGACACCGACCTGCCGCTTGTCTATGCTGCCGGCGCCGGTCTTACCGAACTCGCCGAGGCTCTGCGCGCAGCGCCGCACATCGCGGGTCGAATGCGCCTGGCGTGGATTGGCGGCCCCGAATGGGAAGAGACACCGTTGCCTGTGCCGTCTCGCGGCTCGTGGGAATACAATTTCCACATCGACATTGCCGCAACGCAGTTCGTGTTCAACGATTCTGGCATCGAGATCTGGCAGGTTCCGCGCCAGACCTATCGACAAGTGATGGTATCGATGCCCGAATTGGAAAGGGCGCTTGAAGGGGCAGGTTCGCTTGGCACTTTCCTGCTCGATGCCCTCAGCGACGTCCGCCATCGCTGGCCCGACCATATGGGCGAAACCTTCATTCTGGGCGACAACCCACTGGTGACGCTCACCGCCCTCATGAGTTCTTTCGAACCCGATACCTCATCCAGCGCCTACGTAGTGCGCCCGACGCCGATGGTTACCGCCGACGGCACCTATAACCCCCGCCCTGGAGCTCGACCGATGCGGATTTTCAACGAAATCGATACCCGCCTGACCCTGGCCGACATGTTTGCAAAGTTCGCGCGGCACGCGGCATGAAGCTGACACGTCGCCAATTTGCAGCAGGGCTTTCCACTGGCATGGCGGCGGCCTGCGCGCCGCTGCCACCCTCTCGCATCACTTCCCCGCGCTTTGCCCCGAAATGGGACTCACTCAGCGCCAACTTCACCGCGCCCGAATGGTTTCGCGATGCTAAATTCGGCATCTGGGCCCATTGGGGTCCGCAATGCGTGCCGATGGCTGGTGACTGGTACGCCCGCCGAATGTACCTTCAGGGCGACTGGAAATACGATCATCATCTGGCGAATTACGGCCATCCCACGCAGCACGGCTTCATCGACCTGCTGGACGGCTGGACTGCCGAGCGCTGGGATCCCGGCGCCTTGCTCGATCTTTATCAGCGTGCGGGTGCAAAATATTTCATGGCGCTCGCCGTGCATCACGACAACTTCGACTGCTTCGACAGCCAGCATCATGGTTGGAATGCCATGCGTATCGGCCCGCGTCGCGATATCGTGGGAACGTGGGAGCGGCTGGCACGAGAACGTGGAATGAAGTTTGCGATTTCCAACCATGGCTCGCACGCGTGGCACTGGTTCCAGGCCGCTTACGGCTACGACCCGGAGGGGCCGTTGCGGGGACGGCGCTACGATGCATGGCGGCTGCGCGAAGCGGACGGTCGGGGCAAGTCTTGGCAGGGGCTTGATCCGCAACAGTTCTATACCGGCGCGATGATGCCAATGCCGCCGGGAATTGATACCGTGGCCGATGCGAACGCGTGGCACGAGGCCAACGATCGCGTCTGGACCGAGGACGCTCCACCGAACAATCCGGCCTTTGTCGCAAAATGGAAAGCGCGTGCGATCGACATGATCGACCGCTATCGCCCCGACCTCTTCTATTACGACAATTCGGAGGATCTGCCCTTCGGCGCGGCCGGGCTCGAGGTGACCGCGCATTACTACAACCGCGGCTTGGAATGGCACGACGGCGAGCAGCGCGTGGCGGCGACCGCGAAGCTGCTTCCGGCTGATAAAGCGGGTGCGGTGATCGTGGATGTCGAACGAGGCGATCGGGCGGAAATCTCGCCCGTACCCTGGCAATCGGGAACCTGTATCGGAGACTGGTATTACGACGAGGGTATCTACCGCCGCCACGAGTACAAGAGCGCGCAGACGATCATCCATCGCCTGTGCGACACGGTGGCGAAGAACGGCAACCTGATGCTGAGCGTACCGATCCGCCCGGACGGCACGCTGGACGACGACGAACACGCAATTCTCGAAGAACTCGCCGGCTGGGTGCGGATCAACGGCGATGCCATCTTCGCCACCCGCCCCGCACATGTGTTCGGGGAAGGTCCGACCCAGGTGACCGCCGGCGCCTTCGGCGAGAGCAATACTTCCGCCTTCACCGCTCGTGATATCCGCTACACACGAAAGGGCGACGATCTGTTCGCGATAGCGCTGGGCGTGCCGGAGGACGGTCGGGTCTTGCTGCAGGCGCTTGGTAATGTCGATGTTGAGCGCGTCGACCTGCTTGGTCATGCGGGGCCAGTCCCGCACGGGCGTACTTCCGCGGGCGTGTTTCTTGAAATCCCCGGTGTTCGGGGCGACGCTCCTGCCCTTGCCTTTCGACTGCGAGGCGCTGCAAGACGGCTGTAGGATGCAGGAAGTTATGGACAAGGGAGCTGGCACACAGGGTTATGACCCGGTGCGCAACGTCGTCATCGTTGGTGGTGGTACCGCAGGCTGGATGGCGGCGGCGGCCTTGTCGCGCTTCCTCGGCCGAGATCGGACGATCACGCTCGTTGAATCCGATGCCATCGGTATCGTCGGCGTGGGCGAGGCGACGATCCCGCCCATCCGCACCTTCAATTCCATGCTCGACATCGCCGAGGAGGATTTCCTTCGCGAGACCCGCGGTACCTTCAAGCTGGGGATCGAATTCGTCAATTGGGGCCGAGTCGGCGATCGCTACATGCACCCGTTCGGGGCCTACGGACAGGACTTCCACGGCGTCCCGTTCCATCAGATGTGGCTGCGCTATCGGGCCCTGGGAGGAGATGCCGGGCTCGAGGATTTCTCGATGTGCATAGCCGCCGCGCACCGTGGAAAGTTCGGCAAGGCGCGGCCCGGCGAGCCCACGCCGCTCCAGCATATCGCCTGGGCCTATCACTTCGATGCCGGACTTTATGCCCGGTTCCTGCGCGGAATTGCCGAACAACAGGGCGTTGTTCGGCGCGAGGGCAGGATCGTCGCCTTCCACCGAGATGGCGAAAGCGGCGATGTCACCTCGGTCGAATTCGAAGGCGGGACACGCCTCGCCGGTGACCTGTTTCTCGACTGTTCGGGCTTTCGCGGCCTGCTGATCGAAGAGGCTCTGGAGACAGGCTGGGAGGACTGGAGCCACTGGCTTCCAATGGACAGCGCATTGGCAGTGCCCACCGCCAATACGGAGGCCCCAGCACCCTTCACACGCTCGACCGCGCATGCCGCAGGTTGGCAATGGCGCATTCCCCTGCAGCACCGGACCGGCAACGGCCATGTCTTCTGCAGCGCGCATACTGACGCCGACCAAGCGGAGCGGACGTTACGCGAGAACGTCGAGGGCGACCTGCTCGCCGACCCTCGCATGATCCGCTTCACGACCGGTATGCGCAGGCAGGCGTGGAACCACAACGTGGTGTCGCTAGGCTTGGCGTCAGGCTTCATCGAGCCCCTCGAATCAACCAGCATCCACCTCATCCAGCACGGCGTGCTACGACTGATCGGCCTGTTCCCGGACCGCAAGATCAACCCCACGGAGCGCGAGGAGTATAATCGCAACCTGCGCAGCATCTTCGAGTTCGTGCGCGATTTCGTCATTCTCCATTACAAGGCCAACCAGCGCGAGGACTCAGTCTTCTGGCGGCAGATGGCAGCAATGTCTGTTCCCGACACGCTCCAGCACCGGATGGACCTGTGGCAGGCGCACGGGAGAGTGTTCCCCAAGGAAGCTGACATGTTCAACATCCCGAGCTGGGTCGCGGTCATGCTAGGCCAGAACGTCACACCCGATCGCTACGATCCGGTTGCCGACGCGCTGGTCGAAAAGCAGCTCACCGCCGCGCTTGCGGACATGCGCACTCGCTACGCGGAGACCGCCGGGCGTCTACCGTCACACGAGACGTATCTGCAGAAGGTCGGTGCCTGGGCGTGAGAGGGGCTGGCCATTCAGAGCACGCCCTTGATCCAGAAATGACCTATCTTTTTCAGCACGGGATGGTGTCCGCGGACGCCGACAAAAAAGCCTTCATCCCACTGCGTCATGATGAGTTCGGGGCGATTGCGAGCTACGATGGCGAAGGTCCAGAACCTCGCCAATAGGTTGATTTGAGGATTGGTCGCCTGGATATCCTGCCCATTTTGAACGGACGTTTCCAATGCCCGCTCAATAGCCTTTCTGGCGACGGCAAGCGCTTCCCGCGGGTTGAGAGCATTTGAACTCATAACTCCCGAGGGCACATCCGCAGGGTCGTCCCATAGAGCGAGCTTCATTGGGTCGAAATCATCGATCTGCGCGTACTTGGCAAGGTCGACTATGGTGGAAACCGGCGGCAGAAACAGCTCGTCGTAAGACGGGAGCTCTTCGCTCTGCTTCCACTGAGGCAGGACTTCGTAGCCGGTCTTCCACTGGGGAAGATCGTACCAGAACATGGCAGGGACGCTCAGCCCCACATCCGCATCTTTAGGTACCTTCGCATCGGCACCAAGCCCAGCCAACGTCGCCGACGAACCCGTTTTCGAAGGTACGTTGGCGGGCTCTTCAAACCTCGATATGTCGGGTTTCGCTGGTGCCATTTCATGCCCACCTTCGGCATCGTCGCTATGGACTTTGTCCCACTCCGCGGGCGTATCGGTCAGGGTTGCGAAGTCGCTCGACAGGTCCTCTCCGACCTCATCCTGAGCTTCTGTGAAAGACCCTGGCTCATCGTCTACGTAGCGATCTTCCGTTGCCGGTTCGAGTGACTGGATGTACGTCCGGGCACCCTCTCGCAGCCCCTCGAGAACCTCGTCTCGGCCCTTGATCGCCTTTCCGCGAGACGCGCACCAGGCGATGAAATCGTCCACGGTATTGGCGTCTTCCTGCCTTGCCTTAGACCGCAAGAGACCATGAAATTCCAGCACGCGAGCTATCACGGCGGGGCCTGAATCCAGCGCCCGGAAGGCTGCGTTTTGCCGCTCCGTAAGCCCTGCGAAATGCACCAGTAACTCGTTCTCGAGCAGCGTCAGACGTGCGATTTTTGCCTTCAACTCCGCCCGGATCCTGGCGACCAAGAGCAGCGCTCGGCGGACATCGTTGCGGTCTTCGACTATCGTCGCCATGGCCTTGGACCCGACGCGCATGGTGTCGCGCAGGGCGGTGCGTTCTGGCACGAAAGCGTGCTCCATGCGGTCGAACTTGCGCTTGTTCTCCTCGACCAACTCCATGGCCAGCGCAACCTGCTCGACCGGATCCGCCTCGCTCAGGACGCTCGTCAGATCCATCCCGGAGGTGAGCAGCCGGGAGAACAGCTTGCGCTCCCCGGGGTCGACCAGGCCGAGCGCGTCGAGCCAAGCCTCGCGGCGCTGCTGCTCTGCGGCATATTCCCTTCGTGTCGGTCGACCCGCTGAAGCGCGGTCTCCGCTTCCATTTCCTCGTTGCCCTGATGCCTCGCCAAGCATGTCCACGGTCCTTACGTTTACGGTGGCGGGTCCACTCCCGCACCTTCCTCACTACCGTATAGGATGGGACGACGGTTTTGGGGCATTGCCCCCGATTGACGGGGGGCGTCACCCGCCCAGTCAACGACCACAACGCCGTCGCAGTGTGTGCACGCGAGAAAAGCTGACGTGCACACGACAAAATCCGCTTAATCGCCGTTTTCGCGCCGTTTCGGGGCCTAAACTCGGCTTTTCGAGCGTTTAAGGCCCGTTTTCGCGCCTTGTTGCATGCATAACGCTTCCAGCGTATGCACACTTTCAAATGCCGGCTGTCGATCTGCAAGATCGGCTCACCCCCAGCCAAGCAAGGCCAATTAAACTTTCGCGCAATTCGTCTAAACTGACGCGCTATGGCGCATCAGTTTAGACAGCCACGCTCGCGTGGCTTCATCGTCCGTGTGCGGATGAGACGAGTTTCTTTTCCGGAGCGCTTGTCGTTTCGGACGCTCTATCCAATAAGTTGGGATGAAAGAGCAATCTCATCTCTCGCTACCCTTTTCGGTCGCCGCTGAACTCCGTGCCCTGGAGGCCAAGGTCAGCGCCTACATCGACGCCGGAACGCTCGATGCGACCGGCCTCCCCCTGCATCCGCTGACGCCAGCGCCATCGACGAAGCGAGGCAAGACAGGCTCGGCTAACAAGGGACCGGCTGACGCGGTCCTCGCCCGGCGATCCCTGCTCGGCATCTTCGAGAGACAGATCGCCGACGGCTTGCCGCGCGACGCGCACATCACGGGAGAAGTTGGGGGCAAACCTATCATCGTCCGCACATATGTCGGTGAGCTCGACTGGACCGACGACGAGATCACGATCGTGCATCAGAAAGGCAACGTTCTGGTGCAGCGCACGCGGCTGCCAGTGCCGATCGTTAGGAACATCAAGGCGATGTCGAGAACCGGTGTCGAGACGATCCATTTCAAGGTCACCTGGATCGTCAAACAACCGAGCGGAACCGGCAAGGACGGCGGCGTGGATCAGCGCGCCAGTAGTCACACCATTTACATCGAACGCGAGGGCGCCGTCGTGATCGTCGTCGAGCCCGAAATGGACACGGTCGATGCAGCCAAGCCCATCGAAAACGAGAACCAAAACGCCGCCCGGTCGGCCGCGGAAGCCGACCCGTATATCGACCGCGAAGAGGTCGTTCCCGTTGCGGTAAACGGACGCAAGCTTCTCCGCACAAATATCTCCGACGATCCCGCCACACGCGCCATGTTTTGGCGTGCGGTGGAGAAGCACGAACGCGAGCCCGGTGTCGACAGGATGACTATCGACCTGGGCAAGTGCGGCGCACTCATGGAAAGAGTCGCGCAGGCGCCCGACTGCCCACCAATATTCGTCGAAGAATTCTACAAGACTGTCGGCAAAAGTGGGCCGCAAACGATCGAGACCGGCGGCAACGACAAGGTCATCGAGATCATGCGTTTGCTCGGCGAGGATGTGGTCCCGGATTTCTCAGAGAAAGGAGGAGACAAGTTCCGCAACGATGACAGGCTCGACCAATACGGCTACTCCTTCACGACGCCGCGGCACGGCCGCGTCCAGTACCGGATTGAAGCCGCGCTGCCGTCCGATTTATCGATCAGCCAGATGGAGCAGGTGCTTGCGGATATGTGCGCCATGCTGGAGAAGTTAGAACTGCCGTATGTCGCCGTGATCCATAGGCCCGATCACAACAATCACGACAACAACTGGCACATCCACATCCTCTTCCACGACCAGCCCGCCAAGCTGTTCACGGGGCTAGAAGCCGATCACCTCCCGCCGCTCCGCTCGAACGCCACCGAGGAGGAAATCGCGGAGCACGAGCGCCTTCGAAAAGTGCTAAAGGATGAGGCCGATAAGAGGCTCAACGAGCCGCGCTGGGATTTCGAAATCGAGGAGAAATTTCGCACCAAGAGTCGACACGAAAGGACGCGCAAACCCTTCGCCCAGAACAAGGTACGCAAGGTCAATCACCCGCGCTACATCACCGAGCTGAGGAAGGCTTACGCCGGCTTCTGCAACGAGCAACTCCGCATTGCCGGCAGTCATCGCAAGGTGAGCCATCTGGGCTTCGAGGATCTGAAGATAGACCGCAAGCCGGCCGAGAAACTTTTCACCGCGGCAACGCGCCTCGAACGCTTCGGCGTTCCAACGCTTAAGGGCATCGAAAACGAGCGCCACGAGGCGCAGTATTGCATCTCCCAGATCCGCAACCGGCGTGACAAGGCGTTGGTCGATCTCGAGGCAAAGACTGCCCGCTGGCGAGCACGATCCCTGTTCGAGAAGGCGTCCCAATCGCGCGCGAAATATGACGCTACCATCGATGCGTTCGAAAACGGCAAGCGTGCCGTCATCGACAGGCGGTTCATGGCCGCGTTCGTCGAGCTCCAGCTTGCGCGCTGTACCTCGCGAGCGCGCGCGGTCATCGACAACTGCAGCCGCGTTCTCGTTGCCATCGCCGACTGGGAATCCAAACCGGAAGACGAGAAGGAAGCGAAACGAAAAGAGATGGCGCGGGAGGTACGCCAAAAGCTCGCATACATGAGACGCAAGGCAGAAGCCGAGGCGCATCTCGCGGCCGCCGAGAGGCATTTCTCCAGCGAGTACCAGCGCGTCGAAGTTCTGCGCACGGAAGCGAAGCAGGAGGCGCTGGAAACTGACGCGCTCGGGTGGCGTATCGACGATGCACAACAGATCGAGACGGCGATCGATTGCATAGCGTTGGTGGCGACCTCGGCCGTTACGAAATTTCCCGATACGATCGAAGCTGTCGCTGCGCTCCGCAGCATCGAGAACGATACCATTCTTCCCGACCTGAGCGATGCGATGGAGCGCTGGACAAGCATCACGGAATTGATGCGAGAGCGGGACAAACGCGAAGCTACGCAAGCGTCACTGCAGGAGCCGGCCACGGCGGTGTCGGAGGAGACATCAAGGCTCGCCCTGACGACAGATATCGCGGTCGATAACGTCGGCAAGGTCGACGCCAAGAGCCGCCCTGCCCCCGCAGTTTCGGAGATCACCTCCAGCGTTGAAAAGCTAGCGCGCCTGATGCCCGCAGACGTAAGCGCGAATGCACCGCCGCTGTCTTCAATTCCAGTTTCCCAACCGATTGCATCGCAGGCCCCGCTGCCGCCCACTGTTAACGACGAAACGGCGCCCGCCTCACGCCCCAAAACGTCACTGCCGGCGCCGTCTCCCGGACCTGGCAGCGCGCAACAGATGCTGCCCGAAAGTGAGCCCGAGCGGGTTGAACTGTCGAACAAGCCTGTGGCCGACATCGGCGCGCTTATCGTCAAGGAAGCGACCGCGCGTCGTCTATCCGCCGTTGAAGCGATCGATGTCGATGGAAAGATCGCCACGGTCCGGCTGGCGACGGCGGTGGCTGAGCGCCTCGGTGTCGAACAACAGTTCGAAATCACCTCGATGCAGGCCCAGAAGCTGAAGACGACGTTACGCTACTCGGAATATGAAAGGGCAAGTCTGGCGGCCTACATCGCAAAGTCGCCCGAAAACGTCACCATCACCAGCAGCGCTATCCTGCTCGCTAACGCGCCTAACGATATGCGCATCCGCGCAGCCAACCATTCGGCTGATCCCGAACGCCTCGCGGCCTATCGCGTGCAGCACCAGCAAGCTTTACGTAAAAAATCCGAACGAGCGATCGCTGACACGCAGGACAGCCCCGCCATCGAGGTCAACGTGGCCGCGGCACCCGAGCCTGCTACAACTCCTACCGAAGCGTCGCAGACGGCCTCGCAAGCTAATCGATGCCAAGAACCGATGGCAGCCGTCAGTGAGGCACGGGCTGAGTCGTCCGCGCCCACGCCAGAGCCATCGAAAAATACAAACGACCCATCGCCGCCAGCGACACCTGACCCGCGCGCCGTGGACAACAAAAAGGACCGCAGCAGTGGTTCTATCGTCCAAGCCCCAATCGCCAAAGCCATCGACGACGAGCCGCGGATTCGTTCGCTCGGAACGCGGTCCGCGCTCGCTAGCAATCCTTCGATCGATCCGGCGTCGCGACCCACAGTCTCAGCAGCTTTGGACGAAAAGCCCGCATCGACTGCGGCACGAGATGGTGAGTTCGATGCGGAGGCTGAGCGGGTGCGCGTCGCGAACAACCGCCTTGGAAATCGCGGAAACTACATCGAGCGAAAGTGGGGTCTGCACCGCCTTATCAACGCATGGATAAAGGCTGAGCGCGATAGCGACGATGAAGCCTTGCTGCGCGCTCTTGCGGCGGTGCGAGCAGACAGGAAAGCCATGAAGATCGCTAGGCGATTGGTGCCCTACCATTTGAAGCAGTTCGATTGGCTGGACGCTGTCCAGAATCATGAGCAATCGAGTGGGCAGCAGGCGGGCGACAATGGCCGCAGCGCCGATCTCACGCGTGACCGAGGCAGGGATATAACGGACACCTAGCGGGCTCTCTGCCGCAGGAGGATGGCAGCGCGCTGGCGCCTCTGTTGTCGCTCGCATGCAGCTCGCCCAGGAAAAGTGCTGCATCGCTCCGCTCGGCAGCAAGAAAAGGAAGGCCCGGCAATGCCGGAAGGAAGTGACCGGAAGGGGTGAAAGGAAAAGAGGACAACGTCCTCGGCCTTCGCCTCGTCCGGTCGCCAATTTCCATTGCTGGAGACCAACAATGCCAAGACTACGATCCCCGCACGCGGACCTCACGGCCGCGGCTGAGCTGCTGCGCGCGAGCAGCGACTACCGCGTGCTGCAGCGCTTGCCGCGCCCCTATGACGATCTGCCCGACGAGCTGCCTGAAGGCGCGCGGCGAGTCGCCATCGTCGACGTCGAGACGACCGGGCTCGATCCCCGGGTCGACAAGATCATCGAGCTTGCCATCATGCACGTTGCTCTTGCCGCGGACGGCACCGTGCTGGGCCATTCGCGGCCGATGAGCTGGCGCGAAGATCCGGGCGAGCCGCTGATTCCGGAGATCACCCGGCTGACCGGGCTGACCGACGAGGATGTCGCGGGGCAGCGCATCGACGACAGGGCCGTCATGGCCATCCTGTCGCGCTGCGAGTTGATTGTTGGGCATCATTCCAATTTCGATATCAAGTTCGTGGACAAGCGCCTGCCGCAAGCTGTCAGCCTCCCGTGGGCCTGCAGCCTCGCGGAGATCGACTGGACGGGCTTGGGTTATCCTTGCCGGAAGCTCGAGCACCTGCTTCTCGAGCATGGCGCGTTCTACGACGCGCACCGGGCCGAGGGCGACATCTGGGCGCTCTATCAGCTATTGCAGTCCAGGGTGCGAACCCGAGGCGACGAAGCGGCCGGTGCCGCGACCGGGACCTACTTCGGTGCGTTGCTGCGGAGCAGCGATGCCGGCTGTGTCCGCGTTCGGGCGTATGGCCTGCCGTTCGATGACAAGGACTGGGCCAAGGCGCGCGGCTATACCTGGGACGCGATGAAGCGGGTCTGGTGGCGCGATGTGCCGATGGCCGACTACCCCGCCGAGAAGGCAGCCTTCCGCGAAGCCGGACACCCAGAGCCGGCAGCGACCGCGCTGAACGCGCACCAGCGCTACAGACACTGATCACCCCCACCACACCGACATCTCGCAAAGGCCCGCCACTGGCGGGCCTTTGCGTATCTGGAGACCATCCATGACCTACGATCTGTCCAATATGGCGCCCTCCGGCGAGCCATTCTCGCTCACCATGGGAGACGCGCTCGAACGCGAAGCGCAGCTCTATCTGGCGCAGCGCGCGCCTGCGCCCGCAAACCAAACGCGGTCCTACCTCGTCGCCGACTTCGAATACGGGTGGAACCGGCCTGCCATCGATGCCTACCAATGCCTGGAAGGCCGCGATGCGCGCGACGAAATAATCTGGCCCTTCTACACCATCGCCACGGCCTGCTGGCTGATCCTGCACTTCGAACCCGGCGAACAGGTGCCTCGCGTAGAGCCGCTCGTGGTACACAGCGGCAACGATCTATGCGAGCCGGAGATCGTCTCTCGGCTGTTCGAGGCACTCGACGCCGATCCCGGTCTCACGTTCGTCACCTACGGTGGCGAGGCCAAGGACCTTGCGGTGCTTCGCCGCTGTGCGGCATCGCAGGGTTTGCGCCTGCCGCTACAGCTGCGGGATCTTTCGCCCCACTGCCGCGGGCGCATCGACCTGTGCCGCGCAGTGACTGTGCAGGCCAAACCGCCGCATCTCCCCGAACTGGCCATCGCGACCGGCATTCCGTGCAAACCCTCGCCCAGTCGCTCAATCGGCAAGCTGGTCGAAAGCGGCAAATGGCGCGAGGTGAGCGATCAGTGCGCTGCCGATGTGCTGGCTACGACTGTTCTGCTCATCCGCCATCTCGTATCGCACGGCGAGGTCGAGTGCTGCCAGCCCAATACGCTGGTTGGTATTGCGGAAGCCGCCACGAGCGGACTTCCCGCAAGCGAGTTCGTCAATCGCAAGTTCTCGCCGTGGGCGAAGGCCGCTCAGGTTCGCTCGCGGCTCAAGGGCGCCATCCTCGAGCCTGTGTGACCGCGGACGCACCCTCGTTCGAGCCGCACCAGCTCGGGCGATGCCAGCAGCAACAGGCACGACAACGCATCGCAAGGGAGACCAGTCCATGAAGCCGCCCTGATCATCATCCGCCCCAGCGGCAACAACAACCATCCATTCCAGCCACCCGCGCACATCCGCGCCGGTGGCTTTTTTCGTATCTGAAGGAAGTTTATCATGGCCAAGAAGCCAGCCAAGACCCGCGCCAAGGCGCTCACCGTCAGCACCCTGCCGCCCACCGTCATCCCCGGGACGAGTGTCGTGCCCGAGGCGGCCTACCGCAACGACCACCATCCGATCGGCAGCGGTCCGTGGAAAGGCGAACCGGACAAGTTCGCCTGGACAGACAAGGCGACCGGCTATCCCTCCGTCGTCGTCCGCGAATACACCGGCGAATACGGCGCGCACGTGGGTGTGCCTCCCAACCACTCGCTCAGTGGATACAAGGCAAAGGCCGTGCCCGGCGAGATCAGCGAGGGCCTGCACCGGCCCATCTCCAGCGCAGAGCCCTGTCAGCGGAGCGCACCCGAACCGGTGAGCATCTGCCACATCTCCGCGCGGATTGCGCACGGCCAGCGGATGGCGGCGATGAATCCGCGGCAGGAAGACGACGCCTGGTGGCTGGGCATGACGTTCGACGGGCCGCGCGACCTCGTGCCGGCGGGCGGGAAGCGCAAGCTGGCGGCAGAGCGTGGGGAGACCTACCGCGATGCCCGGTTCGCGTTCGAGCAGGCGACCCTGCTCGCCCGCAAGCTGTTTGACTGGGAGAACGGGGCATCGTCGGATCCGACGCTGGACAGCGGACTGTCGGGCTTGCCCCGGCCCGACAAGGAGGGCTCGCGATGACCCGGTATGACGATATCCCCTACGAGGACCGCCGCAACCCCAACCTGCCCTGGGGCTACTGGATCTACATCGACGATGAGGTCCGCGGCCTGCCGCCGCTGGTCGACGAGTATGGCCATAGGTGGAGGTCGCTGCGCGAGGCGCTGTGGATCGACCGCCTCGGCATGACCGGCAACTACCAGTTCGGTCACGTGGACGAGGAACAGGTCGAGTTCCTTCTCGCCGTGCTCGCCATGATCGATCGCAGGGTGGTGTGCGTGGAAGGGGTGGTGGCCGACGTGTTCGGAGACGGATGGCATGCAACCGCGCATTACGCCGCGTGGCTGTCCGGCGAACGGCTGATCGAGCCTACCCCCACGCTCACCAGTGCCAAGCTGACGCCGGAAGGTCAGGCAATCCTCGTCATGCTCGCGAGCACGAGACCCGCAGACCGGGCGGCCATGCCGATCGGGCCTTCCGGTCTCCACCCGTTCGCGCAGCTTCGCCCCGAACCCGACCGTGAAGCGATGGAAGCGGCCATCCGGAAGGCGGAAGCCGCTCTGCCCAAGGACACGGTCAGGTTCATGCGCAGTGGCGGCCCGGGCCGGTCGATGATCGTCCTCCTGGGCGCGGCCAATGCGAAGCTGCCCATGGCGGAGACGCACTGGTCGATCTCGTTCAAGCGGGCTCATCACCGGGATCATTTCTATGCCTGGCTCCTCGCTCAGCCCGATCGGTGGCAGGACTGGTACAGGATCGCCCGCGAGCAGCGCGCAGGCGCTTTGACCGAGCACCTGCTCACGCTCTTCGTGGGGCAGGACTGCGAAGAGCGCAGGATCTAATCACATAGACTAGAAAGGGGGGCTGTCGCCGGCCCCCCTTTTTTGCAGTTCGCCTCGCCTCATCCATCCCTCCTGTAAGGAACTCTAGAACAGGGGGCGTAGGGCGAACCGTTTTGCAATAAGTGCCTGTTTTACCCAAATTCAAGCAATCGTCATCATCCTAGCGACATGCGTCCATGGGCACACGAAGCTTTCAAGAAGCGACTACCGAAACGCTCCTGCCTGCGGCCCGAGAGCGCCCGGTCGATGCTTCATGCGGAGCGCTTCGCTTCCGCGCTCAAGCGTAATCTCAATGTCTTCCTGACCATCAACTTCAACACGCTGCCTCGCGACCCCGAAGCAAATTACTACGAAATCTTCCGCACGAAGATTTGGGCCAACATCCGGCGCCGCTGGAACGCTCACTGCAAGCGGCAGGCCATCCAGCGCCCGTTCGCTGCGATCGCCGTTTTCGAGAACCCGCCAAACCGGAGAGAAGGACCACGCCATTACGGCCCGAAACACGTGCACGCCCTGCTGGAATGGCCTGCCGACCAGATCGAGCGCCTACTCTATCTCGTTCGCCGCGCTATGGCCAAATACTTCGCGCGCTTCAGGCCGAGCCAGGTTCATGTAAGTGAAGTAGGTGTTGGACGCGCCCGGCGCACGACCAGCTACATGGCTAAGGGCATCGACCCTCCCTTCGCAGCCCACTTCCATTTGAACCATGCGCCACAGGGGCATGTTGCACATCGCCGGATCATCATCTCTCGCTGCCTGGGTCATGCGGCGCGGGCGCTGTTCCGCAAGCGAGGCGGGAACCCTCTTCCTAATCGGCGCAGCCCGTGGGCTCTCTATTGATGTAGTTACGACCTCTTGTGGGCCGTTTGCTGAATGGCAGGTTTTGGGCGAATGGGAGCGGATAGCTGCCGTTCAATTAGACGATCTGCTCGGGCAGCTGTCGATCAGCTCAAGATGTGTAGTGCAATTGATACGAGAGGCAGCTCCTACTGAGACCCGCCATTCGTGTCGCGCAAACCAAATGGTCGGCTGCACGCTCGGCCGCCCCGCGTTTTGCTTCGGACACGGTTGTTCTTCCTATATTGCTTTGAGCCGCTATGGGCGCTTGAGGCGCCCGTCTCAATCGCGATCAGGCGTCTAGGCCGGCATATCGAAAGGTCGGATCGCTCCATTTCGGCTGCAGGCCGTGTTCCACGACATAGTCCCTGAGCCGCTGCTCCAGCGTGCCGGATGTGGGGTTTGGGAGCCTTGTTCGCTCGACGATCTCGTCGAACCGCTCCGAGGTCGAGTGGACCCAGTCGATCGAAATAATCCCGGGCGCCTCCGCCAGCGCGCGGGTGACGAACCCCGGCGACAGTCGGCCGGCGTTGCTTGCCGCGATGGTGAGGATGGCGCCCTTGGTGTTGGTCAGCTTGTCGAGCGTGACCGCGTTGATTAAGCCCTGGCCCATTACTGATTGCAGCGTCATCAGCCCGTCGCCAAGGGAAACCACGTCCGCATCGCCGTTGCGGTGCGCCTCGGTCTGCACCTCGCGCGGCCGGCAGCCGCTATAGTCGGCCATGTCGCCCTCGGCGATCGACGCGCGGGCGACGCAGCCGATCTCCGTCATCCCGCGCATCAGCATGACCGCGAGGGCGGCGCATCGGTCGAGGCTCTCCTCATGGAAGTCACTGGCAATGTAGAAGGCATCGCCCATCTGATGCGCGAACAGGCGCTCGCCGTCCCGGGAGTAGCATTTCCGTCCGATCGCGAAGATCAGGCTGGTGAGCTGGCCGATGCCACGCAGCGCCTGGTCGCCCGCGCTCCAGAGATTGCTGAACCCCTCGACGTCGATCCAGATTCCCCAGCGTCCGTTCTCTTGCTCCAACCTGCTTCTCCCGTCCGGTCGACTGGGCTTCAGCTCATGCTCCTGCTCGCTATGATTGCGCAATGGAGTCATTCGACCTCGATCATTTACCGGCTACCGCTTGGCCGGACACGCTTAGGCCAGTTGGCGAATCACCGCATGCGAAAGAGCCCTTCGACGTCTAGTGGTCGCGCAACCGCGAAGTGCTGGCACACCTGCCGGCCGACCTGATCGAGCAATGGATCTACCGGCACTGGTCCCATTCCCCGTTCAGCTTCCCGAGCCTGAAATGCTCTGTTGGGAAATGCGGATCTGGGACGACAAAGTGCTGCTGGCAGCCATCCACCGCGCCTGGGGCGCTGAGCTGCATCCCCAGTTCGATTTATGACACCTTCCAGGGGCGCGGCGGTGTCGATCGTCATGCGACGGCGGTCGCGCTTGACCAATGAACTTGGGACTACCCGATGGTGCTCCTATCTACACCGTTCGGCGTCATCGACGGCGGTGCGAGGTTGCCCGACGTGCGACTGATCATTGTCGAGGGGCGCCAGCGGCACCGCTGATTGAACGCGCTGCACGTCCTTGGGCGGGAACCGGCGGGGCCGCATGAAACCATCATCTTGTCGACGCCGCTCAGCGGTGCCGGCCGGGCGGTCTAGGACATCGAACACTCATGAAGATCATTCTCGCCTGCGACGAATCCGGCGCAAAGGGCTATGCCGACCAAGACGAGCAATTTCCCGGGCAGGTCGGCGTGTTCGCCGGGCTGTTTGTGCCGGAGGAAATGCTGTCCGACGCCGAGCCGAGGCTCGAAGCGGCAATCGCGCCCTATCGCAGTGATGACGGCAAGCTGCACATCACCGATCTGCAACCGTCACAGCAGGCGGGACTGCGGGCAGGCCTGTTCGCCGTGATACTCGATCTCAAATTGCCCTGCTTCTGGTACGCGATCCATGTCGCCGGTTTCCACCGCTGGCATAAAACCGTCGAGCAGCTGCACGCGAATGTGCGGGCGGATATGGCGGCTTCCAACCCTAATCCAAGGATCAAGGTCGGCAGTCCGCGCGAAAAGCCGGAGTCGCTCCACGCGATCCTGTTCACGGGCCTTTACGGCCATATCCTCGCTTATATCGAGGAGCGGAATCCGGGACCCGTCGATATCTTGGTGCTTACCGACAATGTCGATGCGCCGATCGCGAAGCTGTTCCGGCAAAAGGCAGCCGACCTGCTCGACATGGATCCTCGCACCAGCAGCGCCACCGGCTTTGACACGGTCACGAAGACCGTGGTGAGCACTCAGATGCGGTTCGAAGCGCAAATCCCGCCCGAGCTTCAGGTGACGACTACGGTCGACAGTCTGGTGATCACGTCGGTGGGCGATGAGAACCCGATCGTGGTGGCGGCCGATGTCCTCGCCAACAGCCTCTGTCATCTGTTCCACAGTCGCCCCGTCGAGCTTCTATATGCCGAACTCAACCGCCCGTCCGCGGTCGAAGAGCATCCGCTGCTCGACGTGCTCGCGACGTTCAGGAATTGGGGAGGCCCGGACATCAGCGACCGGATTTATCGCCACCCGGCCGCCCCGCCGTTCGAAGATGCGTGAACAGGTCCGCCCGGATCGCCGGTGCGCGTGACGATCGTGGCATAAGGGAAAGCCTAGCCGATGTTCGACAAGCCCGAGCGCGAGGACAGCCACCTGTCGGCAAGCGACCAGAGCCGGTCGGCCCGATATCGACCAGACCGATGAGAAGCTGTTGGCGTTGATCCCCTCCGGATCACCGAGGCCGAGCGCGGTCTCCATGACGAGCAATCCATCGAGCTTGCACCGATCCGCGGACTGGCGGACGATATCGTTGACCAACCACGCGATCGACTGATGCCCGATCCTGTCCGGAGGGCTGACGAACAAGAGCAAACCAAAGGTCTCAGGCATGTCGAGGATCGTCCGGGTCGCCTCGATTTGCTTTCCGGCCGACGACACCTCCTTTCGGACCCGGTCGCCCACCTCGCGGAGCGCGCGTTCTGCCAGACGACCGGGCAGGTCATGCAGGCCGATGGTGACCTCGCCGAAAATCACCGGGCCTGCTGGATCACGCGCGAGCATTTCGCCAGTTTTTCCCCGACCTTGGGATCATTGCGCCGATCGTTGATCAGAGACTTGATCTCGGCAATGATGCCATCGGTCCGGAAGAGGATATCCGCGCGCTTGCCCGTGTAGCCCGCAGGCACCAGTGCATCGACGGGCTCACCGCCGGCGGCCTCGAAGACGCTGGAGATGAAGCCATGCTGATCCATCGCGTCGCTGCCGGGGCGTTTCCGATCAGCGGCCATGGCACTGCTTGTACTTCTTGCCGGATCCGCAGGGGCAGCGCTCATTGCGGCCGATCTTCCGGCGCGGCTCGACAGCGCGCGGGGCGCCCCGCCGCTGATCAAATAGGGCCTGCAGGGGCACCGGTATCTCCACACGGCGCTGGGGTGGGCCGCCATGGAGACGCAGATCCTCGATCATTTTCTTCTGGTTCTGGAAAGCATCGCGATGTCCCGGCGGCATCGCTTCTTCATAGGGGCGTAACCGCGCAACCTCGGCCGCTGCAGCGCCATGGTCGCCGCAATAAGCAAGCACCACAGCATAGAGCGCGCGAACGGGAAGCACCCAGGACACCAACCCGATCGCTTGGATGAATGGAAAAACATTCTTCTCGAGGATTTCCCGCGCCCCGGTGAAGTCGTGAACCCAGACGAATTCGTCCACCAAATCCTGACCTACGCGCACGAGCGAATTGTAGGCCTGAGCCAGCTCGTAGAACTTCATCGCGTGGATGCGGGTCATGGCCGACCGCTGGCTGAACTGTCCGACCGATTGAGCCAGCAGATCGAGGGTATCTGCGAGGTGCTTAACGGTATCGGTGACGTCCTTATCCTTCCGCAACAACGGCCGAAGCTCCGGCGCATTGCGTCCAAATACGTCGCCTGGCGTCAGACCGAGTACCCCATAATATTCCCCGACCAGCGCTGTTGCCTCCTCGGCAGCAGCTTCACGCTGGTCCAGCTTGAACAATGCCCAGGCGCGATTGTAGCGAAATACGCGGCGATGCTCGGACTTGTCCGGCAGGCGCTTCTCCACCTCGTCGGACATAGCTTTCACACCGTCGGCATCGCCCAGCCGCGAAAATGCGAGCATGCGCTTCATGCCAAAGGCGAGCCATTCATCGTCGCCAAGTTCATGGGCCTCGAGTAGCGCACGCATCACATTGGTTCGTTCGAGCGCCGGCTCGGCTTCCCCATCACGCAGATCGTTGAAGGCGAGGCCGTCGAGCGCCCATAGCCGCGTTTCGGGGTCGGCCTCCTCACTGGCCGCGATCGCCAGCAGGTAGGGCTCGATCTCCGGCCAAACGCCCATCTCGTGAAACAGCTCGTCGGTCGCGAATTCCACGAGGATCCGGGCATCGCCCACCTGTCCGAACAGCCGGATCAGGAGACCGAGCTTCGCGATGGACCAATCCTCGCGGATCGACGTGATCATCACCTGGAGTAGCGCGCTCTTGGCCTTTTCCTCCGCCCCCTTGCCGCGGGCACCGAGGTCCGCCGCCCCGAGGACGCGGATCGCGTCGTGGATCTTCAAGCCGCTATTGCCGAACATCTCCATCGCGCCGGTCGCGGGCAGGGCCTTCAGCCTCAGCGCAGCCGTCTTCTTGTCGAGGCCGCTGGCACTCATCAGCAGGTTCATCGCCTCGTCCCGCGAAAGCGGGACATCCGCCGCGCTGAGCACAGCAACAGTCTCGCGATCCTCCGCCGAAAGGGACTCGAACGCGCGCTTCAAAATGACCTCCTGCGCGGTCTCGACGATATGGGTTTGCGCCTCGACATCGGCACAGAAATCCCGGACGCCCCCGCCATATTCGCGCGCCGCCACGACTGCAGCGTTGATGACGTAGAATGGCAAGCCACCCGTCAGCCGTGACAGCCGCTCGCAATCGGCGAAATCGGCCTGGCATCCGGTATCGTGCAGTGCCGCGGCAATCGTGTCCTCATCCCAGCCGTTCAGCGTTTCCGCCTTGATGCCGAGCTTCGCTTCCAGTTCGGTCACCGCCGCGCCCGGCTGGCACAGCAACAGGATGCGCAGATTCGGTGCGCGCGCCGCGACGGCCTCGAGATCGCTCGGCGGGACGCGGTGCGCATTGTCGATCACCACATGCGCCGCAATCGCCTCTTCGCCGAGCTTGACGCTGAGCGCCCCCAGCATGTCGAGGCCGATGGCGCCGGGCAGGAATATCTCGCCAAGCTTCCCGCTCGACCGTCCAAACATCTTGCCCGCGACCTCGCGTGCAACGGCCGTTGCCAGCGCCGCGCCTGGCATGTCGACCACGTCGAGATAGGTGACCAGCAGCGGCGCGTGGACAACCGCCTCGGCGACCCAGGCGGTCTTGCCCGCACCTGAAAGGCCCGAGACGATCCGGACCTCATCATCGCCCAGCAGGGCAGGCTCGTTGATCTGTGCCCGATAGGGCGCGGGCGGGGTAGGAAGCTCCTGCATCTGGACGGCGAGCTGCTCGAACAGGTCGGGAAGTTCCTCCCGCGCAAAGTCGTGATCCGTCCGCGGAGGAGCGCCCGCGGACGCGTAAATGACCATGCTCGCCAGCTTCCAGGTCAAGGTGTCCGGCCGCAGCAACCCAAGCGGGAGGCCCGCTGCAAGAGCCGAGCAGCCCGCGACTGCATCAGGGACGCTTGCTGGCGGCACCGGGAGGCAAGGATCCTCGGGCTTCGGACCCTCTGGCCAATGCAGAGCCACATCCTTTGGCCAATCGTCGGCCGCCAGCTTCTCCTTCAGCGGCCCATTGGGCGCCGCGTTCGACGCGATGACGAAGGAGGCCTCGCCGGCTCGGTCGCCATCCGCGTGCGCCTTGCGGATCTCGGCGAACCGGTCGAGCGCTCCGCTAATGTCGCCGCTCGCCAGATCATCCTGGCGCGTCTTGATCTGAACATAGATATGCCGACCAGGCAGGACGACCTCAACGTCCTCGTCGTGCTCGACGATGATCCGCTCGACCCCGGCGCCGCCCGCCATCAGCAGGCATATCGACGCGTAGATGTGCTGATATAGGAAACCGCGATGCACAGCCTCGATGCGAACCAGCTGTCGCGCGTCGATGACCTTTGCCTCTTCCCCCTCCATTTGCCACTGCTCCCGCGAAACTTCTGTCTAGCCCCCTGGATCGACCTCCTCTGATATCTATCATGGCGATCCTCTCAAGGAGAGGATGATCCAGATTATCATTTCGGGAGTGGTGCGGCCGACGAGGCTGGCAGCTGACCGCTTGCGCGGGCACCGTGGCTCTATCTACGCTACGCGCGGCGTGGGATGCACGCGCGATGACGCAAACTAGCGTCAATTGCTCATGTTCTTTATGTGTTCCGATGCGAAGCCCTGCCATTCGCTGTAACGGAAGCGAACATGACCCAGATTTCATTATTTCTGGCTTTCCAATATTCTGACAGTCTGGCTTTCGGTCTTGTCAGAGAGTCGGAAATCTGTATTTCTGCCTTGGCGTTGCGACCTTGGGGCGGTCGCCGTTTGAGGATCTTCGCAATGGCCAGCCGGCAGACCGAAACAATCGAGCATGAATCCGGGTCCGACAACGACAAGGGAAAGACGCTCAACTTCAAGGTTACCGAGGAATTCAAGCGCGATTTCAAAGGCTTTGCTGCGTCTCAAGGCCTAAGTATGACCGACCTCCTCAAGGAGGGCTACGCGCTCTCGAAGAAGAAGCGGCAGACGTGATCCGACGTCAGCCTTGGCGGCCGGCCGCATCCTCATTGAAGAGCCGGCGATGACACTTCACAGCCCGGGCGCCAGTTTTGTCGGCGCAGAATGGCTATTTGCCATCGGCGGCGGTGGCGATCTCCCCGTCGTCGACGGCTTGGTTGCCATTGCGGACTACGCACCTGACGGGCGCTCGCCCGAAGAGGTCGCCGTGGTCGAGAAGGCGGCGGCCTATGGCGCGCGCGCTGTCTTTTTCGAAGCCGGACGCCATGGCCGCGCACCGGTAGCGCAGGCGCTGATCTTCGACATAACCGATCATGGCGATGATGGGCAGTTTGCGGAACTCCACAAGCGCTTGTGGAGCTGGGGTGGCGTTCCCATCGTCTATCGGGCCGGGCCCGGCCGCGTTCAGCTATTCCGGTGCGCGCACGAGCCCGACTTTCTCGGGCCGGACGGCACGCCTGTCTGCCGGCCGATCCGGACCTTGACGATCGGCGCGGAGATCGCCGCCCAAGACGTGTGGTGGGATGCGAGCCGCATCCGCAACGGGGCGATCTGGGACGATCCCGATGCCTGCCGGCTGATGCTGTCGGCGAAGAAGTCCGCGCATCGCAAGCTTGTCGACGAAGTGCGCGGGCTCGCAAAGCAGATGAGCGAGCGCAAGCTGCTAGACGCAGGCCTGCAGCGGCGGCTTCTCATACTGTCGCTGCTGATCGCCTATCTGGAAGAACGCTCGGTGCTGTTGCCCGACGATTTCGATCGCGCCCTGCCCGGTGCGACGCAGTTTTTCCAGGTGTTGGGAAATGGTCCGGCGCTGGTGAGACTGCTGGAAGCGCTCGAGGAGCGCTTCAATGGGCATGTCTTCCGGTTGAAGGATTCCGAGCAGGCGGCTCTGACCGCAAGCGAGGGCTTGGCCAGCTATGCACGGCTTGTCGAAGGATATGAGGATTCGTCTGGGCAGCTTAGCCTGTGGCGGCTCTACTCGTTCCGCGATCTGCCGGTCGAGCTGATCAGCAATATCTACCAGTTGTTCGTTAAGGACACAGCGAGTTCGATCTACACGCCGCCCGCTTTGGTCCGGCTGATCCTTGAGGAGGCGCTCAGCTGGAAGCGGATCGACGCGCTCATGGAGGGAGACGGCGTAATCCTCGATCCGGCTTGCGGGTCGGGGGTGTTTCTCGTGGAAGCCTATAAGCGGCTGGTGCTCCACTGGCGCTGGCGCAATGGCTGGGCACGTCCCGGCGTTGACGAGCTTCGTCCGCTCCTGCAGCGCGTCCATGGCATCGATCTTGAGGAAGGCGCGGTCGAGCTCGCTGCGTTCAGCCTTTGCCTTAGCTTGTGCGATGCGCTCGAACCGGAGGATATCCGGTCCAGCGTAAAGCTCTTCCCGCCGCTGGGTGACCATACGCTTCACGGAAGCTGCTTCTTCGAAGCGAAGGCGCGTGGACTGGTCACGGCGCCGGTCGCGGTGGTGGTGGGCAATCCGCCATTCGAGTCCAAGCTGACGACCGATGGCGCGAAACGTTGCTATGCCGCTTACAAGAAGGCGCATGGCAGCTTGGCCGACAACCAGCTTGCCTATCTGTTCCTGCACGAAGCAATGGAGCTGCTCGCCCCAGACGGAGTGCTCGCCATGATCGAGCCGTCCGGCTTCCTGTACAACCAGCACGCCCTCACGTTCCGGCAAGCCTTTTTCGGCCGTTGGGCGGTACGCGAGGTGCTCGATTTCGTGTCCGTGCGCGGTCTTTTCAAAAAGGGCGATGCGGATCCCAAGGTCGTGGTCATCCTTGCGGAAGCGGCCCAGCCCAGCCCGGACGGCCGTCTGCTCCATGCCGTATTTCGGCGAAATGGCCGGGCCAGCGCCGAGCAGGGCTTCGACATCGACTACTATGACATGTATTGGTTCGCCAACGCGGTCGCCGTCGCATCACGTGATATCTGGCGAGCCAATCTGCTCGGCGGAAGCCGGGTTCTGGATTTCATTGAGCGACTGCGGCAGTTTCCGACCCTCGAGCAATACGCATCGCAGCAAGGGTGGGATGCCGGCGAGGGCTATTTCGGCGGTCAAAAAAATGCGTCGAGCAATATCGACCACCTAATCGGCCGACCGCTTCTTCCGACCGATGCGCTTGGCCCCGATGGTATCGAGGCGGATCGGATCACGGTCGTTCCAGACGCGCCAATCAAGGATCCGAAGACCAGCCGCCGTTTTCAGCCGCCCCTTTTGCTGATCAAGGAACATCAGGACCTTCACAGCGAGCTCTGGCAGGACGGCTATCTCGCCTTCAAGAATGAGATTGTCGGTTTTTCCGCGCCTGGCGACATCGCGCGGCTCACATCGGTCGCCGAGTGGCTCGACCGAGAGCATGTCGCGCTTAAGGCTTATGTCGCCGGTATCAGTACCCGGCTCTTCACACAGCGGGCAACCGCCGTCTTCAATGCCGATATTTTTGCGCTCCCCTTCCCTGAGGACGGCAACCTCGACCTGAGCGCCAACGAACGGATTCTGACCGACGACATCGTCGCCTTTCAGCGTGATTTCATTCGACTGGGAACGCGCGCCAAGCTCATGCACAGTGCGCCGGCCGACGCGCTCGAGCAATTCGACAGCACGCTCCTCGAGCAGATCAACGCTGTTTACGGCCGCAACCCTTTGCGGGCGTTGCCATCCTATCATTGGTCCGGCACGATTTGCCGGGCTTATGTTTTCGGTGATGGACAGGTCGACTGGTCAGATGCCGAAGCGCTACGGCATAAGCTTGACGGCCTTTTGTACGAACGTCGCGGGTCCGGCCTCACGATCACCCGGATCACACGTCTTTACGATCAGGGTTTCGTCTTCCTGCTGAAGCCTGATCGACATCGTTTCTGGACACGCTCGGTCGCGTTGCGCGATGCCGACGACATCCTCGCCGATTTGCGCGCGCAAGGCTTCTGAGATGTTGGCGGATGACGGGGAAAGCGTTGCTCGGGCAGGGTCACTCGGAACTGGCATCCATTTTCCCGGCGAGTGGCTTGGCGCACTGGTGACATTCATCGGCGGCGTCCTTCCGGACTGGCGCGACGACCCATTTCGCGAAGCAGCAACGGGTGAAACGAAACTTACAGCGCAGCTGTGCGCGCGCCTCAACAGCGCTTCGCGGCATGCACCGGGCTGGGACTTTCTGCAATTCCGACGGGAGGAACCGGACGAGGCGGACGGGCGGCGCGCAATCGACCTCGCCGTCGCGCCGAGCGGTGAAGTGATCTGGATAAGGGGACGCGAATATACCGAATACCGCACCTTGCTTCCGATCGAATGCAAGCGATTGCCGACGCCATCGGCCAGCGATCGTGACGAGCGCGAATATCTGATCAGCCGGTTCAGCTCCACCGGCGGCGTGCAGCGTTTCAAGGCCGGACATCACGGTGCAAGTCATGAACAGGCCGCGATGATAGGTTATGTCCAGACTCACGACATAGGCCATTGGCAAGCGGAAATCGCCAGCTGGATCGACGGTATCGTCAAGGATGCGACCGAGAACTGGTCGGCCGCCGACAAGCTTGCAATGATCGTTCATGACGGCAAGCGGCGCATGGCAGCATTGCGATCGCGCCATAACCGGCGCGCCGACCTCAATCCGATCCAAATCGATCATCTTTGGATCGAGATGTAGATGCGATCACGGATCTCAGATCGGCGCTGACGGACTAGCGCAGACGTCCGTTCCGGCGAAGATGCTCTGGATAATCCGGTGCGCCGCCCAGGATCGCAAACCGATCCATTCCTGCAGGAAGAAGCGGAGGATTGTCCGCCAGCCAAGTGCGATTTACTTCTTCAGTGTCGAAGTCTGGCGTCTGATCGGAGAAGTCGCCCAAACGCCCGCAACTGATGCAGTGATAGGCTTGGGACGCCTCCTGGAAATGCATCCCGCACATGGCACCACATAATGGACAGCATTCATCGAGTTCGAGGTCCCCCCATTCCCAGACGCCAAGATATTCGGGAAAGGCGTCACGATCATGGCCGATTATTTCGAATGCGTCGGCATGTCGCGCGACGAAGCCATCGCTGCCGGCGCGCATGAGATCCTCCAAGATTTCGGTTGGCTCGAGACGGAACCATTCGCCTGCGACGCGGCGCGCGTGATGCTTGCGGTGCAACTCTGCCTCAAGGAGGCCGTCTGCATCGGACTGGATCCACCCGACTAGCACCACCGTATGCGGATTGCCGGTCTGCAGCGCGTCGCGGCGCCGATAGATGTCCTTGGCGCGTCCAATTTTCAGCAAGGGCTCGCCAGCGCTCAATTGGTAGATGAAGTATACAGCCATAGCTCTTGCACTTTCGGTCCGCGCGCTATCTGGATGAAACGCCCCGGTTCCAAACCGGGCGGGCGCTTGTTGGCCCAGCTTCAGTCGTACCGCCACGCCGCGCACACAACGCTGAACGTCGGCTTTTGACAATAGCTGACGCTCAACCTGCTGCCTGGGAACGACGTGCCTGTCCCAGTCTCTGCCATCTCCGCGACTTGACAAGGATTTCCGCTTTCAGGCGGCACGCTATGACCGAGCGGGGGGGCGCAAAGGTGACGCGAGGCCGGCGCCCGATTAACGGCAGCTTTCGGAAAGTCCAGAAGCAGGCTCGAACGATCGGGAATGGGGCGCATAGCTGCCATCGTTCGGGGATACTGCAAGTCAGTCGAGAAACCCGATGGCCAAGCCCGCCGGCTCTGATAATTGTTCGCCATGAGCCATAACCTACACCCTTGGTCGCCATACGAAGAGCGTTCCAACGTTAGTTCGGTCGGCCGCGTCACGCTCGTCTGGGCGTTCGGTCAGCTTGTGGAAGCAATGCTCGGGTTCATGCCCTACGAGCTGCCAACCATCTTCGCGCAACCGGAAGACGATGGTCCGAACGACGCTGCGCGCGATCTTATCAGGCTGCAATCCGAGGACATGACCAAGGCGTTTGTGTATGAACGACTGGCGAGCTCCATGCGCCCGCTGGGCGGCGGCGAAGTGCAGCCTATCCCGAGCGAATGGTGGGAAATCGACGAGCCGCTCTCGCGCTTTGCGACCGGCGCGTTCGATCCTGAACGCTGGGCGGATCCCGATGCCGCCCCCACTCATCGCATCCTGGTGGGTGCCGAGAGCTTCGATCAATGGCTGGCTGCGTTGCCCGAGCTGGGACCGCTGACCGCCAGGCAAATCGAGATGGTAACCGAACCGAAGCTGCGGGCCGCACGAGCGGTCTCCCGCCAAGCGCAGCCAGTGCCGGAACCAGCAGACCAGCAAGCGCCATCGGACGGGAGGGATCTGGCCGGGGTTGGTCCTCCGCTCATTTCCATCGAAGCGGTGTGCGAGATGACCGGCATGGCCACCTCGACCGTCTACAAGCGCATTGATGACGACGGGTTTCCGCAGCAGATCAAGCTCGGCTCGCGCTCGCTTTGGGACAAGGACGAGGTCGCCGCATGGCTTCGCGAAAAGGCAGCCTTGCGCGGCAACTAGGTCCGCCGTTTGCGCCGGGGGCTGTGGACGATCTCGTCAACCGACAATGCATCAATCATGATCATCGACGCCCAGCGTTCGGCCAGTTCCCGCCGTCGCGGCATGAAGGCCGCCCGGTTGTATCGCAGCTCACTGGCACTGAGGCCCTTGGGCGAGTGCGCCAG
>NZ_LBHB01000009.1 GCF_001010945.1 Aurantiacibacter luteus
ATAAGGTGTATTATGTTAATTTTAGAAATTATTAAATGATTCCAAGATTTTCTAGCGACTTATAAGTAATTTCATTACGAATAGAACCAGACATTCCTTCTTTCATTTCTAAGTTGAGCGAAAAGGGGATTTTTTTTCCATTAGCTTGCTCCACCCAACCAGTCAACCAACCTACCTGTGGAGTAACATCCATTCCCCATCCACTTTTTGCATAAATCTTACTACCATTTACTTCTTTAATTAGAAGCATTTTTTTAACTTCTTCTTGAGTTTCTAATTTAAAAGGTAATCGGTTATGTGCAAGGTCATCGGCAAAATTAACTTCTTGTACTGGTGTAATTTTAAGGGGGCCAACTAACCAAAAATTATCGACCTGTGTTCCAATATTTGTATTTCCAAAATTAACCCGCTTTACTTCTTTCTGCATTAGCTCTAGGCCAGTCCGTCTTGCAAGCTCTTGATATACTGGAACTGCTGACAATGCCATTGCCTCACCTAAAGTCATATCTTTCTCCCACATAGGATAAGTTCTTTTTTTACCATCCCATTTGAAAATCTCATTTGTTGTTGCTTTATGATTTTCTAGCCCGATTAAAGCATTTAGCATCTTAAATGTTGATGCAGGGACATATTCTTTATTTGCTCGTGCAAGAGCATTACCATAGGTGCTAAGATTTTTACCCTCTTTAATAATAATTACACCCTGTGTTTGAGCTTCATCAAAATAGCTTTTA
Organism: Aurantiacibacter luteus; assembly: GCF_001010945.1. Classification (GTDB taxonomy): domain Bacteria; phylum Pseudomonadota; class Alphaproteobacteria; order Sphingomonadales; family Sphingomonadaceae; genus Alteraurantiacibacter; species Alteraurantiacibacter luteus. Next base: position 735 of record NZ_LBHB01000009.1, read on the forward strand.
ATAGCTTTTTCATGTTGCTGAGAAGAAATATGAAAATTATCTTCAGATTTAGTTTTAATAGATGAACATGCACTGAGAGAAACTAGAATAGAAATGCTGAATATAGGAAGTATAAATTTTTTCATTACAAATTCATGTTAGGGGAAATTTTGGGGCTTAGAGCATAATATTTTTATTAAAAAAGTTAAAACTCTTTTAATTTAACATAATGGGCGTTATACGAAATGCTTTTTATAAATTCTTTGTTTTTCATATAGTTAAAATTTTTTGACCGACCTAAAAAAC
>NZ_LBHB01000010.1 GCF_001010945.1 Aurantiacibacter luteus
TATGATCTTTCCATTCGCCATTAAGCATCAAATACTTTCTTGCATATCCTTCTCTTTCGAATCCTAATCGCTGAAGTAGCTTCCGGCTACGAGTATTTTCAGGAATATAATTAGCCATAACTCGATTAAGATTAAATTGATTAAAGATATAGTCTAAACAAAACATCAAAGCCTTAAACATGATACCTTGCCCTTGATAATCTTGATCCAAAGAGTACCCTAGATA
>NZ_LBHB01000011.1 GCF_001010945.1 Aurantiacibacter luteus
ATTTGGTCAAATGTTATAGTCCCTATCACAATACCTTTATGAACTAGAACAAATTTAATCGCTTTCTTTTCTTTAAATAATTCTATGTAGCTTACTATCTGTTGTTCCCAATATTCTTCTGTATAGAAAGAATTTTCTCTTAATGGCATCGAATTAGCTAAGTGTTTTTTATTTTTTATATAAAAATCAAGCAAAGCCTTTGATGAACAATCATACAAACTAATTACTTGTATTTTTTCAATTTCTATTCTTGGATGTGTCATCATTTTAAAGCCTTTTTCACTAATTCCTTATCTAAGAAGTAATTGGAAAGATAATATCCACATTATTAACCGAGTCGATAAATAGAAAATCCTAAATGCTTCTTAAATATTCTGATTCCTACATCATCATATCTGAAAATAAG
>NZ_LBHB01000012.1 GCF_001010945.1 Aurantiacibacter luteus
TTCTCTTGTATTCATTGGGTTCTATGCCTAGTTTTAATCTTAGCTCTTCTAGCTCTACCATAGTCACTTTGCCCGTACTACGCCATGCGATAAGCAACTCATACAAGCGTATAGCGTAAACACTAGTTAAACTGCTGACTTGCTCTAGTTCATAACTAGTGAAGTGTTTTTCTAAATTTGTAATCAACGGTACAACATCATCAGAAAACTTAATACGAACAAGAGCTTCATTCTCTACATAAGATATTCGTTGTACCCATCGACTTATTACATTCTCAATGTTGCCCTTTTGAGTCAGTTTTTGATAGCTAAATCTACGATCAAATAGGCTTTTGCAAGCATCTTTAAGAACTTTATAGGCTGTATTTCTATGAACATTGAAATGGTTGATATAGCTTTCAGCATGAATCGTCAAATCTTTATCATTGGGTGTATTTGATTGCCTAGCTTCAAGTATGGCTAACAGTATTAAACGTTGTTCTGATAGGTCTAAATTATAACTGGCATTTATTAGTGCATTATCTTTAACGACTAGTTCTTTTTTCATAAGCACACATGTCTTTTAAGTATATAAGTACACTCTATTTTATTAAGTGTCACTTTGCAAGATAAAGGTGTACTTATTGCAAG
>NZ_LBHB01000013.1 GCF_001010945.1 Aurantiacibacter luteus
TGTGTTTTGCCCTGGGTAGTGATAATGAGCGTTATCGTTACCCTGATATATCCCTATAGTTGTTTTAGGGGACCTGATAATGAGCCTTATCTTTAGGGGGGTAAACAGGGGGTAAACCCCCTGTTGCTAGACCGCCAATCTCGTAAACGTATAAGAGAGTTAATCGGCGGCGAAAAGTCGTATAAGTATAAGTGAAGTCCATCCGCCACCCTGCCAGACTAAAAAGCCTTTTTACTTAATCAAATGGTTATTTGAATAAGTGACTTTAAACAGCGTCATAAAGCTCGCCTGTTTCTTGTGTAAACCACCACTCTGGAGGTTTCTCTCTGATGCTGTTTCTGACCAAGTACCAAGTAGCTG
>NZ_LBHB01000014.1 GCF_001010945.1 Aurantiacibacter luteus
GTTAATCCTGATAGTGTATTTATTTCACAGATTACTCATGCTGAGATTGTTTATGGCCTAGAAAAAGGTGGGAATATTCCCAAGCATATTGATCGTGTAAACTCTTTTTTAGAAACCTTAAGTATTTTAGATTGGGATGATCAGTGCGCTCATGCTTACGGCAAGGTTCGTAATGAATTACGTCTACAGGGTGTCACTGTACAGTCAATGGATTTGATGATTGGTGCTCATGCACTTGGTCATCATCTTATTTTAGTCAGCAATGATCATATTTTTGATCATTTCAAACAATTTGGACTAGTTTTAGAAAACTGGCAAATTTAGTGATAAAGGCATGAATTACTATTCTGAGGATCCCTTCTAGGTAATGTTACCTAGGAGGAACAATGAAAAGACTGAAACATCAGTACAAGCAATCAATACAGAGTACACGCCATGACTACTTTTGGAAAATTTATCCTAATGTCAGAAGCTCTGTATTTAAGAAATTTAGCACTCATCAAGAGCGTAGCTTTTATTTT
>NZ_LBHB01000015.1 GCF_001010945.1 Aurantiacibacter luteus
ATTCATCCAGGTTAAAAATTTCAACCCAAAACTTTAATTATGAAAAGCTTCACAGAAAGCGTTCAAATGCGATTTAAGAGCCTTTACTTAAAAAACATAGATCTCATAGTGAAAAACAGAAAACAGCCCAAAAAACGCAAATGAGAACGAAATAAAGAGAGATTTTAACTTTAGATAGATGCATAGAGCGAGTGTCTACGAGCGAACTATCAAAATTTGCG
>NZ_LBHB01000016.1 GCF_001010945.1 Aurantiacibacter luteus
TAAACTGTCTACCAAAAAGGTTAGTAACTGCTGTTTTTAGAGCTTTGTAGGCGGCATGTTTGTTAACATTAAATCTGCTCATATAATCACTGGCATGGATCCGTAGCCTAGTGTTGGCATCAATCCCTGTTCTTGTTTCTCTTGCCTGTAAAATAGCCAGTAAAATTAACCGTTGTTCTACGGTATCCAAATTGTAGCTCGCATTAATTAAAGCGTTATCTTTTACTATTAATTCACTGGTAGGCATTTACTACACCTTTATTAATGATGGTGTTATTACACCATCATTAATAAATGGTGTAAATAGGTGACTTTTTGGTGTTGTATAGGTG
>NZ_LBHB01000017.1 GCF_001010945.1 Aurantiacibacter luteus
TTCCTCGAATTGCCCGTTATCGTAAGCAGCTACGTGACTGAGATTGCAGCGCTTATCGATCCAGTTTGGCGGGAACCCGATGCCGTGTAAGGGGATCTGGTGCGCTACCCTCCATCCATGATCCTAGCCCTCGCCTGTGCCGCAGCCGGTTGCACGCAGCTTCCAGCTCCCGTGCCGCTCGACGGGCCGTCGTGCGCGATCACGGATGGCGACACTATCCGCTGCGGGGACGAGCGAATACGGTTGCTCGGGATTGATGCGCCGGAGATTTCCGGGTGCCGAGCGGGGCGCACATGCGTCGAGGGGGACGGCCAGACGGCGCGCGCGG
>NZ_LBHB01000002.1:0-977500 GCF_001010945.1 Aurantiacibacter luteus
CACCACGGTCACGCTGCGCGCGCTGTAAGATCGAACGGAAAGGGCGGGGCAACCCGCCCTTTTTCGATCGGATTGGAAGAGAATAAAGGGTGCGAGGCATCGGCGCATCTGGGTTGCGAACATCGGTGCAAACGCAAGGTTCATCGGACCATTCAGAAGAGGAAATGTTATCATGAAGACCGCACTCTACCTCGCTGCCGCCTCGGCCGCCCTGATCGCCACCGGCGCCCAGGCCCAGACGCACCAGACGACCAACGTCGCCGAGTACGCCAGCGTTGCGCCAATCAACGGATCGCCGACGACCTATAACGCTGCTCCCGGCGCCGATCGCGCTGCTGCCGATGCCGTCCTGGCGGAGGGTAACAACCCCACCGTCGCGCTCGGCACCCGCATCACGCTGACCTCGACTGCCGCCGACGACACGGAAGCTGCCACTCCGACCGTCGCCAATACCTTCACGCTGACCGGCACCGTGAGCCGCGACTGCTCGTTCTACGCCGGCAACACCGCTGCCGCGCGCACGATCGACTTCGGTACGATCGGCGTTCGCACCGGCAACAACGAGAACGTGAATGCCGCGTTCGAGATGGCCGGTAATGCCACCGCTACCGTTCAGACGCTGACCGCGGGCTGCAACACCAACAACGCCGTCGAACTTAGCAAGGACGACATCCGTGGCATGGTGAACGCCAATCCGGGCGGCTACGATACCGACGAGTTCCAGGCGAACATCCCTTACGCGGTGTATGCCACCTGGACCGGCGTCGGCCTCAATGCCGTGACTACCGGCACGCAGCAGGCCGTGTATGTCGCTCCGCAGGCCAATGCCGCCACCCTGCAGCAAGGTGCCTGGCGCTCGGCAATGCGCATCGACTTCAACGCGCCGGCAATCTCCGACCGCGGCCTGGTCGCCGGCACCTACACCGGCACCACCACGGTCACGCTGCGCGCGCTGTGAGGCACAAGGGAGAGGGCGAATTCGCCCTCTCCCTTTCACCCTTTCTTGATAATGCTGGTTGCGTGGCACCGTCGCGACCCGCGTCGTAAATGCTCGGTGCATTTTTCGGGCTCCAACGAGAGCCTTGCAACGGAGGGAAAATCATCATGAAGACTGCTCTTTACATCGCTGCCGCTGCGGCCGCGCTCGTCGCGACCGGCGCACAGGCGCAGACCCATCAGACGACCAACCAGCGTCATTACAGCGGTAACGTTTATCACGCACCTGCGACGAACCCTGGCCCGAACGACACCTACTTCGGCCAGAACCTTGCCGATCATCTCGATGCTGACATCACGTTCCTCCAAATCGGCACCCGTTACACCGCTACGTCTATCGCCGCCGATGACACCGAATTGGCCACGCCGACCGTCGCCAACACCTTCACGCTGACCGGCACCGTAAGCCGCGACTGCTCGTTCTACGCCGGCAACACCGCCGCCGCGCGCACGATCGACTTCGGCACCATCGGCGTTCGCACCGGCAACAACGAGAACGTGAACGCCGCGTTCGAGATGGCCGGTCCGGCCAATGCCACCGTCCAGACGCTGACCGCGGGCTGCAACACGAACAATGCCGTCGAAGTCGCCAAGAATGACATCCGCGGCATGGTGAACGCCAACCCGGGCGGCTACGACACCGACGAGTTCCAGGCGAACATCCCCTACTCGGTCACCGCGAGCTGGACCGGCGTCGGCCTCAACGCCGTGACCACCGGCACGCCGCAAAGCTTCACCGTGCCCACCACCGGCAATGCCGGCTCGCTGCAGCAGGGTGCCTGGCGTTCGGCCATGGAAATCGCCTTCAACGCGCCCGCCATCACCGATCGCGGCCTGGTCGCCGGTTCCTATACCGGCACCACCACGGTCACGCTGCGCGCGCTGTAAGCCGACTGACTGGAGAAAGGGGAAAGTGGGATCTTTCCCCTTTCTTCACGTCTGACGGGTATCTAATTTTACAATCGACGGACGGGGTTGCAGATGCTGGTTAAACTATGGCGCCGAGGCGTAGCGACGCTGGGAGCACTCGCGCTGGTCATGGGGCCCACACCGGCTTCTGCAATGCGTGTTTCCCCGATGGTCGTCGAAATGGAATCGCAATCCGGCGCCGCTGTCGCTCGGATCGAAGTCCAGAATATAAATCAGGGCAGCCTTGCGTTCGAAACGCGCATCTATCGCATGACGCTGGATGCGGATGGCAATATCGTCGAGGAGCCTGCCGACGAGGATTTCCTCGTTTTTCCGCCGCAAGGCGTTCTATCGCCCGGCGCGCGCCAGGTGGTGCGGCTGCAATGGGCCGGTGCGCCGGACATCGCGGCCTCGCAGGCTTACTATGTCTCCGTCAACCAGTTGCCGATTGCCTTTGCGCCAGCCGATAGCGAGAACGTCGCGGCGCAGGTGCAAGTGGTTTACAACATGCGTGCGCTTGTCGTTGTCGCGCCCCCAGGGGCCACCCCAAACGTCAGTGCCCAGTCTGTCCGCCCGGTGACCTACACGCCCGATAGCCCTCCCGGTTCAACCGAAGTTGCGCAGAGCGTGCGGGGTCTGGAAATCACCTTGGCAAATACAGGTCGGCGTCATGCCATGATGTCCGGTTTCAATTGGCGCTTCGAAGGAACGGACACCGAAGGCCAGCCCCTGCGTGTCGACGTGTCGAGCGAGGAGCTCAACCGCGCGGTCGGGACGGGATACGTGCCCGCACTGGGCCAGCGTACATTCCGAATTCCCGTGCTCGGATTTTCGGATCAACCCGTCCGCCTCACCTTCTTCCAGTGAAGCGCCTGCTGCTGTCAACGGCAGCGCTGCCTGTAATCCTCGCGTCCGGCGCCGGGGCGCAGGTCGTCGTGCCGTTGCCGCAGCAAAATCCGGCGCCGACTACCGACCGCGAAGTCCCTACGCAGCAGACACAACCTCCCGGCGGTATCGTGGTACCCTTGCCCGGGACGACCCCTTCCGAAGAGGCTTTGCAACCTGCAGTGCCGATCGGCGTGCACGGGCGCCCGGACATCAACCCTTACGAGCGCGACATCGACATGACGGTGCCGCTTACCTTTCTCTCCCGCTCGCTCGGCGACATCCCAATGCGACTGACGGCGGACGACAGGTTCCTGCTCGATTCGCCAGCTTTTCTTCGACTGATGCGCACAGTCCTGAATGCCGAAGCGCATTCGGAGCTTTCGGCAACCCTTGCCCCGTTCGCGGTCTTCGGGCCGGAGGACCTGGCCGAAACAGGGGTCGCATTGACCTACGATCCTGCCTCACTGGCGGTCGTGGTCGTTCAGGTAAGGCCGGATCAGCGTGCGGTGGAGGACCTTTTTGCGCCCCCGCGCGATGACCTGAACGACGTGAATCTCGCGCCCGCCGCGCTGTCTGCGTATCTCAATCTCAACGCCTCGCAAACCTACGTTTGGGGTGCGGACGATCAACAACGCCCGACGATCAACATCGATGGTGCCGTTCGTTTCGGACGGGTCGTGTTCGAGGGGGACGCATCTCTCGGCGAGGAGTTCGGGCTGACGGATACGACCTACCGATTTGCGCGCAACTATGCCCGCTTCGTTTACGACCAACCTGAGGATTACCGCCGCTGGTTCCTGGGCGATCTCGACCCCGAGGTGCGCGGACAGCAGTCTTTCGTGCAGATGGGCGGCATCGGTGTCGCGCGCCAGCAGCGCCGTTTCAACACGTTCCGTGCCGCCGTGCTACAGGGCAACCGACAACTGGTCCTGCAGCGACAAGCGACGGTCAGATTTTTTCGCAACGGCAGCCTGTATCGGGAATTGCGCCTGCAACCCGGACGCTACGATTACAGCTCGCTACCACTCCTTGCTGGCAGCAACGATGTTCGGGTCGAGGTGCAGGATATTACCGGTGCTGTGCAGGACTTGTCCTATTCGCAATATCTCGATCCGATCGACCTAGATCCGGGCGATTACGAATACGGGGCTTATCTGGGCGCGACGAGCCGGCAACTCGGCCGAGCTCCGGACTACCGCGGTCCTCTGGCTTTCACGGGGTTCTTCCGAAAGGCATTTTTCGGTCGACCCGCCATCGGGATAGGCGTTCAGGCGAGCGCGAAGGTTCAAAGTCTCACAGGCCAGACCCAGTTTGTCCTGCCGAACGGCGCACGGTTGCTGCTGGATGCCGGCGCAAGTCGCTCGAACCTGGCCGGCGCGGGGTATGCCGCGGGTATTGCCTATGACCAGTTTTTCGATCGCGGAGGTCTTGCGGACAATTTTTCGCTCAGGGCCGACTACGTATCTCCCGATTTTGCCAATCTCTCCAATCCTGAGGGGTTCAACCTTACCGCTCTCTCCGTGACGGGGCAGTATACCCGGCAATTCAGCCAGAGCCTCCTTGCGACGGTCAGCGGGTCGTATCTGAAAGGCCGAGAAGAAACCGGCGATACATATCGTATAGGCGCCACGGCTTTTTACCGCATCAACGAACGCTGGACCGTGCGAGCCGGTGTCGATTACGCTGGCTTCCCCCGCGAATTTGCCATTGGCAGCGGGTTCAGTGCCAATATCGGCCTTGTTTTCCAGCCCGATTACCGCCGCCGCGCCGAAGCTCGATACGAATCGCGCGATAATCTTGCAGAACTGTCTTACACCCAGAGCGGTCTCAACGAACTCAACAGCGTCGGCTTCGGCGGTGTTCTCACGCATCGCGAAGATTCTGTACAAGCGCAGGGTTTCGCCAGCTACGCAGGCAATCGGTTCGACGCATCGGTCAGTCACGCGGCATTCGGCCCATCCCTGTCGTCGATCGATCAATTGCAGGCCACATCTGTCCGGGTAGGAACGACCATCGCCTTTGCCGATGGTGTCGTCGGCATGGGGCGGCGGATCAATGACAGTTTCGCTCTCGTGTACCCGCACGAGACCCTAGGAGACCGCTCGGTCGTCGCGGGCGCTTCGCTGGCACAGAACAACTACCTCGGCAAAAGTGGAGGGCTCGGCGCCGCGGTTAACAATTTTCTCGCTTCCTACGTCACGCAATCGGTGCAGTATGATGTCGAGAATCCCCCAACTGGATATGACATCGGGCCCGGCGTGGTTCGGGTAAGGCCCCCCTACCGCAGCGGCTATGCAGTGCGTGTGGGCACGGAAGCCTTTATCAGCGCGACCGGAACTCTTGTAAGGGGCGGGAGCCCGGTTTCCCTTGCTGGGGGGCGAACAACTCTCCTCGATCTGCGTGATGGCGAAAACCCGCAGCCCATGCCCTTCTTCACGAATACGGTCGGGCGTTTCGCGATTTCCTCGCTACTACCGGGGCGTCGTTATCTCGTTGAAACCTACGGCAACAACGGGACCACGGAGCGCAGTTTCGAGTTTACCGTTCCCGCAGATAATGATGGGCTTGTCGACCTCGGCACCGTGGTTGCAGGCGTGGCCAGATAAAAGGATTCTTGATCGTGCGTCTTGCCCCTTTCCCTGTCGCATCCGCTCTTGCGCTGGTTTGCTCGTTAATGTCGGCCCCCGCAAGCGCTCAGGGCGTGCCATCAGGATCTGCGTCCGGCGGAGCGCAGACATCCCCTCTTGCCAATTGCCAACTCCGGATAAACGCGACGCCGACGGCTTGGATTATCAGTGGTTACGATGCATACGAAACGGCTCCGCCCGAAGCAGTATTCAGCGCCACCTTCGTCAACGATGGTTCTGCCGAGTGCCGGTTCACGCCGACGTTCGAACTGGGTCGGCCTCCCTTCGGGCTCTCTTCGGGAATGGGCCGCCCGATCGGCTATGCCCTTATCAACCTTTCCGATTCGCAGGACGTCACCCCGCGAACCGGAAGAACGGTGCGTAACTCTTCCGAGCAGCGCACGCTCGTTTTGGCGGCCAACGAACAGCGCACGATCACCTATCGCCTCGTCGCGTCGCCCGATGAAGTGAGCGGTTCTGGGACCTTTACGCAGGATGTGACGCTCGAGGCACAGGATCAGGCAATGCGCGTGCTCGGCGGTGCGCGTATCGTCCTGGGGCTAGAGGTCCTTCCCTCTGCCAGGATCGGCTTGGCCGGTGCATATCGCATTTCCGACGGGCAAGCACTCGTCAGCCTCGGGGAGCTGCGCGAAGGGCCTGCACCTGTTCCGCTGCAACTGCGCGTCAGCAGCACGGGTCGGTACGATCTTGATGTAACGTCCCTCAACGCCGGCAACCTTCGCCTAGCCGGTACGGAATGGACGGTTCCCTACTCGCTGACCATTGGCGGCAGCCGCGTGAATCTGTCGGGAATGGACCGTGTCTCAGGCCCGGTAGAAACCGGAATGTATCGTGCCGCTCTCCCGATCCAGTTTTACATAGGCGATGTCTCACGCAGGCGAGCAGGAACCTATTCGGACCTCATTTCGATCTCGGTCACGGCACGCTAGGACCGACTTAACCAAACGCCAAACTTTCGCCGCTATCCACTCCCCTCGCAATCGAAGCGATGTGTGGGGTGACAATTATGCGTGTGGCAGCGGCAATCTGTATCATGGCCTTAGCGCTCTCGTCGGTTCCGGCTGCTGGAACGGACGCATCCTTTTCGCTTCGCGCGGTTGTCCCGGTCTATTGCGAGGTGCAGTACCGGGGTACAGGCAGCATCGGCACCGGCGGCCAATCCGTATCGCTCGGTTCTTTCCGCGAATACTGCAATGCGCCAGGCGGGTATTCCTTGGTCGTCCGCTATGCCCCCGGTACACTCACAGGGACGGTGATCTCCGCAGACGCGGACATGGTGGTGCTCGACGGCTCCGGTGAAGCCGTGCTGAGTCGAACTCAAGGCCCCCGATTTCGGAGCCGAACATTCATCGCAACTCCCGGCGCACGCGGCTTCGATACCGATCGCGTATATTTCGACCTGCGGCCGATCATTTCAGCTTGATGAAATGTAATTTTTCTTCGCGACGGCATTTTGCTGCAAGGATCTACAATACTTCCTCGAGTTGGCCGGGGCGGGCCGCTTTGCCGGGGGCGTGGATTCGCTCAGCTATGTTCCGGCCATGCGCGGCGAGGCCTTTGCCCCGCAGCGGCCGGTCTACTGGTACAGCTCGCGCCCGCGCCCAAGTCAGACGGGCGACACCGCCGGTCTCGCCTTGCGCGACGGCGACTGGAAGTTCATCCGCCGCTTCGACCCGCAAGAGGCGGACGAACTATTCAACCTCGCCGCCGACCCATACGAAACCACCAACCTTGCCCAGCGGGAACCCCAACGTGCCAGCGCAATGCGCGCACGCATCGAGGCTTGGATGACCGAGATCGACGCGGTGGCCCCGCAGTTTCAGCGCGGTAACCGGCGCAAGCGTGGAGAACGAGACCGGGATCGTAGGCGTGATCGGAATAACGGAAGGGAGCGCAACCGCGATCGGAGCCAGTAGCAGCCGATAATGTTTTATGGCGGAGTTTGAAAACGATATGCCTTCGAATGCGCAGGCCTATCGACTAGAAGGCTGACGCCTGTCAGACTTTCACGGGTTTTCGAAAACAACGCCCCCTGCCCTCGCCAGCCGCCCGTCGGTCACTCGCATGAGATTTTCCTGCGCGACGCTCGCCACCAGCGCGCCGTCTGCGGCGAAAAAGTGACCGCGGCTCAGGCCGCGGGCGTGGCCCGCCCAAGGGCTCTCTCCGGCGTAGAGGTGCCACCGACCGAAGTCGGGCTCCTCGTGAAACCACATGGCATGGTCGAGGCTGGCGATCTGGATGCCCGGCTCGCCCGGCCGCACGCCGTGGGGCAGCAGCGCGTTCCTGAGGAACAGCATGTCCGAGGCGTAGGCCATGGCGGAGCGCTGCATGGCGATGGTCATCCCTTCAGGCTTGCGCACGCGCATCCAGCAGGCAGAACGCGGCGGGCGCGGGGTGTCGCCGAAGGTCGCGGCGACATCGATGGGCACAACGTCGACGGGGCGCGCGGTGAGGCGGCCGATGATCGGCAGCGTCTCGAAATCGGCCTGCGCGCGCTGCCAGTCCTCCAGCGCGCGGCGGGCGGCGGCGAGATCGGCCACCTGCGGCATTTGCGCGGCATGGGCGAACCCTTCTTCCGCCACCTGTGCGGAGACGGTCATGGTCAGCACGGTGCGCTCGCCCTGCAAGGCATCGATGCGCAGGGTGCTGAAGCTGCGCCCTTCGCGCAAGGTTGCGACACGGTAGAGCGTCGCCGCGTCCGCCCCGCCGGGTGCGAGGAAATTGACGTGCAGCGAATGCGGATGGCGGTCCTCAGGCAAGCTCAGGCCCGCCGCCATCAGCGCCTGCGCCAGCGCGTGACCGCCGAACATGCGCGGGCCGATGCCGGGTCCGGGCATGCCGGTGAACGTTTTCTCGTCCACTCGCTCCAGGGCGAGCAGGGCGGGAAAGGCGATCGGTTCGCGCGCGGTCATGCGTCACACGCGAAAAGGGCCGGGGCATCGGCCCCGACCCTTCGCGTCCCCTCCCGTGGACGTATCAGAAGCGGCCGCGCACGGTCAGGCCGTAGGTTCGCGGCTCGGCCAGGAAGGTCGAGAACGTCTGCTGCGGCGCCACGAACGGCGTGTTGAAAGCGACCTGGGTGTAGTCGACATCGAACAGATTGGCCGCCCATGCCTCGATCGACCAGGCATCGTCCGGTCCGACCAGTCCGACGCGCCCGTTTACCAGGATGTATGCGTCCTGTTCCTTGCCGTAGAGCAGGTCCGAACCGGTGTTGTAGCTGTCCGTCACGCGGGTGTTGACGAAGAACAGACCCGACAGGCCGGAATTGCCGAGCGGCGGGGTCCAGCTGAACGAGGCGGTGTAGGTCAGTTCCGGCGCGTTCGAGAGGTTGTCGCCCGGCAGCAGGCGCAGCGCCGGATCGAGCGGGGCACCGCTGTCGTTGCCGATCAGGTTGTCCTCGTACTTGGTGTCGGCATAGGTCAGGCCGACGGTCGCGACGATGTCGCGGATGGGCGAGATCGTGGTTTCCAGCTCGATGCCCTGCGCGATCACGCCGGGCCGCACGTCGTCGGGACTGCACGATCCGGTCGTTGCGCTCGCATCCCTGTCCGCACCGTTTAGGTCGGTGCCGCAGGAATTGATATTCTGCACCAGGAAGACCGAGCCGTTGAAGGTGTTGAGCTGGAAATTCTCGAACTCCTGCCGGAACGCCGCCACGCTGACCGAGAAGGGCCGGGTGGAATACTTGGCACCGATCTCGAAGGCATCGACCGTCTCTTCCTCGAACTGCAGCGCGGCGGGGTTGAGCGCGTTGACGTTGAAGAGCACTGGATTGGCCAGCGCCGAGCGGTCGAGGTTGAAGCCGCCCGCCTTGTAGCCGCGCGAATAGCTGGCGTAGAACAGCAGGTCCGGGTTGGGCTGGTAGCTGAGCACCGCGGTACCGGTGAACTCGTCCTCGTCGCGGGTATCCGACAGGCTGACGCCGTCGAGCTCCGAGGTCGAGTTGCCCTGGCACGAAAGCGCCAGCAGGCCGCCCGCGAGACCCGCCAGCGCGGCATTGCCGAGCAGCGGCGAGAGCAGCGCCCTGTTGCGCGGACAGAACACGTTGTCGTTGCCGAAGGTGGCGTCGAGATCCTTGGTCTCGGTGGTGTAGCGCAGGCCCAGCGTCAGATCGAGCTGATCGGTCAGGTGGACGATGTTGTGCGTGAACAGCGCGAAGTTCTCGCTCTGCTGGTTGTACACGTCGCCCGTGCTGCCGCGGTCGCGCACCTGCGCCAGGTTGCCGATGGCACCGATAATCAGCGGTGTGGCCGGACCGAAGGCACCCGCGCCGCCGTTGGCAAAGCGTAGTGCATTGATGTTGGCGCCGAAGCAGTCGCTGGCCGCCGGATTGGCGAGCGCCGGATTGATGGCGAGGGCGATGCGGCAGTTGGCAAAGGTTCCGTATTGGGTGCCGAAGCGCAGGTTATCCTGCACCCGGAGGTCCTCGTTGGCGTAGTAGCCGCCCACCAGCCAGTCGAGCCGGTCATTGAACAGCGTGCCGTTGAAGCGGATTTCCTGGGTGAAGGTCTCGAAGTAGCGGGCGAGGCCGAATTCGTTGGGGGCGCGGTAGAGAAGGTCGACCGTGGTGTAGTCGGTGTCCGAACCCTGGAAGTTGCCGTACTCCCGGTAGCCGGTGATCGAGGTCAGGGTGACGTTGCCGAAGTCCCAGTTGAGCTCACCCGAAATGCCGTAGTCCTCGGTCTCGCCCTCGTAGGAGCGGCCCGCGGTGGGATAGATGTCGCGGTCGAAGGTGCTCTGCGTCAGGCCGTCGGGGTTCTGGCCGAGCGCGCGCAGGATCGGGATAATCGGATTCGCATTGCTGGTCAGCGAAGGCGAGCCGGGCAGCGGTCGGCGGAAGGAATCGAGGCCCGGGCTGACGCGCGAGAGCGGCGCGAAGTCGGCCTGCACGAAGGTTGCCGCGCAGCACGCCTCCTCCTTCTTCGAATAGTCGCCGACAAGGCGGAAGCTGATGTCGGGCGTCGGCTCGAACAAGGCCTGCGCGCGGACCAGGAAGCGATCGCGATTGTTGACATCGGTGCCGTTGACGAGGTCGTTGTAGAAGCCGTCGCGCTGGAAATAGACGCCGTCCACGCGCGCCGCCACGGTGTCGCCGAAAGGCACGTTGACGCCGCCCTCCACGCGGATCGCGTCGTAATTGCCGTAGGTAAAGGCGCCGTAGCCGCTGAAGTCGAATTCCGGCGGCGCGGTGTAGATGTTGATGAGGCCGGCCGACGAGTTGCGACCGCCGAGCGTGCCCTGCGGCCCGCGCAGGATCTCTACCCGATCGATCGGGCCGAGTTCGGAGAGCGCGTTGCCCGAGCGCGAGCGATAGACGCCGTCGACGAAGACCGCGACCGAGCTTTCCAGGCCCGGATTGTCGCCCACCGTGCCGATGCCGCGGATACGCGCCGAGCCGTTGGCCTCATTGCCGGTCGAGGACACCAGCAGCGAGGGAACGACCTGATTGAGGTCGCGGATGTCGTTGGTGCCGGACTGCTGCAGGGCCTCACCGGAAACGGCCGAAACCGCGATCGGCACGTCGGCCAGCGACTGCTGGCGGCCCTGCGCGGTGACGATGATGGTGTAGGGATCGTCCTCGGGAGAGGCGGGCTCCTGCGCCTCGCCATTCACGTCGCCGCCTTCGGCCAGGCTGTCCTGGCCCACGGGCGCCTGCTGCGCCGCGGCGAGCGAGGGGGTGCAGACAAGGGCGCATGCCAGCGCACCGCGAGCGATCGTATTGTGCAACACCGACTTCATAGCTCTCTCCCAGCTAACGGTTATTCCTGCCGAGAGTATGCCCTGCGCCGCGCGCGGTGCGTCGGAGCGGTCAGCGTCTTGCGCGCTGCCTTGCGCCCCTTGTGCGGCAATCTCCCTGCCTTGTTGCCTGTCATACCGTTCGCGCGGCCTCGTGCAAGCAATTTGAACATTGGGTATCCTCGTGTGCCCAATTGGCACCAGCTTCAGCCACGGCTCTCTTCCAGCGCGGCATAGATCATGGTCTTTAGCTGGCGACGGATGGGGTAGGCGCTGGACGGGTAGAGCTGGGTCATGAAGACCATCGACACGCCCTCGACCGGGTCGATGAAGAAGGCAGTGGAGTAGGCGCCGCCCCAGTAGAACTCGCCGCGGCTCGCCGGCATCAGCGTGCGCGCCGGGTCGATGACGACCGCGAAGCCCAGGCCGAAGCCGGTGCCGGCATTGCTCGCTTCGGAGAACAGCGCGTCGCTCGTCTGCGCCAAGTCCGCGCCGCCGGGCAGGTGGTTGGCGGTCATCAGCGCCAACGTCTTGGGCGAGACGATTCGCGCATCGCCCAAGCGTCCACGCCCGATCAGCATGGCGCAGAAGCGGTGATAGTCGGCCAGCGTCCCCACCAGTCCGCCCCCGCCGCCGTGAAAGGCAGCGGGGGTGAAATGCACGCTATCCGCCCCGCGCTCTATCCGCATGGGCTTGCTGCCGGGCACGAAGGCGTAGCTGTCGGCGAGGCGGCCGCGCGCGCTGTCGTCCAGGTCGAAACCGGTGTCGTCCATGCCTAGCGGGGCGAAGATGTGTTCGCGGAAATAGTCGCCCAGCCGCTGGCCGCTGAGGCGTTCGACCGCGACGCCCAGCACGTCGGTGGCGACCGAATAGGTCCAGCGCTCGCCCGGCGCGTGCTGCAACGGGATCTTGGCCAGAGCTTCGAGATATTCCTCCGGCGAGTGCGAGCGCGACAAGTCGAGCTTGCCTTCGCGGTAGGCGGCATCGACGTTGGTGCGGTTCTGCAACCCGTAGGTCAGCCCGCTCATGTGCGTCATCAGGTCGACGAAGCGGATTGGCGGCGCGGCCCTGCCCGGAAAGAACGGCATGCCGCCGCCCCCGCCGGCGAAAACGCGCATCTCCGCAAGTTCCGGCAACACGCGAGCAATCGGGTCATCGAGCGCCACCTTGCCCTGCTCGACCAACTGCATGAAGGCGATCGAGGTAACCGGCTTGGTCATCGAGGCGATGCGAAAGAGCGCGTCGTCCACCAGCTCCGCGCCCTCCTGCGTCAGCGTCCCCGCCTTGGCGTGGTAGACCGGAGTGCCGTCGCGCGCGACGAGCAGCTGCGTATTCGGCAGGCGGCCCGGCTTGACGTAGCTGTCTTCGAGGAAGGCACCGATGCGCGCGAGCCGCTCGGGGTTGAAGCCCAGGGTGGCCGGGTCGGCGCAGTCGATCATTCGTATGTCTCCCATTTTGGCATACCAGTCGTTTGACGCCTATCCATACCGTCAACCGTGCCGCGTGCAAACGCGTCATACCCGACTTTCAGTTTTCTGCCTCGACCCTTGCGCGTTCCAAGCGTGTGGGTATTCTGCGCGGCAGGAGAGAAAGCCGATGGCCGAGAATCACGACGTCGAAAGCGCGCCTGCGCGCTGGACCCCGCCACCGGGATGGCCCGCAATGACGCGCGATCAGGTTCGCGCCGCGCTAACCGCGCCGGGCATGCCGTTTGAGATGGAGACGGTCGTCATCGACGGCCGCCCCACGCGCACCTGGAAGAATGCGCCAGCCAGTTTGCGCGCGATCATCGAGGCGAGCCGTGCGCACGGCCACGCCACCTGCGTCGTCTACGAGGACGAGCGCGTCAGCTACGATGCCGTGCATCGCGCCACCGCCGCTCTGGCGCATCACCTGAAGGCGCAGGGCGTGGGCAAGGGCGACCGCGTGGCGCTGGCCATGCGCAACCTGCCCGAATGGCCCGTCGCTTTCTTCGCCATCACCGCGCTCGGCGCGATCTGCGTGCCCCTCAATGCCTGGTGGACGGCGGACGAGCTGGCCTTTGCGCTCGCCGATTCGGGCAGCCGCGCGCTGATCTGCGACGGCGAGCGCTGGGCGCGGGTGGCGAGCGTGCGGGGCGACCTGCCCGCGCTCGAGGCCTGCATCGTCTCGCGCATCGACACAGCGCCCGATGGAGCCGAGCGGCTGGAGGACCTGATCGGCCCCAGCGCCGCGTGGAAGAATCTGCCCGAGCGCGACCTGCCGCCCGCCGACATCGTGCCCGAGGACGAGGCGACCATCTTCTACACCAGCGGCACGACGGGCAGGCCCAAGGGCTCGCTCGGCACGCACCGCAACATCTGCACCAACGTGCTCTCCAGCACCTACAACCTCGCCAGCGCCCCCCTGCGGCGCGGGGAGATGCCGCCCGAGCCGAGCCGCAAGGTCATCCTGCTCGTCATCCCGCTGTTCCACGTCACCGCCTGCTCGGCGGCCATGGCGGGCTACTTCGTCTCCGGCCACACGATGGTCTTCATGCACCACTGGAATGCGGGGGAGGCCTTGGCACTGATCGAGCGCGAGGGCGTGAACCTGACGGGCGGGGTGCCGACCATCGCCTGGCAGCTACTCGACCACCCGGAGGCGGAGAAGCACGATCTCTCCAGCCTCGAGCTCGTCAGCTACGGCGGCGCGCCCGCCGCGCCCGAGCTGGTGCGCCGCATCGACAAGGGCCTCGGCGCCGCGCCCGGCAGCGGCTGGGGCATGACCGAGACCATGGCCACCGTCACCGGCCACGTCGCCGAGGACTACTTGAACCGCCCCGACAGCTGCGGCCCGCCCGTGGCTGTGGCGGACCTCAAGATCATGGACGCGGACGGCACGCGCGAACTGCCGGTGGGCGAGGTGGGCGAGCTCTACGCCTTCGGACCGATGGTCGCCAAGGGCTACTGGAACCGCCCGGAAGAGAGCGCTGCCACCTTCGTCGACGGCTGGGTCCGCACCGGCGATCTCGCCCGGCTGGACGAGGAAGGCTTCTGCTACATCGTCGACCGCGCCAAGGACATGGTCATCCGCGGCGGCGAGAACATCTATTCCAGCGAGGTCGAGAACGTCCTCTACGAACACCCCGCCGTCACCGACGCCGCCGTGATCGGCCTGCCGCACAAGCAACTGGGCGAGGAACCCGCCGCCGTGGTCCACCTTGCCGAGGGGCAGGAGGCGAGCGAGGCGGAACTGCAGGCCTGGGTGGCCGAGCGGCTGGCGCACTTCAAGGTGCCGGTGCGGGTGGTGTTCACGCCGGGGATGCTGCCGAGGAACGCGAACGGGAAGATTTTGAAGAAGGAGCTGGGGGCGTTGTTCGGCTGAGGATTCCGCCGTGCAAGGCCTTTGAGCGTGCTCTGATTAAATCCGATTGAACCGTTGATCGGTAAGCGCATCGGCATTTGCGATCAACGCATACACCAAAATCGGTTGGTGCGATTACCGACCTGGTGGTAGTCGCAATGGCATGGCGCAAGTCTCCACATGTCAGACGACTTGGCCGCGCCGCAATCGACCAGACGGCGTCTGCATTCCGAAGGCGAAAGCAAGATGATGAAACGAAAAGTAGAGGCGATGCGTGAGTTTCGCCGGACGATGGCGTGGATCATAATTCTCGCTGTAATTGTTGTGATAGGCGCGCTTGTGTTCCTCGGATCGATGGGCGAATTGCATCTACACATGGTTGTCGCCACGATCTTGGGCGTTTTCATCTCGATGCTGCTAGGCTGCGGTCTTTTCGCACTCGCGTTCTTCAGCGACAAAAGTGGGCATGACGATGTCGTCACGGACGCATCGAACAGCAGAGATTTGTCGCGCAACGGGACCGATTAAAACGGCTCTGGCGCGCATCGAGCAAGCACGACCTGTAGACATCGCGCTACTCGAAAGTGATAACCGACCGCGCGATCTGGCCCTTCTTCATCTCGGCAAACGCCTCGTTGACCTCGTCCAGCCGAATGCGGCGGCTGATGAGTTCGTCGAGTTTGAGCCGTCCGTTCATGTAGAAATCGACGAGGCGCGGGATGTCGAGGGGGAACTGGTTGGAGCCCATCATCGAGCCGCGCAGCTGCTTTTCCTGCAAGAGCTCGTAGCCGTTCAATGTCACCTTCTGACCGACCGGGATCATGCCGATGACCGTGGCTATGCCGCGGCGGCGGAGCATGCGGAAGGCGTCGCTGGCGGTATCGGCAAGGCCGATCGCCTCGAAGGCGTGGTCCACGCCGCCGTCGGTCAGGCCGAGCACTTTCTTCCACACGTCACCCTCTGAGGCGTCAATGAAGTCGGTGGCGCCGAAGTCGCGCGCCAGCGCCTCTTTTTCCGCCACCCGGTCGATGGCCACGATGCGCCCCGCGCCGGCGATCTGCGCGGCGTTGAGGGTGGCAAGGCCCACGCCGCCGCAGCCGATGACCGCCACGCTCTGCCCGGGCCGCACCTCGGCGGTGCGCACGACCGAGCCGTAGGCGGTGATGGTCGCGCAGCCGAGCAGGGCGGCGCGGTCCAGCGGCATGTCGCGGCGAATCTTCACGCAGGCGTTCTCGTGCACCAGCAGCTGCTCGGCAAAGGCGGAGAGGTTGAGGAACTGCGCCATGGGAGCCTCGGCGGTGCCGAGGCGCGGCTCGGCTTCCTTTGCGCGGCGGGTGTCGGGCTCGTTGCACAGCGACAGGTGGCCGCCGACGCAGAACTCGCAGTGGCCGCAAAAGGCGGAAAGGCAGGTGACGACGTGGTCGCCCGGCGCCAGCCCGTGCACCTCGCTGCCGACCTGCTCCACCACGCCCGCGCACTCGTGGCCGAGCACGGTGGGCATGGGGGTGGGGTAGTGACCTTCCACGAAATGCAGGTCCGAATGGCACACGCCGGTGGCCGCAGCGCGGATGAGCACCTCGCGCGGGCCGGGCTTGCCGATGGCGACGTTTTCGATCTCGAGAGGGCGGCCCACTTCGCGCAGGACGGCTGCTTTCACGTTACTTGCTCCGGCTGACTGCTGATGTGCGCGCAGGGTCGCGAAAAATGCACCGCTTGCCAAGCGGCATTTTGCTCTTTTAGAAAAATGCGTATGGTGACGGCGGCTCGAAAAGCGGCCACTGCATTACGAGAATCGAACGCGCGGTGAGGATGAGTACATGAATTTCGACCTGAGCGACCGCCAGCGCGCCATGCGTGACCGGGTCAAGGCCTTCATCGACGAGAAGATGCGCCCCCGCGCAGGCGATTACAAGGCGGCGGCCAAGGCGCAGGACGCGGCCGGCAATCGCTGGCAGCCGAACCCGGTGATCGAGGAACTCAAGCCCGTCGCGCGGGCCGAGGGGCTGTGGAACCTCTTCATGCCGCCGCACTCCGGCCAAGACCACGTGGACGACAGTTTCGAATTCGACGGGACACAACTTTCGAACCTCGAGTATGCTCTGTGCGCAGAGGAAATGGGCCGCGTCTACTGGGCCAGCGAGGTGTTCAACTGCTCGGCGCCCGATACCGGGAATATGGAGGTCATCCATCGCTACGGCACGCGCGAGCAGAAGGACCGCTGGCTCGCCCCGCTGATGAACGGCGAGATCCGCAGCGCCTTCCTGATGACCGAACCCGATGTCGCCTCGTCCGATGCGACCAATATCGAGGCGAGCATCATCAAGGACGGCAACGGCTGGCTTATTAACGGCCGCAAGTGGTGGAGTAGCGGCGCGGGCGATCCGCGGTGCAAGGTCGCCATCCTCATGGGCAAGTCCGATCCCGAGGGCTCGCGCCACGGCAGCCAGTCGATGATCCTGCTGCCGATGGATACCGACGGCGTGACGGTCGAGCGGATGCTGAGCGTCTACGGTTACGATCACGCGCCGCATGGCCATGCGGAAATCAGTTTGACGAACGTGCGCCTGCCCGCCGATGCCATACTGCTGGGCGAAGGGCGCGGGTTCGAGATCGCGCAGGGGCGACTCGGGCCGGGGCGCATCCACCACTGCATGCGAACCATCGGCGTCGCGGAAGAGGCGCTGGAGGCCATGTGCCGCCGCCTCACGGCCCGCGTGGCCTTCGGCAAGTACATCTACCAGCAGAGCGTGTGGGAGGAGCGCGTCGCGCGCGCCCGCATCGACATCGAGATGAGCCGCCTCCTGTGCCTCAAGGCCGCCGACATGATGGACCGCGCGGGCAACAAGGCGGCCAGGAACGAGATCGCCATGATCAAGGTGCAGGCCCCCAACATGGCGCTCGCCATCCTCGACGACGCGATCCAGGCACACGGCGGCGGCGGGGTGAGCAGCGACCACGAACTTGCCGCGACTTGGGCGAGCGTTCGCACCCTGCGCTTCGCCGACGGTCCGGACGAGGTCCACAACCGCGCCATCGCCCGCAACGAATTCGCCAAGTACACCGACCTGAAGGCGAAACCCGGAGAGCCGCGTGGGGCCGTTCCCACCGGCGCAGGAGCCAACATATGACCCGCGAAGCCGCCATCGTTTCCACCGCCCGCACGCCCATCGGCAAGGCCCACCGCGGCGCCTTCAACGCCACCATGCCCGACCGGCTCAACGCCCATGTCATTGACGCGGCGCTGGAGCGAGCGGGCGTCGACCCCGAAAGGATCGAGGACGTCTATTGGGGCTGCGGCAACCAGTACGGGCCGCAGTTCTACAACGTGGGCCGAATGAGCGTGCTCTGCAGCAGCCTGCCGCAGAGCGTTCCGGCCATGAGCCTCGACCGCAAGTGCGCCTCCGGCCTCACGACCGTGGCCATGGCCGCGCGCGCCATCATGGCGGGCGATGCCGACGTGCTGCTGGCGGGCGGGGGCGAGTCGGTGTCGCTGACGCTCGTGCCCGGAATGGTCGGCGACGACTGGCGCTCGCCTAACGTGCTCGAGCACGAACCCGACGCCTACATGGCGATGATCGAGACCGCCGAGATCGTGGCCGATCGTTACAATGTTTCGCGCGAGGTGCAGGACCGCTTCGCCGCCGAAAGCCAGCAGCGCGCCGCCGCCGCGACCGCAGCCGGGCGGCTGGCCGAGGAGATCGTGCCGCTCGAAACCGAAAAAGTCATTCGCGCCAGGGACGGTACCGTCCAGGGCCACGAGACCGTCACGCTCCAGCATGACGAGGGCATTCGCGGCGATACAACCTACGAGGCGCTGGCCGGTCTTAAACCCGTCTTCCGCGACGGTGCGAAGGTGAAGGAAGGCCGGCACATCACCGCCGGCAACGCCAGCCAGCTATCCGACGGCGCGGCAGCACAGGTGCTGATGGACCGCGCCACGGCCGAGGCGGAAGGGCTTGAGGTGCTGGGCGTGTTCCGCGGCTTCCAGGCGGCGGGCTGCGCGCCGGACGAGATGGGCATCGGCCCAGTCTTCGCGATCCCCAAACTGCTCGAGCGCGCTGGGCTATCGGTCGCTGATATCGGGCTGTGGGAGATCAACGAGGCCTTCGCCAGCCAGGCGCTCTACTGCCGCGACACGCTCGGCATCGATCCCGAGAAGCTCAACGTCAACGGCGGCGCCATCGCCATCGGCCACCCCTTCGGCATGACCGGCTCGCGCCTCGTCGGCGCGGCGCTGCTGGAGGCGCGGCGACGCGGCGAGCGGTACGCAGTCGTCTCCATGTGCGTGGCGGGCGGCATGGGCGCCGCCGGCCTGTTCGAAATCGTTTCCTGAGGAGCTCCACCATGAACCTCGACTACACCGCCGAAGAAGAAGCCTTTCGCGAGGAAGTGCGCGCCTTCCTGCGCGACAAGCTGCCGAAACGCCTCTCGGACAAGGTGCGCCAGGGCAAGAACCTGACCAAGGCCGATATGGAGGAATGGCACGCCATTCTCAACGAGAAGGGCTGGCTCGCCCCCCACTGGCCGGAGAAATATGGCGGCACCGGCTGGTCCGTGATGCAGAAGTTCATTTTCGAGACCGAGGCCGCCGAGGCGCACGCCCCGCGCATCATTCCCTTCGGCCTTTCCATGCTCGCGCCCGTGCTGATCAAGTACGGCACCGAGGAGCAGCGCCAGCACTACCTGCCGCGCATTCTCGACGGCACGGACTGGTGGTGCCAGGGTTACTCGGAGCCGGGCGCGGGGTCGGACCTCGCCAGCCTGAAGACCAGCGCGGTGCGCGAGGGCGACCACTACGTGGTCAACGGGCAGAAGACCTGGACGACGCTGGGCCAGCACGCCGACTGGATTTTCTGCCTCGTGCGAACGGACAACACTGGCAAGAAGCAGGAGGGCATTTCCTTCCTGCTGATCGACATGAAATCACCCGGCATCGAGGTGCGTCCGATCAAGCTGCTCGACGGTGATTACGAGGTGAACGAGGTCTTCTTCACCGACGTGAAGGTGCCCGTCGAGAACCTCGTGGGCGAGGAGAACAAGGGCTGGACCTACGCCAAGTACCTACTGACCTACGAACGTACGAACATCGCCGGGGTGGGCGCGAGCATGGCGGCGCTCGACGAGCTCAAGCGGATTGCCCGCACAACCAAGCGGAACGGCAAGCTGCTGATCGAGGATCCGCTGTTTGCCCAGCGCCTTGCCCGGCTGGAGATCGACCTCGAGAACATGAAGACGACCAACCTGCGCGTGCTCGACGCGGCGGGCAAGGGCGGGGCGCCGGTGGCCGAAAGCTCCATGCTGAAAATCCGCGGCACCGAGATCCGCCAGCAGATCGGCGACCTGATGCGCCGCGCGGCGGGCCGCTATGCCCAGCCCTTCGTCGAGGAATCGTTCGAGGAAGGCTACAACGGCGCGCCCATCGGGCCGCAGTGGTCGGGCACGACCTCCTCCGAGTACTTCAACATGCGCAAGCTCTCGATCTTCGGCGGGTCGAACGAGGTGCAGCGCGAGATCATCACCAAGGCCATCCTGGAGCTCTGACATGGATTTTTCGATCGGCGAAGACCGGCAGATGCTGGCCGACACGCTCCGGCGCTTCCTCTCGAACGAGGCGGACTGGGAAAAGCGGCTGAAGGTGATCGAGACCGAACCCGGCTTCGACCGCGAGACCTGGCGCTCCATGGCGGAACTCGGCGTGCTGGGCGCGCTGTTCGGCGAGGAGGCGGGCGGCTTCGGCGGCACGGCCTTCGACGTGGCGGCGGTGTTCGGCGAGGTCGGACGATCCATCGCCACCGGGCCGTGGCTCGCCACGCTGATGGCCGGGCGGCTGCTGGCGGCGGCGGGAGAGAGCGACGCGCTCGGCGCCGTGATCGCTGGCGACAAGGTGGTGACATGGGCGCACCTGCCCGCGCACGATTCCGACAGCGGCGAGGAGCACGATGTCACCGCGTCGCAGGACGGCGACGGATGGACGCTCACCGGCGCCAAGGGCGTGGTCGACTATCTCGGCGCAGCGGATTTGGTCGTGGTGACCGCGGGCGAGCGGGCCTTTCTCGTCGAGGCGGACGCCGCGGGCGTGGCGCGCGCCGGGTACAAGATGGTCGACGGCGGATCGGGCGGCGAGCTGCGCCTGTCGAACACGCCGGCGCGCGAGCTGTCGGGCGTGGGCGCGGAGGACATCGCCGCAGCCGAGGCCATGGGCGTCGTCGCGCTCGCTTGGGAGGGCGTGGCGGTCATGGACCAGTTGCGCGACCAGACGCTCGAATACATGCGCACCCGCAAGCAGTTCGGCGTGCCCATCGGCAAGTTCCAGGCGCTGCAGCACCGCATGGCGACGCTCGCGCTGGAGATCGAGCAGGCCCGCAGCGCCGCGATCAACGTCGCCGCCCGCTTCGACAGCGCCGAGCGCGCGAAGAGCGTGGCGGCGGCCAAGTACACCCTTGCGCGCGTCGGCTCGCTGGCGGCGGAGGAGGCAATCCAGATCCACGGCGGCATCGGCATGACCTGGGAACTGCCGCTCTCGCACTATGCCAAGCGCATGGTGATGCTGGGCCACGTGCTGGGCGACGAGGACGAACATCTCGCCCGGTATATCGAACTGATGCGCGAAGGGGACTAGGGCCGGCCTAGTATCCCTCCATCCGCGCCAACAGGTCCGCGTGGTAATCCGTGTCGCCGAACATCTCGGCGAGCACGCGCTGGCGCTTCATGAAGAAGCCGACGTCGTATTCGTCGGTCATGCCGATGCCGCCGTGCATCTGCACCGCCTCGCGCACCGCGAGCCCGCTCGCCATGCCGGCCATGGCCTTGGCGACGCTGGCGTCGCGGTCGGCGGTGTCGCTGCCGGCATCGAGCGACTGCTGCGCCTTAAGGGTCGCGGCGCGGGCGACCTCCAGTTCGGAATAGAGGTGCGCGGCGCGGTGTTGCAGCGCCTGGTAGCTGCCGATGACGCGGCCGAACTGCTTGCGCTGCTTGAGGTAGTCGAGCGTCATGGCGCTTGCCCCCTCGGCCACG
Source organism: Aurantiacibacter luteus (assembly GCF_001010945.1). Classification (GTDB taxonomy): domain Bacteria; phylum Pseudomonadota; class Alphaproteobacteria; order Sphingomonadales; family Sphingomonadaceae; genus Alteraurantiacibacter; species Alteraurantiacibacter luteus. The sequence goes on from NZ_LBHB01000002.1 coordinate 21,519, forward strand.
CCCTGCAATTCCGACGCCGCCCCGGCGCGCACGCAGGAAAGGACGCGGTTCAGCACCGCCCGCCCGCCATCGACCTCGCCGATCACTGCGCTGCCGTCGAGCTCCACTCCGTCGAGTTCGACGCGCGCGGCCATGCTGACGTCGGCCAGCCGCTCGGCGCTGACTGTGACGCCGGCCTGCGTGCGCGGGAGGGCGAAAAGCGTCACCCCGTCCTCGTCCGCCGCGCCGCCCGACGTGCGGGCGGAGACCACCAGCAGGTCTGCCTCGTGGCCGAAGGCGACGAACTGCTTGGCGCCCGAGAGGCGGAAGCCGTTGCCGTGCCGCTCGGCTTTGAGTGCTACCCGTTCGGGCCGATGCCGCGCGCTCTCGTCGAGCGCCAGTGCCGCGACCACCTCGCCGCTCACGATCCGCGGCAGCCAAGAGCCTTGCATCGCCTCGTCCGCATGCCGCAGCGCCTCGACCGCGCCGACCGCGGTGCCGAGGAAGGGCGAAGGCGTCAGGTTGCGGCCAATCTCTTCCAGCACGATGCCCGCCTCGACCTGGCCGAGGCCGAGCCCGCCATGCGCCTCGTCCACCAATACGCCGGTGAAGCCCATCCCGGCAAAGGCGCGCCAGACCTTGCGGGAGAAGCCCGCCGGGTCGTCTGCATCGCGAAGCGCGCGTAGGTGCGCGACCGGCGCGGTCTCGGCGATGAAGGGGCGCACGGTGTCGGCGAGCATTTCCTGCTCGGCGTCGAGGAACAGCGGCATGTCAGGCCTCCGGCAGTTCGAGGATGCGCTTGGCGACGATATTGAGCTGAATCTCGCTCGTTCCGCCCTCGATGGAATTGGCCTTGGTCCGCAGCCAGGCCCGCGCCGCCGCGCCGCCGTGCGAGGCCTCGCTGTCCCATTCCAGCGCCTCACTGCCGCCCGCCGCCATTAGCAGCTCGTGGCGGTCCTTGTTGAGCTCGGTGCCAAGATATTTCATCATCGAGGCCTGCGCCGGGTGGACGCTGCCCGCCTTCAGCCTGTCGAGAAAGCGTTCGCTCATCGCGGCAAAGGCGTGGCTCCTCACCTCGAACAGCGCGATGCGCGCGCGCAGGACGGGATCGTCGAGCCTGCCATGTTCGTCCCGCCCCGCGCGCCGCAGCGCCAGTTCGGGGAGCGAGGGGCCGAGCGAGCGCCCGCCCATGCCCGAGATCATCTCGCGCTCGTGCCCGAGCAGGTACTTGGCGACGCTCCAGCCATCGTTGACCGCGCCCAGCACCTGGTCCTTCGGCACCACGACGTCGTCGAAGAAGGTCTCGCAGAAGGGCGAATTGCCGCTGATGAGCAGGATCGGCTTGGTCGAAACGCCGGGCGTTTCCATGTCGAACAGCAGGAAGGAGATGCCGCCCTGCTTGGCCGCCGGATCCGTCCGCACAAGGCAGAAAATCCAGTCGGCCTGGTCGGCGTAGCTGGTCCAGACCTTCTGGCCGTTGACGAGGAAGTGGTCGCCCTTGTCCTCCGCCCGCGTGGCGAGGCTGGCGAGGTCGGACCCGGCGTTGGGCTCGCTGTAGCCCTGGCACCAGCGGATTTCGCCGCGGGCGATCTTCGGCAGGTGTTCCTGCTTCTGCTCTTCCGTGCCATATTTCAGCAGCGCCGGGCCGAGCATGGAGATGCCGAAGCTCTCGAGCGGCTTGCGGCAGCCGAGCGAGGCCATCTCCTGCCGCAGCACCTTGGCCTCGGCCGGCGAGAGGCCGCCGCCGCCGTATTCGCGCGGCCAGTCGGGCACGGTCCAGCCGCGCTCCGCCATGATCTCCAGCCAGCGCCGCTGCGCCTCGCTCTGGAACGTCCACTTGCGCCCGCCCCAGCAGATGTCCTTTTCGCTGCGGACGGGTTCGCGCATCTCGGGCGGGCAGTTGGCCTCCAGCCAGGCGCGGGTGTCGCGGCGGAACTGCTCCAGATCGTCAGCCATTAAAGCGCCCGCCGCTCGCCGCCTTGTCGCGCAGCAGCTGGCTGATCTTGACGTCCGGCATCCGCTCGGCATGGCGCTCCAGTCCGGCGAGAACCTTGTCCAGCCCGATGGTGTCGGCCCAGAACATCGGCCCGCCGGTGTGCGGCGGCCAGCCGTATCCGTTGACCCAGACCGTATCGATATCGCCCGCGCGCTGGGCAATGCCTTCCTCCAGGATCAGAGCGCCCTCGTTGACCATGGGGTAAAGCAGCCGCTCCCGGATCTCGTCGTCGGTTATGTCGCGCTGCTCGTTGCCCGATCGCGCGGCGAAGTCCCTGATGACGGCGTTCGCCGCCTCCGACGGGGTGCGCTGGCGATCCTCGCCGTAGTCGTAGAAGCCCCCGCCGGTCTTCTGCCCGCGCCGACCCTGCTCGCACAGCACTTCGCGCACGGTGGAGCTGCTGGTCTTGTCCGGGTCCCAGCCGATGTCGAGCCCGGCGAGGTCGGCCATCTGGAACGGGCCCATCGGGAAACCGAAGTCGAGCAGCACCTGGTCCACCTGCGCGGGCAGCGCGCCCTCCATCAGCAGGGCATTGGCCTGATCCTGCCGCGCGCCGAGCATGCGGTTGCCGATGAAGCCGTGGCAGACGCCGGAAACTACCGCGACCTTGCCGATCTTGCGCGCGAGATCCATCGCCGTCGCCAGCACCTGCGGGCTCGTCTTGTCGCCGCGCACGACCTCCAGCAGGCGCATGATGTTGGCGGGCGAGAAGAAGTGCAGGCCCAGCACCTGTTCGGGCCGGCTGGTGCAGGCGGCGATTGCGTTCACGTCGAGGTAGCTGGTGTTGGAGGCGAGGATGGCCTCCGGCTTGCAGATAGTATCGAGCTGGCCGAACACGTCCTTCTTGATCTCCATCAGCTCGAACACCGCCTCGATCACCAGATCGCAGTCGGCCAGCGCCTGCATGTCGAGCACGGGAGTGAGGCGGCCCATCGCGGCCTCTACCTGTTCACCGGTCATCCGACCCTTGCGCGCGGTCGCCTCGTAGTTCTTGCGCATGATCGCCGTGCCGCGATCGAGCGCGTCCTGCTGGCGCTCGACCATGACGACGTCATAGCCGGCGGTGAGGAAGTTCATGGCGATGCCGCCGCCCATGGTGCCCGCGCCGATGATCCCGACCTTGCGCACGGGCAGCGGCTGCACGTCCTTGGGCAGCCCGTCGATCTTGCCCGCCTGCCGCTCGGCGAAGAAGACGTGGCGCAGCGCCTTGGACTGGTCGCCGTTGACCAGCTCCATGAAGAACTCGCGCTCCTTGGCGATGCCCTCATCGTAGGGGAGCCGGGTGGCGAGTTCGACCGCCTCGATGCACTTCGCTGGCGCGTCGAGCCCCTGCAGGCGGCGGGCGTGCCGGGCGCGGAACTGGTCGAAAACGGCGGGGTCGCTGCCTTCGATCCGGTCCGTTCGGCGGCTGGAGACGGGATGCTCGGCGCGGCCCGCAACCTCGCGGGCGAATGCGATCGCTTCCTCGCGCAAGGCTTCGGGTGCGACTATCCTGTCGACGAGGCCGATCTCTTCGGCCTTCTGCGCCGAGACGGGATTGCCGGTGACGATGATGGGCAGCGCTTCCTCCACGCCGACGACGCGCGGCAGGCGCTGGGTGCCGCCCGCACCGGGGAGGATGCCGATCTTCACCTCGGGCAGGCCGATCTTCGCGCCCGGCACGGCAATGCGGTAGTTGCACCCAAGCGCGATCTCGCACCCGCCGCCGAGCGCCGTGCCGTTGAGCGCGATGACCACGGGCTTGTCCAGGTCCTCGATGGCATCGATCAGTTCGGGCAGGGTGGGGTGGACGGGGGCCGAGCCGAACTCGGTGATGTCCGCGCCGCCCGAGAACATGCGCCCCTCGGCGCGGATGACCACGGCCTCTACCGTGTCGTCCGCCGCAACCTCGCCCACGGCATCGGCCATGGCGTTGCGCACCTCGGTGGAGAATGCGTTGACCGGGGGGTTATCGAGAGTGACGACGAGGACGTTGCCCTCGCGCTGGGTGGTGACCTTGGACATGCTGGCTCCTGCTCCGGAATGGCGGTCACGCGACTGACGGAAAAGGTCTCGGCGCGACTCTCTCAAGGGCCAGACCTATTGCATACCGGATTTTCAGACAAGCGGCTTTGCCAATTGCACGCGGCGTGGTCCTATGGGGCGCATCGCGGGCGTGGGCAGGGTCCAATTGGCGACCTCGCAAGTACGCCGATGCCCCAGAGCCGTCCCTTGCCGTACCCTTGCGCCTCGTCACTATGTGGGCGTTTTCAATCCCGCTTGAGCCCCGGCGGCCTGGTGACCGGGTGGGAGGTGGAAAGGCCGCCGTCGACGACCATCACGTGGCCGTTGACGTAGCTCGCCGCGTCGGAGGCGAGGAACAGCGCGGCGCGCGCGATCTCCTCCGGCTCACCGCCGCGGCCCAGCGGATTGAGGAGGCCGATCTGATCCTCGAGCCCCTTGGCGCGGGCGTTCTCGTAGAGCGGCGCGGTCATGCCGGTCTCGATCAGGCCCGGCGCCACGCCGTTGACGCGCACCCCGGTGCCGGCGAGCTGCTGCGCGGCGGTCTGCACGAGGTTGGCAACCCCGGCCTTGGAGGCGGAGTAGGGCGCCGGGCCCGCGCCCGAACGCAGCGCCGCGACCGAGGCGGTGCACACGATGGCTCCGCCGCCCGAGGACTCTATTGCTGGCGCGGCGTGCTTCACCGCCACGAAAGGGCCGACGAGGTTGACCCGCAGCACCTCCATCCAGTTCGCCGCGTCGCTGTCGAAGAACCCGCCGCGAGCGGTGCCGGTAATGCCGGCGTTGGCGAAGAAGACATGCACCGCGCCAAACTCGGCCTGAGCCTTGGCGACCAAGCCGGCCACGTCCGCCTCCTCGCCCGCGTCGCCCGTCATGGCGAGCGCCTCGCCTCCGGCGGCGCGCACGGCCTCGGCGGTCGCTTCTACCGCGTCCGAGCGGTCGAAGCAGACAACCCGCGCACCATCGGCGGCGAAGAGCAGCGCGCTCGCCCGGCCGATGCCGCTGGCCGCCCCGGTGATGCAGGCGACCTTGCCTTGCAGAACTTCGCTCACGCACCGCCCCCGATGGTCATGCCGCCGTCGATGACCAGCTTCTGCCCCGTCATCCAGGCCCCCGCCTCGCTGGCGAGATAGACCGCGGCCCCGGCGATGTCGCGCGGTTCGCCCAGACGCTTCATCGGGGTCATGGCGGCGGTACGGTCGTGGACCTTCTGGTCCTCCCACAGCGCGCGGGCGAAGTCGGTCTTCACCACGCCCGGCGCGATGGCGTTGATGCGGATGTTGTCCTTGCCGACCTCGACCGCGTAGTTGCGCACCAGCTGGAAGTCTGCCGCCTTGGAGACGTTATAGGCCCCGATCATTGCCGATCCGCGCAGGCCCCCGATGCTGGAGACGACGATGATGGCCCCGCCGCCGCTTGCGCGCATGTCCGGCAGGGCGAGCTGGATCAGCCAGTGGTTGGAGAGCACGTTGTTGTCGAGGATCTTGCGGAACTGCTCGTCGCTGATGCCGTCCATCGAGCCGTAGTAGGGATTGCTCGCTGCGTTGCAGACCAGCACGTCGATGGGACCGAAGACTTCGCGCGTCTGCGCGGCTAGGTTCTCCAAGGCGGATTTCTCGGAGATGCTGGCGGCGATGGCGACGGCGGTTCCCTCCCCGTGCTCGGCATTGATCGCGGCGGCCACTTCCTCGCAGGCGTCCTGCTTGCGGCTGGAGATGACGACGCGGGCGCCGTGGGCGGCCAGCTCCTCGGCGATGGCGCGGCCGATCCCGCGCGAGGACCCGGTGACGACGGCGACCTTGCCGGTCAGATCGAACAGCGACATTAGCTCAACTCCTTGTGAAACGGTATGAATTCAGGCGCCGGCCCGCTCTGCGAACCTAAGCGCTTCGGTGGCCAGCGGCTCGACCATGGCGGCCTTGGCGGCGGCGGCGCTGCTCGAGGCATTGCCGTCGATCATGCGCTTCTTGATGCCCTGCAGGATGCCGACGAGGCGGAAGAGATTGTAGGCGAAATACCAGTTCATGTCGGGCACCGCGCTGCGTCCGGTCGCCTCGCAGTACTGCTCGGTCACCGCCTCCAGCGACGGGATGCCGAGCGCCGGCAGGTCGAGCCCGCCGAGCTGCGCGTTCGGCCCGGTGCGCGGCAGGGCCCAGTTCATCGCGAGATAGGTGAAGTCCGCCAGCGGATCGCCGAGCGTCGAGAGCTCCCAGTCGAGGATGGCGCGAACCTGCGGCCGGTCCGGCGCATAGATGAGGTTGTCGATGCGGTAGTCGCCGTGAATCACGCTCGTGCGCTCCTGCACCGGCACGGTGGCGGGGAGCCATTCGATCAGCCGCTCGACCGCGGGCAGATCGTCGGTCTGCGCGGCGCGGTACTGCTTGGTCCAGCGGGCCACCTGCCGCTCGAAATAGTTGCCCGGAGCGCCGTAGTCCGCCAGCCCCGCCTCCACCGGATCGACCGCGTGCAGGCGGGCGAGGGCATCGACCATGGCGCGGTAGATCGGCGCGCGCTCCTGCGTCGAAACCTCGGGCAGCGCCCCGTCCCAGAAGGTGCGACCCTCGACCAGTTCCATCACATAGAACGGCGCGCCGATGACATCGGCGTCCTCGCAAAGCGCGAGGGGGCGCGCGACGGGCAGGCCCAGCGGATGCAGCGCGCCGATCAGGCGGTACTCGCGCTCGACCGCGTGGGCGCTCGGCAGGATCGGGCCGAAGGGCTTGCGCCGCAGGACGTAGTTCCGCTCGCCGAGGCGAAGGCGGTAGGTCGGATTGGACTGGCCGCCGGCAAACTTTTCGAGAGCCATTGCCGCCGTTTCAGCTTCGACGTGGGCGGACAGCCATGCGGCCAGCCGCTCGCCGTCGAGATCGGCGAAACGCCCTGCATCGCCCGCTTCACCCATAGTGTCCGGTCCGTGTCATCAGGATACCATACGTTCGAAAGCCGAGATCGTACAACCGGAAACATCGCTTGGCGCGCGGGCGCGAATGCGGCATGGGGCTGCCATGGACGGCACAATCGCAGACCCCGTCGCCGACAGCGAACAGATGGGCCGCCGCGCCCGGTACGAGCGCAAGCGCGACGCGCTGCTGGATGCGGCGACCACGCTCATCAACGATCGCGGCGCCAAGGCGACGACACTGCAGGCGGTGTCCAAGGCTGTCGAGCTCAGCACCACCAGCGTCACCTACTACTTCCCGCGCAAGGACGTGCTCGCTGCCGCCGTGTTCGAGCGTGCGATGGAGCGGCTGCGGGCCATGGTGGACGAGGCCGCGCAGGAGGCCACGCCGCAGGACCGGGTCTCCGCGCTCCTCGGCCTCCACGTGCGCCTGCGCGCCGACGTGCTGCGCGGGCGCGACGTTCCCATCGCCACCCTGTCCGAAGTCCGCACGCTGGAAGAGGACGTGCGCCGCCCGCTGCTGGACCAGTACACCGAGCTGTTCCGCGCCACCCGCTCGCTGTGGGGCGACTTCGCGCCCGAACACAAGCCGCTGATGACGGCGCGCGCGCACCTGTTGCAGGAGACGATCTTCTGGATGCCGGTGTGGCTGGCGCGCTATCCCATCGACGAGTTCCGCCGCGTCCACGCCCAGCTTTTCGACCTGCTGGCGAACGGTCTTGCCGTCCCCGGCACCCGCTGGTCTCCGCCGACCCTGCCGCCAGGCAGCGACGGAAGCGACGAGGATGCGACGGGCGTTCCTAACTTCCTCGGCGTGGCGACGCGGCTGATTAACGAGGCGGGCTATCGCGGCGCGTCGGTGGTGAAGATCGTCGACGAGCTCGAGGTGACCAAGGGCAGCTTCTACCACCACCTGGATGCCAAGGACGACCTCATCCTCGAGTGCTTCCGCCGCAGCTTCAAGCGCATCTCCAGCGTCCAGTATGCCGCGCGCGAGGCGGGGACGAGCCAGTGGGAGCATCTGGAGGCGACCATGGCCGCGCTGATGGAGCTGCAGTTCGAGGGAGAGTTCCCGCTCACCCGCACCTCCGCGCTGCAGGCCCTGCCCGCCGAGGTGCGCGCCGAGGTCGTCGCCCGGTCGGACCGCACGGCGCTTCGCTACGGCAACACGCTGATCGAGGGGGCGCAGGAGGGGTCGATCCGCCTCGTCAACCCGCTGATCGCCAGCCAGACCATCGCCGCCATGCTGAACTCCGCCTACGACCTCAGGAACTGGGCGGCGACCATGCCGCGCGCGGAGGCGATCCGGCTCTACGCCTCGTGCCTCGTCCACGGCATGTTCGCCGATCCCGCCGCGATCATGGGCGAGGCATGAGCCTGACCGCCGCCGACCGCGAGCGGCTGCTCGGGCTGGCGGGCGCGCCCAACTTTCGCGACTTCGGCGGCTATGCGGTCGAGGGCGGGGGCAGGGTCAAGCGCGGCCTGTTGTTCCGTTCCAACCGGATGTCGCTGCTCAGCCCGGAAGAGACGGCGCGGCTGGAGCGTATCGGCATCGCCACGATCTTCGATCTTCGCACCCCGCCCGAGCGGGCCGCCCACCCCTGCGCCTGGGAGGCGCCGCATCTCGCCACGCACACTTGGCCCTCGGGCCACAAGCGGCGGCTGGTCGACATGGCCCGCGACTACCCGCGCACCGTGGAAGGGGCACGGCAGGTCATGCTCGATTTCTACGCCGAGCTGCCGCGCGTGCTCGGCCATGCATTCGGCGACATCGTGGTAAAGATCGCCAACGGGACGGTGCCCTGCGTCATCAACTGTTCGGCGGGCAAGGATCGCACAGGGATGGCGGCGGCGCTGGTCCTTACGGCGCTCGGCGTCTCGCGCGCGGATGTGCTGGACGACTACGCGATGACCGGCCGTGTGATGGCGAGCGCGGAGGGCATGGCGGAGGCCGTCTTCATCGGCACCGGCGGGGGCGAGAAGGGGCAGACCGTTTTGCGCGAGGGCTTCGCGCCCGATGCCGTCGCCATGCTGCGCTCGTCACGCGCGGAGTTTCTCGAAAGCGCCTTTGCCGGGATCGATGCCGACTACGGCTCGCTGCCCGCTTATTTCGCCGCCATCGGCGTGGACGAGGGCGTGCGCGCCCGGCTTGCCGCGCTGCTGGTGGAACCCGATTGAAGGAGATCTGAGACGATGAAAGCCCTGCTATCGAACGCACCCGGCGGCCCCGACACGCTCGAGCTCAGCGAGATTGACGCGCCCGTGCCCGGCAAGGGCCAGCTCGGCGTGCGCGTACTCGCCTGCGCGATCAATTACCCGGACGTGCTCATCATCGAGGACAAGTACCAGATGCGCCCGCCGCGCCCCTTTGCGCCGGGCGCGGAGATCGCGGGCGAGGTGACAGAGGTGGGCGAGGGCGTCGAGGGCTGGCAGGTCGGCGACCGGCTGATCGCGGTGATCGGCTTCGGCGGGATGGCGGAGAACGCCGTGGTCAATGCCGCCAGCGCGGTCCGCCTGCCCGAGGGCGCGGATCCGGTGCCAGGCTCCGCACTGCTGCTGACCTACGCCACCACAATCCATGCGCTGAAGGATCGCGGCGACTTGGCCGCCGGGCAGACGCTGCTGGTGCTGGGTGCGGCGGGGGGCGTCGGGCTGGCGGCGGTCGAGATCGGCAAGGCCATGGGCGCCCGCGTGATCGCCGCCGTCTCCAGCGAGGACAAGGCCGAGGCCGCCTGCGCCGCCGGGGCGGACGAGACGATGCTCTACGGCCGCGCGCCCTTCGACAAGGAGGCGAGCAAGGCGCTGGCCGAGGCGTTCAAGCAGGCGGTCGGGCCCGGCGGGGCGGATGTGATCTACGATCCCGCGGGCGGCGACTACTGCGAGCCGGCGCTTCGGAGTATCGCGTGGGAAGGGCGCTACCTCGTGGTCGGCTTCCCGGCGGGCATCCCGAAGCTGCCGCTCAACCTGACGCTGCTCAAGAGCTGCGATGTGCGCGGGGTGTTCTGGGGCGGGTTCGCGGCGCGCGACCCGGCGGCGAACGCGGCGCATGTGCAACAGCTTATCGAATGGTGGCAGGCGGGCACCATCACGCCGCGCATCGACCGAACCTACGCCCTGTCCGAGGGCGGCGAGGCCATCCGCCATCTGGCCGAACGGCGCGCCGTGGGCAAGGTCGTGGTGACGATGGGGTGACATACTAAGCGTTCGGCTCGGGCCGTGGTGCCCCACGGGTGCCGACCATGCCGGATTTTCAGAAACGCCGGTTGCCGCGCAGCCGGTCGTAGGGAATGATGCACCGCCACGCGAATCGCGGGAATGCCTTGGGAGAGGTCATGCACAATCGCTTCACGCAGATGTTCGGCATCGAACACCCGATTATGATGGGCGGCATGCAATGGGTCGGCCGCGCGCCGCTCGTCGCCGCCGTGGCCGAGGCGGGCGCGCTCGCCGTGCTGACCGCGCTGACCCAGCCGACGCCCGAGGACCTGGCGCGCGAGATCGCCAATGTGCGCGAGCGGACGGACAAGCCCTTCGGCGTCAATCTCACCATCCTGCCGACGATGAAGCCGCCGCCCTACGCCGAGTATCGCCGCGCCATCATCGAGGCCGGGATCACGATCGTGGAGACCGCCGGCCACCGCCCGCAGGAGCACGTCGACGACTTCAAGGCGCACGGCGTCAAGGTCATCCACAAGTGTACCGCGGTGCGCCACGCGCTTTCCGCTCAACGCATGGGCGTGGACGTCGTCTCCATCGACGGGTTCGAGTGCGCGGGCCATCCGGGGGAAGACGACATCGGCGGTCTGGTGCTGATCCCGGCGGCGGCCGACGCGCTCGACATTCCCATCATTGCCAGCGGCGGGATCGCCGACGGGCGCGGGCTGGTGGCGGCCATGGCCCTGGGGGCGGAGGGCGTGAACATGGGCACGCGCTTTCTCGCGACGCAAGAATGCGCGATCCACGACAACGTAAAGGACAAGATCGTCGCCAGCACCGAGCGCGACACCAATCTCATCTTCCGCAAGCTGCACAACACCGCGCGGGTGGGCCGCAACAGCGTGTCGGACGAGGTCGTCGCCCTGCTCGACCGGCCCGAGGCCGAGTTCGCCGACGTCGCCCACCTCGTTGCGGGCGCGAAGGGGCGCTCGGTGATGGAGAGCGGCGACATGGACGAAGGCCTCTACTGGGCGGGCATGGCGCAGGGGCTGATCCACGACGTGCCCACGGTGGCGGAACTGGTCGAGCGCATCATGAACGAGGCGCGCGAGGTGGCCGCCCGCCGCCTGCCCGCACTGCTGGAGACTGCCGCATGACCGACTTCAAGACGCTCGACCTGGCGATGGACGGCGGCCTTGCGGTCGCGACCTTCAACCGCCCGGACCAGATGAATACCTTCAACCCGGCGATGATCGCGGACCTGCTCGCGCTGTTCGACCTGACCGATGCCGACGACGCGGTGCGCGCGGTGATCCTGACGGGATCGGGCCGCGCCTTCTGCGCCGGCGCGGATCTGTCGGGCGGCGAGGACACCTTCGATTACGACAAGCGGGGCGGCAACCGCGACATCGGCGGGCCGGACCGCGACGGCGGCGGACTCGTCACGCTGCGCATCTTCCGCAGCCTGAAGCCGGTGCTCGCGGCCTCGAATGGCGTGGCTGTGGGCATCGGGGCGACGATGCAGCTGGCGATGGACTGGCGCATGGCGGCCACCGATTCGCGATACGGCTTTGTCTTCGCCCGGCGCGGGGTGACGCCGGAGGCCTGCTCGGGCTGGTTCCTGCCGCGGCTGGTGGGCCTGCCCAAGGCGCTCGACTGGACCTATTCGGGCCGCGTGTTCGGCGCGGAGGAGGCGCTGGCGGCGGGCCTCGTGCAGTCGCTCCACGCGCCGGACGCGCTGCTCGACGCGGCCAAGGACAAGGCGCTGGAGATGACCGCCAGCTCCGCGCCCGTGTCCGTCGCGCTCGCCCGCCAGTTGATGTGGCGCGGCATGACCATGGCGCACCCGATGGACATGCACCGCGTCGACAGCCGCGTTTTCGCCGCGCGCGGTCGCGGGAACGACGTGCGCGAGGGCATCGCGGCCTTCAAGGAGAAGCGCGAGGCCAGCTATCCCGATGCTGTCAGCGAGGACCTGCCGCCGATGGACTGGGCCGCGGAGCCCGCGTTCCGATGAGCGCCGGAACCGCGCCCCCGGCGACCACGCGCCAGACCCCGCTGCCCGGGGCGAGCCTCGTGATGGCCATGCTGCTGCTGGTCTACATCTTCAACTTCCTCGACCGCATGATGCTGTCGATCCTCGCCGCGCCGATCCAGGCGGAGCTGGGGCTATCGGACGGAGAGATGGGGCTGCTCGGCGGACTGGCCTTTGCCGTCCTCTATTCGACGCTCGCGGTGCCGCTCTCCGCGCTGGCGGACCGGACGAGCCGCAGCTGGGTCATCACGATCGCGCTGGTGTTCTGGAGCGGCTTTACGGCGCTTTGCGGCATGGCGCAGAGCTTCCTCCACCTCTTCCTCGCCCGCGTGGGCGTAGGCGTGGGCGAGGCCGGCGGCGTGGCGCCGAGCTATGCGCTGGTGGCGGACTACTTCCCCCCGCGGCGCCGGGCGACGGCGCTGGCGATCTACTCGCTCGGCGTGCCCATCGGCAGCGCCATCGGCGTGCTGGGCGGCGGCTACATCGCCTCCACCGTGGACTGGCGGACGGCGTTCTTCGTCATGGGCGGGCTCGGCATCCTCATCGCCCCGCTGTTCAAGCTGGTGGTAAAGGATCCGCCGCGCCCAGTATCTGTGACTGGGCCCGTCGCCGGCGCGCCCGCGCGGCAGTCGATCTGGCAGGTGGCCAGGCTGCTGGCGAGGAAGCCGACCTTCTGGTTCCTCGCTTTCGGCGCGGCGAGCAGTTCCATGCTCGGCTACGGCATCGGCTTCTGGAAGCCGAGCTACATCCTGCGCACCTTCGACATCGGCCTTTGGGAGACTTCGCTGTTCATCGGCGGCGTGCTGCTAATTGGCGGGGTATCGGGCATGTTGGCGGGCGGCGCGATCGCCGACCGGCTGGGCGGCAACCGCAAGTGGTACGCCCGCCTGCCCGCCATCGCCTTCATCCTCGGCGCGCCGATCTATGCGGCGGGTGTGCTGACCGACAACCTGTGGCTGGCGTTCGCGCTGTTCATCGTGCCGCAGGGGCTCGCCTACGTGTGGTTCGGGCCCGTGCTGACGGCGGTGCAGAACCTCGTCGAGCCGCCGGCGCGCGCGACGGCTTCGGCGCTGTTCCTGCTCATCAACAACCTCATCGGGCTCGGCGGCGGCATCTACGCGCTCGGCCTCATCTCCGATGCCTATGCCCCGGTCTACGGCGACGAATCGCTTAGGATGTCGATCCTGACGGTGCTGCCGATCTACGTGCTCGCGGGAATCCTCATGCTGCTGGCCGCTCGCACGATCGAGCGCGACTGGGTGGAGGAGGCCTGACACCACGACCAACCTCGCACGGCAGGTCCCAAGGTCGATTTCGCCGGTGGGGTACGGGCCCTGTGTCACTCAACTCTGGGACAGTAGGCCAGCGAGCTTTCTAGCATGATGCAGGCCTCGGCGAGCCCGCCCTGCCCCCGACTATCGCGACTCTGACCAATGCGCTGTTCGCCTAGGTCAGCGTCACCACCTGCTCGGCCAGCCGCTCCACCTCCTCGGCGGAGTGGCTGACGAGCAGGATCGGCACGGAGATCTCGTCGCGTATGCGTTCGATCAGCGCGGCGAGGCGCTCGGCCTTTTCGGCGTCGAGCGAGGAGAGCGGCTCGTCGAGCAGCAGGAAACGCGGGGCGCAGAGCAGCGCGCGGGCGATGGCCACACGCCGCACCTCGCCGCCCGAAAGCGTCGCCGGCCAGCGATCGAGCAGGTGGCCGATGCCGAGAAGGTCCACGACCTCGTCCCGCCCGATCCACCCCGCCCGCCGCGCCAGCTTCTCGCCGTAGGTCAGGTTCGCCAGAACCCGGCGGTGCGGGAACAGCCGCGCGTCCTGGAAGACGTAACCCGCCCCGCGCGCCTCGGGCGGCAGGTCCACGCCCGCCGCGCTGTCGAACAGCACCTCGCCCGCCGCCACGATCCGGCCCGAGATGGGGTGCAGCGTCCCGGCGATGGCGTTCAGCACGCTGGTCTTGCCCGCCCCCGATGGGCCGACCAGCGCCGTCAGCCGCGCGTTCGAGGAGAAGCTGGCGCGAATGGGCCGATCGCCCGGCTGGACCGTACAGTCGAGGTCAAAGGACATGGGCGCGGCTTCCCTGCGAGCGGCGAACCAGCCATTCGGACACCAGCAGCGCGCCCAGCGACAGCACGATGGAGATGACCGCCAGCCGCGCCACCGCGCCCTCGCCGCCCGGCAGTTGCAGCCCGGTGTAGATGGCAAGCGGCAGCGTGCGCGTCTGCCCGGCGATGTTGGCGGCAAAGGTGATCGTCGCGCCGAATTCGCCCAGCGATCGGGCAAAGCCCAGCATGGCGCCCGCGGCAATGCCCGGCGCGCTGAGCGGAAGGGTGATGGTGAAAAAGGCGCGGCCCGGGCTCGCCCCCAGCGTGCGCGCGGCATCGACGAGGCGGCGATCCACCGCCTCGATGGAAAGGCGCATGGCGCGCACCATCAACGGGAGTGCCATCACCGCCGCCGCCACCGCCGCGCCGGTCCAGTGGAATACCAGCGTCACACCGAAGGTCCTGTCGAGCCAGCCTCCAATCGGGCCGCCACGTCCCAGCAGCAGCAGCAGCAGCCAGCCCGTCACCACAGGAGGCAGCACCAGCGGCAGGTGGATCGCCGCGTCGAGCAGCATTCGCCCCGGAAACCGCCGCCGGGCGATCAGCCAGGCCAAGGCGTAGGCGAGCGGCAGGGTCAGCAGCACCGCGACGATACTAACCCTCAACGACAGCAGGATAATGGACCACTCGGCCGGGGTCAGCATATATGCCTTATGGCGAACCGAAGCCGTAGGTGGCAACACGCCTGCGTGCCGCATCGCTGCCGAGGTAGGCGGCGAACGCCTCGGCCTCCCGCCCCTGCGAACCCGCAACCAGTGCGCCGAAGTAGAGGATTCGCGGGTGGCGCGAACTGTCGATGCGCTCGATCACCCGAACACCCTGCGATGCCTGGGCATCGGTGGCATAGACCACGCCCAGCGGCACCTCGCCCCGCTCGACCAGTGCCAGCGCCGCGCGCACGTTCTCTGCCGGGACCACGCGCGGGGCGAGCGCCTGCCACAGGCCGAGATTTTCCAGCGCCGCGCGGGCGTAGCGGCCGGCGGGCACGCTCGACGTCTCGGCGAGCGCGATGCGGCCAGCCTCCGCGTCGCGCGCGAAGGCGGCGAGCGAAACCGGGGTGGTGGAATCGCGCGGCGCGACCGCCACGAGGCCGTTGCTTGCGACGGGGAACGGCTCGCCCGCCAGCAGCCCGCGCTCCTCCAGCCAGTCCATCCACTCGCGATCCGCCGTCAGCACGAGGTCGGCAGGCGCACCGGATTCGACCTGGCGGGCGATGGCGGGGGTCGCGGCGAACGAGAGGACGGGGCGGGGATGACCGGTGGCGGCCCAGTCGTCGGCGACGGCCTCGAGCGCTTCCTGCGTTGACGAAGCGGCGAGCACGGTCGGACCCTGATCGGGTTCCGGTGCACAGGCCGCCAGCACCAGCAGAGCGAGCAGCGCCGAAAGTTTCGGCAGGCGCATTAGTAATCAGGCCTCCGCGGCTTCGGCCCGTCCCGCGCGCAGGACGAAGTCGGTCGCCCGGCGAACCGGGATCAGCAACACGCAGCGCACGCCCGCCGGGTCGAAGTCGAGCTCGACAGGGTGCTTCAGTTCGTGCGCCACGATCCGCTCGATAAGGTCGGTGCCGAAGCCGCGATTGCGCTGCTGCTTGACCGGCGGCCCACCGCGCTCGAGCCATTCGACCCGCACCAGCGACTCGGTCACGGTCTTCCACTTGACCGAAACGCTGCCGCCCGGCTGGCTGAGCGAGCCGTACTTGGCGGCATTGGTCGCGAGTTCGTGGATGGCCAGGCCGAGCGAGAGCGCGTCGTTGGGAGCCAGTTCGACGTCCGGGCCCTCGAGCTGCACGTCGTGGTCGCCGCCGTGGGCATAGGGCAGCAGCTCTGCATCGACGACGGCGCGCACTGGGGTCGATCCCCAGTCCGACTGGGTCAGCAGGTCGTGCGTCGCGGAAAGCGCACGGATGCGCCCGTCGAGGCCATCGGCGAATTCATTGATGTCGTCGGCGCGGCGGCGGGTCAGCGCGATGATCGAAAGCACGTTTGCAAGCGTGTTCTTGACCCGGTGATTGAGCTCGCGCGTCAGCGAGTTGCGGATCGAGGCCTGCTCCTCGAACCAGGCGAGCGAGGCCTCGTCCTCCTGCGCCTGCTGGGTCAGCATCCGCACCAGCAGCATGAGCAGCGCGCCGACCAGCAGGCCGAAGATCAGCGTAGCGACCGACAGGCCGGAAAGCCCCGCCTCCTCGCGTGAGGTGATGACGAGCTGCCACGGGTTGTTGGCGATGGTGACCACCTGCGACACGCTGCGCACCGACGGTCCTTCGTCGGAATTGACCTGCGCGAGCATCTCACCCTCCCGCCGGTCGCCGTCGTAGAGCGTGATGCCGTAGGAGCCTGCGCCTTCCAGCTCCAGCGCGCTCTGCAGGAAGTCCTGCGCGTTGAAGGGACTGAAGATGAAACCCTTGAGCGAGCGTCCGCCGGCGGACGCCTCGAACACCGGCATGTAGATGAGGAAACCCGCAGCATCGTCTTCCCCCTCCTGCACCAGCACGATGCGGTCGGTGGCGGTGGGGCGGGCGGTTCGCTCGGCCTCCTGCATGGCGGCGCGGCGGATCGGTTCGGAATACATGTCGAAGCCCAGCGCGCGGCGATTGCGCTCGGTATCGGGCTGCAAAAAGGTGACCGGCACGGCAAAAGGGCTGTTGCCCGAAGGGCGCGGATGAAGCTGCGCGTTGCCCGACCCTTGCGAGGAGACGAGCGCGTTGAACGCCTCCTCCTGCGAGGGCCGCACGACCTGTGCCCAGCCGATGCCGTCGGCGCCGCGGTAGTCGGCATCCAGGCGCAATTCGGAAACGAAGCGGCGGAATTCGGAGGCCGGGATGTCCTCCATCGTCGAGAGCAAGGCGGCGCCCGCGCGCAGATAGGCGCTGGAGGAATTGGCGCGCCGCTCCAGCGCCGAAGCGACCGTGGTCGCCCGCGCGCTGAGCTGGGCGGCCTCGCGCTGGCTCTCGCCCCGCTCGATGGCAAAAATGCTGAGCACGGTGATCGCGGCGATCAGCACGAAGATCCCGAGCGGCATGCCGCGCGGGTAGCGCATCAGCCACCGCCTCGTGCTGCTTCGCCGGGTTAGCTGCTGCTGCAATTCAACTCCTGTGCCGCCAGCGCGGCCACCCCTGTCAGCACGGCCCATCGCCCGGCTGTTGCCGGTTTGCAACTGTTACCGCGCGCACGTATCTACTAGCGGGGAACCGGACGGGCCCGGTTTCGTTCCAAGCCCACGCAATATCGCGCACCAAGCCGGGCGCCGCGTGCCCGGCGTAGGGCGCTGGCACCGTTACGGCAGCGGGGACGGGAAAATTTTACAGACGATGTCTTCACCTGAAAACGACAAGAAGGTTGATAAGCCGGTGTCGAAACCCGATGTTGCCAAGGAAGGCGAGCCGGAGTGGACGACCGGGCTGAGGCGCCTTTACGACAGCGTGCTCGACGAGCCGATGCCGGATGCATTCGCTGACCTGCTGGCCAAGCTGGACAAAGACGGGGGTCGATGACCAAGGGGTCCCAGACACGCGAGCTGCCCGTGCGCAGCGACGACGACAAGCGCGATTTCAAACGGGAGCTGACGCAGGTCGTCCCGCATCTTCGCGCCTTCGCTCGTGGCTTGTGCGGCCGTCCCGACATGGCGGACGACCTGGTGCAGGAAACGCTTCTCAAGGCCTGGGCGGCGCAGCAGCGCTTCGAGCCCGGCACCTCCATGCGCGCCTGGACCTTCGTGATCCTCAGGAACGCCTATCTCACCGACATGCGGCGCAACCGCTTCCGCGGCGAGTATGACGAGACCGTGGCCGAACGCATCCTGACCGCGCCCGCCGGGCAGGAAGAGCCGATCCACCTGTCGGACCTGCACCGTGCGCTCCTCACCCTTCCGCCGGAACGGCGCGAAGCCTTGCTGCTGGTGGGGGCCGGAGGCTTTTCCTACGAGGAAGCGGCCAACATCTGCGGCTGCGCGGTCGGCACGATCAAGAGTCGCGTGGGCCGGGCCCGCGCCGCGCTTTCCAGCATGATCCAGGATGGCAACATTCCCGATCGCGCCATCGACGACCCCACCGCCCATCGTGCCATCCTCGAGGAGCTCGACGAAGTCGCTGCCGGCCGGGGTGAATCCGCGGCCACGCGATAGGGCGATGGCGCGGCGATGATCGCGGCCGACGAGGGGCAGGGGAAGTCAGACGCGACCGGTTCGCCGGCCGAGACGGCGTTCGCCAGGCAGGAACTGCGGCTTATCTCGGCCCTCGTCGTCCTGCTGGCGATCGGCCTGTTTCTTGCCCTGCCCTTCGTGCTTTCGATCGGCTCGGTGGTCTTCCTGCCGCTGGTGGCCGGGCTGATGGTGACCATCATCCTCTCCCCGCTGGCGGACAAGCTGGCGAGCTGGGGCCTGCCCAACTCCCTTGCCTCGATCCTCGCCCTGCTGCTGATGTTCGCCGTGCTCGGCCTGGCGCTGACCGCGGTGATCACCCCCGCGATCTCGCTCTACGACCGGGTGCCGGCCATGTTCGCGCAGGTGCGCGACCATTTCAGCGACCTGCGCCTGGCCTTCGCCTGGGTCGATCAGCTCAACGAGCAGATCGCCGAAATGAGCGGCGACAAGGGCAACGAGGTGACGCTCGCCAATCCGTCCATGCTCGAACAGCTGGCCTTTGCCACGCCGACCGTGCTGCTGGAGACGCTGCTCACCTTCCTGCTCGCTTTCTTCATGATTGAGGCGCGTATCCGCCTGCGCCGGCGGCTGCTGCTCGACCGTGCCGAGGTCGGCTCCAGCCTCAAGGCCGCACGCGCGCTGCGCGACGTGCAGGACAGGGTCGCCGCCTACATCATCACCGTCGGGCTCATCAACACGGGCGTGGGCGTGGTGACGGCACTTGGCGCCTGGGCGCTGGGGCTGGAGGCGCCGATCATGTGGGGCGGCCTCGCCATGCTGCTGAACTTCGTGCCCTATGTCGGGCCGCTCGCCATGATGGTGCTGCTCGGCCTGTTCGGGCTGGGGACGGCGGATTCGGTTTTCGTCGGCATGATCCCCGCTGCCGCCTACCTCGCCTTGCACACCGTGGAAGCCAACGTCATCACGCCGTCCATTTTGGGCGCGCGCTTCACCATGAACCCAGTGATGATCCTGCTGGCGCTGAGCTATTTCGGCTGGATCTGGGGCGTGGTCGGCGCGCTGCTGTCGGTGCCGATCCTGCTGACGCTGACGGCGCTGGTCGACCACCTTGGGCGACCCAACTTCATCGGCTTCCTGTTCGGCGAGCCATTGTTCGGCGACCACGGGCCCAAACTGGGCGTGCCGGACGAGATCAAAACCTGACGGCCAATCAAAAGGCCCGCCCCTCGCATGGAGGGGCGGGCCTTTATGTTATCGGCGAGTGGCCGGATCGGGTCGGGTTAGCCCGGATAGGTCCAGGCGCTGCCGCGGGCGAGGTTCTCGGCCGCGAAATCCCAGTTGAGATGGCCATCCACCACCGCGTCGAGATAGCTCGGGCGGGCGTTCTGGTGGTCGAGGTAGTAGGCGTGTTCCCACAGGTCGATGACCAGCAGCGGGTTGGCATCGCCATCGGCCATGGTCTCGGCGTCGTGGCTGTCCTCGACGGAGAGCTTGCCGTCCTTTTCCACCAGCCACACCCAGCCGCTGGCGAAGTGGCCCGCGCCCTTTTCCTTCAGCTTGTCGCCCAGTTCCTTGAGGCTGCCGAAGCTTTCCTCGATCTTGTTGGCGACATCGCCGCTCGGGCCGACGGCCGAGGGGGCGAGCGAGTGCCAGAAGAAACCGTGGTTCCACACCTGCGCGGCGTTGTTGAACAGGCCCTGGTTGCTGCCGCGGGCCGACTTGATCACCGAGATGAGGTCCTTGCCGTCCATGTCGGTACCCTCGATGGCGGCGTTGGTCTTGTCGACATAGGCCTTGTGATGCTTGCCGTGGTGGTAGCTGAACGTCTCGGCCGAGATGGCGGGCGCGATCGCCTCGTCATCGAAGGGCAGGGGGATGAGGGTGAAAGCCATGGGGTGGTCCGTCCTTCCTGTTGTACGGGGTCTGTCTGTCAGACCAATGCGCGAGCACGCCATGGGTTGCAACGCACGCCGCCTTTTTCGCCCGCCGCAAGGGACGTGACAACGCAGGGCGGAGGCGGCATTGAGCTTCAAGAGCCTTGCGACAAAGGGACAGCAATGGGACGCGAATTCTTCGGCACCGACGGCATCCGCGGCCGCGCCAACGGCAAGAAGCTGAATGCCGCGATAGCCATGAAGGTCGGCCAGGCGGCGGGCCGGCACTTCCTGCGCGGCGACCACAAGCACCGCGTGGTGATCGGCAAGGACACACGGCTGTCGGGCTACATGATGGAGAACGCGCTGGTCGCGGGCTTCACCAGCGTGGGGATGGACGTGGTGATGACGGGGCCGCTGCCCACGCCCGCCGTCGCCATGCTGACCCGCGAGATGCGCGCCGACATCGGCGTGATGATCTCGGCCAGCCACAACCCCTACGACGACAACGGCATCAAGCTGTTCGGCCCCGACGGCTTCAAGCTCTCCGACGAGGACGAGGAAGCGATCGAGGCGGCCATGCACGCCGAGCCCGTACTGGCCGAGGGCGACCACATCGGCCGCGCCCGGCGGATCGAGGATGCGCGCGGGCGCTACATTCACGCGGTGAAGCGCGCGCTGCCTTCGGACCTCCGGCTCGACGGCCTGAAGATCGTCGTCGATTGCGCCAATGGCGCGGCCTACAACGTCACCCCGACCGCGATCTGGGAGCTGGGCGCGGAAGTCGTGACGATGGGCGTCACCCCCAACGGCCTCAACATCAACGACGGCGTGGGCTCCACCTCGCTCGATGCCATTCGCGCGAAAGTGGTGGAGGAGGGTGCCGATATCGGCATCGCGCTGGACGGGGATGCCGACCGGCTGATCGTGATCGACGAGAAAGGTGAGGTGGTCGACGGCGACCAGATCATGGGCCTTATCGGCAGTCGCTGGAAACTGAAGGGCTTGCTGAAAGGCGACGGCATCGTCGCCACGGTCATGTCGAACCTCGGGCTCGAGCGCTTCCTGCAGGGCGAGGGGCTGAAGCTCGTGCGCGCCAAGGTGGGCGACCGCTACGTGCTCGAGGCGATGAAGGCGGGCGGTTACAACGTGGGCGGCGAGCAGTCGGGGCACATGATCCTGCTCGACCACGCCACCACCGGCGACGGCACCATCGCCGCCATGCAGGTGCTCGCCGCCATGGTCCGCACCGGCAAGCGGGCGAGCGAATTGCTCCACCTTTTCGACCCCGTGCCGCAGTTGCTCAAGAACGTGCGCTACGAAGGCGGCGATCCGCTCGCGGCCGAGAGCGTGAAAGCCTGCATCGCCGAGGCGGAGGCAGAACTGGAAGGCAAGGGCCGCCTCGTCATCCGCAAGTCCGGCACCGAGCCGCTGGTGCGCGTCATGGCCGAAGGCGACGACGAGGCGCAAGTGCGCCGGCTGGTCGACGCGATCTGCGCCGAGGTGCAGGCGGCGGCGTGAACGGGCGTTAGAGCAATGACCGCCGATCCCAATCGCCCGCCCCGCGTGCTGGTCATTGCCGGGTCCGACAGCTCGGGCGGCGCGGGGATCCAGGCGGACATCAAGACTGTCACCATGCTCGGCGGCTATGCCATGACCGCCATCACCGCCGTCACCGCGCAGAACACGCGCGGGGTGCGCGCGGTAGAGACGCTCTCGCCCGATTTCGTCGCCGCGCAGATCGACGGCTGCCTGGAAGACATCGGCGCGGACGCGGTCAAGGTGGGGATGCTGGGCAGCGCCGACATCGCCGAGGTGGTGGCGGACCGGCTGGAGGACCTGCCCTGCCCCATCGTCTTCGACCCCGTCATGGTCGCCACCAGCGGCAGCGTGCTGGCCGACCCGGCTACCGTCGAGGTGTTCGACTGGCTGATGGAGCTGGCCGCGCTCACCACCCCTAACGTGCCCGAACTCGCCGCGCTCGGCGGCCCGGAGGGCATGAAGGCCAGAAACGACGGTGGCGGCGTCGCCTACCTCGCCAAGGGCGGCGATGCCGAGGGGCCGATGGTTGAGGACCGCCTCGTGCGCCCCGGCATGGAGGACGTGGTCTGGAGCGAGGCGCGCATCGTCACCCGGCACACGCACGGCACGGGCTGCACCTTGTCGAGCGCGATCGCCACCCACCTCGGACGCGGGCTGCGGCTGGAGGATGCCGTCGCGCTAGGCCGCCGCTTCGTGCGCGAGGCGATGATGCAGGCGCCGGGCTTCGGGCTCGGCAACGGCCCGCTGGGGCATCAGGCGGTGAGCCAGGCCGGCCAAAACTAACCCAGGAATTTGGCCAGCAACCTACGCAGTTCCTCGACCTCGTCGCTTTCCAGCTTTTCGCGCAGCCGCTTTTCCGCCTCCGCCGTCTGCATTTCAAAGGCGGCAACCAGGTCTTCTCCCGCAGGAGTAACGAACAGACCGCGACTACGGCGGTCCCCTGGCACTACGCGCCGCTGCATGCAGCCACGCTCCTCCCAGAAATCGATCGCGAGCGTCGCGGCTGGGCGCGACAGGCGCAGCGCCTCGCCGATGCGGACCTGCGAGGCGCCGGGGTTGGCGGCCACCAGCGTCAGCACCGACATGCGCTGCGATGTAAGCGCCTTGTCCGGCATTTCCCCCGCGAGGTGCGACAGGTTCATCACGCTGGCAAGGCGCAGCAGAAACCCGGTGCGTCGGGACAGGAAGCTGTAGTCGAGCTCGGCGTCACTTTCGTCCGCCGGTATAATCGGCGCCATGGTCACGCTCTCCCCGTGTGACTTTTCCGACACGATAAACAGGCCGCCACTATGCGGCAAGCGACGCGATATTGTCGGCATATGTTATCGATGATAACAAATTTCCAAGACCGCGTACGATCGGTCGTTTTTGGGAGAACAGTCATGCACATCTTCGGCCTGTCCGCTTTCCGTTGCGTCGTCCTCTCCGGCACGGCTCTCGCGGCGCTTACTTCGGCTCCGCCCGCCGCCGCGCAGGTGAACCCTGCCGACACCGGCGCATCGGCAGAGGAAGCCCGCCAGAACGAGCAGGCGGGAGACGTCATCCTTGTCACCGCGCGGCGTCGCGAAGAATCGCTGCAGGACACCCCTATCGCCATCTCCGCCTTCAGCGCCGAAACGCTGGAGGATCGGCAAATCGTGCAGACATCCGACCTCGAGCGGATCACGCCCAGCCTGCAGTTCAAGCCTGCCGGTCAGCTGTCCGGCAACAGCGCCTCGTCCGTCGTTTTCATCCGCGGCATCGGCCAGCTCGATCCCACGGCGGCAGTCGATCCGGGCGTCGGCATCTACATCGACGAGGTCTATGTCGGTCGCGCTGCGGGTGGCACAATCGAGTTCGGCGACATTGCCAGCGTCGAAGTGCTGCGCGGACCGCAAGGCACGCTGTTCGGCCGCAACACCATCGGCGGCGCAATTCTGGTCCGCACCCGCGAACCGGAATTCGGGGAATTTTCCGGCCGGGCGCGGATGCGCTTTGGCCAGTACGACCTGTTCGAAGGCTTCGCCGCATTGAACGTGCCGCTTGGCGACACGCTGGCGGCCCGCATTTCGGGCGGAATTCGCGAGCGACAGGGCTACGTCATCCGCGAGTTCGACAATCGCGACCTTGGCAACGAGAGCGTGCGTTCGGGCAATGCTGCCCTGCGCTGGGAGCCCTCGCCCGCCTTCGAGGTGAACCTGCGTGCCGATTACACCCGGCGCGACGAGAACGGCGCGCCGTTCGTTTTTGCCGGCATAAACGAGCGGGCCCCCGTGCCTGCCATCGTCAGCGTGGCGGCGGGCTGTCCCGGCGCGACCATTCCCTTCGCCCCGCTCGCCCCCGGCAATCCGCGCTTCGGCGCCCCCAACGTGCCCTTGATCGACGACGCGCGCTGCGCCAACGATTTCCAGGCACGTGGCAACTTCGTCAACGGCGGGACCGCGCCCGTACTGAGCGAATCCGAGGTCTGGGGCGTATCGGGCACCGCCACCTACGAACTGTCGGACGCTTTCACCGTGAAGAGCATCACCGCCTATCGCTCCACGGAATCGCGCGGCATCCGCGATGCCGACAACACGCCGTTCGAGATCCTGACTACCGATGTCGGCTCGCAGTCCGACCAGTTCAGCCAGGAGCTGCAACTGCAGTACAACTCCGATCGTGTGAGCGCGATCATCGGCGGATACTACTTCGACGAGGACACGACCGAGCGGGCCACGGTGTTCCTGGCGTTTCCGCCCTCGCCGCCCGTCATCGGCTCGGTATTGAACGGCGGGCCGGGAAGCCGCGACCTGCAATTTTCCGATCTCGAGACACGCTCGCTTGCAGCTTTCGGCGAAGTTTCGTTCGAAGTGCTCGAGGGCCTCGAGCTGACCGGCGGCCTGCGCTACACGGAAGATCGCAAGACCTATGCCGGCACGGTGTTCAACCTCTTTCCCTCGACGCTGCCCGACCCCGATCCGCTGCCGGTATTGGCCATTCCCGAAGGCGGCCCCCTGTTTATCTACAGCCGCCCGTTCGAGGATACCTTCACCGCTCTCACCGGCTCTGCCAGCGCGGCCTACACGTTCACCGATTGGCTCAACGCCTACGTCTCCTACGCGCGCAGCTTCAAGTCCGGAGGATTCAACACCCGCTACAACGCACCGCCTGCTGGCTTCGTCCCGGTGCCTTTCGACGAGGAGAGCGTAAACAGCTACGAAGTCGGAGCGAAGATGGATTTCGGCGATCTGCGCCTGAACCTCGCCGCCTTCCAGGCCAATTACACCGACATCCAGCTGGTCTTCCGCCAGGGCCCTGTGCCGCTGCTGTTCAACGCCGGCGAGGCACGGATCCGCGGGTTCGAGGCGGAGGCAACCTACAATCCCTACGGCAGCGGTCTGCGGATCGATGCCGGGCTCAGCGTGCTCGACGACGAGATCCGCACGATCACGCCTGTCCCCGGCACCACGGCCACCGTGGCGCCAGGCGACGACCTGCCTCTGACCCCGTCGTTCCAGGGTAATATCGCCATCGGTTACGAGATCGACGTATCTCCCCGAGTCACCGTGACCCCGCGCGTGGACGGGAGTTATACATCCAGCCTCACCTTCATCACCGGCAGCGTGCCGGAGATTGAGCAGGACGGGTATTTCGTGGGCAACGCTTCGATCGAGGTGGAAATCGACGATACCTATCGCATCCAGGCAGGTGTCATCAACGCGCTGGACGAGGAATACCTGATTCAGGGCAACGCCTCACTCGGCACGCTCGGCTACGCCGAGAAGATCTTCGCCCGCCCCCGCAACTGGTACGTGCAGGTCTCGACCGAATTTTAGGAGAGGGTTCGGGGGCGCGGCTCAACGCTGCGCCCCCGCCCGGATTTCAATTCTTGATCTTGTAGAAGCCCGCGATCGCCGCCCAGGCATCCTCTGCCGTCTCGCACCAGGTGATGAGATCGAGGTCGCGGCGCGAGATCACGCCTTCCTCGGCCAGCGCGTCGAAATCGACCACGCGGGTCCAGAAGTCCTTGCCGAACAGCAGGATCGGCAACGGCTTCATCTTGCCGGTCTGCACCAGCGTCAGCAGTTCGAAGAACTCGTCGAAGGTGCCGAACCCACCGGGGAAGACCGCCACCGCCCGCGCGCGCAGCAGGAAGTGCATCTTGCGAAGCGCAAAGTAGTGGAAGTTGAGCGACAGGTAGGGCGTAACGTAGGGGTTGGGCGCCTGCTCGTGCGGCAGGATGATGTTGAGACCGATGCTTTCCGCCCCCGCATCGCTCGCGCCCCTGTTGGCCGCTTCCATGATCGAGGGGCCGCCGCCGCTACACACGACGAACTGGCGCTTGCCGTCCTCCACGATCGACTTCTCGCTGACCAGCCTGGCGAGCTTGTGCGCCTCGCCGTAGTACTTGCTCTTGGCCGCGAGGTTGCGGATCACCAGCGCCTCGTCCTCGGGCAGGGTCTCGGCCTGCTTCAGCGCCGCCTCGGCGGCCTCGGGCGGGGGAATACGGGCGGACCCGTACATGACCAGCGTGGAGCCCACGCCCGCCTCGTCCAGCAGAGTCTCGGCCTTCAAGAGCTCGAGCTGGAAGCGCACCGGGCGCAATTCCTCGCGCAGCAGGAAGTCGGTGTCCTGGAAGGCCAGCTTGTAGGCCGGGTGCCGCGTCTGCGGAGTGGAGGGGACCGCCTTCTCGGCGAACTGCGCCTCGGTATCGGCGTGATAAAACTTGTGGTCGGTCAATTCGTCTTCGGGGCTCACGCCGTCATCCTCTCGCAAAACAGCACACGGCCTTAGAGACCATGGTCAGTATTGGAAAGGGCCGGGAAAACGCTGGATGCCCCGCAAGGACTCGAACCTTGATTGACGGAGTCAGAGTCCGCTCTCTTACCATTAGAGGACAGGGCACTGCAGCGAGGGCGGGCGTTTATAACGGGGTTTGGATTCGGTCAACCCTTGCAGTCTGGGCAATTACGCGGCGGGCCAAGTGACCGTGCGGCAGACGATGGAGAGGCAGCCCTGCACGTCGAGCGCACCGTTGCGGCCCGGGCGCACCACGGCGCGGTAGGTGCCGCCGTCCTCGGGGTTGTAGACCTGCCCGCGCCAAGCCCCGTCGCGCCAGGAAAGGGCGCTCAGCACCCGCACGCCGACGATGGGCCGGTCCCGCAGGGCGGGGTTGTCGTTGTGGCGGTCGCGGTTGGTCTCGCCCGGTTTCATGCGGATGATGCGGGTGATGGTCCCGCAGCGCGTGTTGCCGCATGGGGCCACCGTGATTTCCACGTAACCGCCTTGGTCGCGGTAGGTGCCGTCGATGCTGCGCTGTGCCAGAGCATCATCAGGCGCAGCCGTGGAGGCGAGCGCGAGGACGGTGGCGGCGGCGAAGATGGTGCGGATCATGACGAACGAACGCATGACACGCCGGAATGGTGCCTAGGCTGAACAACTCGCCCCGCCGAGCACGCAGAAGCGCGCGCAGTGCGGGTGGTTGAGCATGACCGGGCGGCTCGCCTCGGCAACGGTCGCGCCGAGATCGAACTGCGGATCGTAGGGCAGCAGCGTGCAGGCGACGACACGCGCGGCGGGCTCGCCCTTGCGGTGGACGACCATTCGGCTCGAGGCGCACATGATGTCGTCCGGGGACTTGCCGAGGATGCCCCAGCACGCGGTGGTGATCTCGGGCACGTCGGCGCTCGCGTCCATTTCCGGGAAGAGCACCAGCTGCGCGGGATCGGCGGCGTCGATGGCGATACCCTCGGCGGCGAACAACATGGCGTAGGCATTGCGGGCCAGTGCCTCGCTTTCCCCGCCCAGCCTGCGCCCGGCGGCGGCGAGCGAGAAGCCGTTGGCGCTGAGCCAGCGCAGCCCGTCCAGCATGGGCGCCCAGCTTCCCGGGCCGCGCTCCTCCTCGTGCACGTGCTGGGTGTGGTGATCGATGGAGACGCGGATCGTCAGCCGGTCGCCGTAAGCCTGGCGCAGCCGCAACAGTTCGGCTTCGTGGCGGCGCAGCGGCTTCATGGCGTTGGAGAGGACGAGCACCTCGTGCCCACGCGACAGCGCGTCCTCGATCATCGCCAGGATGTGCGGATTCATGAACGGCTCGCCGCCGGTGAACCCGATCTCGCGGACCCCTTGTGCCTCGATCTCGTCGAGGAAGCGCGTCACCTCGGCAGCGGTCAGGTAGATCAGCGCATCGTTGGTCGGACTGCTCTCGATGTAGCAGTTGGCGCAGGCGAGATTGCACAGCGTGCCGGTAGCGAACCACAGCGTGTCGAGGTGCGTCAGCGCCACGCTCGCGCGCTCCGAGCCGTCGGCGGTAACCAGCGGATCGGCGAATTTTTCGCGCGGCAGGGCCGTGGCATCGACCGCGAAGGGCGAGGGGCCGGTGGGGGCGTTCCTGCTGCGGCTTGCCATCAGAACGCCCGCCGCATCTTGGCCACCAGCCGCGCCCAGCGCTTGGGCCATGCGCCGAAGACCATCGGCTCCCACGCGGCAAAGGCGGCGGCCTTCACGATTTCGGCGCGGGTGGGATAGGCGATGACCGCGCCGCCGAGCGCAAAGGTCGATGTCTTGCCGGTGATGGCCTGCCACAGCGGCAGCAGCAGTTCGCCCGCTTGCTCTCCGCAGACACTGGCGCCGACCATCTTCTTGCCCTTCAGCATCAACTTCAGATGGCCGGCGGGGCGACCTTCCGCGACCGCACGATCGTTGTGGTCGAAGTGCTCGGTGACGACGACTAGCGCCTCACCGTATTTTGCCCGCGCCTGCTGTTCGGTCAGCCCCACCTGCCCCACCTCGGGCGAAGTATACGTGCACCACGGCAGCGCGGCGTAATCCGCCTTGGTCGGCAGGCCGAGCGCGATCTCCATCACCACGTTCGACCCCTCGTAGCCCGAGACGTGCGTCAGGCGCGGGCCTTCGTTGCAGTCGCCCACGGCGTAGATGTGCTTGACGCTGGTGCGGCGGCGGGCGTCGACGGCGATGCCGTTCTTCCCCAGCTTCACGCCGGTTTTTTCCAGCCCGTAGCCTTCGGTACGCGCCTTGCGGCCCGTCGCCACCAGCAGGTGCGAGCAGGCGATTGTCTCTCCGCCGTCGGTTGTCACCTCGATGGCCCCCGCCTCGCCCGAGACGCTGGCGGCCTTGCCCTTCACGAAGCGCACGCCCTCGTCCTTCATCGCCTCCACCAGCAGGTCCACGCTGTCGCGGTCGTCACGGGCGAGCAGGTCGTCGGGTTCGATCAGCGTGACCCGGCTGCCGAGGCGGCGAAAGGCCTGCGCCATCTCCATGCCAATGTTGCCGCCGCCGAGCACCGCGAGATGGGCGGGCAGTTCGTCCAGCTCGAACAGGTTCTCGTTGGTGAGGTAGGGCACGCCGTCCAGCCCCTCGATCGGCGGCACGGCGGGGCTGGAGCCGGTGGCGATAACCACGCGCGGCGCGCTCAGCGTGCGCCCCGCCACCTCGACCGTCTTCGGCCCGGTGAATTTTGCCCAGTCGCGGAAAACCTCGCAACCCATCCCCTCGAATCGCTCCTGCGAATCGTGCGGCGCGATGGCGGCAATGGCACCCTGGACGTGGGCGCGCACGCCCGCCCAGTCGACCTGCGGAGCCTCCAGCTTGACCCCCATGCAGCTGGCCTCTCTCCCCTCGGCTGCCCGCGCCGCCGCGGCGATCAGCGCCTTCGACGGCACGCAGCCGTTGTTGAGGCACTCGCCGCCCATTTCGCCGGCCTCGATCAGCGCGACCTTCAGCCCGAACAGCGCGCAGCCGCCCGCCGCGGTCAGCCCCGCAGCGCCGCCGCCGATCACGATAACGTCATGCGTGTAATCCATTGCCCATGGGGCCTAGCCCATTGCGGGCGGCGGGCGAAGCGCTATCGGGTTGGGCGACACCAAGGGATGCAGCGCATGAACCTCCAGAACTCGCAGGACTATTACGGCAAGGTGCTCTCGGGCTCGCAGGATTTGCGGACCGATGCCTGCTGCACCTTCGAACGGCCATCGGACCGGATCCTCGCCGCGCTGAAGAACGTCCACCCTGAGGTAAAGGCGCGCTACTACGGCTGCGGGCTGGTGGTGCCGCAGGCGCTGGAGGGGTGCCACGTGCTCGATCTGGGTTCGGGCAGCGGGCAGGACGCCTACTTGCTCGCACAGCTCGTCGGACCTGAGGGCAGCGTCACCGGGGTCGACGCCACGCCCGAGCTGCTCGCCGTCGCGCGCGAGCACCAGGGCTGGCACGCCGAGCGTTTCGGCTATGCCAACACCCGCTTCGTGGAAGGCGACATCGAGAAGCTGGGCGAGCTGGACCTTGCGCCCGAAAGCTTCGACGTCATCGTCTCCAACTGCGTCATCAACCTCGTCGCCGACAAGGCCGCGGTCTTTGCCGCCGCGCACCGTCTGCTGAAGCCGGGCGGTGAGCTCTATTTCTCCGACGTCTATGCCGACCGCCGCGTGCCGGAGGCGCTGCTGGCGGACCCGGTGCTGCACGGCGAGTGCCTGTCGGGCGCGCTTTACTGGGGCGATTTCGACCGGCTGGCCAAGGCCGCGGGCTTTGCCGACCCGCGCCTCGTCACCGACCGGCCGATGGGCATCAACGATGCCGAAATCGCGGCAAAGCTGGACGGCATCAATTTCGTCTCGGCCACCTGGCGCCTGTTCAAGCTCGACGGGCTGGAGCCGCAGTGCGAGGACTATGGCCAGGCGGTCGTCTACCATGGCGGCATTGCGGGCGAGGAGCGCGTGTTCATGCTCGACGCGCACCACGCGATCGAGGCGGGGCGGGTGTTCCCGATCTGCGGCAATTCGTGGCGGATGCTAGCTGATACGCGCTTTGCCCCGCACTTCGACTTCATCGGCGACTTCTCGCGGCACTACGGCGTATTTCCCGGATGCGGGACGGCCATGCCGTTCGGTCAGGGCGAGCAGACGGCAGCGACCGGCGCGGCCTGTTGCTGAGGGTCCTCGTTACCGGCGCGGCCGGGCTGATCGGGGGCGAGGTCTGCGCCCGGCTGGCGGCGCGCGGCCACGCGGTGACCGCCATGGTCCGCCGCAATCCCGAAGTTCGCGGCAACGATGGGGCATTGGTCGATGGCCTGCGCGTGGTGCGGGGCGATGTCACGCTGCCGCTGATGGGCCTCGCGCCGGAGCCGCAGGACGTGGTGATGCACTGCGCGGCGCATCTGGACTTCGACGCACCGGAGGCGGAGCTTCACGCGGTCAACGTGGCCGGTACGCAGAACGCGCTCGATCATGCGCGGGAGGCGGGAGCGGCGTTCCTGCACGTCTCCACCGCATACGTTTGCGGCGACCGCGATGGCCACATCGTCGAAGGCCCTGTGCCTGAGGGCACGTGCTTCACGAACCGCTACGAGGCGAGCAAGGCGGCGGGCGAGCGGGTGGTCGAGGCGAGCGGCCTGCGCTTCGT
The DNA here is from genome assembly GCF_001010945.1 of Aurantiacibacter luteus. Classification (GTDB taxonomy): domain Bacteria; phylum Pseudomonadota; class Alphaproteobacteria; order Sphingomonadales; family Sphingomonadaceae; genus Alteraurantiacibacter; species Alteraurantiacibacter luteus. The sequence goes on from NZ_LBHB01000002.1 coordinate 52,579, forward strand.
GATCGCCCGCCCGTCCATCGTGCTGGGCGACAGCGCAACCGGGGCGATCCGCGACTTTCCTTCGCTCTGCAACGTGTTCCGCCTGATGGCGCGCGGCAAGGTGACGCGGCTGCCGGTGGCGGGCGGAGCGACCTTCGACTGCGTGCCCATCGACCATGTCGCCGAAGGGCTGGTGGCGCTGGCGGAAAGGATGGACGAAGCGGCGGCCGGGCATTTCCACCTCGTCGGGGACGAGCCGATGCCGGTGGCGGAGCTGGCGGCGGGGGTGGCGCGGGTGCCGCACTTTCCCGACCCTGAGATTGTCCCGCCCGAAGGCTACGAACCGGAAGGCCCGCTCGCCCAGCGCATGATCGCGACCTTCGGCCCCTACTTCACCCGCTCGCCGCGCTTCGACGACAGCAGGTTTCGCGCCGCGACCGGCCTCGCCTGTCCGCCGACCGACCGCGCCTGGCTCGACCGGCTGATCGCCTACGGCATCAAGCGCGGGTACCTCCCCTCACCGCCTGCCTAGCGCACGTCAGGGTAGTGCTCGTGTAGCCGCTCGCGTGCGCCCATGGCCCAGAGCAGCCCGACCTTGAGATAGATCCAGTTCGCCTTCAGCGCCCCCCATTCGGCGATGCGGCGGTCCGAAGTCTCGACGGTGCGGGCGAGCAGCTTCACGCGGCCGAAGCGGTTGAGGCGAATGCACAGGTCCGCTTCCTCCATAACCCGTGCCGCCGGGTCGCAGCCGCCAACGGCGAGGAACTGGTGGCGGCGGAAGAACATCGCGTGATCGCCGAACAGCAGGCGGCAGCCGCGCATGAACAGGTGCGGGCGGAACAGCAGGGGCGCGTACCAGGTCTTGGCCCAGTTGTGCGCTGTGGTACCCCAGCGGGTCTTCTTCGGCCCACGGATGATCGGGGTGAAGCCTGCGAGCGCAGTCTTCGGGTCGGCCAAGGTCGTGGCGATCACCGCCACGATGTCGGCCGGCGGCACAGTGTCGGCGTGCAGCACCACCACAAGTTCGCCCCGCGCCGCGGCGACCCCGGCGTTAATCTGGCGGCCCCGGCCGCGCTCGGTCTCCACCACGCGCCAGCCCGCAGCCCGTGCGATCGCGACCGAGGCATCCGCGCTGCCGCCGTCGACCGCCACCACTTCCAGCGGCGCGGGATCGAGCGCCGCCAGATGCGAAACAATCGCGGGGAGCGCCGCCTCCTCGTTGAGCATCGGTACGACGATGGAGACTTTGTTCACCGCGTCAGGTCCGGCCAGCGGGTGAGATCCTCAGGCCGGTCGCAATCGGCGAGCGTTTCGAGCAGCCGGTAGGCCGTGCCCGAGCCGCGAAGACGCGCCACTGTCTCCGCCAGCACCCGGTCGGTACCCCATGGCATGTCTGCGAACAGCTCCGGCATCGGCTGCCGGAAGCCGAGCAGATAATAGCCGCCGTCCTCCGCCGGTCCAACGACGACGGGCACCTCGGTCAGCGCCGCGGCCGCGGCTGTCAGGTGATGCGGCCGCAGGTCCGGAATGTCCGCGCCCAGCAGGATCCCGGGCGCGGGAACGCGGGCCAGCCGCGCACCAAGGTCGCCCTCGCCCTGCGCCGCCAGCGGCACGTCCTCGCCCAGCCATTCGCGAAAGTCCGCGTGCGGCGCGCCCGTGGTCCACACCGTGACGGCAAGCCCGCTCGCGCGCACCGTTGCCAGCGTGCGCTTGACCAGCCGGCGGTGCAGCATGGCCGCGCCCTCGGTCCCCAGCGCCGGGATCAGCCGCGTCTTCGCCTCTCCGGCGCGCGGATACTTCGCGAACAGGGCGACGGTGGGCGGGACTGGCGACACGGACAAAGGCCTAGCCGCGCGCCAACTTGTGTCAAACGGGCATTGGGTCTACCTTGAGGTCAAGTTCCGCCCGGCACGGGCGGTGAAATCGAAAGTACGATGACGATGGCGGACCATATTCCGCCGGTTGGACGCGACAGGGCCGGTGGGCCGACGGCAGGTGACAGGAGCCGCGACCACCATGCGAGCAGGGGCCCGCAGCGCGCTCCCGGCGATTCCCGGCAAAACGAGCATGGCAGCGGGCGGCCCGGCAACGGCTGGCGCCGACCGCCGCATCAGAAGAGTTTTCGCCAGTCCTATGCCGCGATCGATCTCGGCACCAACAACTGCCGCCTGCTGATCGCCCGCCCCTCGGACGAGAACTTCGTCGTGGTCGACGCCTTTTCGCGCGTGGTGCGCCTCGGCGAAGGGCTGGCGCAGACGGGCCGCCTCTCCGACGAGGCGATGGACCGGGCGCTCGGCGCGCTCAAGGTGTGCTCCGACAAGCTCAGGAAGCGCAACGTCCACCTAGCCCGCTCGGTCGCCACCGAGGCCTGTCGCCGCGCCACCAATGGCGAGGCCTTCATCGAGCGCGTGTACAGGGAAACCGGCATCGCGCTCGACATCATCAGCGCGCAGGAGGAGGCCCGCCTCGCGGTGCTGGGCTGCCACATCCTGCTTGAAGATGGCGTCGGCCCCGCAGTCATCTTCGACATCGGCGGCGGCTCGACCGAGCTGGTGCTGATCGAGCCCGGCGCTCCCGTTCCGCGCATCATCGACTGGCAGAGCGTGCCCTGGGGCGTCGTCTCGCTGACCGAGACCGTGGGCCGCGAAAACGGCGGGCTCGAGCAGCGCCTGCGCCGGTACGAGACCATGAAGCAAAAGGTGCGCGACAGCTTTGCCGAGTTCGCGGAGCGCATCGCGCCCCATTCCGCCCCCGACCAGCGCCTGCTCGGCACCAGCGGAACGGTGACGACGCTGGCGAGCGTGCACCTCGAGCTGCCCCATTACGACCGCAAGCAGGTGGACGGGCTGATAGTGCCCGCCAATGCCATGCTCGACATCTCGCAGCGCCTGTCGCGCATGTCGCCAGCGGAGCGCAGCGAACTCGACTGCATTGGCAACGAGCGCGCCGAGCTGGTCGTGGCGGGCTGCGCGATCCTCGAGGTGATCCTGGAGATCTGGCCCGCCGACCGGCTGGGCGTTGCCGACCGCGGCATCCGCGAGGGCATCCTGCGCAGCCTGATGAGTGCCGATGCCGAGGGGGCCGAGGCGCAGGCGGCGCTTCGGCGCCTGAAAACGGGCGGAGCCAGCGCGAGATGACCCGCGCCGGACGCGAACCCGACCGCAAGCTGAAATCGGGCAAGAAGCGGAAGGAGAGTTCCAAACGCTGGTTGCAGCGGCAGCTCAACGACCCCTACGTCAAGCGCGCCAAGGACGAGGGATGGCGCAGCCGCGCGGCCTTCAAGCTGATCGAACTCGACGACCGTTTCGGCCTCGTCAAGGGCGCCCGGCGCGTGATCGACCTCGGCGTGGCGCCAGGCGGCTGGGCCCAGGTGGTGCGCAAGCGGGCGCCCGGCGCGGCGGTCGTCGGCATCGACCTGCTGGAGGTCGAACCCATCGACGGCGTCACCATCCTGCAGATGGATTTCATGGCCGACGAGGCCCCCGCCGCGCTGGAGGAAGCGCTGGGCGGCAGGCCCGATCTCGTGCTGTCGGACATGGCGGCCAACACCGTGGGCCACAAGCAGACCGACCACCTGCGCACCATGGCGCTGGTGGAGGCCGGCGCATGGTTCGCGGTGGATGTGCTGGAGGATGGCGGTGCTTTCGTCGCCAAGGGCTTTGCCGGGGGCACCGACAAGGAACTGCTCGACCTGCTCAAGCGGCACTTCGCCAGCGTGAAGCACGCCAAGCCGCCCGCCAGCCGCAAGGGCTCGAGCGAGTGGTACGTCGTGGCGCAGGGCTTCAAGGGGCGCGGCTAGCACCCCTCGCGCGTTATCCGATCAGGTGTTGTTCTGGTTGGCGGTCGCGGGCTGAGCCGTGGGCACTGCGCCGTCCGTCGCGACGGCACCGGCCGCCTCGCCGGGCTGGTCGGTCGCCGCTTCGTCCGCGCCGGCACCGTCGGTCTCGCCCTCGGCGGGCGCATCGGCGGCCACAGGCGGCGGGAAGTCCGGGCCGCCGCCGCCTGCCGAGTGCAGGTAGGCGATCACGTCGGCGCGCGTCTGCGGGTCGGACAGGCCGGGGAAGGACATCTGGTTGTTGGGGATGAAGGTGCTCGGCTTGGTCAGCCACTGGTCCAGCGCCTCGTAAGTCCACTGGCCGCCGTGCGCCTTGATCGCCGCGGAGTAGGCGAAGTCGCTGGCATGCGCGCCGATGGTGGAACCGATTACGCCGTTCAGGTTGGGGCCGAGACCGCTCGGGCCGGCGGTGACCTGGTGGCACGACTGGCAGCGCGCGAAGGCCGCTTCCCCCGCGGCAATGTCCGCCACGGCCAGCCGGTTGCCGATGGGCTCGACCGCTTCGCCGCCGCCCTCGCCGCCCTCGACCGCCTCGATCGGATAGCCGGGCTGCACGCCTTCAGGCAGTTCGGCGCCGTTGCCGTGGAAATACATGTTGGCGACGATGGAGCCGCCCAGAGCGACGCCCGCGCTGGCCAGGACCCAGCCGAAAATGGTGTTCATGCGATCGTTCATGACGTGGTCGTTCTGCCGCTCTTTTAAGGCCAATGCGATTTGGCCTGCGCTCTAGTCACCCGGCGACAAGCGCGCAAGGGGCCAGATGACCGTATGCCGGGCGCAAGGGCGCTTGTCCGCACGGCCATGCGAGGCTAGCGCGCGCTTCACGATGGACTCCTTCCCCGCCCCCGCCCTCGCGATGGTCGAAACCATGCGCGCCGCCGCCGCCGCCGAGCCGGAGCGCGCGATCGCCTTCCAGGGCGCGCCGGGTGCCAATTCGCACCGCGCGGCGATGGAATGGGCACCCGATGCGCTGCCGCTGCCCTGCTTCAGCTTTGCCGCCGCGATCGAGGCGGTGGAGGCGGGCGAAGCGGCCTGCGCGATGATCCCCATCGACAATTCGCAGGCCGGACGCGTGGCCGACATTCATTTCCTGCTGCCGGAAAGCGGCCTCTTCATCGTAGGCGAACACTTCCTCGCCATCCACCACGCGCTGATGGCGACCAATACCGCCGGCCCGTTCCGCGCCGCCTACAGTCACCCCCACGCGCTCGCCCAGAGCCGCGAATACCTGCGCGCGCGCGGCATCGTGCCGATGAGCCATGCCGATACCGCGGGCAGCGCCGCCTGGGTGGCCGAGCAGGACGACCCGTCGATCGCCGCCATCGCCCCCGCTCTCGCCGCCGACCTCTATGGTCTCGTCATCGTCGAGGAGAACGTCGAGGACGCCGCCGACAACACCACGCGCTTCGTCGTCCTGGCCCGCGAGGCGCTGAACCCTGCGGCGCTGGCCGACCAGGCGGCGATGACGACCTTCGTGTTCGAGGTGAACAACGTGCCTGCCGCGCTCTACAAGGCGCTGGGCAGTTTCGCCACCAATGGCGTCAACATGACCAAGCTGGAAAGCTACCAGCGGGGCGCGAGCTTTGCCGCGACCATGTTCTATGCCGACATCGTCGGGGCGGCCGGCGAACCCGCCGTTGACCGCGCGCTCGACGAACTGCGCTTCCACTGCAAGAGCGTGCAGATGTTCGGCAGCTATCCGATGGCAAGGGCGCGGGGGTGATGCCCGCCTTCGTCATCGCGGCGGAGGACCCCGCAACCCCCGATATCGCCGCGCTGGTCGCGTCGCACCTTCGCGAGATGCACGCCTGCTCTCCCGCCTGCAAGGTCCACGCGATGCCCGCCGCGCGACTGGCGGAGAGCGATGTCATCATGTTCGCCGCGCGGGTGGACGGAGAACTCGCCGCCATCGGCGCTCTCAAGGCGCTGGGGCCGCTCGAGGGCGAGATCAAGTCGATGCGCGCCGCCGACGCCTTTCGCGGCACCGGGGCCGGGCGGGCGATCCTGGCACACATCCTCGCCGAGGCACGGGCGCGAGGGCTTTGCTGGATCGGCCTCGAAACCGGCCGCCACCCGGTGTTCGCATCGGCCCAGCGGCTCTATGCCGCGAACGGCTTTCGCGAATGCCCGCCCTTCGCCGGCTATGTCAGCGACGACTTCAGCCTGTGCATGGGCCTGCCGCTGGCCTGAGGCGCTGATTTCCCCGCGAAACCCGCGCCCTCGTCATTGCGCGGTAACGATTGGCGTGGCATCCCCGCCCGCGTGACGACGGGCAAGGGGACAGGGGCGCTGCCGGCGCGCGGGAGCGACTTCGCCGATGCCTGGCGCGAGATGCGCGGCAACGGCGACACCCAGTTCGCACCCGTCGAATTTCCCGCGCAGGAGCCTCCTCCCGACTGGCTGGTCAGCCTGCTGGACGCCATTGCCCGCCTTTTCGCCCCCATCGGCCGCTTCATCGTCGCCATCTGGCCGGTGCTGATGTGGGTGCTGATCGCCGCCGGTGCGGCGCTGCTGCTGTGGCTCGCCTGGCGCACCTTGGCGCCCGAGGGCACGCGGGCGAAGCGGAAGGCGCGGCGCGGTGGCGAGGACTGGGTGCCCGACCAGGGCGAGGCGCTGGCCCTGCTGGAGGAAGCGGACCGCCTCGCCGCGGCGGGCGACTACGACGAGGCGACGCACCTCTTGCTCAAGCGCTCGGTCGGCCAGATCGCCGCCGCGCGCCCTAACCTGTTCCAGCCGTCGAGCACGGCGCGCGAACTGTCGGCCGACACCCGCCTGCCCGAGGCCGCGCGCTCGGCCTTCGGCGTGATCGCGGGCCGGGTGGAGCGCAGCCTGTTCGCCCTCACCCGCCTGACGCAGGACGACTGGACCGCGGCGCGTACCGCCTATTCCGATTTCGCTTTGCAGGAACGGGCGCTCCAGCATCACGGATTGGCCGCGTGAGCCGGGCTCGCGGTCCCTTCCGCCCCGGCGCGGTGCTGGCGATGCTGCTGGTGGGCGCGCTCGCCTTCCTGCTGATGCTCTACGCCATCGGTCGCGGCTGGACGGGTGACAGCGAGGGGGAAGGCGGCGCCCATGCCGGGGCGAACGGGCTCAACGGTTTTTCCGGTCTCGTCCAGCTGCTCGATGGCAGCGGCTACGAGGTCGAGGTCAGCCGCAACCGCGCGCGGCTTTCCGACGCGGCGCTGGTCGTGCTCACCCCGCAGCTGAACGGCGATGCCGAGGCCATCGGCGAGGCGATCATGGAACGGCAGGACATGGACGCGGGGCCGACCTTGCTGATCCTGCCCAAGTGGTTTGCCCTGCCGGTCCCGCAGAACGATCAGGTCGAGAGCGAGCCCGGCTGGGTGGCGCTGGCCGGCGCGGCATCGCCCACGTGGTTCGGCGAGCTCGACTGGGCCGAGGGCGGCGAGCTGGCGCTGGGCGAGACGCGCGGCTGGAACGGTTTCGGCGCGAGCGGAGCCCTGCCCGATCCGGACAAGGTGCAGGCGCTGGTCAAGCAGCCGAATCTCGAAATCGAGCCCGTCGTCGTCGACAGCGAGGGAGACGTGCTGGCGGGTCGCCTGCAATCGACCGCGGACTACTACGACTACGAACCCTACCCGGTCATCGTGGTGTTCGAGCCCGACCTCCTCAACAACTACGGCCTCGCCGACCGCGGACGGGCCGAAGCGGCGGTGGCGCTGATCGACGCGGCGATGGACGGCGAGGACCTGCCGATCGTCTTCGACATGACGCTCGCCGGGCTGGGCTCTGCCGAGAACCTGCTGACCCTCGCCTTCCGTCCGCCGTTCCTGGCCGCGACGCTGTGCCTGTTGCTGGCCGCGCTGGTGATCGGCTGGCGCGCCTTCAATCGCTTCGGTCCGCCCGTGGCGGAGGCCCCGGCGATGGCGCGCGGCAAGCGTCAGCTGGCAAGGAACGGCGCGGCGCTGGTGGCGCGGGTGAAGCGCTTCCACCTGCTCAAGGACCCCTACGAGGCGCTCGTCGGGCGGCGGGTGGCCGCGCGGCTCGGCCTGCGGGTGGCCGACACCGACGCGCGCGAGGCGGCGATCGACCGCGTGCTGGCCGCGCGCGGGCACGCCGGCCCCGCCTTTGCCAGCCTCGCCGCAGATCTTCGCGCCGCGGACCATGCGCGCGACATCATTCGTGCCGCCACGGCACTCCGGAACTTCGAAAGGACCCTCACCCCATGACCATGACGCTGGAACAGACAGCCGAGCTCGCAGGCCGCATCCGCGGCGAGATCGGCAAGGCCGTGGTCGGCATGGAGAGTACGGTCGAACACCTGCTGATCGCGCTGCTCAGCCAGGGCCACGTGCTGCTCGAAGGTCCGCCGGGCACGGCCAAGACCTTCCTCGCCAACTGCTTCGCCTGCGCCACCGGCCTCGATTTCGGGCGCATCCAGTTCACGCCCGACCTGCTGCCGGGCGACATCCTCGGCTCCAACCTGTTCAACTTCCAGACGAGCCAGTTCACCCTGACGCGCGGGCCGATCTTCTGCGAGGTGCTGCTGGCCGACGAGATCAACCGCACTCCGCCCAAGACCCAGGCCGCGCTGCTGGAAGCCATGCAGGAACGCAAGGTGACGCTGGACGGCGAGACCCATTCGCTGGGTGACACCTTCATGGTCGTCGCCACGCAGAACCCGATAGAGAACCAGGGCGTCTATCCGTTGCCCGAGGCCCAGCTCGACCGCTTCGCCTTCAAGCTGCTGGTCCCCTACCCCAGCCTCGAGGAGGAAGCGCAGATCGTGCGCCGCTTCGGCGAGCGCAGCGGGCCGCAGAAGCCCGCCGACTTCGGCATCGCGCGGGTGGCCGACGCCGCCACCATCGCCGCCGCGCAGGAAAGCGTGAAGCATGTGACGCTCTCGGACGAGGTGCTGCACTACTGCGTCGCGCTGGTGCGCGCCACGCGCGACAATGCCGACATCGCCAGCGGTGCTTCCCCTCGCGCCGCGGTCCTGCTCGCCAACGCCGCCCGCGCCCGCGCCGCGCTGGAGGGCCGCGCCTACGTGGTGCCCGACGACGTCAAGGCGCTCGCCACCGCCTGCCTGCGCCACCGCCTGCTGCTCAGCCCCGCGGCCGAGATCGAGGGCAAGCTGGTCGAGGATCTCGTCGCCGGCATGATCGAGCAGACCGAGGCGCCGCGGTGAGGTGAACCGCATCCGCGCCCTCCTTGCCCGCGTGCCCGCCCCACCGGTCGTGCCGACGGCGCGCACGCTGGTGCTGCTGGCCTTGCTGGCCCCGCTCGCCGTGGTCGTCGCCGCCACCGCGCCCGGCGCCTGGGTCGTCGCGCCCGCGGCGGGGCTGGCGCTGCTGCTGGTCGTGCTGATCGACGGCTGGCTGGCGGGATCGCTGAGGGACCTGCGCTACTACGTCCCCGCCGACGTCGAGGTGGGCCAGCCCGCCATGCTGCGCGTCGATGCCACCATCGAGCGCGACGGCGATGCTGCCTTGCCCGAGGCCGCCATCGGTTTCGACCCGCGGCTGGGCGAACACGGGCGCGCCGCGTTTCGCCTGCAGCCGACCGGGGAGGCCAACGGCTTCACCGGCATGGGAGAGGCCGTGCCGGTGCGGCGCGGCTCCGGCGCGTTGCACGACCTGTGGCTGCGCTGGGCCGGCCCGCTCGGCCTCGCGGTCCGGCAGCGGCACCTGGCGCTCGAAGCCACCTTGCGCGTGTGGCCCGACCTCTCGCCGGTGCGCAGCCCCGTGCTCCAGCGCTTCCTGCGCGACAGCCAGTTCGGCCTCGTCGCCCGGCGCATCCGCGGCGAGGGCACGCAGTTCGAGGCGCTGTCCGAATACGAGGCGGGCATGGACCGCCGCCGCATCGACTGGAAGGCCAGCGCCCGCCACACCGCGCTCTACGCCCGCGAGAACGAGAGCGAACGCGACAACCAGATCGTCTTCGCCTTCGATTGCGGGCAGTCGATGATCGAGCCGGTCGACGGCCTGCCGCGCATCGACCGCGCCGTCTCCGCCGCACTGACCGCGGCCTATGTCGCGCTGAAGGGCGGCGACCGGGTGGCGCTGTTCGGGTTCGCCGACCAGCCGCAGCTGATGACGCCCTTCGTCGCCGACACCCGCGCCTTTCACCGCCTGCAGAGCGCCGCGGCGGAGCTCGACTACACGCCCCGCGAGCCCAACTTCACGCTGGCGCTGGCAACGCTCGCCTCGCGGCTGAAGCGTCGCAGCCTGATCGTGCTGTTCTCCGATTTCGCCGATCCGACCTCCGCCGAGCTGATGGTCGAGAGCGTGGAGCGGCTGGTGCGCCACCACCTCGTCATCTTCGTCACCATGATCGATACCGAGCTCGAGGACCTCGCCGCCATCGAGCCCGCTTCCATCGGCGACATCGCGATGGCCGTCAGCGCCGATTCGCTGGTCCGCCAGCGCGCGCTGGTGCTGGAGAGGTTGCGGCGGCTGGGAGTCAACGTGATCGAGGCCGCGCACGATGCCATCGGCTACCGCCTGATCGACCTCTATCTCGAGAAGAAGCGTAGCGAGGCGATCGGCTGATGGCGCTCGCCCTGTTCCGCAAGGCCGAGATCGTGCCGCCCGCCGACATCGAGGCGGCCAGCCTGCGCTCCGACCGTTTCCGGCTTGAGCGCGAGGTCGACTGGCAGCGGCTCGACGCTATCGTCACCGCGCTGGAGAAGGGCCGCCCGCGCGCGATCAGCGACGACGACCTCCTCGACCTGCCCGTGCTCTACCGCAAGACCGCCTCCAGCCTCGCCGTGGCGCGCGAGACATCGCTCGATGCCGCCGCGCTCGACTATCTGGAGGCGCTGGTGCGGCGCGCATGGTTCCAGATCTACGGGCCGCGCGTGGGCTTCATCGGCTGGCTGCGCCGCTTTTTCGGGGGCGGCTGGAGTACCTCGGTGCGCGCCATCTGGCTCGACATTTGCATCGCGCTGGCGGTCTCGGTGGCGGGCGCGCTCGTCGGCTGGCTGCTTGTCGCGCGCGACCAGGAATGGTTCTACGCGCTCGTCCCCGCAGGGATGGCGCAGGGCCGCGTGCCCGGTGCCTCGCGCGAGGTCCTGCAAGAGGCATTGACCCACGACGGCAGCACCGAAGGACTGACGACGTTCGCCGCCTCGCTTTTCTCCAACAACACCGGCGTCGCCATCATGGCCTTCGCGCTGGGCTTCGCCTTCGGCGTGCCGACCCTGCTGCTGCTGGTCTACAACATGGCGCTGTTGGGCGCGATGCTGTGGGTCTTCCACGATGCCGGGCTGGGCTACGAATTCGGCGGCTGGCTGAGCGTTCACGGGACGACCGAACTGCTCGCCATCGTCCTTGCAGGGGCCGCGGGGCTGCACGTGGGGCGCACGATGGCCTTTCCTGGCGAGCGCTCTATCCTCGCCGCCATGCAGGCCGCGGGCCTTCGCGCGGCGCAGGTGATGGCGGGGGTGGCGCTGATGCTGGTGGTGGCGGGCCTGCTGGAAGGCTACGCCCGCCAGCTCGTCGAGAGCACCGAAATCAAGTATGTCATCGGCGGCTTCATGCTGACGCTGTGGGTGCTCTACTTCCTCGGCATGATGCGCCCTCCCGAAAGCGAAGGCGAGGCATGAGCGGGGCCGTCATCCAGATGCGCGTCGATGCCGAAAGGAATAGGGGCAAGCGCGACCGGATGCTGGTGACGCCGGAAGGCCTCGCCCTGCCGCTGACCGTGGCGAGCCGGGGCAGCCGCGCGGGCGCGCTGCTGCTCGACCTCACCTTCATCGTCATCGGCACCGTCGTCTTCCTGCTCACCCTCGCCTTTCTCGGCCTCAGCATCTTCAACGTCGGCGATTCGCCCAGCGGCCCCATCGAGATCGTGCTGGTCGTCATCATCCTGCTGCTGTTCCTCGCCCGCTACGGCTATTTCATGGCTTTCGAACTCGGCCCGCGCGGGGCGACGCCGGGCAAGCGGCTGCTCGGCATCCGGGTGGCGGCGCGCCCAAGTAACTACGAGGGGGGCGGGCAGCTGACTGCCGAGATGGTTATCGCGCGCAACCTCGTGCGCGATGTAGAGGTCTTCCTGCCGCTGTTCTTCATGCTGGGCGGCGGAGAACAGGCGGGCGTGGCGGGCCTTGCGGCCTTCGTCTGGCTGGCGGTGTTCGTGCTGTTCCCGTTCTTCAACAAGGATGCCCTTCGCGCGGGCGACCTGGTGGCCGGGACCTGGGTGGTCGAATCGCGCGTGGCGAAGCTGAAGGAGGCCATGTCCCTCGCCCCGGACCGCCGCGCCGACTATCGCTTCGGGCCGGAGGAACTCTCGGTCTACGGCGAGCACGAGCTGCAGGTGCTCGAGAACGTGCTGCGGCAGGGCCAGGCCGATGCGCAGCGCGACGTGGCGCTTGCCATCACCCGCAAGATCGGCTGGCAGCTGGGCGCGGGCGACGAGCGCGAGTTCCTCGAGGCATTCTACGCCGCGCTGCGCGGCCACCTGGAAAGCGGGATGCGCTTCGGCAGGCGCAAGCGCGACAAGCATTCCTGAGTCCCTTGCCGCCACGGCGCCGACTTGTGCACAGGCCCGTTTCGCCGCCGTGACAAGGCGTGATACAATCCCTGCAATATCAACGGGGAGACCACCGATGAGGATAGGAAACTACCGCTGGGACAACGAGCTGGCGCTCGAGGTCCTGCAAAAAATCGGGCTCGCGCTCGTCGTGCTGCTCGTCACCTGGCTGCTCGCGCGAGCCGCCAAGTGGGCCTTCGCCAGGCTGGTCGACAACGTCGGCTTCCTCCAGCGCTCCACCTCGTCGGGCACCTCCATCGGCGAGCAGCTGGGCAAGATCGTCGGCTTGCTGATCTGGGGCTTCGGCCTGCTCGTTGTGCTGACCGTGCTCGGCCTCGGCAGTGTCGCCGGACCGATCGACACGCTGCTCAACAACGTGATGGCCTTCATTCCCAAACTGGTGGGCGCGGGGCTGATCTTCTTCATCGGCCTGATGCTGGCACGCATCGCTCGCGACCTGATCGTCGCCACCCTGCAGACCGTCGACTTCGACAAGTGGGCGAACCGCGGCGGGGTGGAGACCGCGACCGGCAACACCACCATCTCCAAGACCATCGGCACCATCGTCTATGCCGTGATCGTGATCTTCGTCTCGATCCTGGCGCTCGATGCGCTGGACCTCGAGAGCGTGTCGGGTCCGGCGAGCGACATGCTGCGCCTCATCCTCGATGCCATCCCGCGGATCATCGGCGCGGCGCTGCTGCTGGCGCTGGGCTATCTCATCAGCCGCTTCGTGGTGCAGGTGCTGCGCGAAGTGCTGCCCGGCCTCGGCGTCGACCGCGCGCTGTCCTCCAGCGAGGTGCTGCCCGCGGGCACCGCCGTCTCCGATGTGATCGCGCGCGTGGTGCAGGTGGCCATCGTCCTGTTCTTCGCCATCGCCGCCACCCGCCTGCTCGGCTTTCCCGAGCTGACCGCGATCCTCGATCAGGTGCTCGAGCTCGGCGGACGGGTGGTGTTCGGCGCGGTGGTGATCGGCGTAGGCTTCGCCATCGCCGGTTTCCTCGTGCGGATGATCAGCGGCACGGGCGGGCAGACGACGCTGGCCGCCAGCATCGTCAAGTGGGCGACGATCGTGCTCTTCACCTTCATGGGCCTGCAGTTCATGGGCGTGGGCGAGGAGATCGTGCAGACCGCCTTCACCGCCGCCGCCATCGGCGCGGGCGTAGCGGGCGCGCTGGCCTTCGGCCTCGGCGGACGCGAATGGGCGGGCCGCAAGCTCGAGCAGATCGACAGGCACGTGGAGAACTATTCGCCCACGACCATTGAGCGGCCGGCCTCGCGCCGCGTGGCCGACGCGCCGGGTACGACATCGAGCATGTCCGATCCCTCGCCATCGGACGATCCAGCCGACCTGCCGCCGGGCAGTTAAGGCTACCGCATTTCCCGGAACGTCATTACGGGGCGCAGGGTCATGATCCTGCGCCCCGCTTCGTTAGCCGATGCCGAACCGCTTGCCCGCCTGGGCCGCGAGAGCTTCTGCGCCGCATTCGAGCACCTCTACCGCCCGCAGGACCTCGCCACCTTTCTGCACGATGTCTATTCGGTAAACGCGGTGCGGGGCGAGATCGCCGATCCGACGATCACCCACCGCCTCGCGCAGGACGAGCCCGGCGGCCCTCTCACCGGCTTCGTCAAGATGCGCGCGCCCAGCTGGTATGCCGAACATTCGGATGCCGCGCGGCCCATCGCGCTCGGCCAGCTCTACACCGACCCCGCGCGCACCGGCGAGGGCATCGGTGCCGCGCTGATGGACTGGGCGCTCGGCTTTGCCCGCGATGGCGGGCACGACGCGGTACAGCTGTCGGTCTGGGCGGAGAACCACGCCGCACAGCGCTTCTATGCCCGCTACGGCTTTGCCAAGATCGCCGACATCCACTTCCCCGTCGGCGAACAGCTGGACGAGGAGTTCCTTTTGGAACTGCGCCTGTAAAGCGCTACGTCAAGGTTAAGCACCCTTTAGGGGTTTTGCGGCACAGCTGGCGGCGATGGGTATCGCAGCACTTCAACTCCCCGATCTGGACTCCCCCGCACGGCCCCTGCCGGACGAGTTGGTCTCCGATCCCGGCATCGACCGCATCCTCGCCAGCGTGCGCGGGCATCTCGGCCTCGACATCGCCTTCGTCGCGCGCTGGGTGGAGGGCGAACAGCGCGAGCTGACGCACGTTTCCAGCGACCTCGACCTGCCGATGGGCCCGGGCTACCGCAATCCGCGCGAGGAGGGCTATTGCTGGCACATCCTCAACGGCCGCCTGCCCGAGCTGATCCAGGATCCCGCCGACTACCCGCTGACCGCGACCATGGAGATCACCGAGTTCCTGCCGGTGGGCTGCCATCTCAACACGCCGCTGCGCCTGTCCGACGGCACCGTCTGGGGCAGCTTCTGCGCGCTCGGGCGCAAGACCGACCGCACCATGACCGAGCGCGACCTAGGCATCCTCAAGAGCTTTGCGGGCCTTGCCGCCGAGCGCATCGAGAGCTCGCTGGAGGGCGACATGCTGCGACGCGGGGCGCGCGAGCGTGTCGTTTCCATGCTGGACGGGCACGGCGTGTCCACCTTCCTGCAGCCGATCGTCTCGCTGGAAACGGGCCAGCCGGTGGGCGTCGAATGCCTCTCGCGCTTTCCCGACCTCACCAAGCGCGGGCCCGATGCCTGGTTCGAGGATGCCGAACTCGTCGGCCTGGGCGAGGAACTGGAGACCACCGCGCTCAAGGTGGCGCTGGAAAGCATCGCGCACATTCCCGATGGTATCTACGCCACCATCAACGCCTCGCCGCGCACCGTGGCCTCGGGCGCGGTGCGGCGCCTGCTGGAAACCAGCAGTGCGAAGAACCTCGTCGTCGAGGTGACCGAGCACAGCGACGTCGAGGATTTCGACCTGCTCGCGCGCGAGATCGCCGCGCTCAAGGCCCATGCCCGCATCGCCATCGACGATGTCGGCACCGGCTACGCGGGGCTGCGTCACATCGTCGACCTGCAGCCCGACATCCTGAAGATGGACATGGTGCTGACCCGCGGGATCGAGCGCGATCCGGCGAGGAAGGCCATGACCGCGGCGCTGGTGCAGCTGGGGCGGGAACTCGGCTGCAGCATCGTGGCCGAGGGCATCGAGACCGAGGTCGAGGCCGAGGCGATGAAGGCCCTCGGTGTGGATCTCGGCCAGGGCTACCTGTTCTCGCGCCCGCTACCCACGGTGGCGGCGCAGCAGTACCTGCTCGGCTTTACCCGCCACTAGCGGGTGGAAGGCCCGTCCAGCCGCAGCACGCGCTGCTGTTCGCGCGTCATGTCCTGCGCCGCGTAGATATCGCCGCCCTCGATCTGCAGGCGCATCCGCTCGCGGTCGTTCTCGCGGTAATGGGCCGCGGCCGAGCTGCGTTCCTCCTCGCTCAGCCCGACGTACTCGAGAGCCATGAGCGCCATGCTGATCGACGATTCAAACACTTCGCGCATGACGTACTGCGCGGGCGAGCGGGCGAGTTCGATAACCGACCGTCGGTCGAACCCGCGCACATAGATCGCCGCATCGCCCCAGGCCTGGTGCACCGAGGCGATCAGCTCGGCATCGGGCACCTCGTCCATGCAGAACATGATGAGCTGCGCCTCGGCGGCGCCCGCCTGGCGCAACATGTCCATGCGTGTGCCGTCGCCGTAATAGACTTTGCTGCCGAATTCGTCGGCCACGTCGATCTGCTCCGCGTCGCGGTCGATCACCGTCACCGACAGGCCGCCCGCCATAAGCACCTGAGCCACGCTTTGCCCGAACCGGCCGTAACCGACCACCACCGCGCTCGCACCCTCGGGGCGCGGTTCCTCGCGGGTTTCTGTGCTCTCGGTGTCCTCGCGGCGGATGCGGCGGGTGACCATCATCAGGAACGGCGTCGCGGCCATCGACAGGGTGACGATGGCGCCGAAGATGCTGGCCGATTGCTGTTCGATCAGCAGCGCGTCCTGCGCCACGGTGTAGAGCACGAAGGCGAACTCGCCGCCCTGGCTCAGAAGAAGGCCGAGCCCGACCGCGGCCTGCCAGCGCATCTTCATGACGAGGCCGATGGCGGTGATGATCGTCGTCTTGACGAGGATCAGCAGCGCCGCGAACCCGAACACGAACAGCGGCCGCTCGGCGATGGCGCCGAGGTCCAGCATCATGCCGACAGCAACGAAGAAAAGGCCCAGCAGGATGGCGCGGAAGGGCTCGATATCGGCCTCGAGCTCGTGCCGGTAGGGGGTGTCCGCCAGCATCACCCCGGCGATGAAGGCGCCCAGCGCGGGCGAGAGGCCCAGCCACTGCATCAGCGTGGCGCTGGCGAGCACGGTGAACAGCGCCGCCACGATGAACAGCTCGCGCTCCCCCATGCCGCCGATCAGGCGGAACAGCGGACGGATCAGCAGGCGGCCCGCCAGGATTAGGCCGACGATGGCCCCCACGGTGATGAGCGCCAACTGCCAGCCACCCGGCCCCTCGTCGGCCATCGGATTGCGGCTCATCGCGGTGACGATGGTAAGCAGCGGAATGATCGACAGGTCCTGGAACAGTAAAATGGCAAAGGCCTTCTCGCCGAAGGGCGTGCGCAGGCGGCCCGCGCTCTGCAGCATCGGCAGCACCTGCGCCGTCGACGACAGGCCAAGCGGCAGCCCGATCGCCAGCGCCGCCTCCAGCGTGTAGCCGGTCAGCGCGAGGATGGTCGCCGTCACCGCGAGCCCGCAGGCCGCGACCTGCGCCAGCCCCAGCCCGAAGATCAGGTGCTTCATGCGCCACAATCGCTCCGGGCTCAGCTCCAGCCCGACCACGAACAGCAGCATGGTAATGCCGAGTTCGGCGACGGTCGCCATCTCCTCGGCTCCGCCCACCCAGCCGAGCACGGACGGGCCGAGCAGCGCGCCCGCGACGAGATAGCCCAGCGTCGCGCCGAGCCCCGCGCGGCGGAACAGCAGCACGGCAAGCAGCGCGAAGCCCAGCATCAGCAGGGCATCGAGCAGGATCAGGCCGTCATGCGCGCCCATCGGCCCCGCCTCTCACAGCCATTTCCATTTCCAGAACAGGATCACCTGCGCGATCAGGATTGCGCCGCAGATGCCGCAGACGATCCAGAAGCCGTTGGCGCTTTCCACCCATGGCAAGCCGCCCACGTTGATTCCCAGCAGGCCGGTTATGAAGCCCAGCGGCAGGAAGATCGCGGCAACGATGGTCAGCAGGTAGTTCGTCCGCTCCGCCCGCGCATCGGACCGGGCGCGGATGTCGTCCTGTAGGACGACGGCGCTTTCCTTGGAGATGTTGATGTCGTCGAGATAGCGGCGCAGGCGGTCGATGCTCTCGGCGATCTCGCGCCGGTCGTCCTTCTCGAACCAGGCGGGCGCGTCGCGGGCGATGGTCTCCAGCGCCTCGTGCTGCGGGGCCATGTGACGTTGCAGCGCCAGCCCGTTGCGTCGGATGATCGAGATGCGCCTGAGCTTCTCGCCCGTATCCTGGTCGAGATCGGCATCCTCCATCGCGTCAATGGCATCGTTCATGTCGACGATGGAACTGCCCATGCGCCCGATCATCGCCTCGATCAGGTCGGTAATGGTGCGCCCGGCATCGTGCGGGCCCCGGCCGGCGTCGATCTGGGCGAGCACGTCGCGCGGGGTTTGCAGGCGGCGACGGCGCAGGGTGACGAGGCGGTGGCCGTCGCACCAAAGCTGCATCGAGACCATGTCCTCGGGCTCCGCGCCGGGATTGAAGTTGATGCCGCGCAGAACGGCCACCAGCGTATCGCCCTCGCGGAAGGCGCGCGGGCGGGTGGATTCGTCGGTCAGCAGCTCCACCGTCGGCTCTGGCAGGCCGAGGCCGTGTTCGAACCACCGGGCCGCATCCGCGTGGTTGCGGCACAGGTGTATCCACATGACCTCGTGCGGGAACGCGGGCTGC
Source organism: Aurantiacibacter luteus (assembly GCF_001010945.1). GTDB lineage: Bacteria > Pseudomonadota > Alphaproteobacteria > Sphingomonadales > Sphingomonadaceae > Alteraurantiacibacter > Alteraurantiacibacter luteus. The sequence continues at coordinate 70,789 of NZ_LBHB01000002.1, forward strand.
CATGTCTGCACCTCAGCCCAGGAGATCGGCCGCCCCCCGCCGCGCCCGTCGAGCACGCGGGCGAAAAGCACGGGGCCGTCGAGGTCCTGGTCGTCGGTATGGAGAGCGCTCATCGCATTGCCGCCTAGCGCCTCGCGGCGCACCTGTCATTGCCCCGTCATCCTTCGCGGCCTATATCGCGCCTCATGTCTTCCATTCGTCCCTGGCGCACGATCGAGCGCCGCAAGTCCCGCCAGATCATGGTCGGCAAGGTCCCCGTCGGCGGCGATGCGCCGATCAGCGTGCAGACCATGACCAACACGCCCACCGAGGACGTGGGCGCGACCATCGACCAGATCCGCCGCTGCGAGGAAGCGGGCGCGGACATCGTGCGCGTGTCCTGCCCCACGGCGGAGAGCACCGCGCGCTTCGACGAGATCACCCGCGCAGCGAACGTGCCGATCGTCGCCGACATTCACTTCCACTACAAGCGCGCGCTGGAAGCCGCCGACAAGGGCGCGGCCTGCCTGCGCATCAACCCGGGCAATATCGGCTCGTCCGAGCGCGTGGCCGAGGTCGTCCGCGCGGCCAAGGCCAACGGCTGCGCCATCCGCATCGGCGTCAACGCCGGCAGCCTCGAGAAGGACTTGCTGGAAAAGTACGGCGAGCCCTGCCCCGAGGCGCTGGTGGAAAGCGCGCTCGACCATATCAAACTGCTGCAGGATCACGACTTCCACGAATACAAGGTGGCCGTAAAGGCGAGCGACGTGTTCCTCGCCGCCGCCGCCTACCACGCGCTGGCCGAGACGGTCGATTGCCCGTTGCACCTCGGCATCACCGAGGCGGGCGGGCTGATCGGCGGCACGGTCAAGTCCAGCATCGGGATGGGCAGCCTGCTGTGGGCGGGCATTGGCGATACCATCCGCGTCAGCCTGTCGGCAGAACCCGAGCGCGAGGTAAAGGTCGGCTTCGAGATCCTCAAGGCCTTGGGCCTTCGCACCCGCGGCGTGCGCGTGGTCTCCTGCCCCTCGTGCAGCCGGCAGGGCTTCGACGTGATCCGCACGGTCGAGGCTCTGGAGGCTAGGCTGGAACACATCAAGACGCCGATGAGCCTCTCGGTCCTCGGCTGCGTGGTCAACGGGCCGGGCGAGGCGCGCGAGACCGACATCGGAATTACCGGTGGCGGCGCGGGCAAGCACATGGTTTACCTCTCGGGTGTGACCGACCACCATGTCGAGTCGGACCACATGCTCGACCATATCGTCGCGCTGGTCGAGGCGAAGGCGGCGGAGATCGAGGCGGGCACCGCCACGGCCTTCGATCCGCACGCACAAGCGGCTGAATAGAGGGGGAGTACCGATCATGGCCGACGACAAGAGCACCGGAGAGAAGCTGACCGACGAAGAGCGCGCACGCATCGTCGCCGAGAAGAACGCGGCCGCAGGCGGCGATAGCGGCCCGGTTGGCACAAAGGGCTGGGACAAGCCCGGCGCCGCCAAGAAATAGCATGACGATCGGGCGGGGCGGCAACGGCGTGCTGCTGGCGCTCGCCCCGCTGGCAGTCCTGGTACTGTCATGCTGCGCCACCGTGCCGCAGGACAACGTGGCACAGGTCACCATGGCACGGGCAAGCGCCCATCCCGAGGCCGCGCCCTTCGATCCCGAAGCCGATGCCGACGCCGCGCTCGGCGCTGCCCTCGCCCGCGCCGCCACGGAAGATGGTCGGGTGCTGCTGGTGACCGGCGCGAACTGGTGCCACGACAGCCGCGCGCTGGCGGGCTGGCTGGGCACCGATCGGTTCCGCCAGCTCGCCGCCGACCATTTCGAGGTCGTCTATGTCGATGTCGGCCACCCGCAGGCAGGCGAAGGCCGAAATCTCGATGTGCCCCGCCGTTTCGGACACGAACAGCAGGGCACGCCCAACCTGCTGGTGCTCACGCCCGAGGGACTGGCGGTGAACGCCGATACCGCCGCCGATTGGCGCAACGCCGCCAGCCGCAGCGAGGACGCGATCTACGACGCGCTGGTGGACCTGGCGCACCGGCCTGCGCCGACCGGCAACGGCCAGGACATCGCGCCCGGCGACCAGGACGACGCCACCCGGTGATCCTGTCCCGCGAGCGTTTTCCCTTGCGCCGGCTTGCGGTCGGCCTCGTCCTGCTGCTGGCGCTGGTTGCGGGGCTGTTCCAGCTGAGCCGCGCGCCGTGTTTTCAGCTTGTCGGCGATCTCGTCTGCCGGGTCGAGACGGATCAACGCGTCGTGGCCCTCAGCTTCGACGACGGGCCGACGGCGCAAGGCGTCGATGCCGTGCTCGCCGAGCTTGAGCCGCGCGGGCTCAAGGCCACATTCTTCCTCATCGGCAACGACATGGAGCAGCATCCGCAGCAGGCTCGGCGATTGACGGAGGCGGGGATGGAGCTGGGCAACCACACCTACAGCCACCGCACCATGCTACTGCACACCCCCGGCTTCTATGCCGAGGAGGTGACCCGCGCCGATGCCCTGCTGGACGTGGCGGGGCGCACGGGACCGAAGCTTTTCCGTCCGCCCTACGGCAAGCGCCTGCTCGGCCTGCCGCAGGCGGTGGACGCGGCGGGGTATACCACCGTCACCTGGGACGTGGCCGACAATGTGGGCGCCCATCCGACACCCCGCGCCTATGCCGATGACATCCTCTCGCGGGTGCGCCCCGGCTCGATCGTGCTGATGCACCCGATGTACCGCGGCAACGGCGTTGAGCGCGAGGCGCTGGCGCTGGTGCTCGACGGGCTCGCCGCGCGCGGCCTTCGCGTGGTGACGGTGGGCGAACTGCTGGCGCTGCGCGGAGCGAGCGATTGATGCTGCACGTCGTCCACCACGCCGATTACATGGCCCCTGCCCCCACGCGCGGCAGTTTCCGCTTCGACAAGTACATGGCGGTGATGCAGGTGCTGCGCGCCAGCGGCTTCGCCATCACACAGCATGCGCCCGAGCCCTCTCCCCGTGAATGGCTGGAGGCGGTCCACGATCCGGCCTACGTCGAGGAAGTCTTCACCGCCAGCGTGCCGCGCGAAAAGGAGCGGCGGATCGGCTTTCCCGTCACCCCGCACATCGCCCAGCGCGTCCGCCACACCAACGGCGACACCTGGCTCGCCGCACAACTCGCGCTGCGCCACGGCTATGCCGCCAACTCCGCTGCCGGCAGCCACCACGCGCTGCACGAGACGGGCGCGGGTTACTGCGTGTTCAACGACCTCGCCGTCACCGCCAACCGGCTGCTGACGACGGGTGATGCGAACCGGGTGCTGATCGTCGACTGCGACGTCCACCAGGGCGACGGCACCGCCAGCCTGATGGCGGGGCGCGAGGACGTGTTCACGCTCTCGCTCCACGCCGAGAAGAACTTCCCCGCGCGCAAGGCCCGCTCCAGCCACGACGTGAATCTCCCCGACGGCACCGACGACGATGCCTACATGGAAGCGCTGGCCGGGCACCTGCCGCGCGTGCTGGACGAATTTGCGCCCGATTTCGTGCTCTACCAGGCGGGCGTCGATCCGCACCGCGACGACAAGCTGGGCCGCCTCGCGCTGACCGACGAGGGACTGATCGCCCGCGACCGCTTCGTGCTGGGCGAGGCCCGGTCCCGCGGCCTACCCGTCGCCAGCGCGCTGGGCGGCGGCTACGGCGAGGACCCGGTGACGGTCGCCGCGCGCCACGCGCGCTCGATGCTGGCCATGGCCTACCCCAGGGCTCCGGTCGAACACCTGCTGGCGGTCGGCACGGCATTTACCCCGGTTTAAGGGGCGCTGCGCTAGCCTGCCGGGCGATGGATTTTCGCATTCCCCTCGCGGTCGTGCTCCTCGTCGGAGGCGCGATAGGCCTGCTCATGCCGACGGGCGATGCCGTGCCGCGAGAGGGCGAGGCCGAAGCGGCCCCCACCGATGCTTCGCTCGCGCTGGCCGGTAGCGCTGTGACCTGGGACGAGGAGGAAACCGCGCTCGAACGGGAAAGCGACGGGCATTTCTACGCCGATGTGGTGATCGATGGCACGCCCACGCGGATGCTCGTCGATACCGGGGCGAGCGTCATCGCGCTAACCGGGGAGGATGCCTCGGCGCTCGGCCTCACTTGGGACGACAGCCAGATCGTGCCCGTGGCGCAGGGCGCGAACGGCGTGGTCTACGGCGTCCATACCCAGCTCGGCGAGGTGCGCGTGGGCGCCTTCGAGGCGGAGAATGTCGCCGCCATGATCATTCCCGAGGGCCTGTCCGTCTCGCTGCTCGGCCAGTCGTTCCTCTCCACCATCGCCAGCGTCCGCATCGCCGACGATCGCATGGTGCTGGCGAGCTGACGGCCGTGAGCAAGTTCTCTCTCCTCCCGCGCCGCTGGCGCGTAAAGGCCGATGCCGCGCGCCATGCCGAGGCCATCGCCGGCGTGCTCGACACCGCGCCGATCCGCCCCGCTCAGGACGGCGTGGTGCTGTTCTCGATGATCGGTACCGCCGTGCTGCTGCCCTACCTCGTCGCGGTGAAGAGCCTGTGGCGCGAACTGGGACGCGGGCGGGTGGCGATCCTCGACGACGGCACGCTGACCGCGCAGGACCGCGCCATCCTCGCCCACCACTGCGGCGACCCGGAGATCTTCGCCATCGCCGGGGTGGACACCGCGGGCTTTCCCAAGGGCGGCTGCTGGGAGCGGTTCCTGACCATCCTCGACCACCGAGGCGGCGAGTACTGGATCCAGCTCGACAGCGACACGGTAACGCTTGGCCCCGTGCCCGAACTGGCGCAGGCGCTGGCGACCAACCGCAGCTTCACCCTGCTCGGCGGGCCGGAGGGGGAGAGCTTGCCGCTGGACCTGAAAAGCTTTGCCGCGGCAGCCTATCCCGATGGTCCGCAGGACGGCCACATCCAGACGCAGGTCGAGAGCCGCCTCGGCCAGCTCGACCGTCCCGGCTGGCGCTACGTGCGCGGCTGCGCGGGCTTTGCCGGGTTCGCCGCGGGCGGACCGGGGCGCAACCTTGCCGCCGCCTTTCTCCACGAGATGTCAGGCTTCGTCGGCGCGGAGCAGATGGCGACCTGGGGCACCGAGCAGATCGCCAGCAATTTCCACGTCGCCAACGAACCGGGCGCGGTGCTGCTGCCCTACGATCGCTACATGAACTACTGGAACGAGGACTGGGCCGGGGGCACAGCCTTCGTCCACTTCGTCGGCACCCATCGCTACGACAACGGTGCCTACGAGCGGGCGAGCCTTGCCGCCATCGAACGACTGAAAAGCTGAACCGGTCGCAAGCGTATGGACAAGGTTCAGCCTTTGCCCGCTAAGACGATGCGATGAACCGGCGCCAGCTTCTCACCCGCACCCTCGCCGCCTCCGCCGCGCTTGCCGCGCCCGCCAGGGTGTTCGCACAGGCCGGACCCTCGGCAAGGGATACCCGCCTGCTCGAAATCGCCCGCCAGCAGGTGGAGCGCGTGGGCGCGTCGCTGTGGCACCGCGACGTGGTGGGGATTGCCGACTTCGGCCTCCATTCCAGCTTGCCGCGCTTCCATTTCGTCGATCTGGTCGGCGGGCGGGTGAACAGCGCGCTGGTCGCCCACGGCAGCGGCTCCGACCCCGAACACGACGGCTGGCTCAACGGTTTCTCCAACCTGCCCGACAGCTGGGCGACCAGCCGCGGGGCCTACATCACCTGGGAATGGTACGTCGGCCGCTTCGGCACCTCGGTGCGGCTGGGCGGGCTCGATGCCGACAACTCCAACGCGCTCGACCGCGCCATCGTGATGCACCCGGCGAGCTACGTCACGCCCGAACACGTCGCCCGGTGGGGCCGCTGCGGGCGCTCCAACGGCTGCCCCGCCTTCGGCCCGGATGTCTTTCCGGAGGCGCTGGTGCGGCTGTCGGGCGGACGGCTGATCTATGCCGATGCGCTGGGGATCGGCGATTACGGCGAGGACGTGGCCACGCCGTGGCAGGCCCCCATCGACTTCGCCGCCGTCGCCGCCGCCAACCGCGCGCGCTATGCCGCAGCCGACGATCCCGATGCGGACGAACTGGCACGCATCTATGCGGCGGCCAATCCGGGGCTGGCGGGCAGCTGAGTTTTCTGGGCAGAGAGCCGCCCCGGACCCGGTCCGGGACGGCTCCCGTAGGTCACACCGTCGTGCGGATGTCGTCGACGATCTCGATCACTTCCTCGTCGGTCTCGCGGGCGCGGTTGCCGACGCGCGGCGCATCGAGCGCGGCGAGCACCGGCGCGTCGCGGCCGTAGATGTCGTTGAACGAGCGCAGATTGCCCTCGATGTCGGTGCCATAGGTGAAATAGGTAATGTAGACCGGCATGGTCCGCTCCACCGGCACGCGCGTGTAGTCGCCGCTGGTGCTGATCTCCACCGCCTCGTCACGCGTCGCACCGCCGCCCAGGATCGCGACGGTCATCGCCAGCTCCAGTGCCCGTTCCACCCGCACGCAGCCGTGGCTGCGCGCACGGTTCTCGCTGGCGAAGAGGTTGCGGGCCGGCGTGTCGTGCAGGAAGATCGCGTGCGGGTTGGGCATGTCGAGCTTCATCATGCCGAGCGAATTGCCCGGCCCCGGCTGCTGCACCACGGTGATCCAACCGTTATCGCCGCGGGTGGCGCGATAACCGTTGGCGCGCGCCCATGCGGGATTGTTCAGCACCCGGTTGCCCAGCCCCTCGCCGCGCACGATCGACTGCGGCACGGTCCAGGTCGGGTTGAAGACCACGCCCTCCACCGTCTCGGCCAGCTGCGGCGTGGGCGAGGAGACCGCGCCCACGATGGTGCGATAGGTGCGGATGATCTGGTTATTCACCGTCAGGCGCAGCTGGTATTCCGGCACGTTGGTGATGAGGTACTGGCCGCCAAGGTCGCGCGCCAGCCAGCGCCAGCGATCCATGTTGGCGCGAATCAGGCGACGCTGCGCGGTGTTGGCGCGCGGCGTATCGGCCAGCGCCTCGCGCAGGGCGGCATAGTCGGGATGGGTCGGCGCGAGCGAGGCGAGCGTGCCCGCGACATCGCCGCTTGCCAGTGCCTGCTCCATCAGACGGCCGGTGGGCAGCAGGTCGGCATCAGGATCGACCACGAACCACTGGCGGCGCGCCTCCATCGGTGTACGCCCGTCGCGCAGGTCCTCCACCAGCCAGGCAAAGGCGCCGCTGGCGCGCTGGTTCAGCGCATCGCTCTCGCCGCGCTCGATCTCGGCGCGCAGCAGGTCCGGGCGATAGTCCGCGGGGTCGAGGCCCTCCGCGCCCACCGCCTCGATCGCGGCCAGCAGCGCGCGGGCATTGCCCAGCGACCAGTTCTGCACGCTCGCGATGCGCGGGTCGGCCTGCACCACCTCGCCAGCCTGCGCGTCTGCCGAAACAGTCACTTCCGCGGCGTCGTCGAGGAAGTTTTCCGGCAGCAGCGTCTGCGCCGAAGCGGCGAGCGGGCTGAAGGCAATGGTGGCGAGCGCGCCGAGCGGGGCGACCAAACGCATGATAACTGTATCCCTGTTAGACCGAGTGGGGGCAGCGCGGATTATGCCGCCTGAGGCGCTTTTCTTCAACTCCGGCCGCTTTCGCCCGCCTGAACCGGCCCGGTTTGGCGACGAAGCGTGGTGACGACGCCACAGGCCGCGCCTAAGGGCGGCAGGTGAGCAAGCCTTATCATCCTCTCCTGCCGTTCGCGGCCGCGCTCGCGGGTGTGGCGTGCCTGTCGCTGATGGACGTGCTGATGAAGGACGCGGCGCTGGCGGTGGGCGTCTACACCGCCTCGCTCCTGCGCTCGTTTCTCGCCGCCCTCATGGTTGCGCCGTTCTGGCTGGCGACGGGCTTTTCCTGGCCGCGCGGGGCGGTGATGCGGCTGCATGTCGAGCGCGGCGTGCTCTCGGCCTTCATGGCGCTGTCCTGGTTCTTCGCCCTCACCCGCCTGCCGGTCGCGGAGGCCATCGCCATCAGCTTCGTCGCCCCGCTGATCGCGCTCTATCTCGCCCGCGTCATGCTGGGCGAGACGATCAGCCGCACCGCCATCTTCGCCTCGTTACTGGGGTTCGCCGGCACGCTGGTCATCGTCGGCGGGCGGATCGGCACCGTCGGGCTGACGGCGGACACCGCGCTCGGCCTCGCCTCGCTGGCATTCTCGGCCATGCTCTATGCCTACAATTTCATCCTCATGAGGAAGCAGGCGCAGCTGGCCGGCCCGCTGGAGATCGCGGTGTTCCACGGCGGGGTGAGCGCGCTGGTGCAGGCGCTGGCGCTGCCGTTCCTGTTCGTGCTGCCACAGGCGGACGCGCTGGGCGGCATCGCGCTCTCCGCCCTGCTGACGGCGGCGGGCGCGATGACGCTGGCCTTTGCCTACGCCCGGGCAGAGGCGCAGGTGCTGGTGCCGGTGGAATACACCAGCTTCGTATGGACCGCGCTGTTCGCCTTCGTGCTGCTGCGCGAGACGGTGAGCGCGGCCACTGTCCTTGGCGTCGTGCTGATCGTGGCGGGCTGCTGGATTGCCGCGCCCCGGCGCAGGCGCGCCGCAGCCCCGCTCGCCCGCCCGGAAGCCTGAGCGCCGGAGACCTGAGCGCCCGCCGTCAGCCCGCGGCCGCCTCGGCGGTCACGACTTCCTCTGGCGTTTCCTCGTCGGCCCAGTCGGTGCTCTGCCAGATCAGGCCCGCCGCCGCGCCGAGAAAGGCGGCCACGATCAACGCGCCGAGCATGATCGGCACGCCCATCGGCGACTGCTTCCGGCCCGGTCGATGCAACGCCATTTCAAAGGTCCTCTTTCCGGCCTGCAAGGGGGCCTTGCCCCCCTTGACGCAAGGCCTGCAAACGCGCAGGTCGCCACGCAAACACGCCCTCGCCGCTCCCTCGCGCAGGGATGGCGGTTTCGCAACTCGAAAAGGACCAGACGCACCATGACCCAGGTCGGCGCCGACACGCACGCAACCCGCAAGACCCTGAGCGTGGGAGGCAAGGACTACGCCTACTACTCGCTCGCGGCGGCGGCGGAGAAGTTCGGCAATGTCGACCGCCTGCCCTTCAGCATGAAGGTGCTGCTGGAGAACATGCTGCGCTTCGAGGACGAGGGCTTCACCGTGGGCGAGAGCCACGTGCAGGCCATCGTCGACTGGCAGGACAATCCCGTCACCGGCGAGGAGATCCAGTACCGCCCCGCGCGCGTGCTGTTGCAGGACTTCACCGGCGTACCCTGCGTGGTCGACCTTGCCGCCATGCGCGATGCCATCGGCAAGCTGGGCGGCGATACCGCCAAGATCAATCCGCAGGTGCCGGTCAACCTCGTGATCGATCACTCGGTCATGGTCGACGAGTTCGGCCACCCCAAGGCCTTCGAGAACAACATGGCACTCGAATACGAGCGCAATGCCGAGCGTTACGACTTCCTCAAGTGGGGCGCGGTCAGCCTGGAGAACTTCTACGCCGTGCCGCCGGGCACCGGCATCTGCCACCAGGTGAACCTCGAAAACATCGCGCGCGGCGTGTGGTCGACCGAGGATCAGGACGGCAATCTCGTCGCCTATCCCGATACCTGCGTCGGCACCGACAGCCACACCACCATGATCAACGGCCTCGGCGTGCTGGGCTGGGGCGTTGGCGGTATCGAGGCGGAAGCGGCCATGCTCGGCCAACCGGTCTCCATGCTGATCCCCGAGGTCGTCGGCTTCAAGCTGACCGGCAAGCTGGCCGAAGGCGTGACCGCCACCGACCTGGTGCTCACCTGCGTGCAGATGCTGCGCGAGCACGTGGTGGTCGGCAAGTTCGTCGAATTCTACGGCGAGGGCGTCGCCAACCTCAGCCTCGCCGACCGCGCCACCATCGCCAACATGGCGCCGGAATATGGCGCCACCTGCGGCTTCTTCGGCATCGACGACAAGACGCTCGAATACCTGCGCCTGACGGGCCGCCCCGAAGAGACCATCGCGCTGGTCGAGGCCTATTCCAAGGCGCAGGGCATGTGGTTCACGCCGGAGAACGAGCCGGTCTTCAGCTCCACCCTGTCGCTCGACATGGGCAGCGTCGTCCCCAGCCTCGCCGGGCCCAAGCGCCCGCAGGACAAGGTCGCGCTGCCCGAGGTGGACGAGCTGTTCAACGGCGACCTGGAAAAGACCTACGGCAAGGACGCGCCGGTGCGCGTGGACGTCGAGGGCAAGGACCACGACGTGGGCGACGGCGACGTGGTGATCGCCGCCATCACCAGCTGCACCAACACCTCCAACCCCGACGTGCTGATCGCCGCCGGCCTCGTGGCCAGAAAGGCCAACGAGCGCGGCCTCAAGCCCAAGCCGTGGGTCAAGACCAGCCTCGCGCCGGGCTCGCAGGTGGTCACCGACTACCTCGAGAAGAGCGGCCTGCAGTCCGACCTCGATGCGCTCGGCTTCGATCTCGTGGGCTACGGCTGCACCACCTGCATCGGCAATTCCGGCCCGCTGGCCCCGCCGATCAGTGCGGCGATCAACGGCAACGACCTCGTCGCCGCCAGCGTGCTGTCGGGCAACCGCAACTTCGAGGGCCGTGTTTCGCCCGACGTTCGCGCCAACTTCCTCGCCAGCCCGCCGCTGGTCGTCGCCTATGCGCTGAAGGGCACCGTCACCGAGGACATCACCACGACCCCGATCGGGCAGGACCAGGACGGCAACGACGTGATGCTCGCCGACATCTGGCCCTCGAACGAAGAAGTCGCCCAGAACCGCGCCGCCAACATCGACCGCTCGATGTTCGAGAAGCGCTATGCCGACGTCTACAAGGGCGACGAGCACTGGCAGGCGATCAAGGTCGATGCGAGCGACACCTACAACTGGAACCCGGCCAGCACCTACGTCGCCAACCCGCCCTATTTCGAGGGCATGAGCATGACCCCGGCGCCGGTCGAGGACATCGTGGGCGCGAAGCCGCTCGCCGTGCTGGGCGACAGCGTGACGACCGACCACATCAGCCCTGCCGGATCGATCAAGGAAGACAGCCCGGGCGGGCGCTACCTGCTGGATCACCAGGTCGCCAAGAAGGACTTCAACTCCTACGGCAGCCGCCGCGGCAACCACGAGGTGATGATGCGCGGCACCTTTGCCAACATCCGCATCAAGAACGAGATGGTGCCCGGCATCGAGGGCGGCGTGACCACCTACAAGGGTGTGCAGATGGCCATCTACGATGCCGCCATGAAGCACCAGGCCGACGGTACCCCGCTGGTGGTGGTCGCCGGGAAGGAATACGGCACCGGCTCCAGCCGCGACTGGGCGGCCAAGGGCACGATCCTCCTGGGCGTGCGCGCGGTGATCGTGGAAAGCTTCGAGCGCATCCACCGCTCCAACCTCATCGGCATGGGCGTGCTGCCCTTGCAGTTCAAGGACGGCGAGACGCGCCAGACGCTGGGGCTGGACGGCGAGTGCAGCTTTACGATCAAGGGCCTCGGCGAGCTTTCGCCGGGCCAGGACGTCGAAGTCGAGGTGACGAAGGGCGACGGCTCGACCATGACCTTCGCCGCCAAATGCCGCATCGATACCGCCAACGAAATGGAATACTACCGCAACGGCGGCATCCTCCACTACGTGCTGCGCAAGCTGGCGGCCTGACGAAAAAAGGGCGGCTCCTTGCGGGCCGCCCTTTCCCCTGTTGATCGGTTGCGCCGTGCGATCAGGCGGCGGCGACTTCGCCTTCGCCCGCCTCGCTGCCATCCTTGCGGCGACGGCGCAGGAAGACCGCACCGGCACCCGCGCCGAACAGCAGCAGCATCCCGGGCGCGGGGACTTCGGTCGGCGGAATATCGCCGGTACTGGTCGGCGGATCGACCGGCGGCATGTCACCCGAGGTCGAGGAGCTCGTAGAGGTCGAGGAGCTCGTAGAGCTCGAGGTGGAAGTCGAACTCGAGGTACTGGAACTTGTAGAGCTGCTGGTGCTCGAGCTCGTGCTGGTCGAGGTGCTGACATCGCCCGAGGTCGAGGTAGAGGTCGACGTGGTGCTGGATTGCTGCTGACCTTGCTGCTGCCCCTGGTTCTGGTTTTGGTTCTGATTGATGTCCCCAGAGCTGGTGACATTGCCAGAGCTCGTCGAGGTCGAGCTGCTGCTGGTCACCGCCCCGGTCGAGCTCGAGACATTGCCGGAGCTGGTCGACACGCCGCCCGTCGAGGACGAGACCTGGCCGGTCGAGCTCGACACGTTGCCCGAGGTCGAGGTGCTGCTGATCCCGCCCGTGCTGGTCGATACCTGGCCGGTCGACGAGCTGATCTGGCCCGAAGAACTCGTCGTCGAGCTGGTGATGCTGCCCGTGGTGCTGCTGAACTCGCCCGAACTGGTCGACGTCGAACCGCCCGAAGTCGACGTCGAGGTAGATCCACTGGAAGTAGAGGTCGAGCCGCCGTTGTTCGAGTTATCGATGTCGATGTTAATGTTGCCGGTAGTGCCGCTCGTGGTGCCGGGCGTTCCACTGGTGGTCGTGGTCGTGGTCGTGCTCATGTCCACCGCCGCCGTCGCACCGGCGCTTGCGCCGCCACCGCCGCCAAAGAAACCGCCGAAGAAGCCGCCGCCGAAGCCGCCGCTGGCACCCCAGCCGCCGCTGCCGCCGATCACGATCGGTTGTCCGCCGCCGCCGCCGCGAATCGGCGCATCGGGCAGCGGGGGAAGCGGCAGGGGCACGCCAGCGAGCGCATATTCCGCCGGCGCTTCCTCGTCGCAGCAGGTGCGCTCGATGGTGCGGCGCGCGCGGTGCTGTTCGCGGGGACGGCGCGGGATGACGCGCTGCGCCGGACCGTCCGTCTTGATATCGACCAGTTCGACTTCGCCGTCGTCCTTGTCGGACTTGTAGCGGACCTGCGACGTCTGCGGCTCGGCGACGTGGACCGCGCCTCCACCGATGATCGCTCCACCAGCGGCGGCGATGCTCAGTTTCGCGATTGCCATACGTACGGACATGAACGGTCTCTCTCGAATGCCTGGATCGGGCCTGCGGCACCCCTGTGATGCCGACGGCCTTTTTCCGGTTCATCCCAGAGAGACGCGCAAAACCTTACCGGGCAATGGGGTTAACCATGATTCCCGCGGCGGAATCGCAAAAAAATCGCACGAATCCGCGCTTCGCCGCCGGTCTGTCCCGGAATGGAACCGAAAGCGGGGCCGTGGCGAGCCAGACGGCACGGCGCGCGGCCTATTTGCCGGGTTCAAAAAGCGCAGTCTGGCTGCCCGAGGGCGGCGGAAGGCCGAGGTGAGTCCATGCCGCATCGTTGAGGCAGCGCCCGCGCGCGGTGCGGGCCACCAGGCCGAGCTGGATGAGGAAGGGTTCTATCACCTCCTCCACCGTATCGCGAGGTTCGGCAAGGCCTGCGGCGAGCGTCTCCACCCCGACCGGGCCGCCCTTGTAGATGTCGGCGATCATGGTGAGGTAGCGCCGGTCCATCGCGTCGAGCCCCAACGCATCGATCTCCAGCCGGGTCAGTGCCTCGTCGGCCACGGCGGCGGTGACCTCGCCCGCACCCCTCACCTGCGCGAAGTCGCGCACGCGGCGCAGCAGCCGTCCGGCGACGCGCGGCGTGCCGCGACTGCGGCGGGCGATTTCGCGGGCACCCTCGGGCGCCATCGCCACGCCGAGCAGCCGCGCCCCGCGATTGACCACCTCGGTCAGCTCCGCCTCGGTGTAGAAAATCAGCCGCACGGGGATGCCGAACCGGTCGCGCAAGGGAGTCGTCAGTAGCCCCTGCCGCGTCGTCGCGCCGACGAGCGTGAAGGGCGGCAGGTCGATGCGCACGGAGCGGGCCGACGGACCCTCGCCGATGATGATGTCGAGCGCGCGGTCCTCCATCGCCGGGTAGAGCACCTCCTCGACCACGGGGTTGAGGCGGTGAATCTCGTCGATGAAAAGGACGTCGTTCGGCTCGAGGTTGGTGAGCAGCGCGGCGAGGTCGCCCGCCTTGGCGATCACCGGCCCACTGGTGGCGCGGAAACCGACGCCCAGCTCCTTGGCGACGATCTGCGCCAGTGTGGTCTTGCCGAGGCCCGGCGGCCCGAAGAACAGCACGTGATCCATGGCCTCGCCCCGCCCGCGCGCGGCCTCGACGAATACGCGCAGGTTATCGCGCGCCGCCTCCTGCCCGATGAACTCGGTCAGCGACTTGGGCCGCAGCGCCGCGTCCGGGTCGTCCGGCTGGCGCTGGGGGGAGTGGAGGGGCTGGTCTGTCATGCAGCGAATTTCCAACCGTCACCCTGAACTTGTTTCAGGGTCCATCGAGCGGCGCAACCACGTGCATGCCGAGCGAGCGACAACCCTGCGTCTACATACTCGCCAGCAAGGCCTACGGCACTCTCTATATCGGCGTCACCAGCGATCTTGTCGCGCGCGTCTGGCAGCATCGCAATGACGCGGCACCAGATTTCACGAGCCGATACGACGTCAAAACTCTCGTGCGATACGAACTGTTTGCCACGATCCACGAGGCCATAGCGCGCGAGAAGCAGTTGAAGCGCTGGCACCGGCAATGGAAGATCAATCTGATCGAAAGCGAAAACCCCGACTGGCACGACCTTGCGCCAGGCATTGGCCTGCCACCGATCACTCCGCGGCTTGGGCAGGATGGATCCTGAAACGAGTTCAGGATGACTTGTGAAGAGAGCGAGCCTCACCCCGCCGCCCGCCTGAGCGCCACGCGGATGAGGTCGCCCTCCGCCGTATCCTCGCCCAGCTCCTCCTGCGCGCGCGCCACGGCCTGCGCCGCCACGGCGGGTTTGAAGCCGAGGTTCTGCAGCGCGCTGACGGCATCGGCGCTCGCCCCGCCGGCGTGGCTGATCGCTGCCGTTCCGGCGAGTCCTCCGCCGCCCGGAAGCGCGCCAGCCTTGTCCTTCAGCTCGTTGACGATGCGGCCCGCCAGCTTCGGCCCCACCCCTTGCGCGCGCGCCACGCTGGCGGCGTCGCCGGCGGCGCAGGCGTCGCGCAGCTCGCCGGCCGAGAGCGCCGAGAGGATGGCCAGCGCCACTTTTGATCCCACCCCCTGCACGCCCGTCAGCAGGCGGAACCAGTCGCGCTCCCCCGCTTCTGCGAAACCCAAGAGGCGCATGTCGTTCTCGCTCACCTGCAGATCGGTAAAGACGGTGCAGCGCCCGCCCCGCTCGCCTAGCGCGGAGAGGGTCCGGGCCGAGCAGTGGACGAGATAGCCCACCCCGCCCACGTCGATGACCGCCCAGTCGGCGCCGGTTTCGTCGAGAGTGCCGGTGAGTTTCGCGATCATAAATCTGTTTCGGCGCTACCGCTTTGCTGCTTGAGCGCAACCGTTTGGCGGACAAAGCAGGAACAGTCCAGCCTCGCTGGACACTTGCCCGCATCTGCGCCAAATCCGCGCGCCATGAGCTGGAACACCTTCGGACGCGTCTTCCGCTTCACCACCTGGGGGGAGAGCCACGGGCCTGCGCTGGGCGTGGTGGTGGACGGGTGCCCTCCGGGCCTCGCCCTGTCGGAGGCGGACATCCAGCCTTTCCTCGACGCGAGGAAGCCGGGCCAGAACCGCTACACCACGCAGCGGCGCGAGGCGGACGAGGTGCGGATCCTCTCGGGCGTGTTCGAGGGCCGGACCACCGGTACGCCGATCAGCCTGATGATCGAAAACACCGACCAGCGCAGCAAGGACTACTCCGAGGTCGCCAAGGCCTATCGTCCCGGCCACGCCGACTACACTTACGATGCCAAGTACGGCTTCCGCGACTATCGCGGCGGCGGGCGCAGCTCGGCGCGCGAGACGGCGGCCCGGGTCGCGGCGGGCGCGGTGGCGCGGCTCGTCGTGCCCGAGGTTTCCATCACCGGCTACGTCGAGGCCATCGGCGGCGATGCCATTGATCCTGCGGCCTTCGATGCCGGCGCGATCCGCGACAACCCCTTCTGGTGCCCCGACCCTGCCGCCGCGGCGCGATGGGAGTCGCTGGTGGACGATGCCCGAAAGGCTGGCTCCTCGCTCGGCGCGGTGGTTGGCTGCCGGGCCGAGGGCGTTCCGGCGGGCTGGGGCGCGCCGCTCTATGCCAAGCTCGATGCCGAACTCGCCGCCGCGATGATGAGCATCAACGCGGTCAAGGGCGTGGAGATCGGCGACGGGTTCGCCGCCGCCGCCAACACCGGGGAAGGCAATGCCGATGCCATGCGGCCCGGAAGCGAAGGCCCGCAATTCGCCGCGAACCACGCGGGCGGGATCGCCGGGGGCATCAGCACCGGCCAGCCCGTCACCTGCCGCCTGGCATTCAAGCCGACGAGCTCGATCCTGACGCCGGTGGAGACGATCGACCGCGAGGGGAACGCCGCCGAGATCGTCACCAGGGGCCGCCACGACCCCTGCGTCGGCATCCGCGGCACGCCGGTGGTGGAAGCGATGATGGCGCTGGTTCTGGCCGACCAGAAGCTGCTGCACCGGGCGCAATGCGGCTGACGAGAGAGGCGACGGCACGGCTCGTCCTGTAATCGCCCCAGCCAATCATTGAGTGGCATCCAATCGATTGGACTAATCAGCGGCGCGTCCCCATCATAAGATCCACGATTCGACCCGTACCCATTTGAGAGGACAAACATCATGGACGCTGAAACTGGTTCCATCGAGGGCGGCTGCCCCTTCACTGGCGGCAACGTCGACATGCGCGCGCTGTTCGGCCGCACCAATCGCGACTGGTGGCCCGACGCGCTGCAACTCGACATCCTGACGCAAGGCGGCAAGAACGCCGATCCTTACGGCGACGACTTCGACTATGCCGAGGCGTTCAACGCCGTCGATTACGCCGGGCTGAAGGCCGACCTGACCGCGCTGATGACCGACAGCCAGTCGTGGTGGCCGGCGGACTACGGTCACTATGGCCCGTTCTTCATCCGCATGGCCTGGCACGCGGCGGGCACCTATCGTACAGGCGACGGTCGCGGCGGCGCGTCGAGCGGGCAGCAGCGCTTCGCCCCGCTCAATTCCTGGCCGGACAACGGCAACCTCGACAAGGCCCGCCGCCTGCTTTGGCCGATCAAGCAGAAGTACGGCAAGAACATCAGCTGGGCGGACCTGTTTATCCTCACCGGCAATGTCGCCATCGAGAGCATGGGCGGCCCGGTGTTCGGCTTCGGCGGCGGCCGCAAGGACGTCTACGAGCCCGAGACCGTCTACTGGGGCACCGAGGAACTGTGGGTCGACCAGGGCGTCGAAACCCGCATCATCCCCGACGAGGGCAAGGCGTTGGAGAACCCGCTCGCGGCGATCCAGATGGGTCTTATCTACGTCAATCCCGAAGGGCCGGGCGGCAACCCGCACGATGCGGAGGGGATGGCCCGCGACATGCGCGAGACCTTTGCCCGCATGGCCATGAACGACGAGGAGACCGTCGCTCTTACCGCCGGCGGCCACGCATTCGGCAAGTGCCACGGCGCCAAGCCTGCCGACACTTTCGGCAAGGCACCCGAGGGTGAGAGCCTGCACACCATGGGCTTCGGCTGGCTGACCGACCCCGAGGAGATCGGCAAGGGCCACATCACCACTTCCGGCATCGAGGGTGCGTGGACGCCCAACCCGACGCAGTGGGGCAACGACTACTTCCGCCTGCTGTTCAAGTACGACTACGAGCTGGTGGAGAGCCCGGCCGGTGCGAAGCAGTGGACGCCGATCAACCCCGATCCCGAAGACATGGCCCCCGACGCGCGCGACCCGTCGAAGAAGGTGCCGACCATCATGACGACGGCGGACATGGCGCTGAAGCGTGATCCGGAATATCGCAAGATTTCCGAACGCTTCCGCGACGACCAGGCCGCGCTCGACGACGCCTTCGCCCGCGCCTGGTTCAAGCTGACCCACCGCGACATGGGCCCCAAGGCCCGCTACCTCGGCCCCGAAGTTCCGGAAGAGACGCTGATCTGGCAGGACCCGGTGCCCGCCGGTTCAAAGCCCTCTGACGGTGACGTCTCGGCTTTCAAGGCCAAGGTGCTGGATAGCGGCCTGTCGGTGCGCGAGCTGGTCAAGGCGGCCTGGGCCTCGGCCTCGACCTACCGCAACTCCGACCACCGTGGCGGCGCCAACGGTGCCCGCGTGCGTGTTGCTCCGCAAAAGGACTGGGCGGTCAACGACCCGGAAGAGCTGTCGAACGTGCTTGCCAAGCTCGACGAGCTGCGCGGCAACCTGTCGATGGCCGATGCCATCGTGCTTGCCGGCGCCGCGGCGATCGAGAAGGCGGCGAAGGACGGCGGCTTCGACGTCAGCGTCGATGTGACCACCGGCCGCGGCGACGCGACCGAGGAGCACACCGATGCCGCCAGCTTCGAGCCGCTCGAGCCCTATGCCGATGCCTTCCGCAACTACCTGAAGACGAAGGCCAGCGTGAAGACCGAGGACATGATGGTCGACAAGGCCAACCTGCTCGGCCTCTCCATTCCGGAGATGACCGCGCTGGTCGGCGGCATGCGGGCGCTGGGTGCCGTCAGCAAGCACGCCAAGCACGGCAACGACATCGGCGTCCTCACGGATCGTCCCGGCGTCCTCTCGAACGACTTCTTCGTCAACCTGCTGCACATGGGCACGCTTTGGGAAGTGGTCGACGAGAGCGGCGACGAGGAGTTCGTCGGCAAGGACCGCGAGAGCGGTGAGGAACGCTGGCACGCCACGCGCACGGACCTCGTCTTCGGCTCCAACTCGCAGCTGCGCGCCATCGCCGAGGTCTTCGCGGAAAACGGGGGCGAGAAGCGCTTCATCGAAACCTTTGTCTCGGCTTGGGTCAAGGTGATGGATGCCGATCGTTTCGATCTTGCAGGTTGATTAGGAATCGCTAATCTATGCGGCAGAGGCAGGATTTAAGAACCTTCACATCTGCCGCAGAAAATTTTGTAAGTGTCTAAAAAAGCTAGGGAACCAAATTTTATCCGTTGCGTATTACTACCGACGGTTTAGAGATTCCCAGACACGGAAACGATAAAGCCCGGAGAGCTTGCCCCCCAAGTCTCTTCGGGTCGCTGGAGGCCCTCGGCAGTTTGCTGTCGGGGGCCTTTTCAGTTGTGATACGGTGACCGCCGCTAATCGTTTAGAGCGATTGAGCGCCGGGGAATAATCGATCGTCTCAATGGGAACGCCCGCCTGCGGCGACCGTAATCCTCAATGCATTCCAGCGCGAGGATCCGACCATGGTAGACAAGAAGCACGTTCCCCACACCACCACCGATGCCGGCATCCGCGTGCAGAGCGACGAGCACTCGCTGACCGTCGGCAGCGATGGCCCGATCGTGCTGCATGATCACTACCTGCTCGAGCAGATGGCCAACTTCAACCGCGAGCGCATCCCCGAACGCCAGCCGCACGCCAAGGGCTCCGGCGCCTTCGGCCACTGGGAATGCACCGCCGATGTCTCGCAGTACACCAAGGCCAAGCTGTTCCAGAAGGGCGCCAAGACCGAGGTGGCGATGCGCTTCTCGACCGTCGCGGGCGAGCGGGGCAGCCCCGACACCTGGCGCGATCCGCGAGGGTTCTCGGTCAAGTTCTATACCGAGGGCGGCAATTTCGACATGGTCGGCAACAATACGCCGATCTTCTTCATCCGCGATCCGATCAAGTTCCAGAACTTCATCCGCAGCCAGAAGCGGCGCGCCGACAATGGCCTGCGCGATCATGACATGCAGTGGGATTTCTGGACCCTCTCGCCCGAAAGCGCGCACCAGGTGACCTATCTGATGGGTGACCGCGGCGTGCCCAAGAACTGGCGCGAGATGAACGGCTATTCCAGCCACACCTACAGCCTCGTCAACGCCAACGGCGAGAAGTTCTGGGTCAAGTTCCACTTCCACACCGATGTCGGAAGCGAGAGCGGCAACGCCCACCTGACGCAGGACGAGGCGGACAAGATGGCCGGCATGGACAGCGACTATCACCGCCGCGACCTGTTCGATGCGATCCACAAGGGCGATTACCCCAGCTGGACGCTGAAGTGGCAGGTGATGCCTTATGAGGATGCCAAGACCTACCGCATCAACCCCTTCGACCTGACCAAGACCTGGCCGCACGCCGACTATCCGCTGATCGAGGTTGGCAAGCTGACGCTCGACACCAACCCGGTCGACTGGGACACGCAGATCGAGCAGCTCGCTTTCGAGCCCAACAACATGGTGCCGGGCATTGGCCTGTCGCCCGACAAGATGCTGCTGGCCCGCGGCTTCTCCTACGCCGATGCGCACCGCCACCGCCTGGGCGTCAACTACAAGCAGATCCCGGTAAACGCGGCGAAGAATGCGGAGGTCAACAGCTACTCGCGCGCCGGCGCCATGCGGGTGACCAACGCGGTCGATCCGGTCTATGCGCCCAACAGCTACGGCGGTCCGGCGGCCCAGCCCGACATGGGCGGCGAGGCGGGTCTGTGGCACGCCGACGGCGACATGGTCCGCACTGCCTACAAGCTGCGCGAAGACGACGACGACTTCAGCCAGGCCGGCACGCTCGTGCGCGAGGTGATGGACGATGCCCAGCGCGAACGCTTCGTGAAGAACGTCGCCGGGCACCTTGCCGACGGGGTCAGCGAAAAGGTCCTCGTGCGCGCCTTCGACTACTGGAAGCAGGTCGATGCCGACATCGGCGCGCGTATCGAAAAGGCGACGCGCGAGAAAGTCGGCGGCAAGTCCGAGGCCCCCGGCATGGCGAGCGCGCTCTCCATCGCCGGCGAGGGCGCGGAGATGAAGGAAGCCGCCGAATAATGCGCCTGCCGCACTGACACGTTTCGGGGGCGGGCCGCGATGCGCGTGGCCCGCCCCCTCTTGTTTGCACATGACGAAAGGAGGCGCGCAATGGCCGCCTATGACAACCTCGACCGCCCGTTCCTCGCTGGCGAATGGCGCAAGGGCACGGGCGACACGCTCACCAACCTTTGCCCGTGGGACGAAAGCACGATCTTCGAGATGCCCGGCGCCACCCCTGCGGACGTGGACGAGGCCTTCGAGGCCGCCGCCGAGGCGCAGAAGGAATGGGCCAAGCTCCCGCCCTCGGCCCGCGCGGCCAAGATGCACGCGATTGCCGACATCATAGAGGCGCGCAAGGACGAGATCGCAGGCTGGATCGTGCGCGAGGTCGGCGGCACGAAATTGAAGGCGGCGCTCGAACTGATGCTGGTGACGCAGGTCGTGCGGACCGAGGCGGCAAGCCTGCCCTTCATGGCCGAGGGCGCGATCCTGCCCGAGGACCTGCCCGGCAAGGAAAGCCGCACCTACCGCCGCCCCGTCGGCGTGGTCGCACTGGTGAGCCCCTGGAACTTCCCGCTGCAACTGACCGCGCGTACGCTGTTTCCCGCGCTGGCGCTGGGCAACGGCGTGGTGGTCAAACCCTCCAGCGATTCCATCGTTACCGGCGGCACCATCTTCGCCGCCATAGCCGAGGAGGCAGAGTTGCCGCCGGGCCTCGTCGCCGTGCTGCCGGGATCGGGCAAGGCCATTGGCGATGCCGTGGTGCAGCATCCGATCGGCTCGGTCGTGTCCTTCACGGGCTCGACCCCCGTGGGTCGCAAGGTCGGGCAGGCGGCGCTCAAGTCCGACAAGCTCAAGTCGCTCGAGCTGGAACTCGGCGGCAACTCGCCCATCGTCGTGCTCGACGATGCCGACGTTGACTATGCCGTCGAGGCGAGCGTGTGGGGCAAGTTCATCCACCAGGGGCAGATCTGCATGATCGCCAACCGCATCGTGGTGGAGGACAAGATCTACGACGAGTTCGCCGAGAAGTTCGTCGCCCGCACGAAGAAGCTCGTCGTCGGCCAGCGCGAGGATCCCGCCTGCATGGTCGGCCCCGTCATCAATCGCGACCAGCTCGACAAGGTGATGGAGCTGATCGGCAAGAGCGGCGCGACGAAGGCTTTGGGCGGTGAGGCGGACGGCCTCGTCATCCCGCCGCACGTCTTCACCGACGTCGCCGAGGACGATGCGCTGGTCGCCAACGAGATCTTTGGCCCCGTCGCTCCGATCCAGCGCGCCCGCGACGAAGAGCACGCCCTCAAGCTCGCCAACGCAACCGAGATGGGCCTCTCCAGCAGCGTTTTCAGCCGTGACGAGGGCCGCGCCCTGCGCTTCGCCCGGCAAGTGCAGGCGGGCATGACGCACATCAACGACCAGACGGTGAACGACAGCCCGTTCAGCCCCTTCGGCGGGGCGAAGAATTCGGGCATCGGGCGCTTCAACGGGCGCTGGGCGGTGGAGGCCTTTACCGCCACCCACTGGATCAGCGTGCAGCACGAGAAGCGCCAGTTCCCCTTCAGCGCGGACGACGTGCCGGGCTGACGGGAAATCCCCTTGCGTTCAGCTTGGCCGGGGTAGATGCAGCCGAAACCAGTTTTCGGAGAGACTCGACCATGCGTATTCGCCTCGCAATCCTTGCTTCATCGTCCATCGCCGCGTTCGGCTTCGCCGCCACCCCGGCCGCCGCCGAGGAGGGTATGTGGACCTTCGACGGCTTCCCGACCGAGCAGATGATGTCGGAGTATGGCTGGGCGCCCGACCAGGCCTGGCTTGACCGGGTGCAGGCCGGCGCGGTGCGCCTGACGGGCGGCTGCTCGGCCAGCTTCGTCTCGCCCGACGGCCTGATCCTGACGAACCACCACTGCATCGCCAGCTGCCTGTTCGACAACTCGAGCGCCGAGAGCGACTACCTCGACCACGGCTTCGTCGCCGCGCGCCGCGAGGACGAGCTGCGCTGCCCCGGCCAGCAGGCCGAGGTCGTCACCGGCATCACCGACGTGACCGCCCGCGTGCAGGGTGCCTTCGCCAACCTCGAAGGCGAGGCGCTGGTGCGCGCGCGCAATGCCGAGATCGCCGCCATCGAAAGCGAGAGCTGCACCGACACCGCCACCACCCGCTGCCAGGTCGTCACCCTGTTCGGCGGAGGGCAGTACAAGCTGTACACCTACCGCAAGTATTCCGACGTTCGCGTCGCCTGGGCACCTGAAGACCGCGCCGCGACCTTCGGCGGCGATCCCGATAACTTCAATTTCCCGCGCTATTCGATGGATGCGAGCTTCCTGCGCGCTTACGAGAACGGCCAGCCCGTCTCCACGCCGAACCACCTGCGCTGGGATCCGCGCGCGCCGCAGGACGGTGAGATCACCTTCGTCGTCGGCAATCCCGGCTCGACCAGCCGACTGTGGACCGAGAGCCAGCGCGCTTTCGAGCGCGAGGTGCGCCTGCCGGTCACCGTCGCCACCACGTCCGAACTGCGCGGCCGCCTGATCCGCGCGATGGAGGAAAGCCCCGAGCACGCGCGCGAGGGTCTCGATACGCTGAACGGCCTCGAAAACAGCCTGAAGGTCTATATCGGCCGCACCACCGCGCTCAACGATCCCGGCTTCACCGGCCCGCTCGCCCAGGCCGAGGCGGACCTGCGCGCCCGCAGCGCCGGCAATGCAGAGGTCGGCGATCCGTGGGCCACCGTGGACGCGGCGGTCGATGCCTACCGCGACCTCTACATGCCCTACCGCTTCATCACGCCCTCGAGCAGTCTCTACAGCTACGCCGAGGCGCTGGTCTATGCCGCGCAGGAACGCGCCAAGCCCAACGGTGAGCGCCTGCCCGGCTTCACCGACAGCGCGCTCCCGCTCGCCGAACAGCGCCTGCTGGGCGAAGTGCCGGTCTATCCCTGGCTGGAGGAGCTGACGCTCGCCTGGAGCCTTTCCAAGGCGCGCGAGTATCTCGGCGTCGACGATGCCGACACCCGCCTGCTGCTGGGCCGCGAAAGCCCCGAGCAGCTGGCCGAGCGGCTGGTCTCGGGCACCCGCCTCGCCGATGTCGAGTATCGCCGCCAGCTGTGGGAAGGCGGCATGGACGCCATCGAGGCATCCGACGATCCGATGATCCAGTACGCCCTGCGGCTCAACGCCCGCGACCGCGAGTTGCAGCAGCTGGTCGATGCCTCCTACGCGGCCCCGCTCGCCACGGCCGGGGCAAAGCTTGCCGATGCGCGTTTCTCCGCCTTCGGTGACAGCCTCTATCCCGACGCGACCTTTACCCTGCGAATCTCCTACGGGCGGGTGCAGGGCTGGGAGGAGCGCGGCAACATGGTGCCCTATCGCACCGTGATGGGCGGCACCTTCGAGCGCGCCACCGGCAACGCCCCGTTCGACGTCGCCCCCGCCTTTGCCGAGATGCAGGACCGCATCGACCCCGCCGTCACCTACGACTTCGTCACCACGAACGACATTATCGGCGGCAATTCGGGTTCGCCGGTGATCGACCGCAACGGATCCGTGATCGGCGCGGCTTTCGATGGCAACATCCACTCGCTGGGCGGCAACTACGGCTACGACGGCACGCTGAACCGCACCGTGGCGGTGAGCACCGAAGCCGTGCAGGAAGCGCTGGAGACGATCTACCCGGCCCCGGCGCTGGTGGCGGAACTCAACGCCGGGCGCTGAGCGGTCAGAGCCAGCCGGCCTCCTTCAGCGGCGCCACCTGCGCGCGGCTGACGGGGGCCTCCAGCCCGTTGTCGAGCACTAGCCGGACGTTGCGCCCATCGCGGCGCACGTCCGCCACCGCGCCCCGCGCCACCCACCAGCTGCGGTGGACTTGCTCACCCTCCACGCCGTCCATCTCGGCCACGGCATCGCGCATCCTGAGCAAGACCAGCTCGCTGCCGAGCATGGTGTGCGTGCGCACGTAGTGGTCCTCCATCTCCAGCGCCACGATGTCGGTGCCGAGGTGCGGCGGAAGGCGGTCGAGGAAGCGGGGCAATGGATGCGCGGCGGGAGCGAGCGGCTGCGGCTCCGGCGGCGATGCCGCGAAGCTTTCGCGCGTGGCGGGCAGCAGGTTCATCGCCAGCGTCACCACCGCGCCCACGACGGCAACGAAGAAATAGTGGGTCAGTGCGCCTTCTGCGGTGGGCACGGGGCTGCCGTTGATCAGCCAGACCAGCACGGCCATCGGCATCGAGGCGATGAGCACCGCGGCGGTCCACAGCGACCAGCGCGGCAAATCGAGCACGCCGCCCAGGCGCAGCACGATCACTCCCACCGGTTTGTAGAAGGCATAGCCCGCCACCGCGAGGACGACCCAGTAGGCGGCGCGCGCCGCGAACGACATCGCCCCCGTGCCGAGCGGCGCGAGCAGCGCCAGCACCAGCCCGATGCCCGCGAGCACCGCCACGTCGACGATCACCTGCCGGATGGCGGTGGGGGTGGGTGCCGAAAGTCGCATCAGGGGTCCGAACCTAGCGCCCGTTCGCGCTTCGTAAAGTGGAAGGGTCGCGGATTGGCGCGCCGTTCACGTATCCACGCGACCATCGGCGAAACCCGCGTTGCCCGCCGGCGGCAGCGCGGCACAACGGCCTGGCAACCCGCCACGGAGACCTTTTGCCATGACCAGCTTCGCCCTCCCCTTCGCCTCCGCCCCGGCCCGCCCCGGCTTCGACATCGGCCCGCTGACCCGCAGCCTCGTCGCGCTCGCCGCCATCAGCATGACCTTCGTCTGCTTGCTGGCGCTCGGCCGTGCGGCAATGGGCATGGCGGGCGACCTCGGCCCCTATACGAAGCTGCCGGTGATCGTGCACGTCGCCGCCGTCCTGCCCGCGGTGCCGCTCGGCGGTTATCTGCTTGTGGCGCGCAAGGGCGATGCGCGGCACAGGCTGCTGGGCAAGGTCTGGCTGGTGCTGATGCTGGTCACCGCGACCAGCGCGATCTTCATCAAGACCTCGGGCAGCTTCAGCTGGATCCACCTCTTCGTTCCGCTGACCTTTCATGCCGCCTGGCAGACCATCGCCACCGCGCGGCGCGGCGACATCGCCGGGCACAAGCGGCACCTGGTGCGCACCTACCTGCTGGCGCTGATGATCCCCGGCATTGCGGCGATCCTGGTGCCGGACCGGCTGATGAACGTCATGCTTTTCGGCTGAGCTAGCGCCGCCGCTTCAGGACCAGATACAGCGCGCCGTCGCCCCCGTGGCGGCGGTGCGCCTGCCTGACCGCGGCGATGTCGGCGGCGTGGCTGCCGGCGGCCAGCCAATCGAGGATCTTGGCGCGGATCGCACCGCGCTTCGAGCCCCGGTCGGCGGCATCGACCGGACGGCTCTTGCCCGTCACCACCAGCACCAGCCGCGCGCCCATCGCCTTGGCCTGCACCAGCCCGTCGTCGAGCCGGCGGTAGGCCTGGTCGAGCGTGTGGCCGTGCAGGTCGAGGGTGAAGTCCGGATCGGTCGAGGTGCGCGCGAGGCGACGCTCCCAGTGGCTGTCGAGACCCGGAGCGGGTTGCGGCGGTGGCGGCGGCGGCGGTGCGGCTCTCGGGGCCGGGGCAGCGCGGGTCACGGCGGGCTTGGCCTTGACGAAGACCGGCGGTGCCTTGCCAGCCTTTGCAGGCCCCGGCGCGGCGGGCGCGGGCCGGACCGGAGCGAGCGGCGTCACCGTCTTGGCCAGCCGCTCCCACGCGGCGGCCTCTTCGGCAGAGAGGCCGCGCGGATGGCTCATCGCGGGTAGCGGGCGGCGGCCTCGTTCGGCAGCAGGACATAGGCCTGCCCGCGCCCGCTCATGCCGCCCGCCACCTCGCGCGCGCGGCTGCCTGCGCCCCAGTAGGTGTCGAACCGATTGGGCCCGCGGATGGCCCCGCCGGTGTCCTGCGCGATCCACAGCCCGTCCGCCACGTCGCGGTCGAGGTCGAGCAGGACCGGCGCGCCGTAGGGCACGTACTTGGGATCGACCGCCACGCTGCTTTCGCCCACCACCGGCACGCCGATGCTGCCGAGCGGGCCGATGGCGGCGTTGGGGCCGGTCAGTTCCTGAAAGAAGATCCAGCTGGCGTTCTCGCGCATGATGGCGCGGCCCTCGGCCGGGTAATCGCGCAGGTAGGCGACGATGCCCTGCATGGAGGTCGCGTAAGGGGTGCCCTCGCCGATCAGCCCGCGTTGGCGCATCAGGGCGCCAATGCCGGTGTAGCCGTGGCCGTTCTGCTGGGCATAGCCGATCCGCACGACCTCGCCCTGCGGCGAGACCAGCCGGCCCGAACCCTGGATCTGGAGGAAGAAGAATTCGATGGCGTCGGCGGCATAGCCTATCACCGGCGCGCGGCCTTCGAGGCTGCCGTTCTCGATCGCCGTGCGGTCGTCGAATTCCACGCAGCGTCCGTCGGGCAGGCGGCGGCTGAGCGGGGCGCGGCCGGTGCGCTCGCTCATGGCGATGTCGTCGCGCCAGCATCGTTCCAGATCGTAGGGAACGCCGTAGACCGGCACGTCGGTGGCGGCGCGGCGGGTGCGGTAGCCGGTGATCTCGGGCTCGAAGTAGCCGGTGGCGAAAGCCTCGCCGGTGCCCACGCGAACCGGAGTGAAGTAGGCGGCAAAGAATTGCGCGGCCCTCTCGCGCGGCCAGCTGGGCGCGGCGGCGCAGGAGGTCGCCCAGTCGGCCGTCTGGGTCAGGCCGGAGAGGTCGGCGCGGCTCGTGACGACACGGCAGCTGCGGGCAAAGGCGTCGAGCGCGGCAGCGGCATCGGCGGCGTCGATACGGGCGAGCGCGGCGGTCGGCACCCGCACCGCGCCAAGCTCGAAAGCGCTTGCGGCGACGGGAGCGGGCGCGGGCGGTGGCGCCGTGCCGGAAGGCGGCGGCGGAGGCGGCTGCGCCACATCGGGCAGGCGACCCTCGGGTATGACACGTCCGCAGGCGGCGAGCGCCAGCAGGGCGACGGCGGCAAAGGTGGAACGGAGCGACATCACCCCGCGGGCGCTATCAGCCCGCGTCGGTCTCGTCGAGCAGCCAGTTGGGATCGGCGCTGCGCACGTCGCGCTTGAAGGTCCAAACGTCGCGGCTCTCGATCGCGTCGTCGAGCGAGCCGGCGATGACCTGGCCGTTCCTGTCGCGCGTCACGCTGGCGATATCGGCCACGAAACGTACCGCGATGCGCGCCATGTTGCCGTCGAGCATGGCCGAATGGATCGTGCTGTCCTCGATGCGGATCAGGCGATTGTCGAGCGTCTGCCCGGCAGCCTCGCGGTCGTCGATGGCGGCGGCGAAGCTGGCGTAGACGTCGTCGTCGCACAGCTCGCGCAGCTCCTCGCGGTCGCCGCGCCAGAACGCCTCGAGCACGAATTCGTAGGCACCTTTCGCGCCTTCCATGAACGACAGCAGTTCGAACCGGCGATCGGCGGCGGAAATTTCGCGGAGGCCACGCTCGATCGCGACGGGGAAATGGTCGAGCACGCGATCGGTGCGCGGCGCGTCGGCGGCGGGCTGCACCGCCACCTCTGCCGCCTTGCGCGCCTGTTCGGCCTGCTCGAGACGGCTGGCGATCATCTCCTCCTCGTGCTCGGCCTTCTGGCCCAGCACCGAATAGAGCCGCATGCCGAGAAACGCGGCAATCATGGCGAGGATGACGATTTCCCAGATAACCACTTAGCGATCTTTCCCAAGTCTGCGAGCCCCGCGAATTGGTCCCGTCGCGGGCGGTCGGGCTGTCATGAACCAGATAGGGTCTCATGGCAAACTAACAACCGCGGCTTAAGGTCCGCTGAAGCCGCCCCTGCCCCGCCCCGGTACCGACCTGCCGCGACGTTGCCCCGCGTGCGCAAGGGTGATAGGCGCGCCCGCAATCCCATCTTCCGGACAGATACGAAAGACCAACGCACAATGGCCGACGAACAAGGCAACGACGTCCTCACCGATCTCGACAACATGGCGCCCGCCGGTGGCCCGCAGCCGATGAACGGCGCGGACACCCAGCCGGTCGCCGGCATCGTCACCCAGTACGTGAAGGACCTCTCGGTCGAGAACCCGCGCGCGCCCGACAGCTTCCAGTGGCGCGACCAGCCCGAGATGGACGTGCAGTTCAACATCGGCGCGGCCAAGGTCAACGAGGAGCTGACCGAGATCGAGCTGAAGGTGACCGCCACCAGCAAGACCGCGCAGGGCACCGCCTACATCGTCGACCTCGCCTATTGCGGCCTCGTGGGAATGCGCAACATGGCCGAGGACCAGAAGCAGATGTTCCTGTTCGCCGAGGCGCCGCGCATCCTGTTCCCCTTCGCCCGCCGCATCATCGCCGATGCCGTGCGCGATGCGGGCTTCGCTCCGCTGATGCTCGACCCGATCGATTTCAACGGCCTCTACGTCCAGCAGCTCGCCGCCCGGCGCGCGCAGGAACAGGCCGGCGGCGACCAGGTGGGCGGCGAGCAGCCGCCGCAAATGGGCGGCCGCGGCGACGGCACCGGCGGCGCCAACTAGGGATCGCTTGGGGCGCGAAAGGGCCTTGGGGGCGGCATGAGTCTCGTCAAGAACGTCGGCACCATCGGCGCGCTGACGCTGGTGAGCCGCATCTTCGGCTTCGCCCGCGACATGCTGCTCGCCCGCGTGCTGGGCGCGGGGCTGGTGGCCGACGCCTGGCAGCTCGCCTTCACCCTGCCCAATACCTTTCGCCGCCTCTTCGCCGAGGGCGCGTTCAGCGTCGCCTTCGTGCCGATGTACACCCGTCGCCTGGCCGACCCCGAGCGCGGCGGCGAGGCGGGAGCGGACGAGTTCGCGGGCGACGTGCTCTCGGTCTTCGTCTGGGTGCTGCTGGGCTTCACCGCGCTATGCATCCTCGCCATGCCGGGCATCGTCTGGCTGCTGGCGCGCGAGTATCAGGACGTGCCGGGCAAGTTCGAGCTTTCGGTCTGGCTCAGCCGCGTGACCTTTCCCTACCTCGGCCTCGTCAGTCTGGTCGCCATGCTCTCGGGCGTGCTCAATGCGCGCAGCCGCTTCGCGCCGGGGGCCTTCGTGCCAGTGCTGCTCAACATCGTGATGATCGGCGGCATCGTGACCGGCTGGTATCTGCGCGGGCAATCGGACGACGACCTGGTGGTGGGCTGGGCGCTGGCCATCTCGCTGGTGGTCGCGGGCGTCGCGCAGCTTGCCTATATGTGGTGGGCCATGCGCCGGGCAGGGGTGCGCCTCGCGGTCAAGCGACCGCGGTTCACGCCCGAGGTCAAGCGGCTGCTCATGCTGATGCTGCCCGCCACCTTCGGCGCGGGAATCTACCAGATCAGCCAGCTGGTCGACACATTCTTCGCCACCTCCCTGCCGCAGGGCTCGCTGAGCCTGCTCAAGTATGCCGACCGGCTGAACCAGATGCCGCTCGGCATCTTCGGCATCGCCTTGGGCACCGCGATCCTGCCGATGCTGGCGCGCCACATCCAAAGCGGCGACAAGGGCGAGGCCCAGCGCCTGCAGGCGAACGCGGTGGAGATCGCCACACTGCTCTGCCTGCCGAGCGCGGTCGCCCTCTCGATCTGCGCCGAGGCCTTTACCACGGGCATCTTCCAGGGTGGCCGGATGACGCCCGAGGATACCGCCATCATGGGCAACATCGTCGTGGCGCTGGTCTGCGGCCTGCCCGCCTACGTGCTCATAAAGGTGTTCCAGCCCGCCTTCTTCAGCCGCGAGGATACGCGCACGCCGGTGTGGGTCGCGGCCTTTGCGCTGGCGGTGAACATCGCGCTCAATTTCTATGTCGTGCCGCGCTACGGCATCGTCGGGCTGGCGGGCGCGACGGCTTTCACCGCGACACTCAACGTCCTGACGCTCTACACCATCCTGCAACTGCGCGGCTGGTTTGCCTTTACCGGCAAGCTGGCGAGCCGCATCGCGCGCCAGATCGTGGCGACGGGGGCCATGGCGGCACTGCTCGTATGGCTCGTGCCGCTGCTGGAGCCCTACTGGCGCGGCAACGCCTTCGAGCGGGTGTGGTCGCTGGGCGCGCTGTGCCTGTCGGGCGCGGTGGTCTTCTTCGCCCTGGCGCTGCTGATCGGCGCGCTCGACAAGGACCTCGTGCGCCAGCTAACGCGGCGGCGCGCCGTTCCCAAGGCCGAAGGGCCGCCCAACCTTTCCGAATAGCGAGTACCCTCACATGATCGTCGTCTCCGGCATCCAGCCGACGGGCAAGCCGCACCTCGGCAACTACCTCGGCGCCATCCGCAACTACGTAAAGCTGCAGGACGAGGCCGAGGCGCAGGACGGCAAGTGCCTCATCTTCCTCGCCGACCTGCACGCCATTTCCATGCCGCACGACCCAGCGCAGCTGCACGCCAGCACGCTGGAGATGGTCGCGACGCTGGTCGCCTGCGGGCTCGATCCGGCCAAGAGCGTCCTCTTCAACCAGGCACAGGTGCCCGCCCATGCCGAACTGCAGTGGCTGTTGATGGGCACGGCGCGCATGGGCTGGCTTAACCGCATGACGCAGTGGAAGGACAAGGCCGGCAAGAACCGGGAAGGGCAGTCGGTCGCCCTGTTCGGCTACCCGGTGCTGCAGGCCGCCGACGTGCTGCTCTACCAGGCGACCCACGTGCCCGTGGGAGAGGACCAGAAGCAGCACCTCGAACTGGCGCGCGACATCGCGCAGAAGTTCAACAACGATTTCGCATCCGACGATGCGCCGGTCTTTACCCTGCCCGATCCGTATATCCCGGAGGAAGCCGCGCGGATCATGAGCCTGCGCGACGGGGCTCGCAAGATGTCGAAGTCCGAGCCGTCCGACATGAGCCGCGTCAACCTGACGGACGACGCGGAGACGATGGCGGAAAAGGTGAAGAAGGCGAAGACCGATCCCGAGGTGCTGCCGAGCGAGGGGGCAGGGCTGGCCGAGCGGCCCGAGGCGCGTAACCTCGTGGGCATCTACGCCGCGCTCGCCGGGCAATCGGTGAACGAGGTGCTGCGCCAGTACGGTGGGCAAGGCTTCGGCGCGTTCAAGCCGGCGCTCGCCGATCTGCTGGTCTCCGTCCTCGGCCCGATCCGCGATCGCTTCGTCGAGCTGAAGGACGACCGCGAGGCGCTGGACGCCATTCTCGCGCGCGGAGCCGCGCAGGCGCGCGAGTTCTCGCGCCCGACGCTCGATGCGGCCTATTCCGCGCTCGGGCTGGTGCGCGGCTAGACGACCTTGCGCCCGAACCCGCCGCTGCGCGGGAGGGCGCTTGCGGGCCGTGGCCGGGCCGGTCTGGCGGTGCGACGAAAGTCTTCCAGCGCGCGCGCGATGGCCGCGTCCGCGCCCGCCCCGTGGGGGTCGAAGTCCACATCGTCGTCGGAAAAAACGGCCGCATAGTCCTCGCCCGCACCGCCGCGCGACCGGATCGCGCCGATTACCAGCGTGAAGACGAAGTCGCCGAGATAGACCAGCGTGGCGAGCCCCGAGGCTCCCAGCGTATTCGCCTGTGCCGCGCCGGAGGTAGCGAAAGTCGCCACGCCCGCCACCACGCTCGCGCCCATCAGCAGCCACGGCAGCGAGGGTGCCCAACCGATGTCGCGGCAACGGCGCATCATGATGACGCGGAACCACACGCCGAGCGGCAGGACCAGCACCACTGCGATGCCGCCCTTCACCCAGTCCCCCGACAGAAGCGCAGCCCCGGCCCCTACCATCAGGATCACGCAGGCCACCGAATAGATCAGGAACAGCAGCCAGTAGCGGCTGCGTCCGATGCGTTTTCCCGGTCGATTCGCCATCGGCATGGCCGATCCCCCAACAGTGCAATCGCAAAAGGCTCGCTGCCAACTTGACGCGTGATCACTGAAAATCCTGTAAATTTTTGGCAGGCTCCTGATTTTGCCTAACAATCCGCAAGGCCCCGGTTCAATCGCAGTTCACTCCATCCTTGATATCACCCGGCTCATCGTAGAGTTTCCTGCGCGCCAAAAATGAGGGGCCGCGCGCGTCCATTCGCACTTTTACGCAAGAGAGAGTTCGTCATGACCATCACCTCCATGATCAAGAAAGGCGCTAAATTGGCGGCCATTCCGGCGCTCGCCCTTGGTCTTTCCGCCTGCGCCACGGCTGGCTTCAACGCCGACGTTTCGCGCTTCCAGAGCCAGCTTCCCGCGCCGCAGGGCCAGAGCTTCTACGTCGTCGCCGACGATCCGGCGCTCGCCGGCGGGCTCGAGTTCTCGCAGTACGCCCGGTACGTGGCGGGCGAGATGCAGCAACTGGGCTATGTCCAGGCCGCATCTCCCGAAGCCGCGACCATGCTGGTGCGCTTCGATTACGGAGTCGACAACGGGCGCGAGCGCGTGCGTTCGACCGGCTTCGGCTACCGCGACCCGTTCTACGACTCGTGGTACGGCTACAGCCGCCCGGTCCTCTACCGCGACCGCGTGGGCCGCACCCGCGTAGCCTACCTGCCCAGCCGCGGCTGGGGCTACGGCTGGAACGATTCGTTCTTCGGCGGGCCCGACATCCGCAGCTACACCGTCTACACCAGCGGCGTGGAGCTGAAAATCGACGACGCGGCGAGCGGCCAGCGCCTGTTCGAAGGCCAGGCCGAGGCGGCATCGACCTCGAACCGGTTACAGTACCTCGTGCCCAACCTTGTCGAGGCGCTGTTTACCGACTTCCCCGGCAACTCGGGCGAGACCGTTCGCATCTCGGTCGCGCCGGAGGATATGCCGGCCCAGCGCAGCCGCCGCTGATCGCATCATACGGACAAGAAGGGCGGGCTTTCCGATGCGGGAGGCCCGCCTTTTTCGTATCTAGCCGCGCCGCGCCCACAGGTTCGCCAGCGCCATGGCCAGCACGAAGGCCGCGCCCTCGGCGACGGCGGTCATTCCCATGGCGGCGGCGCTGAAGGTGTCGGCTCCGGTCAGTGCGCCGAGCCGCTCCATCGCCAACTGCACGCCGGGCAGGCCCAGTTGCAAGCTCCACAAGGAGGTCGCCAGAAGCACCCCGCGCGCGGCGTGGATGACCACGCCGGCGAGGGTGCCCGCCACCAGAGCGCCCGCCAACACCGTGCGGCGTGGACGCGCGGTCAGCCCCAGCCAGGCCGCGCAGCCCGCGGCCAGCCCCAGCACCAGCCCCTCGAACGCGCCCGTCACCTGCCCCAGTCCGCGCGCGCCCATCAGGCCCACGCCCTCGCGCGCCAGCATCGAGCCCATCGCGCCGATCGCCAGTCCGCCGAGCGCCGCGCCGGGCACCACGAAGCCGTCCGCCCGGCCGCGCCAGGCGAGCGCAGCCGCGATCCCCGCGCCCACGCCCGCGCCCGCCAGCAGGCCGAGCGCCCCGACCAGCGCGGCGAGCACCAGCACCCCGCCCGCCCCGCCGGTCCCGGCGACCGCGCCGTAGGCCAGCCCCGCCACTGCGCCCGCCGCCAGCCCCGACACCGTGCAGGCCCCGGCCACGCGCGACGGCAGGGAGAAAGGCGGCGCGGCCTCCGCATGGGATACAGGCGCTTCCGCACCGTCCTCCAGCTCGCCCACGAAGCGGTAGCCATGCTTGGGCACGGTGCGGATGAAGCGCGGGTTGGCCGCATCGTCGCCCAGCGTGCGGCGCAGGGTGCGGATGCACTGGGTCAGCGCCTCGTCGGTCACGGGGATGCCCGCCCAGACCTCGTCCATGAAGCGGTCCTTGGAGACGAGCGCGCCGTGCTCGTGCACCAGCAGAGCCAGCGCGTCGAAGTACCTGCTGCCGAGCTCGATCGTCTCTCCCGCGCGGCTGAGGCGGCGGTCGGCGATGTCGAGCTCGTAGCCGCCGAAACGGTAGATGGCTGGCGCGTCCCCCATGGCTGCGGTCCTATCGACCTCGGCGCGGCGGGCAAGGTTTTCAGGCATTGCTCACGAATTGCTCATGCCGCTCAGGGGCGAGCGGAGGCAGGACGGGGTCATCAGAGATACGGAGACCCGATATGACAACGACCCACCCGAAACTGCTCAACGGCTGGCGCGTGGCCGGCTGGGGCAGCCTCGCCGCGCTGCTGCTGCTGCCCGCCATCGCCATGCAGGTGGACGCACCCGGCGTCCTGTGGACGGCGAGCGACTTCGTGTTCGCCGCGGTGCTGCTCGGTTTCCTCGGCCTGGTGGTGGAATTGGCCGTGCGGCTGGCGCGAGGCGGCATGCAGCGTGCAGGCTACCTGATCGCAGGCTTCACCGCGTTCTTCACCATGTGGTCGAATGCCGCCGTGGGCATCATCGGCGACGACGAGTGGGTCAACCAGTTCTTTTTCTGGATGGTGCTGGGCGGCATCGTGTTGAGCTTGCTAACC
Source organism: Aurantiacibacter luteus (assembly GCF_001010945.1). Taxonomy (GTDB): domain Bacteria; phylum Pseudomonadota; class Alphaproteobacteria; order Sphingomonadales; family Sphingomonadaceae; genus Alteraurantiacibacter; species Alteraurantiacibacter luteus. The sequence continues at coordinate 105,658 of NZ_LBHB01000002.1, forward strand.
CGCTTTCGACCCGTCGCCATGCGCTGGATTTGCGGCGCCATCGCCGCAGGCCAGATCGTAATGGGATTCGTCGCCACGCAGGCCATGCCCGGGCACGAGGTCGAGTGGGGACTTCTCGCTTTCTTCGCCCTGCTTTGGGGAAGCGCGGCCTGGTGTTTCGACCGCTCGGTGCGACAAAACCGACGGAGCTAGAGAGCGCCGTGCCCCCCGGTCGAGCCGAACCCGCCCGCGCCGCGCTCGGTATCGGCGAGCTCGTCCACCTCCTGCCACGCCGCGCGCGTCACCGGGGCCAGCACCAGTTGCGCCACGCGGTCGCCGCGCTCGATGGCGAAGGGCTCCTCGCCATGGTTGATGAGGATGACCTTCAGCTCGCCGCGATAGTCCGAATCGATGGTGCCGGGGGTGTTGGGTACGGTGATGCCGTGTTTCAGCGCCAGGCCCGATCGCGGACGCACCTGCACCTCGTAACCGTCGGGGATCGCCATAGCGAAACCGGTCGCGACCGCGTGGCGCGCACCGGGGCGGATGGTGACGGCCTCGGCGCTCACCACGTCCATGCCTGCCGCGCCGTGGGTTGCGTAGACGGGGAGGTCGAGCCCGTGGCCGTGCGGCAGGCGCTTCACTTGCACCGCGACAGGTTCAGGCATCGACCTTGAGCCTGTCGGCGACCTGCAGCACAAGCTTCATCGCCACGTCCTGCTTGGTCATCTGGTCCCACTGTTCGACCATGCCTTCGCGCACGAGGTGGACCTGGTTGTCCTCCCCGCCCATGACATCGCCGGACACGTCGTTGGCGACGATCCAGTCGACGCCCTTGCTCTTGCGCTTCTTGCGCGCGTGCTCGACCACGTTGCCGGTTTCCGCGGCGAAGCCGATCAGCAGTTCGGGCCGCTGCGCGCTCGCGGCGACGCTGGCGAGGATGTCGGGGTTCTCGGTCAGGATCAGCGCGGGCGGAGCGCTGCCGCGCTTCTTGATCTTTTCGCCCTTGTAGTCGCGCGGACGCCAGTCGGCGACGGCGGCGACCATGATGGCGACATCGGCGGGCAGCGCCTCGCGCACGGCATCGGCCATTTCCTGCGCGCTGCCGACATCGATGCGGTCCACGCCCAGCGGGGTGGCGAGATGCACCGGGCCGGACACCAACGTGACCCGCGCGCCCGCGGCGGCGGCGGCGGCAGCGATGGCGAAGCCCTGCTTGCCGCTCGAACGGTTGGCGAGATAGCGGACCGGGTCGATCGGCTCGTGCGTGGGGCCGGCGGTGACGAGCACGTGACGCCCGTAGAGCGGGCGATGTTCGATGTCTTCTTCGAACCCCGGTTGCCCGGCGAGGGGATCGAAAGCATCGAGCGGGGGATCGAGCGAGAGTTCGGCGCGCGAATCCACCGGGTCGCTGGCGGCAAAGGCCATCGGATTGACGGGCGCCGCCGCCTCCTCGCCCTCGAAGGGCTGCGGCGCGGCCTGGCGGGCGTTGACGTGGTGGTTGATCGCCTCGCGGTCGGTCGGCGGGGCGGCGCTGGCGCTGCCCTTCTTGGCCATCAGGCCGCCGAAGTTGGAATAGTCGGGCTCGGGCAGTTCCGGCCCCTCGACGATGCCCTCGGGCAGCTCCATGTCGGCGTATTCGTCGTCCGCGGCCGGATCCTCGTGCCCCCAGTGCGGCGTGGCGCGCTGGATGAGCGAGCCGAGCAGGCCGCCCAATCCCGAACCATGCCCGCCGCCGCCTGCGGGCGCGGCATCCTCCTCGTAGCCTTCCTCATCCTCGCCGTAGTCGCTGACGTTGTAGCGGCGCGCGAGATAGGCGGCGATGTCGGCGCTGGCGGCTCCGGCGTCGAGGCCGAGCGCCTCGGCGATCTCGACCCAAACCGCTTCGGGCTCGGGCAGGCGGCCGGGGCCGAATTCGCCGCAGGCCATGTCGCCCATGTCGGGCTCGACGACGTTTACGCCACGCTCCCGCAGGGTGGCGACGTTGCGGACTGTCGCCTCGTGCTGCCACATCTTCACGTTCATCGCCGGGACCGCCATCACGGGGCGGTTGGTGGCGAGGATCAGCGTGGTGGCGAGATCGTCTGCAATGCCGGCCGCCATCTTCGCCATCAGGTCAGCGGTGGCGGGGCAGACGACCACCAGGTCGGCTTCGCGCGAGAGCTGGATATGGCCGATCTCGGCCTCGTTCTTCAGATCCCAGAGGCTGGTGTGGACCTGCGCGCCCGACAGCGCGGCGAGCGCCATCGGCGTGACGAACTGCGCGCCGCCCTCGGTCAGCACGCAGGTGACCTCGGCCCCGCCCTTCCTGGCAAGGCGGACGAGTTCGCACGACTTGTAGGCGGCAATGCCGCCGCCCACGACAAGCAGGATGCGCGGGGTAGTCGTCTCGCCCTCCGGTTCGATGCGCTGCTGAAGCACGTTCACGTCGCCCATACCTTAATCCAAGCGAGCGGCTTGGCAAACGATGGTTAAGATTGCTTTAGCCTCGCCCGCCCGGCGGCGGCGAGCAGGTCCGCCAGCGCGCGCGGCACGAAGGCCAAACCGGCGAAGTAGGTGGGCAGCGTCAGCTGCACCCAGTAGAAGTTCTCCGGCCGTGCGAAGACCGCCATCGCGCCGAGGAACCCGGCGAACCACAGGGCGGCGAACAGGCCTGTCCGCCCGCCGAGGCCAAGCCAGCCGACGAGCGGCAGGATCGCCAGCGGCGCGGCGAGCCATTGCGGCAGCAGCAGCAGCGCGGTGAGCTTCGCCAGCGCGGCGAGCGGCAGCGCGGGGCCGGCCAGCGCGCTCCACCCCTGCGATGCGGGATCGCCGGGCAGAACCCTTGCCTCCACGCCCTGCTGGTGCAGGATCATGGCCAGCGAGAACGCCGCGAGCACGGCCAGCACCGCGAGGGCCTCCCCCGCCCGCCTCTGCCACGCGGCGAACGCCAGCCAGAGCGCGAGGAAGGGCGCGGCGAGCTCGCGAAAGGCCAGCGCCAGCGCGGCGCACAGCAGAGCGGGCCACCAACGGTGCGGGCGATAGAGCGCCAGCGACAAGGTCAACAGCATCCCGGCGGGCAGTTCGTGGATAAGCGGCGCGGCCGGGATCGCGGCCGCCGCGCCGCCGAGCATGGCGAACACGCCGACCGCGACCGTCTCCGCCCGCGAGACCGCCCCGCGGAAGCGCCAGAGCAGCGCGATCGCCGTCAGCAGCCACAGCGCCTTCAGCATCAGGGCCGTGCCGGTCAGGCCGATCCAGCGGTGGAGCATGGCCAGCGTCGGCAGGCGCACGGTGACGAAGGGCCGCACCGGATAGTCCCCTGCGCGCTGTTCGGCCACGGCGGCGGCGTAGTAGTCCTCGCCCGCGACGACCCGCTGCGAGATGCGGCCATAAAGCGCAAGGTCGCCCTGCCCCGCGCCGTTCTGCGCGGTCGATATGGCCTCCGGCTCGCCCGCCGGGGGCACCGCCGCCAGCGCCGCCCAGGCCATGCTCGCGGCGAGCAGCGCCAGCATCAGCACGGCCGCCCAGCGCGGCAGACGGGAGAGGGGGTTGGGATTCGGGTCGCGCCAGAAGGTCATGCGCCCCTCAGTTTCCGCGCGCGGAGGCCCACAGGCTCGCCAGCGCGCGCGGCACGAAGGCGAGGCCGACGAACCAGACCGGCATGACCATCAGCGCCCAGTAGAAGTTGTTGTCACGCCCCGCGATGGCGAATAGCAGGGAATAGCCCGCGCACAGCAGGAAGCCCGTCTCGCCGAAGCGCGTGCGCCAGCCCGCCCAGCCGAGCAGCGGCAGCAGCGCCAGCGGCGCGGCGAGCCAGCCGGGGAGCAGGTAGAGCGGGCTCGACAGCGCGACGTTGGATGTCACCCCGCCAAGGCCGCGCAGGGCGAACCAGTTCGGCCCTTCGGGGTCGGCGGGCGTGGTGAATTGCGCCACCTGCCCGAGGTGCGCCACCAGCCCCGCGCCGAACAGGGCGATCACCGCGCCCCACGCCAGCGCCTCCCCCCGGTTGCCGCGCAGCAGCGCCAGCGCGCCCATCAGCAGCACGAAAGGCAGCGCCAGTTCGCGCACCGCCAGCGCCAGCGCCCCCGCGATCAGCGCGGGCCACCAGCGCCGCGGGCGATAGAGCCCAAGCGCGAGCGCGATGAGCATTCCCGACCAGACCTCGTGCAGGGCGAGATATTGGGGCTTCAGCCCCATGACCGCGCCGATGACGACGAGCAGCAGGATGATCCTGAGCTTGTTGGTGGTGCCGGAAATGTCGCGTAGCCGGTAATGCCAGGCGACCAGCGTGCCGATCCCGAGTAGGGCGGCGAGCACCATCAGGCCGTACGGGCCCACGGCCGCATGGACGTGCGCCAGCGTCGGCAGCCGGACGGCGAGGCCGGGCCGCACGGGGAAGCCCCGCGCGCGCTGTTCCTCGACCGCCGCCTGGTAATAGTTGTCGCCTGCGCGGACCCGCTCGGCGATGACGTCATAGAGCTGGAGATCTGTATCCCGCCCCGGAGCTGCTTCAGCACCGGCGGACGTTGCCGGTGCAGTGCTGGCCACGGGGCTGGAGACCCTCGGCGCGGCATCGTAGATCGCGCTGCGCTCGGTCAGCGCTGCCCCCACCAGAAGCGCCGAAAAAGCGGCGAGCATCAGCCATGCCGCGCCCGGTGCCCAGTGCGCGAAGCGGTCCCAGTCGCTCGCCCTGCGCCGAATGCGTCCCTTTATCCGAGCCACCCTGCCCACAGTCCCCCGTAAACCAGCGCGCCCCCGGCCAGCGCTGCCACCGCGTAGCCCAGCCATCCGCGACCTTCGCGCGCGCGCCGTTCCCACACCAGCTCGATGTCGGGCAGCGGGGGCGGTTCGGGCGCGGCGCCCTTGGGCGGAAAGGCATCCTCGATCCGCCGCACCAGCGCAGGCAGCCGCAGCAGCGTGTCGACATCGGTGCGCAGCCGGTCGGCAAGCGCCGCCTCGGGCCCCAGCTCGTCACGAATCCAGCTGCGAACGAAGGGTGCGGAAACGTCCCACATGTTGATGGCCGGGTCGAGCTGCGTGGCGATGCCCTCGACCATCACCATCGTCTTCTGCAGCAGCAGCAGGTGCGGCTGGGTCTGCATGTCGAAGTCGCGGGTGATGGCGAACAGGCCGTCGAGCATCTGTCCGACGCTGAGTTCGGAAACCGGTTTGCCGCGCATCGGCTCGCCCACGGCGCGCAGGGCCGTCGCGAACTCGTCGACCGAGTGGTAGGCCGGCACGTACTGTGCCTCGAAATGGATCTCGGCCACGCGGCGATAGTCGCCCACGGTCAGGCCGTAGAGGATTTCCGCCAGCCACTGCCGTGCGCGGCGGTCGATGCGGCCCATGATGCCGAAATCGATGGCGACGATGGTCCCGTCAGCCTTCACGAACAGGTTGCCTTGATGCATGTCGGCGTGGAAGAACCCGGCGCTGATGGCCTGCGTCAGGAAGGCCAGCACCAGCCGCCGCGCGAGGTCGGGCAGGTCGTGGCCGGCGGCGATCAGCGCCTCGCGGTCGGATATCTTGATGCCGTCGACCCACTCGATGGTCAGCACGCGGCCGTTGGTGCGGTCCCAGTCGATCGAGGGGATGCAGTAGCCCTCGACCCCGCGCATGTGATCGGCGAGTTCGCTTGCCGAGGCCGCCTCGCGCCGCAGGTCCAGTTCGCGGTTGGTCCAGCGCTTGAAGTTGGCGATGGTGAGCGCGGGCCTGAGGCGCGCCGCCTCGCCGCCCATCGCCTCGACATGGGCGGCGGCCCATTCGTAGGTGGCGATGTCGGCGGCGAACTTCTCGCGGATGCCGGGGCGCTGCACCTTGATCGCGACCTCGCGGCCATCGGTGGTGACGCCCCGGTGCACCTGCGCGATGCTGGCAGCACCCACGGGCACGGGATCGACGCTGGCGAAGAGCTGGCCGACGGGTCGCTCGAAGCTGCGCTCGATTTGCTCCTCGATCGCCGCGAAGGGCACGGGCGGCAGGTTGTCCTGCAGGCTGAGCAGATTGCGCGCCGCATCCTCGCCGACGAGGTCGGGCCGCGTGGCGAGCGTCTGGCCGAGCTTGATCGCGGCGGGTCCGATGGCGCGGAAGGCACCGGCATAGTCGGGCTCGGCAGGGGGAAAGGTGCCGAAACGCGCCAGCCGCGCGATGCGCTTGACCGGCGGCGGGGTGTTGGGATCGCGCTCGACCCCCCTGAGCGCGCCGTGCCGCGCCAGCGTCCGGCCCCAGCTGAGGAGCCGCCAGATATGGGTCGCGGGGCGCGTCACCCTATATCTTCCATCCCGAGTGAATCGCGACGAGACCGCCCATTATCGGGTCCACCCTGGTGCGCGCGAAGCCCGCGTCGCGAATCATCGCCTCGAACTCGGGCATCGGCGGAAAGCGGCGTATGCTCTCGATCAGGTAGCGGTAACTGTCCTCGTCGCCCGCCACCGCCTTGCCGATCTTGGGCACCAGCTTGTGGCTGTAGAAATCGTAGGCCTCCTTCATGCCGGGAAAGGTCATGGTGGAGAACTCGAGGCAGAAGAAGCGCCCGCCGTATTTCAGCACGCGGTGCGCTTCTCGCAGCGCCCTGGGAATGTCGGTGACGTTTCGGATGCCGAAGGCGATGGTGTAGGCGTCGAACTGGCGGTCGGGATAGGTCAGGTCTTCCGCGTTCTGGCACGACCAGCTGAGACCATCGATCCCTCGTGCCATGGCCCGTTCAATGCCGACGTCGAGCATGTCCTGGTTGATGTCGGCGACAACCACCTCGGCCCCGCGCGCGGCCATGCGGAAGGCGATGTCGCCGGTGCCGCCCGCCATGTCGAGCACGGCCTCGCCCGGCTGCGTCTTCACCCGGCGCACGAACTGGTCCTTCCACAGCCGGTGCATGCCGCCCGACATGGCATCGTTCATCACGTCGTATTTCGACGCCACGCTGGAGAACACGCCGCCCACGCGCCGCGTCTTTTCCTCGGGCGCGACATCCTCGTAGCCGAAGCTGACCGTTTCGCTCATGCCTTGTCCCCTAGCGGCGCGCCGCCGGGTGCGCCACCGGCTTGTTGCCGCCTGAGGGCCAGCAATCCCAGCGCGATACCGGTGCCGATCAGCGCCATGCCCAACGCATGGAACCAGTGCAGCGCCTCGCCCAGCAGCAGGGCGGAAAGGAACGCGCCGAAGATCGGCAGCAAGGTGATCGACTGCCCGGCCCGCGCCGCACCCAGCCGCGCGGCGGCGGCGTTGTAGATGAAGTAGCTGACGAGCGAGGGGAAGACAGAGACGTAGGCGAGCGCCAGCACCGTGCCCGTGCTCCACACGATCCGCATCCCTTGCGCGAATTCCCTCGCCGCAAGCGGTGCCATCGAGACGACGCCCACGGCAAAGGTCGCGGCGACGAAGCTGACCGGCGAGACCTTGGGGCGCAGCGGCAGCAGCACGGTGTAAAGCGCCCAGACCACGACCGAGGCCAGGATCAGCGTGTCGCCCGCGCCAAGGTGCAGCGCCGCGAGCCGCGCCGGGTCGGCTTGGAACACCACCACCAGCACACCGAGCGTGGAGGCGATCGTGCCCGCGACCTGCCAGCCGCCGGGTCGCACGCCGTTCAGCGCCCGGTCGAAGACGAGCACCAGCGCCGGCACCGCCGCCTGCAACAGCAGCGCGTTGGTCGCCGTGGTGAATTGCAGCCCGCTGTAGAGCAGCGCGTTGAAGGCACCGATGCCGAGCAGGCCGAGCAGCAGCACCGGCCTCCAGCTCGCCCGGAGGGCCGGCAGGTCGCGGCGCAGGGGCCGCCAGGCGAAGGGCAGCAGCAACAGCGAGGCCCCGGTCCAGCGCACGAAGGCCAGCGTGAGTGGCGGAATGCTTCCCGCCACGGCGCGCCCGACGATGGAGTTCCCGGCCCAGAACACCATGACGAGGCCGAGGAGGGCGAGCGCGCGTGTGTCTGGCCGGATGGTCATGTCGGGTGCGCCCTATCCAACAGCCGCACGCTTGGCGATGACAGATTGCACGCGGCCCCCTACATGGCGGCCATGCCGGAGCTGCCCGAAGTCGAAACCACCGTGCGCGGCCTCGCGCGCTTCCTCGAGGGGCAGCGGATCGAGCGCGTCGTGCTGGGGCGGCCGGACATGCGCTTTCCCTTCCCCGCGAACCTGGTGCAGGCCCTGACCGGCGCGCGCGTCAGCGGGCTCGGACGGCGAGCCAAGTACGGCCTCGTCCACACCGACCGCGACACCACCATGATCTTCCACCTCGGTATGAGCGGGCGCTGGCGCATCGATCCCGAGGCCGAGGACAGGCACGATCATCTGCTGATCGAGACGGCCGCCAACCGCTTCGCGCTGAACGACCCGCGCCGCTTCGGCTACGTCGATCTCGTCGATACCCCCGCGCTGCCCGCATGGCCCGCCTTTGCCGCGATGGGGCCCGAGCCGCTGGGCGAGGAGCTGAGCGTGGCGCACCTGCGCGCCGCGATCCGCGGGCGGCGGCAGGCGATAAAGCTGCTGCTGCTCGACCAGCACGTAGTGGCGGGGCTCGGCAACATCTACGTGTGCGAGGCGCTGTTTCGCGCGGGGATTTATCCCAGGAAGCGCGGCGACAAGGTCTACCGTCCTGCGCTGGGGCGGCTCGTGCCCGCCATTCGCGAGGTCCTGCTGCAGTCGATCGAGGACGGCGGATCGACCTTGCGCGACTACGCCCGGCCCGACGGCGAGCTCGGCTATTTCGCCACCCGCTTCCAGGTCTACGGGCGCGAGGGCCAGCCGTGCCTGCGCGGGGATGGCGGGGTCATCCGGCGCATCGTGCAGGGCGGACGGAGCACCTGGTTCTGCCCCGTCTGCCAGACCTGAGTGCTTATCGCCCCACCTTAGCGGCTTCGCCCTCGCCAGACCCACTCCGCTCCGCTGCGGGCGGCCTTTCAACGGGCCGATGATGAGCTCGACCGTTCACTCTTGCTTTTTCGGCCAAGGACACCTAACTGGCGCGCTTTCCGGCGCTTCGGCGTCGTTTCATCGATTCTGACAGACTGCAAGGACCGGCCGTCACGGGCGGCCGAGACACGAGGAAAACATGGCCAACACGCCGCAAGCCAAGAAGCGCATTATCCGCAACGCCAACCGCGCCCGCATCAACGGCGCGCGCAAGAGCCGTATCCGCGGCTTCATCAAGAAGGTGGAGACCGCCGTCACCGCCGGCGACAAGCAGGCTGCGGCCGATGCGCTGAAGGTGGCCCAGCCGGAAATCGCCCGCGGCGTTGCCAAGGGCGTGCTCCACAAGAACACCGCCGCGCGCAAGATGAGCCGGCTGACCAAGCGCGTCGCCGCGCTCTGATTCGCTCTCCGCGCGCCGGCGATTCGGTGCGCGACCGGCCGTCGGGGCCGAGCGAGACCGGAACGAAATTCGAACGGGGGCCGGGGTCATCCTCGGCCCCCGTTTTCGCGTTCGTCATCCACCGGCCCTCGGACGCGCAACGCTTCCGCGAAAAGCCCGCTTTTTCCACGATTCGCGGGACTGTCATAAAACTCGTATCGGTTTTTCAACGAGTTAAATGAATTCCCGCGGGTTAGGACGAGTCAAGGCCGTATATTTTTTTAAATTTGATATCCCCCACTTGGCTTCGCCGCCGAGACGTTCATAACGATGCCAGATCGCCAAGCGGGAGCGAGGCGGTCGTTCACAAGCGAGCGCACACCAGCCACCTCCGGTGCCCGTTCAAGGGCAACGGAAGAGGAAGCCGTGTGTGCGGTAGACATCGCCGCGTGAATGTTTGGGATGGGGACACGAACGGGGTCGATAATGATTAGAATGACACCGCACGGCGGCCGCCTTGGCGGGGCTGCGCGCGTAACGACAGGCCAGCTCAACGGCCAGACCACAGGGGATTGCATGGAAGATACCGAAGCTGTCGATCTGGCCGCCGACTGGGCCGACATCAGCCAGGGTCTGCGCAAGGACCTGGGCCACCAGTTGTTCACGCAATGGATCAAGCCGATCCAGCTCGGCAAGATGTGCAAGGAAACCGGCACGCTCGAGCTATTCCTGCCGACCGAATTCTCCGCCAACTGGGTGCAGGACCGTTATCACGACCGGCTGTCGCTGGCGTGGAAGATCGCGCGCGGCGAAGTGCGCCAGGTGAAGATCGCCGTGCACCCCGGCCGCCGCAAGATCGCCGACTTCGATCTCGGCGGAACCCGGCGCGGGCACGACGGCTTCGGCCACCGCGCCGCCAACGATTCGACGATGGCGATGGAATCGATCGGCGACGACGGGTTCACCGCCTCGGTCGGCCTCGACCCCAGCCAGACCTTTGCCGCCTTCGTGACCGGTAGCACCAACGTGCTCGCCAAGAACGCCGCGGAACGCATGAGCAAGGCGGAAAAGCCGCAGTTCTCGCCGCTCTATCTCAAGGCCGCGACGGGCCAGGGCAAGACGCACCTGCTGCACGCCATCGGCCATTCGTATCTACAGACGCACCCGCGTGCCCGCATTTTCTACTGCAGCGCCGAGCGCTTCATGGTCGAGTTCGTGCAGGCGCTGAAGTCGAACGAGATGATCGAGTTCAAGGCGCGCCTGCGCGGTTTCGACCTGCTGCTGGTGGACGACATCCAGTTCATCATCGGCAAGGCCAGCGCGCAGGAAGAACTGCTCTACACGATTGACGCGCTGCTGGCCGAGGGCAAGCGGCTGGTCTTCGCCGCCGACCGCGCGCCGCAGGCACTGGACGGCGTGGAGCCGCGCCTGCTCAGCCGCCTGTCGATGGGTCTCGTCGCCGACATCCAGCCCGCCGACATCGAGCTGCGCCGGCAGATCCTGGAAAGCAAGCTCACTCGCTTCGCCCCGCTGGAAGTGCCCGCCGACGTCATCGAGTTCCTGGCGCGCACCATCAACCGCAACGTGCGCGAGCTGGTGGGAGGGCTGAACAAGCTGATCGCCTATGCCCAGCTCACCGGACAGGAAGTCTCGCTCCAGCTCGCTGAAGAGCAGCTGACCGACATCCTCTCGGCCAACCGCAAGCGCATCACCATCGACGAGATCCAGCGCACGGTCTGCCAGTTCTACCGCATCGACCGCGCCGAGATGTCGAGCAAGCGCCGTGCGCGCGCAGTGGTCCGCCCGCGGCAGGTGGCCATGTACCTGGCCAAGGTGCTGACCCCGCGCAGCTATCCTGAGATCGGTCGCAAGTTCGGTGGGCGCGATCATTCCACTGTGATCCACGCGGTGCGGCTGATCGAGGACCTGCGCCAGCGCGACGCCGACATGGATGGCGACGTGCGCAGCCTGCTCAGGCAGCTCGAGAGTTAGGGCAATCCCACCCCCGAGCCCTCCCGCCTGCGGGAGGGGAGCGAGACCTGCCGAGCAGTAGGCGAGGCATGGTCGCAGCGGGGTGGGCCATGCGCACTATCGACAGCCCGCCCACAGGCTGCCAACAGCCTTGCCCACATGGACGATCCGCCGCATCCGCTGACCGATGAGCGTCTCGAGCGCTTCGCACGGCATATCGTCCTGCCCGAGATCGGCGGCGCGGGACAGGTTCGGCTGGCGCGCAGCCATGTCGCGATCGCCGGGCTCGGCGGTATCGGCGCGCCGGTGCTGCAGTATCTCGCGGGCGCGGGAGTGGGGCGCTTCACGCTGGTCGACGACGGCGACGTTGAACTGTCGAACCTGCAGCGCCAGACGATCTACGCCGCGCGCGACGTGGGCCACGGCAAGGCCGTTTCCGCGCGGCGCTGGATGGCCAATTTCGATGCGGCGCTGGCCGTCGACATTTCCGACACCCGGATCATTCCCGCCAACGCATCCGACCTTGTGACGGGCGCGGACCTGGTGATCGACGGGACCGACAACTTCGCCACGCGTCTTGCCGTATCCGATGCCTGCGTGGCGGCGGGCGTGCCGCTGCTCTCCGCCGCCGTGGGCCGCTTCCAGGGGCAGGTCGGGGCCTTCTCCGGGCACCGCGCCCACCAGCCCTGCTACCGTTGCTTCGTGGGCGATGCCTTCGATGCCGAGGACTGCGACACCTGTGCCGAGGACGGGGTGCTCGGGGCCATGGTCGGTTGGGTCGGCACATTCGCCGCCATGCAGGCTGTGCGCGTGCTGGTGGCGCAGGGCGACCTTGGACCGATGGGCGAACCGCAATGGGGCGTCCTGCACCTGATGGACGGCCTCGAGCCCGGCATGCGGTCGATGCGGATAGCGCGCGATCCGCAGTGCTCCGCCTGCCACGGGCACGATTGATACCGAAAAGGCACAAGGGTTAATTTCCATTAGGAAAAGCGGGAACTTGCGCATCCGCAGGCGATTTTTCCCTGGCACACCATTGAGGACCGAGCCTGAAATGCGCGCACTGATTGTAGAGGACGAGTTGCTGACCGCGCTCCACCTCGAGGCCGAATTGCAGACGCTCGCCGTCCAGTCGGTGGGCATTGCCTGCGACCGGCGCGAGGCCTTGGCGCTCGCCACCAGCGCGCCGGACGTGGCCTTCGTCGACGTCAACCTGCGCGACGGGCCGACCGGCCCGGCGATCGCCCAGGCCCTTGCCGCGCTAAACGTGGAAGTCTTCTACGTCACCGCCAACCCCTCGCAGATTCCCGAGGAAGATCGCGCGCCGGGCCGCGTGGTGCCCAAGCCGTTTTCCGTAAGCGATCTCGTGGCGGCGCTGCGACAGGTCGAGGATCTGCGCGGAAGGGCCATGGCCAGTCTTCACTGACACCTTGCGCAAGGCGCCGCGTCAGGTCGACGAGCGGCCTTCGCGGTGGAGGTGGGCATCGGGCACGATAATCGAGACGGCTAGCCCTTCGGCCTTCCATTCGCGCCGCAATTCTCCGCCGAGCTGGCGATTGATGCTGAGGTCAGCGAGCTGGGTGCCGAAGCCGACGTGCCCGGGCTCCCCCTCCACCCGCGGTCCGCCGCTTTCCTGCCAGTCGACCCGCACGGTCCCCTCGTCCAGCCGGGTGACGATGGTCACCCGTCCCTCGTCGCGCGAGAGCGAGCCGTACTTGGCCGCGTTGGTGGCCAGTTCGTGGATCACTAGTGCCATAGGCGTCGCGCCGCGGTCGTCGATGGCTATGTCGTCGCCGGTGATCGTCACCCGCTCACCCGCGCCATCCTGGTAGGGCACCATGATCTGGGCGATCAGGCCCTTGAGGTCCCCGCCCCCCAGTTCGCCGCCGGAAATCTCGCTGTGCGGGCGAGCGAAGTTGTGCGCGCGGCCGAGCGCCGAAATGCGTCCCATCAACTCGCCCATGATCGGCCGCAATTCGGGCGTATCGCGCGCGGTGAGGTTCAGCAGCCCGCCGATGACGGCGAAGATGTTCTTGATGCGGTGGCTTAGCTCGCGGTTGAGCAGGTCGGCCTGCTCGGCATGGCGCTTGGCCTCGTGGATCTCGGTGCAGGTGCCGATCCAGCGCACGATCTCTCCCGCCTCGTCGCGTGCCGGCAGCGCGCGGCCCAGCACCCAGCGATATTCGCCGTCGTGGCGACGCAGGCGATATTCGACCTCGTAGGGCTCGCCGGTGGCAAGGCTATGGCGCCAGCGCTCCCATGCGGCGGGCTGGTCCTCGGGATGAAACATGCCCGCCCAGCCCTCGCCGTCGGTCGATCCGGCGGGCACGCCGGTGAAGCGATACCACTGCTCGTTATAATAGTCGTGAAAGCCGTCGGGCCGGGTCGACCAGACCATCTGCGGCATCGCGTCGGTCAGCACGGCGTATTTCGCCTCGCTCACCTCCAGCGCGCGTTCTGCCTTCTTCTGCTCGGTGATCTCGGTATTGGTGCCGAACCACCGCACGATCGTGCCCGAGGCATCTCGCACGGGCACGATGCGGGTGAGGAAAGGCCGATACTTCCCGTCCGCCCCGCGCAGGGGGAAGGTCATCTCGAACGGCTCGCCGCTCTCGATGCTGGCGGTCCAGTTCGCGATCACCTCGGGCAGGACTTCGGGATCGTGGACCGATTGCCAGCCCCATCCCTCCATGTCCTCCGGCGTGGTGCCGCAGTAGTCGTGCCAGCGCTTGTTGTACCATACGATGTAGCCGTCGCTGAGCGCGATCCACGCGAGCGTGGGCAGCAGATCGGCGAAATCGCGCCACTGGTCGAGCGACGACTCGTCGAAGGTGTCGGCCAGATCGGCGGGCCGGGTCCATTGCCAGTATTGCGATGCGTGCATGGAGGAGTCGGACCAGTCGGGAAGGTTCGCGGGGCAACTTACACGAGTTTGCTGCATTGCACGCAATTAATTGCGCTCAGGGCGCGCGCAGCAGGTCCACCACGAACGCCGGCACCAGCTCGCTGGCGGGGCCGAGCCGGGTCTCGTCGAACATCATGCTGCCGAGACTGCGCTCAAGGTTGAGTTCGAGCGTGCGCGCGCCGCTGCGCCGCGCCTGCTCGACGAAACCAGCCGCCGGATAGACCGCGCCGCTGGTGCCGATGGACACGAACAGGTCCGCCGCGGCGATGGCTGTGTAGATGCGCTCCATCTGGTAAGGCATTTCCCCGAACCAGACGATATCGGGGCGCAGCGCCTTCTCGCAGCAGGCCGGGCAGGCGGGGCCGTCGCGCAGCGTGCCCTCCCAGCGATGGCGCATGTCGCAGGCGGTGCACCAGGCGGAAAGCCCCTCTCCGTGCATGTGCAACACCCTCCGCGCGTGCCCACGCTCGTGCAGGTCGTCGATGTTCTGGGTGACGATCAACAGGTTGCCGCCCCACGCCTCGTCGAGCCGCCCCAGCGCCAGGTGCGCGGCATTGGGCCGCGCGGCGCGGATGTCGGCGCGGCGCTGGTCGTAGAAGCGCTGGACGAGGCCTGGATCGCGGGCGAACCCCTCGGGCGTGGCGACCTGTTCGACCGGATGATCTTCCCACAGGCCGTCGTCGGCGCGAAAGGTCCGGATGCCGCTCTCGGCGGAAATCCCCGCGCCGGTGAGGATGACGATGTTGCGGATGGCGCTCATGCGGGCCATGAAGCACGCGGGGCTCAGGAGCGCAAATGGCACGCATCGGCATCATCGGCAGCGAAGGGCGCATGGGGCAGGCGATCGCCGCCTTGCTGGACGGCGGCGAGCACGCCTGCGCGGGCGGAGTCGACCGGGGGCACGACCCTGCCGACCTTGCCGGGCACGCCGATGCGCTGGTCGATTTCTCCGCACCGGGCGCCCTGTCCGTCAACCTCGCCGCGGCGCGCGCGGCGGGCGTGCCTATCCTGATCGGCACCACGGGCCTCGGCGACGAACACCACGCGATGATCGACGAGGCGGCGCGCGACATACCCGTGCTCCAGACCGGCAACACCTCATTGGGCGTCACGCTGCTGGCGCACCTGGTGGAGGAGGCGGCCGCGCGGCTGGGCCCGGACTGGGACATCGAGGTGCTCGAGATGCACCACCGGATGAAGGTCGATGCGCCTTCGGGCACCGCGCTGCTGCTGGGCGAGGCGGCGGCAAGGGGCCGCGGCGTGGCGCTCGCCGACAACCGCGAGAGCGGACGCGGCCATGAGTTTGGGGGGCACACCGGCGCGCGGGCGACGGGCGCCATCGGCTTTGCCGCTCTTCGCGGCGGGACCGTGGCGGGCGAGCATTCGGTGATCTTCGCGGGCGAGGAGGAGCGCATCGTCCTCGCCCACTCGGCGGAGAACCGCGCCATCTTCGCGCGCGGGGCGATCAGGGGCGCGGCCTGGCTGATCGGCAGGCCGCCGGGCCGCTACACCATGCGCGACGTGCTCGGCCTGTGACCCCTGCCAGCGCAGAGCGATGCACCTGGCGTAGCGAGGGCGGCGGTGCGGAGACGGGTGCCCGATGCCTGGCTTTTCTCGCCGAGGCAGGTGTGTCCGTTCATCTTTGCGAAGATGGGGATGTGCAGGCGATCGAGGGGCTGTCCATCAGGCAAGGCGCAGTGCTGATCGATCCCGAAAAGGCGATCTGGCCAGGCGACCTGCTGCACGAGGCGGGGCATGTTGCGGTCACCGCTCCGGAGCGCCGTGCCGACCTGAACGAAGTCCCGCGTGTGCTGGCCGAGGAGATGATGGCTATCGCCTGGTCCTATGCCGCAGCGCGCCAATGCGGCGTGCCCTTGCGAGAGCTGTTCCACAGCGAGGGCTACAAAGGCCGCAGCGAATTCGCCGCGCAATGTTATGCCATGGGCGGATATGTTGGCGCCGACCTGCTCGCCGCGGAAGGCATGACCGAAATCGATCTCGGCCGGGCGTTGCGGCTGGGCCATCCCACCTATCCCAACATGCTTCGCTGGCTGCGATGACCCGTGACCAGATCTTCGAATTCTTCCGACGCCTCGCGGAGGACAACCCCGATCCGCAAACCGAACTGGAGTACGGCAACGCCTACCAGCTGGTCGTGGCCGTGGCCCTCTCCGCGCAGGCAACCGACGTGGGCGTGAACAAGGCGACCCGCGCCCTGTTCGCCAGGGTCGAGACGCCGCGGCAGATGCTCGACCTGGGCGAGGAAGGTCTGAAGGAACACATCAAGACCATCGGCCTGTTCAATTCCAAGGCGAAGAACGTCATCGCGCTCTCGCAGTTGCTGGTCGACGAATACGGCGGCGAGGTGCCCGACACGCGCGAGGATCTCGTCCGCCTGCCCGGCGTGGGCCGCAAGACGGCCAACGTGGTGCTCAACTGCTGGTTCGGGCAGGAGGCATTCGCGGTCGACACGCACATTTTTCGCGTCGGCAATCGCACCGGCCTCGCCAAGGGCAAGACCCCCGATCAGGTCGAAGCGAAGCTGGAAAAGCGCGTCCCCGCCCCGTTCCGCCTCGGCGCGCATCACTGGCTGATCCTGCACGGCCGATACGTGTGCAAGGCGCGCACGCCCGAATGCTGGCGCTGCCCGGTCGCGGACCTGTGCAGTTATCGCAAGAAGGTACTGGAGCCGCCCAACGGGCGCAAAGCCGGGGTCAGCTGAAGGCGCATCGCGCGGTGGAGGTGGTGACGACGGCCAGCGCCTCGAGGTCGTTCCATTCGCGCGCATGGGCGATAAGGCTGCGCGCCGTCAGCCGCCGCCCTTCCGCCCGCACTGCCTTGGCGAAGCGGGAGATGCCCTGGATCTGGGCGATCGAGAGATCGTCGGCCCAGATGTCGCCCATACACTCCGCCATGCCGGAAGGGACCCCGGCGTCGATCAGCGAATCCTCCACCCGCTCGCTAACCACCGTCTGACAACCGGTGAGCAACACGGCGCTGGCGATGATGGCAATTGCTTTCATCACACGTCGTCCGCCGAGATCATTTCCGCCCGGTCGATCTCGCCCGTGGTCGCGGCCACGCAGGTTGCAACCGCGGCGTCGCCGGAAACGTTGGTAGTGGTGCGCATCATGTCCATGATTCGGTCCACGCCGGCGACGAAGGCGATCGTTTCGAGCGGCACACCGACCGCGCCGAAGACCAGTGCCATCATGATCAGGCCCGCGCCCGGAATACCCGCCGCGCCGACCGCGCCGAGCGTGCCGAGTAGCGCGATCATGAAATAGTCGCCCCACGACAGGTCCACGCCGAATATCTGCGCGCCGAACAGCGTGGCGAGGCCGAGATACATCGCCGTACCGTTCATGTTCACGGTCGCGCCCAGGCTGATGACGAAGCTCGAGACCGAGTTGCTGATGCCCAGGTTGCGCTGGGCGCAGCGCAGGGTGACGGGCAGCGTAGCATTGGAGCTGGCGGTGGAATAACTGACCGCGATCGCGTCCACGATGCCGCGGAAGAAGTCGATCACCGGCAGGCGGGCGATGAACTTGATCATGGCCGAATACATGACGCCGATGATCAGCAGGCAACCGAGGTAGTTGAGGAAGACCAATTTCGACAGCGCGATCAGCGCCGGAATGCCGAGCGATCCCGCCACCCAGGCCATCAGCGCGAAGACGCCGAAGGGGGTGAGTTCCATCACCACCATCGTCACCTTCTGCATCACCACGCTGCCCGAATCGAAGATCTTGAGCACCGGCTGGCCGTCCTCGGCCGCCATCAGAATGCCGATGCCGAGCAGCAGGCTGAACACGATCAGCGGCAGCACGTTGACGTCGGCCATCACCTGCACCGGGCTTTGGGGCACCATGCCGAGCAGCATCTCGCGCCATGTGGTGGGGTTGGGTTCGGGCACCGCGCCCATGTCGATCATCGAGGTGTCGACGCCGATGCCGGGCTGCACCAGTGCGCCCAGCAGCAGGCCGAGCCAGACCGCGATCTGCCCCGTCACCACGAAAAGCAGCAGCGCTCGCCAGCCTACGCTGCCCAGTTTCCTGAGGTCGCCGATGCTGGCGACGCCGGAAACGAGGCTGAAGAAGATGAGCGGCACCACCAGCATCTTGATGAAGGCGACGAAGATATCGCCGATGATCTTGATGCTTTCCGCCTCCGGCCCCCAGAAATAGCCGACCACGATGCCCAGGATGAGCGCCGCGACAACGCGCTGCCACAGCGGAATGGCGAACCAGGTCTTCATGCTATTCCCCTCTCGGCGGCGAGTGCCGCCAGTGCGATCCGGCGATAGATTGCGGCAAGCGCATCGAGGTCGTCAAGCGCAACCGCCTCGTCGGTCTTGTGCATGGTGGCATTGACCAGGCCGAACTCGATCACCGGGGCGAGGTCCTTCAGGAACCGCGCGTCGCTGGTGCCGCCCGTGGTGGAGAGTTCGGGCGCGATGCCTGTCTCGATCTCGATGGCCTCGGCAACCATGGACGAGAACGCGCCGGGGGGCGTGAGGAAGCTCTCGCCGGAGATTACCGGGCGCGCCGAGCCGCCGTGTTTCTCGGCGATTGCGGCGACCTTCCGGCCCAGCTCGGCGCCCGTGTGCAAGTCGTTGAAGCGGATCGATAGACGGGCGCTCGCCCGGCCGGGAATGACGTTGTGCGCCCGGTTGGGCACGTCGATCTCGGTGATCTCGAGGTTCGAGGGCTGGAACCAGTCGTTGCCGTTGTCGAGATGGAGGGCATCCAGCTCGGCGAGGATCTTCACCAGCCGCGGCAGGGGATTGTCGGCGAGATGCGGATAGGCGACGTGGCCCTGGCTGCCCGCGACATCAATCCACACGTTGACCGACCCGCGCCGCCCGATCTTCATCATGTCGCCCAGCCGGTTCACGCTGGTCGGCTCGCCGACGAGGATGAGGTCGGGGATGTCGCCACGCTCGCGCATCAGGTCGATCAGCGCGCGGGTGCCGTGGAGCGCCGGGCCTTCCTCGTCGCCGGTGATGACGAAACTCAGCGTGCCGGCCTTGGCCGGAATGCGCTTCACCGCCGCCGCCATCGCCGCTACCGCGCCCTTCATGTCCACCGCCCCGCGGCCGTAGAGGAGTTCACCGCGCACCACCGGCTCGAACGCATCGGCGGACCAACCCTCGCCCGGCGGGACCACGTCGACGTGGCCAGCAAAGGCGAAATGGCGCGAACCCTCCGGCCCGCGGCGGATGGCGAAGAGGTTCTCGACCGCCTCCTCGTCGCTGCCCGGCGCGCCTTCACCGCGGGTGAAGCGGTGGATCTCGAAGCCCAGCGGCGCAAGGATCGCCTCGAGCACGTCGAACACCTCCCCGCGTGCGGGGGTGACGCTGGGCGCGGCCATCAGGCGCTTGGCGAAGTCTGCGGCTTGGCTCATCATGCGCCAGCTAGCAGGAGAGTGCGCCCATGCCCAAGCTCGATATCGAGGCCATCCCCCGGTCCAATGCCACGGGTTATCCCTCGCCTTTCGCCAAGGCGGTGGAGGGGCGCTGGTGGCGGCGGCTGGCACCGGCGGGCGGGCTGACGCAGATGGGCGCGAGCCACGTGGTGCTGAGGCCCGGCGCCTGGTCCTCGCAGCGCCATTTCCATCACGGCGTGGACGAGCTTGTCGTCATGCTGGCGGGCGAGGCGGTGCTGGTCGAGGACGCGGGCGAAACCTTGCTCCAAGCCGGCGACGTCGCCGCCTGGGCCCGGGGCGAGCGCAACGGCCATGTGCTGCAGAACCGCTCGGGCGAGGACTGCGTGTTCGTCGCCATCAGCGCCGGCGATGCCCACGGGGACAGCGGCGAATATCCCGACATCGATATGGTGTTCACCCCCGCGGGCTTTGCGCACAAGGACGGCACGCCCTGGTAGCTGCGCCCTGCTAGGCCTCCTGGCCGACCTCAAACTGCGAGATGGTCCACTCTTCGGCCAGCGCGCCGGCGATCCACGTCTGCATCCATTCGTGGTCCCAGATCGCCTCCATGTAGGCCTGCGCGAAACCGGGAACGCCGATACCGTAGGTGACGAAGCGGGCAACGACGGGGGCGTAGAAGATGTCCGCCGCGCTGAAGGTGCCGAACAGGTAGGGACCGCCCTTGCCGAAGCGCGCCCGCGCCTCCGCCCACAGGCCGAGAATGCGCACGATGTCGGCCTTCGTCGCGTCCTGCAACTCCACCGCGAGCCGGGCGCGGATGTTCATGGGGCAGTTGCGCCGCAACGGCAAAAACGAGGAATGCATTTCGGCCACCATGGCCCGGGCCATTCCGCGCGCCTCGTCGGCCTTGGGCCAGAACCGGTCGCGGCCCACCTTGTCGGCCAGGTATTCGAGCATGGCGAGGCTGTCCCACACCACTGTATCGCCATCCCACAGCACCGGCACCTTGCCCGCCGAGGGCTGGAATTCGCCCTGCTGCTGCTTCATCGCCTGCCAGTCGTCGCCGTCGATGTGGACCGTCAGCTCCTCGAACGAGAGCCCGCTCTGCTTGGCCGCCAGCCAGCCGCGCAGCGACCAGCTGGAATAGTTCTTGTTGCCGATGATCAGCTTCATGCGTGTGCCTGCCCCTGTTGGCGCGGGTGGGTAACGGTTCATGCTGGGCCTGTCGAGCCTGAACAAGAGGCAGCAAAGTCGCTGGTCGAACGGCGCGCGTTATCCTTCCGGTTTGTTAACCATCCTATGCGAAGACCCGATTTCTCGCACCGGGCGAGGGCGATATTTCGAGAAGGCGAGGCGTGGTCGACAGCGACCTTCAAACCCGCAGGAAAGGCATGCGCTACCAGCGCACCCGCCACGCATTGGCGGCGGGTGCGATCGCCTTGGTCGTATATCTACTGACGCTGATGCAGCCGGTCGACCAGCTGATTTGGATTGCCCAGTCGCGCGCTGGGCAGACCGCCGCTTCGGGAGACATTGTTTACGTCGGCTCCCGCCAGGACCTGGCCGATCCGCGCTATCCGGAGCGGCGGCGCGCGCTCGCAGAACTGGTAGGACGACTGGACAGTGCGGGCGCGAAAGCAATCTATGTCGATGCCGCTTTCGACCTGCCCTCGACCCCGGAAGCCGATGCTGCGCTCAATCGCGCCCTGCGGGCGGCACCGGGGCGCACCTTTCTCGTATCGAAAGTCGTTACTGCGCTCGACGGTACAGAGCAACTTGATCGCAGTATTCATGTCGTTGCCCAAGGGGTGCAAGAGGTCGGGACCAAGTCCCGGCAAAACTATCTCGGGTACGTTTGGTCGCAAACATTCTCGGTAACCGACGCGGGGATAAGGCTTCCCAGCACAAGTGCTTCGATGGCCGGAGTGCGCGGCAACTCGGCGGCCCAGTTCCCAATCAGTTACAATTTCGACCTGTCGACCATTCCCGCTCTCGAATTCGACGAGCTGGACTCGGGGAACGCCACCGATCTTGCCAGCTTGGCTGGAAAGACCGTGATCGTAGGCGACTTCGTGCAGAGCGGTGGGGCGAACATCCCGGGCCAGATCGCCATGCCCTGGTCCTATGTCGACATCTATGCCGCCGAGACCCTGATGGCCGGGCGGACGAAACTTGTCTACCCGCTGGTCTCGCTCGCCATCGTCCTGGTCGCGCTGCTGGGCGCGACCCTGCTTCCCCGCCGCCGCCGCACACTCGCCTACTTCGGTATCGTGGTCGCCATCCCCGTTGCCCTCAACATCGCGGCGCAGCTGGGCGTGCGGGTTTATGGGGCGGATGCGCTGGCGATGCTGGCGATCTTCGCCCTGTTCCGCCTGCGCGCCCGGTGGGCGGCCAAATTCCAGCTGGTCGATGCCGAGACCGGCCTGCCCACCCTGGCCGCGCTCGAGAACGACGGCGAGGTGGCCGAGACCGTCCCGGCCATCGTGGTGGCCCGTATCCATCGGTTCGAGGAAGTGCGCCGGTCGCTGCCGCGCGACCTGCACGCCGAATATCTGCTGCGCATCACCGGACGCCTGAAGGCCGCGACGCGGGATGCGCGCATCTACCTCGGCCAAGGGCACATGATGGTCTGGACGCTGGCGGAGAAGGACCCGGCCCTGCTGCGCGAACACCTCGAAGGTCTGCGCGCGCTGTTCTCCTCGCCGCTCATCGTCGGCGACCAGCAGGTGGATGTCGGCATTACCTTCGGTGTCGACATCAGCCCCAGCCCCAACGTCGCCCGGCGCGTGGCCTCGGCCGTGGCCGTGGCCGAAACCACCAACGAGACCTATGAGCCGATCGCGATTGCCGACACTGCGTCCGAAGAAGACCTGATCTGGAACATCTCGCTGCAGGCGCGTATCGACGCGGCTCTCGCGAGCAACGAAATCTACCTCGCCTTCCAGCCCAAGGTGCTGATCCAGTCGGGCGAGATCGTCGGCGTCGAGGCGCTGGTGCGCTGGAACGATCCGGAGCGCGGGCAGATACCTCCCGACAACTTCATCCGCCAGTGCGAGACCGCCGGCCGGATGAGCCAGCTGACCCGCTACGTCCTCGAGAAGGGGTGCCTGGCGGGCAATGCCTTCGACGAGGCCGGGCTGAGCATCCCCGTAGCGGTCAACATTTCGGCCACGCTTATCCACGAACGGCAGATCGTCGACATGGTGGCCGAGGTGCTCGACCAGACGGGCTTCGAGCCGCGCCACCTGACGCTGGAGATCACGGAGACCTATCGCATCTCCAATCTCGACCTCGCCGCCGGCGTGCTCCACGAACTCGCGGCGCTCGGCTGCAAGATATCGATGGACGATTTCGGCGTCGGGGCAGCCAGCCTCGAGGCGCTGCTGCGGCTGCCGTTCGACGAGCTCAAGATCGACCGGGCCTTCATCTCCCAGATGCTCGTCAACACCAAGGCCGAGGCGATCGTGAAATCGATCCTCGCCATGGGCAAAACGATGCGAATCGTGGTTATCGCCGAAGGTGTCGAGGACACGGGAACGTTAACGAAACTGCGCGAATCGGGCTGCATCGTGGCCCAAGGATTCGGGATCTCGCGCCCGGTGGACTTTGAAACAATTCTGAGAAATCATAACCTTGGCCACAGCGAAGCATTACGAAACATGGTTTAGGCTTTACAAACAAACCTGGTTAACGCACTCCTGTACCGTTGTAACAGGAGACTTGTTATGGGTGGCGGTAGCATTTGGGACTGGCTGTTCGGCGGCAAGAGCTGCTGATCGGGTCCGATCAGAAAACGGAAAAGGGCGCCATTGGCGCCCTTTTTTGTGCGTGCAACAGGCGAGCAGGTAGCTGGATCTAGGCGCGCACGTCCGCCAGAATCGCCGCACGCAGCTCTGAAATGCCCATGCCCTTCTCAGCGCTGGTGCGGTGAATTTCCGGATAGGCGGCGACGTGCTTGCGCGCCTCGGCCTCTACCTTGCCCGCAACCGCCTCCAGTTCGCTCGCCTTGATCTTGTCGGTCTTTGTCAGCACCACGCGGTAGCCGACTGCCGCCTCGTCGAGCATCTTCATCATCTCGCGGTCGCTGTCCTTCAGCCCGTGGCGGCTGTCGACCAGAACCAGCGTGCGCTTGAGCGGGGCACGTCCGCGCAGAAAGGTGCGCACCAGACCACGCCATTTCTCGACCACCTTGAGCGGCGCCTTGGCAAAGCCGTAGCCGGGCATGTCGACCAATCGGAACTGGGTCGGCTCACCGACCTCGAAGAAGTTTAGCTCTTGCGTGCGTCCCGGCGTCACCGATGCCCGCGCGATCGAGCGACGCCCCGTCACCGCGTTGATCAGCGAGCTCTTGCCCACGTTCGAGCGCCCGCAGAAGGCCACCTCCGGGAAATCGGGCTCGGGCAGGAATTTCAGCTGCGGGGCGGACAGCAGGAATTCGACCCTGCCCGAAAACAGGCGCGCGGCTTCCTCGGCCAGCTCGGCCTCCGTGGCGTCGTCGGCCTCGCTCATCCGGCTTCGGCCTTGGCGCGCTGCGCCTCACGCGCCTTTTCCTCTTTCTCCTTCAGCATCTGAGCCTTGAGCTGCGGATTGCGTGAATAGAGGAACCACTGCTGCGCCAACGTGAGGATGTTCGAGGTGATCCAGTAGATCAGCAGGCCGGCCGCGAACGGTGCCATCACGAACATCATCAGCCAAGGCATCAGCATGAAGATCTGCTGCTGCATCGGGTCCATCGCCGCCGGGTTCAGCTTGAACTGGAGCCACATGGTAACGCCCAGCAAGACGGCCAGGATGCCGATGCCGAGGAAGCCGGGAGGCGTAAAGTCGAGCAGGCCGAACAGGTTGAGGATATGCGCCGGGTCGGGTGCCGACAGGTCCTTGACGTATAGGAACGGCTGGTGCCGCATCTCGATGGCGAGGCGCAGCACTTTGTAGAGCGCGAAGAAGATCGGGATCTGCAGGAAGATCGGCAGGCAGCCCGCCAGCGGATTGACCTTTTCCTCCTTGTAGAGCTTGGCCATTTCCTGCTGCAACTGGACCCGGTCGTCCTTGTAGCGTTCCTGCAGTGCCTTCATCTTGGGCTGTACCGCGCGCATCTGCGCCATGCTGGTGAACTGCTTCTGCGCCACCGGGAACATCAGGAAGCGGATGATCAGCGTCAGGCAGATGATCGCCACGCCGAAGTTGCCGACGATGCCGAACAGGAAGATCAGGAGCTGCCACATCGGCCACACGATGATGCCGAACCAGCCCCAGTCGATGGCGTTGTTGAAGCCCGCGACCCCGGCATTCTGGTAATCCGACAGGACCGAGCTTTCCTTCGCCCCGGCAAACAGCCGCGTCGTGTTGCCGACGGTCGCACCGGCAGCCACGTTGACGGGATCGTAGAGCAGTTCGGCGCGGTAGAGCGAGGAGCCAAGGGGCCGCACCGAGCCCACGGCGTTCTCCCCGCCCCCGTCGATCATCGCGGACAGCCAGTAGATGTCGGTGAAGCCCACCCAGTCGGTGCCGTTACCGAAGCTGGCGCCACGCTCCTCGTCGACCTCGTCGTAATCCCAGTCGAAGTTCACGCCGTCGCCGTTCGCGGCGATGGGGCCGGAGTGGACGTTGAAGTTGCTGGGATCCGCGCTGAGGCTGGTGCGGGTGATGAAGCCGTAGGGCCGAAGGGCCACGGTGCCGTTGCCGCCGTTGTGCACGGCCTGCGCGACGGTGAGCATGTAGCGATCGTCGATGGAGAAGCGGGTGACGAAGCGCAGGCCCTGGCCGTTGTCCCATACCAGGGTGACGGGGGTATCCTGCGTCAGCCGCTCGCCTTCCAGCACGCGCCACACGGTCTGCGCGCCCGGCGTGGCAACCCCGTCTCCGGCCCATCCGAAGCGCGCGTAATGCTGTGCGGCGGTGCCGGCGGGCGAGAACAGGCGCACGGGGCCGCTGTCGCGCTCGACGCTCTGGCGATGGGTCTTGAGATCGATGTCGTCGATGCGCGCGCCCACGAGGTTGATCGAGCCGACGATTTCGGGCGCATCGATCGGCACGCGCTGGCCGCCGGCAAGCGCGGTCTCGACATCGACCAGCTCGGCCGGCGCGACCTCGTCGCCGGCGTCGATGGCATTCTCGGCGCGCTCTGCCGGGACGTCCTCGGCGCTCGCCGCCTCGGTAGGGGTCTCCACCTCGGGGTAGAAGGTGCGCATGGCGTAGTCCCAGCCGAACAGCAGGAGCGCGCTCAGCAGCACCGCGAGAATGAGGTTGCGATTGTTGTCCAAGGTATCGATCCGTCGAAATTATGCGGGGCGGGCAGCCGTCAGGGCACCGGGTCCGGCCCGTGTCCCCCCCAGGGATGGCAGCGCAGTATACGTTTGAGGGCCAGCCATCCACCCCTCATTGCGCCGTGCTTCTCCAGCGCCTCGATGGCGTAGGCGCTGCACGAGGGGCTGTAGCGGCACGATGGCGGCAGAACGCGGCTGGGCCCTAGTTGCCAGCCGCGCGCGACGAGGATGAGCACGCGCTTCACCGGCGCCTTCCGGGGCGCGGGCCGCGCCGGGGCGGATCGCCCTTGCCCGCCGCGGCGCGTTCGAGAGCGACACGCAGTTCCGCGCCCATCGCGGCGAAATCGCGCTCCACCCCGCCCTCGCGCCCGATCAGCACGTGATCGTGGTCGGCGAGACCCTGTTCGGGCAGCGCGGCGCGCAGCAGTTCGCGAAAGCGCCGCTTCATGCGGTTGCGGACGACCGCGTTGCCGATCTTCTTGGTGACCGTGACGCCGTAGCGCACGCCCTCGCCCCCGTTCGGCCGCGTCAACAGCACGAATCCCGGCCGCGCCACGCGCAGCCCCCGATTCGCCGACAGGAAATCGGCACGCCGGGTGAGGACGGAAATGGTCATACTGGCCATATAGACGCGAAAACGGGCTCCGGAAGGAGCCCGCAAGGCCGAACGGCCGCCCGCAGCGGGCGCAGCTTGCCTGCGCACCTAGCGAGGACGCTCACGCGGAGGCGTGAGCGCAATGCGAATCAGGCGCAGAGCTTCTTGCGACCGCGACGACGGCGGTTGGCAAGGACCTTGCGGCCACCCACGGTGGCCTTGCGGGCGAAGAAGCCGTGGCGGCGGGCACGCACGAGGTTGCTCGGCTGGAAAGTGCGCTTCATGTCGAATACCTTGGAATAGTCGAATAAAAAGGGCCGCCGAAGGGGGCGGCCGCAATGGTCTGGCGCGCGCTTACGCAAATGGGATTGACGAGTCAACCGCGCGCACTGGCCAATTGCGGGCGAAGCCGCGATAGTGAGCTCATGTCTCGCCTCTCAATCTCCGCCGCTACCTTGCTGCTCGCCGGCTGCAGTCAGCCCGAGGTCGAAGCACAGCTCATGCCTTCGTGCGGTCCGCTCGACGGCCCTGCGTTTGAAATTGCCGTGCCCGACGGCGAGCGCACGGTCCATCTCTACGGCCCGGGCTGGCCGGACGCGCAAAACGGGGCTTATGCTCTCGATGCGAGCGACCGATCGGAAGAGGTAACGATCGCACTGTGCGATGCCAGCCATCGCGATTGCGAGTGGGCGGACAGCGGCACCTTCGCCGTGGCGCAGCACGAGGACGGCGGCTTTGGCGGCACGCTGACAGCGACTTTCCCGAAGGCCGGATCGCGCCGAATAGCCTTCGTGGCGAACGAGGAAGAGGGGTTTGAACCGCCGATGTGCGGCTAAAGCGAGAGCACCGCGTAGGCCAGCGACGGCGCGCGTTCCGGCTCTGCCCCGCCGATCCATCCTTGCATCTCGCGCCCGGTCAGCCACAGCGCCTGCTCGAACGGCACCGAGTTGGTCATCGCGTAGAATGCACGTGCTTCCTCCTCCGCCATGCCCATCTCGACATAGTATTCGAGGTAGGCGCGGTGTTCGGGCGAGCCTGG
Source organism: Aurantiacibacter luteus (assembly GCF_001010945.1). GTDB lineage: Bacteria > Pseudomonadota > Alphaproteobacteria > Sphingomonadales > Sphingomonadaceae > Alteraurantiacibacter > Alteraurantiacibacter luteus. The sequence goes on from NZ_LBHB01000002.1 coordinate 133,068, forward strand.
CGCAAAGTCCTCCGCGCCGCGGCCCAGGTCGTCGAGCCAGCCGTGGACGGCGAACTCGCTGCCCTCGTCGATCTCGCGGGTGACGCCGGCGAGGAACAGCTCGACCGCGCCCGAGCGCACCGAGCCTCCGTCGGGCGCGCGCGTCACCAGCCCTTGTGCCCTAACCATCCGGCCAAGCGCCAGGTTGGCGCGGTCGTCGTGGGTGCCCGGCGCCTCGACGAAATCGAGCGTGTCGACCTCGGGATAGCGGGCGAGCAGCGCGGCAAACTCGGCGGGCGAGCGCTCGTCCGTCACGTCGACGATGGCGACGGTGTGTGCGTCCACCACGCGGAACGGGCCGAAGGCGGCGATGGCCGCGCGCTCGACCGCGGCCTGCTGCGGCGAGACGTAGCGCGAGGCAGAAACCTCGTCCTGCGCCGTCACGGGAACGGCGAACAGGGCCAGCAGGGGCGCGAGGGCGAGGATCGTGCGGCGCATCGTGACCTGATGCGCGCGCGCCTCCTGCCGAAATACCAAGGCAAAAGGTTGGCACCGGGTTAACGCCACCTTCGCGCTCGACAGGCGGGGCGAGGCCGCTATCACGGGCTTTCGCAAAGGGGGTTCAATCGTGGTCGCACTGGTGGGCACCGTCGCCTATCTCGGGCTGGAGGCGCGCAGGGTGGAGGTGCAGTGCCACCTCGCCGCGGGCCTGCCCAAGTTCCTCGTCGTCGGCCTGCCCGACAAGGCCGTCGGCGAGAGCCGCGAGCGGGTGCAGGCGGCCCTGTCGGCCATGGGCCTCTCCTTGCCGCCCAAGCGCATCACGGTGAACCTCTCGCCCGCGGACCTGCCCAAGGAAGGCTCGCACTACGACCTGCCGATCGCGCTGGCGCTGCTCGCGGCGATGGGGGTGGTCGATGCCGAGGCGACGGGCGAATGGCTGGCGGTGGGAGAGCTGGCGCTGGACGGCCGCATCGTCGCCTCGCCCGGCGTGCTGCTGGCCGCGCTCCACGCCAGCGAGAGCGGCGTGGGGCTGATCTGTCCCGCCGCGCAGGGCCCCGAGGCGCGCTGGGCTAGCGAGGTCAACGTCTGCGCCGCGCCCGACCTCACCAGCCTGCTCAACCACCTGCGCGGCGTCCAGCGCCTGCCCGAGCCCGCCGCGGGCGCGGTGGAGGAGGCGGGCCACGGGCCGGACCTCAGGCAGGTGAAAGGGCAGGAGACGGCGAAGCGCGCGCTGGAGATCGCTGCCGCCGGCGGGCACAACCTGCTGATGAACGGGCCGCCCGGCGCGGGCAAGTCGATGCTCGCGGCCTGCCTGCCGGGCATCCTGCCGCCGCTCTCGCCCGCCGAGGCGCTGGAGGTGAGCATGGTCGCCTCGGTCGCCGGGCTGCTCGAGGGCGGGCGGATCAGCCGCACCCGCCCCTTTCGCGCACCGCACCACTCGGCCAGCATGGCGGCGCTGACGGGCGGCGGGCTGCGCGTGAAGCCGGGCGAGGTCAGCCTCGCGCACCTAGGCGTCCTGTTCCTCGACGAGCTGCCCGAATTCCAGCGCACCGTGCTCGATTCGCTGCGCCAGCCGCTGGAAACCGGCAAGGTCGATGTCGCGCGCGCCAATGCCCACGTACAGTACCCGGCGCGGGTGCAGCTCGTGGCGGCGATGAACCCGTGCCGCTGCGGGCACCTGGGCGATCCGGCGCTCGCCTGCAGCCGCGCCCCGCGCTGCGCCGCCGACTACCAGAGCAAGATTTCCGGCCCCATGCTCGACCGCATCGACCTGCACGTGGAGGTCGAGGCCGTCAGCGCCGCCGACCTGCACCTGCCGCCCGCGGGTGAAGGCAGCGCAGAGGTCGCCGCACGGGTGACAGCGGCCCGGGCGCGGCAGGTGGCGCGCGGCGTGCGCTCCAATGCCGAGCTCGACGGCGAGGTGCTCGAACGCCACGCCACGCCCGACGAGCCGGGCCGCAAGCTGCTGATGCAGGCTGCCGAGGCCATGCGCCTGTCCGCGCGCGGCTACGTGCGGATGCTGCGCGTGGCGCGCACCATCGCCGATCTTGCCGGGGCCGAGCAAGTGGGCCGCATCCACGTGGCCGAGGCGCTCAGCTACCGGCGGCAGGCTCCGCGGGCATGATCGCCGTCATCGCCCTCGCGCTGGCACTGTCGGCGGATGCCTTTGCCGTCTCGCTGGTGCGCGGCGCGGCAGGCCCGCACCAGCTGCGACGGGCGCTGGAAACAGGAATCGCATTCGGCGTGGCGCAGGGGGCAATGGCACTGCTCGGCTGGGCGCTGGGCCGCGCGTTTTCCGGCTGGATCGAGTCGATCGATCACTGGATCGCCTTTGTCCTGCTCACCCTCCTCGGTGCACGCATGGTCTATCAGGGTATGGTCGGGGAGGAGGATGCGGCGGATGCGCCCGCACCTCCTTCCCGCAGCTACGCGGCACTGCTCGCCGCCGCGATCGCCACCTCGATCGACGCTGCGGCGGCGGGGCTGACGCTGGAGTTGTTCGATGTGCCGATCGGCCTCGCCTGTGCGATTATCGGGCTGGTCACGGCCATCGTGTGCGTGCCCGCCTATCTCTTTGCCGCGAGGATCGGCAAGGCCATCGGCGGCGCGGCGGAGATCGTGGGCGGGATCGTGCTGGTCGGGCTCGGCCTCAACATCCTCGTCGCGCACACCGGGATCGTGGCCTGACGGGCGGCGGGAGCGCACGTTGACTCGGCGGCTGGGAGGGTTCAGCCTGCCTGGCAGTTCTCGCGAAAAGGAGAAAGCCATGCGTCCCGTCCCCGCTTTTGCAGCCCTCGCCTGTCTCGCGCTCGCCGTTCCGGCCACCGCCCAGTCGCTGGCCGAGCCCGCAAATGCCGCGCGGCCCGTCAACGCCGCCGCATGGCAAGCCGCGATGGTACGCGAACTGCCCGCCGACCAGCGGTTTCGCGGCCTGCCTGAACTTCGCCTCGGGCTGATGGTCGATGCCGCGGGCGGCGTGCGGACCTGTCTCCCGCTCCCGGCAGACGCTCCCCAGCCGGTCTTCGCGCAGGATCTGTGCGACGCGCTCATCGCGACCGCCCGGTTCGAGCCCGCCACCGATGCTTCCGGCCAGCGGATCGACAGCGTCTTCGTGGCACAGTTCGCCGCGACGCGCCCGACGGTCGCCGCCGACTATGCGGGCGTGCCGATTCCTTAGGCGTGGGCAACCCGCCCGGCTGTCAGTCCGCCACCTTCGCCCACCACTGCGCATAGGGCGTATTCTTCGCCATGTGCCGATTGAGATCGGGCGCGCCGTCGGTCCACCAGACGGGGCCGCGTTCTCCCAAGCCCTCCTTGGCGGCCTGAACCCGCGCCCGCGCCTTGCGCATCGCCGCCTCGTCGCCCTTCGCATCGCGCACCGCGCGGCGGGCGTGCATCAGTTCGTCGACGAGGTGCTGGCGTTCGGTTTCGGGCAAAGCGGGATTGCTGGTGCGCCACAGTCGTCCGCGCACCACGATGTAGCGGCCGTCGGGCGTGCGCGGCGGCCCCCCGACGCTCACCCGCCGCGCTGGTCGGCCAGCTCCCCGGCGCGCTGCCACATGAGGTCGTCCCAACCGATCTCCCGCCCGTCGTGCGCGTGCATGGTGATGGGTGCGATGGGCAGGCCGTCCTGTTTGTCCACCAGCACGAGCTCGGGGCTCACGTTGTCGGTATAGCGCTCACCCCACTGGCGCAGCGCGAGCATGGCGGGCAGGAGCGCCGCGCCCTTTTCCGTCAGCCGGTATTCGACCTTGCGGCGGTCGTCCTCGCACGGAGTTCTCTCCATCACCCCGTGTTCGACCAGGTTGGCGAGGCGGCCGGAGAGGATGTTGCGGGCGATGCCGAGCTCGCTCGAGAATTCCTCGAAATGCACGAGACCGTTGAACGCGGCGCGCAGGATGAGGAACGACCATCGCTCGCCCATCACTTCGAGCGCGTGCGGCAGGCCGCAGCCCAGTTCGCGCAAGGGTTCTCGTATGCCCACGTCGATCTTTTATTCTAACCCACCAGGGGTTTTACAGACAACCGGCGCAATGCCCAGCGGTTTCGGAAAAACTGGTTGCAAATCAAAACTGGTGTAGATAGGTAGCGAATCAAGACCGGTCTCGTTTTGAAACCATTTTTGGAGTTGTCACGATGCGCAGTGCTTTTGCCGTAATAGCCGCCGTCTTGCCCTTGTCATCACTCGGCGCGCCCCTGCCCGCTGCTGCCGATGGCCCATACTTCCGCGCCGAACTCGCGGCTCCCACGCAACAGGCACGCGCGATCGCCGGCGGGGTGATGTTCCAGTGCCACGATACGACCTGCCTTGCGGGGCGCAGCGGACATCGACCCTTGCGCGTCTGTCGCCAGCTGGTGCGCGAGGTCGGTGCGGTGACCGCCTTTTCCGCCGATGGCGAGGCGTTTTCGGAAGACGAGATCGCACGCTGCAACGCCTGACGAGAGCTTGCCGCCCGCTCTCCATCCGGGTGGTATCGAAGTGCCCCGGCACCCGAGCGGTGCCGGGGCTTTTTTGTCAGATGGCCAGCAGTCCGCGCGCCGCGAGGTCCGTTTCCAGCCGGCCGGCATCGGTGAAGACATGGCCATGCCATCCGCGCGCCTCGGCAGCGGCGACATTCTCGGCCCGGTCGTCGACAAAGAGCAGCCGCTCCGGCGGCAGTCCGAAGCGCGCCTCGGCGATGGCGTAGATGCGCGGATCGGGCTTGGCGCATTTCTCCACGCCGGAGACCACGATATCCTCGAACAGGTCGAACAGCGGCTCGGTCGGACGGAACGCGTTCCAGAACTCGGCCCCGAAATTGGTCAGCGCGAACAGCGGTATGCCGCCCGCGTGGAGGCGGCGGACTAGCTCGTGCGAGCCGGGGACGGGGCCGGGGATTGTCTCGTTGAAGCGCGTGGCGTAGGCGGCGATCTGCCGCTCATAGGCGGGAAATTCGGCGATGCGTTCGGGCACCATCTCGGCGAGCGGGCGGCCCGCGTCGTGCTGGAAGTGCCATTCCTCGGTCACCACGTGGGTGACGAACCATTCGAGCTCGGCAGGGTCGTCGATCATCTTGGCGAAGAGGCAGCGCAGGTCCCACCGGATCAGCACCCGCCCGACGTCGAAAACGACCGCCATTTCCGCGCGGGCGTCAGACATGCAAAAAGCCCCCGTGGTGGCGGGGGCTTTTCGGAAGACCTGTGCCGCGACGCATGCGCGGCACGGCGCCTGTCATCAACCCTGGCGGGCCTTGAAGCGGCGGTTGGTCTTGTTGATCACGTAGGTGCGGCCGCGACGACGGATCACGCGGCAATCGCGGTGACGGTTCTTCAGCGACTTGAGGCTGTTGCGGACTTTCATCGGTCTTTCCCGTAAAAACAAGCGGCACCGGAGATGGCCTCCGATGCCGGAATTTCAAGCTGCGCCCCTAAGCACCGCGGGCAGCCAAGTCAACCGTTCCCGCGAATGTCCGAGAGCCTGCGCTCCCAGGCCAGCGCGTGTTGCACGATACGGTCGAGATCGGCGTGCTGCGGCTGCCACGGCAGCGTGGCCTTGATGCGCGAGGGATCGCTGATCAGCGAATCGGGGTCGCCCGGACGGCGTGGGCCGAACACGCGGTTTATCGTGCGGTTGGTCACGCGGTCGACGGCGTCGAGCACCTCGAGCACGCTGAAGCCCCCGCCGTAGCCGCAGTTCATCGTCATCGAAGCCTCCGGCGCGGCGATCAGCGCCTCCAGCGCCAGCACGTGCGCGGCGGCAAGGTCGCTCACGTGGATGTAGTCGCGCACGCCCGTGCCATCGGGCGTGGTGTAGTCGGTGCCGAACACGGCCACGCTCTCGCGCTTGCCCAGCGCCGCCTCCACCGCGACCTTGATGAGGTGCGTCGCGCCCGCCGTCGATTGCCCGCTGCGCGCCTGCGGATCGGCGCCCGCCACGTTGAAATACCTGAGCGCGCAGTAGTTCATCGCGTGCGCGGCGGCGGTGTCGGCCAGCATCTGCTCGGTCATCAGCTTGGACCAGCCGTAGGGATTGATCGGCGCTCTGGGCGTATCCTCGCGCACCGGCGATTCCTCCGGAATGCCGTAAGTCGCCGCAGTGCTGGAAAAGATGAAGTGCGGCACGCCGGCCCGCACCGCGGCATCGAGCAGCGCGCGGCTCTTGACCGTGTTGTTCTCGTAGTACTTGAGCGGGTTCTCCACGCTTTCGGGCACCACGATGCTGCCGGCGAAGTGCATGATCGCTCGCGTTCCCTGCTCGGCGAAAATGCGCGCCAGCAGGTCGGCATCGGCGATGTCGCCCTCGTAGAAAGCCACGCCCTCGGGCACGGCGAAGCGGAAGCCGGTGGTGAGGTTGTCGATCACCGCGACCGGCCAGCCGGCATCGATCAGCGCGAGGACGGCATGGCTGCCGATGTAGCCGGCCCCGCCGGTCACCAGAACGGGAAGTTTCGTCGTCATGGCCCGCCCCTAGCACGAGATGGTCAATCAAGCGCTAACCCTTGCGAGATGCGGAGCGCGGCACCGCTGGCCCGCTCGTGCGTTGACAACGCCATGAGAACCCGCATCCTCGCGCTCGCCCTTCCCGCCGCCGCCATCGCCCTGCTCGGTGGCTGCGCGACCCCTGCCTATGTCTCGCCGGTGGAGGTCACCCGCTTCGTCAGCCAGGCACCCACGATGCTGGGTCAGGGCACGATCCGGGTGACGGGCGCGCCGGGGATGGACACCGCCAGCGTGGAATATGGCATCTACGCCGATGCGGTGCGCGCCGAACTCGCGCAGCTGGGCTACCGCGTCACCACGCAGGAAGCCGACCAGGTCGCGCAGATCTCGCTCGAACAGATGGTCGCTGCCGCCGAGGGGCGGCGCGGTAGCGGCGTGGGCGTGGGCGGCGGTGCCTCCACCGGCACCTATGGCTCGGGCGTGGGCGTCGGCGTGGGCGTCGATCTCACGCGCCTCATCAACGGCCGCCCCGCCGAACGCATCGAGCGGCAGCTGGCCGTCTCCATCCGCTCCGCCACCGGCGTGCAGAACCTGTGGGAAGGCCGCGCGAGCATGACCGCGAGCGCCAACAGCGACTACGGCTCCTCGCCCGCCGCCGCCGCGCGCATGGCTGATGCGCTGTTTACGGGCTTCCCCGGAGAGTCGGGCGAGACTATCTCGGTCGAATGACCGCACCAGACATCAGCATCGACGCCGCTTTCGATAGCGGCAACATCCACGTCGTCTCCATCGACGGGGCAAGCGCCACCCTGCGCATCCCGAACGACCGCAACAGCGAGTTCGCGCAGTGGTTCCACTTCCGCGTCTCGGGCGTGGCGGGGCGCGAGCTGGTGCTCACGTTCGAAAACCTGAAGGCCACCGCCTACCCGCAGGGCTGGCCCGGCTACCGCGCCTGCGTTTCCGAAGACCGTGCCTACTGGGGCCGTGCCGATACGAGTTACGACGATGCCGCGGCGAACGGCACGATGACGGTGCGCTACACGCCCGCCTCCGACATGGCCTGGTTCGCCTATTTCGCGCCCTATTCGATGGAGCGGCACAACGATCTCGTTGCCGAGGCCGCCGCCGCCGAGGGCGTGACCTACCGCCGCCTCGGCCAGACGCTCGACGGGCGCACTATCGACTGCCTCGAGATGGGCGAAGGCGACAGGCAGGTGTGGTTCTACGCCCGCCAGCACCCCGGCGAGAGCATGGCGGAATGGTGGATGGAAGGCGCGCTTGAGGTGCTGACCGATCCCGCCGACCCGGTCGGCCGCGTCCTCCGCCAGAAGTGCCGCCTGCACGTGGTCTCCAACTGCAACCCCGACGGCAGCTTCCGCGGCCACCTGCGGACCAATGCCGATGGCGTGAACCTCAACCGCGAGTGGGAGAACCCCACGGCGGAGCGCAGCCCCGAGGTGCTCGCCATCCGCAACGCCATGGACGACAGCGGCGTGGACTTCGCCATGGACGTCCACGGCGACGAGGCCATCGCCGCCAACTTCATCGCCGGGTTCGAGGGCATCCCCTCGTGGAGCGACGAACACGGCGAGCGGATGTACGCCTACCAGCGCATCCTCGAGCGGCGCACGCCCGAATTCCAGACCGCCAAGGGCTATCCAAAGTCGAAGCCCGGCACCGCCAACATGACGATCAGTACCAACCAGGTGGCCGAACGCTACGGTGCGGTGGCGATGACGCTGGAGATGCCGTTCAAGGACAACGACGACCTGCCCGATACGGCGCAGGGCTGGAGCCCGGAACGCTGCAAGCTGCTGGCGCGCGACTGCCTTGCCGCGCTGGTCGAATGGCTGGAGGCGGACGGCAGCTGAACCGCGACGGCGTTCGTGGCCGGCGCACCGGCGGCGCCGGGCCACTCACGAATCGAGCAGGTTGATAACCCCGTCGTTGAACAGGCCCACGCCCACCTCGATGTCGTCGAGGCCCTGATCGCAATCGACGATGCGCGGCGTGGTCCAGGCCTGGCGCCCGGAACGATGAACGGTGTGCTCAGTGCAGGTATGCGTCATGATGACCCCCCATGTGACGCCTGCAATCTCGCGCAGCAGGGGGCTTCGTTCAATTCGTGTCGATGCCGGGGGTTAACGTTAACCCGGCGATAACGCGCCGGCCCGGTCGCGGCCCTAGTTCTGCACCACCACCCAGCGCATCGGCTGCCCGTTGGCGGGATTGATCGCGCGGCTGTTGGCCGTCCACAGCGTCCACGGCCGACCGGCATAGTCGGGTTCGACGAAATCGCTTTCCAGCCACAGGTTGCGCTCTATCCGCGTGGCGATGCGGGTGGCCTCCTCGAAGGCGGGCGAGACCTTCAGCACCACCGGTTGCCCGGCATGGCCCTCCACCTGGTTGATGAAGGTGGTGAGCTCGCTTTCCATCGCCGCCTCCAGCACCGGGTCGCCGCATTCGCTCGCCAGCTTGCCGAGCGCGATGGCAGGAGGCAGCAGGTCGGGATCGCGCGGCACGATGGTCACGAAGTTCGCCGCCTGGCGGTCGGCAGGGACGCAAGGATCGTAGACGTGCACCGCGCCGTGGCGGATGCCGCTTCCGGCCAGCGCGGCAAGGTTGCGCCCGAACACCGCGTCGCGCCCTTCCTCGCCCCGGCTCGCCTCGAGATAGACGAAGTCGGCGCGCGCGGTGCGCAGCGCGGACAGGTCGATTATCCCCTCTGCCTCGCCGGTCAGCACGCCCTGCACCGGGTATTCGGCGCGCGCGGGCTCCCACTGGCGCGATGCCCACCAAGCGTATGCCCCGGCGGCGATCACGCCCGCCAGCAGCAGCAGCGCGATCCAGACGCGAACCTTGCTTTTCGTCTTCCTGCCCATCCGTGTGTCCTGGACCGGTGCGACCCGCCCTTCGTGCTCCCTCGTCAGACCGTCACGCGCGGATATGCAGCACGCAAATCAGCGTGAACAGCCGCCTCGCGGTTTCGAAATCGGTTTCCACCTTGGCATCGAGCGCGTCGAGCAGCAGCCGTGTACCGCGATCGTGGATGGCCCGGCGCGCCATGTCGACCGTCTCCAGCTCCATCGTGGATGCCCGCCGCAGCGCCTTGTAGTAGCTGTCGCAGATGGCGAAATAGTCGCGCACCACGCGCCTCAGGCGAGCCAGGCCGAGGCCGATGGTGCCCGCCTGTTCGCCCGCGCCGTCCTTCAGGTGCAGCGCCAGCATCCCGTCGACGATGGCGAGGTGGACGTGCCAAGGCCCGCTGTGTCCCTCGCCGCCAGCGCGAACGGGGCGGAACAGGTTGTCCTCCACCAAGTCGCGCAGGGCGACCTCGCGTTCCTTCTCGATGTCCTCGCTGCGCGCGATGACGGTCGCCTCGTCGAGGGTGATCGTGTCGATCCGGTCGGTGGGGCTCGCGCTCATGGCCGCGCCGTCCTGCCCAGAGCAGGAGCCTTTTGCAATTGCGAAACGGCGCGCCGACCCTGTCGTCCCCGCTATCCACAGGGTGCGAAAAATATTTGCCCTTGCCGCCACCTTGCGATGGCCGCGCGCGCGCCGCATTAAGCGCATCGCCATGTCCGACGAAGCCCTGCTCACCCGCTCGCCCTCCGCCTTGGGCGCTCCCGACGCCGACGCCCCCGTCGGCGCGACCGGGCGCAGCCTGCCCACGAACCTGGAGGCCGAGGCCGCCTTCATCGGTGCGGTGCTGATCGACAACCGGGTGCTGGAGGAGCTGACCGTCCAGCTGCGGCCCGAGCATTTCTACGCTCCCGTCCACGCCCGCGTGTTCGAGCGGATCCTCGTCCTCATCGACCGGCAGATGGTCGTCACCCCCGTCACCCTGAAGCCCTATTTCGAGGGCGATGCGGCGCTGAAGGAGCTGGGCGGCACCGGCTATCTCGCGCAGCTGACCGCCGACGGGCAGGGCCTGCTCGCCCCGCGCGAACTGGCGCAGCAGATCTACGATCTCGCCTTGCTGCGCGAGCTCGTGACTGTGGGCCGCGACCTGGTCGAAAACGCGCTCGACACCTCGGAAGAGGTCGAGCCCATGCGGCAGATCGAGCTCGCCGAGGCGCGGCTCTACGAGGTGGCCGAGGGCGCGACCACCGGCAACGAGGCGCAGAGCTTCGGCAAGGCGGCGGCGGAAGCGCTGCACCTGGCGGAAATCGCCTTCAAGTCCGGCGGCCACGTATCCGGCAAGACCACCGGCCTCACCTCGATCAACGAGAAGTGCGGCGGCCTGCACAATTCCGACCTCATCATCCTCGCCGGGCGTCCGGGCATGGGCAAGAGCTCGCTCGCCATGAACATCGCCTTCAACGCCGCCGAGCGGCTGAAGAACGACCGGCGCGACGGGATCGAGGAATCGGTCGGCGCGGGCGTCGCGGTGTTCAGCCTGGAGATGAGCAAGGACCAGCTCGCCACCCGTATCCTGGCCGAACAGTCGGGCATCCCCAGCGAGCGGCTGCGCATGGGCAAGATCGGCAAGGGCGACCTGCAGGACCTGATGCTCGCCAGCCAGCGCCTGCACGACCTGCCGCTCTACATCGACGATACTCCCGCGCTGACGATCGGCGCGCTGCGCACCCGCGCGCGGCGGCTGAAGCGGCGGCACGATATCGGCCTGATCGTCGTCGACTACCTGCAGTTGCTGCAGGGATCGGGCCGCGCGACGGACAACCGCGTGAACGAGATTTCCGAGATCAGCCGCGGCCTGAAGACGCTGGCCAAGGAACTCAACGTCCCCGTCATCGCGCTCTCCCAGCTCAGCCGCGCGGTCGAGCAGCGCGACGACAAGCGCCCCATGCTCTCCGACCTGCGCGAATCGGGCTCGATCGAGCAGGACGCCGACATGGTCTGGTTCATCTTCCGCGAGGATTATTACATCGGCACGCGCGAGCCAAAGCGGCCCATCGAATCGGACGACGCCAAGGTCCACGATGCCCACGCCGCATGGGCCGCCGAGATGGAGCGCGTCTACGGCCTCGCCGAACTGATCGTCGCCAAGCAACGCCACGGCTCCACCGGCAAGGTGCGCCTGCGCTTCGAACCCAAGATCACCAAGTTCTCCGACCTCGCCGAGGGCGACTACGGCGGCGACTGGGACTGAGCTAGAGTCCCAGGTTGAGCTTGCGGCTGACGGTGTAGTCCACCACCGATACGAGGAACCAGCTCGCCCACCACTTCACGCGGCACCATGGCGTGGCGGCCTTCTCGTGCTCCTCGGCGGTGATCTCGTTGCTGGCATCGAGGTGCCTGTGGATGAAGGCGCGCATGGTTTCGGCCAGTGCGGCGTCCTCGACCTTCAGCACGATCTCCAGGTTCACGTAGAGCGAGCGCATGTCGAAGTTGGCGGACCCCATATAAACCGCGTCGTCGAGCACGATCAGCTTGGTGTGCAGCTTGCACGGCTGGAACTCGTAGATCTTCGCGCCCGCCTGCAACAGCCTGCGATAGAGCGCGCGGCTTGCCCCGATGGTGGCGTTGTTGTCGCTCTTGCCCGCCATCACCAGCGTCGTCCGCCCCTTCCTCGCTATCTTGCGGATACAATGGCGAAGGCGCTTGTTGGGGCTGAAGTAGGCCATCATCATGTCCAGTCGGTCGCCCTCGGCGAGGTCCTTCTTGATGCATTCGGCCCAGCTGGAAAGGCCCTTCGTGGGCCCGCCGATCAGCAGTTGCACCGGCGGCTCGCCCCCGTCCCACTGGCGCACGCGGCGGCGGATGTCCTTGAACTGCGCCTTGTCGTCGGCGGACCATTCCTTCAATTCGTCGAACCACTCGGAAACCCGGGCGACGACCGGCCCCTTCACGCTGAAGCCGATGTCGTTCCAGCCGTTGGCCTGTGGCGGGGCGAAGTAGTCGTCCTCCACGTTGAAGCCGCCGAGCATGGCAACCTCCTCGTCGGCGACCACGATCTTCTGGTGGTTGCGGATCAGCGCGCGGAAAGACCAGCGCGCCATGAACACGCAGAAGGTGCCGCCGGCCTCGGTCATCTCCTTGAAGAATGCGTCGTCGACATCTGAGCCGAAACCGTCGACGATAAGCGAGACGTCGACCCCGCGCTTGGCCGCCCGGCACAGCGCATCGCGCACGTCCTCCCCCACGCCTTCCTTGACGAAAATGTAAAAGGCGATCTTGAGGCTGGTCTGCGCCCCGTCGATGATCCGCAGCAGCTCCTCGCGGCGGTCCTTGCCCGCCGGAAAGAAGGCGAAGTCATGCCCCTGCGCCGAAATCTCGAAGGGCTCCGGGTCGTTATAACCGGCGGCGGCGGGCGAGGTCTTGGCTTGCGTCATGCGCCCCCCTTGTAGCACGCCTGCGCCGGTGGAAAACCTTGACTGTCGCGCCCTGCCCGACTATCTGGCGCGCTTCCCCGTCACACCGGACCAGTGGAGTGCCACATGGCGCGCGTTACCGTCGAAGATTGCGTAGACAAGATCCCCAACCGTTTCGACCTGGTGCTGCTTGCCGCCCAGCGTGCACGCGAGATCTCCGGCGGTGCCGAACTCACCATCGACCGCGACCGCGACAAGAACCCCGTCGTCGCCCTGCGCGAAGTGGCCGAGCAGACGGTGCGCCCCAAGGCTTTGCAGGAATCGCTCGTCCAGTCGCTGCAGACCATCCTCCCCGATGAAGAGGACGAGGCGGACGACATCGGCTCGCTGAGCCAGTCGGCCGAGGCCATGCGCCTTTCCGCTGCCGCACCTGCCCGTTCGACCTCGATCGGTGGCGACTACGACGGCTGACCAGCTGCGCTGGACGCGATGAAAAGGGGCTGCGCTGCGAGGCGCGGCCCTTTTTCGTTTCAGCGCCGGTGGAACGGGAAGCCGAGGCTCCAGCCGAGCTTGCGAGTGCTTTCGCCCCGCCACTCCTCCAGGCCGATCGGCATGGTGCGCGGCTCGTCCCGCGCTGCGCCGACGTAGGTGCCGAAGAGACGGTCCCAGGCCGACAGCACTGTGCCGTAGTTGCTGTTCGTCTCGCCGGGCCGGACCGAGTGGTGGATGCGGTGCATCCCGGGCGTCACTATGAGCGCGCGCACCAGCCGTTCCGCGCGCAGCGGCAGTTGCACGTTGGCGTGGGTCCACAGGGTGAACATGGCAAAGCCCGTCTCGAACACCGCCACCGCCAGCACCGGAGCACCGAGCGCGGCGAGGACGGCCATCTTCCACGCCATCGAAGCGACGATCTCCACCGGATGAAACCGCGCCGCCGTGGTCACGTCGAAATCGCGGTCAACATGGTGGACGCGGTGAAGCCGCCACAGCAGCGGAACGCGGTGGGTGGCGAGGTGCTGCAGCCACAGCGCGAGATCGAGCGCGAGCAGCGTTACGGCGAAAGCCAGCCAGCCGGGTACTGCGACCACGTTGAACAGCCCCCAGCCCCGCTCCGCCGCCAGGGCCGCGGTGCCGACCATGGCGAGCGGCAGCACAAGCCGCACGGCCAGCGTGTCGATGGCGAACAGCGCGAGGTTGGTCGCCCAGCGGTGCCCCCGCGTGCCCGCGGCGCGGCGGAACGGCACGGCCAGCTCGGCGAGCGCCAGCGCGGCGAACACGCCCGCCAGCATCGCCATGCCGATCCAGCCCTGCGATGCGCCCGCTTGGTCCATGGCCGGCCTTGTGCAGCGCGCCGGCCTTGCGGGCAAGGCGCGCTGGGCTCTCGACCCGTCCCCATGCCTCGCCTATGGCGACGGCGGGACAGCCGGACTAGCGAGGCGGGGGCATGAGCGACATATTCGATGGGCTGGGCACGGCGGCCGAGGGCGGTTTCTTCGCCCGCGCGCTCGAGCCGGATTCGGGCGCTCTTGCGCGCGGCGCGCATGATCCGGAGAACTGCCAGAACTGCGGCACCCCGCTCGTCGGCGCCTATTGCCATGCCTGCGGCCAGCGCGGGCACCTGCACAAGACCATCGGCGCTTTCATGCATGACCTGCTGCACGGCGCGCTGCATTTCGAAGGCAAGCTGTGGAACACGCTGCCCATGCTGGCGCTGCGCCCCGGCAAGCTGACCCGTCGCTACATCGACGGCGAGCGGGCGCGCTTCGTCAGCCCCATGGCGCTGTTCCTGTTTGGCGTCTTCGCCATGTTCGCGGCGTTCTCGGTCGCTGGGATAGCCGCGCCGAGTTCGTTCGACGGGGAGGACAACAGCTTCGTCGCGGGGGTGCGCGACGGGATGGAAGCGAACGACAGCGCGATCGGCGCTGCCGCAACGTCTCCTGCCGAAGGCCTTGCGGAGCTGCGAGACCAGCGCGGCAAACTGATCGATCGGCTGGAGGCGATGTCACCAGGCGACCCTGCGCGAGCCGGAGTGCAGGAGGAAATCGCCGGCATCGATCAGGCGATCGCCATCGTCGAGATCCCCGGACGTCTGAATGCGGGTGATGATGCCACGGCAAATGGCGAAGCGGTTGAAGAGCCCCGGCCGAACGACCTCGATCGCTTGGCGGACGCGGGCACCGGGATCGCGCTGGTCGACCGGCTGATGCACAAGTGGCAGGAAAACCCCGGCCTCATGCTCTACAAGCTGCAGTCGAGCGCCTACAAGTTCAGCTGGCTGCTGATCCCGATCTCCATCCCGTTCGTCTGGCTACTGTTCGCCTGGAGGCGGCGGTTCGGCGCATACGACCACGCGATCTTCGTGACCTACTCGCTGGGTTTCATGACGCTGATGTTCATCGTGCTGTCGCTGTTGGGCGTGGCGGGAATACCCGGCGGCGTGCTGGCGCTGGCGGCGATGATCGTCGCCCCCATTCACCTCTACAAGCAGCTGCGCGGTGCCTATGATTTGTCGCGCTTCAGCGCCTTCTGGCGGCTGCTTGTGCTGAGCGCGTTCATCTGGATCATCGTCGCGCTGTTCGCGCAGATCCTCTTGTTGCTCGGCGCATTCTGAGCGGTCAGTAACGCCGCAGCCAGCCTGTGATGGCGTAGCGGCGATAGGCGGCGGCGCGCGTGACTTCGGTCACCGAATGCAGGCGCGGCACGGCGAACAGGTTGAGCCGGTTGAACTGCGGCACCAGCGCGCGCGCCTCGGCCTCGCCGCTGCCGCCACCTTCGGGATGCAGCACCAGCAGCCCGCCCCATTCCAACCGCCACCCCGGCGTGAGGTTGAGTACGTAGGCCGCGAGGCGATTCTTGCCGTCGACGTCGTCGGTGTGCGCGGTGAGGAAATCGCCAGGCGCATAGGCAGTGGCCTGCGCGTCGGCGAAATCGAAGCCCGATATGCCCGTCAGTCTTGCCAGGAAGGCGCGCTGTTCGGGTGCTGACCACCAGCGGGCAAAGGCTGCCAGGGGATCGGCGCTCGCCTCGCGCTCCGCATCGGCATCGGGCACACGGATGGTCTCGTAACGGAACTGGAAGCCGGCCCGCGCCCCGGCATAAACGGCCTGGTCGAGCTGCGCCGCGGTCTCTGCGGGCATGGCCGCGCGGGTGGGACGATCGAATTCGACGATCCTGTCGCCGTTGGCGATCGATTGGCGCCAGTCCTGTCGCGAACGCAGCAAGGCGTGGAGACGGCGGGCGCATTCTTCCTCGAGCAGGTCCGGCACGGAGACGAACCCGTCGTAGGCGAACTGCTCCGCCAGCCGGTCCAGGTCCGGCCGCGGGGCAAGAGCAAAGGCGATGGGTTTGTCCGTCGAATTCAAGATATCCTCGCCTGCAGTGCCGCGTTCGCAAGCCCCGCTACCGCAAGACGTGTCGCAGCGCGAGGGGCGAGGTCAGGTGCCGCGCCCGGTTTCCTCCTGCAGCGCATCGATCGCCTTCGAGGCTTCGGCCTTGGTCAGCCCGGTATCGTAGGCCTCGGGCCTGTGCGCTTCCTCGCTCAGCGTCTTGAGATAGCTGGCCTGCGCGCCGGTCATCCGCTCGTCGCCGGTGGTCCAGTCGTCGGGATCCTTCTCAGCATTGGAAACGGGATCGGCTTTCGGGGCGTCGTTTGGCTGGGGGGCAGTCATGGGGCAAACTCCTTTGCCCAAACGACGCTGGAGTTCGCCTTTTGTTCCCATCGGACTCCCGCGCCGGGAGCCCGGCGCGGAGATCGCTTATTGCGGTGTCGGCTCGGGCGGAGGCGGCGGGCCGAGGTCGTCGCCGGTTATGGGCGCGGGACCGGCCTCCTCGTCGTCGCTGGCGCGGATATCGTCGCGCAAGTTCGCCGCGCCTTCGCTGATCTTGTCGGCCGCGACGACCGCGCCGTCCTGGATCATCTCGCCGGCGACATCGGCATTGGCGGCGGCATCGCGCGCGGCGCCCTCCGCGGCCAGCTCGGCACTGTCCTGCGTATCCTCGGAACAGGCGGCGAGTGCGAAGGAGGCGGTGCTGGCGAACAGCAAGGTCGATACGATGAGGCGTTTCATGGCGGGCTTCCCTGACGTGGCTTTCCCATTCAACCGCGCTTGACGCACCCGGGTTCCCGTCAGCGCCGGTCCGCCCACCAGATCCACTGGCGCAGGCCCACGGTGAGGAGCGACCAGAATAGGCACAGCGCAGCCCAAGCGAGCAGCCCCAGCGCAAGCTGGCGCGCGACCTCGCCGAGCCGCTCGGCATTCACGGCGAGAATCACGGGAGAGGCGAGGATAAGCAGCGCGCCAATCCAGCGCAGCAGCCGTCCGGTGGAGGCGAGGCCCGTGAGCAGGGTCGCGGCCAAGCGGCGTTGGCGGGGCGAGTGTTTGGGCGGCACAGCGCTGCCGTCGGCCGGGGGCTCAGGCCCCCTGGGGAGCCTCGCCGCCGCCGAAACGCTTGCCCGCCTGCGGGACGCCGGACCCCTGTGCCGGGCGCACCGGGATGGGACCGCTCGGCGCATCGGGCCTATCGATCTTGCCGGTTTCCAGCAGGGTCTTGATCTCCTCGCCGGTCAGCGTCTCATATTCGAGCATGGCCTGGGCGAGCAGGTGCAACTGGTCCTGGTGATCCGTCAGAAGCTGGGTGGCGCGAGCGTGTGCGCCCTCCACGAGGTTCTTGATCTCGGCATCGATCAGCTTGTTGGTTTCCGCGCCCGCCATCGTGCGCACGGTCTGGCCCATGCCGAGATAGCCTTCCTGGCTGCTCTCGTACTGCAACGGCCCGAGCTTGTCGCTCATGCCCCACTTGGTGACCATGTTGCGCGCCAGGTCGGTGGCGTACTGAATGTCGGACGAAGCGCCGCTCGACACCTTGTCGTGGCCGAAGATGATCTCCTCCGCCACGCGACCGCCCATGCTGACCGACAGGTTCGCGTGCATCTTGTCGCGGTGGTAGGAGTAGTTGTCGCGTTCCGGCAGGCGCATCACCATGCCCAGCGCACGGCCGCGCGGGATGATGGTTGCCTTGTGGATCGGATCGGACGCGGCCTCGTGCACCGAGACGATCGCGTGACCCGCCTCGTGATAGGCGGTCATCTTCTTCTCGTCGTCGGTCATCACCATCGAACGCCGTTCGGCACCCATCATGACCTTGTCCTTGGCGTCCTCGAATTCCTGCATGGCGACGAGGCGCTTGTTGCGCCGCGCGGCGAGCAGAGCCGCCTCGTTGACGAGGTTGGCGAGGTCCGCGCCCGAGAAACCGGGCGTACCACGGGCGATGGTGCGCGGGTTCACGTCGGGGGCGAGCGGCACCTTCTTCATGTGCACGGCGAGGATCTTCTCGCGGCCCTCGATGTCGGGGATCGGCACGACCACCTGACGGTCGAAGCGGCCCGGGCGCAGCAGCGCCGGATCGAGCACGTCGGGCCGGTTGGTCGCGGCGATGATGATGATGCCCTCGTTCGCCTCGAAGCCGTCCATCTCAACGAGCAGCTGGTTCAGCGTCTGCTCGCGCTCGTCGTTGGAATTGCCGATGCCGTTGCCACGGTGGCGGCCCACGGCATCGATCTCGTCGATGAAGACGATGCACGGCGCGTTCTTCTTGGCCTGTTCGAACATGTCGCGCACGCGGCTGGCGCCAACGCCCACGAACATCTCGACGAAGTCCGAACCGGAGATCGTGAAGAACGGCACGCGCGCCTCGCCCGCGATGGCGCGGGCCAGCAGCGTCTTGCCGGTGCCGGGCGAACCGACCAGCAGCGCGCCCTTGGGGATCTGGCCTCCGAGCTTGGAGAAGCGCGACGGGTCCTTCAGGAACTCGACGATTTCCTGCAATTCCTCGCGCGCCTCGTCGATGCCGGCGACGTCGTCGAAGGTGACGCGGCCCTGCTTCTCGGTCAGCAGCTTGGCCTTGGACTTGCCGAAGCCCATGGCCCCGCCGCCGCCGCCCTTCTGCACCTGGCGCAGCGCGAAGAACGCGATACCGAGGATCAGGATGAACGGCAACGCCTGCAGCAGCACGTAAAGCATGACGTTCATCTGCTCTGCCGGAGCGCCGGTCACCTCGACGTCGGCGGCCTCCAGCTGGGTCATAAGCTGCTCGTCGGGCACCACCCGGCGAGTGGCGAAGGTACCGCCGTTCTTGAGCGTGCCAGTGATCGTCTCGGGCGCGACGTGGACTTCGGCCACGTTGCCCTCGACCACGCGGTCCTTGAAGTCGGAATAGGAGATCGCGGTGCCGCTCTGCTGGCGGTCGCCGCCGAAGAGCGAGACGGCGAGCAGCAGGGCGAGGAAGATGCCGCCCCAGATGAAGAGGCTCTTCATCCACGGGTTGGGCTGCTGTTCGGGCTCCTGGTCGTCGTTCATGCTCTGGGGCATCCTTTCCGGGCCAATGTAGGCGGCGGGGGGTGAATGGCAAGATAACGCCTTTGGTCGGTGTGATCGCAAAGGTCGATGACAAGGTCGCTTGACATCGTGCAAATTTTGTCTAGGATCCTTTACATCAAAGCAAGGGAGCTTGACATGACAATCGACATTCCGTCCCTCGTCCTCGCCGGCGCGATCCTGGCCGTTTCCGCGCTCGCCAGCCTGGGCGGCATATCCGAAGAGGTCGCGCAGAACGCTTTCATACTCCTCCCGCTCGGCGCCTTCGTCTGGTCGCGCAGGCAGGTCTGCCGCGGCGAGTGCCGGGCATGAGCGTGACGGCAACTCCGCGCGCCCGCCCCGGCATCTGGGCCGGGCTGTTCGCGGCCAACATGGCGGTCATCGCCGTCTTTCATATCACCGGCGCGATCGAGCCGCCCGTGCCGTGGATCCTGCTGGCACTGAACTTCGTGCTGCTGATACCCTTCACCCGTGCCGCCCGCTTACGCCAGGAGCAGAAGGGCGCTATGAGCCCGGCGCTAGGCCGCTACAATCGCCGCGTGCTGATCGCGGGATTCGCCTACATGGTCGCCATGCTGGTCGCGGCGAACGTCGCCGACGCCATCGGCACCGGGGCGCCCATCCTCTGGGCGGTGGCCGTGCTGCCGATACTGCCCGTGCTCGCAATGATCGCGGCGATGGCGCGCTACCTCAAGGAAGAGGACGACGAGTACCTGCGGCTTCGCGCGGTCAACGGCGCGCTGGCGGGCCTCGCGCTGGTGCTGATCATCGGCACGGCCTGGGGCTTTCTCGAGATGTTCGGGTTGCTCCCGTCGATCTGGGCCTGGTGGGTCTTTCCCGCCTGGTCCATCGGGCTAGGCGCCGCCATGTGCTGGCCGCGCGGCGATGCCGGGCTGGAGGCGGGCGAGTGAACAACCGGCTGCGCGTGCTTCGCGCCGAGCGCAAGTGGAGCCAGCAGGACCTCGCCGACCGGCTCGAGGTCAGCCGCCAGAGCGTGAACGCCATCGAGACCGGCAAGTACGACCCCAGCCTGCCGCTCGCCTTTCGCATCGCCGACGTGTTCGGGATGCCGATCGAGGAGCTTTTCCAGCGCGACTAGAAAAGGTTTTGCGGCAGCGGCACAGCCAGGCCCGCCTGCCGGGCGATCATCTCGATCCACTGGCCGACCTGCTCGATCTCCTGCGCCAGCGCGGGCGAAGGCGCGGGCGGAGCTTCCATCGCGCCGCCAAGCTTGGCGTGACGGCGAAACAGCGGGCCGTCGACAACGGTCTCGATCTGGACCGGGTCGGAATCCAGCCCGGCCAGCGCCAGCACCGCCTCCACCGTGTCGGCGCGGTCGACGTCGAAGCGGTCGCCGTCGAGCGAGCGCAGCCGCGCGCCGTTCGGCCCAGCCAGCAAACCCGCGAAGTATCGTTGCGACAAAAACCACGCAAGACCTGCGGCCTGCAGGTCGGTCATCAGGAACTGCTCGCGCCCGTCCATTCCCAGATCCATCCCGGCATAGCCCATGGTCTCGAGATAGAGCTGCCGGCCCCAGCGCCGCCCCATCAGCGCGCGCCTCTCCACACTGGCGAGAAATGTCGGCAGGGGGTTGGTCATAAGCACCGCCGTCGCATGCGGTGCGGCGCCAAGCAGCGCGGGGATGAGCGCATTGGCATGGTTGGTCGGCTTGACGAAGACCGCCTCTCCCTCTCCCCACGGCCGCGAGAGCAGCGCGACCACCGGAGGCACCAGATCGCGCGCCGCCGCCCCCGCTCCGGCCAGCTGGGCGACGATGCCCGGCTCCGCCAGTCCGACCGAGACACGCGGCACGTTCAACGCACGCGCCAGCAGGGTCGAGCGGCAGAAGGCGGTGTGGAAGATGAAATGGATGGGCCCCGTCGCAGGCCGCATTGCGCGCACTCCGTCGAGCGACAGCCAGACCGCGCCCTCTGCCGCCTCCGGCTGCACGTCGGCCAGAAAGCCCGGCGAGGTCAGCACGTCGCGCCCGATGCGCACGAAGAGCATCCGCCCGCCCGCCATGTCCAGCGTGTGCGGCAGCCAGTGCGGATCGGCGGCAATTGTCGCGGCGTCGGTCATGCCTGCCGCCCTACCCGTTCGCCGCTCCGCGCAAAAGAGGCTGGAACCGCCCGCCGCCCCCGCGCATAGGCAGGGCATGATCCTTCCCATCCGCACCGTCGAGAAGCCTTGGGGCCGCGACATCCTGCCGCCCCCCTTCACCGCCCCTGACGGAAAGAGGATCGGCGAAATCTGGTTCGAGCCGCCCGAGGCATTGCCCGAGCTGCTGGTCAAATACCTCTTCACCTCAGAAAAGCTCTCGATCCAGAACCACCCCTCCGACGCGCAGACCGAGGCGCAGGGTCTCGGCAGGCAGGGCAAGGAGGAATGCTGGCTGGTCATCGAGGCCGAACCGGACGCGACGCTCGGAATCGGTTTTCGCGAGGCCGTCGACGCCGAGACCATGCGCGCCGCCGCGCTCGACGGGTCGATCGAGGACATGCTGGTCTGGCATCCGGTCGCGGCGGGCGATTTCTTCTACATTCCCGCCAACACCGTCCACGCCATCGGCCCGGGCTGCTCGATCGTGGAGATCCAGCAGAATTCCGACATCACCTATCGCCTCTACGACTACGGCCGCCCGCGCGAACTGCACCTCGACGAGGGTATCGCGGTCGCCGACGGGTCGCCCTACCCGGCGGACCTGCACCAGCGCCTGCCCTACCGCGGCCACGCGACGCTGGTGGAAGGACCATTCTTTCGCCTCGATTACGTCGACGGCGAAGCGCCGGACGGGCTCGACTATTGCTATCCCGACAAAGCCCTCGTCCTGCCGCTGGCGGGCGAGGTTCTGGTGGACGGCGAGCTTGTCGAGCCCGGCCAATGCGCGCTCGCGGCGGGCCTCGCCGACGTTACCTTCGCGCCCGAAGGCAAGGCGCTGGTGGCGGCGCCCGTCGCCGCTCAATAGTCGGTGATGATGGCCGAGAAATCCCGCGTGCCGTTGCCCGCCGCGTCGAAGGCCTCGTAGAGCTCGGCGGCCTTGGCGCCGATGCGCGGGGCCATGCCGGCGGTGCCCGCGGCCTCCATCGCCAGCTTCAGGTCCTTCAGCATGAGCGCCGTGGCGAAGCCGCCCTGGTAGTCGTTGTCTGCCGGGGTCTTCGGGCCGACGCGGGGCACCGGGCAGTAGCTCGTCATCGACCAGCACTGGCCGCTCGAAACGCTTGAGATATCGTAGAAGGTCTGCGGATCGAGACCCAGCTTCTGCGCCATCGCAAAGGCTTCCGCCGTGCCGATCATGTGGATGCCGAGCAGCATGTTGTTGCAGATCTTGGCCGCCTGCCCGTTGCCCGCATCGCCCGCATGGATCACCGCCTTGCCCATTGCGTGGAGAATCGGCTCGGCGCGGGCGAAGCCTTCCTCGCTACCGCCCACCATGAAGGTGAGCGTGCCCGCCTCCGCCGCGGCGATGCCGCCCGACACGGGCGCGTCGACCATGGCATAGCCCTCGCCATCGGCCAGCGCGGCGACCTCGCGCGCTGTCGCGACGTCGATGGTCGAACAATCGATCAGCACTGCGCCAGCGGGCGCATTGCCGAACACGCTGCCCTCGTACACAGCCTTCACGATGCCGCCGTTGGGCAACATGGAGACGACCGCGTCCACGCCTTCGCAGGCCTCGGCCGCGCTGCCGAACGTGGCGCTGCCCTTCTCGCGGGCCGCCGCGAGCGCGCCCTCGGACAGGTCGAAGGCGCGCACCTCGTGACCTGCCGCGACCAGGTTAGCGGCCATCCCGCCGCCCATGTTGCCGAGCCCGATGAATGCGATCTTCATGTCATTTCTCCTCGCCCGCCGACCTGTCAGCCTTGGCGCGGCGAGGCAAGAGGGCGCGCAAGGCAAAAGCATGCGTTCTGCGGTTCCTCGCTGCGGCACTGTATGAATAGCGCGGCAACCTGACTGGTCACCTCGTCGGCCACGATCAGGCTATTGGATCATCGGCAAGGTACTGGCGAGGCTAGAGTGCACGTCCTGGGCGAACGGATCTACATCGAAGCCGCCGCCCGCCGTTGCCGCAAGGTAGCGCTCGGCTATGCCCTTGGGACAGCTAGGCGGCTCCATCTCGAGGGGCAGGGCGGCGATCAAAAATTCTCGGGAAAGTAACCGCAACAGCCGCGAATACAAATTCCGGCAGAGTTCTGCGACTTTCGAGTCGCGCCACTCAAACCAAATCATAGCAGCAAATCGTTGCAAACACGTTGCGTAAACCGTCTATTTGACGATTTACTAAATGAGTTGGTGCCCAGAAGAGGAGAGCCGATGGCGCTGAGGTTCGAGTCCTCGATCTGATCGGCACTTTTCTGCTTATTCTCAGTGGAGGTCGGTTCGAGTCCAGAAGAGGACCATCATAAGGCTCACAAGTACCTGATTTATTTTATGAAATTGTGCACCCGTTTTTCCGGAGCCCCGCCAGTGGCCCCTTGGCCCTAAAGCCGAAACGGGTGCGAGTCCTTGTTGGGTTACTCCGACCTGACTGCACTCGTGAATCGGGCAAGCTTGCGCGGTGAGGTTGTGCTCGCCGCACCGCCATTTTGCTGCAAACCTCACATGATCCGTTTGTCGCCCTTCGCACCAACCCGCAACCGCTGCGGGCCAAGCTGATAACCGCGATTATGAAAGGCCTCAGCGGAATGTCCACTGCTCGGCGTTCTGTCTGTGCTGGAAACCCACTGCCGAGATCATCAGCATACGTATCGGCGACCCCGTTAGCAGGAAATAGCGGGACCCTATCTCTACATCATAGAAATTAAAGGAGCCCGTCACCGAGTATTGCCTCGCAAGTCCCGGCGGTGCCGCACAAAGCGAGAATGGATTTTGCTCGTGAAGAGCCCACATACAGATCCGAATGATAGTCTTCATCTGGCAGATGATCGATACCCCACAGGACCATTATTTCGGATTCGAGTCCCTTGAACCTGGCAACGGTTTCCACGACAACGCTCCTAGGGCTATCGTCGTCCAAACTTCCCCAATTTGCCCCAGCCGACAATGCGTGACGCTTCAATGCATCCTGATGAGTCCTCTTGTGTAGTCGATTGGCGATCAGAACAGTGATTGCTCCTGGTGCGACCTTTTCATACACGAGCAGGCGAGAAACGTAGTCTCGAATTTTCCGGGCTTGCGCGTCGATCCCGTTCGCAATTATCGTCTCGACCTGACGTCCTTCGATAATTGGGGCTTCTATCGGGTCACCCTTGTAGTGACGGTAAGCGACCTCATGAATGTTCTTCGTGTTTCTGCAGTTCGTGGTTAGCGGAAAAGGGGCCTCTGGAATAGGGAAGGTGCTGACTCGTTTGTAGAGATTCTGGTTCTCGTCTTCGAAGACATAGAGAGGGGACGAAGTGGCATCCTCGAGCATGCACTCGATGGGTAGCCAGAATTCCTCCTCGAAGTCCTGCCCTTCGTCGACGACGATCGCATCATAGCCTTTGTCTACGACGTCCAAGGCATAGGTGAGGGCTATTGGGAAATAGTGCTTCCAGAGGTCCTTCCCAGGATAGGTGGCTTTGGCCTCTGTGATCAGATCTCGTCCACTGATCCTGCCTGCTTCGTCGATCGTATCTTTGCACAGTTTGTGAAAATGCATCACATCCAAATTGGGCTGATCGGCGCACAGCTGGGCTAGATGCCGCCCAAGAGGTTTGTTGTAGCAGGTCAGCAAGGTCTTGAACCCTTCGCTGGCAAGCCGTCGCGCCTTTTCCGTCGCAAGCACCGTCTTGCCCGTTCCGGCTCCTCCCCCAATGGCAACCCGTCGTTTTCGAGCGAGATAATCCAGAAGCTTGACCTGTTGATCGGTGAGTTCGAGGCGCTTTCTTTCCTCCTGTTCGAGATGTGTCGCGATCAATGGACGCGCTTCGACCACCCGGGCGAACACTCTCGCCATCAATTGGATTCCCCCTGGCCCCAAAGGATCGGTGGTCGCCCCGCTTTGATGATCTGCCCAATAATCGAAGGCATGATTCAGCCAGGACTCGAGATTACCGAGGTCGTTGGCGTCGCCGATCAATTCAGGCGGCGCATTCGGGCCCTGCAGCCTTCGCCCATCGCTCACGTCGGGGAAGAAGGCGGCATGCCCCATTCCAACGCGTCGGACACCCAATCTGTCCCAACCCCTTTGTTCCTTGAGTTTGGTCAGAATGCCGAATTTGGCTTTGACGCCCTGCTGGAAGGGATCTTTGATCTGATGGCGCCGGTTGCGGCCATCGATGGAAGTCCAACGCCCGTTGGAGTAATCGGCTTCGATCCGTCCACCTTTGACTTCGATGACGAGAAATCCTCGATTGGGGTGGCAGACCAAAAAGTCTGCTTCTCCATCGCGAGCCTCCCCCTCGGAGCGTGAAATCCATGCGACGCTGTGAAAGATGTGAAAGTCACCTTTCAGCCTCTTGCAAGCCTCGTAAAGCTTGACCTCTGCCGAAGACGCGATGCCTGAGTAATCGCCACCATAGTCTGGGTAGAGCTTTGCCAAGCCTTCAGTCCTCCAAGAGCTCGAAAGTTTCAAAATTATAAGTCAACATCTTGGTCGCCAACATGAATTTGATCGTGAGTTGGATACCGATGCCCCGTCTGTCGACTTTGAGGATGGTGCCTCTGCCCCAGTTCTTGACTTCGATGCGACGGCCTGCCTTAAGAAGCATTCTCTGATCGCCGCTCTTTTCTTCGGCGATGTCTATCCAGCCTTGATCGAACCAAAACTCATCCGATTTTTCGAACGGATTGCGAATGGCGTGAACGTTCCGTTTCTTCGGATCCAATGCATGTTCCACGACGTAGAGCCAGAAATCGTCGCTCTTCTCGCGAGCAAACTGCATTTGCGTGCGCGACAATTTCACGCCGCGTTCGGTCCAGGCATCTGCCAGGCCCTTCACTTCAATGTATCTCGTCTCGCCCCCCTCTTTGGGTTCCGAGATTATGTCGAATCCGGGATTGTAGTGCGATTGCACTCGGGGATCGAAACCTCTCTTGCCTTCCCAATCGACGACTGCGGCCATTGCTGCCTTGTCGATTTCATCGATACGTTCCTTGTTGCTACCTCTCTGGTCGCTTGAGCTCCTTTCATCGCCCTTTGGCAGGACATAGGAGCGGAGTCGCTGGGTCCTAAGCGAAGGTTTCCGTTCCCTGGGTTCGCCGTTCTTTCCCTTTGACCGACCGTCATTGTTGCCAGACGTGGAGGTCTTTCCTTCCCCATTGGTCGGTTCATCCGCACCATCTGACGACCCCGATCGTTCGCTGCCACCATGTTCATTCCGATCTGCCCTGATGTGTTGGTCCGAAGCGTGCCCACCTAGCGGTGTCTTTCCGTCTGAAGGCGCTTTGCCGTCCCCAAGTCCTTGGCCTTCACCTTGCGGCTCATCGATACCATCGTGCTCGTCTGCGATCTCTATGCCTTCGTCATGAGAATCGTCGGCCGACTCTTCATCTTCTTGGACATCGTCGTCGCTATGCGGAGGCTGAGAAAGCTCGCCAAGGTCCTCGGTTTCGCCGTAGTCGATTGTCTCAGTTGTAGCCCAAGCCGGTTCCCGAAACCCTGCTTGTTGGAGAATGCTGCGAGCATCCTCTTCATCTCTCGCCGCAACGACGTTGAAGGCACACATCGCGAGATGGCCGACATCCACACCGAGCTCGCTGGCGGTCAATGAATCGAATACCGCGCGGAATGCGGGGATCCAAAATTTATCACCGAGGCTGGCTTGCACATACAAGACGCGATCATCCTCTTCGAACAAGGCGTCTTGAGCTTTGGGCTCACTTTCGATCGTTTGGTCTTGGAGCTCCAGCACCGACCGTACTGTCAGCTCATTGGTTCGCACGATCTTCGTCGATCGAAGCGAGGTGGCAATCTTATTGGCCGCCTGAGAGCCCAATGATGGCACCAGCCACATCAGGAGGCTCGATCGTTCGGACAGCAAGGTCGAAGCGGCTTCGTCGGGTTTCGTCCCATCGAGATCCACGGCCTCCCGATGGGTTCGTCGAGATAGCAGCATGAGACCCAAGTGATTACGAAGCTCTCTTTGGTCCAACCGCTCTTCGATCAGTAGGTGATCTATGGCGCCGTCGAATGAATCTGCCAAAGACGCGTTGTCACATACGATTACTTCGTCGACATAGCTCAAGGCGTTGCTTCGCGTTGGTAAGAAAGGCCGCTTTTCGAGCTTGCTCAGGAGCTCTAAGATGGTGTCGATCTTGTTCCTGATGGCACTGGAAATCTTTGCCAAACACTCTTCGAGAATGTTGCGTTCGACAGCTGGAAGATCATTGTCTTCATAGTTTTCGACGATTTCCAAGGCGACGTCGACGAACGCTTCCAGATCCGGGCTGTCTTCGACGCCGAGAAATTCGAATAATTCTTCGAGATCTCTCATCCATTTTGGGGCTGGATATAGATAATGCGGAAATGGCGGCTTGTTCCAAGAGACGCGTGAGAGTGACAGGAAACGCTTCGTTCGGGGGTCGTAGATTATGGGCTGACCCAACAGCCTCTCGAGCGCTGGTAGATCGTCTTCTTTCTTGAGCCGTTCAGATAGCAGCTCGTACGTCGTCTTGCTTGGCTCTCGCTCGCTCTCGAGGCAATCGAGAAGGTGATCTACGATGTCTGACGTTCCCGGCTCTGCAGGCATCTCCAAGAAGTCGAGAAACTTCTTGTTCGCCTTTGTCTTCTGTCCTGGTTGGATCGCGAGATATGGAACCTGGGAGCTAAATCCATCGGCTCGAAGGTGTTGGTACAATTCATGAGGCGCGTACCAGAACCTCGTGTCGACCGCGTCGGTACCTTCCCGGATCGCGGGTAGCCACTCCGTGGTCCGCAGCCAATCGATCTCTTCGGCGTATGCATCCTCCTTCTCGTATATCTTCCCCTTCTGAAAGATGTCGAAAACGACATCGAGCAGGCCCAAGACAGGCGTGCTTGAGGCTTCGCTGGGGTCTTCAGCGACGATCTCCTCGAGGCGTTCGATGACGTGCCGAAGTGTGGGCCAGTCCCGCATGCCCAGCCTTGGAAGGAAGGCTTTCTCGAAGTTGTCTCGGGTGGTTCGCTTCAACATCGAACTCTTCACCCAACGCGATTGATCGTCCCCGAGAATTTCTACGAGCTTGGTAGTCTTGACATAGCAATCTCTCGGAAGCCGGAACTCGTCAGCGTTCGTCCAGACTAGCGGCAAGTCTTGAAGGCGACGCCTCAATCGATCGTTTTCGAGTATCTTGGGGTGCGACGTCAGCTCATCTACCAATGCGGCATATTGCCGGTCCTCGAGCCCCCCCTCCAAGATCTCTTCGAGATGTTCCTCTACGTATTTTTCGAATGTCAGTGCTTCGATGTGCAATCGCTTCTTGAGGAGGTCCTCGACGCGTCCTTCGAAGAACGACATGTCGAGCGTATCGAAGCGGCCGACTGGGTCAGTGAAGTCGCTTGGGATCACTGCTTGTTTGGGGCTCAAGAAGGCCCCGTCGCTGCCAATCAGGAATGGTATGTCGTAGACGATTTCTGAATCTGGATCGTCATCTCCGGTCGGACAATCAGCGAGCAACTCATAGAAACTGCGCAATCTGCTTTTTGTGTTCCCAAGCCATTCGCTCACCGGGTCGTCTTGGTCTGCTTTGGCGCGAAGTGCGGCAAACAAGTCGTCGAGCGTCAAGCGCTCGATGTGCTCATTCAGATTCGGATACTTGCTGAAAGTGTCGACTACGAAGGAAAGGCCGGGGAAGAACTCACTTATTTGATCAATCTTCAACTTCTTGGGTAGGCGGAAGAGGCTACGGATGGGAAGCAGGCTCCCCTCTGATGATGGGGCAAATGGAAGCGAAGAGAGGCGATCAAGGGCGCGCTGCTCAGTCAGCGAAGCGGAGCCAATCTCGCCCACGAAGCGGTTAGCAATTCGCCACAATGGAGCCATGAAGGAATTGGTCTTGGCCGTCACCTTCGAGATGAGCTCGCTTTCTCGATGGTCTCCTAGCCAACGATCCCAAGCGTCGACAAAAGAATGGAAGGTGAGACTTCCACCTCCTAGGGCAAGCAACGACTGCCTATGATTAGAGAGCTCGGGATCGAGCACTTGCACGCCTATCTTGCTCAAGGAATCGTACTCGGGCTTTTCGAAATCTGCCGATCCGATCTTGCAGTCTGCCGGCCTCACCCATTCGCCCAAGGCCGTAATGGCAATCGGCTGTACCTTCGCCTGCCTTTCGATCTCGTTCCAGAACACCTTGAAGTGAGCGCTCGAACGATTGTCGTTCGCTTCGTCGATCAGATCCCAGAGACGCTTCGCGCCCAACACGTCTCTCAATTCAATCAAGTGTGATGCAACTTCTCGTGCAGCAGACTGCAGGAGCATTTCGTTCCAAAGTCGCTCGTGCTGTTGCCCTGACAGGACCAGTGCCCTGCGGGTTTGCTCAGGAAAGAAATCAGCGTTGATGTGGCAAGGGATCGGCGCATCTTGCTCGGTCGGGAGATAGGCATAGAGGCGCCCGACACGTTCCTCTAGGTCGCCGAGGCGGAAGGCGATTTGGCCGTTTGTTTGGCGGTCTAGCCTATCTATGACTGGATACTTGCGGCGTAGGGAAGCAGCAGCCTCGTGCGCATCGAAATGGATCACGTACCAATCTTCGTGATGGTCTGAACCGGCGTAAGCCAATCGTAAACGATTTTCGCCCAGGTCCGTCTTCTGAACTTTTGAAATCGTCACGCCGTTTCGGCGTATTTCGAGTGACCTGAGGTTGCGAAGAAACAAGAGGCAGTCTTCGGCTACGGACACGAGGTCACGCTCGAGGATGTCGAGCTCTTCCGGAAGTAACGGCGAAGCATTCAAAGTTTCGCGAACCGAGCTGCGACCGTCGAAGCACCATGGAAGCTCGAACACCGAGCCGTCTCGAAGCGCGATGTCCATTTCAGACGCTTGGCCAGCGAGAGGATCCAATTCCAGCTGTGTCTTACCGGATCGGATGATCGGCTTGTCCGTGACCTGGTAGACCGACACGAAACCGATCCCGAAGCGACCGATCAGTCCCTCTTCGCCGTATTTGTTGCCGCTTCCTACTGTGCTGATTGCATGAAAGTCGCATGCTCTCTTGGTGCCTGAATGCGGATTGCCCCTGACTTCCCATGGACAATGTCCGTCTTGCGTTTCGCAACTGGAGAACTTGCCGCTGTTCCAAATCCGGAGCGCGTCGCCATCGATATCGAAGACCATCTCTTCGGCCCGGGCATCGTCGGCGTTCTGGATCAGCTCTCGAGCCATGGCTTCGAAGCCTTGCAGTCCGGTGAGAATCGCGCGGATGTTGCCGATGAGAGAAGCCGTATAAGGCCTTGTACGACTTTGCTGCGAAGGCTCGCTCACATTCACCCCTATTCACTGGTCCGTCAAACAGTCAGCATCTTCTGCAGGCACCTGCATGAAATTGCTATGAAACTCTCTGATCCTTCTGATCAACAATCGAAATTTTTGAACTCTACGCAACACGAACTGATGCCTGCTCAAACCGCAGTTCATCCTGAAGCTGTAGAAAATTCAGCTACTGTAGATCCTGACGGCAGGGGTGCACCGGAAACATGATAAAGCCGAGCGGGAACGTCGCTCGGCACGGAGAAACTCAAGAAATTGGAAGAATTTTTGACACAAAGATAGCCGATCACGGCTCGAGCTTGATCTGCAATTCTTCTAGAGCTGCCACGTCGACACCTTCATCAACGAGACGGTCAAGATAGGCCAGCAGGTCGTCTTGCCGCGGTTGCCCAAATGCCAGCCGGTAGAGTGTCAAACTGCGTTTGAGCCAACGTAGCCGCGTGTTTTCTCGACTCATGGGTAGCATTGGGACGCGGCGCTCGACCTTCACCGGACCATCAAAAACCCAATACGGAACAAGTTCGGATTTGCTCGTCGTAGCGCGCTTGGCCGCGTTGAACATCGCCTCCCATGGGTCCGCAGGTGGCTTGGTAGAAGTGCGGATTGCATCGGCGTGTGCCCGGGCAACATTATGCCGGACCGCATGTCCTTTGAACCGGTGAACACGCCCTTCCCTTTGCTCAAGATCGACCGGGTTCCCTGGAAGATTCCAATGGTAGACTCGATAGCAATAGGGATGAAAATCCAAGCCTTCCTGACCAATCGATGTCGTGGCCAGCACGAACGGTCTGAAAGGCGAATTGAACGCATCTCGCACACTTCCGAGCCGCACGGTTCCGCCTTCATCATCCTTGTATTCAGCCAATCGCATAGCGAAGCGACCGCGCATCCTGATGGACGGATGAAAGACGACCTTGCCGTCCTCAACTCCCACATCATCGACATCAATCTGGGAGGGGCGGACTGACAGGGCGTGGGTCATAGCTGCGGCCACGCCGGCGACACGTTCACGCTCGGAGCTCCCGGCCAAACCCTCGCCTTCGACGAGATAATGGGCGTACTCGTCGAGCATTGATTGGAGGTTGTGCTCGACACCATGCGTCAATGCGCTGCGCCAGTAATGGTCATCGCGCTCTTGTCGTAGGAGAGCAACGGCGTCGTGCTGATTGAAGAGCGCCCGAAAACCCCAGGCGATTGATGCCGCGGCGTCCATCAAATGCGGGTCATCCCAAGCCAGTCCTGGCGCAATGCGATGGAGCGCGCGCAATGCACAGACAGCCGGACTTCCCAAGGCTACATCGATCAGCAGGTCCAGCGTGTCGTTGTCGAGCTCCCCGAGGGACGCCTCGGTTGCAGTCCTTCGCAACTCGGCGATGTGCTCTCGAAAGCCTTCCTCCTGGATCGTCCATCTGTAACCGAGATACTGCAGCCATCCGGAAGATTTGGTCTTCAACAATACGTCGATCGTTGCCGGTGTGGACCATTCTGCATCCCTGCTAGCTGCTTCTTCGCCATTTTCCTTGGCGAACAGGTGCCCCAGTGCAGTACGAATACGATCCGCAATCGCTGCGCGCATTTCTGCAACCGACAATTGTTCCGGAGCGCCAGAAAAGACGCTTAGCGGATCACAGATTCTGGCCAGTGTTGGTGACGGATAAATCAGGTGCAGCGCGCGCATAGCAGCCGGGCGACCATCGACCAGCTTGAACTGAAGCGGGCGGCTGCGCGTGGCTTCCGAGTAGGACCGAACCACCGACGCTGCTCCCATCCGCCGTTCGGCCTCGTAGGAAAGCAGTGCGGCAAGCGCATCCGGCACCATCTGCCATGCAGAAAAGACAAGGGCTTTCGTAGCCGGTGTGCCCTCAGATGCCGGGCCATAATATGTGACCGCCGGTGGGAGCCAGAGGTGCTGGTGGAGCCCTGAATCAAACAAGTCAGCCATCAATGCTCGAAGGCGCCCATTAGCCGGATCAATCGGTTGATAAGCTTCGACCTGTTCGCGACTGATGCCCAGCGCCTGCGCATCGCTCAACGCTGATATCAGGGCCGGGTTCGAATTTGCGGCTTTATCCTTCAGGCGATGCTTAAGCGTGTAATCACGCATAAAATTCAAGAGGTAAGGTGCGGACTTCCAATACTCGATGATTTCGCGCGCATCGACGGCTCGCGCTACGCGGGCAAACGCTTCGGCCTGATGGAGATCGGCAGGTGCGAGCGGCACGTCGATCGATGGCTCAGCCAGCATTGAATCTCGCTCAGCAGTACTGCCAACGCGCTCGGTGCGCGACATGACGCGCTTCAGTGTGCGCTGCACCTTGTTGCGCGCTCGCTTGGCGTCGGTTGCGCTCTTCGGCAGTTGCTGGAGTAGCTTACGAAAGCGGCGCATTTCGCGGTCAAGTTCGACCTTGATGGTCGCCCCCTTATCGCGGCCGTAGAGGAACTCGATTGTTTCGAGGAAGTCCTCGTAATGATCGCCATCATCGGGCTCATCGCCCGAGAGCGTGAGCATCTTGTAGGGAGTTGCGGAGAGTAGGAGGGTGCGTGCGCTGGCGGTATCGTCAGAATACTCAAACAGGGCCCGTGCGAGCTCGGCCGGCTCCCCCTCACCGCGCAGCAATTCCCGAAAACGTTGGAATTCGTCGAGGATGATAAGATCCGGCTTAAGCGCACTGACGCAAGCGTGCGATAGCTTGCTCCGTAGCGCCCCGATTACCTCGTTTCGTTTCCAACGCTTCTCGTCAGGGTATGTTGGCTGGCGTCGTGGAAATAGCGAGATCATCTCATCGATTGCCGACAACAGCGATGCATCTTGACGGACTGCCTCGTGGAAGTTCGAAACTATCGTCGGATCAATACCCTCAAGTGACATCCTACCGACACACCCATCCCAGCGGCCATTCCCGGCGTCCACTTGCAGCGCGTTTCTGAGCGGCGTGAACGACAAGCCCATGGCTTCAAGCAGGCGATGCAAGAGCGCCCGTTCTTCAACGACTCCGGTGGTGGATCGAAGATTGAACGTGGTTCCAGGCGTGAGGCTGATGAAATTGACCTTGTTTGCAGACAGATCTTGTTCGCCGCGAAGCTGCAATGGCACCAAGGTCATACGAGTGGGCAAGGCCATCGCACGTTTTCCCAATACATTGAGACGATTGAGATTTTGCGCGGCGATGGCCTGATTGGAGCAGATATAAAGAATGTCGATCCGCTCTGATCGATTCCACAACGCTTCGATGGTCTTGGCGATCACCCCGCGGGCAACCATGGTTTTGCCCAGACCCACTTCGTCTGCGACCAAGAACTGACGCACTGGATCGGGGCCATGCAAACGGTCGAACACATAGTCTACCGTGCGACGCTGAAAGCGCTTGAGTTGAGCGAGTGCGGCGCCCGCGTCGAACGGCTCATTCTCCATTGCCGGACTCCTCCAGCACGGCACGGAATGTCTGCCAGAGGATCCGAAACTCTTCGGGTATTGGATCGGCACCTTCTGTATTTGACTCTGTTAGTCTGGTCATCAGACGATCCACTGCATTCAACCGTCCATCCTTGGCGCAAAGGGCCCGGACGAGTTCTTCGAGCAACGGTTCATCATCGGCCACAGCAATGGCCCACCCTGCCCCACTGCCGCTTCCTCCGACCGCCAAAGCCGCCGCAAATGGATCACCGAGTGCGGTGAGCAAGAGTCTCAGATAGCGCAGGAATGTTTTGCGATCGTTGATCACCGATCGCATGATCGCTGCGTCTCGCTCGGCCGGTAGGCCCTCAATCGGCAAGCCAGTGCTAAAAAGGATGCTTTGACCGGTTGCCCGTTCCTTCATTTCAATCGCCAGAAAGCGTGTGACATCGGCGAGCGGAACCACACCCAAGTCCAAAGCCTCACCGGCTTCCAGTGATGCCTGAGCATCCCTGGCGTGCCCTTCGCCTCGGGTTATCGGCCAAACCCGCACGCGGTTGATGTCCGCAAGTGCAATGCCTCCAGCAGGTGGGACCAGCGACATGCGCCAATTGCCTGGGCCCCAGGTCGCGTCTGCTTCACAACGGATGCTGAGGCATCCGCGGGCAAGTGCCCGCCGAGCAATGAGGAGCACCCTTTCAGCAGCACGCTCGGAAGCGTCAGCAGCAGCCAATTCTCCTGGAATGAAAGCGCGAGTCAGTCGCCCGAACCCGCTTTCGCCGAGAATGGTCTCGATCGACCCCAGCTTTGACGTCTTCCCCGTAAATGTGATGAAGAACTCCACGTTTCGTCCTGAGATGAACGCGGGTGTGGTCGCATTTCCGGAGCCCAAGGTCAGACCGGTATCCCAGTTGTGCTCGGCAACGATTATCTTGGCGTGGAGCCCTTCCAGTGCTGACGAAACAGCTTCCTCGCCGTCTTCGCGCTCGGCCATTTCATCCATGACCGCGACATATTCGAAATCGTCGATTGTTTCGGCTGCTATGCAGGCAAGCTGATCAGACCGGCTTATCAAGACTTCCGCGGATCGACGTGCCTTTCCAGCCAACATCGATAACGCGGCATCGTCGCAAAATGGCGAGACTACACCGATGCGGGTGCATTCCGGTGGTTGCCAAGGCCGTCCTCCGAGCCCGTTGACTGCGAACTCAAATTTTTCACACGCATCAGGCAATGCCCACTCAGCAAAGCGCATGTCTTCGGCGAGTTCCATAGTGAGCGCCCGCTGCTCATCCGGGGCGGGGCTGACCGCAAGATCTGGGAGCGCGGAGAGCAATGCATACAGGGGACGATTGTGGGCCTTAGGCTGGCGAGTGCGGCGTCCGTCGAGACGCACGGCTATGTCCCATGACCTGTCGCGCGTGAGATTGCGCGACAATACGAGCACCCTCAGAAGATCATCGCCATCTTGGTCCAATGGCTTGAACCGCAGCGCCCAGATCTTCGGATGAAAGCTACCCTCTCCTGGCGCTTGGACTTCGACGATAACCTTCTCGAGTAACGAGCAAAGTCGAGATTGTTGGGCAAGCCCCGCGTGGATTTGACCTGCCTCAGCGAATACGGCCAAGCGCCCGGAAATCCGCTCTGCTCCCTCGAGCAGAGCAATAGGATGCTGCAGAATTTCCTCTCTATTGTCGGCGGCAAACAATGCCAGGCTGACCGGCACGGCTAGCGCCGTCTCAAAATCGAGTGAGAATGTCGTCGCTACACCGGCATCGAAGCGATACCCGGGGGGAGCCTGAAGGCTGTCGCCGTACAGAATCCGGTTTTCGGGATCGAGCGTCGCCCTGTTCAACGCTTGAGATCCTTCAGATAGCTCTGTGCGATTGACCAACGAAACTGAAGGCGTCCAGCTCCGGATGCTCCTTGCCAGCGGTCCCGGGCACTCTTGTTTGCAAACCGGGATTGGCCCTTTTTGAGCCTCCTTTCACGCGTCATGACGAGCGCGTTTGCTGCCTCGCGATTGCGGCCCAGACCTCCTTCCTTCCGCACCAAGGCCACCCATTCGGTAACAAACCGCTTGGCCGGATCGAGAACCGAATGTCCGGCATGGCGTGTCTCGTGCCAGAAATCGTCCAGCGACCAGGATGCCAATTCCTTGGTATCGAGTTCGTCGCTCCATTCGGTGAGTGCGGTCTGGTAGCGCTCAATCCAGTCCTCGTTTTCCCGCAGCTCGCTCAACAGCAGATTGTAGAGCAGCGCGGCGCCATGCATGACGCCCGAGAATATCCTGGCATGTTCGACTAGCACTCGTGCTTGAGGCGGGAAATCCGCCATATGCGGATGCAGCCATATTGCATCTGCCTTTGCCTGATCGCTCCGACTTGCCAAATAGGTCAAGAGGCTGTGGGGATGGCGATCAACAAGCCGATCGATAAGAAAGCTCGCCTCGTCCGGTTCAAGATCGAAATCGACAATGTCAGGCCATCCCTTCGGTGGCTGAGGCATGCGGTCGTGCCACAGATGTCTATGGCGCTGCGCACCGCTCATGTCGTCTTCGACGTGATCTTTACTCGTATCCTTGGGCCAGTGCGGCAAGGCGGCAAAGTAGGCCTCAATCGAACCTGGAAATTTTCGGATGCCCCAGCTTTCCAGTCCCGACCAATAGATACTACTCGACAGGCGCTTGAGCTTCTCGCCAGCGTCCTTGCCAATGATGCCAACGGCACCAGGCGCGCCAGCCATCAGCGCCTGGCCAAGTTCGATTTCCTTCTGACGTGCCTTGGCTGCAATGTCTCGCGGGCTGAGATGAGACGGCAGGGACTCAAAAATCCACGGAATGAACAGCATGTACCGCAGCCGCGTGTGAATGGTGCTCGTTCCGGGAAAAAGATGATCGGCTATAGAATCCCTGATCGCGCCAAGCCCAAGCTCGTCGCGGCTATCCTGCTCACGGAACAGGTCCATCAACCGCTGCGCACGATCGCGTTCTGTCTCGTCAAAATCGACCCAGCCAATCGCTGAACTCATTCCTAGCGCCAAGTGCCTGTGCCCCTCAGATTCCTCTGCCCAGCGTCAGTTCGCCGGTCTCTGCCCAAAATACGGCGACGCCATCGACGGACTTGCCACCCATTACCCCAAATGCATCAACATAGGCTGCCAGTTGCGGCCAGTAGCGTTCGAAGCGAAGCGCGTGATCTTCCACCGCCCCGCTCTTGTGATCGACGATCATGAAGCCATTGGGACCTTCAGCGATGAGATCCAGGATGATGCTCTGACCCCCACCATCTGAAAGAGGAACTTTGATCGGTTGCTCGACATGCAGCCGCGGATAGCCAAGGTCCGCGAGAGCCTGGCGTAGGGCATCTGCCTGCTGCGAGAGAAATTCGACCTCGGCGTCGAGAATGCGGCAATGCGCCTGAAC
Organism: Aurantiacibacter luteus; assembly: GCF_001010945.1. Lineage (GTDB taxonomy): Bacteria > Pseudomonadota > Alphaproteobacteria > Sphingomonadales > Sphingomonadaceae > Alteraurantiacibacter > Alteraurantiacibacter luteus. Next base: position 170,321 of record NZ_LBHB01000002.1, read on the forward strand.
CCTATGTCGCAGATCAGGGCGGCAAAGGAGAATGCGAAGCGCCTCGTGGATCGCCGTGCCCCTATCGGTCGCCCGCGCCAAGTCGGGTCCAGCCAGCTTAACTCCTGGTGCGATTGCACGCGTTTCGATTTGAGAAGGAAGCGACCGTGTCGTAGTGATTGCCTGCGAGGGGCTAACCACAGATGTCGGCGCGTCGATCAAACGTCGCTCCAGGGCAAATCGCAACTCTCGGTCGAACGCGTGGAGATGAACCTTGTTCTCAGCTTCGAACGAAGCCGGCAACTCCTTGCTGCAGATCGTCATGCGCGCAGGAAATTCTTCGGCGCCGACGCTGATCTGGTTACCCTGAAATCTGATGTCGCAGACGTCATTCAGAAGGCGGCGGGCAGTGATCGGCAGAGGCGGTTCCACCTTCTCATCGTCCTGTGGCCATTCGATAATCAAGCGATCCCGGGCACGGGTCAGTGCCACGTAAAGCAGCCGCCTCGCTGTTTCTTCGGACTCCGGATGGAGTTCATGAAGAAAGCGATCGGTCGCTTCAGGCGCGGCAAATTCGGGAGCATAGGCGAGCGCCGCTTCCTCGATTACATGATCGAGATCGTCGAACCCCGGAAATTTGGTGCTGAAGGTCCCGGCACGGGGGTCAAGCTTGTGGTCGAGCCCGCAGACAACGACGATTGGCCATTCACGTCCTTTGGATGCGTGCCAGGTGACGATTTCGACGCCGTCGGCCTCGCTGCCTGAAGGGTTAGGCCGCAGATCTTCCCCTTTGAGACCGACCTTGTTTTCAAGCCAGCCGAGAAAGACGTTGGCGCTCTGCCCATAAAAGCCGGACGCTTCCCGCATATCGCGGTGAGCATCCATGAATGCTGCCGCTTCTGCCTCGAACCGGAGCAGGTCTGCTCTCATCTGGGCTGGGTCATCGAGCGTGTCGCACCAGTCGCGAAGCCCCGACACCTCGATGACCTGATGGACCAGACGGTCTACCGGGGTCGCAAGCGAGTCGGGCCGAAGTTTCTGCAGCGCAGTCAATTCAGGCGTGTCGATCCGGCCTCGCTGGGCAAGCGCCCTGATCGCGTCCGGGAGCGCAGTGGCACCAGGACCAAGCGTGGCCGTACAAATCGCGGCATGGCTGTCTGCAGGATCAACGGCGAATCGCAGGGCAAAGCACGCGGCCTGGACGATCTTGCTCTGCCACCAGCCGCCTTCAGCCACGCGAACCGGCAGGCCAAGTGATCGCAGCGCGCTGGCATAGCTCGCGCAATGGCTATGGGTCGGGCACAGGACCGCGATGTCTCTGGGCTCCAGCGGTCGCAAATTCTTCGTATGCCTGTCGATGATCGTCACATGATCGTCGGACAGCAGGGAGAGCAGGCGATCCACGACGAAATGCTGGGGCTTCCCGCCGGAGCGCGCGCCGCGCTTGTTAGCCAGTTCTATGATCTCAAGCGCGGTGTCATGTCCGGTGGGGTTCTGCGCGGTGAGCGAAGTGTAATCATCGCCAAAAAGGCAAGGGCCGAGCGCGTTGACGAAATCCATGATCCGCGGATCGGAACGCCAGTTCCGGTTGAGCGGGCTAGTCTCAAACTGCTTCGTGAGCGCGACCGTCAGCCTTGGGTCTGCGCCCTGAAATCCCATGATCGCCTGCTTGGTATCGCCGACGACGAGAGAGCGCTTCGCTTGCCGCGCCAAGGCCCACAGGAAGGTGAACTGGATCGGGTTGGTATCCTGGAACTCGTCGACAATGACGCAGTCTACCTCGTCCATGATCGCAGCAAGCACGCCGGGCTTGTCATCGAGGATCCGCGCGGCGTTGGTGACCATGTCACTGAAGTCTATGACGCCGAGTTCCCGCTTGCGGGTCTCGTAGTCCGACATAGCTGATTGCGCCCCTTCCACGAGCGCGCGCGCATGGGAAACCGCATCTTCGAGCGGGCCCGGATGAAAGACCAGTGTGTCGGCCGCCGCCATGACCGCAGCGGCTAGGTCGTCGTAACCATCAGGCGTCGGACTGCCGCGCTTGGACTGGCGGAGATCACGCAGCCGCTGCCAGAGCTTCCAGTCCTTCCCGCCGGTCGAGAGAAGTTGTTCGGCTTGCTTCAACGCGCGGAAATTATCCCGAAACGCTGTCTTGGCCGCAGCACTTGCAGCGTCGTCCGCCAGCGATCTCGGAAATGCGACGAGCAGCGCATCGACGGCTTCTTTCAAGCCGGCCGCCAGGGCCTCTGGCGTCCCGACCGGCTGGCGATATCCCTGCCTGATCGACGCCTCGACGAAGTCGGCTATCGCCGGGTCGCTTCCGCGCGGTCCAAGCGTTCGCAGGAGTGCGATGACGCCGAGCAATGTCTTGCGGAAGCTGTCTTCAGCCGTGTCGTCCGAAGTGAAGCTACCCCGGTAGCCATAGGCCCCGAGGTTACGGGAGAGCTCGCTTAGCGCCTGGTTCTCCTCGATCGAACGGCGGATCAGCAAGTCCTGCTCGTCTTCCGCGATGAGACGTTGCTGCGGCGAAGAGCCTGCCGCAAAGGCGTGCTTAATCAGCAACCGGCGTCCAAGGCCATGGATCGTAGAGACATAGGCTCGCTCAACGGCCAAAGCCGCTTGCAAATTGCCGTCGGCAATCAGTGCTCCACGGATCCTCTGACGAAGTTCCCCAGCCGCGGCCTCCGTGAAAGTGACGGCTAATATCCGCTCGGGCCGAACTTTGCCGTCGCGCACCCACTGGGTGAGGGTTTCCTGGATATGATGGGTCTTGCCAGCCCCTGCACCGGCTGGAACGATCGAAATCTCAGTCATCTTCATTGTCCGTAAGCGCCACCGAGGGGTTGATGTCGTCGCGCATGAAAGCGGCGATCAACGGACTGTCCTCCAGCGCATAGGTGCCGAGCGCGGCGGAGCGCTGGAAGAACTTCTCATCCGCTGTAGTGTTGGTATCGAGGCGTCCTGCCTTGAGAGCATCGAACCGCGCCGAAATGAGCGCGAGCGCATGCTCGGCAATATCGCCCGCAACAAGCTCGACCTCAGCGCTATCGAACTCGTCGATCCCGTTGAGCAGGACATTCCCGTCGTTGAGCGTGTGATAGGCGACTGCCGGGAGCTTCGACCACCCGTTCAACGCCTCGGCAATACGGACCACGCCTTCGTTGCTGCGCTCGTCGAGCCGAACGCTCATGCGCCGGTAGAGATCGACCTGTAAATCCCATCCCTTCTGGAGGCGCTGGCGACGCGTGCCGGAACTGCTCTTCTTGTAATCCACGACAATCGGCTGCCCATCGGGAAGCCGCAGCAGGCAATCGGCCTTGCCGTGCACGGGATGACCGAACAGCTCTCCCGACAGCCAGAACTCATTGCCCACAACCTCGGCATCCAGGGATTTGAGGACCAACGACCAATGCTTCGCGGACTTGGTGATTTCTGCCTCAAGCGTGTTGCGCTCGACCGCCCAAGCCGACGTTTGAAGAAACGGCGCCAAGGCGCGTATGCGATCGAGCAGTAGGTCGGGCACCGCAGCTTCGATCTCCTCGCTGGACGGATGCGCCTTGCCGGGCACGAACAGGCATTCGAAAACCTCGTGCGCCAGGGATCCGCGAAGCATGACGTCAAGCGCCTCGGGCTGCCAGGAAACATGTTCGGCGCCCAACTCAGCGAGGAGCCAGGCCAGGGGACTGACGAGAAGCTTTTCAAGCCGGCTCGGGCTCTGCGCTCGCGCACTGCCGTCTTCTTTCTGGCGCAGCCCCAGAAGATTGAAGTCGAACGCATAGTGAGACGGCACCTCCGGAATCAGCGCCGGTTCAATCAATGGTCTGGGTTTCCACGCCACCAGCCTGTCCCAGATCGTCCCCTCGCTATGGCTCAAAGGCACGATCAGATCCTCCGGATCTTTGATACCTTGCACAAACCGCGAGATCAGCGGCAGGCTCGACGACACCGAGAGCGAGCTGCCGCTGCGATCACGCTCCGAGAGAATGAGGATAACCTGCTCGCTCGCTGCACCAATCTGGCGCGTGAAAAGCTCGAGCGCGGCAGCGAGTTGCTGCGCCTGCGATGGCAACTGGATGCCCGTCACATCGGCAATCGACGCAACCTCGCTGTCGAGAAAAAATGGATTGCCTGCCGGCGGTGACGGATAGGCACCGTCATTGAACCCCAAGACCAGCAATTTACGAAACGGCCGCTTCGGTGTTTCGTGGGCCATCATCACCGAGATGCCACCGAGGAAGTAAGCTCCTCTCGCCTGTGGCGCAGCCTGGTAGGCCGCTGCCATCTGGATGGCTTTCTCCAGTTCCACTTCTGCCGCGTCATTGGCATTGCCGAGGGCTGCGATCAGGCGCGATGCCTGCTGCTTCGCTTCAGCGACATCTTCAGCGAGTGCCTCGTTGTCGCTGAGCAGCCTCTGGAAAGATCGAATCTGCTCCTTGAGCTGGCCGTTAGTCGAAGGTGAGGCCGAGCGGATCAGGGCGAAGAGAGATGCCTGCCGGCCTGCAAGGTCTCGAGCCTCTCTTGGTTGAAAGTCGCCAGCCATAACGGCTGCCGCCAGAGCCGTTCCCACTTCATCGGGCCAGCACAGGACTGGTGAACAGTAAAGCGATGCGAGCGCCATGGCGGGCGCTGGCCGGCGTCGGCACTGAAGGAAATGCAGAAGAGCCTCACCGCCAATGTTCCTCCGCTGACCAACCCCAGGAAGCGATGAGGCAACCAAGCCAGCGTGGGCGAATGTCTCTGCCAGGTAATGACCATATTCCGCCCCCTGCGGGAAGATGATGCCGATGTCGCTGGTTGCCAGAGTTGCATCATCAGCCAGCCATCGCTGCACGATGGCCGCCGCGGCCTCGCATTCGGTCAGGGAGTCTCGGACGGACAGTATGGCCGGGCTGTCGTCGAGCGGCATAACCGGGACATCCGGATCCAGAAGATGGCGTTGTACATGGCCTGCCAGACACGATCCGGGCGCGCGCGCCAGCTTCCTGTCAGAAATCAGACGAACGACGTCATCATCTTCTTCGCTCAGCTGGCCATGATGGGTTTCGATGTGCTCGAGCACCGCGCGCTCGAGCGGGGTCAGCTGACCACAATCTCGATCCCAGACAACCTCGAACGGCTGCAGAGCATCGCCTGCCTCGCAAGCAAGGAACGCCTTGATGGTCACGAGGTCGGACGGAACAAGCGCATCGCTGCTGATCCAGAGCTGCCGCAGTGCGTCAAGATGAAGACGCGCCCTGCCCTCGCCCGGCAGCGCATCAATCGCGATCGACCTTGGATCGAGATCGCGCGTTGCCATCATCATGTGCCTCAGCATCGCCCCCACGGCACCAGTGGTCTGCTCTGGCGCTACCGCGAAGCTTTCCGCCCAAGGGACGTTGTCACCCAAGGCATCAAGGGCCTCGCGCAGCGGCTTCTCGGTGGACTGAGGTAAGGCATAAAGGCTCCCCAGGAGCTGCGCACTGAGGGGCATGCAACTCGTAAAGGGCGCTTCGCCGATCCGAAGATGGCAGTTTTCAAACATCGAATTCCCCCACTGCTCACCCCCGACCAAGTCGTTGGCGACTACTGAGAATTCTGCTTCCTATTTGCTTCCAAATCGAAACGCAAAAACCCCTCTGAAAACAGAAAGGCTCTTTTGCTCATTAATCAATGAGTAGATGGTTGCGGGGTTGGATTTGAACCAACGACCTTCAGGTTATGAGCCTGACGACGAAGTGGCTTTGAGATCGAGTCCTACTAACGTACTGCAGTTAATCCGACAAGCAACTGATTCTATTACCTAATTATCAAGCTCGACGGTATGCCCGCAATAAGCCCCAAATCCGAGGCTGCTGGACCGCACAACCCAGTCCTTAGATTACCGTGAAATCCCGAGAGACCGGAGGCTGGTCGGCAGGAATGGCGCAGTTCCGCGGCCTTTTCGTGTTCCAGCTTGATGAACTGCAGGCAGAGACTGGCCATTCCCGAGCAGCATTGCCGGAGATTTCGGCCGCCATCTTTAAGTTGCGAAAGTCTGGCTGCTTTTGGAAGTTTACGCGACATCTAACTCGTGCCGCTGCTCGTCCCATGACCGCGGGAGCGGCTTTGAATGTCGGAAAGGATCGAGTCGACTAGCATGATCTTTGCGGTCATCGCCCAAACTTCACGACGTTGAAAATCAGGCTGCAGTTCAAGCCGGCCTGCGGCGGCCCAATCGCGAATATCAGAGATTGGATGTGGACTAAGATTCCAATGAACCATCTTCGTTCGATACCCTGGGCTGCGAGTTTTGGCGAAATGCTAGCGATATACCATCTTACAAACAACGTGGTGCACTGTTTGCGGCGGATGCTGAGCGGCAAGGTGCGACTTCGAGTTAGTTCAGACGTTCCTAAGAAGTCGCCGCATGGTAAGATTGAGGCTTGAGGCTAGGACAATGCTCGCCCGCTCTGCCGCACCTGATCGCCGAGAGAATCGATGGCTCCTGCGATGATGTCGCTTGCTCGGGCGAGATCACTCTCGGTTGTCTGCCTGCCGATTGAGAACCTGATGCATTCACCCGCTTCTACATCGGAGAGCCCGATCGCCTTGAGGACGTGGGAAACCGAAAGGTGACCACTTGTGCAAGCGGATCCGGTGGAAGCAAATATGTGCGGCTGCAACCGCAGTAACAGGTCGTCACCAACGATCCCGATAAAACGGGCGTGCAAATTACCGGGGTGTCGGTGCGAACAAGTGCCGGTCAATTTGAATATAGGCACATTCTCCTCAAGGCACCGAACAAAGCTATTTCTGAGATGCTCAACTCGTTCGCGCTCGCCCGATCCTTCTTCAGCAATGAGCCGAAAAGCCTCGGCAAAACCGGCGCAAAGGTGCGTAGGCAGAGTGCCGGGCCGCAGACCCTGCTCTTGTCCACCGCCAAACATGAGAGGGCGCGGTCTCCAAGGGGAAGTGGCGGAAAGGTAGAGTGCGCCGACACCTTTAGGGCCATAGATCTTGTGGCTAGAGAAGCTTGCCGCATCCACACCTAGCTCTCGGACATCAACGTCAATCGCCGTCGGGGCCTGTGTCGCATCAGTATGAACGAATGCGCCTGCAGCGGCCGATAGCTCGACGAGCTCCTCAAGCGGTTGGATTGTGCCGATCTCATTGTTGACCAACATCACCGACACAACGGCGACGCTCTCATCGAGCCGGTTCTTCAATTCGGCCGGGTCGATCACTCCGGAGCCTTCGACCGGAAGGAGCTCGACCGTGTAACCAAAACGCTCTGCGGCGAGTGCGGCCTCGAGAACGGCTTTGTGCTCGGTTGCCCCAATCAGAATTCGCCGGCGGCCTTCAGGAGCTCCCAAAGCGGCGCCGAGGACCCCGATATTGTTGGCTTCTGTAGCCCCGGACGTGAAGATGATTTCATCGGGGTCACATTTGATCGCTTCTGCGATGGTTGCGCGGGCATCCTCCACCCGCTTGCCGGCCTGCCACCCCGCGCTGTGGCTTTCCGAGCTCGGATTGGCGAAATCGCGGTCCATCACCTCGAACATGATGGCCTTCACCCGTGGATCAACTGGAGTTGAGGCTTGATAGTCGAGATAGATCCCCATTAATCCCCGGCTTCCCCCTGGTTGTCGAGACCAGGCGGTTGACATAGCCGGGTCCGCGGAGGCAATCAACTGGAACAGTTCTCCAGTGAGGTGACATGCCGCGCAGTATCATCGACAGCTCCGACGAGAAGCTGCACTTCGCCGGGCATGAGACGTTCCCGCTTCGGTACGGTTGGCTGAAGAAAGCTTACGATGCTGTCCGTCGAGAAGAAAAAGTTGGCGATATTCCCGGCTCAATCTTCAACGATGAAAGATCAATTGCAGAATTCGGCGTCGGCAGGAACATGGTTTTTTCAATGAAGCACTGGTCGCTTGCGACTGGCGTACTTAACGCCGAGGATATCCCTGGGGAGCGCAACACCAAAATCTCCACGGGTCCAGTGGGTCACCTATTCTTCGGCGAAGGCCTAGACCCTTACCTTGAGCACCCCGGCTCGCTGTGGCTTCTGCACTGGATGTTGGCCTCAAAGCCTGGTCGGGCAACCGCGTGGCATTGGGCGTTCAACGAGTTCCATGAGCCAAGCTTCGACAGGGAGCTTCTGCGTCGCCGATTGGCGCAGCGGTGTGAGGAGTTGTCTGAATCAGGTCGGCTTGGGAAGGGGCGCGCTACAAGCGGCTCGACGATCAAGCGCGACATCGAGTGCCTTATTCGCACGTACTATTCCGGCTCAAAAGGTTCACGGCGCGCGCCTGAAGATAGCATTGAATGTCCACTCGCGGAGCTTGGGCTGGTCCAAATGGCGGGCCTGGGCGAGCTGTACCGCTTTCGCCGCGGTCCCAAGGCTTCGCTGCCCGATGAGATGTTTTTGTTTGCCGTTCTCGACTTCTGGGAAAGCTTTTATCCGGATCGTCGCTCCTTCTCGGTTGAATTTCTGACGTTCGAGAGAGGCTCACCTGGACAGGTTTTCCTGCTCGACGAGGAGGCCGTCGCCGACCGCTTGGCTCGGCTGGAGTCACTTTCCCACGAGAAGCTGCGGTGGGACGAGTCTTCCGGAATGCGGCAGCTCTACATGCACAGAGCGGAAGAACTTGAGCGATGGGATATCCTACGCGAGATGTACCGCCACGACATGCAGGCGATGGCCGCGTGAACGTTCCACTGTCCGATCTGGTCAAGGTCTCCCGGCGGTTCACGCGCTCGGTTCGGGTAGACACAGACATCGGCGATCCAGCAGCGCTTGAGGGGTATATCTGCCCCCACTCCGCCATCGAAGCTCTGCTTGCCATGGCTCGTCACCGCGAGGCCACCGGCCACAGTGCCTTCACATGGACTGGTCCCTACGGCAGCGGAAAGTCGAGTTTGGCGGTGGCGTTAGCCTCGCTCCTACAGGGCGATCGAGCCGACGTTGCGAAGGCGTTTGCGCATGCCTCTGCTACTGATGAGGTCGACGAGCTCGTCGAGCATTTCCGAAAGGATCCCGCGCCTTGGGATGTTTGCGCAGTAGTAGGCCAGCGCGGCCATGCCGAAGCGATAATCGGCGAAGCAATAAAGAATGCCGTCAAGCGGCCACCGAAGCGCTCGAAAGACGAGTCATTCGCTAGCTGGGTAGGCCGAGTGGCTGCTCAGGCGCGAGGGCCGGGCTTAGCCCTCATTATCGATGAGATGGGCAAGTTTCTCGAGCATGCAGCGCTTGAGCAGAGCGACATCCATGTTTTTCAGGAGCTCGCGGAAATCTCGTCGCGTAGCAACGGGAAGCTGCTCCTCGTGGGAATCCTGCACCAAGCGTTTGATGAGTACGCCCAGCGCTTGTCACGGGAAAGCAGGGACGAGTGGCTCAAGATCCAAGGGCGCTATCTCGACCTGCCGGTAAACCTGGCGGCCGACGAACAGATCGATCTCATTGCGCGAGCAGTTGAGACGTCACGCGAGCCCGAGATGGATGATGACATGCGCTTTGTAGCCGCTGTCATGCGCGGGGGACGCGAAAGCGACAGCGAGCGATTGGCCATGAAGCTTGCGGCCTGCTGGCCGCTCCATCCCTTAACCGCGAGCCTGTTGGGGCCGATCTCTCGTCGGCGGTTTGGGCAAAGCCAGCGGAGCATCTTCGGCTTTCTGACTTCAGCCGAGCCCTACGGGTTTCAGGAATTCTTGGCTGCAACGGAGACGGAGGCTGGGCGGTTTAAACCGGCCCAGCTGTGGGATTATTTGCGGGCAAATCTGGAATCCGCCATTCTGGCCTCGCCTGACGGTCACCGGTGGTCCACTGCCGTGGATGCGATCGAGCGCTGCGAGGTGCGCGGCGGATCGCGCGACCATCTGGCTGCGATCAAGACTATCGCGCTTTTGGACTTGTTCAAGGACAGATCGGGGCTCCAGCCGACCTCTGACGTTATCAAGCTCGGTATCGGCGCCAAGTCCGACAAACATTGGAAGCAAATTGCCGACGATCTGCTCAAGTGGTCGGTCGTCGTGTTCCGCAAGCACAGCGGCGCCTTTGCGATCTACGCAGGCAGCGATTTCGACATCGAATCGGCACTCGATGATGCCCGCTCCCGCGGCATCGGCACCGACTTCAAGCGCCTCGAAGAGCAGCCAGCGCTTAGGCCGGTACTCGCGAAGCGGCACTACGAAGAAAAGGGAGCGCTGCGCTGGTTTGAAGTGGGCATCGCGCCTCTCGAAGAAGCTGAAGAAAGAGTACGAACCTACGAGCCAGCGCCAGGTTCTGCCGGGCTGTTCCTTATTCTAGTCAGCACGAATGAAGAGAATAAGGCTGCGGCCAAACGCATCGCACGCGCTGCGGCTGAGGAAGCAGGCGATCGCCTCGTCGTGGTCGGCTGGACCCGGGACAGCTACCGCCTGCGAGAGCTGACGGCGGACCTTGCTGCACTTGAACATGTACGCGGGCACCGTGCCGAGCTCGAGGGCGATGCTGTGGCAAGGCGAGAGATAGATGCCCGGATCGCACGCCTCACTGCCGATCTTGATGATCAACTGAGGGATGCGATCAATCGCGTCGATTGGCATGGACCGGCTAACGATCAGATCGAAAACCTTGATACGTCGAGCCCTCCGGGGTTGAGCCTACTTGCTTCAAAGCTCGCGGACTGGCGTTTTCCTTATACGCCGAGGCTTCACAACGAGCTGATCAACCGCACCAGACCGTCTTCAAACGCTATAGCTGCCACTCGTCAGCTCCTTCACGCCATGGTCGAGAGCCGGGGTAAGGAGCGCCTCGGCTTTGAAGGCTTTCCGCCGGAGGCAGGGCTATTTTTTAGCCTACTTGTCTCGACGAAGCTCTACTCTGCCGACGAAACCGGCGTTCAAAGCTTCAGTCCGCCCTCGGCCGACGATGCGCACTGCTTGCACCCAATGTGGGAAGCGGCCGACGCGGCGCTCCAAGGCTCCGAGACCGGCATTTCCTTTGCAGAGCTCTATAACCTTTGGCGCGCGCCGCCGTTCGGCGTTCGCGATGGGCTCCTGCCCGTCCTTGCGTTGTCCTATGTCCTGACGCGCGTGGCGCGTACGTCGCTTTATCTCGATGGCGTTTTCCGGCCGCAGCTCGACACCTTCTTTGTCGATCGGCTGCTGCAAGATGCCGGTGCCGTACGTGCCCGAGACGTAGAGATTACGACGCAACATGTGGCTGTGGTTTCCGACCTCGCAATGCGTCTCGGCCGGGATGAGACGATCGCTCCCACCGCTCTTGAAGTTGCTAGAATACTCGTCGGCCGAGTCCGTTCGCTCCCGGGATGGACTCAGCGATCGGGCATGCCATCGAGCAATGCCATCGCTCTGCGCCAGCTAGGCCTCAAATCCCACGATCCGAATAAGCTTCTCTTCGAAGATCTGCCGAGCAAATTCGGGACAGACCTTGCGGCGGTCCCTTCAGCTACAGCTGAAGCGCTGGCAGAGCTGGAGGCTGCGTATCCGGAAATGCTACGCGACCTCGCCCAGACATTGTTCAAGGAGCTGCGCTACGATCCCATCAAAGACCAAGAGTACAGCCTCTTGCACCAGCGCTGTGAGACTGTGCGCGGACTTTCTGGGAATTTCCGGCTCGACGCACTTGCCACGAGGCTGGGTGTGTTCGCCGGTGAACTGGCGGACATTGAAGGGGTGGCTAGTCTGGCAGCCAACAAGCCTGCACGCGACTGGGTCGACCGGGATATCGATGCTGCAAAGATTGAGCTGGCTGCGCTTGCTCAGCAGTTTTTGCGCGCCGAAGGCTTCGCGCATCTCAAAGGGCGCGGCGATCGGCAAACGAGCCTCGCGGTTTACATCAGCGATCCTAGCTATCCCGCGCCGGCATCGCCGTTCGTCGAACTGAGCGGACAGGAGCGCGATCGCGCCAGTGCTTTAGCTGAGCAGATCCAGGAGCTGATCGACAAATCCGCTGTGTCGCCAGCCATCGCGATTGGCGCTATCGCCCAACTTGGGCTCTCATTGGCCGGTGACCTGGAAGAGGCAGAAGAGCAGCCTAAGGTGGCTGCCGCATGAGCCAGCGCCACGTTTTGGGAATATCCGGCGGCCGCGACAGCGCGGCCCTCGCTGTCTACATGCGCCAAACTGCTCCGGAGCTTGAGATCGAGTACTTTTTTACCGACACGGGGAAAGAGCTTCCGGAAGTCTACGAGTTTTTGGGCCGGCTCGAGGGGTTTTTGGGCAAGCCGATCCTGCGCTTGAACCCAGACAGGGATTTCGATTTTTGGCTGCAAGAGTACAACAACTTCTTGCCCTCACCGCAAACCCGGTGGTGCACAAGGCAGCTGAAAATAAAGCCGTTCGAGGCTTGGCTGCGTCCCGCGTTGGCCAATGGCGAGCAGATCAACAGCTACGTCGCAATTCGCTCGGACGAAGACTACCGTGAGGGGTACGTTTCGGGACAGGACAACCTTAAAGTTCATTTGCCTTTCCGGCAGGCGGGCATCGACAAGGCGGGAGTAATGGAGATCCTCGAGGCGGCTGGCCTGGGCCTCCCGGATTACTACCGCTGGCGCTCCCGGAGCGGCTGCACATTCTGCTTTTATCAGCAGAAAATCGAATGGGCGCGCCTGCTTGAAGAGCATCCGGACGCCTTTGAGGAAGCGAAGCGCTACGAGAAGAATGCTCTTGATCATGGTTCCCCATTTACCTGGAGTCACGGCGAGTCGCTGATCGAGTTGGAACAGCCCGCCCGTCTGGCTCAGATTAAGCGAGACCACGAAAAACGGATGGAACGGCTGCGTGCGCGCAGACTTGTGAACGCCCTTGCAAGCGATGAACTCATCGACAATGATGAAGTTTATGGTGCAGGAAAGCTCTGCATAACATGTCATAAATAGTCCGGCGCTACAGCGCTGAGCTTCCCAACACTTTGGGTTTAGCAGTTATACGGAGGGGGGACAGTGAGCAGAGCGCACAGCGCACTTCTTCGAGTGGAAAGCCGTTGTCGGTTTGCGCAACCCAGTCGAACACTCGATGCAATTTGACGCGTTCCTCACACGAGCGGACGATGAGGTTCTTCAGGAGCTTCTCGGTTACAAGGCTCTCCGATTGCTTCGCGCTCTCGACCCAAATGGATTTTCGCAAGCTAAGCAACGTGAGCTGCTGTTAGGCCAAACGAAGGCGCAAGAGCTCCTAGCAAGCGCCCCGTCGCGGAAGGCGTTACTCGAACTGCTTCGCCCCGATGAGGCGAGGCGCCTGTGCCAGTTGCTCGGGCTCGACGACGCCGATCCATACGAGCAGCTCACCCAGTCCAAATTTCGGGGGGAGCGATTTGCCGCGCTGCTCGAATTCTTCGAACTCCCGCTTCACCAGCAAGAAGCTCCAGTCGAAGTAGAGGCGGCGCGCCAGGCGCGGCCTCTATACCCGCTCTTCAGCCATCAGGCGAAGGCCGCTCGGCGCACGATCCAGAAGCTGCGATCAGGCGCTAGACGTGTGCTCCTCCACATGCCTACCGGGGCCGGCAAGACACGCACAGCGATGAACGTCATTGCCGAGCAGCTGCGGGAGTTCCCTGATCGCGCGGTGATTTGGCTCGCACATAGCGAAGAGCTTTGCGAACAAGCTGCGAGTGAGTTTGAAAAAGCTTGGGGCAATCTGGGCAGCCACGAAGTCAACGTTCGGCGCTTCTGGGGAAGCCGTTCCCTCGAACCAGATGATATCGCAGGCGACTTCATCGTTGCCGGGCTTCCCAAAATGAATGCCCTCGTGCGCAGTAATCTCTCGGCGATAGGCAAATTGGGTAAGTACTCAGGCCTCGTGATCATGGATGAGGCGCATCAGGCGATTGCGCAAACATACCAGCTCATCTTGGACGCGCTGGTTGAGCCATACCCCCAAGCCTCATTGTTGGGCCTTAGCGCTACGCCGGGGCGAACTTGGAACGACATCGACCAAGATGAGAAGGTGGCCCGCTTCTTTGCGCGGCAGAAGGTGGTCCTAGAGATCGAGGGCTATGATAATCCGGTCGAATATCTTGTTGACCAAGGTTACCTCGCCAACGCAACATTTCGTCCGGTCCTTCACGATTCAGGGTTTGCGCTGAGCGATCAAGACCAACAGCGAATCGAACAAGATCTGGAGGTCCCCAGACAGATTTTGGAGCGTTTGGCCGAGGACGAAATCCGTAACCTGGTGATCCTTTCCGAGATCAGGGATCTAGTGAAGCGCCACCGCCGGGTTATCGTGTTCGCAACAACTGTCGAGCACTCCGATCTTCTTGCTTATGTGCTCCGCGCGCAGGGGCTCTGGGCGAGATCAGTTACCGGCGCCACTCCCGGATCCGAGAGGCAGGTCATATTGGACGAGTTCAAAGATCAAGCTGCAGAGCCAAAAGTCGTCTGTAATTTTGGTGTGCTCACGACCGGCTTCGATGCGCCGCAGACCAGTGCAGCTGTCATTGCGCGCCCGACGACTTCGCTTGTTCTCTATAGCCAGATGGTGGGTCGTGCCATCCGCGGGCCGCAGGCGGGGGGCAACGCCACCGCCGAGATTGTCACCGTGGTGGACAGTGCCCTCCCTGGATTTGGCGACGTCGGTGATGCATTCTTGAATTGGGAAGATGTTTGGGGGTCACAATGAGCTTTTCTATCGTACCGACGCATCTGGCTGTGAAAGCTATGCGTGACAATGGCTATAAAAACGCGGCCTATGCTCTTGCAGAGTTGATGGACAACTCCATTCAAGCAGGAGCGAAACACGTGGAGTTGCTCTGTGCAGAGCGGACCACCCAGCTCGCGCAGAGGCAGCGTCGTCGGATGCACCAGATCGCTGTTCTCGACGATGCTCAAGGAATGGATGCCGAGACATTGCGGATGGCGCTCCAATTCGGCAACGGAACTCGCCTCGATCCAGCCATGCAAAACGGCATCGGCCGGTTCGGCATGGGGCTTCCAGCCTCCTCCATTTCGCAGTGTCAGCGCGTCGAAGTTTGGACCTGGCAGGATGGCATCGAGAACGCACTCTACTCCTACCTCGATCTCGATGAGATTGCGGCGCAGACGATGATCGATGTTCCGGAGCCCACCCACGCGAAGGTGCCTGATTTGTGGAGGCAGGTCGGAAAGGCGTGGAGTGAGAGCGGCACGCTTGTCGTCTGGTCCGAGCTCGATCGGATGATGTGGCGTACGGCCACGGCCCTCTTCGGAAACAGCGAACTTGTGATCGGCCGGATGTACCGCCGATTTTTGGCCGATGGACGCGTCAGCATTCGGTTTGTCGCCTTCGACGAGGCGAATCCGCGGTCGATCGCCACCGAGCAGTACGTGAAGCCCAATGATCCCGGATATCTAATGACTGGCACTTCGACGCCGGCCCCCTGGCACGACGAAGCCATGTTCGCTCTCTGGGGAGAAGAAGAAGTGACCCACATGGTCAGCTTCCGCGGTCAAGAACACGAAGTGAAGATCAGGTATTCTCTCGCAAAAGAAGAGGCGCGCAAGGGCCATAGTCCAGGTAGCCGTGACTACGGCAGGCATGCGGCTCGCAATACCGGACTGTCCATTGTGCGGGCCGATCGAGAGCTGGAGCTGGACGAGGCTTGGTCGGACGCATCTGAACCCCGCGATCGGTGGTGGGGCATCGAAGTTGAATTCCCCCCCGCGCTGGATGAGATCTTCGGAGTGACAAACAACAAGCAGCACGCCCACAATTTCTCCGAGTTCGCGAATTTGGATCTGGACGAACTACTTGGCGGCCGGAGTCTAGCTGAGCTTCGGGAGGAACTAGAAGAAGAAGATGATCCCCGCGCGCCGCTTCTCGAAATCGCCAACCAGATCAAAAAAACCAAGAGCGTGCTTCAGCGTCTCCTGAGGGCGCAAACAGCGACCGAGGACCGCCGCACGCGTAAGCGGCATGCGGATCCCAACTCGCCAGAGAGCCGGGCGACCGACGTCACTAACCAGCGTAAGGACGAAGGCCACTACGGCCAGAGCGATGACGACGAAAATCTTCCTCAGGATCAGAGGAAGGACGAAATCGAGCATGAGCTCGAGAGCCAAGGAATGTCGGAAGACGCTGCGAAGGAACTAGCTGCGCGCACTATTTCCGATGGCTTAAAATACGTTTTTGCAGAAGCCGACTTAGAGTCTCCAGCCTTTTTCTCTGTGAAGCAGAAAGGGGGCTCCATCATCATCACCTTGAACACCTCCCATCCAGCGTACGACTCATTGGTCGAGGTCCTAGAGCGCGAAGATCCCGACGAAACAGCAGAGGGGCTCCGGGCACGTCTACATTCTGCGGAAGACGGCCTAAAGCTGCTACTGATGGCCTGGGCTCGGTATGAGGACGAACAGCCAGATGGGATGCGGCGCGAGCGGGCGCAGGAAACCCGCCTCGATTGGGGCCGTCTCGCCCGGCAGTTCCTTCGTAGCGAAGGATAACTAAAATGAACTCGCTCGGCGATGAACTCGTCGAGATCGTAAGAGGAGCTCGCCAAGAATGTCTTCTGGCGGCTCCTTACATCAAGCGCGATACATTGGACCGGCTTCTTGCCGCGATCCCGGTGTCTTGCGTCGTTCGCGTTGTGACCCGATGGCGCATTGATGAGATCGCCATGGGCGTAAGCGATCTCGAAGTTTGGAACAGCGTCGTAGAGCGTGGGAATGCCGAGCTCTGGCTCCAGCCGACGTTGCACGCCAAATACTATCGCGCCGACGACCGCGTCGCGATTGGCTCAGCCAATCTCACGAACTCGGCCCTTGGCTGGCGTCCAAACGCCAACTTGGAAATTCTCCACGATATGGGTGAATGTTACTCGCCGCGCGAAGCATTCGAAGGGGCGCTGTTCGATCGGAGTACGAAGGTCGATTCAGCTCTGCACGAGAGCTTTGTCGCAGCGCTAGAGGCATTCCCTCGGGCGCCGCGCCCTCCCTCATCTGACGAGATCGATCTTTTCGAAGATCGGGGAGATTGGCGGCCGGTTCTCCGCTTTCCGGAGAATCTCTTCATGCTTTATGCCGGTGACGATCAGGATCTTTCAACGGCGGCCCGTGACGCAGCGGCGTTGGATCTCGCAGCCCTAGATCCGCCCGCGGGCTTATTCGAGGAACAGTTCAAGAGGTGGGTCGGCCTCGCTCTGCTCCAGCACCCGGAATTTCGAGCCATCGACAAGTTTGTGATCACCTCGCGTCGCTTCGGAGAGATGCGGGATTTACTCTCCGAACGAGGCGCTGCAGACGCAAATAGGGCGTGGCAAACCTGGATGCGCTGGATCCTTCATTTCGTCCCAGAAAGGCTGAGCTTTCACACCGCCAACTACTCGGAAATCGTTTCGCGCAGTTCTACATCCGTGCAATCTCAAGGAGGTCGTTGATGCCATGCAGAAGCACGATGGCCGCCGGTCTCTTTCGCCATCGATGCCAATGAAGAGGGAAACGAATGAGCGCTGACAAGAGTGCCGGTCTACACGCATTTGTGACGCGCGGCCCTCGGGCCGGAACGCTGCTCTTTCCGCACAAGCACCGAGACGGCAGCTACGTCGTCTCGATGACACGATTCGAAAAGGACTATGTTTACATCACCGATCCCACCGACCTGCTCGGTTGGTTGGAGAAGGGATATCGACTGCGCATGTCGAATAGGGACGGCGGCGTCGCTTCGCCCAGCCTGATCGAACCGGGCAAGATCTATCGGCCAGTGCAGTTATGATCCCCCGGTGAGTTAAAGGTGGTCAGGCAGCCCGATCCTCCAAAGAACCCGTTCGCGAAGCTGCTCGAACTCGAAGTCACGCGACTTGGAGTCACGCGCCCTTCACCCGTCCGCCAGGAAGCTAGATCTCGTAAGGCTGAGCCAGCGAAACCAGCTCCGGACAAGACCATGCCCAGGCAAAGTGGAAAGGGTTCCAAGAAGCCGAAGAAGGCTAAGACCTCTACATCAAGTCAGAGCTTTAGGAGTTCGCTTCCCAAAGCCCAGAACCTCACCGCTGCTGGAACAAAAAGACCCCCACCCTATCGAGATGTAAGGCCAAGAAGGCCTGATCCGAGCAAGCCGAGCGCGCCTAAGCCATCTCAGAAACCTGAACCTCCCAAGCTGGTCATCCGGGTCGATGCCCTGGTCGAGGCATTACCCCAGCGCACGATGCAAGAACTTCAAGGGCAATGGCTCAACTGCCTCCGCCTGCTAGGAGATGCGAGCAAAGGAAAACGACAAGCCGCGCGTAAATTTCGTGCTGCGGTCCTTTTTGAATGGGAGCGCCGCTGCAAATTAGCCCTCTCAGACCCTGACTATTTCGATTGGCCAAGCACACAGGCCGATCTCGGAGACCGTTCTCAGCGCTTCGATACGTGGAACCAGGAAGGCGTGCTCAAATACATGGGGTACGAGGTAGGAAGGACCAAAGGGCTGGCAGATCATTCACGGCGGGAGATTCTCGATGCCGTATTCAGCTCGGTGCTCCCGCCAGTGAATAGCCCCGACTACGTGAAGAAATGGGGACTGCCAGGCAGTGCACCACGGCTCGAGCGCCTTGCCAATGAGCTGGCGCGGTTCGCACGAAACGCGAAGCGCAACAGGACGGCAGATTACTCTGCGGCAGTGGCTGACTGGGAAGCCGATCTGAAGTACCTGCACCGCATGTACTATATCGGAAAATTTCGGTTCGGCTGGCCATCCATCGGATAAGATGTTTGCCAGTTGCGGCTGGCTCTTTCCATTCACCCCCCTCAGGCTCGAACCTGGTTTAACATGATATCACTTGGCGTCCTGTTGAGGGACCGGCGCTCGCGACCGAAAAGTCTCGTGGATGCCGAGAGGGGCCCCCACCAGAGCCCCTCATCGCCTTCGGAATTCCCGTTAGTTCGCCTTCGGGGCGTGGCGCGCAGAGTAATAGCGGGTCTGCAGCTCGCCGGTCTCCGCGTTGACCTCTTGAACCGCGGTAAGCTTGCCCTCTTCCACCAGCTCATCCATCACGGCCTTGATTTCGTCCTTCGTCGGCGGGCAGTCGGCTTCCACGTCATCGGGACGGGTGAGTTCGGAAAGCTCATCAACCCGGTCGTGGATCTTGCCTGAAATCAAGTAAGGCAAGGCTGCGTTGTAGCGCTCGATTTGCTGGGCCAACTTGTCGATGTTGGCCTGGTACTGGGAGATCGCCTGGCTCATTTGGCCGAATGCTTCGCCCTCGGAGCATCCAGGAAAGCGCCCTGTAACGGTCAGGCTATCCTTGGTGACGCCTTTTTCGAAATAGACCGGTTCGGCAATGTCGGGCGGGTTGATCAATGACGCGAGGCTGTCGGGATCGTCGAGGGGCACGTCGATGATGACGATGTGTCCGCCCAGATGATCCAAGACCTTCTCGGAAGAACGCTCGGCGATCATTCGGGGAGCCTGCAAGTGGAGCTCCGCGCCGAGGGACGAAACGAGTGCTGCACACGAGGAACAGACTTCCGACATGCTGAGATCGGCCACAACTTCTGCGATCAAGTCTTCTGCCAGGCGCTTCAGGCCATCGGCGTCAAAGGGAGGAATCCGGTGGACGAGATTGGGTTCAATCGGCATGTTTACTTCTCCTTGTTTATTGCGTTGATGAAGGCTTGGATGCCCGGCTTGCTGAGCATTTCCTCAAACTGGCGGAGATCCGATGTTTCGTCCGCGGGCGGATCAGCCTTGAGCCGGGCGAGAATGTCCGCCTGCTGCTGCAGCGGCACTGCGCCGTAGCCGAAGGTCGTCATCAACTCGTCGTGGCCGAGGTTTTGCGACCACGCTTTCAGCTCTTCGGGCGTCCGGCATACCCGCTCGCCCAGTCGGGCAAGGGTCCGCCTGAGCGAATGCGGCGTGTGGTACGGAACTCCGGCGGCCTCGAACGTCCGCTTGAAGATCTGGCGCACGGGGTGCGACGTCTTCCAGTGTTCTTTCGACAAGCCGACCGGCTTCAGGGAGCGCTGCTCGTCAAGCGCCTGTCGGGTGCTCGGGAAGAGCGGATCGTCCTCTCCCCACAACAGGTTCGTCCGTAGGTGGCTGACATAGGCCTCGAAAATCTCCCGAATGTCGGTGCCGACTGGGAAAAAGTAGGTCGTCTGCATCTTAGCGAACTTGGTCCTGACCTCGTTTGCGTCTTGGAAAATGCTGTCATCGGGGCGGACATGCTTAAGCTTGAGCGTAATCGCTGCCGTGACCCTGATGCCGGTCAAAAGAATCAGGGCGATGAGCGCGCGGTTGCGCAACTCGATGTCCGTGCCGGACGGTGTCGACAAAACTACGTGGCGCACCTGTTCGGGCGTCGGGGCCGGCTTGAGCGGTCGTTGAGCGGCGATCCGCTTGTCACGATTCGAGAGGTTGAAGTACTTCGGGTCCGCGTAGCTGATCCGCGATTTGAAGCCGGGCTGCTTCGACAGCCATGTGAAGAACTTCTGCACCTGCACGAGCTTGGTACGGACGGTGGAGCGGTTGCTCAGCTGGCTCTTGCGCTTGCCACCTGCTGCCAACAAGTGCTTGCGATAGCCGCTAGCGTCGCTCGCGCGGAAGCGCTTGAAGTCGGCCCAGTCGGTGAAACGCTCAAAATCTGCAATCGCTCGGGCAGCGTGATCAATGGTGACCTCCGCCAGGCCGTTTGCTTCGCGAAGCTCGTGGAAGTATCGGCGCTTGATGCGCTCGTTGTCGGGATTGACGCGCATCACGACCCCTCCTCGTCAGAAGGCTCGGTACGAAGAGGCTCAGCTTCAGCGCATACAGGTACGTCGGCGTCTTCGTAGCGAACCGTGAGGTTGCTAAACTTGCGGGCAATCTCGTTTTTGCGAATTCGCTGGAAGATGCGCCGCGAGCACTTCGGGCAACGGCCAACGATGTTGCCGTTGGTCGGGCTGAGAGGAAAAAAATCGGCCACGGCCCCGGCAGGCTCGGTCGGCCGCTTGCAGGCAACGCAGAAGATCTCGCCAAAGCCTGTGGGCTGGCGGGGCTTGTTATGGTCCTTCAGGAATTTGCGGACGTCACCACCCGCGAACAGGTAGGGCCGTCGCTCGTCGATCGGCCGCAGGCCTTTCTTCATCCACGACCAAATGGTCGTAAGAGCGACATCAAATGTCTCAGCAAGCTGCTCCCGAGTGTAGCTCAGGTGTGGCAGTGCACGGCGAGGATCGTATCGACGGGTCATGGCAACGAGCGCCCGCCGATCACGACGGGCCAGCTATGTGCGCTGATTAGTCGGCAGCGGCGATCAGGGCGCGGATCGAGTCCGCCAGCACAAGCGTGCGGCGTCCGATGCGCTTCACCTTCAGGTCGCCGGAATTGCAGAGTTCGTAGACCCGGGTTTTTCCGAGGCCTAAGAGGTTGCAGGTTTCCTTGATGGAGTAGGCCAAGCGGCCGGTGTCGTGCATGGTGGGATGCTCCCGTTCGTGGTGGACCGGGAAGTTTATGTGTGCGCAAAAGCGACGATGCTCAAAGGGTATTCCGCGCCTTTCTGAGGGCGCTCAGAAAGTCACTTTCGCCTCGCTCTCTGTTCAAGATACTTGGTCAGATCAGCGAAACGCTGGTCCTTTCGATGCGGTCGCACCAACTTCTCGACCGTTTTTCCCGACATTTTGGGCGATTGGTTCTGGCCAACCTCGTGGCATACTCGCGCATACATGCCACGGCGAAATCCACCTTTGCGCGCGACCTCCTTGGCCAATTCATAGTCGCGCTTAACTGTCTCGCGCAGGGGCATCTGCTTAGGGTTCAGCTTCGGGCTGCGTCTCCATTTTAATCGGTGCGTTCGATGGGTGCCGTCGAGTAACTGCAAGATTGTCTCCCCTGCGACCGGATGGACCCAACCCTCGTTCCTGCGAATATACTCCGCGAGACCCTCGACATTGCCCATCTGGATGTCGAAATCGACCTGCACCGCCTCTTCGAGACCGTCACCCCAGAAGTCTACTATGGACCTGTGCCACATTGGCATGCGCTTCTCTGCTCCTCTCGGGGCCTCTCTTCAGCGCATCGAGGTAATCGCTCCACCACTGCGCCATCTGCACGCGCTCTTCCCAGTGCTGGCCCCGATGGTAGATGCCGCGGACCACGTTAGAGTCCTGGTGGGCCAATGCGCGTTCGATCGCGTCGTGGCTCCATAGCCCTGACTCGTTAAGCAAAGTCGAAGCGGTGGCTCGCAAGCCGTGCGCGGTCATCTCGTCCCCCGTGTAACCCATGCGCCTAAGCGCACCGTTGACCGTGTTCTCGCTCATCGGGCGGCCGCGGGCATGGAGCGAGCGGAAGATATACCGAGACCCGCCGTTGATCCCTCGCGCCTCCTCGAGAATGGCAACTACTTGCCGCGATAGTGGCACAGCGTGCGGACGACGCGACTTCATCTTGCCAGCTGGGATGCGCCATACCGCGGCCTCCCAATCCACTTCGTCCCATTCTGCGTGTCGCAGCTCACCCGGGCGCACGAACACGTGGGGCGAGATTTGGAGCGCGAAGCGGGTTGATGGATAGCCCTCGTACACGTCGATAGCCCGCAGCAATCCACCAAGTTCGACCGGGTCGGTGATGGCCGCGTAGTGTTTGGCCTTGGGTGAGATCAGCGCTCCCCTGAGCGGTGAGCAGGGGTCGTGCTCAGCGCGCAGCGTGGAGACGGCGTAGCGGAACACGCGGGAGGCGAAGCTACGTAGGCGCTTCGCCTTCTCGTAGGTGCCATCGCGCTCGTACTTCTTCAGCACGGCGAGCATCTCGTGCGGCGTGATCTCGGCGATAGGCCGATGGCCGATCGACTTGCACAGCACGCTCGCGAGCCAATTCGACTTGACCAGCGTCGCCATCGCCAGGCCCTCAGCCTCACGCTTAGCGATAAATTCGAAGGCAACGGATTCGAACGTGTCACCCGCGCGGATATAGGCGGCTATCCTTTCCTCGCGTTTGCGCCGTGCTGGATCGCCGCCGCGGCCGATCTCCACGCGGGCCTCGTCGCGTCGCAAGCGCGCTTCTTTGAGCCCGACCTCGGGATAGCTCCCGAACGACAACTTCTTTTCCTTGCCGAAGTGGCGATACTTCATCCGCCACAGCTTCGAGCCGTTTGGCCGCACCAAGAGGTATAGGCCGCCGCCATCGGAAATTTTCCAGTCACGCTCGCGCGGGCTCGCTTGCTTCACCTGTAGGTCAGATAGCGCCATGGGGCCTCACCTCCAAAAGTGGCGAGTAAAGATCCGTTTTCGAAGGGGGCCTCGGGGAAAGAAAGGCCCCCGAGGCCCCCAGGCCGAAAACGATCTTCAGCGATCGCCAGCGGTCAACACTGGCGATTTTATACGCTATTTCAGTAGGTTTGAAAATCTCCCGCGAGCCTTGGCGGAAGAACAAATGGTGCCCAGAAGAGGACTCGAACCTCCACGCCCTTGCGAGCGCCGCCACCTGAAGACGGTGCGTCTACCAATTCCGCCATCTGGGCACCGGAGCGCGCCGGTCTTCGAAGTCCGGCGCGGGGTAGGGGCGCGCGATTAGGACAGGCTTGGGCGCGAGTCAACGCGGGTTGTGGCCATGGCGGAAGGAAAATCGCGCCCTTGGCTTGTGCGCGGCATTGCCGGGGACGCGCGGGTTGTGCCAAGGCGACGGGAAAGACCCGCCCCACCACGACGCCAAGGACCTCGCCGATGACCAAGCCCTCTCCGCTCGCCGACAAGCTCGTCGTCCTCGTCGGGGGCAGCGGGTTCATCGGCTCGCACTTGGCGCAGGAATTGCTGGCGCGCGGGGCGCGGGTGCGAATTGCCGCGCGCGAGCCGGAAAAGGCCTTTCGCCTGAAGCCGCTCGCCAACCTCGGCCAGTTGCAGTTCGCCCGCTGCAACGCGAAGGACGCGCGCAGCATCGCGGCCTGCGTCGCCGGGGCGGACGCGGTGGTCTGGCTAGTCGGCACCTTCGGCGCGGACCAAAAGGCGCTGCAGGCGATCGGCCCCGGCATCGCGGCAGAGGCAGCGCGCGAGACCGGCGCGCGGGGCTTTGTCTACCTCTCGGCCATCGGCGCCGATGCGAGCAAGGAGACGGGCTACTATCGCACCAAGGGCGAAGGCGAGGCGCTGGTGCGCGAGGCCTTTCCGCAGGCCACGATCGTCCGGCCCTCGGCGGTGTTCGGCGAGGAAGACGGCTTCGTGCCGATGTTCGCCGACCTCGTCGCCAAGCTGCCCGTGCTGCCGGTATTCGGCGCGCAGTCGAAGTTGCAGCCGGTGTGGGTGGACGACCTTGCCGAGGCCGTCGCCAACGCCTTGGAGAACCCCGGCGCGCATGGCGGCAAGACCTACGAGGCCGCGGGGCCCGAGGCGCTGACGATGATCGAGATCAACGAGATGATCGGCGCGGCACAGGGGCGCGAGCGCAGCTTCTTCGCGATGCCCGATCCGCTCGCCAAGCTGGTCGCCGCAATGCCGCTGACACCCATCAATTCCGACCAGTACGCCATGCTGGAACAGGGCAGCACGGCCACGCCCGGCATGCCGCAGATCGACGAGCTCGGCGTCACCCCTCGCCCGCTTTCGCTGTTCATCGACAAGTGGATGGTGCGCTACCGCAAGCACGGCCGGTTCAGCGAGAAGCGGGCGGTCTAGATTTTTTCGGAGCCCGCCCTCGCGGGCTCATCTCGCTAGACGCACCCCGCTGCGGGCGGACGGTTGCCTTTGCGAACCCGCGTTTCGGATGCGCGGCCACGACGAATGGCTCATCATCAATCGGCACGCCGTTTGATTAGGGTGATGACATCCGCTCCACCAGCAGGATCGCGCCATCGCTGCCGGTCACGCGCACGCGATCGCCCGGCGCGCAGTCGGGGCCGCGGGCCAGCCATTCGCTGTCGCCCAGCCTGATGCGGCCCTCTCCGCCGGAAAAGGCGACGACGGCGGTGCCGACCTCGCCCACCAACCGCGCGCCACGGCGGTTGAGCATGGGGTCGGGCTCGGCGATGGGGTTGGCGCGCACGTAATTGCGCCCGATGTAGACCGCCACCACCGACAGCACGGCAAAGGCCAGCACCTGCATCGGCACGCCGATGGGCAGCACCCAAGCAACCACGCCGGTGACGAGCGCAGCCACGCCGAGCCAGATGAGGAAGACGCCGGGCGCGACGATCTCCGCCGCAGCGAGAAGCAGCCCGAGCGCCAGCCACAACCAGTGCGGGGCGATGCCGGAAAGCCAGTCCACCAGCCTAGCCCTGCCGCTCGCCGCGCGCGGCCGCTTCGCCGGCGGGGCCGATGGCCTCGCGCACCAGTTCGCCCACGCCGCCCAGCGAGCCGATGAGCTGCGTCGCCTCGACCGGGAACAGGATGGTCTTGGCGTTGGGGCTGGTGGCGAACTTGCCCACGGCCTCGGTGTATTTCTGCGCCACGAAGTAGTTGAGCGCCTGCGTGCCCGAGGCTGCGATGGCATCGGAGACGACGCGCGTTGCCTCGGCCTCGGCCTGGGCCTCGCGCTCGCGCGCCTCGGCATCGCGGAAGGCGGCCTCGCGCCGGCCCTCGGCCTCGAGGATGGCACTCTGCTTTTCGCCCTCGGCGCGCAGGATGGCGCTGGCGCGCGCACCCTCGGCATCGAGGATCTCGGCGCGCTTCAATCGTTCGGCCTTCATCTGCCGCGCCATGGCCTCGGAAATGTCGAGCGGCGGGCGGATGTCCTTGATCTCGACACGGGTGATCTTCACCCCCCACGGGCTGGTGGCGTGGTCGACCACGCTGAGCAGCCGCGCATTGATCTCGTCGCGCTTGGACAGAGTCTCGTCGAGGTCCATGCTGCCCATCACCGTCCTCAGGTTGGTCGTCGTCAGCGCCATGATCGCGGCATAAAGGTTGGAGACCTCGTAGGCCGCCTTGCCCGCGTCCAGCACCTGGAAGAACACAACCGCATCCACGCCAACCATGGCGTTGTCCTTGGTGATGATTTCCTGCCCGGGGATGTCGAGCACCTGCTCCATCATGTTCACCTTCTGCCCGATGCGGTCGAAAAAGGGCATGATGACGAGGAGGCCCGGATCGGCGGCCTTGGTGTATTTGCCGAAGCGTTCGACGGTATAGACATAGCCTTGGCGCACGGTCTTCACCGCCATCACCACGAACACCACTACCAGCACCACTATCGCCAGCAGGACAGGACCCATCGCGAAACTCCCCCTTGTTGCTTCACTGGCCAGCCTAGCGCGCAGGGCTGGCGGGGCAAGGCGAAAGGGGTCACGGAGCGGCGTCCTCACCCCCATCGGTGCGCGAACAATGCTGCAAGCCCGCGCCTTCTCCACCGCTGGCGGCCCCGACGTGCGCAACATTTGACTCGGGCCGCTGCTCCCTGCGAAGGCATCGGGACACCCGAATCCAGCAGGAAGACCCATGACCAAGAACGTGCTCGAGAAGCTCCAAGACACCAATCCCGATTGCGAGATCTGGTGGGACAGCTCGCCGCTGGTCTATCCCAGCTGGAAGGACGAGACGCTGGCCGCCGCGCCGGAGGGCGAGCGCGCCGAGTGGAAAGCGCAGTTCATCCGGCTGTACGATCCGGCCGACCCCGCCAATATGGGCTTTCGCGGGGTGACCACCAATCCGCCGCTGTCCTTGCAGGCGGTGCAGCTCGATCCGCAGGGCTGGACGCAGCTCGTCAGGGACGTGGCCGCGCGCGACCGGCATCTCGATGTCGAGGGCGTCTACTGGCAGATGTATCTCGAGCTGGTGAGGCGCGGAGCCGATGCCATCCGCCCGCTGTGGCAAGCCTCGGGCCACCGCTACGGCCTGCTCTCGGGCCAGGTCGATCCGCGCTTCGTGACCGACGGCGAGGCCATGCTGGAACAGGGCCTGTCGATCGCCGCCATGGGCGAGAATGTCATGGTCAAGCTGCCGGGCTCCAAGGAAGGCTACGAGGTGCTGGAGGAGCTGACCGCGCGCGGCATCGCCACCAACAACACCAGCAGTTTCACCGTGGCCCAGTACCAGCGTTGCCGCGCCGCGGTGAGCGCGGGCCTCCTGCGCGCCGAGGCGGCGGGCGTGGACCTGTCGAGATGGCGCAGCGTCATCACCCACATGGCGAGCCGGCTGGGCGAGAAGAGCGATTGGAAAGCCGAAGCCAAGCTGCGCGGCATCGAGCTGTCGCTGGGCGAGATCCGCGACGGCGAGGAAGCCGTTCTGAAGCGCGCCTACTGGCAGGGAAAGAACACCGGCCATCCGTCCAAGATGCTGCAATGCTCGCTGCGCATCGAACAGAACGCGGCCGGCAATACCGTCACGCGCCAGCTGCAGGATTTTGCCGGCAGCGACATGGTCTACACCCTGCCGCCGGCTTATATCCGCCAGCTGATGGAGAAGGAGCACGAGCTCGCCCCCTTCGACCCGCACGCCATCGAGCGCGAGCCGAACCCTGCCAGCGTGGAAAAGCTGTTGAAGCTGCCGAGCTTCCGCCAGGCCTACGAGTTCGAGGGGATGAAGCCGCACGAGTTCGTGCAGTTCGGCAGTTTCCAGGCGACGTCGTTCGAATTCGCCACCGCCACCCGCGCGACGGTGGATTTCGTGCGGAGCGTGATGGAGGGCTAGGTCTGGATCCAGCCGCGCGTGCCGAGATAGCGGCAACTTTCGGCTGCCACGATCGCGGCGCCCTGCAGGGCATCTTCGGGTGCGCGGCCGCGCTCGAGGAAATGGCAGTAGGCGCCGTGGAACACGTCGCCCGCGCCCAGCGTGTCGATGGCTTCGATGCGCGGCGGTTCGATCTGGCCGCCCGCGCCATCCCCCTGCCAGGCAATCGGGCCCGGCCCGCGCGTGATGGCCGCCACCGACGGGCCGAGCGCGCGGACCGCCTCGAGAATGTCCGGGCCTTTCGCACCCGGCACGGCAAACCGCTCCGACACGATGGCGTGATCGACATGGGCGATCAGCTCGGCGGTCCACGGCTTCCACGATCCGCCGTCGAGCACCACCGGTATGCCCCGAGCCCGCGCCGACCTCGCCAGAGGCACCGCGAGTTCGGGCAGGAAACCATCGCAGTAGAGCACGCTCACGCCGTCCAGCGCCTCATCGCCGGGTAGGTTGCTGGCGACCGACTGCGCGGGCTGCTGGTCGACGATCGTGCGCGTACCTTGGCCCGGCACGACGACGATGCTGGAGACCGGCAGCAGGTCATGCTCCGGATCGGCGAAGTCCTCGAAGGGCACGTCGAAGCGGGCCAGTTCGCCCCGCACCGCCTGTGCGAAATGGCCTGCGCCCAGCAGCGTGAAGAGCCGCACCTCGCTCCCCAGCGCGCGGGCCGTCACCGCGCCGTTCAGCGCCGATCCGCCCGCGCCCGACCAGAAATGCCGGGCCGTAGTCTTGCCGTCCTCCGCGGGAAACGCGTCGCAGGCGTAGCCGAGGTCGAATGTCGCGCGGCCGACGCAGAGGATTGTCATCGCGGCCCTTCCCGCCCACACTGCGCACCCATGCAGACCGTCATCGAGTTCCTCGTCAGCTTCATGATCGCGCTCACCGGCGCGCTCGGGGTGGCGACGGTGTGGGTGGGCGGTATGGTCTTCCTCGGCGGCTGCGGCGTGCTGGGCAGCCATTGGTGCTGGCGGGCCTGGCGACGGAGCATCCGCGACAGGCTGCGCTAGTTGGCGGGGCTCCAGCCTTCTACCAGCTTGAATTTCTGGATCTTGCCCGATCCGGTCAGCGGCCATTCGGTAACCTGCTGCCAGTGTGCCGGGCATTTCTGCGGCGCAATTTCGCTGCGGACGTGCGCGCGCAGGGCATCGGGGTCGAAGCTCTCGCCCTCGGCCACGCGGACCCATGCCGCCACCGCCTCGCCCAGCACCGGATCGGGCACGCCCGCCACTGCGCACTCGGCGACGCTCGGATGCTCGAGCAGCACGTTCTCGATCTCGGCGGGAAACAGGTTCTCGCCGCCGCGGATGATCATGTCGCGCACGCGGCCGGTGATGCGGACGTAGCCCTCGGCGTCCATCGTGCCGAGGTCGCCGGTGCACAGCCAGCCGTCGGAGGTAACGGCCTCCGCCGTCGCCTCGGGGTTCTCATGATAACCGAGCATGGTCGAAGCCGAGCGCGAGCGAATTTCGCCTACGGTACCCACGGGCACGACCTCGCCGCTCGCCGGGTCGACGATCGCCACCTCGCAGCCCGCCGCGGGCTGGCCGATGGTGGTGGTGATGCGCTCCACGCTGTCGCCGGGGCGGCCGGTGGTGATAAGCGGCGAGCTCTCGGTCTGACCGTAGGCGACGAGTGCCTGCGCGCCCAGCACCGCCTCCACGTTGCGCGCCAGTTCGGGCGCGACCATTGCCCCGCCCATG
Source organism: Aurantiacibacter luteus (assembly GCF_001010945.1). GTDB lineage: Bacteria > Pseudomonadota > Alphaproteobacteria > Sphingomonadales > Sphingomonadaceae > Alteraurantiacibacter > Alteraurantiacibacter luteus. The sequence continues at coordinate 199,485 of NZ_LBHB01000002.1, forward strand.
CCGATGCGCTTCAGGGACGAGAGATCACGCGGCTTCGCCTTCTGCGCCGCCACCATGGCGACCGCCATTGTCGGCACGCAGATGGTCCAGGTCACCTTCTCGCGCTCGATCAGGTCGAGCGCGGCATTGGGATCGAAGGCCACGAGCGGGCAGTAGGCCGTCGCGCTCTGCAAGGCGCCCAGCACGCCCATCGAGCAGCCCATGGTGTGGAACAGCGGGGTGAGGCCCAGCGTCACTTGCTTGTCGCCCATCTCGCCCACCTGGATAAACAGGCGCGCGTTGTTGGTGAGGTTGCGGTGCGAGAGGACCACGCCCTTGGGAAAGCCGGTGGTGCCGCTGGTGTACTGAATCTGCGCCGCATCGTTGGTGCCGACATCGGGCAAGGTGCCGGTGGGATCGGTGAACAGCGCGGCCTCGTCCTGCAGGTCGACCACTTCGCGTAAAGTATCGATGCCCTCCGCCACGCCGGCGGCAATCTCGGCCATCGGGTTGCCGCGGAACTCCTTGACGATAAACAGCCCGGCGCTGCCGGACTGGCGCAGCACGTAGTCCAGCTCGCGCTTCTGGTAGGCGGGGTTAACCGTCACCAGCACCAGGCCCGCCAGCGCGGCGGCGTGTTCGAGCAGTACCCATTCGGGAATGTTCGGCCCCCAGGCGGCAATCCGCTCGCCCGGCTGGAAGCGCGTGGCAAGCCCCTTGGCCAGCCGCTCGGCATCGGCGAGCAGCTCGCCATAGGTCCAGCGGCGGCCGCTGGTACCGTCGGCCAGCCCCTCGATCAGGGCTTCCGCATCGCCGTTGTCGCGCGCCTGTGCGCGCAGCAGCCCGCCGATCGTGGTATCGAGCACCTCAACGTCCGCAAACCAGTCGCAATAGGACTTTTCGAGCCGTCGCTCGGTCATCTCCATCTCCCACCGCGGCGCTCCTCCGTGGCGGGAGCGCCTGTCAGTCGGCCCAGTATAACCGGTTCGGGTTTTCGACCAAGAGCTTGTGGCGCAATTTCGAACTCGGCGCGATGCGCGGGATCATGTCGACCAGGTGGCCGTCATCGGGCACCTCGTCGTCCATGTTGGGATGCGGCCAGTCGGTGCCCCAGATGCAGCGATCCGGGTAATCGGCCACGAGCGGGGCAACGGCGGCGGCGAAGTTGTCCCACGGATCGCCCGCGCCGCCCTCTTTCACCGCGTCGAGCCGGTCGGGGCAGGTGGGCTTGAACCAGATGTCCTCGCGCGAATCCAACAGGGCGCGAAAGGCGCGCATGTCCGGCCCGTCCGGCCCCTGGCTCACGTCGGGACGGCCCATGTGATCGACCACGACGGGCACGGGAATGGCCTCGATGAAGGGACGCAGTTCTTCGAGAATGTCGGCTTCGAAATAGATGACGACGTGCCAGCCCTTCGGCAGCCGGCCGGCGAGGTCGAGAAACCGGTCCTTGGGCGCGTTGTCGACGAGGCGCTTGAGGAAGTTGAACCGCACCCCGCGCATCCCGCCCTCGTGCAACGCATCGAGCTCGGCGGCGGAGATGGCCGGATCGACCACCGCCACCCCGCGCGCCTTATCGCCGGATTTCGCGATGGCATCGAGCGTGGCCGAATTGTCCGTGCCGTGGCAGCTCGCCTGCACGATGACATTCTTCGAAAAGCCGAGGTGATCGCGCAGGGCGAAGAGCATGTCCGGCCCGGCGTCGGCGGGCAGGTACTTGGCCTTGGGGCTGAACGGATGCAGCGCCTGCGGGCCGAAAACATGGCAATGGGCATCCACCGCGCCCGGCGGCGGGGTGTAGCGCGACGCGCTGGGGGCGGGGTGCCAGGAAGTTATGCGGTCGGTCATTCTTTTTCACGTCCCCCACCCGCTCACCCTGAGCTTGTCGAAGGGTCGTCCTTTCTTTTGCTGGCAGCGACGAGGCGAAAGCGATCCTTCGACAGGCTCAGGATGAGCGGTGGAGGGGGTGGCGGGTGCTACGCAAAGACGATACCATCCATCAACTTGCGCGCGGTCCTCAACAGGGCCGCGCTGACGACCTCTCCCGCTGCGTCCACCTTGAGCACGCAGGTCGTCTCGCCGCTCGGATGTTCGATGCTCAGCGTCTTTTCCGCGCCTTCGGGCACATGGGCCACCGCGGCGGCGGTAGAGCCTTCGACCAGCGCCGCGGTCGCCGCGGTCACCGCGCCGAGCACGCCGATGGAGGCATGGGCGCGGTGGGGAATGAACACGCGCGTGGTCAGCGCGCCGCCATTCTTCGGCGGGGCGACGAGCGTCATCTTCGGCACCGACTTTTCCCCCACGTCGCCAAGGTTCATCAGCGGCCCGGCCTTCAGGCGGATGGCTTCGATCTTCGCGCGGATGGGGGCATAGGCCTCGCTCTCCAGCTCCTCGCGGCTCTCGTACCCGGTCGCGCCCACGGCATCGGCGGCAAAGACCACGCAGGGCATGCCGTTGTCGATCAGCGTGCAGGGGATACCCTCGATCTCGTCGGAGGCATTGCCCGTCGGCAGCAGCGCGCCGCAGCTGGAGCCGGCGGTGTCGCGGAATTCAAGCGGCACGGGCGCGTGGCTGCCGGGCACGCCGTCGATCCTTGCATCACCCGCGTAGTTTACCACTCTGCCGGGCGTCTCCACCGTGGCGACGGCGATCTGGCCGGTGTTCTCCATGAAGATGGTTACATCGGTGCGCTCGCCCGAAGTCGTGACAAGCCCGCGCTCGATGGCGAAGGGGCCCACGCCTGCAAGGATGTTGCCGCAGTTCTGCGCGTCGGAAACCAGCGCCTGGTCGACGAAGACCTGCAGGAAAAGGTAGTCGACATCGACCCCCTCGCGCGCCGACTTGCGCACCACCGCGACCTTGCTGGTCAGCGGATCGGCACCGCCCATGCCGTCGATCTGGCGCGGGTCGGGGCTGCCCATCGCGGCGAGCAGGAATGCGTCACGCTCCTCCAAGCTGTCCGGCAGGTCGTCGGCGAGAAAGTAGCCGCCCTTCGACGTGCCGCCGCGCATCCACATGACAGGAGCGCTCTTCAAACCCACTTCAGCCCCATGTCGGTCAGCTTCTGGCGGAAGCCGTACATGTCTAGGCCCAGCTCGCCACTCGCCAGCCGCTTGCGCTTGTCCTCCTCGTTCGCCTCGCGCGCCTGCGCCTTTTCGAGCACGCTCGCCGCGTCCTCGCGCCGGACCACGCAGACCCCGTCGTCGTCCGCCACGATCACGTCGCCCGCGCGAATGAAGGCGCCCGCGCACACCACATCGACGTTCACGCTGCCGAGGCTCGCCTTGATCGTCCCTTGCGCGAAGACGCGCTTCGCCCAGACGGGGAAGTCCATCTCGGTCAGGTCGCGCACGTCGCGGATGCCCGCATCGATTATCAGCCCGCGCACCCCGCGTGCCTGCGCGCTGGTGGCGAGGAGGTCGCCGAAGTAGCCGTCCTCGCACGGGCTCGTCGGCGCGATCACCAGCACGTCGCCTTCTTGGCACTGCTCGATCGCGGCGTGGACCATGTAGTTGTCGCCCGGCGGCACGCTGATCGTGATCGCAGAGGCACCGATGCGCGCGCCGGGATAGATCGGGCGCATGTAGCTGGCGAGCAGGCCCGTGCGCCCCTGCGCCTCGTGCACGGTGGCGACCCCGCACTTGCCGAGCGTCTCGACCACCTGCGGGTCGGCCCGTTCGATGTTCTGGACGACGACGCCCATCGGCTGTTCTCCTCTCTTGCGTCACCCGCGTGACTCGCCGCGCGGACGCGGTCAAGCGACTGCGGCAAACTTGTAAGCACTACTTACAATTGGTAGAAGCCTTCGTCGAGAGCGATGGCTGTGTCAGATTCGAAAACTTCCGGCCCCCGGGTGGCACTGATCGGCTTCGGCGAGGCGGGCGAGAGCTTCGCGCGCGCTGCGGCATGGACAGGCCGTGCGCGCGGCTGGGACCTGCTCGAACGTCGCCGCGCGGCGATGGCGGATTGCGGCGTGCAGGCCGGATGCGACGCCGCCTACGCGCTCGCCGGGGCCGATGCCGCGCTCAGCCTTGTAACCGCCGACCAGGCACTGGCCGCTGCGCGCGACTACGCGGCCTTGGTCGCGCCGGGCGCGCTGTGGCTGGACATGAACTCCGTCGCCCCCGCCACCAAGCGCACTGCCGCCGGGGCGGTGAATGCGGCGGGCGCGCGCTATGTCGATGTCGCGGTCATGGCCCCGGTCGAACAGCGGCTCGGCGTGCCGCTGCTGGTTTCCGGCCCGGATGCCGAGGAGGGGGCCGCGTTACTCCAGTCGATCGGCTTCACCAAAGTCCGCGTCGTCGGCGACGCCGTCGGCCGGGCGAGCGCGATCAAGCTGTGCCGCTCGGTCATGGTGAAAGGTCTCGAAGCCCTCTCCGCCGAATGCGCCGCCGCCGCCGAGGCCGAGGGCGTGCTGGACGAGGTCATGGCCTCGCTCGACGCCAGCGAGAAACCCGCGCCATGGATGGCGCGGATCGCCTACAATCGTGAGCGCATGGCCACCCACGGAACCAGAAGGGCCGCCGAAATGGACGAGGCCTGCGCCATGCTTGAAAGCCTCGGCGTGGAACCCGTCATGAGCCGGGGCACTGTCCAATTACAGCGCGCCGCCGCCAGCAAGGAACCTGCATGTCTCTGATCATCGACTGCCACGGCCACTACACGGTGCTCCCCAAGGGGCACGATGCCTGGCGCGAGGAGCAGAAGGCGGCCTTTAAGGCAGGCACCCAGCCGCCGCCCTACCCCGACATCTCCGACGACGAGATCCGCCAGACGATCGAGGACAACCAGCTGAAGCTGGTGCAGGAACGCGGCGCCGACTTCACCATCTTTTCCCCCCGCGCCAGCGCCATGGCCCCGCACGTGGGCGACCAGGCGGTGGCAAGCGAATGGGCGCGGCGGTGCAACGACCTCATCTACCGCGTCACCCAGCTCTTCCCCGACACCTTCATCGGCGGCTGCATGCTGCCGCAGAGCCCGAAGGCGGACCTCAGCGAAAGCGTCAAAGAACTGCGCCGATGCGTCGAGGAGCTAGATTTCGTCGTCTGCAACCTCAACCCCGATCCGGGCGGCGGGCATTTCGAGCATCCGCCGCTGACCGACGAATACTGGTTCCCTATCTACGAGGCGATGTGCGAACTGCAGGTGCCGGCGATGATCCACGTGTCGGGCAGCTGCAACCCGGCCATGCACGCGACGGGCGGATACTACCTCGCGGCGGATACGGTCGCCTTCATGCAGCTCTTGGAGGGCGACCTTTTCAGCCGCTTCCCGGACCTCAAACTCATCATCCCCCACGGCGGCGGGGCGGTGCCCTACCACTGGGGCCGCTACCGGGGGCTCGCCGACATGCTCAAGCAGCCGGACATCGAGCAGCACCTGATGAACAACGTGTTCTTCGACACCTGCGTCTATCATCAGCCCGGCATCGACCTGCTCGCCGACGTCATCGCCAACAAGAACATCCTGTTCGGCAGCGAGATGGTGGGCGCGGTGCGCGGCATCGATCCGCAGACCGGCCATTATTTCGACGACACCAAACGCTACGTCGACGCGCTCGATATCTCGGACGAGGAGCGGCACATGATCTTCGAGGGCAATGCCCGCCGCGTCTATCCGCGCCTCGACGCCATCCTGAAGGCGCGCGGGCTGTGACCGACACGCCCGTCATCGCCCACGGCCTCGCACGGTGCGAGAAGCCGGAGAAGTACATCCAGCAACTCGTCAAGCACTGGGGTCACAAGATGGCCACCGCCTACGACGAGGGAGATGGCATGGGCACCTTTCCTTTTTCCGACACGACAAGCGCGGTGATGACCGCCCGCCCGGAAGGTATCGCCATCACCCTCACCACCGCGGATGCAGAGAGCAATGTCCACATGCGCGGCGTGATCGAGCGCCACATCGACCGCTTCGCCTTTCGCGAAGCCCCGCTGACATACGAATGGAGCGAACAATGACCGAGCCGAAGAAGGAGCGGATCGACATCCACGCCTACCTGGCGGAGATGGAGGACATCCCCGGCACCCGCGTGTTCACTGCGCAACGTGCGCGCAAGGGATACCACCTCAACCAGTTCGCCATGAGCCTGATGAAGGCCGAGAACCGCGAACGCTTCCTCGCCGACGAGGACGCCTACATGGCCGACTGGAAGCTGACCGACGCAGCGAAGAAGGCGATCAGGGCGCGCGACTACAACGGCATGATCGACGAGGGCGGCAACATCTACTTCCTCGCCAAGCTGTTCAGCACCGACAGGAAGAGCTTTCAGTTCGCCGCCGGGTCGATGACCGGCATGACGCAGGAAGAATATGCCGAGATGATGCTGAAGGGCGGCCGCTCGCCCGAAGGTCAGCGCTCGCACCGCGAAAACGAGGCGGCTCGCTCCGCCAAGGAAGGGAACTGACGAATGGCGCGCATTACCACCGGCATCACCTCCAGCCATATCCCCGCGCTCGGCGCGGCGGTGGAGACGGGTAAGTCCGGCGACGACTATTGGGGCCCGGTCTTCCGCGGCTACGAACCGATCCGCGAATGGATCAAACGGCCCGGCAACATGCCCGACGTCGTGGTGCTGGTGTATAATGATCACGCCAGCGCCTTCGACATGAACATCATCCCCACCTTCGCCATCGGCTGCGGGGAAACCTTTAAGCCCGCCGACGAGGGCTGGGGCCCGCGCCCGGTGCCCGAGGTGGTCGGCCACCCCGACCTCGCCTGGCACATGGCGCAAAGCCTGATCCTCGACGATTTCGACATGTGCATCATGAACGACATGGAAGTGGATCACGGCTGCACCATCCCGCTCTCCATGATCTTCGGCGAGCCCGAGGAATGGCCGTGCAAGGTCATCCCGCTGCCGGTCAACGTCGTCACCTATCCGCCGCCGTCGGGCGCGCGCTGCTTTGCGCTCGGCGACAGCATCAAGGCCGCGGTCGAGAGCTTCCCCGAGGATCTCAACGTCCACGTCTGGGGCACGGGCGGCATGAGCCACCAGCTCCAGGGTCCGCGCGCCGGGCTCATCAACAAGGACTTCGACCTCGACTTCATCGAGCGGTTGAAGAATGATCCCGTCGGCCTCTCCAAGATGCCGCACATCGACTACCTGCGTGAAGCGGGCAGCGAGGGGATCGAGCTGGTCATGTGGCTGATCATGCGCGGCGCGCTGGGCGACAAGGTCACCGACCTCTACAATTTCTACCACATCCCCGCCTCGAACACGGCGCTCGGCGCGCTGATCCTCCAGCCGGAGGAGACGGCGGGCGAGCCGCTCGATCCGCGCGTGGTGATGAGCGGCGGGACCTTCGAGCCGGCGGAGTAAGCATCTCCCCTCCCGCCTGCGGGAGGGGCCGGGGGTGGGCCCAAGCAGGTGCCACCCTATGACAAACCCACCCCTAGCCCCTCCCGCAAGCGGGAGGGGGACTGACTGGAGCACACAATGAAGATCGCACTCGCCGGTGGCGGCGCATTCGGAGAAAAGCACCTCGACGGGCTGAAGAACATCGACGGGGTGGAAGTCACCGCGCTCGTCGGGCGGCAGCAGGAGCCGACGCAGGCCATGGCCGACAAGTACGGCATCGGCTTTGCCACCACCGACTACGAAGCGATGCTGGAGCGCGACGATGTCGACGCCGTGATCCTGTGCACGCCCACGCAGATGCACGCCGACCAGGCGATCAAGGCGATGGATGCGGGCAAGCACGTCGAGGTGGAAATCCCGCTCGCCGACAGCCTCGCCGATGCCGAGGCGGTGCTGGCCAAGAGCCAAGAGACCGGCCTCGTCTGCATGGCCGGGCACACGCGCCGCTTCAATCCCAGCCACCAGTGGGTGAAGCAGCAGATCGACGCCGGGAACCTCAATATCCTCGCGATGGACGTGGAGACCTATTTCTTCCGCCGCGAGAACAAGAACGCCAAGGGCGAGCCGCGTTCATGGACCGACCACCTGCTCTGGCACCACAGCGCGCACACCATCGACATCTTCCAGTACATGACCGGCGCCAAGGTGGTGAAGGCAAACATCCTGCAGGGGCCGAAGCACCCGCAGCTGGGCATCGCCATGGACCAGTCGATCCAGATGAAAACCGACAAGGGCCAGATCCTGACCCTGTCGCTCAGCTTCAACAACGAAGGGCCGTTCGGCACCTTCTTCCGCTACATCGGCGACACCGGCACCTATCTCGCGCGGTACGACGACCTCTTCAACGGCAAGGACGAGCCCATCGACCTGTCGGGCATGGACGTACCCTCGACCAACGGCATCGAGCTGCAGGACCGCGAATTCATCGCCGCCATCCGAGAAGGGCGCGAGCCGAACAGCTCGGTCGCCGACACCATCGAATGCTATCGCACCATCGGCGCGCTGGCGGCGAGCCTGGAAGATCAGGACGGCTGGTCCTGATGGCTATCGGCAAGCGGACGATCGCCGGGCGCGCGCTGCACCCGGTGGGGCTCGGCTGCATGAACCTGTCGTGGGCCTACGCCGCCCCGCCCCCGCGCGAGGAGGCACTGCGGCTGCTCAACAGTGCGCTGGATCTCGGCTACGACCACTTCGACACCGCCAACATCTACGGCCTCGGCAAGAACGAGGAGCTGCTGGCGGAGGTGCTGCGCTATCGCCGCGGCGAGGTATTCCTCGCCAGCAAGTGCGGCATCGTGGTCGAGGGGCCGGATCGCGGCGTGAACTGCCGGCCAGAGGCCATCGCCGCCAATCTCGATGCCAGCCTGCAGCGGCTCGGCGTGGATCACCTCGACCTCTATTACATGCACCGCTTCGATCCCAAGGTGCCCATCGCCGACAGCGTGGGGGCGATGGCGCGGGCGATCGAGGCGGGCAAGATCGGGGCATACGGCGTTTCCGAATGGAGCGCGGCGCACATCCGCGAGGCGTACGCCGTCCATCCGCTCGGCGCGGTGCAGACCGAATATTCGCTGTGGACCCGCAACGTGGAACTGGGCGTGCTCGAGACCACGCGCGAGCTCGGCGTGGCGCTGGTCGCCTTCAGCAGCACCGGGCGCGGGGCCTTCGGCGGCGTGCTGCGCGATCCTTCGACGCTCGAGGAAAGCGATCTCAGGCGCAAGATGCCGCGCTTCGATGCGGAAAACTGGCCGAAGAACCTCGCCGTGATCGAGCGGTTCGAAGCGCTGGCGGCGGAGGCTGGCGTGACCCCCGCCCAGCTCGCCAATCGCTGGGTGCTTGAACAGGGCGAGCACCTGCACGTCATCCCCGGCACCACCAGCATGGCGCACATGCAGGACAACTTCGCCGCCGCCACACTCGACATTCCGGCCGAGGTAATTGCCCGCGCGGGCGATTTGGTGAACCACGCGAACGTCCACGGCCACCGCTACCACGACGCCATCAGGCCGACGATCGACACCGAGGAGCTCGCCTGAAGCCGACGCGATAAGGGCTCCGGCAACTTTCGCCACCGGAGCCCGTCGTGCCGGGCGTTGGGGCGCCCGGTTGTCCTGAGATCAGCTGTTGTCGTTATTTCCGGCAGCCTGCGCCCGCGCGCCGAGCGCCAGCTGCACGCGCTGCGCCACGGCCGGGTCAGCCTGCATGGCCGTGCCGATGGCATTGTAGGTCTCGGCCTCGATCCCGGCCTCGGCCAGCACCTCGAGCGCCTTCGCCTGCCGCGCCTCTGCGGTCACGGTAGTATCCGCCGCAATCTCCGCCTGGGCCGCGCGCATCGCGATGGCCGCCTCGACGAAGCTGGCGATCTGCTCGTCGGTAAAGGCCGTAGACGTCGCCTCGGCGGTGACGGCATCCTCGGTCTGAGCCGGCAGTTCCTGCGCCATGGCGGCACCGGCCAGCAGCAGCGAACCCGCCGCGCCCAGCACTGCAAAAGTCTTCATTCGTCCAACTCCGTATCCAATCGTGGACCCCCGTGGCCGCGCTGATGCGGGCCTGCGGGCGGACGGACAATCCGCCATGAGACGAACCGCACCCTTTGCAGGGACGAGATTGCGGCACCCGTGCCCCAGCCGCGACGGGCGGAGAGGAAAGAATACCGGTCCCTCCGACTGCTCGGTTTATTGGATGACACGAAACCGCGACTCTGCACGGCTGCGATGTCGGGAGTCTATTTTTCGCGTCGCCCGTCACCATGCCACAGGCGTTTGATCAGCCCCGCCATTAGCCAAGAAGCGGCCACAAAGGCAGCCAGCAGCCCGATCGCAAGAAGCGTGCCCCCGGCTATGCCGAAAAGCTTGCTGTCATCGACCAGCAACAGGAGCATCGCGAGTCCGAGAAAAAGCGAAGCACAGTTGGCCAACAATTTCCCGTCGCGTTGAAGCAATTGCCGACGACCGGTCCGCAGGTTCGGCCGCGTCAGCCTCACAGTTTCTCGCGGTAGAGATCGAGCATGGCCGCCCGGGCGCGCTCGGCCTCCGCCTGGTTGTAGACCGGGCTGTCGAGCACGGTCCAGCCGTGGTCGCCAGCGTAGACTTCCACCTCGATGTCCGCCTGTGCTGCCTCGGCGGCGGCGCGCAGGGCGACCTTGTCGTTGGGGGCGGAGGCATCGTCGTTTTGCGCGATGGCGATCAGAGCGCCTGCATCGGCGGCCATGCGCGAGAGCTGGTTTACCGGGGCCAGCGGATTTTCCCCCACCAGCCCGCCGCCGTGGAAGCTGGCCGCAGCCTTGATGCGGCCCGGCACAGCGGCGGCCGACAGGATCGTCCAGCTGCCCGTCATGCAGTAGCCCTGATTGCCGATGCCCTTGCCCGTATCAACCGCGGCCTGCGCGTCGAGCCAGCCGACAACGCTGCGCGCCGTCGCCATCACCGCCTCGGGCGTGTTGCGTTCCCGCCAAGGCTGGGTCGCCTGCATGCCGCCGTTTCGCCAGGCGTCGAAGTCGGCGAACTGCTGCCCGGCGACCGAACGATAGTAGGGATTGGCGACGAGGACGGCATAGCCTTCAGCCGCCAGCCGCCGTCCCATCTCGACCTTGGCGGGGCGCAGGCCGGCGATGTCGGGCCACAGGATCACGCCCGGGTGCCGCCCGCTCGCCGGGTGGATGAACACGCCGTCCATCGTCCCCCCGTCGGCGGCGAAGCTGACGTTCGACTGCGTCAGCCCGCCCGCGGTGCCCGAGCCCTCCATCGAAGTGCAGGCGGCGAGCGCGCCCATTCCCGCCAGCGCGCCGAAGCTGCGGCGGCTCAACGCGGGCATGGTGCTGAGGTGGTCGGTTTCGCACATGGTCGTCGGTCCTCTCGTATTGTCTGGACCCAAGACTAGCAGGATCGGCGCGGCGCGAAAGTGGGCCTTGGCCCTATGCCGACCCTACCAACGGCGCGAGCGGCGACGGCCGAAGCGCATTCGGCGATCTTTAGCCCGGCGGCGCAACCATACAGCCATGCCCAATCCGACGACGATGACCGCGATCACTATAATCACATAGGCCAATTCGGTTCGCAGTGTCATCGTTATCTCCGGCGGCCGCGGACGCGCTTCATGTTGCAATGCAGCACGATGACAGATTTTTGCATAATTCCAAGCAAAACACGCAAATTACATTATTTTTCAAACGACCTGCCCATATCGTCCGGGGCCGGCACGGACCGGAGCATACGCTTTTGCCCATGAAGAGCCTAGAGCGAGGAGCACCGACCTAGTCCGCCAGCGCGCGCCCGCGCGCCATGGCCCAGTCGACCTCCTCCAGCAGCGCCGCGTTCTCCAGCGGGTTGCCGTCCAGCGCGATCATGTCCGCCGAGTAACCGGGCGCGAGGCGGCCGATCTCGTTTTCCATGTGCAGCACCCGCGCGGCGACCGTGGTGGCGCTCGCCACCGCCTCGCGGTCGCTCATGCCCGCCTGCACCAGCAGCGCGAACTCGCCGGCGTTGCGGCCATGCTCGAACACGCCTGCATCGGTGCCGAAGGCGATGGTGATGCCGCGCCGGTGCGCCTCGCGCACCTGCTGGCCGACGATCTCGGCCACCTGGCGGATCTTGGCCTCGACGGTAGGGGTGTAGACCCCGGTGCCCAGGCGCTCGATCACGCCCTGGAAGGCCATCAGCGTGGGGACGAGCACGGTGTCGTGCGCCTGCATGGCGTCGAGCGCGCCGCGATCGAGGTAGGTGCCGTGCTCGATGGTGCGGATGCCGGCATTGGCCGCCGCCTCGATCCCGCGCGCGCCGTGGGCGTGGGCGGCGACCTCGAGGCCGAGCGCGCTGGCCGCCTCGACGATGGCTTCCATCTCGGGCCGGGTAAAGTGCGCCTCGAGCCCTCGGCCCTGCTGGCTGAGCACGCCGCCGGTCGCGGTGATCTTGATCCAGTCCGACCCGTTCTGCGCCGCCTGCCGCACACGCGCGGCGCACTCGGCGGGGCCGGTACAGGTGAATCCGGTGTCGAGCGCGTCGTTCACCTCGGGCCGGAAGCCGGAGACGTCGCCGTGCCCGCCGATGATGGCGAGCGGCGGGCCGGAGGCGAGGATGCGCGGTCCGGGAAAGGCGGCCTCTGCCACGGCGCGGCGCACGGCGAACATCGACTGCGGATAGCTGCCCACGTCGCGCACCGTGGTGAAGCCCGCCGCCAGCGTGGTGCGCGCATTGACCGCGCCGGTCAGCGTCGCCCACTCGTCGCTCTCCACCGCCGCGTCGCGGAAGTCGCCGCCGGGGTTGCCGTCGAGATGGACGTGGAGGTCAATGAGGCCGGGCATGACGGTCTTGCCCGACAGGTCGATAAGCTCGGCCCCGGCGGGCACCGGCTGCCACCCGTCTTCGATGGCGACGATACGGCCGTTCTCCACGGTGATCGTCGCCGGTCCGTCGAACCCGGAATCCACGTCGCGGATTACGTGCCCGGCATGGATGACCTGACGGACCTCCTGCGCCAGCGAGGGAACGGCGAGCACCAGCGTGGACACGGCGGCGAGAATGGCGGCGATTTTCATGGCTTTCGGGCTCCCCTTGTTCGTTGCGCCCTGTGTGTCGCCGAATGCCGCCACGCGCAAATGCAAAAAGGGCGGCAGGATCGCTCCCGCCGCCCCCTTGTTCGTATCTGCCGGGAAATCAGCCCCAGACTTCCTCGGCCACCTCCACGCACAGGCGGATCTTGGCGGCCTGCTGCTGGGTGGTGATGTCGTTGCCGTGGACGGTGCTGGCAAAGCCGCACTGCGGGCTCAGCGCCAGCTGGTCGAGGTCGGCATACTGCGCCGCCTGGTCGATGCGGCGCTTGATGTCGTCCTTCGTCTCCATCTCGCCGAGCTTGGTCGATACCAGGCCGAGCACCACGGTCTTGCCCTTGGGCAGGTGCGCCAGCGGCGAGAAGTCGCCCGAGCGGGCATCGTCGTATTCGAGGAAGAAGGCGTCGATGTCGCACTCGTTGAACATCACCTCTGCCACCGGCTCGTAACCGCCCTCGGCCGCCCAGCTCGACCGGAAGTTGCCGCGGCACAGGTGCATGGCCTTGACCATGTCGGCCGGCGCATCGCGGAAGCTGGCGTTGATGAGGCGGGCATATTCATGCGTGACCGAATCGGGGTCCATCCCGCGCTTCTGCGCGTCCTCGCGGTGGCCGGTGTCGCACAGGTAGGCGAGGTTGGTGTCGTCGATCTGGATATACCGGCAGCCCGCGTCGGCGAGGTCGGCGATCTCGGCGCGGTAGGCCGCGGCGACATCGTCGTAGAAGCCCTGCATGTCGGGATAGGCATCCTCGGGAATGCCCTCGCGCCCGGCGCGAAAGTGCAGCATGGTGGGGCTGGGAATGGAGACCTTGGGCGTCTGGGTGACGACCTTCTTCAGCGCCTCGAAATCGGCGCGCTGGATCGGCTTCTCGTGCGCGACCTTGCCGGTGATGATCATCTTGGGCGGCGCGAATTCCACGTCGACGCCCTTGTCGTTCTTGAACGCCTTCTTGATGCCGCCTGTCTCCTCGACGCCCGAGAGCTGGAGCAGGAAGTCGGTGTGGAAGAACTTGCGGCGATATTCGCCGTCGGTGATGGCTTTCAGGCCCAGGCTCTCCTCCCAGCGGGCGAGCTCGGCGATGGCCTCGTCCTCGATCTGGCGCAGGGCGGCGGCATCGATGTCGCCCGCGGCGAACCGCTCGCGCGCCTCGATCACGGAGCGCGGACGCAGGAAGGAGCCGACGTGGTCGGCGCGCGAAGGTAGCTTGAATGTCATGGCATGGGTCCAATCGGCTAGGTTAGCGGCTGCTGTTCCAGCGTCACTGCGCGGGCTCGCGCTCGACTGACGATGCGCGCCTAAGCACCGATTCCGGACATTCGCAACACACATCTGGCGCGCGAATTGAGTCGCGCACGGGCGGACCGAATGTTATCGCCTAAAACAATTGCCAATTCATCGGGACAGGAGCACCAGGCCATGAACGAACAGACCGCCATCGATCGCACCCAGCGTGACTACTCCGCCGCCGTGAAGAAGGCGCTGGAACGCAAGCCCCAGCTCTACATCGACGGCGCTTGGGTGGATTCCTCGGGCGGCGAGACCATCGAGGTGGAGGACCCCTCCTCGGGCAAGATCGTGTCGCGTTTCGTGGAGGCCACCGACAAGGACATCGACCGCGCCGTCGCCGCCGCGCGCACTGCCTTCGACGATGGCCGGTGGCGCAACATGCCCCCGGTCATGCGCGAGAAGATCATGCACAAGCTCGCCGACCTCATCGAGGAGCACGCGGATGAGCTGGCCGAACTCGAAGCCATCGACGTGGGCAAGCCCAAGGGCATGGCCGCCGCGGTCGACGTGCCGGGCGCGGCCAGCCACATCCGCTTCTGCGCCAGCTGGGCGAGCAAGATCACCGGCGAGACCGTCGCCCCCTACACCATGCCCGGCGGCATGCTGTTCGCCTACACGCTGAAGGAGCCCGTCGGCGTCTGCGCGCAGATCGTGCCGTGGAACTTCCCCCTGCTGATGGCCTGTCTCAAGATCGGCCCGGCACTGGGCGCGGGTTGCACCACGATCCTGAAGCCCGCCGAGCAGACCAGCCTCACCGCGCTGCGCCTGGCGGACCTCGTGCACGAGGCGGGCGTGCCTGCGGGCGTGTTCAACCTCGTCACCGGCTACGGCCACACCGGCGGCGACCGGCTGGTGAAGCACCCCGACGTCGACAAGGTGGCCTTCACCGGCTCGACCGAGATCGGCAAGCTCATCAACAAGAACGCCACCGACACGCTCAAGCACGTGACGCTGGAACTGGGCGGCAAGAGCCCGGTCGTGGTCATGCCCGACGTCGACGTCGCTTCCACCGGACCGGGCGTGGCGGGCGCGATCTTCTTCAACTCCGGGCAGGTCTGCGTCGCGGGCAGCCGCCTTTACGCGCACAAGAGCGTGTTCGACGACGTGATCGAGGGGATGCACCAGACAAAGGACTTCTGGGCCCCGCGCCCCAGCCTCGACCCCGACGCGCACATGGGCCCGCTCGTCAGCAAGGAACAGCACGAGCGGGTGATGAACTACATCGAAGCCGGCAAGCGTGACGGCGCCGCCGTGCTGATGGGCGGCGATGCGCCCTCCAGCGATGGCGGCTACTACGTCAACCCGACCATCCTCACCGACGTAAACCCGCAGATGAGCGTGGTGCGCGAGGAGATCTTCGGCCCCGTCGTGGTCGCCCAGCGCTTCGAGGACCTCGACGACGTCGTGCGCGATGCCAACGACACGCAATACGGCCTCGCTGCGGGCGTGTGGACCAAGAACCTCGCCGCCGCCCACCAGATCGCCGCGAAGCTGCAGGCGGGCACGGTGTGGGTCAACACCCACGCCATGATCGACGTCGCCATCCCCTTCGGCGGCTACAAGGAAAGCGGCGTGGGCCGCGAACAGGGGCGCGAGGGGATCGAGGCCTACCTGCAGACCAAGTCGGTCGTGATGAAGATGGATTGATTGGATGCGGGGGAGGAGCTCGGTCTTCTTCCCCCCTTCCCTTCGGGAGACACGCACATTCCCATAGACCTGAACAAAGTCCGCGCCATCGACGTGCACGTGCACGCCGAGGTGTCCTGCCACGACCCGGAAGACCCGGTGATGGGCAAGTTCTTCGATGCCGCCAGCGCCTATTTCAAGGCGCCGCGCGAGCGTCCGAAGATGCCCGAGATCATCGAGCTCTACCGCGAGACGAACATCGCCTTCTGCCTGTTCACCGTCGATGCCGAGAGCGGCATGGGGGCCAAGCGCGTCTCCAACTACGAAGTCGCCGAGCTGGCGAACAGGAACGACGACATCTGCATCCCCTTCGCCAGCATCGATCCGCACAAGGGGAAGTACGGCGCACGCGAGGCGCTGGACCTCATCGAGAACCACGGGGTCAGGGGCTTCAAGTTTCACGGCATCGCGCAGAACGCCCACCCGGCGGACCCGGTCGGCTACCCGATCTACGAGGTCATCAACGAATACAAGCTGCCCGCCATCTTCCACACCGGCCATTCGGGCATGGGCACGGGGATGCGCGGCGGCGGGGGTCTGAGGCTCAAGTACGGCGAGCCCATGCTGGTGGACGATGTCGCGGTGGACTTTCCCGACATGAAGATCATCCTCGCCCACCCCAGCTGGCCGTGGGTGGACCAGAGCCTGTCGATGGCGCTGCACAAGGACAACGTCTTCATCGACCTGTCGGGCTGGTCGCCCAAGTATTTCCCGGAAGCGGTCATTCGCTACGCAAACACCCAGCTCAAGCACAAGGTGCTGTTCGGCAGCGACTTCCCCCTGATCCATCCCGACAAGTGGATCGCCGCCGCGAAGGAGGTCGGCTTCCGCGACGAGGTGATGCCCGGGATCATGAAGGACAACGCCGCGCGGGTGCTGGGGCTGGCCTAGGTCCTGCTCAAAGGAGCGAGGGGCTTTTGACGTTCGAAGACACGACGTCATCGTCACCGGCGCATCCACCGGCATCGGCGGCGACACCGTGTGTACGAACACCGCGCTCGCCATCCAGCACCTCTCCCAAAACCTACCGCTGCATGCTCCGTCCCCAGCGCGTCCACAGGAGCGCGCGCAATAGCGTCGCGACACGGAGCCTGCGGCGCAAGGGCTGGGCCGTCAGCTTCGGCGACCCGGCCAAGCACGAGCAGAGCATGGTCTGCCTGTGGGACAATGCCGCCACCATGCACCTCGGACCCAACGACTACGACGGGTTCCGGCGCGAGATGTACCGGACCACCACGGCGGGCGGGGTGCCGGTTTGATGCAGCGGTCAATCCCGGGCATTTGCAAGCTGTCTGCCGGATGTGGCATCATGGATCGGCGGGACCTCCCGCGGAGGCACCTGCAATGACGACACCCACCGAAGCCAAGCTGAAGCATGAACTGGGCAATGCCCAACAGAAGGCACAGGCGCTCGAGGGCATGGTCAAGCGCGCCGCCGACCAGCTCGATGCCCTGGCCGATGCCGACTGCGAGGCCTCCGCCAAGGACAAGGCGCATCAGCAGGCCGAACGAATGCGCAAGATCATCGAGAGCTGACCGCCCTCACCCGGCGAAGAAATTCAGTTCCAGCAGGACATTGTTGGGGTCTGCGGTAAAGATCTGCCGCAGGTTTATCGCCGCCACCAGGTTCTCCTGATAGTCGGCCCCCGCGGCATCCAGCCGTGCCTTCATCTCTTCGTAGCCGGTCATCTTCAGCGCCACGTGGTGCAGGGCGCCGGTCAGCGCGCCGGGCTGGACCTCGCGGTCGTAGGTACGCGCGCAGTCGGCGGAGTTGATGTGGACGATGGCCCGTCCGTCAGCGTCGTGCATCCACTGCGCCGTCTGCGGCGTCAGCGGCGGCGGGCCGTCGCGCCGCGCCAGACCGAGTATGGCCGCGTACCATTGCGCCGTTTCCTCCAGCCGGTCGGTGATGATGTTCACGTGATCGAGAGCTTCGACTTTCATGCGTCACCTCCTGCTGCGCCACACGGTATGGGCCTTGCCTCCCTAGCCGAAACTTGTATGCGTTACATACAATTTCGCATACGTGATTCTTTCACAAGCATGGAGAGGAGCCAAGAATGGCCGACAATCTGCAACAGGTACTCGACAAGGCGAACGGCGACATCGTCGGCCAGCTGCGCAACAACAAGATCGGCGCCTACGTCTACCCGGTGGTCGCGCCCGAGTTCTCCAACTGGCGTGACGAGCAGTGGGCCTGGCAGCACGGCGCCGTGCTGTTCGACCAGTCGCATCACATGTTCGATGTCTACATCAACGGGCCGGACGCGCTGAAGCTGCTCAGCGACACCATGATCAACTCGCCCGCCGGGTTCGAGGTGAACAAGGCCAAGCAGTACGTCCCCACAACCCCCTACGGCCACGTCATCGGCGATGGCATCATCTTCCGCCTGGCCGAGGAGGAATTCGTCTACGTCGGCCGCGCGCCTGCCGCGAACTGGCTGATGTTCCATGCCGAGACCGGCGGCTATAACGTGGAGATCATCAACGATCCGCGCTCGCCCAGCCGCCCGATGGGCAAGCCCGTCAAGCGAATCAGCTGGCGCTTCCAGATCCAGGGGCCGCGTGCCTGGGACGTGATCGAGAAGCTGAACGGCGAGACGTTGGAGAAGCTCAAGTTCTTCAACATGAGCTCGATGAAGATCGGCGACAAGACGATCCGCACCCTGCGCCACGGCATGGCGGGTTCGCCCGGCCTCGAGATCTGGGGCTCCTACGAGGAACAGGAGTATGTGCGCGACGAGATCCTGAAGGCGGGCGAGGAGTTCGGCCTGATCCCGGTCGGCAGCCGCGCCTACCCCTCGAACACGCTCGAATCCGGCTGGATCCCCTCGCCGCTGCCCGCGATCTACACCGGCGAGAAGCTGGCCGACTATCGCAAGTGGCTGGGTGCCGACAGCTACGAGGCGACCGGCTCCATCGGCGGCAGCTTCGTGGGCAAGACAATCGAGGACTATTACCTCAACCCTTGGGAGCTGGGCTACGGCCCCTTCGTCAAGTTCGACCACGATTTCCACGGCGCCGACGCGCTGAAGCAGGTGGCCGAGAACAAGGACGAGCAGCGCAAGAAGGTGACGCTCGAATGGAGCGCTGACGACATGAAGAAGATCGTCGGCTCGATGTTCGATCCCGAGGGCGAGCAGTACAAGTTCTTCGACCTGCCGCTGGCGAACTATGCCAACTCGAACTACGACAAGGTGGTCGACGCGGCCGGCAACACCGTCGGCCTGTCGATGTTCACCGGATATTCGTGGAACGAGAAGAAGGCGCTTTCGCTCGCCACCATCGACCACGAAATCCCGCTCGGCACCGAGTTGGAAGTGGTCTGGGGCGAGGAGAACGGCGGCACCGAGAAGACCACCGTGGAGCCCCACAAGCAGCTCAACGTCAAGGCCATCGTCAGCCCCGTGCCCTATTCCAAGATGGCGGGCGAAACCTACCAGGCCGGCTGGCGCTCGGGCCGCAAGGGCTGAGTCTTTTCGCTTTGGCATTGACGGAAGGGGCTGCCGCAAGGCGGCCCCTTTCGCGTTGCGGGCTAGCGCTCCACCAACACCAGTGTACCGTCTGCGCCGCGGCTCAGGATCCGGTCGAAGGCTCGCCAGTGCAACGCGCCGCCGGCCATCGGCGTAAGATAGAACGACCAGTAGGCGGCCCGCTCGGGAAAGGTCAGCCGCATTCCCCGACCGCTTGCATCGAGCCTGATGGCGATGCGGCCGAAGCCCTCGGCCATGTGCTCTCCTGCCAGCGAGCGGTGCTCCGCGCCGAGCGGCACGTCGGCCGGACGCATGGCGGGAACGGGCGGCCCCTCGCCCGCCACTAGCGCGCGCAAAGTCCGGCCCATGTCGAGCACGGGAAAGCTGAAAAGGTTGCCGGCATAGGCCACCGCCGGCCCGCCGCGCCAGGCGATGGCATTGGCCGAATAGCCCGGCAGCGTGCCCTGGATGGAAACATACTCGCCGCCCGCGTCGGTGCCCCGGTCGATGGAGCCGAACGGATCGTCCGGGGCGAACAATTCCGGCCAGGCCCCGTCCGCCAGCGCCCGGGCCCAGCGGATCAGGTCACTTGCCGTAGTGACGAGGCCCGACGAGCCGAACTCCAGCGGCGCGGGGACGGGCGTTTCCACCAGTTGCGGCGCGGGGCCCGCGGTGTAGGGCAAGGCGCCTCCGACCGCGTCCGCCGCGATACCGGGCAGCACGGCGCTGGCCGTCATGCCCGCTGGAGCCACGACCAGTTCTCCCACCACGTCGGCGAAGGCGCGTCCCGTGGATGCCGCGATAACCTCGGCCAGCAGCCCATAGCCGACATTGGAATAACTTTCCTCCCCCACCGGCCCGACCCCCGCGCGGTTGGCGGCGAGCCAGGCGGAGGCACTGGCGCGCACCGGGTCGTAATCGTCCGGAAAGTCGCGCGGCAGACCGGCGCGGTGCGAGAGCACAGCCTCGAGCGACATCGCCGGGAAAGCGGCGAGCGCGGGCATCCAGCGCGATACGGGATCGGTCAGCATCATGTTGCCTGCGCGCACTAGCGCCACCAACGCGGCGGCTGTCACGCCCTTCGTCACGGAAGCGGCGCTGAAGCGGGTCTCGCCGGTGTGGCGGAAGCGACCTTGCCAGTCGGCGTAGCCCCAGCTGCGCTCGAGAGGCGGCTTACCCGGCCGCTCCACCCGCAGCACGCCTGAAACATCGCGCGTCGCCGCAAGCGGGGCGAAGTGTGCATCGATGCGTGCGCCGAGGGGATCGGGCGCGGAGGGCGGAAGGCTGGTGCATCCGGCTAGCGCCACCGCGCCGGTGCCGAACATGGCCTGTCGGCGCGTGGTATTCGTTGCAAGGGTCATGCTGTCACGCGTGCCAGCTTCGGCCTCGCTGCACCAATCCGCGATTGGCGAGCGGTGCACGCGGCGCTACCAACGACTTCACCGCTGCCACAGGAGCGCTGCAATGACCGACTACGTCCTCGTCCACGGCGCATGGGGCGGCGCGCACACCTGGGGCGAGGTGCCCGCCATGCTGGAGGCGCTGGGCCACCGCGTCCTCGTCGCCACCCTGCCCGGCCTCGGCTCGCGGCAGGACGAGCTTCACCCCGGCATGACGCTGACCGACCACGTCGCCGACGTGGAGCGGCAGGTGGCGGATAGCGGCTTCGACCGCTTCGTGCTGGCGGGCCACAGCTACGGCGGCATGGTCGTGACCGGCCTCGCCGCGCGGCTCGGCAGCCGGATCGATGCGCTCGCCTACATCGACGCCTTCGTGCCGCAGCCGGGCGAGAGCCTGTGGGACATCACCGGCGAGGCCGAGCACGACTGGTATATCGACACCCAGAAACACAAGCCGGGCATGGTCGACCCCATCGGCGCGCTCGATTTCAAGCTGGTGCCGGGCGTGGTCGGCTACCAGCCGTTGCTGACCCTGCTGGAAGCGGTCGAGGGGCCGGGCGAGGCCGAGGCGATCCCCCGCCGCGCCTACCTCTACGCCACCGGCTGGAACCCCACCCCCTTCACCCGCTTCGCCGAGAAAGCCCGCGCCGACGGCTGGGACTACCACGAGGTCGCCACCGATCACTTCGTGATGACCGGCGATGCGGAAGGGACGGTGCGGGTGCTGGCGGGGTTGGGGGGTTAGAACCGGACCAAGCTTTTGCGGAAGGCGAAATTTGTGTCCTCGCCAGCAGCCAGCGCACGCTTTTCCAAGGCCGCCAATTCTGCCTCGTATTCGGGTCGGTCGATCCAGATTTCCGGTGGACTGCGTAGCAGATCGGAAAGCACATCGCCCGGGTAGTAGCCGCCGTCGAACAGCGGGTCAGCACGAAGCTTGGGCATCACTAGATCGAGGACGATGGGAAAGCCGTCGCGCTGCACAACGAGCTTTCCCAACTCCTCGGGCGTGAGGTCGGAAATGGGCTTCTTCCACGACCGCCAGATGTCCCCGATCATTGAAGTTGGAGCATCTTCGGGATCGCCGACTTCGTACCCGAACAACTGCTCGAGCGTACGATCCAATTTTTGCTTACTGAGAGGCATTCACCGCCGCGCCAGCGCATCCTCGCACTGCCGCATCAGCGCGGCGATGATGTCCGCGGCGGGCTCCTCCTGCGTCACCATTCCCACGCTTTGCCCGGCCATCAGGCTGCCGTTCTCGACATCGCCATCGATCACCGCGCGGCGCAGGGCGCCGGCCCAGTAGTGCTCGATCTGCAATTGCGCCTCGAGCATCTCGATCGAGCCGGTATCGAGAATGCCCGCTACTTCGCGCTGCTTGGCGGTAAAGGCGTCGGTGCCCTTGTTCTTGAGCGCGCGGACCGGGATCACCGGCAGGCGCGGGTCGACCTGCACGCTCGCCTCGGCATCGCGGGCCTTGGCGCGGAAGAAGGCCTTCTTGAAATCCGGGTGTGCGATGCTCTCGGTGGCGCAGGCGAAGCGGGTGCCGAGTTGCACGCCGCTCGCGCCCATTTCGAGGTATCCGGCGATTGCTTCGCCTCTGCCGATGCCGCCGGCGACGAAGACGACGTAATCCTCGGCCAGTTCCGGCAGGAACTCCTGCGCCAGCACACTGGTGGAAACCGGCCCGATATGGCCACCCGCCTCCATCCCCTCGATCACCAGCGCATCCGCCCCGCTCCGCAGCAGCTTTTTCGCCAGCGCCAGCGTCGGCGCGAAGACGATGACCTTGGCATCGAAGGCCTTGATCGCCTCGACGCTGCCCTTGGGCGGGATGCCGCCCGCCAGCACGACGTGGCCGACGCCGTGCCGCCCGCAGACCTTGATCAGGTCGAACAGCTGGGGGTGCATGGTGATGAGGTTCACGCCGAAGGGCTTGTCTGTCATCGCCTTGGTCGCGGCGATCTCGGCATCGAGCAGTTCGGGCGTCATGGCCCCGCAGGCGATAACGCCGAAGCCGCCGGCATTGCTGATGGCGGAGACGAGGTTGCGCTCCGACACCCAGCTCATCGCGCCGCACAGTATGGCGTGATCGGTGCCGAGGAAGTCGCGGCCGCGCGCCATCAGCGCGTCTGTCTTGGGATAGCTGGTCATGCGCCCGCCCTTAGGCAGGCGGCCCGCGCTCGACAAGAAAAACGGCTTTCGATGCCGGCGTGCATCCAGAAGGCAACCGGGTCCGTAGCTTCCCTGACACACGGCCGGCTTCCTCCCCTCCCCGGGCCGGGCGTCACGCGTACGGGCTCGCCTTCAGGGGGAAGGCGGGCCCGTATTGCTTCCGGGAATCAGGCCGGAGCCAGTTCGCTGTCGAGCCCGTAGGCGGTGTGCAGCACGCGCACGGCGAGCTCGGTCTCGTCCTCGTCGATCAGCACGCTGACCTTGATCTCGCTGGTCGAGATCGCCTGCACGTTGATGCCGCGGTCCGCCAGCGACTTGAACATCGTGGCGGCGACGCCCGCGTGGCTCTTCATGCCCATGCCCACGACGCTGATCTTGGCGACGCGCGCATCGGTGATCAGGCGGTTGAAGCCGATGGCCTCCCGCTTGTCCTCCAGCAGCGCCTGCGCGCGGGCGAGCTCGGCCTGCGGCACGGTGAAGGTCACGTCGGTCTCGCCCTTGTCGCGGCCCACGTTCTGGATGATCATGTCCACGTTGATGCCGGCATCGCCCAGCGGGGTGAAGATCTGCGCGACGGCGCCCGGCTTGTCGGGCACACGGGTGAGCACCACGCGCGCCTCGTTCTTGTCGTGCGCGATGCCGGTGACGGTCTGGCGTTCCACTTGGCCTTCCTCCAGAAGTTTCTGCATCTCCGCCTCGGAGACGATCATGGTGCCGGGCAGGCTGTCGGCGGGCGGCGCGCCGTCGTCGACGAAGCTGCTCAGCACCTGCACCCGCACGTCGTGCTTCATGGCGAGGCTGACGCTGCGGGTTTGCAGCACCTTGGCCCCGACGCTGGCGAGTTCCAGCATCTCCTCGAACGCGATGTGCTTGATCTTGCGCGCGCGCGCCACGATGCGCGGGTCGGTGGTGTAGACCCCGTCGACGTCGGTGTAGATGTCGCAGCGGTCCGCCTTCAGCGCCGCCGCGATGGCGACGGCCGAGGTGTCGGACCCGCCGCGGCCCATGGTGGTGATGCGCTGCTCGTCGCTGACGCCCTGGAAGCCGGGGATGACGGCGATCTCGCCCTCGGCCATGGCGGCGAGCAGGCGCTCGGCCTCGATATCGCCCACACGGGCATTGGCATGGGCCGAGAACGTGCGGACGGGCAGCTGCCAGCCGAGCCAGCTGCGCGCCCGGCAGCCCATGGCCTGGAGGGTCAGCGCGAGGAGGCCCGCGGTCACCTGCTCGCCGCTTGCCACCACCACGTCGTATTCGGCCGGATCGTAGAGCGGATTGGCCTCGCGGCAGAAGTTCACCAGCCGGTCGGTCTCGCCCGCCATGGCGCTGACGACCACGGCGACCTGGTTGCCGCCCGCGGCCTGCGCCCTCACGATGTTGGCGACGCGGCGAATGCGCTCAGTGCCTGCCACCGAGGTGCCGCCGAATTTCATCACGATGCGCGCCACTGCCGTCTTCCGCCCGTCCGTATCTCTGGCTGATTGCCCCGGCGGCTGTTAGGGGGGCGGCATGAGCGATGCAACTGTCACATCCGTAACTATCCGGCCCGAGGAGGCCGCCCATTTCGGCAAGCTGGCGCGCGACTGGTGGGACCCGAAGGGATCGTCCGCCATGCTGCACAAGCTGAACCCGGTGCGGCTGAAGTTCGTGCGCGAGGCGGTGGACATGCACTGGGCCGGCGATATCGAAAGCGTGCGTCCGCTGGCGGGCAAGACCGCGCTCGATGTCGGCTGCGGCGCGGGGCTGCTGTGCGAGCCGCTGGCGCGGCTGGGGGCCGAGGTGACGGGCGTGGACGCCGCGTTCGAAAACGTCGCCGCCGCGCGCACCCATGCCGAGGGCGCAGGGCTCGCCATCGACTATCGCGCGGGCGAACTGGGCTCGCTGGGGCTCGGCCGCTTCGATCTCGTCACCAGCATGGAGGTACTGGAGCACGTGTCCGACAAGCAGGGCTTCGTCGTGCAGCTGGCGGCGCATCTGGCCGATGGCGGGCTGATGGTTTTGTCGACCCCCAATCGCACTCCGATGAGCCGCGCGCTGCTGGTGGAGGGCGCGGAAATGCTCGGAATGGTCCCGCGCGGCACGCACCACTGGGACGACTTCGTGACACCCGATGAACTGCGCGATCTGCTGCAGCATGCGGGGCTGGAGATGGGAGAGCCCAAGGGGATCGCTTTCTCTCCGATGAAGGGATTGCACCTGTCGAGCGACCTGTCGCTCAACTTCATAGTGACGGCGCGCGCTGCGTAATCGTGCTGCACCCATGCTGCGCGGTAAACCGCTGCAATTACTTAGAAAACTCTAGGTAAGCGCGTTTTCCCACTCGCTCTGCGCGAAGCCCACCAACACCCGCTCGCTATCCTCCTGCGTGACGACCGGGCGCTTTATCATGCTGGGGTATTTCACCATCAGTGAGATCGCCTTCTCGCGGTCGAGATCCCGCTTGTCCGCATCGTCCAGCTTGCGGAACGTGGTGCCGGAACGGTTGAGCAGGACCTGCCATCCTACCGCGTCCGCCCAAGCGCCGAGCAGGCCGGCATCGGCCCCCTCCTTCTTGTAGTCGTGGAAGGTGTAGTCGAGTCCCTGCCCGTCCAGCCAGCGCCGCGCCTTCTTCACCGTGTCGCAGTTGGGAATGCCGTAGAGGTGGATCATGCGCTCAACCTTTCGCGGTAAAACTGTGGATGCGGGCGACGTCCGCCATGGCGATGGAATATTCGGCGTACCAGCGCGCGCGCCCGTCGGCCTGCGCCTCGCGGTGTTCGGCCATGCGGCCCCAGGCGCGGGCGTGCGCCTCGCTTTCCCATTCGGAGATCGCGACGACTTCGCCGTCGTCGGCGGAGAAGCTCTTGAAGGCGAGGAAGCCAGGCTGCGCGCGCGCCGTGGCCTCCATCGCCTCGGCCTGCGCTTCGTAGGCGGCGCGGTCGATGTCGGCGCGCTTGCGGTTGCGGAAGACCACAATGAACATGGCCGCCGGAGTTACCCCCGGCGGCCACGCTGTCAATCGGCCCTTGTCGGTCGCCAGGCGCCGGCGATCAGCCGGTACGGAAGTCGACGATGCGACCGTCGCTGCGGAAGGTGCAGGTGAATTCGTCGTTGCGCGTGTCGCGCGTGTTGATCCGGCCCTGGACGCGCACCGTGTCGCGCGTATCCTGCTGGACCGCGGTGATCTCGACACCGCCGTAGCGCTGCGCCTCGCGGCCGCAGGCTTCGAGCGCGGCGCGTTCGAACTGCGAGAGGTTGTTGTTGTTGTTGTAGCCGCCGCCGTAGCCGCCGCCACCCAGGATGCCGCCCAGGATGCCGCCGAGAGGGTCGCCGCCGTAGGCCGTGCAGCCGCCGAGCAGGATGGAACCGGCCGCCATGGCCGCAACGATTGTCTTGCGCATTTCAGGTCTCCTTCATGGCCCGACACGCCCTGCCGCGTCGCGATGGGAGAACTACGCTGCAAGCAAGACCTTGTTCCGATTCACCTAATATCGCGGCCGAGATGCGCGTCGGCGATGGCCACGGCAAGCGCGTCGGCGGCATCCGCGCCCTCGACCCGCACGCCGGGCAGCAGCACCTTGAGCATGGCCTGCACCTGCGCCTTTTCCGCCGCGCCCGTGCCCACCAACGCCTTCTTCACCAGCCGCGCGGCGTGCTCGTGCACGTCCAGCCCGGCAGAGCCGCAAGCGGCCAGCACCGCCCCGCGAGCCTGCGCGAGCTTGAGCGTGGACTGCGGGTTCTTGTTGGCGAAGACTTCCTCACACGCAGCCCGGTCCGGCCCGTGCGCGCCGATTACCGCGGCGACGGCGGCGTGGAGGTGATCGAGCCGCGCTGCCATCGGGGCGGCGGGATCGGTCTTCACCTGTCCGTTGGCGACGTGGACGATGCGGCTGCCCTCGGCCCGGATCACGCCCCAGCCGGTACAGCTCAGCGAGGGGTCGAGGCCGAGGATCAGCAAGCGCGGGGCCTCAGCCCAGCTTCTCCATCACCTCGTCCGGGATATCGTAGTTGCCCCACACGGTCTGCACGTCGTCGTCGTCGTCGAGCGCGTCGATCAGCTTCATCAGGGTGCCCGCGCTCCCCTCGTCCATGGCGACGGTGATGTTAGGCTTCCACGCGAGCTTGACGCTCTCGGCCTCGCCCAGCGCGTTTTCCATCGCGCCTGCAACCTCGTGCAGGGCGGTGGGATCGGTCCAGATGGTGTGCCCGTCATCGGAGCTTTCGATGTCGTCGGCGCCGGCTTCCATCGCGGCCATCAGCACCGTCTCCTCGTCACCCGCGCCTGCCGGATACTCGATCAGCCCCTTGCGCTCGAACCCGTGGGCGACGCTGCCCTCGGTGCCCATGTTGCCGCCGTTCTTGGCGAAGCAGTTGCGCACGTTGGTGGCGGTGCGGTTGCGATTGTCGGTCAGCGCCTCCACGATGATCGCGCTGCCGCCCGGGCCATAGCCCTCGTAGCGGACCTCCTGGTAATCCTCGGCATCGCCGCCGCTCGCCTTTTCGATGGCGCGCTGGATGTTGTCCTTGGGCATGGACTGCGCCTTGGCCGCGTTGACGGCGAGGCGCAGTCGCGGGTTCATGTCGGGATCGGGCATGCCCATCTTGGCCGCCACGGTGATCTCGCGCGAAAGCTTGGAGAAGAGGTTGGAGCGCTTCTTGTCCTGCGCACCCTTGCGGTGCATGATGTTCTTGAATTTGGAATGGCCTGCCATGGGTTACGCTTTTCTGGTGGGAAGCGGCCTCGCTGCGAGGCCGCCGGGAATGGCGTGACGCTAAGCCACATCCGGCGGCTTTTCTCAAGTGGTGCAGCCGTAACCGGACGGGGCGCGACTTGTGAAACCGGTTTCCCATTACGTGGCGATGCACCGTGCGGACTGCGCAACGCTTACCTGCGCGCCCGAATTTTCCGAATGGCTCTCGCTGCTGATTTTCGCGAGCTATCCGATCGCGATCGGCGCTGCCTTCGCACTTTTCCATGTCACCGGGCTTTCGCGGCGATTGTCGGGCCGGCTGGAAGCGACTGGCTGGCGCGGCTTCGTACAGGACGGTCTCTATGGCGCCGCGCTGGCGGCGTTCGTCTGGCTGGCCTGCTTGCCCGTCGGCTACTGGCGGCGGTTCGTGCTCGACAATCCCGGTATAAAGGTCACCTTCAATGGCCCAATGCCCGAGGGAAATCGCGAGCCTTCGCTGGCTGAGAGGCATTGGTACTGGATTACAGAACAGCTCGCAGACGTGCCGATGTTCGTGATCGGCGCCGCTATTGCCGCGCCGATCCTGCTGGCCATCATGCGCCGCGTGCCGCGCCATTACTGGCTGCTGCCCGCGCTGGGTCTTGCAGCGGCGGTGGCCGTCGACAGTTACAGCCACGTTTTCGACACGGTGCGCCCCCTGCCCGAAGGCCCGCTGGCGCAGGACATTGCCGACATCGCCGAGGCCGCCGGCCTCGCAGCGGACCGCGTGTATCTCGGTGAAGCGCAACCGATGCTCGGCCTCGACATCGCGCAGGCACGCTGGCTGGGTGGGAGGCAGGTGGCGATAATCGGCGAACCTTTCTTCAACACCCTCAGGATTTCGCCCGAAGCCTATTCGCCGCGCTACCGGCCGGTGACGGCAGCCGAAGTCCGCGCCGTTGCCGCGCACGAGATCGCGCATGTGAAGCACGACCACGCCGTGCTGTTGCCGCTACTTCTCACGCTTGCCGCGATCCTGTTTGCCTGGCTGGCGGCACTGCTGCTGCGGCGGGGCGGGATCGACGTGGCGAAACGGGCGAACCTGCCCCTGGTAGCGCTTGCCTTCGGTGCCATGGCCTGCGCGCTGCTGCCGGTGCGCGCCAACCTGTGGCGCGTGGCAGAGAACCAGGCCGATGCGACGGGGCTGGACATCGGGCGCGATCCCGAGGGCTTCGCGCTTCTCGCCGTGCGTCTGGCGCGCGGCGGCCAGCTCGACTGGCAGCCCGTCACCCATGCCTTGCTCGCGACCCACCCGGACCCGCTCGACCGGATCGAGCGCGCCGCCGCATGGAGCCGCGACAACGCGGCGGCAGACTGGCGCGCGGAGGGCCTTGCCGGACCGGTACGGATGCGCGTCAGACAGGGCGATTTCACATACTACGACTGGCCGGACGAACCGTGATGCGGGGCCTGGCTGGCGAGTCACGCCGTGCTCTCCGCCAGCCGCCGATGCGGTTCCGGACCCGCCGCTTCGAAAGCGATGCGATCGACCGAGCCCGTGCCTGAAGTGCGCAGCGCCTCGTCGAAGCCTTCGTCACGCAGGCTGCTGCTGCACCCCGCACGGCGCGAGCGCGAGCAGCGAGAGAGCGAGCGGGAAAGCGCCGCCCGCCATGGCCTCACGCCATCCCGAGCGCGGCCTTGTAGGTGTCAAGAATCATTTCCATCTCGCTGCGGTCGTTCTTGTCCATCTTTCTGAGACGGATGATCTGGCGCATGATCTTGGTGTCGTAACCGACGGCCTTGGCCTCGGAATAGACGTCGCGGATGTCGTCGGCGATGCCCTTCTTCTCTTCTTCGAGGCGTTCGATGCGCTCGATCAGAAGGCGCAGGCGGTCGTCGGTGGCATCGGCCATTTCAGGGTAACTCCGGTGAATGCGAGAATCGGTTCGGCGGCTGGTTAGCGGCGCGTGAGCCGACGGTGAAGGGCCGTTTCCACAGGTCGGGAAAAGTCAGCGCAGGTCGGGTGCGTTCTTCGCCACGCTGGCCTGCATTCGCTCGAGCTGCTCTGCCGTCGCCTCGCTCTGCCGGGTAGCCTTCCACTGGTCCATCGGCATGCCGTGTATCAGTTCGCGCGCGGCGCCCTTGTCGCCGTCGTAGCCGGCATCCAAGATCCAGTCGGCGAGGCAATTGCGGCAGAAGCCGGCGAGGCCCATCAGCTCGATGTTCTGCGCGTCGTGGCGATGGCGCAGGTGGCGCACCAGGCGGCGGAAGGCGGCAGCCGCCACCGCGTCGGGCAGCATGTCGAGCGGGTCGGCCCGGTCGGATCGAGGTTCGGTCATGGCAAATGGGTCCTTGTCTTGTCACCCGCGCCTGCCATAGGCCGCGTCCTATGGCAAAGCTCGAACAATCCAGACTCCAGCCTCGCGGCCGCAAGGTCAAGATCCTCGCCACCACCGGCCCCGCCACCGCCGATCCGGAAGTGCTGCGCGCCCTGTTCCTGGCAGGCGCTGACGCCTTTCGCGTCAATATGAGCCACGGCGAGCACGCGGTCCATGCGCAGACCATCGCCAACATCCGCGCGCTGGAAAAGGAATTTGGCAGGCCCATCGCGATCCTGGCGGACTTGCAGGGCCCGAAGCTGCGCGTGGGCAAGTTCGCCGACGGACGCGCCACTATCGCCCACGGGGCCGCCTTCACCTTCGATCGCTCGCCCGAGCCGGGCGATGCCAATCGCGTCGAGCTGCCGCACCCGGAAATCTTCGACGTCATCGAGCAGGGCCAGCGCCTGCTGGTGAACGACGGCAAGATGCGCTTCCGCGTCACCGAGGTCACTGCCGACAGCATCCGCTGCAAGGCCGAGGTCGGCGGGGTCATTTCCGACCGCAAGGGCGTGAACGTGCCCGATGCGGAAATCCCCATCCCCGCGCTGACCGACAAGGACCGCCGCGACCTCGCGTTCGCGCTGGAGCAGGGTGCCGACTGGATCGGTTTGAGCTTCGTCCAGCGGCCCGACGACCTGGCCGAGGCGCGCAAGCTGATGGGCGGGAAAGGCTCGCTCTGCGCCAAGATCGAGAAGCCGAGCGCCGTGCGTCGCCTGGCCGAGATCATCGAGATGGCCGACGGCATCATGGTCGCGCGCGGCGACCTGGGGGTGGAACTGAACCCCGAGGAAGTTCCGCCGCTGCAGAAGAAGATCGTCAACATGACACGCCTCACCGGCAAGCCCGTCATCGTGGCGACGCAGATGCTGGAATCGATGATCGAGAGCCCCGCGCCCACCCGCGCCGAGGTCTCCGACGTCGCCAACGCGGTCTACGACGGGGCCGACGCGGTCATGCTCAGCGCCGAGACCGCCGCCGGATCGTGGCCCGAGGAAGCCGTGCTGATGATGGCCGCCATCGCCCGGCAGGTGGAGCAGGACGAGGACTACAAGAGCCGCGTGCGCATGCTCGACACGCCGAGCGAGGCGACCACCGCGGACGCGCTGGCCCACGCGTGCATGACCATTGCCGACACCGTGCGCCTGTCGGCCATCGCAGTATTCACCTTTTCCGGCAGCAGCGCCCGGCGCGTTGCGCGCGAGCGGCCCGCGGTGCCCGTCATGGTGCTGACCCCGAACATGGAAGTCGCCCGCCGCGTGGCCCTGCTGTGGGGTGCCCACCCCGTCGCCACGCGCGACATCGGCAGCTTCGAGGAGATGGTCGCCAAGTGCAAGCGCATGGCCCTGCGCCACGGTTTCGGCGACAAGGGCAGCCGCCTCGCGGTGATGGCCGGCGTGCCCTTCGGCCAGTCGGGCGCGACCAACCTCGTCCACGTCGTGACCGTGCAGGGTGACGAGCTGGTCGGCTATTCGACCGAGAGCTGACGCGACAGATTGGCAATCGATGGCAGTTCAATCCAACGCTTTTTCCAAGGCCTCGACGCCTAACCGTGGTCGTATCGATTGGCTTGATGGCTGGCGTACGATCGCACTCCTATTCGTAATCGTCGAGCACTGGTATCTTCTCTACCATCCGGAACAGTCGCTGTACGGCAAGGCCGGCGTCTTTATCTTTTTTTCCATTAGCGGCTACATCGTAACCCGTTTGCTCATTCGTGAGAAAAGTCGGCAAGGCACGGTAGACTTCAGAGCTTTTTACATTCGCAGGGCAGCGCGCATTCTGCCGCCCTTGCTAATGTATCTCGGGGGCTGCTTGATTGTGCTGGGATGGGATAATGATCTCGTTGCCAAGTTAGCTCGAGCGGCACTGTTTACGTGCAACATCAAATTGGGCGCATCGGATTGCACGTGGATTGTAGGCCACACTTGGTCGCTCGGATTCGAGGAACAATTCTACCTGATACTCCCTTTCGCGTTCGCCTCTTTCGCTGCCAAACGAACGTGGTTGTTGCTGCTGCCGGCTCTGACGTTGGCCTTGCTGCCAGTTCTATTTCCTCTGCACTGGATCGGTATGGTTGGCTGGGTGCAGATCTATATGCTGTTAGGTGGCGGCGCTCTGTTGGCGTGGCACGAGGAGCGCCTCATACCCTTTCTCGAACGCATCCCTTGGTACGTTGCGCTTTCTTCCCTAGCACTCGGTATCGCAATGACTCGCGTTCCAGTCGGGATTGCACAGAAGCTGACTCTTCCCATCGTGCCCCTCACCATTCTGATAGGAGTGTTTGCTCTGCCAAGTGCTAGTGACAGGGCTCGTCGCTTTCTCGCTTGGAAACCCATGGCGACCTTGGGACTATATTCCTACACTTTGTACCTTTGGCAGCAACTGGTGCTCATGGACGGCATGTTCGTTCTTTGGTGGAGCCAGACGCTCGCCCTGCTTGCAGCGCTGGCGTTTTCTGCCTTCTCTTTTCGCTTTATCGAAACGCCGTTTCGCGATCTGGGTCGGCGGCTGAGCGGGCCCCGCGCCAGCGCCCAGCCCGCTACCTGAATCAGCCTGACTTTTCTCACTGCGGCGATAGATTATCAGCCGCATCGCCGACGGATAGATTGTGCAGCGGCTCCTGCGCCGACCAGCACGGCGCGAGAATCGCCAGGCTTCCCTCCACCCAGTTGGCGAGCGGCGTATTGACGTTGGATTCGAACACCATGTCGTGCCCGACATAGCTGTCGTAGTGCGAGCTGGCGCGGATGGCATAGCGCACGCCGTCCATCGACAGGATCACCGACCCGTCCGGCCGCACCGGGATGCCGGGCACGTGGATGGCGGGCGGCTCGATCTGCGTTGCGGCCACCACCGCGTCGCGCGCGGCGGGGCAGCGGCGGGTGTCGGTCCAGCTGATTTCGGGAGGGGTTTCGCTGCCGTCCTCGGCGCGCCTGGGCACGGTGCGGCGGAACCAGAACTGCAACCGCCCCTCGCCGCGCAGCACGCCGATGGCGACGATCTCCGGCTCGCCCACCTGCGAGGGGCTGCGCGAGAATGTCATGAACGGCTCGAAATCCTGGATCGCGAGGTCCTGGGCGGCCGGATAGGGGGGCGCGAGCATGGCGGCGGCGATGGCGGTGAGGAGCATGGCCGCCGCTGTAGCGCGGATGGGTGAACCGCGCGAGAACGGCGGCGGCCCGAAGGCCTTTATCACGACTGACCGGCTGGAAAATGGAGCGGGCGAGGCGATTCGAACGCCCGACCCTCACCTTGGCAAGGTGATGCTCTACCCCTGAGCTACGCCCGCTCACTGGCGCTATCCGAACGGCTGTCCGGATGGGGAGCGGGGCGGTTAGCACCGGGTCCGGATGCCCGCAAGAGGGAATCTTGGCCCTTCACAAATCCCCCCGGCACGCCACATTGACTGGCCAGACGTTACCACCGCAGCAGGAGCAGACATTGGCAAGCATGGGCCTCAATCTCGACGAACAGAAGGCCGTCGAGCGTTTCCGCACCAATGTGGTGGAGCCGAGCCAGACCAAGCTCGTCATCCTCGATTTCTGGGCCGAATGGTGCGGGCCGTGCAAGGCGCTGGGCCCGGTGCTCGACAAGGTCGCCGCCGACTATGCCGACAAGGGCGTGGTGCTGGCCAAGATCGACGTAGACAAGGAACAGTTCATCGCCGCGCAGTTCCAGGTGCAGTCGATCCCCACGGTTTATGCCATGTTCCAGGGTCAGCCGGTGGCCGACCTCACGCCGATGCGCAGCGAATCGCAGCTGAAGCAGGCACTCGACCAGCTATTGTCGCAATTGCCGGTGCAGGCGGGCGCGGGAGGGACCACGGAGGGGCAGCAAGGGCCCGATCTGGATCAGCTGATCGGCATGGGCGAACAGATCC
This sequence comes from Aurantiacibacter luteus, assembly GCF_001010945.1. Classification (GTDB taxonomy): domain Bacteria; phylum Pseudomonadota; class Alphaproteobacteria; order Sphingomonadales; family Sphingomonadaceae; genus Alteraurantiacibacter; species Alteraurantiacibacter luteus. The sequence goes on from NZ_LBHB01000002.1 coordinate 233,301, forward strand.
TGGCCGAGGGCGACGGGGCGCGTGCCGCCAACGTTTTCGCCCAGATCGCCGAGATGGCACCCGGCAACGCGCAGGTGCAGGCGGGCCTCGTGCGCGCGCTGCTCGCCGCGGGGCAGGCCGAGGAGGCGCAGGCCGCCATCGACGCGCTTTCGCCGGAGATGCAGGCCGATCCGCAGGTGGCGCAGGCCGCCGCCGCGCTCCAGCTCGCCGCGCCGCAGGTGGACGAAGGCGAGCTGCAGGCGCTGCGTGCCGCCGCCGCCGAGCGTCCCGCCGATACTCAGGCTCAAATCGCTTTTGCCGAGGCCGCCTTTGCTGCCGGCCAGCGCGACGAGGCCGCCGATACCCTGCTGCGCGCCATCGAGGGCGGCGGCGAGGAAGGCAATGCGGAGGCAAAGGCCAAGCTGCTGACCATCTTCGAGGCGGTCGGACTAGAAGACCCGTGGGTATCGGCCACCCGCCGCCGCCTCAGCCTGATCCTGTTCGGATGACGATCTCGCGCCTCTCGATCTTCCCGCTGACGGGCGCTCTGCTGTTTCCCGGCCTGCAACTGCCGCTGCACATTTTCGAGCCGCGCTACCGGGCGATGGTCGGCGATGCGCTGGCGCGAGAGCGGCTGATCGGCATGATCCAGCCGGTCGACCAGTCCGACGGCACGGAGCTTTATACCGTCGGCTGCGTGGGCAAGATCGAGGACGTGGAAACCAGCGAGGACGGGCGCTACAACATCGTGCTCACCGGCCAGTCGCGCTTTCGCGTGCTGCGCGAACTGGAGGTCGCCACACCCTTCCGGCAGGTCGAGGCCGAGCTGTTCGACGAGCCGACGAGCGAATACCTGACCCTGGGCGAGCGCGCGGGCTTCGAGCACGAGGCGCGCAAGTTCGCCGACAGCCAGGGATATGCCATCGACTGGGATTCGGTCGCCCAGCTCGACGACGAGATGCTGATCAATGGCGTCAGCCAGATCGCCCCCTTCGACAGCGCCGCCAAGCAGGCGCTGCTCGAGGCACGCACCCTGCGCGAGCGATGCGACCTTCTGGTGAGCCTGCTGGAGTTCTTCGGCAAGAGCGATCCAGAGGAAGGGACGGTTACGCTTCAGTAGTTTGTTTTTCGAAGCCGCCTCCGCGGCTTCGTCCTCGCTAGACGCACTCCGCTACGCTACGTGCCCGCTGCGGGCGGCCGTTCGGCCTTGCGGTCCTGCGGATCGTTCTCAAAAGTCCTTGTCAGCCCGGACTTGTTCCGGGCCAAGGCTGCTTTTCCATTGGCGCGAAGCAAGCACCACCCCGGAACAGGTCCGGGGTGACACCACATTTCAAACCCCGAACGAGTTTCTGAGTCCGTCGATGACGTATTGCGCGGCCAGCGCCGCCAGCAGCACGCCGAGCAGGCGGGTGATGACCGCTTCCACCCGCGCGCCGAACAGGCGCATCAGCGGGCTCGCGGCTATAAGCGCCAGCAGGGTGAGCACCATGACGGCGGCGAGCGCGCCCAGCACGACGAGCGTTTCCGGCGTCCCCTCGGCCTCGTTCTGCAGCAGCATGACCGCCGCGATGGCCCCGGGGCCGGCGAGCATGGGCATGGCCATGGGGAAGACCGAGACATCCTCCACCTCCGGGGTGGCGGCGACCTTTTCGGCGCGCTCCTCGCGGCGCTGGGTGCGCTTTTCGAACACCATGTCGAGCGCGATCAGGAACAGCATGATGCCGCCCGCGATGCGAAAGCTGTCGAGCTCGATGTGCAGGGCGCCGAGCAACTGCTGGCCGAACAGCGCGAAGATCAGCAGGATCACGCTGGCGATCAGGCAGGCGCGCACCGCCATGCTCGTGCGCTGGGCGGCGGTGGCACCCTTGGTCAGCCCGGCGTAGATCGGCGCGCAGCCGGGCGGGTCGATCACCACGAACAGGGTGATGAAGGCGGAAAGGAACAGCTCGATCATTGCGCTGCCGGGGCGGGCAGCCGCAGCCGCGTGGCTTCTTGCCACTCGCCTTCGCGCAGCCACTCGACGATGACCTCGCGCGAGCGGTCGGCGGCGACCAGCCGGGTGTAGCGCAGCGTGCCGTCGGAGGAAACCTCGGAAACGCCCCTCACCCCCATCCCGAACGTCGTCTGCGGCGGCGGCGGAACGCTCTCGCCCGCGCGCGGGCAATCGGCGACGGAGCCCTGCAAGGCCGTCATCCCCGGCACCACGATGGCATCGTCGGGAATGTCCTCGCGCGGCACCGGCGCGGGTTGCGGATCGTCGGGCGTGCCGGTGTCGTAGCTCCAGCGGTATTCGTTGTCCGGCTGCAATTCCCAGATCGTGATGTAGGTGCCGACCACGCCGTTGGGCCGACGCGAGCGGCCCTCGGAGACGGCCAACCGCCCGTCGCAGCTCGACCACACACGGGTGGGGGCCCACAGGATCGGCTCGGCCGGGTCGGGCAGAACTTGCAGCTGGCCCAGCACGCTCGACCAGCCGGAGGGATCATCGTCGTCGTCGAACAGCGCGCCGGGCGCGGCATAGGCGCGGAAGGCGGTCCAGTTGCCCTCCTCACGCGCCATGCGGGCAAAGGCGAAGTCGGCGGCGGCGACGCGGCCCGGATCGCCGACGCTGCCCTGCCGTTCGAGGAACGCACTCGCCGCACGCGCCTGCCGCGCCTGCTGCTGCGCCTGCGGACTGGCGCAGGCGGCCAGGGCCAGCGTGGCGAGGCCTAGCGGAAGGAAACGCCGCACGCCGTTCACAAGCTCGACAGGATGATGATCAGCGCGTTCAGCACCAGGATCAGCACCAGCGGCGAGAAGTCGATCGCGCCCGTGCGTGGCAGCAAGTTGCGGATCGGCCGCAGCAGCGGCTCGAGCAGCGCGTTGATCGAGTTGTAGACCTGCTGCAGGAAATCGTTGCGCGGGCTGACGACGTTGAAGGCGAACAGCAGGCCGATCACGAACTGGATGATCACGAGGAACACGATCGCCTGCACGATCATGCCGAGTATGGCGATAAGGGCGGTCAACGACGATCTCCAAAGGTCCCGGCAGCTATCTAGGCGGCCAGCGCCTCCCGCTCAAGCCGCGTGTCAGCCGGCGTGGGCCCCAGCGCCGCCACCGGTGCTCACGAGCGTGCCGGCGCCCCGGCTGGTGAAGAATTCCAGCAGCATCGCGTGCGGCACCCGGCCGTCGAGCACAACCGCCGCCTCGCATCCCGCCTCGACCGCGTCGACGCAGGTCTGCAGCTTGGGGATCATGCCGCCGCTGATCGTGCCGTCCGCGCGCAGGGCGGCGATGTCGGCGGGGCTGAGGTCGGTCAGCAGGTTGCCGTCCTTGTCCAGCACGCCCGCCACGTCGGTCAGCAGGAACAGCCGCGCCGCGCCCAGCGCCGCGGCCAGGGCGCCCGCCATGGTGTCGGCGTTGATGTTGTAGGTGTGACCCTCTCCGTCAGCGGCGATGGGGGCGATCACCGGGATCATGCCCGCTGCGCTCACCGTCTCGATCACGCTGGTGTCGACCGCCACCGGCTCGCCCACGAAGCCGAGGTCGACGACCTGCTCGATCTGGCTGTCGGGATCCTTGCGCGTGCGGGTGACCTTCTGCGCGCGCACGAGCCGCCCGTCCTTGCCGGAAATTCCGATGGCATTGCCCCCGGCCCGGGCGATCCAGCCGACCAGTTCCTTGTTGATCGCTCCCGACAGCACCATCTCGGCGACCTCGGCGGTCTGCTTGTCGGTCACGCGCAGGCCGTCGACGAAGGTGCTTTCGACCCCCATGTTCTTCAGCATCGCGCCGATCTGCGGCCCGCCGCCGTGGACCACCACGGGATTGATGCCGACCGCCTTCAGCAGCACCACGTCCTCGGCAAAGTCCTGCGCCAGTTCCGGATCGCCCATGGCGTGGCCGCCGTATTTCACCACGAAGCTGCGCCCCGCGTACCGCTGGAGATAGGGCAGCGCATCGATCAGCGTTTCCGCCTTGGCGAGCATTCGGGGATCGTCGGACCGGATCATGGTGCCATCGCATAAGGCGTGCGCGGCCCGCTTGCCAGCTTTTCCGCCCGCCGTGGCGCTCTGCGTGCAGTTCCAAGGACTTGGCCCAAGGCTTAACCCGATAGCAACTATTGATAGCGATAACTATCGTAAATGGGCCTTTACCTTGAGGCATATGATGGGGGTTTTCGACATGGCCGAAGGTAACGATCTGCACGAAAAAGACCACGGCGGGCGGCGCTTGGCCGACCGGCGCGTGGGACAGGCAAATATCGCCCACCCGGATCGGCGCGAGGGCGAGCGTCGCAATGGCGAAGATCGACGGACCACGCCGCGCCAATACGCCCGCTAAGAGACGCACGAGGCTGAGACCGCGATGACCGACGACGATCGATCCGCCGAGCGGGGGCACGGCGAGCGCCGCAAGGGCGAGCGCCGGCAGGCGCAGATGCCCTTCGAGGGGCCCGACCGGCGGCAGACCGGCGACCGGCGCAGCGGCACCGATCGCCGCGCCAACCCGCGGCTGCAGGTGCGTCGCGGCGAGGACGACGCCTAGCTCTCTGCTCGCTGGCAATCGCCGCGCATCTGCGGCATCCTGGTGGGCAATGAAGGGCAAGACCTACGAAAAGCTGATGGCTCCGCTGGAGCTCGAACTCGTGGCGATGGCGCGCTGGGCCAAGGCGACGGGGGAGCGCGTGTGCGTGCTGCTCGAGGGGCGCGACACCGCGGGCAAGGGCGGCACGATCAACGCATTGTCCGCCCCGCTCAATCCGCGCCAGTGCCGCGTGGTGGCGCTCGCCAAGCCGACCGAGGCCGAACGCACGCAGTGGTATTTCCAGCGCTATGTCCAGCACCTGCCCGCCGCGGGCGAGATCGTGCTGTTCGACCGCAGCTGGTACAACCGCGCAGGAGTGGAGCGGGTGATGGGCTTTGCGTCCGAAAGCCAGGTCGCGGCCTTTTTCGAACAGGTGCCGGTATTCGAGAAAATGCTGGTGGACGACGGCATCCGCCTGTTCAAGTACTGGCTCAGCGCCGACCAGCAGCACCAGGAGGAACGCTTTGCCGAGCGGCTTTCCGATCCGCTGAAGCGCTGGAAGCTCTCGCCCATCGACGTTGCCAGCCGCACGAAGTTCGCCGAGTATACCGCGGCGCGGGAGGCCATGTTCGCCGCCACGCACACGCCCCACGCCCCGTGGACAGTGGTGGATTTCAACGACCAGAAGCACGGGCGCCTCACGCTGATCCGCGACCTGCTGGACCGCCTGCCCGATACCGCCGTGCCCGACGAACCGCTCGACTGGCCCGCGCTCGGCCACGCTCCGCTGGCAGAAGATTTCGGCGTGCTGCAACCGATCGCGCCGTTTCCTCTGCCCGACGTCTGACACGTGCCGCGCAAACCTTATCGAAAGTCACCGCTGAAGCTCGTCTCCAGCCGTCCGGCGCCCCGTTTCGACGCGAAATGGCAGCGCCGGAAACGCCGCCATGCGGCTTGGCGAAGATGGCGTGCGCGTCTGGCGGTCGCGCTCATCGTCGCAGCGGCCCTGGCGACGTACCTGTGGCCGCATCCCGGCGAGTGGAGCCCGATGGCCGCGCCTGCCACCATTTGCGCCATCGAGCGCTCCGCCGTCTGCGTCGTCGACGGCGACACGCTGCGCATCGGCGAACGGCGCGTGCGTCTGACGGGATTCGACACACCGGAGATCGAGGGTGCCTGCCCGGCGGAGCGTGTGAAGGCGGTGGAGGCGAGGGAGGAACTGCTGCGCTGGCTCAATGCCGGCCCCTTCGAGCTGGACGGCGGTGCGGACCCGGAGCGCGACAAGTACGGCCGCGAACTGCGCGCGGCGCGGCGCGGCAGCGATCTGCTCGCCGACCACATGCTCGCTGCCGGGCTGGCACATGGCGGGGGCTGGGCCGATTGGGGCGAAATCGACTGGTGCGCGGGCACTTGAGGTGCTCCACGCGTTGACCTGTGCGGACGGGGCGACACGGAGACAAACGATGGCCGAGAAGAAGGGAAAAGGCAGCGAGGCGGCGCAGCGGGCAAATGCCAAGGCCGCGAAGGAAGGCGAGAAGAATCCCCGCAAGTCCAGCGCCGCGCAGGCGGAACTGGGCAAGAAGGGCGGCAAGAAAAGCCACTGATCAGCAGGGATTTGCCAAGGCGTGCGTCATCCGCCTAGTCTCCCTGACCGCGACAGGGAGGCTAGGCGATGGACGACAGCGCAACCGGGCAGAACCGCGACCCCGGCCCCGCGCCCGGCAACACCACGGGCATCACGCTGAGCCGCGCCATGATCGTGGCGCTGTTGTTCGTCGCGAGCGTTGCCATCAGCGTGACGAGCCTGATCGGCGTGGTTCTGGCCTACGTCTGGCGCGGCGATGCGGGCACGCAGGACTGGGAGCGCACGCACTTCACCTATCTCATCCGCACGTTCTGGATCGGCCTGGCGGCAATGGGCCTGATCGTGCTGCTGCTTGTTGGCGGAGTGGCGAGCAATTCCTCCGGAATGCTACTGCTGGGCGCCCTGCCCGCCATCGCCATAGGCATCTGGGGGCTCGTCCGCTCGGTCGTCTCGCTGGTCAGGGCGAGCAACCGGCAGCCCATGCCCGATCCGCAGACCCTGTGGATCTGAATTAGCGCCCCGGCGAAAAGATCACTCGCTCGGCAGCGGATCGACCGCAGGTGCGGGGGGCAGGTCCGAAGGTTCGACCGGGTCCGCATTGCTCGCCTCGCTCAGGCTGTCTCCTTCGGCGACGTCCTCCAGCGCGGTGTCGGCGGTCGGCTGGCCACCGGCCGGCACGGCGATCGGATCGTCCACGTCGCCATCGCGGTCTCCCGACGGGCTGACCAGGACGAACACCAGCAGCACCCCGAGCAGGATCACCACCAGCAGCCACAGCCACTTGGTTTTCGAGCCGGAGGGTGCGGGGTCTGCCATGATCGTGTCCTTCGTTATCTTGGGTCGGACAGTTAACGACCAGGGCGCAGCCGCGTTCCTTCGCCGGGGCGAGACCCGCTAGTCGAAGATCTCCTCGGAGACGCTCGCCTTGCGCCTGTGCGGCCTTCCGTGTCCGCGACCACGGGCGGAACGACACTGTCCGCCGTGCCGGGATTGGTCGTGCCGCGCACGAGCCGCCACGCTTGCGGGAGGCTCACGGCGCGTGCAGACCGGCGCGATGCCCGCCCTGCCCCGCCTCCTCGCCGCCCTTCTGCCCGCCGCGCTTGCCGGATGCGCCACCACCGCACCCGCCCTCGCGCCGCCGCAGGAGGTCTTCTGGCAGGCGCTGTCCAGCCATTGCGGGCATGCCTACGAGGGCGCGCTCGTCAGCACGCAGGCGGCGGATGCCGACATGGCGGGCCGGCCGATGGCGATGCACGTGCGCACCTGTTCCGACACGCGGATCGAGGTGCCCTTCCACGTGGCGCAAGCGGACGGCGCGTGGGACCGCAGCCGCACCTGGATTTTCACCCGCACGCCTGCGGGCCTCAGGCTGAAGCACGATCACCGCCATGCCGACGGATCGGCGGACGTGCTGACCATGTACGGCGGCGACACCGCCGCGCCGGGCACGTCGCGGGCGCAGGATTTCCCGGTCGACGGCGAGAGCGTGGCGCTGTTCCTGCGCGAGGAGCGGGCCGTCTCCGTCACCAACGTCTGGCGAGTGGAGGTGGACGCGGCGGGCACGCCGGGCGCGCGCTTCGCCTACCAGCTCTCCCGCCCCGCGCCTGATGGCAGGCTGTTCCGCGTGGAATTCGACGCGGCGCGCCCGGTGCTCCCGCCCCCCGCCCCGTGGGGCTGGTGAGCGCCTGCGCGCGTCGATTCGCGGGGCGCCCGCGAAGTTGACAGTGTCAAGCAGCCGCCTTGCGAGAAATCCCGGAATTGCGCGGTTTTCGCGCCCTGGCGAAGTTGACACTTGCGCGTGTGGAGCGCGAAAACCGCCGGAAGGATCGCTCGGGCTGAACACGCACCCCGCTGCACCGGGGGCCAGGCTGTAGGAAAGCGCGAAAGGTCGCTCGCTGCGCTCAGGGCCTCGGCTCGCAGGCCACGCCGTCGCCATCGCCGTCCATGTGCGGGCCGTAGCCCGGCTCTCCGGCGTAGATCGGATCGCGACCGAGCGCGCGCACCTCGTTGCACCCTGCAAAGGTGACGCTGGTCTCGATGGCGTGGCGCTCTTCGGGCGACAGCATGGCGACCTCCACCCGGTCTGCCAGCCACCAGGTGCCGCCAACGGCCATGGCGGCGTAGACCGCGATCTCGGTGAGGCCTAGCGACCCGGAATTTCGATAACGCGCCATCGATCGCAGGCGTAGCGCGAAGAGACTTTCGCAGCGGTAAACAGCGGGATGAGGGCCGGATGCGGGGGCGAGCGCGAGTTGCTCAGGCCGGAAACCAGAAGACCACGGCGAAGGCCAGCAACAGGCCCTGCACCACGGCGATGCGGTGGAGCCGGCTCGAGAAGGGCTGCTTGCGGGTCTTGTGCCGGAACAGGCGGCGCCCGGCATAGGCGCCCGGCGTGCCGCCGATCAGCGCCCAGCCGAGCAGCCGCCCCTCGCTCACCCGCCGCCGGCCATTCTCGGCCAGCGCCTTGTCGATGCCGAAAGCGCAGAAGGCGACGAGGTTGATGGCGATGAGGTAATAGGCGAGGAGTTCGGGCAGGCGCATCAGCGGCGGGGTTCGAGCTCGTCCGCGTTCACGCACGAGTCGAGCTCGGTCGTGCCGGCGAGCGACTGGCCGTCCTCGCCCTCCATCACCGCCACCGCGCAGCCGACCTCGGTTGCGGCTTGGGCGTTCGCCATGGCATCGGCAGAGGCGCCCACCTCGGCTGACAAGAGATCGTCCTCCATCATCTCGTGCAAGGGGCGGTTCGGCCCTGCGCGCTGGCGGGCTATGTCGGCGGCCATCAGGCGCGCGACGGGATCGTTGGCGAGCGCGGCGTAGCGGGCTTCCTCGGCCCGGAGCATGGCATCGCGCTCGCCCTCGGGCGCGGCGACGACCTCGGCGTAGAAGCGCACCAGCCGCAGCCAGGGTGCATCGGACGTCAGCACGTCCTCGGACGAGCGGGCGAAGGGCGCGCCGAGCGGACGCAATCCGTCGCCCTCGCGCTCGAGGAAGAACAGGACCGTGCTGCCCGCCGGAAAGGTGTAGCGGGTGCAACTGCCGCTGCCGGCCTCGGGATGGGCGTGCTGCACCTCGTAGGGATTGCTGAGGGTGACGAAATCATCTGCGGCGATCGTCATCTCCGCCAGCAGCAATGGGCTTTCCGGCAGCTCGCCCTGCAGCGCCTCGATCGGCTCGACGATGAGGGCGACGTCCCACGGCTGCTCCCCCGTCACCCGCTGCCCGTCCACCCGCCCGAGCACGATGACATCCGCCTGCTCCACCAGCTCGAGATTGGTCGGCACGCGGTAGGTCGACACGACCGAGCAGGCGGAGGCTGGCGAGGCCGCGAGGCCGAGCAAGAGGGCGCAGGCGGCGGGGAGGGGGTGGGGTTTCATGAAGGAGAGGTGAGGCCAGGGGGGTGGTTGGGGGAAGGGGTTGGTGGGAACGTGGCGGCAAAACTCGGCGAAACCCGAGAGATTGCAGGCCCACCCCCGGCCCCTCCCGCAAGCGGGAGGGGAGAGCAATAGCGCGGCCGAATCCCCCTCCCGCTTGCGGGAGGGGTTAGGGGTGGGCATGAACTCAGCACAATGCCTGAATTCAAACCCCGCAACACCCCCCGCGCCCGCAGCCTCCGCAACACCGCCACCCCGGCCGAGCGCCTGCTCTGGCAACACCTTGCCCGCAGCCAGCAAGGCGCGAAGTTCAGCCGCCAGATGCCGCTCGGCCCGTTCTACGCCGACTTCCTCTGCCGCAGCCTGAAACTGGTGATCGAATGCGACGGCATCAGCCACGACCGCACCCCCGAAGCCGACGCGCGGCGCGATGCGTGGATGCGGGGCGAGGGCTACACCGTGCTGCGCTTCACCAACGCCGATGTGCTGGGGAATACGGAGGGCGTGGTCGCCACGATCCGCGCAGAGGTGGAGCGGTTGCAGAGTCACCCCTTACCCCTCCCGGAAGCGGAAGTTCAAAGCGGAAATAACGATTAGATAACAAGAGCAAAGAATTTGATTGCCAGAATTTTTAAAAGACGCGAAAGGCGTCACTTCATAGGTTTTTCATTTTCGACAAATATGTAAATGGGCTTTTTGTTGCGTTCATCTTCGTCTCTCTTTTCATTTTCACAAATTCAATGCCGATCTGACTCCCTAGTAATAACAGGCCCCCTATCGCCAATGGTATTGGTCCGCCAACCGCGAATCCCAACGCTCCTCCAATTGCCGTAGAAGCGATGCCTTCTTTTGTTGATAATAAAGAAAAAGATCGATCAGCGAATTCAAGCCCCCATGAATTGGCTGCTTTCTCATGCTCATACAAATCAGAGAGTAGACGATCCTCAATCTCGGCCTGGGATTGCCCTCCGAAATTCTCGGAGAACGATAGCCTGAACTTGCGCAAGGCGTGTCGCGAATCTTCGTCTTTGCGAAACTCAACAAGCTGTTCCCAACTCACGGCACGAGGATCCACGAGCTTCAGATTTTTTAATGTTAGTGCATAATCGATATCGTTTACATCATCGCTTTTGGAAGCCGGCTTGAAGCTCAGAGCTTGATCCCAAATTGGTGCGGTTTCGAACCCTGCATCTTCGACAATTTTTCCAATAAGATCGGCTTGTGCATCTGAATACTTTCGCGGGTCAAATTCGCCTTGATCGATTAAAGTGCGAAGCTGCTTGTAGGTTATCCCACCCGGTGCAAGGAGGTCATCCAATTGCCCATCAGTGAATTTGCTTGCCAATCTATCGCTGTCGGTAGCACCAAGTTTAGAAATTGAAATTGAAGTTAACAACCAATTAGCCGTGCGCCATTGCCGCCAATAGTAATCCAGCGCATCATCGTGATTCGGCAAAAGGGATCGAAGCACCTCGACCAATTCATCCATATTGTCAATCGGTAGGTGCAAAGATGGATCAAATATTTCGTTTTTATCTCCAGAGTAAAATTGAGCGTATAAAGAGGTCGAAAAGTCCATAGGCAATACTTCATCGAAGTACAACGCAGCCTCCTTGGGAGGCCCCACCGCCACTACGCTCTTGGCCATTCAATTCGCCTCCATGAATCGGAGTAGCTTTACTCCGCCGCCACACCCCGCGCACCAGCACCGGAGGTGTCGCCAAACATATCCGGCCCCTCGTCCTCACCCGCCTCGTTCGCCGCCACGGCCTTGGCCTTCTGGCGCGAGTCGAAGCTCGACCAGACGTCGTTCCAGTTGCCCTTCGTCGCGGCCTTGGAATACTCGGTGGCGCGGGTTTCGAAGAAGTTGGCGTGCTCCACGCCGTTCAGCAGCGGGGCGAGCCAGGGCAGGGGGTGGTCCTCGACCATGTAGATCGAGGGCAGGCCGAGCTGGCCCAGGCGCCAGTCGGCGATGTAGCGGATGTACTTCTTGATCTCCTTCGCCGTCATGCCGGGCACCGGGCCCATCTCGAAGGCGAGGTCGATGAAGGCATCCTCCAGCCGCACGGTCTTCTGGCACATGTCCATGATGTCTTCCTTCACCGACTTGGTGAGGCAGCCGCGCTCCTGGCAGAAGGCGTGGAACAGGCGGGTGATGCCCTCGCAGTGCAGGCTCTCGTCGCGCACCGACCAGCTGACGATCTGGCCCATGCCCTTCATCTTGTTGAAGCGCGGGAAGTTCATCAGCATGGCGAAGCTGGCGAACAGCTGCAGCCCCTCGGTAAAGCCGCCAAACATGGCGAGCGTGCGGGCGATGTCCTCGTCGGTGTCGACGCCGAAGTCCTGCAGGTAGTCGTGCTTGTCCTTCATCTCCTGGTATTCCAGGAACATGCCGTATTCGCTTTCGGGCATGCCGATGGTGTCGAGCAGGTGCGAGTAGGCGGCGATGTGGACCGTTTCCATGTTGCTGAACGCGGCCAGCATCATCTTGACCTCGGTCGGCTTGAACACGCGGCCGTATTTCTCGTGGTAGCAGTCCTGCACCTCGACGTCGGCCTGGGTGAAGAAGCGGAAGATCTGCGTCAGCAGGTTGCGCTCGTGCTCGGTCAGGTTCTGCGCCCAGTCGCGGCAATCCTCGCCCAGCGGCACTTCCTCGGGCATCCAGTGCACCTGCTGCTGGCGCTTCCAGAACTCGTAGGCCCACGGATATTCGAACGGCTTGTAGGTCTTGCGGGCTTCGAGAAGGGACATTCGAGGTTCCTCGTTTGGTACTGGGCGTGGTGTTCGGGCGGGAAGTCTAGTGGGTCTTGCGGGCTACGGGCAACCACATCTTGTGGTCCCCCGGTTTGAATGCGAACGACTCATATAGTGAATCATGGCGCGCTTTTGGAGACAAGCTTTCCGATTGCGTGGGGATAAGCGCGTGGACAGGCGTGGCTTTCGTGGAACGATCTTTCGCGGAACAGGGCGGGCGCGGCGCGCGTTCGATGAGGCAGTACCCCTCTGTATTTGAAGGAGCCTCGTCATGGGCGAATACGAACCCGAAGATTCCCGCGCCGTCACCCACTCGGCCAAGCCCGATGCCGCCGGCCTCGTTGCCACGGGCGCGAAGGAAGATGCTGCGCGCGACGAGGCGTTGAAGCGCAAGGAGAAGCTGACCGAGGACGAGCAGCCCGCCGTCGGCTACGGCGACCGGGCAAAGGAAGCCGGTAAGGACTGATTGCCCGCCATCGACGGGTGCGATCGGCGCAAGCGCGCCTCGCCCCGTCGAATTGCCGTCCAAGGCGCGGGAACCGGCGAGCGTTCGCAAGTTTTCTTTGCCATGCAAATCAAGCGCATGGGAGAGATGTGCGATGTCCGTTTTCGACGATGAATTTATCGCCGCGCGCCAGGTTCCGTTGCGCGACCAGCAGCCCGCGCCGCTCGGCTATGTCGGAGAGGTCATGGAGCAGAGGCAGCAACGCGGCGTGCAGACGCAGGGCCAATCTCAGGACCAGTCGTCGCAGGGTCCCGAACAGCGCGGCGAGGATCTCACCCCCGGTCCCGAACCGGTGCAGGCGGGAGAAGGCCCGCTCGCCGACGACCGCGACGCCGGTTCGCCCCGCCCCGTCTACGACCAGTACGAGGTCAACACACCGCAGACCATGCACCAGGACGAGGCGACAGAGGCCATGAAGCGCGAACAGGCCGGATCGAATGACGGCGCGGCGGGCGGCGATGCTCGCGGCAAGCCGGAGGACAACCCCGATGGCAAGGCCCGCAACGCCGACGGCTCACAGGGCTTGGGTTACGGTGCCGAGGACGGCGAGGAAATGGCCGATGCGCCCGATGTCACTCGCCCCAAGCCGGGTGACGAAGCGTCGGAGTAGGCGGTCAGGGCGCGTCCTTGCCCATGCGGCGCGACACTTCGAGCGCGACCAGGATCGGCGTCGCCCACAGCCAGGTCAGCAGCGATGCCTCGCGCCAGCCGCCGTTCTCGGGCAGGCGCATCGAACAGCCGTAGATCTCGATGAGGTTGGCAGGCGTGCAGGTCGAGGGCCAGTAGGCGTGCATGTAGAGATAGGCACCCAATCCCAGCCACGCCGCCTGCGCCAGATACAGCGCAAAAAAGCGCGACAGACCGAGCTCGCCGTAGCCGTGGTGCGTCGGAAAACGATTTCTGGCCTTGCTACCCATGCGCACGTCCTAGGCCGGCGATGGTAAAGATTGTCTGACCGCAGGGGTCGATTTCGCCTCGGCTAGCGCCAGAAGGCGCCGCCCTTGAGGCCTTTGGCGCGGCGGTTGCGCCACATGGCGACGTACATCCACAGGCCGGAAACCGAGAAGAACACCAGGGCGAGGCCGGACAGCATCACCACGATTGCGCCCCACAGGCCGCCTTCCTCGCCGCTGTGCAGGTGGTGGATGAGACCGAGGCTCGAGCGCAGGCCGTCTTCGGCTCGCGGCGGAGTGCAGCGCCAGCCCTCCGGGCAGACGAAATCCGCCGGCGGCGTCTGTGCGGCCAGGGCCTCGGCGCTCGGCGGGGCGGACGGCCACCATACGGCGACGTAGTGCAGCAGGCCCGTGACCGCGACGAACAGGAGGACGACGGCGAAGAAAACGGACAGCCAGCGATGCCATTTGCGCATTGATCGAACCCCTAAATGCTGTTGCAAATCATTCGCGATAAACGCCTAGCCCGAAGCCTCCGCGATGCAAGTCGCAAGTTGTTGCAAATGACATTGAACACGGGCGCGCGATGCGCCAATTCTCGAGTCGATGACCCGGCTCGACGCCTATCTCAATCGCATCGGGATCGCCCGCCCGTCCGAGCTCGACGCCGCAGGTCTGCTTGCCGTGCAGGCGGCGCACCGGCAGGCGATCCCGTTCGAGAATATCGACGTTCGCCTGCGCCAGGCCATCCCCACCGAATCGCAGGCCGTGTTCGACAAGCTCGTCACGCAGCGGCGCGGGGGCTTCTGCTTCGAGCACAACCGGCTGCTTTCCGACATGCTGGCTGCGATGGGCATGGCGAATCGTGTGCTGCTGGCGCGCGTCACGTTCGGCGATCCGCCCGCGCTTCCCCCGCTCACCCATTGCCTGCTTCTCGTCACCCTGCCCGATGGCCAGCGGATGATCGCCGACGGCGGTTTCGGCGGCACCTACTGCCCGCCCTTGCCGCTGGCAGACGGGGCCGAGGCGACGAGCGGCGACGGCGCGCGCCATCGGCTCACCCAAATCGGCGCACCCGGCACGCTGCCGGGCGAATGGCTGCTCGAACGCATGGGCCCGCCCGAGACCAGCGACGGGCGCGGGCGCGACCATGCCGCGTGGGAACAGCAATACGCCTTCGAACTTGCCGACACCGCACCCGCCGATCTTGTGATGGGCAGCCATTTCGCCAGCACCCACCCGAGCGCGCGGCACGTCAACTGCCACGTCGCCAGCCGTGTGCTGCCCGATGGCTTCGTCAGCCTGCTGGAAAGGCAGTTCAGCCGCTACCGCGCCGGGCACCCGGTCGAGCGGCGCGAGGTGGCGGACGTGGCCGAATACCGCGACCTGCTCGCGCGCGAGATCGGCGTCGATCTGCCGGTCGAAACGCTCGACCGCCTGCCGCTCTGGGCCGGGGCGGACTAGGACGGCTCCGACCGGCGCGGGCGCGGCGCGCCCTGCCTCCCCGGCCCGCTTCGCTACGAACCGTTCCGGCTTTCGTGCGTTGAGGGGACAAGCGAAACCAACAGAGGAGAAATTCGCATGTCCCACCACGACCAGATCAAGGAACACATGGAAGTCATCGGCGCCGATGGCGTGCACGTCGGCACCGTCGACGGCATCGAGGGCGACCGCATCAAGCTGACGAAGAAGGACTCGAGCGCGCAGGTCGAAGGCGGCCATGGCGAGCACGAAGGCCACCACCATTTCATCTCGCTGGGCCTCGTCGCCGGCGTCGAAGGCGACAAGGTGCGCCTCAGCACCACCGGCGCGAACGCGCAGACCTTCGAGGAAGAGGAGTAAGTTTCGGCGATCACCTGATCCTACGCAGCCGCTTAAGAGCTGCTATAATAGAATTAAGTAAATCTACAGTAAAAGAGCGAGGTGTAATTTTACACCTCGCTCTTTATATCCTTAACAGATTTTATGGGTTAAGTTTAAGGGTGGCTGATGAGCCAAGATAAGATCTCGCTCTATGCTGTCGGCTTCTTGATCATTTGCACAGGCCAATTGACCAAGCGTGGTCATCCCCTGCTTCAGCGCGGGGTTAAATTTCTCGTGACGGATCGTTAGTCGATCACGTAGCCTCGAAGCACGACCGATATAAAGGACATCATAAAACCCGTCCGGACGTATCCTGCTGAAAAGATAGACCCCGCAACAATCATTTGCTGCAGTCGGCAAGTGGTTCATCCCGAACTGGTACCAGCGGCCGCTAAATCCTTGAAATTTATGTGGTATCGAAAACATATTGCACTCTCCAAGAATCTCAGAGAGCTTGACTGGCGCACAGAGCCGAAGCAATGTGAGCTTGCATTGGCAGTCGACCTCCGAGGTTGACGTCACGAGGCCCGGATCCAGCGCAAACTGGTCCGGGCCTCATCTTTTCCGCCCGGATGAGACGGAAACTCTGCAATTTGTTGCCTACTGACAAGCCAGACACTCGTCGTAGTCCGTCGTCGGCAGTTCGTACTTCGCCGCCTCGGCCGTGTTGTCGGCCTCCACGCCGCCGGCGAACCCCGCGCGCTGCACGCTCTTGGACCGCAGGTAGTAGAGCGACTTGATGCCCTTCTCCCACGCCTGGAAGTGCAGCATGGCGAGGTCCCACTTGTCGACATCGGCGGGGATGAAAAGGTTGAGGCTCTGCGCCTGGTCGATGAAGGGCGCGCGGTCGGCGGCGAATTCGAGCAGCCAGCGCTGGTCGATCTCGAAGCTGGTCTTGTAGGCGGCCTTTTCCTCCGGCGTCAGGAAGTCGAGGTGCTGGACGCTGCCGCCCTTCTCCAGGATCGAGTTCCACACCGCGGTCGAGTTCTTGCTCTTCGCGTCGAGGATCTTTTCCAGGTACGGGTTCTTCACCACGAAGCTGCCCGAGAGCGTCTTGTGGGTGTAGATGTTGGCCGGGATCGGCTCGATGCAGGCGCTGGTGCCGCCGCAGATGATGCTGATCGAGGCGGTCGGGGCGATCGCCATCTTGCAGCTGAACCGCTCCATCGCGCCCATGTCGGCCGCGTCGGGGCAGGGTCCGCGCTCCTCGGCCAGCAGCATGCTCGCCTCGTCCGCCTTGGCGCTGATGTGCTTGAACATCTTGAGGTTCCACACCTTGGCCATGGGGCTTTCGAAGCCGATGCCCTTGGCCTGCAGGAAGGAGTGGAAGCCCATGACGCCCATGCCGACCGAACGCTCGCGGCTGGCCGAGTATTTGGCGCGCGCCATTTCCGGCGGGGCGCGGTCGATGTAGTCCTGCAGCACGTTGTCGAGAAAGCGCATCACGTCCTCGATGAAACGCTTGTCGCCGTTCCACTCTTCCCAGGTTTCGAGGTTGAGCGAGGACAGGCAGCACACCGCCGTGCGATCGTTGCCGAGGTGGTCGATGCCGGTCGGCAGGGTAATCTCGCTGCACAGGTTCGAGGTCGAGACCTTGAGGCCGAGATCGCGGTGATGCTTGGGCATCATGCGGTTCACCGTGTCGGCAAAGACGATGTAGGGCTCGCCCGTGGCCAGCCGCGTCTCTACCAGCTTCTGGAACAGGCTGCGGGCGTTGACCTTGCCGCGCACGGAGCCGTCCTTGGGGCTCTTGAGTTCGAAATCCTCGCCGGCGCGCACGGCTTCCATGAAGGCATCAGTGACGAGCACGCCGTGGTGCAGGTTCAGCGCCTTGCGGTTGAAGTCGCCCGAAGGTTTGCGGATTTCGAGGAACTCCTCGATCTCCGGGTGGTGGATGTCGATGTAGCAGGCGGCGCTGCCGCGGCGCAGGCTACCCTGGCTGATGGCCAACGTCAGGCTGTCCATGACCCGCACGAAGGGGATAATGCCGCTGGTCTTGCCGTTCAGGCCCACCGGCTCGCCGATGCCGCGCACGTTGCCCCAGTAGGTGCCGATGCCGCCGCCCTTGCTGGCGAGCCAGACGTTCTCGTTCCAGGTGCCGACGATGCCGTCGAGGCTGTCGGAAACCGAGTTGAGATAGCACGAGATCGGCAGGCCGCGCGTGGTGCCGCCGTTCGACAGCACCGGGGTCGCGGGCATGAACCACAGCTTCGAGATGTAGTCGTAGAGGCGCTGGGCGTGGTCTTGGTCGTCGGCGTAGGCATCGGCCACGCGCGCGAACAGGTCCTGGTAGACCTCGCCCGGCAGCAGGTAGCGATCCTTCAGCGTTTCCTTGCCGAAGTCGGTGAGCAGGGCATCGCGCGAGGTATCGGTTTCGATGGTGAAGCGGCGCGCCATGATGGTCTTCGAATCGCTCGCATCGACCGTCGCCGCGCTGGCGACGGCCTTTGCCGCCTCGGCCAGCGCGCCTGCCGTGGCCTCGGCCACCAGCTCGTCGGTTCCAGCGTCTTTCCTGTCCATGCTCACTGCCTTCGTCTTCGTGTTCGTGCCGGTAGGCGCAAGGTGGGGAGCCGGGCCAGTCACCGTGGCGTCATCGCCGCTGTTCATACCCATCGCCGCGTCATCTCCGCTTCGAAATTCCATCGCCCCAATCCCCGTCCTCGTTTCGCCGGGGCTGGACGACAATGCCCGCTCCCGGTCTCGTGTTCCACATCTGTTCGAGCAGCGCGGCATCGCCTGCCTACGCCCTCGCCCAACGATTCTCGACCGGCGCGGGAGGGTTATGAGGGGATATTTTTATCCCCCGCCCGTCCCGCCGACGATCCACAGGCCTGTCCACACCCCGACCCGCCTCGAGCCCGCTCCCGCCCGCATCTACCCAGATGGTACCGGGCAGGCGAGAAACTAGGTCTAGTGGGTCCCCCCGGGTGTGCGACCACAACCAATAGTGAATCAGGCGGGACTCGCGCGCAAGAGGGTTAAGCGCCGTTTACCGCGCCAGCGCCGCCGCGGGGCCGGTGTGCGGCCCCGACAACACGCCGCGACGCGCGGGAATCCCACGGCCCGCGAGCCGCGCAAGGGTCAAAATCAAACTGCGGAAAAAAAGCCGCGCGGCCTGGGCTGCGCGACACGATCGCGATCTCGCGCGAATCAATAGAATCCGGCTGCGCAAATTGCTTTCGCCGGTAGCATCCCGGGCGGGCCGCAGCGAGCATGGCCGCGCGTTATGATTCGGGAAACCATGCGCTGCTATGACACGGGCACCATGATCGCTTTCGCCAAGTCGCTGCCCTTCGGGGCCTTCCTCACCGTCCTCGTCGCCCTGTTCATGGGATCGGGCGGGGCGACCGGCGGGATGCTGCACATCTTCCCGGTCGACGTGGTCTTTCCCGAGTACGGCGTGGATTTCGGCTTCTACTGGAGCTGGATGTTGTTCCTGGCCGGCACCTTTCTCGCCTTCATCTTCATCCTGATGATGGGCGACTGAGGACGGCGACTGAGGACGGCGACTGAGGACGGGGCTTCAGCGCCAGGCGGGGCCTGCCGGATCGAAGCCGCGCTCCGCCAGCCGGTCCAGCACGCCTTCGTCCTGGGCCAGCAGTCGCAGCGGCACCACGGCCAACGTCACCCCGTCGGCGCGCGCGGCGGCCTCGATCGCCTCGAACCATTGGGTGCGCAGCGCCGGGCCAAGCGCTTCGTCGGCCCAGGGCCAGCACCGCCCGAGCGCGATCTCGAGCGGGTTGGTCATGACCGCCGGCACGTCAAAGGCGCGCCAGTCCGCGCCTCGTTGCTCGACCAGGCGGGGGCCGATCTCGGTCGCGGTCATCGCAGCGTCGAGGCAGCCGAGATGCGAGCGCGGATCGGCCGCCGCTAGGCTGTCGAGCATGTCTTCCCCGCGCACCGTGCCCACCGGCGTCGCGGCCACGTCCGCCCGCCGCGCAGCCCGGCGCACGACGTCTGAAGCGTCGCGGGTGGTGTCGCGGTTGAACCGCAGGCGGCGCGACAGCAGGTCGAACGAGGTGAGCAGCAGGCTCTTGCGTGAATAGTCCTGGTCGTAGGCATCCTCGAGCGCCGCCAGCCGCGCCTGCCCGGCGGCATCGAGATAATCGGCGGCCACGTGATCGCCCGGCAGGCGGGTGATGCTGCCCCCGGCAAAGACCAGCCGCAGGATGTCGCCGGGCGAGACATTGGGCTTCAGGCCGAGGATCACCCGGTCCGCCTCGCGCGTCGCCTCTTCCAGGCGCTCGGGCTGCCAGGGCGTCGATTCGGGAACGGCAGCGATTTCGCCCACCAGGATCACCGCGCCGCGCGGGGTATCGATCGTCCACATCGGCGCGCCCGACCGCTGCGCGCTGACGATGATGGCCTCGGTCCCGGCATCGCGGTCCTGCGCCGCGACGGGAGCGGACAAAACGGCGAGAAGGATAGCGAGGGCGGCCGGGATACGGTTCATGGCCGACGCCCCTGCCCGTGCCCGGCTGAACCGCGCGTTTAGGGAACCAGCACGGTATCCACCGGCACCGCGTCGGTTTCGGGGTAATCGAGCGTGAAATGCAGGCCGCGGCTCTCGTGCCGCTTGAGAGCGCTTTCCACGATCAGCCCGGCGCACTGGTGCAGGTTGCGCAGCTCGATGAGGTCGGTCGTCACGCGGAAATGGCCGTAATAGTCGGCGATCTCGCTCGCCAGCAGGTCGATGCGGTGCTTGGCGCGCTCCAGACGCTTGGTGGTCCGCACGATGCCGACGTAGTTCCACATCATGCGCCGGATCTCGGTCCAGTTCTGCTTGATGACCACCTCCTCGTCCGAATCGGTGACGCGGCTTTCGTCCCATTCGCGGATGGCGGGGGGCGCATCGAAGCTGTCCCAGCGGGCGAGGATGTCCTGCGCCGCCGCCTCGCCGAAAACGAAGCATTCGAGCAGCGAGTTGCTGGCCAGCCGGTTCGCGCCGTGAAGCCCGCTTTCGGTGCATTCGCCCGCCGCATAGAGGCCCGGCAGGTCGGTGCGCCCGGCAAGGTCGATCATCACCCCGCCGCAGGTATAGTGCTGCGCGGGCACCACCGGGATCGGCTGCCTCGTCATGTCGATGCCGAGGCCCAGCAGCTTTTCATGGATGGTCGGGAAGTGGCCCTTCACGAACTCGGGCGGCTGGTGGCTGATGTCGAGGTGGACGTAGTCGAGGCCGAAGCGCTTGATCTGGTCGTCGTTGGCGCGGGCCACCACGTCGCGCGGGGCGAGTTCCATGCGCTCGGGGTCGTACTGGCTCATGAACCGCTCGCCGGTGCGCGGATTGATCAGATGCCCGCCCTCGCCGCGCACGGCCTCGGTGATGAGGAAGTTCTTGACCTCGAGATTGTAGAGGCAGGTCGGGTGGAACTGCATCATCTCCATGTTGGAGACCCGCGCCCCCGCCCGCCAGGCCATGGCGATCCCGTCGCCGGTCGCGCCGCGCGGGCTGGTGGAGAACTGGTAGACGCGCCCCGCCCCGCCCGCGGCCATCACCGTGGCGCGCGCGGTATGGAGGCGCACCTTGCCGCTCGCCTCGTCCAGCGCATAGGCGCCCCAGACCCGGCCCGAGCCCGAGTAGCGCTCCTCGTTGCGGCCGGTGACGAGGTCGACGCAGCTCTGGCCCGGCAGCAGGGTGATGTTGGGGTTCTCCTCCGCCGCCTTCAGCAGCGCGGCCTGCACCGCCCAGCCGGTGGCATCGTCGACGTGGACGATGCGGCGGTGCGAATGCCCGCCCTCGCGGGTGAGATGGAGGTCGCCGCTCTCCCTGTTGAAGGGCACGCCCAGTTCGCATAGCCGGTCGATGGCGGCGGGCGCACGCTCGATGACGAAGCGCACAACCTCCTCGTCGTTCAGCCCCGCGCCCGCAATCATCGTGTCGCGCACGTGGTCCTCGAACGTGTCGCCCGCGTCGAGCACGGCGGCGATGCCGCCCTGCGCCCAGGCGGTCGAGCCGCTGGTGAGGTCGCCCTTGGCCAGCACCAGCACTTTCAGCTTCGTGGCGAGCGAGAGCGCGGCGGTCAGCCCGGCGGCGCCGGAGCCGATGATGAGGACGTCGTGGTGGGTCGCGGTCATGTTTCGCTTGAACACGCGTGCGTTGCGGTGTGCAAGGGGGCATGGACTCCGAGCGCAGACGAGAGCTGGAAGCCCGGCGCGACGCCGCGCGCCATTCGCCGCGAACGTCCATCGGGCCGGACATTCGCGGCGATGTGATCCCCGCCCTGCGCAAACTGGATATACCGCACCGCGCGGCGCCCTTCGGCATCTGGACGCCGCCATGGCTGGTGACGGGCGCGAACGATATCGTGTGGGAGGCCTCGCCGCCTGCGGCTGTCGTCGAGCAGTACCGCCATCCCGATTACCGCCGCTATCCTCCGCTGCCGGGCGAGGCCGAGAGCGACCGCGCCCGTCGTGCCGAGCAGGTGGCCGAGATGCTCTGGCTGGTGGCCGAAGGCGATGACGAATTGACCTTCGGCTACGACACGCAGGATACCGGCGTGATCATCCGCATGGCCGATGCCCTGCCGGCGCTGGAGGCGCTGCTGCCCGATCATGTCTCGGTCTACATCTGGGGACTGCCGAACCTGTGGTTCATCGAGAGCGATGCCGAGACCTGGACCTTCCTCAGCTTTCCCCCAAAGCCGGACCGCGAGGCCATCGACAAACGGCAGCTGCGCGAGGAAGCCTTTGTCGTGCCGTTGGCCAGTGCCGTGGGCGCGGGCGGCGGGCACCTGCGGCTGATCAGCCGCGAGGACGCGCCCACGCCTCACCAACGCCGGCCGCTGGCCCTCCACGGCTGGAAGGAGCGCGAAAAGTCGCTCAAGGCGCTGGTCGAGCGCGGCGACGTGGCCGGGCTGGAAGACGAGGTGCGCCCATGGCTCGCGGCCCGAGCGCCCGGCGACACCCCCGTCTTCGTGGACCTGCGCCATCCGGACGCGCCACTGGTGGAGATCGCCGCCGACTGCCTGCTGGAAAACTTCGCCGGACTGACCGCGCAGCTCGCCTACATCGACGACGCTCCCGATGGCCGGATGATCCGCACCGACGAAGCCGTCATCTACCGCGACGATGCGCCGTGGCGGCTGAAACTCTACGCCACTGGACCTTACTGGCGGGCCGAGGGGGCGGACTGAAGGGCCAGCGGTCGCCGAGCGAGGTCGCACGCAAACGGCTGAAACCGAATTGCTTGCGGACCCGCTTTGCCCTTGCAGCGTTAGGGGCCCATGCCTTCCGATGCGACCATGACCGACCACGGTCCCGCCCAATCCTTTCTTGATGCCGTCGCCGACCCAGCCTTTCCCTGCGTCGGCGCGAAGTCCGCAGCGGCGACGGGAAGGCTCGAGATCGTTCGCGCGCGCGACATCACCAGCGCCTGGAACGACGTGGCGATCCACGGCGCCTTGCTCGAATGGGCCTGGCGCTACCGCGACGATGCCGAGGGGCTGCGGAGCCTTGCGGTCCTGTTCGATGGACCAGCCGATCTCGACGAACGGGCGTTCGAGGCGGCGCTGTGGGAGCGGCTGCAATCGCTTGCCGACAAGGACGTCTGGCGCGGCCAGCGCTACGACAAGCGGGTGAGCGCAGACGCGGACAACCCCAAGTTCTCGCTCAGCTTCGGCGGCCAGGCCTTCTTCGTCGTCGGGCTGCATCCGCAGGCCAGCCGCCCGGCCCGCCGGTTCGCGAGGCCGGCCATGGTCTTCAACCTGCACGACCAGTTCGTCCGCCTGCGCGACGAAGGCCGGTACGAGCGGATGCGCGAGGCCATCCTGCAGCGCGATGTGGCGCTAGCCGGCAGCGTCAACCCGATGCTCGCGCGCCACGGCGAGACGAGCGAGGCACGCCAATATTCGGGACGCGCGGTGGACGAGGACTGGACCTGTCCGTTCCGGGACAAGCGCGCTTGAGCGGCATCGTGGAAATTCCGCCCCGCAGCGGCACCGCCTTCGAACTGGCGGCGGGAGAGCTGCTGGCCGTGATCGACCCGCAAGGGACGCAGGTGGCCGACCTGCTGGCCTATGCACGCGCTGACGTGCGCGAGGCGATCTCCAACGGGCGTACCTTCGATTACGAGGAGACCGTACGGCTAACCGCCGGAAACCGCCTGTGGTCGAACCGCTCGAACCCGATGCTGACCATTGTCGAGGATGACGTGGGCAGCCACGATTTCCTGCTGACCCCGTGCAGCGAGGCGACCTTCCGCCATTTCTATCCGGAGCACCCTGTCCATCGGGGCTGCTTCGGCAACTTGGCGGAGGCACTGGCGCCGTGGGGGGTGGAGCCCGACATGATCCCCTGCGCCTTTAACGTCTTCATGAACGTGCCGGTCGACGCGAATACGGGCAAGGTGAGCGTGCTGCCGCCGCTCAGCAAGCCCGGCGACCGGCTGGTGCTGCGCGCCGAGATGGACCTCGTCATCGGCCTTACCGCCTGTTCGGCCTACGCTTCCAACGGCGGCAGTTTCAAGCCGATCCACTACCGAGTCGGCTGATGCTCGAGCTGCTTGCCGAAATGGAGGCACTGGTCGCCGCGCCGGGGGACTGGCTGGCGACGATAAGGGTGATGCTGTGCTACGCGGCGTGCCAGCATCGGCTGCCCGATCTCGGCCATCCCCGCCGCTTCACCGACTGGGTGCAATGGCGCAAGCTCAACGAGCGCGACCCGCTGCAAACGGTGCTGATGGACAAGCTGGCGAGCAAAGCCATGGCCGGCCGCCGGTTGGGGCCAGACTGGACCGTGCCCACCTTGTGGAGCGGCCCGCAACTGCCCGATGCGCCGCCTTTCGCTGCGCCCGCCATCCTCAAGGCCCGGCACGGGTGCAACCAGTACCGCGTGCTGCGCGATTTGCCGGACGCGCGGGAGTGGCGCGGATTGCAGGCGCTGACGCAGCAGTGGACGCGCGCACCCTATGGCGGGTGGCTCGACGAGTGGGGCTATGCCGGCGTCCCGCGCGGTCTCATCGCCGAGCCGCTGCTTCCCGGCGAGGACGGCGGCCTGCCGCGCGACTACAAGATCTACGTTTTCGGCGGGCAGGCGACTCACGTGCAGGTGCACCTGGGGCGCGGCCGCCGGCATCGCTGGGTTCTCCACGATCGCGATTATCGCCAGCTGGTACCGCAGGCGGACAGGCCGCCGCCGCCGCGATCGCTGGGCGCCATGCTCGCGGCGGCCGAGGAACTGGCGGCGGGGTGGGATTTCCTGCGCGTCGATTTCTACGAGGTGGCGGGCCGCCCGCTGTTCGGCGAATTCTGTCTCTATCCCGGCTCCGGGCTCGATCCGTTCGCCGCCGACTGGATCGACCGTGAACTGGGCCGCCTGTGGGCAGAGGCGCGTCAGCCGCTACCCTCTGCGGGCGCGGTCAGCTGGACGAACACGTCCTCGAGGTCCGCCTCGCGCGTGGTGACGTCCTCGATGGCATAGCCGTGGCCCTGTACCAGCGCCATGACCTGCCCGGCGCTGGTGACGGACTTGTCATAGGTGACCTCGAGCACGCGCGGCTCGGTCACCTCGGCGCGCAGGAAGGCGGGCTCCATGATCGGGCCGGCGAGATCCTTGTCGACGGCGAGGCGCACGATCTTCTCGCCCATCATGCCCACCAGCTCACGCGTGGGCTTGTTGGCGATCAACTCGCCGTGGTTGATGATGGCGATGCGTTCGCACAGCTCCTCGGCTTCCTCGAGGTAGTGCGTGGTCAGCACCACGGTCACGCCGTCGGCGTTGAGTTCCTGCACCAGTTCCCACAGCTGCCGCCGCAGTTCGACGTCGACGCCCGCGGTCGGCTCGTCCAGCACGAGGATCGGCGGCGCATGGACCATCGCCTTGGCGATCAGCAGCCGCCGCTTCATCCCGCCCGACAGCGTGCGGGCATAGGCATCGCGCTTGTCGGCCAGCCGCACCGCCTCGAGCAGCTTCTCGCTGCGCCTGAGGTGCTTGGCGATGCCGTACATGCCGCCCTGATTCTCCAGCACCTCGAACGGGGTGAAGAAGGGATCGAACACGATTTCCTGCGGGACGATGCCGATGGAGAGCTTTGCATTGCGGTGGTCGCGGTCGATGTCGTGACCCCAGATCTTCACAGTGCCGCCGGTCTTGTTGACGAGGCCCGCCATGATGTTGATCAAAGTGGACTTGCCCGCCCCATTGGGACCGAGCAGGCCGAACACCTCGCCCTGCGGCACGTCGAAGCTGACGCCCTTCAGTGCGTGCTTGGGCGGCGCCTTCTTCGTCCCGGCGTAGGTCTTCTGAAGGTCGCGGATCTCGATGGCGGCATCGCTCATGGCCGCAGCCCTTAGGGGCTTTTCGCCCTTCGCGTAAAGCGATAGAGGCAGCGTCCATGACACCCGCGCCGCACGAAGCCCCTGAAACCTCCATCGTCACCACCACCCGCGTCTGGTGCGACGGCGCCGGCGATATCCGCGGCGGCGAGAATTACCTGCCGGCAAGCCTGGGCCATCCGCGCGTGTGGATGGAGATCGACGAGAAAGGCTATGTCGACTGCGGCTACTGCGACCGCCACTTCGTGCTGGCGGGCGGCCCTGCGGACGACGGTTCCGCCGCACGCTGACGCCCTTGACGGAGCCTTTGCGGTCAGCCTGCGTTCAGTGGTAATATGCCATTCGTCAGGCATAGGAGAATCACGATGAAGCCGTTCGTCGCCGCCATCACCGCCGCCGCCGCGCTTGCCCTCGCCGCCCCTGCCGCCGCGCAGAGCGAGCGCCAGATGCAGCGTTCGCAAGAAGCCTTTGCCGAATTGACCGAGGGCTGGGAGGTCGCGGGCCAGCCCGAGGCCTGCATCTATACCCCCAACACCAACCGTCTGCGCGTGGTCGAGAACGTGGGCCTCGCCTATCGCCAAGGCGACACGATGTGGGTCGCCCGCGCACGCAACCCGCAGAACCTCGGCGCGTGGGACGTACCGATCATCGACCGCTTCGGCTCCAACCTGTGCCGCCACGATGCCATGCGCACCATCGACCGCAGCTCGGGCATGTTCAGCGGCGTGCTGTTCCTCGACGATTTCGTCCCTTACCGCCGCGTTTCGGAAGGCTGACACCGCGTGAGCCTGGCGCCGAGGCGCTGGGCCGCCGAACTGCTGCATGTCTGGTTCCACCGCCTCCGCCCTGCCGACTGGTGGGGCGGCTCTGCCCGCGTCGATGCCATGCTGGAGCGTCGCTTTTCCGCGGAGTGGCACGCGTTGCAGACCTGCCCTCCCGACAGCTTCCTCGCGGACCCGCGGTCGGCGCTCGCCGCCGTGCTGCTGTTCGACCAGGTGCCGCGCAACCTGTTTCGCGACGATCCCCGCGCCTACGCCACCGACCCGCTCGCCCGGGTGATCTGCCACGGCGCGCTGGACCGGGGGTACCTGCATCGGCTGGAGCGGCGGCAGCAGGCGTTCCTCGTCATGCCGCTGATGCATAGCGAGGACATCGCCGACCAGCGCCTGTCGCTGGCACTGTTCGTGCGCATCAACGGCGGCGCGAACCTTGCCTTCGCGCGCAGCCATCACCGCATGATCGCCCGCTTCGGCCGCTTCCCGCATCGCAACGCGGTGCTCGGGCGCACGAGCAGTGCTGCCGAGAAGCGGGCGGTGGCGGCGGGGTTCGCCTGGTAGACGACGTGCGCCTCCCCGCCGCCCGATAAATTCAAGCCGGGCGTTCGATCAGAACTCCACGGCGATGCGACCGTAGACGAACCGCCCGCTGAACCCGAAGGGCGAGAGCGACGAGTACGGCAGGAAGGCGTTGTTGAGCCCATAGTTCACACCGTCGACGGTGCCGAAGGGCAGGCGGTCGGGATATTCGTCGAGCAGGTTGTTCGCGCCGACCGCCAGCTGCACCGCTTCGACGATGTTGTAGCGCAGTTCGAGGTCGAGGACCCACTTGGGCGTCAGCTCGAAATCGCCCGGCGCATCGCCCGGCGCCACGTTGATGTCGTTCCTGATCTGCGGATTCGCGTCGCTGGAGGCTGCGCCGTTCACGGTGGCGGTGGTGACGCCGTCGGGGATCAGCACGCTGCCGAAGCGGTTGGCGTTGAGCGTGAAGCCGAACGGATCGCGGTCGTAGGTCATGCCGAGGTTCAGCTTGTTGCTCGGCTGTCCGTCGGTCAGGCGCAGGCTTTCCTGCCGGGCGAACAGGCGGTTGGCGGTAAAGCCGCTGAACTCGCGCCGGTCGGTGATGGTGGTGTCGTTGACGTTGAAGCCCGCGGTCAGCGACAGTGAGCCGCCCAGCACGTCGGGCACGCGGTAGTTGGCGACCACGTCGAGGCCCTCGGTGCGGGTGTCGATGCCGTTGATGAAGAAACGTGCGGACGAACCCGCCACGCCCGCTGCCCTCAGCAAGGCCACCACGTCGGCGCCCTGCAGGTTTTCGGTCAGCACGATACGGTCGTCGATCTTGATGTTGTAGTAGTCGACCGTGACGTTGAGGCGGGGGACCATGGTGAAGACCACGCCCGCACCCAGGTTGACAGATTCCTCGGGCTCGAGCGGCTGCGCGCCCAGCGCCACCGCGATGGGCGAACCCACCGGGAAGGTGCCGATCTCGATCAGCTGGCCGCCCACGTTGTTGGTCGAGGTGGTGGAGAAGAACTGCTGCGCCATACCCGGCGCGCGGAACCCGGTGGAGGCCGAACCGCGCAGGGCGATGCCCTCCACCGGCTCGAACCGCGCGGCGACCTTGCCGTTCAGCGTACTGCCGAAATCGGAGAACCGCTCGAACCGGCCGGCGACCTGCACGTTGAGGGTATCGGTGAAATCGTTGTCGATCTCGGCATAGACGGCGACCGAGTTGCGCGATTCGTCGACCGCGGTCGTCGGCGAGAAGCCCGGGAAGACCTGCGCCCCCGGAGGGGCCCCGTTGCTGAAGAAGAACGGTCCGGCGACGTAGCTGCCGACCTCTCCCGGGACGATGCGGTAGTTCTCGTTGCGCCACTCCGCGCCCATGGCGAAGGACGTGTCGCCGAGGCCGAGCGCGAGGTCGCGCCGGGCATCGAAGTTGACCGATGTCTGGCCCGAGCGCAGGCCGCCGGCCTCGAATTCGGTCGGGCTGACGTTGCCGCCGAGCGAGGTGTTGAAGGTGTTGGTGATGCGGTAGTCGAGGCGGTTGGTGCCGTAGCCCGCCGACAGATCGAGGCTCCATGCGCCCGATTCGCCGCGGATGCCGGCAAAGGCGGCAATGTCTTCGATCGAGCTGTTGATGAGCGGCAGGAAGCCGTCGGGGTAGAACGGGCGGCCGCCGTTGGCGAAGTCGGCGTTGCGGCTGTCGAGCGAGCGGCGGTAGAAGCCCGCGCCGTTGCCCTCGCGGTTGCCGTAGCTGCCGAAGGCGTAGAACTCGATGGCGTTGCCGAGGTCGAGACCGGCGTTGGCGAAGAGGTTCAGATCCTCGGATTCGCCGTCGCCGAAGCGGTGACTGTAGCGGTCGAAGGTCGTCTCACGCGGGTCGCCGAGGCCCGAATACTGGCGGCGGATGTCGGGGCCGGAGCGGTTGGTGGGATCGCGGTCCTTGTATTCCACGGTCAGGTTGAGGAATCCCGCGTCGCCCACCGGCAGGCCGAAGTTCGATGCCAAAGTGTAGGTATCGCCGTCGCGCCGGGTGCGATCCTCGCCGGTGTAGGTGATGACCGGCAATTCGTTCGCGCTGGTGGTGACGGTCGGCGAGACCGAGGCGACCTGGTCCACCCCGTCGAGGGTGGTGATGTAGCGGCCGTAGGTGGCCTGCGCCCGGCCGCCCTCGCTGCTGCGCAGGCGAATGTTGATGACCCCCGCGATGGCGTCCGAGCCGTACTGCGACGAGGCCCCGTCACGCAGCACCTCGATCCGGTCGATGGCGAGCGGCGGGATCGTGTTCATGTCCACCGCTGCCGAACCGCGTCCGATGGACCCGTTGAGGTTGAGCAGCGAGGACATGTGCCGCCGCTTGCCGTTGACCAGCACCAGCACCTGGTCGGGCGCAAGGCCGCGCAGGGTGGCGGGGCGCAGGGAGTCCGTGCCGTCGGTCAGCGAGGGCTGCGGGAAGTTGAACGAGGGGACGAGGTTGTTGAGCAGCCGGTTGGTTTCCGTCGCGCCCTGGTTGGTCAGCGCTTCCGATCCGATCACGTCGACGGGTACCGTGCTTTCGGCCACGGTCCGGTCGGTCCGGCGGGTGCCGGTCACAATGATCTGTGACGCATCATCGGCGGCGATGTCCTGCGTGTCGGAACTTTGTGCATAGGCGGCTTGCGACAGGCCGGCGACAGCGAGTGCGACAAGGGCGCAGCCTGCGCGAATGGACGAACGTACCGACATGATGATCTACCCTCCTGCATGACGACTGAAGGTCATTTTGTTACAAGGGCCCAGCGGCGACGGGAAGATTCACCAAGCGATTGCGCAAGCGGTGATACTATTGTGCCACAATTAATGCGTTGCGCGGCCGCACGCGCACCGATGCGGGAGAGGGGCGTGGCGGCGGGGTTTCGCCTGATCGTCAGCGCGCCGGCAAGGCGCCGCTCAGCGGCGCCAGAGCCAGTACAACAGACCTGCGTTGATCAGCGGTGCGAGCACCATGATGGTCGCCCCCTCGAGCCCCAGCCTGTCGGCGATGAGGTTCCACGGCAGGCCGAGCGGCAAGAGGAACACGGCAGAGAGCGGATCCCGCTCCTGCCCGAACCAGCCGAAAGTGCCCACGGCAAGCAGGAACAGCGCGACGATATAAAGCGCCACGAACACCAGCAGCAGCCACTTGAAGGCCGTCCGCCTCGGCGCTCCTTCTACATCCCTCAACTCGAAAAATTGTCCGGGAAAACGCCGCCGTCACCGATGTTGCCGAAGCCCGACGCCGCATCCTCGATGGATTTATCAAGGTCGATCACAAGGGGAGAGGTCCATACCTTGCCGGCTTCTTTCCGGGTGCCATCGTTCATCGTGATACCTTTGAATTGAGTACTGTTTGACTGCGAGACTTGAGGGTTGACGTCTTGGTCAACCACCCGTGATTACAGCGTCGGGGACCACGTAGGTTTCGGGCCCGAAGACGATCGTGACGGTATCGCCGTCGCGCGTCGCGTCGAAATCCCATCCGGCGGAGCCGTCGGCCTCGGCGCTGTCCGCGCCGGTGGGGGTCGTGCCGTCGTAGAAGATCGCGCGCTTCGTGCCGTCGGGCTTGGTCACCTCGACCAGATGCTTGCCGTCCTCGCCCCAGTTCCGAACGACGCCGGCGTTGCAACCTTCGCCGACGGCCACCCCGTCGAAGCTGCAATCGAGGATGGTCGTGGCGTTGTACTCGGTGCCGGGGACGAGCGCATCCTCGCTCTGGGCGGCGGGTGCGGCATCGGCTGCGGCCGTGCCTGCCGTACCGGCAGCCGTGACTGCCTCTGCGTCCGGCTGATCGGCTGTCGTCCCGTCGCCGCAGGCTGCAAGGGCGCAGGCGAGCGAGGTGGCGAGCAATGCGGCCAGGTCTGCTTTTTCATCATTCGTCTCCCGTCAGGACACAGGCGCGTCAGAGCGCGCCCTCGTCGCCGGTGAACATCACTTCGCTTATGCTGCCGTCGCGGTTCGCAAGGCAGCGCCAGGGCGCGCTGGCTCCATCGACATTGACGTAGATCGCGATGGCCGCCTCGGATTCTTCGATGCGGTTGGTCCCCGCGACACTTGCCCCGGTTTCGGCCGCCACGCGGTCGGCACAGCGGGTTTCGAGGCTATTGGCTCCGCGCACGGGAATGGTGGTTGCAGCGGACGTCGCACCGCCTGTGGGTCCGTTCTCGCCCATGCCGACATTGGCATCGCCCATCGGCACGGAGACGATCCGTACACCCTCTACGTTGCCCACGATGCGCCCGCCGAGCGCTTCGGCCGAGGCCTCGTCGGGGCAGCCGACGAGCACGGCGCTGTCGTCGAGGTAGTTCGACGTGGCCGGGGATTCGCCGAGGTTGCGACAGGCATCGCCGGGATCGGGATACCCGCTGCCGAACGGGGCGAGGCTTTCCGGGATGGCCATCGCCGCGACCGCGCCGCCATCGTCGTCCGTCGTGTCGGCGGCCATGTCCGCATCGTCAGATTGCGCGCCGCAGGCGCCGAGGGAGAACGCAGCCATTGCGCCTGCCAGCAGGATTGTACGCATCGTCAGCTCTCCTCAACGGCAGTTCGGGTTGGTGCCGATATCCCTGACGTCGTAAAAGTGTCCGTCGGCCACGGTCACCTGCACGCACTGGCGGGTCTGCGCGTTCCACTGGATGGAGTAGCGCGCATTGCCGCTGGTGAAGTTGTCCACCTGGCGGAACCCGCGCCTCTCGAGCTCCTCCATGCCGCCCGCCGCGCGCGCACCGTTGAGGTCGTCGAGCCGCGCCGCCGCGACATATCCGCCGCGCCCCGAATGGTGCGAGAGGTTGGCGCTGCGCTCGTCCACCCCCGCGGTATAGCCGGAGGAATAGGCCTCCGACCGGCCGGGGTTGTGATAGGCGGCATTGTGCAGCCCGTCGGTGTAGCCGATCTCGTAATCGCGCTCCGCCGAAGCGTCGGCGGAATGCTGGTTGTCGTCGTGGTGATGGCTGCGATGCGACAGTACGGCGCCAAGGATGGCAGCCCCGGCGATGGCCGCGACCGCCGCACCCGCATTGCCGCCGGTGTGATGGCCGCAATCCTGGTCGCTCGCATCGGAGATCGATTCGATCACGCCCCGGTATGCCTCGACCTGCACGCAGTCGTCGTCGCCCTCGTCCCACCAGTAGCTGTAGACGTAGCCCATCGAATTGGTGTTGTTGGAGACATAGCTGAAGCCTCGCTGCTCCAGTGCGTTCTGCGCGCTCGATGCGTTCATCCCGTTGATGTCGCTGAGCTGCGAGGCAGTATCCGCCTGCGCTGCGATGGGCATGAGGACGAGGCCGGTGGATGCCAAGAGGGCGGACGCGGTCTTGATGCTGAGCATGATTGATCCCCTTTTCGCTGTGCGCTTCGCCGGTCGTTTCGACGACTCGGTGCGGCACGCGGGGGATGCTGCGACCATCCAGTCCCAGGGTCAACGGCGTTAACCCATTGCACGACCGGGCCGTCGACGGGCGAAGATGCGCCTTGGCAAGCTGCTCGGCTTCTCCCGCCTACTGCATCGCTTCGATCTGGCGGATGGTCTCCACGCCTTCCTCGATATGGATCTTCAGCTTGGCGAGGGCATTGCTGCCGGCCATCATCAACATCTCGCTCTCGTGCTTGCGTTCTCGCGCGGTCATGCCGGGGTCCATCTCGGCGAGCATGGTCAGGGTGACGTGCGTCTGGCCTTCATGCTCGCTCATGTCGTAGCGTTCGACCGACTTGACCAGCCGCCCGACCTTGGGCTCGATCGTGCATTCGTAGGCGTATGCTTCTTCCGGCACCGCCTCGAGCACGGTGATCGGAAATTGCAGGTCGGGCGCCATGTCCACGCGCATGAGAAAGGTGCCCTCGCCCGTGCGCTCGACGCTGCCGACGGCCTTTTTCCAGCAGCGCTCGTCGCCGAAATCGACCGTGCGATAGAGATGCTCCGGATGGCAGTCGATCAGCGTGGAATGGCTGACGATGATCGGCCCGTCGCCGGCCGGCCCCTTCTTTCCAAACAGTCCGAACATGACGGTCCCTCCCTTCGCGCCATGATGTTGGCACGCGAAACGTAAAGACCGGGCTAAGAACCCGCAAGCTGCGCCTGTTCGCACACGCGCACAGTCAGGTTGCGCTCGACGAAGCTGCCTTGCGAGGACACCACCAGCGGTTCGCCCGCGTCGAGACAGATGCCCAGCCGCGCGGCCTGCTCGGGGTCGATCACCACCTCGTATTCGCCGGGCATGACCTGTTCGTAGAAATAGTATCCACCGCGCTCGGTGCGGGTCCAGTATTCGGCGCCCTCGCGCGCGCCGCGCAGCAAAAGGCGCAGGCCCGAGACGCCGCGCTCGTTGGCGCCGTCGACGAAGGTGACCGTGCCCTCGACCTCGCTCACCTCGACGACGGGGAAGTCGAGCACGTGGAAGCGTCCGGGCCGGGGCACGATCTCCACCCCGCGATTGACCGGCGCCATGGCGATGTCGGGCAGGCTGGAGGGATCGACCTGCACCGCGACGGGCGTGCCGTCGCCCAGTTCGCCCAGCCGCGCGAAGCCGCGTTCGTCGGTGCTGGCGGTATTGTTGAAAGCGGTGAAGGTCACCTCCGGCAAGGCCGTGTCGCCGGGGCCGTAGAGGAGGTCGCCGTCGCGGTCCTGGAAGGCCCGCAGCGCCACCGCGCCCGAGCTCGCCTTGCCGGGCGAGGTGATGAAGAACCTGTCCTGCAGCGGGTCGCGGCCGAAGCTGAAGCCCAGCCGCAGCGCCACCGCGTAGGTGCGCTGTTGCAGCGCGTACTGCCCGTCGAGCGCGAGGGTGAAGCGTTCGAACTCGCGCACCGCGGAGACGCCCACCGTGAACTCGCGGCTTTCCAGCGCGTAGGCGGCCGAGGCGTTGACGACGGTGCGATCGTCGAGTGCGTGGTGCACGTCGGCCGAGACCTGAACCAGCGCGGGGTCGGGCAGGATGCGGTAGCCCAGCGATCCGCGAACCTGCGTGCGCGAGCGGTTGAAGGTGGCGAGGTTGAAATCGCCGGCCAGCTGCGTGAATGTGGGGCCGCCGGGGTTGGTCGAACGGCTGAATTCCAGGGTGTTCGATGCGAGCAGGCCGGAAAACCGCGCCGAGGCCCGCAGCGCCGCGTTCATCTGGCTGCGGCCATCGGCGAATTCCAGCCGCCGGGCACGCAGGTTGAGCGGGAGCGAGACGCCGTCCACGGCGCTCGCGAGGCCGATGGTGGTGTTGAAATCCAGCTCGGTCGCGCGCCGCAGCGACTGGCTGGTGAAGCTGCGCACCTCATCTACGAAGCCGCCGCCGTATTCGAAGTGCGAGAGGGTGAAGGCGCCGCCCAGCGCCGGCCCGCCCAGGCCCACGCCCAGCGCGTGGCCGCCACCGTCCGAGGTGCCGATATCGGCGCGCAGGGCCAGCGGGCCGAGCCCCGTACGCACCCCCGCCGTTGCCAGCCAGCGCTGGCGGCCCTCGTCCTCGAAGAAGGCGGCGCTGGCGACGCCGGTGAGCGCGGGACTGAAACCGTAGGCCATCTCGCCCACCGTCTGCCACTGGCCATAGCGCAGGCCGGGCCGGAACTCCGGCCCCTGAACGCCGAGCAGGTTGGTGCCGTTCTGCACCGCGCCGAAGGAGTATTCGAGCTCGCCGGGCGACAGCCGCCCGTCGCCCACGCTCAGCCGCCGCACCTCCTCGCGCCGCTGCCCCTGCGGTCCGTAGAACACGAGGCGGAAGACGTTGAGCCCGTAGTCGACCGGCACTTCGAGGAATTCGTACTGTCCGTTCACCGCCTGCGCGGTGGAGCCAAGCAGAACGTCGTTGCGATAGAGTTCCACCTCGTAGCCGTCGGGCAGCAGGCCGCGCAGGTCGATGCGGTCAAACACCGAATAGGATTCGAAGCGGTGGTTGGTGACGTAACCGCCGCGCCCCGTCGCGCCGCGCAGGCCCATCGGCATGGGCAGGGTGGCTACATCGCCGACGCGGAACTCGGTCGCATTCAGCGGTCCCAGCAGTTCTGCATCGATATCCCGCCGCCCCAGCGAGACGAGCGAGGAGACGAGCCCGTCGCTGGTGGTCGCGCCGAGATAGACCTCCGCCGTCATCCACGCGAGGTCGCCGGCGAGGCGCAGGTCCACCTCGCCGCGGGTCCCCCGCGGGCTGTCGGAAACGGCGCGCAGTTCGACGTCGCCGATGGGCATCGAAAAGGGCAACCAGGGCGTTTCCTCGCGCGGCCAGGTCTCGCGCGGGCGGGTATCGCCGCCGCGCTGCGACAGCCGCGCGCGATCCGCCTCGCGGCGCATCCGCTCCTCGAACGGGAAGGGCTCCAGCGTGGTCAGCAGCACCGCCTGCGAGCGCAGGTTGGGCGCGAATTCGAGCGGCAGCAGCGAGGACAGGAGGTCGCTGCGCACGTAGAGCTCGCCCTCGAAGGCCTGCGCCAGGTTGCGCGCCAGCGGGGCGGAGCCGTCGGCGGTCTCGACCAGGCCCTGCCGCAGGTCGAGGGTAAGGGTGCGATCCTCCGACAGGAACCAGCCGCTGGCGTAGTTGCCCCCGTCGCTCACGCGGATGGCGAGGTCGAGGATCAGCGACAGTTCGCCCAGCGGCAGGAATACCCCGTCTCGCGTGCCGAAGGCGACGATGGTGTCGGTCGCGTCGAAGCCGCTGACCTTGACCTGCAGGATCAGCTCGTCGTCGATGGTGAAGGCGGGCGCATCGGCGCTGGTGGTGGGAAAGGTCTGCCGCCCCGGCGTGAGATCCGTGGTGCGCGACTGGGGTGGCGGCTCGGGCGCGGCTTCGGGCGCGATCGTGGCGGCGGGTGGATCGTCCGCGGCTTCGGGCGGCGCGGGTTCGGCGATTTCGTCCGCGACCTCCTCGGACGGTGAAGCGGGCGCCGGGGTCAGCACGGCTTCGGGGGCGAGCGCGGCTTCGGTCAGCACCGGCGAGGACAGGCGCGCGAGATCTTCGGCACCCGGCATGATCGGCGCGAATTGTCCGGCACTGCCTTCCAGGCGCAGTAGCAGACTGTCGAGGTCGGGCGATGCCGATACGGTGCCTGCCGGCGGCGGCGGTGGCGGTGGCAACGCCGGGTCCGCCGCAGCCCGCGCCTCCGGACCGAAGCTGGGCTCGGGAAAGAACGTCGCCTTCCCGTCTTCCGCCGGCAGGGGGTCGGCCGTCTCCCGCGCGGGGGCGAGCTCCGTCACGGGGCCGGGTACTGCCAGCAACGGGACGCTCGTCAGGCCGATTTGCGGGGCGGTGGGCAGGTCAAGACGGACCGATGGCGGGTCAAGGGCATCGAGACGGGCGAAGCCGAGCTTGGCAGGCGGCTCGCCTGCCGGACGCGACGGACCGCTCGCATCCAGCGCCGGCAGCGGCCTTGCCGGCGGCGCCCCGAAGCGGGGCTTGGGCAGCGCCCCGCGCCGCTTGGCCGCGGCTTCCCCCTGCCCGTCGACGGCGATCGTTGGTACCCACCCGTCGGGCAAGACGGGCAGCGCGAAGCGGGATGCCAGCGCGGGCGAGGCCTCTACGAGACCGTCTGCACCGGAACCGGGGCCGCCATCGCCTGAAGTGCTCCCTGCGGCACTCGTCCAGGCCAGCGTGGTGCCGAGAGTGGCCGGCGCCAACAAGCCGATGGCGCGCAGGCGTTTCACGGCACGACGAAACTACTGCTCGCCAAGGTTTCGCCGGGCGCGAAATCGTCGTCGGTATAGGTGACCGTCAGCACGGTGCCCGGTCGCAGCAACGTGGTGTCGAACTGCGGGCTGAGGCCGAGGATCACCTCGCGGGAATCGATCTCGGGATAGACGCCGATGCCGCGCGCGATCGCGACGGGTTCGGAACTGCCGGCGGCGGTCACGGTGATGTCGCCGAAGGCGGAGCGGCTCCCTTGCCGGGTGATCGTCATGCCGATGGCGCGGCCTTCGGGCGTGTCGACGAAGCCGAGGCGTTCCAGCCCCACGTCGAGCGTGGTCTCGCCCACGCGCACGATGATCGGGATCGAGATGCCGAAACGCGGGCGGATCAGCACGCCGATATCAGGCGCGGAGCCATCGGCCCCGCCGACGGCATCGTCGATTGTCAGGCCCTGGTCGACGTCCTGCGGCACCGAGACCGCCATGAAGTGCGCGCGGTATTCGCCGTCGGGCAGGTCGGCAGAGGGGCGCGCCATGATGCGCACGGTCTGCGCCTCGCTGCCGAGCAGGCGCACGCGGCGCGGGGACCAGCGGAGGAACCCGCTGGCGGGCCGCAGCCGCTCGGTCGAGACGCCGGGCGGCAGGTTGTCGACCGGATAGACGTCGCCCTCCGGCGTCATCACCATGTCGACGACCGAGATCTCGTACTCGCCGGGGTCGATGGTGCGGTTGTAGAGGCCGATCGAGGCGATCCGCGAACGGGCGTCCATCGTCACCCGCTTGGGATAGAGATTGATGTCGCCCATGCCGCCGACCGATCCTTCCGGAACGGCCCCGGCCTCGACATCGGGCAGCGGCGGTGCCTCGTCCTCGATATCCTGCGCCTGCGCGGTGCAGGCCAGCGATGCGGCAAGTGCTGTGAGCAGTGCGGTGCGAAGCGTGCGCTTCACCCTGGTGGCGACCCAAAACATGACGATGCTCCCTCGCGGGCGTAAGCCCTCGTCCCGTGCTATGTAAAACTACGGAATCCTTGGCAAGGGCGGTTTACAGGAAGAGCACCGTCAAGGTGTATTCGCCGCGGTAACTGCCGGGCGCCTGGTTGGCCGGCACGTTGAGGCGGCCGCCCACGGTGTAGATGAACTTGCCGTCCAGATCGAGCCGGACGTTGCCGAACACATTGCTGCGCATCCGGTCGACCAGCATCGAGTTGGTGCCGCTGGTGATGGTCACGCGGCTGGGCAGGAATGCCACGAAGGCCCGGTTGTTGGTGCCCTGGATGCGGAACCGCCCCGGTCCGCGACCGTCGGCCGTGGTGAACAGGTTCATCGTGGTCGCGAGCTGCCCCGTGGCGGCGACGCTGCCGTCGGGGTTGACCGTCATCGTGGCCGCCGCGGTGGGCGACGGAAAGGCGCCGAAGCGCAGGTCGGCCAGGCGATGGACCGAGCCCATGGCGACGACCTGCGCCGCCGCGACACCGCTCTCGGTCTCGCTGTCGCCCGGTTCGGCGTGGGCCGCGATCGGGACGAGGGCACCAGCCAGCAAGGCGGCACCGGACAGGAATGTCGCTGGGCGCACGAAGCGGGGCTCCGATACAATTCGGGCGCGCATTGCCGAAGGCCCTGCGCGCCCGAGCGTGTCTTAGTTGTAGGCCACGGTGACGGCGTACGAACCGGTGTAGGTACCGGCCGGCTCGCCGCCGAGGACGGTCAGCGTGCCGCCGACCGAGAACGATGCCGCACCCGCGGTGTCGAGCGTGTGGTTGGCACGCGCGTCGGTGGTGAAGGCCATCGTGGTGGGCGTGGCGGCACCGTTCGAGACGCTGCCCCCGCCGGTGGTGATGGAGAAGCGACGGCCGGCGTCGCCCGAGACGGTGAACTGGTCGGCCGCTTCGAGCGAACCCTGCAGCAGGGCGACTTCGCCCGAAGCCGTGCCGGCACCCCCGCGCGTCACGACGATCGTGCCGCCGGTGTCGCCGGTGGTGAAGGTGCCGAAGTCGAGCACGGCGCCCGCAACGTGGGTCAAAGTGATCGGCGAAACGATCTGCGCGGTGGCGGCGCCGTCGGCGCTGTCGCTGTCGCCGGGAGCGGCGAAGGCCGGGGTGGCGAGCGCGGTCAGAGCGACCGCCGAGAGAACTGCAAACTTTTTCATCGTTGGTATCCCCAATCTAAAGATCTCACCCACGAACGGGTGCCCGGCGCCCAAGGAACTGGTTAATTCCTGTCGAGCACGAGGCAGGGGATAGCGCGTAATAGTTAACAACCCTTTCAGGCCTTAGGGTGTTTTACGTAGCAGGGCGAGCGCGGGCTCGCGACCTTCACGCTCAGTCGTAGGCGACGAACACGGCCAGCTCAGCGCGGAAATGATCGGCGGGCGTTGCCGCGGGTACGCGCAAGGTGCCGCCGATTTCCAGCGTGTCGCGCCCCTGCGGATCGAGCCTGCCCCGCCGGTCGGCCAGCGGGCGTTCGCGGCTGCGCACCACGAGATCCTCGACCGCGAGCTGGCGTCCCGTCGCCCGCCCCGAGGCCATGACGCTCGCCGGCAGGTCCACCCGGTACGAGCGACCGGGTTCGCCGCGCACGGCGATCTGCGCGGCGTATGGTGCGCAGTCCGCGCCCGTTCCCCCGCTGCACAGCGGCGCGGCGCTTCCGGTGTAGCGCGGCGCGGCCCCGGCAGGCGCGGGCGAGACCGTGACCGCGCCCTCGCCCGCCGTGCCCACGGTCAGGCTGCCGAATGCGAGGTCGCGCAGGTATTCGATGCGCAGCGGATCGACCACCGCGGCCGTGGCCCCGCCCCGGGCCGAGGCTGCGGCCTCCTGCGCATGGACATTGGCGGGAAGGAGCAGCGCCAGCAGGAGAAGTGCCGCCGCGCGCATGGCCTAGCGCGTCTGCCGGATGACCGAGACCACAGCCGCGTCGACGGGGATGGGGATGACCAGGTCCGCGCCGCCATAGCTGCGGGTAACGTCGAGCCGCGCGCCCACGCTGAAGCTCTGCGAGCATACGCGGTTGCGGCAGTTGCGCAGGCGCACGCGGATCGGGCGCCCGGGCACGATGGCTCCCGCCCCCGACAGATCGGTCTGGAAGGCCGACAGCCGTCCTTCCACCCCGCCCAGCACCGTGCGGTCGACCGGCGAGACGACCACGTCGAGCTCGATGTCGAGGATGTGATTGCTCTCGTTGCCGCGATCGTAGCTGACGGTGAAGCGCGCCGGGCCGGTGGGATTGCCCTCCAGCGCGACGATCGAATTGTCCGTCACCAGCCCCGTGGCGCTGACCGTGCGCGAGCCGCTGCCGAAGACCATGAAGGTGCCGAAGCGCAGATCGCTTTCGGGAACGATGCGCACGCTCGGCACCGCGGCGCCGAGCGGGCTGGTCCACGCGAGGCTCGCGGCCGTCAGCGCGGCGAGAGTGGCGGAAAGGCGGCGGCGCGGGCTCACGCGGGGAGCATTATCACGGCGGGTGGCCCGTGAAAACGCCCGCGCTTTCCCCTAGGGTGCACGCTAGCCCTTGCCGCGCGTCCTGGTGCGTCCGGCCTTGGCATGGGTGGCGATGAAATCGACAATCATGCCGGCAATATCCTTGCCGGTGGCCTTTTCGATCCCCTCAAGCCCGGGCGAGGAGTTGACCTCCATGATCACCGGGCCGTGGTTAGACCTCAGCAT
Organism: Aurantiacibacter luteus; assembly: GCF_001010945.1. Lineage (GTDB taxonomy): Bacteria > Pseudomonadota > Alphaproteobacteria > Sphingomonadales > Sphingomonadaceae > Alteraurantiacibacter > Alteraurantiacibacter luteus. The sequence goes on from NZ_LBHB01000002.1 coordinate 273,582, forward strand.
GTCCACACCGCACACGTTAAGCCCCATCCACTTGGCCGCGCGCACCGCCGTGCTGCGCTCTTCCGGCGTGATCTTGATGAGCTCGGCGCTGCCGCCGCGGTGCAGGTTGCTGCGGAAATCGTCGGGCGCGCCGGTACGCTTCATCGAGGCGACGACCTTGCCGCCCACCACGAGCGCGCGAATATCCGTGCCCCCGGCCTCCTTGATGAACTCCTGCACCAGGATGTTGACGTTTGCTCCGCGGAAGGCCTCGATGACGGACTTGGCGCTCTTCATCGTCTCGGCCAGCACCACGCCGATGCCCTGCGTGCCCTCGAGCAGCTTGATGACGACCGGCGGGCCGTTGACCGCCTTGATGATCGCCTCGGCCTCCTTGGGATCGTTGGCATAGGCGGTCAGCGGCAGGCCGAGGCCGTGCTTGGCGAGGATCTGCATCGAGCGCAGCTTGTCGCGGCTGCGGCCGATGGCGACGCTCTCGTTCAGCGTCCACACGCCCTGCATCTCGAACTGGCGCAGCACGGCAAGACCGTATTGCGTGATCGAGGCACCGATGCGCGGGACGACCGCATCGTAGCCGGTCACGTTCCAGCCGTGGTACATGACCGTGGGCCGGTGACTGGCGATATTCACGCTGCAGCGCGTGGTGTTGAGGATATCCATCGTGTGCCCGCGCTCGAACGCCGCCTCCACCAGCCGGCGGTGCGAATAGAGCCGCGGATTGCGCGCGAGCATGGCGATTTTCATCGACGTGACGACTTTCAGGCAGGTTGTGAGCGAATTAACGCCGATGGGTCAGGGTTTGTGCCCCGCGACCGGCGTCTCCCCCCGCGTTTGCAACCACGAGTGGCCCGAGTCCACAAGGAACCTGCGCCTGAGCGAGGAACGCCCGATCAGCATGGGGAAACGCATGTCGCTGCGGTCGGCGAGGCTGATCTCGACGCGAAAGGTGAGGCCGCCGAGCCTGAGCGGCGTCTTGATGATCATGCGCCGCTGCGTCTCTCCGTTGGAGCTGGTGATGCCGCGAATGTCGATGTGCACCGCCTCGCAGATCTGGCGCACGTGCTGCTGGCCGTAATCGACCGCGAAGCGCACGTATCGCTCCCCGTCGCGGGTAAACTCGCCCAGGATGGTGGCGTGGAGCGAACTGGTGCGCGCGCCGCTATCAATCTTCGCCGGCACCCCGCGCAGGCCGAGCTCCGGCAGGTCCACCTTTTCCCGCCAGCCCACGATGCGCATCTCGCGCGGTTTGTTGCCCGGTCCCTCCATGCGGTGGGTTTAGAGCAAATCGGGTGCGGCGGGGCTAGAAGAGATTGGTTAGCATGAAGCAAAGCACAACTCGTCGGCGCTTGTCATGGTCCGAAATCTTCGAAGGGCGCAACAGGCGTAGTGATTATTGCGATAGAGCCGCATCGGCTAACTTTGTCGGCAACATTTTGCGGGGCGAAGTGATGCCGCACTTCAAGGGTCGACGCATCTCGCCATTTGAGCTCGATCTCTGCCCGCCCATGACCCCAGAAAGCGCGGCAGCTCAACCGTGGTGTGTCGCTCGGATTCCAAGGTCGTTTTACGAAGACAACGCGTTCGAACCCACTCAACGCGCCGGCATCGTCGAACTGAACCCTCGCTTCATACGAGCCATCGGGCGAAGCGACTCTATCGAAAATCGTTCGTTCCGACATCGTGATGAGCATAGCAACGAAAAGCAGACCCGGGCTGAAGATGAGAAAGGCAACGAATAAAATCGCACAACCGATTTTCGCGGCGATTTTGCCGATGGAATGCGCCTCATCTGTCATGATCTAATTCTTCCCGCGATCGCTTCGGTCAGGCGTTATCAACGGGCAGCATGGGCGCGTCATGAGCAAAAGATGAGCAAGGCTGGTTGCGTCCTTACAGGCCACATTTCTGCGGGCAGGAAGTGGTCTACAACGGATTCCCGTCCCGATCCCGATAGATCTCTCGCCGCCCGACGTGGTTCGCCGGGCCGACGATGCCGTCTTCCTCCATCCGCTCGATCAGCTTGGCGGCGGTGTTGTAGCCCACGCCCAACTGGCGTTGCAGCCACGAACCGCTGGCCTTCTGGTTCTCGACGACGATCTGGATCGCCTGGTGGTACTTGCGCTCCTCCGGGTTATCGGACGCGGTGAACTCGTCCTCGAAGCCGAAGGCGCCGCCGTCCTCGGGTTCCTCGGTGACCGAGGTGACGTAGGCGGGTTCGCCCTGCGCGCGCCAGTGGTCGGCCACGCGCTCGACCTCCTCGTCGCTGACGAAGGGGCCGTGGACGCGCTTCAGCGCGCCGGTGTTGGGCTTGTAGAGCATGTCGCCCTTGCCCAGCAGCTGCTCCGCGCCCTGCTCGCCCAGGATCGTGCGGCTGTCGATGCGGCTCGTCACGTTGAAGCTGATGCGGGTGGGCAGGTTCGCCTTGATGACGCCGGTGATGACGTCGACGCTCGGGCGCTGGGTCGCCATGATGAGGTGGATGCCCGCGGCGCGGCTCTTCTGACTGAGGCGCTGGATCAGCACCTCGATCTCCTTGCCGACGGTGACCATGAGGTCCGCCAGCTCGTCCACGATCAGCACGATCTGCGGCAGGACGGCGTAGTCGAGCTCCTTTTCCTCGACCATCGCCTCACCCGTGTCGGGGTCGTAGCCGGTCTGCACGGTGCGCTTCAGGGGCTTGCCCTTGGCGGCGGCGGCGCTGACGCGCTCGTTGAAGCCGGCGAGGTTCCTCGCGCCGATCTCGCTCATCATGCGGTAGCGGCGCTCCATCTCCTCCACCGCCCACTTGAGGCTGCGGACCGACTTGTGCGGCTCCGTCACCACGGGGGCGAGGAGGTGGGGGATGTCGTCGTAGCTCTTGAGCTCCAACACCTTGGGATCGATCAGGATCAGGCGACACTGGGTCGGCGTGAAGCGGTAGAGCAGGCTCAGCAGGATGGCATTGAGGCCCACCGACTTGCCCGATCCGGTGGTGCCCGCCACCAGCAGGTGCGGCATGGCGGCAAGGTCCGCCACGATGGGCGCGCCGCCGATGTCCTTGCCCAGGATGATCGGCAGCCCGCCCTTGTTCTCGGCAAAGGCCTCGGACGCGATCAGTTCGCGGAAGCTCACCATCTGGCGGTCGGCATTGGGCAGTTCGATACCCATCACCGTCTTGCCGGGGATGGAGGCGACGCGGGCGCTGATGGCGCTCATGTTGCGGGCGATGTCTTCGGCGAGGCCGATCACGCGGCTGGCCTTGATGCCGGGGGCGGGCTCGAGCTCGTACATGGTGACGACGGGGCCGGTGTTGACCGCGGTGATCTCGCCCTTGACGTTGAAGTCGTCGAGCACGGTTTCGAGCAGGCGCGCGTTGCGCTCCAGCGCCAGCTTGTCGAGCGGCGGGGCAGCGTTGGCGGGCGCTTCGGCGAGCAGTTCGATGCCGGGGAGCTCGTACTCGGCGAACATGTCCTTTTGCGAGGCCGGGGTGGCGGCGGGCTTGGCGGGCCGCGCGGCGCTGGCCGCATCGGTAATGCGCGGGGCGCGGCGGTCGGCGAGTGGCACGACCGCGCCGTCCTCGTCCTCGCCCTCGCTTGCCTCGGCGCGTTCGGCGCGCTTCCTCTCACTGCGCTTGGCCTTGGCCTCGAACGGGTTGGAAGGGGTGCGCAGGCTGCGCGGCTCGGTCAGCCACCGCGGGGCGACGAGCAGGCGAGCCCAGTCGACCGCGAAGACCCTGCCCGCCAGCACCGCGCCCGCCACAAGCACGGTCAGCCCGCCCGCCAGCGTCGCGACGAAGCGGAAGCCTTCGGGCAGCAGGCCGGCGGCGGCGCGGATGCCGCTTTCGCCCAGGAGACCGGCGAGCCCGCCGAATCCCGCGGGCCAGGTGTGCTCGCGCGGGTCGGTCGCCAGCGCCATCGCTGTCGCCAGCAGCACCATCGCGACGAGCAGCAGCGCGACCGCGCGCCACCACTTGCCGTCCCAGTGTTCCTCCGCCTCGGCGTCGTGCCACAGCTTGCGCGCGAAGACATAGGTCAGCGGCAGGAACAGCACCGCCACCCAGCCGAACAGGAACAGCGCGGCATCGGCGACATAGGCGCCGGGCGTGCCCATCCAGTTGCGCACCGTGTCGCCCGCGGCGGTGGAGAACGAGGGGTCGGTCTGGTGGTAACTGACCAGCGCCAGCGCGAGGAACAGCGTAAAGGCATAGAGCAGCGCCGCACCCGTCAGTTGCGCGGAGCGCGCGAGCGAGCGGCGAAAGGCGGCTTTCCAGTCCGCTTTAGGTCTGGCGGCCCGGCTGGCCATGATCGAATTCCCCGAGGTTACGTCCCGCACCGGAGAATCCCACAGCGGGACTCGGGGGTCAAATACTTGTTTTGCGAACCCGCCTCCGCGGGCTCGTCCTCGCTAGACGCACTTCGCTGCGCTGCGCGCCCGCTGCGGGCGCGCGGTCGCGCTTGCGGACCTGCAGTCCGTTATTGTGCTCCCGTCAGGCCGTCGATGGCAGCCCAGCGTGGCCAGCCGAGGCGGCGGGCGGTTTCGGCGTTCATGCCGCCGAGCGCGATGACTGGCATCGCCGCGTGCTGGGCAAGGGTGCGGAAGCGCCTGGGGCCCAGCGTCGGCGCGCCGGGGTGCGAGCGGGTGGGAAAGACCGGCGAGAGCATCACCGCGTCCGCGCCCACGCGGTTCGCCTGCGCGATCCCGCGCATGTCGTGCGCGGTCGCGACCGTCACGAGGTCGCGGCGGCGCGGGGCGAGCGCGAGGGGCGCGCCGTAGATGCCGTCCGCCCCCCACTCGAGCGCGGTCTGCGCACTGTCGGCGAGCACGACGAGATGACCCCCGGCCCGGGCCAAGCGGGCGAGGCGCTCGAACTCGTCGCGGCGCTCCGGGTCCGGCAGGTGATAGTGGCGATAGACGAAGGCGAGCGGCACCCGGACCGTGCGCAGCGTGCGCTCCAGCAGGTGCGCGTTGCGCTTGTCCGAGAGCAACCAGAGGGCAGGCAGAGACTGTTCACGCGCCATGGTCCCGCTATAGCGCGCGCATGAGCGACAATGCCACCGAGAGACTGTCCGCCGTCGAGGGCGAAATCGCCCGCGCTTGCAAGATCGCCCGCCGCGAGCCCGGCGAGGTCACGCTGATCGCCGTCAGCAAGACCCATCCTGCCGAGGCCGTCGCCCCGCTGATCGCCGCCGGCCAGCGCGTGTTCGGCGAGAACCGGGTGCAGGAGGCCGCCGACAAGTGGCCGGCCCTGCGCGAGGCGCACGAGGGCATCGCAGTCCACCTCGTCGGCCAGCTGCAATCGAACAAGGCGGAGGACGCGACACGCCTGTTCGACTGCATCCACTCGCTCGACCGGCCGAGCCTCGTCACCGCGCTCGCCAGGGCTTTCGACAAGGCGGGGCGGCAGGTGCCCTGCTTCGTGCAGGTCGACATCGGCGAGGAAGAGCAGAAGGGCGGCTGCGCGATTGCCGACCTGCCTGCCTTGCTGACGCAGGCGCGCAGCGCGCACATTCCGCTCGCCGGCCTCATGTGCGTGCCGCCGCACGGCATCGAGCCCGCCCCCTATTTCGCGCTGCTGGCCAAGCTCGCGGACGACCATGGCCTGCCCGGGCGCAGCATGGGCATGAGCGGGGACTTCGCCACCGCCGTGATGCTGGGCGCCACGCACGTGCGCGTCGGCACGGCGCTGTTCGGCGCGCGCTGATGTTCGGCGCGTAATATGTTGACGCAGGCATCCATCGCGCGTTGATTGCGTGCCTACAGCCAATACCAAAGGGATCGCACTCATGTTTCGCCCGATTGCCGTTGCCGCCGCATCCATCGCCCTGCTGGCCGCGCCTGCGCTGGCGCAGGAAGAGGATCCCTATGCCCGCTGCGCCGGGATGAGCGACGATGCCCAGAGGCTTGCCTGTTTCGATGCGACCTACCAGACGCAGCGCGTGGTGATCGCCGAGCGCGCCGAGGAGCGCGCGGCGGAAATCGCCGAGAACTTCGGACACCGCGACCGCGACGAGGGGATCGAGCGCGAGGATGTCACCGTCACCTCCGCCGTGGTCGAGGTGTTCAGCGACGGCGGTCGTCGTCCCGTGGTCCAGCTCGCCAACGGGCAGATCTGGCGCGAAATCAGCGGTTCCTCTACCCGGATGCGCCCCCGCAGCGGGTGGATCGCGGTCATCACCCGCCACTGGAGCGGCGCCTACGAAATGCGCTTCGAGGGTCGCAGCGGCTATCTGCGCGTCGCGCGCATAGGGTGATGTGCCGGCTTTCGCGGCGGCAGCGGACCCGGTATGGTTACCTGAGATCGCCCTCGCGTTAACCGCTCTGCAACTGGCGGGCGTGCAGGGACAGATCGACGGGGGGCGCAACGAAAATTGAGCGGGCGCTGCTTATGGAACACGAACATGGAGGCCATCGCCGGGAGGGCGACCGAGCTCCTGTCGATTTCGAATGCGAAATTCGTGTGGGCACGCGCGCCTGGCGCAAGGCACGGCTGGCCGACCTGACGCCGGGCGGGTTCCAGGTCCGCATCCTCGACATGCCGCCGCGCGGCACGTCCATCTTCATCCGCATTCCCGGCCTGCAGATGCTCCATGCCGAGGTGCGCTGGACCCGTGTCGAGACCGCCGGGTGCGAGTTCGACACGCCGCTTTCGCCCTACATTTACGACCACATCGTCGCCCGCGCGCGCTGCTGAGCACCGTCAGGCCGCCGCCTCGGCCGCCTGCGGTTCGCCCGCGGCAATGGCCGCCAGCAGCGCTGCCTCCAGCTTCTCCAGCCGGGCTTCCGAGTGGATCTTCGTGCCGAGCAGGTCGGTGACGTAAAAGGTATCCACGGCCCGCTCGCCGTACTGGGCGATGTGGGCGGAATTGATCAGCAGGCTCTGTTCGAACATCGCCCGCGTCAGCCGGTTGAGCAGCGCCGGCCGGTCGGTCGCCATCACCTCGACCACGGTGAAGCGGTTGGAGGCGGCGTTGTCGAAGCTGACGCGCGGGCGCACGGGAAAGTTCTCCGCCCGCATGGCCTTCAGCGGCCGCCGGGCGAGACTTGGCACCATGTCGATGCGATCCGCCAGCGCATCCTCGATGCTGCGCTCCAGCCGGGCGAGCTGCTGCGCCTCGCTGAACGGCTTGCCAAGCGGATCCTGCACCAGGAAATTGTCGACGGCCTTGCCCACCCGGTTGGTGTGAATGCGCGCGTCGATGATGTTGCCGCCGGCCAGGTTGATCGCACCGGCGATGCGGAAGAACAGGCCCGGGTGGTCGGCGCCGATCACCGTCACCAGGGTAGCGCCGAACTCGGGATAGTAGGTCGCCTTGATCGACAACGGGCTCTGCGAATCGCGCGCTTCGGCATATTGCGGCAGGTTGAGCGCGATGACGTCTTCGGGCTCGGCGATCCAGTAGGTGTCGTCGAAGCGGTCGTCGAGCTCCGCGACGAGGTGGCCCCGATCGCCCAGCAGGTCGGTCACCCGTTCCTTTTTCGCCGCTACCCGCTCGGCCCGGCCGTGAGTCTTGTGGCCCAGCCGCAGGCGTTCCTGCGCGGCCTCGTAGAGATCGGATAGCAGCTGGCGCTTCCAGCTGTTCCAGATGCCCGGCCCCACCGCGCGAATGTCGACGATGGTGAGGACGGTCAGCAACCGCAGCCGCTCCAGGCTCTGCACCTCGCCGACGAAATCGATGATGGTCTTGTGGTCGGAAAGGTCGCGCTTGAAGGCGGTGGCGCTCATCAGCAGGTGATAGCGCACCAGCCAGGCGACGAGCTCGGTCTCCTCCTCGTCCAGCCCCAGTCGCGGACACAGCCGCTGCGCCACCTCCGCGCCCAGCACAGAATGATCGCCCCCGCGGCCCTTGGCGATGTCATGCAGCAGGGTTGCGACATAAAGCACGCGGCGATGGGCGAGACGCGGGATGATGTCGGTGGCCAGCGGATGGTCGCCCGCCAGCGTCCCGCGCTCGATCTGAGAGAGCAGGCCGATGGCGCGGATGGTGTGCTCGTCGACGGTGTAGTGGTGATACATGTCCCACTGCATCTGCGCGTTGACCTTGCCGAAATCGGGCACGAAGCGGCCGAACACGCCCGCCTCGTTCATCCAGCGCAGCACGCTTTCGGGATCGTTCCGGCCCGCCAGCACCTCCATGAACAGCGCGTTGGCGCGCGGATCGCGGCGAACGTCCACGGTGATGCGGGAGGCATCGCGGCGGGCCATGCGCATGGTGTTGGGGTGGATCTCCAGCCCCTCGCGCTCGGCGATGGCGAAGATGCCGATGAGACGCAGTGGGTCCTGCCGGAACCAGTCGTCCGACGGCGCGGCGATCTGCCCGCCGTGCACCACAAAGCCGTCGACGGTCCGCGCCCGGCCCTTGCGCACGGTATCGACGAAACCGGCGAGTACCCCGCGCTTCGTGGTCTCGTCCTCCAAGTGGGCGAGGAAGACGCCGGTCAGGTGGCCGACGTGCCGGGCCTGCAGGAAGTACATCTGCATGAACCGCTCGACCGCGCTTTTGCCCGGCCTGTCGGCGTAGTTCATTCGCGCCGCGACCTCGCGCTGCAGGTCGAAGGTCAGGCGGTCCTCGCCGCGCCGGGCAATGGTGTGCAGGTGCGCGCGCACGGCCAGCAGGAAACCCTCGGCGCGGCGAAAGGTGCGGTATTCGGCCTGCGTGAATAGGCCCTTCTCCACCAGTTCGGCGGCGCTGCCGACGCGGTAGAGATACTTGCCGATCCAGTAGAGCGTCTGCAGATCCCTGAGGCCGCCCTTGCCGTCCTTCACGTTGGGTTCGACGACGTAGCGCGAATCGCCCATGCGCCTGTGCCGGGCGTTGCGCTCCTCCAGCTTCTCCTGCACGAATGTCGCCTGTGAGCCGGGCACCACCTCGGCGCGGTAGCGGCGACCGGCCTCGGCGTTGATCGCCTGGTCGCCCCACAGGAAGCGCGCCTCCAGCAGCGCGGTGCGGATCGTCAGGTCTTCCTTCGCCATGCGCACCATCTCGTCGAGCGAGCGCGAGGAGTGGCCGACCGTCAGGCCCAGGTCCCACAGGTAATAGAGGATCGCCTCGATCACCTGCTCGCACCAGCTCGTGGGCTTGCCCGGCGTGATGAAGGCGAGGTCGACGTCCGAATAGGGCGCCATCTCGCCGCGCCCGTAGCCGCCCACGGCGACCAGCGCGATGCGCTCTCCGCTGGAGCGGTTGGCGGCGGGATAGATGTGCAGGATCACGTGGTCGTGGATGACGCGGATCAGCTGGTCGATCAGGAATGCCTGCCCGTGCGCGTGCTCGTGCCCGGCGCCGGGGCGCTTCAGCAGGCGGCGCTGCAATTCGGCGCGCCCGTCGGCCAGCGCAGCGCGCAGCAGCTCCACCACCGCCTGGCGGCCCTTGTCCGCGCCCTTGTCGGCCACGACCGCATCGATCGCGGAGGCGAGCGCGCGGCGGTCGACGATCTTGCGTTGCCGGGGGACCTTGGGGAGCGTCATGCCAAGTCAAAATAGGCGCGCGGGGCGGCTTTGGCAAAGCCTCGCCTCTTCCAAGCGGGCGCGCCCTGTGCCAAGGCTCGCGCCCCGACGGGCCGCACGGGCCCCATAGAAGCTGACGAGGCCCCTTTTCCATGCTCGACCTGCTGGCCCAGGCCGCCACCACCGCGGGCGATCCGATCTACTGGCGCGATCTCGGCCTGAAGCCGGGGATCGAGCTTGGCTTCTTCACCCTGCGCTACTACTCGCTCGCCTACCTCATCGGACTGATCTTCGCCTACTGGCACACCAGCCGCATGATCAAGGCGCCCGGCGCGCCGATGGCGCAGGTCCATGTCGACGACCTGTTCTTCTACTGCATGCTGGGCGTGATCCTGGGCGGACGGCTGGGCTACCTGACCTTTTACGAACCGAGCCTGTGGACCGACTTTTCCGGCGACGGCTTCGTCAAGTGGCGCGCGCTCAGGCTGTGGGACGGCGGCATGAGCTTCCACGGCGGCCTGATCGGCGTCGTCGTCGCCATCGCATACGTCTGCTGGCGGAATCGGTTGCCGTTCATGCGGGTGGCGGATTACATCAGCGTGAGCGTCGGCATGGGGATGCTGCTCGGGCGGCTGGCGAACTTCGTCAACGGCGAGCTGTGGGGCCGCCCCGCCGGCCCGGATGCGCCCTTCGCCATGGTCTTTCCCGGCGACCCGCTGGGCCTGCCGCGCCACCCCAGCCAGCTCTACCAGGCGCTGGGCGAGGGGCTGATCGTGCTGGTGGTGATGCTGAGCCTGTTCTGGCTCACCCGCGCGCGCTTTCGCACCGGGCTGCTGGTGGGCGTCTTCACTGTGCTCATCTCGCTCGCGCGTTTTGTGGTCGAGTTCTTCCGCAATCCCGACCAGCAGCTGACCTGGGTGGTGGAGGACACGGGGCTCAGCATGGGCCAGTGGCTGACCATCCCGATGATCGTGATCGGCCTTGCGGTGGTGGTCTGGGCGCTGCGCCGGCCGCCGGTCGCCAGCGGCGCGCGTGCTGCCGCCGTCAACGGAGACGGGCCGGCTTGAGCCTCTTCGACGAAAAGCGCGATCTGGGCGACATATTCCGGCGGCTGATCGCCTCGACCGGGCCGATCAGCCTGATGCACTACATGGGCGAGAGCAACGCCCGCTACTACGCCGACCGCGACCCGCTGGGCAGCGCGGGCGACTTCGTGACCGCGCCAGAGATCAGCCAGATGTTCGGCGAGCTGATCGGCCTGTGGCTGGCCGACATGTGGATCCGTGCCGGTCGCACCGAGCCGGTCCACTACGTCGAGCTCGGCCCCGGTCGCGGCACCCTTGCACGCGACGCGCAGCGGGCCATGCGCCGCTACGGGCTGGAGCCGCGGATGCACCTCGTCGAGGGCAGCATGAAACTGCGCGACCTCCAGCTGGAAGCCGTTCCCGAGGCCGTCCACCACGACGACCTCTCGCGCATTCCGCTCGAAGGCCCGGTGCTGTTGGTCGCGAACGAGTTTCTCGACGCGCTGGCCGTGCGCCAGCTGGTGAAGACCGAGGCGGGCTGGCGCGAGGTGATGGTGAGCTGCGACGAGGGGGGCAACTTCATCGAGGTGCCCGCGCGCCAGCCGATGGATTCCGCCGTGCCCGAAACGCGCCGCGATGCGCCCGCCGGCACGGTGATCGAAACCTCCCCCGCCGCCGCCTCCATCCTGTTCGAGGTCGCCGGGCGGCTGGCGAACCAGGGCGGCGCGGCGCTGTTCATCGACTATGGCTACACCGATGCGAAGAGCGGCTCGAGCGTGCAGGCCGTGCGCGGGCACGAAAAGCTCGGCCTGTTCGACGCGCCGGGCGAAGCGGACATTTCCGCCCACGTCGATTTCGCGCAGATGGAGCTCATCGCCGCATCGCGCGGGGCCCGCGTGCTCGGCACGGTGACGCAGGGCGAATGGCTCCACCGCCTCGGCATCGCCAACCGCGCCGACGCGCTCGCCGACTTCGCCCCGCAGCATCGCGACGCGTTGCACCGCGCCGTCCACCGCCTGACCGCGCCGGAAGAGATGGGCGAGCTGTTCAAGGTGATGGGCCTTGCCGGACAGGACTGGCCCGATGCGGTAGGCTTCTAACGTAGCTGTTCGAGCAGCCAGCGCGCCGCTTCGTCGGGCGTGCGCTTGTCCTGATCGCGGTCGACCATGTAGTTCGCCTCTCGCATCGTTTCGACGTCGATGGCCCCCACCAGCGGCCGCAGCGCCGCGGCCACTTTCGCGTCACCCGCGAGGCGCGGGGCGGCGAGCAGCACGGCATCGTAGGACGGCAGCGCCCCCAGCGGATCGCCGAGCACCACCAGCCCATCGGCGGCGATGCGCCCGTCCGAGGTGTAGGCGCTGATGACGTCGGCCTCCCCCGATTGCAACGCGGAGTACATGAATGTCGGCGCGAAGGTGCGCTGGCGGGCAAAACGCAGGCCATAGGCCTGCCGCACCGCCGCCCATTCGGGCCGCTCGAACCACTCGGGATCGCCGCCCACCGTCAGGCGCGGGGCGACGCGCGCGAGGTCGGCGATAGTGGCGAGGCCTTGCGCCCTCGCAGTGTCGCCGCGCACGGCGAGACCATAGGCGTTCTCGAACCCCAGCCCTCCTAGCACGCCGACCCCGTTCGCCTCGCGCTCCCATGCGACGATCTTGGCAAACATCGCCTCGCGCCCCGGATTGTCGCTGCGGCCCAGTTCGTTCGCCCAGATCGTGCCGGTGTAGTCGACGTAGAGGTCGATGCCGCCATCGACGAGCGCCTCATGGATGACCGCCGAACCCAGCCCCTCGCGGTAGGTCACGCGGTAGCCCGCCTCCTCCAGCGTCAGGCCGATGGCGCGGGCGAGGATGTACTGCTCGCTGAAGGTCTTGGCGCCGATCACCACGCTTTCGCGCCCGTCGTCGCCGCGCCAGTCCGCCGCCGAGAGCGCCGCGCCCGCCACGCCCAGCAGCGCCAGCACCGCGCCCGCCAGCGCCAGCGCCGGGCGGCGCAGGGCGAGACCGCGCTCGATCAGGGCGAACAACGCATCGGCCACCAGCGCGAGGCCCGCGCTCGCCACGCAGCCCGCCAGCACCAGCGCCCAGTTCTGCGTCTGCAAGCCGGCGAAGATCGGATCGCCGAGGCTCGGCTGGCCGATCGTGGTGGCGAGCGTCGCCGCGCCGATGGTCCAGACGCTGGCGGTGCGGATGCCCGCCATCACGTAGGGCGCGGCGAGCGGCGCCTCGACCAGCCGCAGTTTCTGCCACGCCGTCATGCCGAGCCCGTCCGCGGCCTCGCGCGCCTGCGGGTCGATATTGACGAGCGCGGTGACGGCGTTGCGCAGGATCGGCAGTAGCGCATAGAGCGACAGCGCGAGCCATGCGGGCAGGAAGCCCAATGTCGGCAAACCTTCACCCAGCACCGCCCGCGCGGCGAGCAGCACAGGGAAGAACAGCGCCAGCAGCGCCAGCGCCGGGATCGTCTGCACGAGGCTGGCGAAGCCGAGCGCCAAGCGCGCCACCGGCGGAGAACGGCTCGCCCAGACCGCCAGCGGGAGGGCCAGGACGATGGCAAAGGCGACCGCCGCCGCGCTCAGCAGCACGTGCTGCGCCAGCTGCGGCCCGAGATTGCCGAGAGCATCCAGCAGCGCGTTCACCGCGCGAGCCGTCCGGCCAGCTTGCGGGCCTGCGCGCGCGGCACGGCCACAAGCGCCTGCGCCACCTCCCCGCCCGCGCCGCCGAGCAATGCTTGCGGAGCCTCGTCAGCGACCACCCGGCCCTTGTCCATCACCAGCACCCGGTCGGCCAGCAGCAGCGCCTCGGCCATGTCGTGGGTGACCATCACCGTGGTGAGGCCGAGTTCGCCGTGCAGCGCGCGCACCCGCTCCCCCAGCCCCGCGCGGGTGACGGGATCGAGCGCGCCGAACGGCTCGTCCATCAGCAGCAGCCGCGGATTGCCCGCCAGCGCGCGGGCCACGCCGACCCGCTGGCGCTGTCCGCCCGAGAGTTCGTCGGGGTAGCGCCCGGCCAGCGACGGATCGAGCTCGACCAGCGCCATCAGTTCGGCCAGCCGCTCTGCCGAGAGCCGCCCGCCCGCAAGGCGCGGCCCCATGCCGATGTTCTCGGCGACGCGCATGTGGGCGAACAGGCCGATGCCCTGGAAGACGTAGCCGATGCCCTGGCGCAGGCGCGGCGGCGGCAGGCCGGCGACGTCCTCACCTTCGATCAGCACGCGGCCCTGGCTCGGCGCGATTAGCCGGTTGACCGTCTTGAGCAGCGTGGACTTGCCCGATCCCGAAGCGCCGACCAGCGCCACGAACTGCCCTGCCGGAATGGCGAGCGAGACGCCGTCCACCGCCACCACGTCGCCATAGCGACGGGAGACATCGTCAAATTGCAGGAAGGGCAGGGCGGCAGGCTCCATGGCCGCCGAGCCTAACGGGCGATGGCGGCCTTGGATACCATGAGGTCGACCACCAGGCCCTCGGGCGCGAAGGTGCGCTCCCACGTGCCGCCGAGCTGGCCCTTGACGCTCATCTCCACCAGCCGCGAGCCGAAGCCTTCCGCGCCCGCTTCGCTCACCGGCGGCCCGCCGTGCTCCTGCCAGCGCAGGCGCACCATGTCGCCCTCGTCGCTCACTACGAGCGTCACGTGCCCGTCGTCGGTGGAGAGCGCCCCGTACTTGGCCGAGTTGGTCGCCAATTCGTGGAACACGAGCGCCAGCGGGGTCGCCGAGGCGGCGCTGACGGGAACGTGGTCGCCGCTCACCCGCACCCGGTGCTCGTCCGCCTCGCGCGCATAGGGCTCGAATAGCGCCTCGAGCAGACCGTACAGGTCCTCGTGGCTGGAGGCGGCGTGGCCGACGCGCACGAATTCGTGCGCCCGGCCGAGCGCGCGCAGGGTGTCGGTCAGCTCGGTGACGAAGGACTGCACTTCGGGCTGGCGGCGCGCCTTGAGCGAAGCAAGGCCGATGACCACGGCGAACAGGTTCTTGATCCGGTGCGAGAGTTCGTGCGCCAGCAGGTCGCGCTCCTCCAGCGCCCGGCGCGTCTCGTCGATGTCGGTCACGGTGCCGAACCAGCGCGCCGGCTCGTTCGCGCGCTCGGCCACCGGCACGGCGAGCGCCAGCATCCAGGCGTAGGAGCCGTCGGCCAGCTTCAGCCGATATTCGGCCCCGTACTCCTCGCCGCTGGCGAAGCAGCGCCCCCACTCGTCGTAGGCTTCCTGCCAGTCGTCGGGATGGATGAATTCGCGCCAGTCGTCGGCCGTCGCCGGCGGGGTATCGCCGACGGTCTCGCGCCAGTGGGCGTTGAAATAGTCGAAGCGCCCCGTCGCATCGGCGGACCAGGCGATCTGCGGCAGGCCCTCGATGATGCGGCGCATGCGCTCCTCGCGCTCGTCGATCTGCTTGCGCGCCTGCAGGGTGTCGCGGCGGAACTGCAGCCGGCGCATCACCGCCTGGCCGAGCACGGCGAGACCCTCGCGCTGGAAATCGTTCAGCCCCTCGGCATGGGGCTTGGCATCGATGACGCACAGCGCGCCAAGCGGTGCCCCTTCTTCGGAAATCAGCGGCTGGCCAGCGTAATAGCGGATGCGCGGCGGCGTGGTGACGAGGCCGTTGTTGGCAAACCGCTCGTCCTTGGTGGCGTCGCGTACCTCCATCAGCCGGTTGCTGCGCATCGCATGGTCGCAGAAGCTGACGTCGCGCGGGGTTTCCTTCACGTCGAGGCCTTCGCCGGCGAGGAACCGCTGCCGCTCTTCCTCGACCAGCGTTACCTGCGCGATCGGCATGCCGGTCAGCTTGGCGGCAAAGGCGGTGATGGCGGAAAGTTCGGGATCGTCCTCAAGCGCGTCGGGCGCGAAGCTCTCGAGCACATCCAGACGTGCGGCGTCATCCTCCAGATAGAGGACATCCGGCGGCGGCAAAATCGTTTCCGCGGTCGAGGTCTCGTGAAATTTCAATGATTTGACCCTATTATTCAGGTGTTTATACGCAAATTCGTGATTTGCCTAGAGGCATGCGCCATCGGTTTCCCCTGCAACCTGTTTGCCTCTGCCAGCGCGGTTGCTATTGCCACGCCAACGCTGCGAACAGGAGATGGCATGCGCGCGACCCCCGATTTCGATTTCGGCCTGACCGAGGAAGCCCAGATGATCCGGGAAAGCGTCGCCCGCTTCGCCGACGAGCGCATCGCGCCGCTCGCCGCAAAGGTCGATGCCGAGGACTGGTTCCCGATCGAGCTTTGGCCCGAAATGGGCGAGCTGGGCCTCCACGGCATGACCGTGAGCGAGGCGGATGGCGGCACCGGGCTCGGCTATCTCGAGCACCTGATCGCGGTCGAGGAGGTCAGCCGGGCGAGCGCCAGCGTGGGCCTCAGCTACGGCGCGCACTCCAACCTCTGCGTCAACCAGATCGCGCGCTGGGGCAATGCCGAACAGAAGGCGAAATACCTGCCGGGACTTATCAGCGGCGAGCACGTCGGCAGTCTCGCGATGAGCGAGCCGGGGGCTGGCAGCGACGTGGTCTCCATGAAACTGAAGGCCGACAGCGTGCAGGGCGGATACCTGCTCAACGGCACCAAGTTCTGGATCACCAACGGCCACGCCGCCGAAACGCTGGTGGTCTATGCGAAGACCGATGCGGGCGGCGGCAGCAAGGGCATCACCGCCTTCCTGATCGAGCGCGGCATGCAGGGCTTCAAGCCGGGCCAGAAGATCGAGAAGATGGGCATGAAGGGCTCCATCACCAGCGAATTGGTGTTCGAGGACTGCCACGTGCCCGAGGAGAACGTGCTGGGCGAGGTCGGCAAGGGCGTGCAGGTGCTGATGAGCGGCCTCGACTACGAGCGCGTCGTGCTCTCGGGCGTGCAGCTCGGCATCATGCAGGCCTGCCTCGATACCGTGATCCCCTACGTTCGCGAGCGCACCCAGTTCGGCAAGCCCATCGGCGCCTTCCAGCTGATGCAGGCCAAGGTGGCGGACATGTACGTCGCCCTGCAATCGGCGCGCGCCTATGCCTATGCGGTGGCCAAGGCCTGCGACAAGGGCCAGACCACCCGCTTCGACGCCGCGGGCTGCATCCTGCTCTCGAGCGAGAACGCCTTTCGTGTCGCGGGCGAGGCGGTTCAGGCGCTGGGCGGCGCGGGCTATACCACCGACTGGCCGGTTGAGCGCTACCTGCGCGATGCCAAGCTGCTCGACATCGGCGCGGGGACCAACGAGATCCGGCGGATGCTGATCGGGCGCGAGCTGATCGGGGCGGCGGGATGAGCGACGAAGACTACGCATACGACGAGGAGAGCGGCGACTGGCTGCCCGCCTCCGAGCTGGCAGCGAAGCAGGCGGCAGTCGATACCGTGGAGGTGCGCGATGCGGTCGGCAACCTGCTGGCCGACGGCGACCAGGTCACGCTGATCAGGGATCTAGAGGTCAAGGGCGCCGGGCAGACGCTGAAACAGGGCACGCTGATCAAGTCGATTTGGCTTACCGGCGACGCGCAGGAGATCGACTGCAAGTATCCCGGCATCAAGGGCCTCGTCCTGCGGGCCGAATTCGTGAAGAAGCGCTGACATGACCGCACCCGTCCTCACCAGCAAGCTCGACCGCGAGAGCGCCGAGGCCAAGGCCCGCTTCGCTCACAACAAGGCGCTCGCCGCAGAGCTGCGAGAGCGTGTCGCCGAGGCGGCGCTCGGCGGCAGCGAGAAGCATCGCGAGCGGCACGTTGCCCGCGGCAAGCTGCTGCCGCGCGAGCGGGTGGAACGGTTGCTCGATCCAGGCTCGCCGTTCCTCGAGATCGGCCAGCTTGCGGCGAACGGGATGTATGGCGGGGACGTCAGCGGCGCGAGCATGATTGCCGGGATCGGGCGGGTCAGCGGGCGGCAGGTGATGATCGCCGCTAACGATCCCACCGTCAAGGGCGGCTCCTACTACCCGATGACAGTGAAGAAGCATTTGCGCGCGCAGGAGATCGCCGAGGCGAACCGCCTGCCATGCGTCTACCTCGTCGACAGCGGAGGCGCGAACCTGCCGTTCCAGGCCGAGGTCTTCCCCGACCGCGACCACTTCGGGCGCATCTTCTACAATCAGGCGCAGATGTCGGCCAAGGGCATCCCGCAGATCGCCTGCGTCATGGGCAGCTGCACCGCGGGCGGCGCCTACGTCCCGGCCATGAGCGACGAGAGCGTGATCGTGCGCGAGCAGGGCACCATCTTCCTCGCCGGCCCACCATTGGTAAAGGCGGCGACGGGAGAGGAAATCAGCGCCGAGGATCTGGGCGGCGGCGCGCTGCACGCAAAGAAGTCGGGCGTGGTCGATCACCTTGCCGAGAACGACGAGCACGCGCTGACGATCGTGCGCGATATCGTCAGCCATCTGGGTCATTCCACAAAAGCTCAAGTGGACTTGAGGGAGCCCCGCGCACCCCGTTTCGATGCCGAGGATCTCTACGCTCTGATCCCCGAAGACGTACGCGCGCCTTACGATGTACACGAGGTCATCGCGCGGCTGGTGGACGGCAGCGAATTCCACGAATTCAAGCGTGACTACGGCGCCACGCTGGTCTGCGGCTTCGCCCACGTATGGGGCATGCCCGTCGCCATCCTCGCCAACAACGGCGTGCTGTTTTCGGAAAGCGCGCAGAAGGGCGCGCACTTCATCGAACTCGCCTGCCAGCGCGGCATTCCGCTGCTGTTCCTGCAGAACATCTCCGGCTTCATGGTCGGCGGAAAGTACGAGGCCGAGGGCATCGCCAAGCACGGCGCCAAGCTGGTGACCGCGGTCGCCACGGCGCAGGTCCCCAAGCTGACCGTGGTGATCGGCGGCAGCTTCGGCGCGGGCAACTACGGCATGTGCGGCCGCGCCTATTCCCCGCTCTTCCTGTTCACCTGGCCCAACGCGCGCATCTCGGTGATGGGCGGCGAACAGGCCGCCAGCGTCCTCGCCACGGTCCACCGCGACGCCGACACTTGGAGCGACGAGGAAGCCGAGGCCTTCAAGGCCCCGATCCGCCAAAAGTACGAGGACGAGGGCAACCCTTACTACGCCACCGCCCGCCTGTGGGACGACGGCGTGATCGATCCCGTGCAGACCCGCGACGTGCTCGGCCTCGCGCTCTCCGCCTGCCTCGAGGCTCCGTGGCCCGAGCGCCCGCAATTCGGCGTGTTCCGGATGTGATGCCGCAAGTGCAAAAGGATACGCTCTTCCTCCTCCACGACTATGCCGACCCCGCGCATGGCGGCGAAACCTTTTACTGCGAGGCGTGCATGACGGTAGAGGGCGTGCTGGCGACCTATCCCGACCTCGCGGCCCGGCTGAAGATCGTCCGTGTGCCCTGGCCGCGTCCGCGCGAGGCCCTTGTCGCGGCGGTGGGCGAGGCCAACCAGAACTGCCCGACGCTGGTTCTTGCCGAGGGCGGCTTCGTGAACGACCTGCCCGGCCTGCTCGAGGCGCTGCACGCGCGCCACGGCGTCCCGCGCCCGCACCCGTAAGCCGAGCATCTCGTCACATTTTCGCCAAATTTGCGGAAACTTCGCCCGGTTTCTTCGTTGCCAGCCCATCGAAGGAGAACCACGACATGCGTAAATACCTGATCCTCACCGCCGCTGCTCCGCTCGCCCTGCTGGCGGCCTGCGGCGACAGCGATGCCGACGAAACGGCGATGGCCGACGACACCGCCGCCGCCGACACGATGGCGAACGACAACGCGATGGCCGCCGACACCACCGCCGAGGCCGGCCCGGCCACCACGCTGGCCGACGCCGGTGACTACTCGGGTGTCTACAGCTACACCGGCGCCGACGGAGACACCGCCGTGCGCATCAACTCCGCCGACATGACCTACGATTACGTCGGCCCGGACAACCAGGTGCAGACCGGCAAGTACACCACCACGCCCGACGGCTACCGCTTCAAGATCGACAACTGGTACGGCTCGCCGACCTGGTTCACGGTCTCGAACGGCCAGCTCGTCCGCTTGAACGAGGACATGGAGCTCAACACCGAGAACTCCATGACCGTCACCGGCGATCGCTACACCCGCGCCACCGAAGGCGACGCGGTGTTCTCGCGCTTCCCCGAGCCGGGCAGCCCGGTTGCGCCCGAATAATCGACACTTGTCCTGCCGCTCTAGTGGCAAAGCTCCCCTCGGCTGCTACGGCATCCGGGGGGAGTTTGCATTGTGAGAGACAAATCGCCCAGCCTGCTTTCGCGCCTCGTCTGGCGCATTCTCGTGTGGCTGTGGTCGACGCGCGGGATGCGGCTAGAGGGCGAGGCGCCGCGCGTCCCCAAGTTCGTCTTCATCGGCGCGCCGCACACCTCCAACTGGGATTTCATCGCCTTTGCCGGCGTGGTGCACCACTTCGGCATAGAGCCGAGCTTTCTCGGCAAACATACGCTGTTCCGCTGGCCGATGACGCGATTCATGCACGACATGGGCGGCATCCCGGTCGTGCGCACGCGCAGCGGGCGCTACGTGGATACGGTGATCGATGCGTTTCGCAGGGCCGACAAACTCGCCCTTGTGGTCGCGCCTGAGGGATCGCGCACGTCCAACGGAGAATGGCGTACAGGCTTTTACCACATCGCGCATGGTGCGGGCGTGCCCATAGTCCCGGCCTATGTCGATTACCGGCGCAAGGTGTGCGGGATCGGCGAGCCGATCATGCCGACGGGCGATTACCGCGCGGACCTCGCCCGTGTCGCCGCGTTCTACCGGCATGCCATGCCCGATTGCGAACGCTTCGTGGCGCTGGAAGCGATGACGAAGACACTCGACCAGATGCACGGTGAGTGAGGCCCTGCTCGCCAACGCCGCGCTGATCCCGGGGGTGACGGAGCGCGGAATGCATTAGCCGCTACGGCCGAGGCTTTTGCCGACTACGTCCGCCGCACACCCGACTTCATGCCGTGGCTTTTCGCGCAAGTGAATGCGCCTTCGCCGGAACGCGTTGACTTTCAGGCCGTTGGCGAAGTGATCGGACGGGGATCGTACAGGAGAGCATCCTCATGGACCAGAACGTCCTGATCGGCATCGTCATTGTTATCGCACTCTTGGTGGTCGCGGGGCTATGGTTGTCGATGCGCCGCCGCCGCACCGAAACCCTCCGCGAGAAATTCGGCCAGGACGAATACGACCGGACGCTGGAAGGCGCAGGCGATCGCAGCGCCGCCGAGGCCGCCCTCGCCGAACGCGAGAAGCGGGTCGAAGCGCTCGAAATCCGCCGCCTTAGCGCCGACGAGCAGGCCCGGTTCGCGGGCGAATGGCGCGAGGTGAAGGCGGTCTTCGTCGACAGCCCGATCGAGGCCGTGCTGCACGCCGACCGGATGCTGGCGACGATGATGAAGACCGTCGGCTATCCCATGGCCGATTTCGACCGCCGGTTCGAGGATCTGACCGTGAACCACGGCGATGTCGCCCGTCACTACCGCGCCGCGCACGAGATCGCCGCGCGCCACAACACCGGCACGCCGGCCTCCACCGAGGACCTGCGCCAGGCGATGAAGCATTACGAGGCGCTCTACGACCACCTCGGCACCGGGGCGGAAGCTGCTGCGCCCGCCGCATCGACCGCGCGCTCGGTCGGCGGCACGGACATGGACGGCGACGGCCACCGCGATACCCTGCGCCCAGGTGACGACGGCCATGTCACGACAAGCGGAACCGACATGGACCGTGATGGCCACCCCGATACGCTCAGGCCCGGCGACGACGGCCATGTCACCACGACCGGCACCGATCTCGACCGCGACGGGCATCCCGACACGCTGCGACCGAACGACGACGGCTCGGTGCTGCGCCAGGACGACGACCGCTACCGGCTCTAGGCCGGCAGCGGGCGCGTTCTAGACATCGAGATTGGCGACGTTTAGCGCGTTGTCCTGGATGAACTCGCGGCGCGGCTCGACGACGTCGCCCATCAGGCGGGTAAAGATCTCGTCCGTCACGTCGGCGTCCTCGACCTTCACCTGCAACAGCTCGCGATTGTCAGGGTCGAGCGTGGTCTCCCACAGCTGCTCGGCGTTCATCTCGCCCAGCCCCTTGTAGCGGTTGATGGTCAGGCCCTTGCGCCCCGCGACCAGGACGGCATTGAGCAACTGGGTAGGCCGGGTAATGGCGCTGTCCGGATCGAAGGACAGCATATCCTCGCCCTCTGCGTCGTCAGCCGTGTCGGGTTCGGGAGCGGGCGCGCCGCCCTTCACAAGCCGCGCGGGCGCAGCGTAGGTTTCCGCCTGCTCGACGCCGCGCTTGTGCAGTTTCCGCGCCTCGGCGCTGTCGAGGAACTTGCCCTCGATCAAATGGACATCGGCCACCCCGCGCCACACCCGGTCGAAGCGCACGTCGCCCGCATCGGTGAGGCGCGCGGACCATTCGGCCTCGCCATCGCCCAGCTGCAACTGCGCCGCCGCGCGCGCCAGCGCCGTCTCGCGGTCGGCCCGCGACAGGTCCGGCGCCAGCGCGCCCGCCATGGCCATCGCCTCGATCACCGCGGCATCGTACTTGCGCGGCGCAAAGGCGATGAGGTTCTTGAGCAGCAGCGCCTGTTCGACGAGGTCGGCCAGGTCCGCGCCCGAGCGCGCCCCGCCCGCCGTCTCCAGCACGCGGTCCTGCAAGCCGTTCGCCACCAGGTGCCGGTCGAGCGCGGCCTGGTCCTTCACGTAGACCTCGCTCTTGCCCTTGGCGATCTTGAACAGCGGCGGCTGGGCGATGAACAGGTGCCCGGCCTTGATGATCTCGGGCATCTGACGATGGAAGAACGTCAGCAGCAAGGTGCGGATATGCGCGCCGTCCACGTCGGCGTCGGTCATGATGACGACCTTGTGGTAGCGCAGCTTCTCGAGGTTGAACTCGTCGCGCAGCCCCGTGCCCATGGCCTGGATCAGCGTGCCGACCTCCTTGGACGAGATAATCCGGTCGAACCGGGCGCGCTCCACGTTCAGGATCTTGCCGCGCAGGGGCAGGATGGCCTGGTACTTGGAATCGCGCCCCGACTTGGCCGAGCCGCCGGCGCTGTCGCCCTCGACCAGGAACAGCTCGGAAAGCGCCGGGTCGCGTTCGCGGCAGTCGGAGAGCTTGCCCGGCAGGCTGGCGACGCTCATCGCGCCCTTGCGGCTCATCTCGCGCGCCCGGCGCGCCGCCTCGCGCGCGGCGGCGGCGTCGATGATCTTCTGCACGATGGTCTTGGCATCGGCCGGGTTCTCTTCCAGCCACTCGGTCATCTTTTCGCCGATAAGGCTTTCCAGCGGCGAGCGGACCTCGGACGAGACCAGCTTGTCCTTGGTCTGGCTGGAGAACTTGGGATCGGGCAGCTTGACGGAAACGATGGCCGTCAGCCCCTCGCGCATGTCCTCGCCCGACAGGCTGATCTTGCCACCCTTCAGCAGGCCCGAGGCGCTGGCGTAGTTGTTCAGCGTGCGCGTCAGCGCGGCGCGGAAGGCGGCGAGGTGGGTGCCGCCGTCGCGCTGCGGGATGTTGTTGGTGAAGGTGAGGACGTTCTCGTAATAGCTGTCGTTCCACTCCAGCGCGACGTCGATGCCGATGCCGTCCTTCTCCGCGCTGACGGAGATCGGCTCGGGCACCAGCGGCTGCTTGTTGCGGTCGAGGTACTTCACGAAAGCGGCGATCCCGCCCTCGTAGAACAGGTCGTGCTCCAGCGGCTCCTCGTGCCGCTTGTCGCGCAGCTTGATGCGGACGCCCGAATTGAGGAAGGCGAGCTCGCGGTAGCGGTGCTCCAGCTTCTCGAAATCGAACTCGGTGACGTTCTTGAACGTGTCCTCGCTCGCCTTGAAGGTGACGCGGGTGCCCTTCTTGAGGCCGTTCGCATCGCCGTTGCTTTCGACCGGCGGGGCATCGCCTGTGACGCGTAAGGATTCCACCGCGTCGCCGTGCTCGAAGCGCATCCAGTGCTCCTTGCCCTCACGCCAGACGACGAGCTCGAGCCACTCGGACAAGGCGTTGACGACCGACACGCCCACGCCGTGCAGGCCGCCCGAGACCTTGTAGGCGTTGTCGTCGCTCGTGTTCTCGAACTTTCCGCCCGCGTGCAGCTGAGTCATGATGACCTCGGCGGCGGAGACGCCTTCCTCCTTGTGGATGTCCACCGGGATGCCGCGTCCGTTGTCTTCCACGCTGACGCTGCCGTCGGGGTTCAGTTCGATAAGCACCAGGTCGCAATGCCCGGCCAGCGCCTCGTCGATGGCGTTGTCGCTCACTTCGAAGACCATGTGGTGCAGGCCCGATCCGTCGTCGGTATCGCCGATGTACATGCCCGGCCGCTTGCGGACCGCATCGAGGCCCTTCAGGACCTTGATGCTCTCGGCACCGTACTCGCCGTTCTGGCGCGGCTTCGCGGGCGGGGAAGCGGGGGTATCGTTCGTGTTCTCGTCCATCGGACGGATATAGGCGCTGCAAGGCGGTATCGGAAGGTTTCGCGGGCCAGCGCGTGCCCTTTGTCCACGGGTCCGGGGCCACTTTCGTCGCTGGTGCGTTGCGATGGGCGATGCGGTGCTCGTCCATCATCGTCGCGGCGCTGGGCGCGGCGCTTCTCGCCGGTTGCGGAATGCCGCGCGATCCCGACGGTACGAGCGAGCGGGTGCGGGCGAGCCGGGTCATAAGGCTGGGCGAAATCGTCGGAGCAGAGCCCGACGCGCAGGCGAGCGCGGCGCTGGCGCGCGTGGCGCGGCTGACGGGCGCGCAGGTCGAGCGCCGCCAGGGGCACGGCGAGGAAATGCTCGAAGCGTTGCAGGCCGGCGAGCTGGACCTCGTCTACGGCCGCTTCGCCGACGATTCGCCGTGGGCGGCGGAGGTCTATTTCGGCGAACAGCCGGGCCGTATCGGCAATCCGGGCAAATCCGAACGCGTACCCCGCTTCGCCTTTCGCAACGGCGAGAACGGCTGGATCGCCACAGTGGAGAACGAGGTGGCGCGATGAGCGGCATCCCGGCCGCGATCGAGGTCGACTTCGCCTACGGCCGGCGGCTGGAGTGGTGGACGCTTGCCTGGATGAGCACGATCATCGCCGTGATGTATTTCACGATGGGCGCCAGCAAGGCCATGCAGAGCGCGCTGATCGAGGATTTCCTCAGCCTCGTCCCGGCGATGACATTTCTCGTCGCCGGTCATTTCGAACCCAAAAAGCCCACGTCGAGATTTCCCTTCGGCTTCGCCCGCGTGAACAGCCTCGCCTTTCTGGTGGCGGCAGTGGCGCTGACGCTAGTCGGCCTGTTCGTCGCCTGGGAGGCGGCGAGCGCGCTGCTGGCGCAGGAGCACCCGACCGTCCCGCCGATCGAGATCTTCGGCCAGCGCGTATGGCTCGGCTGGCTGATGATCGCCGCGCTCGTCTATTCGATCGTGCCCCCTGTCATCCTCGGTCACCGCAAGCTGCCGGTCGCGAGACGGCTACGCGACAAGGTTCTTCACACCGACGCACTGATGCAGAAGGCGGACTGGCAGACCGGATTGACCGGCATCGTCGGTATCGTGGGCATCGGCATGGGATATTGGTGGGCCGACAGCGCGGCGGGGCTGCTGATCGCCCTGTCGATCCTGAAGGACGGCATTTCGAACATCCGCACCGCATCGGCCGAGCTGCTGGATGGCGCTCCGCGCGAGATGGACAGCGCGGCGATCTCGCACGAGGCCGAGACGGTCATAGCCAAGGCGCAGGAGTGCTGGCCCGGCAGCACGGTGCGGCTGCGTGAATCCGGGCGCTACATGATTGCCGTGGTCGAGGGCGTGGAGCCGCCCGCGCAGATTCCTCCGCACGGCGAACTGACCGGCAAAGTCCCCGACTGGCGCCTCGCCCGCCTCACCTTCGAGCCTCCCCAATCCGATGAGGCCTGACGGCAGATCATTTCTTACCGGCAACAAAAAAGGCCGCTCCGGGGTCGGGAGCGGCCTTTCTGGAGTGGCCCGGAGCTCGGGAAGGGGGGGAGGAAGAGCTTCCGGGCCTTGGGGTCCCGTAATGCCTTAGGCGACGTAACCGGCCAGCAACGTGGTGCTGATCGAGATCGACGCGATGAAGGCGAGAACCGAAGTCATGATGTTGCGCATTGCCCTGTCTTTCTTGTTCTGACGGGACCGATTCGTTCTCGGCCCCGGCTGTGGCGCGCAGATGCCCTTTGAAACATTATTGTGCAAATGCGAAAAGATCGACAAGTGTTGCGTCTAACGCAACATTGCCTTGCCGGATTGGAGAACGGGCCCGCGCTGGACAGCCGCGCAGCTTTTCAGGCAATGGCCGCCCATGCAGAGCGACCTCCTCCCCGATTCCATCCTCATCGTCGATTTCGGCAGCCAGGTGACCCAGCTGATCGCCCGCCGCGTTCGCGAGGCCGGCGTCTATTCCGAGATCGCCCCCTTCACCATGGCCGAGGAAGCCTTCGCCCGGATGCGGCCCAAGGGCATCATCCTGTCCGGCAGCCCCGCCAGCGTGCCCGACGAGGGCAGCCCCCGCGCGCCGCAGATGCTGTTCGAGGCGGGCGTGCCCATTCTCGGCATCTGCTACGGCCAGCAGGTGATGAGCCACCAGCTCGGCGGGGAGGTTCGCCCCGGGCACGAAACAGGTGAAGGCGGCGAGTTCGGGCGAGCGTTCCTTACCGTGACGAAGGACTGCGCTCTCTTCGACGGCCTCTGGGCCGAGGGCGAGCGGCACCAGGTGTGGATGAGCCACGGCGACAAAGTCACCCGCTTCGCCCACGACTTCGAGATCGTCGCAACCAGCGACGGCGCGCCCTTCGCCGTCATCGCCGACGAGGCGCGCCGCTTCTACGGCACCCAGTTCCACCCCGAAGTCGTCCACACCCCCGACGGCGGCAAGCTGCTCGCCAACTTCGTGCACAAGGTCTGTGGCCTCGCCGGTGACTGGACCATGGCCGCTTACCGGGAGACCAAGGTCGCCGAAATTCGCGAGCAAGTGGGCGACGGAAAGGTGATCTGCGGCCTGTCGGGCGGGGTCGACAGCTCGGTCGCTGCGATCCTTATCCACGAGGCGGTCGGCGACCAGCTGACCTGCGTCTTCGTCGATCACGGCCTGCTGCGGCTCGGCGAGCGCGAGCAGGTCGAGACCATGTTCCGCGACCACTACAACATCCCGCTGGTGGTGGTGGATGCCGAGGCGCGCTTCATGGGCGGTCTCGAAGGCGTCACCGATCCCGAAAAGAAGCGCAAGTTCATCGGCGCCGAGTTCATCGCCGTTTTCGAGGAGGAGGCGGCCAAGCTCGGCGGTGCGGATTTCCTCGCGCAGGGCACGCTCTATCCCGACGTGATCGAGAGCGTCAGCTTCACCGGTGGGCCGAGCGTCACGATCAAGAGCCACCACAACGTGGGTGGCCTGCCCGAGCGTATGAACATGAAGCTGGTCGAGCCCTTGCGCGAACTGTTCAAGGACGAGGTGCGCGAACTGGGCCGCGAGCTGGGTCTGCCCGACGTGTTCGTGGGCCGCCACCCCTTCCCCGGCCCCGGCCTCGCCATCCGCATCCCCGGCGAGGTGACGAAAGAGCGCTGCGATATCCTGAGGAAGGCCGATGCCGTTTACCTCGACGAGATCCGCACCGCCGGGCTTTACGATGCGATCTGGCAGGCCTTTGCCGTGCTGCTGCCCGTGCGCACCGTGGGTGTCATGGGCGACCACCGTACCTACGACAGCGTCTGCGGCCTTCGCGCGGTGACCAGCACCGACGGCATGACGGCGGACGTCTATCCCTTCGACGCCGCCTTCCTCACCCGCTGTGCCACGCGCATCGTGAACGAAGTGCAGGGCGTGAACCGCGTGGTCTACGATTACACCAGCAAGCCGCCCGGCACGATCGAGTGGGAGTGAGACATAATGCAGAAACCCAATTCGCTGCGGCGATCTTTGAAGATGATCGTCAACGGTATCGGCCTATATCCAGGCCGCGTCCGCGCCGTAAAAAACTATACCAAGTATCGCGCCCAGCGTGACGAATTCCTGCGTCAGGGCGGAACGATCACCGAGAACTCGATGATTTTGTACGATTTCGCCGACAATGCGGGCACCGCAAGCGGAGACTATTTTCATCAGGACCTGCTGGTGGCCAAATTGATCTTCGAGGCACAACCGCGGCGGCATATCGACGTTGCTTCGCGCGTCGATGGGTTCGTGGCTCACCTCGCCTGCTTTCGCGAGGTGGAGGTCGTCGACGTTCGCCCCCTCCCAGCCTCTGTTCACAGCAATATCAAGTTCGTCCAGGCAGACCTCACCCAGCCCCAACAGCTCGGAGAGGCAGACTCAGTCTCATGCTTGCACGCTATCGAACACTTCGGGCTGGGCCGTTATTCGGACCCCATTGACGTCGATGGTCATAACAAGGGCGTGTACAACCTCATTGACCTGACGGAAGTGGGTGGGCGTCTCTATCTAAGCTTCCCGATCAGCCGCGCCAATGAGGTGCAATTCAACGAGCAGCGCGTGTTCCATCCTAACTGGATCTTGGCGCACCCGGGAATTGTGGAAAGAATGCAGCTCGTGCGCTTTGACTATGTCGACGACCAAGGAGACCTGCATCTTGATTGCGCGATCGAAGGAAAGGCTCTCGACCTCGATTATGGTTGCGGGATCTTCACATTTCAGAAGGTTCGTTGAGGCGACAACGGAATTTCTTCTGCCGCACCTTTTTCTTCTAGTGGCGTATGCCGCGCTCAGACGATCGGCGTAACGACCGGGTCGGGGACGCTGATATAAGGGGTAGTCAAGGCGGGGACGAAAGCGCCTGTCTCGGTCAGCAGCGCCAGCGCTTCTTGCACGCGCTCTCCGGAAACCATGCCGAGGCCAAGCCTAGTCGTCCTGCCTGGCTTTCTCGCGCGGGTCGTCAAGCACTGAAGTAAGCACGAATTCCCCGCCCGACGAGCCGAGCCTTTCCTTGGCAAGATTGACGACGGCTCGTTTCACGCGGGGTGTCCTTCATTAGGGTGCAGGGCAGATGCCCGCGCCCTTCGGCCTTGTCAAACGTCGCCTGTCGCCGCCGCTTCGGAACACCGGCGGATTTCAGGGGTTTGACGAACCATGAAGCCGCGCCGGGGACTGGTGCGGCGCAAAAGGAACGCACATCATGACACTGTCGAAGTTTGCCCTGCTGGGCACTGCCACCGCCGCAGCCATCGTGCTCGCGGGTTGCGCCACGTTGGAAGAAGAGGTGGTCGATGCCACCAGCGTCACCTACCACGCCCGGCTGATGGGCTCGAACGAGGTCGGTGGCGGCGATCCGCAGGGCATGGGCGAGGCCGAGATCTCGGTTTCCGACGCGCTCGACCAGGTCTGCTACGAGGTGAAGGACGTGCGCGGCATCGGGCCCATCACCGCAGCGCACATCCACCAGGGTGCGGCCGGCACCAACGGCAGCCCGGTCTTCACCATGCGCGTGTCGAACGAGGGCGAACTGCAGGGCTGCGACCCCGCGCCCGAGGGCCTGCAGAACATGCTGCAGGCGAACCCCGGCAACTTCTACGTCAACGTGCACACCGCCGAATTCCCGAACGGCGCGATCCGCGGACAGCTGATGCGCTGATCCGCGCCGCGAGGCGAGCGAAGGGGCGCGCGGGCACATCGCCCGTGCGCCCTTCTTCGTTGGGCGGACGCTCCCCATCTCTTGGGTTACCATGGAATTCGATTTCGGCCCGGATGCGCGCAGCCTCGAAAGTACCGGGCGCCTCGCGCGCATCCACGCCGCGCTGATCGCCGAGTTCGGCCGGATCGAGCGGCCCGACGAACGGCGCAAGGACCCGGTCTGGACGCTGGTGCAGGGCGTGATCGGGGCGCAGACCAAGACGCCCGTGTCCAACGCCTCGACCGATGCGCTGCGCGCGGCATTCGGCACCTGGCAGGGGGTCGCCGATGCCGAGCTGCCGGACATCGAGCGGGTATTGGCGAACCAGACCTTTCCCGCTGTAGCGGCAGAGCGCATCCGCGCCTGTTTCCGCGCTATCATCGCGCAACGCGGGGCGGTGGACCTCAGGCACCTCTCCAACCTGCCCGACGATCTCGCCATGGACTGGCTGCAGAAGCTGCCGGGCGTCGGGCGCAAGATCGCCGCGGGCGTGATGAACACCAGCGTCTTCGCCCGCCGCGCGCTGGTGATCGACGGGCATCATCGGCGGGTGATGCAGCGCGCCGGCCTCGTCCCGCAGCGTGCCGACACGCAGCGGGCCTACGACGTCCTCATGCCGCTGTTGCCGTCCGAATGGAGCGCCGCCGACATCGACGAGCATCACCTGCTGGTGAAGCGGCTGGGGCAGGTCCACTGCCGCCCGAGCGTCGCCCACTGCCACCGCTGCCCCATCGCCGCCCAATGCGATACCGGACGGGTGCGAACGGGGAACGGCCACGCGGGCAGATGAGTTGCCAGACAAAACCGAACCGACCGGAGTATCCATGACCCAGATCAAGCCCAGCAATCCCGACCTCGCACCGCTGTTCGAGGGGACCAGCTTTGGCGCCATCGAGGCGAAGAACCGCATCGTCATGGCCCCGCTCACCCGCGCCCGCTCGGAGCGGCTGGCGAACACGCAGACGGGGCTGCACGCGCTTTATTATGCCCAGCGCGCCGGGGCGGGCCTCATCGTCTCGGAAGCGACGCAGATCAGCAAGCAGGGGCAGGGCTACGCTTGGACGCCCGGCATCTTCACCGACGAGCAGGTCGAGAGCTGGAAGCCGGTGACCGACGCGGTCCACAATGCCGGCGGGCGCATCGTGTGCCAGCTCTGGCACGTGGGCGCGGTCAGCCACCCGGTGTTCCAGCCGGACGAGGGCGCGCCGGTCTCCTCCAGCGCCTGGACGCCCGAGGGCAAGGCCTTCGTGGGCGACCGCCATCCCGACGGGCCCGAGGTGCCTTTCACGCAGGCGCGTGCCATTACGACCGACGAGATCAAGCAGGTGCTGGAAGACTACCACAACGCCGCGCGCTGCGCCGCGCGCGCCGGGTTCGACGGGGTGGAGCTGCACGCGGCCAACGGCTACCTCATCGACCAGTTCATGCGCACCGGCGTCAACCGGCGCGAGGACGAATACGGCGGCAGCCTCGACAACCGCCTGCGCCTGCTGGGCGAGGCGATCGAGGCGATCACCGCCGAGCTTCCGGCAGACCGCGTGGGCGTGCGCCTGACCCCCATCGGCGGCGCGGGCGGCAGCGCGGACGAGTATCCGGAAGAGACCTATCCCGCCGCCGCGAAGCTGCTCGCCGGACGCGGCCTCGCCTACCTCCACACCGTGCGCGCCACCGACCATGGCGGCGCCGACGGGGAGAAGAGCGAGGGCGACAAAATCATCCACGCCATGCGCGAGGCTTTCGACGGCAAGTTCATCGCCAACGGCAATTTCACGCCCGAAAAGGCCTCGCAGTGGATCGCCGAGGGGCATGCCGACGCCGTCGCCTTCGGCCGCCTGTTCATCGCCAACCCCGACCTGCCCGCGCGCATCGCCGCCGATGGTCCCTACAACGATCCCGATCCCAAGACCTTCTACGGCGGGGGCATGGAAGGCTACACCGACTACCCGAGCCTGGAAAAGGTGGACGACCCGCTGCCGTGCTGAGCGAGAGCGCGGTCGAGGAGGTCTATCGCCGCATATCGCGCGCCATGCCGGGGCGCACGAAAGGCGCGAAGGGGCCCAAGGGCCAGCCCGACGCGTTCCGCTCGTGCATCTCGTGCATGCTCTCGGCCCAGTCGCTCGACCGCAACACGGCGGCCGCCGCCAAGGCGCTGTTCGCGCTCGCCCACACGCCCCGCACCATGCTGGCGCTGAGCGACGAGCGGATCGCGGCGGCCATCAAGCCCTGCGGCCTCTACAACATGAAGACGCGCAACATCCGCCGCTTCTGCGAGGCACTGCTGGCCGAGCACGGCGGCAAGGTGCCGAGCACGCGCGAGGGCCTGCTGTCGCTGCCCGGCATCGGCCGCAAATGCGCCGACATCGTGATGAGCTTCACCTTCGGCGCGGACGTGATCGCGGTCGACACCCACGTCCACCGCGTATGCAACCGCATCGGCCTGACCGAGGCAAAAACCGCCGACCGCACCGCCGAGCAACTCGAGGCGCGCAGTCCCGCCTGGGCCTTGCGCGACGGGCATTTCTGGTTGATCCAGCTCGGCAAGCGCATCTGCCGCGCCCGCTCGCCCCGCTGCGACGTGTGCCCGGTCAGCGACCTGTGCGAATTCTACGCCGCGAGGGATCAGGCATGAGCTGGGACGACTATTTCGCCGAGGACGCCGGCGCCGCCGAGGCCGAGACGCGCGGCAAGGGACGCACGGTAACCGTCGGCTGGACGGTCAGGTGGCCGGGCAACGGCGGCGCGATCTGGGCGCCGCCGAAGGCCTTCAGCCGCGCCGACCGCAAGGCCGCCAGCGCCAAGTCCATCCAGGCCTGCCCCGCCGCCATCGACTTCGACCGGCGGCATTTCGTCATCCCCTGCCCCGTCGACCTGACGCTGGAGTTCCGCCGCAACGCCCAGGGGCAGATCCAGCTCGTCGATGCGGACGGCGAGCAGTCGGCCATGCGGCCGCAGGGGCGCGCCAACCTGTTCATCGTCCAGCCGCCGGGCGAATGGCGCGATCCCGACCGCCCGATCATCCAGTTCACCGCGCCTTACGTCTTCGTGGCGGACGAGCCGTGCTACGTGGTGCAGGCCGCGCCCTATCTCCACTGGTTTCCCACCCCGCGCCCCGGCGTGCAGATGGGCGGGCGCTTCCCCGTGCACATCTGGCCGCGCCCGCTGGCCTGGGCTTTCGAATGGTACGATATTTCCAAGCCGCTGGTGCTGAAGCGCGGCGAGCCGTGGTTCTACGTCAGCTTCGAGACCGAGAACCCGTCCGCCCGCGTGCGGCTGGTGGAGCAGGAGATGACGCCCGAGCTGGAAGGCTACCTCGCCTCTATCACCGACGTCTCGAACTACGTGAACCGCACCTATGGCCTGTTCGCCGAGGCGCAGCGGGCGCGGCCGGCAAAGCTCGTCAGGCCGAAATAGCGCGGACGGTCGCCGTCGGCGTCCATTGAATAGCGTTGCGGGCAACAGGTTTCGCCTGTAACGAACAGACCCGTTCCACCGGAGAGAAAATTCCATGCGCATCGGCTGCCCCAAGGAAATCAAGAACCGCGAATACCGCGTCGGCCTGACGCCGGAGAGCGCGGGCGAGCTGGTCGCGCACGGGCACGAAGTCTTCATCGAAACGGGCGCGGGCGGAGGCATCGGCGCTTTCGATTCGCACTACACCGATCGCGGGGCAAAGGTCGTCCCCACGGCGGACGAGGTCTTCGAACAGGCCGAGATGGTGGTCAAGGTCAAGGAACCGCAGCCCGAGGAAATCGCCCGCCTGCGCGAAGGACAGGTGCTCTACACCTATCTGCACCTCGCCCCCGATCCGGAGCAGACAAGAGGCCTCGTCGAATCCGGGGCGACGGCGATCGCCTACGAAACGGTCACGAGCCCGCACGGCGGTCTGCCGCTGCTCAAGCCCATGAGCCAGGTGGCCGGGCGTATGAGCATCCAGGCGGGTGCGACGGCGCTTGAAAAGGCCCACGGCGGGCGCGGCGTGCTGCTGGGCGGCGTGCCGGGCGTTATGCCGGGCAAGGTCGTGATCATCGGCGGCGGCGTGGTCGGCTTCAACGCCGCGCAGATGGCCGCGGGCCTCGGCGCCGACACCGTCATCATGGATCTCAATCCCGAGGTGCTGGAAAAGGTCGGCACCCATTTCGAGGCGCGCGCCAGCACCCGCTTCGCCAGCCGCGCCAACATCGAGGAAGCCGTGGCCGAGGCGGACATGGTGGTGGGCGCGGTGCTGGTGCCCGGGGCCGCCGCACCCAAGCTCGTGACCCGCGCCATGCTGAAGACCATGAAGCCCGGCGCCGTGCTGGTGGACGTCGCCATCGACCAGGGCGGCTGCTTCGAGACGAGCCACGCCACTACCCACGACGAGCCGACCTACGTGGTCGACGACATCGTCCACTACTGCGTCGCCAACATGCCGGGCGCCGTCAGCCGCACCAGCACCTATGCGCTCAACAACGTGACCCTGCCGCACGCCCTGCGCATTGCCGACATGGGCTGGAAGCAGGCCATGCGTGCCGATCCGCACCTGGCGCAGGGTCTCAACGTCCACGCTGGCCGCGTGACCTATCCCGCCGTGGCGCAGGAACTGGGCTACGAGGCGCTGTCCATCGAGGATGCGATCGCCGGGTGATCGATCCGGAACGGATGGATTTTCGGCCGAGAGTTTAACGGACCACTAAGGCTAATGCGCTAACCCCGGACCGTTCCGGGGGAAACATTCTTGCAAATTGCGCGGAAAATTCTGGCGATCATGTGCCTCTTGGCGCTCCTCGCCGTGCCCGCCGCGCAGTCCGCAAGCGCCGCGGACCTTTCCCTTGCCGATCCCGCCGGCCGCTGGGCCACGCCCGGCTCGATCTGCCATGCCGAGCTGCGCGCGGGCGAAAGCGAAGCCGCCGTGGCCGCGACCGCTTCGCGCTGGACCTGCGATCAAGGCGACTGGCAGGCCGATGCCGAAACCATGCTGCTGCGCTTCGACATGCGCGGGCAATCGGTCGCCGATCCCGTCCTCACGCTCTCGAACAGGTTGTTCGACAGCCTGTCGATCACGGCGGCCAGCGAGAATGGCAATCTGCGCCGCGAAAATATGAGCGCGGACGACCTTTCTGTATCCAGCCCGGTCTGGCGCTTCACCCACGCGGTCGCCGTCCCGTCCGGCAGGCTCTCGGCGATCATCGTTCGCTTCGACGGGGTGCAGATCGCGCCCCGTCTCGCTCCCACGCGTATTTCGGACGGACAGCCCAGCGTGCCCATCGCCACGCTCGACCAGATCGTGGCCGCCCTTCTCGCCGGGCTCCTGCTCGCGCCGATCCTGTTCGACCTCGGCTTCCAACGCGTGCTGCGCAAGAGCTTCCCGCTCTATCACGCGCTGTTCTGCGCGATGGCTGTCGTGCAGACCCTGGCGGTCAGCGGACTGCTGACGTTGCTTCTCGGCGTCGGACAGGGCACGCAGCACGTCGTGGCGCAGCTCAGCTTCGACATGACCGTGGCAGCGGGCACCCTGTTTGCCGCCAGTTTCATCGAACGCGAGCAGCTGGGCGATCGTGGCCGCACGATCCTGCGGGCCATCGCCGTGCTCGCCGTTTCGCTCGGCATCGCGCGCCTGCTGCTGGCAGACGCCCTGGGCGTGGCAGTGATGCAGATCTACTACGGCGGATACGCGATCTTCATCGTGGGCCTGTGCGCGGCGCTGGCGCGGCCGCTGCGCGGGGCGAGCCGGGCCTTGCGGTTCGTGCTGCTTTCCTACCTGCCGCTGCTGGCCATCGGCATCGCCCGCATCGGTTCGGCCCTGACGACGAACATGGCCGATACCCTGCCGATGGTGCAGGCGCAGCACCTCGCACTCGCCTGGCAGATCACCGTCAGCGCCTTTGCCGTCGCCGACCGGTTCATGACTCTCAAGCGCGAGCGCGACAGGGCGCGCACCGCGGCCGAGGTGGCGGAGCGCGCGTCCGAACGAGATCCGCTGACGGGTCTGCTCAACCGGCGCGCGTTGCAGCGCAAGTACGCTGCACTGCGGGAGGAAGGGTTCACTACCCTGGCGGTGCTCGATCTCGACCACTTCAAGCGTGTAAACGACCGTCACGGCCATACCGTGGGCGACCAGGTGCTGAAATGCGTTGCCGAGGCTATCACCCCGTCGCACGGCGATACGATGGCCTTTCGCATGGGCGGCGAGGAATTCGTATTGCTGCTGCGCGGCGAGGATGCGCTATGCCGGGCCGAGGCCAAGCGCCGCTCCATCGCCGAGCGCATCGCCGAAAGCGGCCTGGTGGACACAGCCGTTACCGCCAGCATGGGGCTTGTCGAAGTGCCGCCCGGGACGCTGGCCGACACCGGGTTCGACGCGCTGTACGAACGCGCCGACCGATTGCTTTACGAGGCAAAGGCCGCCGGGCGCGACCGCACGATGTCCGAACGCCTGCGCGTGTTCCATCCGCGCCGGGGCGAGGACCGGCGCATCGCCGCCTGACGCGCGTTCAGGCCGGCATCCAGCCGCCCGCCGGCATGAACGGTGCCGCGACCTCGCTCGGCACACGCAGCAGCTTGCCGCTGGCCTTGTCCACCATCGCCCAGGTCGTCACCGCGCGCACCAGCTCGCGGCCCTTCTCGTCGGTGGCGGTGAAATAGCGGTCGAAGCGCGCCCCGCGCGGGCCTTGGCGGATTTCCGTGGTGGCGGTGACTGTCGCGCCCTCGGTCACATTGGCGCGGTAGTCGATCTCGTGCCGGGTCACGACCCAGGCATAGGCCTCGATGTCCTCGGGCCGGGCAATGGCCATCCAGTGGGCGACGGCGACCTCCTCCATCCAGCGCACATAGACGCCGTTGTTGACGTGGCCGTTGGCATCGATGTGCTCCGGCCCGGCGAGGAAGGTGAGTGTATGGGTGTTGCTCATCGAATGCGCTCCGTAAGCTGAATTTCCACCAGCACCCATCCCAGCCCATCGCGCCGGAAACGGTAGCGGTTGCCTCCGGGGCGGTCCGCCGGGATGGCGGTAAAGGAATCGAGGCCGCCGCGCTCGACCGACCAGTTCTCGGTAGTTTCGAGCGCGCGCGGCATGAAGCCTGCGGGATCGTCCTCGATTAGACCGTCCGGCAATCCCTCGCCCGCAGCGAATTGCCATTGGCCATAGGGTTCGAGCACCAGCAAGCGAACACTGCGCGGATGGGATAGGGCATCGAGCAAGACCTCGCGCGTGATCGGCGGGGGCAGGCCATGCGTGCTCGGCTCGGTCTGCCGCGCAAAGGCTGCGCGCAGCGCGAGGCGATCGTAGAGGGCGGCTATGTCGGCGGGATCGGCGTCAGGTTCGCTGAGCGCGGCGAGCGCGAGCCGCGGGGAAAGGACGTACCACGTCCCGGCCACCATGCTCGCGATTGCGGCCAGGACAACAATGACCCGGCCAGGTTTCAATCCTCGACCCCCAGCTGCCAGAGGATGAAGGCCACCTCTTCTGCCGTCTCGCGCAGGCCTTCCCAGCGGCCCGACTTGCCGCCGTGGCCGGCGCCCATGTTGGTCTTCAAGAGCATCACGTTGTCGTCGGTCTTCAGTTCGCGCAGCTTCGCGACCCACTTGGCGGGCTCCCAGTAGGTGACGCGCGGATCGGCGAGGCCGGCGGTCACCAGCATCGGCGGATAGGTCTGCGGGCTCACGTTGTCGTAGGGGCTGTAGCTGGCGATGTGCTCGAAGGCGGCCTTGTCCTCGATGGGATTGCCCCATTCCGGCCATTCGCCCGGCGTCAGCGGCAAGGTCTCGTCGAGCATGGTGTTGAGCACGTCCACGAACGGCACGTGCGCGACCACCGCCCCCCACAGCTCGGGTGCCTGGTTGACCACCGCGCCCATCAGCTCGCCCCCTGCCGAACCGCCGCTGGCCGAGATCCGTCCCTCGCTGGTGTAGCCCAGTTCGATCAGCCCGCGCGCCACGTCGACGAAATCATTGAAGGTGTTGGTCCGCGCCGCCAGCTTGCCACCGAGATACCACTCGCGCCCCAGGTCGTCCCCGCCGCGGATGTGCGCGATGGCGTAGGCGAAGCCGCGATCCACCAGGCTGAGGCGCGAGGTGGAAAAGCCCGGCGGCACGGCATAGCCGTAGGCGCCGTAGGCGTAGAGGTGCAGCGGCCCCGGCTTCTGGCGATCCTTCCGGTAAACCACGCTGACCGGCACCTTGGCCCCGTCCCGCGCTTCGATTTCAACCCGGTCCACCGCGTAGAGCGAGGCGTCGAAGCCGCTGGGGATCTCCTGCACCTTGCGCACCGTCAACTGCCGGCTGGCCACGTCATAGTCGTAGACGGTGTCGGGCGTCACCATCGACTGGTAGCCGAGGCGCAGCGTGTCCGTCGCCCACTCGGCATTGCTGCCGAGTCCGGCAGTGAAGCTCGCTTCGGGAAATTCGATGGTCTCGATGCGCGCCGGATCGTCGTAATAGCGCACCTCGGTCCGGTCGAGCCCAGCCAGCCGCCCGTCGACGACGTAGAAATCCTGGAACAGGTCGAAGCCGGTGATGTAGAACGCGTCCGATCCCTCGATCAGCGTCGTCCAGTCGGCTGGCGCAGCCAGCGGCGCGGTGGCGAGGCGGAAGTTGACGTGGGTGTCGTTGGCAAGGACGAACAGCGTCTCGCCGTGAATGTCGACGTCGTATTCGACGCCCTTCTCGCGCGCCCGCACCAGCAGCGGCTCGGCGAAAGGATCGGCGATGGGCAGCAGGCGCACCTCGCTCGTCTCGTTGTCGCCGGCGGAAAGGACCAGCCACTCGCGGTTCGACGAAAGGCCGAGCGAGGCGGTGAAGCCCAGCTGCGGCTCGTGGTAGATCTCCACGTCCTCGCTCTCGTCGGTGACGAGGCGGTGGACGAACAAGCGGTCCACCCGCCATTGCTCGTTGGCGCGGCCGTAGACGAGCATGGTGTCGTCCGCCGCCCAGATCAGCGAGGTGTTGGTCCTGGCGATGGTGTCGGGCAGGTATGCGCCGGTCTCGAGATCGACGATCCGCACGTCGTAGTATTCGCCGCCGGTGGTATCGACCGAATAGGCGAGCAGCCGCCCGCTCTCGCTGACCGATATGTCGCGCAGGGAGAAATACTCGTGCCCCTCGGCCAGCGCGGGGGCGTCGAGGATAAGCCGGCGCTCGTCGGTGCCGACCGGTCGGCGGTAGAACTTGCGGTACTGCCCGCCTTCCTCGAATTCGGACCAGTATTCCCACTCGCCATCCTTGTAGGGGACCGTGGAATCGTCCTCCTTGATGCGCGCCCGCATCTCGGCGAACAGCGCGTCGACCAGCCCCTTGTGGGGCGCCATCTCGGCCTCGAAATAGGCGTTCTCCGCCTTGACGTAGGCCAGCACCTCCTCGTCCGTCACCTCGGGATAGCCGGGATCGCGCAACCAGGCGTAATCGTCGGTGATTGTGATGCCGTGATGGGTGGTCGAGACGGGCCGTTTCGCAGCCACGGGGGGACGGGTGGAATGAGTCATCGAAGGGGCCTATGTAGGGCGAACGAAAGGACCGCAAGACATGCTGATGCAGACCCACGAAGCCCGCCTCTCCGCTCTCAGGGAGGAGCTCGCCCGCCGCGAACTCGATGGTTTCGTGGTGCCGATCAGCGACGAGCACCTGAGCGAGTACGTCGGCGCCTATGCCCAGCGCCTTAGCTGGCTGACGGGCTTCGGCGGATCGGCGGGCAGCGGGGTCGTGCTGCGCGAGCCGAGGGAAGGTCTCGGCGCGGCGATGTTCGTCGACGGGCGCTATACCATCCAGGTGCGCGACCAGGTCGACGGCAACCTTTTCGAATACAAGTCCGTCCCCGCCGATTCGATGGGCGACTGGGTGGCGGCCAGCGCCCGCGAGGGCGGACGCATCGGCTTCGACCCGTGGCTGCACACCCGCGGCTGGGCGCGCGCGATGGAAGCGCGGCTGAAGAAGGCGGGCATGGAGCTCGTCGCGGTCGAGAGCAATCCGATCGACGCCGTCTGGGCCGACCAACCCGAACCGAGCGCCGCCCCCGCCTTCGTCCATGACGACGAGCATGCGGGTCGCTCCAGCGCTGACAAGCGAGGGCAGATCGCCGACTGGCTGAAGGCCGAGAAGCTCGACGCGGTCGTCATCAGCGCGCTCGATTCGGTCGCCTGGACGCTCAACGTGCGGGGCAAGGACGTCGACCACACGCCCGTGGCGCTGAGCTACCTCATGGTGCAGGCCGACGGCACCGCCGACTGGTTCATCGCGCCCGAAAAGGTGACCGACGAGGTTGCGGCGAAACTCGGCAATGCTGTCCGCATCCGTCCGCGCGATGAATTTTCTGCCGCCTTCGCAGAGCTTGCCGGCAAGCGCGTCGCCGCCGATCCGGAGCGCAGCGTTTATGCCATTTTCGACCGGCTCGACGAGGTCGGAGCCGAGATCGTGACCGAGACCGATCCCGCCGTCCTGCCCAAGGCGATCAAGAACGAGGCCGAACAGCGCGGCCACCGCAGCGCGCAGGCGAGGGACGGTGCGGCCGTGGCGCGCTTCCTCCACTGGCTGGAGGGCGAGGCACCCAAGGGCATGCTGGACGAGCTGTCCGTCGCGGCGAAGCTGCACGACTATCGCAACGGCACGGGTGAGCTGCTCGACCTCTCGTTCGACACCATCAGCGGCGCGGGCTCCAACGGGGCCATCTGCCATTACCGCGTGAGTGAGGAGACGTGCCTGCCGCTCGCGCCGAACAGCGTCTACCTCGTCGATTCGGGTGGGCAGTACAAGGACGGCACCACCGACATCACGCGCACCGTGTGGGTCGGCCCCGATGCCCCGCCCGCCGAGGTGAAGGACCGCTTCACCCGCGTGCTGAAGGGCCACATTGCGCTCGACACGCAGGTCTTCCCCACCGGCACGCCGGGCAGCGCGCTCGACACGCTGGCGCGGCAGTTCCTGTGGATGGCGGGCCTCGACTACGCCCACGGCACCGGCCACGGCGTGGGCAGCTTTCTCGCCGTGCACGAAGGACCGCAGCGCATCGCCAAGGGGCGCGGCGCGCAGGCGGGGACCGACCAGCCGCTGATGGCGGGCATGATCCTCTCCAACGAGCCCGGCTACTACAAGACCGGCGAATACGGCATCCGCATCGAGAACCTGGTGCTGGTCGAGGAACGCCATATCGACGGGCAGGAAGGCGACTGGCTCGGCTTCGAGACGCTGACGCTGGTGCCGATCGACCGCACGCTGGTGGATCGCGACCTGCTTTCGCCCTTCGAGATCGATTGGTGGAACACCTACCACGCCAAGGTGCGCGATACGCTCGCTCCGCAGCTGGAGGGCGAGGATCTCACCTGGCTGGAGGCCGCCTGCGCGCCGCTGTAGTTCCGGCAGCAACGCGGGATGAATGACCCGGCCGGACCGCGACACAATGCGACAAAATTCCCCGTTACCGGCATAAAGCTGCGACAGGGCGGACGTAGAACGGATGGTGAGAGCAGCGGGGCGTTCCGCTCCCTCCCCTCCCCCCACGGACGCCCCGTTGCTCGAATTCTTTTGCCTCTCAGGAGACTTCGCATGAACCGCACAATTGCATTTGCCATCGCCGCCGCCACGCTCGCCGTCGGCGGCACGGCCGTTGCCCAGGATCGCGCCGCGCGCCCCGAGCGTGCCGAGCGCATGGCTGACATGACCCGCGCCCAGGCCGAGGCGCGCGCCGCCACTGCCTTTGCCCGCATGGATGCCAATTCCGACGGCACCTTAAATGCCGCCGACCGGGAGGCGCGGGCCCGCGCGCGCTTTGCCGAAATGGACACGAGCGGCGACGGGCTCCTCAGCTTCGAGGAAATGCAGGCCCACCGTTCCGAGGCGCGTGAGGATCGCGCCGAGCGCATGGGTGAGCGCCGGATGCGGCGCGGTGCCCGTGGCGGTGCTCATCACGCGATGATGGGCGGCCGCATGGGCGAAAACGCCTCGATGACCTCGGCCCAGTTCACCGCCGCCGCGCTCGCCCGCTTCGATGCCGCGGACGCGAACAACGACGGCACCGTCACCGCCGCCGAACGCCGCGCGCAGATGCAGGAGCGCCGAGGCCAGCGCGTGCAGCGTTCCGGGCAATAGGTGACGGAAACCCCCGTCAAGCTTCTCCTCGTCGACGACGAGGCCAGCCTCAGGCAGCCCTTGGCCGAGTATCTCTCGCGCCAGGGGTTCGCCGTTATCCAGGCTGAGGACGCCTCCAGGGCGCGCAGCGCGTTGCTGGAAGACGTCCCCGACCTCGTACTGCTGGACGTGATGATGCCGGGCGAGGGCGGGCTGTCGCTGTGCCGCCACTTGGTGGAAACGCGCGATCTGCCGGTCATCTTGCTGACGGCCAAGGGCGAGGCGACCGACCGCATCGTCGGGCTGGAGATCGGCGCCGACGATTACGTCGTCAAACCCTTCGAGCCGCGCGAGCTCGTCGCGCGCATTCGCTCGGTCCTGCGCCGGGCGAGCCGCGCCGTTCCCGCCGCCGCGGACGAGGATGCCGGTTATGCCTTCGATGGCTGGCAGCTCGATCCGCTTAAGCGACGCCTAACCGATCCCGATGGCACGGTGGTGCCGATCTCGACCGCCGAATTCCGCCTGCTCGTCGCCTTTCTCGACCATCCCCGGCAGGTGATGGACCGCGACCGCTTGCTCGACATGGTGCAGGGGCGCGAGGCGCACCTGTTCGACCGGGCGGTGGACAACCAGGTCAGCCGCCTTCGCCGCAAGATCGAGGCCGACAGCCGCGATCCCAAGCTCATCCAGACCGTCTGGGGCGGCGGCTACCGCCTCGCCTGCGACGTGACGCGCACCGCGCCGGCCGACTGACGCGATGCGGCTCTCCCCGCGCTCCTTGCAAGGTCAGATGCTGCTGGCGGTGGCGCTGGCGCTGCTGGCGGCGCAGGTCATTGCCGGCGTCTTCCTCTACCGCGCCGCCGCCGCGCGGGCCGAGGCCGAGGTGGTCAACGCGCTCGCATTCCAGATGATCGGCGACGTCCGCGATCCGCGGGCCCGCTGGCGCGAGCGCGGGGACGAACGGCGCGGCGGCTTTGCCCAGAGACGCAGGGCGCTGGCGCTATCGCTGATCGAGGATGGGCTGCAAGGACGCCGAGTGCGCGAGAGGGACCGCGAGCAAGCGCTGGCGGACGTGTTGCAATCGCAAGGTGTGGATACCGAGGACCTGATCGTCCTCGCCCCGATCGGTCCCGAAGAACGGCAGCGATTGCGCGGCGGGCGGCCGGGCAACGGCACCGCCATCGTTATCGCGGGGCTACGGGAAACCGGCGGCGAAAGCTGGCGCATCGCTGCGCACGAGTTGCCGCGCTTCACCGGCAATCCCCTGCGCGGTGTGCTGATCCAGACGCTGATCCTCTACGTCGTGCTGGTCGGCGGGCTGGCGCTGCTGCTGCGGCGCATCACCCGCCCGCTCGCGGCGCTCACCGCGCGGGTTGAGAACTTCGGCGGCAGCACCGTCGACGGCCCGCCGCTCGAGCCCTCCGGTCCCGACGATACCCGTCGCCTGATCGAGGCGCACGGGCGCATGGAGGCGCGCATCGCGGCCCTGCTCGACGAGAAGGACGTGATGCTGGGCGCCATCGGGCACGATCTCAAGACCCCGCTCGCCGCCCTGCGCGTGCGGATCGAGAGCGTGGAGGACGAGACGGAGCGCGCGCGCATGGCCGCGACCATCGAGGACATCACCCGATCGCTCGACGACATCCTCTCGCTCGCCCGCGTGGGGCGCCCGTCCGACCCACTCGAGCGGACGGATCTCGCCGCGCTGGTTGCCGGCGTGGTCGAGGAGTTCGAGGACATGGGCGAGCCTGTGGAGCTTGTCGCCAGCGAACGCATCGCGGCGCCGGTGCGCGCCACCTGGCTGCGGCGCGCGGTGCGTAACCTTGCCGGCAACGCGCTGCGCTATGGCGGCGCGGCGCGCATCGTCCTCGCGCGCGAGGGCAAGCAGGCCGTGATCCGCATCGAGGACGACGGACCCGGCATTCCCGAGGGCCAGATCGCCGCCATGCTGGAACCCTTCCAGCGCGGCGAGGCGAGCCGCAACCGCGAAACCGGCGGCGCGGGCCTCGGCCTCACGCTGGCCCGCGCCATCGCCGACCAGCACGGCGGCACGCTGACGCTGAGGAACCGCGAGGGCGGTGCGAGCGGTCTGGTGGCGGAGCTGCGGTTGCCGATTTGAACCAATTGTCAGCCCGGACGTGCTCCGGGCCCGTGCTGGTTTCTGCGAACTCGCCGAAGCAGCCTTGGCCCGGAACAGGTCCGGGCTGACATCTGGTTACCGCATCAAACCGCCCACGATGTTGCGCACGAATGCGTTGAGTCCGGTCCGCACGGGATCCGCGCTCGATCGGCGGCCCAGCGCCTTGGCCACCGCGATCGTCGTCAGCGAGCCGGCGGCCGCGCGCATCGCGCCCTTGCCCGCGGTCTCCCACATCGAAGGCGACTTGCGCTCTTGCTTGCCGACTTCCTCGCGGCCCTTTTCCTCGACCTCGACGGCAGTCTTCGCCGCGTCTGCGGCCTTCTGCGCCAGCACCTCGGCGGCGCTCTCGCGATCGACGCGCTCGTCGTACTTGCCCTGGAACGGGCTGGCCGACTGGATGATCGCCCGCTCGCGCGCATCGACCGGGCCGAGGCGACTGCGCGGCGGCTTGATCAGCGTGCGCTGGACGATAGTGGGCGCGCCCTCCTCGTCGAGCGTGGAGACCAGCGCCTCGCCCACCTTCAGCTCGGTGATCGCGGTCGCGACATCGAGCTCGGGGTTGATGCGAAAGGTCTCCGCCGCGGCGCGAATGGCGCGCTGGTCCTTCGGCGTGAAGGCGCGCAGGGCATGCTGCACGCGGTTGCCGAGCTGGCCGGCGACCTCCTCGGGAATGTCGATGGGGTTCTGCGTCACGAAATAGACGCCGACGCCCTTCGACCGGATCAGCCGCACGACCCGCTCGATCGTCTCCTGCAGCGCCTTGGGCGCGTCGTCGAACAAGAGGTGCGCCTCGTCGAAGAAGAAGACCAGCTTGGGCTTTTCCGGGTCGCCCACCTCGGGCAGCGTCTCGAACAGTTCGGCAAGCAGCCACAGCAGGAAGGTGGCGTAGAGCTTGGGGCTGCGCATCAGCTTGTCGGCGGCGAGCACGTTGACCATGCCGCGCCCGCGCTCGTCCATGCGCAGGAAATCCTCGATCTCCAGTGCCGGCTCGCCAAAGAAATGGTCCGCGCCCTGGCTCTCGAAGCTCAGCAGCTGGCGCTGGATCGCGCCGATGCTGGGCTTGGAGACGTTGCCGTAACTACCCGACAGTTCCTTGGTATTTTCATAGGACCACGCGAGCATGTCGCGCAGGTCCGCGAAATCGAGCAGCAGCAGCTGCCGCTCGTCGGCGGCGCGGAAGACGATCTGCAATACGCCCTCCTGCGTCTCGTTGAGGTCGAGCAGGCGGGCGAGGAGCAGCGGCCCCATCTCGCTGACCGTGGTGCGGATGGGATGGCCCTGCTCGCCGTAGAGGTCCCAGAACACCACCGGGTTGTCGGAATAGGCGTAGTCGGTCATGCCCAGCTCGGCGGCGCGCGCCTCCAGCTTGTCGGCGTGCTTGAACGCGGGCGAGCCCGGCATGGCTATGCC
Organism: Aurantiacibacter luteus; assembly: GCF_001010945.1. Classification (GTDB taxonomy): domain Bacteria; phylum Pseudomonadota; class Alphaproteobacteria; order Sphingomonadales; family Sphingomonadaceae; genus Alteraurantiacibacter; species Alteraurantiacibacter luteus. The sequence continues at coordinate 318,151 of NZ_LBHB01000002.1, forward strand.
GGAGAGGTCGCCCTTCACGTCGGCCAGGAACACCGGCACGCCGGCGGCGGAAAAGCTCTCGGCCATGCCCTGCAAGGTCACCGTCTTGCCGGTGCCGGTCGCGCCCGCCACCAGCCCGTGCCGGTTGGCGCGGGCGAGGTCTAGCGCCTGCCGGTTGCCGTGAAGGTCGTTGCCGAGGAAGATATCCGCCATTGGTCTCTCGCGCCTATTCGATTGTTGCCCGATCCGGCGGCGAACCGTAGAGCCACGCCGATGGATGGCAAGACCCCCTTCGTCCTGCTCGACGATGCGCGTGCCCAGGGCGCGAGCGACGCGCACTTCTTCACCGCCCCGCGCGAGATCTTCGTGGCGCGCCAGCCGGACGAGGTCGAGCGGGTGTTGGCAGCAGCGGACGCGGCGCGGGTCGCGAGCGGCGGGCATCTGGCGGGCTATCTCGCCTACGAAGCGGGGCTGGCGCTGGAGGGCAGGCTGGCGCCGCTGGCCGCGGCGCGTGCCGGGGCTACGGGGCCGCTCGTCTGGCTCGGCCTGTTCGACGCGCCCGAGACCATTCCCGCCGTCGATATGCCGGGCTGGCTTGCCACCCGCGCCGATGGGTCGGCAGGGGGCGACATGGCGAGCATCGGCCCGCTCGATCCGCAGGTCTCGACCGGGGCCTATCTCGACGCCTTCGATGCGCTGCAGGAGGCGATCCGCGCGGGCGACATCTACCAGGCCAACCTGACCTTTCCCCTCGCCGGACCCGCTCGCGGCGATCCGCTGGCGCTCTACGCCGCGATCCGGCCCGCGGCGGCGGCGGGCTATGGCGGGATGGTCTTCGACGGGTCGCACTACCTGCTCAGCTTCAGCCCGGAGCTGTTCTTCGCGCTGCGTGGAGGGCAGGCCAAGGTGAAGCCGATGAAGGGCACCCGCCCGCGCGGGGGCGACAAGGCCGCCGACCTTGCCATGGCCGAGGACCTCAGCGCGTCGGTCAAGGACAAGGCCGAGAACCTGATGATCGTCGACCTGATGCGCAACGACCTGTCGCGGGTTGCGAAAGCGGGGACTGTGCGCGTCGAGCATCCCTTCGCGGTCGAGACCTATCCCACGCTCCACACCATGACGACGACCGTACTCGCCGAGCTGGAGGAAGGGCGCGGGGCGGTGGACATGCTGCGGGCGCTGTTCCCCTGTGGCTCGATCACCGGCGCGCCGAAGATCCGCGCGATGGAGCTGATCGAGGAAGCCGAGCGCGACGCGCGCGGGCCCTATTGCGGGGCCATCGGCCGGATCGCGCCCAGCGGCGATGCGGCCTTCAACGTCGCCATTCGCACCGTGCGCCTGACGCCGGGCGAGAACCAGCGGCACAAGGCGGTGCTGGGCGTGGGCGGCGCCATCGTCGCCGACAGCGACGGCATGGAGGAATGGCGCGAATGCCTCGTCAAGGGCGCCTTCGTGCGCGGCGCGGCGGGCGGGCATGACCTGATCGAGACCATGCGCTTCGATGCCGAAGCGGGCATCCCGTTGCTCGAACTGCATCTCGAACGGCTCAAGGCGAGCGCGGCGGAGCTCGGCTTTACCTTCGACCGGCACGAGACGCGCAACCGCATCCAGGCGCTGTGCTTCGAGCTGGAGCGCGATGCGAAAGTGCGGCTGGTGCTGGCGCGCAGCGGCGCGGTGACGCTGGAGAGCGCAGCGCTGCCGGAGCCGCTGGCCGAGCCGCTCGCATGCCTCGCCTTGCCGCATCCCACGGTGCCGGGCGACTGGCGGCTTCGGCACAAAAGCAGCGACCGCGGTTTTTACGAGGCCGCGCTCGAGGCGGCGCGCGAAGCCGGTTCCGGCGAGGCGATACTCGTGCGCGCCGACGGGCTCGTGACCGAGGGCAGCTGGACCAATGTTTTCGTGCGCGGCGCGGACGACGTCCTGCTCACCCCGCCCGCCGGTCTCGGCCTGTTGCCGGGCGTTTTGCGGAGTTCGCTGCTCGAAAGCGGCGAGGCGCGCGAAGCCGAGCTGACCCTGGACGATCTCGCCGGCGGGTTCCTCCTCGGCAACGCTCTTCGCGGGCTTATGGAGGCCCGCCTTTCCTGAACCGACTGCCCTGAGCTTGTCGAAGGGCTGCTTTTTCTTCATGCGCCGTGCTGACAAGCGAAGGACACCCCTTCGACAAGCTCAGGGTAATCGGACGTGAACATCCCCATCCTCTTCGAAGACGGCGAGGCGCTGATTATCGACAAGCCCGCAGGGCTGCCGATCGAACGCCCGCGCAGGGGCGGGGCGAGCCTCGAGGACCATCTCGAAAGTCTCAAGCTCGGCTTCCAGCGCGCCCCGCAGGCGGTCCACCGGCTCGACACCGATACCTCGGGCTGCCTTCTGCTGGCGCGCAATTCCAAGGCGTTGAAGCGCTTCAACGCCGCCTTCGAGGAGAAGCTGGTCGCCAAGACCTACCTCGGCATCGTAGCGGGGCCGGTGGCGGAGGACGAGGGCACCATCGATCTCGCGCTGAGCAAGATCAGCAGCGAGGCCAAGGGCTGGCGCATGATCGTGGCGAAGAAGGGCAAGCCTTCCGTCACCCACTGGACCAAGCGGGCCGAGCTTCCCGGCGGCCTGACGCTGGTCGAGTTTCGCCCCGAGACCGGTCGCACCCACCAGATTCGCGTCCATGCCGAGCACGCCTTCGGCCGCAGCCTGCTGGGCGATCCGGTCTATGGCCACAAGGACGCGCGCGTCACCCGCACCATGCTCCACGCCAGTGCGCTGAGCGTGCCGCGCGAAGGCAAGCCGCCAGTCGAGGCGAGCGCGCCGCTGCCCGCCGACTTCCTGGCGCTGGGGGCGGAGTAATGGGCGCGATCCTCGACCGGGCGCAGGCGCTGGCCGAGGAGAGCTTCGTCACTGCCTCCGGACCCGGAGGGCAGAACGTCAACAAGGTGGCGACCGCGGTGCAGCTGCGCGTCAACATCTACGCCTTGCGCCTGCCGCCCGCCGTGTTCCACCGGCTGACTGCGCTCGCCGGCAGCCGGCTCAACCAGGCGGGCGAGATCGTAATCGACGCGCGCAGCCACCGCACGCAGGAAGCCAACCGACGCGACGCGCGCGAGCGCTTGGCGGCGATGATCGGCGAGGCGCTGGTCGAACCCAAGAAACGCGCCAAGAGCCGCGTCAATCGCGTTGGCAAGGCGAAGCGGCTCGCGGGCAAGAAGGCGCACGGCGAAAAGAAGGCGTTGCGGGGCAAACTCGACCTCTAGGCCCGGCTTGACTTTTCCCCGATTCTCCACCATTGGCCCGGCACAAGAGGGCGGCGCCGTGCGTCGCCCCATGTTTTTTCGGGCAGCTACGCCCTTTTCAGATCGACGAGACGAACAATGGCGAAGCCCGCAACCATCAAGATCCGCCTGAACTCCACCGCGGACACCGGCCACTTCTACGTGACCAAGAAGAACCCGCGCAACCACACCGAGAAGTTCACCTTCCGCAAGTACGATCCGATCGCGAAGAAGCACGTCGAGTACAAGGAAGGCAAGATCAAGTGAGCCCACGCGGGCTGCGCCTGATCGCGCTCTCATCCTGAACCCCGGGAACAACCCGGGTTCAGAGGCGGTTCAACGCTCCAACGCCAGAAACCGGAGCATGAACATCTTGCCTAGCATCGTTGCCAGACTTGGCCGAATCCGCCCCGCCGCCGCGCTTTTCGCCGGCGTCGCCACCCTTGCCGTGCCCGCCTCGCTGGCGCTGCCGACCACGCCCGCTGTGGCGCAGAGCAGCCGGTCGCAGGCGAGCCAGCTCGACCGCGCGGTCGCCGCGCTCCGGGCGATCACCACCCTGCGCGCCGATTTCACCCAGACCGACCGTTCGGGCCGGAGCTATTCGGGCACGCTGACCCTGCGCAATCCGGGCCGCATCCGCTTCGAGTATTCGGGCGACGCCAACATGCTCGTCGTCTCCGACGGCCGTGCGCTCACCTTCGTCGATTACGAGGTCAACCAGGTCGAACGTTATCCGATCGGCGAATCGCCGCTGGGTGCGCTGCTCGACCCGAACCGCGACATGCGCCGTTATGGCGAGGTCCAGTCGGGCACGACCGATGGCGTGATCAGCGTGATGGTGCGCGATCCCAGCCACCCTGAATACGGTGTGTTCAACTTCATCTTCGTGCCGGATTCAGGGGCACCGGGCGGCCTGCGCCTTGCCAGCTGGGTCGCGCTCGATGCGCAGAACAACCGCACCACCGTGCGCCTGCGCAACCATCGCTACGGCATGAGCGTGCCCAACAGCACCTTCACCTATCGCGACCCGCGCCGCAGTTCGCGTCGTCCGGGCTGACGCGCCACGAACGACGGATTCGCGAAGCCCTGCGAGGGCATGATTTCGCTCCGTCGGCACAAACCCTCATCGCGGCGGCGACTCGTTGTAAGTTTGCGACAAGTCGCCGCCGTTATTCGTTGGCCCGACAGCTCGAATTCCCTATTTTCAACCCTTCAGGACGAGCGGTGAGGCGGGTTTCCCCCCTGTTGCCCTAGCTTCGTTATTCCGCCGCCTGATGGAAGCGTGACGAACGCTCGAAAAGGAAACCCCCGTCGCAATGCCCCCGCGACGGGGGTTTTTTTATCCGCGCCGCACCTCTAGGTGCAGGCCATGGTCTCCGTCGCTACCTGGAACATCAATTCAGTCCGCCTGCGGATGCCGCTGGTCGAGCGCTTTCTCGCCGAGCAGGCACCCGACGTGCTGTGCCTGCAGGAGATCAAGTGCCAGGAGCACCAGTTTCCGGCCAAGGCATTCGCCGACCTCGGATACGTCCACCAGGCCATTCACGGGCAGAAGGGCTACCACGGCGTCGCCACGGTCAGCCGCCTGCCGTTTCGCGAATTCTCCCGCCACGACTGGCAGGACAACGGCGAGGCGCGGCACGTGGGGGTCGAGCTGCCCGATCACGACGGCCTGATCGTCGAGAACGTCTACATCCCCGCAGGCGGCGACGAGCCCGACCGCGAGAAGAACCCCAAGTTCGGCCAGAAACTCGACTTCCTCGAACGCATGACGCGCTGGGCCGAGGCGATCGACCGGCCCACGCTGCTGGTCGGCGACTTCAACGTCGCCCCGCTCGACTGCGACGTCTACGACCACAAGGCGCTTCTGAAGGTCGTCAGCCATACGCCCATCGAGGTCGAGACGCTGGGCCTGCTGCAGGGCGCGCACGGGTGGGTGGACTTGGGCCGCAAGCATATCCCCGCGCCCGAGCGCAACTACTCCTGGTGGTCCTACCGCACCTACTGGCAGGGCAAGGACCGCGGACGACGCCTCGACCACATGTGGGCCAGCCCCGATCTCGCGGCGCAGAGCCGGGTGCACACCATCGCCGAGCATACCCGCAACTGGGAGCAGCCCAGCGACCACGTACCGCTCGTGACCGAGTTCGACCTCTGACCACGCCCTCCCCCACCCGGCGCGTGGCGCAGGCCATCGACGCGCTGCGGCACGGCTGGCCGATCCGGGTGGGAGAGGCGCCGGTGCTGCTGCCGGTCGAGACCGCGCCGCTGCCCGAAGCGCGCGCCACGCGCCTCCTCATCTCCGCCGCGCGGGCCGAAACGCTGCGCCTCACCAACCAGCGCGCCGCCGCGGATGGACACTCGCCCGTGCTGATCCGCGCCGCCGAGCCGCTAGGCCTCGCCGAGGCATTTCCAGTGGCCGATCCGGCGCGCGATCTCGACAATCCGCTCAAGGGCCCGTTCGCTGCCGAGGCGCTGGCCTGGCGCGAGGCCGCCGTCGTCGCGCTGCAGCTGGCGCGCATAGCCGGGGTGCTGCCCGCCTTTCTCGTCGATGCCGCGGGCGCGGGCGAGGCGGTCACGCTGGAGCCGGGCGACCTCGCGACGTGGAGCGATTCTGCAAACCTGCGCGTCGCCACCCGCGCGCGCCTGCCGATAGCGGCGGATGAGGAGGCAGAGATTGTCGCCTTTCGCGCCATCGATGACATGCGCGAGCACGTCGCGCTGATCCTCGGCCAACAGACCTCGGATCGCGCTCCGTTGGTGCGCCTGCATTCCGAATGCCTGACGGGCGATGTCTTCTCCAGCCTCAAGTGCGATTGCGGCCCGCAGCTCGATGCCGCGCTGGCGGCCATGAGCGCGGAGGCGGCGGCGGGCGGCTGGGGGATACTGCTGTATTTGCGGCAGGAAGGGCGCGGCATCGGCCTCGTCAACAAGCTGCGCGCCTACCGCTTGCAGGACGAGGGGCTCGACACGCTCGAGGCCAATCGCAGTCTCGGCCTGCCGGAGGAAGCGCGCGACTTCCCGCTGGCGGCGCGGATGCTCGATCTGCTGGGCGTGCGCGCGATCCGGCTGATGACTAACAATCCGGCCAAGGTCGAGGCGCTTCAGAAGGCGGGGGTGACCGTCGCCGAGCGCGTGCCGCACCAGCTCCCCGCCAATCCGCACAACCACCGCTACCTCGAAACCAAGCGCGACCGCGCCGGGCATTTGCTGACCTAGAGCCAGCGACCGATCGCCTGTCCCATGCGGACGGTATCGCCAGCGGCTAGACCCTCGTCCCATTCCACGCGTCCCGGCTCGAACAGCAGGACCACGGTGGAGCCGAGAAAAAAGCGGCCCATTTCGTCGCCCGCGGCAAACTCGTGCTCGCCGTCGGCGTAGGTGCGGTGGCGCAGGGTGCGGGCGTGGGCCTCTTCGCGCCCACCCCAGACGGTCTCGATACCGGCGACGATCATCGCACCCACCATGACGCTGGCGAACATGCCATGCGGCCCGTCGAACAGGCAGGCGAGCCGCTCGTTGCGGGCGAAGAGGTCGTCGACGTTCTCGGCGTTCACCTGGTTCACGCTGAAGAGGTCGCCGGGGACGTAGATGCTGCCCAGCAGCTCGCCCGCGGCAGGCATGTGGACCCGGTGGTAGTCCTTCGGGCTCAGGTAGATCGTGGCGAAGCTGCCACCCTCGAACCTGCGCGCGAGGTCCTCGTCGCCGCCGAGCAGTTGCGCGGCGGTGAAGTGACGGCCCTTGGCCTGGAATATGCGTCCCTCGGTGACGGTGCCGATCTGGCTGACCGCGCCGTCGGCTGGGCTCAAGACGTGGGTCGCGGCATCTGCCAGCGGGCGCGCGCCGGGTTTGAGTTCGCGGGTGAAGAAGTCGTTGAAGCTGGCGTATTCGCCGAGCGGCCGCGCGGCCTCGCTCATGTCGACGTCGTAGGCATCGACGAAGAGGCGGATCAGGCGGTCGCGCAACCACGGCGTCTCGCTGCCGGCAAAGCGCCCGGCGAGGCGGGAGACGGCATGGTGCGGGGCGAGGTGCTGGAAGGCGATGAAGGGCCTGCTCATCAGCGCAGCTGACTGTCCTTGGAGCCGCGCCGGTTGATCGCCGAGTGGCGCACCGCGGCATCGCGGCCGGACTTGCACGCGACGCAGGTGCGGACACCGGGCACAGCCACGCGGCGTGCCTCGGGAATGTCCTCCCCGCACACGTCGCACCACTTCGCGCTCTCGCCGCGCGGCATGCGCGCCCGAGCCGCAGCCACGGCATCGTTCACGCTATCGTCGATCTGGTCCTGCACCGCGCCATCGCGCGACCATCCACCTGCCATGAAAAGCTCCTTCGCCCTTGGTAACCCACGGGCGCGCTCTGGCGTTCCTGCCTAACGGATGCGCTCGTAGCGGGTCAGCCGGCGATCCAGCGTATTCTCGCCCACGCCCGCGACCTCGCCCGACCAGTCGGCCACGAAGATCGAGTTGCGGTCGACGCCGGTGGCGAAGCGCGCGTCGTTGCCCACCACGGTCAGGTCGCGGCTCGGATGGTCGCGGCCCTCGGCGGCGACGGCGATGAAGGCGGAGTAATTCTCCTTGTCCGCGCCCTGCACGAACCAGTTGTTGCTGATCTGCCCCTCGGCCCCGCCGGGCAGGTCGATCATGTAGTTGGTGGCGCGGCCCGCGGCATCGTCGAAGCTGTTGGCCGCCACCTCCACCCGCGCCGCGCGCGATTTGAGGTAATGCCCGCCGCGCCCCTGCTCGAAGCGGCTGCGGGTGACGCGCAGATGGCCGATGTCGCCGGTGTAGATGGAATGCGCGCAGCCGCCCGGCCCCTCGCAGGTGCCGAGGCGGGTGAAGGTGGAGCGATCGACCACCATCGTCGCCGTGTCGTCCTGCGCTGTGAGGATGCCCTGCTGGCTGTCGCGGAACCAGCTTTCGGCCACGGTCAGGTCGCCCTGTTCCAACCGGATGCCGGCGCCGTTGAAATCGGGGACGCGCATGTTCTCGAACACCAGCCCCGCGACCTCGGCCCCGCGCCCGCGCAGCACGAGCGCGGCCTTGCCCTCGCAGGTCACGCCGTCGAAAACGGCCGAGCCGGGCTCGGTCGCGAGATAGGAGACGATGCCGCGCTCCTGCACCGCGCACTGCTGGTGGCGGCCGGGCGCGATGGCCACGGTGCCCCGGTTGTCCCCGATGGCATCGACCGCATCCTGCAGCCGGTCATAGCCGCGGCCGGTCTCCACGACCGTATAGGGCGATGCGGCCCCTTGCGCGAACAGGGCGGCGGCGGGAATGGCGGCGACCGCCAGAACGGCCAGCGCCAGGGTCGCCTTCATGCGCAGCGCGGCGTGGTTCGAGCGGATAACCTTGGTCACCATGCCCGCAGGCGTAGCGCAACAGGGTTAACAAGCCGTCAAGCGGGATCCGAGGGCGGGCGGCCGCGGCGCGGAGGATCGGTGCGCTCCACCCGGATGCCGCGCCGCTCCAGCGCCTCGCGCAGCAGCACCTCGATCTCGGCGTTGACCGAGCGGAATTCGGACGCGGCGAGGCGCTCCACGCAGGCATGGAGCGCCGGATCGAGCCGCAGCGCGAACGCCTTTTTCTGCGGTCCCTTCGCCATGGTGCGCCTACTGGTAGAGCGATCCCGCGTTTACGACCGGGTTCACCTCGCGCTCGCCGCACAGCACCACCATCAGGTTGCTGACCATGGCGGCGCGCCGCTCGTCGTCGAGGTGGACGATGTCGTCCTCGCTGAGCTTGGAGAGCGCCATCTCCACCATGCTCACCGCACCCATCACCAGCTTGGCCCTCGCGGCGATCACCGCCTCGGCCTGTTGGCGGCGCAGCATGGCCCCGGCAATCTCGCTGGCGTAGGCGAGGTGGGTGAGGCTGGCCTCGTCCACCACCACGCCGGCCACGCTCAGCCGCTCGTTGAGCTCGGCCTGCAATTCGGCGTTGATCACGTCGGGGCTGCCGCGCAGGGTCGTCTCGTTCTCCTCGAAATCGTCGTAGGGATGGCGCGCGCCGACCGTGCGCAGCCCGGCCTCGATCTGGATGTTCACGAACTCCTTGTAATCGTCCACGTCGAAGACCGCCTGCGCCGTGTCGCGCACGCGCCAGACGACGTTGCAGGCGACGTCGATGGGATTGCCGCGCTTGTCGTTGATTTTGATGCGTTCGGAATGGACGTTGTGCGCGCGCACGTTGACCTTCTGCTTGGCCATCCACGGCCAGACCCAGCGCAGGCCCTCGGTGCGGTCGGTGCCGCGATACTCGCCGAACAGCGTGATGACCGCGCCCTGGTTGGGCTGGATCATGTAGAACCCGGCCCAGGCAAAAAGTGCGACCACCAGCAAGCCTCCGCCCCCCAGCAATGCGCCCAGCGGCGATCCGCCTGCCTTGGCCGAGCCGATGCCGGAAATGATGAGCCACCCGCCAAGCACTGTAAGAGCCAGTGCCACGGCAAGCATGAGATAGCCGTTGAAGCCGCCGCTGAGCCGCTCCTGGCTGCGAATCATCGAATGGTTCTGGACGGTCACAAATTCCTCCTGCCTGATATAATTATGATATCATCATAATGCGGCATGGGCAATCGCGCAAGCACTGTTGCAACGCTGCGCGCGCACCCCTATGTGCTCCATGCGGACCGGGCCCCTCTGGCGCGGCGCTTTTGCCTTCGGGCCCTAGCGCTGCGTGATGTCGGACCGCATCGGATGTTGCCGATGCCGGGCCCGGGTCTCCTCCCCAACCCTCCCCTGCCCAGGCATTCGGTGTCGGTGGCATCCGATCGAACTTCACACCTCGTTCGATAGGGAGATTATCGATGTCCAAGCGATTGTTCCGCCTGATGGAGCATTACCAGAAGCTCGACGCCATGATCGCCGCAGCGCAGCGACGCCGCGGCAGCGACGGGTGCGAGCTATTGCGGCTGAAGACGCTCAAGCTCGCGATCAAGGAGCGCATCGCGCGCGCCATGAAGAGCCGCACCTTCGCCGGCTAAGGCCAAAGCACGCTTTCACGGAGCGACAATCATGGAATTCCTGTTCACCGACTGGCTCGGTACGCCGACCTGGTTCTGGCTGGTCTTCGTCGGCATCGTCCTCGCCCTCACCGCCTTCGATCTCGGCGTCCTGCACAAGGAAGACCGCGAGATGGGTATCGGCGAATCGCTCAGGCTCAGCGCCTTTTACATCGGCGTGGCGCTCGCCTTCGGCGCGTGGATCTGGGCCGAGCGCGGGGCCGAGCTGGGGATGCAGTACTACACTGGCTTCTTCATCGAGAAGGCGCTGTCGATCGACAACGTCTTCGTCATCAGCCTGATCTTCACCTACTTCGCCATTCCGCCAAAGTACCAGTACCGCGCCCTGCTATGGGGCATCCTGGCGGTGATCGTGCTGCGCGGCCTGATGATCGCGGGCGGCGCGGCGCTGGTGGCGGAGGCCTACTGGGTGCTCTACGTCTTTGCCGCCTTTCTGGTGTTCACCGGCATCAAGATGTTCTTCGCCGGCGACCACGCGCCCGACATCGCCAACAACGCGGCGGTCAAGTGGATTTCCACCCACATGCGGGTGACGCCGCAGCTGCACGACCAGCACTTCTTCGTGAAGGTGCCCGACGGCAAGACCGGCAAGCTGGTGACCGCGGCGACGCCGCTGTTCCTGGCGCTGGTGGTGATCAACCTGGCGGACCTTGTCTTCGCCATCGACAGCGTACCCGCGATCTTTGCCATCACCACCGACACCTTCATCGTCTATACCAGCAACATCATGGCGATCCTGGGCCTTAGGGCGCTGTATTTCGCGCTCGCGGCGATGGTGCACCGTTTCTACTATCTCAAGTATGCGCTGGCCGCGGTGCTGGTCTTCATCGGCTCGAAGATCTTCGTCACCGATTTCGTGCTGGGCGGGGCGAAGTTCCCGCCGCTGCTCAGCCTCGGCGTCACCGCGGCGCTGATCGCGGGCGGCGTGCTCTATTCGCTGTGGAAGACCCGCCACGGCGAGGATGCGGCGCCGCAGCTGCCGCATGACGAGCTCAGTTCTCGCGGATGACCTTGAGGAAGGCCTCGCCGTAGGCGGCCCGCTTCTTCTCGCCGACGCCGGGGATCCCGGATAGGTCGGCGAGAGAAGCGGGCCGTCTCGCGGCCATGTCTCGCAGTACCGAATCGTGGAAAACGACGTATGGCGGCACCTGCGCCTCTGCCGCCAGCGTGCGCCTGAGTTCGCGCAGGGCATCGAACAGCGGGTCGCCGACGGGATTGGGCGCGGCCTCGCCGCGCCGCCTGCGAGCACGACCCTTCTCCGGCGGCTGGACGATGGCGACCTCGGCCTCGCCCGTCAGGATGGCGCGTGCATCGCCCGCCAGCATCAGCCCGCCGTGGTCGGTCGCCGCCAGCGCGCCGCGGGCCTGCAGGGCGCGGGCGAGCGGAGGGAGCAGCCGCGCCTCCTCGCCCTCGACTATGCCGAAGACGCTGAGCTTGTCGTGCCCGCGCTGCACCACCCGCTCGTCGGAAGCGCCGGTCAGCACCTTTTGCAGGTGGCCGAGGCCGAAGCTCTGCCCGGTGCGATAGGCGGCGCTGAGCAGTTTGCGCGCCAGCTCGGTCGCATCGACCACCTTGGGCGGGTCGAGGCAGTTGTCGCAGTTGCCGCAGGTGGCGGGCGGGTCCTCGCCGAAATGGCGCAGCAACACCGCCCGCCGGCAGCCCGGCGTTTCCACCAGCCCGGCAAGCGCGTCGAGCCGCGCCCGCTCGCCCGCCTGACGCGCTTCGTCGAGTTCGCCCACCCGCTGGCGCGCGGTGACGAAATCGCCCGCGCCCCACAGCATCACCGCCACCGAGGGATCGCCGTCGCGCCCGGCGCGGCCGGTCTCCTGGTAATAGGCCTCGATCGACTTGGGCACGCCGGCATGGGCGACGAAGCGCACGTCGGGCTTGTCGATGCCCATACCAAAAGCGATCGTGGCGCAGATCACCATGTCCTCGCTGGCGACGAAGGCGGCCTGGTTGGCGGCGCGCACCTCGGGCGCAAGGCCCGCGTGATAGGGCCGCACCTCTCTCCCTGTCTCGCGCGCCAGCGTTTCGGCCAGCTGCTCGACCTGTCGGCGGGTCTGGGCATAGACGATACCCGGCCCCGGCTGCTCGGCCATCAGCCGGGCTATCTGGCGCGCGCCGCTCTCGCGCGGGCGGATGGCGTAGCGAATATTGGGCCGATCGAAACCCGCGACCACCAGCCCCTCTGCCGGAATGCCGAGCTGGGCGAGAACGTCGGCGCGTGTATGGGCATCGGCGGTGGCGGTCAGCGCCAGGCGGGGCACGGCGGGGAAGCGGTCCATCAGCGGGCGCAGCTGGCGGTAGTCGGGGCGGAAATCGTGGCCCCACTCGGAAACGCAATGCGCCTCGTCCACCGCGAAGAGGCTCAGCCTCCCGCCCGCCAGCAGATCCGCGAAACCCGGCTGGCTGGCACGTTCCGGCGCGACGTAGAGCAGGTCGAGCGCACCGCCGCGAAAGGCTTCGATCGTCTCGCGCCAGTCGGCATCGACGCTGGTCAGCGTGGCGGCGCGGATGCCGTTGGCGCGGGCGCTGCGCAGCTGGTCGTGCATCAGCGCGATCAGCGGGCTGACGACGACGCAGGTCCCCTCCAGCATGGTCGCAGGCAGCTGGTAGGTCAGCGACTTGCCCGCGCCCGTGGGCATCACCGCCAGCGTCGATTGCCCCGCCAGCACGCGCCCGACGACCTCCGCCTGCCGCCCGCGAAAGTCCGCGAAGCCGAACAGGCGGCGCAATTCTGCGCGCGCGGTATCGAGGGTGGGAGCCATGCGGGTCGCCTTGGCAGATCGCGTCCGCCATCGCCAGCGCGCGCGATGGGCATTCCCACACCCGCCCGGCTGCGCTAGGACGGGCGGCGAAACACAACACCGCACAAGGTCAAATGGTCATGAAGAAGCTCGCCCTCGTTCTCGCAACCCCCGCCGCGCTGGCACTCGCCGCCTGCGGTTCCTCCACCGACGCCTCGGAAGACGCGGTGGCCGACACCGTCGAGGTGCCCGCCGACGAGGCGATGGTGAACACGCCTGAACCGGTGGCGGACAACGCCGCCACCGCCACCGCCCCGACCGCCGAGCAGGTCGAGGACGAGATGGAAGCGGTCACACAGACCGCCGAGCAGGCCGCCGACGACGCGCAGGCCGCGGCCGACGACGTGCAGGCTGCCCTCGATGCCGCGCAGGCTGCCGAGGCCGCGCAGAATTGATCCGCATCCCGCCCGCCCCGCTCGCCGCGTTGCTGATGCTCGCGGCCTGCGGGGCGGCGGGCGAATCCGCGCCGCCGGCTCCAGCCGCGGCGAGCGAGCAGGCGGCGATCGGCAGGGCCGCCGAAATGCTGGACGAGCGGCCCGACGAGGCTGCGCCCGCAGGCGAAACCGCAGCCGTCCCCGCAACCGCTACCGGTAACGAGTGAAACTGGATTGACGCTGCCGCCTGTGATAGGCCCCGTGGCGATGACCGACTTGGCAACCCCACCCGCAGCAAGCACCGATTTCGCGTCCCTGCCCGAGGTCGACACCGCCGTCTTCACCGCGCCGCTGAAACGTCCCGCGCACGTCGGCGAGGATTGGCTCGAACCCGCGCAGACGCAGTACACCGCTGAGGACGACCGCATCTGGGACGACCTGTTCGACCGCCAGATGAGCGTGCTGCCGGGCCGGGTGTGCACGCCCTTTCTCGAAGGGCTCGATCGTCTCAGCCTCGGCAACGGCGGCGTGCCCAGCTTCGAGCGGTTGAGCCGCGAACTGGGCGCGCTGACCGGGTGGAGCGTGGTGCCCGTGCCCATGCTGATTCCCGATCACGTGTTCTTCTGGCACCTCGCCAACCGCCGTTTCCCGGCGGGCAACTTCATCCGCACGCGCGAAACCTTCGACTACATTCAGGAGCCCGACGTCTTTCACGACGTGTTCGGCCATGTGCCGATGCTGACCGACCCGGTCTTCGCCGACTACATGCAGGAATACGGCCGCGCCGGCTGGAAAGCCATGCGCTACAACCGGCTGAAGGCTCTGGGCGCGCTCTACTGGTACACGGTCGAGTTCGGCCTGATGATGGAGAACGGGGAGCCGCGCATCTACGGCGCGGGCATCTCCTCCGGCCCGACCGAGGCGATCTTCGCGCTGGAAGCCGAAAGCCCCAACCGCATCATGCTGAACGTCGACCGGGTCATGCGCACCGATTACGTCATCGACGACCTGCAGCCGACCTACTTCGTCATCGAGAGCTTCGAGGATCTCTACCACCAGACGGTGGAGCGCGATTTCGACCGGCTCTACCGCAGTCTGGGCCCGAGCTTCACCTATGCCAATTCCGCGGTGATCGACGTCGACGACGTGCTGCACCGGGGAACGCAAGAGTATTTCCTGCGCGGCGGTCGCGGGTCGAGCGCGAAGCCCGTCTGACGCGCCACGTGCCGACCACGAAAAAGGCCGGCACCCGTCGGGGTACCGGCCTTCTTTCGTAATTCGCTCGAAAGCGAAGATTACATGGCAGTGTCGGCGTTCGCGGCACCTTCGTCCATGGCTTCGCCCTGCTCTTCCATGGCATCGGCCTGGTCTTCGGCGGCGTCGGTCATGGCGTCTTCCTGCGCGTCCGAGATCTGGCCGGCGTCTTCCATGGCTTCGGCCTGGTCGCTCACGGCTTCGGCGTTCTGCTCGCCGGCGTCTTCCATGGCGTTCTCGTTGGCACCGTCGCAGGCGGCGACGCCGAAGGCGAGGGCGAGAGCGGTGCTGACAGCGATGATCTTCTTCATGGGTATGTCCTTTCAGACGGGCCGGTTTTGAAACGTGGCAAAAATGTGGCCCGGACCGCCCACATAGGCCGGCGCATACCGGCTTTCAATCGGTTTTCATCGGTATGAGGCAAAATTGGGGCAGCCCCGCCCCGCTCTTGCCATGAAAAAGGGGCCGGAACGCATGGCGTTCCGACCCCCTTTTTCCTGCCCGGCCAAGCGCTCTGACGAGCGCGCGCCGGACGAGGAGATTACATGGTCGATTCGTCGACGGTCGAGCCGATCGGATCGTCGTTGGTGCCCATGTCGGTGTCGCCTTCGGCGGCATCCTCGACGCGGTCGGCCTGCTCTTCCATCACGTCGGCCTGGGCGTCGGTGATCTGGCCATTGGCTTCCATGGTGTCAGCCTGGTCTTCCATGGCTTCGGCCTGCTCCTCGGCGGCTTCTTCGGCCGGGCTGTCACAGGCGGCGAGGCCCAGGCCCAGGGTGGCGGCGGCGGCGAAAGCGATGATCTTCTTCATTGGTATTCCCCTTCTTGTGACCTCGCGCCGCGCAATTGCGAAACGATGGCCGGCGAGCCAGCGGTGAGATCCGCCTATGGCCCAAATCGGGCGACTGCGACGCAATGCTGCCGCATTTCCGTCGCAATTCCAAGTGCCAAACCGACCGGAGCGCCGCCGGTTCCCCTCTTTCTATCGTTAACGCAGCGTCAGCCAGGCCAAGGCCGCCGCACCGATGACGATGCGATACCATGCGAAGGGCTTGAACCCGTGCCGGCTGACATAGGCGACGAAGGCCTTGATTACCGCCAACGCCACAACGAAGGACACGACGAAGCCTAAGGCGATCTCGCTCCAGCCAACGCCGTTAGCGCCGATGCCGTCGCCGTGCTTCCAAAGTTGCAGCACGGTGGCGCCGGTGAGTGTCGGCAAAGCGAGGAAAAAGCTGAACTCCGCCGCGGTCTTGCGGTCCACGCCGAGGCACAACGCGCCCATGATCGTCGCGCCCGAACGGCTTACGCCGGGCACCATCGCCAGGCACTGCACCGCGCCGACCAGCGCCGATTGCTTCAGGCTGAGCGCGGCCACGCCCACGTGCTCGCGCCCCGGGTTGGCGAAATGCTCGACCGCCAGGATGGCGAAACCGCCGACGATCAGCGCCCAGGCGACCACCGTGGCGTTTTCGAGCAGCATCTCGATCTCGTCGCCGAAGGCCAGCCCCAGAACCACGGCCGGGGTGAAGGCAACGAGCAGGTTGCGCACGAAGGCGACGGCCTTCGGATCCCAAGTGAAAAGGCCGATGAAAGCGTCCCAGAAGGTACGCCAGTACAGCACGACGACGGCCAGGATCGCGCCGGGCTGGATGGCGATGTTGAACACCGCCCATCGCTCCGCATCGTAGCCGAGCGCCTCGGTCGCGAGGATGAGGTGCCCGGTGGAGGACACCGGCAGGAACTCGGTCAGGCCCTCGACGATGCCGAGGAGGATGGCGGTCAGCGTGGTATCGTCCATGGCGCCTGCGCTTCCCCGTCCGGCACGCGCAAGTCAAGCGCGACCATCCCGCAGATGCGAAAAGGCCCGCCGCGGCGGCTGCCGGGCGGGCCCTTTATTGGATGGCGCCAAGGCGCTTACCAGATCCGGATACGCTCTTCCGGCGGCAAATAGAGCTCGTCGTCCGGGGTGACGCCGAAGGCATCGTACCAGGCGTCGAGATGGCGCACGGCGTTGTTCAGGCGGAACTCGCTGGGCGGATGCGGATCGCCCACGATCTGCGCCCGCAGCGCTTCCTCGCGGATCTTGCCACGCCACACCTGCGCGAAGCCGAGGAAGAAGCGCTGGTCGCCGGTGAGGCCGTCGATCACGGGGGCTTCCTGCCCGTTCAGGTAGAGCTGGTAGGCGCGATAAGCCATTTGCAAACCGACCACGTCGCCCAGCGTTTCGCCCAGGCCCAGCCGGCCGATGGTGCAGGTGCTGCCATCGTCGAGCGGGCAGTAGGCGTCGATCATGTCGGACATGCGCGTCGCCATCTCCTCGAAGCCGGCGCGATCCTCGGCGGTCCACCAATTGGCGAGCGTGCCGGTCGCATCGTACTGCGATCCCTGGTCGTCGAAGCCGTGACCCATTTCGTGGCCGATGACGGCACCGATGCCGCCATAGTTCACTGCCGGATCGGCCGAGGCGTTGAAGAAGGGCGCCTGCAGGATGGCCGCCGGAAACACGATCTGGTTGAAGACCGGGTTGTAGTAGGCGTTAACCGTCTGCGGCAGCATGCCCCACTCGCGGCGATCGACCGGTCCGCCGAGCTTGGCGAGGTTGTCGGCGATGCGCCAGGCCGAGGTGCGGATACGGTTGCCCAGCGGATCGTCGGCGCGGATTTCGAGGCCGTCGTAGGCTTCGAACTCGTCAGGGTAGCCGATCATCGGCATGAAGCTGTCGAGCTTGGCTTCGGCCTGCGCCCGGGTTTCCGGGGCCATCCACTCGTTCTCGGCGATGAAGCTGCGCATGGCGCGCCGCAGGTTGGCGACCAGTTCGTCCATCTGCGCCTTGGAGGCGGCCGGGAAATAGCGGTCGGCATAGAGGCTGCCGAGCTGTTCACCGAGCGAGCCCTCGGCTGCCGAGATGGCCCGCTTCCAGCGCGCCTGCTGCTCGGTCTGGCCGCTGATGACCCCGCCGTAGAAGGCGAAGTTGGCATCGTCGATGGCGGTCGGCAGGACCGAGGCGTTACCCGACAGGAAGCGCACAGCCATGTAGGCCTTGATCGTATCGAGCGGCGTTTCGGCGAGCAGGTCCATCATGGCCGGCAGGCCGCCGCCCATCATGCCCAGCTGCGCTTCGGTGAGGCCGAGCGTCTCGATCTCCTCCGCGGTCGGCGGCAGCTGCGAGACGAGGAAGCGCTGCTGTTCGTTGAAGCCGCCGGTTTCCAGCACGGTTTCGAGCGGGAAGTCGGGCGACAGGGCCAGCAGCTCGTCGCGCGTCAGCACGTTGTAGCGCAGTTCGGGGATGCGCAGAACCTGGCGAGCCCATTCGACCTCGGCCACGTCGTGCTCGAAGTCGTAGACCTGCTGCGCCATCGAGGCGGGGTCGGCATAGCCGGCCTGGCCGAGCATGAAGGCGAGGAAGTCCATATAGCGGGCGCGCACCTCGGTGTAGCGCGGAGTGTCCTCGAGATAGTACTCGCGGCTCGGCAGGCCCATGCCGGAAAAGCCGACCGAGGGGACGTAGGTGTTGGGATCGCGGTCGTCCACGGTCACGCTGGCGCTGACAAGGCCGGGGTAGCCGGGTTCCTCGAACAGGGCGACAAGGCTCGCGAGGTCGGGCGCGTTGCGGATGGTGTCGAGGTAAGGTTGCGCAGGGGCGAGGCCGGCGGCGTTGATCGCGTCCTCGTTCAGATAAGCGTTGTAGGCATCGACAATGCGGCGTTCCTGCGTGCCGGCAGCCGGGTTGGAGGCGGCGAGTTCGCGCACAAGCGCCGACACGTCAGCGATCGACTTCTCGCGCAGCAGGTCGAAGGCGCCGAAGCGCGAACGGTCGGCAGGAATTTCGGTCGCCGCGATCCACTTACCATTTACGTAGGCGTTGAAATCGTCACCGGGATCGACGCTCTGGTCAATCAGGTCGGTACCGACACCCCAGGTGCCGAAGTCCATTGTGGGCAGCGGGGCGGCATCGTCCTGCGCCAGGGCGGGAACGGAAACGGCCAAGCCAAGGGCCGAAACCGAGGTAATCAATAGCTTGCGGATCATTCCGGCAGTCCTCTGTTTTTCGATCGGAAATGTTTGAACGGCAACGCTTTAGCACAAACTGGATGAACGGTTTCTGTCGTTACCAATTCGACGAACGGCAATCGCCGCTCGACAAGGGGTCGGCGCCCGTCAGGCTGGATTGGCCGTATCGGCGAATTGCAACGCCGCCAACCGCGCATAAAGGCCACCTTCGGCGGACAGGCTGGCGTGATCGCCGATCTCGACGATGCGCCCGCCTTCCATCACCACGATCCGGTCCGCCGCGCGCACGGTGGCGAGGCGGTGGGCAATGACGAGCGTGGTGCGCTCTGCCATCAGCCGCTCGAGTGCATCCTGCACCAGCCGCTCGCTCTCGGCATCGAGCGCGCTCGTCGCCTCGTCGAGCAAGAGGATGGGCGCATCGCGCAGGAGAGCGCGGGCGATGGCCATGCGCTGGCGCTGCCCGCCCGACAGCCGCGCCCCGCCCTCGCCGAGGAAGGTATCGAGCCCGTCGGGCAGGTCGCGCAGGAATTGCTCGGCATTGGCCGCGCGGGCCGCCTCCCAGATGGCCTCGTCGCTGGCATCCCATGCGCCGTAGCGCAGGTTGTCGCGGGCATTGGCGGCAAACAGCACGCCTTCCTGCGGCACCAATGCCATGCGGCGGCGCACCTCGGCGGGGTCGGCCTGTGTCAGCGGCACGCCGTCCATCCGCACCGTGCCCGCCTGCGGATCGTAGAACCGCTCGGCGAGCTGGAACACCGTGCTCTTGCCCGCGCCCGAGGGGCCGACGATGGCCACGGTCTCGCCCGGCTCCACGGTGAGGGTGAAATCCGCGATGGCGTTCTCGCCCGGGCGCGTGGGATAGCTGAAGGTGACGCCGGAAAAGGCGAGGCTGCCGCGCGGCGGATGCGGCAGGGCCTGCGGGCGGGCGGGCGCGGTGATGACCGGCTCCTCCGCCATCAGCTCGCCCAGCCGGCTCGCCGCACCCGCGCCGCGCAAGAGGTCTCCCATGACTTCGGTCAGAGCGCCGGCGCTGCCTGCGACGATGACGCCGGCAAAGATGAAGGCACCGATGGTGCCACCGGTGATTTCTCCCGTCGTCACCAGCACCGCGCCGCGCCACAGGAGCAGCACCAGCCCGCCGAAGATCAGCGTGATGAGCAGCGCCGTCATCACCGCGCGCAGCATGATGCGCACCTTGGCGGTGGCGAAGGTGCGCTCCACCGCGGCGGCGAAGCGTCCGCTCTCGCGGCCCTCCTGGTTGAAACCCTGGACGATCTTCATCGCCGAGAGCACCTCGGTGGTGATGCCGCCCACGTCCGCCACGCGATCCTGGCTGTCGCGGCTCACGCCCTTCAACCGGCGACCGAACACCACCAGTGGGATCATTACCAGCGGCAGGCCCAGCACCAGCCAGACGGCGAGCTGGGGGGCGAGCCAGAACAGGTAGCCGACGCCCAGGATCACCATGATGGTGTTGCGCAGTGCGACCGACAGCGTCGTGCCCACCACCTGCTCGATGATCGCGGTATCGGCGACCATGCGGCTGGAGATTTCCTTGGGGCTGTTCTCCTCGAAGAACGAGGGCGAGAGCCGCAGGAGGTTGTCGTAGACCCGCGTGCGCACGTCGGCGACCACCCGCTCGCCCAGCCAGCTGATGAAATAGAACCTGACCGCCGTGCCGAGGCCGAGGACGCCGACGAGGATCAGCAGGTAGCGGAACCAGCGCCCCACGTCCTCCTCGCCGCCGAAACCGCGATCGATGATCAGCTTGAGCGCGGAGGGCAGGGCCAGCGAGGTGACGGTGGCCGTCACCAGGAGCGCGATCATCGCGGCCGTGTAGTGCCATGGATATTTCAGCGCCTCGCGAAAGATCATCCGCAGCGGGCCGAGCGAGCGCGCGGGCTTCGCCTCGGTTTCGGATTCCGGCTTTTCGGAGGGCAGCGCCATGTCGCGCCCGCCCTAGCAGGTGAGGGGCGCGTTGCAATCGGCAACGCAATACGCCACATCGTGCTGCAACAGCGAAGGGACGCGAACTTGCTCTATTCCGCCTACGAATTCCAGAAGACCTGGCTGGCCGGCGCCGCCAACATGGCCGCCGTTGGCGCCCGCCTGCTCGACAACCCGGCCCTGCCGATGGGTTACGCCGGGGTCGGCCCCGCCACGGCGAGCGCGCTCAAGGTCTTCGCCCATCTCTACGAGGAGCGCGGCAAGCCCGAGTTCGACCTGCAGCCCGTCGAGGTGGACGGCAAGCAGTATCCCGTCAGCGAGGCGGTGGTGTTCGAGAAGCCCTTCGGCAACCTCCGGCGCTTCGTGCGCGACGGACTGCCCGCCAATGCGCCCAAGCTGCTGATCGTCGCGCCGATGAGCGGGCACTACGCCACGCTGCTGCGCGGCACGGTGCAGCGCATGGTGGAAAGCAGCCAGGTCTGGATTACCGACTGGGCGGACGCGCGCATGGTGCCCGTCAGCGAAGGCAGCTTCGATCTCGACGACTACATCGACTATCTGATCGAGTTCCTCCGGCAAATCGGTCCGGAGACGCACATGCTCGCCGTGTGCCAGCCGAGCGTGCCCGCATTCGCCGCCACCGCGGTGATGGCCGCCGCGAAGGACGAGTGCCGGCCCAAAAGCCTCACCATGATGGGCGGCCCGGTCGATACCCGCGCCAGCCCGACGGGCGTCAACGATCTGGCGATGGACAAGCCATTGAGCTGGTTCCGCAACAACGTGATCGCGACGGTGCCCTTCACCTATCCGGGCGCGGGACGGCGGGTCTATCCGGGCTTCCTGCAGCTCGCCGGGTTCATGAGCATGAACCTCGCCGACCACATGATGAGCCACTACGAGATGTTCAAGCATCTCACCCTGGGCGACACCGAGAGCGCGACGCGCACCAAGCAGTTCTACGACGAGTACCTCTCGGTCTGCGACATGACGGCGGAGTTCTATCTCCAGACCATCGAGCACGTGTTCCAGAACCACTCGCTGCCCAAGGGCGAGTTTGTCCACCGCGGCAAGGCGATCGACCCGGGCGCGATCCGCGATACCGCGCTGCTGGCGATCGAGGGCGAGCTCGACGACATTTCCGGTATCGGCCAGACCCGCGCGGCGCTGCAGCTGGCGCCCAGGCTGCCCGAAGCGAAGAAGAAGTATCACCTCGCCAAGGACGTGGGGCATTACGGCATTTTCAACGGCAGCAAGTGGCGCACGAAAATCGCGCCGGTGGTCGAGCAGTTCATGCGGGATAATGGGTGAGGTCCTCCCCGGTACGGGGAGGGGGACCACCCACAGGGTGGTGGAGGGGCACCGCAAGCTAGGCCGAAGGTGCCCCTCCACCATGCTTTGCATGGTCCCCCTCCCCCGCCGGGGGAGGATTGCGTCGCCCGAACACCCGTCGGATTAGCTTCCTCAGCGTCAGCACCAGCCACACGGTCAGCGCCAGCAGCAGTGCCGCCACGCCAGCCGCCGCCCAGGGGTATTCGTAGATCAGCCACAGCAGGCCCACGCTCGCGGCGTCCTCAAGCGTGGACATGGCCACGTTGCTGACCGGCTCCGGCGAGGTATTGATCGCTGCTCTCGCGCCCGCCTTGGCCCCGTGCGCCGCCAGTGCGCCGCCGCCGCCGAGGAGAAAAGCCACTACCTGCATCGCCGGGTCGCCGGGATCGACGATGGCCAGCGCCAGCAATGCGCCGCCCACGGGCCGCACGAAGGTGTGTGCCGCGTCCCAGATCGAATCGAGCCAGGCCACCTTGTCGGCGAAGAACTCCGCCGCCGCGCCGAGGGCGGCAATGCCCATCACCCAGGGATTGGCGAGGACCTGCAGCCCCTCGAGGTGGTCGGGCAGCGGCACGTAGCCCGTGCGCATGGCGATCCCCGTCGCCAACACCACGAGATACATCCGCCAGCCCGCCAGGAGGCTTGCGCTCGCGGCGATGCCGAGCAGCTCGATCAGGGGCAGGCTCGCGGCGCTATCCATGGCGGATCTATCCTACGGCCCGCGCGGCTTGTCGAGCTATTCCGCCGGCACGGCGGCGCGGCCGCGACCGGGTCGCCAGCGGCGCAGGAGACCTTGCGCGGGCTTCTCCAGCCGGGTGTAGGCGAGGTGGCTCAGGCCCAGCAGCACGGCGCAATAGAGCGCGAAGCCGAGCGGCGAGACGCGCGCGGCCTCGTCCGCCCCCAGTTCATCGGCCAGCGCGATCTTGGCGAGCACGAACAGCGGAAAGTGGATGAGGTAGGTGGCATAGCTGACGTCCCCCAGCCATTCGAGCGGTCGACTGCCGAGCAGGCGCGCGAGCCGTCCGGCGGACAGCGCCAGCGCCAGCAGCAGCCCGGCAAAGCCCAGCGGCACCAAAAGCGCCTCGCCCCAGCCCGCCGCCAGCCACGCAGCGAGGGCAATCGCGCCAAAAAGGCCCGGCAGCCAGGCCCCACCGCCCAGGCGCCACAGGTTGGCGAGCGCCATGCCAATGGCGAATTGCAGCACGCAGCGCACGAGGCCCAGCCGGGAGATCTCCTCGCCCAGCGAACTCGCCCCGAGGGCGGCGAACACCGCCCACAAAGCTAGCGCCAGCAGGCCGACCAGCGCCCAGAGAACGGCGCGCGGCAGATTTTCCCAGCGCAGGGCGAGTACAAGGAAGGGGAAAAGCACGTAAGCGCCGATCTCCGCGCTGATCGACCAGGCCGGGTGGTTCCAGCTGAGCGCGTCGGTAAAGCCCCAGTTCTGCGCCAGCACGAGGTGCAGTGGTAGCTCGCCCAATGGATAGCCCGCGGTGTCGCGCCCCGTCGCCAGCAGCACCGCGACGAAGCCGACGAGCGCCAGCAGCACCGCGGCGTGCAGCGGCCAGATCCGCGCCACGCGCCGCCACCAGAAGTCCGGCGCGCCCGCCAGCCCGCTCGCGCGCAGCTTCGGGCCGTAGTTCAGCCACATGACGAAGCCCGACAGCATGAAGAACAGGTCCACCGCGAGGTAGCCGTAGCCGAATACGCCCAGCGCCTCGGCCGGCATCCATCCGGCAAGCGCGGCGCGGGCGTGGTAGAAGACGACCATCCACGCCGCCACGCCCCGCAGGCCCGTCAACGCGGGCAGATGCGGCGAGGAGGGATAGAGCGGAGGAGCGATCACGTCGCCGCCGCCTCCGGCTCTTTCAGCCAAGGCCGCGCCCGCTCCTCTCCCCGCTCGCGGCGGGCCACGGCGACGAGCGCGATCTCCAGCCCGACCATCATGAAGACGAAGGGCTGGTAGCCGACGCCGATGAAGGCCGCACCGACGAGATAGACGATATGGCCGTGCTGCAGGGCCGTCGCCAGCGCGCGCCAGCGGCGGCCCTCGTCATCCTCGCGGCCCGCGAGGCGGCGGCGCAGGCGCTCCATCTGCCACAGGCCGGAAAGGTGGATGGCAAACCAGATGAGGATGCCGACATAGCCCTGCTCGCCCAGCACCTCGAAATAGGCGGAGTGATAGGCACGCGCCGATTCCGTGACCTCGGTATAGGTCACCTCGCTGGTGCCGCCGACCTGCTCGGTCTCGCGCGTTTCATAAGTGAAGCTGTTGCCGCGATAGGCATCGAACCCGCCGCCCAGCGGATGGCTCTTGGCGTAGTCCCATGTCCATTCCCACACCGCCACGCGGGTTGAGGCCGACTGGTCGGACTGGTGATCGACGATGGTGCCCATGCGCTCGGTATAGCTCGCGGGCAGGAACGGGATCGCCACCACCATCGCCGCCGCCGCGAGCCCCGCGTAAAGCAGCTTGTGGCGCGAGGCGCGCAGCGAAAGCACCGCCAGCACGCCGATGCATACGAGGCCCGTGCGCGTCTGCGTGCCCACCGGCACCAGCAGCGCGGCAAAGCACAGCGCCACGGCGAAGACCATAGCCAGCCGCCGTTCGGTGACGATGGTGGACCAGCGCGCGCTCCACAGCACCAGCGGGATCATCGCCACCGCCACAGTCGAAAGCGTGCTGCCCTCGTAAAGCCCGGTGTTCTCCGCCACCAGCGAGGCGAGGTTGCCGTATCCCCCGCCGCCGGAAAAGATCGTCTTGATGCCGGCGGGGATGATGATCGTCGCAGCGCTCAGCACCATGACGAGGGCGGCGGCCTCTACCCTGAGGCGCGTGCGCAAGGTCAGCGGCAGGAAGGCGGCGAAGACGAGGCCTTTCCACACCCAGTCCCACTTTTCCCAGGCGCTGTCCTGGAAATCGGCCCACAGCGTCGTCATCCCGCACCACAGCAGGAACAGCAGAATGAGGCCCTGCCGCCCGGTGAAGCGGCTGCCCTTCTTGCTGTCGAGCGCGAAGTAGCCGACGAAGGCGAGCACGAAGACCACCAGCGAGATGGAAAGCTGCGTGAGCACGCCCCAGGCCACCTTCTGCGGCGCGACGATGTCGACGTAGATATAGAGCAGCACCCACAGGAACGGGCGCTTCAGGCCCATCGCCATGACCGCGGCGATGAAGGCGAGCAGGACGAGGTCACGCATCGGCGCTCTCCCCTCCTTCCTTCAACCACGGGCGCGCCGGAGCCGGCGCAACGCCCGCCGTCTCGTCGTCGAGATCGGCGCGCGGCAGCATCCGCCAGCAGGCGAGCAGGATCAGCCCGTGCGTCAGCAGGATGGAAAAGATGTCGATCACGTCGCGCGGCGCTCGCTTGCGGCAATGGGCGGGATCATCGCCATAGCGGCAGGGTCTTGACGCGCCGTTAAGTAAAAACTGGCAAGGAGGGGCTCGTCATGCGCATCCTCCACGTCCTCGACCACTCGCTGCCGCTGCACTCCGGCTACACCTTTCGCTCCCGCGCGATCCTGAAAGCGCAGCAGGCGCTGGGCATGGACGTGCGCGGGATCACCGGCGTGCGCCATGTCGAGCCCGGCCCCGCCGTGGAGACCGTCGACGGCCTGACCTTTCATCGCACCACGGCAAGGGTCGAGGGGCCGGCGGGCCTGAAGGAATGGCGCGAGATCGGCGCGCTCGCCGATGCCGTCGTCGCGCTGGCGCAGGACTGGCGGCCCGACGTGATCCACGCCCACTCCCCCGCGCTCGATGGCCTCGCCGCAGTGCGCGCGGGACGGCGGCTGGGCATTCCCGTGGTCTACGAGATCCGCGCCTTCTGGGAAGATGCCGCCGTCGGCAACCTCTCGGGCCGCGAGGGCTCGCTCAAGTACCGCCTCACCCGCCAGCTGGAAAACATGGCGGTCGCCGGGGCCGACCACGTGATGACCATCTGCCAGGGGCTGAAGGACGACCTCGTGGCGCGGGGCGTATCGCCTGCCAAGATCGGCGTGATGCCCAACGGCGTCGACCTGACCCTGTTCGGCGAACCCGCCGCCCGCGACGAGAGCCTGGCCGAGGAGTTGGGGCTGGGCGAAGGCCCGGTCGTCGGCTTCATCGGCAGCTTCTACGATTACGAGGGGCTGGACGACCTCATCGCCGCCATGCCGATCCTGCTGGCGCGCCACCCCGGCGCCCGGCTGCTGCTGGTGGGCGGCGGGCCGATGGAGGGTGCGCTGAAGGCGCAGGCCGCCGCCTCTCCGGCGCAGGATGCGATCCACTTCGCCGGCCGCGTGCCGCACTCCGAGGTCGAACGCTTCTACGCCCTGACCGACGTGATGGCCTATCCGCGCAAGAAAAGCCGCCTGACCGATCTCGTCACGCCATTGAAGCCGCTGGAAGCGATGGCGCAGATGCAGCTTGTCGCCGCGAGCGACGTGGGCGGACACCGCGAACTCATGACCCACGGCGTCACCGGCACGCTGTTCGCGCCCGACGATCCGGCGGCCTGCGCAAATGCGCTCGCCGACCTCGTCGACCGGCGCGACGAGTGGCCC
The DNA here is from genome assembly GCF_001010945.1 of Aurantiacibacter luteus. Taxonomy (GTDB): domain Bacteria; phylum Pseudomonadota; class Alphaproteobacteria; order Sphingomonadales; family Sphingomonadaceae; genus Alteraurantiacibacter; species Alteraurantiacibacter luteus. The sequence goes on from NZ_LBHB01000002.1 coordinate 344,680, forward strand.
GCCATGCGCGCGGCGGCCCACGCCCACGTGCGCGAGAATCACGACTGGCATCGCAATGCAGAGCGTTATCGGGTCGTTTACCAAGGGCTGTTAACAAGTTCGCCGAACAGCCGCATTCCGGCCGCCGCCTGAGCGAGATTCGGGCGAGCGACCGGCGGCGCCGAACAGGAATTGCCCGTGGCATCGATCCCGATGGATCACTCCGCAAAACGAGGCGGCAGGCCGCCCGTCAGCGCGCATCCCGCCTTCCCGGCGATCGTCGCGCTGTGGTTCGCCGCGCTCTTCGGGCTCGGCTCGCTGATCGTGCCGGTGCAGCTGGTCGAGCGCGTCGTCACCGCGACCGGCCTCGCCGCGCTGGTGCCCGAGGCCGCGCCGCCGCTCGGCTTCACTGCCCGCGCCGCCATCGCGCTGGTCGCCACCGTGCTCGGCGCGCTGCTCGGTCTCGTCGCCGCGCGCCGCGTGGTCGGTCCGCGCACGCCCGCCGTCGCCGACATGCGCCCGGCCAGGGGCAAGCGTTCCAAGGTCGCGCGCGAGACTTACGACGAGGACGACTGCGACGAGCCGATGTTCGACGACGAGGACGACTTTCCCGAGGATCGCCCGATTCTCGGCCGTCGCCGTGCGCTGGCGATGGACGCAGACGAGGATGCGACGAGCACCCTGCTCGAGCCCGCCCCGCTGCCCGGCAATGGCCTGCCCGCCTACGCTGCCGAGCCGGAATCGCACGACGATGCCTTTGACCTGGCAGAGGCCGAGGAACTGGCCGACATCGAGGAATTGGCCGAGATCGAGGAGGAACCGGCGGAGCCTGCAAGCGCGTCCGAGGAGCCGCGGCAGGAAGTCGTGCGTCCCGTCCTCGCCCAGAAACCCCTGCGCCAGCCCCAGCCCGACCCGCTGCCCTTCTCGCCGCCGTCGATGCTGCGCCGGGAAGTGCCCGCGGCGGCGGAAGAAACCGCGGAGGCGCAGCCCTTCGACCAGCCGGCCGAGCCAGCGACGCAGGATGCGGCGCGGCCTTTCGACGCGCCTTCGCCGTTCCATCCCTCCGATCCCGAACCGACCGTCCAAGAGCCGCAAGGCGATACCACCAGCGAGGATCCCGTGTCCGACATCCCCCCCTTCGAAGCCTTTGCCCGTCCGCTCGCGCAGTCCGAGGACGATCCGCCGATCGCGCTTGCCGAAGACTTCGACGCCGCGCCCGCCGATGCCGAACCGGCGGAGCACGAAGGCGAGGGTCTCGTGCAGCTCGTCCAGCGCCTCGGCAGCACGCTCGAAAGACATCGCGCCTTCGTCGCCGAACGCCAAGCCGCTGCCGCTGCCGCCGGCGCGGCGAGCCAAGCTCCCCAGCCCATGGCCGAGCAGTCCGCGCACGCCGCGCCGCCGGTGCCCGAGGATTTCGATCCTGCCGCCGCCGACGACGCCGCCGAGGCAATGGCCGCCTACTTCTCGCGTCCCGGCGCCGCGCTTGCCGCCGCTCCGTCGGCTCCGGCCGAAGATGCGCCGAACGCCACTGCCCCGATGCCGGGAATGGGCTATGCGCCCTTCTCCAGCGCCATCCGCGTGAACGCCGGCAAGGGACCGTTCGATGCGCCGGCAGACGATTTGGCCGAGGACGACGAGGACCTGGACGGGCTCGCCGCCTCGTTCAGTCTGCCGCTCGGCACGGCGACGACCCGCGCCACCCCCACGCCGCGCCCGTCGTTCGACATCGCCCCTCCCGCGCCCCAACCCGCGCCCCAGCCCGCACCCGCGCCGCGCCCAGCCGCCGAGGTTCCGGCCAGTGTGGACCGCACCTACGGCTCGCTTTCGGGGATCGAGAACCCGTTCAAGCGCGGCGAGGAATTCGTGCGGATCGAGGAGCCGGAACCCGAGATGGCGCAGCCCGCGGTGCAGTTCCCCAACGAGGAAGCGCGGCGTCCCGCCGTGCAGCCTGCTCCAACTGGCGGGGCGCGCCCGTTCGACCCGCCGTCCGCGCAGCGCAGCGCCGAGCCGCAGCACCGCGCCTCGAACGACGACAACGAGCGCGCCCTGCGCGAGGCACTGCTCAACCTGCAGCGCATGAGCAAGTAGGCACAGGCCCGCAGCGCGCGGGTTGTGCGCTGCACAAAAACTTGCCAAGGCATCTTCCTGTCGCCATGAGGGGGTTTCGCGACATTTTCGTGCAGCCTCGCGCTGGGGATTCGCGTTTCGTTACCGTTGCAACCGGTTGCGAAGCGCGGAGCGCTCTCCCCTCTCGTCGGCCGCCGCGACAGGAAGAGACAGGTGACGAACACGACCTTGCCCGCCGGAAACCCGGACCTGCCCGCACCGCGCGGGCTGTATGATCCGGTCAACGAACACGATGCCTGCGGCGTCGGGTTCGTCACCCATATCAAGGGCGCGAAGTCGCACGCGATCGTCACCCAGGCGCTGCAGATCCTCGCCAATCTCGACCATCGCGGCGCGGTAGGCGCGGACCCGCTGCTGGGCGACGGCGCGGGCATCCTGCTGCAGATTCCCGACCGGCTCTATCGCCGGTGGGCTCAGGGCGCGGGCCTGACCCTGCCGCCCGCGGGCGACTATGCCGTCGCCATGTGCTTCATGCCGCAGGAGGACGAGGCACGCGCCTTCATCACCGAGCAGTTCGAGAAGTTCATCGCCAAGGAAGGCCAGCGCCTGATCGGCTGGCGCGACGTGCCGACCGACCCGCAAGGTCTCGGCAAGGCCGTGCTCGCCTCGATGCCGGTCATCCGCCAGTGCTTCATCGCCCGCGGGGACAACTGCGCCGACCAGGACGCCTTCGAGCGCAAGCTGATCGTCATCCGCAAGCAGACGCAGAACCCGCTGGCGGAACTGGCGCAAAAGCACGGCCTGCCCGGGCTCGAAAAGCTTTACATGCCCAGCTTCTCCAGCCGCACCGTGGTCTACAAGGGGCTGTTGCTGGCGACGCAGGTGGGCAGTTTCTACCGCGACCTGACCGACCCCGACTGCGAGAGCGCGCTGGGCCTCGTCCACCAGCGCTTCTCGACCAACACCTTTCCCAGCTGGCGGCTGGCCCAGCCCTTCCGCCTCATCGCCCACAACGGCGAGATCAACACCGTGCGCGGCAACGTGAACTGGATGAACGCGCGCCGGCGGACGATGGAATCTGACCTGCTCGGCTCGGACCTCGACAAGCTGTGGCCCATCGTGCCGCACGGGCAGAGCGACACCGCCTGCCTCGACAACGCGCTCGAACTGCTGCTGCTCGGCGGGTACAGCCTCGCCCATGCGATGATGATGCTCATCCCGGAAGCCTGGGCGAAGAACGAGCTGATGGACCCGGCCCGGCGCGCATTCTACGAATACCACGCCGCGCTGATGGAGCCGTGGGACGGCCCCGCCGCGGTCGCATTCACCGACGGCCGCCAGATCGCCGCCACCCTCGATCGCAACGGCCTCCGCCCGGCGCGCTACTGCGTGACGAAGGATGACCTGTGCATCCTCGCGAGCGAAAGCGGCGTGCTGCCGGTGGCCGAGGAGGACATCGTCAGGAAGTGGCGGCTGCAGCCGGGCCGCATGTTGCTCATCGACCTCGAGGAAGGCCGCATCGTCGAGGACGAGGAGCTGAAGGCCCAGCTCACCGCCGCGCACCCTTACGCCGACTGGCTGGAGCGCGCGCAATACAAACTGGCCGACATCGAGACCATCGAGACCGACGAGGAGGCCGTGCAGGCGGCAGAGGTGTCCTTGCTCGATCGCCAGCAGGCGTTCGGCTACACGCAGGAGGACATCGCCAAGTTCCTCGAGCCCATGGCCGTCAGCGGCGACGATCCCATCGGCTCGATGGGCACCGATACCCCCATCGCCGTGCTCAGCAAGCGCCCGCGACTGCTCTACGACTACTTCAAGCAGAACTTCGCGCAGGTCACCAATCCGCCGATCGACCCGATCCGCGAGGAGCTGGTGATGAGCCTGCTGACCATGGTCGGCCCGCGCCCCAATCTGCTCGGCCGCGAGGCGGGTACGCACAAGCGGCTGGAGATCGCCCAGCCGATCCTGACCAACAAGGGCATGGAGAAGATCCGCTCGGTCGAAAAGGTGCTCGACGGCGCCTTTGCCACGGCCACCATCGATATCACCTGGGATGCCGCCAGCGGCGCCGAGGGGCTGGAGATGGCGATCAAGGAGATGTGCTGGGCCGCGACCGAGGCGGTGCTGCAGGACAAGAACATCCTCGTCCTTTCCGACCGCGCGCAGGGGCCGGACCGCGTGGCCATGCCCGCCGCGCTGGCGACATCCGCCGTCCACCACCAGCTGGTGCGGCAGGGCCTGAGGATGCAGACCGGCATCGTCGTCGAGACCGGCGAGGCGCGCGAGGTGCATCACTTCTGCGTGCTCGCGGGCTACGGCGCGGAAGCGATCAACCCCTACCTCGCCTTCGAGACGCTGGAGGACATCCGGCGCAAGAAGGTGCCCGAACTCGCTTGCGAGGAGGTCGAGGCAAACTACCAGAAGGCCATCGGCAAGGGCATCATGAAGGTGATGTCGAAGATGGGCATCAGCACCTACCAGTCCTACTGCGGGGCGCAGATCTTCGACGCGGTGGGTCTCTCCTCGGCCTTCGTCGAAAAGTACTTCACCCGCACCGCCACCACCATCGAGGGCGTGGGCCTGGCTGAGATCGCCGAGGAAACCGTGCGCCGCCACGCCGCGGCCTACGGCGACAATCCGATCTATGCCGAGATGCTCGATGTCGGCGGCATGTACCAGTACCGCCTGCGCGGCGAGGAGCACGCCTGGACGCCGGCCAACGTCGCCCAGCTCCAGCACGCGGTGCGCGGGAACCTGCCGGAGAAGTACCGCGAGTTTGCGAAGAGCGTGAACGAGCAGAGCGAGCGCCTGCTGACCATCCGCGGCCTGATGCAGCTGAAACCCGCCGCAACGCCCGTGCCGCTGGACGAGGTCGAGAGCGCGGAAAGCATCGTCAAGCGCTTCAGCACAGGGGCGATGAGCTTCGGCTCGATCAGTCACGAGGCGCACTCGACGCTGGCCATCGCGATGAACCGCATCGGCGGCCGCTCCAACACCGGCGAGGGCGGCGAGGAACCCGAACGCTTCCGCCCCCTGCCCAACGGCGATTCCATGCGGAGCCGTATCAAGCAGGTCGCCTCGGGGCGTTTCGGCGTGACCACGGAATATCTGGCGAACTCCGACGATATCCAGATCAAGATGGCGCAGGGCGCCAAGCCCGGCGAGGGCGGCCAGCTGCCCGGCCACAAGGTGGACAAGCGCATCGGCAAGGTCCGCCACGCGACGCCGGGCGTGGGCCTCATCAGCCCGCCCCCGCACCACGACATCTACTCGATCGAGGACCTGGCGCAGCTGATCCACGACCTGAAGAACGTGAACCCGGCGGCGCGCATCTCGGTGAAGCTCGTCTCCGAGGTGGGCGTAGGCACGGTCGCCGCGGGCGTTTCCAAGTGCAAGGCCGACCACGTCACCATCTCGGGCTACGAGGGCGGCACGGGCGCTTCGCCGCTCACCAGCCTGACGCACGCGGGCTCGCCTTGGGAGATCGGGCTTGCCGAAACGCAGCAGACGCTGCTGCTCAACGACCTGCGCAGCCGCATCGCGGTGCAGGTCGACGGCGGCCTTCGCACCGGGCGCGACGTCGCAATCGGCGCGCTGCTGGGCGCGGACGAGTTCGGCTTCGCCACCGCGCCGCTGATCGCGGCGGGCTGCATCATGATGAGGAAGTGCCACCTCAACACCTGCCCCGTCGGCGTGGCGACGCAGAACCCTGAGCTGCGCGCGCGCTTCACCGGCCAGCCCGAGCACGTCATCAACTACTTCTTCTACGTCGCCGAGGAACTGCGCGAGATCATGGCGGAGATGGGCTTCCGCACCGTGCAGGAGATGGTCGGTCGGGTGGACCGGATCGACATGAACCACGCCATCCGCCACTGGAAGGCCGACGGCGTCGATCTCTCGCGCCTGCTGCACAAGGTCGACCTCGCCGCCGACGTGCCACTGTGGAACGCGCTGGAGCAGGACCACGGCCTCGACCATGTCATGGACCGCGAGCTGATCGCCGCCTGCCAGCCCGCCATCGCGCGCGGCGAGGCGGTGCAGATCGACCGGGACATCCGCAACCTCAACCGCACCGCCGGGGCCATGCTGTCGGGCGAGATCGCCAAGCGTCACGGCCACCGGGGCCTGCCGGTCGATACCGTGCGGATCAATTTTACCGGCACCGCCGGGCAGAGCTTCGCCGCCTGGCTGGCCCACGGCGTCACGCTCGACCTCGTCGGCGATGCCAACGACTATGTCGGCAAGGGCCTGTCGGGCGGGCGCGTGATCGTGCGCCAGCCGGACGGTCTCGGCCGCGATCCGGGTGAGAATATCATCGTCGGCAACACGTGCCTCTACGGCGCCATCGCGGGCGAGGCCTACTTCGCCGGCGTCGCGGGGGAACGCTTCGCGGTCCGCAACTCGGGCGCGGTCGCGGTGGTCGAGGGCACGGGCGATCACGGCTGCGAATACATGACCGGCGGCGTCGTCTGCGTGCTCGGCGCGACGGGGCGCAACTTCGCCGCCGGGATGAGCGGCGGGATCGCCTACGTCCACGATCCGGACGGCAGCTTCCGCCAGCGCTGCAACCTGGCGCAGGTCGACCTGCTGCCCATTGACGCCAAGGCGGATGACCCGGAAGGCACCGGCCTGCCGCAGCAACGTCCGTCAACGGTGGACGATCTCGGCATGGGCGACCCGCTCTACCACGATGCCGCAAGGCTCCGGGTGCTGCTGGAGCGGCACAAGTTGCACACCGGCTCGGCGCGGGCCACGGCCCTGCTCGAGGATTTCGACGCAGCGCTGGGCCAGTTCGTCAAGGTGATGCCGAAGGATTACGCCCGCGCGCTCAGACAGCTCGAGGCGGAACGCGAAGAGGCCGCGATGGAGGCGGCGGAATAGTCATGGGCAAGGAAACAGGCTTCCTCGAATACGACCGCAAGGATCGCACCTACGCCGCGCCCGAGGAGCGGGTGAAGCACTACCGCGAATTCATCGTCCCCCATTCGGAGGACGGGCTGAAGACTCAAGCGGCGCGGTGCATGAACTGCGGCATCCCCTACTGTCACAACGGCTGTCCGGTGAACAACATCATCCCGGACTGGAACCACCTCGTCTACGAAGGGGACTGGAAGAACGCGCTGGAGGTGCTGCACTCCACCAACAACTTCCCCGAATTCACCGGCCGCGTGTGTCCCGCCCCGTGTGAGGCGGCCTGCACATTGAACATTACCGACGTGCCGGTGACCATCAAGTCCATCGAGTGCGCCATCGTCGACCGCGGCTGGCAGGAGGGCTGGATCAAGCCGCGCCCACCGGCGAAGACCACCGGCAAGACCGTCGCGGTCGTCGGCTCCGGCCCCGCGGGCCTCGCCTGCGCCCAGCAGCTGGCGCGCGCCGGGCACTCGGTGACGGTGTTCGAGAAGAGCGACCGCGTGGGCGGACTGCTGCGTTATGGCATCCCCGACTTCAAGATGGAGAAGAGCCTCATCAACCGCCGCGCGGTGCAGATGGAGGCGGAGGGCGTGATCTTCAAAACCTCCAACGAGATCGGCGTCGACACCTCGATGAAGAGCCTGAAGGAGAACTTCGACGCGATCGTGCTGGCGGGCGGGGCCGAACATCCGCGCCAGCTGGAGATCCCCGGAGCGGAGCTTCCGGGCGTGCGCCTGGCGATGGAGTTTCTCACCCAGCAGAACAAGCGCAACGCCGGCGACGAGGAATCGCGCGCCGCCCCGCGCGGCAGCCTGACGGCGACGGGCAAGCACGTCATCGTCATCGGCGGCGGCGATACCGGCAGCGACTGCGTGGGCACCTCCAACCGCCAGGGCGCGGCGAGCGTGACCCAGATCGAGATCATGCCGCAGCCGCCCGAAAAGGAGAACAAGCTGCTGACCTGGCCCGACTGGCCGATGAAGCTGCGCACCAGCTCCAGCCACGAGGAAGGCGTCGACCGCGACTGGGCCGTGCTGACCAAGCGCGTGGTGGGCGAGGACGGCAAGGTCACCGGCCTCGAATGCGTGCGCGCAGACTGGACGGACGGCAAGCTGGCCGAGGTTCCGGGCAGCGAGTTCACGCTGAAGGCCGACCTGATCCTCCTCGCCATGGGCTTCCTTGGTCCGGTGCGGCGCGGGATGCTGGACCAGGCCGGCGTGGGCCTCACCGACCGTGGCAACGTGGACGCGAACGTGCGCGACTATCGCACCAGCGATGAGCAGACCTGGGCCTGCGGCGACATGCGGCGCGGGCAGAGCCTCGTAGTCTGGGCCATCCGCGAAGGCCGCCAGTGCGCGGCCAGCGTGGACGAGGCGCTGATGGGGTCGACCGAGCTGCCGCGCTAGAGGTCGAAGCCCGGACGCGGGCCGAGGTCGTCAAAGGCAATCTGCTGGACAGGTCCGGCAGGTTCGGCCTGCCAGGTGCTCGCGGCGAGGCCGGTGGCAACCGCTGCAGCCAGCAGCAGGGCGAGGGCCAGTACATTGGCGGTCCGGCGCAGCATCATGCGGGCGAGAGGTTCGGCCATGGCGCCTCCTTGCGCCTCTTGGCCTTCGCCGACCTTAAGCAGCGCGGTTATCGAACGGTAACCCGTCTCGTCACAGCCGCCAGTCCACGGTTCCGCGACCCTGAGCTTCCAGAAAGGCATTCGCGCGGCTGAATGGCCGCGATCCGAAGAAACCGCGATAGGCGGAGAGCGGGCTGGGGTGCGGGCTCTCGATCAGCAGATGGCGACCGCTCCGCAGCGCGGGAATGCGCGCCGCTTTCGCCTGTGCATGGCTGCCCCATAAGACGAAGACCGTGGCGGCCTCGCCCCGCGCCACCGCATCGACCACGGCATCGGTCACCGCTTCCCACCCGCGCCCGGCATGGCTGCCCGCCTTGCCCTGTTCGACGCTGAGCGCGGTATTGAGCAGCAGCACCCCCTGCCGTGCCCAAGGCGTCAGGTCGCCGCTCGCCGGGCGCGGCACGCCGACATCGCTCTCCAGTTCGCTGAAGATGTTGCGCAGCGAAGGCGGGTGCTTCACGCCATCGGGCACGGAAAAGGCGAGGCCCATCGCCTGCCCCGGCCCGTGGTAGGGATCCTGCCCCAGCACCACGACTTTGACCGAGTCAGGCGGCGTCAGGTCGAGCGCGCGAAACCGTGCTTCCCGCGCCGGATAGACCGCCTTGCTCGCCGCATCCTCGGCGCGCAGGAATGCGTCCAACGCCTGGGCCTCGGGGGCGGCCAGAACCGTGGCCAGCGCCGGCTTCCAGTTGTCGGGCACGAGGTCGATCATCCCGCCCAACTAGGCCGCCGCTTCCCCCGCGCAAAGCCGCCCTTCCCAGCAATCCCCGATGCGCCTATGGGCCAAGGCCTATGGCAGTCCATTTCCACGAAGAAGACCTCCCCGAAGGCGTGCTCGCCGACGGCCCCATCGCCGTCGATACCGAGACCATGGGCCTCGTCACCCCGCGCGACCGGCTGTGCGTCGTCCAGCTGTCCGACGGGCAGGGCGACGAGCACCTCGTGCGGTTTGCGAAGGGCAGCGCATTCGATGCGCCCAACCTCAAGGCGGTGCTGGCCGATCCGGACCGGGTGAAGATCTACCACTTCGCGCGCTTCGATCTCGCGGCGATCCAGTACTATCTCGGCGTGATGGCCGCGCCGGTGTTCTGCACCAAGATCGCCAGCAAGCTGACGCGAACCTACACCGACCGCCACGGCCTCAAGATGCTACTCTCCGACCACCTGCAGGTCGACATCTCCAAGCAGCAGCAGTCGAGCGACTGGGGCGCGCCGGAACTCAGCGAGGCGCAGCGCGAATATGCCGCCAGCGACGTGCGCTACCTGCATCGCCTGCGCGAAGTGATGATCGCCCGGCTCCAGCGCGAGGGACGAATGGAGCTGGCGCAGGCCTGCTTCGATTTCCTCCCCACCCGCGCCCTGCTCGACATCGCCGGGTGGGGCGACAAGGATATTTTCAGCCACGAGTAAGGCGCCAAAGCCTACTCGCATGCGTTAGAGTGCCACGATGACCGTCGCCGCCGACCGGATGCGCTCCAGGCGCCAGGCCTTTGCCGCCCCGGGCTCGTCGCTCGACCGGATCGTGCGCCTGCTCGCCGTGGGCTTGCCGGCGCTGGTCGGCGTGGTGGCGGCGATGATGCTGATCACGCCGCTCTCCCCGCGCGGCGAGGTCTCGTTCCTGCTCGATCGCAACAAGGTCGCCATCGCCGAGGACCGGCTGCGCCTCGACGATGCCATGTACCGGGGCCAGGACAATCGCGGCCGCCCGTTTTCGCTCATGGCCGGCAGCACGGTCCAGCGTTCCGATGCCGTGCCGCTGGTCGAGATGCAGCGCCTGACCGCGCGCATCGCCCTTGAGAACGGTCCCGCCGTGCTGGAGGCGCAGCGTGGATCCTATGCCATCGACAGGAGGCGGGTCACGCTGGAGAGGCTGATGGCGCGCATCGCCCTGCCCGACGGTCCCGCCGAAATCGTCGCTCCCGAAGGTACCTATGCGACCGACGAAAGCCGCGTCGCCATTCCCGGCATGATGCGACTCACCGCCGCCGACGGTTACGCCCTCGCCATGCGCGGCGTGACCGTGGATCTGCCACAGCGCGCGCTCACCGGCGACGGAGGAATCGAAGGCGTGATCCCGGCCGGCCGTTTCCGCGCCGATTCGGTTCGCGTCGACCTCGATACGCGCACCATCACCCTGCGCGGCAATGCCCGCATGACCATGGTCCCCGGCCACCTCGCCGTGCCGCGCGGGATCGAGTTTTGACGAAGGACCCTGCGATGATCACCCGCCCTTCCCACCGCACCCCCATCAGGGCCCTCGCCACACGCGGTCTGTGCGCCGGCCTGCTCGCCGGGTCGGTAGCGGCGCTGGGTTTCGGCTCGCTGGCGGAGGCGCAGTCGATCTCCGGCCTCGACCCCAACACGCCGGTCACCTGGTCGGCCGACATGGGCCAGCTGCAGGATCGGCAGAACCGCGTGGTGCTGCAGGGTGACGTGGTGATCGAGCAGGGCAACCTGCGTCTCACCGCCGAGCGCACAACCATAGCGTATACCGATGCGGGCGAACTGCAGATCCAGCGCATCGACGCGACCGGCGGCGTGACCGTGACGCGCGGCACCGAGCGCGCCCGCGGCGATGCGGCGGTCTACGACTTCAACCGCCGCGTCATCGTCATGTCGGGCGGCGTGAACGTCAACCGCGGCAGCGACCGGCTCGACGCCGGGCGGCTGACCATCGACCTTGGCTCCGGCGTCACCAGCGTCGACGGCGCGGGCTCGCGCCCGGCGGACGGCAGCCAGCGCGGGCGGGTTTCGGGCACCTTTGCCGTGCCCGGCAACAACTAGCCGCAGCTGTTTCTCACCGGTTGCGAAGGGGTAGGCGCTTGGCTGGAATGCTCGTCACCGGGGGTGCCGGCTTCATCGGTGGCAATTTTGTTCATTACTGGGTGAAGCATCACCCCGAGGACCGGATCGTTGTGCTCGACGCTCTGACCTATGCCGGCAACGCGAGCACGGTGGCCGGCGTGGCGCAGGCCGAACTGATCGTAGGCGACATCCGCAATACAGCGCTCGTCGAGCGCCTGCTGCGCGAGCGCGACATCGCCACCATCGTCCACTTCGCCGCCGAGAGCCACGTCGATCGCTCGATAAGCGGACCCGACCCCTTTATCGAGACCAACATTCTCGGCACCAACAGCCTGCTGAAGGCCGCGCGGAGCGTGTGGCTGGATGAGGGCAGCGGCCGCCCGCACCGCTTCCACCACATCTCGACCGACGAGGTCTACGGCTCGCTCGGCCCTGAGGAACCGGCCTTTGCCGAGGACAACCAGTACCAGCCGAATTCGCCCTATTCGGCGAGCAAGGCCGCGTCCGATCACCTTGTGCGCGCCTACCACCACACTTACGGGCTCGACGTCGTCACCAGCAACTGCTCGAACAACTACGGCCCCTACCAGTACCCCGAGAAGCTGATCCCGCTGTTCCTGCTGAATGCGCTTCACGGCCGGCCGTTGCCGATCTACGGCGACGGGATGAACGTGCGCGACTGGCTGCACGTCGAGGATCACTGCCGCGGGATCGAGGCCTGCCTCGCGCGCGGGGTGACAGGGGAGACCTACAACATCGGCGGCGGGGCGGAACTGCCAAACATGGCGGTGATCGACACCATTTGCGCCGAGGTCGACCGCGCCTTTGCCGAGGACGCGGGGCTTGCGACGCGCTTCCCCGACGCGCCCGCCGCGAAGGGCGAGGCCACGGCCACGCTCAAGGCCTTCGTCGAGGACCGCAAGGGCCACGACCGCCGCTACGCCATCGATGAGACGAAGGCCCGCGAAGAGCTCGGCTATGCGCCAATGCACATTTTCGAAGACGGATTGCGCCAGACCCTGAGCTGGTATCTCGCCAACGAGGACTGGTGGCACACACTTCTACGACGCTAGCGGCAATCTTGTAGAGAGCCAGCGGCGGCCCGCGACCATTGCCTTGCGCGCGACAGAGCGCTAGCGGCCCTGCCGACAAGGAGTTCCAGTGCAAATGTCCGACGCATCGAAGAAAACCGCCCTCATTACCGGCGTTACCGGTCAGGACGGTGCCTACCTTTCGCACCTGCTGCTGGAGAAGGGCTACGAGGTCCACGGCATCAAGCGGCGTTCGTCCAGCTTCAACACCGGCCGGATCGAGGACATCTACCAGGATCCGCACGTCGACAACCAGAATTTCGTCCTGCACTACGGCGACCTGACCGACAGCACGAACCTCATCCGCATCGTGCAGGAAACGCGGCCCGACGAGATCTACAACCTCGCCGCGCAGAGCCACGTGGCGGTCAGCTTCGAGACGCCCGAGTATACCGCCAATGCCGACGCCATCGGCACGCTGCGCCTGCTGGAGGCGATCCGCATTGCGGGGCTGGAAAAGACCACGCGCTTCTACCAGGCCTCCACCAGCGAGCTCTATGGCCTGGTGCAGGAAGTGCCGCAGCGCGAGACGACGCCGTTCTATCCGCGCAGCCCCTATGCCGCAGCCAAGCTCTATGCCTACTGGATCACCGTCAACTATCGCGAGGCCTACGGGATGCACGCGTCGAACGGCATCCTGTTCAACCATGAGAGCCCGCTGCGCGGCGAGACATTCGTGACCCGCAAGATCACCCGCGCCGCCGCCGCTATCGCGCTCGGCCGGCAGGAGAAGCTGTTCCTCGGCAACCTTGATGCCAAGCGCGACTGGGGTCATGCCCGCGAATACGTGCGCGGCATGTGGATGATGGTGCAGCAGGACGAGCCCGACGATTACGTGCTCGCCACCGGCGTCACCACCGAGGTGCGCGAGTTCGTGCGCTGGGCCTTCGAGGATGCCGGCATCCCGCTCGAGTTCCGCGGTGAGGGGATCGACGAGAAGGGCTACAGCACCGAGGACGGGCGCTGCCTCGTCGAGGTCGATCCGCGCTACTTCCGACCGACCGAGGTGGAACTGCTGCTGGGCGATCCGACCAAGGCGCAGGAGCAACTTGGCTGGAAGCACGAGACCTCCCCGCGTGACCTCGCCCGCGAAATGGTGCAGGCCGACATGGAGGTGATGAAGGCCGAACCGATCGCGGGCTTCGACTGATGACCTACGATCTTGCCGGCAAGCGCGTCTACGTCGCCGGCCACAAGGGCATGGTCGGTTCTGCGATCGTGCGCCGCCTGGCGCGCGAGGACTGCGAGGTGCTGGTCGCGGACCGCCGGGTGGACCTGCGCGAACAGGCCGAGGTGCGCGACTGGTTCGCCGCCAACCGGCCCGATGCGATGGTGGTGGCCGCGGCCAAGGTCGGCGGCATCCATGCCAACGACACTTACCCGGCCGAGTTCCTCTACGACAACCTGATGATCGAGGCGAACCTCATCGAGGCCGCCCGGCAGGCCGAGGTGGAAAAGGTGCTGTTCCTAGGCTCCTCGTGCATCTACCCGCGGATGGCACCGCAACCGATCCCCGAGGACGCGCTGCTGACAGGCCCGCTGGAGCCGACGAACGAGTGGTATGCGATCGCCAAGATCGCCGGCATCAAGCTCGCCCAGGCCTATCGCCGCCAGTACGGCTGCGACTACATCAGCGCCATGCCGACCAACCTCTACGGCCCCGGAGACAACTTCGACCTCGCCAACAGCCACGTCCTGCCCGCGCTGATCCGCAAGGCGCACGAGGCGAAGGAAGCCGGCGAGGACAGCATCACCATCTGGGGCACCGGCACGCCGCGACGCGAGTTCCTGCACGTCGACGACCTCGCCGACGGGGCGGTGTTCCTGCTGAAGGAATACTCGGGCGAGGAGCACGTGAACCTCGGCTCGGGCGAAGACCTGCCGATCATCGACCTGGCGCGCATGGTGTGCGAGGTCGTGGGCTTTCATGGCGATATCGTTACCGATACCTCCAAGCCCGATGGCACGCCGCGCAAGCTGATGAGCGGCGACAAGCTGGCGGCCATGGGCTGGAAGGCGACAATCGGCCTGCGCGAAGGGATCGCCGATGCCTACCGCGCCTTCCTGGCAGGCGAAGGCAAGGCTTGAGGCTAGTCCGCCCGATAGGCAGAGCCTCGAGCCCGCGCACTGTACGATCGAATGGACGACCTACCTGCGCGTCGAGGCGTAGCGGGCGATGGTCACCAATTCCTGGGCCAGGAGCAGCTCCGCGTTCTGGCTGTTGGCGAGCAGGGTGCGGTGCAGGCCGGCCAGTCGCGGAACGAGCCTTTCCAGCTTGCCCCCGCTCCAGCGCCCGAGCTGCTCTCCGATCTCCCGATGCTCCTTGAAGAACACCCCGTTGGCGCTGAGGAACCCCTTCATGTCCTCGCCCGGACGGATCCGGCTGGAGAGCGCGGCAAGCTGCGCGGCGCGCCGTTCCATCGCCAGGGCCACGCCCACGGGATTGAGCGAGACCTCGCGCATCCGGGCGATCTCCGACGGCAGTTTCTTCAATTCGCCGCCCAGTGCCGCATTGACCAGCGGCATGAACCCGTCTTCCTCGGTGCGCGCGCCGACGGCATCGTAATCCGCCTGCGCGACCGTTCTGGGGCTCTGCGGGCCGGCATCGAGATAGAGCGCCAGCTTGTCGATTTCGGACTGCGCCAGCCGCACGTCGAGGTTCACCGCGCGCGCGATCTGCTCGGCAAGGTCGCCACCCAGCCGCAGCCCGGCGGCATCCGCCATCGTTCGCACGTCGGCGGTCACGGACTTGAGATCGGGCGGATAGAACACCGCCACCAGCGCGTCGCTGCGCTTCAGCAGCAGCTTGGCGGTGCGCGACTTGTCGGTTGCGCTGGTGGCGATCACGAAGACCGGCCAGCCGCCCTGCATCTCCCCCCGGTCGGCGAGATCGCACCAGCTCGCCAGCGCATCGTGCGCCTCCTCGCCGGCGACCCGCGCGACAATGTGGCGCGCATCGCCGAACAGCGAGGTCGAGCGCGCCTCGTCCACCAGCCGCGCGGGGTCGGACTTGAGCTCGCTGCCAGACAGGTCGACCCGTTCGCCCGCTTGCGGCAGGTCGGCGATCAGGCGGGCGACGGCGGTGGAGGCCCCCGCCTCGTCCTGCCCGCAGAAGAAGAACAGCCGGCACCCCGCCCCGCTGCGGCGCAGGACCTGCGCGTAGTCGCGCTGGGTGGCCTTCACCGGTCCTGTTCGCGCAGGGTGCGCGTCAGCCGGACGACGATCTGGTCGGCCACTTCCTGCGCCAGGTTCTCGAGCGCGGTCTGCTCGGCGGCGATGGTGGCGTATTCGCTGCCGACTACGTCGATGCCCGCGTCGGAGCCTGCGGTCGCATCGACCAGCACGGTGCCGCTGGCGATCTCGACCAGCTGGTAGCGCGCGCGCAGGGTGCGCCGCTCGCGCCCGATGGTCTCGTCGGTCAGCAGGCCGAGGCCTTCCAGCCGGTCGTCGAGCACCACGTCCAGCCGGTAGCGTGCGCTGCCGCTGCCCTGGCCCTGCCGCAGCCGGTCGGTGAGGGCGTTGCGCACCAGCCAGCCCTGCTGGCCCTCGATGGCGGGCACCTCCACATCGGCGAGAGCGCTGGCGACCGGGCCGGTGGATCCGCCCGCGTACATCGGCTGCAAACCGCAGCCGGCGAGCAGCGCCAGCGCGCCGAGAAGGGCGGTCGCGCGCTTCATGTTACGATGTTCACCAGCCTGTCGGGCACCACGATCACCTTGCGAATGGGCTTGCCGTCGATCGAACGCTGAACGTTAGCGCTGGCGAGCGCAAGCGCTTCGAGATCGTCCTTCGAGGCGCCTTTGGGCGCGGTCAGCGTATCGCGCAGCTTGCCCATGTGCTGGACGGCGATGGTGACCTCGTCCTCCACCAGCAGCGCGGGATCGACCTCGGGCCAGGCGGCATCGGCGACGAGGCCGCTCTCGCCCATGGCGTGCCAGGCTTCCTCGGCGAGATGCGGCATCATCGGGCTCGCCATCAGCAGCAGCGAGCGGATGGCGTGATTGCGGCTGGCCGACGGCGCGGCCTTTTCGGCGGCGCTGGTGAGTTCGTAGAGGCGGGCGACCGCCTTGTTGAAGGCCAGCGCCTCGATGTCCTCGGCGACGGCGGCGATGGTCTGGTGGGTCTTGCGGGCGAGCGCCTTGTCCTCGCCGGTCGCCGCAGCGTCGTACCGACCGAACAGCCGCCACAGGCGCTGGACGAAGCGGCCGCAGCCCTCGATCCCGGCCTCGGACCAGGGCAGGTCGCGTTCGGGCGGGCTGTCGGACAGCATGAACCAGCGCACCGCGTCGGCGCCGTAGTCGCGGATGATGTCCTCGGGATCGACGACGTTCTTCTTCGACTTCGACATCTTGACGACCTTGCCGATCGTCACCGGCCCGCCGTCCGCCTTGAGGCTTGCGCCGTTGCCGGTCCGCTCGACCTCGGCGGGCGTGAAATAGAGCTCGCGTGGGCCGTCCTGCCGGGAATAGACCTCGTGCGTCACCATCCCCTGCGTGAACAGCGAGGCGAAGGGTTCCTGCACCTCGAGATGCCCGGTCCGCGCCAGCGCGCGGGTCCAGAACCTCGCGTAGAGCAGGTGCAGGATCGCGTGCTCGATGCCGCCGATGTACTGGTCGACGGGCATCCACTGCGCGACCTCGGCCGCGTCGAAGGGCTTGTCCGCCGGCTGGCTGGCGAAGCGCAGGAAATACCAGCTGGAATTGACGAAGGTATCGAGCGTGTCGGTCTCTCGCTCAGCCGCGCCGCCGCACTTCGGACAGGTCGTGTTCTTCCACGTCGGATGACGCAGCAGCGGGTTGCCGGGGACGGAGAAATCGACATCCTCGGGCAGCACGACAGGCAGCTGGTCCTTGGGCACCGACACCACGCCGCATCCATCGCAATGGATGAATGGGATAGGCGTGCCCCAATACCGCTGGCGGCTGACGCCCCAGTCGCGCAGGCGCCAGACAGTCGTGCCCTTGCCCCAGCCTTCGGCCTCGGCGCGCGCAATGACCTCGGTCTTGGCGGCCTCGACGTCCATGCCGCTGAGGAAATCGGAGTTCACCAGCACGCCGTCTCCGCTCTCGGCCTCGCCGGCGAAGGGCTTGCCCGCCTCCTCCGCGCTGGCGGCGACCACGCGCGGGATCGGCAGGCCGTACTTTGTGGCGAATTCGAAGTCGCGCTGGTCGTGGCCCGGCACGGCCATGATCGCGCCGGTGCCGTAGTCCATCAGCACGAAGTTCGCGATGTAGACCGGCAGCTCCGCCCCGGTGAAGGGGTGCGCGACCTTGAGCCCGGTGTCGAGGCCGAGTTTTTCCGCCGTCTCCAGCTCCGCCGCGGTGGTGCCGCCCTTCTTGCACAGGGCGATGAAATCCGCAGCCTCGGCGCTGGTATCGGCAACGGCGCGGGCGATCGGATGGTCGGCCGCCACGGCGACGAAGCTCGCGCCGAAGATCGTGTCGGGACGCGTCGTGTAGACCTCGATCGTCTCGTCGAAATTCGTGCCGACGAAGCGGAATTCCAGCCCTTGGCTTTTGCCGATCCAGTTGGTCTGCATGGTGCGGACCTTGTCCGGCCAGCCGTCGAGCGTATCCAGCCCGTCCAGCAGGTCTTCGGCGAAGTCGGTGATCTTCAGGAACCACTGGTTGAGCTTGCGCTTCTCGACCTCGGCGCCGCTGCGCCAGCCCTTGCCATCGATCACCTGCTCGTTGGCGAGCACGGTCATATCGACCGGGTCCCAATTGACCTCGCTCTCCTTGCGATAGACGAGGCCCGCTTCGTACAGGTCGACGAACAGCGCCTGCTCGTGGCCGTAGTAGGAGGGGTCGCAGGTCGCGAACTCTCTGGACCAATCGAGCGCGAAGCCGAGCTGCTTCAGCTGCCCCTTCATCGTGGCGATGTTGTCGTAGGTCCAGCCCGCCGGGTGGACGCCCTTTTCCATCGCCGCGTTTTCCGCGGGCATCCCGAAGGCGTCCCAGCCCATCGGGTGCAGCACCTCGTCGCCGCGCATCCGGCGATAGCGGGCGAGCACGTCGCCCATGGTGTAGTTGCGCACGTGGCCGATGTGGATGCGCCCGCTGGGATAGGGGAACATCTCGAGCACGTAGCTCTTGGGCTTGGCGGAGTTGCTGTCCGCCTCGAAGCAGCGCGCCTCGTCCCACGCGGCCTGCCAGCGCCGGTCGGCGACCGACGGATCGAATCTTTCTGCTGTCATGCGTGCCCCCTAGGGCAGATCAGATGACGGTGGAACGCCGCAGTTCGCGCGCCTTGGTGAGGATGATGTCCTCCAGCCGCTGCACGGTGGCGGCGGCGACCGGGGCTTCCACCCACTGGCCGTTCTGCAACACCTGGCGCGAGGCGGCCACGCTCAGCGCGTCGGCTCGCAGGTCCTGGTCGAGGATCGAGACCGAGACCTTCACCCGCTCGTTCGGGCTGTCGGGATTGACGTACCAGTCGGTGATCAGCACCCCGCCGTTGCTGTCGGCCTGGGTCAGCGGCATGAACGACAGCGTCTCCAGGCTGGCTCGCCAGAGGTAGGAGTTGACGCCAATCGAGGTCGTGCGCGCAGCCGCCATGTCGGTGCGCAGCCGTTCGTCGTTTCCGCCCCCGCAGGCGGAAAGGCCCAGCGCCGCGAGCGAGAGCGCGGCGGCGGTGGCGAGGAAACGGGTGTTGGGAAGAGCCATCGTGGGTCCTGTCAGACTGAACTTTGCGCCTCTATACGCATCGCTCGCCCTGCGGCAAGGCGTGTTGCGAGGGTGCCGACCGTATTGGCTGCCCAAGCCGTGAACCGCCGCTTAATGCGTGCATCCCGCCGCAGCACGGTTGTGTGACACGGGCAACACCTTGCAGAAAACCCGGCGGACGGCGTCACATTTCTTGGCAAAGCGGGGCACCCTTGCCTAGCTTGCGAGTCGTACCGGTGATGCACGGGCGAGTCGCGCCCGTTAACTGTGCGTGCATCGGCGCTGGAGAGAATTGCATTCATGGGTAATGCTCGTCACGGTCTGGCAGGGAAGGCGGCGCTTGCAGCGTCGGCCTTGCTGGTCGCCGTCGCGCTGCCTAGCTCGGTCTTTGCGGTGGGAATGCTGGCGGGCGACAATCCGCTGGCGGGCCGCATCGCCTTCACTCCTGCTGCCGCCGACCCCGACCTGGCCGAGCTGATCGCCCAGCGTTCGGGCGGTCAGCCGCAGATGATGCGCTTCACCCCGGCCAATGCCACGGGCGCGCGTGCCGATCGCTCGCTTACCGTCGCCGTGCGCGTCGACCGGCAGACAGCGATGGCGCTCGCCGCGCGCAGTTCCGCCCCGCTGCCCGAAGGTGCGCTGGGATCGGGCAGCCTGCGCGTCACGCCCACCCGCTACAACCTCGGCATTGCGCGCGGTTACGGCAGTTTCGCGCAGACCCCGGTCGCCGCGCCCGAGCAGTCGCGCCTCGCCGCCGCGCCGATCCGGTCGGCTGCGCTGTCGCGCTCGCTGTCGGATGCGAACCTGCCCGACATCGCCAGCTTCAATCCGCGCTCCGGCACCCGCGAGGAGCCGAGCCGCTTCGCCGCCCGCGTGCAGCTGGACCAGGAACGCCCCGCCTCGCGCCAGCCCGAGGCGCGCGAATCGGTGGCCGACCAGATGCTCGATCTCGGCGGCAGCTACCGCCTGACGCGCAACCTCGATATCACCGCCGGCGTCCGCTACGAACAGGACCGCGACATCGTGCCGCTGCCCGAGGTCGACCAGCAGGACAGCCAGGCCGTTTACATCGGCACCCAGTTCCGCTTCTGATTCGCGCTCCAGCGCGTGCGATAGGCCCCGCTTCGGCGGGGTTTTTCTTTGCGCGGGGAGCATGCCTCTCCTAGGATTGCGCGAATAACAAACGTCAACAGGAGAGATGCCCATGGCCCGCGTAGCAGTCGTCACCGGAGGAACCCGCGGAATCGGCCGCGCCATTTGCGAGATGCTGAAGGATGACGGCTTCACCGTCGTCGCCAGCTATGCCGGTAACGACGATGCCGCGCGCCGGTTCACCGACGACACCGGGATCAAGGCCTACAAGTTCGACGTGGGCGACCACGAGGCGACGCTCGCCGCGTGCGGGCAGATCGCCGAGGAGGTCGGTTCCATCGACGTCGTGGTAAATAATGCAGGCATCACCCGCGACGGCACGCTGATGAAGATGAGCTACGACGACTGGTCCGACGTGATGCGCACCAACCTCGGCGGTTGCTTCAACATGGCCAAGGCCACGTTCGAGGGGATGAAGGACCGCAAGTGGGGCCGCATCATCAACATCGGCTCAATCAACGGGCAGGCGGGGCAGTACGGCCAGGTCAACTACGCCGCGGCCAAGAGCGGCATCCACGGCTTCACCAAGGCGCTGGCGCAGGAAGGCGCGCGCTACGGCATCACCGTCAACGCCATCGCGCCGGGCTACATCGATACCGACATGGTCGCCGCGGTGCCGGAGAACGTGCTGGAAAAGATCGTCGCCAAGATCCCCGTCGGCCGCCTGGGCCAGGCGCGCGAGATCGCCCGCGGCGTCAGCTTCCTCGCCAGCGACGAGGGCGCCTTCATCACCGGCTCGACGCTCAGCATCAACGGCGGGCAGCATATGTACTGACGGTGCGAGCGGCGCAGGCGAGCCTGCGCCGCGGTGCCCGCTAATGGGCACGCACCGGCTCGGCCGACGGGTTGGCGGCCAGTCCGCCAAGCCCGTTCGACGTCACGGCGGCGGCTTCGCCGTCGCCCAGTCCGCCCAGCCCCCAACCGAACCCTACTCCACGTAAACCCCCGCCACCCGCCAGGCCCCGTCCTCGCGCAGCAGCGATACCGTCTCCACCACGCCTGCGCGCGTGTCGAAGTCGGTGCGGTACTTGACCACCACGTAGCCCTGCGGGGTCGGCGGCATTTCGGCGGAAATCAGATGGCGCGAACGAACGGCGCCCAGCGGCACGCGCACCTGCTCCATCGCGCCGCGCCAGACTTCGAGCGTGTTTGCCTCGCGGAAGTTGGCGGCGGTCAACGCATAGGCGCCGGCGGCATCGCCTGCATCGCCGAGTTCGAGCCACTCCCGCGCGGCGGCCTGCGCTTCGCTTTCCTCCATCTGGAAACTGGGCGGGCTCTCGCCGGCGGACATGGGATTGAGGCTGAGGGCGAGGGCGGCGAGGACGAGGGTCATGGCAAAGGCTCCTGCAACGATGGCGACGCGGGGGATCCGCGCCCTGCCCTTGCCATCGCCGGGAGCCGCGCCATCCACATCCCCCAAGGTTTTGTGTCCAAGAAAATGGGGGGCCCCGCTCTCCCGCTCGAACAGCAGGCGGGCGGCTTCCTTGCTGCTGGTCACGTCGAGCTTGCGGCGAGCGTTACGCAGGCGCTCGTTGACGGTGTGGACAGAGAGATCGAGCTCGGCGGCCATCGACTTCGCGTCGTGGCCGTGCAGGATCAGCCGCAGCGTCTCGCGCTCCTTTTCGCTCAGCGCGTCGTAGCCGTCCGCCATGCCCCGCAGCCTAGGTTCGGCCGGCGGGGACGGCCACCCCGAAAAAATCGTATGGCGGCGCGCCCGCCGTCTCTAGGATGGGCGCCGCATGGAGAGCCACTACCACCCGCCGGTCAAGCGCTCGGTCGAGATCGCCGGGCACAAGACCTCGATCAGTCTCGAACCGCTGTTCTGGGACCTGCTGCAACGCGCGGCGGCGGACCGGAACCTGCCGATCAATGCGCTGGTGGCGCGCATCGATGCCGAGCGGCTGGAGGCGACGCGTCCGCCAGGCCTTGCCACCGCCGTGCGCCTGTGGCTCGCCGCCGACCTGCGCAACCGTCCGTAAACCCGCGATTCAGCAGCGCGGCACCAGCATCGGGAAAACAGGGAGCCAAGCCATGAACCTATTGCGCCTCGCCGCCACCTGCACCGCCGCGCTTGCCCTCGCCGGGTGCGCGGGCGCAATGCGCGATCGCATCTACCAGCCTGTCCCGTTGGCCGAGACACCGGTGATCTTTGACGGGGAAGCGCCCGCACCCGTCACTGCGACGACCGCCGACGGCCTCGCCCTGCAGGGGCATTACTGGGCGCCGGCGCCGGGCAACGACACGCTCGTCGTCTATTTCCACGGCAACGGCTACAACCAGCTCGTCGGCGCAGCGCGGGCCGAGCCCCTGCGCAGCGGCGGGCATGGCGTTCTCGTCGCTTCCTATCGCGGTTATGGCGGCAATCCGGGTTCTCCCAGTGAGGCCGGGCTGATGGCGGACGCCGAGGCTTGGCTGGCCGAGGCGCGGCAGCTGGCACCGGGCAAGCGCATATACCTCTTCGGCCACTCGCTGGGCGGCGCGATGGCGCTGGAGATGGCCGCGCGCCACGATGTGGCGGGCGTGGCGACACTCGGCACCTTTGCCCGCCTTGCCGACCAGGCCCCGGCCATCGCGCGCGGGGCGCTGCCCGACCGCTACGACAACGTCGCTGCCATCACCCGTGTCGAGGAGCCGGTGCTGCTGATCCACGGCAGCGCGGATGCGACCGTCGCCTATGCCGCCGCCGAGGAACTGGAGCGCGCATCGGGCGGCCGTGCGCTGCTGGTCCGCCTGCCGGGAGCGGGGCATCAGGTCGATCTCGCCCGGCTGGCCGATCGGATCTGGGCGTTCTGGGAAAGCGGCGCGACTTCGCAGTAGATATGAAAAGGGCGGCACCGAAGCGCCGCCCTCTCTCGTTCGGCATTAACGGATCAGTAGGAGCCGGTCGTTCCGGTCGTCGCCGCAGATGTGCTGGGCGTCACCGGCGTGGTGGGCGTCACTGGCTCGGCATCGATCGTGTCCCAGGTGTCGCGGCCCGCGCTGCCGGCATAGGACAGCTTACGATCCTCCCGGGGCGCGAGATTCTTCTCGTAATAACGATAGCCGAGGTAGCCGAGGCCGCCGAGCGCTGCGAGTTTGATAAGCATCTGAAATTCCTTTCTGCACGCTCAACGGGCGGCCTGCCCTTTGGTTCACCGAAAGGTCGCAGCATGGCCCCCGTTCGTCGCAGGTTGACCGCGCCTCTGCGCCGCGCCAGTGATTGTGCATGAGCAATCGCAAGCCGATCCGAAAAGCCGTGTTCCCCGTCGCCGGGCTCGGCACGCGCTTCCTCCCCGCCACCAAGGCCATCCCCAAGGAATTGCTGCCGATCGTCGATCGCCCGCTGATCCAGTACGCGGTGGACGAGGCACGGGAAGCGGGGATCGAGCAGATGATCTTCGTCACCGGGCGCGGCAAGACCGCCATCGTCGAGCATTTCGACATGGCCTACGAGCTTGAGACGACGATGTCGGCGCGCGGCAAGGACATGGACGTGCTCGAACCCACACGCTTCACGCCGGGCGAGATCATCACGGTGCGCCAGCAGGTGCCGATGGGCCTTGGTCACGCGATCTGGTGCGCCCGTGCGATCGTTGGCGACGAGCCCTTCGCCATCCTGCTGCCCGACGAGATGATGATCGGCAAGCCCGGCTGCATGGCGCAGATGGTCGAGGCCTACAACCAAGTCGGCGGCAACCTCATCTCCGTTCTCGAGGTGCCGCGGGAAGAGGTATCAAGCTATGGCGTGATCGACCCAGGTGCGACCTCTGGCGCTTTGACTGAGGTGCGCGGGCTGGTGGAGAAGCCGCCGGTGGAGCAAGCGCCGTCAAACAAGATCATCTCCGGCCGTTACATTCTCCAGCCCGAGGTCATGCGCACGCTGGAAGGGCAGGAAAAGGGCGCGGGCGGCGAGATCCAGCTGACCGATGCGATGGCGCGGATGATCGGTACTCAACCGTTCCACGCCGTCACCTTTGCCGGCGACCGCTACGACTGCGGCAGCAAGGTCGGCTTCGTCGAGGCCACGCTGGCGCTGGCGCTGGCGCGCGAGGACATGGGCGCCGAGGTCCGCGCGATGGCGGAGCGCTTGCTGCACGCCTGATCGTCAGCCGACGACAGAAACAAAAAAGGCGGGCTTTGGGGCCCGCCTTTTTCGTGTCCCGTCCAAGGAAAACTTATTCGTCGGGGCCGCCGCGCGCGGCATTCACGCCGTTGTCGGTATCGATGCTGGCGAGCATGTAGGGGCGCGGGTCGACCGGGGCGCCGGCGACGCGCACTTCGTAGTGCAGGTGCGGGCCGGTCGAACGGCCGGTCGAGCCGACGTAGCCGATGAGGTCGCCCTGGCGAACCTGCGAACCGGCGCTGACGGTGTAGCTGGAAAGGTGGGCGTAGCGGGTTTCCATCTCGCCGCCATGGGCGATCTGCACGTAGTTGCCATAGGAGCTGTACCACTGCGCCATCTCGATCACGCCGTCGGCGGTGGCATAGACCGGGGTGCCGGTCGGCGCGGCGAGGTCGACGCCGTTGTGCTGGCGACGGCCGCCGAGCACCGGGTGGCTGCGCATGCCGTAGCTGCTGGTCAGCGTCACATCGTTCACCGGCATCCGCGAAGGAACCGAGACTGCGAGGCGCTGCGGCGCATCGACGATGGTCCCGGCCGGAGAGACACGGCCGCCGTTTTCGAGCGATTCCCAGCTGGCGAACAGTTCGCCGAACTCGGCATCGTTGCCGCCCTGGGCGACGCGTTCCACGTCGATGGCGCCGGTGGCGGGCAGTTCGTTGGCAGCGGCCGGAGTAGCGATGGCCACGGCGGCGGCGGCCATCAGGCTGGTGATCTTGACGAGCATTGCGATCCCTTCGTCTTTGCGTCTTCCGGGCACCGTCGGCACCCGCGTCAGATCCGCACAGCTGACCCCCCAAGGCCGGTTGCACAGACAATTTTATGAGATGGTCGGAACCCCCCGCCGTCTCGTGAGTATTGGGTATCCGGGAAAAAGTTAATCAAGCAAGCGCGGTGTAGGCATCGCGCGACAAGCCGCATCGAACACGCGCTGAGTCGTTGAATGGCGGCCGAATGGTTCCCGAAAAGTGCGCCCGAACCAGTTTTTTCCAGTAAATTTCAGGCTCCATGCCGCGCGCTGCGCATAGTGCGGCGAAATGCCTTGCACCCGCCGAGACGTGGGCGATCTCGTCGTCAAGTATGCGCGCGAGGATTTTTCCGCCGCGCGAATCGCCCTGCGCCTCGACCCGCGCAATCATTGCCGGGGTGACGTCGAGCCCGCGCGCCTCCAGCACCATCGGCACCACGGCGAGCCGCGCGAAGACATCGTGCGCGGTCGCCTCGGCGCTCTGCCACAGGCCGTCGTGCACGGGCAGGTCGCCGTAACTCGCGCCCATCGTGGCGAGGTGCCGGTCGATCAGCGAGAAGTGCATGGCCTCGTCCGCCGCGACGGCGAGGAAGTCGGCGGTGAAGGCCTCGTCCATCTGCGCGCCGAAGCGCCCGACCATGTCGAGGGCGAGGTCGATGGCGACGAATTCGATGTGCGCCAGGCTGTGCCACAGCGCGATCCGGCCTCGCTCCGATCCGCCGCGCCCGCGCTTCGGCATCTGCGCCGGCGGCAGCACCTGCAGGCCGCCGGGCCAGCGCGGCCTGTCGGGCATGGCGACGCTCCAGCCGCTCTCCAGCTCGCCCCTTCTCCATGCGCGCACGAGCGCGCGCGTGGCCTTGACCTTGCCGCGCTTGTCGCCGGTCAGCAGCGCGGCGCGAATCGCCTGCGACAGGTCAGAGATCGCGCGCGGCCTCCAGCACCTCGGCGGCGTGGCCCTTGACCTTTACCTTGCGCCACACGCGCGCGATCGTGCCATCGGCGTCGACGAGATAGGTGGTGCGCTCCATGCCCATGTAGGTGCGCCCGTACATCGACTTTTCCACCCAGAGGCCCAGCGCATCGGCCAGCCCGCCGTCTGCCGGATCGGAAGCGAGCGGGGCGGCGAGATCGTGCTTGGCGATGAACTTGGCGTGCTTCGCGGGCGGGTCCTTGCTGACGCCCAGCAGCGCGACGCCCGCCTTGTCGAACTCGGCCTTCAGCGCGGTAAAGTCGATGTTCTCGGTGGTGCAGCCGGGCGTGTCGTCCTTGGGGTAGAAGAACACGACCAGCGGCTGGCCGCGAAAGTCGGACGGCTTCACGCTGCTGCCATCGGGCGTTGCCATCGCCACGTCGGGCATCGTGTCGCCGGTGTCGGGGCGGGTCGTCATGGCTCTATCTCCAGTCGTTCGTCGAAATGGCGCTCCCACGCCGCGGCGATGCCTTGCCGCGCCTCCACCAGCGAGCGCAAGAGCGCATCGTAGCTGTCGTGGCCGCAGGCGCGGGCGAGGACTTCGCGCGCGGTATCCTGCGGGGCGCTGGCATCGGGGGCCAGCAGGCGCTCGGCAACGAGGAAGCGGGTGAGCGCAAGGTGGCGCGTCGCATGGCCTTCGGGCAGCAACCCCGCCTCCTCGAGCGCGGCGATGGCCTTTTCCAGCGCCGGGTAGAGCCCCACGCCGTGGCGCAGTTGCAGGTAGTGGACGAGGAATTCCGAATCGACGAGCCCGCCGCGTTGCAGCTTCACATCGAGCGGGCCGGCGGGCGGCTTGGCGGCGAGCACGTCGCCGCGCATCTTGAGCACGTCGGCACGCAGGGTCTGGGGGTCGCGCGGGGTCCGCAGCACATCTGCGATGATGGATTCCAGTTCCGCGCGGGCCTGCGGCGAGCCGGTGAGCGGGCGGGCGCGGGCGAGCGCCATGTGCTCCCAGGTCCAGGCATCCTCGCGCTGGTATTTCTCGAAGGCGTCGAAGCTGACCGCGAGCGGCCCCTGCTTGCCCTGCGGCCTGAGGCGCGTGTCCACCTCGTAAAGCGCGCCCTCGGCGGTAGGCACGCTCAGCGCGGCGGTCACGCGGGTGGCGAGGCGGTTGTAATAGAGCGTGGAGGAAAGCGGGCGCGGCCCGTCCGATTCGATGCCGATGTCGCCGGTGAAGAGGTAGACGACGTCTAGGTCGGAGGCATGGGTCAACGCCCCGCCGCCGAGCCGCCCGAGGCCCAGCACCACCAGCTCGCTGCCATCGATGGTCCCGTGATTGCGCCGGAAGTCGCGTGTGGCGAGGCCCGCGCCGGTCGCCACCGCCGCCTCCGCCACGCGGCTCAGCCCCTCGGCGATTTCGAGCGGGTCGTGGCGGCATTCGATCAGCTGCACGCCCAGCGCGAAGCGTTCCTCCCCCACGACCTGCCTGAGGTGCGAGAGCGCCGCCTCGTAATCGCTGTCCTCGGCCACCGCCATGCGCGCCACCAGCTCTACCGTGTCGCCCGGCAGGTCGCCGCCGCTCGCATCGAACAGCCGGTCGAGAAGCTCGGGCCGCCGCGCCAGCGCATCGGCGAGCGGCTGGGCGAGGGTGAGGATGGCGAGCACGCGCTGGAGCAGGCCAGGCCGCTCCTCGAACAGGCGGAACAGGTTGATGGCGGTGGGCAGGCGTTCGAGGAAGGTTTCCCACCGCGCCAGCGCGCGGTCGGGATCGGGCGCATCGCCCAGCGCCTGCAACAGGTCGTGGCGCATGGCGGCAAAGGCCTTGCGCGCCTCGGCGCTGCGCAGCGCGCGGTAGCTCTCGCGCCAAGTGTCGGTGCGCTTGTCGAAGCGATCGCGGAAATCCTGCGGCACACTGACCTGCACCGGCTCGGCGGCATCCTCGCCCAGCAGATCGTCGTAACGTGCGGCGACCGCGGCGCAGATCTCGGTCAGTTCGCTTACCAGCGCCGCGCCGTCCGCCAGCCCGTGCAGGTGGGCGACATTGTCGATGGCCTCGCCGCTCGCGGGAAGCTGGTGCGTCTGCCGGTCGTCGACCATCTGCAAGCGGTGCTCGATCGTGCGCAAGGCATCGTAGCTTTCGCCGAGCACCCGCGCGTCCTCGCTCTCGATCACGCCTGCCTCGGCCAGCGCATCGAGCGCAGCGCGAGTGCCGCGCAGCCGCAGCGCGGGGTTGCGCCCGCCGTAGATCAGCTGGTGGGTCTGGGCGTAGAACTCGATCTCGCGGATGCCGCCGCGCCCCTTCTTCACGTCGAAGCCGGGGCCGGGCACCTGCGGCCCGCGATAGGACTGCCGGATGCGCGCGGTCAGGCGGCGGATTTCCTCGATGGCGGTGAAATCCAGGCTGCGCCGCCAGACGAAGGGGCGGATGTCGGCAAGGAAGGCCTCGCCGCGCGCCGCGTCTCCCGCGCAGGCCCGCGCGCGGATGTAGGCGGCCCGCTCCCATGCCAGCGCCGAGCTCTCGTAGTGCGAGATCGCTCCGCCCACCGGGATCGCCAGCGGGCTGACCTCGCTCGCGGGCCTGAGGCGCAGGTCGACGCGCAGGACATAGCCCTCGCCCGTGGCCTTGGAGAGCATCTCCACCACCTGCCGCGCATACCGCTGCGCAGCCTCGCCCGGCTCGTCGCGCTCGCGCCGCGCCAACAGGTCGGGGTGGTAGAGCAGGATGGGATCGATGTCGGAGGAGTAGTTCAGCTCGTGCGCGCCCTGCTTGCCGAGCGCGAGGCCGATGAATCCCGTCGCATCCGCCCCCTCCACGCGGTTTGCCACAACGGCGCGCATGGCGGTATCGAGCGCGCGATCGGCGAAGTCCGACAGCTCCTGCATGACCTGCGCCAACGGAAACGCGCCGGCGAGATCGCCCACCGCCGTCACCAGCGCCAGCGACAACCGCTCGCGCCTCAGCGACAGCGCGGCATCCTCGATCCCCGTTCCGCTCGCCTTTGCCGCTGCCAGCGCCTCGTTGCCCCGCCCCTCGGCCAGCAGGGCGCTCAGCTCGGGACGTCGCTCGAGCGCCAGGCGCAGGAACGGCGAATGTACCCGCGCGCGGTCCAGTCCGGAATGCCAATCTGCCGTCATGGCGGCTGTCCTGCCCTTGCTCCCTTCGCGGCGCAATGCCACATGCACCCGCTACATCAGAGAGAGGTTGCCCCGCATGATCCGCACATTCGCGCCCATCGCCCTGCTGGGGCTGGCCGCCTGCACCACCACGAGCGCGCCCACCGCTACGCTCGACATTCCCGAGATCGCGCCCGGCCGGATCGACGAGGCCGCGATGCGCGCCGTGGTCGAGCGGCTTGCTTCCGACCAGTTCGATGGCCGCGCGCCGGGCACGCCGGGCGAGGCGCTGACCGTCGCCTACATCACCGAACAATTCCGCGCCGCCGGGCTGCAACCGGGCAACAACGGCAGCTGGACCCAGCGCGTCCCCTTCGTCGACATCACCGGCGACAACTTCGCGCCCCTGACAATCGCGGGCGGCAGCGGATCGCCGATGCAGTTCGCCTATGGCGACGACTGGGTGGGCACGACCTACCGCGAGGCGCCGCGCATCGACCTGGCGAACAGCGAGCTGGTCTTCGTCGGCTACGGCATCAACGCGCCCGAAAAGGGCTGGAACGACTACGCAGGCGTGGACATGCGCGGGAAGACCGCGGTCATCCTCGTCAACGATCCCGACTACGCGACCGAGGGCCTCGACGGCCCGTTCAACGGCCGCGCCATGACCTATTACGGACGCTGGACCTACAAGTTCGAGGAGGCCGCACGGCAAGGGGCCGCCGCCGCCCTCATCATCCACGATACCTTCCCCGCCGCCTACAGCTGGAACGTGGTCGAGAGCAGCTGGACGGGCCCGCAGGTCTATGCCCAGCGCGCCGATCACGGGGCGAGCCAGACGATGATGAACGGCTGGGTGCAGCTGCCCGTCGCCGAGCGCATCGCGCGCGCCGCCGGGCAGGACCTTGCCGCCCTGCGCGCCGCCGCCGGACGCCAGGGGTTCCGCGCCGTGCCGCTGGGCCTCACCGCCTCCACCAGCTTCACCAACACCGTGCGCAGCTTCGATTCGCAGAACGTCATCGGGGTGCTGCCGGGGCGCGAGGCACCCGAAGAGTACGTCCTCTACACCGGCCACTGGGACCACCTCGGGCGCTGCCTGGCGGACGCGAGCGGCGACGACATCTGCAATGGGGCGGTCGATAACGCCACCGGCATCGCCGCGCTGGTCGGCCTGGCGCGGGCCAATGCCGCCGCCGGTCCGGCGCGCCGCAGCCAGGTGTTCCTGGCAGTGACGGGCGAGGAATCGGGGCTGCTCGGCTCCGACTACTATGCCGCCAACCCGGTCTTCCCGCTGGCGCAGACGGCAGGCGGGCTGAATGTCGATGCGCTGCTGCCCACGGGCCGCGCCAGCGACGTGACCATCACCGGTGGCAGCAAGAGCCAGCTAGACGCCTTTCTCGCCTCGGCGCTGCGACTGGAAGGCCGCACCGGCACCGCCGAGCCTACGCCAGAGCGCGGCTACTACTACCGCTCGGACCATTTCAGCATGGCCAAGCGCGGCGTGCCGATGCTCTACATCGATCCGGGCGAGAACCTGGAAGTCGGCGGCACCGCGGCGGGCGCGGCGGCGCAGGCCGATTACACCGAGAACCGCTACCACCAGCCGGGTGACGAGTACGCGCCCGACTGGAACTTTGCCGGCATCAGCCAGCAGGTGCAGCTCTACTACCGCCTCGGTCGATCGCTGGCGATGAGCCGCAGCTGGCCGCGTTGGAACGAGGGTGACGAGTTCCGCGCGGTGCGCGACGCGAGCTGCGCCGCGGCTTCCGCCAATGCGCCGAGTTGCTGACCCATGACCTTTCGCATGCCCGCCGAATGGGCCGAGCAGGAATGGATCTGGATCGGCTTTCCCGCCCACGCCGACCTGTGGGAGGAGAATTTCGTTCCCGCACAGGAGGCCATGGCCGCCTTTGCCAA
Source organism: Aurantiacibacter luteus (assembly GCF_001010945.1). GTDB lineage: Bacteria > Pseudomonadota > Alphaproteobacteria > Sphingomonadales > Sphingomonadaceae > Alteraurantiacibacter > Alteraurantiacibacter luteus. The sequence goes on from NZ_LBHB01000002.1 coordinate 375,768, forward strand.
TGCCGTTGCCGAGACCGGGCAGCAGGTGCGCATGGTCGTGCGCGATGCGGCGGCGGAGATGCGGGCGAAGGACCTCGTTTCCGGCGCGGTGACGTTCGAGCGGCATCCCTACGGCGACATCTGGATCCGCGACACCGGACCACTGGTGCTGCTGGGCGATAACGGCCAGCGCCGCGCGCAGGGCTTCCGCTTCAACGGCTGGGGCGACAAGTACCTGCTCGAGGGGGACCAGGAGACCGGCGAATCGCTCGCGACCCGTGCGGGGCTCGACTACGCCAAGGCCGACTGGATTCTCGAGGGCGGCGCGCTGGAGACCGATGGTACGGGGCTGCTGGTCACCACCGAGCAGTGCCTGCTCAATCCCAACCGCAACCCTTCGCTCAGTCGCGGGGAAATCTGGGCCAACCTGCAACGCGACCTGGGCTTCGACCGGGTGCTGTGGCTGGGCGACGGTCTTCTCGGCGATCACACCGACGGCCACGTCGACAACCTTGCGCGCCTGGTGGGCGAGAACGCTATCGCCATTCCGGTGGCGAGCGGGGCCGACGATCCCAATCGCGCCGTTTATGACGACTCCCGCGCCCGTGCGAAGGACTTCGGGCTGACGGTGCACGACATCCCCTCCCCCGGCTGGATGGGTGAAGGAGACGAGGCCGAGCCGGCGAGCTACATGAACTGGGCGGTGTGCAACGACGTGGTCGTGGTGCCGACCTATGGCTCCCCGCACGATGCCGACGCGGTGGCCGCCATTGGCGATCTCTTCCCCGGCCGCGCCTCCGTAGGCATTCGCGCCGACGCCGTGCTGACGGGCGGCGGCAGCTTCCACTGCGCCAGCCAGCACGTGCCCAGGGCGGGTTGATCGCCGGTCTTAACGTTTCGTTAGGATTTTGCGCGGACAATCGCGGGCATGACCAAGGCTATCGCCCTCACCCGTGATCTCGCCGCGAATCCGCTGGAGTCGCTGCGCATGGGAATCGTGGCGGGCTGCGCGCTGGCGCTGATCGCCGCGGGCCAGGTCCTGCCTTTCTAGGCCAGCAGCTTCAACAGCGCCGCGAGCGCCGCTCCCGCCAGCGTCAGTCCCACGAAAGTCCGCCACAACGGATCGGCGATTCGCCCCGATGCGTGGTGGCCGAGCCAGTTGCCGAGCAGGACCGCGGGGAACAGCAGCAGGCCGAGCAGAACCACGCGCCAGCTCAGCACGCCCATGGCCACCGCCGAGACCAGCCCCGCGGCAGAGGCGATGGTGAAGACCAGCATCATCGAGGCCTTGGCCACGTCGCGCGGGATGTCGCGGCCGACGTAGTAGGGCACTACCGGCGGTCCGGGCATGGCAGCAAAGCCCGTGAGCAGACCGCTGGCAAGCCCCGTCGCGCCCGTCGCCAGAAGCCCCGGCATGGCCGCCGCCCGGCGCGGCAGCAGCACGGCGAAGAAGGCGGAGAGCGCCACCAGCGCGATCAGCAGCCGCGCCAGCGGATCGGGTGTCGCCAGCAGCGCCAGCATTCCCACAGGCACGGCCAGCACCACCAGCGCGCCTATGGTCCATGCCGAGCGCTCGGCCTTGCGCACGAGCGTGCGAATCTCCGCCAGCCCGATGAGCACCGAGAGCACGTTCGCAAGCAGCACCGCCTCGATCGGCACGAGCGTGAGCGCCAGGATCGGCACCAGCAGGATGGCCATGCCGAACCCCGTCAGCCCGCGCACGAAAGCGGAGCCCAGGGCGGCGAGCAAGGCGGCGGCCACTTCCCAACCGGTAAAGGCGAAGGCCGCCGGAAGCATCAGGTGGGGCTGTGATCCATCCCGCTGTGGTCCATGCCCGAATGATCCATCATGTGTTCGTCGCCAGTCGGCGTGGCAGAGGGATCGGGCAAAGGCTCGGTCACCGCGCGGGCACTTGGCGCTGGCATGGGGACCTGCGTGGCGCGGGCGGGCGGCGGCGGGGCATCTGCGGACGGCGCCTCGAGTGTTTCGGCAGGCTGCGGCGTGGCGCTCGCTATCGGAGCCTCCGGTGCAGCCGACGCCTTGGTCTCGGGCTCGGCGACGGGTTCCTCGGCCGAACAGGCGGCGAGCATGGCAGCGGCAGTGAGGGCAATCGGCATTCGCATCGTCACGGTCTCCTCCTCAGCGCAGGTCCGGCGGCGTCGCCTCGTCCTTCAGCATGGCGAGCGCCTCGTCGAGGCTCATCACTTTCTGGTGCTGTTCGCCCAGCGTGCGGACGGCGACGGTGCCCTCCTCCGCCTCGCGCTTGCCGACGACCAGCAGGTGCGGGACCTTCTGCAGCGAGTGCTCGCGCACCTTGTAGTTGATCTTCTCGTTCCTGAGGTCGCTCTCCACGCGGATGCCCGCGGCCTCCAGCTTCGCCGTGACCTCGCGCGCGTAGTCGTCGGCATCGGATACGATCGTCGCCACCACCGCCTGCACCGGCGCCAGCCAGCACGGCAGGCGGCCGGCGAAATGCTCGATCAGGATGCCGATGAAGCGTTCGTAGCTGCCGAAGATCGCGCGGTGGAGCATGACCGGGCGGTGCTTCTCGCCGTCCTCGCCCACGTAGCTCGCATCGAGGCGGTCGGGCAGCACCCGGTCGCCCTGGATCGTGCCGACCTGCCAGGTGCGGCCGATGGCGTCGGTGAGGTGCCATTCGAGCTTGGGGGCATAGAAGGCGCCCTCGCCGGGCAGTTCTTCCCAGCCGAAATCGTCGTTGTCCATGCCCGCCTCGGCCACGGCGTCGCGCAGTTCCTGCTCGGCCTTGTCCCAGTCCGCGTCGCTACCGAAGCGCTTCTCGGGCCGCAAAGCGAGCTTGACGTGGTAGCTGAAGCCGAAGTCCTTGTAGACGCTGTCCGCCAGCTGGCAGAACGCGCGGACCTCCTCGACCACCTGATCCTCGCGCGCGAAGATGTGTGCGTCGTCCTGCGTGAATTGGCGCACGCGCATCAGGCCGTGCAGCGCGCCGTGCGGCTCGTTGCGGTGGCAGCAGCCCATCTCGCCGAGCCGGATCGGCAGGTCGCGGTAGGAGGTGATGCCCTGCTTGAAGACGAGCACGTGCGCCGGGCAGTTCATCGGCTTGATCGCCATCCACGCGGCATCCGCGGCCACGGTGGGGTGCGAGCCGGCCTCGCTCTCGTCGACCTCGGGGACCATGTCGGGGACGGCGAACATGTTCTCGGCATACTTGCCCCAGTGGCCCGAGCGTTCCCACTGGCGCACGTCCATCAGCTGCGGCGTCTTGATCTCGCGGTAGCCGGAGCCATCCATGCGGCGGCGCATATAGGCCTCGAGCTCGCGCCAGATGCGATAGCCCTTGGGGTGCCAGAAGACGCTGCCGTGCGCCTCCTCCTGCAGGTGGAACAGGTCCATCTCGCGGCCCAGCTTGCGGTGGTCGCGCTTTGCGGCTTCCTCCAGCTTGTGGAGATGCGCATCGAGCTGCTTCTTGTTGAGCCAGCCGGTGCCGTAGATGCGGGTGAGCTGCGCATTGTTCTGGTCGCCGCGCCAGTAGGCCCCGGCCACGCGCATCAGCTTGAAGGCCTGTGGATCGAGCTTGCCGGTGCTGGCGAGGTGCGGCCCGCGGCACATGTCAAGCCAGCTGCCTTCCTCGCCCGGATTGCCGGAATGGTAGACCGTCAGCTCCTCGCCTTCCGGAAGCTCCTGCGCCCACTCGGCTTTGAAGGTCTCGCCTTCGGCCTCCCACTTGTCGATCAGCTGCGCGCGTGACCACACCTCGCGCACCAGCGGCTTGTCGGCGCGGATGATGCGGCGCATCTCCTCCTCGATCGCGGGGAGGTCGTCCATGCCGAAGGGCTCGCGATTGTCCGGCGCCTTGACGTCGTAGTAGAAGCCGTCGTCCGTCGCTGGGCCGAAGGTGATCTGCGTGCCCGGCCACAGCGACTGCACCGCTTCGGCCAGCACGTGGGCGAAATCGTGGCGCGCCAGTTCCAGCGCGTCGGCCTCGTCGCGCGCGGTGACGAGTGCCAGCTCGGCATCGCCCTCGAACGGGCGGTTGAGGTCGCGCAGTTCGCCGTTCACGCGCGCGGCGAGCGCGGCCTTGGCGAGGCCGGGGCCGATCGCGGCGGCGACGTCGGCGGGCGTGCTGCCGCGCTCCATCTCGCGCGTGGAGCCGTCGGGCAGGCTGATCTTGAGAAGTTCGGTCATGGTCTCTCTATCCGTTCGCTCCGGCGCCATGGCACAAGCCTGCACGCGCTTGAAGCGGCGTTTGGGAGTTTGCGGGTTCGGGAGGAAACGCCACCGCCCGAAACCGGGCGGCGCAGGGCGTGTCTAGAACGCGACCTGCCGCCCCCGGTTGCCCGGAGTGGTGGTAGTCGTCGTCATGGTCACACGCTGGGCCATGCGCGTCACATAGGGCGCAAAGGTTTCATTGTCACTAGCGCCGCTCGACCCCATGTCTGCCGGGCATGACCGAGTTCCACACCGTCGACGGCCTTCGCATCGCATACCGCCACACGCCCGGCAGCGGCCCGGCTGTCGTCTTCCTGCCCGGCTACATGTCCGACATGGCGGGCAGCAAGGCGAGCGCCGTATTTGCCTGGGCTGCGTCGGCGGGCCGCGAATGCCTGCTGCTCGACTACTCGGGCTGCGGGGAGAGCGGCGGCGATTTTGCGCAAGGGACGCTGTCGCGCTGGCGCGGCGAGGTGCTGGCGCTGATCGAGGCAAAGGTGCAGGCCGAGCGCGTGGTCCTCGTCGGCAGTTCGATGGGCGGCTGGCTCATGGTGCTCGCCGGGCTGGCGCTCGGAGAGAGGCTGCACGCACTGGTCGGCGTGGCCGCCGCGCCGGACTTTTCCGACTGGGGATTCGATGAGAGCCAGAAGGCGGTGCTGCGCCGGGGCGAGACGATCTACGAGGACAGCGCCTACGGCTACGATCCCATGCCCACACACGCGAAGTTCTGGGTCGATGCCGAGGCGAACCGCGTTCTGGGTGCAGCCATCGCCCTCACCTGCCCGGTGCGCCTGCTGCACGGGCAGGAGGATGCCGACGTGCCGCCCGAAGCCTCGCTCCGCCTCGCCGCCACGCTCGCCGCAGAGGACGTGCAGGTGACGCTGGTGAAGGGCGGCGACCACCGCCTCAGCCGCGAGAGCGACGTGGCGTTGCTGCTGCATACGCTGGAGACCCTATGACCGATCTTTCCGTCCTCGACCTCGTCCCCGTCCGCCAGGGCGGCACCGTGTCCGAAGCCATCGCCGAGGCCGGCAAGCTGGCGCAGGTTGCCGAGCAGGCGGGCTACAAGCGCTTCTGGGTCGCAGAGCACCACGCCAGCGTGGGCATAGCGGGCGGCCCGGCGGCGGTGATCCTTTCGCACATCGGCCACGTGACGAGCACGATCCGCGTGGGTTCGGGCGGGATCATGCTGCCCAACCACAATCCCTTTGTCATCGCCGAGCAGTTCGGTGCCCTCGACGCGCTGTTCCCGGGCCGGGTGGACCTCGGGCTGGGCCGCGCACCGGGAAGCGCGCCGATCATCGGACAGGCGCTGCGCAAGGACCTGCACCGCGCGGCAGAGTATTTCCCGCAGGACGTGGTCGAACTTCGCGCGCTGCTGACGGGCGACCTCAACCTGCCGATCGTCGCCACGCCGGGGCTCGGCGCAAAAGTGGAGCTGTGGATGCTCGGCTCCAGCCTGTTCGGCGCGCAGCTCGCCGCGCGGCTCGGGATGCCCTACGCCTTTGCCAGCCATTTCGCCCCGCGCCACCTCGATGCTGCGCTGGAAACCTATCGCGCCGAATTCCGCCCCTCCGCCTATCTCGAAAAGCCGCACGTCATGGCGGCGATGGGCGTTCTGGCGGCCGACAGCGACGAGGAAGCGCGCTACCTCGGATCGAGCCAGGACCAGGCCTTCGTCGCCCTGCGCACCGGCGATCCGGGCAAGCTGCTGCCGCCGGTCCGCGACTATCGCGAGAACCTTCCCGCCGACCAGCGCCTGATGCTGGAAAGCATGGACGAGGCCCGCGCCGTCGGCTCGCCCCAAACCGTGCGCGCCCGGATCGAGGCGTTCCGGCGCCGCACCGAGCCCGACGAGATTATCTGCGCCGGAGCGACATTCGACCCCGCGGCACGCCAGCGCTCGCTCGAACTGACCATGGATGCGCTTGCGCTCGTCAGTTAGTTACGACTGTAACTTTTGCGCGTGCAATGGCCCGAAAGCGGGCTTAAGGCGCGCGGGAACTTCCGTAGTGGCCTTTCGCTGCTAGGGTTCATGAGAGAGTCGGAGAGACGGCCTGCTTCCACTTCGCGGGCCGCGACGGAGGACAGTGCAGGCCATGGCGACCAAGCCCCGCGCTAAAAGCGCATTTGCCCAACTCAACCGCGAGGAACGCGGCATCGCCTCGGTGCTGCAGGATCGCATCAGTTCCTCCATCCTGCCCGGCGAGACCCCGCTCGAAGGCCATGCCCTCGAAGAAGCGACCGCCTTCGTCATCGAGGCCGCGCGCCAGCGCGAGGAGGCGCAGTCCTCCATCCTCGTCCGCTCCGCCGCCGAGGGGCGCCGCTTCACCCGCGTGGCGGTGATCAACAAGGACATGCCCTTCCTCGTCGATTCCATCGCCGCGACGCTCGCTGCGCGCGGGCTGTCGATCGACGTGCTCGTCCACCCGATCCTGCCCGTGCGCCGCAAGGCCGGCGCGCTCGCCGAACTGCCCGATGGCGAGACCGGCGAGAAGAAGGAAAGCTGGATCTACATCGAGACCGCGCGGGTCGATGCGAAGGAACGCCGCGCGCTCGAGAAGGACCTCGGTACCGCCATCGAGGACGTGCGCGCCGCCGTTGCCGACTGGCCGCGGATGCGCGAGCAGATGGAGGCCGATGCCGATCGCCTGTCCGACGCGGAAGGCGCGGCGCTGCTGCGCTGGCTGGCGGGCGGCATGATGACGCAGCTAGGCCACGTCACCATGGATCGCGAGGGCCGGCACAAGGGCGCGCTCGGCATCTGCCGCGCCTCCACCCCCGACCTCATCGCCGAGGATGCCTGCAAGCGCGCCTTCGCCTGGTTCGACGGCAATTCCGCGCGCGGCCAGAAGACAGCGGGTAGGGGCGCGCCGGGCAAGGTGCCGCTGATCATCAAGGCCAATCGCCTCAGCAAGGTCCACCGCCGCGTGCCGCTCGACCTGTTCATCGTGCCCTTGTTCGAGGACGGGCGCGTCGCCGCGCTGTCGATCCACGCCGGCATCTGGACCAGCGCCGCGCTTGTTTCTCCGCCGGAAACCGTCCCGGTCCTGCGCCAGCAGCTCAAGGCGATCATGGAGCGGATGGATTTCGAACCCGGCAGCCACGACTACAAGTCGCTGGTCCACGCGCTCACCACGCTGCCGCACGATCTCATCATCGGCTTCTCGGACGAGGACATCACCCGCGTCGCGACCGCCATGATGGGCCTGGCCGACCGTCCGCGCCCGCGCGCGACGCTGGTCAAGGCGCCCCTCGGCCGCCACCTGTTCGGCTTCGTCTGGCTGCCGCGCGACACCATGAGCACGCAGGTCCGCCTCGGTGTGCAGGACCTGCTGGAGGATCACACCGGCGCGACCACGCTCGACTGGAGCCTGACCATCGAGGGCGGCAACCTCGCGCTCCTGCGCTTCGTGATGGACTATCGCGGAATGAAGGGCGAACCCGATACGCCCGCCATCGACCGCGCGCTGGGCGAGATGCTGCGCGGCTGGAACGATGCCGTCGAGGAGGCGCTGGCCGCCACCGAGGACGAGAGCCGCGCCGTCACGCTCACCGCGCGCTATGCCGCCGCCTTCCCCGCCTACTACCGCAGCACCTACGGCCCGGCGGAAGCGGCCATCGACATCGGCCGCCTGCGCCAGCTCGCCACCAGCGTGGAGGAAAAGGGCGAGGGACGCGACGCGCGCCTTTACCACTCCGACAAGGACGAGGCGGGCCGCCTGCGGCTCAAGGTCTACCAGCACCAGGGGTCGCTGCCGCTGTCCGATGCCGTTCCTGCGCTCGAGAACTTCGGGTTCAAGGTGCTTTCCGAGGTGCCGACCAACCTCGAGGGCGAGGACACGGGGACGATCCACGATTTCGTGCTGGCGCTGCCCGCGGGGGTCGAAGCGCAGGCCATCCTCGATCGCGCGGGGCCCATCGAGCACGCCGTCACCGCCGTCCTCAACGAGCGCGCCGAGGACGACGTGTTCAACCGCCTCGTCATCGTCTCGGCGCTGGAATCGCAGGAAGCGGACTGGCTGCGCGCCTTCTATCGCTACCTGCGCCAGTCGGCGATCGCCTTTACCATCTATACCGTGGTCGATGCCCTCGCCGGCGCGCCCAAGGTGACCCGCGGGCTCATCGCGCTCTTCCGCACGCTGCACGACCCAGCCTTCGAGGGTGACCGCGAGAAGGAGACCGCGCGCGTCGAGGGCGAGATCCGCGCCGGGCTGGCCGAGGTGGTGGCGATCAACGACGACCGCCTGCTTCGCCGCTACTGGGATACCCTGCGCGCCGTGCTGCGCACCAACGCCTTTGCCCCCGCGGGCGAGGAGGCGCTGGCCTTCAAGCTCGACAGTTCGCTCGTCCCCGGCCTGCCGCGGCCCGTGCCCTGGCGCGAGGTGTGGGTCTATTCTCGCCGCGTTGAAGGCATCCACCTGCGCGCCGGGCCCGTGGCGCGCGGCGGGCTGCGCTGGTCCGACCGGCGCGACGACTTCCGCACCGAGATCCTCGGCCTGATGAAGGCGCAAAAGGTCAAGAACGCCGTCATCGTGCCCACCGGCGCGAAGGGCGGCTTCTATCCCAAGCGCCTGCCGAACCCCGCCGTGGACCGCGATGCCTGGGCCGCCGAGGGCAAGGAAAGCTACAAGCTGTTCATCCGCACGCTGCTCTCGATCACCGACAACCTGGTGGAGGACAAGGTCGTGCACCCCGATGGTGTGGTCATCCGCGACGGGGACGATCCGTATTTTGTGGTCGCCGCCGACAAGGGCACGGCGACATTCTCCGACACCGCCAATGCCATAGCGCTGGAGCGGGGTTTCTGGCTGGGCGACGCCTTCGCCAGCGGCGGCTCCAACGGCTACGACCACAAGGCGATGGGCATCACTGCGCGCGGCGCCTGGGTCTGCGTGCAGCGCCACTTCCTCGAGATGGGCGTCGACGTTCAGACCGATCCGGTGCGCGTGGTGGGCTGCGGCGACATGTCGGGCGACGTGTTCGGCAACGGGATGCTGCTGTCGAAGTCGATCCGCCTCGTCGCCGCCTTCGACCACCGGCACATCTTCATCGATCCCGATCCCGATGCCGCCGCGAGCTGGAAGGAGCGCCAGCGCCTGTTCGGCCTCGATCGCTCGAGCTGGGCCGATTACGATGCCAAGCTGCTGTCGAAGGGCGGCGCGATCATCCCGCGCACGGAAAAGCGCATCGAGCTGTCGGCACAGGCCATGGAGGCGCTCGGCATCGCGCAGGGCGACCTCAAGGACGGTGCGCTCGATCCGGAAAGCCTGATCCGGCTGATCCTCAAGAGCCCGGTCGACCTCGTCTGGTTCGGCGGCATCGGCACCTACGTCAAGGCCGCGTCCGAGAGTAACGCCGATGTCGGCGACCCGGCCAACGATGGCCTGCGCATCAACGGCGCCGACCTGCGCGCCAGGGTCGTGGGCGAAGGCGCGAACCTCGGCCTGACGCAGGCGGGCCGCGTCGAGTTCGCGCTCGGCGGAGGGCGGGTCAACACCGACTTCATCGACAATTCGGCCGGCGTCGATTGCTCTGACAACGAGGTCAACATCAAGATCGCGCTGACCGCCGCGCGCCGCGCCGGGAAGCTGTCGGAGGAACGGCGCAACGCCCTGCTCGCCGACATGACCGACGAGGTCGCGGCGCTGGTGCTGGAGGACAACCGGCTGCAGGCCCTCGCGCTGTCCATCGCCGAGACCGGCGGCCCGCGCGCCATCGGGGCGCAGGCGCGGCTGATCGAGATGCTCGAAGACATGGGCGGGCTCGACCGGGCCAACGAGGGCCTGCCCGACGGCGAGGGGCTGAAGCGCCGCGCCGCCGACAATCACGGCCTCACCCGGCCCGAGCTGGCGGTGCTGCTGTCAATGTCCAAGCTCGTCATCCAGGACGCGGTCGAGCGCGGCGAGCTCCCCGCCGACCCGGCCGCCGACGCGCTGGTGCTGGGCGACTTCCCGCCGCAGTTTCAGGGCAAGTTCAAGGCCCAGCTCCTGAACCACCGCCTGCGGCCCGAGATCGTCGGCACCGTGGTCGCCAACCGCCTCGTCAACCGCATGGGGATGCTGCACCCCTTCGAATTGGCCGAGGAGGAGGGCGAGGACCTCGCCTCCGTCGGAGCTGCCTTCGTGGCGGCGAGCACCCTGCTCGGCATGGACGAGATCTGGGCGCGGATCGATACCGAGCCCATGCCCGAAACCGCGCGGCTCATGCTGTTCGACCAGGCGGCGCTGGCCCTGCGCGGCCATGTCGCCGACCTGCTGCGGGCGGGCAACGGCGAGGTCTCACCCTCTGCCGTGCAGAGCGAGATCGGCGCGATGGTCACCAAGCTCAACGAGCAGGTCGAGACCCTGCTGGGCGACGAGGCGCGCGCGCACGTCGAGCAGATCGCCGGCCGGATGTGCGAGAAGGGCGCTAGCGAGGAGATGGCCGACATGGTCGCCCGCCTGTTCGCCGTGGACGGGGCCATCGGTCTCTCGCGCCTCGCCAGCGATACCGGCATCGCGCCGGTGGAACTGGCGCACGCCTTCATCGATCTCGGCACCCTGCTGGGCATCGACTGGGCGCAGTCGCGTTCCGCCATCATGAGCCCCGCCGATCCTTGGGAGCGGCTGCTGGTGGCCGGCCTCGCCCGCGATTTCCAGCAGATGCGCTTCGATTTCCTGCGCCGCCTCGCCCGCAAGCGCGGCAAGGACGCGGGCGATCCGCGCGCCATGATCGAGGCCTGGGCGGCGAAGAATGCCGGCATGATCGCGCAGTTCCGGCGCATGATCGCGCGCGCGCAGGCGGCGACGCCGGTCGCTCCGGCCATGCTCGCGCAGATCGCCAGCCAGGCGCGCAACCTGCTGCAGGGTTGACGGCATCGGCGTTTTGCGGGCACCGCTGGCGGCCATGACCAACCATGACGTCGTCATCGTGGGCACGGGGCACGGCGGCGCGCAGGCCGCCATCGCCCTGCGCCAGCAAGGCTTTGCCGGATCGATCGCGATGATCGGCCGCGATGCCAACCCGCCCTACGAGCGCCCGCCGCTGTCAAAGGATTATCTCGCGGGCGAAAAGCCGTTCGAGCGGATCCTGATCCGGCCCGCGGCCTTCTGGGCCGAACGCGACGTGCACCTGCGCCTCGGCGCCAGCGTCACCCGCGTCGATCCCGAGGCGAAGGTGGTCGAACTGGCGGGCGGCGAAACCTTGCATTACGGGCACCTCATCTGGGCAACCGGCGGCGATGCGCGGCGACTCTCGTGCCCCGGCGGGCACCTGGCGGGCGTCCACACGGTGCGCGACCGGCGCGATGTCGACACCCTGATGGCCGAGATCGAAGGCGGCGCGCGCCGTTTCGTGGTCGTGGGCGGCGGCTACATCGGGCTCGAGGCGGCCGCCGTGCTCACCAAGCTGGGCTGCGAGGTGGTGCTGGTGGAGGCGCAGGACCGCGTGCTGAACCGCGTGGCCGGACCGGAACTCTCGGCCTTCTACGAAGCCGAGCACCGGGCCCACGGCGTCGACCTGCGCACCGGCACCGGGGTAGAGCGGCTGGCGGGCGAGGAGCGCGTGTCCGCCGTGGTGCTGGCCGACGGCGAGGAAATCCCCTGCGACGGGGTGATCGTGGGCATCGGCATCGTCCCCTCGGTGGGCACGCTGATGGCGGCGGGCGCAGCGGGTTCCAACGGCCTCGACGTCAGCGACATCTGCCGCACCAACCTCGACGACGTCTACGCCATCGGCGACTGCGCCGCCCATGCCAGCGTCTGGGCGGATGGCGCGGTGATCCGGCTCGAAAGCGTGCAGAACGCGCATGACATGGCAACCATCGTGGCCAAGGCCATCTGCGCCAGCGACGGCGAAGAGGGCCCGGAGCCCTACACGGCCTTCCCGTGGTTCTGGTCCAACCAGTACGACCTCAAGCTGCAGACCGCCGGGCTCTCCACCGGTTACGATGCCACCGTCCTTCGCGGCGACCCGGCGGAGCGCAGCTTCTCGGTGATCTACCTCAGGATGGGCAGGGTGATCGCAGTGGACGCGGTCAACCGCACGAAGGATTACGTGCAGGGCCGCAAGCTGATCGAGGCCCGCGCGGTCGTGGAGCCGGAGCTGCTGGCGGACACCGAGGTGCCGCTCAAGGAGATGGTGTAAGGCGCCCTAGCGCCCAGTCGGCTGCCTCCGCTACAACGGGGTCGGGATCGGCGCGCAGCGCATCGACCTGCTCGGCCAGCGCCGCATCGCCCGAGTTGCCCGCCGCGATCAGGCAGTTGCGCACGAACCTGTCGCGCCCGATGCGCTTGATGGGGGAGCCGGAGAACTTGGCGCGGAAGGCCGTGTCGTCGAGCGCCAGCAGCTCGGCGAGGCGCGGGGCGAGGAGATCCTCGCGCGGGACGAAGGCCTGGTGGCGCGCGGCCGTATCGGCGAACTTGTTCCACGGGCAGACGGCCAGGCAGTCGTCGCAGCCGTAGATGCGCGCGCCCATCGCCTCGCGGAATTCGTGCGGGATCGGCCCCTTGTGCTCGATGGTGAGGTAGGAAATGCAGCGCCGCGCATCGAGGCGGTAGGGCGCAGGGAACGCATCGGTGGGGCAGGCGTGCTGGCAGGCGCGGCAAGACCCGCAGCGGTCCGGATGCGAAGCATTCAACGAAAGCTCAAGCGTGGTGTAGATTGCCGCGAGGAAGAGCCAGCTGCCGTGTTCGCGGCTGACGAGGTTGGTGTGCTTGCCCTGCCAGCCCAGCCCCGCCGCCTCGCCCAGCGGCTTCTCCATTACCGGCGCGGTATCGGTGAACACCTTGAGCTCGGTCCCCGGCCTCTCCTCCACCATCCAGCGCGCCAGAGCCTTGGCCGCCTTCTTCAGCACGTCGTGGTAGTCGCGCCCCTGTGCATAGACCGAGACCTTCGCCTGCTGCGGGCGCAACGGATCGACGTCCGGCGCATAGCTCATGCCGAGCGCGATGACGCTCCGCGCTTCGGGCCACATCGACTGCGGACCCTGCCGCACCTCGGCGCGGTCCTCCATCCAGCCCATGGTGCCGTGGTGGCCCTCGCCGAGCCAGTCGTGCAGCCGCCCCGCCCGCACGGCGTCGTCCTCGGCCGAAGCGATGCCGAAGGCGACGAAGCCCAATTCGCGCGCCTTGGCCTCCAGCCGCGCCTCGAAGGGCAGGGTATCCGGTGAATTAACCATGTTGCGCGGGCGGCTCATTCATTACTGAGCCTTAGGGCAGGCGGGATGGATATGGCGACAGGCGAATTTCAGACGATCGACACCCGTCCGCTCGCTGTCGAGGCGCGCGGCCTGGTCAAGCGCTTCGACCAGACGCTGGCCGTGGACGGAGTCGATCTCGCCATCCCGGAAGGTTCGATCTACGGCGTGCTCGGCCCCAACGGCGCGGGCAAGACCACGACGCTCAGGATGCTGCTCGGCATCATCGACCCCGATTCGGGCACACGCCGGGTGCTGGGGGCGGAGAACCCGCAGGATGTCGCCCGGCTGATCGGCTATCTACCCGAGGAGCGCGGGCTCTACCCCTCGATGAAGAGCTACGAGGCCATCGCCTTCATGGGCGCGCTGCGCGGCGTGCCGCTGGCCGAAGGCCGCGCGCGCGGCAAGGCGCTGATGGAGGAGCACGGCCTCGGCCACGCCATCGACCGGCAAATCCGCCAGCTCTCCAAGGGCATGGCGCAGACCGTGCAGCTGCTCGGCACGCTGGTGCACGAGCCGCGGCTGGTGGTCTTCGACGAGCCGTTCAGCGGCCTCGACGCGATCAACCAAGGCAAGCTGGAGGTGCTGATCCGCGGCCTCGCAGACCGGGGCACGACGGTCATCTTTTCCACCCACGTCATCGCCCATGCCGAGCGCATGTGCGAAGGCATCGCGATCATCGCCGGGGGCCGCGTGCCCTACGCGGGCAGCGTGGAGACCGCGCGCGACCGCATCCCGGCGCAGGTGCGGCTGGAAACGCGGCGGCGCGACGGCGCCTGGCGCGCGGCACTGCCCGAGGACACCCGGCAGGTCGGCGATTTCTGGAGCTTCGCCCTGCCCGAAAGCGGGGTCGAACCACTCTTGAAGGCGCTGATCGAGGGCGAGGCGGGCGTGCTTTCGCTCAGCATCGAACGCGCGGGTCTGCACGATGCCTTTGTCGCCATCGCCGGCGAGGCGGCGGCGGCGGACATGGCCGTGACCGAAGTGGGAGAGCCGGCATGAACCGCGCCGTCGCATCGGGCGGACGCCTGCCGCTGCTGAAGGCCGCCTGGGTCGTGGCCCGGCGCGACTTTTCCGCCATCCTGTTCAGCCGCGCGTTCTTCTTCTTCCTGCTCGGCCCGCTGTTCCCCGTCGTCGTGATGGTGATGGCAGGCGGCGTGGGGGCACAGGTGCAGAGTTCCGCGGCCACAGCCGATATCGGCCTCGCCATGCAGTCCGAGGACGTCGACCGGATGCTCGACGCGCGCGAGGAGCTGGCCCGGCAGCTGGGCGGTGTCGTCCCACCGATGGTCGAGGTCGCCAGCCTCGCAGCCGGCGAAGACTTCGACGCGCGGGCGACCCTGGAAACCACCGAAGGCAGCCTCGCCGCCATCGTCACCGGCACGCCCGAAGCGCCCGTGCTCACCGCGACCGAAAGCCGGGTCGCGCGCTGGAGCGGGCTCGTCGCCACGATCGGAGCCTATGCCAGCGACCCGGGCGCGCGCGCCTATCCCCCGGTTGCCACGCAGGTTGTCGGCACCAGCGGCGCGGTGGAGAATTCGGGCCGGCTGCGCACTGCACAGGGCGGGCAGGTGCTGCTGTTCATGCTCATCATGCTGCTCGCCAGCATGGTGCTCTCCAACCTCGTCGAGGAGAAGGGCAACAAGATCATCGAGATCCTCGCCGCCGCCATTCCGATGGACGCGGTGTTCCTGGGCAAGCTGTTCGCCATGCTCGGCATCTCGGTGGTCGGCATCGCCGTGTGGGGCAGCACGGCGGCGGTGCTGCTGACGGCGGGCGGGCAGTCGCTCAGCGACCTCGCCAATCCCGGCGTCGGCTGGCCCATGTTCTTCGTGCTGTTCGCGCTCTATTTCGCGATGGGCTACCTGCTGCTGGGCTCGATCTTCCTCGCCGTGGGATCGCTGGCGACCACCGTGCGCGAGGTGCAGACGCTGTCGATGCCGGCCACCATGTTCCAGATCATCGTGTTCTTCCTTGCCAGCCTGGCGGTGACCGACCGGGGCGGCTGGCTGGAATGGACGGCGATGGTCTTCCCGCTCTCCAGCCCCTTCGCCATGGTTGCGCGCGCCGCATCGGACGAGGCGCTGTGGCCGCACGCGCTGGCGCTCGGCTGGCAGGCGCTGTGCGTGGCGGTGTTCGTGCGCGCGGGCGCTGGCCTGTTCCGCCGCCGGGTGATGAAGAGCGGCCCGCAGGGCGCGCGGCGGCGCGGCGTGTTTCGCATGCTCGCCTCGGCGTTCAGGAACGGTTCGTCCCGGCCCGTGTAGGGTCACTGTCATGACCCATTCCAATGCAACCCGCCGCTCCGCCCTGTTCTGGCTCGGGGCCGCCGCCTCCGTTCCCGTCCTCGCCGCCTGCGGCGTGGATCCCGCAGCCGCGCAGCAGAGCTTCCGCGTCACCCGCACCGATGCCCAGTGGCGCGAACGGCTGACCGCCATGCAGTACCGCGTGCTGCGGCAGGAGGCGACCGAGCGTCCCTATTCCTCGCCGCTCAACAACGAGCACCGGCGCGGCACCTATCATTGCCGGGGTTGCGGCAACCGCCTGTTCTCCAGCGCGCACAAGTTCGATTCGGGCACCGGCTGGCCGAGCTTCTGGCAGCCGATCGATTCGGGCGCCGTCGGCTACAAGACCGATCGCCTGCTCGGCTATGCCCGCACGGAAGAGCACTGCGCCGATTGCGGCGGGCACCTCGGCCACCGCTTCGACGACGGCCCACGCCCGACCGGCCACCGCCACTGCATCAACGGCGTGGCGCTGGAGTTCCGTCCGGCATAACGCGCCACACGCCCAGCACACCGTTATAGCCCGCCACCTGCGCGGACCTTGCTGATGCCGCCGAACGAGGTTTTCTCCTCTTCGACGATTACGATGCTTTTGCCGGTCTCGTTGGGCTGGTAACCGGCGGTCAGCCCCTGCGCTGCAATGCCTGCGCGATGCGGGCCAGTTCGCCGTACTGTAGCGTGTTCTCGAACACGAGGCCGCAGGTGCCCTCCCGCCGCCAGCGAATCTTGGCAAAGATATCGGGCAGGCCGTCCGCGCGCAGCTTAACCCGCTGGTCGAGCGCGAGGCGGCTGGAGCAGGCGACCTTGGCGCCCTGCTGCGAAATGTCCTGGATGGTGGCGTACTCGCTGCGGCCCATGCACTCGATCTCGGCCTGCGCCGTAAGGTTGAGCCGCACCGGGCGCTTGGAAAAGCGACTCGGGCTCTCGATGATGCGGGCGATGTCGGCCTGCGAGGTGAAGCGGAACCCCGCGCGGTCCTCTTCCTGCCAGCGCAGGTCCACGCCGTAGCGATCGCCGTTCTGCAGTTCGATCACCATGTTCGCCACTTCGGGCAGGGGATGGAAGATGCGCATGGAAATGCCGTTCTCGGAAGCATCGCGGATGACGCACAGGAACTCGCCCTCGCGCGTGACCAGCTTGGCTGCGCGGATCAGCAGCGTATACCGCTGCGCCGCGCGCTGTTCGCTGGTGGCGGCGCGCACCGGCGGCATGGGCTCGTCGTCATCCCAGCGCAGAAGTTCGCCCATGTCACATTCCCCAATGCTTGCGGGGACTTGGCCGACGCTTCGATCCCCGCTTTCGATGGGCAGGCTCTAGCGATGGTGCGCCTATCAACTCGCATCCCGGCCCATCGGCAATTTCCGCAACCGGAGGTAAAAATGCAGTTAATCTCTGCCCGCCCGGGCGGCCTGGTACGGGCGGCGGGACTCGAACCCGCACGAGCAAAGCTCAGGGGATTTTAAGTCCCCGGCGTCTACCATTCCGCCACGCCCGCCCTGCACGCCTGCGCATGGCTCGCCGGTGCCTAGCGCCCGCGATGCCCACTTGCCAATGGGGTGCGTTGTCGGCGGCTGCCAGGATTAATCAAATGCGCGCAGTGCTCGCCATACGAAGTGGCGACCGCAAGCAAACGTGGTTACCGTGATTGCCGCAGTGGGCGTGCCAGCGCATGGTGCGGCGATGCTGTTTCTCTCCGTGCTCCTAGCCGCGCCGCTCGCGAACCAGGCTGTCGACAGCCAGCGCTATTCAGGCGACTGCATCTACCCGCCGGAACTCGCCAAACGCGCGCCCGAGACCTTGCTGCTGACGTGCCAGCGTGCCGAGATAACGGCCACCTCCATCGCTTTCGGCCTCGCCGGATGGGACGTGGAGACGCGGTTTCACGGGCGGTTCGACGGCAACCGGCTCGATCTGGACAGCGTGACGCTGACGAATGGGCGGACGGTGGCAGTGCGCGGGTTGTGTCAGGTTTCCTACGCCAATTCGCGGGTGTCGACGATCGCCTGCACCGCGGTTAGCGATGCGGAAGGGTCGTTGGCGGTAAACTTCGTACGCCTTGGCTAGCCGGAAAGCAGGGCTCCCGAGCCACCGCTTACGGAGGAAGAATGAGCCCGCAGCCATGCGTGGCAACTCTGTTACAGATCAGCCATGACGCGGTCTAATTCAATGCCGAACGCTTCACGAAGCCGGTCCGCGGCCGACGCCCCTGTCGGTCCTTCATCCGGCAACCGGCATCATTCCGGGTTTAGCCGCTCGCGCATTTCCTTGCCCGGCTTGAAATAGGGCACGCGCTTGGCCGGCACGTCCACCGCTTCACCCGTGCGCGGGTTGCGCCCGGTGCGGGCCTCGCGCTCGCGCGTGGAAAAAGTGCCGAAACCGCGCAGCTCGACGCGCCCCCCCTCGGCCAGCCGGGCGGTGATCTCGTCGAAGAAGATGTCGACGACCTGCTCGACCTCGTCGGGGCGCAGATCGGGGTTGTCGGCCTGGAGCGCCTGAAGGAGTTCGGACCTGATCATACCGGTTCCCCGAGTAACTGTGGGTGCGACCCCTCGATCCGCAAGGAGCCCCGGCGAACCGGGACGATGACAGGATTGTAACCTGCCAGATTACGTTGCGGAGCGCAACGCATATGCACCTTTATTAATATAATTGCATTGCAGGCCGGAGCTAGTCAGGTCCGTTCGAGCAATTCCCTCGCATCCAGACCCAGCCTCTCGATGCGACGGCGGATCGCCGGCCACTCCTCGCCGAGAAAGGTTTCGCGCTCGGCCGCGCGCAATTGCGCTGCCGCGCCTTCGCGCACGAACATCCCGACGCCGCGCTGCACGCGGATCAGGCCATCTGCCTGGAACTGCTGGTAGGCCTTGGCCACGGTCAGCGGGTTGGCCCCCTGCTCGGCGGCATAGGCGCGCACGCTGGGCAGCATGGCCCCTTCGGCATAGCGCCCGTCGATGATCGCAGCGGCGATGCGGTCGCGCAGCTTGAGGTAGACGGGTTTGCTCTCTGCCATGACAGGTGCATCAGTGCCATAATACAGCGGGGCGGGTCAAGTGCCTCGGGGGAGGTGCGAATGGCGAGCCTTCAACTTCCGTTCACCCGGTTGCGACTGAAACAATGGCTTCACATAAGCGAAACGGTCGCTAGGGTGGCGCGATTCCGGTCGCCACGGCGATCCAAGAAACACGAGGGACAGGTCACACCGATGGCTTCAGCACCGCTTCCGCACGGCGACAGCGCCGGCACTTTCCTGGGCCACCCCAAGGGGTTGTTCATGCTCTTCTTCGCCGAGATGTGGGAGCGCTTCTCCTACTACGGCATGCGGGCGCTGCTGATTTTCTACCTGACCAAGCATTGGCTCTATTCCGATGCCGAGGCGGGAGTGATCTATGGCGCCTACACCGCGCTGGTCTACATCACCCCGGTGGTCGGCGGCTATCTCGCCGACAGGTATCTCGGCCAGAGGAAGGCGGTGCAGTTCGGTGCCGTGCTGCTCACGCTGGGCCACTTCTTCATGGCCTTCGAAGGCTCGCCAGGGGCAGGCCACACGGACAATCCGGTCATCAACGTGTTCTGGTTGGCGCTGGCGCTCATCATCGTGGGCTCGGGCTTCCTCAAGGCGAACATCTCGGTGATCGTCGGCCAGCTCTATCCGCGTACCGACGTGCGCCGCGACGGTGCCTACACCATCTTCTACATGGGGATTAACCTCGGCGCCGCGCTCGGCTCGCTGCTGTGCGGCTACATCGGCGAGACTTACGGCTGGGCCTACGGCTTCGGCCTCGCCGGCATCGGCATGCTCGCCGGCCTGGTCGTCTTCGTTCTTGGCCGCGGCCTGCTGCTCGGCCGGGGCGAGCCGCCCGCCCTGCTCTCCAAGGGCCGCGAGTTCGCCATGTACGCCGTCGGCATCGGCCTCGTCGCGCTGTGCTGGGTGCTGGTGCAGTACCAGTCGGCGGTCGGCCTCCTGCTGATGGGCTTCGGCGGCCTGCTGGTCGCCTATGTCATCATCGTCGCTGTCACCAAGCTGGCCCCGGACGAGCGCGACCGCATTTTCGCCGCGCTGTTCCTGATCATCACCTCGATCATCTTCTGGGCGTTGTTCGAACAAGCCGGCTCCAGCCTCAACCTGTTCACCGATCGCCACGTCGATCGCGGCGGGGTTCCGGCATCGGTGTTCCAGTCGGTGAACGCCATCTACATCATCCTGCTTGCACCGCTGTTCGCCACGGCGTGGACGTGGATGGGGCGCAAGGGGATCGAGCCTTCGACCCCGTTCAAGTTCGGCCTCGGCATCGTGCAGGTGGGCCTTGGCTTCCTCGTCCTCGTCTGGGGCGCGGCCTCGGTGGGCGTGGACGTGCCGACCCCGGTGATCTTCATCTTCCTTATCTACCTGCTGCACACCACCGGTGAGCTGTGCCTCAGCCCCGTGGGCCTTTCGGCGATGAACCGCCTGGCTCCGGCGCACATGGCCTCGCTCATCATGGGCGTGTGGTTCTTCGCTTCCGCCACCGGCAACTTCGCCGCCGGCCTCATCGCCGCGGCGACGGGCGCCGAAGGCGTGGGCGAGGAAGCGGGCAAGCAGGTCGTGCTCGACGTCTACTCGACGGTCGGCTGGGTTGCGGTGGGCGTGGGCGTTTTTGTCCTCGTCATCAGCCCGCTGATCAAGAAGCTGATGCACCTCGACACGCTGCGCGACGACAACGTCGGCGACGACCTGCTCGGCCAGGCCGAGGGTCCGGGCGAGCCGCAGGGCGCGGGTATCCACCCCGCGACCGAGCCGCGCGCCTGACCGGGGCCGCCACAGGAAACTGACATCGGGGCCGTCGTCGCAAGGGAGCGGCGCGGCCCCATCGACCGAGGGGATTACGATGCATTCGACTGCACGCGCCGTCATCGCGCTTGCCGGGGCCGCGACGCTCGCGGCCTGCACCGCTGCGGACACAAGCTCGCCGCGCAGCGCCTCATCCGCCGAGGCGCACGAATATCCCGATACCCCCTATCCCTCGACCTACGAACGCTATCCCGGCGTGCCGACCGCCATCGTCGGCGCGACCGTGTATGACGGGCTCGGCGGGCAGATCGACAACGGCACGGTGCTGTTCGCCGACGGCGAGGTGGTGGCGGTGGGTGATGCCAGCCTGGCCATCCCGGTCGGCTACACCCGCATCGACGGCACCGGCAAGTTCGTGACGCCGGGCATCATCGACATCCACTCGCACCTCGGCGACTATCCGACCCCCAGTGTGGACGCGCATTCGGACGGCAACGAGGCGACCGATCCCACCACGCCCGAAGTCTGGGCCGAGCACTCGATCTGGCCGCAGGACCCGGGCTTCAGCCGCGCGCTCGCCAACGGCGGTGTCACCGCGCTGCAGATCCTGCCCGGCAGCGCAAACCTCATGGGCGGGCGCTCGGTCACGCTCAAGAACGTGCCCAGCCGCACCGTGCAGGGCATGAAGTTCCCTGGCGCGCCCTACAGCCTCAAGATGGCCTGCGGCGAAAACCCCAAGCGCGTCTACGGCGGCCGCGGCCGGATGCCGTCGACCCGCATGGGCAACTTCGCCGTCAACCGCGAGACCTGGATCCAGGCGCGCGAGTACATGGCCGAGGAAGATCCCGACCGCGACCTCGCGATGGAAACGCTCGCCGGCGTGCTGCGCGGCGAGATCCTCATCCAGAACCACTGCTACCGCGCCGACGAGATGGCGCAGGTGCTCGATATGGCGGACGAGTTCGGCTATCGCGTCAGCGCCTTCCACCACGCCGTGGAAAGCTA
Source organism: Aurantiacibacter luteus (assembly GCF_001010945.1). Lineage (GTDB taxonomy): Bacteria > Pseudomonadota > Alphaproteobacteria > Sphingomonadales > Sphingomonadaceae > Alteraurantiacibacter > Alteraurantiacibacter luteus. The sequence goes on from NZ_LBHB01000002.1 coordinate 397,168, forward strand.
CAAGATCGGCGACATGCTGCGCGAGCACGACGTGTGCTCGGCCGTCTGGGCCGACTGGTATGGCTTCAAGATGGAAGCCTACGACGCCATCCCCGAAAACGCCGCGCTGCTCTACCAGGCGGGCGCCTGCGTGGTGATCCACTCGGACGACGAGAACGGCATCCAGCGCCTCAACCAGGAAGCTGCCAAGGCGCAGGCCGACGGCGCGCGCATGGGCATCCAGATTGCCGACGCGCAGATAATCCGCTGGATCACCTTCAACGCCGCCAAGGCCATGGGGATCGACCGCTGGACCGGCAGCCTGGAGCCCGGCAAGATGGCCGACGTGGTGCTGTGGAACGGCGATCCGCTCAGCGTCTACTCACGGCCCGAGATGGTGTGGATCGACGGCGCGACCATGTACGACATGAACAATCCGCAGCTGCGTCCGGTGAGCGATTTCGAGCTCGGCCAGCCTGGCGAGGGAGACACGAAATGAGCGCGCGTTTCCTCATCGGCGCCGCCCTGCTGGCGCTCGCCGCTCCCGCCACGGCGCAGGACATGGCGATCACCGGGGCGACGCTTGCCACCGGCGACGGCTCCGACCCGGTCGAGAATGCCACCCTCGTGGTGCGCGGCGGGCGCGTGGTCGCTGCGGGGGCGGGCGTGGCCGTTCCCGCCGGAATGCAGGCCATCGACGGGCGCGGCATGTGGGTGACGCCGGGCATCTTCGCCTCGATCACCAACCTAGGCCTCGTCGATGTCGATGCGGTCAGCGACAGCAACGACGTCGACGCCGACGATTCGCCATTCTCCGCCGCGCTCGACGTCGCCCCGGCGATCAACCCGGCAGCGCAGGACATGGCCATCAGCCGCGCCGGCGGCGTGACGCGCGCGACGGTCACGCCGGGCGCGGGTTCGAGCATTTTCGCCGGCCAGGGCGCGGTGATCGATCTCGGCGCGGACTTCGACGCGGTGACCCGCCGCCGCGCCTTCCAGTACGTCGAGATGGGCGAGCGCGGCGCGCGCCTCGCGGGCGGCAGCCGCACCTCGGCCCACGCGCTGCTCAGGAACGCCCTGCGCGAGGCCGGCACCTACGGCGAGGACGCGCAGCTCACCGGCTCCACGCGCAATGCCGACGTGAACACGGGCGACGACGTGCCGCTCGACCCGCGCCTGACCGGCCGGGCAGAGCGCGACGGCGACGTGCTGCTGACCCGCTTCGATGCCGCCGCGCTGGTGCCGGTGGTGACCGGGCGGCAGAAGCTCTACGTCCACGTCGAGCGGGCGGTTGACATCCTCTCCGTGCTAGCGCTCCGCGAGGAATTCCCGCGGCTCGACATGGTGCTGATCGGCGCGACCGAGGGTTGGATGGTGGCCGACCGCATCGCCGCTAGCGGCGTACCGGTCATCGCCGCGGCGCTGAACGACCTGCCCGTCAGCTTCGAGCAGCTCGCCGCCACGCAGAGCAACGTCGGCCGCATGGTCGATGCCGGGGTGACGGTGGCCATCGCGGGCTACGGCAGCAGCGGCGACCACCCGCGCGGCCTGCCGCAGCAGGCGGGCAACATGGTCGCGCTCAGCCGCATCCCTGGTGCGACGGGCCTGACCTGGGGCGAGGCCTTTGCCGCCATCACCTCGGTCCCGGCGCGCATTGCGGGCCTCGGCGCGGGTGCCGGCACGCTGGCGGCAGGCGCGCGCGGCGACGTGGTGGTGTGGGACGGCGACCCGCTCGAGCTCTCGAGCGCTCCGGTGCGCGTCTTCATCGACGGGATCGAGCAGCCGCTCGACAATCACCAGACGCGCCTGCGCGACCGCTACCGCACGCTGGACGAAAGCCAGCTGCCCCCGGCCTACCGGCACTAGAGGCGATGGTCCCGGCGCTCACCTCGCTGATCGCCGCGTCGCTCGCCTTTGTCGGCACGCATTTCGCGCTCTCGCACCCCCTGCGCGCGCCGCTCGTGCGCGTGCTGGGGGCGACGGGCTTCATGCTGGTCTACTCGCTGGTCGCCTTCGCCTGCCTCGGCTGGATGGCCTGGGCGTTCCGCGCCGTACCGCCTCAGTTCCTCGGCGGAAGCGGGGTCGCCGGATGGATCGTCGCCAGCCTGCTCACGCTGCTGGCGAGCGTGCTGCTGATCGGCAGCTTCGCCCGCAACCCTGCGCTGCCCGCACCGGGCGCGGAGCGGCTGGCCGCCACGCGCGAGCCGACCGGCGCCTTTGCCGTCACTCGCCACCCGATGATGTGGAGCTTCGCCTTCTGGGCGCTGGCGCACATCGCGCTGTGGTGGTCCTGGCGCACCAACGTGGTCGCGATTGCCGTCATCACGCTCGCACTGCTCGGCGCACACCTGCAGGACCGCAAGAAGGCCGCGCTGATGGGCGAGGCGTGGGTCACGTGGGAGGCGCGCACCAGTTACTGGCCCCGCGTCACCGCCCTGCCGCGCGCGGGGCTGCTGCCGTGGCTGCTCGGCACGGCGCTGTGGCTGGCGGCGACATACGGTCACGTCCACGCGGCGGGGGTGCCAGCGGGGCTGTGGCGGTGGGTGGGCTGATCGCTGTCAGCGCGGCGGCGCAACGTCGGAGCGCGGTGCCACCTGTCGACACTTGGCATCGCGCTCTGCGTGCAGATCACCGAAATTGAGACTCATCGTGTAGTCGCCCGATGCCCGGTCGATGAAGATGCCGCCGTCCACTGTGCGATGAAGCACGAACAGCCGGTCGGTCACCTCGGCGATTGGGTTCCACTGCTGGCAGTCATCGGCGCAATATTGCCGCTGGGCAAGATCGATTTCATAAAGAGCGCTCCAGTCCCGGACGGAGGCTGGGGAGTGCGCAGGTCCACTGCGCTCGCTGCCTGTGCAGGAGAGCGCGATGCGATGGTCACCCGAGCCAGATTCAGCCGACACGGCGGTGCATCCCATTATGAGAACGGCAGCCAAGACGGTTGATTGCCGTCGAAAGCCCGGCATCGATCGCGTCCGAGCCCGCCGGACCGTCAAGCCCGCGCTTCCTCCACGCCCGCGCTGTTGTGCCTGAGCGCGCTCAGCACCGTTTCCACGATGTGCGGCGCGTTGAGGCCGGCCTCGTCGTACTGCTTCATCGGATCGTCGTGGTCGAGGAAGAGGTCGGGCAGGCGCATGGTGCGGATCTTCAGGCCGCCATCGGTCAGGCCCTCGTCGCTCGCCATGGTCAGAACATGGGCGCCGAGGCCGCCGATGGCCGATTCCTCGATCGTCACCAGCACGTCGTGGCTGGCGGCGAGGCGGCGGATGAGGTCTTCGTCAAGCGGCTTGGCGAAGCGCATGTCGGCGACCGTGGTGGCAAGGCCCTTGGCTTCCAGCTGGTCGGCGGCCTTTTTCGCCTCTTCGAGCCGGGTGCCGAGCGAGAGGATGGCGACCTTGCCGCCCTTCTCGTCGCCTCGCACAATGCGGCCCTTGCCGATCTCCAGCTTCTCAAGCTGTGCCGGTATCTCCACGCCGATTCCGTTGCCGCGGGGATAGCGGAAGGCGATGGGCCCCTCGTCGTACTCGGCGGCGGTGTAGGTCATGTGCGCCAGTTCCGCCTCGTCGGCGGCGGCCATGACGACGAAGTTCGGCAGGCTGGCGAGATAGGTCACGTCGAAGCTGCCCGCATGGGTGGCCCCGTCCGCGCCCACCAGCCCCGCGCGGTCGATGGCGAAGCGCACGGGCAGGTTCTGGATCGCCACGTCGTGCACCACCTGGTCGTAGGCGCGCTGGAGGAAGGTGGAGTAGATGGCCGCGAACGGCCGCATGCCCTGCGCCGCGAGGCCGGCGGCGAATGTCACGCCGTGCTGCTCGGCAATGCCGACGTCGAAGGCGCGGGTGGGGTGGGCAGCCGCGAACTTGTCCACGCCCGTGCCGCTCGGCATGGCGGCGGTGATGGCGCAGATGCGCTCGTCCGTCTCGGCCAGCTTTGCCAGCGTTTCGCCGAACACGTTCTGGTAGGCGGGCGGGCCACTGGCGGACTTGGCCTTTTCGCCAGTCACCACGTCGAATTTCGGCACGCCGTGATACTTGTCGGCGCTGTTCTCGGCGGGTGCGTAACCCTTGCCCTTGGTGGTCACGACGTGGACGAGGATCGGCCCCTGCTCGCTGTCGCGCACGTTCTCCAGCACCGGGATCAGGTGGTCGAGGTTGTGCCCGTCGATGGGGCCGACGTAGTAGAAGCCCAGCTCCTCGAACATGGTCCCGCCGGTCACCATGCCGCGGGTGAACTCCTCGGCCTTTTCGAGTCCCGAATGGACCCGGCGCGAGAGCTTGCGCGCCACCTTGGAAGCGAGGCTGCGCAGGCCGAGATACTCGCTCGAGGAGACCATGCGCGCCAGATAGGCCGAGAGGCCGCCCACCGGCGGGGCGATCGACATGTCGTTGTCGTTGAGGATGACGATGAGGCGATTGCCCGCCTGTTCGGCGTTGTTCATCGCCTCGTAGGCCATGCCGGCGCTCATCGCGCCGTCGCCGATCACCGCGATGCCGCGGCCGGGCTTGTCCTGCAGCTTATTGGCGACGGCAAATCCCAGCGCCGCGCTGATCGAAGTGCTGGAGTGCGCCGCGCCGAAGGGATCGTACTCGCTCTCGGTGCGCTTGGTGAAGCCCGACAGGCCGCCGCCCTGGCGCAGGGTGCGGATGCGGTCACGCCGGCCGGTGATGATCTTGTGCGGATAGGCCTGGTGGCCGACGTCCCAGATCAGGCGATCCTCGGGCGTGTTGAAGACGTAATGGATGGCCACGGTCAGTTCGACGACGCCCAGCCCGCTGCCCAGGTGCCCGCCGGTGGAGCCGACGGCATCGATCATCTCGCTGCGCAATTCGTCGGAAAGCTGGCGCAACTGTTCCGGCTTCAGGCGGCGAAGATCGGTCGGGGTGTCGACGGTGTCGAGCAGCGGGGTTTCCGGGCGGGAAGACGTCATGGACACAAGCTCTACACGCGAAAATCTGGCGTGTCGATGAACGGTTCATCGACAGAACTGCACGCTTCGTCGGCGGTCAGACCGCGCAATCGCTACACAGGCCGCGCAATTCGACTACCGGGCTGACTTGCGAAAAGCCATGCGCCTTGCCCGCCTCGCGCAGCGCACCCGTCAGCTTGTCGTCGTCGAAGTGATCGGCCTGGCCGCAATCGTCGCAGATCAGGAACACGCAGTCGTGGCGGCAGCCGGGATGCGTGTTGACGAGATAGGCGTTGGCGCTTTCGATGCGGTTGGCGAGGTTGGTGCGCACGAACAGGTCAAGGATGCGATAGACGCTGTTGGCGGCCACGCGCTTGCCGCGCAGCTTGCCCACGTCCTCGGCGATGTCGTAAGCGCTGGCCGGACGTTCCTGCGCGGCGAGCGTGCGAAACACGTCCTCGCGCATGGCGGTCCACTGCTCGCCCGCGCCGGTGAGCGCGGCGGAAGCTTCCTCGATCAGCTTGTCGCCGGAATGTTCGTGGTGATGATGATGCGTGGCCATGCCCCGTTACATAGGGGCACGCCGCCGCATCGGCAATCGCGGCTCAGCCGGTGCGGAAGCGCTCGCGCCAGAGCGAGGGGAACTGCGTGCGCAGCGCCTGCACCTTGGGCGCGTCCCAGCGGCGGATGTAGCCGTGGTTCGGATTGTTGAGCATGAAGTCCTGGTGATAGGCCTCCGCCGGGAAGAATCGCTCGTAGCTCTCGACCCGCACTACGATCGGGCGCTGCCACACGCCGGAGGTACCCATCTGCCTGACGTAGGAGGCGGCGACGGCGCGCTGTTCGGCCGTCGTCGGGACGATGGCGGCGCGGTACTGGGTGCCCCGGTCCGGGCCCTGGCGGTTGAGCAGCGTCGGGTCCGCGCCCACCGAGAACAGGATCTGCAACAGCTGGTCGTAGCGCACCTGGGTGGGATCATAGGTGACGCGCACGGCTTCCGCGTGGCCCGTGCCGCCGGCGCTCACCCGTTCGTATGTCGCATCGGCCGCGCGGCCGCCGTGATAGCCCGAAACCGCGCTCGAAACTCCGCGCACGTGGCTGAACACGCCCTCGATGCCCCAGAAGCAGCCGCCGGCGAAAATCGCCGTCTGCATCCCGCGCTCGCGCGAATGGCGGGTGGCGACGGGAGCGTTGAAAACCTCGTCGGCCAGCGCCGTGGCAGGCAGCGAAAGTGCCGCGCCGCCCAGCGCGGCGGCGAGAAACAGCGACTTGATCCGCATCAGGCGACTCCAAGTTTCGGCAGGATGTCGATCGCCAGGATTGTGGCGGTGATCCCGAAGCCCACGAAGAAGGAGCGGAAGAGGTCGGATTTGAGAAAGGTCATGGCGTTTGTCCGTTGGATATCCGCCCTGTCTAGAAGACGAGGCGTTACCTTCCGCTGAACCCGGTGGTTGTCGCAGGTTCAGGCGGCGGGCCCGACCTAGTGGCGGAAGTGCCGCTTGCCGGTGAACACCATGGCCACGCCCGCCTCGTCGGCGGCTTTGATCACCTCCTCGTCGCGCATCGAACCGCCGGGCTGGATCACCATGATCGCCCCCGCTTCCACGGCAGACAGCAGGCCATCGGCAAAGGGGAAGAAGGCGTCCGAAGCCACGGCGCTGCCTTGCGTGCGCGGCGCGTCCCAGCCCGCCGCTTCGGCCGCTTCCACGGCGCGCTGGGCGGCGATGCGGCTCGAGTCGCGGCGATTCATCTGGCCCGCGCCGATGCCCGCGGTCGCGCCATCCTTCACATAGACGATAGCGTTGGATTTGACGTGCTTGGCAACCTTCCACGCGAACAGCGCATCGGCCATTTCCGCGTCGGTCGGCTGGCGCTTGCTGACCACCGTGAGGTCGGCTTCGCCCACCATGCCGTCGTCGCGCGACTGGAGGAGGTAGCCGCCCGCGATGCTCTTGAGCTCAAGCCCGGGGCGCGCGGGATCGGGCAGACTTTCGACCAGCAGCAGGCGCAGGTTGGGCTTGGCGGCAAAGGCCTTGCGGGCGGCGGCGTCGGCACCTGTCGCGATGACGACCTCGGTGAAGATCTGCGTGATCGCCTGTGCTGTGGCCGCGTCGAGCGGGACGTTGCTGGCGACGATGCCGCCGAAAGCCGAGACGGGATCGCAGGCGAGCGCGGCCTGCCAAGCCTCCAGCAAGGTGTCCGCCACGGCCACGCCGCAGGGGTTGGCGTGCTTGACGATGACCACGGCGGGACGGTCGGCGGGAAACTCGGCGACCAGGCCCAGTGCCGCGTCGGCATCGTTGAGATTGTTGTAGCTGAGTTCCTTGCCCTGCACCTGCTCCGCCTGCGGCACGCCCCTGCTGGAGGGTCCGGCGGGCAGGTAGAGCGCCGCGTGCTGGTGCGGGTTCTCGCCGTAGCGCAGCGTATCGCCGCGCGTCATGGCGAGGCTCAGCGAGGCGGGAAAGCGCTCCTGCTGGTCGGCAAAGGCGAACCACTGGCCGATGGCGCTGTCGTAGGCGGCGGTGGTGGCAAAGGCCTTGGCCGCCATGCGCTTGCGGAAGGCCAGCGTCGTCGCGCCGTCGTGGCCCGCCAGTTCCTCGTAGAGACCGTCGTAGTCCGCCGGATCGGTGAGGATGGTGACATAGGCGTGGTTCTTGGCTGCCGAGCGCACCATGCTCGGCCCGCCGATGTCGATGTTCTCGATCACGGTGTCGCGGTCGGCTCCGCTCGCCACGGTCTGCGCGAAGGGGTAGAGGTTGACCACCACGAGGTCGATCGCGCCGATCTCGTGCGTGTCCATCGCCGCGGCGTGGTCCGGATCGTCGCGCACGGCGAGCAGGCCGCCGTGGATCATCGGGTGTAGCGTCTTCACCCGGCCGTCCATCATCTCGGGAAAGCCGGTCACGTCCGAGACGTCGCGCACGTCCAGCCCCGCCTCGCGCAGGGCCCGCGCGGTGCCGCCGGTGGAGACGAGCTCCACCCCGTTCTTCGCCAACCGGCTGGCGAGTTCGACAACGCCGGTCTTGTCGGACACCGAAAGCAGCGCCCGCCTGATCGTCACGTCGGTCATGTCACTTCTATCCCATTTTCTTGAGCAGCCAGGCAAAGGCCCCGCCCCCGCGCGAGGCAAGGCCCTGGATCACCAGCTGCTGTACCGGATGCGGGCGACCGTTGCCATCGACCCACAGGCTTTCCTCAATCTCCAGCGCCTCCGCGCCGGTGACGAACTGCCACAGCGCGCCGTCGGGCAGCAGGAGGCTTGCGCCCTTGCCGCCATCGGTCAGCGTCGCCTCGACGTGGCGGCCGAGGTGGAAGCGGATGGCGTAGGGCACCTTGCCGCGCTGGCCCTTGCGGCCCGAGGGGACGAGCACGTCCTCGCCGCGCAGCTCGCTGCCGTCGTCGCGCAGGATGAGAACGCGCTTGTGCAGAAGACCGAAGCGGCTGGCATAGCCATCGTGGCTGGCCTCGAGCCGCCGCGCGCCGCCACCAATCGCTGCGTCCTCCAGCTTCACCGCGCGCAGATCCACCTCGACCTCGCCGACCCCGCCGCCGAGCTTGCCGTCGAGCAGCACGGCGGTGGAATTGGCATCCCCCAGCGTCAGCGTGGAATGCGCGGCGGTGGCGCGCAGGCCCTGCTCGATGCGGATCGGCACCTGTCCGCCCGCCACGGCCGCCCCGCCGCAGTTGACGATCAGGCGATGGTCGCCGTGGCTGAACTCGAAGGCCAGCGTGCTGGCGCAGCCGTTCCTCGCATGGCGCCCCAGTGGCGGCGGCGCGGCGTCGACCTGCAGCACGGCGGGCTTGGCGACGAGCCGCTGGTAGCCCCAGCCGCGCGGGTCCTTCAGCGGGCGGGCGCGCACACCGGATGCCTCGACCAAAGCGGCGAGCCTGTCCGCGCTCACGGCATTGGCGCCCTGCCAGCTGCCGAGGCCGCCGTCGCCATGGGTCAGCGCCAGCAGCGGCGGGACCAGCATGGCCTGCACCCGGCCGATGGCCTGCGGGATCTCTTCCCCGCAGGCGCGATAACACGCGGCAAGCTCGATCAGCATGGAAATGGCGGCGATCTGCGCCACGGGCGAGCGCGACAGGACGCCGCCGTCCTCGCCCACCAGTTCGCCCAGCGCGCGGGCGAGGCCCGCCTCGCCGAACAGGCGGCGCGGCTTGCCTTCGGGCAGCAGCAGGCCGGCGGCGGTGATGGCGCACCAGCCGGCGACCTCGCCCAGGCGGTCGTCGGCCTTGCCCACGTTGCGGTCGAGCCAGCGCGCGGTCTGCTCCATCGCCGCCATCGCCCGGCCGCGCAGCTTGCCGTCCTTGCCGGACAGCAGCAGCGGGGCGTGGACCAGCCAGCCGAGCAGGCGCAGGCCCGCGTTCTCGACCCGCCATGCAGGGCCCTTGCCCACGGACTTGCCGTCGGCGGGATTGGCATCGAGCCAGGTCGCGAGCACGCGCTCGGCAACGCCCGTGCACTGAGGGCGCGGGGCGCAGGCGTCGAGGTCGCGCAGCCAGGTGAAACCGTGCACCGTGCGCTCGAACGGCGGGGTCAGCTTGGCGGTCGGGCCGAAATCGACCTGGCCGATGGGCGCCTTCACGCCGTGGACGAGGAAGTGCCCCGCGCGCAGCGCTACGCCCGATGCGCGCTCGCCCTCCAGCGGGCTCTCAACCGTCGCCAGCAGCCGCGGGCGGGCAGGCTTGCGGAAGGGCTTGTGCAGCACCGCGCCGGGCACCCCCAGGCGGTAGGCGAAGCGCACCAGCCGCTCGCCGGGCGTGATTTCGGGCGGAGCGAAGTCGGTGACGACCAGTGCACGATCGGCCGAGATGGTCTCTGGCGCCTCCACGAGGTCTTCGCCCGCGCCGTCGTCCAGCGCAAAGGCCCGCGCCTCGGCATCCTCGCGCCGACGCGCGACGCGCGCCAGCTCCAGCGTCTCGGCATTCATCCGCTTTCCCCCCGCAAGGCGGCAATGTTGCGCGCGTAATGCTCCGGCCCGCCCTTGAAGGTAGCCGAGCCCGCGACAAGCACGTCCGCGCCCGCATCGACGCAGAGCCGTGCCGTCTCGGCATTCACGCCGCCGTCGACCTCGATCAGCACCTCGTGCCCGCCCTTGTCGATCATGGAGCGGATGGCGGCGATCTTGCGCAGCTGGCTGTCGATGAAGCTCTGTCCGCCGAAGCCGGGGTTGACGCTCATCACCAGCACCAGGTCGATCTCCTCAATGAGGTAATCGAGCATCTTGGCGGGCGTTCCGGGATTGAGCGACACGCCAGCCTTGCAACCCAGCGCCCGGGTGGCCTGCACCGTGCGGTGGATATGCGGCCCCGCCTCGGGGTGTACGGTGATGATGTCGGCCCCGGCCTTTGCGAAGGGCTCCAGCCAAAAGTCCACCGGGGTGACCATCAGGTGCACGTCGAAGGTCTTGGCTGAATGCGGGCGCAGGGCCTTCACCACGTCGGGCCCGATAGTGAGGTTAGGGACGTAATGCCCGTCCATCACATCGACGTGGATCCAGTCGCAACCGGCCTCGTCGATGGCGCGCACTTCCTCTCCCAGCCGGGCGAAGTCGGCGGACAGGATCGAAGGCGAGATGAGCGGGCGCGCCATGAGTTAACGAAAAGCGATAGGGGCGCGCGAATCGCGCCTCAAGGCGGACAAGGGCGAATTACCCTTCATCGCCGGGGAAAACTCAGGGCGCAGAGCGCCTCGCGATGCTTAAGGCGCCATTCAGTGCCTTTCCGCCAGAGGCGCAGGCCAAACGCCCGCGCGCCCCTTGTGCGCAGCGGCGATCACGCAAACAGTGCAAAGCAGGATCATGAACAAGCCCATCTTCTCCACCGCAGCCGCGCTCATGGCCGCGGCCTTCGCGCTCGGCCCCCTCGCCGCCCCGGCGAGCGCGCAGCAGTACCGCAACGAGCTGCGCCATTCGTCCGCGCCGTGCCAGGGCAGCGGGCCCGCCGTGTGGCTGACGGTATCAGGCGTCTCCGTTTCTCAGGGCACGTTGCGGGTGCAGCTCTACCGCGGCACCCGTGCCGACTGGCTGGAAAGCGGCCGCTGGCTCAACCGCATCGAGGTGCCCGCGCGCGCCGGGACGATGCAGGTGTGCATGCCCGTGCCCGCCGCGGGCGACTACGCCATCGCCGTGCGCCACGATGTGAACAACAACGGCAGCACCGACCTGCGCACCGATGGCGGGGGCATGTCAAACAACCCCAGCATCAACATCTTCAACCTCGGCCGGCCGAGCGTGGACCGCACCCGGTTCTCGGTGGCGCGCGAAGTGAAGCCCATGTCGATCCGGATGCGCTACATGTGATCCGTCAGGTCTGGCGTTTCGCGCGCCAGACCCGCCACAGCACAGCCGGCCCCAGCACCAGCGCGGCGAGCGCCGGGTGGCGCTCGTGCCAGGGGGCGAGCTCCACTTTCACGCCCGAATGCCGCTCCACCTTCCAGGCGGCGTAGCGGCCTGCGCCCTCGAAGGTATGGGTCGCGCGCAGCAGCCGGGCGAGGTTCATCGGCTTGCCAAGGCGCCGCCGCACGCGCCACCAGCGCAGCACGCGGGCGCGCTCGGCCGGCGGCATCGCGGGGCGGATGATCGCGCCCTCGCACGCGAAGCCAATGCCGGCGCTGCCGAGCGCGGCGGGCAGCAGCCCGTCGAAATGCCGGGCGTTGAGCGTGAGGATGGAGTCCTCGCGGCCCGGTCTTTCCACCCGCAACTCGGCGCGGTAGGTGGCGCGGAACAGCGCGCGCCAGAAGTCGGCCTCGGTCCCGGCGTCGGGCCCCACCGCCACCGCCAGCCGCGCCGCCGTGCGCGCCGCGGCCCCGATCGCCTCCGCCACCTCAGCGCGCGCCGCGTCGTCGCGGCACCAGGCGAGCGCGGCGGGCTGCACGAAGCGCGCCCAGATCGTGGTATCCCGGCTCTCGCCCGCAGCCGCGGCGGCGAACTTGGCGAGCGTCATCGTGGCGATCTTGGCGCGCAGCGTTTCGCCGCCCTCCTCCCACTCGCGGTAGGAAACGCGCGGCCACATCCCGCGCTCCGCCGGGCCGGGCAGCAGGACGTAGAAATCGAGCACGCCCTCGCGCGCGCCGGTCCTGAGGTTGGAGCCGTAGAACAGCACCGCCAGCGCCCCCGCCTCCTCGGCCAGCCGCGCGGCAAAGGCGGTCACCGCCGGGTCGACCGTGCGAGCGAGCGCCTGCCCGACGCGCGCGGCAAGGCTCACGGCGTCACGAAACGCAGCGGCGCTCCCGCACTCAGGCGATAGGTGCCGGGCGGAAAGGCCTCTCCGTCGAGCACGAAGGTATCGCCAAGGTCGATGTCGAAGCTGTCCCCGCCCAGCCGGTGGACCCCGCGCCGCAGGGTCGCCTCGCTCGCCCGCCCGCGCATCACCGCGCCGATCCGCAGCAGCAGGCTGCGCCGAGGGTTGTCGAGCACGATCATCCGCACCTTGCCCGCCAGCCCGCGCATCGGGTCGAGCCCGGCGGGAAGATGCTCCAGCGAGGAGGCGAACAGCAGGAACCGCTCGCCCTCCGGCAGGCCGCCGAAATGCGGCACCTCGCGCCCGTCCGCCTCCGACACGCGCATCGCCGTGCCGCTGCGCCAGCCGTTGTCGCTGCTGCCGAAGAAGGCCTGCAGCACGCTCCATGCCGCGGTGAAGCCGACGACGGCGGCGTTGAAGGCGCCTAGATCGTGGCTCTTCTGCCCAAGCGCGATGCAGCGGTTGAACAGGCCGGCGCCGAAGATGAAGCCGCGCACCTGCGCGCGCGCATCGTCGCGCTGGGCGATCACCAGCGGGCGACGCTCTGTCATGCGCCCGTCCGCCATCGCGGCGAGCGCGGCATCCAGCGTCCAGTCGGTGGGGATGGCGAGGTCGATCGCCAGCGCATTGGTCTTGCCGGCAGGCAACACGATCAGCGGCGGCCAGTCCTCGCCGAAGATGCCCGCGCCGCAGGTCAGCACGTCGCGGATGGTTCCGTCGCCGCCATCGATGGCGATGCCGTCGACCTGCCGCGCGGCGAAATCGGCGAGGATGTCGATCAGCTCGCTGCGCCGGTCGGGACGCGCGACGATCACGTCGTCGCGCTCGGTCGTCGGGGCATCGGCGCTCTCGTTGCGATGGCTGCGGGCGTTGCGGATGAGGCCTACCAGCGGCCGGGCGCGGACCGGCGACGATGCGCGCTCGTTCGCGGGACGGCGGCGCACGCCCGCCTCCTCGCCAACCTGGGGGAGGCGCTCGAATGTATGAATTCCGCCGAGCATCGTGGGCTCGCCCTTACACCGCCGCAACCGTAAATGGCTATGGCGATTGTGCAGCGCGCCCGCAAGTTGTCGCCCCGGCGCAACAGCGGGGAGGCACCCTTGCCGCGTCCGGTGCCGAGGGCATCGCGTTCCGCTTGGCGCTTGCCAGCCCCGCCCGCCGCGGCGTAGTCAGCAAGCCCGATTTCCCTGCGGAGATAGCCATGCTGACCGAAACCCTGCTCGACGCCGCGCGCGGGCACGCCGATGCCATCGTCGCGCTGCGCCGCGCCATCCATGCCGAGCCCGAGCTGGGGCTGGAAACGCCGAAGACGCTGGCCAAGGTCAAGGCCGCGCTCGCCGACCTGCCGCTCGAATGGCACGAGGGGCCGGGCTGCACCGGGTCGGTGGCCGTGCTGAGAGGCGCGAAGCCGGGCAGGAGCGTGCTGCTGCGCGGCGACATGGACGCATTGCCGATGACCGAGCGCACCGGGCTCGACTTCGCCTCCACCATCGAGGGGCGGATGCACGCCTGCGGCCACGATGCCCACACCGCCATGCTGGCGGGCGCGGCGCGGGTGCTGGCGGGCATGCGCGACACGCTGGCGGGCGAGGTGCGCTTCATGTTCCAGCCGGGCGAAGAAGGCTTCCATGGCGCCCGCTTCATGCTGGAGGACGGCCTGCTCGGCGGCAGCGGCGACTACGCCCTCCCCGACGCCGCTTTCGCCCTGCACATCTGGCCCAATGCGCCGCACGGACGGCTCGAGGCGCGCCCCGGCGCGATGATGGCGAGCGCGGACATGATCGAGATCACCGTCACCGGCAAGGGCGGCCACGCCAGCCTGCCGCAGGACACGATCGATCCGGTCCCCGTCGCCGCCGAGATCGTCATCGCGCTGCAGACCATGATCACCCGCCGTTTCGCCGCGACCGAGGCGACCGTGCTCACCATCGGCAAGATCGAGGCGGGCACCACCAACAACGTCATCCCCGACAGCGCCTACCTGCTCGGCACGGTGCGCACCCTGTCGCCCGAGCGGCGCGCGGCGATGAAGGAGGCCGTGCGCGAAGTGGCCGAGAACATCGCCCGCGCCCACCGCTGCACGGCCGAGCTCACCATCACCCCCGGCTTTCCGCCCACCATCAACGACCCACGCGCGGTGGCGCTGGGCGAGGCGGTGGCCACGGATCTCGGCGGCGAGCACCCCTGGCAGACCCGCCCCGCGCCCACGATGGGGGCCGAGGACTTCTCCTACGTGCTGGAAAAGGTGCCGGGCGCCATGTTCTTCCTCGGCGTGGCGGCCGAGGGGGTGGACTGGCAGGGCTGCTGCGGCCTCCATTCCAGCCACATGGTCCTCGACGAAGCGGTGCTGCCCAAGGGCACGGCCTTCCTCGCCGGCTGCGCGACGCGGTTCCTCGAGCGCGGTTTCGACTAGCGACCCGAACGAGCTCTGCGCGATAAAGGATTGGTTGCACTCGTAACCTGTTGCGCGCAAGATTCTGTAGGCAGAGGCGACGTCAGGCCGCCCCGCCGTTGCAAGAAAGGTCGCCTGCGCGATGAGCGTCAGCCTGTTCGAACTATTCAAGGTGGGCATCGGCCCGTCGAGCTCGCACACGGTCGGGCCGATGGTGGCGGCGCGGCGTTTCGGCGAGTGGCTCTACGAGGCCGGCCTGATGGAGGCCGTGGCGCGCGTGCGGGTCGATCTCTACGGCTCGCTTGCGCTGACCGGAAAGGGCCACGCGACCGACACCGCGGTGGTGCTGGGACTGGCCGGCGAGCATCCGGCGACGATTGACCCGGATGCGGCGGACAGCATCGTCGCCGCCGTGTGCGAGAGCGGTCGCATCACACTGTTCGGCCGGCACGAAGCGTCGTTTTCGCCCAATATCGACATCCGCTTCCGCCAGCGCGAACGCAAGCCCTTCCACACCAACGCCATGGCCTTCGAAGTCGCCGACGCGGCGGGCGAAATGCTGGCGCGGCGCATCTACTATTCGATCGGTGGCGGCTTCGTGGTCGACGAAGACGAGGCGGGCATCAACTCCGCCTCGCCGATGGATGCGGGCATCCCGCACGATTTCGAAAACGGCGCGCAGCTCCTCACCATGTGCGAGGCCGAAAAGGTCTCCATCGCCGAGCTCATGCTGCGCAACGAATGCGCGCTGCGCCCGCTTGAAGAAGTCGAGGCCGGGATCGACGCCATCGCTGCGGCCATGACCGCCTGCATCGAGCGCGGCTGCCGCGAAACCGGCGTGCTCCCCGGCGGGCTGGAGGTGAAGCGCCGCGCCCCCGCCATCGCCGCCGAACTGCGCGCGCGGCAGGAGGCCTCGCTCAGCGAGCCCTTGGGCACGCTCGACTGGATCAATCTCTGGGCCATGGCGGTCAACGAGGAGAACGCCGCGGGCGGGCGCGTGGTCACCGCCCCCACCAACGGCGCGGCGGGCATCATCCCGGCGGTGCTGCGCTATTACGAGCGCTGCTATCGCGGATCGACCGAAGGCAAGCGCACTTTCCTGCTGACCGCGGCAGCCATCGGCGCGCTCTACAAGCGCAACGCCAGCATTTCGGGCGCAGAAGTCGGATGCCAGGGCGAAGTGGGGGTCGCCTGCTCGATGGCAGCGGCGGGGCTGACCGCGGTGCTCGGCGGCACGCCCGCCCAGGTCGAGAACGCCGCCGAAATCGGCATGGAGCACAACCTCGGCCTCACCTGCGACCCCATCGGCGGCCTCGTGCAGATCCCCTGCATCGAGCGCAACGCGATGGGCGCGGTCAAGGCCATCGACGCCAGCCGGCTCGCGCTGATGGGCGACGGCAGCCACATGGTCAGTCTCGACAAGGTTATCGCCACCATGTGGCAGACCGGCCGCGACATGCGCGATAAGTACAAAGAAACCAGCAAGGGCGGGCTGGCGGTGAACGTGGTGGAGTGCTGAGTCGTACCTCTGCGGCCCGGGTGGCGGCTCCTCAAGGTGCGAAAAAAACTGGCGCACCCGACAGGATTCGAACCTGTGGCCTCTGCCTTCGGAGGGCAGCGCTCTATCCAGCTGAGCTACGGGTGCCGTCGGGGCCGCGGTTAGCAAGGGTGGGCTATAGCGCCAAGCCAATTCTCGCCAGCATCGCTTTCGGAAGTCGTAACAGCGCTTCGCCTTCGCCGGTGAGTTTGCGCGCACATAGGGGTCAATGCGCTCGCATGACTAACAAACCTTTGTGACGTCCGAGTGAGCCCTAGCTGATCGAGCGCATGACTGGCGGCGAGACCTCCCATCCGCGCGCGGTACGGGTGGCCATGGCCTCGAACCCCTCGCCGCCGAGATTGCCGTAGGTGCGCGACAGCGCGAGCACCAGCCTGCCGTCGCTCGATCGCCCGGCGACGTGCGCGGAATAGAGCGTGGCGGGCGTGCCTTCGCCGAGCACGAAGGGATAGATGTCGAACCCGCAGCGCGAGGCGGGCAGGAAGCGGGTATCGGCCTGCCCCTCGATCCCCTCGAGCATGGCCAGCAAGGCAGGCGTGGGATCATAGGGGGTGTTGTTGCCCTCGTAACCGACGGCCACGCAGGCCACCTCCTGTCGCGGCACGGGTGGATAGCCACCGATTAACCGGGTGAAGGCGGCGCGCCAAAGCGCTTCGTCGATGGGGCGGAAACGCTCGAAATCGGCATCGGCGACCGGCTGCGCCCTGGCCACAACCTCGGCCGGGAGCGGCGGCGGGCCGCTGGTTTCGGGCTGGTCCGCCTGGGCATGCGACGCATCGGCGGATGCCGCCCCGGCGACGACGGCACCGGGGGTCGCCGTGCAGGCGGAAAGCGCCAGCCACGCCATCGCTCCGACCACCATGGTCCGCATCGCTAACCCCTTTTCAACCACTACCGTCCTATGCGCAGGACACGATGAACGCGCCCCAAACAGGCTTCGGCACCGGCCGCCACTCCGCCACCGCGAGCGCCACGGCCATGCGCTGGGCGGCGCTGGGCGAGGCGGGCAAGGTGGTGGCGCTGCTGGCGGGTGTCACGCCCGAGCAGGGCGGCACCGCCATGCGCAATTTCCCCGCGCTCATCCGCGACTGCGCGCCGTGGCGGCGGCGACTGGCCGACAATGGCTGCGTGGACCTTGCCGCGGTGATGGAGCCGGGCATTGCCGCGCTTCTCGCCATCAACGCCCGCGGCGCCGATTGCCGGCCCGCCGCCCTCGCGCTGTGGCGCGAATTCACGGCGGCACGCGAAGCCATGCTCGCCCTGTTGCCGCCGAGCGGCGGATTGGGACCGCGCCGGAGCGCCTGATACGGCGCGCAAGACCATGCACTGGCACGATCGGCGCTTGACCGTGTTCCCATTTCGTTCCAGTTTCGCCGCATGGATGATTCGGCAACCTCGACGCTTGCAGCACCTCTGGCCTCACCGCTTTCGCCCTCGCCCGAGGACGAGGAGTTTGCCCGTCGCTCGCGCGCGGTGTGCCGGGGCATCTGCCGCCTGTTCGCGCGCAACGGCATCTGGGCGCTGACGGAAATGCCGCTGAGGAACGGTCGCCGGGCGGACCTGATGGGCATCGATGCCAAGGGCAAGATCGTCATCGTCGAGGTGAAGACGGCGCGGGGCGACCTGCTGGGCGACGGCAAGTGGCCCGACTATCTCGATTTCTGCGACCGCTTCTACTGGGGCCTGCCGCCCGAGCTCGACAGGGCGGTGCTCGAAGGGCCCGATTACCGCCCCGATTGCTGCGGGGTGATCGTCGCCGACGAATACGACGCGGAGATCGTGCGTCCCGCGCCCAGCCACCCGCTCGCCGCCGCACGCCGCCGGGTCGAGGTGGAGCGGCTGGCGCGCACGGCGCTGCGCCGCCAGCTCGTTGGGCTGGACCCGCACTGCGGCAACTGGGGCGGCGAGCTGGCGGGCTGATTCGCCTGCCGCAGCGCCTCATCGCTCGATGAAGCGTTCCTGCAGCCAGTCGCTGACGATGGCGAGCGCTGAAGGCGCAAACGTTTCCTCTATCTCGGCATATTCGCCCGGACTGCCCGTGGTCGCGGTCTGAAACAGGTGGTTGAGCCCGGGAAGCTCGATCGCCGTCACGTCGGGATTGCCCGCCGTCGCCGCGGCAATGGCGGCGAGGTTGGCCCCGGCCGGCACCTGAAGGTCGAGCGAACCGTTGATGGCCAGCAGCGGCACGGCAATGCGGGCAAGGTTGGGCACCGGATCGTAGGCGAGGAAATAGCGGAACCACGGCGTGCCGTATTCGCTCAGCATCATGTCGGGCGAGGCGCCCGGCGGCGCGCCCATGGCCTCCATCGCCTCGGGCGTCAGCACGGCCCGCGCCGCCGCCAGCGACGCAGCCTCGTCCTCCCCGCTGGCGAGCGCGGCATAGAACCGGTCCAGCACCGGCTCGCCGCGGTCGAGCACGTCCTGCGCCATGCCCATCCGCTCGCCCACCAGCCGCCGCTGCGCCAGCAGCAGCTCGTCCAGCCGCGTGCCCGGACCCGCCAGCATCACGAGGAAGGCGACGGCGGGATTGTCCGCCATCGCGATCGGCCCGATCATCCCGCCCTCGGAATGGCCGATGAAACCCACCGCGTCGGCGCGGATGTCCGCCCGGCTGGCGAGATAGCGCGCCGCGGCATTGGCATCGGTGGCAAGGTCGGCGGAGGTGGCGCTGGCATAGTCCCCGCTCGATCCGCCCACGCCGCGATCGTCGAAGCGCAGCACGGCCATGCCGCTGCGCGTCAGGTGGTCGGCGAGGACGGCGAAGGGCTTGTGCCCCATCAGCGATTCGTCGCGGTCCTGCGGGCCCGATCCGGTGATCAGCACGGCGGCGGGGAAGGGCCCCTCGCCCTCGGGCAGGGTCAGCGTCCCGGCGAGGCGCACATCGGGAAAGTCGGGGTTGCCGAAGGCCACCTCCTCCACCGTGTAGGGGAACGGCGCCTGCGGCATCTGCGGGCGATTGCGCGCGGCCGGACCGGCCAGTTCGCCGCGCACGAGCGTCAGCGGCAGGGGATCGGTGCCCGGAAGACTCCATTCGCCGACGAGCTCGCTGCCGTCCGCCGACAGCGTTCCGCTGAACCCCTGCCCGCCCGGGGCATAGGCGAAGCTGACCTGTTGCCCGTCGCGCGCAAGGCCGGTCAGCGGCAGGCCCGTCGCCGCCTGGTCGGGCGAATCGAGTGTCGCCAGCGTGCCGTTATCCCCTGTGACCACGTTGACGACGAGGCGCAGCCTGGCCTGGTTCATCTGCAGGACGCCGCGCCAGCTGCCGTCGAGCCCCTCCACCACCGGGGCGGAGGGAAGCTCGCCCGGCGCGAAGTCGAGCGGCAGCGTCAGCCCCTGGCTGAGCGTGCCCCGCCAGCTGCCCGTCGCCGCGTCCCACGTGCCTTCCCAGCTCGCCCCGATCGGCGCGACGCGCCAGCGCAGGGTGTCGCCCTCGGCGGCGATCTCGGTCATCTCCATGAGGCTGCCCGGCGCCTGGCTGGCGGGCTCGAGAGTGCCCCGCAGCGTGCCCGCCTCGTCACGGGTAACGCGCATCACCAGCGCCACGGGGCCCTGCGGTGCCTCGACCGTGCCGTGCCAGGTTCCGACCGGATCGGGCGCGACCTCCTGTGCCGACGCCGCCCCTCCGCAGAGCAGCGCGAACGCCGCCAGAGCTGCCATTGCCCACTTCCCCAACCTGCCGACCATGCGTACCGCTCCCGAAACCTGGGCGCAGGATAGCAAAACCGCAGCCGAAGTCAGCCACCTGTCGCGCCGGGACTGTCGGCCACGCCGGCGGCTTGCTATGGCGAGGCACCATGCTCGCCGCCGTCCTCGCCTCCGCGCTCGCCATGACCACCATCGTGGCGGTGCGCTACCTCGTCACGAGCGGGCTGTTCGCCTGGGCGACGGGCAAGGTGCGGCCCGGCCACTACGCCGGGCTCGATGCGCAGATCCGGCGCGAGATCGGCTGGTCGCTGGCCTCGGCGGCGATCTACGGGGTGCCGGCCGGCGTGGTCGTATGGGGTTGGCGGCAGCAGGGGTGGACGCGGATCTATACCGACCTCGCCGACTATCCCCTGTGGTGGCTGCCGGTTTCGCTGCTGGTCTACCTGTTCCTGCACGATACCTGGTTCTACTGGACCCACCGGCTGATGCACCGCCCCAAGTGGTTCCGCATCGCCCACGCCGTCCATCACGCCAGCCGCCCGCCCACCGCCTGGGCGGCGATGAGCTTCCACCCGATCGAGGCGTTGACGGGCGCGCTGGTCATTCCGGCGCTGGTGTTTTTCGTGCCGATCCACGTCGGCGTGCTCGGCCTGGTGCTGGCGATCATGACGGTGATGGGGGTCACCAATCACATGGGCTGGGAGATGTTTCCGCGCGCTCTCGTTCATTCTCGCGCAGGGAACTGGCTGATAACGGCGAGCCATCACCAGCGGCATCACGACGAATATCGCTGCAATTACGGGCTTTATTTCAGATTCTGGGATCGATTGTGCAACACCGACAAGGGCCTGGCCGCCACGAAGGCCGCACCAAACCCCGCCGCCTCGCCGTCCTGAGCGCGCTCGCCGCGCCGCTGGTGGTGTCCGCCGCGCCGCCGCCTGCGGGCGTGGACGTGACGGTGAGCGTCACCAACATGAGGAACACCGACGGCGTGGTGCGCGCCTGCATGACGCGCGACCAGGGCCACTTTCCGCGCTGCCAGGACGCGGCGCAGGGCTATCGCACCGTCGTGCCCGCCGGCGAGGCGCGCGTGCTGGTCTTCCACGATGTCGCCCCCGGCACCTACGGCATCGCGCTGCTGCACGACGAGAACGGTAACGGCCGCGCCGACCGTGCGCTGGGCATGATGCCGCGCGAGGGCTTCGGCTTCTCGCGCGATGCGCCGGTGCACATGGGGCCGCCCTCTTTCGGTGACGCGGCCATCCACATCGGCTCTTCACCAATTCGGCAAACCATCCGCATGCGATATATGCTGTAAGGAATTCAACGCCTTGCGATAAAAGTCGCGACTATTCACCGGCGCAACTTCACCGAAAATTTACCACGTCGCGCCAAAAGGGCCCCAGCCAATCGAAAGGGGCTTTGAGGGCATGGATACTCTGCGCGGCAATTTCGGCTCGCTCGAACCGCACGACCTGGATTCGACTCCCGATGTCTACGATGACGCCGGAATCGCGCGCGACGACGACAGCGACGCGGCGGGCGATGCCACTCCTCCGCCCGCCATCGGCCAGGACGAGCGCCGGATGCAGGTGCGCGCTTACAATTTCTGGGCCGGCCTGCTCGAGGATCGCAACTTTCCCGCGATCGAGGATCTCGACCCCGCCGGGCTGCCGGATTTCGGTCCGCACTCCGTACTGCTCGATTTCACCGACGGGATCGAGAACCCCAGCATCCAGTATATCGGCGACAAGCTTGGCCACGAATGCGCCACCTCGCACGATGAGCTGCCCCGGCGCCTGTCCGAAGTGCCGCCGCGATCGCTGCTCTCGCGCATCACCGACCATTACATGCAGATCCTCGCCAACCAGTCGCCGATCGGCTTCGAGGCGGAATTCGTAAACAATGCCGGCGCCACGATCCTCTATCGCGGCATCCTGCTGCCCTTCTCCAGCGACGATGCGACCATCGATTACATCTACGGCGTCATCAACTGGAAGGAGATGGCGGGCAGCGAAGCGACCGGCGAGCTGATGCTGGAGATCGACCAGGCGCTGGACGAAGCCGCGGAGGAAACCTCGCGCCCGCTGCGCTCCACCGCCCTGACCGACTGGGCAGACGGCCCGGCGAGCCCGCTGGACGAATCCGGCGAGAACGAGGACGAGGGCGGCGATTACGCGCCGCTCGCGTTCAGCGCCCGCCCCTCGTTCGACCTGTCCGGCCAGCCGGGCAGCGAGGACATGGCCCTGGCCGTGCCGCCTGTCGAATCGATGGTCGTGGAACCGATGGCCCTCGAACCGATGGCCCTGGCCGACTGGCTGGCAGCCGCGCGCGAGATGGCGCAGGAAGCCCGCAGCGGCGAGGAGCGCACCCGCGCCGCGCTCTACGAGGCCGTGGGCCGGGCCTGGGACTTCGCGCTGGCCGCCGCCGACGCGCCTGCCGATTTCGCCGAGCTGCTGGAGGATTCGGGGCTGGCGATGCAGGATCGCGCGCCGATGACTCCGGTGGTCAAGCTCGTCTTCGGCATCGATTACGACAAGACCCGCCTCACCGAATATGCCGCCGTGCTCGCCTACGCGCAGCGCCGGGGCATGGCGCGCGGAACGCTCGGCCAGTACCTCAAGACCGTGGACGGCGGGCTCAAGAGAGTCGTCGCGGCGGAGCGCGACTATCGCCGCGGCAATGACGGCGAGGCCCCTGCGCCCGCGCGTGCCCAGCCGCGCAAGGCCATCGCGAAGAAGCTGCGCGCGCTGCCCGCGGCCCGGTTCGATGCCATCGCGCAGGACGGCGAGGAATTCGCGCTGGTGCTGATCCGCCGCACGCCTTCGGGCCACGTGGCCCTGCTCGGCGAAGTGCCGCAGGATGTCTCGCTGGTGGAAAAGGCCGCCCGTCGCTTGATCGGCTGAGGGCCGGGCGTCGGGGCAGTCACCGGGGGTGGGCATGGGACGGGCCGTCGGCTAGTCCGGCGCGCATGGTGTTCTCCCGCCGCGTTTCCACGCGCATCCAGCCCTATTTCGGCCACCGCAGCCGCACCCGCCTGACGCTGTCGGCGCGAGCGCTGCGGCAGCCGCCCGCCACTTTCGAGACCACCTCGCGCTGGCAGGCCATGCGCACCATGCTGCGCCAGTTCGCCAGCCGCGAGGTGCCCGGTGTCGCCGTGCGGCTGGTGATCGAGGGCGCGAACGGCCCGCTGCTCGATACCGCCGCGACGAGCGATGGCGAGGGCTACGTGCATTTCGACGTGGCGCTCGATCCGCCGTGGGACCTGCCCGAATATCCGCTGTGGGAGCAGGCGCACCTGCACTGGACCACGCCCGAGGGTGCGCAGCAGGTGGACGCGCACGTGCTCGCGCCGGGGCGCGCGGGGGGTCTCGCCATCATCTCCGACATCGACGACACCATCGTGGAGACCGGCATCACCGGCGGGCTCAGGAATGTGGTGCGCAACTGGCGGCGGGTCTTCGCCGAACTGCCGCAGGAGCGGGTGGCGGTGCCGGGAGCGGACACCTTCTACGGCGAGCTCGGCGGCGGGTCGGACACGGGCGACGAGACTCGCGGGGCAGAGCACATGCCGGCGACGCGGCGGCCGTTCTTCTACGTGTCCTCCTCGCCGTGGAACCTGTTCGCCTATCTCGTCGCCTTCATGCGGGTGAAGGGCCTGCCGCTGGGTCCGATAACCTTACGCGACTGGGGGCTGAACCGCGCGACCTTCGGCTCGTCCAGCCACGGCGAGCACAAGAGCGCAGCCATCGACGCCATCCTCGCCATGCATCCCGAGCTGCGCTTCGCGCTGATCGGCGACGATACGCAGGGCGACCTGCCCGCCTTCGCCCGGGCCGCGGCCGCCTGGCCGGAACGGGTGGCGGCGGTGTTCATCCGCAAGGCCGCGGCGGAGGATTTCTCCTCCGAGGAACGGGCAGCCGAAGCGGCGCTGAAAGCGGCGGGCATCCCGCTGTGGCTCGGCCAGACCTACGACGAGGGGCACGATTTCCTGCGCGCCATCGGCGTCACTCCCGGCGGGGAGACCGAACAAATCGTGCGCGTGGTGGAAAAGGTCGCCGCCGAGGACGAGCAAGCAGACGGCAGTCCCGCCGGGTGATCTTCATTTCCCGTTCAGCGCCGCCAAGGCTACAGCCGTGGTCGACACGATGACGCGGCTTCCCTCCCTTCTCGCGCGCGCGCTCGCCGTGCTCGCCCTCGCCGGCCTCGTGGCCCAGCCCGTCGCAGCTCAGAGCCAGGGCCCCTCGGTGCTGCGCGACGCGGAGACCGAGGCGCTGTTGCAGGACCTCGTCGACCCGCTGGCCGATGCCGCGGGCCTCGGCAGCGGCGCGGTCGATATCGTGCTCATCAACGATCCCAGCATGAACGCCTTCGTCGCCGGCGGTCAGCGGATCTACATCCATTCCGGCACGATCAACGAGGCCGATTCGGTGGGCGAGGTGCAGGGCGTGCTGGCGCACGAGCTCGGCCACATCACCGGCGGGCACATCAACCGGATGTCCGAAGGCATGGCCAATGCCGGGCGCATCAGCCTGCTGTCCACCCTCCTCGCGGTCGGCGCCGCTCTTGCGGGCGCGGGCGAAGCGGCGATGGGCATCATGCAGGCGGGCCAGCGCGCCGCGCTCGGCAACTTCCTCGCCTTCAGCCGCACGCAAGAGGCGAGCGCCGACCAGGCGGGCGCGCAGTACCTGTCCGAGGCCGGCATCTCCGGGCGCGGCAGCCTCACCTTCTTCGAGCGGCTGCAGAGCTACGAATTCCGCCGAGGCATCAGCCAGGACCGCGAGAACGAGTATGCCCGCAGCCACCCGATGACCGGCCAGCGCCTCGCCACCCTGCGCGAGGGATACGAGGCCGACCGCGCATGGGCCGCGCCCGACGATGCCGCGCTGCAGCAGCGGTTCGAGCGGGTGAAGGCCAAGCTGTTCGGCTACCTCGCCGAGCCCGAGCGCACGCTGCAGTATTACCCGATCTATCTCGACACCGTCCCCGCCCGCTATGCCCGCGCGCTCGCCTATCACAAGGACGCGCGCATGGACGATGCGCTGGCGGAAGTCGGCACGCTCGTCAGCCTCGAGCCGGACAACCCCTATTTCCTTGAGCTCGAGGGCCAGATCTTGCTCGAATCCGGCCAGGTGCCGCAGTCGCTGGCCCCCTTGCGCGAGGCGACGCGGCTGACCGGCTCGAACCCGCTTATCGCCTCGATGCTGGGCCATGCCCTGCTGGCGACCGACGATCCCGCCAACCTCGACGAGGCCGAGAGCGTGCTGCGCGCCGCCGTGGGCCGCGACCGCGAGAATCCCTTCGCCTGGTACCAGCTCGGCGTGGTCTACGGCCTGCGCGGCGACCAGCCCCGCGCGCGCCTGGCAAGTGCGGAACAGCAGGTCATGTCGGGCAATCCGCAGGCCGCGATGATGAACGCGCAGGCCGCCGAGGCCGGGCTGGAGCCCTACACCGCAGACTGGATCCGCGCGCAGGACGTGCAGCTGCAGGCGCGCGGCATGCTTGAACAGATGGCCGAACGCAACTAGCGCCATCCGCAATGCGAACGCTCGTCACCATCGCCCTCTCGCTCGTCGCCGGCGTGGCCGGGGCCGCCGCGTGGGACTATGCCGGCCTCGGGCCCGATCGCACGCGCGACTACCTGATGGAAAATCCCGAGGTCCTGCCCGAGGCGATCGGCGTTCTGCAGCAGCGCGAAACCGCCGCGCGCCTCGCCCCCGTGCGCGCCGAGCTGGAACAGGCTTTCCCGGGGGCCGTCCTGGGCAACCCCAATGGCAGCGTCACGCTGGTCGAATTCAGCGACTACGCCTGCGGGTACTGCCGCATGAGCGTGGAGCACGTGAACCAGCTGATCGCCGCGAACCCCGACCTGAAGGTGGTGATCCGCGAATACCCGATCCTGTCCGAAGGCAGCGCGAATGCCGCGCGCATGGCGCTCGCCGCCGCGCAGCAGGGCAAGTTCGAAGCCTTCCACAACGCCATGTTCGCCGCCGAGAGCCCGAGCCCCGAAAACATCGCCGCCGCGGCGCGCAGTGCCGGGGTCGATGTCGAGCAGGCCAATACCGCCATCGCCGCCGGCGCGTTCGAGGCGCAGTTGCAGAACAACGTGTTCCTCGGCCAGACCCTGCAGCTGTCGGGAACGCCCGCCTTCATCGTCGGCGACACCGTGCTGAACGGCGCGGTCGGGACCGAGCAGCTGGACCAGGCCGTTGCCGAGGCGCGCGATTCGTAAGGCCAGCCGCCTTCTGCGGGAGGCGCATCGTTGCGAAACCCTCTGACGCGCGGCGCCGCATCGGCTAAGGGGCAGCGCATGGCGATGCTGCCGTTCAAGCCGACCCCGTTCTTCGCGGACAAGAACCGCGCCTTCTGGCGCTTGCAGCTGATCGGCTGGACGGGTGCCTTCCTGCTGCGCGTGGTCGGCGGCATCGTGAACGGACAGGAAGCCAGCTTCTACGTCACCGTGCTGATCGAGGCGATCACCGGCTTTTCCATCAGCACCGTGCTGTCGGTCGTCTACAACCAGCTGATCACGAAGAAGGCGCTCGTGACATGGGGCGTGACGGCGCTGGTCCTGCCCGCCGCGGTGCTGCTGTACGCCTTCATCCAGACCTGGGCGATCCAGTTGGGCCGGGCCGAGCCGGGCGGCTTCACCCAGCAGCTGATCGGCTATTTCATCTTTCCCCTCGCGCTGCTCGGCGCGTGGTCGGCGCTGTATTTCGCCATCAACTTCTTCCTGCAGGTGGAAGAACAGGCCGACCGGCTGGAGCGGCTGGAAGCGCAGGCGACCAGCGCCCAGCTCGCCATGCTGCGTTATCAGCTGAACCCGCACTTTCTGTTCAATACACTCAATTCCATCAGCACGCTGGTGCTGCTCAAGCAGACCGCGCCGGCCAACGCCATGCTGACGCGCCTGTCCGGCTTCCTGCGGCACACGCTGGTGACCAAGCCCGGCGCCAAGGTGACCGTGGCGCAGGAGGTGGAGACGCTGAAGCTCTACCTCGACATCGAGCGCATGCGCTTCGAGGAGCGGTTGCGGACCGAGTTCCGCATCGAACCCGAGGCGGCGAACGCCTGCATTCCCTCCTTCCTGCTCCAGCCGCTGATCGAGAATTCGATCAAGTACGGCGTCTCCGCGCAGGAGGAAGGCGCGCGCATCAGCCTGGCCGCCAAGGTCGTGGGCCAGCGCCTGCGGTTGACCGTCAGCGACACCGGGCCGGGCCTGCAGGGCAACCAGAACGCCGCCGAGGCGGTGGCGCGCGGCACGCAGTCCAGCACCGGCGTCGGCCTCAACAACATCAATGAGCGGCTCGGCCAAGCCTACGGCGAGGACCACCGCTTCGACATCGAGACCCCGCCCGACGGCGGCTTCACCGTGATCATCGAGGTTCCCTACGAGAGCCCCGAGGAACCGGACGAGGCCGCCGCCACGCAGAAACTTCCCCGCCCCTCGCGCATTGAGGCGGGGGTGGACCGTTCTTTCGGCAACCCCCCAACCGGAGCCCCCGCATGACCATCCGCACCATCCTCGTCGACGACGAGAAGCTCGCCATCCAGGGCCTGCAGCTGCGCCTCGAGCCGTTTTCCGACATCGAGGTGATCGAGACCTGCGCCAACGGCCGCGAGGCGATCCGCGCGATCAAGACGCTGAAGCCCGACCTCGTCTTCCTCGACATCCAGATGCCCGGCTTCGACGGCTTTTCCGTGGTCAAGGGCGTGATGGAGATCGAACCGCCGCTGTTCGTCTTCGTCACCGCCTATTCCGAACACGCCATCCGCGCCTTCGAGGCCAATGCCGTCAACTACCTGATGAAGCCGGTGGACGAGGACAAGCTGGCCGACACCGTCGAGCGCGTGCGCCAGCGCCTCGCCGAAAAGCGTTCGAGCGAGGAGGCGGACAAGCTGAAGGACGTGCTGGCCGAGGTCAGCCCCGAAAGCCTGGAGGAGATCGATAGCGGCAGCGAGGAGAGCGCGGGCCGGTACGAGAAGATGATCAACGTCAAGGATCGCGGCCAGATCTTCCGCGTCGATGTCGACAGCATCGAGCATATCGAGGCCGCGGGCGATTACATGTGCATCTACACGGGCGACAATTCGCTGATCCTGCGCGAGACGATGAAGGATCTCGAACGCCGCCTCGACCCCAAGAACTTCCAGCGCGTCCACCGCTCGACCATCGTCAACCTCGACCAGGTGCGCCAGGTCAAGCCGCATACCAACGGCGAATGCTTCCTGGTGCTGGACAGCGGGGCGGAGGTGAAGGTCTCGCGCTCCTACAGGGATGTGGTGGCGCGTTTCGTGCATTGATTCATTCGCTTCAAGAAGCCGCCTCCGCGGCTTCGTCCTCGCTAGACGCGCTCCGCTTCGCTACGCGCCCGCTGCGGGCGGGCGGTCACCCTTGCGGTCGCTTTGCGACCGTGTAACCCTTCTCCGCTCATCCTGAGCTTGTCGAAGGATCGTCCTTCTTCCAGGAGCTGACATGCCGTTCGAACTCACCGGCTTCGACCTCGATGCCTTCGTCCGCTCCACGCTCGCCGAGGACTTGGGGCAGGGCCTGCCCGGCGGCGGGCGTGACGTGACCGCCGATAGCGTCATCCCGGCGGACGCGCGCTTTTCCGGCGTGATGGACAGCCGCGATGCCATCCGCGTCGCCGGGCTGCCGGTGGCCGCGGCCTTTTTCCGCGCGCTTGATCCCGACATGGAGATCACGCTGCTGGTGGAGGAAGGCGCGGCGGTGGAGCCGGGCACCGACCTCATGCGCCTCACCGGCAACGCCCGAGCCATGCTGACCGCAGAGCGCAGCGCGCTCAACACCGTGCAGCACCTGTCGGGCATTGCCACAATGGTGCGGCACTATGTCGATGCGATGGCCAATCCGGCCTGCACCCTGCTCGATACGCGCAAGACCATTCCGGGACTGAGACACCTCGAGAAATACGCGGTGCGCATGGGCGGGGGCAGCAACCACCGGATGGGCCTGTGGGATGCGGCGATGATCAAGGACAACCACATCCTCGTCGCCGGCAGCGTGGGCGAGTCGGTGCGCCGCGCGCGCGAAGCGGGCGTGGCCGACATCATCTGCGAGGTCGACCGGGTGGACCAGATCGAACCCGCGCTGGAGGCAGGGGCCACGCGGCTGCTGCTCGACAACATGGGCCCCGACACCCTGCGCGAAGCCGTCGCCCTGGTCGCGGGCCGGGTGCCGACCGAAGCCAGCGGCGGCATCACCCTCGAGACCATCCGCGCCAAGGCCGCCACCGGGGTCGACTACGTGTCGGTCGGTCGCCTGACCCAGAGCGCTCCCGCCGCGGATATCGGCCTCGACTTCACCCCTCTCTGACGCCTAGAACGGCGGCCGAAATCAGGGGAGGGTTCGCATGCGCCCGGATTCGATCAAGAAGTTCGACCTGTTCTATCTCGCCGCCATTGCCATCAGCGTGGCACAGGCGCTGCTCAACTACGATTCAATGAAAGCCGCGCTGGAAGCCGAGCTCGTCGCCGCCGACATGGCCGGACAGGCGGGGACCATGCTCGCCCTTGGCCTAGCCGTCGGCTTCGGGGTGAGCCTGCTGCTGTGGTTCCTCGTCTCGCGCGCCCGACAGGGCTGGGCACGCTGGGTGCTGCTGGCCTTCGTCGTCTACCGGGTGCTGTCGATACCCTCGGCGCTATCGAGCGGCCTGGGCTCGCTCAGCATCACCGGGCTCATCGCCGCGCTGCTGCAGGTGATCGCCATGTGGTTCCTGTTCCGACCGGATGCGCGCGCGTGGTTCGCGTCTCGCGCCACCTGATCGCCGGCCTGCTGGCGCTCGCGCTTTGGCCGCAGCAGGCCATGGCGCAGGCCTACCAGTGCCGCATCCCGCAAGGTCCGATCACACTGCCGATCGCCCAGCGCGACGGGCCCGTGCGCCAGACGCGGGTGACGGGCTATACCCTCGCGCTGACCTGGAGCCCGGAATTCTGCCGGTTCCGGCAGGACAGCGCGCGCCATGCCCGGATGTGCTCGGGGCGCGAGGGGCGCTTCGCCTTTACCGTCCACGGCCTCTGGCCCGAGGGTGCGGGCGGGCAGTGGCCGCAGTGGTGCCCAGCGCGCCGCCAACCCTCGCCGCAGGCCGCCGCCGGGGCCATGTGCATGATGCCCGATGCCGCGCTGATCGCCCACGAGTGGGCGCGCCA
Organism: Aurantiacibacter luteus; assembly: GCF_001010945.1. GTDB lineage: Bacteria > Pseudomonadota > Alphaproteobacteria > Sphingomonadales > Sphingomonadaceae > Alteraurantiacibacter > Alteraurantiacibacter luteus. The sequence continues at coordinate 427,066 of NZ_LBHB01000002.1, forward strand.
CGGGTCTTGCATGACGAGCGACCCCGACACCTACCTGCGCGTCACCGGCATCCTGTGGCGGAGCCTGCGCTGGCCCGACTTCGACCGCCTCTCGCGCCACCGCGGCCTGACCGCCGGCGATGTGCGGCAGGTCTTCGCCGATGCCAACCCGCACTGGGAGGCGGAGGACGTGGGCCTCGTCCTCTCGAACCACGGATGGCTGACCGAAATGCGCCTGTGCTACGGCGCGGACTTCATGCCCACGGCCTGCGACGCGCGTCGCTTCGGCCCGCCGGACGACACGCGCGTCAGCATCTGGCGGGGGCTGTAGCATGGGGCGCGGCGGCAACCTCCTCGCCTTCGCGGTCCTGGCGCTCGTCATCGGGCTTGCCATCGCGTGGATCGCGGACCTGCCGTGGTGGATCGGGATCGGCCTTGCGGCGCTGTCGCTCACGATCAACGGCTGGCTCGCCTGGCGCGAGGATCGCGGCAGCTTCAACGAGTGATCGCGTCAGCGCCGCTCTGCGAAAAAGCCGCGCAGCAGCTGGGCCGCCTCGCCCTCGCCCATGCCGGGATAGACCTGCGGCACGTGCAGGCACTGCGGGTGGGCGAAAACGCGCGCGCCGTGGTCCACCGCGCCGCCCTTGGGATCGGGGGCGCCGTAATACAGCCGGGCGATTCGCGCGTGGGCGATCGCGCCCGCGCACATGGCGCAGGGCTCCAGCGTGACGTGGAGGTCGCAGCCGGTCAGCCGCTCGTCGCCCAGCGCCTCGGCCGCGCGGCGAATCGCTACGATCTCGGCATGGGCGGTGGGGTCGCTGGTGCTGCGGGTGAGGTTGTGCCCCTCGCCCACCACTGCGCCCCCGCGCGTCACCACCGCGCCCACGGGCACCTCGCCCACGGCCGCCGCCGCGCGAGCCAGCTCGAGCGCGCGCTGCATGGGCGGGGAGACGGGCCATTTCGCCATGACCTTCGCGCTACCGCGTCGCTTGACGAATCTCCACCCCCCCTGTATGCGCGCGCCTTTCCCGGACCATTGCTGTCCCGATCAACGTTTGAAACGAGAGAATTCGCCATGTCGCGCATCTGCGAACTTACCGGCAAGGGCCGCCAGGTCGGCCACAACGTCAGCCACGCCAACAACAAGACCAAGCGCGTCTTCCTGCCCAACCTGCAGAACGTCACGCTGATGAGCGAGAAGCTGGGCACCAGCCACAAGTTCCGCGTATCGACCCACGGCCTGCGCAGCGTCGAGCACAACGGCGGCCTCGACAACTGGCTGATGAAGACCCGCGACGAGAAGCTCTCCACCCGCGCCCAGAAGGTGAAGCGCGAGCTGAAGAAGGCGGCCAAGGACGCCACCGCCGCCTAAGCGCGCGGACCTTCGAGGAAACACGAAAAGGCGCGGCGGGAGCGATCCCGGCGCGCCTTTTTCATTGCGCCGCTGGCAGGGTGCGCGGGTCGAGAACCAGCTTCGCCAGCAAGGTACGCTGGAACGAGGCCGAGTTGTCGTCGGCGATCAGCCAGAGGTCGATGCGTCCGTCGCCGCGTGATTCGCTGGCGAGGCCTTCCCAGTTCTCCGGCGGAACCAGTGCATCGAGATCGACCAGCAGGCGCACCATCAGCGCATCGCCGCGCTCCAGCTCGGCAGGGTCGGCGATGCCCAGCGCGGCGGTGAAGGGCGGGTAGCCCAGCGCCAGCTTGCGCAGCAGCACCAGCACCCGCCCGTCGGGCAGCGCGGCGAGGTCTGTCGCATCGTAGTCGTGGGGAATGGAGACCGCGAAGCTTTGCGCCGCCCCTTCTTCCGTCGGATCGCCGGAAAACAGCAAACCGGTAGCCCGCGCTTCGGGCAGCACGATAAAGCGCCCGTCGGCCAGGCGCTCCATCGCCTCGGGCCCGGCGTTGCTGCCCCATTCGGTCCATTCCGGGGGCCGCCGCGCCGCCTCGAAGCGACTCGCGGCATCGTACCGCAGCACCGCGTTGGCGTTCTCTAGCGCCAACCACGTGCGCCCGCTCGCGGGATCGCGCATGGCCGCCTCGATGTCGGGAAAGGCGGAGGAGAGCGGGCCGCGATCGTCGACCCTGTCGAACCGAACGCGGCCCTCATCGCCCGATCCGGGGCGGGCAAAGGCCATGCGCATGCCGCGATCCGACCAGGCGACGAGGTCCTCGCCCGGCCCCAGCGTCACCAGCGCCGAGTAGCCGCCGAAATCGATATTCGGGCTGGCGAGCTGCCAGACGCCTTCTCGCGTGAAGCCGCCGATCGCCTTTGCTTCCGGCAGATCGTCGACCGGCGCGATGGCCAGCACCTGCGCCTGCCGGTCGGGCACATGGGTTCGCACGAAGGTCCCCGGCGCAAGGCCGAGCATCAGCGCGGCGATGGCGAGGGCGCGGCGTTTCGGCATGATGATGCGGGGCCGTGCCGCTAGGGCATGGGGCCGAGGAACAGCAGCGGATCGAGCCGCGCCTCGCGCCACTTGAGGCTCCAATGCAGGTGCGGCCCCGTCGCCCGCCCGGTCGCCCCGACGAGCCCGATGCGGTCGCCCTGCGAGACCCGGTCGCCCACGTTCACGAAGATCTGCGAGGCGTGGAGAAAGGCGCTGTTGAGGCCCGCGCCGTGGTCGATGACGATGAGCTTGCCTTCGAGGCTGAAGGGATCGTGCGCCGCCAGCGTGACCACCCCGTCGGCAGGCGCAACGAAGGGCGTGCCCGCGCCCGGCGCGATGTCGAGGCCGGAATGGTAGCTCGCCGGTTCGCCGCGATAGACGCGCTGCGAGCCGAAGCGACCGGAGATGCGGCCCGTTACCGGCCAGGCGAAGTCCTGCGTCCAGCCGTCGGTGTCCGAATTGGCCTGGCGCGCGGCCTCGATGGCGTTCAGTTCGGGCTCGCGGATGCGCCAGAAGGCATCCGTCATCCCGCCGCCCGGCGTGCGGGCGACGTTGATGTGCTCGATGTTCCAGGCGCGGGGGCTGACCGCCACGGGGCTGCGGATGGTGCGTCCGTCGGCGAGGGTGGCGATCAGCTCGGCGCTCGGCTCGGCGTCGCGGTCGAAGGCGGCGAAGAAGCGGCCCTGCGGGTCGAGCTCGAGCGGAGCATCGCCCAGCCGCGCGGACACGGTGCCACCGGGCGCGGTGCCGCGGATCCAGCCGCCCTGCGTCAGCTGCCCGTCGAACAGGAAGGTGCTAGGGCCGTTGGGCGTTGCTCGGGGCGTCGGCGTTGGCGCGGGCAGCGGCTGGACGACCTCCGCGCGCGTGGTGGCGACGGGCGCGGGCGGCGCGTCGGGGGCGGGAATGGCGGTGCACGCGGCGGCCAGCACCGGCAGCGCGGCTATGGCAATCCGCCTCACAGTTGGCCGAGCGCGCGCTTGGTCGACAGTTCGGCGCTCGCGTAGGGCTCCTGCAGGTCCACGCTCCAGTAGCGCAGCTCCTCTAGCGGCACGGGCACCCCGCTCGCGGCGCAGGTGACGAAGTGGCCGGGGCGGATCACGCGAAAGCCGTTGGGGCCGTAGACCAGCGTGGCGGGATTGTCGGAGGAGTTCATCAGCATCCCCGCAATCTAGGGGCTGCGGCCCGCTAAAGCAATTTCGGCTGCGCGTCCGTGGGCTTCGGCTGGACCGGTTTGCGGGGCGGCTTCGCCACGGGCGTGGCCTCTCCGGTCGTCACCTGCATCGTCCCGTCGGCGAACTCCAGCGTCAGCACCGGTTGCTGCTCGGCGAGCGCGCGGGTGGCGACGACCGGGTGGCCCGGCGCGCAGACGAGCGCGTAGCCGCGCTTTAGCGGCGCCTTGGGGTCGAGCTGCAGACGCAGCCGCTCCAGCGCCGCCAGCCGCGTGGCGCGCTCGCCCAGCGGGCGCGTGACCAGCGCAGGCGTCAGGCGCGTCGCGGCGAGGCGTTCGCCGGCGCGGGCGAGGCGCTGCTCTACCGCCGAGGGGCCGAGCCGCACCGCTGCCAGACGTTCGCCGAGCCGCTCCAGCCGGGCGCGCATCATCGCCGGGCGCGGGCTTGCCGCCGCCAGCCTGTCGCCGGCGCGGTCCAGCCGGGCGCGCAGGATCGCGGGCGAGAGACGCAGGTCGGACAACCGCTCGCGCCCCTTGGCCGCGCGGTCCACCAGCGCGCGGCGCAATCGCTCACCCGCCTCGTCGAGCCGCTGCGCGCGCGGTTGCAAGAGGGCTTCGGGCGTGGGCAGGCGGTCGCCGCGCGCCGCCAGTCGCTCGCGCCCCAGCTCCACCGGGCGCATCACGCACTTGCGCTTCCGGAGCGTCAGGTCGGCGAGCGTGTTCGCCAGCTCGCGTCGTACTGGCACGGCCAGCTCGGCGGCGGCGGTGGGCGTGGGCGCGCGCATGTCGGCGGCGAAATCGCACAGCGTCGTGTCGGTCTCGTGCCCCACGGCGCTGATGACGGGGATGGGCGAGGCGGCGACGGCGCGCACCACGGCTTCCTCGTTGAAGGCCCACAGGTCCTCGATCGAGCCGCCCCCGCGCGCCACGATCAGCAGGTCGGGCCGCGCCATGCCGGCGGGCAGCTGGGCGAACCCGCGCACGGCGGCGGCCACCTGCTCGGCGGCGCCCTGCCCCTGCACGATTACCGGCCAGACCATGACGTATGTGGGGAAGCGGTCCTCCAGCCGGTGGAGGATATCGCGGATCACCGCGCCCGTCGGCGATGTCACCACGCCGATGGTGCGCGGGGCGAAGGGCAGCGCGCGGCGATTGGCGAACAGGCCCTCGGCCTCGAAGCGCTGGCGGTTCTTCTCCAGCAGCGCGAGCAGCGCGCCCTCGCCCGCGATCTCCATGCGCTCGACCACGATCTGGTACTTGCTGCGCCCCGGGTAGGTGGTGATCTTGCCCGTCGCGATCACCTCGATCCCGTCCTCGGGCCGGAAGGCGAGGCGCGCGGCCGTGCCCTTCCACATCACCGCGTCGAGCACCGCGCCTTCGTCCTTCAGGCTCATGTAGACGTGGCCCGAGGCCGCGCGCTTGTAGCCCGAGATCTCGCCGCGCAGGCGCACGAAGCCGAAGCGGTCTTCCACCGTGCGCTTCAGCGCGCTCGACAATTCGGTGATGGTCAGGGGCGCGGAATTGTCGCCGTCGCGTCCGCTCGCTAGGAGGCCGCTGTCATCGTCGTCGCCGTAACTGTCGTAGGAGCCTGCCATGAACATCCTGGTGCTGGGATCGGGAGGCCGCGAGCATGCCCTGTGCTGGAAGCTGGCGCAATCCGCCGCCGTGACGAAGGAGGGCGGGACGCTCTACGCCGCGCCGGGCAATCCGGGCATTGCGGAGTGCGCGAAGCTGGTGGCGCTCGATGCGGGCGACCACGCGGCGGTGGTCGATTTCTGCCGCGAGCGCGCCATCGGCCTCGTCGTGATCGGCCCGGAAGCGCCGCTGGTTGATGGCCTCGCCGACAGCCTGCGCGCCGCCGACGTTCCCGTCTTCGGCCCCTCGCAGGCCGCCGCCCAGCTCGAGGGCAGCAAGGCCTTTACCAAGCGATTGTGCGAGCGGGCAGGCATCCCCACCGCGCGCTATGTGGAGGTGACCAGCTATGCCGAAGGGGTGGCGGCGCTGAGCACCTTTACCGCCCCCTTCGTCATCAAGGCCGATGGCCTCGCCGCGGGCAAAGGCGTGACCATTGCCGAATACAATGACGCCGCGCGCCATGCCCTGATCGACATCTTCGGCGAGGGCGAACCGCAGCCCGGCGCCAAGGCGGTGATCGAGGAGTTCATGCACGGCGAGGAGGCCAGCTTCTTCGCCCTCACCGACGGCGAGACCGTGGTGCCTTTCGGCAGCGCGCAGGATCACAAGCGCGTGGGCGACGGCGACACCGGACCCAACACCGGCGGCATGGGCGCCTACAGCCCGGCGCGGGTGCTGACCGAGGCGTTGCAGGCCGAGGCGATGGAGCGCATCGTCCTGCCGACCGTGCGCCAGATGGCCGAGGACGGCATGCCCTATTCGGGCGTGCTCTATGCCGGCCTGATGCTGACGCCCGACGGCATCAAGCTGGTCGAATACAACGCCCGCTTCGGCGACCCGGAATGCCAGGTGCTGATGACGCGGCTGGAGGGCGACCTTGCCGAGATCATGCTCGCCTGCGCCGAGGGCACGCTGGCGGGCCTGCCCGAACCGCGCTTCAGCGACGACACCGCGTTGACCGTGGTGATGGCGGCGAAAGGCTATCCGGGCACGCCCGAGAAGGGCGGCGCAATAGACCTGTCGCAGGTGGGCGGCGGGGTGACGATCTTCCACGCCGGAACCGCGCTCAGCGACGGACACCTCGTGGCAAACGGCGGCCGCGTCCTCGCCGTCACCGCCGCGGGGCGCGATGTGCGCGAAGCCCGCGACCTTGCCTACACCGCCGTCGATGCCATCGATTTCCCCACCGGCTTCTGCCGCCGCGACATCGGCTACCGCGAAATCGCCCGCGAGGAGGAGCGCGAGAGCTAGATCCCCAGCTCGTCGCAGAAAACGACGTATTCGGCATCGATCGCGTCGATCAGCGCCTTGTCCGGCGCGTAGAAATAGAGGTCGGGCGCGTCGATGTCGTCCATGAAGACCGAGAAGCGCACCGGCACGGTGCGGCCCTCATAAGTGAAGTCTCGGCGCATCTCGCGCTCGTCCTCAGGCTCGGTTTCCTCGGCGAAACGAGCGAGCGCATCGACGTCGAGCCCGATGCCCCGGCGCTCGTGCAGGCGTTGCAGGAACGGGCGCACGTTCTCCAGGTCGAAGTTCATCGACGCTTCGCAGGTGGCGGGCGCCAGCGGCTTCGGGTCCTTCTCGCCGCCGCCGCCGAACAGCTTGCCGAACAATCCCATCTCGAGCCTCCCCCAGGCGAATGTCCGCGTCAGTTTGCCTGCTGCAACGACAATGGCAAGCCCGAAGACGCAGGGGGTTTCCTACAGGTTCGCCGGCGCTCCATCGCGCCACGACCATGAAGCGCGCTCCCCTTTCGAACTTTCCCGCGCTTACGTGCAAAGTGTCAACTTCGCCCTGGCAGTCAAACCGTTGACGACATTGCCTTTTCATCCGACAGGCTGCTTGACAGTGTCAACTTCGAGGGTGCGGCCCCGGCGCGCCGTCACCCCAGCTTCTCGTCCATCAGCGCCTTCAGGTCGGCCTCGGGCCGGGCGCCGTAGTGGCTGATGATCTCGGCTGCCGCGATGGCGCCGCGCCTCAGGCACCGTTCGGCATCCTCGCCGCGAGTGTGGCCGTAGAGGAAGCCCGCCGCGAACAGGTCGCCCGCGCCGGTGGTGTCGACGACCTTGTCGATCGGCTCGGCGGCGACCTCGCTGCGCTTGCCATCGGCCATGCAGACCGCGCCCTTCGCGCTGCGGGTGGCGACGACGACGGGCACCTTGCCGTCCAGCGCGGCGAGGCCGGCGTCGAAGTCCGCCTCGCCAGTCAGCGAGGCCAGCTCGTGTTCGTTGACGAACAGGATGTCGATCAGGCCGTCGGCGATCAGCGCGCGGAAATCGTCGCCGTGGCGGTCGATGACGAAGCTTTCGCTGGCGGTGAAGGCGACTTTGCGCCCCGCGCCGCGCGCGACCTCGATGGCCCGGCGCATGGCGCTGCGCGGTTCCTCGGGATCCCACAGGTAGCCCTCGAGATAGAGCACGGCGGCGCTGGCGATCGTCTCGTCGTCCAATGCGGCGGGCGGCAGGAACTGGCTGGCGCCGAGGAAGGTGTTCATCGTGCGCTCGCCATCGGGCGTCACGAAGATCAGGCAGCGCGCGGTGGGCGGGTTGGCCTCGGTGTTGTCGGTGGCGCGCACGGGCGTATCGAAATCGATGCCCATGGCGCGGATGTCGTGGGCGAAGATGGAGCCAAGCTGGTCGTCCGCCACCTGGCCGATGAAGGCGCACTGCGCGCCCATGGCGGCAAGGCCCGCCAGCGTGTTGGCCGCCGAACCGCCCGAAATCTCGCGCGCGCTGCCCATGGCATCGTAGAGCTCGCCCGCACGCGCGGTGTCGACCAGCGTCATGCCGCCCTTGGCGAGGCCCAGTTCCTCCACCAGCTCGTCCGAAGAGGGGGCCATCACGTCGACAATGGCATTGCCGATGGCGATTACGTCGTAACGGGGAGCGGTCATGGGTTCTCCTGAGGAATTATGGGCGGCTGCGGCCGGCGCGGCGTTGACTTGGCGAAAGGCGCGGGCAATCGCAAGCGGCGATGGCAACGGTCCCCACCTCGCTTGCGCTCGGCTTCGGGCAGCTGTTCGACGGCGCGGTGCTGCGCATCCTGCTGAAAAGCGTGGCGGTGACGCTGGCGATCTTCATCGCGGTGGCCGTGGGCGGGGTCTGGCTGATCGACTGGGCGCTGGCGGGCGCGGGGCTGGAGGACACGGCCTTTGCCGGCGCAGGTCCGCTGCGCGAGGCGATCTCGCTGCTCGCCACGATCCTCGGCCTGTGGCTCGGCTGGCGACTGGTGGCCATGGCCGTGGTGCAATTCTACGCCGAGGACGTGGTGCGCGCGGTGGAGCGGCGGCACTACCCGGCCGAGGCGAGCGCGGCGCGCGAGGTGCCGTTCGGCCTCTCCATGCGCTACGCCACTCGCTCGCTTCTGCGCGCGCTGCTGGCGAACCTCGCCGCGCTGCCTGTGGCGGCCGTGCTGCTGGTGACGGGGGTGGGCACGTTTGTTGTGTTCTGGCTGGTCAACGCCGTGCTGCTGGGGCGCGAGTTGCAGGACATGGTCTGGCTGCGCCACCGGCAGGGGGAGGACGATCTCGCCCCGATCTCGCGCGGACAGCGGCTTGCGCTCGGCGGCGTCATCGCGGCGCTGCTGGCCGTCCCCTTCCTCAACCTCGTCGCCCCGGTGCTCGGCGCGGCGAGCGCGACACATCTCGTTCATCGCAGCGCCCGCAGGAGTTGACACCCCTATGCGTCTGATACCCCTCGCCTTTTCCACCTTGCTGCTCGGCGCCTGCGCCACGGCGGTGCCGCAACAGGCTCCGCCCGCGCCCGCCCGCCCGCCGCAGACCAACCAGGTCCCGCCGAGTCGTCCGCCGCAGGTGGCGAGCGCGGCAGGCTTCATCGCGCCGCAGGTGATGGAGGGGGCCGGGCTTTCCGGCGTGATCCGCGAGGGCGAACGCGCGCTCGCAGCCCGCTTCGGCACGCCGCGCCTGAACGTGGTGGAAGGCGACATGAAGAAGCTGCAATTCGCCGGGCAGGCCTGCGTGCTCGACGTGTTCCTCTACCCGCTCTCGCCGGGCGCGGAGCCGGTGGCGACCTGGGTGGAGGCGCGGCGCGCGTCGGACGGGGCCGCGGTGGACCGGGCGGCCTGCGTGCAGGCCTTGTCGCGGCGCTAGTCGGCGTCGAATTCGAGCGGCGCGGCGGCCCCGCCCTGCATCGGCAGCGGATCGCGCGGGGGTTCGGCAGGGACGGCAAGGCCGGACTCGGGCGGCTTGCGATTGGCCCGTCGTGCTTCCCTTGCCTTTTTCGCGCGATACGTCGCCGCGATTCATTGCGGAGGGGTGAAGCCCCTGCTGGGCCGGGGACGATCGCCGGTGGTGTCGTGGAAGGAATGGGTGAATTTCATGCGCCGATCATACCATGAAGCTCTCGCCGCAACCACAGGCGCCCTTGGCGTTGGGATTGGCGAAGACGAAACCGGCGGTGAAATCGTCCTCCACCCAGTCCATCGTGCTGCCGACGAGGTAGAGCACGCTTGCCCCGTCGATGTAGAACGTGCCGCCGGGCGTTGCGATCTTCTCGTCGAAGGCAGCTTCCTCGGTGACGTAATCGACCGAATAGGCGAGGCCCGAGCAGCCGCGCCGCGGGGTCGAGAGCTTGACGCCGATGGCATCGGCCGGCGCCTTGCCCATCAGCTCGGCCACGCGCCCCTCGGCGGCGGGGGTTAGCACGACGGCGGCCTTGGGGGCTGGGCGGGAGCGGGTGGCGGTGTCGGTCATAGCGTCTTCTCCCAGAACTGGGCACTGCCCAGCGCATCGGCAAGGGCGTAGTTGGCAAAGCCATGGCGCGCGTAGAGCGCCTTTGCACCCTCGTTGCCGGAGAGCACCTCCAGCGTGATCTTGCAGGCTCCGCGCGCCCGCGCCTCGTCCTCGACGGCCTTCAGCAGCGCCGTGCCCACGCCGCAGCCGCGCCGGACCGGCACTACGGCGAGGTCATGGATGTTGACCAGCGGCGCGCAGGCAAAGGTGCTGAAGCCCATGAAGCAGTTGGCCAGGCCAATGGGCGTTCCGCCCTCCAGCGCCAGCAGCGAGAAGGCGCCCGGCACCTCGGCCAGCGCGGGGGCGAGCCGCTCGCGGTGCGATTTCGGCAGCGCCTTGCCGCCGCCGTTGACGCTGCGGGCATAGCTGTCGAGCAGCATGAACAGGGCGCCCGCATCGAAGGGGTCGGCATAATCGGCCATGCGTATGCTCAGTGGCTGGCCGAGGCGGCGGGCGGCCTTCTGCTCGCGGAACAACGCGATTTCCTCGCGCGCTACGGGCGTGAAGCCGCTGTCGTCGCCGCTCTCCAGCGTATCGGCGTTGAGCCAGATCGTGCCGATCGAGGTCGCCGCGCGTTGTTGCAGGCCCTCGTCCTCGGAGGCGTCGGAGGCCACTTCGATCAGCAGCGGCAGTCCGGCGGGATCGTCGTCCATGATGCTTACCGCGTACTCACGCTCGTAGGTTTCGCGCGAGCGGTCGGCGAGTATCAGCCTTGCGTCGTCCGGTCCCGTGTCGGGCTGGAGAGGCGGCGAGCCGCTCACAGCATGCCCAGTTCCAGCCGCGCCTCGTCGCTCATTTTCGACGGGTCCCACGGCGGGTCCCAGGTCACGACGACCTCGGCATCGCGCACGCCGGGCAGGCTCATCACGCGCAGCTCGATTTCGCCGGGCATGGTCTCGGCCACGGGGCAGTGCGGGGTGGTGAGCGTCATCGTCACCTTCACGTCCGCGTCCTCTGCCACCTCGACGTTGTAGATGAGGCCCAGGTCGTAGATGTTCACCGGGATTTCCGGGTCGTAGATGTCCTTCAGCGCCTCGATCACGCTGTCGTAGATTTCTCCGCCCGGCTCTCCCGCGGGCACGCTTTCGGGCTTGGCGGCGAGGAAGCCTTCGAGATAGTCGCGCTTGCGCTCGAGCTTGGCACCCGCAGTTTCTTCCGGCTCCACCGCGTCGGAAACGCGAGCGCGCGGCGGTTTCTCAACTACCTGCTCCACTGGCGAAGGAGCGACCACGTAGTCGGTCTTGTCGTCTGGCTTGTCCATCAGCCGAAAATCCTCTTGGTGCGTTCGATCCCGCGGATCAGCGCGGCGACATCGTCCTCGTCGGAATAGATGCCGAAGCTGGCGCGGGCTGTTGCGGGGACGCCGAGATGCGCCATCAGCGGCTGCGCGCAGTGGTGCCCGGCGCGGATGGCGACGTCTTCCTCATCCAATATGGTGCCGAGGTCGTGCGGATGCACCCCGCGAATCGCGAAACTGACGATACCGGCGCTGTCCTCGGGACCGAACAGGGTGACGTCGTTCATCGCGCCCAGCGCCTCGCGCGTGGCTTTCACAAGCCGCCCCTCGTGCGCGTGGATCGCCTCCAGCCCGGCCTTGGCGGTGTAATCGCAGGCAGCGGCGAGCCCGATGGCCTCGACGATGGCGGGGGTGCCCGCCTCGAATCGCTGCGGCGCGGGAGCGTAGGTGGTGCGCTCGAACCCGACCGCCTCGATCATCGCCCCGCCACCCTGCCACGGGGGCATGGCATCCAGCAGTTCGGCCCGGCCCCACAGCGCGCCGATGCCGGTCGGGCCGTAGAGCTTGTGGCCGGAAAAGGCGTAGAAGTCGCATTCCAGCGCGGCGACATCGACCGGCAGGCGCGGCACGGCCTGGCACCCGTCGAGCAGGAGCTTCGCGCCGACCGCGTGCGCCAGATCGGCGGCGCGCCGCGCATCGAGCACGGAACCGAGCACGTTGGAGACGTGGGCGAAGCTCACCATCGCGTGCTCGCGCGTCAGCATGGCCTCGGCGGCGTCGAGGTCGATGCGGCCGTCCTCGGTCAGCGGGCAGACGTCCACCTGCCAGCCGGCGAGCTGCCAGGGCACGATGTTGGAGTGGTGTTCGAGCTGGCTCAGCAGCACGCGGCGCCCATGTCCGACAACTCCGGGGTAGCTGTAGGCGACCAGGTTGATCGCCTCAGTCGCGCCGCGGGTGAAGACGATCTCCTCCTCGCGCCCGCCGATAAACGAGGCCACCCGCCGCCGCGCCGCCTCGTAGCCCAGCGTCATCTCCGCCGAGCGGCCGTAGACGCCCCGGTGAACCGTCGCGTAATCCGCCCCGATGGCGCGCGTCACGGCGTCGATCACGACTTGCGGCTTCTGCGCGGTGGCGGCGCTGTCGAGGTAGTGCCACGGCTTGCCCGCCGCAGTGACGAGGCCGGGGAAGTCGGCCTTGCGGGAGAGGGTCGCAATCTCGCTCACGCTGCATCCCCCAGAGCATCGAGCGCCGCGTCGAGCAGCGCATCGCGCTCGGCCTCGACCGGGTGCGCGGCGTAGGCATCGGCGATGAAGGCGCGCACCAGCAGCTTGCGCGCCGCCTCGGGCGGCAGGCCGCGCGCGGCCATGTAATAAGCCGCCGCTTCGTCCATCTGGCCGATCGCGGCGCCGTGGGCGCATTTCACGTCGTCGGCATAGATTTCGAGTTCCGGCTTGGCGTTGGCGCTTGCGCCGCGCTCCAGCAGCAGGGCGCGGAAGTTCTGCGCCGCGTCGGTCTTCTGCGCGTCGCGGGCGACTGCGAGCTTGCCGAGGAAATTGCCCGTCGCACCGCCCCAGTGAACTGCGCGCACGATCTGGTCGCTGGTTCCATTGGGCTCGGCATGGGAGACGCGGGTGACGAACTCGCGCGTCGCCTCACCGCCGCCGATGGTCACGCCGCCGAACTGGAAATGCGCGCCCCGACCCAATTCCACCTCGACCTCGAGCCGGGTGTAGCTGGAGGCGCTGGCGAGGGCGAAGATTTCCGCCCGCGCGCCCTCGCCCACGGTCAGGCGCACGCGGTGCACGCCGGGGTGGCTGTCGTCGAGGAGCAGGTCCTTGCGCCGCACCTCACCGGGCGCGAGCGTAGCCTCGTGCCAGACGTCGAGATCGGCAGGCGCGAGGCGTTCGAGCTCGGCAGCATCGGCGTAGCGCCAGTCCTCGTCGCGGGTGGTCGGAAGGGCGCTCATGCCGCCAGCTCCCGGCGTTCCTTGCGGGCCGCCTTGTAGATGTCGCCGGCCGCGTCGAGGTTCAGCACGAACAGCGCCGCGCCCACGATCAGGTCGGGCCAGAAGCTGTGCCACAGGCTCGCGGTGACGAGCGCCGCCGCGATGATGGCGACATTGCCCAGCGCGTCGTTCCGCGCCGCGAGCCACGCCGCCGCGCCCAGGCTCCCGCCCGTGCCACGATGGCGTGCGAGCATGGCGGCGCACACAAGATTCACCGCCAGCGCGCCCGCGCCGATCAGCCCGAGCGCGAAGGGTTCGGGCACGCCGCCACCGCTGATCTTGAACCACGCGGTCCACAGCGCGGCAAAGGCGGGCAGCAGCGCAAAGGCCGCGAGCACGACGCCCAACTTGGCGCGCGCCGAAATGCTCCAGCCGAGCGCGAGGACGATGAGCAGGTTGACCGCCGCGTCCTCGAGGAAATCGGCGCTGTCGGCGAACAGCGCGACCGAACCAATGATCGGCGCGGCGACCACCTCGACCGCGAAATACGCGACGTTCAGGCCCGCGACGACCAGCGCGGTGCGGCGCAAGGCGTGCTCGGATGGCATGGCCAGGCTCATGCGGCCATGACCTCGTCGTAGCCCTCGTCCTCCAGTCGCCGCGCGAGGTCCGGGCCGCCGGTCTTCACGATGCGGCCCTTGGCGAGGATGTGGACGTAATCGGGCTGCACGTAGTCGAGCAGGCGCTGGTAGTGGGTGATGAGCAGCACGGCCTTGTCGGGTGCCCGCATGATGGCATTGATGCCCTCGCCCACGGTCTTGAGCGCATCGATGTCGAGCCCGCTGTCGGTCTCGTCGAGCACGGCGAACTTCGGGTCGAGGATGCCCATCTGCACCATCTCGTTGCGCTTCTTCTCGCCGCCCGAGAAGCCGACGTTCACGTTGCGCTTCATCATGTCCATGTCGAGCTTCAGCAGCGCGGCCTTGTCCTTCGCCAGCTTCAGGAACTCGCCGCCCGAGAGCGGGTCCTGCCCACGCGCCTTGCGCTGGCTGTTCAGCGCCTCGCGCAGGAACTGCACGTTGGAGACGCCGGGGATCTCGACCGGGTACTGGAAGCCGAGGAACAGACCCGCCGCGGCACGCTCGTGCGCGTCCATTTCGAGCAGGTCCTGCCCGTCGAAGGTCACGCTGCCGCCCGTCACCTCGTAGCCCGGACGGCCGCCGAGAACGTAGCTGAGCGTCGATTTGCCCGCGCCGTTAGGGCCCATGATCGCGTGAATCTCGCCCGCGTTCACGGTGAGCGAGAGGCCGTTCAGGATGGGCTTGTCGGCGACGGTGGCGGAGAGGTTCTCAATTGTCAGCATGGGGTTTCCTGTAGCCGCGCTCTTTCTCGGCACGGGCATCGCGTTCGAACTGCTTCTGTTCGGCGTGGCGGGTCTTCTTGTCGGCGATCCGGAGGCGCATCCCGGCGGTGATGCGGGCGAGCACATCGTCGATGTTGTCGAGAATATCGGCCGCCTTGATGTGCATCACCCGGATGCCCACGCTCTCGAGGCTCTTGTCGCGGCGGCGGTTGAGCGCCTCGTCGTCGCCGTCCTCGTCGATGACGATGGCCATGCCGAGGTTGTGGCAATTGAAATCGACGATGGCGCTGCCGACCACGGCGAAGCGCTTGAAGGTGTAACGGCCGAGATCCGCCTTGGCGAAACGCTCGGCCAGCGCCTTGTGCGCGGGGGAGGCATGCCGCTTCATCTCGCGCGCCCGGTCGTGCAGCGCATCGAGCCGCGACTCGCTGATCTCCCACCCGCGCCCCTTCTTCTTAAGTGCGGGGGCTTCGGCGTCGTCTGACGAATCGCGGAGCTGGAGGGTCTTGCGGTCAGTCATTACTCGCTTCCGTCAGTTCCGAGGCAAGTGTCTCAGCTTTTCTGAAGCTCTCGTCCAAAACTTGCTCCAAGGTATGAGCGGTCGCGGACGCTGCTGTGTGCTGCTGCCTGCCCTTACTATTATTGTGGCAGACATGGACCGTGGTCTTGCCGTCTTTCGGCTCATCCACCCAGAGCTGCACACTCTTGGCTAACGTGACGAGCCAATAGAGCGTCCTAACGTCCCAGCCTCGGTCGTCTCGGATCCAATCAACCCCCTGCCGGACGGCCCAGCTGTCGAGAATCGGGTCGATGCTCGAGTAATCGGCTGTGACGTAGTTCACCCCACACTCCCCTCGAGCGAAATCGCCAGCAGCTTCTGTGCCTCGACGGCGAACTCCATCGGCAGCTCCTTGAGCACCTCTTTCGCGAAGCCGTTGACGATCAGCGCCACGGCCTCCTCCTCGCCCAGCCCGCGCTGCATGGCGTAGAACAGCTGGTCGTCGGAGATTTTGGAGGTGGTCGCCTCGTGCTCGATCTGCGCGCTGGGGTTCTTCACCTCGATGTAGGGCACGGTGTGCGCGCCGCAGCGGTCGCCCAAGAGCAGGCTGTCGCACTGGGTGAAATTCCGCACGCCGTCGGCATTGGCAGCTACGCGCACCAGCCCGCGGTAGGTGTTGTTCGACTTGCCCGCGCTGATGCCCTTGGAGATGATCGTCGAGCGGCTGCCGCGCCCGTTGTGGATCATCTTGGTGCCGGTGTCAGCCTGCTGGTGATTGTTGGTGACGGCGACCGAGTAGAACTCGCCCACGCTGTCCTCGCCGTTGAGCACGCAGCTGGGGTACTTCCACGTGACGGCGCTGCCGGTTTCCACCTGCGTCCAGCTGATCTTGCTGCGCGCGCCCTGGCACAGGCCGCGCTTGGTGACGAAGTTGTAGATGCCGCCCACGCCCTCCGCATTGCCGGGATACCAGTTCTGCACGGTCGAGTACTTGATCTCGGCATCTTCCATCGCGACCAGTTCCACCACCGCGGCGTGCAGCTGGTTCTCGTCGCGCATGGGGGCGGTGCAGCCTTCGAGATAGCTGACGTAGCTGCCCTTCTCGGCAATGATCAGCGTGCGCTCGAACTGGCCGGTGTTTTCGGCATTGATGCGGAAGTAGGTGGAAAGCTCCATCGGGCAGCGCACGCCCTCCGGAATGTAGACGAAAGTGCCGTCCGAAAAGACCGCGCTGTTGAGCGTGGCAAAGTAGTTGTCGCGCTGCGGCACGACCTTGCCGAGCCATTTTTTGACCAGCTCCGGATGCTCGCGCAGCGCCTCGCTGATGGAGAGGAAGATGACGCCGGCCTTCTTCAGTTCCTCGCGGAAGGTGGTGGCGACGCTGACGCTGTCGAACACCGCGTCCACCGCCACCTTGCGCGCACCCTCGACCCCGGCGAGGACTTCCTGCTCCGCCAGCGGGATGCCGAGCTTGTCGTAGACCGCCTTGATCTCGGGATCGAGCTCGTCGAGCGATTCGATGGTCGGTTTCTTCTTGGGTTCGGCGTAGTAGAAGGCGTCCTGGTAATCGATCGCCGGATAGCCGAGCTTGGCCCAGTCGGGCTCTGCCATGGTCTGCCACAGGCGAAAGGCCTTGAACCGCCATTCGAGCATCCATTCGGGCTCGCGCTTCTTGGCGCTGATGAAGCGGACGGTGTCTTCGGTGAGGCCCTTCTCGGCGAACTCGGTCTCGATCTCGCTCGACCAGCCGTGTTCGTAGTCGGCGGCGCGCGCGGCAGCGTCGTGGGCGTCCTGGTCGCGCAGTTTCACGTCTTCGGTCATGCTGTCTCTCTTGCCTGCGCCAGCTGGGTGAGCGCTATGCTCGCGAGCGCGCCGCGCAGCGCGCCGTTCACGAGGCCTGCGTGCGGCTTCACGCTGCAATCGTGGTCGATCGCGCAATCACCTCCGTCGATGCAGGCGGTAAGCGCGATGGGGCCTTCCACCGCCTCAACGATGTCGGCCACGGTGATGGCCGCCGCCGGACGCGCGAGCTGCAATCCGCCGCCCGCGCCGCGCGTGGAGCGCAGCAGGCCCGCGGCCACCAGCTTGCTCACCAGCTTGGAGACGGTCGGCAGCGGTAGGCCGGTCTCGTTCGCCAGTTCCGCCGCGCTCACGCGCCCGCCGCCGCAATGGCGGGCGGCCGCGCTCATCGTGACGACGGCGTAGTCTGCAAGGTTGCTAAGGCGCATGCGGGCCAAATCGGAGCGAATCGCTCCAGTTTCAACCGAAAACCCCTTGTTGCGAGTCGTTAGCGTGAAGAAGCTACCTAGTTCGGGGTCGGCAAAGCCAGTTCTCCCCAATCCCTTGCTCCATTTCGTATCCATGTTCTTCCAAGACCGTCCGGCAATCCTGGTGGGTGCGATGCGTCGTCTCGATCCACAGGATCGGTCGAGCATCCCGAAGCACGCGCTCGCCGCCTCTAAGAACGGCCACTTCCGCCCCCTCGACATCGATTTTTATCATTGCCGGCGGCTCGCCCGCATCAAGCAGAGTATCAAGGGTCAATGTAGGTACGGTCAGTCTGAAACGTTCGCCGCCACCTTGCGTACTGCCCGTGAATTCGGACAGGTGGTTCGAAGCCCGGCCCCGCTGCGCGATCGTAAAAGACGCCACTCCACATGATGACGACAACGCGCAGTTCAGTACCGCGACGTTTGCGCCGTTCATGTCCACCGATCGGCGTAAGAGATTGCCTAAAAAAGGGTCTGCCTCGACCGCCACGACCCGGGCAGCCCGATTGCAGCTGAAAGCAAACACGCCGCAGTTCGCGCCGATATCCCACACAGTATCGCCGTCCGAAACGTGTGTGTTGGCCAATTCGACGAGATCGTCGTCGAAATGCCCTTTAAGGTACTTCAGTTGGGCATCCGGGCTGACATAGAGTGGAACACCATTGGGTAGACGGCGGCGCAACGTCCTCCCCCGCACGAGCCGCTCGACGAACGTTCGAAAATTCACTGACAGTCCTCGCAAATCTTGCAGCTGATACGGAGCCTATCGCAGCGCCCAACGGGCAACACAAGGCGGTCGCGGAATTGCAGGATCATTGGCGCTTTTGCTCGGCAATCCACCGATCCACTTGCTCCTCTAAGATGTCGAGCGGCACCGGGCCGTTGGTCAGCACGGCTTCGTGGAACTGGCGGATGTCGAAATCGTCGCCGAGTTCCGTCCGCGCCCGCTCGCGCAGTTCCATGATCTTCAGCTTGCCGATCATGTAGGCGGTCGCCTGGCCGGGGTAGACGATGTAGCGCTCGATGGCCTTTTCGATGTCGCCGGGCGGATTGGGCGTGTTGTCGGTCAGCCACTGAATCGCCTGCTCGCGGCTCCAGCGCCGGTCGTGGATGCCGGTGTCGACCACCAGCCGCCCGGCGCGCCACAGCTCCATGCCCAGCCGTCCGAAGTCCGAATAGGGATCGGTGTAGAAGCCCATGTCCTTGCCCAACTCCTCCGAATAGAGGCCCCAGCCTTCCGTATAGGCAGTGAACCCGCCGAAGCGGCGGAAGGGCGGCAGGTCGCCGAGCCCGGTCTGGATCGCGCGCTGCAGATGGTGGCCGGGCAGCCCCTCGTGATAGGCCAGCGCCTCCAACTCGTTGCGGCTCATGTCGGCGAGGTTGTAGAGGTTGACGTAGTAGCGACCCGGCCGCGAACCGTCGGGCGCCGGGCTGGAGTAGAACGCCTTGCCCGCACTCTGTTCGCGGAAGGCTTCGACCGGCTTCACTTCGAGCGGGTATTCCGGCAGCGTCACGAAATAGTCGGGCAGGCGGGCGGTCATCCGGTCGAGCACGCCGGTAACGTCGGCCAGGTATTCCTCGCGCGTCGCGTAGTAGAAGCGCGGATCGGTGCGGGTGTACTCGAAGAATTCCTGCAGCGTCCCCTCGAACCCCACCTGCGCCATGATCGCGCGCATCTCATCGTGGATGCGCGCCGTCTCGCGCAGGCCGATGGCATGGATCTGGTCAGCGGTGAGGTCGGTGGTCGTGTAGTACTGCAGAAGCGCGTTGTAGTATTCGTCGCCGTTCGCAAAGCGCCAGACGCCGTCGTCGGTGCTCGCCATCGCTTGCTGACGCTGCATCTCGGCGCGGAGGCGCTGGTAGGCGGGCACGGCGCTGGCCTGCCACGCCCGTTCGGCATCGGCGATGAGCGCGGCGCTTTCGGCGGCAGGCAGTTCGAGCCGCGCGACCTCGCTGCGGAAGTCCTCCAGCACTGCATTGTCGTTGCCCGCATCGAGCAGATTGGTGATGTCGGACAGCACGTAGGGATAGACCCAGCGCGGCGGCATGACGCTGTTCGCGGCGCGCGCGGCGGAGCGGGCAATGTGCTGGTCCATCAGCGCGCCGATCCCCTCGATCCGGCTGACGTAGGCGCGCGCGTCGGCGGCGCTGGTCACCGTGTGGGTGTTGATGAGAAAGGCCGGGATGCCGCTCTGTTCGCCGTTCATCTGGTCGAAGACGAACCCGTATTCGCGGTAGGGCTCGAGCAGGTCGGCGCGTGCGGCATTGGCCTCGAACAGGCGATAGGACAGCGCATCCTGCCCTTGCAGGTCAGCGAGGTCGTAGTCTGCGCGCATCCGGGCGAGATAGGCGTGCCGCAGCGCCGCCTCTTCCTCGTCGGCCTGCGCCGTGGCATCGCCCCAGCGGCCGTAGTCCTCGTCGCGGATGCCGCGATAGGCCTTGCCCTGCGGCGACAGGGCGAGCTGCGCCGTGTCGTAGGCCTCGAACAGAGAGCCGATGTCCGCCCGCGTGGCGGGGGCGACGGCCACGTCGGAGGATACAGGGACGCTTGCACAGCCGGCGAGAGCCAGCGCCAGCGCGGCGGCGGAGGTGAAACGGATCATAACTGGGCAACCCCTTCGTGTGATGAAAACATGCCTAGGGCATGGCTTCGGGCATGGAAAGGGCACGGGGTAACGCGGACAAAAGGAGGGCGGCGAGGCACCTTGATGCCTCGCCGCCCTTCAAGTGGAGAACTCATCACGCGCGAGGCGTTCCGAGCCCTTCGGGTCGCTAGGGCCCTATGCAACGATTCGACGCAAACAGATTGTAAGAAAACGACAGCCGGAGTGCTGCCAGTGCGAAGAAACAAATGTTTGCATCCGGGCCATGCGTTTTGATTGTTGCGCCGTGACCCGCCTTGCTGCCAAGCGGTTCGCCATGCTCTATCGCCTGCTGCGCCCTGCGCTGTTCACCCTCGATGCCGAACGCGCCCATCGCCTGGCGATCGATGCGCTGCGGCTGGCGCCGTCGCCCAAGCCAACGACAGCCGACGGACCGCTGGCAACGAGCGTCGCCGGGATCGCCTTTCCCAATCCGCTGGGCATGGCGGCGGGTTTCGACAAGGATGCAGAGGTGCCCGACGCGCTGCTGGGGCGCGGGTTCGGCCATGTCGAGGTCGGCTCGATCACGCCGCTGCCGCAGCCCGGCAACCCGCGGCCGCGCCTGTTCCGCCTCGACGATGATCGCGCGGTCATCAACCGCATGGGGTTCAACAATTCGGGTGCCGAGCTGGCTCATGCACGCCTGCGAGCCCGCCGGCACAGACCCGGCGTGGTGGGGATCAACATCGGGGCGAACAAGGATTCGGGTGACCGCGTGGGCGATTACGCGCTGATGGCCGAGCTGATGGCCCCGCTCGCCACCTACCTCGCGGTCAACATCTCCAGCCCCAACACGCCGGGCCTTCGCGCGCTGCAGGACGAGGGCGCGCTGACCGGCCTGCTCGATGCCGTGCTGGCGGCGCGCGGCGCGGACGGCCCGCCGGTCTTTCTGAAGGTCGCGCCCGACCTCGAGCCCGCCGATATCGACGCCATCGCGCGCATCGCCATCGACAACTGCCTGGGCGCGCTGATCGTGGCAAATACCACCATCGAACGCCCGCCGCTCGCCTCGCGCCACGCGGGCGAGACGGGCGGGCTTTCGGGCGCGCCGCTGAAGGCGCGGGCGCTGGAACGGCTGCGCGAGTTCCGAAAGGCGACGGGCGGTGCCATGCCGCTGGTCGGCGTGGGCGGCATCGCCAGTGCGGAGGATGCCTGGGCGCGCATCCGCGCAGGCGCGAGCCTCGTCCAGCTCTACAGCGCGATGGTATACGAGGGGCCTGGCATTGCGCGCACGATCACCCGCGGGCTGGAGGGGCTGATGCGGCGCGACGGTTTCGCCTCGATCGCCGAGGCAGTCGGGACCGAAGCGGCCTAGCGCTCGCCCACCAGCACCACGCCCTCGCGGCGCGGATCGTAGCCGCCGTCCACGCGCCCGCCCTCGCGAATCAGCACGCCGTGGACGCCCGAATCCTCGCCCTGTCCCGGCTGCAGGTCGATCCCGCGCTGGCGCAGACCGGCGAGGATCTGCGGATCGAAGGCGCTCACCTCCCCCTGCGGGCGGTCGCCGCGCGCCACGAGGTTGGGCTGGGCCAGCGCCTCCTGCATCGGCAGGCCCCAGTCGACCGCTGCCACCAGCGTCTTGCCGACGTAGGCAAGGATGGAGTTGCCGCCCGCCGAGCCGATGGCCCCGGCAAAGCGGCCTTCGCGGTCGAGGAGGATGAGCGGCGTCATCGAACTGCGCGGGCGCTTGCCCGGCGCCACCGCGTTGGGCGCTTCCGCGCCGTTCGCCTGCAGGGGATTGAAGGCGAAATCGGTCATCTGGTTGTTGAGGAAGAAGCCGTCGACCATGCGGCCCGAGCCGAAGATTGATTCGACCGTGGTGGTGATGGAGAGCACGTTGCCAGCCCGGTCGCGCACGATGAAGTGCGACGTGCCCGCAGGCTCCTGCGTCAGGTCGGCCATGGCTAGCGGCGCGCCAGCGGGACGCCCGGCGGTAACGCTGGCGGCCGCGCGCGGGCCGATCAGCGCGGCGCGCGCGTCGAGGTAGGCCGGATCGAGCAGGCCCGCGACCGGCACGTCGACGAAATCGCCGTCGCCGAAATAGGCATCGCGGTCGGCGTACATCAGGCGGCTGGCCTCGGCGAAGAGATACCAGGCCTGCGGATCGGCGGGGCCGCGCTCGGCGATGTCGGTGCGCTCGAGCAGGCTCAGCAGTTCCAGCATGGCCGCCCCGCTCGAGGGCGGCGGCGGGGCGCAAACGCTATAGACGCGCCACGGGGCGCAGACGGGCTCGCGCCGCAGCGGGCGATAGTTCGCGAGGTCCGCCATGGTCATGGCTCCGCCCAATGGCGCGGCGCGGGTGCGCTGGACGATTTCCGCCGCCGTGCTGCCGCGATAGAGCGCGTCGGTGCCGTTTGCCGACAGGCGGCGCAGGAAATCGGCGTAGTCGGGATTGCGCAGGGTATCGCCCGCCTGCATCCGCGTGCCGTCGGGCCTTGCGAAATAGGCGGCGGCATCGGGCTGGGCGAGCTGCGGGAACTCGCGCGCCAGAAAGCTGCCCAGTCTCGGCGTGATGACGAAGCCCTGCTCCGCCGTGGCGATGGCATCGTCGAACAGGCCGTTCCACGGCAGGCTGCCGTGCTCGCGGTGAAGCATGGCGAGCGCCGCCACCGCGCCCGGCACGCCCGTCGCCCGCCCGCTGATCACCGCTTCGCCGAAGCCGAGCGGCTGGCCGGCGTTGTTCAGGAACATCGTCCGGCTGGCCTGCGCCGGGGCGGTCTCGCGCCCATCGTAGATCGTGACCGATCCACTCGCTGCATCGTAGTAGTTGAGGAAGGCCCCGCCCCCCATGCCCGAGCTCTGCGGCTCGACCAGCGAGAGCATGGCCTGCACCGCCAGCGCCGCGTCCGCCGCGCTGCCGCCGCGTTCCAGCACCGCCATGCCCGCCTCCGCCGCCAGCGGATTGGCGGCGATGACGAAGGGTTGCACCGCCTGCGCCGGGCGCGTATCCTCGCCGGTTTGCGTCGTCGGGACTGTGGTGCAGGAGGCGAGGACCAGCGCGAGGCCGGCAGCACATTGGCGTAGAAGCGACATGGCACAGACCTTAGGCACGCAGCGCGCGGGTGGCAACGGGGGCGCAGGCCACTTGCCGCCAGCCTGCGCGAAGCCTAACGCCCGGTAACCACGAGCGGAGGGCAAAGCTCTCGCCAGGAGGATCGCCGGACGTGCAACTGACCGATATCGACAATGCGCAAAGCCTCGTCGCGCTGTTCCTGCAAAGGGCTGACCAGCAAGGTGACAAGCCGTTTCTCACCGCGAAGATCGGCGGCACCTGGACCTCGATGAGCTATGCCGAGGCCGCGCGGCAGGTGTGCCTGCTGGCCGAAAACCTGCGCGGCATGGGCCTTGGCGACGGCGACCGGGTGGTGATCGTCGCCGAGAACCGCCCCGAATGGTGCATCGCCGATCTTGCGATCATGGCCGCCGGGCTCGTCACCGTGCCCGCCTACACCACCAACACCGAGAGCGACCATGGCCACATCCTCGACGATTCGGGCGCCTGCGCCGCGATCGTATCGAACGCGAAGCTCGCCAAGGTGCTGTTCCCGGCGATCCTGAAGACCGGCAAGGCGCGCCACGTGGTGGTGATGGAGGGAGTCTCCACGGCACAGTCGGGCGCCTTCGACCTCCACCGCTGGAGCGACATGACGCGCGGCGATGCGGCTGCCGCGCGCGCGGCGGTAGAGGCACGCATCGCGCGGATCGCACGGCGCGACATGGCTTGCATCATCTACACCAGCGGCACCAGCGGCGCGCCGCGCGGGGTCATGCTGCACCACGGCGCGATCCTGCAGAACGTGGAGGCGGCGAGCGAGCTGATCGAGCGCGACCTCGGCTGGGACGACGAGCGGTTCCTGTCGTTTCTGCCCTTGAGCCACGCCTTCGAACACACCGCGGGTTTCTTCCTGCCGCTGGGCCTTGGCGGCGACATCTGGTTCTCCGAGGGGCTCGACAAGCTTTCGAGCAACCTGGAAGAGGCGCAGCCCACCCTGATGGTCGTCGTCCCGCGCCTGTTCGAGGTGCTGCGCGACAAGATGATGAAGGCCATCGCCAAGCAGGGCAAGCTGGCCGAATTCCTGCTCGGTCGCGCGCTGAAACTGGGCGAGAAGCAGGTGGCGGGGACGGACGGCCTGCTGACGAAGCCGGACGAGCTCCTGCTCTCGGTGACGCTCAGACCCAAGATCAGGCAGCGCTTCGGCGGACGGGTGAAGGCGCTCGTGTCGGGTGGCGCGCCGCTCAATCCCGAGGTCGGCGGTTTCTTCCAGG
Organism: Aurantiacibacter luteus; assembly: GCF_001010945.1. GTDB lineage: Bacteria > Pseudomonadota > Alphaproteobacteria > Sphingomonadales > Sphingomonadaceae > Alteraurantiacibacter > Alteraurantiacibacter luteus. The sequence continues at coordinate 451,207 of NZ_LBHB01000002.1, forward strand.
CCATGGGCCTCACCATGCTACAGGGCTACGGCCAGACGGAGAGCGCGCCGGTCATCGCCTGCAACTATCCCAGTGCCGGCATCAAGCTCGACACCGTCGGCCCGCCGCTCGGCGGTGTCGAGGTGAAGATCGCCGACGACGGCGAGATCCTGGTGCGCGGCGAGCTGGTGATGCTCGGCTACTGGAACCGGCCCGAGGACACCGCCAACGCCATTCGCGACGGCTGGCTGCACACCGGCGACGTCGGCCATCTCGACGAGAAGGGCCGAATCAAGATCACCGACCGCAAGAAGGACATCATCGTCAACGACAAGGGCGACAACGTCGCGCCGCAGAAGCTCGAAGGCATGCTAACGCTTCAGCCCGAGATCGCGCAGGCGATGGTGGCGGGCGACAAGCGGCCCTACATGGTCGCGCTGATCGTGCCCGATGCCGAATGGGCGCACGGCTGGGCCAAGGCCAACGGCGAGACCTTCGACATGGCCGCCCTGCAGGACCTCCCCGCCTTCCGCAGCGCCATCAAGGCCGCGATCGACCGCACGAACGCCGATCTCTCCGTCATCGAAAAGGTCCGCAAGTTCGCCTTTGCCGACGAGCCGTTCTCGGTCGAGAACAACCAGATGACCCCGACGATGAAAATCCGCCGCACCTTCATCCGGGATGCCTACGGCGAGCGGATGGACGCGCTTTATTGATGGCTTGTCACGCCGCCTCCGCGTCTACCCGCACGGGATAGAACGCCGGCTCGCGGCGCGACCAGGCCGGCGCGGTGGCGGCGGCTTCGCTGAGCGACTGGAGCAGCATCTTGCGTCGGCACGGGCGGATGTGCGGAAGGGCTGCGGCGCCGCAGAAGACGGCGGGCAGATAGGCCCGCGCCTGCGCGCCGAGCAGGCGTTCGTAGAGGAAGCGGAAGGCGGAGAAACCGTCGAGGCTCTCCTGCGCCAGGTCCTGCGCGGCGATGCGGACGAGCGGGCCGATGAAGCCTTCCACGTTCTCGCCGACACCGTCCTGCGGCACAAGTGCGCGCAGCTGTTTCAGTTCGCGATAGGCGAGGTATTGCTGGCGAATGGCGCGCTGGTCGCAGGCGCTGCGGCTCCAGCTCTTGAAGGCGTCGCCGCGGCCCAGCGCGATGTCGAGCGCCCGCTCGATGAAGCCGCGCTCGGCCTCGGAGAAACTCGCGAACTCGCGCATCTCGGCAATGGTCAGCGAAGCGGTCTGCTGTGTCGCCATGACGTGGCCCCCATCTGTGGTGGGGCCACTTTCGCGCAAGATGGTTAATTTAGGGTTCTTGGTCTGCAAAGCCGCCTCCGCGGCTTTGTCCTCGCTAGACGCACTCCGCTTCGCTGCGTGCCCGCTGCGGGCGGGCGGTCGCCCTTGCGGCCCTGCGGGCCGATGACGCAGGCAGCGAGGCTGTGCTTAAATCAACCCTGCTAGAGGACTGCTGGGGTCGGCGTAGCGCCTGCGCCCCATGCGGCCCGACAGGTAGGCCAGCCGCCCGGCCTCGACCGCCAGCTTCATGGCGTGGGCCATGCGAACCGGTTCCTTCGCCTCGGCGATGGCGGTGTTCATCAGCACGCCGTCGCAGCCCAGCTCCATGGCGACGGCCGCATCGCTTGCCGTGCCCACGCCCGCATCGACCAGCACGGGCACCTTCGCGCCCTCCACGATCAGGCGAATGGTCACCTGGTTCTGGATGCCGAGACCGCTGCCGATGGGGGCGCCGAGCGGCATGATGGCGACCGCGCCCGCCTCCTCCAGCTGCTTCGCGGCGATCGGGTCGTCGACGCAGTAGACCATCGGCTTGAAGCCCTCGCCCGCCAGCACCTCGGTCGCCTTCAGCGTCTCGCGCATGTCGGGATAGAGCGTCTTCGCCTCGCCCAGCACTTCCAGCTTCACCAGGTCCCAACCGCCCGCCTCCCGCGCCAGGCGCAGGGTGCGGATCGCCTCCTCGGCGGTGAAGCAGCCCGCGGTGTTGGGGAGGTAGGTGACCTTCTTCGGGTCGATGAAGTCCATCAGCACCGGCTGGCTGGGGTCGGATACGTTCACCCGGCGCACGGCCACTGTTACGATCTCGGCACCCGCCGCCTCCACCGCGGCAGCGTTCTGCGCGAAGTCCTTGTACTTGCCCGTGCCCACGATCAGGCGACTGGTGAAGCGGTGCCCGGCGACCTCCCAGCTGTCGTCGTCCGGGGCATCCTGCGAGCCGCCGCCCACGAAATGGACGATCTCCAGCGCGTCGCCATCGGCCAGCGCCGCCTGCTCGAGAGTCGAGCGCGGAGCGATCGTGCCGTTGTGTTCGACCGCGACCTTTTCGGGCGCGAGGCCGAGTTCGCGCACCAGCGCGGCGATGGTGGCGGCCTGGGTGCGGCGGGTCTCGCCGTTGACGGTGAGGGAAAGCTGGTCCGGCATGGCCTGCCAGATAGCGAGGATCAGGCGTGACGCAAGTTGAGCAGGTGGCCGCCCGCGACGAGGGTCACGCCGATGATCGTCAGGACCGCCTCGTGCGCGCCGTGCCCGGCGGCCAGCGCGCCGCCCATGAAGGTAAGCCCCATCATCGCCACCACGAAGGGCGCGGCGCGGCGGTGACGCAGGGCGCCGAGGCCGATGGCGACACCCGCCACCACCGTGGCGAGGGCGAGGCCGACCTTGTGGATCGCGGGGTCGAGCAGGAAACTCGCGCCGAGCCCCAGTCCGGCAACCAGCACCAGCGTGCCGACGCAGTGCAGCAGGCACAGCGCCGACAATATCATGCCGACGCGGTCGAGCTTGCCGCGAATCCAGGGGGCGATCTGCGCCATGTGCGACAATGTATGTAATGCTGTAACATTGCGCAAGAGGCGCATCTGTAACTTTTTCGCGCGCCTCCCCGGCCAGGCACAGCCTTCTGGTACCTTGCGGCGGGCGCGGTTTTGGGCAATCGGGCGGCCATGTCCTCCCCTGCCACAGCCGCTCCGTCAACTCGCCTCCGGCCCCGCGCGCTGGCCGCATGGCTGTTCGTCTGCGCCGCGCTGGTGCTGACGATGGTGGCGGTCGGCGGCATCACGCGGCTGACCGAGAGCGGGCTGTCGATCACCGAATGGAAGCCGGTGACAGGTGCCATCCCTCCCCTGACCCAAGCCGACTGGCAGGCGGAATTCGACCTGTACAAGGCCACCGGCGAATACCGCAACGTCACCGGCCCGGCGGGCATGGACCTGGCGGCGTTCAAGTTCATCTTCTTCTGGGAATGGTTCCACCGCCTGCTCGGACGGCTGCTGGGGCTGGTCTTCGCCCTGCCGCTGGCGTGGTTCTGGGTGCGCGGCGCGATCCCCGCAGGCTACAAGCCGCGCCTCGTCGCGCTGCTGCTGCTGGGCGGCCTGCAGGGCGCGTTCGGCTGGTTCATGGTCCGCTCCGGCCTGTCGGGCGAGATGACCGACGTCTCGCACTTCTGGCTCTCGATCCACCTTTTGACCGCGCTCTTCACGCTGGCGGGGCTCGTGTGGACCGCGCTCGACCTGAGGCAGGTGGCGCGAGGCAACGCCGTACCGGCGCGTCTCACTCGGCTGAGCCTCGTGGTGGCCGCGGTGCTGTTCGTCCAGTTGCTGCTCGGCGCTTGGGTCGCGGGTCTCAACGCCGGGCTGGTGTCCGACACCTGGCCGTTGATGTTCGGACGCTTCGTGCCCGATGCGAACTGGTCGCGCGGCGTCTGGTGGACCTTTGCGCATGACCCGTTCTGGCTGCACTTCCTCCATCGCTGGTGGGCTTTCGCCGCCGCGGCCGGGCTGATCGTGCTGGCGCGACGGGTCAAGCCGCTTGAGCGCCGCGCATCGATCGCCATCAATGCCGCGGTCGGAACGCAGATCCTGCTCGGCATCGCCACGGTGATGAGCGGCGTCGCGCTGTGGCTGGCGGTAGCGCACCAGCTCGTCGGCGCGCTACTGGTGGCAACTCTCTCCTGGGGTGCGCACGTGCTCGGCCGCCATCGCGCCTGAGGCTTCGCGCTCCCGCGCTGCCCGCTTGTCACGGCCCGCCGGTTTTGCGAATACGTGCGCGCTAGGGGCTCCCGCAGGAGAGAGGCCGGGTCATGACCACATTCGACCGACGCAGGGCCATAGCGCTCGCCCTGGCCGCTGCGCTCGCACCGGTCGCGGCCAGTCGCGGGGCGCGCGCGCAAGTCATTACCGGTCACCTCATCGCGCCGCCGGCCGCGCCGATGATCTATCGCCGCCAGGTTTCGCGCGAACTGGTCGACGGCAACCGCTTTTCCGTCGCGCGCGACTTCGCCGTGCGCTTCGAACCCTTCGCGGGAGGTTACTCGGTCCGCGGCGAGCAGCTGGCCGTCGCGGTGGAGGCTCCCCCCGCCCTCGCCCGCTTCGCCGACCTGGAGCGTCAACGTGACGAGAGTGGCCTGTTCCCGATCGCGCTCGACGCCTTCGGGCGCATTCTCGAGGAAAATGTCAGCGGCATCGCTGGCGAAGGCAGCGAGATCGAGCGCGCCTTTTCCGAGGCGCTCGCCGCGCTGAGCGCGCTCGGCCTCCCCTCCAGCGAAAGCGAGATGTGGCAACGCTTCGTCGGCGCAGTCCACGCTGCCGGGCAGGGCATCACCGCCTATTTGCCAGTCGACCTGTTCGCGCCCGCTGCCGTCCCCCGGCGCGAAGAGCAGAACATCGCCCTGCCCGGTGGGGGCGAAGGCATGGTCTCGACCATGTTCTCGGGCGAGACCGACCGCGCCACGGGCCTGATGCGCGCCGCAGAGCGCGAGGTGACGACCGAGACCGAGGGCAGCCGCCGCACCACGGTCGAGCATTGGACGCTGGCTCACGCAAGATGATGCGCTGTCGCGGCGAGGTATTATTTTACCTTCTCGCAAACGCCCGGATTTGCTTGACTTCGCGGGCCTGAATCGACAAATGCGCGCCTTCGCTGCGGGTGGAGCGGCTCTCCGGCCGATTCCCGCCCCGCCGCCCATTCGCCAGAACTACAGGATTCGAAAGCCATGAAGGCGCTCAGCAAGGTGACCCGGTCGATCAAGCCGGCCGAGGTCGAGAAGAAGTGGCACATCGTCGATGCGGAAGGCCTCGTGGTCGGCCGTCTCGCCACGATCGTCGCCAACATCCTGCGCGGCAAACACAAGCCGAGCTACACCCCGCACGTCGATTGCGGTGACCACGTCGTCATCGTCAACGCCGACAAGGTGCGCTTCACCGGCAACAAGGCCGCCAAGAAGCACTATTACAAGCACACCGGTTATGCCGGCGGCATCAAGGACATCACCGCCGACAAGGTGCTGGCCGGCCGCTTCCCGGAACGCGTGATCGAAAAGGCCGTGGAGCGGATGATCCCGCGCGGGCCGCTCGGCCGCGCGCAGATGAAGAACCTGCACCTCTACAATGGCACCGAGCATCCGCACGCCGGGCAGCAGCCCGAGGTGCTCGACGTTGCCTCGATGAATCGCAAGAACAAGGTTTCCGTGTAATGGCTACCGAAGAAACGAAGACCGCGACCGATCTCGCCGACCTGAAGTCGGTCGTCGACTCCGCGCCCGCCGCCACCGAGACCGCCGGCGATGCCGGCGAGACCGAGGCCGCCAAGCCCGCCGCTCCCACCGCGCCGCTGCGCGAGCAGGAGCTCGACGCGCAGGGACGCGCCTACGCCACCGGCCGCCGCAAGGACGCCACCGCCCGCGTGTGGCTGAAGCCCGGCACCGGCAAGGTGACCGTCAACGGCCGCGACCAGGAAGTCTATTTCGCGCGTCCGACGCTGCGCCTCGTAATCGACCAGCCGTTCACCATCACCGAGCGCCAAGGCCAGTACGACGTGGTCTGCACCGTTTCGGGTGGCGGTCTTTCCGGCCAGGCCGGCGCGGTCAAGCACGGCATCAGCCAAGCGCTGTCGAAGTACGAGCCTGCCCTGCGCAGCACGATCAAGGCCGCCGGCTTCCTCACCCGCGACAGCCGCGTGGTGGAGCGCAAGAAGTACGGCCGTGCCAAGGCGCGTCGCAGCTTCCAGTTCAGCAAGCGTTGATTTTGGGGCGCTAAAACCGGTTTCCTCGACGGAGGGAAATGCGAAGGGCGGCCCCCACGAAGGGTCGCCCTTTTCGTTTGTGCGTGCCGGAAGTCGTCAGGCTGCCTGCTGGCGTCCGACGAGCGCGTTCACCTGCCCCATCAGCTGGTCGATGGTGAGCGGCTTGGAAAGATAGCCATCGGCCCCGGCGCGGCGGATGTCCTCCTCGTCGCGGCGACCGGCGAAGGCGGTCATGGCCAGGATGGGAATGTGGCTCGTTGCCGGGTTGCGGCGGATCTTGCGGATCAGCTTGCGGCCAGAGACATTGGGCAACTGGATGTCCATCGTCACCAGATCGGGCGCGTAGTCGTCGACCGCGCCCAGCACCTGCGCGCCATCGTCCACGGTCCGCGTCTCGAACCCGTGCTGCTGCAGGACCGCCTCGTAGAACATCCGGTTCAGGAGGTCGTCCTCGACGATCAGGACCTTGGCCATGGTGCTAGGGAAAATACCCGAGGTGCGCGGGGGTTCCGCCGTCTTTGCGCCCAGTCGTCGCTGGCGCGCGACGATTTGCCCTCCAGCGGCCGGATCAGTGCACCGGCGGATCGACCGGCGGCACCTGGTTCACCGGCGCCACGGGCTCGCCGGGCGCGCGCGGCGGCATGGCATCCTCGGGCACGTCGTCGATCTGCATGGCGTCCGTCGCCACGGCCTCGAGGTTGCGCACGCAGACCTCCAGCCGCTCGCCGTCCCAGGTCAGCTCGTTGAAGCTCGGCGGGGTTGAGCGCACACGCTGCGACAGCGTGCCCGCGCCGATCATCCGCACGGGGCCGTGGACGGTCTCCTCCATGATGTCGAAAGCATCGTGCACGTGGCCCGACAGCACCGCCAGCACCGGGCGCCTCGCCAGTTCCTCGAGCGCCTTCTGCCCGTGCCTCGTCAGCGCCGTTCCGGCCGTGCCCACTTCGCGCAAGGGGTGGTGGCAGGTGACCAGCGCGCGCGTGCCCGCAGGCAACGCATCGATGGCCGAGAGGCACCGTTCCAGCGCGGCATCGGTAACCCAGCCCTTCGACCAGTTGAGCCGCGGCTGCCAGCGGCGCACGGTCTTCAACGGCACCACGGCGAGGCCCGGCAGGTCGAGTTCCGCCTCCACCACCCGCTCCACCGCACGCAGCCGCTTGTAGGGGTCGAAGAAGCGTTCGACGGGGTTGAAATAGGGCAGGTCGTGGTTCCCGACCTCGACCGTCACCGGCACGTCGAGCGCCTTGATCCAGCGCGTTGCGGCGTCGAACTCGCGCTGGCGGGCGCGCATGGTGAGGTCGCCGGTGATGGCGACGGCATCGGGCCGCCACGTAGCGATCTCGCCCACTACCCAGTCGAGCGCGCGCTTGTCCTCCAGTCCGAAATGAATGTCCGAGAGGTGAAACAGCAGCTTGCGGTCAGTCATCGGCGACCGTGGCTAGCAGGTCGACCTGGCAGGGCACCAGCCTGAATTCGGTCGGCCCGTCCACCTGGCATTGCTCGCCGTCGAGCAGGACCCCGAAGCCATCGCGCGCGGTGCTCGCGAGCACGAACCGCTCGGCCTTGCCCAGCCGGTCATGCGGGCCATCGCGGAATTCGCGCTTGGCCAAGGCCAGAGCCTGCTCGAGATATTCGCCGGCGGTTTCCGCGTGGTAGGCATCGATTTCTATGCCGGTGTCTGTGGGGGTCAGCAGCAGCAGCGGATAACCCTCGCGCTTGCCCATTTCGGGTTCGTCCACCCGCAGCATTGTGCCGTAGAGCGTCTCGGCGATGGCGGCGCGGGCCTCGGCTGCCATGTCGAGCGGGCCCTTCGAACGCATCGCCTCGCGCACGTCTCCCCAAGCCGTGCCCGGCCCGGCGAGGACCCCGGCAAAGGCGTGGCCATAGTCTGTCTCGATCACGCCGGGGCGGCGGCGCAGGGCGCGTCCCTCCGCCACGGCAGCCAGCGCATCTGCAGTTTCCATGTCGCCGAACAGGCGGTGGTAGAGAAGGTTCATCGTACCGCCGGGCAGCACCAGCACCGCGCCGCTCCAGCCAGCCAATGTCTCGAGCACGGTGTTGATCGTGCCGTCACCGGCAAAGATCGCCACGGTCTCGATCCCGGCGGCATCGAGCACCTCGGCCGTCGGCAGGTCCTGGTTGGGGAACACCGTGCGGTGCGCCACCGTGAGGCCGCAATCGGCGCACGCGTTCTCGAACAGGCCGAGGGCATCCTCGTCGTTCGAGCCCGATGCCTCGTTATTGATCAGCCAGATACTTTGCTTGCCCATCTACTGACAAAAGCGCGGGGCATCGCGGCGGTTCCCCGGTAGGCGTGCTACAGCTTGCGGGCGATCAGCAGCCAGGCGGCGGCCAGGTTGAGCAGCGAATAGCCGGCGTAGGCCCACAGCCAGTGCGCCTGCCCGGCATCGGCGGCATAGAGCGCGCCGCACAGGAGCAGGAACTCGACGACCAGGCTCGATATCCGCGCCGCCCGCAGCGCGGCCGGGTCGAGGTCGCCCAGCACCTTCGCGCCGCCCGCCATCACCGCGCGGTGCAGCGCGAAATTGCCCACGCCAAGCAGGAAGACGAGCACGAGCGCCATGTCGGCGATCCTGCCGCAAGCCCGGCGGCCCTGCAATCGCGCTCCTCGCGCTACCGGCGTTGGTGGAGCCCGGACAGCCGTTCGTCGGACGACTTGACGCTGGTCGAGCCGCTTTCCCGTCCCGTCGAGCCCCGGCTGCATGGCCCGGGCGTCCGGTCTATCTCCATGACTGCGCCGCAGCCGTTCCAGTCCCACCGGCTGCGGCGCATCCCTTCCGCGGGACCGGGAGGGCGGGACTTGCATCAATGCAATCCAAGGAGATGTCCCATGACTAACCGTATCGTACCCCTCCTCGCCGCACTGTTGTGCTCGGGCGTGATCCTCTCGCCGGCCGCCAGCGCGCAAACCGCCGCGCCGGTGGAGACCCGCATCATTGTCCACCACCACGACCTCGACCTGGAAACCGTGCGCGGCCAGACCCAGCTCGACCGCCGCCTGATCCGCGCCGCGCGCCGCGTTTGCCGGGCTGGCGACGTTATGACGGTCAGCCGCCTTCCGAGCCGCGAGGCCCGCGAGTGCTTCGAGCAAGTGATGGCGCGCTACCAGCCGCGCGTCGCCGCCATCGTCGCCGATCGCCAGCGCGGCGGCTGATCGCCGCCATCGCACGACCCCCCCCCAAGGGCGCTCCGGAAAACCGGGGCGTCCTTTTTTGCCAAGCAATCAGCGCCCCGCCATCGCCTTGACGCGCTTGAGATAGGTGCGTCCGATGCGCAGCTCCTCGTCGCCGTCGAGTTCGGCGCACCACACGCCCAGCCCCTCGTGCCGCAGTCCGCGTATGGTATCGCGCCTGAGAATGGTCGAGCGGTGAATGCGGATGAAGTGCTCGGGATCGAGCTTCTCCTCGAGCCCGGCGATGGTCTGCAGCAGCAGGTAGCTGCCGTTGCCGACGTGCAGGCGCACGTAGTCGCGTTCGGCATCGATGCGGCGGACCTCGGCGGCGTCGATCCGCAGCAGTTCGGAACGGTGCGGCACCCAGAATTCGCTCAACCAGTCCCCTGCTGCCCCTTCGCCGTCCTGCGTGCCCTGCCCACGCCGGGCCAGGGCCCGCTCGATGGCGCGCTTGAGGCGGTCGGCGGCGACGGGTTTCAGCACATAGTCGACCGCCTCGAGGTCGAAGGCCTCGACGGCGAAATTCTCGTGCGCGGTGACGAAGATGACCGCCGGACGCGGATCGGCAGCCTGCGCCGCGCGGGCTACCTGCAGCCCGTCCATGCCCGGCATGGTCATGTCGAGCAGCAGCAGGTCGGGCGCGAGCTTTTCCGCCAGGCGCAGCGCCGATTCCCCGTCGCTCGCGGTGCCGACCACGGTCAGCTCTGCAATCTCGGCGCACAGCACCTGCATCCGCTCGATGGCGAGCGGTTCGTCGTCGACGATCAGGGTGCGCAGGGTTTCGGGCGCTTCAGCAGTCATATCAAATCCGATTGCCCTGAGCTCGTCGAAGGGTCATGCGGCGGCACTCTCGCGAATCCGCAGCAGCGGCAGGCGCAGGTGCGTGGTGAAACCATCGGGCGAATGGCCGGAAACCACCGTCGCCTCGTTGCCGAAGCGCGCCTCCAGCCGCTCGCGCACGTTGGTGAGGCCGATGCCGAAGCCGGGCCGAACGTTCTCGGGTGCGATGGCGGTATGGCCGTCGTCGGAAACGGTCACGACCAGCCGCCCGTATTCCTCGCGCGCCGCCAGCGTGATCGTCACCTGCCCCGCGGAGGGCGCGACCGCGTGCTTGACCGAGTTCTCGACCAGCGGCTGTAGAATCATGCCGGGGATCAGCGCGTCCTCCAGGTCCGCCGGGATGTCGTAGCGCGCTTGCAGTCGGAGCGGGAAGCGCACGCCCTCGATGTCGAGGTAGAGCTTCTGCAGCGCGATTTCCTCGCGCAGCGGCACGTCGGCGGTGGGATCGTCGGCCAGTGAGCGGCGATAGAAGGTGCTGAGCATCTGGATCATCCGCTCCGCCCCTTCGACCTTCTTCGTCAGCACGAGTGCGCTGAGCGAGTTCAGCGTGTTGAACAGGAAATGCGGATTGACCTGGTAGCGCAGCGACTTGAGCTCGGCTGTGCGCGCGGCATTGCGGAACTGCTGTTCCCGCCGCTCGGCAAGCCGCGCCTTTTCACCGGTGAGCAGCGCGAAATAGAGCGCGCACCAGGCGAGCAGCATGAAATACCGGCTGAACGTGATCTCGATCACGTATTGCAGCGTGCTCTGCTCGATGATCTGGCTGAGCCCGGCGAGGCGCTCGGTGCCGCCATCATCCTCGCCTTCGACCACGCCGCCGCTCTGCGCCAGTTCCTGCAGCACGCGCTCGTCGTTCTGCGACTGCAGTTCCGCGAAAATCAGGCGATTGGCCTGCATGCAAAGGAGCGCGGCAGGCAGCGCGAAGACCAGCGCGGCGAGGATCTTGATCCACAGGGCGCGCGTGTCGAACGGGCGCAGCACGATCCACAGGCCGAGCGTGATGAGGATGCCGATGACGCTGGAGACGATCCTGAGGCCGAGCACGCCCGCTTCCTCCATCCCCAGGAGCTGCGAGCGCAGCGTCATGAGCAGGGCGTAGGTGATCCACAGTCCGGCGACCGATATCAGCACCGTGCGGAACGGTACGCGCGCGACCTGCGCCCGGAGGTCCTGGCTTGTCATGCCCCCTGCTACTCCGGGGGCCGCGCGCGGGCAATCGCGCCGCGCGCCGCCGGTCGAAGGCGATATGTCGTCGGTCGAACCCTTATTCGGCAGGCAGCGGCAGCAGGCCTTCCTTGCGGATCTTTTCGCGCCAGTGGAGCGGGGCGAGGGTGTGGACGTTCTTGCCGGTCGAATCGACGGCCACCGTCACCGGCATGTCCTTCACCGTGAACTCGTAGATCGCCTCCATGCCGAGATCCTCGAAAGCCACGACCTTCGCTTCCTTGATCGCCCGCGCGACGAGATAGGCCGCCCCGCCCGTCGCCATCAGGTAGGCGACCTTGAAGCGGCTGATGACCTCGACCGCGTTGGCGCCGCGCTCGGCTTTGCCGATCATGGCGAGGAGGCCGAGGTCGAGCATCATCTCGGTGAACTTGTCCATGCGCGTGGCCGTGGTCGGGCCGGCGGGGCCGACGACCTCGCCCATGACCGGGTCGACCGGCCCGACGTAGTAGATCGCGCGGCCCTTGAACTCGACGGGCAGCGCCTCGCCCTTCTGCAGCATGTCGTGGATACGCTTGTGCGCCGCGTCGCGCCCGGTCAGCATGGCGCCGTTCAGCAGCAGACGGTCGCCGATCTGCCAGCTGGCGACTTCCTCGGGCGTCAGGTTGTCGAGATCGACGCGCTTGGCCTCGGCATCGGGCTCCCACTGCACGTCGGGCCACTTGTCGAGGTCGGGCTGCGGCAGGTAGGCCGGGCCGCTGCCGTCCATCGTCACGTGCGCGTGGCGGGTGGCGGCGCAGTTGGGGATCATGCCGACGGGCTTGCCCGCGGCGTGGCACGGCGCGTCGAGGATCTTCACGTCGAGCACGGTCGAGAGCCCGCCCAGCCCCTGCGCGCCCACGCCTTGCGCGTTTACTGCGTCGAAGATGTCGATCCGCAGCTGCTCGATGTCGCTCTGCGCCCCGCGCGCCTTCAGCTGTGCCATGTCGATAGGCTCCATCAGGCTGAGCTTGGCGAGCTTCATGCAATGTTCCGCCGTGCCGCCGATGCCGATGCCGAGCATGCCGGGCGGACACCAGCCCGCGCCCATCGAAGGAATCTGCTCGACCACCCAGTCGACGATGTTGTCGCTGGGGTTCATCATCTTGAATTTGCTTTTGTTCTCGCTGCCGCCGCCTTTGGCCGCGACGTCGATGGAGACCGTGCGGCCCGGCACCATCTCCACGCTCAGCACGCAGGGCGTGTTGTCGCGGGTGTTGCGGCGGGTGAAGGCGGGGTCGGCCAGGATGCTGGCGCGCAGCTTATTGTCGGGATGGTTGTAGGCGCGGCGCACGCCCTCGTCGACGACCTCCTGCAGGCTCATCGCGCTCTCCAGCCGGCACTCCTGCCCCCACTTGACGAACACGTTGACGATGCCGGTGTCCTGGCAGATCGGCCGGTGCCCCTCGGCGCACATGCGGCTGTTCGTCAGGATCTGCGCGATCGCGTCCTTGGCCGCCGGGCCCTGCTCCGCCTCGTAGGCCTCGCCGAGCGCCGTGATGTAGTCCATCGGGTGGTAGTAGCTGATGAACTGCAGCGCATCGGCCACAGTCTCGATCAGGTCCTGCTCGTGGATGGTCACCATGTCCTGCATTGTCTGCTCCTCGCTCTTCGTCGGGGCACATAGGCCGCGCGACGATGTGCGACAATCCACCCATTGCCCCGATACCCGCCAGCAACTAAGGCGATGGCCTGTCGCACACGCAGCCAAGAGATTTCCCGACGTGACGAGCGCCCCCACCCTTTCGCCCGCCGCCGATCCGCTCGACGCAGCGGAGGCGGCAAACCTCACGTCCGATGCCGCGCGCCGGGCCATGATCGACAGCCAGCTGCGCACCAGCGGCGTCAACGCGCCCTTCGTGCTGAAGCGCATGGCCGCGGTCGCGCGCGAAGACCACGTGCCCGCGAACTGGCGCGCCAACGCCTACATCGACCGCGCCATCGCGCTGGAGGGCGGCGGCCACATCGCCGCGCCGCTGTTTTACGGCGCGATGCTGGAAGAGGCCGATCCGCGCGCAGGCGAGGCCGTGCTCGTGATCGACGGCGGATCGGGCTACCTGCCCGCGCTGGTCGAGCCATTGGCGGGCACGCTGACGGTGATCTCTCCCGACGATGCGCTGAAAGGCACCGAGGGCACGGGCGCGACGCTGCTGCTGATCGACGGCGCGGTGGAGGAGGTGCCGGCGAACCTCGCCGCGCGCCTCGCCGAGGGCGCGCGCGTGGTGACCGGCATGGTCGGACGCGGCGGAATCACCCGCCTCGCCATCGGGCGCAAGACCGATGCCGGCGTGGCGCTGCTGCCCGTCAAGGACATGGGCATCCCGCGCCTCAGCGCTTTCGACGCGCCAAAGGGCTGGAGCTTCTGACCATGCGGCATCGCGCGCGTCTTGCGGGGCTGCTGGCGGGCGCCTGCCTGCTGGCTTCGCCCGCCGCGGCGGATACACTGGAGGAAGCGCTCGCGCTCGCCTACCAGAACAATCCCACGCTGGAGGCCGCCCGCGCCCAGCTGCGCGTTACCGACGAGAACGTGGTGATCCAGCGCGCCGCGGGCCTGCCCTCGGCGAACGGCAGCGGCGGCTATACCGAATTCATAACAGGAGGCGGCGGCAACGGCCTCTCGCCCGACCGACAGGCGACCGCAAACCTCAGCCTCGGCGTGCCGCTCTACCAGGGCGGCGCGGTGCGCAACGGCACGCTGGCGGCGGAATACCGCATCGACGCGGGCCGGGCGGACTTGCGCGGCACGGAGAGCTCGCTGTTCAGCCAGGTCGTCGCCGCCTACATGGACGTGATCCTGAACGAGGCGGTCGTGGGCCTGTCGGCCAACAACGTCGACGTGCTGACGGTGAACGTCGAGGCCACGCGCGACCGCTTCGAGATCGGCGATCTCACCCGCACCGACGTCGCCCAGTCGGAAAGCCGGCTGGCGCTGGCGAGCGGCGACCTGCGCACGGCGCAGTCGAACCTGATCTCGGCGCGCGAACGCTATATCCAGCTGGTCGGCAAGGCGCCGGAAAACCTCCAGCCGCCGCGCCCGCTGGGCGACCTGCCCGCCGACGTGCAGACCGCGGTCGAGGTGGCGCTGGCCGAGAACCCGGATCTCATTGCCGCGCAGCAGCTGGCCGAGGCCGCCGATTACGACATCGCCGTGGCCGGGGCCGGTCGCCTGCCGCGGGTCGAGCTGGTCGGCGGGCCGGGCTATACGAACTATCTCGGCTCGCTCGGCACGGTGCCGGGATCGGGCGTGACGGCGGACCAGGACTCGCTGAGCCTGCAGGCGGGCGTGCGGCTGACGCTGCCGATCTTCCAGGGCGGCCGGGTCGCCGCGCAGCAGCGCCAGGCCGGAGCCCGCGCACAGGTCGCGCTGGAGCAGGTCGTCGCCGCCGAGCGCGCGGTGATCTCGCAGGTGCGCGCGGCCTATGCAAGCTGGCGCGCGGCCAACGCCATCATCGCTTCCAGCCAGAGCGCGGTCGATGCCGCCGCGCTGAGCCTCGAAGGCGTGCGCGCGGAAAACACGGTCGGCAACCGCACGATCCTCGACATCCTCAATGCCCAGCAGGAATTGCTGCGCGCGCAGGTGCAGCTCGTCACCGCGCGGCGCAACGCCTATGTCGCGGGCTTCACCCTGCTCGCCGCGATGGGACGGGCCGAGGCGCGCGACCTCGGCGTGGTGGCCGACGGCGAGCTCTACGATCCGCGCGACAACTACAACCGCGTGCGCGATATCATCTGGGACTGGCAGCGCGATCCCGCGCCGGTGGTGCAGAGCACGCGCACCGTTGACATCCCGGCGGCGGACGGTGACATTCCCGGCACCACCAGCGACGACATGGTCTCAGGCACCACAGGCACGACAGGGAACTGAATGCACCGCGACGGCGAACCCTCGGTCGAGGAAATCCTCGAATCGATCAAGCGGGTGATGGAGCGCGACCGCGCCAATGCGCCCGCGCCGATGCCTGCGCCCGCGCCCGCGCCTGCGCCGCAGGCTGCTCCCGCCACAACGCGCGTCACGCCTTCCGCCATTCCGCCGCTCGACCCGGTGGACGAGGATGAGGCCGACGAGGTGCTCGACCTCGGCGAGGCGGGCGAGCCGTTCGACATGGCCGATGACGACGGCGCGACGCTGACCAACGAGGGCGCGGCCGAGGCCATGCGCCAGTCGCTCGCCGCGCTCGCCATGCTTTCCGAACCGCCCGCGCGCCCGCAGATCGTGCGCCAGGGCGAGACCTCGCTCGAAGGCCTCGTGCGCGAGATGCTGCGACCCATGCTGGCGCAATGGCTTGATGCCAACCTGCCCGAGATCGTCGATCGCCAGGTCAAGGCCGAGATCGCCCGGATCGCGGGCAAGAAGCGCTGACCTTTCCGCGCGAATCTGCCCCTCTCGACCTGACCGCGGCCGAGGCGGCGCTGGGCAAGATCGGCGGCGACGCCGTCGAGCGCCACATCTTCCTCTGCGCGCTTTCCGAGAAACAGGCCTGCTGCGACCGTGCGACGGGCGCTGTCTCGTGGGCCTACCTCAAGCGGCGGCTGAAGGAATTGGGGCTGGCGGGAAGGGGCGGGGTACAGCGGACCAAGGCCGACTGCCTGCAGATCTGCGCCGCCGGGCCGGTCGCCGTCGTCTGGCCCGACCGGGTCTGGTATCATTCGTGCACGCCCGAGGTGCTCGAGCGGATCATCCAGGAACACCTGATCGGCGGGATGCCGGTGGCGGATTACCGCCTGTCGCCGCCATCCTGATCCATCGCGTCGAGCGAGTTCTCCACCGCTTCGTCGTGACCGGTGCCGCTGGAGAGGAACACCAGTCCCATCAGCGCCGCCATCAGCGACACCGCGAGCACGATGCCCAGTGCGGTGGCGATGTAGAAGTGGATCGAGACGTTCTCCACCTGCGTGTAGAGATAGGTCATGGCCAGCGCCGCGATCACCACCGAAAACGCCACCATGAAGCGCATCAGCCGCTTGTAGCGGGCCCAGGCGAACTGCGCGTTGTCGGCATCGTCTAGTGGGGAGGGGCGGGTCATGCCTGCCTCCATGCCCGCCCCCACCCCGCAAGGCAATCGCGCCCTTTGGACCACGGCATTTGCGCGAGGCCGCCCTGTCATGGCATGATCGGCGCGCTGGCAGCACGAGGAGAGGCGCTCATGACCATCGGCAGGATCATCGAATCGCGGGACGGAGAGGTCATCAACTGCGCGCCGGGTGACAGCGCGCTCGCCGCCGCGGCCCTGCTCGCCGAGAAGCGCATCGGCGCCATGCCGGTGATCGAAGGCGGCAGGCTGGTCGGCATCTTTTCCGAGCGCGACCTGCTCTACTGCGTGGCGCGCGACGGCGGCGACGCGCTGGACAAGACCGTCGCCGACATGATGACTTCGCCCGCCATCACCATCGAGACCGGGGCCGACGTGCTGAAGGGCCTGTCGCTGATGACCCGCCGCCGCATTCGTCACCTGCCGGTGGTCGATGGCGAACGGCTCGTCGGCTTCGTGTCCATCGGCGACCTGGTGAAATACCGCATGGACCGCATCGAGGCAGAGGCCGAGGCCATGCGCGAATACATCCACACCGCTTGAGAGCGGCGGGCCGAGACCCTACATCGCCCTCATGAGCATGCTCACCCTCAGCCCGGCCGCCGCCGCGCGCGTCGCGAAGATCGCCGAGAAACAGGGCAAGGCTGCCGTGCTGCGCCTTTCGGTGGAGGGCGGGGGCTGCTCGGGCTTCCAGTACAAGTTCGATCTCGACGGCGCGCCGGAAGCCGACGACGCGGTCAGCGAGACCGACGGCGTGCGGCTGGTGGTCGATCCCGTCAGCCTGGAGCTCGTCGCCGGGAGCACGGTGGATTTCGTCGAATCGCTCGGCGGGGCGGCCTTCCGGGTGACCAATCCCAATGCGGCGGCAGGTTGCGGTTGCGGATCGAGCTTCGGCATCTAAGGTCGGCGGCGTGAAAATCGCCACTTACAACATTAACGGCATCAAGGCGCGGCTACCGCGCCTGAAGGAATGGCTGGAGGAAACGCGGCCCGCGGTCGCCTGTCTGCAGGAGATCAAGAGCCAGGACGAGGGCTTTCCCGCCGAGGAATTCGCCGACATCGGCTACCGCGCTATCTGGCACGGGCAAAAGGCCTTCAACGGCGTCGCCATTCTGGCGGACGGGGTGGAGCCGGTGGAGGTGCAGCGAGGCCTCGGCATCGACGGCCCGAACGAGGGCGAGGGCGAGCAGGCCCGCTATCTCGAGGCCGAGGTGAACGGATTACGCATCTGCAACCTCTACCTCCCCAACGGCAACCCGCACCCCGGCCCGAAGTTCGCCTACAAACTGGCGTGGATGGAACGCCTGCGCGCGCGCATGGCGGAATTGCTGGCGGACGAGGTGCCAGCCGTCGTGCTGGGCGATTTCAACGTCATCCCGCACGACCGCGACGTGTGGTCGGTCGATGCGATGAAGAACGACGCGCTG
This sequence comes from Aurantiacibacter luteus, assembly GCF_001010945.1. Lineage (GTDB taxonomy): Bacteria > Pseudomonadota > Alphaproteobacteria > Sphingomonadales > Sphingomonadaceae > Alteraurantiacibacter > Alteraurantiacibacter luteus. Next base: position 468,903 of record NZ_LBHB01000002.1, read on the forward strand.
ATGCAGCCCGAATCGCGCGATGCCTATTTTTGCATGCTCGGCGACGGGTGGACCGACGCCATCGACACCCTCAATCCGCGCGGCGGGGTGTGGACCTTCTGGGACTACCAGGCGGGCGCATGGCAGCGCGACCACGGCTTTCGCATCGACCACCTGCTGCTCTCGCCCGAATGCGCCGACCGCATGGTCGCGGCGGGCGTGGACAAGGAATACAGGGGCCGCGAAAAGGCCAGCGATCACACGCCGGTGTGGGTGGAATTGAGAGATTAGGCTGGCTGCGAAGCCGCCTCCGCGGCTTCGTCCTCGGCGCTATTCGCTCCGCTTCGCTGCGCGGCACCTGCGGGCGGCCGTTCGGCCTTGCGATCGGCTGGTCGCCGACCGGATCTGGTCGCGACGCAACATCGGCCCTTGGGGCCGCAAGCGCGACCGCGCGCCCGCAGTGCAGCTTGCCTGCGCGTCTAGCGAGGAAGAACCCGTGGAGGCGGGTTCATCTATAAAATATGTGTCGGTTGATGGTCGCACGCGCCGTCATGCGCCCGGCCCAGCGGGGGCGCACGTGGGTGGCGTGGAAATACAGCGCGTCGCCCGCCGGGCTGTCCCACTGGTCGCGGTGGGCGATCCGGGCCACGGCCTGGGCGCGGGTCCAGGCGGCACCGGCGCCAGGCTCGGGGATGCGTCCGCCGCGAACGAAGCTGAACTGCGAGCGCTGGGTGACGACCGAGCAATAGTCGTCGGGAAAGGCATCGCTCTCGGCACGGTTGATGATGACGCGAGCGACCGCGAGCTGGCCTTCCAGCGATTCGCCGCGAGCTTCGAAGTAAATGGCCTGCGCGAGGCAGCGCACTTCGGGCGCCAGCGCGGAGGTATCGGTTTCTGCGACCAGCTCGGCGAGGGTGGCGGCATCGCTGGCGGCGACATCGTCCGCGGCGGCCTGTTCCGGCGTGATCTCCTGCACGGTTTCGCTGGCGACAAAACGCACCTGCGGCTCCGGCGGGGAAAGGGGTTCGACCTGTTCGAGCGGAGTCTGTTCGACTGGCTCAGCCCGATCCTGGGCCTGGGCACCGCTACCGGCGGTGACGATCGGTGTGGCAAGCAATACGGCAGCCAGCGCGCCCGCGCCGACCCGCAAGGGTGTGAACGTCATTGGTTGGTGTACTTAGGGCGGTGAGCGAGCTGGCAGGTCTGCGGTTCGCGGCGCTTTCGCGCGCGGTCACATCACCACGGTCGATCCCAATGGACCTGCAGGTCAACTCCCCGTCTGCGCGCCGCCAGCAATCGCCTCATTGCGAAAGAAGGTCGGCCTACGCTTTCGAAGTCGCGGGCCAGATAGCCGTCGCGGAACGAGAGTCAACCTTTGGCAACGGGCGGGTCGAGGAATCGTTCACCATCTCGGATGTCGATCTCGAGAATCCAGAGATCCGGATCCTGCTGCCGTCGCCGGTCGCACCAGTCGGCGAAATCGCGCGGATCTTCAATGTCTTCCGCCTTGGCGAGGACCCATTTGCGGTCCTTGCCCGGCTGTGGCATCCGCTCGTAGGCACGCAACTTTGTGCCATTTTCGCCACAGATTATTATCAAGGTTCCGGCGTCGCGTTCACCCTTCGCGATAACCGTGGCGAAGCCGCCCGCTGCCTGGACCTGCCGGATCAGGCCCGAAACCTCGAGGTGGACGGGCAGGCGCGCATCCATGTCAGGTGCCCGGCCGGCGGTAACCGGCAAGGCCCGACAACGCGATGTGCGAGCGCATGAAAGTGCCGGTGCCGCGGCCGATCTCCTCGCCGTCCTCGTCGACCAGGTGTGCCTCGGCAATGAACACGCGGCGCCTGCCGCTCACCCAGCGCCCTTCGGCCACCACCTTGCCGCTTTTGAGCGGCTTGGTGAAATGCAGGTTGAAGCCGGTGGTCAACAGGAAACGGTCGGACACCAGCGAATTGGCGGCGTAAAAGGCCGCATCGTCGAGCATCTTGAAATAGAGCGTGCCATGCGTCGCCCCGGCGGCGTGGAAGAAGTCCTCGCGCGTGGCAAAGGTGATGCGCGCCCGGCCCGCACCGATCACTTCCAACTGCGAATCGAACAGGGCGTTCACCGGGGCGGAGGCGTAGAGCGCCTCCAGCGCGCGGAAATGCGCCGCTTCGCCAGCGGCAGCGGCCGCATTGTCGTCAGGCGGCGTCACGGTCCGTCACGTTGGTGATCAGCGCATAGAGCGCCTCGGCATCGGGCGCGTCGGACAGCGCTTCGTGCATGCGTTCGTCTCGCACCATGCGCGAGATCGCCGCCAGTGCGTGCAGGTGGGTCGCGCCGCAGTTCTCGGGAGAGACGAGCCCGAACACGAGATCGACCGGCAGGCCGTCGGCGGCTTGAAAATCGACCGGCTTCTCCAGCCGGATCAGCGCCGCCAGCGGGCGATTTATGCCCGGAATGCGCGCGTGCGGGATGGCGACCCCGCGCCCGAAGCCCGTGCTCCCAAGCTTCTCGCGCTCGTCCAGCCCCTCCAGCACCAGGTCGGCATCGAGATCCCAGGCGGCAGCGAAGCGGCGAGCCAGGGTCTCGAGTATCTCTTCCTTCGACGCGGCGCTTTCGAGCGCCACGGCATCGGGGCTGAGGGCAAAATGGGTGGTCATCGGCGAAAGATCTTCGGTTGTCGCTGTCATGGCCCGGCAGCGCGCGGAAGGCGGCGCCGTGGAAGCAGCGGTTCCAGTAATTCGATCCCGATCGGCCGCGCGAGGGGCAGCCGCCGGGCGTTAGCGGGACGGTTCGACCCAGCCGATCGACCCGTCAGCGCGGCGATAGACCATATTATGTCGCCCGGTGCCAGCGTTTTTGAAGAACATCGCATTGGTATTGCGAAGGTCCAGCATCATCACCGCGTCCGAAACGCTGCATTCGGGGATGTCGACGCGAGTCTCGGCGATGACGGGCGGCGCGTCCTCGACGATCTCGGTCTCGTCTTCGGTGTCGAAGGGCGAGGCGAAGATCGTGTAGGCCGCATCCTCTTCCTGCGCGGCGCGATCATGCGCCTCGTGCCGGTCCTTGAGCCGGCGCTTGTAGCGGCGCAGCTGCTTCTCGATCTTGTCGGCGGCCTGGTTGAACGCCTCGTGCGCGTCGTGCGCCTGCCCGTGGCTCTTGAGGATCAGCCCGTGATTGACGTGGAGGACGATGTCGGCGGCAAAGGCGCTGGACGGCGCCTTGCCGAAAGTGACCGTGGAGGAAAGCGCGCGGCTGAAATGCTTGTCGACGATTGTCGTGAGACGGTCCGAAGCGTGTTCCTGCAAAGCTGCTCCGGTATCGACCTGGTGGCCCGACACGCGAATATCCATGGGCGGTTTTCCTTCCTCTTGTCGTCGTTACCCACCGATGTGGGAGCGACAGGTCAACTAGTCCAGAGGGGAGATTGCAGCGTTGCGAGAAACACTTTGTGCCGGGCCAATTCGTCGGCGGACGGAGCGTGCGGGCGCGGCGGGCGCAGTTTGCCGGTTGTGGGCCGGAATACAGCGACTTCGACGACGTTGTCGCTCGCCACATCGGCCGCCAGCTCCAGCCCGATCTGCCGTCCGCCCGTCAACTCGACATAGACCTGCGCCAGCAATTCGGCGTCCAGCAGCGCGCCGTGGAGCACGCGGTGGCTGCGATCGACTCCGTAACGGCTGCACAGCGCGTCGAGCGAATGCTTGGCCCCGGGATGGCGGCGGCGGGCGATCGCGAGGGTATCGATCATTCGGCTCTGGCACACGGCTTCGCGCTGACACCGGCCGAGTTCGTGGTTGAGGAAGCCGAAGTCGAACTGCGCGTTGTGCGCCACCAGTGGAGAATCGCCGAGAAATTCGAGCAGCTCCTCCATCCCGTCGCGGAACAGCGGCTTGTCGGAGAGGAAAGCGGAAGAAAGGCCGTGCACCCGCTCGGCCTCCATCGGCATGTCGCGCTCGGGATTGTAATAGGCGTGATAGGTGCGGCCCGTGGCGACGCGGTTGATCATCTCGATGCAGCCGATTTCCACCATGCGGTCGCCGGTGGCGGGGTCGAGGCCGGTGGTCTCGGTATCGAAGATGATTTCGCGCATGGGGACTTTATCGAGTCGGCATGGGGCTAGTGCAAGCCTGCCCGAAAGGTTGCCACCAGCGCGGCGACCTGCTGCGCGGTCTCCTCCAGCGTGGTCCCGGTGTCGATGACGTGATCGGCGCGCGCGCGCTTCTCGGCGTCGGGCACCTGCAGGGCGAGGATGCGGGCGAATTTCTCCGCCGTCATCCCGTCGCGCGCCAGCACGCGATCGCGCTGCACCTCGGCCGGGGCGGAGACGACGACGACGGCATCGACCAGCGCCTGCGATCCCTTTTCGAACAACAGGGGGATGTCGAAGACCACCAGCGGGGCATCGGCATGGGCGGCGAGGAACGCCTCTCGCGCGCGGGCAACGGCGGGGTGCACGATCGTCTCCAGCCGGGCGAGGGCATCGCGGTCGCCGAAGACCAGCGCGCCGAGCATGGCGCGATCCACGCCCGCAGGTCCGGTGCTGCCCGGAAAGGCGGCCTCGATGGCGGGAACCAGCAGTCCGCCCGGGCCCTGCATCGCGTGGACTTCGCGGTCGGCATCGAAGACCGGCACGCCCTCGGCCTCGAACATGGCGGCGACCGTGCTCTTGCCCATGCCGATGGAGCCGGTGAGGCCGATGACGTGCGGGCGGCTCACGGCGAGAGCATGGCGCGCAGCTCGGCATCGCCGTGCTCGCGCGGCGGCTTCACGCCGAAGAACCGCTCGAAGGCGGCGGCGGCCTGGCCGATCAGCATGGACAGGCCGTCGACCGTGCGGAAGCCCCGCGCGCGCGCCTCCGCCAGCAGGGGGGTTTCGAGCGGGTGGGTGACGATGTCGTAGATCACGCTGCCGGGCGGCACGTGGCTGAAATTTAGGGCCAGCGCCGGCTGCCCTGCCATGCCGAGCGGGCTGGCGTTGACGACGAGGTCGAGGCAGCCCTCGCGGTCGTCGAAGGCGAAATCGGTCGGCGCGGCGAAGTGCGAGAGCGGGGCGACGTGGTGTTCGCCCTCCGGGTCGATTTCTTCCAGCAGGGCGCGTGCCTTGGCCTCGTCGCGGCCCGCCAGGACGATGGTGAAGCCATGCTCGGCCAGCGCCGCCACGATGGCCCGCGCCGCGCCGCCGGTGCCCAGCACGCGGGCCATGCGGAACCAGTGGGTCTCGGCAAGGTCGGCCGCGAGCGGCTCCAGGAAACCCGCGCCATCGGTATTGCTGCCGATCAGCGCGCCGTTGTGGCGGCGGGTGACGGTGTTGACCGCTCCAACCAGCTCGGCGCCGATCTCCAGCCGGTCGAGCAGGGGCAAGATCGCCTGCTTGTGCGGCATGGTGACGTTGCACCCGCGCCAGTCCGGGTCGTCGCGCCGCGCGGCCACGTATGCGGCGAGGTCCGCGGGCGCCACCCGGTGCGCCTCGTAGCGCGCGTCGACGCCTAGCTTGCCGAGCCAGTGGTTGTGGATCGCCGGCGACTTCGACTGGGCGATGGGATCGCCGATGACCTCCGCATAGGCGCTCATCGCGGCAGTTCGCCGAGATCGCGCAGCGCGCCCAACACTTCGAGCAGCGGCATCCCGAGCACGGTGAAATGGTCGCCTTCGATGCGCTCGAACAGCTGCACGCCCATGGCCTCGATCCGGAACACGCCGACGCACTGGCCGACTTCGGGCCATTCGGCGGCGAGGTAGCGCGTGATGAAGTCCGCGCTCAGGTCGCGCACGTGCAGCCGCGCCTCGCTGACGTGGCTCCAGCGCAGTTGCCCCCCGCTCGAAAGCGCGGCGCCCGAATGCAGCATCATGGTCCGGCCCGAGAAGAAGCGCAGGTGCTCGGCGGCCTGCTGGCGGCTGGCGGGCTTGTCGAACCGCTGTCCCTCGACCGAGACCACCGAATCGCTGCCGAGCACCGGGTAGGGTCCGCCCGGCACCGAGAGCGCCTTGGCCTCGGCCAGCGCGCCGGCGACGAAGGCGGGCGGCACCTCGCCCAGCTCGCGTTCCAGCGCGCGCTCGTCGAGCTGGGCGGGCTGGCACATGAATTCGACGCCCGCGGCCTCCAGCATGGCGCGGCGCGAGGCGGACTTGGAGGCGAGGACGAGCATCGTGCGGCTTTCAGATGGGCTTGGGGCCGAGACGCGGCGGGATGTCGCGCGCAGCGCGCTCCTGGCACAGCTTGATGATGGCAGCCGCGCTTTCCTCGATCGAGCGGCGCGTCACGTCGATCACCGGCCAGCCGTTGTCGGCGAACATCCGCCTTGCAAAGGCGATTTCCGCCTTCACGCGCTCCTCGTCGACATAGGCGGTCTCGGTCCGCTCGTTCAGGGAGAGCAGGCGATTGCGGCGGATCTGGATCAGCCGGTCGTGCGCGGTCGTGAGACCCACCACCATGGGATGGCGCAGGCGGAACAGCAGGTCGGGCGGCGGGCTTTCGACCACCAGCGGGATGTTGGCGACCTTGAACCCGCGGTTCGCGAGGTAGATGCTGGTGGGCGTCTTGCTGGTGCGCGATACGCCCGCGAGCACGATGTCCGCCTCCTCCCAGTTCTCCCAGCCGATCCCGTCGTCGTGGGCGATGGTGAACTGGATCGCATCGACGCGGGCGAAATAGGCATCGTCCATGCGGTGCTGGCGACCGGGGCGGCCGTGCGCCTCCTGCCCCAACTCCTTTTCCAGCGCGAGCGTCACCGTCTCCAGCGCGTCGGCGTGCGGCAGGCCGAGCGCGACGCAGCGTTCCTCCAGCCGGGTGCGCAGGTCCTCATTCACCAGTGTATAGAGCACGAGGCCGGGATTGGCCTTGAACTCGTCGAACAGGCGGCCGAGATGCTGGCTGCTGCGCACCATCGGCCAGAAATGGCGGACAACGCCTTCTTCGTCGAACTGCGCGAGGGCGGCCTTGGCGACCATTTCCAGCGTCTCGCCGGTGGAGTCGGACAGCAGGTGAAGGTGCAGGCGGGTCATGTGGATATGCGGGTGCATAAACCACGGGAGGGGGCTGCGGACAAGCACTGGACCCGAATGTGCCCCCGCTGCCGGCCGATTCGCCCAGCACAAATCCGCAGGGACAGATTCTTGTCCGCAGGCTGTGGGTAGCGGGGAGAAGCTTTGCTTGACGGCGCGGCCACGCGAGTCGATGGCCCCGGAGCGCCGGGGAAACCCGGGAGGATTCCGGTGACATCGCGTTTTCCCCGCAATTCACAGGGCCAACAGAGTCCAGAATCCTTTTATAAATCTATTTATTTATTGGATTGGACCTACCCGAATGCCCGGACCGCTCCTCGATAACCTGCTCGGCACGCGGACCGAGAGGCGGCCCGTCTGGCTGATGCGGCAGGCCGGGCGCTACCTGCCCGAATACCGCGCGCTCAGGGCCGAGAAGGGCGGTTTCCTCGAGCTGGTCTATGACAGCGAGGCCGCCGCCGAGGTGACGGTCCAGCCGATCCGCCGCTTCGGCTTCGACGGGGCGATCCTGTTCTCCGACATCCTGATCGTGCCGCACGCGCTGGGGCAGGACCTGTGGTTCGAGGCGGGCGAGGGGCCGCGGCTGGCACCGCCGCTGGTCGACGGGGCCTGGCAGCAGCTCGAGGCGGCGCGCCATCACTTCGATCCGGTCTACGAGACCGTGCGCCGCACTCGCGCCATGCTGGCGCCCGAGGTGACGATGCTGGGCTTTGCCGGCAGCCCGTGGACCGTGGCCACCTACATGGTGGCGGGCGCGGGCTCGAAGGACCAGGGTGCGGCGCGCAGCCTTGCCTGGCGCGATCCGGGCGCGTTCCAGTCGCTGGTCGACGCGATCGAGGCAGCAACCGTCGAATACCTCATCGGCCAGATCGACGCGGGCGCGGAGGCGGTGCAGCTGTTCGACAGCTGGGCGGGGTCGCTCAGTCCGGCGCAGTTCGAGCGCTGGGTGATTGCCCCCAACGCCCGGCTCGCGGCGGCCATCCACCAAGCGCGGCCCGGTATTCCCGTTATCGGGTTTCCCAAGGGTGCGGGCGCGAAGCTGCCGGCCTATGCGCGCGAGACGGGGGTGGACGCGCTGGGCATCGACGAAACGCAGGACTGCGCCTGGATCGACGCCCAGCTGCCCGCTGACATGCCCGTGCAGGGCAATCTCGACCCCATGCTGCTGCTGGCGGGAGGGCCTACGCTGGACGCGGCCGTGGACGCCATCCTTGCGGCTTTCGCAAACCGTCCCCATGTGTTCAATCTCGGCCACGGGATCGACAAGGAGACGCCGATCCCGCACGTCGAGCGCCTGCTCGCGAGGCTCCGCGGCTGAACCCGCAAGAATCGGATGACGGCGGGCCTGCGTGGGCCTAGACAGCGGGCAGAATGGCTTTCCTCGCGACGATCTATTTCTGGCTCAAGGCCGGGCACATCATCTTCATGGTGTTCTGGATGGCGGGCCTGTTCATGCTGCCGCGGCAGATGATCTACATGGCCCCCGCCGCCGCTGGGTCGGAGGAAGAGGCGCTGTGGGCGAAGCGCAGCGGGCTGCTGCGGCGGATAATCCTCACGCCCAGCCTGATCGTTACCTGGGTGCTGGGCCTGCTGATGGCCGCGCAACTGGGCCTGTTCAGCGGCGCGGGCGGGCTCGGATGGCTCCACGCCAAGCTGCTCTTCGTCGTCATCCTGACCGGCTTCCACGGTTTCCTGGTGGCCAAGGCAAAGGCGATGGCGCGTGGCGAGCGACCTTTGAGCGAACGCCGGCTGCGCATGATCGGCGAAGTGCCCGGTGTGCTGCTGGCGATCATCGTCGTGCTGGTCGTGGTCAAGCCGTTCTGATTTTTCGCCGCGCCGCGCATCTGGCGAATTGACCCGACCCTCTCGCGGGCATAGACCCGCACTCACCACCGGCGAAGGATCGCCCGCGACCAGAGCGGCGATCCGGGTCTGCTTTCTCCAAGCCCCTTAGGCCTGCCGGCATCCCAACGAATACAACGGAATACCAAAGACATGCATCTCAAGGAACTGAAACAGCGGACGCCGGCGGACCTCGTCGCCATGGCCGAGGAATACGAGGTCGAGGGCGCCAGCACGATGCGCCGGCAGGACCTGATCTTCGCGATCCTGCGCGAAGTGGCCGAAGACGGCGAGGAAATCCTCGGCATCGGCACGATCGAGGTGCTGCAGGACGGCTTCGGCTTCCTGCGCAGCCCCGAGGCGAACTACCTCGCCGGGCCGGACGACATCTACGTCTCGCCCAATCAGGTCCGCAAATGGGGCCTTCGCACCGGCGACACGGTGGAAGGCGAGATTCGCGCTCCCAAAGACGGCGAACGCTACTTCGCGCTGACCAAGCTCAAGTGCGTCAACTACGAGGACCCGGACGCGGTGCGCCATCGCACCAATTTCGACAACCTCACGCCGCTCTATCCCGACGAGCGCCTGCAGCTCGACACCAAGGACCCGACGGTCAAGGACAAGTCGGCCCGCGTGATCGACCTCATCAGTCCGCAGGGCAAGGGCCAGCGCGCGCTGATCGTGGCCCCGCCGCGCACCGGCAAGACGGTGCTGCTGCAGAACATCGCCAAGGCCATCACCGACAACCACCCCGAGGTCTTCCTCCTCGTCCTGCTCGTCGACGAGCGGCCCGAGGAGGTCACCGACATGCAGCGCAGCGTGAACGGCGAGGTGATCTCCTCGACGTTCGACGAACCTGCCAGCCGCCATGTGCAGGTGGCCGAGATGGTCATCGAAAAGGCCAAACGCCTGGTCGAACACAAGAAGGACGTGGTGATCCTGCTCGACTCCATCACCCGCCTCGGCCGTGCCTATAACACCGTTGTGCCGTCCTCGGGCAAGGTGCTGACCGGCGGTGTCGACGCCAATGCCCTGCAGCGCCCCAAGCGCTTCTTCGGCGCGGCGCGCAACATCGAGGAAGGCGGAAGCCTGTCGATCATCGCCACCGCGCTGATCGACACCGGCAGCCGCATGGACGAGGTGATCTTCGAAGAGTTCAAGGGCACCGGCAATTCCGAGATCGTGCTCGATCGCAAGGTGGCCGACAAGCGCATCTTCCCCGCGCTCGACGTGGGCAAGAGCGGCACCCGCAAGGAAGAGCTGCTGGTCGAGAAGGACCAGCTCAGCAAGATGTGGGTCCTGCGCCGCATCCTCATGCAGATGGGCACGGTCGATTCGATGGAATTCCTCCTCGACAAGATGAAGGATTCCAAGACCAACGAGGATTTCTTCGCCACGATGAACCAGTAGGTCGGCCGGTCCGGCAGGGCTGCTGGCGGGCCGTCCGCCTAGCGCCCTGCGGACACGAAACTGTCCGCCCGTGCGCCCGCCCAGTCTCGGGCATAGGGCGTGCCACCCGGATCGGCGAGCAGTTCGCCCGGTTCGAGGAAGCGGTAGATGTTGTCGATGGTGTCCGACCGGGCACTGTTCTGACGTTCGAACAGGTGGCGCGGCTGGATCTGCCAGGGCGTTTCCAGCCCCATCGCCACGACCATCTCGCGCAGGGCATGAAGCGTGTGGCGCTGGAAGCGGGTGACGCGCTCCGCCTTGGTCGGCACCACCAGTCCGCGCTGACGGGTGGCGTCCTGCGTGGCGATGCCCGTCGGGCAACGGTCCGTGTGGCACTTCATCGACTGCACGCAGCCCAGCGCGAACATGAATGCGCGGCCCGCGTTGCACCAGTCGGCGCCGAGGCCGAAATTCATCGCCATGCCCGCGCCCGAATGCACCTTGCCCGCGGCCCCGATACGGATTTTGTCGCGCAGGTCCGCCCCCACGAGGGCGTTACGCGCCAGGATCAGCCCTTCGCGCAGGGGCATTCCCACCCGGTTTGAGAATTCCACCGGCGCGGCCCCGGTGCCGCCTTCGGCCCCGTCGATCACGATGTAATCGAGCATGATCCCGGTTGCGCACATGGCCTTGACCACGGCGAAGAATTCGTGCGGTTTGCCCATGCACAACTTGATGCCGACGGGTTTGCCGCCCGACAGTTCGCGCAGCTGCGCCGCCCATTCGAGCAGCCCGGTGGGCGTGGAAAAGGCGGAGTGGCCCGGGGGCGAAACGCAATCCGTGCCGACGGGTACGCCGCGCGCCTCGGCGATTTCCTCCGTCACCTTGGCGCCCGGCAAGACCCCGCCATGGCCGGGCTTGGCGCCCTGGCTCAACTTGATCTCGACCATCTTCACCTGGTCGATCTGCGCGGTATCGGCAAAGCGCGCGGGATCGAAGCGGCCGTCCTGCGTGCGGCAGCCGAAGTAGCCGCTGCCGATTTCCCATACGAGATCTCCGCCGTGGGAGCGATGATAGCGCGACAGGCCGCCCTCGCCGGTGTCGTGATAGAAATTGCCCGCCGCCGCGCCCTGGTTCAGCGCCATGATCGCGTTCGCCGACAGCGAGCCGAAGCTCATGGCGGAAATGTTGAGGAGCGAGGCCGAGTAGGGCCTGGTGCATTGGTCGCCGCCCACGTCCACCCGCCATTCGGATGGCGCATCCGCGTTGGGCACGATGGAGTGGGCCAGCCACTCGTATTCGTCGGAATAGACGTCCAGCTCGGTGCCGAACGGATGCGAATCGAGCTGGCCCTTGCTGCGGGCATAGATCAGCGCGCGTTCGTCGTGATTGAAGGGCCGCCCCTCGAGGTCGCCCTCGACGATGTAGCTGCGCAGGTACGGCCGCATGTCCTCCATCAGCCAGCGCACGCGGGCCAGCAGCGGGTAGTTGCGCCGCAGGGTGTGCTTGCGCTGCACGAAGTCCCACAGCGCCACCAGCAGCAGCGGCACGGTCAGCACCAAGCCCCAGAGCCAGTACCCGCCGGCGGTCACCAGCAGTGCGGTCAGCGCCAGCAGCAGCGCCGGCAGGGCAAAGCGGGTGACGAGTCTCGCGGATTCGCGAAGGTTGGCCCGGTTCTCCATCAGCACCGCACTCCGGGCGATGAGGGTCTGGCGCGGGAGTGGCTGGAATTCGCCGCGAACTCGCTCATATAGGGACTCCCGCTGCGCGCCTGGGGGTCTCGGCGCTCAGCCTCACTACGCGGCAGGCCCGGAAAGGTGTCCCGAGATGAAGCTCCATATCGAGATCGACTGCACTCCCGAGGAAGCGCGCCAGTTCATGGGCTTGCCCGATGTCGAGCAGGCCAATGCGATCTACGTCGATACCATCACCAAGGCGATGAAGGGCGTGACCAACACCGACCAGCTCGAACAGTATGCGAAGCAGCTGGCGCCGATGGGGCAGATGGGCCTGAAGATGTTCCAGAGCTTCGTGGACGGAGCGAGCAAGGCGTCGGGCACTTCCTCGCGGCGGCCGGGTGGCAAGACGGACGACTGAGCGCGGGCGCGTGGATACCATCTTCGCCCTGTCGAGCGGCGCGCCGCCGGCGGGGATCGGGGTAATTCGCATAACCGGCCCGGCCGCGCCGATGGCACTGATGGCGATCGCGGGCAGGGTCCCGGCGCCCCGTCACGCCACGCGGGCGGTCTTTCGCGACGGTAGCGGCGAGGCTCTCGACGATGGATTGATGCTGTTCTTTCCCGGTCCGGCCTCCGCGACGGGGGAGGACCTGGCCGAATTGCATTGCCACGGCGGCCGCGCGGTGGTCGCCGCGATAGAGGCTGCGCTATCCGCGCTGCCGGACTGTCGCCGGGCCGAGCCAGGAGAGTTCACCCGCCGCGCTTTTGCCAACGGCCGGATCGACCTTGCCGAGGCTGAGGGACTGGCGGACCTTCTGGCGGCCGAAACGCAGCTGCAGCGGCGCAGCGCATTGCAGCTGGCCAGCGGTGCGTTTTCGCGGCAGGTCGAGGAGTGGCGTGCTTCGGTGTTGGCGCTCTCCGCACAAGTCGAGGCTGTGCTGGACTTCGACGACGAAGACGATGTGGCCGAGCTTCCGGCCAGTTTCTCCACCTCGGTAAATGAATTGTCGCAAGCCTTGCTGGGCGCGCTGGACGCTCCGCACGCGGAGACCTTGCGCGATGGCTACCGGGTCGCCCTGGCCGGGCCGCCCAATGCCGGGAAATCCACGCTTTTCAATGCCTTGTGCGGGGATGATGCGGCGATTACAGCAGATACCGCGGGCACCACGCGGGATGTTCTTACGCGTCCGTTGGCGCTTGCCGGCATTCCCTTCACGCTGGTCGACATGGCCGGGCTGCGTGCTCCCGGCGACGACGGTATCGAGGCCATCGGTATCGCCCGCGCTCAAGGGGAAATCCAGCGTGCCGACCTCGTGCTGTGGCTGGGGAGGGAGGGCTCCGGTCCGGAGGGGAGCTGGGAGATCGATGCCCAATGCGACCGTCCCGAGCGCGAACCCAAGGTCGCGCCGCGTCTGCGCGTCTCTGCGGTTACCGGTGAGGGCATGGACGACCTGCGCCGCGCCCTGATCGAGCGGGCACGCGAAGAGATGCCGACCCCGGGCGCAACCGCGCTGAACCGGCGTCAGCGCGAGCGGATGGGTGAGGCGCTGGAGGCCTTGGACGGCGCCGAGGGGCTCGGCGATCCGCTTCTTGTTGCCGAGCAGTTGCGGCGCTGCCGTGCGGCCTTCGATGCCTTGGTTGGAAGGACCTCCACGGAGGACGTACTCGACACGCTGTTTGGCCGATTCTGCATCGGCAAATAGCTGTTCCACGTGAAACAACAACCGCGCAGCTAATCCTTTGACCGGGATTTGGCCGGCCACTATCTGCCACTCCATGAGCGCATTCGACATCATCGTGATCGGCGGGGGCCATGCTGGCTGCGAGGCGGCGGCCGTATCGGCGCGCATGGGCCTTGCAATCGCGCTTGTCACCTTCGGTGCTGCCACTGTCGGAGCGATGAGTTGCAACCCGGCCATCGGCGGTTTGGGCAAGGGTCATCTCGTCCGGGAGGTCGATGCCTTCGACGGGCTGATCGGTCGTGCGGCGGACGCCGCGGCCATCCATTACCGGATGCTAAACCGCTCGAAGGGGAGTGCGGTGCAGGGTCCGCGCGTGCAGGCGGACCGCAGGCTGTTCCGCCGAGCGGTTCAGGCAATGCTCGCTGCGCAGCCCACCCTCCGAATCGTCGAAGGAGAGGCAGCCGCGCTCGTCATGCAGGGCGAGCGTGTTACCGGTATCGAACTTGCCGACGGCTCCACCCTGACCGCGAAAGCCGTAATCTTATGCACCGGCACTTTCTTGGGCGGGAAGCTCTTTCGTGGCGAGGAACGGCTCGAGGGTGGACGCATCGGGGAAAATTCCGCGCAATGCCTGGCCGAGCAGCTGCGTAGGGCGAACCTGCCTATGGCGCGCCTTAAGACGGGAACTCCGCCTCGGCTGGACGGACGAACCATCGATTGGGCGCGTCTGGAAGAACAGCCTTCCGATGATGAGCCGTGGACGATGTCGCCGCTTACAGGTGCTCGTGCCAATCCGCAGGTGTTCTGCGCTATCACGCGCACCAATGCCAAGGCGCACGAGATTATCGCGGCGAGCCTCGACCGTTCCCCCTTGTTCACCGGCGCCATCGATGCGGCGGGTCCACGATATTGCCCGTCGATCGAGGACAAGATTCACCGCTTCGCCGACCGCGACGGGCACCAGGTCTTCCTCGAACCCGAGGGGCTGGGGACTCATCTGGTCTATCCCAACGGCATCAGCACCTCACTTCCCACCGATGTCCAGCTGGCGATGCTCCATGCCATGAAGGGACTGAAAGAAGTTCGGATGGAGGTGCCAGGTTACGCGGTCGAATACGACCATATCGACCCTCGTGCGCTGGGTCGGGATCTGCAGGTGCGCGCCATTCCGGGACTGTACTTTGCAGGCCAGATCAACGGCACGACCGGGTATGAGGAAGCGGCCGCACAGGGCTTGTGGGCGGGTCTGCACGCGTCGTGCGATGTGCTAGATCGCGCCCCTCCAGCGCTTGACCGCGCCAACAGCTATATGGCGGTGATGGTGGACGATCTTACGCTGCAAGGGGTCAGCGAGCCGTATCGCATGCTGACGGCCCGGGCCGAGTTCCGGCTGCGATTGCGAGCCAATAACGCAAGTTCCCGCTTGACCCCAATGGCCATTGACGTGGGTTGCGTGGGAAGCGAACGCAGGGACTGGTTCCAGCAGCGCGAATGTGAGCGTTCCACGTGGAACAAGGCTTTTGCCAACAACGTTACCTCCAGCGAATTGCACGACGCGGGTGCACCGGTGCGCCGCGATTCAGGGCGACGCTCAATATCCGAATGGCTTACGTTTCCCGGCATGAACCTGGACATCTTCTCCCCGTGGCTTCCGACGGGACTGGCGCCGCACTCCGCTATCGCGGAAGAAGTAGCGGAGGACAGTTTTTATGCGCCATACCTGGCGCGTCAGGAGGCCGAATTGCGAGACCTTCGGCAAAGCGAGGAGGTGAAGCTGGGGGACGAGTTTCCCTATGCCAATGTTCCCGGTCTCTCGAATGAAATGGTCGAGAGGCTATCGCTGGCGAGCCCTTCCACTCTTGCCGCTGCCAGTCGTGTGCGGGGGATCACCCCTGCCGCACTTGCGGCGTTACTCGTTCACGCACGGCGTCTCTCGAGAGCGGCATGATCACCACGGAAGCGCAGGCGCGATCGTTCAGCGCGGAACGTTGCGATGAGCGAGGGTTGGAACGAATAGAGCGCTTCATCGAGCAACTTCGAGACGAGAATTCGAGGCAAAATCTCGTCTCGTCCGCGAGTTTGGACCATGTCTGGCAACGTCACATCGCCGACAGCCTGCAAATACTCGACCATGTTCCACGTGAAACAGGAACGTGGCTCGACCTCGGCAGCGGTGCGGGCTTGCCAGGCTTGGTTGTCGCATTGGCGCGACCGGAGCAATCGATCATCCTAGTCGAATCGCGTAAGCGGCGGATAGAATGGTTGCGGGCCAATATCAGCCAATTCGGGCTCACGAATTGCTCAGTCGAAGGCAGCAGACTCGAGAACGTGGAGACCCGGCAGGTCTCAATTATTACTGCACGCGCCTTTGCCCCGCTGGGTAAGCTGATGGACTTGTCCACCCGGTTTTCCACACGCTCGACCTTATGGGTGTTGCCGAAAGGCCGTTCGGCAGCGCAAGAACTGGCCGAGCAGCCTCCCTACGTCCGCGCGATGTTTCACGTGGAACAGTCCCGGACCGATCCGGAGGCAGCAATTTTGGTGGGGCAAGGGAGGCCTTCGCGCACATGATCGTCATCGCGATTGCCAATCAGAAGGGCGGGGTGGGGAAGACCACCAGTGCCATCAACGTCGCCACTGCGATGGCGGCCAGCGGTTGGCGCACGCTGCTGATCGATCTCGATCCGCAAGGCAATGCTTCGACCGGGATCGGCGTAAGCGCAGCTGCGCGCGAGGCGTCCAGCTATGACGTGCTGGTTGACCAAGTGCCTGTTTCCGAATGTATTTCGTCCACCAGCATCCCCGGGCTGGATCTCCTGCCCGCTACCGTCGACCTCAGCGGGGCCGAAATCGAATTGGTCGCTGCCGAGAACCGCACCTACCGTCTGCGCGAGGCCTTGGCCGGGCATCGGGGGCACGACGTCGCTTTCATTGACTGCCCTCCGTCGCTGGGGCTGCTCACGCTCAACGCGCTCTGCGCCGCAGATACCCTGCTGGTACCGCTGCAGTGCGAGTTTTTCGCGCTCGAGGGCCTCAGCCAGCTGCTCCAGACCGTTGAGCAGGTCCAGCAACGCTTTAACCCCGATCTCGGCATTGTGGGCGTCGCGCTCACCATGTTCGATCGCCGCAACCGCCTGACGGACCAGGTGGCCGACGACGTCCGGGAATGTCTCGGCGATCTTGTTTTCAACGCGGTCATTCCCCGCAACGTCCGCCTGTCGGAAGCTCCGAGCCACGGACTGCCCGCGCTCGTCTACGACCATTCGTGCATGGGAAGCCGCGCCTACATGGACCTGGCGCGCGAACTGATCGGCAGGCTTCCAAAGGAGAGGGCAGCGGCATGAGCGACAACGAGACCGAGAACGGCGAGGCGCGCCCCGCCGCGCCCCGGCGCAAGCTGGGCAAGGGCCTCGGCGCGCTGCTGGGCGAGGCGCGGCGGGAGGAGCCGCTGGTGGCTTCGCGCCCCACTCCGCGACTGTCCGGCGGGCTCGCCTATCCGGCCGAGAGGGGGGGCGCCACGACCGATGGCCTCGCCACCATCGCCATTGCCGACATCGAACCGCATCCCGATCAGCCGCGCCGGTTTTTCGACGAGGAAGCACTGGCGGAGCTAGCCGCGTCGATCGCCAGCCGCGGCGTGATCCAGCCGGTGATCGTGCGTCCGCTGGCGAACGGGAAGTTCCAGCTGGTGGCCGGCGAGCGCCGCTGGCGCGCTTCGCAAAAGGCGCAGCTGCACGAAATCCCTGCCTTGATCCGCGACCTCGCCGATCGCGACGTGATGGCGCTCGCCCTCATCGAGAACGTGCAGCGCGAGGACCTGAACCCGGTCGAGGAGGCGCGCGCTTATCAGCGCCTCGCCGAATACGAGGACATGACACAGGCAGAGATTGCCGGGCTGGTCGAGAAATCCCGCAGCCATGTCGCAAACCTTCAACGACTGCTGTCGCTGCCCGACGACGTTCTCGATCACATCGAGACCGGGCGGCTCGACATGGGCCATGGCCGCGCGCTGATCGGGCTCGACAATGCATCGGACTTGGCGAACGAGGCTATCGCCAAGAGTCTCTCGGTGCGCGATGTCGAGAAACTCGCGCGCAAGGCCAAGGCTGGCGATACACCGGCGCAGCGCCGCGCTCGCCCGCCGCGCGACCCGGCGCAAGACGCCGACATCGCGGCGGTCGAGAACCACCTCGAGGAATTTCTCGGCCTGCCGGTGAAGATTGCCACGGACAGTGACCCACGGTCGGGCGCGGTGACTGTGCGTTTCCGCACCTTAGACCAGTTAGACCTTATCTGTCAAAGGCTTACGGGCGGCGGCATCTGACACTGCGGCGGCGCGAAAGTCGCGCCGCGCGACTTGTCCGGCTCAGGATCCCGCGATCGGGGTGAGCTTGCCCGGCTCGCGAATAGGGCGACGAATCGTGCGGCGGGCGCGCGGACGCGGGGCCGGTGCGGCCTCCTCGATCTCGACAATTTCTTCCGTCACGATGGTGCGGCAATTGGCGTCGTGGCGATGCCCGCCCATGCCATGCGCCGCGACGGGCATGACCATCATCATCTGCTGCTGGCCGTAGCCCCACGATCCGCCGCCCATCTCGTAGCGGCGCAGATAGGCATCGCAGTAGCGATCGGCCCAGATCTCGCCGCGCGAAGCATAGCCGTCGCCGTCGCTGTCCAGCGCCGAGCCGACCGCGGCCCCGGCCAGCCCGCCGACACCCGCACCGATCAGGGTGCCGGCCGTGCGGTTGCCGTCGGCGACGCGGTTGCCGATCACGCCGCCAGTGACCGCACCCACCAGCCCGCCGATGACTGCGCCGTTGCCGCCGCGCCGGTCGTAATAGCGGTCATCATCGTAGTAGCCGCCGCCGTCGGCCATCAGCAGGCGGCAGTCGGAAAGCCAGGCTTCGCGCTCGGCCAGCGTATAGGCGAGACGGCCATCGGGCGAAGCGGGCAGGTAGCGCGGATCGCGCCTTGCGTCGCCGTGCCCCTCGGCGTGGTAGGTGCCGTCCCATTCGCCTTCGTAGTGGTCGCGGTCGACCCAATGGCCTTCCCAGCCGCCCTGGTAACGCCCGTCGTAGCCGTCGGGATCGGCAGCGATGTCGTGCTCGTAGACCACGGCGCCATCGTCGTAGACGACCTCCTGCGCGAGAGCCGGGGTGGACACCGCCAGCAAGGCGGCGCTTGCGAGCAGCAGGCGGTTACGGGTCGACATCGCGGCAAATTCCCCTGTTCGGTTCGGGCAGATTACCCGTTAACCTGGAATTTACCTTGAATGTCCCGCAAATCCACGGGTTCTGGCGCTGCTGTCCCGATACGGGTCAGTGCACGCGGGGGAGCGCCGCTTAGATGCGATGGGCCAGCACGGCGGCCAGCGCTTCGATCCCGTCGCGGTCCTCGGTATCGAAGCGCGCGAGGCTGGGGCTGTCGAGGTCGATCACCGCCACCACCGCACCATCGCGTATCACGGGCACGACGAGTTCGGACCGGCTGCGCGCGTCGCAGGCGATGTGCCCGGGAAAGGCGTGGACGTCCGCCACCAGCTGCGTTTCGCCCCGCGCGGCAGCACCGCACACCCCCACGCCCAGCGGGATGCGGATGCAGGCGGGCCTGCCGGCAAACGGCCCCAGGACAAGCTCGCCATCGACCATGCGGTAGAAGCCCGTCCAGTTGCAGTCGTCCATCCACTCTCCCATCAGCGCGGCGACGTTGGCCATGTTGGCCACGCCATCGGGCTCGCCTGCGGTCAGCGCATCAGCGGCCTCGACCAGAGCGCGGTAGAATTCGGGCTTGGAAGCGGCGGCATCGGGTTTGAAATCGAACATGACACGGCCCCTAGCCGCCAAATCCGTTGCCGCCTAGCGGCGCGCGCCGTATCACCGCGGCCATGCGCATCCTCAAGAAAATCCTCATCGCCCTTCTCGTCGCCGTCGTGGTGACTGCCATCGCCGTGTGGTGGCTGACCCGTCCCGTCGAGGCGACGATCCCGCTCGACGACACTACGGGGACCGACCCCACGCTGGTCGAGCCCGATCCGCAGACTTTTCCCACCGTCGGCGTCGTCTCGCCAGTGGGCTGGGGCGAGGGCGAGGCACCGACGGCGGCGCAGGACCTGGTGGTCAATCGCTTCGCCGAGGGGCTCGACCATCCGCGCGTGATCTACACCCTGCCCAACGGCGACGTCCTGGTGACTCTCACCAACGCGCCCGATCGCCCGGTGGCGGGCGGGTTCTTCACGAATCTCGTCGCCAAGGCGCTGTTCTCCAAGGCGGGCGCGGCGGTCCCGTCCGCCAACCAGCTCGTGCTGCTGCGCGACGGAGACGGCGACGGAATGGCCGAGGAGCGCCACGTGCTGCGCGAGGCCGACCTGTCCTCGCCGTCCGGCATCGCCTGGGCCGACGGCAAGCTCTACATCGCCAATCACGACGCCATACTGCGCTTCGACTATGCGCTGGGCGACGATGTGGTGACGGGAGAGCCCGAGAAGTTGGCCGACCTGCCCGCGGCGGGCAATCACTGGATGCGCAACCTGCTGTTGAGCGACGATGGCGAGCGGCTGTACGTCGCCGTGGGCTCGGCCTCCAACATCGGCGAAAGCGGGATGGAAGTTGAGGAGAACCGCGCCGCAATTCACGAGCTCTACCTTCCCAACCTCTCCGCACGCCTCTTCGGCGCGGGGCTGCGCAATCCCAACGGGATGGCGTTCAACCCGTGGACCGGCGAGCTGTGGACCACGGTGAACGAGCGCGACATGCTGGGCTCCGACCTGGTGCCCGACTACATGACCAACGTCCCCATCGGCGCCAACTACGGCTGGCCATGGGTCTATTTCGGCGACGTGGTCGACGAGCGGGTGGAGGCGCCGATGCCGCGCTTCCTCACCGACTATAGCCGCAGGCCCGAATACGCGCTGGGCGCGCACGTCGCGGCGCTGGGCCTGACCTTTACCGGCGAAGGCAACCGGATGGGCATGGGGCAGGGCGCCTTCATCGCCCGCCATGGATCGTGGAACCGCGTGCCGCAGTCGGGCTACGACGTGGTCTTCGTCGCCTTCGACGATCGCGGCAATCCCACGGGCAAGCCGGTGCCGGTGTTGACCAACTTCCTGATCGACGATGAGCAGACCCGTGGGCGCCCGACCTGGCTGGCCTGGGACCGTACCGGCGCGCTGCTGGTGAGCGATGATACGGCGAACATCATCTGGCGCGTGCAGTCGCCCACGGCGACCCCCGGCACGGCGATCGAGCGCAACACCGGCGAACGCCTGCCGCCGCGCCGGCAATTGCAGGGCGATCCGCGCCGAGCCTTCGAGGAAGGCGCGATCCCGATGTCGGACGTGATGTAGCTAGAGCTGTCGCCCGGTGCGCCCGGCGACCTCGATGACGTAATGCCAGGCGACGCGGCCCGACCGGGCGCCGCGCCGCTTCGCCCACTCGAGCGCGTCGGCTTCATTCAGCCTGAGCCCGTAGGTTTCGGCATAACTGCGGACCATGGCGAGGTAGTCGTCCTGGCTTGCCGCGTGGAAGCCCAGCGACAGGCCGAACCGGTCGGCGAGGGCCAGCGTGTCGTCCACCGCGTCGCGCGGGTTGAGCGGATCGCCTTGCTCGGCTGCCTCGCGCGGCACCACGGCGCGGCGGTTGGAGGTGAGGGCGATACGCACGTTGGCTGGCCGAGCATCCACCCCGCCGTCGAGCCAGCTGCGCAGGTGATGCGGGGTGACGGTGTCGCCCTCGGCAAAACCCAGGTCGTCGAGGAAGACGAGAAACTCGCGCTCCACGCGCGCCAGTTCGGCGAACAGTGCGGGCAGCGTGCCCACCGCCTCGCTCGCGACCTGCACCAGACCCACCCAGCCGCCGGCCTCGTGGTCCTGCACCACGGCGGCGCGGACGAGGGCGCTCTTGCCCATGCCGCGCGCGCCCCAGAGCAGCATGTCGTGCGCCGCCGAGCCCTCGGACAGCCGCGCGACATTCTCGGTGACCGCCGCCTTCTGCCTGTCCACGCCCAGCAGCAGCTCGAGCGCCGGCGCCTCGATCCGCTCCACTCCGCGCGCGGTCTTGCCGGTCCAGACATAGGCGGGATGCGCCAGCCAGTCCGGCGCAACCGGCGGGGGTGGTACCAATCGCTCGAGCGCGTCGGCGATGCGGGCGAGCAGTTGGGCGTGGTCTTGCATCGGTGCAGGAGCTACAGGCGCTGGCGATGACCGACAAGAGCGTGACCGTGGCCGAGGCCGTCCAGCGCCTGCGCGCCGGCGAGCTCGTGGCTCTGCCCACCGAGACGGTCTACGGCCTTGCCGCGCGGGCCGACAGCGGGGAGGCGGTGGCGAAGATCTATCGCGCCAAGGGCCGACCGGACTTCAATCCGCTTATCGTCCACGTCGCTTCGCTGGCGATGGCGCGCGGCCTGGCGCATTTCGACGCGCGCGCCGAGGCCTTGGCCGCGCGGTTCTGGCCGGGCCCGCTGACGCTGGTGCTGCCGCTGCGCGAGGGCGCTGCCATCGCCCCGGCCGTCACCGCCGGGCTGCCGACCATTGCCCTGCGCCAGCCCGCGCACCCGCTCGCCGCAGAGGTGCTGGCCGGACTGGGCCTGCCGCTCGCCGCGCCGTCCGCCAATCGCAGCTACCGTCTCAGTCCGACGCGGCCCGAACACGTGCGCGCTTCCTTCGGCGAGGCGGCTCCGCCGGTGATCGACGGGGGGGAATGCACGGCGGGGCTGGAATCGACGATCGTCGCGCTGCGTCCGGACGGCGGCTGGTCGTTGCTGCGACCCGGCCCCGTCGGCGCCGAGGAACTTGCGCGGCTCCTCGGTACGGAGGAAAAGTCGCGCGGCGCGACTATCGAGGCGCCGGGGCAGCTGGAGAAGCACTATTCGCCCGGCAAGCCGCTGACGCTCGATTGCGCCGAGCCCCCGCCGGGAAGCTATGTGATCGGGTTCGGCGCTGCGGTTGGAGACACGAACCTGTCGCCGACAGGGGACCTGGCCGAGGCCGCGTCCCGGCTCTACGCATGCCTGCACGAGGCGGCGGCATCCTCTAAGGCGACCATTGCCGTCGCTCCGATCCCGAGGCACGGCATGGGCCGGGCGATCAACGACCGGCTGGCGCGCGCGGCGAAGGCCTAGTCCTCTTCCGGCTCGACCGGGATCGTGGGCAGCAGCGCATCGATCTCGGCACGCAGTTCCACGGCCTCGCGGCAGGCGCGGTCATTGCCGGCGAGGCAGCGCTCCTCTTTATCGGCGTAGTCGCCTTGCAATTCGGCGAGTCGCTCCTCGCGCCGCCGGATCTCGCGCCCGCGCTGCTCGTCGCGTTCGGACTGGCTGACGGTGGCGAGGTCGACCGCGCGGCTGGCGATCCGGACCGGGGCCGTCACCACGTCGACCGCGGTCTTGGCGAGGCATCCACCGAGGCCTGCAACCAGCAGCGGCGCGACGATCAGGATGGTGTGCTTGCGGTTCATCGGCGGGTCTCATGCATGGGGGCGTCTGGTAACCTCGCCGTGCATGGACCCACCTGTCTGAGTACGCAATGAACCTTGACGGGCGCCCCGTCAGGCGGCCTCGTCGCCCGCGGCCTCTTGCGGGATGGTGGTCAGGCGGCCCGATCCGCCGGACTTGAGCGAAACGCGCGGGCTGCCGTGGACGACGATGTCGCCCGATCCGCCGATGCGCGCCTCCACCGCGCCGTCGCAGGCGAAGCTGGCCTTGCCCGACCCGCCGATGCGAACCTCGGCAATATCCACCGCGAGCCCGGGCGAGACGAAATGCCCGCTGCCGCCGATGGCGACCTCCAAGGCTTCGCTGCGGCCGGCAAGCGCGATGCGGCCCGATCCGCCGATCTTCGCCGTGACGAGATCGCAGTCGCATTTATCGATGCGGACTTCGCCCGATCCGCCGATCGCGACCCGGGCCACGCCGGTCAGCCGCGCGGCCTCGACCGTACCGCCGCCGGCAACGGCGACCTCCCGCAGTGCCGGAATGGTGATGCCGACGGTGCACGGCGCGCCGGAGCGGCGGCGACGGATGCGCAGCGTATCGCCGTCGCGGCGGAAGCGCAGAGCGTCGATGTCCTCTCCGTCGACCATAACGACGAAGCCATCGCCGTCCGTCACGCGCACCCGGTCCTTGCCCGACAGCGCGACCTTGAGCTTCGTCGGCGCGCCGCCTTCCAGCGAGAGCGCGTCGAAGCTGCTCCAGCCATCGGCCTCGTTCTCGTTGTCGCCTTGGAAGCGAAACTTGCCGCTTTCGGCCATCGCCTCGCCAAGGGCCTGGCCGATGGTGCGGATCAGTCTATCGAAGTTCATGGCTGCCACCTCCGATTGCGTATTAGGTTACTAATACACGAAAGTGCCGCTCCGGGCAAAGCCGCTCGTCGGTGGACGGCAGCAGTTTGCCGAGGGCTCAACGCGCGGCAATCGCCTGCCCGCCGCAGACCAGCGAGCCGGAACCCGCCGACTCGACCGAACAATCGGCATCGCCGTCGACGGTGACGGTGCCCGACCCGGCGATTGTGGCGCTGACGGTCCCGTCGGAAGCAAAGGCCGCATCGCCCGATCCGCCGACCATGACCTCCGCCCTGCCGACTGCGAGCCGCGCCATGTCCGCGCTGCCGCTGCCCGCGACGACGATGTCCATGTCCTCGGCCCTGCCTGCGAGCCGCGCCGTGCCGCTGCCGCCGATGACGACGCTGAGTTCCCGCGCATCGACGCGCGCGACATCGAGCGAACCGGAGCCGCCGATCACCACGTCGGCATCGCCGGCGACGGCGAAGCTGGTCAGGGTGCCCGATCCGCCGATCACCAGTGCGGAAGGGGCGGGAATGGTCACGGTGACGGTGGCGTAGTCCTCGTCGCGCCAGTCGCCGTCCTCGCGGCCGATCACCAGTGCGTCGTCATCGATGGCGAAGCGCATGCGCTGCTTCGCCCGCTCGCTACCCTCGACGGTCACGCCGAAGCGCGTCCCTTCGACCACCACCACCCGGTCCGGCCCGCCGAGCACCACGCCCTGGGGGATCTCGGCGGGGGTTTCGAGCCGGGCGAGCGGCACGCCGTCGAAATCGCCCGCGACCACCGCGTCGTCGAGCTCGCAGCCGCCAAGACTCAGCAGCGCCGCAGCGCCAAGCCCTATCGAAAATGCCGTGCTTCCCATGTCTCTTCTCCGCCCTGTCTTGTATTCACAATACAGCGGAGCGAGCGCGCCGGCAAAGTCGCCCATCGAGGCGGCTTGGCGGTTGGCGGATACGAGAAGGGGCCGCTCGCACCCGGCGAACGGCCCCTTTTCAGCAGCGACGAGTGACGATCAGGCGTCTTCGGCGGTGTCGTAGTACTGCGGCGCGTGCTCTTTCAGCACGTCGAGGATCTTGGCGAGCGCGGTCGGCTCGTCGGTCTTCTCCATCGCCGCCAGCTCGCGGGCGAGGCGGCTGGAGGCGGCCTCGAAGATCTGCCGCTCGGAATAGCTCTGCTCGGGCTGGTCCTCGGGACGGAACAGGTCGCGGGTCACCTCGGCGATCAGCACGATCTCGCCCGAATTAATCTTCGCCTCGTACTCCTGCGCACGGCGGCTCCACATGGTGCGCTTGACCTTGGGCTTGCCCTTCAGCGTCTCCATCGCTTCCTTCAGGGTCTTGTCGCTCGACAGCTTGCGCATGCCGATCGATTCGACCTTGTTGGTGGGGACGCGCAGGGTCATGCGCTCCTTCTCGAAGCGGAGCACGTAGAGCTCCAGCTGCATCCCGGCGATTTCCTCGTTCTGCAACTCGATCACACGGCCTACACCGTGCTTGGGATAGACGACATAATCACCGACTTCGAAAGCGGGTGCGCTCGCAGCCATAAAGTAAGTCCTTTTGCGTGGGCCTGTCCCGAAAGCGCCGGCAAATGCATGAAGCCCCGCGCGCCGACGTAGCGACGTCCGGGACTATTACAGTACATGTTGCGAGAAGCGGGGACCTGCCTTCCTAATCCGCCTGCCGCCGATGCCGGCTGACAGCCGGGTAAGTATATAACAGATTCGTCTTATAAATGCCACCCCGCGCACGTCATCGGCGAATCGCGCGCGCGAGCGCGGCCCGGGAAGGGGTCAGTCCGCCGCGCCGAGTCGCTGGGCGAAGGCAGTCTCGGCCGGCGCGTTGAGTTCCGCCCCGATGATCAGGACATAGGCGCTCAGGTACAACCAGGTCAGCAGCACGACCACCGCACCGAGCGAGCCGTAGGTCGCATCGTAGCTGGCGAAATTGGCGACGTAGATCCCGAAGCCGAGCGTCAGCAGCGCCTCGCCCACCGCGAAGAACACGGCGCCGGGCAGCTGGCGGGCGGGCGGCGGCGGGCTGCGGTCGGGGGCGAAGCGGTAGAGCAGCCAGGCGCTGCCCATGGCGGCGGCAAAGACGATGGCGTAGCTGGCGATCTTGGCAAGAGTGCTCTGGAGCAGACCGGTGGCCGCCAGCGCGCCGCCCACCAGCGCAAATCCGAGGATCGCGCCCAGCGTCATGCCGAGCGCCAGCAGATTGCGCTTGACGAAGCTGCGCGAATCGGTCCGGTCGTAAGCGATGTCGAGCGCGGTGATGATGGCGCCCGCCCCGTTGCGCGCGCCGAACAGGGCGATGGCGAGGGCCACCAGCAGCCCGAGACCCGCCGTGCCCGTCGCCGCCTGCGTGGCGGATTCGAGCTGGCCGGCGATCAGGTCCGCCGCGCTACCCGGCAATACGCCGGCCAGCGCCTGGGCATCGCGCGCCACGGTCTGGGGGTCGGCGAACAGGCCGTAAAGCAGCACGATCGCGCCGAGCATCGGCACGATGGCGAGGAAGGCGTAGTAGGAGACGCCCGCCGCGACGATGCCGGCGTTGTCCTTCCCCGCCTCGGCAAAGGCGGTCTTCAGGGCGTGGAACCAGCTTTCGGAAGGGTCGGGCGCCGCGGCCTTGTGATCGGCATGCGGCGCTGGAATGTCCGGCACCTAGTCGCCTTCGCCGGGCTCCGGCGAGAAGAACTTCTCGTACTTGCCCTCTTCGCCCTTGTGCTCGTCGGCGTCGGCGGGCGGGTCCTTTTTCTCGGTGATGTTAGGCCATTCGGCGGAGAACTTGGTGTTGATCTCCAGCCACTTCTCGAGGCCGCCCTCGGTATCGGGCAGGATCGCCTCGGCCGGGCACTCGGGCTCGCACACGCCGCAGTCGATGCATTCGCTGGGGTTGATGACGAGCATGTTCTCGCCCTCGTAGAAGCAGTCGACGGGGCACACCTCGACACAGTCGGTGTACTTGCACTTGATGCAGGCGTCGGTGACGACGTAGGTCATGGCGTAGCGGGTCCTCGGGTTTCGCTTGCCCCTGCTATGGCGGCTGGATTCCTCGCGTCAAGCTCCCGGTAATGCGCGCGCGCCTCGGCCGGAGGTCCGCGCCGTTCGGGCAGGGCGTCGATGGCGACGACGCGGACGGCGTGGCCCACGGGCAGCGTCAGCACGTCGCCCGCCTTGATCGCGCAATCGGCCCGCAAGGCGCGCTGGCCGTTCAGCCGCATGTGCCCCTCACCGATCCAGCGCTGCGCCTGGCTGCGACTCTTTACGAAGCGCAGGCGGCACAGCAACAGGTCGAGCCGCATTCAGCTGGTCTTGCCGAATAATTCGGCGAGGCCGGCGAGCGCCTTGCCGGTAGCGGGCCCTGTAACGGCAGGCTTCTCGCGCCGTTCGCCGCGCCCTTCCGGCTTGCCCTTGCCCGACTGCGGCTTGCGCGGGCGATCGCCGCGGGGTGTCTTGCGTTCGGCACGCTGGGGGCGCTCGCGCGAGGGCGGCTGCATCGAATCCTTGCGCGGCGCGCGCCATGTCCACAGCAGCGGCCTCGGCGGGCCGAACAT
The DNA here is from genome assembly GCF_001010945.1 of Aurantiacibacter luteus. GTDB lineage: Bacteria > Pseudomonadota > Alphaproteobacteria > Sphingomonadales > Sphingomonadaceae > Alteraurantiacibacter > Alteraurantiacibacter luteus. The sequence goes on from NZ_LBHB01000002.1 coordinate 496,292, forward strand.
GCCCTCGGCGAGCGGCTTTGCCTCGCCCTGCCGAAACCCCGCATCGCGCATCAGCGCGCGGAAGCTTTCGGGCAGCAGGCCCATGCTCGTCGCCAGCGCCGCATCGACGAGGAAACCGTTGCGATTGCCCTCGGCTCGCCCCTCGTGCGCGGCGCGGAAGAGCTTCTCCGCCATGTCCACGCGGATCGCCTGCTTGCCTGCGTGCCGGTATCCGGCGGGAAGGTGCCGTCCGCCCTCGATGACGGCTTCCATGCCTGCCTGCACGGGTCGCCTGTCCACGCCGAGCGCACGCAGCAACTGGCGCGGCCCGGGCTTGAGCAGCGCGGGTGCGAAGACATCGAGCGAACCGATGCTGACGCCCAGCTTGCGCAGCAGCGGGCGCTTTTCCTTGGGCACGTGGGCGAGTCCCGCTTCCTCGCGCCTGACGGTGCCCGCGCGGTCGGCCAGCGTCAGCAGCAATGCGCGCACCTCGCTCCCGGCCTCGGGGTCGAGCGCGGCGGCCTCCAGTGCGGCGAGCGGTTCGAGCGGGGCGAGCTTTTGCGCCAGCCACAGTTCCAGCGCCTCGCCGAGGCGGGCCTTGTGCGCCGGATCGAGCTGGCCGAGTTCCTTGGCCACCACCACGCGCGGGCGCACGACGGACTTGCCGCGCTCGAGAACGGCGACCTTCTGCGTGCCGCGCACCAGCGCGCCGTCGGCAAGTTCCAGCTCGCCCAGCTCGTCCGTCACCAGCTTCTGCGCCTTGGCCGCGAGCAGCGCGGGCATATGCCGCTCCGCCGCCGCCAGCATAAGCTTGCGATCCTCGACGCTCGCATCGGCATCGACCACGAAGCGGAAGCCGTCGAGATGGCCGATCGACTGGCCCTCCACCGTCACCCGGCCATCGTCTTCCAGTTTCACGCGCAAGAGCCCTCTGTCCTTTCCCATCGTTCGCATCAGTACCGCGGTTCGCCTATTGACGAAACGCTCGGTCAGCCGCTGGTGCAGCGCGTCCGACAGCTTCGCCTCCGCCGCCCGGGCGCGCGCCGCCATCTCGTCGCGGGCGAGCACCCAATCGGGCCGCTGGCAGATGTAGGCCCAGCTGCGGATTGCCGCCAGCCTGCCCTGCAGCGTGTCGATGTCGCCCTGCGTGCGGCCCAGCTCCTCGATCCGCGCGGCGACGTAGTCCGCACCGATATGCCCTTCGCGAAGATCCGACCACAGCCGCGCGACGAAGCGGGCGTGGGCATCGGCGCCAAGCTGGCGGAAGTCGGGCAGCTGGCACGCCTCCCAGAACCGCCGCACCAGTCCGGCTCCGCGCACGCTGCCGGCAATATCCGGCTGTTCGGCGAGGCGCTTCAAAACGGCGAGGTCGATGGCCTCGGGCGCGGGGGAGAGCTGCTCCTCGAAGGGCTTGGCCTCGAGGTCGCCGATGAGCGTGGCAAGGCTGTCGAAGCGCGGGGTCGGCTCGCGCCAGTAGAGCTTGGTGAGCGGGGCGAAGCGGTGCTGTTCTATCGCGTAGACCTCCTCGTCGGTGAACTCGAGGGGGCGACCGCGTCCCTCGCCCGCGCCCGAGAGCGTGCCGAAGGTTCCGTCGGTCTGGTGCCGCCCCGCGCGCCCGGCGATCTGCGCCATTTCCGCCGGGTGCAGCCGCCGCTGGCGCACGCCGTCGTACTTGGACAGCGAGGCGAAGGCGACGTGGTGGACGTCGAGGTTGAGACCCATGCCGATGGCATCGGTGGCAACGATGTAGTCGACCTCGCCCGACTGGAAAAGTTCGACCTGCGCGTTGCGGGTCTGCGGGCTCAGCGCCCCCATCACCACCGCCGCGCCGCCGCGAAAACGCCGCAGCAGTTCGGCCACCTGGTACACCTGCTCGACCGAGAAGGCGACGACGGCGCTCCTCGGCGGCAGGCGCGAGAGCTTGCAGGCCCCCGCGTGGCTCAGCGTCGAGAAGCGCGGACGATCCTCCACGCTCGCTTCCGGCACCAGCGCGCGCACCATCGGCTCGAGCGTGGCGGAGCCGAGCAGCATCGTCTCTTCACGGCCCCGCGCATTGAGCAGCCGGTCGGTGAAGATATGCCCGCGCTCGCGGTCGGCGGCGAGCTGCGCCTCGTCGAGCGCCACGAAGGCGCGGTTGCCCCCGTCCCTCGGCATGGCCTCGGCGGTGCAGAGGAAATAGCGCGCGCCCGGCGGCTCGATGCGCTCCTCGCCGGTAATCAGCGCGGTCGCCGCGTCGCCCTTCAGCGCACGCACCTTGTCGTAGACCTCGCGCGCCAGCAGCCGCAGGGGGAAGCCGATGGTGCCGCTCGAATGGCCGCACATCCGCTCGATCGCCAGATGCGTCTTGCCGGTGTTGGTCGGGCCGAGGACGGCGCGGACGGCGGGCCTGTCAAGGAAGCGCGTGGTCACGGTCTGCCTGACATGGCGCGTGGCGCGCCGGTGCGCAATGGCCACTCGCTTCGCCGCAGCGGGGACTCGGCTCACCGATGTTAAGTGCAAATTTACTTTGTCGGCGCAGGGTTTGCGCGCCATGAGCACCGGCGGATCGGTGTCGCGCCGCCCGGCTGGACGGCCTCTCATGCGCGCGACGACCAGGAGGGTAGCTGTGTTCGACCATCGCGGGAGCGAGAGGCTGGAAGGGCCGGAGGGCGCGCTTGCGCTGCCCGCCGCTGCCGCCGCGCCCCGCCACATCGCCCGCACCTCCGGCCTGTCCGAACGCTTCGGCGAGTGGCGTCTGCGCGCCGCCCACGCGCTCGCCCATGCCGACCTCGCGCCCGACCTGTCGCGCGACATCGGCTCGAAACGCTGGCTGCGCGGCATGGCAACGCTGATCGGCCTCTCCGCGGTCGCCATCGCGGCATTCCCCGGCTTCTCACCCGTCGAGGCCGCCCCGGCCATGCGCATCGACGACAGGGTGCGCGACGAATTCCGCAGCCAGATGATCATGCCCCTCGCGCTCGGCGCGGACAGCGGGCGGCGGATGGGCGCGACCATGGCCGTCACCCCGCTCGCCAGTGCTCCCGAGCGCCCGCGACTCGATCTCGTCGCCACGCTGGCGCAGGGCGACGGCTTCGACCGCATGCTGCGCCGCGCAGGCGTGGGGCAGGACGAGGCGAGCCTGATCGCGCAGATGATCGAACGCGCCGTGCCGGTCGACCAGATCGCCCCGGGCACGCAGGTCGACATCACTCTGGGCCGCCGCCCCGGCCCCGAGGCGCCGCGCCCGGTCGATGCGCTGAGCTTCCGCGCCCGGTTCGACCTGCAACTGGCCGTCGAGCGCAAGGACGGTCGCCTCGTGCTCGACCCGCGCCCGATCATGGTCGATGCCACGCCGCTCAGGATCCGCGGCAAGGTCGGCCCCAGCCTTTACCGCGCCGCGCGCGCTGCGGGGGCTCCGCCGAGCTCGGTGCAGCAGTTCCTGCGCACGGTCGGCCAGCAATACGACATCGACCGCGAGATCGGCGCCGACGACGAATTCGACATGATCGTCGACTATCGCCGCGCCGCCACCGGCGAGGTGGACGTCGGCGACCTGGTCTACGCCGCCGTCATCCGCAACGGTCGCCCCAAGGTCCAGCTGATGCGCTGGGGCCGCGAGGGCCGTTTCTATGACGCGACGGGCACGGGCGAGTTGCGCGAAGGGCTGATCCAGCCGGTGCCCGGTGCCGTCACCAGCCGGTTCGGAATGCGCCGCCACCCGATCCTTGGCTACCGCCGGATGCATTCGGGCCTCGATTTCCGCGCCGCCAGCGGCACGCCAATCTACGCCGTGACCGACGGCGTGGTGAACTTCGCCGGGCGCAACGGCGGCTACGGCAATTTCGTTCGCCTGCGCCATGCGGGCAACCTGTCGACCGGCTACGCGCACATGAGCCGTATCGCCGTGTCGAACGGGCAGAACGTGCGGCGCGGGCAGGTGATCGGCTACGTCGGCTCGACCGGCCTCTCCACCGGCCCGCACCTGCACTACGAGATGTATCGCGGCGGGCAGACGATCGACCCGGCCAGCGTGCGCTTCGTCAACCGCGCGCAGCTTTCGGGCGCGGACATGGCCAACTTCCGCGAGCAGCTGGTTCGCCTGCAGCTGGTGCGCCCCGGCGCGGCCCTGGCCAGCCTCGCACCGGAGAGCGCCGCCAGCGAAGAGCCGGTGCGCGAGATCGACCGGATCGAGAACCGCCAGCGGGTGCAGTAGGCCTTCGCCGAAGGGCGAGATTGCCGCAACGCCGCTTTTCCGGCAGGGATGCGCCGGCAATGGACAGACATTTTCCCAACACCCGGATGCGCCGCGGCCGCGCGGCCGCCTGGAGCCGCGCAATGCTGCGCGAGACGGTGCTGACGCCTGCCGACCTCATCTGGCCACTGTTCGTGACGGACGGACAGGGCGTGGAGGAGCCGGTGAAAAGCCTGCCCGGCGTTTCGCGCTGGTCGGTCGACGGCGTGGTGGCGCGGGCGCGCGAGGCCGTTAGCCTCGGCATTCCGTGTGTCGCGGTGTTCCCCAATACGCCAGCCGGCCTGCGCTCGGACGACGGGGCCGAGGCCTATAGCCCCGACAACCTGATGTGCCACGCGATCCGCGCCATCAAGGATGCCTGCGGGGACGATCTCGGCGTGCTGACCGACGTGGCGCTCGACCCCTACACCAGCCACGGGCAGGACGGGCTAGTCGATGCGAAGGGCTATGTCGGCAACGACGATACCGTTGCGGTGCTGGTCGACCAGGCGCTGAACCAGGCAGCGGCGGGCGCGGACATCGTCGCCCCGTCGGACATGATGGACGGCCGGGTGAAGGCCATCCGCATGGCGCTGGAGATGGGCGGGCACCCCAATGTGCAGATCATGGCCTACGCCGCCAAGTACGCCAGCGCCTTTTACGGGCCTTTCCGCGATGCGGTGGGCAGCGGCGGGCTGCTCAAGGGCGACAAGAAGACCTACCAGATGGACCCGGCCAACGGCGACGAGGCGATGGCCGAGATCGCGCTCGACGTGGCCGAGGGCGCGGACAGCGTGATGGTGAAGCCCGGCCTCGCCTACCTCGACATCGTGTGGCGCGCGCGGCAGCGGTTCGACGTGCCGGTCTTCGCCTACCAGGTCAGCGGCGAATACGCGCTGATCGAGATCGGCGCGGCGGCGGGCGTGGGCGACCGCGACGCGCTGCTGATGGAAAAGCTCATCGCCTTCAAGCGTGCGGGCTGCGCGGGCGTACTCACCTATCACGCGCCCGTGGCGGCGCGGCTGCTCGGTGCCTGACGTTCTCGAAACCGAGCGGCTGCTGCTGCGCCCGCCGAGCGCGGAGGACCTGCCGTTCCTGCTCGCCGAGATGAACACGCCCATGGTCATGCGCTATCTCGGCGGCGAGATTTTCTTCGAAGCGGACGTGACGAGCCGTCTTCAGGCCGACATCGATGCCTTTGCGCGCCCCGACGGCTGGCGGCGCTGGACGCTTGTGCGCCGCGAGGATGGTGTGCGGGTGGGCCGCTGCGGGCTGTTCCGCGTCCGCATGGAAGCCGCGCCCGATGCCCTGCGCGGACAGCCCGAGATCGGCTGGACGCTGGCCGAGGCGTATTGGGGCAAGGGTTATGCGACTGAGGCGGCGCGCGCCGTGCTTGCCCACGCCTTTACCGCGCATCCAGTGATTTACGCGCAGACCAGCGATTCCAACGCCGAATCCACCCGCGTCATGCACCGCCTCGGCTTCACCCGCCGCGAGGATCTCGGCTACGAGGATCCCGACTATCCGCCGCGCGACAACCCCACCACGGTCTGGTCGCTCGCCGTCAAGGATTGGCAGGCGGATGTCTGACTTCCGCCACGAAACCGACCGCCTGGTCCTGCGCGACTGGCGCGAGGGCGATGCGGCGCGGTTCTTCGCCGTCACCGACACGCCTGCCGTCATGCGCTGGCTCGGCGGCCGGCTGACGCAGGAAAGCCGCGCGGCGTTGCTGACCCGGGTGACGAACTGCCGCGCCGCCAACGGCTTCTGCTTCTGGATCGTCGAGCGCAAGGACGACGGCGGCCACCTGGCGGGCGAGGTGCTGGGCTTCTGCGGGCTCAAGCGCGCCGATGCGCCGGGCAGCAGCGTTTCGGGCGCGATGGAAATCGGCTGGCGGCTGCGCGAGGATGCCTGGGGCCGCGGTTACGCGAGGGAAGCGGCGCAGGCTGCGCTGGCGCTGGCGTTCGAGCGGTTCGGGGCGGAGGAGGTCGTCGCGCTGACCGTCGAGGGCAATGCCCCGAGCCAGGGCCTGATGCGCCGCCTCGGGATGCAGCGCCGTGCGGATCTCGACTACGAGGACACGCGCTACGGGCCCGACCTCAACCCCACCATAGTCCACGCCATCACCGCCCCGGCGTGGCGGGCGGGAGCGCATGGCTGACGCGCATCCCCGCGTGCGCCGCTGGCTGTTCGTGGCGACCATCGCGGCGGGTAGCTTCCTGCTGTTCCTCGTCCAGCCGATGGTCGCGCGCATGACCCTGCCGCGGCTCGGGGGCGCGCCCAATGTGTGGAACAGCGCCCTGCTGGTCTACCAGGCGCTGCTGCTGGGCGGCTACGCCTATGCCCATGCCATCGGGCGCTTCCCGCTGCGGCGGCAGGGGCTGATCCACATCGCGGTCCTGCTGCTGGGCGGCCTGACCCTGCCGCTGGCGCTCGCCGACATCGCCCCGCCCGCGCCCGGCTGGGAGGCGCTGTGGGTGCCCTGGCTGTTCGTGCTGACCGTGGGTCCGGCATTCCTCGCCGTTTCCGCGCAGGCGCCGCTGATGCAGCGCTGGTTTGCCGCGCATCCCGCCTCGGGCAACCCCTATCCGCTCTATGCCGCATCGAACCTCGGCAGTTTTGCCGGTCTGCTGGCCTATCCGCTTCTGGCCGAGCCGCTGCTGACGATCGGCCGGCAAAGCTTCTACTGGGCCATCGGCTACGTCCTGCTGATCGCGCTGGTCGTCGCGGCCATGTGGGCGAGGCGACACGTCGCCGCCCCGGCAGAGACCGGGGAACCCGCTCCGCGCCACCGAAGCGACCGGCGCACAGTGGCCCTGTGGCTGGCGCTCGCGGCGGTGCCGTCGGGCCTGATGCTGTCGACCACGACATTCCTCACCACCGACATCATGGCGATCCCGCTATTGTGGGTGATCCCGCTCGGGCTCTACCTGCTCAGCTTCGTCATCGCCTTTGCCGCGCGCCGCGCGCTGGCGAGCCTGCTGGTCTTCCTCGCGCCGGTCGTGCTGCTGGTGGACGGCAGCCTGTCGATGTTCGCCGCGGGCAGGGCGGACCTGCTGGCGGCCACGGCCAGCGTCATGCTGCTGTTCGTCGTCGCCACCGCGCTCCACGCCCGGCTCTACGACGCGCGCCCGCCGGAGAGCGAGTTGACGCGCTTCTACCTGGTCATGGCCCTTGGCGGCGCGCTCGGCGGGCTGCTGCCCGCGCTCATCGCCCCGGTCGTGTTCGATTGGACCTGGGAGCACCCGCTGCTGCTCCTCGCCGCCGCGCTGCTGCTGCCGCTGGATAGCTGGCGGCAGGCCATCGCCGGGCGCTTCAGCCATACGCGCAGCCTGCGCCTTTTCCTTATCGCCGCGCTGGCGCTGCTGTTCGCCTTTTCTCTCGCCATGTTCCCGCCCACGCTGGCCGAGACGCGGCTCGGCCCGGGCCAGTGGGCGGCGCTCGGCGGAGTACTGGTGCTGGCGCTGGTGCTGGCCGCGCGGCGCTGGTCGTTCGTGGCGGGAGTGGCCCTGCTGCTGCTCGCCTTCGGCGGGATCGCCAACCTGCGCGTGACGGCAGAGGGCCTGCGCGAACGCAGCTATTTCGGCATCTACTCGGTCCGCACCAGGGCCGACGGCGCGACCCTGCTGATGCACGGCACGACGATCCACGGAATTCAGCGCACCGAGACCACGCCGCGCGAGCCGACCGCTTACTACGGCCGCACCTCCGGCGTGGGGCGCGCGCTGGCGCAGGCCGATGCCGATGCGCGCGTGGGCGTGGTCGGCCTGGGGGTGGGCACGCTCGCCTGCTATCGCCGGGAGGGGCAGGACTGGATCTTCTTCGAGATCGACCCCGTCGTGCGCGGCTTTTCCGACCGCGGTCTGTTCACCTACCTCGCCGACTGCGCGCCGCAGGCCGAAGTGGTCATCGGCGACGCGCGCATTGCGCTGGAAGGAGTGCCGCCCGCCAGCTTCGACGTGCTGGTGATCGACGCCTTTTCCTCCGACGCGATACCGCTGCACCTGATGACCGACGAGGCGATGGGCATCTACCTGCGCGCGCTGAAGCCCGGCGGCCTGCTGCTGATGCACGTGTCGAACAACTACATCCGCCTGCAACCCGTGGTGGCGCGCGTGGCCGAAGAGCGGAGGCTGGCAACCATGCTGCTGGCCGATCCCGGAAATCCGGCGCGCGAGGTCTATCCCTCGACCTGGATCGCGCTCTCGCCCCGCCGCGAGGCACTGGTGGCGCTGGCGCGGAATGGTAAGTGGGAGGCGCTGCCCGTGCCCCGCGGCCCGGTGTGGACCGACGACTACGCCTCCATCCTGCCCTACCTCGCCTGGGAGAACTTCCTGTGAGCACCGACCCGAGATTCCCCGGCGCGACCATCATAGCCTTCGAGGGCAAGGTGCCGCAGATCGACGACAGTGCCTTCGTCGCGCCGGGTGCGCGCATCATCGGCGACGTCACCATCGGCCCGCAGGCGAGCGTGTGGTACAACTGCGTGCTGCGCGGCGACATTCACCGCATCGTCGTCGGCGCGCGCAGCAACGTGCAGGACGGCAGCGTCTTCCACGTCGAAGGCCCGCGGCCCGATACGGAAGGCGAGCCCACGATCATCGGCGAGGACTGCGTGATCGGCCACATGGCCGTGGTCCACGGCGCGCAGCTGGCGAACCGCGCTTTCGTCGGCATGGGAGCGGTGGCGATGGACGGGTCGCAGATCGCCGAGGGCGGCATGCTGGGCGCGGGCGCGCTGCTCTCTCCCGGCAAGGAAATCGGCCCCGGCGAGATCTGGATTGGCCGTCCTGCCAAGTATTACAGGACGCAGGACGAAGCCCAGATCGCCAAGATCAGGTTCCAGACCGAGCGCTACTGCAAGCTGGCCGAGCGGCACTTGGCGGAACTGCGGGGCGGCTAGTCTTTGACCAGCGCCCTGAGCGCCGCGATCCGGTCCGCCTCGTGCACCGGCTTGTCCCAGCGGATGCGGTGGATGCGCGGGAAGCGCATGGCAAGGCCGCTCTTGTGGCGCTTGCTCTCGTGGACGCTGTCGAACGCAACTTCGAAGACCAGCGAACGATTCGTCTCTCGCACCGGGCCGAAGCGGTTGACGGTGTTCTGGCGCACGTGGCGGTCGAGTTTCTTCAATTCCTCGTCGGTGAAGCCGGAATAGGCCTTGCCGACCGGCAGCAATTCCGCGCCCGCATCGGGATCGCCGTCCCAGCAGCCGAAGGTGTAGTCAGAATAGAAGCTCGAGCGCTTGCCGCTGCCGCGCTGGGCGTACATCAGCACGCAGTCGATCAGCAGCGGATCGCGCTTCCACTTGTACCACAGCCCCGTGCGGCGCCCGGCAACGTAGGGGCTGTCGCGGCGCTTGAGCATGAGGCCTTCGATCGCCTCGTCACGGGTGCCTTCGCGGATCTCGGCAAGGTGGTCGAAATCGCGCGCGTCGAGCAACTGGCTGATGTCGAAATGGCTATCGGGCAGGCGCGGCATCAGGCCTTCAAGCCGCCGGCGCCGGTCCGACCAGCCGTGCTGGCGCAGGTCCTCGCCGTCGAGCATCAGCACGTCGTAGAGGCGGACAAAAGCGGGATAGTCGGCGAGCATCTTTTTGCTGACCGTCTTGCGCCCCAGCCGCTGTTGCAGCGCGTTGAAACTCGCCGCGCCGCCTTCCTCGCCGCCTTGGTGACTGCCGCGCACCAGCAATTCACCGTCGAGGATGGCGGGAAAGTCGAGCATCGGCAGCAATTCGGGAAAGGTAGCAGAAATGTCGTCCCCGCCGCGCGAATAGAGCCGCGTCTCGCCGCCGACGTGGACCAGCTGGACGCGGATGCCGTCCCACTTCCACTCGGCGGCATAGTCGGCGAGGTCGACGCGCAACTCCTCCAATGGGTGAGCCAGCATGAAGGGACGGAACAGCGGCATGTTCGCCGTATCGGGCGGCGGGGCGCCGCGCGTGGCCCAGTCGAACAGTTCGGTGAAGGGCGGGGCGAGCGCGTGCCAGTATTCCTCGACCTCGTCGACCGAGACCTCGAACGCCTGCGCGAAGGCGACCTTGGCGAGGCGGGTCGAAACGCCGATCCGCATTCCGCCCGTGGCAAGCTTAAGCAGCGCATAGCGGCCCGAGGAGTCGAGCCGGTCGAGCAGGCGCGGCAATTCGGCGAGCACACTGACCCGCGTCATCGCGTCCAATGCGCCAACGGCCTCGCTCACGGTGGGCGCAGGCGTGGGGCTGCCCAGCGGCTCGGGCCAGAGGAAGCTGGCCGTTTCCGCCGTGTCGCCCACGAAATCGCGGCTGAGTGTCCACAGCACAGGGTCCACGCGCTCCTTCAGCAGGTTGCGGATCGTGCTCGACTTGACCGCCTTGAAATCGAGCCCGTCGGTCAGCGCCGCGAGCGCCCAGCCGCGGTCGGGATCGGGCGCGCTGCGCAGGTATTCGGCGATCAGCCGCAGCTTCTCGTTGCGGCTGCGGGTATAGACGAGCGCGTCGATGAGGGCGGCGAATTCCTCCATTATTCAGACCGCCAGCCTTCCCTTCTCACTTTTGAAGACAAGCCGGAGTAGGCAGTATCGCCGCGTAGAAACTGGTCTCGCGGAATAGCAGGGATGCTTTTCCAAGCGCGCACTATCGTTCGCACATCCCAGAAGAAAGTTTTCAAGCTTTGGTTCTGTTTGTCAGTGATGGCTAAGAGGCGCTTATCGCGCAGTAGGTAAGCTCTTCTTCGCTCAAAAATGGCAAGGTCACCATTAGCTTCAACCGCCATATCAATAGCGATCTTTCGCCAAGCCTCCTTAAGTTCGAACCCGTCTGCTAAGCAAAATCCGAACGGCTCGTCGCTAGTACTCATTCCGGCCCTGCCTTCACCTCAATCGTCCTCATCCTCGTATCCGACCATTGCCAGCGCCCGCGCGCGGCGCTGGTGGAGCTGGTGCCAGCGCAAAAGCGCCTCCTCGCGGCCGTGAGTGATCCAGGTTTCCTGCGGGTCGACCTCCTGGATGGTGCGGGTGAGCTCGCCCCAGTCGGCGTGGTCGGAGATGACCAGCGGCAGCTCGACGTTGCGCTGGCGGGCGCGCTGGCGCACGCGCATCCAGCCGCTCGCCATGGCGGTGATCGGGTCGGGCAGGCGGCGGCTCCAGCGATCATTGAGCGCCGAGGGCGGGCAGACGACGACATGGCCGCGCATGTCGTCCTTGGTGTGGTCGCTCACCAGCCGCAATTCGCCGAGGTCCACGCCGAAATCCTCGTAGAGCCGGCACATCCGCTCCATCGCGCCGTGGAGGTAGATCGGCTGGGTGTGCCCCGCGGCGCGCAGTTCGGCGATCACCCGCTGCGCCTTGCCCAGCGCATAGGCACCCACCAGTACGCAGCGGTCGGGATAGGCGGCGAGGCGGTCCAGCAGCTTGGCCATCTCCTCCTCGATGGGAGGATGGGTGAACAGCGGCAGGCCAAAGGTCGCCTCGGTGATGAAGATGTCGCATGGCGTCACCTCGAACGGGGGGCAGGTCGGGTCTGCGCGGCGCTTGTAGTCGCCGGTGATGACCACCCGCTCGCCCGCGTGCTCGAGCAGGATCTGCGCACTGCCGAGGACGTGGCCCGCCGGAATGTAGGTCGCATCGACCCCGCCATCGAGCCGCACCGTCTCGCCGTATTCGACCGGGCGCGTGGCGCCGCCGTCGGGCCCCTCGCCGGTGCGATAGCGCAGCGCCATGATGGCGAGCGTCTCGGGCGTAGCGACGGTCTTGCCGTGGCCGCCGCGCGCGTGGTCGGCGTGGCCGTGGGTGACGAGCGCCTTGGCGACCGCCTTCGAGGGGTCGATCCAGCAATCCGCCGGCTTGACGTAGACCCCGTGCGGGTCGGGTACGATCCAGGAAAAGGGCGCGGCCATTGCCTGCTAGAAGTGGGGGGCGGGGCCTTCGGTTCCTATCCCCGCCTTTGGACCTACCGCCGCCGCTCCGCCGTGCGCCAGGCGTCGATGGCATCGTCCTGCATGAGGATACGGTTGCGCGGATCGGCCTGCCAGCTCGTTTGCGCGTCGGGTAGTTCTACGCTGCCGCGTCCACCGGGCATCGGCACGGTGACGACCTCGTCGCCCACGCGCACTTCCACCGGCATGGCAAAGGCAAGTGACGACGGCGTCTGCCACGACAGCGCGAGGGTGGAGCCGTCCTGCACCACTTCGAGCCGGGGAAGGGCGGCCTGGTAGAAATAGGCATCGAAGAACCAGCGAAGGTCGGGCGCGCCGTGCGCCTCGAGGATGCGGCGGAAATCATCAGTCGTGCGGTTCACCGGCCGTATCGTGCCGGGCAGGGGGTCCGTAGTGCCGTAGGTCATCTCGGTCAGCGCGGGGAACAGCACCTCGTCGCCTACGAGAGTGCGCAGGGTGTGCATGACCCAGGCGCCTTTGTAATAAATGTCCGTGCCCCAGCCCGCCTCGGCATCGCCGTAATCGGGATGCTCGCTGTCCGGCGGCACGAGCGGGACGCGGCTGAGGATGGCCTTGCGGTTCTCCCACATGGCGGCGTCGTAGAACATCTCGCCGCGCGCCCAGCCGAGGTAGAGCGGCTGCATCCAGGTGCCGATGCCCTCGTGCAGCCACATGTGATTGAGCGTGGCGTGGGTCAGCTGGTTGGCGAACCATTCGTGAGCGAATTCGTGCGCCAGCAGCCAGTCGTAGCCCAGCGGATCGCGCCGGAACTGGTTGCCGTAGGCGTTGATGGTCTGGTGCTCCATGCCGAGGTGCGGGGTCTCCGCTACGCCTGCCTTTTCGTCGCCGAAGGGGTAGGGGCCGACCGTCTCCTCGAAAAAGGCGATCTGGTCGGCGAGTTCGCCCAGCAGGCGTTCGGCTTCCTCGCCGTGGCCGGGCAGGTGCCAGAACATCAGGGGGATTTCGTTGCCGTAGCGGCTGGCATAGCTGCGCTCGGCAAGCTCGTAGGGGCCGATCTGCAGGGCGATGCCGTAGTTCGACGGATCGCGCGCCTGCCAATGGAAAGTGCGCGAGCCGTTGCGATTGTCGTATTCGCCGACCAGCCGCCCGTTCCCAGCCGCGACAAGCCCGTCAGGCACAGTGACCAGCAGGTCGAGCGAGGCGCTGCGATGCGCGGAATGGTCGATGCACGGCCAGAACATGTCGCAGCCCTCGCCCTGGATGCTGGTGGCGATCCACGGCTCGCCTCCGGGCGCGGTCGCCCAGGTAAAGCCGCCGTCCCATGGCGGGTTGGCGGCCACATGGGGCGTGCCATCGTAGACGATGGAGACCAGCGCGCTTTCGCCAGCCCGCATCGCGCGCGGCAGGTCGATGGTCAGCAGGCCGTCGGGATTGCGCCAGTCCGCAGCGGGGACGGGAACGTCTTCCACCTCGATCTCAGCGATGCGGTAGCGAGGATCGAGATCGAACTGCAACTGCGCGGTATCCGCGGTGGCGATGACCTTGTGAAGGACGCGCCCGGCGATACTGCGTGTGGCCGGGTCCACCGAGATCGAAAGCGATGCATGCTCGATATGCGTGGCGGCGCGGGGCCCCTCCAGCGGCAGGTCGGTCTGCGCGGTGCGTTCGGCGAGGGGGGGTGCATCCTGCGCGAGCGAGGGCGCGGCAGCGACGAACGCAACAAAGGCGAGGCTGGCGGCAAGGCGGCGTGGCGTCATGCCTCCGGGTTAGCCCGGCAGGCCGCGCCACGCCATCGCGAAAAGCCTACTCCTCGCCGCTCTGGCCGCTGTCGCCGGCATCCGAGGCCGAGGTGTCGGGGGTCTTGCCCGCGGCCTTTTTCTTGCGCGACGACTTTTCCTTGGGCGGAGCCGGGGTGAGCTCGAAGGCCGGCTTGTCGTCCTTCACGCTCACGTGCACCTCGCCGCCGCGCGCCAGCTTGCCGAACAGCAGCTCCTCGGCGAGCGGCTGCTTGATCCGCTCCTGGATCAGGCGCGCCATGGGCCTGGCACCCATCAGCTTGTCGTAGCCGCGCTTGCCCAGCCACTCGCGCGCATCGGTATCGAACTGGATGTGCACGTTCTGCTCGGCGAGCTGGAGCTCCAGCTGGAGGATGAACTTGTCCACCACCCGGCTGATCGTCTCCGGGCCGAGGTAGGCGAATGGCACCACGGCATCGAGGCGGTTGCGGAATTCGGGGGTGAACATCTTCTTCACCGCCTCTTCCGAGGCTTCCACCTTCTGCCCCGCGCCGAAGCCTATGGACTGCTTGCTGGCATCAGACGCACCCGCGTTGGTGGTCATGATCAGCACCACGTTGCGGAAATCGACGGTCTTGCCGTGGTGATCGGTCAGCATCCCGTTGTCCATTACCTGCAGCAGGATGTTGAAGAGGTCCGGGTGGGCCTTTTCGATCTCGTCGAGCAGCAGGACGCAGTGCGGGTGCTGGTCGATGGCGTCGGTCAGCAGGCCGCCCTGGTCGTAGCCGACGTAGCCCGGAGGCGCGCCGATCAGGCGAGAAACGCTATGGCGCTCCATGTACTCCGACATGTCGAAGCGCTTCAGTTCGATTCCCATGACGTTTGCCAGCTGGCGCGCGACCTCGGTCTTGCCGACGCCGGTGGGGCCGGAGAACAGGAACGAGCCGATCGGCTTGTCCGGTTCGCGCAGGCCTGCACGGCTGAGCTTCATCGCGGTCGATAGCCGTTCGATGGCCTCGTTCTGGCCGAAGACGACGCGCTTCAGGTCCTTTTCCAGGTTCGCCAGCGCGGCCTTGTCATCCTTGCTGACGGACTTGGGCGGGATGCGCGCCATGGTCGCGATGACCTTTTCGATCTCCTTGCTGGTGATCGTCTTGCGGCGGCGGCTGGGCGGTACGAGCATCTGCATCGCGCCGACCTCGTCGATCACGTCGATGGCCTTGTCGGGCAGCTTGCGGTCGTTGATGTAGCGCGCGCTCATCTCCACCGCGGTCTTGATGGCATCGGGCGTGTACTTGACCTTGTGATGCTCCTCGAAGGCAGAGCGCAGACCTTTGAGGATCTTGATCGTGTCCTCGACGGTCGGTTCGTTCACGTCGATCTTCTGGAACCGGCGCAGCAGGGCGCGGTCCTTTTCGAAGTGGTTGCGGAACTCCTTGTAGGTGGTCGAGCCGATGCAGCGGATCGTCCCGCTCGACAGCGCGGGCTTGAGCAGGTTGCTCGCATCCATCGCCCCGCCGCTGGTCGCGCCGGCGCCGATAACGGTGTGGATCTCGTCGATGAACAGGACGGCCTCGGGCATCTTTTCGAGCTCATTCACGACCTGCTTCAGCCGCTCCTCGAAATCGCCGCGATAGCGGGTGCCGGCGAGCAGCGCGCCCATGTCGAGCGAGTAGATCACCGCGTCCTCGAGCACCTCGGGCACCTCGCCCTCGACGATCTTGCGCGCAAGGCCCTCGGCGATGGCCGTCTTGCCAACGCCCGGATCGCCCACGTAGAGCGGGTTGTTCTTGGACCGGCGGCAGAGAATCTGCACCGTGCGGTCGACCTCCGGCCCGCGGCCGATCAGCGGGTCGACGCGGCCGTCGAGCGCCTTCTGGTTCAGGTTCACGCAGAACTGGTCGAGCGCGGAATCCTTCTTCTTTGCATCGCCCTTGTCGTCGCCGCCCTTGGCCTGCGCCTCGTCCTCGGCCCCGCCCGGCGAGCGGTTCTCCAGCTGCTTGCCGCCCTTGCCGATGCCGTGGCTGATGAAGCTGACGGCATCCAGCCGGCTCATGTCCTGCTGCTGGAGGAAATAGACCGCGTAGCTGTCGCGTTCGGAAAACAGCGCGACGAGCACGTTGGCACCCGTCACCGTGTCCTTGCCGGAGCTCTGCACGTGCAGGATGGCGCGCTGGATCACGCGCTGGAAACCGGCGGTCGGCTGCGGATCGGCATCCTCCTCGGTCTTCAACGACTGGTATTCCTGGTCGAGATACTGGCGGACCACGCCGGCCAGTTCCTCGAGGTCGACACCGCAGGCGATCATCACCTCGGCAGCGTCGCTGTCGTCGACCAGCGCCAGCAGCAGGTGCTCGAGCGTGGCATACTCGTGCGCACGGTCGATCGCGTGCTGGATCGCATTGTGGAGGGTCTTTTCGAGGTTCTGCGCGAAGCTAGGCATTGCAGTCCTTGGTTGGTCCCGGTGCGAAGTCCCGGGCATGGGAGGAAGGTGCGGCCCACATGGTTAACGCGGGCCTAATGGCAGCGCTTGACGGCGGATTAAGGAGGATACCTGTTCCGGCCGGCGGCCTGTCGGTGGCTTGTCGAAACCTATATGGGACGCGGCCCGCGCATTTCGAGGGGTCGAATGATCCCCCGGCGCGCGCATCAATCGGTCTCTCGCGGCTTGAACAGCGTGTCGGCGAAGCGACGGTGGTCGGCGGCCTTCGCATGGTGCGCCCTGATGCGGGCGATCTCCGCCTCCAGCAGCGCGATGCGCGCCGTCAGTTCGTCCTGCGAGTAGCTGTCCAGCTCCTCCTTCGCGAGGAGGGCCGCTGCGTCCGAGCGCATCCGGGGACGGTCGTCGTCTTCCATTGCCGGCCAGCATCATGTCGCCGCCGCTTGCTGTCAATGGGGGCGCGCCCTAGGGACGGCGGAACGCGGCGCCGGTGTGGCGCGCGGGACTCAGCAGGGGGCTCGATGGTCGACCAGTTGCCGGACAGCATGACCGTCATCGAGATTGCCGAGCCCGGCGGACCCGACGTGCTGCGCCCCGCCACGCGCACGGTGCCGCAGCCGGGGCCGGGCCAGGTGCTGGTCAGGGTAAGCCACGCGGGCGTCAACCGCCCCGACTGCCTGCAGCGCGCGGGTCGCTATCCGCCGCCCCCGGGCGCGTCGGACATTCCCGGGCTGGAAATCGCGGGCGAGGTCGTCGCGCTGGGCGAGGGCGTCGATCCGGCCGAAACGGGCCGCCGCGTCTGTGCGCTGGTGACGGGCGGCGGCTATGCCGAATACTGCCTCGCCCGGCCCGAGCATTGCCTGCCCGTGCCCGGTGCCCTGCCGATGGCACAGGCCGCGGCGCTGCCCGAAACATTGTTCACCGTCTGGCACAACGTCTTCCAGCGCGGCTTTGCCCGCGATGGGGAAACGCTGCTCGTCCACGGCGGGACCAGCGGCATCGGCACCACCGCGATCATGCTCGCCCGGCTGTTCGGAATGGACGTGCTGACGACCGCGGGATCGGACGACAAGTGCGCGGCGGCGCTTGCAGTGGGCGCGAACCACGCGATCAACTACAAGACCGAGGATTTCGGCGAACGGGTGCACGAGCTGACCGGCGGGCGCGGGGCCGACCTCATCCTCGACATGGTCGCGGGCGATTACACCCAGCGCAATCTCGATTGCCTGGCCGAGGACGGCCGGCTGGTGGTCATCGCCACGCTCGGCGGCGCCAGGTCGGAAATCAACATGGGCAAGCTGATGGTCAAGCGCCAGCAGGTCACCGGCTCGACCATGCGGGCCCGCTCCGACGTGTTCAAGGCCATGGTCGCCGACGAGATCTTCCGCGAGGCATGGCCGCTGGTCGAGGAGGGCAAGCTGCGCCCGGTGATGGACCGCACCTTTCCGCTTGCCGAGGCCGCCCAGGCCCACGCGCGGATGGAAGCGGGAGAGCACGTGGGCAAGATTGTACTGGAGGTAAAGCCATGAACACCAAGGCCTCGACAGCGCGCTGAACCGCATTTGCTTGCCCCGCGCGGGCAAAGAGCCTACATCGCACCCTGCAACGGCCGCTCCGCAAGGGGCGGCCCTATTTATTTCGGAGACATTCCCGTGGCCAACCAGCCCAAGCCTCTCATGCCGCACGCCACCGCCAGCTGGCTGGTGGACAACACCTCGCTCAGCTTCACGCAGATCGCGGACTTCTGCGGGCTGCACATCCTCGAAGTGCAGGCGATGGCGGATGATCTGGCGGGTAGCAAGTACACCGGCCGCGATCCGGTGCACTCGGGAGAGCTGACGCACGAGGAGATCGAGAAGGGCCAGGCCGACGCGAACTACGCGCTGGTCATGCAGAAGGCCCCGGTTGACGTCAGCCGCACCAAGGGCCCGCGCTACACGCCGGTCTCCAAGCGGCAGGACAAGCCCGACGGCATCGCGTGGATCATCAAGAACCACCCCGAAATCTCCGATGCGCAGATCGGCAAGTTGATCGGCACCACGCGCAATACCATCAACGCCATCCGCGAGCGCAGCCACTGGAACATCCAGAACATCACGCCCAAGGACCCGGTGACGCTGGGCCTGTGCTCGCAGCGCGAGCTCGACGCGGCGGTGGCCAAGGCGGCGAAGAAGGCCGCGGCGCAGGCTCCTGCCGAGGAGGCCACGGATGGTGACGACAGCGTCATGGCTGCCGCTCCGGCGAAGAAGGACGACCGCGAGGCCCTGATCGAGCAGCTGAAGGCCGAGCGCGAGGCGGCGGCCAAGGCGGCGGCGCAGGCCGCGCAGGAGGCCGAGGTCGAGGCCTGGCTCGAAGCCAAGCGCGAGGCCGAAGCCAACCCGGCGCCCGAACCCGGGCCCGAGTCGCTTTAAGCTTCGCTATAGCTTAAACGAAAGGGGGCGGCCTCGATGGACCGCCCCTCCCTCTCCACGAACCGGTTGGCCGGATCAGCCGGCGGCGAGTGTCATCTTGCGCTGCGCGTCCTGAGCATCGTCCTGGGCCGCGACGGGCGCGGGGCGCTGCGCGGCCTTCTTGCCGAGCGGGGCGAAGCGCCCGTCGACCGTGGCGCCCTGCTCGATGGTCAGCGTGTCGTAGGACACGTCGCCTTCGATCCGCGCGCTCTTGAGCACGACGAGGTTCTTCGCCTCGATCTTGCCGTTGACGTGGCCGGACAGGCGCGCGGTCTCGGCGCGGATCTCGCCTTCGACGCGGCTGCCCTCGCCCTGCACCAGGCTGGCGCAGGCGATATCGCCGATCACGGTGCCGTCGACATGCAGGTCGACGGTGGCTTCGATGTTGCCGCGGATGGTGACATCCGGGCCGATGACGGAAAAGGTGGAACCGTTAGCCATTGGTGCGACTCCCTGGCGTGGTGTTGGATTGAACGGCGAATCCTGCTCGGGCTTCTTCGAGAACATCGGGTGCGGTCTCCAGGAAGGGCCGCGGATTGACCGCGCGGCCGTTGATGCGAACCTCGAAATGGAGGTGGGGGCCGGTCGAGCGGCCGGTGTTGCCGATGGCGCCGATCACGTCGCCGGCTGCCACTCGGGTGCCTATCCGGGTGGCGAAGCGCGACATGTGGGCATAGCGGGTGACCATGCCCTGCCCGTGGCTGATTTCCACGACATTGCCGTAGCCGGAACGCTGGCCGACGAAGCTCACCCGGCCCTCCGCAGCGGCGTGAATCGGGGCACCGATGGGGCCGCGGAAATCGAGCCCGGAATGCATCGTCGCGCTACCGTTGAAGGGGTCGCTGCGATAGCCGAAGCCAGAGGAAATCGAGCGGATGTCGGCGGGCATGACCTGCGGGATGGCATCGAGGCCGTTTTCCAGCGCGGCCATGCGCGCAAGGCTTGCACCCATGCGGCGGAAGCGCGGATCGATCGAGCCGTCTGCCTCGGAGGCGAGACCCTCGAAGGGGCCGCCCATCGCAGCGGCGTTGGCGTTCATCACCACGCGCGGGTCGAGGCCCAGCGAGCGGATGGCAGCCTCCGTGCGCGCGGCACGGCGATCGGCGTAGAGCGTCAGCGCCTCGACCGCGGCAAGCTGGCGGGCTTCGACCTCGGCAAGGCCGACGGCCTGCGGGAAGACGTCCTTCATCATCGAGATGAGTTCGGCCGATTCCTCGGACGAATCGGACACCGTGTGCTCGGCGTCAGCGACCAGGTCCTCGGGCAGCATGTCGACGATCCCGTCGAGCATCTTCTGCCGCGCCTCGAGATCGGCAACGGTGGCGCTGAGATCGTCCGAATAGGCGTCGAAGCGATCCTCGGCGGTGGCGACCTGCGCCTCCCGCTCGAGCAGCGAGGCACGCTCGCTGCTGGCGCGATACTGGCTGAACGCCGCGCCGCCCAGCGACACGACGAAGGCGAGCGCAGCCGCACCGGCCACGCCGGCGGCGGTCATCTGCATGCGCGAGGTAACGGTGATAAAGCGGACCTGCCCTTCCGAGCGCATGAAGAATTCGCGCTCGGGAAACCAGCTCCGCAGGCGGTCGAGACCGCCAGCGACTTTGTTTTTCAAAACGACCCCATCCCATTGCGGCGGTTTTCGAGGGGCGACATGACGGCTGGCCGGCCATGCGTCGAGTCGAATACGCGCCCGTTCGGGGCGAGACGAACCGACCACGCGATGAATCGTTGCAACATTGTGAAATTTTCCACTGCCGTGCGGGAACCATCCGCCGAATCGTTAATTTCCGGCGCCCCGGCGAATCGACCTGACAGGCCGTTTTTCGACTGATACGGGGCTTGCATGAGCGCGAATACGGATGGCGGGAGTGACACCGTGGCCCTGGTGGAGCAGCTGGCAAGGCGCGGCCGGGCGGCCCAGCGTAGCCTCGCGGCGAGCGATACGGCGAGCCGCGCGCGCGGTCTGGAGCAGGCCGCCGCCGCCATCCGCGAACAGGCACCGGCAATCCTGACGTCGAATGCGCGCGACATGGAGGCGGCCAGGGCCAGCGGCCTTTCGCCCGCCATGCTCGACCGGCTCGCGCTGGACGAGGCCCGGCTCACGGCCATCGCCGATGCCGTCGCCTCCGTCGCTCGCTTGCCCGACCCGGTGGGCGAGGAAATCGACCGGCGCGAGGCGCCGGCGGGGATGACGCTGGTGCGCCGCCGCATTCCCGTGGGCCTGATCGGCATCATCTACGAAAGCCGCCCCAACGTGACCGCCGATGCCGCCGCGCTCTGCGTGATGTCGGGCAATGCGGCCTTGCTGCGCGGCGGCAGCGAAGCGGTACACAGCAACCGCGCGCTTCACGCCGCCTTTGCGCGCGGACTGGCGGACGCGGGGCTCCCTGCCGAGGCGGTGCAGCTGCTCCCCACGCAGGACCGCGCCGCGGTGGGCGCCATGCTGCAGGCGGCAGGGCTGATCGACATGATCGTGCCGCGCGGGGGCAAGGGGCTGGTGGCGCGCGTCCAGGCCGACGCGCGCGTTCCCGTGCTCGCCCACCTCGACGGCCTCTGTCACACCTACGTCCACGCCGCCGCCGACCCGGAGATGGCCGAGGCGATCGTGCTCGATGCCAAGATGCGCCGCACGGGCATATGCGGGGCGACCGAGACGCTGCTGCTCGACGCGGCCTTTCCCGCTGCCGGCAAGGTGCTCGCCACCCTGCTCGATGCCGGCTGCGAACTGCGCGGTGACGCCCGCGCCCGCGCCATCGACCCGCGCGTGGGAGAGGCGAGCGCCGAGGACTGGGACACCGAATATCTCGATGCCGTGCTATCGGTCGCCGTGGTCGACGGGCCGGAGGCGGCCATGGCGCACGTGGCCGCACACTCGTCCGGCCATACCGACGCCATCGTCACCGCCGACGATCAGGTCGCCGCGCGCTTCCTCGCCGAGGTCGACAGCGCCATCGTGATGCACAATGCCTCGACCCAGTTCGCCGATGGCGGCGAGTTCGGCCTCGGCGCCGAGATCGGCATTGCCACGGGCCGCCTCCACGCGCGCGGACCCGTCGCGCTGGAAGGGCTGACGACCTACAAATGGCAGGTTCTCGGCCATGGTGAAGTGCGTGGGGGCGAGGTGCGCGGGTAGGCATGGACCGCAACGGCCCGCTTACCGGCCTCCTGGGCGGCAGCTTCAATCCCGCGCACGGCGGTCACCGGCGCGTGTCGCTGTTCGCATTGGAGGCGCTGGGGCTGGACGAGGTGTGGTGGATGGTCTCGCCCGGCAATCCGCTCAAGCCCAAGGCGGGCATGGCACCGCTGACCGCGCGGGTGACGGCGGCCAAACGCGCGAGCCGTGCCGCGCCGATCCGGGTCACCGCCATCGAGCAGTCGCTCGGCACCCGCTACACCATCGACACCGTCCGCGCCCTCAAGCGCCGCTTTCCGAAGCGCCGCTTCGTGTGGCTGATGGGGGCGGACAACCTCGCGCAGTTCCACCTGTGGAAGGACTGGCGCGCGCTGGCTCGGGAATTGCCCATTGCCGTGATTGCCCGCCCCGGGTATGACACCGATGCCCTCGCGAGCCCCGCGATGGCGTGGTTGCGGCGCTTCCGGTTGTCCGCCGCCGCGTTTGCCAACCGGAGCGAATGGAGCGCACCTGCGCTGATAGAACTGCGTTTCGATCCCGATCCGCGTTCGGCCACCGCGATCCGCCGGGCCGATCCGCACTGGGCGCGCCGCATGGACGGTCCGCCCCCGCGGGACGAGGTGACGCATTCCCTCATTCACGAACCATCCACCGGGCACGCCGCATGATGCTGCTGTCCGCCACGGGCCTTTCGCCCAACGCCTGCACAGGAGCATGACCAGACGCGATGACAAGTCCCAGCACTCCGGCCCCTTCATCCGGCCTGTCACCTGCGTCCTTCTCGCCCATGACTGACACCCCCGACATCATCGCCCCGCTCCCCCCGTCGGAGCCCGGCTCGCTGCACGAGATGATCCTCAAGCAGCTCGACGACGACCAGGCGAGCGAGCTCGTCTCGATCCCGCTCGAGGGCAAGAGCTCGATCGCCGACCACATGGTCATCGCCTCGGGCCGTTCCACGCGGCAGGTTGCCGCCATGGCGAACAAGCTGGCCGAGCGGATCAAGCAGGAGGGCCGCGGCATCCCGCGCGTCGAGGGCCTGCCCGCCGCCGACTGGGTGCTGATCGATGCCGGCGACGTGGTCGTTCACCTGTTCCGCCCCGAAGTGCGCAGCTTCTACAACCTGGAACGCATGTGGGGTTTCGGCGAGGACGGCGAGACCCGGCAGATGGGCAGCGCGTGATTTGTTTTGCGAGCCCGCCTCCGCGGGCTCGTCCTTGCTATACGCACTCCGCTTCGCTGTGTGCCCGCTGCGGGCGGCCATTCGGCCCCTTCGGCGAAGCTCAGGACAGGCTTGCGGGCCGCTGGCCCGATCAACTTGATAACCGGGAGTTGGTGCTATTCTTCTCCGTGTCATCGCTCGCGGCAAGATCGCCCGGTCGCCCGAGGCGGAGCTGGTGGCGCGGTACGAGAAGCGGCTGACCTGGCCGGTCAGGCTGACCGAGCTGCCCGAGACCGGCGGGCGTGTGCCCGATGCGCTCACGCCGTGCCGCACGGTTCTGCTCGACGAGAAGGGCAGGGATCTTGCGTCCGAACAGCTCGCCGCCCAGCTCGAAAGCTGGCGCGACGGGGGCATCCGCGAATGCCGCTTCGTGCTCGGCGCGGCGGACGGGCATACGGATGCCGAACGAGACAATGCCGACCTCCTGCTCGCTTTCGGCAAGGCCACCTGGCCGCACCTGCTCGCCCGCGCCATGCTGATGGAGCAATTGTTCCGCGCCACCTCGATTCTTGCCGGGCACCCCTATCATCGGGCAGGATAGGCGCGTGATCCACCGCGCGCTCCTCCTCGCCATCGCGGCGCTGGCCTTTGCCGCTGCCGCCGCGAGCGCCCAGCGCGGGCCCGCCTACGGCTCGCCGGGCGATACCCGCGCCGCGCTCGCCGCCGCGCTGGAGGAACGTCGCGCCGCCGAGGCGCGCAGCGAGCGGCTCGACGCCGAGGCCGCCGCCGCCGAGGATGCCGCCACGAAATCGGCGCGCGAGACCGCCGCGCTCGCCGCGCGGATCCAGCAGGCCGAGGCGGGCGTCGCCGCCGCCCGTGCGCGCATCGCCATGGTGGAGGGCGAGCGCACCCGTTTGCGCGAGGACCTGGGCCGCGAGCAGCGCCCGCTCGTGCGTCTGACCGCCGCCTTGCAGCAGGCGAGCCGCCGCCCCGCCGCGCTCGCGCTGTTGCAGCCGGGCGAGGTGCAGGACCTGGTCTACCTTCGCGCCGTGCTCCATTCCGCCGTGCCGCAGGTGCAGGCGAGTACGCGCGGCCTGCGCGCGCGCATCGCTCGGGCCGCCCAGCTGCGCGAGGATGCGGCCGCCACCGCAACGGCGTTGCAGGCCGAGGAGAGCGCATTGGGAGAGCGGCGCGCCGAGCTGGCCGAGATCGAGACCCGCCAGCGCCTCGCGGCGCGGGCCGCTGGGCGCGAGGCCAGCCGCGAGGCCGAGCGGGCGCTGGCGCTGGCGGAGGAGGTGCGCGATCTCGACGGGCTGGTGGACGAGCTCGACCGCGCCGCCGCGCTGCGCCGCCGCCTCGCCGCGCTGCCGGGTCCGCGCTTGCGCCCGGCCTCGCCGGAACGCGCGCAAATGGCCGCCACTTCCGCTCCGGCGCCCGGGCCGACCAGTGCCGCGGGCGCGCCATCGCCCTACATCCTGCCGGTCACTGGGCGCACGCTGACGGGCTTCGGCGCGCCGCAAGCCTCCGGCCCCAGCCGCGGCATTACCATCGCCCCGCTGGCGGGGGCACAGGTCGTCGCGCCCGCGGCAGGGCGCGTCGCCTTTGCCGGGCCTTACCGGGGGTATGGCCGGATCGTCATCATCGAGCACCGGGGCGGCTGGACCAGCCTCGTCACCGGCATGGCGCGCACCGACGTTGCCGTGGGGCAGGAGATCGTCGGCGGCGCTCCGCTCGGCGTGGCCGCCCCGGCACGGCCAAGCGTGACGCTGGAATTGAGAAGGGGCGGCGAGCCGGTGAACCCCGTCCGGCTCCTTTCCTGACCACAACCGTAGTTATCTGGCGTTAAGCGGGGCCATGCGATAAGACCGGTTCGGGACCCGAGCACTGGAATCGCCACCTATGAAACTTGCCGCCACCATCCGCGCCGCCGCGCTGTGCACCGCCGTCGCCCTGCTGCCCGCCACCACGGCCGGATACGCGCAGGTCGAGGGGCGCGCCTCGCCGGAATTCGCGCGGCTGTTCGCCACCTACCAGCGGATCAAGGCAAGCTACGTCGACCAGGTGGACGACGAGGTGCTGATCCGCGGCGCCATCGACGGGATGCTGGCCTCGCTCGATCCGCATTCCGCCTATCTCGACGGCACCGCGCTCGAACGTCTCAACACCATGATCGACGGCAATTACCAGGGCCTCGGCATCTCGGTGCAGATGGAGGACGGGGCGGTAAAGGTGATCTCGCCGTTCCGCGGCAGCCCCGCCGAACAGGCCGGTATCGCCGCGGGCGACTTCATCACGCACATCGACGGACGGCTGATCTATGGGCTCGAGATCGACGATGCCGTGGCGCAGATGCGCGGCCCTTCGGGCAGTTCGATCGAGCTGACCATCTTCCGCCCCGGCCGCGACAACAGTTTCGATGTCACCGTGACGCGCGGCGTGATCGAGCTGGAGCCGGTCACCTCCGAGCTGATCGAGGGCAACGTGGGCCACATCATGGTCAACGAGTTTTCCGCCGACGTGGGCTCGGACGTGCGCAATGCCTTGCGCGACCTGCAGTCGCAGGCGACCGGGCGGCTGACGGGCCTCGTGCTCGACCTCAGGCGCAATCCCGGCGGATCGCTGGACGAGGCGGTGGCGCTTTCGGACCTGTTCCTGTCCGACGGTCAGATCGTCTCGCAGCGCGGCCGCAACCGGCAGGACACCGTCACCTACGATTCCGAGACCGTCTATCGCGGCGACGTGGCCGAGGGGCTGCCGATCATCGTGCTGATCGACGAAGGCTCGGCCAGCGCCAGCGAGATCGTTGCCGGCGCGCTGCAGGATCACCACCGCGCGCTGGTGATGGGCGAGCGCAGCTTCGGCAAGGGCAGCGTGCAGACGCTGCTGCCGCTCACCCGCGACTCGGCGCTGAAGCTGACTACCGCGCGCTACTACACGCCTTCGGGCCGCAGCGTGCAGGAAGGCGGGATCGAGCCCGACATCCGCGTGCCGCAGCTCTCCGACCCCGACGCCGAGCGCCGCCAGCGCCTGGCCCTGCGCGAGAGCGACCTGCGCGGCCACCTCGTCAACGAGGCCGGCGTGCGCGACGAGGCGCTCGAGCGCGACCGGCTCGACGACCCGCGCTTCCAGCTCACCGCCGCGCAGCTGGCCGAACAGGGCGTGACCGATTTCCAGCTCGACTACGCGGTACGGACCCTGCGCCGCACCGGCGGGGCGGTTGCGAGAAGGTAGGATCGGTTTGCAAACCCGCCTCCGCGGGTTTGTCCTCGCTAGACGCAATCCGCTGTGCTGCGGGCGCGCGTTCGCGCTTGCGGTCGGCTGATCGCCGACCGAACTTGCGCTTGCTCTGCTCGCTTGGCGCGCCAATATGGGTGTCGAATGACCGCGCCGCTTTCCCCGTCCGACAAGCTCGCCCAGCGCCTGGCGCTTGGCATACCTGCGCTGCTGCTGGCGGGGGCCTATATCTCGCAGTACGGCTTTGGGCTGTTCCCGTGCGAGATGTGCTGGTGGCAGCGCTATCCGCATTTCGCCGCCATTCCGCTCGCCTTCCTCTCCACCGTCATGGCTCCGCGCCGGGTATGGATCGCGCTCGCGGGCCTCGCGATCTTTGCCTCGGGTTTCATCGGGGCTTTCCATGCGGGGGTGGAGTGGCACTGGTGGCAGGGCATTACCGGCTGCACCGGGCAGGCCGATCCCTTCGCGCTCGGCGTGGTGCGCTGCGACGAGGCGGCGTGGCGCTTCCTCGGCATTTCGCTCGCCGGGTGGAATGCGCTCATTTCCGTCGGCGGGGCCGTGGCGATCTGGGTGCTTTTACTCGCAAGGGACCGTCGCGAGAAGGAGGCATTGGCATGACCAAGGACCGTTCGGAGATGATCCGCGTCGACCAGGCGGGCGAATTCGGCGCGACGCGCATCTATGCCGGGCAGCTCGCCGTGATGGGCGATCGCGGCCCGCACTCGGCGGAAATCCGCGTCATGGCGGAACAGGAGCGCGGCCACCGGGCCGAGTTCGACGCGCTGATGGCGCGGCGCGGGGTGCGCCCCACGGCGCTGCACCCGCTGTGGAACGTTGCCGGTTATGCCCTGGGCGCGGGCACGGCCCTGCTCGGGCCGGAGGCAGCCATGGCCTGCACCGCGGCGGTGGAAGAAGAAATCGACGCGCATTACTCCCGCCAGCTCGAGGAATTGCAGAAGGACGGCGACGATCCCGAGCTCGCCGCCATGATCGACCGCTTCCGCGACGACGAGCGCGAACACCGCGAGGCCGCGCTCGCCCACGGGGCCGAACGCGCGCCCGGCTATCCGCTGCTCAGCGCCGCGATCCGGCTCGGCTGCCGCGCGGCGATCAGGATTTCGGAAAAGATCTGAAACGCACCGGCTTCATCGCGCGTTAAAGCGGTGAAGCGCCCTCTGGCGCACGCAATTGACGAGGACCACGATGACCCGCCTGCCTGCCCTTCTCGCCGCTAGTGTGCTCGCCAGCGCCCTTGCCGCCTTGCCTGCCGCCGCGCAGGACGATTCGACAGCCACCCTCGGCGACCGGGTCAACCAGGTCATCATCTTCGGCGACGATGCCTGCCCCGTCTCCACCGGGGACACCATCACCGTCTGCGCGCGGCTGGACGAGAGCGAGCGGTATCGCACCCCCGAGCGGCTGCGCAATTCCACCTCGCCGCAGAACGAGGCGTGGAACAACCGCTTCCAGAGCCTCGAGGCGGTCGGTGCCTTCGGGCCGCTGTCGTGCACGCCCGTGGGCGCAGGCGGCGACCTGGGCTGTACGGTACAGATGATCGAGCAGGCCTATGCAGCGCGCGAGGCCGGCACCGAGGTGCGCATGGCCGAACTCGTCGCGCAGGCGAGAGAGGAACGTCTGGCCGAGATCGAAGGCGACGCCGCGCTCTATCAGGCGCGCGTGGAAGAGCTGGAAGAGGCCGAGTTCGCCCGCCGCCGTGCCGCCCAGTCGCAGACCCTGCCGGGCGAGGCGCCGCAGGGCGAAGCCGTGGTCGTCAACCCCGCCAACATCCCGCAGACCCCGCCGCCGACCGACGCGCTGCAGGACGACTAGGCGACCCGACAGGCGATCTGGCAGGCGCTCAGGACAGCGCGATGTCCGGCGCGTCTTCCTGCTTCATGCCGACGACGTGGTAGCCTGCATCGACGTGGTGCGTTTCGCCCGTCACGCCGCTCGACAGGTCCGAACACAGGTAGAGCCCTGCCCCGCCCACGTCCTCGATGGTGACGTTGCGGCGCAGCGGGGCGTTGAGCTCGTTCCACTTGAGGATGTAACGGAAATCGCCGATGCCGCTCGCCGCGAGCGTCTTGATCGGCCCGGCGCTGATCGCGTTCACGCGGATGTTCTCCGGGCCGAGATCGTTGGCGAGATACTGCACGCTCGTCTCCAGCGCGGCCTTGGCGACGCCCATGACGTTGTAGTGCGGCACGACCTTTTCCGCGCCATAATAGGTCAGCGTGACGATGGATCCGCCGTCCTTCATCAGCGGCCGGGCGCGCTTGGCGGCGGCGACCAGCGAGTAGGCGGAGATGTTCATCGTCATCAGGAAATTGTCGAGGCTGGTATCGACATAGTGGCCGCGCAGCTCGTTCTTGTCGGAAAAGCCGATGGCGTGAACGAGGAAGTCGAGCTTGCCCCAGCGGCTCTCGATCTCGGCAAAAGTCGCGTCCATCGCCTCCATGTCGGACACGTCGCATTCGACGAGGAAGTCGCTGCCGACCTGCTCCGCCAGGGGGCCGACGCGCTTCTTCAGCGCCTCTCCCTGGTAGGAAAACGCCATCTCGGCGCCGTGTTCGTGCAGCTTCTGCGCGATGCCCCAGGCGAGCGACTTGTCGTTCGCCAGCCCCATGATCAGGCCCTTCTTGCCCGCCATCAGACCCGTCATGCCCTGTCTATCCTTCGCTTGTCGCCGCCTGCGCGGCCTCTGCCTCTATCGCCGCTTCTTCCTGCGCCTCGCGCTCCAGCGCCTTGCGCGCGCGCTCGTCGGTCTGGCCGATGCGGTTGTGTTCTTCTTCCGGCGTTTCCGCCATCGCCGCGTTTAGTTCCGCGCCGGCGACCACCCCTAGTCCTACCAGCCAGAAAAAGAAAAGCGCGATCATGAAGCCGGCCAGCGAACCGTAGGTGAGATCGTAGCTGAACAGGCCGCGCAGAACTGGCGGCAGGGCGAGTGTGACGGTGATCCACCAGCCCGCCGTCAGCGCCGCGCCCGGCCACTTGGGATAGCGCTTGGTGCGATACTTGGCCGGCGTCAGCGCCAGGAACAGCAGGAAGATCGAGCCGTAGAGCCCCACCGCCGGGATCACCCGCGAAAGGGCGAGGCGGCCGATGAGGGCGTTGAGATCGGGGAAGTAGGCCTCGATCACCTCCTGCGCCGCGCCGATCATGACTTGCGCGATGAGCGAGGTGAGCAGCATGAACACGGCGCCCAGGATGATGCCGGTCGAGAGCAGGCGGTATTTCCAGAACGCTTGCGTGGGCCGCGTGCCATAGGCGCGGCGCAGGATGTCGCGGATGGTCTCGACAAGGCTGCCCACGGTCCACAGCCCGAACAGACCGCCGACCCACAGCAGCCAGCCGTTGCGGGCCTCCACCACGTTGCGCGCGACCGGCTCGATCACCTCGCCCACCACCGGCGGCAACGCGGCGAGGATGGCGTTGATGGTCGCGGCGCGGTCAGCCTCCTCGCCGATGGCGGAAAAGATGGCGGCGGCGGTAATGAAGAACGGGAAGATCGCCAGCAGCGACATGTAAGCGAGGTTGCCGGCGTGGATGAAACCGTCATTGAAGCAGCCGATGGCGACTCGCTTGACCACGGTGAAGAAGCGCGTGCCCGGCCCCACGCGGCCCTTGATCTCGTGGCCCAGCCGCTGGCGCGCGGCCTTGCGGCGCGCCTCGGGCGAATAATCTGGACGCGGGGGGCCTGAGTGCAGGTGCTCCTCGTCGTCGGTGATTCCGGGCGGCGCCATAGAGCCGGGGGTTCTGGCAGCGCCTCGGCCGTCTGTCGAGGTTACAGGAGCTTGTACCCCGCGATCAGACGCCGAGCTGGCTGCGCACCGGGCGCTCGTCGCGCCAATCGCCCAGTCTCTCGGCGAGGCCGGCAACGTCGTCCGGCAGGCTGATTTCCAGCGTCACCAGCTGGTCTCCGCGCGTGCCGCCCTTGCGGGTGAAGCCCTTGCCGGAGAGGCGCAGCACCTTGCCCGAGCTAGAACCCGGGGCGATCGTCAGCATCACCGCGCCGCCTACCGTGGGCACCTTGACCTTGGCCCCGTTGATCGCCTCGTGGAGCGTGATGGGCAGGTCGAGCCGCACGTCGTCGCCGTCGCGGGTGAAGAAGGGGTGCGGCTGCACCTCGATGGTCACCACGCCGTCGCCCATGCCGCCCGGACCCTGCTGGCCCTTGCCCTTGAGCTTCATCTGCGTGCCGCTCTCGACGCCCTGCGGCAGCGAGAGATCGATGGTCTTTCCGTCGGCGAGCGTGATGCGCTGCTTGGCGAGCGTGGCGGCATCGGTGAACGGCACGGCCAGCTTGTAGCGGATGTCGGCACCCTTGCGCGGTGGCGGGGGCGGGGGCTGGCGGAACTGGCCGCCTCCACCCATGCCGCCGCCCATACCGCCCCTGGGGCCACGCTGGGCACCGCTGCCGCGGCCGAACAGGCCTTCGAACAGGTCGGAGATGTCCATGTCCTCCGCGCCGGAGAAGCCCTGGAAGTCGCGCGGGTCGAACCCGCCCTGCGCTCCGCCGCCGGGCCGCGCGCCGCGAAAGCCGCCGCCGCCCATCCCGAAGGGCATGGCCGGGTTGCCGTCGGCGTCGATCTCGCCGCGATCGAACTGGGCGCGCTTCTCCTTGTCGGAAAGCAAGTCGTAGGCCTGCGTCACCTTGCTGAAACGCTCGGCGGCCTGCGGGTTGTCGCGGTTGCGATCCGGGTGCAGCTCCTTGGCGAGCTTGCGGTAGGCGGACTTGATGTCCTTCTCGCTCGCCGACCGGCCGACGCCGAGGGTGGTATAAGGATCGCTCATGGTGTGTTAGCTAGGTAAGCCGCGAGGTTTAGGCAAGATGGCGACAAGATGGCGCTTCCCATGGCCGCGCACGGGCGATAGGCGGGCTGTCATGCGCGAGAACGACGCCATTCCCGCCAGCGATCCCTTCGCCACGTTCGAGGCCTGGTTCGCCGAGGCCTGCGAGAGCGAGCCCAACGATCCCAACGCCATGGCGCTCGCCACCGCGACCGCGGACGGCCTACCCTCGGTCCGCATGGTGCTGCTGAAGGGGCACGGGGCGTATCTTGGCGATGGTGGCGGCTTCGTGTTCTATACCAATGCCCGGAGCCGCAAAGGTGGCGAGATTCTCGCCAACCCGCACGCCGCATTGCTGTTTCACTGGAAGAGCCTCAGGCGCCAGATCCGTATCGAAGGCCCGCTGGTCGAGGTGACGCCGCAGGAGGCGGACGCCTATTTCCACTCGCGCGCCTTCGTCAGCCAGGTCGGCAGCGCGGCAAGCGACCAGTCGCGCCCGCTGGACAGCCGCGAAACCTATCTCGAACGGGTGGATGCCATCCGCGAGGAGTATGAGGGGGCCGGCGAAGTCCCCCGCCCTGCGCACTGGACGGGCTTTCTCCTGACGCCGCACACCATCGAGTTCTGGTGCGACCGCCCCAACCGCCTGCACGAGCGGCGACAGTTCCGGCGCACCGATGAGGGCGGCTGGTCCAGCACGCTGCTCTATCCGTGAGCGAGGTGCACGATACCGCCGCCCTGCGCGCCCGGCTGACACGCAGCGCGGCCATCGCTTCGATGACGGTGGCGCTGGTCCTCGGCGCGCTCAAGCTGTGGGCCGTGTGGCGCACCAGCTCGACCGCCATGCTCGGCAGCCTTGCCGATACCGGGCTCGACCTGGTGGCTTCGATCGCCACGCTGGTGGGCGTCTGGGTCGCCTCGATGCCCGCCGACCGCGAACATCGCTTCGGGCACGGCAAGGCCGAATCGCTCGCCGCCATGTTCCAGGTGCTGCTGATCACGCTGTCGGCGGGGGCGATTGCCTTTCGCGCGGTGCTGCGCCTGGTCGAGGGCGGGACGACGCAGGACGCTGGCACGGGCATCGCGGTGTCCGTCGTCGCCATCGTAGCCACTCTGGGGCTGGTCGCCTGGCAGAACCACGTGGTCAGGCGTACCGGATCGGTCGCCATCCGCACCGACAGCCTGCACTACAAGTCCGACCTCATGCTCAACCTCGCGGTGATCGCGGCGCTGGTGCTGGACCAGTACGCGGGGTTTTCCGCGGCGGACCCGCTGTTCGGCCTCGCCATCGCGGCCTGGCTGCTTTGGGGCGCGTGGGCTGCCTCGTCCGAGGCGCTCGACCACCTGATGGACCGCGAATGGCCCGACGAGAAGCGCCGCGCCTTCGTCGCCGCCGCCGCCGAGCATCCCGAGTTCTCCAACCTCCACGACCTGCGCACCCGCACCGCGGGCACGCGCGATTTCGTGCAGTTCCACGTCGACATGCCCGGAACGATGAGCGTGCAGGAGGCGCACGACGTGCTCGACCGGGTGGAGGCGGACCTGTGCCGCCGCTTCCCCGGCACCGAACTGCTGATCCACATCGACCCCGAAGGCCACGTGGACGAACCGGACAACGAACTGGTCGAGACCGACGAGTTCAAGAAGCTGAAGGAAGCGGGCGAATGAGTGAGCGCCAAGGGTGGCCCTACTGGCACGTCGATGCCTTTGCCGACCGGCCTTTCGCGGGCAACCAGGCGGCGGTGGTCATAGTGGAGGACTGGCCGTCCGACGACACCATGCGCGACGTGGCGGCGGAGAACATGTTCGCCGAGACCGCCTTTTTGAAGCGCGACGAGAGCGGGGAGGCGGACTGGGAGCTGCGCTGGTTCACGCCGACGAGCGAGGTGCAGATGTGCGGCCACGCGACGCTCGCCTCGGGCCACGCGGTGCTGGGCGAGGCGGAGCGTGTGCGTTTCCGCACCCGCGCGGCGGGCGTGCTGGAGGTTGCGCGCGAGGGCGAGGGCTATGGCCTGTCGCTGCCTTCGAGCCGGGTCGAGGAACAAGCCATGCCCGATCTCGTCGCCGCGCTGGGCGTCGATGCGCCGTGCTTCGACGTGGTGGAAGGCGTCGAGCAGACGACCATCGTGCTGCTGACGGACGAGGCCGCCGTGCGCGCCATTGAGCCCGATATGGACGCGCTGGGGCAAATCGACCGCATGGCCATCTGCACCGCGCCGGGGACGAGCACCGATGTCGTCAGCCGCGTGTTCGTACCTGCTTGGGGCGTGCCGGAGGACCCGGTGACGGGCTCGGCGCACTCGGTGCTGACGCCGTTCTGGTGCGACCGGCTCGGCCGCGAGAGCTTCACCGCCTTCCAGGCCAGCGCGCGCGGCGGCCACCTGACCTGCCGGCGCGAAGGCGACCGCGCGATCCTCTCCGGCAACTGCGTGACGATTGCCGAAGGCCGCTTCTACCCGCGCGGGTAGAGCGCGAAGATCTCCGCCAGCGCGGCCACCAGCGCGCCGCGCTGCGGCTCCTCGGTGCGGCCCATGCGCACCACGGTCAGCTTCTGGTCCGGCGAGACGATCACGTACTGGCCGAGATAGCCGACGAGGGCGAAGGCATCCTCCGGCCCCTGCTCGGCGAAGAGCACGCTGCGCTCGGTCTCCGATGGCCGGTTGAGCCACAGCTGCGCGCCATAGTCGGGCGCGGCGGGGCTGGGCGTGCGCATGAAGTCGATCCACCCGCGCGGCACCACCTGCACGCCGCCCGCCACCCCGCCATTGCGCAGGAATTCCCCGAACCGCGCCCAGTCGCGCGGCGTCGCCCAGAAGCCGCTGCCGCCGGTCAGGGTGCCCGCCGCGTCGTATTCGCCGACCAGCGAGGTCATTCCCAGCGGCACCGCGAGCCGCGCGTCGACGAAGTCCGCCATCTCGCGCCGCCGGGTATCGGCGTCGGCATCGGGCGCGATCAGGTCGGTGGCCACGTCGGCCAGGATCACGCTCGTGGCGGTGGAATAGGCGAACGTGGTGCCCGCGTCGTGCTCCAGCATCGGTGCCTCGGCCCAAGCAGCCATGTCGCCGCGCCCGCGCCCGTACATCATCTGCACCTCGGCGGAGGTGTAGACGGGATCGGCCTGCTCCTTGTGCGTGAGGCCGGAGCGCATCTGCAACAGATGCCGCAGCGTGATCGCCCCGCGCGGATCGCCGCTGCGCCGCCAGGCGGGCACGGGCGCGGGATCGTCCAGCCGCACGCGACCGTCGGCCACCAGCATTCCGATGAGCGTGGCGGTGAGCGTCTTCGACAACGACCAGCCGACCTGCCGCACCTCCGGCCCGAAGCCCTCGGCATAGCGTTCGGCGACGACTTCGCCGCGGTACATGACGACGACCGACTGCGTCTCGCCCAGCCCTTCCTCGGTGAACAGCGCGTCGATCTTGCGCGCCAGCGCCTCGCGCGAGACGCCTGGCTCGACCACGACCGCCTCTAGCGCCTCTTCCGGTAGCGGCGGGACCGG
Organism: Aurantiacibacter luteus; assembly: GCF_001010945.1. Taxonomy (GTDB): domain Bacteria; phylum Pseudomonadota; class Alphaproteobacteria; order Sphingomonadales; family Sphingomonadaceae; genus Alteraurantiacibacter; species Alteraurantiacibacter luteus. Next base: position 530,794 of record NZ_LBHB01000002.1, read on the forward strand.
CGGCGGGCCGTCCTGCCCGCACGATGCCAGTGCCAAGAGCATTGGCAGGGCGCAGGCGAGACGTTTATGGGAGCGGCGAGGCGTCATGGCGGCGCACTCCATCCAGCAGGACCGGGTCGATGGCAACTGCAAACCGCGCGCGTTCGGGCGCGCTGGCGAATATCCTCAAGGTGGTGGCCGTGCTCCTCGTTGCAGGCTTCGCCGTCGCCTGGTTTTATGGCACCGCCATCGCCGGATTCTCGGGCGCGGGCAGCGCCTATGCGGCCAAGACGGTGTGCTCGTGCCGCTACGTGGCGAGGCGCGACATGGGCAGCTGCGAGAGCGACCTGCCGTCGAACATGTGGGCCGTCTGGCTGTCCGACGACGAGGAGGCCAAGGCGGTGGCCGCGCGCGTGCCGCTGGTGGCGAGCGAGCGGGCGCAGTATCGCGAAGGCTACGGCTGCGTGCTGGACGCCATCGACGGCTGAACGGCCGGGCTGGCGGCCGGCTCGGTCGCGGCAATCCAGCCGCCGCCAATCACCCGCTCGCCCGCGTAGAGCACCGCCGCCTGCCCCGGCGCGACGCCGTATTCAGGCGCGGCGAAACGGATCGTGACCGGCGCACCCTCGCCCGGCACGCCTTCCAGCGTCACCGGCACCGGCTTTGCCAGCGAGCGAACCTTGGCGGTCAGCTCCGTGCCTTCGGGCAGCGCGCCGATGCGGTTGGTCTCCACCAGCCGCGCCGCGCCCGTCGCCAACATTCGCTTCGGCCCCACGCGCACCTCGGCGCTGTCCGCGTCCAGCGCGACGACGTAGAGCGGCTCCGGCTGGCCGCCGATCTCCAGCCCGCGCCGCTGGCCGACGGTGAAATGGATGATGCCGGCATGGTCGCCCAGCCGCTCGCCGGTCTCGGCGTGGACGATCGCCCCGCCGCGCGCGCCCTCGGGCCGCATGGCCTTGACGATCCTCGCATAGTCGCCGTCGGGCACGAAGCAGATGTCCTGGCTGTCGGGCTTGGCGGCGACGGTCAGGCCGAACGCCTCGGCCAGCCGCCGCACCTCGGTCTTGGGCAGGCCGCCCAGCGGGAAGCGCAGGAAATCCAACTGCGCATCGGTGGTGGCGTAGAGGAAATAGGACTGGTCGCGCGAGGCATCCTCGGCCCGCCAGAGCTCGGCCCCCGCTTCGCCCTCCACCCGGCGCACGTAATGGCCGGTGGCGAGGCAATCGGCGCCCAGCTCCTTCGCCATGCGCAACAGGTCGGTGAACTTGGGCCCCATGTTGCAGCGGATGCAGGGGATCGGCGTGCGCCCGGCGAGATATTCGTCGGCAAAGGTCTCGACCACCTCCTCGCGAAAGGCGCTTTCGTGATCGAAGACGTAGTGCGCCACGCCCAGCCGGTCGGCCACGGCGCGCGCGTCGCGGATGTCGTCGCCCGCGCAGCAGGCGCCCTTGCGCCCCGTCGCCGCGCCGTAGTCGTAGAGCTGGAGGGTGATGCCGATCACCTCCGCCGCGGTCTGCGCCGCGAGCGCGGCGACGACCGAGCTGTCCACCCCGCCCGACATGGCGACCACGATCCGGCAGTCGGCGGCAGGGCGCGGTAAATCGAACAGCGCAGCGGCGTTAACCGTGTCGGGAGAAAGGGCGAGAGCGCTCATGGCCGGGCGCGCATACACGAGGGCGGGCACTAGCGCAAAACCCGGCGGCGCCTCTCAAGGTTCGGTTAAACCGGGCTTTACCCGATCTTGACACCTCGGCCGTAAGCCGGGGGCATGTTCGAGGGGAAACCACCCGTCCCGCCCTTGGCGAACGGCACGCACACCGGCGATTCGTCCGGGGCGGAGCTGTGCGCGCTCACCTGGTCCGATCTCGTCGCCCGGCTCGCCGCGGCGCGCGATCTCAGGCGCGAGATGGCGGCGAACGACGAGAGCGGGGCAGCGAGCTTCGATGCGAGCAGCGCGCTGCACATCGCCCATATCGGCGACCGCGACACGCATACGGCCGGGCGGGGACACCAACTGCTCGTTAACCCTGATGATTTAGCCAATGGCAAAACCGACGGCTGCAATAACGGCGAACACGACGTGGATCGCCACGATGGCCGACCGAGGAACTAGATGATCGAGAACCAGAAAATCCGACCGGCCCAAGTCATCGGCCCCCTTGGGGAGCCGCTGACGATCGCCGATCTGCCTTCGCCCAAGACGAAGCGCTGGGTGGTTCGCCGCAAGGCCGAGGTCGTGGCTGCCGTCAACGGTGGCCTGCTGACCATCGACGAGGTGCTCGAACGCTACGGCCTCACGCTGGAGGAGTTCGCCGGCTGGCAGCGCGCCGTCGACCGTTCCGGCATGCAGGGCCTGCGCGTGACCCGTATCCAGCACTACCGCGACCTCTACGAACGCCAGCTGAAATACTGACCGGAGCACCTGCCGGATAACCGCCCGTCGTTTTCTAGGAACAGGTAGCCGCACCCCGCGTTTCCCCCGCTGTATCCCGATCATCGGGAGGTTTCAGAGGAGAACAGGGTTATGGGTCTTATCATTGCCATCATCGTCGGCGGTGTCGCCGGCTGGCTCGCCAGCATCGTCATGGGCCGCAACGCCTCGATGGGCATCATCCTGAACGTCGTCGTCGGCGTGATCGGTGCGCTCATCGGCAACTGGCTGCTGGCCCCGCTGCTCGGCTTCGGCGGCAGCATCCAGGAATTCGACATCGGCTCGTTCGTCATCGCCATCCTGGGCGCCATCATCCTGCTCGCCATCGTCAACCTCGTGCAGCGCGGCCGCATCCGCTAAACACGCAGGGTCGGGACGCACAACCGTCCCGACAAATTGATACAAATCGACGGAAGGGCGGAAAGTCTTGGCTTTCCGCCCTTTTTCGTTGTCCGGAAGTCACTTCGTCGGGCCCGGACGACCCCCGGCAGAAGGTTGCATTGCGCCATGCACCTTGCCCGCGCTATGGCGGTCTGGAACGAGAGCCGTCCGCAGGGGCGCGGTTCTCGATGTTTGCAAGGCATCGGGCCCATGAATTACGAAACCCGGGTGGTCACCACCGACGAGACCGACGACGGCGAGCGCGTGATCGTGAGCGACAGCGTCGTCACCGACGAGCCGCGCCCGCGCCGCAAGTGGCCGTGGCTGGTGCTCGCCGCGCTGGTGCTGGGGGCCATCGTCGCTGCCTTCATGCTCGGCTCGGGCGAGGAGGAAACCCCCTTCGGCGCCGACCAGGCCGGTGAGATCCAGTCGGTCACCGTCGTCAGCCCCGGCGCGGGCACGCTGGAAGGCACGATCAACGCCACCGGCACGCTGGCCGCCCGGCGCGAGATGCCCGTGGGCGTCGTCGGCGAGGGCGGGCGCGTCGTCTCGGTGCCGGTCGAGGCCGGATCGTGGGTGCGACAGGGCCAGGTGCTGGCCGTCATCGACCGCTCGGTGCAGACCCAGCAGGCTGCCAGCCAGCGCGCCCAGATCGAGGTTGCCGAGGCCGACGCCGCGCTCGCCCAATCCGAACTCGACCGCGCCTTGCAACTGGTGGAGCGCGGCTTCATCAGCCAGGCCGACATCGACCGCAAGACCGCCACCCGCGATGCCGCCCGCGCGCGCGTGCAGGTGGCCCGCGCGCAGCTGGCCGAACGGCAGGCGCGCAACAACCAGCTCAACATCGTCGCCCCGGCGGCAGGCCTCGTGCTCACGCGCAACGTGGAGCCGGGCCAGGTGGTGTCGCCCGGCAGCGGCGCACTGTTCGCCATCGCCCGCGGCGGCGAGATGGAACTGCTCGCGGCCGTAGGCGAGAACGAACTGGCGCAGATTTCGGTCGGGTCCAGCGTCGAGGTGACGCCTGCGGGCGGCGACCAGACCTTCACCGGGCAGGTGTGGCAGTTGTCGCCGGTGATCGACCAGACCAACCGTCAGGGCACCGTCCGCGTGGCGTTGTCCTATGCCCCGGCGCTTCGGCCGGGCGGCTTCGCCACGGCGCGCATCACCAGCGGCACCGTGGTCGCCCCGCGCCTGCCCGAAAGCGCAATCCTGACCGACGATGCGGGCAGCTACGTCTACATCGTCGATGCCGACGACAAGGTCGTGCGCCGCGACGTGACGGTCGGCATGATCACCGACGAGGGGATTGCCATCGCCTCCGGTCTGACGGGCCGCGAGCGGGTGGTGCTGCGCGCCGGCGGCTTCCTGCGCGAGGGCGAGACGGTCAGGCCCGTCTCCTCGCAATAGGGCGAGAGACATCGCGCGATGAACTTCAACAACCTTTCCGCCTGGTCGATCCGCAACCCGATCGTTCCCATCCTCGCCTTTCTCGGGCTGACGCTGGCGGGTATTTTCAGCTTCCGGGCGATGGACGTCCAGAACAACCCGGATATCGAATTCCCGATCGCCATCGTCTCGATCACCCAGCCCGGTGCCGCGCCCACCGAGGTCGAGAACCAGATCACCCAGCGCGTGGAAGCCGCGGTGCAGACGCTCGACGGCATCGAATCGATCCGCTCGACCGCGTCGGAGGGCAATTCCACGACCGTCATCGAGTTCGAGCTCGGCACCAACATCGATTCCACCGTCAACGAGGTGAAGAGCGCTGTCGACCAGATCCGCGGCGAACTGCCCGACGGCATCCTCGAGCCGCGCGTGTTCAAGCAGCAGACCAGCTCGCGCCCTATCGTCTATTTCGGCGTCGAGGCCGACGACATGACGATCGAACAGCTCAGCTGGTTCATCGACGATACCCTGACCAAGCGGCTGCTGAGCGTGCCCGGCCTTGCCGAGGTCAATCGCAACGGCGGGGTGGACCGCGAGATCCTCGTCATCCTCGACCCGGCACGGATGCAGGCGCTGGGGCTGACAGCGGCGCAGGTCAACGGCGCGCTGCGCCAGCTGAACATCAACGCTGCGGGCGGGCAGTCGGAAATCGCCGGGTCGCGCCAGTCGGTCCGCGTCATCGGCAACGCCGACACTGCCTTCGAACTGTCTCAGGCCCAACTGCCGCTCGGCGCCGGGCGCTCGGTGAAACTGGCGGACGTCGCGCGGGTCAGCGATTCCTACGGCGAACTGCGCTCGCTGGCCAAGCTCAACGGCGAGCAGGTCGTCACCTTCTCCGTCACCCGCGCCCGCGGGGAGAGCGACGTGACGGTCTACAACGGCGTGGTCGAGGCGCTGGAAGAGGTGCAGGCGGCCAATCCCGGCATCCGCTTCACCCGCCTGTTCACTGAAGTCGACTACACCAAGGCGCAATACGAAAGCTCGATGGCGGCGATGGTGGAAGGCGCGATCCTAGCCGTGATCGTGGTGTTCCTGTTCCTGCGCGACTGGCGCGCGACGGTGATCGCCTCGCTCGCGATCCCGCTCTCGGCTATTCCTACGTTCTGGTTCATGGACATGCTGGGCTTCACGCTCAACACCATGTCGCTGCTGGCGCTGGGGCTGGTCGCCGGCGTGCTGGTCGACGATGCCATCGTAGAAATCGAGAACATCGTCAGGCACATGCGAATGGGCAAGAGCGCCTACCAGGCGGCCATCGACGCCGCCGACGAGATAGGCCTCGCGGTTGTCGCCACCACCTTCAGCATCGTCGCCGTGTTCCTGCCGGTCGGCCTGATGTCGGGCATCACCGGCATCTTCTTCAAGAACTTCGGCCTGACCGTGGTCGTCTCGGTGCTGATGAGCCTTGCCGTCGCGCGCATGATGACGCCGATGATCGCCGCCTATTTCCTCAAGGCCAAGGGTCATGCGTCGCACGGCGAGGGCGCGCTGATGGACCGTTACATGAGCGTGTTGCGCTGGTCGCTCGACGACAGCGCGATGCGCCGCCGGGTCGCCGCGCTGGGCCGGGCACCGTTCAAGTGGCAGTATGGCGCGATTGCCACGCCGATGTTCGTGGCGATCACGCTTGCCGGCATCGCAGCTTTCATCGCCGTCGTCGCGGTCTGGTTCCAGGTGCAGCTTCTGGCCGACAGTATGGATGCGGGATACTGGACCGACAAGCTGTCGGTGCTGCCCGATGTCCTTGCGCGGATCATCGGCTTCACGCTGGCGGTGATCTCGATGTCGCTCGCGGTGGTCGTCGGCGGCTTCGCGGCCTGGGCGGCGGGCAGCCTGCTGCGCATTCCGCTGACATGGCTTGCGAACATGTTCGGCAGCGGCTTTTCGACCTGGTTCGTCAACCGCATGGGCCGCCTGCGCGCCCGCTTCCTCGATCACCGCGTCTGGATGATGGGCGTGGGCGTGGGCGCGCTGGCGATGACGGTATCCTCTCTTTACGTGATCCCGAAGCAGTTCTTCCCCGCCACCAACAGCGACTTCTCGCTGGTCCGCGTCGAGATGGTGCCAGGCACCACGCTCGAGCAGACCGAGGCCGTGATCGACAGCGTCGTGGCGCGCCTGCGGCAGGAGCAGGAGGTCGCGCTCGCGCTGGGTGTCGTCAACGAGGGCAGCGGCATGGTGCGGCTGGTGCTGCGCGAGGATCGTGAGCGATCGAGCCTGGAGTTCGAACGCGCCCTGTCGCCGGTGCTGCAGGCCTTCCCCGATGCCCGCATCAATTTCCAGGAGCAGAACACGCCGGGCGCCGGGCAGGGCACCGGGCGGGCGATTTCCAAGATGCTGGCGGGCTCCAATCCCGAAGCGCTGAACGCCGCCGCCGACGCGCTGGCCGAGCAGATGCGCGGCGTGCCCGGCGTCGTCGCCCCGCGCGTTGAGCTGCCGATGCAGCGGCCCGAACTGCTGATCGAGCCGCGCGCGGAACTCGCCGCCAGCCTCGGTGTCACCACCAGTGCGCTCAGCCAGGCGATCCGCATCGCCACGCTGGGCGACATCGACCAGAACGCCGCGAAGTTCTCGCTCGACGATCGCCAGGTGCCGATCCGCGTGCGCCTCGCCGAAACGCAGCGGCGTGACCTTTCGACCATCCGCAACCTGCCCGTGCCCACGGCCAGCGGCGGCTCGGTACCGCTGGAGCGGGTGGCCGACATCCGCTTCGGCATGGGTCCGACCGCGATCGAACGCTACGACCAGAGCCGCCGCGTCTTCGTCAGCGCCGACGTTGCCGACGGCTATGCCCGCGGCGACGTGACCGCGGCCATCGACAAGCTGCCGATCATGCAGGACCTGCCCACCGGGGTCTCCAGCCCCGCCGTCGGGCAGGACGAGATGCAGCAGGAATTGCAGGGCAGCTTCGTGCCCGCGCTGGGCACCGGTATCCTGCTTGTGTTCTCGGTGCTGGTGCTGCTCTACCGCCGCTTCGTGTCCCCGCTGGTCAACATGGGCTCGCTGTTCCTCGCCCCGCTCGGCGGGTTGCTGCTCATCATGCTGACCGGGCTGGAGCTGACCTTGCCGGTTTTCATCGGGATGCTGATGCTATTCGGCATCGTGTCCAAGAACTCGATCCTGCTGATCGACTTCGCACTGGAGGAAATGGACGCCGGCGTGCCCAAGCGCGAGGCGATCGTCGATGCCGGGCACAAGCGCGCGCAGCCGATCGTGATGACGACCGTCGCGATGACCGCGGGCATGGTGCCGACCGCGCTCGCGCTCAGCGCCGACGGGGCCTGGCGCCAGCCTATGGGCATGGTGGTAATCGGCGGCCTGATCCTGTCCACCGTGCTGACGCTGCTGATCGTGCCCGCCGGCTTCAGCCTGGCGGACGGCATGGAAAAGCGCCTCGGACCGTGGCTGCGCGACAAGTTCCTGACCTACAAGCCGGGCGACGATGCCGCCTCGCCGGGGCGCCCGGAGCTGCAGCCTGCCGAGTAGGCTTCCAACCGCGCTGAGGCAAGGCGCCCCGCTGCCGCCCGACCGTGCGCGGCGGATGCGGCTGACCGCGACGGCAATGCTGGTAGCGATGGCGGCGATATTCGTCGCCACCCACCCCCTGCTCGGCACCCATCCGGCCTGGGGCTACGTCAACGCCTTTGCCGAGGCGGCGATGGTCGGCGGACTGGCGGACTGGTTCGCGGTGACGGCGCTGTTCCGCCATCCGCTGGGCCTGCCGATCCCGCACACCGCGATCATCCCCACGAACAAGAACCGCATCGCCGATACGATGGCGGACTTCCTGCGCACCAATTTCCTCACGCCCGTGGTGGTCGCGCGGCGGATGCGCGAGATGAACGTGGCGCGCGCGGCGGGCGATTTCCTCGCCCAGCGCGGCGAACGCGGCGAAGGCGGCGCGGGCCGGGTGATGGCGGGCGCGGGGGCGCTGTTCGTGGAACTGCTCGAATCGCTCGATCCCGATCGCCTCGGTCTGCAGGTGAAGGCGGGGCTGGCGCGACAGGCGGAAAAGATCGAGGTCGCCCCGCTGCTCGGCAAGATGCTGCAAGGGGCCATCGCCGACGGGCGGCACCGCCCGCTGATCGACGGCTTCATCCGCTGGGTAGGGGTGGCGCTGGAGGACAACGAGGACATGGTCCGCAGGATGGTGCAGCAGCGCGCCAATGCCGTGATCCGCTGGACCGGCCTCGATGCCCGGCTGGCCGAATCGGTGCTCAATGGCCTCTACAAACTGCTCGCGGAGATGCACGTCGATCCGAACCATCCCGTGCGGGTCCGGCTGGACGAAGGGCTGGCGCACCTGGCGCAGGATCTCCAGAGCGATGCCGCTCTGCGCGCCCGGGTGGAGCAGGCGAAGAACGACCTCCTCGCCAACCCGGCCCTGTCGGACTGGTGGATGGGCGTGTGGGAGCGCATCCGCCTCTCGCTGATCGCCATGGTGCGCAATCCGGGCAACGCGATGGGCGGGCAGATCGGCGCGAGCGTGGCCGAACTCGGCGCGGCGCTGCAGACCGACCCAAGGCTGCAGGTGCAGGTCAACCGCTTCGCCCGGCGCACGCTGGTGGGCGTGGTCAACCGTTACGGGGAGCAGATCGTCGGCCTTGTCTCGGCCACGGTAAAGGGCTGGGACGCGACCACCATCACCACCCGCATCGAGCGCGCGGTGGGCCGCGATCTGCAGTTCATCCGCATCAACGGCACCCTTGTTGGCGGGTTAGTCGGCCTCGTGCTGCATCTCCTGACCGAGGTGTTGTGAGCCCTGTTGCGGGGCCCGGTGCGCCGCAGCTCGTTACCGAGCGCCTGGAACTTTGGCGCCCGGTCGCAGGCGATCTAACACAGCTCGCCGAGCTGGTCTCGCACCCGGAGGTGGCGCGCTGGCTGGGCGGGCCCCAGCCGATGGCCGACCATTTCGCCCGGCTGCTGCGCAATGCCGGGAGCTGGCAGCTCTACGGCTACGGCACCTTCATGCTGCGCCTGCGCGGCGGGGACGGGCGGATCGTGGGCAACTGCGGCGTGTTCCGCTCGTGGCGCGGGCTGGGGGAGGATTTCGACGACCGCGCCGAGGCGGGCTGGATCGTCGCCGCGGACCAAGCGGGCAAGGGCCTGGCCGAAGAGGCCATGCGCGCCGCGCTGGACTGGTTCGACGCGGAGTTCGGGCTGCCGACGGTGTGCATGATCGTGCACGGCAACACGGCATCGATCCGCCTTGCGGGCAAACTCGGCTTCACACGCACGCGCGATGCCGAGCTACCTTCCGGCGAGGCGGTGCACCTGTTCCGGCGCGAGGCGCCCGGTCAGCGGTAGGGGTCGGTCCCGTCGGCGTTGGGCCAGTTGCCGCCGGCCCATTCGAAGCCGATCGCCTGGAAGAAGAAATCGGTCATCGGCTCACCTGCCGCGTCGCGCGCGGGGACGAGGCGGCCTTCGCGCCCGAGCGCGGCGCAGACGGCTCTCTGCAATTGCACCGGCATGAGGTCGTCGCTCGACGCGCAGTCGACCAGGCGACCGCCACTGTCGACGCCGATGCGCAGCCACATCCGGCCCTCGCGATTCGGATGATCGCGATAGATGCGCTGGAGTTCGCGGGTGAAGGCGGGGATATCGGCGATGCGGGCGGGCTCGGATACGGCGGCGTGCCGCTCGAGGTCGATGCCGAGCGCGTCCAGGCGCGCCTCCACGCAGCTGTCGATCGCGGTCAGTGCCTCGTGCACCGGGCCGGTCTCGAGCACGTAGCTGCGCCCGTCGCTGCCCTCGGCGACGAAATAGCCCACGCGCTGTGCGGCGGGGATTTCGCCGGTCCCCGTCGCGACGGTGGACGGCAGGTGGTCACCCGCGAAGTAGATGCCGGGCCGCTCGCCGATGGTGGCACTCCCGACGCGGGTAAAGGTGGTGAGACCGGCAGAGGGCCAGAAGGCGGCCGAAACCTCCTCGCGCGCCTGGAGGTCGGTGCCGGCCAGGACGAACTGTGCCCCGGTGTGGGGATGCAGGCGCTGCACCTGCAGCGATACCCGTTCGCCGTTCCGCTCGAAATCGCGGATCACGCCGCAGCGTCTTTCGGAGGAAGACCGTGCCCATAACCCCACCGGGCGATACACCTCGCCGCTGGCAAAGGCCTGCCGCGTGGCGGCGGACGGCGGGCTGAGGTCGCTCTCCTGCGCGGGTGCGGCCACGGGCGCGGCGAGCGCCGCAAGGGCCATCGCGAGGCGGAAAAGGCGTTGCATTGCACCGGGCTAGCGCAACCGCCGCCCGGTGCAAAGCCCTACAGCTTGCTCGTCAGCTCCGGCACCACGGTGAAAAGGTCGCCCACGAGGCCCACGTCGGCAACCTGGAAGATCGGCGCGTCGGGATCCTTGTTGATGGCGACGATGGTCTTGCTGTCCTTCATGCCCGCAAGGTGCTGGATCGCGCCGGAGATGCCGATCGCGATGTAGACCTCGGGCGCGACGATCTTGCCGGTCTGGCCGACCTGATAGTCGTTGGGCACGTACCCCGCGTCCACCGCCGCGCGGCTGGCGCCGATGGCGGCGCCCAGCTTGTCGGCGAGGGGCGTGATGACCTGCTCGAAGGTTTCGCCGTCCTTCAGCGCGCGGCCGCCCGAGACGATGATCTTGGCGCTGGTGAGTTCGGGCCGGTCGGACTTGACCGCGTCGAGGCCGACAAATTCGCTCGAGCCCGCGCTGCCGGGCCCGGCGACGGTTTCGACAGAGGCGCTGCCGCCTTCCGCCGCCGCCTTCTCGAAAGTGGTGGTGCGAACGGTGATCACGAGCTTGGGATCGCTCGATTCGACCGTGGCGATGGCGTTGCCGGCGTAGATCGGGCGCTTGAAGGTCTTGGGCCCCTCGACGTTGATGATGTCGGAGACCTGCATCACGTCGAGCATGGCGGCGACGCGCGGCAGGACGTTCTTGCCGGTGGTCGTGGCGGGCGCCAGCACGGCATCGTAGCCATCGGCGAGGCCCGCGATCAGCGGCGCGAGGTTTTCGGCGAGGCCGTGGGCGTAGGCATCGTCCGAGGCGACGAGAACCTTGGACACGCCGGCAATTCCGGCATGGGCCTGTCCGGCCGCATCTGAGCCGGCGACGAGCACGTGGACGTCGCCGCCCAGCTGCGAGGCGGCGGTGACGGCGGCGAGGGTGGCATCTGCCACGCTGTCGCCATGCGGTTCAGCAAATACGAGGGCGGTCATCAGGCGACTCCGAGGGCTTTGAGCTTGGCGACCAGCGCGTCGACGTCGGCGACGATCTCGCCCGCCTGGCGCACCGGCGGTTCGGCGACGTGCGTGGTGGTGATCCGCGGCGCGGTGTCCACGCCGTAGTCGGCGGGGGTCTTCATCGCGAGCGGCTTGGACTTGGCCTTCATGATGTTGGGCAGCGAGGCGTAGCGCGGCTCGTTGAGGCGCAGGTCGGTGGTGACGACGGCCGGCAGCGCCAGCTTCACCGTCTCCAGTCCGCCGTCGACCTCGCGGGTCACGCTGACATGGTCGCCTTCGATGGCAACCTTGCTGGCAAAGGTGCCCTGCGGACGGTCCATCAGCGCGGCGAGCATCTGCCCGGTCTGGTTCGAGTCGTCGTCGATCGCCTGCTTGCCGAGCATGACGATGCCCGGCTCTTCCTCGGCGGCGATGGCCTTCAGGATCTTGGCGACGGCGAGCGGCTCGACCGCGTCCTCGGTCTCGACGAGTATAGCGCGGTCCGCGCCCATGGCGAGCGCCGTGCGCAGCGTCTCCTGCGCCTTTGCCGGGCCGACACTGACGGCGATCACTTCGGTCGCGGCACCCGATTCGCGCAGGCGCAACGCCTCTTCCACGGCGATCTCGTCGAACGGGTTCATGCTCATCTTGACGTTGGCGAGGTCGACCCCGCTGCCGTCCGCCTTCACCCGCGGCTTCACGTTGTAATCGATGACCCGCTTCACGGGCACGAGGATCTTCATCGGAATCGGCCTCTCGCTCAGAATCTTGGCTGCCGCTTATGTAAGGCGCTTGACGTATAGGTCAAGCAGACTTGTTCGAGCGGTTGCTCTCTGAACGACGGCCTAGGCCATTGGTGCCGCCGCGCCAACCCGGAGCGGGACGCGCCTTTCGCGAAACAACCGCGCCGCCGGGGCGTTGAGCGGCCGGGGAGATGCCATGAGCAGCACGCCGTATAGCGTCGGCGACATTCTCGATTGTCTCGAGGAATTGAGCGAGGAATGCGATTCGATCTCGGTCGAGCGGATCGTCGGCGCCTTCGGCACGCGGACTTTCGGGCCCGCGATCATGGTGCCCGCGCTGCTCGAAATCACGCCCGTCGGCGCTATTCCCGGCGTGCCGACCTTCCTCGCCGTCACCATCGCGCTGGTCGCCGGGCAGAAGATGCTGGGCAAGCGCCACCTGTGGCTGCCGAAGCTGATTGCCGACCGCTGCGTCTCGGCGGAAAAACTGCGTGTGGCCACCCACAAGCTGCGCCCTCTCGCCGGCTTCCTCGACCGGCATTTCCATCGCCGCCTGAAGGCCATGACCCGCGCGCCGTTCGCGCAGATCGCCGCGGGCGTGATCATCGTGCTGTGCCTCGCGGTGCCGTTCCTGGAAGTGCTGCCCTTCGCCAGCAGCGCGCCAATGCTCGCCATCGCCGGCTTCGGGCTGGCGGTCCTGGTGCGCGACGGGGTGCTGATGGCATTGGCGCTAGCCGCCAGTCTCTCGGCCATCGGCCTGATGGGCTGGGATTACGCCGACGGCGGCCTCAGCGACACCGAGGAGGTCGACGGCGTGGTCAAGCAGGAGACGGTCGACGCGGTGGAAGACACCGCCGCCCAGGCGGGCGCGGCCATCGAACAGGGCGGGGCCGAGGCTGCCGAGGCGGTGGGAGAGGTGGCGCAGGACGCCGCCGACGGGGCCGGCGACGCCGTGCAGGACATTGCCGAGGACGTGGCCGACTAGGCCGCCTGCTTCACCTCGGCCACGATCTTCTTGGCCGCATCGCCCAGGTCGTCCGCCGGGATGATCGGCAGGCCGGAATTGGCGAGGATGTCCTTGCCCTGCTGTACGTTGGTGCCTTCGAGGCGCACCACCAGCGGCACGTTCAGGTCCACTTCCTTCGCCGCTATCACGATGCCCTCGGCAATGGTGTCGCAGCGCATGATGCCGCCGAAGATGTTGACGAGAATGCCCTCGACCGCCGGATCGCTGAGGATGATCTTGAACGCCGCCGTCACCTTTTCCGTGGTGGCGCCGCCGCCCACGTCGAGGAAGTTGGCCGGGAAGGCACCGTTCAGCTTGATGATGTCCATCGTCGCCATGGCGAGGCCCGCGCCGTTGACCATGCAGCCGATGTTGCCGTCCAGCTTGATGTAGGCGAGGTCGTACTTGCTCGCCTCGATCTCGGCCGGGTCTTCCTCGGTTTCGTCGCGCAGCTCGGCGTAGTCGTGGTGGCGGAACTCGGCGTTCGAATCGAAGCTCATCTTGGTGTCGAGCACCAGCAGCTGTCCATCCTTGGTTTCCACCAGCGGATTGATCTCCAGCATGGCGCAGTCGAGGTCGACGAAGGCCTCGTAGAGCTGCTTTGCCAGCTTCTGCGCGGCCTTGGCGAGGGCGCCCTCCAGCTTCAGCGCATGAGCCACGCTGCGGCCGTGATGCGGCATGAAGCCGGTCGCGGGGTCCACGCCGATGGTGGCGATCTTTTCGGGCGTGTGGTGCGCCACCTCCTCGATGTCCATGCCGCCCTCCGTGGAGACGATCATGGCCACGCGGTCGGTCGCGCGGTCGACGACCATCGAGAGGTAGTATTCCTTCGCGATGTCGACGCCGTCGGTCACGTAGAGGCGGTTCACCTGCTTGCCCGCATCGCCGGTCTGGATCGTCACCAGCGTGTTGCCGAGCATCTCGCCCGCGTCGCGGCGCACGTCCTCGATCGAATGGGCGAGCCGCACGCCGCCCTTGGCCTCGGCCGGAAGCTCGGCGAACTTGCCCTTGCCGCGTCCGCCGGCGTGGATCTGCGCCTTCACCACGTAGAGCGGCCCGGGCAGTTTCTCCGCCGCCGCGACGGCTTCCTCCACGCTCATCGCCGCGTAACCGGTGGGCACGCCGATGTCGTATTTCGCGAGGAGTTCCTTGGCCTGGTATTCGTGGATGTTCATGGGGCTCTCGCCTGACAAGGGATTGGGGGTTTGCGCAGGGCCTAAAGCACCATCGCGCCGCGCTTGCAAACCCTCTCTCGCCGTATCATCTGCTTGCCCGACACATGATCGACAGCATGAGACTGGAACAGATCTGCCGCGAGGCGGGTCATATGGCGCTGCAGCGCTGGCCGGGCGCGGGGCATACGCTCAAGAGCTGGGAGAAGGCTCCGGGCAATCCCGTGTGCGAGGCCGATATCGAGGTTGACGGGTTCCTGCGCCGCGAACTGGCGCGCCTGCTGCCCGCCGCCGGGTGGCTGTCGGAGGAAACCGCCGATGCCCCGGCACGGCTCGACAAGGGTCTCGTCTGGCTGGTCGATCCCATCGACGGCACGCGAGACTTCATCCGTGGCCGCGCGGGCTGGGCGGTGTCGGTGGCGCTGGTGAGCGGCGGACGACCGCTGATCGGCACGCTGGTCGCCCCCGCGCGCAAGGAGGTATGGTCGGCGACGGCGGGCAAGGGAGCGTGGCTCAACGGCAAGCGCCTGCGGGCCAGCACGCGCAAGACCTTTGCCGGGGCACGCGTGCCGACGAACGACCTGCCGCGGGAAGACCGCGACCTGACGGCGGTCGAGCAGCCCAACTCGATCGCCCTTCGCGTCGCCATGGTGGCGGACGACCGGGCCGACCTGGTGGCGACGCTGCGCTGGGGCTACGAATGGGACATTGCCGCCGCCGCCCTCATCGCGCGCGAGGCGGGCGCGGCGGTCACCGACGCTTTCGGCAAGCCGCTCGCCTACAACAAGCGCGACCCGCGCGCCTTCGGCCTGCTGGCGAGCGCGCCGGGTATTCACGCGGCGGCGGTGGAGCGACTGGCGGAACGGGCGGAGAGGTTAGGCAGGTAGACATCAGGCAGTAGGCAGTGGGCAACCGGCTCTTACTGCCTCACAAAACAAAAGGGCCGCCCCGAAGGACGGCCCTCTCGTGTCTCTAAGCGTAACCCGATCAGTAAGCCGAGTTCACATCCGCCTGGGTAACGGGCGTGATGCGGATTTCCACGCGGCGGTTCTGCGCGCGGCCCGATTCGCTCATGTTGTCGGCAACCGGGTACTGCTCGCCGTAACCGATCGTCTCCATGCGCGCGCGGGCGACGCCGCGGCTGGCGAGGTAATTGGCGACCGATTCGGCACGGCGGCGCGACAGATCGAGGTTGTACTGGTCGCTACCGGTCGAATCGGTGTGACCCATCACGTCGATCAGCGAATTCGGATAGTTGACCATCGACTGCGCCACGCCGTCGAGCACGTTTCGCATCGAGGGCGAGATGGTCGCCTGGTTGGTGGCGAACGTCACGTCGGGGAAGGTCACCAGGATGCCGTCGCCATTCGGGGTCTGGCCCACGTTCACGCCGGTGCCGCTGGTGACTTCCTCGATCTCGCGGATCTGTTCGTCCATGCGGTAGCCGACGTAGCCGCCCGCCGCCGCGCCGATGCCGGCGCCCACGATGCGGGCCGTCTTGCCGCCGATGAGGCCGCCCAGCAGGTAGCCGAGACCGGCGCCGCCGACGCCGCCGATGGCCGCGCGCGAGATGACCTGGTTGCCGGTGTTTGGATCGGTGACGCAGGCGCTGGTGGCGCCCACGAGAGCGAGGCCGGCGACCGAGGTGACGAGGAATTTCTTGATGTTCATTGTTCTAAACCTCCAAATAAAGCGCAGACCACGGTGTTGAATCAGTTGCGAGTGGCTCGGCCTTGCCGCCTTGTAACGCCGCTTCGCGCAACGTGTTCCGGGCCCCGGTCGCGGCGAGGTCCGCAGCAAGGTTCGCAGCGCACCGCGCAGCAAGCCCCTTCGCCAGCCCCGATAAACCTGCTAGCGCCCGAGCCCTGATGTCCCCGTTCCCATGGCACTACCTCGCCGCGCTCGCCCTGCTGATCGTCCTCAACGGCGTGTTCGCCATGTCCGAGCTGGCGATCGTCTCCGCCCGGACCGCGCAGCTGCGCATGGCGGCGGAGCGTGGCAGCAAGAGCGCCGCGGTGGCGCTGCGGCTGGCCGCGGAGCCGGGCAAGTTCCTCTCCACCGTGCAGATCGGCATCACCCTCATCGGCGTGATTTCGGGCGCGGTGTCGGGCGCGACACTGGGCGAGCCGGTGGGCGAGCGGCTGGCGGCCCTCGGCATGGCGCCCGATACCGCGGTGAACGTCGGCTACGTTCTGGTCATCGCGCTGACGACCTTCTTCAGCGTGGTGATCGGCGAGCTCGTGCCCAAGCAGGTGGCCCTGCGCGCGGCGGTGCCGATCGCGCTGGTCATGGCCATCCCGATGGACCTGCTGGCCCGCGTGGCGGCGCCCTTCGTCTGGCTGCTCGACACGACATCCAACCTGCTGCTTTCCGCGCTCGGCATCCGCCACAAGGGCGATCACAAGCTGACGGCGGAGGAACTGCAGATGATCTTCGCCGATGCCACCCGCACCGGCCTGATCGAGGAGCAGGAACGCGCCATCCTCTCGGGCATCATGCGCCTCGCCGACCGCCCCGTGCGCGAGGTGATGACCCCGCGCGTGGAGATCGACTGGTTGGACGTGCATGCGAGCGAGGCGGACATGGTCGAGACCTTCGAGGCTTCGCCCCACTCGCTGCTGCCGGTGGCCGAGGGGTCGGTCGACCGGATGCTGGGCGTGGTCAAGGTGCGCGAAGTATTGGCCCGGCGGCTGGAGGGACAGCCCGTCGTGCTGGCCGATCTGGTGCGCAAGTGCGAGGTGCTGCCCGACCAGCTCGACGCGCTCGATGCGCTGAGGATGCTGCAGCAATCGGGCACCGGCATGGCCATGGTGCACGACGAATACGGCCATCTCGACGGCATCGTCACCAATGCCGACATCCTCGAGGCGATTGCGGGCACGTTCGCCAGCCACCAGGACGAAGGCGACGATCCGCTGGTGGTGGAGCGCGAGGATGGCAGCCTGCTCGTCTCCGGCGCGCTGGGTGCGGACGCGCTGGCCGAACGCCTCGGCATCGACCTTCCCGAAAACCGCGAATTCGCAACGGCTGCGGGCTATGCGCTCTATGTCCTCAAGCGCCTGCCGGCAGAGGGCGAGCACTTCACCGACCAGGGCTGGCGCTTCGAGGTAGTCGACATGGACGGGCGCAAGATCGACAAGTTGCTGGTGAACGAGGCGTGATTTGATTGCGAAGCCGCCTCCGCGGCTTCGTCCTCGCTAGACGCACTTCGCTACGCTGCGTGCCCGCTGCGGGCGGCCGTTCGGCCTTGCGGTCGGCTGGTCGCCGACCGGACCAGCCTCGCAGACAGACCCATTTCGGTCCGAAGGACCGCAAGCGCGAATGCGCGCCCGCAGGTGCCGCGCAGCCGGAGCGCAGCCCCGGCGGAGCGAACAGCACCGAGGATGTCCGCGCGGAGGCGCGGACCAAAAACAAACAGAAAGTGATTGCCGGCGTCAGCCGGGAATCACGGCCCTCGCTGCCTGACCGTCGCCTTCGGGCGCGGCGATGATCGTGCGCACGTTGTTGCCGGTGTCGACGGTGTAGGTATCGGCATCACCCACATTGGAGCGGATGCCGGGGTCGGCCTGGCCGGCCAGCTGCAGCGTGCGGGTTTCCACCGCGCTGCGCTGCGAGGGGCCGCCGAACAGCGCGTCGAGCGCCTGCTGCGAGGCCGTGCCTTCCACCGGGCGCGGGGCGCCGGGGGCGGGGGGCACGAGGTGGAAGTCGGGCGGGATGACCAGCGGTGCCTGGCGCTGCACTGCGAACTCGTCGGGCCGGTCGCGGTTGCCGAGGTTGATGCCATTGCAGGCGGTAAGGCCGATGGCGGTGAGGCCGAGCAGGGCGATGCGGGCGGTTCTGGTCATGAAGGCTCTCTAGTCTGGTCGGGCTTTGCTGTCACGGGGTTATGGGGCGCGGGACCTGCCGCGTCCTGTCCCTCGGCCACTGTCTCGCGGCTGAACAGCGCGCGAACTAGGATAATGACGACGCCGATGGTGATCGCCGCATCGGCCACGTTGAAGATCAGGAACGGACGGAACTCGCCGACATGCAGGTCGGCATAGTCGATGACGTAGCCGTACATCCACCGGTCGCGGATATTGCCGAGCGCACCGCCCAGCACGAGGCCCAGCGCGGCGATGTCCCAGCCCTTGCGCTCGCGCAGCATCCACACCGCCACGCCCACGGCGATGGCGGCGGTCACGGCGACGAGGATCCAGCGCATTTCCATGCTGGTCGCTTCGAACATGCCAAGCGAGACGCCGTAGTTGTTGGCGCGGCGCAGGTCGAAGAACGGCAGCAGCGGCTCGACCTCGTTCACCCGGTCGAGCTCGAGCACGTTCACCACGACGTGCTTGATCCACTGGTCGAGCACGAAGGTGACGACGGCAATGGCGAAGCCGACGATGCGAAGGTTGCGAAGCGAGGTCATCGGGCGGCATCCATTTCGGCGACGACGGTCTCGCAGCGGTGGCACAGGTCGCCGTCCTCCTCGACCTCGGGCAGCAGGCGCCAGCAGCGGCCGCACTTGGCGTCGTCCGATTTGGCGACGGTGACGGCATCGCCCTCGTGACGGGTGACCGCGCCGCTGATGAACAGCTCGGCGAGATCGGCGTCGGAGAAGCCTGCCGGCACGGCGGCAGCGGGCACGGCGACCTCAGCCTCAAGGCCCGAGCGCACGACTTTGTCGCGGCGCAGCGGCTCGATGGCTTCGGTCACGCGCTCGCGCAGGGTGCGCAGCTGCTCCCAGCGGGCGGCATCGGCCTCGGCGGCGGGCACCTTGGGCCATTCGAGCAGGTGGATGCTGCCGCCGTCGGGGTAACGCGTGCCCCAGACCTCTTCGGCGGTGAAGACCAGCACTGGCGCGGTGTAGCGGATCAGCGCGTGGAACAACGTGTCGAGCACGGTGCGGTAGGCGCGCCGCTCCAGGCTGCCCGGCGCATCGCAATAGAGCCGGTCCTTGCGGATATCGAAGAAGAAGGCGCTCAAATCCTCGTTGGCGAATTCGCTCAGCGCGCGGGTGTAAGCGATGAAATCGAAGTCGCTCACTGCACGGCGCAGCTTGCCATCGAGCTCGCCCAGCAGGCTGAGCATGTACTGCTCGAGCTCGGGCATCTCGCCCACGCCCACCCGCTCGCTCTCGTCGAACCCGTCGAGCGCGCCGAGCAGGTAGCGGAAGGTATTGCGCAGCTTGCGATAGCTGTCGGCCACGCCCTTGAGGATTTCCGGCCCGATGCGGTGGTCCTCGGTCGAATCGACGCTGAGCGCCCAGAGCCGGATGATGTCGGCGCCGTATTCCTCCATCACCTTCAGCGGATCGACGGTGTTGCCGAGGCTCTTCGACATCTTGCGCCCGTCGGCGGCCATGGTGAAGCCATGGGTCAGCACCGCCTTGTAGGGCGCGCGGCCGCGGGTGGCGCAGCTTTCCAGCAAGCTCGACTGGAACCAGCCGCGATGCTGGTCGCTGCCTTCGAGATAGAGGTCGGCGGGGCTCTGCAGGTCCGGCCAGCGCCCGCTTTCGAGGACGAAAGCATGGGTGGAGCCGGAATCGAACCAGACGTCGAGAATGTCGGAGACCATCTCGTAGTCGGCGAGGTCGTATTCGTTGCCGAGCAGGCGCGCGGCGTTCTCCTCCGACCAGGCATCGACGCCTTCGGCCTTTACCGCCTCGACGATGCGCGCATTGACGGCGGGATCGACGAGGTACTGCCCGCTCTCGCGATGGACGAACAGCGTGATCGGCACGCCCCAGGCGCGCTGGCGGCTGAGCACCCAGTCGGGGCGACCCTCCACCATGGCGCGGATGCGGTTCTGGCCCTTGGCGGGGACGAAGCGCGTGGCCTCGATTTCGGCGAGCGCGGTTTGCCGCAACGTCATCCCAGCGGAAGCTGGGATCGCTATGGATTCAGCTGCGTTGCCAGCGACCCCAGCTTGCGCTGGGGTGACGATCTTTGCGTCCATCGGCACGAACCACTGCGGCGTGCAGCGGAAGATGACCTTGGCCTTCGAGCGCCACGAGTGCGGGTAGGAGTGCTGGTAGTCCGCGCTGGCGGCGAGCAACGCGCCGGCTTCGCGCAGGTCCGAGCAGATCGGGCCGTCGGGGGCGTTGAACTTCGGGTTTATGACGCTGGCGCTGCGCTCGTCGGTGCGCGGTAGCCAGCCCCAGTCCTCGCGGTAGCGCCCGTCGTCGTCGACCACGAACTTCGGGCCGATGCCGTACTCGCGGCACAGCTCGAAATCGTCCTCGCCGTGATCGGGCGCCATGTGGACGAGCCCCGTGCCGCTGTCGGTCGTGACGAAGTCGCCGGGCAACAGCGGACGCGGCTCGGCGAAGAACCCTCCGAGATGGTGCATCGGGTGGCGGGCGATTGTGCCGGCGAGCGACTCCCCGATGTAGAAGTCCAGCGTGGCGAAATTTTGTTTCGGATTCTCTTGTGCGCGAATACGCGAGCGGAAGCCGTCGTATAGCTCAGTCGCAACAAGGTAGCGCCGACCGGTCGCCTCGGCGAACTCGTCGAGCCCTTCGACCAGAACGTAATCGACATCCGGCCCATAGGCCAAAGCCTGATTTACCGGGATCGTCCACGGCGTGGTCGTCCAGATCACCGCGTGCGCGCCGACCAGTTCGGGGATCGGGCTCTCGACGATCTCGAACGCCACGTCGATCTGGGTCGAGACGATATCCTCGTATTCGACCTCGGCCTCCGCCAGCGCGGTCTTCTCGACCGGGCTCCACATCACCGGCTTGGCGCCGCGATAGAGCTGGCCGCTCTCGGCGAACTTGAGCAGTTCGGCGACGATTCCGGCCTCGGCCTCGGGGGCCATCGTCAGGTAGGGATCGTCCCACTGGCCGGTGACGCCGAGCCGCTTGAACTGTTCGCGCTGCACGTCGACCCACTTGGCCGCATATTCGCGGCATTCGGCGCGGAACTCGCGCGCCGGGACCTCGTCCTTGTTGCGCTTCTTCTTGCGGTAGAGTTCCTCCACCTTCCACTCGATCGGCAGGCCGTGGCAGTCCCAGCCGGGCACGTAGGGCGCGTCCTTGCCGAGCAGCGTCTGGGTGCGGATAACTGCGTCCTTCAGCACCTTGTTCAGCGCATGGCCGATGTGGATGTCGCCGTTGGCGTAGGGCGGACCATCGTGGAGGATGAACTTCTCCGCGCCCGCACGCGCGGCGCGCACCTGGCCGTAGAGATCCTCCGCCTCCCAGCGCGCGAGAATGCCCGGCTCCTTCTGCGGCAGGCCGGCCTTCATGGGAAAATCGGTCTTCGGCAGGAAGACGGTATCCCGGTAATCTCGCTTGGTGCTCTCGGAGGTCATTTCGCGGGCGCACCTAGGAGTTTGCGCGCCCGTTCGCAATCGGCTTCCATCTGCACCTTGAGTGCCTCCATCCCGTCGAAGCGCTGCTCTGGCCGCAGGAAATGGCGGAATTCGATGTCGAGCTGCTCGCCGTAGAGATCGCCCGCGAAATCGAAGAAGAAAGGCTCGAGCAGTTCCTTTGGCGGATCGAAGGTTGGGCGCACGCCAACATTGGCCGCGCCCTGCAACCGCTGTCCGGTCGAGAGGACACGCGCGGTGACGGCGTAGATGCCGAAGCGCGGGCGAAGGTATCCGCCCAGTTCCATGTTGGCCGTCGGAAAGCCCATTTCGCGCCCACGCTTGTCGCCGTGGATGACCGTGCCGCGCACGGTGAAGGGGCGGGTGAGGAGCTCCGCCGCCGCCTCGCATTCGCCCGCCTTCAGCGCGTCACGGATGCGGCTGGAGCTGACCGTCAGTCCGCCATCGGCCACCGGACCCACAGCGCGCGCCGCGATCCCGTGCGCCGCGCCGACATCGCGCAGCACCTGCACATTTCCGCTGCGGCCTTGTCCGAAGGTGAAGTCCTCGCCCGTCACCACGCCCGCTGCGCCCAGATGCGCGCCGAGCAGGTCGGCGACGAAGCTTTCCGCCGTGGTCGCGGCCAAGGCGTCGTCAAAGGTGAAGACCAGCACCGCGTCCGCGCCGGCGGCCGTGAACAGCTCCTCGCGCTGGTCGAGCCCGGTGAGGCGGAAGGGCGGGACGTGCGGGGCGAAGTGGCGCACCGGGTGCGGGTCGAAGGTGGCGACGATCGCCGGGCGGCCCTCGGCGCGCGCCCATTCCACCGCCTCGGCGACGACGCGCTGGTGGCCGAGGTGAAAGCCGTCGAAGTTGCCGAGCGCGACGATCGCGCCGCGCAGGTTCTCGGGCACGGGATCGCGGTGGGTCAGCCTCATCGCACGTCCCCCGGCAGGATCGGCGGCAGCGGGGTGGTGTCGACGCGCCAGCGCCCGCTCGCGTCCTGCGCGTAGCTACCGGGCGGCTTGATCCCCTCGCGGAGTACACGCAGCGCATTGAGCCCCATCGCCTTGCGGATGTCCCCCTCGCTCCAGCCATCGTCCAGCAGCGCCTGCGTCACCTGCACCAGCTGGCTCGTGTCGAAGGCGGTCGTCACGCTGCCGTCGAAGTCGCTGCCGAGCGCGACGTGGTCCGCCCCCACGAGGTCGCGCACGTGGCGCATGGCGGCGACGATCGCGGCGGGCGAGGTGTCGCAAACCGCGCCGTCGAAGTAGCCTATGCCGATGACCCCGCCGGTCGCCGCGACGCCGCGGATTTCATCGTCGGTCAGGTTGCGGTTGGTGGCGCAGGTCGCCTGCACGCCGCCGTGGCTGGAGACGACCGGGCGGCGCGCCATCGCCAGCACCTCGGCCACACACCGGTGCGAGCAGTGGGCAATGTCGACGATCACGCCCATGTCCTCCATGCGCGGCACGATCTGCCGGCCGAAGGCGGTCAGCCCGCCCTTGGCGACCCCGTGCATCGAGCCCGCCACCTCGTTGTCGAAGAAATGGACGAGCCCCGCCATCCTGAGCCCCGCGTCGTAGAGCCGCTGGAGGTTCGCCGCATCGCCTTCCAGGTTGTGCAGCCCCTCCGCCGAGAACAGCGCGCCCACCGGCCGCCCGGTGGCATCGCGCTCGGCGAGGACGGCGTCGATATCGGCAGGCGCGCGCACTAGGTGCAGCGCATCGGGCGCCTCCTCGGCGGCGCGCTCCAGCTTGTGCGCGTGGTAGAGCGAGCGCTCGGCGAGCGAGGTCCAGGTGCGCGGCGGCTGCAACTGGCCCACGGCGAGCAGCGTAATGTTGTCGCGCGCATCGGCGCTGTTGCGCTCGAAATTCAGCCCGGCGGGCGACTGCGTGACGCTGGAGAAGACCTGCAGCGCGACGTTGCCGTCGATGAGGCGCGGCAGGTCCATCTGCCCGCGACCCGCGCGTTCCAGCGGATTGCGCCCCCACAGCAGGGAATCGGAATGAAGGTCGACGATAACGAGACTGGCGTGGAGCGCCCGTGCCTCATCGGAGACCTCGGGCAAGGGCGCGCCCTCGACCTTGTTCATGCTGCGCTCGGCGATGCCGGGGCCGAGCACGAAGAAGCCCGCCACGGCCATCAGAAGGGCCACGCCGAGCCACTTGAGCGCGCGCCTCATCGGCGGCGCTCGTAGGTGACGAAATCGAAGGGCGGGAAGCCGCCTGCCGCCGGGCGGCTCTCGCGCGCGACCTCGCGCCAGGTGGGATCGTCCGCGGGGGAGCGCATGGTGACATCGCCCGCCGTGTCCTCGAACACCTCGGTCAGCTCGAAGCGCGTGCCCCAGACCCACAGCAGATCGAACACCTCGGCGCCGCCGATTATCGCGACATCGCCGTCGCCCGCCAGCGCCAGCGCCTCATCCGGCGAATGCGCGACCTCGGCGCCCTCGGCTTGCCAGCCCTCTTGCCGGGTGAGGACGATGTGGCGGCGACCGGGCAGCAGGCCGGGCAGGCTCTCGAAGGTCTTGCGGCCCAAGATCATGGGCTTGCCCATCGTCAGCCGCTTGAAGCGTTGCAGATCCTCGCGGATCGCCCAGGGCACCGCGCCGTCGCGAGCGATCACGCCGTTGGTCGCCCGCGCGACGATGAAGAGCACCTGGCGCACCGCGTCACCCCAACCGCGTCAGGTGGCCCATCTTGCGCCCCTCGCGCGCCTCGGCCTTGCCGTAGAGGTGCAGGTGCGCGGCGGGATCGGACAGGTGACGCTCCACGGCGAGCGCTTCCTCGCCGATGAGGTTCTCCATCACGATCCGATCCGAAACGCTGGCCGTGTCGCCCAGCGGCAGGCCGCAGATGGCGCGCACGTGGTTCTCGAACTGGCTGGTGACCGCGCCCTCGATGGTCCAGTGGCCCGAGTTGTGGACGCGCGGGGCCATCTCGTTAAAGACTGGGCCTTGCGACGTGGCGAAGAACTCCGCGGTCATCACGCCGACATAGCCGAGCGCCTCGGCCACCCGGCTCGCCAGCGCGCGCGCCTCGTCGACCTGCTCGGCGACGATTGCGGGCGCGGGCAGTGCGGAGCGGGCGAGGATGCCATGTTCGTGCGTGTTGCGGGCGCTGTCCCAGAAGCACACCTCCCCGTCGCGCCCGCGCACCAGAATGACCGAGAATTCGCAATCGAAGGTCACGAAGCCCTCGTAGACGAGGCCGCTCTCCGGCAGGTCCAGCGCGGGGATTTCGCCGTCCGCGCCGACGCGCCACTGGCCTTTGCCGTCGTAACCGTCGCGCCGGGTCTTGAAGATGCCGGGCGCACCGACCTCCGCAACCGCCGCGCGTGCCGTCGCTGCATCGTCCACCGCGCGCCACGGGGCGGGGCGCCCGCCGAGTTCCTCGACGAAGCGCTTTTCGTTGACCCGGTCCTGCGCCACTTCGAGCGCGCGGGTGCCGGGGGCGAGCTTGTCCTGCGGCAGCGCGGCGAGCGGGCCGACGGGCACGTTCTCGAACTCGTAGGTGACGACGTCGCAGTCGGCGGCAAATTTGGCGAGCGCCTCGGCATCGTGCCAGTCGGCGCAGGTGAAGCGAGCCGAGACCTCGGCCGCGACGCTGTCGTCCTCGGGCGCATAGACATGGCACCGATAGCCGAGCTGTGCCGCCGCCATCGCGAGCATCCGCCCGAGCTGGCCGCCGCCGAGAATGCCGATTGTCGATCCGGGCGCTAGCATTATTCCCCGCTCATCCTGAGCCTGTCGAAGGATTGTCCTTCCTGTCGACCCCGCTAGAAGAAAAAGCGACCCTTCGACAAGCTCAGGGTGAGCGGAAGGTGTTAGTCCTCCGGCCTTTCCGCCACCTTGTCGGTCTGTGCCGCGCGCCAGTCCTGCAACCGCTGCGCCAGCGCCTCGTCACCAAGCGCGAGGATGCCGGCTGCCATCAAGCCCGCATTGGTCGCCCCCGCCTCGCCGATGGCGAGCGTGCCGACGGGAATGCCGGCGGGCATCTGCACGATCGAGAGCAGGCTATCGAGGCCGCTCAGGGCCTTGGACCGCACCGGCACGCCGAGCACCGGCAGGTGGGTCAGCGCGGCGATCATGCCCGGCAGGTGCGCCGCCCCGCCCGCGCCCGCGATGACGACCTTGAAGCCTTCCTCGTGCGCGGTCTTGCCGTACGCGTGCAGCCGGTCGGGCGTGCGGTGCGCCGAAACGATGCGCGCGTCGTAGGCGACGCCGAGCGCATCGAGCACGTCGGCGGCGCACTGCATGGTCGGCCAGTCGGACTGGCTGCCCATGACGATGGCGACCTGCGCGCTCACCTCAGGCATCCTTCAGGTAATACCGCTCGCCCGCCCGCATATCGGCGTCGAACTCGTAGACGATGGGCTGGCCGGTCGGGATCTCGAGATCGGTGATGTCATCGTCCGAGATGGAGGAGAGGTGCTTCACCAGCGCGCGCAGGGAATTGCCGTGGGCGGAGACGATCACCGTCTCGCCTTCCGCCAGCTTCGGCTCGATGGCTTCCTGGTAGTAGGGCAGCACCCGCTCGATGGTGAGCTTCAGGCTCTCGGCGGCGGGCACTGCGATCCCGGCATAGCGCGGGTCGCCGGAGAGGTCGAACTCGCTGCCCGTCTCGATCGGCGGCGGCGGCTCGTCGAAGCTGCGGCGCCAGATGTGCACCTGCTCCTCGCCGTGCTTCTCGCGCGTCTGCTGCTTGTCGAGCCCGGTGAGGCCGCCGTAATGCCGCTCGTTGAGGCGCCAGTCCTTGACTTCGGGGATCCACAGTCGCCCGCATTCCTCCAGCGCCAGGTGCAGCGTCTTGATCGCGCGGGTCTGCAGGCTGGTGAAGGCGAGCGTCGGCAGCACGCCCTTGTCCTTCAGCAGCTTGCCCGCGGCGCGCGCCTCGGCCTCACCTTTCTCGGTGACGCCGACATCCCACCAGCCGGTGAAGCGGTTGGCGAGGTTCCATTCGCTCTGGCCGTGGCGGACTAGAACCAAGGTACCTGGGATCAGGGTGGGCAAGCTCTCTCTCCTGTTGCGAGGCGGCGGATTAGCGGGTTTGATCGTTTTTCGAAAGCACCTCCGCGCTTTCGTCCTCGGCGCTGTTCGCTTCGCCGGGGCTGCGCTCCGGCTGCGCGGCACCTGCGGACGGCCGTTCGGCCTTGCGAGCCTGCGGCCCGGCAGCTCCATAAAGCCCGCGCGCCTGCGACTTGCGGCGGTGCAGGTTCTCACGCAGCTTGGCGGCCAGGCGTTCTTTGCGGGTTGGGATGTCGCTCATGGCCATGGCTCTGCCGCAAGGCGCGCGCCGGCTCAAGCTTGGCTTGACTTTCGCCCGTCGCGCGACAATAGCGCGCGCCTGCCTGCCAGGACCATCCCCGCGCGGGCCCGGCGCTGCTGTAGCTCAGTGGTAGAGCGCACCCTTGGTAAGGGTGAGGTCGGGAGTTCAATCCTCCCCAGCAGCACCATTCTTGATTTGCGCGGACGCCTCCGCGTCCGCGTCCTCCCTGCTGTTCGCTTCGCCGGGGCTGCGCTCCGGCTGCGCGGCAGGTCCGGGCGGCCGTTCGGCCTTGCGGACCCTACGGGTCCGTCTCCTTCCTTTTCTTGCGCAGGCCAGTGTGTTGTGCGAATAATGCACCATGCACGACGACCTTATCGATCCCGTTCCTGACATCGATCCCGAGCCGCTGACGCAGCTTTCACCGTCCTACCGGACGATGATGCGGGTGCAGGGGGTGCTGGCGACACTGCCGCTGCTGGTGGCCGGCGGTGTGCTCGCGCTGGCGGGGGACATCCCGGCTTGGGTGCCGGGCATCGCGGTGCTGCTGGTCGCGCTGGTGCTGATCGCCTACCTGCCGATGAAGCGGTGGCGGCATCGCGGCTATCATATGGCGGCGGACAGGTTGCGTGTCGTGCGCGGGGTCATGTTCCATTCCGACAGCGTGGTGCCATTCAATCGCGTGCAGCACCTCGACGTCGAGCAGGGGCCGCTCGAGCGCGCCTTCGGCATCGCGCGGCTGATCCTGCACACGGCGGGGACGCACGGCTCTTCGGTCGTGCTGCCGGGGCTCGACCACGCGGTGGCGGTGGACATGCGCGAGGAGATCCGCGCCCACGTGCGGCGCGAAATGCTGTGACCGAGGGCGCCGACCCCATCGTGATCGACGAATGGCGGCGGGTCAGCCCGCTCTCCATCGCCGCGACCTCCGCGCGCGACCTCGTCAAGGGATTGCTCCCCGCCGCCTTCGTGCTGTTCGGCGCGGCGCGCAGCGAGAACTTCGCCGCCGCCTGGATCGTCTTCCCGGTCCTCTTGGCGATTCTCGGCCTCCAGCTCGGCGTCGCCTGGCTGCAGTGGAGCCGCCAGCGCTACCGCATCGGCGCGAACGACGTGCGGCTGGAGCAGGGCGTGCTCAGCCGCTCGGCGCGCTCGGTGCCCTACGACCGCATCCAGGACGTGAGCCTCGAGCAGAAGCTGCTCCCGCGCCTGCTCGGCCTCGTCGAGGTGCGCTTCGAGACGGGCGCTGGCGGCAAGGAGGAGCTGAGGCTGGCCTACGTGCCCGAGGCCGAGGGCGAGCGGCTGCGCGAAGTGGTGCGCTCGCTCGTCGAGCACGCCGAGGAACCCGTTGCTACAATGGATGGCGAGATGGCCGAGGAAGCGCGGCCCACGCCTGCCGAAAGCGGTAGCACGCTGTTCGCCATGGGGCCGCGGCGGCTGTTCATTTACGGCCTCTTCAGCTTCTCGCTGGTGATCTTCGCCGTCATTCTCGGTGCGGCGCAGCAGTTCGATTTTCTGTTCGATTTCTGGGGCTGGGCGGACGACTTCGTCGAGGACGAGCGATATCGCGGGGCCGCCGAGGCGCTGGCCGGATACTCGCTCGCCGCGCAGGTCGCGGCGGCGCTCTACGCGGTGCTGACCGTCATCGTCGTCGGCATGGCGAGCGGCGTGGCGCAGGTTTTTGTGCGCGACTGGGGCTTCCTGCTCGAACGCACGGCCAAGGGCTTCCGCCGCCGCCGCGGGTTGCTGACGAAGACCGACGTGGTCATGCCCGTGCACCGCGTGCAGGCGCTGGTCGTTTCGACCGGCTGGCTCCGTCGACGCTTCGGCTGGCACGGCCTCAGCTTCATCAGCCTGGCGCAGGATTCGGGCAAGAGCGACCACGAGGTCGCGCCCTTCGCCAAGATGCTCGAGATTGCGCCGATCGCAGTTGAAGCCGGTTTTGCCCTGCCCGATCAGGATGTCCGATGGTGGCGACCGGCGCCGGCCTACTATTTCGTGCGCGGCCTGGCCGTGACCCTGTTCGTCTTCGTGCTGTTGCAGATCGCGGTCATCGTGGCGGCCGCCGAGGGCGCGCGCATCTGGCCGCTGCTGCTGCTGATCGTCCCCGTCGCCGCGTGGCAGGCGGTGCGGCGCTGGTACCTGTGGCGGGTGGAGCGGCACGCGCTCGATGCCACGCAGGTGCTGTCAAAGCGCGGCTGGCTGTCGCCGCGGCTGCAAATCGCCAGCCGGGTCAAGCTTCACTCGGCCGCGATCACGCAGGGCCCGCTGGGCAGGTGGCTGGGATACTGCGACCTCAAGCTGGGGCTGGCAGGCGGGACGATGGCCTTCCATGGCCTTCGGCGCCAAGACGCCTACGCCCTGCGCGCCGAGGTGCTGAAAAGCATAGTCGCCGCCGATCTCGGCAGCCTGCCGCGCTGATTATCAGCTGGGCGTGTCGGCCAGCACGTCCGCCCAGTCCGCGTGGCGGCGGAACAGTGCATCGACGTAGGGGCATTGCGGGACGATCTTGAACCCCTCCTCGCGCGCGTCGGCGACCATGCGCTCGACTAGCTTGGCCGCGATGCCCTGCCCGCGCGCCTCGGGCGGAGTGAATGTGTGGTCGGCCACCCGCGCCTCGCCCGCGGAGCGCCAGGTCAGCTCCGCCTTGCGATCGCTGCCCTCCACGTTGGCGCGGTAGGCACCGTGGGTCGTCTCGTCGGTCGCCTGGATGTCGATATCGGCCATGAATTTCTCCTTCTTGCGCCAAACGGGCGGCATGGGCATGGCGTTCCGCGATGCAGTTCCTCTCCGACAACGCCGCGCCCGTGCATCCCCGCCTGTGGGAAGCCATGCGCGCCGCCGATGCGCCGGACACCCCCTACGACACCGATGCCTTGAGCCGCGAGCTGGACGCGCGCTTCTCCGCGCTGTTCGGGCGCGACTGCGCGGCCTTGTGGGTGGCGACGGGGACGGCAGCGAACTGCCTCGCGCTCGCGACGATGGTGGAGCCGCACGGCGGCGTCGTCTGCCACCGCGAGGCGCATATCGAGATGGACGAATGCGGCGCGCCCGGCTTCTACCTTCACGGCGCGAAGCTGCTGCTGGCGGACGGCGAGGGGGCCAAGGTCACGCCGGAGAGCGTTTCCAAGGTGCTCTCCGGCATCACCCGCGGCGTGCATCAGGTGCCCGCACAGGCGCTCTCGATCACGCAGGCGAGCGAGAGCGGGCTGGTCTACCGCTCCGACGAACTGGTCGCGCTCGCGTCGTTGACGGACGCGCATGGCCTCGGCTTCCACATGGATGGGGCGCGCTTCGCCAACGCCGTGGCCTTTCTCGATTGCCCGCCTGCCGAGGCGGCCGGACCGGTCGACGCGCTTAGCTTCGGCTGCGTCAAGAACGGCGGCATGGGGGCCGAGGCGGTGGTGCTTTTCGATGTCGAGCAGGCCGAGCGGCTGCGCTATCGCCGCAAGCGCGCGGGGCATTTGCAGAGCAAAGGCCGTTTCCTGGCAGCGCAGGTGCTGGCCATGCTGGAGGACGACCTGTGGCTCGCCAATGCACGCGCCGCCAATGGCGCCGCCGCGCTGATCGCGGAGCGGGCGCAGGACCGGCTCGTTCACCCGCAGGAGATCAACGAGCTGTTCGTCCGCATGACGACGAGCGAGCGGGCCGTGCTGCGCGATCAGGGCTTCTCGTTCTATGACTGGGACGATGCGAGCATTCGCCTCGTCACCCACTGGGCCACCGATCCCGACCATGCCCGGGCCTTGGGCGAGGCCATCGCCCGGTTATGAGCAGCGCCCTGGCGGCGAAGAAGCCGCACGCCCTGCTGCGCCCGGCCATCGCGCTGCCGTTCCTGCTGATCGCGATGATCTGGGGCTCGACCTGGTTCGTCATCACCACCCAGATCGCCGCCGCGCCGACTCTGTGGTCGGTCACCTACCGCTTCGCCCTCGCCGCGCCGGTGATGTTCGCCCTCGCGCTGGCGACCCGCCAGCCGCTCGCGATGCCGGGCGCGACGCACCGGCTGGCGCTGGCGATGGGCCTGTGCCAGTTCGTCGGCAACTTCGTCTTCGTCTATCTGGCAGAGGAGCACCTGACCTCTGGCATCGTGGCGCTGCTCATCGGCCTGATGTTCGTGCCCAACGCCGTGCTCGGCGCGAAGCTGCTGGGTGAGCCGATCACCGCGCGCTTCGTGCTCGGCAGCGCGCTGGCGGTGGCGGGAATCGGCCTGCTGTTGGTGAACGAGGCGCGCGTCGCGCCGCTCGGCGGCAACGTGCTGCTGGGCACGGCCTTCGGGGTCTTCGCCATGCTCGCCGCCTCGGTCACCAACGTCATCCAGGCGCTGCCCGCGGGCAGGCGGGTGCCGATCGTCACGCTGGTTGCCTGGGCGATTTTCTACGGCGCGCTGATGGACGCCGCGCTGGCGCTGGTCTTTGCCGGGCCGCCGGTCTTCCCCGAGGCGCCGGGCTTCTGGCTGGGCACGGTCTATCTCGCGGTGGTGGGCACCGTGGTGACGTTGCCGCTGTATTACCGACTGGTGCGCGAACTGGGCGCGGGGCGCGCGGCCTACAACGGGGTGCTGGTGGTGGTCTTCGCCATGACGCTTTCGACCCTGTTCGAAGGCTATCGCTGGACGGGCCTCGCGGTGGCGGGCGCGGTGCTGGCGCTGGCCGGCCTGATCGTCGCGCTCAGGGCGCGGCAGGTGGCGAAAGACAGCTGAGAAGCCCCTCGCGGTAGGTCGGATAGCGCGGGTTCCAGCCGAACACGCGCTTCGCCTTGCCGTTCGCGACCCGCCGGTTCTCGGCATAGAAGCCGCGCGCCATGGGCGAGAGGTTCGCCTCCTCCAGCGATTGCATCTGCGGCGGTTCGATGCCCAGCAGCGAGCAGGCGTGCTCGATCACCGCGTTCTGGCTGGCGGGCAGGTCGTCGGCGAGGTTGTAGGCACCCGGCGGGGCATCGGGGGTCATCGCCGCCATGACGCCGTCGGCAATGTCCTCCACATGGACCCGGCTGAAGACCTGGCCCGGCAGGTCGATGCGGTGCGCCTTGCCTTCGGTAATGCGTTCGAAGGCGCTGCGGCCGGGACCGTAGATGCCCGGCAGGCGGAACACACGTGCACCCAGCGCCAGCCAAGCCGCGTCGGCCTCGGCCCGCGCCGTGCGCCGCCCGGTGCCGGTGGGCGCGCTCTCGTCCACCCACGCCCCGCCCGCATCGCCGTAGACGCCAGTGGAGGAGAGATAGCCCAGCCACCTGCCCGCCAGCAGGTGGTGGTAACGCGCCAGCACCGGGTCCGCGCCATCGGCGGGCGGCACGGAGGACAGGACATGGCTCGCCAAGGCCAGCGCTCCCGCTACCGCTGCGGCATCGTCGAACGCCACATCGCCGCTGCCGCCCGTCGCCGAGACCCGCCAACCCAGCGCTCTTGCGCGTGCCGCCACGCGGCTCGCCGTGTAGCCGAGCCCGAAAATGAACAGATGCGCCATCTCGTGCGTTCTAGTCGCTCGACGCAAAACCCCAAGAGCTTTAGGCCCGAATCATGGATATCGCCCGCACCCCCGCCACCCCCGACGGCAACCCCGAAATGGCCGACGCCGCCGTCGCGCCGAAGGACTTTGTCTCGATCCGCCGCGAGGACTACATGCCCTTTCCGTGGCTCGTGCCGCAGGTGGCGATGGACTTTGCGCTGGGACTGGATGAGACGCGCGTCGTCACCACCCTTACCGTGGAGCGCAACCCGGCGGCCGAGGCGAGCAAGACGATCCGCCTCAACGGCGACGAGATCGTGCCGGTCGAGGTCACGGTCGACGGCGAGGGCTGGAGCGACTGGTGCATGGACGGCGATGACCTCCTCGTTACGCTGCCGGGCGCGGCGCATACCATCGCCGTCACCACGCACATCGCGCCCGCCGCCAACACCAAGCTCATGGGCCTCTATGCCTCCGACGGCATGCTGTGCACCCAGTGCGAGGCCGAGGGCTTCCGCCGCATCGCCTTCTTCCCCGACCGGCCCGATGTGCTCTCGACCTACCGCGTGCGGATGAGCGGCGACAGGGAGGCCTTCCCCGTCCTGCTGTGCAACGGCAACCTCGAGGCCGAGGGCGAAGACGGCGAGGCCCACTGGGCCGAGTGGCACGACCCCTGGCCTAAGCCGAGCTACCTGTTCGCGCTGGTGGCGGGGCAGCTTGTCGCCAATTCCGACAGTTTCACCACTATGGGCGGGCGCGAGGTGGCGCTCAACATCTGGGTCCGTGACGGCGACCTGCCGCGCACCGGGCACGCGATGGAATCGCTCAAGAAGAGCATGAAATGGGACGAGGAGGTGTTCGGCCGCGAATACGATCTCGACCTGTTCAACATCGTCGCCGTCAGCGACTTCAACATGGGGGCCATGGAGAACAAGGGGCTCAACGTCTTCAACACCAAGTACGTGCTCGCCGACGAGGAGACCGCGACCGACGGCGACTTCGACGGCATCGAGGCGGTGATCGCGCACGAGTACTTTCACAACTGGTCGGGCAACCGCGTGACCTGCCGCGACTGGTTCCAGCTGAGCCTGAAGGAAGGCTTCACCGTGCTGCGCGACCAGCTGTTCAGCCAGGACATGGGCAGCGCGCCGGTCAAGCGGATCGAGGACGTGCGTATCTTGCGCGGGGTGCAGTTTCCCGAGGATTCGGGGCCATTGGCGCACCCCATCCGGCCCGATTCCTACCAGGAGATCAGCAACTTCTACACCAGCACGATCTACAACAAGGGCGCCGAAGTCATCCGCATGATGCGAACCATGGCGGGGCCGGAGCGCTTTCGGGCCGGCACCGACCTCTACTTCGAGCGCCACGACGGCGAGGCGGCGACCTGCGAGGATTTCGTGCGCGCGATGGAGGACGGGGCGGGGCTCGACCTCAAACAGTTCCGCCTGTGGTATGCGCAGGCCGGCACGCCGAAGGTGACCGCGCGACTGGAGCATTCGGGCGATACCGCTACGCTTCACCTCTCGCAGCACGTTCCCGCGACGCCCGGCCAGCCGGACAAAAAGCCCATGCCGATCCCGCTCAAGCTCGCGCTCTACGACCGCGACTCCCGCGAGCGCGGGGCGGAGCAACTGGTGGTGCTGGACGGCGAAGAGCTGACACTCGGCTATCCCGGCTTCGCCACGCGCCCGGTGCTTTCCATCAACCGCGGCTTCTCCGCGCCAATCGTGGTAGAGCGCGAGGTGTCGTCGGACGAACTGGTCTTCCTCGCCACCCACGACGACGACCCCTTCGCCCGTTACGAGGCGCTGCAGGAACTGGTCGTGCGGCATCTCAAGGCCGGTGCTTCCGGCACGCTGTCCGCCGAAGCGCGGCAGGAGGGCGAACTTGCCGTGGCCGACGCCATGGCTGCCGTGCTCGCCGACAGCGATCTCGACGACCTCATGCGCGGCGAACTGCTGCTGTTGCCGAGCGAGACCTATGTCGCCGAGACGATGGAGCGTGCCGACCCGGCAGTTATCCACGCCGAGCGGCAGGGTCTGCGCGCCAGCCTCGCCCGCGCGCTGGAGACGGAATTTCTCGCTCTGTACGAGCGCGCCGCAGCGGTGCCCTTCGCCATGAGCGCCGAAGCCAAGGGTGCGCGCAAGGTGAAGACGCAGGCGCTCGCCTACCTCGCCGCCGCCTTTCCGGACCGCGCCGCTGAAATGGCCTTTGCGCAGTACGCAAGTGCCGACAACATGACCGACCGGCAGGGCGCCTTGATGGTGCTGACAGGTCTCGACGTCGTCGAGCGGACCAATGCGCTGATCGACTTCTACAACCGCTACCAGGGCAATGCGCTCGTCATCGACAAGTGGTTCGCGCTCCAGGCAAGTTCGATGCACCCGCATTGCCTCGAGCACGTGAGGGCGCTGGCGGACCATCGCGACTTCACGCTCAAGAACCCCAACCGCGTGCGCTCGCTCTACATGGCCTTTGCCGCCAACCCGCACGCCTTTCACGCCGCCGACGGCGAGGGGTATCGGATGATCGCCGACCTCATCCTCGCGCTCGATCCGATCAATCCGCAGACCGCCAGCCGCTTCGTGCCGCCGCTGGGGCGCTGGCGGCGGATCGAGCCGGGGCGCTCGGCGCTTATGAAGGCGCAGCTGGAGCGTCTCGCCGCCGCCGATCTCTCGCGCGACACCGCCGAGCAGGTGAGCCGCAGCCTTGGCTGATGCACGCGAGGCGCTGACGGCAGGGGTGCTGGACGGCGTTCCGCACGCCTTCCTGACCGGCAAGGGCGGCGATGGCGAGCCCGATCCGCAGCGCCTGCTGCCGGGCGGGGCGCTGGTGCTGGTCAGGCAGGTTCACTCGGCCCTTGCCGCAACCGCCGATGCGCCCTTCGATCCGCGGCCCGAGGCCGATGCCGTGGTGACCGCGACGCCGGGCCTCGTCCTCGGCATCGTCACCGCCGACTGCGCGCCGGTGCTGCTGGCCGATACCCGCGCGGGCGTGGTGGCCGCGGCGCACGCCGGGTGGCGCGGCGCGCATCACGGCGTGCTGGAGGCGACGGTACGACGGATGGAGGCCCTCGGGGCCACGCGCGCCGGCATCGTCGCCGCGATCGGCCCGACCATCGCGCGGGACAGTTACGAGGTCGGCTGGGATTTCGTGGAGCAGTTCGAGGAGCGGCACGAGCGCTTCTTCCTCCGCGCCGACACGCCCGGCAAGTGGCATTTCGACCTGCCCGCCTACGTGCGCTGGCGGCTGGAATCGATGCGGCTGGCGGCGGTGGAGGACCTGGGCCTCGACACCTATGCCGACCCGCTGCGCTTCCACTCCTATCGCCGCGCGACCCACCGCGGGGAGCCGACCGAGGGCCGCCAGTATTCGCTGATCGGATTGCCCGCCTGACGGGGCCGCGCCGCCGCGCGGGCGGGTTGTCGCAATAGTCCGAAAAGCCGGGTTGGCAGCGCCGATTTGCTCGTCTATCAGCCGCGCCAAGCCGCCGGGTGCATCCGCGCCCGGGCGGTGCATACAGGGTTTCTTTTCGGACCGTCCCAGCCCGCTTCTCGCGGCATCGGGATCGGCAGGCAAGGCAAGGACATGGCAACCACCACGGCTACCCCCGACGAGCACGCCGTCGTCACCGATGGCGTAGCGACAGAAGGCGTGCGCCGCCGCGACTTCATCGAGATCGCCGCGGTTTCCGCCGCCGGCATCGGCGGCCTGGTGATGGTCTATCCGCTGATCAGCCAGATGGCCCCCTCGGCCGATGTGCTGGCCGAAAGCACGACCGAACTCGATGTCGGCGCGCTCGAGGTCGGGCAGTCGATCAAGGCGATCTTCCGCAAGCAGCCCGTGTTCGTGCGCCGCCTCACCGCGCCGGAGATCGAGCAGGCCAATGCCACCGATGTCGGCGAACTGCGCGATCCGCAGACGCTGGCGGAACGCACGCTGGCCGATCATCCCGATCTGCTGGTGGTGATGGGCGTGTGCACCCATCTCGGCTGCGTGCCGCTGGGCGCCGTGGAGGGCGAGA
This sequence comes from Aurantiacibacter luteus, assembly GCF_001010945.1. Classification (GTDB taxonomy): domain Bacteria; phylum Pseudomonadota; class Alphaproteobacteria; order Sphingomonadales; family Sphingomonadaceae; genus Alteraurantiacibacter; species Alteraurantiacibacter luteus. The sequence goes on from NZ_LBHB01000002.1 coordinate 567,172, forward strand.
ACAAGGGTGATTACGGCGGCTATTTCTGCCCCTGCCACGGCTCGCACTACGATACCGCCGCGCGCATCCGCAAGGGCCCGGCCCCGCTGAACCTGCAGGTCCCCGACTATTCGGTCAACGGCACGACGCTGGTGATCGGCGAGGCGTAAGAGAGAGACGAGTAGAGACCATGAGCTTTCCCTGGGCCAGGCAATACACCCCCTCCAACGGGCTGACGCGCTTCCTCGACGAGAAGTTGCCGCTGCCGCGCCTCGTCTACAACGCGGTCGGCGCGGGCTATCCCGTGCCGCGCAACCTTTCCTACTTCTGGAATTTCGGCGTGCTCGCCGGCTTTTGCCTGGTGCTGCAGATCGTCACCGGCGTGGTGCTGGCGATGCACTATGCCGCCAACGGCACGGTCGCCTTCGATTCGGTCGAGCACATTATGCGCGACGTCAATTGGGGCTGGATGCTGCGCTACGCCCACGCCAACGGCGCGAGCTTCTTCTTCATCGTCATCTACATCCACATCTTCCGCGGCTTCTTCTACGCCAGCTACAAGCCACCGCGCGAGATGATCTGGCTGATCGGCGTGGTGATCTTCCTCCTCATGATGGCGACCGCCTTCATGGGCTACGTGCTGCCCTGGGGCCAGATGAGCTTCTGGGGCGCCAAGGTCATCACCGGCCTGTTCGGCGCGATTCCCGTGGTCGGCGAAGGCCTCCAGGTGTGGCTGCTGGGCGGCTATGCGCCCGACAACGCTGCGCTCAATCGCTTCTTCAGCCTGCACTACCTGCTGCCCTTCGTGATCGCGGGCTGCGTGATCCTGCACATCTGGGCACTGCACATCCCCGGTTCGTCCAACCCGACGGGCGTGGAAGTGAAGCAGGAGAGCGATACCCTGCCGTTCCACCCGTACTACACCGCGAAGGACGGCTTCGGCCTCGGCGTGTTCCTGCTCGCCTACTTCCTGTTCGTGTTCTTCATGCCGAACGCGCTGGGCCACCCGGACAACTACATCCCGGCGAACCCGCTCTCCACCCCGGCGCTGATCGTGCCCGAGTGGTATTTCTACCCCTTCTACGCGATCCTGCGCGCCTTTACCTTCGACTTCATCCTGCCGGCGAAGCTGTGGGGCGTGCTGGCGATGTTCGCGGCGATCCTGGTGTGGTTCTTCCTGCCCTGGCTCGATCGAGGACCGGTGCGTTCGGGCCACTACCGCCCGCTCTTCCGCAAGTTCTTCTGGTTCGGGCTCATCCCCTGCATGGCCGCGCTGTTCTACCTCGGCGGCGCGCACGCGGAGGAGCCCTACATCATGCTCAGCCAGATCGCGACGGCCTACTACTTCCTGCACTTCCTCGTGATCCTGCCGATCGTCTCCTCGATCGAACGGCCCGATCCGCTGCCCTACTCCATCACCGAGGCGGTGCTGGGGTCGGACAAGAAGGCAGTGCTGGGCGAAAACGCCGAGCCGGTGGCCGTCTGAGCCAGCGTTACTGACTAAGGAAAGACGATAAGATGATCCGCCTTGTTGGTATCCTCGTTGGCCTCGGCTTCGCTTTCGTGGCGCTGATCTCCTTTGCCTTCGGCATCGGCCCGGCCTTCTCGGTCCTGTCCGAGCACGGCCATTTCGTGGAACCCACCGCCGAGCACGAATTCCATCTCGAGGCGCGCGAGCCGGAGGGCGGTTTCGCCTTCGAAGGCCCCGTCGGCAAGTGGGACGTGGCGCAGCTCCAGCGCGGCTTCCAGGTTTACAAGGAGGTCTGCTCGGCATGCCACTCGCTCAACCAGGTGGCCTTCCGCGACCTGACCCAGCTCGGCTATTCCGAGGCGCAGGTGAAGGCCGAGGCGCTGACCTGGAACGTACCCGGTATCGATCCCGACACGGGCGAAGACGTGATGCGTCCGGCCCTGCCGACCGACTACTTCCCCAAGCCCTATGCCAATGCCATCGCGGCGGCCGCTGCCAACCGCAATGCCATTCCGCCCGATCTCTCGCTGATGACCAAGGCGCGTCACGACGGCACGCACTACGTCTACTCGCTGCTGACCGGCTACCGCGACCCCGCGACCTTCGGCCTGACGAGCGGCGAGACGCTGCGCGAGGAATTCCCCGAGTTCGAGACCCCGGAGGGGCTGCATTTCAACCCCTACTTCCCGAACCTCAACCTCGCCATGGCCGCGCCGCTCAGCGCCAACGCGGTCACCTATGCCGACGGTACCGAGGCCAGCGTGGACCAGATGGCGCAGGACGTCGCCGCCTTCCTGACCTGGACCGCCGAGCCGACGCTGGTGAAGCGCAAGCAGACGGGCTGGTGGATCATGCTGTTCACGCTGTTCGTCACCGTGCTCGCCTGGTTCGCCAAGAAGCAGGTCTGGGCCCCGGTCAAGCCGCACCGTCGCAAGGACTGAGGCTGGCCGGCAGGCTCACGGCGTGACGCCTGACGACCTTAAGGCACTCGTCCGCACAGTGCCCGGCTTTCCGAAGCCGGGCATCCTGTTCCGCGACATTACCACGCTGATTGCCCACGGCGAGGGCCTGCGCTCCAGCGTGGATGCGCTGGCCAATCTCGCGAACGGGCTGGGTGCGAGCGCCGTCGCCGGGATCGAGGCACGCGGCTTCATCTTCGGTACGGCGCTGGCCTTGGAACTGGGCATGGGTTTCATCCCGCTCCGCAAGCCGGGCAAACTGCCCGTCGCCACGCTGCACGAGGACTACGCGCTCGAATACGGGACCGCACGGCTCGAACTCGACCCCACGCTGGTAAACGCGGACGAGCGCGTGCTGCTGGTCGACGACCTCCTCGCCACCGGCGGCACCGCCATTGCCGCTGCGACCTTGCTGCGCCGCGCCGGCGCCGTGGTGGACCACGCGCTGTTTGTCATCGATCTGCCCGAACTTGCAGGCCGTACCGCGCTCGAGGATCATGGCCTCGCGACCCATGCGGTGATGGCTTTCGACGGGCATTGATCCCCGCTTGGCGGCACTTTCGGGGAAAGACTTGGCTCCTCGCTCATTGACCCCCTGACAGGGACAGGATTTCGGGGAGCATTCATGGAACAGCAGGCGCTGGTGATCGCGCTGGTCGGCGTGCTCGGCATCGGCGCGCAGTGGCTGGCCTGGCGCACCGGCTGGCCGGCGATCGTGCTGATGCTGGCGGCAGGCTTCATCGCCGGGCCGATCATGGGCCAGCTCGGCTATCCGCTGATAGACCCGCGTGCGGCCTTCGGCGATCTGCTTGAGCCGATGGTGGCCATCGGTGTCGCGCTGATCCTGTTCGAAGGCGGCCTCAGCCTCGATTTCCGCGAACTGCGAAAGTACGGCGAGGGGGTCTGGCGGCTGGTCTTCCTCGGCGCCCCGCTTGCCTGGCTGTTCGGTTCGCTCGCCTGCTATTTCATCGCCGGTCTCGTGTGGCCGGTGGCGATCCTCTTCGCCGGCATCCTCGTGGTGACCGGCCCCACCGTGGTCATGCCCCTGCTGCGCCAGTCCGCCGTGCAGCAACGACCCGCCGCGCTGCTGAAATGGGAGGCCATCGTCAACGACCCCATCGGTGCGCTGTGCGCCGTGGTCGCTTATGAATACTTTCGCGCCACGGCAGAGACCGGCGGCACCGCCTTCGACGTTGTCCCGCAGATCGCGCTGGCGGGCGCCGTGGCCGGGGCCATCGGCTTCGCCGCCGCCTGGGTCATTGCCTACAGCTTCCCGCGCGGGCTGGTGCCCGAATTCCTCAAGGTGCCGGTGTTGCTCGTCGCTGTCGTTGGCACCTTTGTCCTGTGCAACAAGATCGAGCACGAGGCGGGGCTGGTGGCGGTGACGGTCATGGGCATTGCGCTCGCCAACATGCATGTCTCGAGTTTGCGGAGCATCCATCCCTTCAAGCAGAACATCGCCGTCCTGCTGGTCTCGGGCATCTTCATCCTGCTCTCGGCCTCGCTCGATCTCAACGAGCTGACCTATCTCAATCCCTTCGAGGTCTCGGGCCTCAGGCTCTACCTGTTCCTCTTCGCGCTGCTGTTCCTAGTACGTCCGGCGACCATCCTGCTCTCGCTCCTCGGCAGCTCGATCCCGTGGAACGAGCGCCTGTTCCTCTCGTGGATCGCGCCGCGCGGCATCGTGCTGGTCGCCATCAGCGGCCTGTTCGCGCTGCGCCTGAACGAGCTCGGCTACGGCGACGGTTCGATCCTCATCGGCCTCAGCTTCGCCGTGGTCGTGGCGACCGTCTTCGCCCACGGCTTCACCATCGACGTGGTCGCCAGGCTGCTCAAGGTAAAGGGTGCGGAGCGGCCCGGGGTGCTGCTGGTGGGGGCGACACCGTGGACGATAGCGCTCGCCGAGAAGCTGCACCAGCTCGAAACCCCGGTGCTGCTCGTCGATACATCGTGGCAGCGGCTGAAGCCCGCGCGGGCGAAGGGCCTGCCGACCTATCACGGCGAGATCCTCAACGAGGCGACCGAGCACAACCTCGATCTCAACCCCTTCCAGTCGCTGGTCGCGGCCACCGACAACGAGGCCTACAACGCGCTCGTCTGTTCCGAATTCGCACCGGAGATCGGCACCGACAAGGTTTACCAGCTGGGCGACGGGGTGGACGACGATTTCCGCGCCATCGCCGCCAGCCTGCGTGGCCGGGCGCTGTTCAAGTCCGGCTTCGGCGTGGAGGATGTGCTGGAGCGGCACGAGCAGGGCTGGATCTTCCGCCACACGCGACTGTCCGATCAGTACAAGCTCGCCGACGCGCGCGACACCCTGCCCGAGGCTGCGAACATGCTGCTCCTTCTGCGACCGTCCGGCGAGATGAAGTTCTTCACCCATGCCGCCGCGCCGGAGCCGCGCGCGGGCGACATCGTCATCAGCTTTTCCCCGCCACGCAAGGCCGAGGAACGCGGAGCCAAGCGCGCCGCTGCCTCTGCCGCGACGGAAAAGCCGCAACCGGTTTGAGGAGCAGGACATGATCACAATCCCCACCCGCAATACCCGGCATCTCGCGCCGCCGCTGGTGCTGGCCCTTTTCGCGCTGGCTGCCTGCGACGTGCGGCAGGACGGCGCGCCCGAACCCGGCCCTGCCGCGGCCGAGGAGACTGCTGCGCCGGCGCCGACGCAGACCACAACTCCCGCCGCCTCGATCATGCGCGACGACCTGCCCGAGGGCGAGGCGATGGACCTGCCGACGCAGCCCGTCGAACTGACCGTTCCGTTCCCTGACGGAGCCGACCTCAGCGACGGTGCCGAGCGGATGCTGGCGGGCATCATGAACGAGGACGCGCTCGGAGAGACTTGGCCCGTCGTGCTGTCCGGCCACACCGATTCGGGCGGCAACGACCAGGCAAACCTCAGGGCTTCGCGCGCACGTGCCGAAGCGGTCGCGGCCTGGCTGGTCGAGCGCGGCGTGGCGGACGAGCGGATCGAGGTGATCGCGTTCGGCGAACAGAACCCGATCGCTCCCAATGCCTTGCCCGACGGGTCGCCCAACGAGGAAGGCCGCCGTCGCAATCGCCGTGTCGAATTGCGCATTGCACCGCCAGTGGCTCCACAGACAGCGACCGCACGTGAAGACAATGGAAGAGATCGTACCCCATCCGCCATTTCCCCCGCGACGGCCCGGACCTCCAGTCCGGCACGAGGTCAGCAATAGCGAGGCTTGACGAAGACGAGCAGCCGGTGGCAAGCGGCACCAGAGCGCGGGTATAGCTTAGTGGTAAAGCTCCAGCCTTCCAAGCTGGCTATGCGGGTTCGATTCCCGCTACCCGCTCCACTTTCCTGATCCAGCCGCAGAAAACCGCCATTCCGGAGGCGGTAGTGCGCACACCTTCGCTTACAGCTTCTTACAGAAGCTTGGGCCTGTTCCCCAAGTAGCTCTTTTTCCGAAGCGAAGTTCGGCGCCCTGTCCAGCAGAAATGTCTCTCGTCCGCTGAGGCGCTATCGAATTTTGCCTGAAATGTTCGGCATGCTGACCCATCACGATCGACCCTGTCGACGAGAACTTCGCCACTCTCGCGATCCTTGCCATGCCGAAATGCTGTTTGGCCTACGCGTGATGCTATCGGTGTTCCTACCGACTTTGCTCGTCGCGGCGCGCATGCAGTGTTGCGTTGATGTTGACGGTGCAGGCGCTACATAGCCCCGCATGGTTGCAACGGCCTCCGAGCCGCCGCCCTGCCTGCGGAACTTTTCAGCAGAGCACCCCGTGGCGCTATTCCTCGATTTCGACGGTACGCTGGTCGATCTCGCACCTACGCCCGAAGGCATCGTAGTGAGCGATGATTTGGCTGACGGTCTGGCCAAACTATCGGACCGGCTCGACGGTCGGCTTGCCCTTATCAGCGGGCGGGTGATTGCGGACCTCGAACGCCACTGTGGCAGTCTGACGGTCGCTTGCGGGGGATCACACGGTGCCGAACTTCGCGCCGCTACCGGACAAATGTTGGTCTCGGGAGAGCCGCTACCCGCGCCTGTGCTTCAAGAGGTATCGAACTGGGCACTTCCGCGCGACATTTTGGTAGAAGCGAAAGCGTATGGCATTGCGCTGCACACGCGAACACGACCTGCTATGGAAGGCGAATGTGCGTTGTACCTTGAACAGGTCGCCCGGCGATCCGGGTTGGCGGTCAAGCTTGGCAAAAGGGTCGCGGAATTGATCCGCCCTGGCGCTGACAAGGGCGAGGCAGTCCGCCGTTTCATGGCGGAAATGCCATTTGCCGGAGCCTTGCCGATCTTCGTGGGTGACGACCTTACGGACGAAGACGGCTTCGAGGCCTGTTCGGCGCTAGGTGGGTTCGGCGTAGTAGTGGGTGACCGACCGAGCCAGGCTGCGCTGCACCGGCTCGACAATCCCAAGGCAGTCAGGGAGTGGCTTGAACTTTGACGAATGATACCTCCAATCTCGAGCTGTGGCCCATTGGCAACTGCCAGGTTTCGGGCCTCATCGACGAGGCTGCAGGGCTCGTCTGGGGCTGTGTTCCGCGCGTCGATGGCGACCCGGTCTTCTGCGCCCTGATCAACGGCGACCGGCAGGATGTCGGCGTGTGGCGGTTCGAACTGGAGGGACAGGTGAGCGCCGTGCAGCGTTACGAGCGCAACACGCCCATCCTCATTACCCGGCTGGAAGCCGACGACGGAAGCGCGGTCGAGATCACTGATTTCTGCCCTCGCTTCGAGCGCTCCGGCAGAATGTACAGGCCTGTGGCCTTCACCCGCGTGGTGCGCCCGGTGGCCGGGGCACCGCGCCTGAAGGTTCAATTGCGTCCGATGCACGATTACGGCGCGGAAAAGGCTTCGAGCACCAACGGTACGAACCACGTCCGTTACCTCGTCGGTGAACAGGCAATGCGACTCTCGACCGACGCGCCCGTGGGGTATGTTCTGGAAGGGCGCGCCTACCGCGTCGAGAGCGACCAGCATTTTTTCCTCGGCCCCGACGAGCCCTTTTCCGGCAACTTGCGAGCCGTGGTGCGCGACATGGAGGCACTGACACGCAAGTACTGGCAACTGTGGGTTCGCGGCCTTGCCACGCCGCTCGAATGGCAGGACGAAGTCATCCGTTGCGCAATCACGCTCAAGCTGTGCCAGCACGAGGAGACAGGCGCGATCGTCGCAGCGCTCACCACATCCATTCCGGAAGCTCCCGGCTCGGCTCGCAACTGGGACTATCGCTACTGCTGGATTCGCGATTCCTACTACACCGTCCAGGCTCTCAATCGTCTTGGCGCGCTCGACGTTCTGGAAAAATACCTCGCCTATCTGCGCAACATTGTGGACGCTGCCAAAGGTGGTCAGATCCAGCCGCTCTATTCGGTGATGGGCGATGCGCACCTGCATGAAAGCGAGGCGAAAAGCCTGGAGGGGTATCGCGGTATGGGGCCGGTGCGGATCGGCAATGCCGCATACCAGCAGGTGCAATACGACTGCTACGGTCAGATCGTTTTGCCCACGGCGCAAGCGTTCTTCGATCAACGCCTCCTGCGCCTGGCGGATGAGCGAGATTTCGCAAGCTTGGAGCAGGTGGGCGAGTTGGCTTGGCAAAAACACGACCAGCCCGATGCGGGGCTGTGGGAGTTCCGCACCCGAAGGGAGGTCCACACCTATTCTGCCGTGATGTGCTGGGCTGCCTGCGACCGGCTGGAGAACGTAGCGCGCTGGCTGAACATGCCGGAACGCGCCGCTTACTGGGGTGAACGTGCCACCGCGATCCGCGCGCGTATCGATGCGCAGGCATGGGTCGATAATGACAATGGCGACCCGCACTACGGGGCCAGCTTCGAGACCGATTATCTCGACGCAAGCCTGCTGCAACTGGCGGAACTACGGTTCCTGCCACCCGACGATCCGAAATTCGTTTCCACCCTCACGGCGGTCGAGCGCGATCTGCGTCGCGGCGATCATATGCTCCGCTATGCCAAAGAGGATGATTTCGGCGCGCCCGAGACTGCCTTTAACATCTGCACGTTCTGGCTCATCGACGCGCTTGCGCGCAGCGGTCGACGTGACGAAGCGCGCAAACTGTTCTCGACCATGCTTGGGCACAAGACGCGATCGGGTCTCTTGTCGGAAGACACGGATATCGAAACCGGCGAACTGTGGGGCAATTTCCCTCAGACGTATTCGCTGGTCGGGGTTATCAATTGCGCAGGCCTGTTATCCGAGAGTTGGAGCACGGTGAGGTGAGCGTAGGATGAGCCGCCTCGTCGTCGTATCCAATCGCGTCGCTGTGCCGAGTGCATACGGCGAAAAGGGTGCACAAGGCGGGCTTGCAGGCGCTCTCGATGCTGCCCTGAAAGACACGAACGGACTTTGGTTCGGCTGGTCGGGAGAAGAAGCGGCGCAACCCGGACAGATACCCAATATCCAAACCAGTGACGGGGTGACTACGGCCACCATCGACCTGTCGCCGGGCAATCTTGAAGACTATTACAACGGCTACGCGAATTCCACGCTGTGGCCGCTTTTTCATTATCGGATCGATCTGGCAAAATTCGAGCGCGAGACGGGTCGGGGCTACGAGCGGGTCAATCACCTTTTCGGCGAGGCTTTATCGCCTTTGATCGAACGGGATGACATCGTGTGGGTGCATGACTATCACCTAATTCCCCTTGGTGACGACCTGCGCCACCGGGGCCTGACCAACCGCCTTGGCTTTTTCCTGCACACACCATGGCCGCCGACGCGATTGTTGGTGTCGCTGCCCTACCATGAGCGCCTGGTGCGTTCGTTGCTGGCCTATGACCTTATCGGTTTCCAGTGCGAGGAATGGCTGACCAGCTTCCTCCATTACTGCCAGACCGAGCTGGGCGCAAAAATCGATCAACGAAGTGGTCGGATCCGTATCGAGGGGCGCACGGTGATTGCGCGGGCATATCCCATCGGGATCGATTTCGAACAGTTCACCGCCCTTCGAAATTCCGGAGAGGCGCGTCAGGCCGGTCAGCGAGTGCTTTCGAGCACGCGGCGCCGGACGGCCATGATCGGTGTGGACCGGCTCGACTATTCAAAGGGTCTGCCCGAGAGGCTCGACGGCATTGGGCGGTTCTTCGACCGCTATCCAGAGCGGGTCGGCGAACTGGTCTACATCCAGATCGCTCCGCCGAGCAGGAGCGACATCGGATCCTATCAGGACATTCGTGCCGAGCTCGAACAAAAGGCCGGCCAGATCAATGGAGCCCGCAGCCGGATCGATCTCGTTCCGATCCGGTACGTCAATCAGGGTCATACTCCGGCAGAGCTCTACGGTATATACAACGCCTGCAAGATCGGCTTGGTCACACCCTTGCGCGATGGGATGAACCTCGTCGCTAAGGAATATGTCGCGGCGCAGGATCCCGACGATCCAGGCGTTCTGATCCTCAGCCGTTTCGCCGGGGCGGCCGAGCAACTCACGGAGGCCCTGATGGTCAACCCGCAGAGCCCCGACGACATCGCCTCGGCAATCCGGGATGCGCTCGATATGCCCTTGGACGAACGCAAGGCTCGCTGGGAACCAATGCTAGCCAGCGTCCGCGATCAGAATGTCATCAAGTGGGCTGGAAACTTCGTGAACGACCTCGAGCAGGTAAAGCAGTGATCTTTTGGCCCTCACCGGTCCGCCCGCTCCGTGGCTGCCAAAGTATGCCGGCCGCAGGTACGGACGGTGAGGGCGATCAAGTGTGCGCCTTAAGGGTTTCGAGATTGAACATTAAAATCGGCAAAAAAGTTTGCCTTGATCATCCCCAATCGCAGGAAACCATCGCGCTTTCCGTCTCCTCAACCCTGCTCTCTTTCGCCTCCAAGTTGGCGCACGCGGCAAACAGCGCGCGTTTCAAAGGTTTGACGTGATTCTCTCCGCTATCGGTTCCACCAATAGGCGCCGCGTCGCTCGTCACCCGTGATTATCTCGTTCATTGTCGCCGCGTCGTAGGCGCGTCCGCCAAGCACCACGGTTTCGACCCGCTCGGTATTGCGAATGTTCTCGAGCGGATTGCCGGAGAGGATGACGAGGTCGGCGAGCTTGCCCGGCTCCAGGCTTCCGATCTCGCGGTCCATGCCGAGCGAGCGGGCGGGCACGATCGTCGCCGCCTGCAGCGCCTGCAGCGGAGTCATGCCACCGCGCACGAAGGACCAGATCTCCCAGTGCGGAGCGATGCCCGCCTGCTGGCCGTGCGCGCCGATGGAGACCAGCACGCCGCGCTCCGCAAGCCGGGCCGCTTCGCGCGCCACGTCGTCGTCGATGAAGTCGCTCTCGGGTGCGGTGGTCCGGCGCGCGTTCTGGGCGCGCAGCAGCGCCGGCGGGGTGTGCGCCATCAGCAGCGGCTGCTCGAACACGTTGGTTGCCTGCCGCCAGTAGGGATCGCCCGCCAGGCCGCCGTAGCCGACCACCAGCGTCGGCGTATAGCTGGTGCGCGACTGGGCGAAGAACTGCAGCACGTCCTCGTACATCCGCATGACCGGGATGTTGTGCTCCAGCGTGGAGTTGCCGTCGGCAATCAGGTTCAGGTCCATGCCGAAGAGCGAGCCGCCCTCGGCCACAACGAGCATGTTCTCCCGCCGCGCGGCCTCCACAACCATCTGCCGCTGGTCGCGGCGCGGCTGATTGTAGTTCTTGATGCTGGGCGCCCCTTCCGCGCGCAGGCGGCGGACGTGGTCGAGCGCGTCCTCGAGCGAGTCGATCTGCGCATAGGCATAGGGGTTGCGCGCGCCGTAGATGATGCGCCCGGTCGAAAAGATGCGCGGGGCGAGGATCATGCCCGTGCGCTGCATGTCCTCCGCCACGAACACGGGCGTGTCGCTGGAGGGATCGTGCAGCGTGGTCGTGCCGAGCGCGAGGGCCTGGACGAGGTTCCAGTTGGTCTGCGGCACCAGTTCGTCTGCGGCGTAGGAGCCGTGGGCGTGGGCGTCGACGAGGCCGGGGATGATGGTGCGGCCGGCTGCATCGATGGTCGGCGTGCCCGCCGGTCTCGATACCGATCCGGCAGGGCCGACGGCGGCGATCGTGTCGCCATCGACGAGGATCATCCCATTCTCGATGATGCCGCCGTCGGCGCCCGCCATCGTGACGATGCGCGCGCCGGTGATGGCGAGGCGACCCTCGTGCCGGTCGGCCGCGACGGTGCGCAGCATGGAAACGCCGGACTGCGGCGGGGTGAACGAAGCCCGCTCCTGGCCCTCGGCGGGCGGGGCGGAGGGGAACAGCGCCGCAAGCTCGGCGGTGTAGAGCGTCGGCCCCAGGGACCAATGCAGGCGGTCGCCGTCATTCGACCAGTGCACGTAGTCCGCTCCCGAATCCGAGACCTCGACCACCGGCAGGTTGCTCGCGCTGGCCGAGATCGTCACCGCCTGCCCGCCAGGCATCAGCGGCATGGCGTAGGCATCGTAGTTCTCGGTGAAGGCGAAGAAGCGGCCCGACGGCGAGACAGTGTAGCTCGTTACCAGTTCGCCCTTGGCATGGGTGCGCGCATCGAGCCCGTCGAGGTTGGTCGAGACGAGCGTCTGCGATCCGCCTTCCGACCCGGTCATGAAAACCCGGTCGCTGTCCGCGCCGAAGTGGGGCCGGGCCATGTCGCGACTGACCAGCACCGGCTCTCCGCCCCATGCCGCGACGCGGTAGACGCCGGGGTTGTCGCTGTATTCGGGCGCGGTGAGGAAGCCGCCTTCGGCCTTTTCGAACACGATCGTGCGTCCGTCGGGCGAGAAGTGCGGGCGGGCGAAATGTCCGGGCTGGGTCGTCACCCGGGTGGAGCCGCGACCGTCGCGGCCGACCGTGCGGATCTCGCCCAGCCCCTCGTCGGTCCAGCGCACATAGACGATGCGCGAGCCGTCGCGCGACCAGCTGGGATAAAGCTCGAAGCCCTCGTCCTCGCTCGTCAGCCGGCGAATGGCGCCGCCGCCTGCTGGTATGGTGTAGAGATGGCCCAGGCTCTCGAACACCACGGTGCGGCCATCGGGCGAGACCTCGGCGAAGCGAGCCATCGTCACCTCGACGCTGTCCTGCGCAACGGGGATGACCGGATGCGGCGCGGGCAACTGGCCGCGCGTGTCGTCGATGGCGAAGGGAATCTCCGCCGCGCCCGATCCGTCGGCGTTGATCCGGCGGATCTTGCCGCCCGCCCAGAACACGATCGAGCGGCTGTCGGGCGTCCAGTCCATATTGGGATAGAGCCCGGTGACGGCCCAGGTCTCCTGCACGTCGCGGTCGAGATCGGCGTAGATCATCCGCTCCGCCCCGCTCGTCAGGTCGCGCACGTAAAGGTGGGAGACGGTATTCTCGCGCCGCACGAAGGCCATCATCCGGCCGTCGGGTGAGGGGGTCGGCCGCACGGCACCGCCCAGTCCGGATACCGCCGTCGTCACCTCGTCCGAGGCGAGATCGTAGCGCTCGATGTTGAACAGGTCCTGGTTGGAATCCTGCGCGTATTCGAAGATCGGGCCGGGCGTGATGTTGCGGGTGTAGTAGATCGCCTCACCGTCCGGCGAATAGATCGGCTCCCCCAGTTCCTTCTGGTGCTGCTCGTTCGGGCGTTCGACAAGCGCCACGCCGCTGCCGCCCGAAATGTGATAAATCCACACCTCGCCCGTGCCGAGCGAGCGACCGGTGGTGAAGTGCTTCTTGGCGGCGATGAACTGGCCGTCGGGCGACCAGGTGGGCTGGTTGAGGAGGCGGAAGTCCTCATTCGTCAGCTGGCGTTTATCGGAACCGTCGGCATTCATCAGCCAGATGTTGTCGCCGCCCCCGCGGTCGGAGGTAAAGGCGATGCGCGTTCCGTCGGGCGAGAAGCGCGGCTGCACTTCCCACGCAAGGCCCTCGGCGATGCGCACGGGCGTGCCCCCGCCGATGGGCATGGTGTAAATGTCGCCGAGGAGCGAAAAGGCGATGGTGCGGCCGTCGGGAGAGACGTCGATGTCCATCCACGTGCCTTCGTTGACGCGGATCGGCACCTGCCTGATTGGCACGCCGGGCGGGTTATTGACGTCCCAGTCCTCGTCCGCGTCGCCGGCGGCGATGCTTTCGCCCGTGGCATCGTTCTCAGGCGACTGGCCGGGGGCGGGATCGGGCGGGGGCGCCTGGCGGGTGTTCTGATCTTCCGGCGCCTCGGTCTCCTCGACTGGATCGGGCTCCTGCGGCGGCTGCGCCTGCTGTGCGGCGCTGGCGGAAGCCAGCGCGAGGGAAGCTGCGGCGGAGAGGAATGCGAATTTACGGATCATGGTGCGCCCCGGACGATTGTCTGCGCTGCCTGCATAGCGCATCACTCCGATGGCGCAACGCACGCAAACCATCTCGGTATCAACGCACTTCGACCGGGGGCTCCGGGCAGGGAAGCCAAGACGGACTTGATCGGCACCACGGCGATACCCCCGCTATCCGGATCAATTCGTCCCGATCCAGAATTGTCAGCTTCCGAGCCTTGATGACGGCAATGCCCCTTTCTCTCAATTCCTTGAGCAGAGCATTCATGTGTACGCCGGTGACTCCAATCAATTCGCCCAGTTCGCGCTGCGTGAGCGGCATGAAGAAACTGGCATCGGTATTTCGATCGATCTGGGCGTGACGCTCCTGCATGCGCAGGATGAGAGCGGAAAGCCGCGTCAGGGCGGATGCCTGCCCCATCAGCGCCAGCCGTTCCATCAACAGCGAGCGCTCCTCTTGCGATATGAGAAACATGAGCGCGGCAAGCCTCGGACTGTGGGCGAAGGCTTCGCCGATCTGTCGCGGTGAAATACCGATCACCTCGACATCGGTCAGGGCGATGACGGTATCGACCGGGTCGCGAACAGCCAGACCTGGCAGGCCCAGGATATCGCCCGGCAGATTGGCCGTGATAAGCTGACGTGAGCCATCTTCGACAATGACGGCGCTTGCCGCCCAGCCGTCGATAAGCAGGTAGAGATCGTGCTCGTTCTCGGAACGGATGATGTCGCCGCGTTCGAACCGGTATTCGCGACCGGCAAGAGCGACCAGCTGCTGAACTTCCGAGGGGTCGAGATCGACGAATCCCGCCAACCGCGAAATGACCTTTCTGCCCCTCTCGTCGTTGATCTCCTCACCCGGCGCAATGGCCATTCAACCCTCTCAATTCATGTCGCCATATGGCATCGACTTCGTGTTCTCGTCGCCGCCACGATAGCACCGATCGGCGGGGTGCGCGGCATCATATATGAAACGCCAGCGTGGCGCTCCAGAAGCGACCTGTCCATGACATAGATCATCCCCCTCGTGCATTTGAGGCAGCCTTCGCCTTCGAGGATGTGCAACGCATCGGTCACGCTGGCGCGTCTGACCCCGAGCTGCCGCGCCAGTCCGCGATGCGTGAGCTGCAGGAAATCGCTGTCGACGCGGTCGTGCAGCATCAGCAGCCAGGCGCACAAACGTTGCCGGAAATTGCCGCAATCGCGCGCGCGTATCATCCAGCCGAGCTGGCTGGTAAACGATTGTAGGAATCGCAGCAGCGCCAGCGAAAAGGTTGCGCTGGCAAGGCAGGTGCCAAGCATGTCCTTCACCGAAATCGCCAGGGCCCATCCGCCCTCCATGAGGACGGTGGCTTCCAGATCCTCCTCCGCTGGATCGCCGAGCACGCCGCCCCAGCCGACGATGCCCTCCCGTCCGACCAGCCCGACCCCGCATCGTTGATGGGCGAATTGCAGGCAAGCAACGAGCGTGACCGGAAAGAAAACCATGTCGCGGCTGGTCCCGATGCCGCCGAGGCGCTCGCCATTCCCGCATCGCACGCGGACCAGCAAGGGTTCGAGCAGCTTGCGATCGAGCGGGCTCAACGATGCCAGAAAGCCGTTGGCCGACCATGCGGTATCGTTTTCGGATAGTTCCAGCGGCAACGCGGCCTCCCTTTCGCCGCGCGTCGATGCTCTGCCGGCTTCGAACGATTGTCGCGACCGCAATGATCTAACCGACAAATCCCCGTCGAAAGATCAACTCGTTTAAGTTCCGAGGCTTGTGGGCAACTTTTTGTACGCTGGCGTACCCAGCGCTGTGCAACGCCCCATGCCCGGTACTCTCCGACCGTTCAGCAAGAGCGAGTCTCGAGGGAGTTTCCGATGGCAGACGATAAACACATCATGGACGTGCTCGAAGCGCGGGAGGAGCGGCGCAGCAACCGTCGCGACTTGTTCCGCGGGTTCGCCGCGGCATCCGTTGCGGCGGGCGGTTTCGTTCTTGCCAGCAAGTCCAGCCCGGCCGCCGCGCAAAGCGTTTCCGATGGAGACATCCTCAACTTCGCGCTCAACCTCGAATACCTCGAGGCGCAATTCTACGTCCAGGCTGCGACCGGGTCCGGCCTGCCGGCCAACCTCCTGACAGGCACAGGCAACCAGGGCCAGGCGACCGGCGGCCGCCGCGTCACCTTCACCGACCCCGCGGTACGTGCCTACGCGCTCGAGATTGCCGCCGACGAGCAGGCGCACGTCGCCTTCCTGCGCGGCGCGCTCGGCAGTGCCGCAGTGGCCCAGCCGACGATCGACATCAGCGCCAGTCCCAACGGTGCCTTCTCCACCGCGGCGCGCGCCGCCGGACTGATCGGCCCCGGCCAGTCGTTCGATCCCTATGCCAGCGACGAGAACTTCCTCCTCGCGGCCTATATCTTCGAGGACGTTGGCGTCACCGCTTACAAGGGCGCCTCGCCGCTCATAAGCAACAAGACCTTCCTCGAGGCGGCTGCCGGCATCCTCGCGGTCGAGGCCTATCACGCCAGCCTGGTGCGCACGACGCTTTACGCCAAGGGCTTGCAGACGCCGTCGCTGATCGATGCCTCGATCGCGATCTCCAATGCCCGCGACAGCCTCGACGGACCGACCGACCTCGACCAGGGGCTGACGACCACGCAGGCCTTCGGCGGCACGGCGAGCAACATCGCCCCGCTCGACGACAACGGACTCGCCTACAGCCGGTCCGCCGGACAGGTGCTGAACATCGTCTACCTCAACAGAATGGCCGTCACCGGAGGGGGATTCTTCCCCAACGGCGTCAACGGCACCCTGCGCATGAGCGCGGCGAACTAATCGAGCGAGAGGACACGACCATGAAAGACCGCGACATCATCCTTGAGGTCATGCAGGCCGGTGCCGACCGCCGGATCGAACGCCGCCGCTTCCTGCACTACGCCGGGGCCAGCGCCGCGGCGGTATCGCTGGCCGGCTGCGGCGGCGGCAACGACGACGACATCATCGGCGGCACGCCCACGCCGACGCCCGGTGCGACGCCCACGCCGACCCCGACGCCCACCACCGCGCTGACCGATGCCGACGTGCTGAACTTCGCGCTCAATCTTGAATACCTCGAGGCGCAGTTCTACTCCTACGCCGCCATCGGATCGGGGCTGGCGAGCAACCTGCTCGACGGCGTCGGACCGCAGGGCCAGGCGACGGGCGGGCGCAAGGTCAACTTCACCGATCCGCTGGTGGCACAGTACGCCCGCGAGATCGCCTCGGACGAGCGTGCCCACGTCGCCTTCCTGCGCAGCGCGCTCGGCACGGCGGCGGTGGCGCAGCCGGCCATCGACATCGGCACGGCACCCAACGGGGCCTTCTCCTCCGCAGCAAGGGCCGCGGGTCTCGTCGGCCCGGGACAGAGCTTCGACCCCTACGCCAACGACAACAACTTCCTGCTCGCCGCCTACATCTTCGAGGACGTCGGGGTGACCGCCTACAAGGGTGCCTCGCCGCTAATTACCAACAAGACCTTCCTTGAGGCGGCGGCCGGTATCCTGGCGGCAGAGGCCTATCACGCCGGCCTTGTGCGTACGGTGCTCTACCGCAAGGGCCTGCAGACCCCGGCGCTGATCGATGCGAGCGAGGCGATCTCGAACGCGCGCGACAGCCTCGACGGGCCGAGCGACCTCGACCAAGGCGTCCGCAACCGCAGCACCCCGTTCGGCGACGGCAGCAACATCGTGCCGACCGACGCCAACGCCATCGCCTTCAGCCGGTCCGCCGGCCAGGTCCTCAACATCGCCTACCTTACGGCCATGTCGACCACCGGCGGTGGGTTCTTCCCCAACGGCGTGAACGGCAACATCCGCATGAGCGCGGCCTCCGCCTGATCCCGGACGTGAGCACTTGAAAGGAGATACCCCCATGTCCCATTCGCATGCGAGCTGCTTCAAGATCACCTGCTACAAGACGGGCAGCTATGCGCTTATGCACTTCATGGTGGCGATCACGGTCGCCTACCTGCTGACGCAAAGCTGGAAGGCGGCGCTGGCGATCGGCGTGGTCGAGCCGCTGGTGCAGACCGTCGCCTTCTACTTCCATGACCGCGCCTGGAACGGGCCCGGAAAGGCGGGAGGGGCGACGGCCGCCGAGGCGGTCGAGCTGCGGCGGGCTGGCTGAGCCGGGGAAAGCGATGCCCTGCTGCCCCAACTGCGGCTTCGGCCTCAGCGAGGACGAGCCGCTGACCTACGGCAACGTCCGTTTCGTCGACGAGGGAGAGATCGTCTTCGAAGGCCGCCGGTTGCATCTCACCCGCGGTCTGCACGAAATCGCGCGGGCGCTGATATCGGTCCAGGGCCGCCCGCTCACGCGCGGGTTCCTGGCAGCGCGGTTGCAGGACGAATTGAGCGACGAGGCCGTGGTCAAATCGATCGAGCGGCTGCGGCGCGTCTTTCGCGAACGCGACGCCGGGTTCGACCAGATCGAGACCCTGCGTGGCTTCGGGGCCTACCGTTGGCGGTTCAAGCCGGTCGACACCTCCCCGGAAACGTCAAGAGCGGTGAACTAGCTCTCTCTCGCTGGGCTCGCCGCACTGCGGGTCGCCTCACTGGGTGCCCTTGTTCGGGCTCGTGGCGTGATGCTCCAAACGGTGTTGGAAACGTCGTCGGCCACCAGCAGGCGACCGCGCGGCGCATCGAACAACACGCCCACCGGCCGCCCGCGCGCTTCGCCGTCCGCCAGGAAACCGGTCAGGAAGTCGATGGGGTCGCCCGATGGTCGCCCGCCGCTGAAGGGCACGAAGACGACCTTGTAGCCCGAGCGGTCGTCGCGGTTCCAGCTGCCATGCTCGCCCACGAAAGCGCCTTCGGCAAAGCGGCCGCCCATGCCGCCATTGGTCACGAAGGTCAGCCCCAGCGCGGCCACGTGACTGCCGAGCGCGTAGTCGGGGGAAATGGCCTTGGCGACCATGTCGGGTTTCTGCGGGTGTACGCGCGGGTCAACCGTCTGGCCGTAATAGCTGTAGGGCCAGCCGTAGAACCCGCCCTCGCGCACCGAAGTGAGATAGTCGGGCACCAGTTCCGGCCCCAGTTCGTCGCGCTCGTTGACCACCGACCACAGGCGGTTGCCCCAAGGGTCGAAGGCCAGCGCGGTCGGATTGCGGATGCCGCTGGCGTAGATACGACTGGAGCCGTCTTCGGGATCGACCTCCCAGATCACCGCACGGTCTTCCTCGGCATCCATGCCGCGCTCGCCCACGTTGCTATTCGAGCCGATGCCAACGTAGAGCCGGCTACCGTCGGGGCTGGCGGTCAGCGCCTTGGTCCAGTGATGGTTGATGGCGGCGGGCAGGTCGGTGACCTTTTCGCCCGGCGCGGTGATGCTCGTCGCGCCCTCGGTGTAGGGGAAGCGCATCAGGTCGCCCTGATTGGCGACGTAGATGGCACCATCGACAAAGGCAAGGCCGTAGGGCGCGTCGAGGTCGGAGATGAAGGTGGTCTGCAGGTCGGTCCGCCCGTCGCCGTCGCTGTCGCGCAGCAGCGAGATGCGGTCGCCGCCCTTCACCGGGCTCTTGCCGCGACCTTTGAGGATGCCGGCGATGATGTCCTTCGGGCGCAGCTTGGGCGCCTTGCCGCCCGACCCCTCGGCCACCAGCACGTCGCCGTTGGGCAGGACGAGCATCTGGCGCGGGATCTGCAGGTCCTGCGCGATGGCGGTGACGGTGTAGCCTTCGGGCACCGTTGGCAGTTCGCCGTCCCAGCCGGTTGGCGGGGCGATGGCAATGGCCGGGATCAGGCTGTCCGCCTGTTCGGGAAGGACAGGCGATTGCCCCGTCTGGTCGAGCCCCTCGGACGAAGGTGCGCATGCGGCGACTAGCGCGATGAAAGGCAGGGCGGCGAGTGACAGGCGGGTCATGCGCGGTTCTCCCGAACGACGGCCGTGGAATGGACGAGGAAGGCGGCGACCAGCGCCAGCACCGTGCAGACGATGGACATGACGAGGCCGGCCGTGCCGACTGATGCCCAGCCGTCCTTCGCATGCTGGAAGGCGTTGATTACGCCCGTCACGAACATCGCCGCGACGACGATCAGGTAGAGGGTGCTTCGTCCCCGAGCCATGCGCGCACGGCCGAAGAAGAACGAGATCAGCGCCCAGGCCAGCAGCAGGCCGGTGAAGAAGTCGGCGACGGCGATCAGCCACTGCGAGAAGTTGGTCCACTGCACGACGGCGGTGTTGAGATAGGTGATGTCGGTCGCCAGCGCGAAGGGGTAGAGTGCGACCGGAAAAGCCAGCAGGATGGCATGGATGGGGCTGGCGAGGGGTTCTGCGCGCGCTGCGTGTTCTGGCATCCGAGGCTCCGGCTGATGAGGTCGATGTCCGATCAACAGGTATCGCGGCAAAAAGGTCCGGGCCGGCGGCTTAGCCTACGAGGGCGGGCAGCGCTCCGAACAGGATGGCGACCGCGGACAGGCCGAGTGCCAGCGGCAGGACGAAGCCGCCGCCAATGTCTCTGCGCCTCCGCCAGACCAGAGCGAGCGCCGCGAGGGCCAGCACGGTGGCGACCAGCGCGATCCAGCGCGCGGCAGGATCGACGGGAAAGGCGCTGCTCGCGCCCCACAGCGCGGAGAAATGCGCCGCCCAGACGGAAAAGGCCCAGCCCGCCCCCTGCCAGTCGGTGCTTTCCTTGAAGGTGCCCGCCACCATCAGCCTCCCGGGAAGAAGCGCACGACAAGCGCGGTGAGCAGGCCCTGTAGGGCGACGTAGCCGATGAAGCGCACGACGATGTCGAGCGTGACGTTGGCCGGACCCGTCAGGAGGCCCCGCCCGCTGCGATAGCCGAGGTAGTGCGCCATGATCACCGCGATGGCAGCGCATACGCCTTGGAACGCCGCCAGCGCGAAGACCGTCGCGCCCTGCCCGCTCGCCGCCGCATCGAGCCCCGCGTCCTGCCAGCCGGTCCAGTTGAGCCAGGCCGAAGCGGCGAGCGCGCCGCTGCCTAGTGCCGCGAGCAGCCACGGACCCTGCCCCGGGAACACGCCCTTGGGCGAGCGCGCGAGCACGGCGCGCGAAGCCCAGGCAAGGCCCAGCGCCGCAGCGGCAAGGCCCGCGACGAGGCCGCTCTGCCACAGCGGCGGCGGGGCGATCCAGACCTCGGGATGGATGCCGTAGAGATAGAGGTAGGCGAACACCGCCATGAAGGCGATCATGCCCATGACGACCATCAGCGTGTTGAGCGCCCACCATCCATGGCTGGACGGCCCGGTGATGGCGACCGGCAGCACGATGCCCGCGCCCACATCCGCCTCCTCGTGCTTCAGCGGTCGGTCGGTCTCCCACAGCCAGCGAAGCACGCAAGCCACGGCCACCAAGCCGCAGACCAGCGAGAAGCCGTAGGCCTGCACTGTCAGCGCGAGGAAATGCAGCGCCGTGCCGACCGCCGCCGCCAGCGGCCAGGGCGAGGGGCCGGGCATGATCTGGAGATACTGCGGCTCGGCATTGATCGGGCTGGTAATCAGCGTCTCGCGCAGGCCCGTGGCGCTGCCGGGGAGGAAATAGCGTCCCTCCTCCACTCGCCGGGCGAGGCCGGGATCGTCCCACAGCGGCTCCCGGCTGCGGACGAGCGGGATCGAGCGCGTGGAATAGAGCCCGGTCGGCAGCCACTCCAGCGTGCCGCCGCCGTAGACGTTGCCCGCTTCCTCCTCCGCCGAGAAGCGGAAGTTGCGGAAGAGGTCGACCACGAACAGCAGCACGCCCGCCGCGATGACGAAGGCGCCCACGGTCGAAACCAGGTTCAGCAGGTCCAACCCGCGGTCCGGCAGATAGGTGTAAACCCGGCGCGGCATGCCCATGAGGCCCGTCAGGTGCATCGGCAGGAACGTGATGTGGATGCCGGAAAAGATCAGCCAGAACACCCAGCCCCCCAGCCGCTCGCTCAAGGGGCGGGCGCTGGTCATCCCGAACCAGTAGTAGAACGCGCCGAACATCGGCAGCACCATGCCCCCGATGAGGACGTAGTGCAGGTGGGCAACGATGAAGTAGGTGTCGTGCGCCTGCCAGTCGAACGGCACCATGCCGACCATCACGCCCGTCAGCCCGCCCATCACGAAGACCAGCAGCCCGCCGACCACGAACAGCGCGGGCACGGACCAGCGTATCCTGCCGCTCGCCAGCGTGGCGATCCAGCAGAACACCTGGATGCCGGCGGGCAGGCTGACGGCCATGCTCGCCGCGCTGAAATAGCCGGTGGAGACGCGCGGCATGCCGGTCGAGAACATGTGGTGCGCCCAGACGCCGAAGCTGATGAAGCCGGTGGCGATAATGGCGAGGACGTTGAGCCGGTATCCGACCAGTTCGGTGCGCGCGATGGTGGCGACCATCATGCTCATCAGACCCGCCGCGGGCAGGAAGATGATGTAGACCTCCGGGTGGCCGAAGAACCAGAACAGGTGCTGCCACAGCAGCGGATCGCCGCCGCGGGTGGGATCGAAGAACGGCCAGTTGAAGGCGCGCTCCAGCTCGAGCAACAGGGTGCCGAGGATGACGCTGGGAAAGGCCACCACGATCATCACGGCAAAGACCAGCATGGCCCAGGCGAAGATCGGCATCCGGCTCAAGGTCATGCCCGGCGCGCGGGTGCGCAGCACGCCGACGATAATCTCGATCGCGCCGGCGATTGCGGAGATCTCGATGAAGCCGATGCCCAGCAGCCAGAAGTCGGTGTTGATGCCGGGGCTGTAAGCGATGGAGGTGAGCGGCGGGTACATGAACCAGCCGCCGTCGGGCGCGAGGCCCACGAACAGCGAGCAGAAGAACAGCAGCCCGCCCACGAAATAGGCCCAGAAAGCATAGGCTGAGAGGCGCGGGAAAGGCAGGTCGCGCGCGGCCAGCATCTGCGGCAGCAGCAGCACCCCGATCGCCTCCACCATGGGCACGGCGAACAGGAACATCATCACCGTGCCGTGCATGGTGAAGAACTGGTTGTAGGTTTCCAGCGGCAGGAATTCCTGCATGGGGGCGGCCAGTTGCACCCGCATGCCCAGCGACAGCACGCCCGCCAGCAGGAAGAACAGGAAGGCCGTGCCGACGTAGTAGATGCCGATGTAGTTGTTGTTGACCGCGGTCAGCAGCTGCCAGCCGGTGGGCTTGCACCAGATGCGCTCCAGCTCCTCCAGCTCGCCCTCGGGCCGGGGGCCTTGCGTGGGAAAGCGGTCGTAGAGGGCGTGGTCGAAGCCCGTCTCGCTCATCGCGGCGTGTCCAGCCACTCGGCGATGGCGGCGACATCCTGCGCCGAGAGCAGGTCGTAGCTCGGCATCCGGTTGCCCGGCTTGATCGCCTGGCTGTCGGCAATCCAGCCCTGCAGGCTCCCTCGATTGTTGGGCAACACGCCAGCGGCCAGCGTCAGCCGGCGCGAGAGGTGCGTGAGGTCGGGTCCGGCAAGCCCGTTGGCCTCGGTCCCCGCGACGCGGTGGCAGGCCGCGCAGCCGTTCGCCATGAACAGCGCCTCTCCGTCCAAGGCGCCGCCCACCGCGCCGGCTTGCGCCGAGACCGGTGCGACGGCACCGGTGCGGCGCGCGAGGGCGGGCAGCTGGCCCGGCACATCCTGCTGTTCGGCGAGGGACGGCACGCCGAGCGGCTCCCCGGCGATGAAGCGGCGATAGTCCGCATCCTCGTGCGCGACTGCGACGAAGCCCATCAGCGCGTGCGGTCCGCCGCAGTATTCGGCGCAGACCCCGCCGAAGTATCCCGCCTTCTCCGCCTGCACCTTGAGCAGGTTGGTGCGGCCGGGGATCATGTCCTTCTTGCCCGAGAGGTTGGGCACCCAGAAGCTGTGTATAACGTCGGCGCTGCGCAGTTCGAGGACCACGGGGCGGCCCACCGGCAGGTGCACCTCGTTGGCATCGCGCAGGACGACGCGGCCCTGGGCATCGAGATATTCGACATCCCACCACCACATGTGGCCCGTCACCCTGATGCGCTGCTCGTCGCCGCGGATGGGATCGGTCAGCGAAGCGGTGAGCGTCAGGCCCCAGACCAGCAGGCCCAGCAGGACCACGCCCGGAAAGGCGATGCCCATGATCCATACGGTCTTCTCGCCGCCGATGCGCGCCTTCAGCTTCGCCGGACCGAACAGCGCGACGTAAAGCGCGGCAGCGACGATGGCGGTCACCACCGCCCCCATCGCGAACAGCGCCCAGGCGAGCACCGTCACGCTTTCGGCATAGGGTCCGGCGGGATCGAGCACCGGCGGCGGCCAGCCCCACCAGGCATCGAATACGGTCTGGGCGTCAGTCATCGGCAATACCATAGAGATAGGCGGCGACATCGCGCGCCTCGGATGGGGTGATCGGCATGGCGGGCATCGTGCTGCCGGGCTTTGCCGCGGGCGCATTGCGGACGAAGGCCGCGAGGTTGCCGGGCGTGTTGGGCAGCGCCCCGGCAATGGGCCCGCGCCCGTCGAAGGCAGTCAGATCGGGTCCGGCGCGGCCCTGCGGCCAGTCGATGCCCGGCAGCCTATGGCAGGCCGCGCAGCCGGCGGCAGCGGCCACGATGCGCCCGCGCTCCGCCGCCTTGTCGTCGAAATCGTGCCGGCTTTCGGCGGGCGCCTTGCAGGCCGCGGCCATCGCTGCCAGCACGATGGCGGCCGTCAGGTGCAGCCTTACGGAACTGGCCCTGCGCGGTAAGGATTGAGAGCGAAACGCATGACCGGACTGCCTTCCCTTTCGCCCGCCTTCGCCGTCCTGCTCGCGCTGGGGGCAGCGGGCTGCACCGATCCGGCCATCGTGCAGGACCCTTTCGAGGCCACCGGCGAGCTGATCGCCTTCAGCGGCGGAGAGGCCGGGGCCACGGGGGCCTGTTCCACCTGCCACGGCACGCAGGGGATGGGTGACAGCAATCTCGCCCCGCGCATCGCCGGGCTCGACCAGGGCTATGCCCTGCGCCAGCTCGAGCATTTCGCTTCCGGCGCGCGGCAGCACCCGCAGATGTACACCATCGCCAAGGCGCTGGATGGCGAGGCGCGCGAAAAGGTCACGGCCTACTACGCCGCCGTGGACTGGGCAGTGGCCGACGCGCCGCCGCAGCTTCGCGAGGCGGCCGATCTGTGTTCGGGCGCGGCGATCTATCACGAGGGCATTCCCGCGCAAGGCGTGGCATCGTGCGCCAGCTGCCACGGAGCGGACGCGCTGGGCAATGCCGGCAACCCGCCGCTCGCCGGGCAGAGCACGCCGTACCTCGCCCACCAGCTGGACGCCTGGGCCAGCAGCGAGCGGTACGGCGATGCGGGGGCCGCGATGACGTCCATCAGCCGCGCCCTCCATCCGGACGATCGGCAAGCGGTGGCGGCGTATGCCGCGAGCCTTGCGGGTGGTCGCGGTGATCGAGCACTTCCGGAAACATGCCTTCGAACACGTCGTCCCGGTCGATGAAGTGGTGCTTGAGCGCAGCGAGCGCATGGGCGGGCACCAGCAGCGCCAGCAGGATGACCGCCGCGACATGGATGTCCATTGCCCAGTCGAGCGCACGGAACTGCCACTCGCGCGACAGGTCGTAGAACGGCATCGGCGGGATCGGGATAAGGCCCGCGAGATACAGCGGCCGCGCCGGCTGGATGGCCGACCACATCGCCCAGCCCGACAGCGGCAGCACCGTGAACAGCGCATAGAAGATGCCGTGCGTAATGTGCGCGATGGTCGAGGGGAGACCGGGCTTGTCGGCATCGTTGATCGGCCCGGGCACAATCAGCCGCCACAGCAGGCGCAGCAGGCCGAGCACCAGCAGCGTCAGCCCGATCTGCGAATGCAGCGCATAGGCGGCCAGCTTCTCTCCGCCGACCAGGTAGCGCTGGATCCACCAGCCGGTACCGAGCTGGAAGATCACCACGACCGCCATGATCCAGTGAAAGGCCACGCCCACGGGAGTGTAGCGCCCCCGGTCGCGGTAGCTCTTCGCCCATTGGCCGAGGGAACTCATGCGGAACGGGGCGCAACGTGCGGGCGGGCATCCGCGCCGAGGGCGCGCCACAGCATGACCGAGGCCAGCAGCAGGTAGGCACCGCCCCCGCCGACCCACATGACGAGCCCCGCGACCTGCTGGTCCTCCAGCGCGCTGAGACCCCATGGCGCGGTCGTCAGCCAGTGCGGCGCGTAGAATGCCCGGCCGGCGAAGACGAGCAGCGCGCCCAGAGCACCCATCTGCACCATCTGCGCCAGCAGGGCGCCCGTGGCCGCGAGGGCCGGCGCTCGCCGCAGCGAGGCCCACCAGGCGGCGGCGCTGAGGGTAATCGACAGTTGCATCGCCCAGAAGACCAAGTCGTTCGACAGGGCCTGCGCATAGAGGGCGGGCACGTGCCAGGCCCAGAAGATCGCGGCCTGCATCAGCGTGGCGGCGGTCAGCGGGATGCGCGGAAAGGCCTTGGGCCCGACGGCCCCGACCAGCAGCGGTGCGAGCACCAGCGCAAGCGCCAGATGATGGACCGAGCGGGCGAGAAACAGAGCCGAACCCAGGGCACAAAGCGGGGTGACGAAAAGCACGATCGTGCAGCCCGTCGCGGCCAGTTGCTCGCGGAACGTGGCACGAGAGGTCGTGAAACCGACGACCAGCAGGGCCGCAAGACAGCCGAGCAGCATCCAGTCCCAGTTCCAGTGCGACAGCCAATGGGCAGGTATCGGGGCCTCGCCGCAGTAGGGATGCCAGTTATGGGTCTGGAATGCGGCTGGGTGGCTCATCCCGCCGTCCTATCGAAACCAGCGCCTCATGCAATCGCGCCAACGACCGGCCGCGAGTGAAATTTTCGCAAGATCGGCTTCACAATTCTGTTCGCCGTAGATCAAAATTCGACCCAACGCAGTATCAGGATGCGCTGATCGGTCAGCGATCATCCGCGTGATCCCTTATGTAATAGTCGATCGGCTTGAACGTGCCGCCGTTGGAGGCGTAGGCCGAGCACGCCGTCAGGCCCACGACCAGGTCCATCTCGGCGCGCAGGCGGATGAAATCGCCTGTCTTGCTGGTGGGCGGGTCGACGCGCAGCGTGCCGTCGGCGGCGAGGGGCACGTTCATGAACACGTTGAATGCGGTCGGGATATCGTCCTCGGTCACGCCGTAGGGAGCCAGCGCGGCAGCCAGGTTGCCGAAGCATCCCTGGTGCACGGGCTTGTCGGGATAGAAATGTTCAAATGTCGCGACGGAGCATGGCGTGAGGAGGAAATCGTGGGTGCCCACGGTATCTTCCAAGATCGTCAGCATGGGCCGCGAGCGGTTCGACCACAGCTGCGCGCCCGTCGTCAGGCGAATGGTCTCCTCGTAATCGAAAGTCCGGCCGTTGGAAATGACTTCGCGCACGTCTGCGGCGTTGTAGGCGACGAGATCGCTGACCTGCCCGCCATCGGGATCGAGCACCACGAGCTCCGCCCCCTTGCCGAGCGCAAAGGCAACGCCGCTTCGCGGTTCGATGCGGTGGGTCATGGCGCCCCGGCCTCTTTCGATCGCGGATCCGAGAACGGGCAACGCCAGTCGTCCCCGACCGCCCGGCCGCTGTACTGGCGCGCCTCGCTCGATTCGCCGTGCCGGGCGAGCATCGGGTTGATCGAACCGGCGAGGTCGCGGTCGCGCGTCAGGATGGCCTCGCGCATCCGCTCGTACCGCTGCCGCTCGCGCAGGCGCTCGAACTGGTCGTGGAGGTTGAACACCAGCGTGGGGTAGGGGGTGCGCCGGGCCGGGCGCGAGGCGTTGGGGTGCATGCCCACGATGAAATAGGCCTCCCCGCCGAAACTGAGCGAAAAATGCGGGTCGGCCGGGTCGCTGCTGACCTGCGGCGCATAGTGCTGCCCGCGCCATCCGTCCTTCGCTGCGAACGATTGCAGTCGTTCCCACATGGCGCGTTCGAACGCGTGTTCGTCAAGATCGAGCGGGCCGGAGAAAACCACGGCGAAACTGCGCAGGCCCTCCCGATCGGCGGCGTAGTCGCGGCTCCAGCCAAGCAGGGCATCGTGAATCGCGACATCGTTCCACGCACTGGTCAATTGCCAAGCCGTGGCGATCTTCAGCCTGCCGGTGGATAGCGCGGACTTGGCCCCGACGCAGGGGAAGCCGCGCGCCTGCACGTGCGCTTCAAGCGAGGCACGCAAGGCTTCGTGGGGAAGGTCTTCCGGCTTTCCCGGGGATTCATTTAACAGGAGCACATGCAGCAAAGCTTTCTAGGGCCGGAAAGTTTCTCCGTGCAAGAAAGATCAATTCGGCTGAGATCGACCGATCGCCATGTTGTCGATCAGGCGCGTCGAGCCCATGCGCGCTGCGACGAACAGGCGGGCATTGCCGTTGTCGGCTGCCAGCAGTTCGAGCGTATCGGCGTCGCGAAGCTCGGCGTAGTCGACGCTGGCGAACCCAGCGCCCAGCAGTGCGTCTTCCAGCGCGGCGAGGGTTTGCGCGGCGTCCTGCCCGCCGGCGATTCGCGCCGCAGTCTCGCGCATCGCCAGCGGCAGGGTGGCGGCGGCCTCGCGTTGGAGGGGCGAGAGATAGGCGTTGCGGCTCGACATCGCGAGGCCATCGGCCTCGCGCACGATGGCGACACCGTGGATGGCATCGACGTGCGGCTGCGCCAGGTCGAGGTCGCGCGCCATGCGGCGGATGACGGCGAGCTGCTGCCAGTCCTTTTCGCCGAAGAAGGCCATGTCGGGCCGCACCTGGTTGAACAGCTTGCACACCACGGTCGCCACGCCGTCGAAGTGCCCGGGCCGATCCGCCCCGCACAGTCCCGCGCTGACCCCCGCGACGCTGACGTTGGTGGCATATCCCGCCGGATACATGGCCTCCACGCCCGGTGCCCAGAGCAGCGCCACGCCCTCTGCCTCCAGCCTTGCGGCATCCTCGGCAAGGCGGCGGGGATAGGCATCGAGATCCTCGTTCGGGCCGAACTGGCGCGGATTGACGAAGATCGAGGCGACGACGTGGTCCGCGTGGCTCGCCGCCTCGCGCACCAGCGTCAGGTGCCCTTCGTGCAGCGCGCCCATCGTCGGCACCAGCGCCAGCGTCGCGGCCGCTTCTTCTGTCCCGCTGCGGGATGCGCGCAAGTCTTCCACAGCCTGGCGCAGGGCAGCGATTGTCGTGACGGTTTGCAAGGGTCCATGCCTCCGGTAGTCTTACGAAACGTGCTAGCCGCGCCGTTAACCCAGAGGAAGAGCCAGCCTTGTCCAGACCCCATCGCATCGTCTTCGCCAACGAGAAGGGCGGCACCGGCAAGTCCACCACGGCGGTGCACGTGGCGGTCGCGCTGGCCTACCAGGGCGCTAAGGTCGCCGCGCTGGACCTCGACACGCGCCAGCGCACCTTCTTCCGCTATTGCGAGAACCGCGCCGAGACCCAGCGCCGCCGCAATATCGCGCTGCCCGGACCGACCTTCGACGTCTGCCACGGCGACACCATCGAAAGCCTCGAGGAGGAGGCCGAGCGGCTGGGGGAGGGGATGGACTTCCTGCTGTTCGACACCCCCGGCCGCGACGACCCCTTCGCCCGCCACGTGGCCGCCAGCGCGGATACGCTGGTGACGCCGATGAACGACAGCTTCGTCGACTTCGACCTGATCGGGCAGGTGGACGCGGAAAACTTCAAGGTCCGCCGCCTCAGTTTCTATGCCGAGCTCATCTGGGAGGCCCGCCTCAAGCGCAGCCGCGCGCAGATTGAGGAAGGGCGGCGCGAAATGGACTGGGTCGTCGTCAGGAACCGCACCGGCTTCACCGACGCGCGCAACCAGCGCCGCATCGACCAGGCTTTGACCGAGCTTTCGAAGCGCGTGGGCTTCCGTGTCTCGCACGGCCTTTCGGAGCGCGTGATCTACCGCGAGCTTTTCCCCTCGGGCCTGACCCTGCTCGACAAGGGGCAGCTGGGCGAGCTCGGCACCAGCCACCTCGTCGCCCGGCAGGAGGTGCGCAACCTCGTCGCCAACCTGCGTCTGCCGATGCCCGCGCCTGCCGAGCCGCAACAGGCGCGCCTGCCCGAGACCGTGGCGGCCTGACGCGATGCTGCGCTTCGTCGTCCTCGCCGGTGTGGTGGTGCTGTTCTACCGCTGGATCGTGGGCCGCTGGCCGTGGGAGGCGAAGACCTCCACCCGTTCGCAGGCCCTGTTCCGCGCCCGCCGCCTGCTGGGCGTCGAGGCCAATGCGGGGCGCGAGGAAATCCTCGCTGCGCACAAGCGCCTGATCGCCCTCGTCCATCCCGACCGCGGCGGGTCGAACGACCAGGTTCACGAGGCCAATGCCGCGCGCGACCTGTTGCTGGACGAGTTGCCGCATCAGGTGCGCTAGGCTAGGCGCGAAGGGCAACTGACAAGGCCTTTCCCGCAATGTCCCATATCTTCGATTCCACCGTGCTGCGCGAATACGACATCCGCGGCATCATCGGCGAAACGCTCGGCGCAGACGACGCGCGCGCCATCGGCAGGGGCTTTGGCAGCCTGCTGCGCCGCGACCTGGGCGTGGATGGCCCGGCGCCGCTGGTGGCCGTGGGCTACGACGGGCGGGTCAGCTCGCCCATGCTGGAACACGCGCTGGTCGAGGGGTTGACCGCCAGCGGCTGCAACGTGCGCCGCATCGGCATGGGGCCGACCCCGATGCTCTACTTCGCCGAGGCGTCAGCCGAAGAGGTACAGGGCGGCATTCAGATAACCGGCAGCCACAATCCCGCCAATTACAACGGCTTCAAGATGGTATTTCGCGGGCGACCGTTCTTCGGCGCAGACATCCGGCGGCTGGGCGCGATGGCGGCCGACGGCGACTGGCTGGACGGGGCCGGAGAGGTCGAAAGCCTCGACGTCATGGATGCCTACATCGACCGCCTGCTGAGCGCGCTGGAGGGGATCGACACAGCCGCCCTGGAAGGGCTGACGGTAGGCTGGGACGCGGGCAACGGGGCGGCCGGTCCGGCGCTGGAACGCCTCGCCGCGCGCCTGCCGGGCAAGCACCACCTGCTCTTCACGGATGTCGACGGAAACTTCCCAAACCATCATCCCGATCCCACTGTCGAGGCGAACCTTGAGGACCTCAGAACCCTGGTCGCCGAGAAGCCTTGCGACTTCGGAATAGCCTTCGACGGCGATGGCGACCGGATAGGCGCGATCGACGGGGAAGGCCGCGTCGTATGGGGGGATCAACTACTGATGATCTACGCCGAGGACCTATTGGGGAAACTACCTAACTCGACCATTATCGCCGATGTGAAGGCCAGCCGCGCACTGTTCGACCATGTCGAAACCCACGGCGGCAGGCCGCTGATGTGGAAGACCGGGCACTCGCTGATAAAGTCCAAAATGAAGGAAGTTTCCTCGCCGCTGGCGGGCGAGATGAGCGGACACGTGTTCTTCGCCGACGATTACTACGGTTACGACGACGCGCTCTATGCCGGCGTGCGGCTGATCGCCGCGAGCGCGCGGCTGGGCAAGTCGGTCACGCAGTTGCGCGGCGAAATGCCCGCCATGCTCAACACCCCCGAGCTGCGCTTCCAGGTCGACGAGACGCGCAAGTTCGCCGCCATTGACGAGGTCAAGGCGCGCCTCACCGGTCCGGACGTGCCCGATGGCGTGAGCGTGGATGCAACCGATGGCGTGCGGGTGAACACGCCCGATGGCTGGTGGCTGCTGCGCGCCTCGAACACGCAGGACGTGCTGGTGGCGCGCGCCGAGAGCGAGAGCGAGGCCGGGCTGGATCGCTTGCTGGGCCAGATCGACGACCAGCTCAGGCTGTCGGGCTTGGAGCGCGGCGAGAGCGTCGGGCACTAACCCCCGCCCAGCCTCAATGCAAAAGGGGCCCGCCGCGGCGAGCCCCTTCCGGTTGGTGTTTACTTCAGCTTAGGCTTCGTTCGTCGGAGTTGTGCCGGCCCGCATCTCCGCCTGGGCGATGCGCAGGTTGTTCTGCACGTGCTTCACGCCTGAGATATCGTGCACGGCGTCTTCGGCCCGGCGCTTTTCCCAGCGCGTGTTGACGGTCCCATCGAGCGTGATCTCGTTGTTGTCGGCGGTCACCTGGATGTTGGTCGCATCGACACCCCGGTCGCGGGTCAGGGTCTCGCAGGCCTCCTCGAGCAGCCGCTCGTTCGAGCGTGTGTAGTTGCTGGGTCCACGACCGCCGTGGTCCATGCGGCGGCGGCGCTCGGCCTCGTCGTCACCGAACCAGCTCGCGATCTCGTCACCCGCACGCTCGAAGAAGCCGCGGTCGTGATCGGAACGGTAGCCGCGGTCCGAGGTGCTGCCCGTATAGGCGGTTCCGCCTGTCGTCATGCCGTAGCCACGGCCGAATTCGCTCTGGCCGTAGGACCCGGCCATCGCCTCGCCACCGAAGCTGTCGCCACGGAAACTGCCGTGCATCCCCGTGGGCTGCTGCCGCGTCTGGCGCGAGGCATGATTATCGCTTGCCCGGTCGTAATCGTCGAGAGGTGAATAGCTGGAGCGATTGCCTTGGCGTGACTGGTAGCTCTGGCTCCCGAACTGGTCGCGGTCGCGCTGTAAGGGCTCGCGCTCCATGGTACGATTGTCGTAGCGGTCGCCGTCGAAGCGGTTCGATCGGTCGGACTGGAACTGCTCTTCCTGCCAGCTCGCGCGCTCTCGCGGCATCTCCTGGTTGGCGTAGCGGTTCTGGTTGCTGTTGTAGCGGTCTGCCATGGTATGGTCCTCACCTGTCGCGAGGGAATTCTGAGCAGCCACCGGGACGGACAGGGTAGAACCCCGATGGCCGCTGGCGCGCTTCGCCGCGCCATATGTCCAATCAACGGTCGGCTGCGGTCGGCGCTCCACGGTTCGGCTTGCCTTTCGCGCAGCTTAACGAAACAACATGTTGTATTAGAAAGATAAAATATGACGAAGCGTGGCGCCGACGCGACCAGCCGTGGCCGGGCTGGACTCGCCTTCCGCCCATCTTGCGCGGGACCGCGGCAAGCCTCATTTCACCTAATGTGAATTCGCCCGCCGTCCCGCCCGAAATTGCCCAATGGTTCGCCGGTCGCGGATGGCGCGTGCGGCGCCACCAGGCCGAAATGCTCGCCGCCAGCGATGCGGGCATGCACGCCATGCTGGTGGCCGATACCGGTGCGGGCAAGACGCTCGCCGGGTTCCTGCCGACGCTGGCCGCTTTCACGCCGTCGCGCATCGCCGACGGCGCTCGGCCCGAAGGGCTTCACACGCTCTATGTCTCGCCGCTCAAGGCGCTCGCGCACGACGTGCAGCGCAACTTGCTGACCCCGATCGAGGAGATGGGGCTCGATATCACGGTGGAGACGCGCAGCGGGGATACGCCGTCGGACCGCAAGAAGCGCCAGCGCAGCCGCCCGCCCAACGTGCTGCTCACCACTCCCGAAAGCCTGCACCTGCTGCTCAGCTTCGAGGACAGCTTCACGCTGTTCGCCGGGCTGAAGCGCGTGGTGGTGGACGAGATCCACGCCTTTGCCACGCAGAAACGCGGCGACCTGCTGGCGCTCGCGCTGACGCGGCTGCAGGCCATCGCGCCGGACATGCAGCGCGCCGCGCTTTCGGCCACGCTGGCCGACCCCGAGGCGTTTCGCGGCTGGATCGCGCCGTGGGGCGATGTCGACAGCGTGGCCATGGTCGAGGGCGAGGAGGGAGCGGACCCGCAGGTGGAGATCCTGTTGCCCGAGGAGGAGCGCGTGCCCTGGGGCGGCCATGCAGCCACCTGGTCGATCGCCCAGCTCTACGAGCGCATCCGCGCCAACAACACGACGCTGGTCTTCACCAACACGCGGTTCCTGGCCGAGTATATCTTCCAGCACCTGTGGGATGCCAACGAAGACAAGCTGCCCGTCGGCATCCACCACGGCTCGCTGTCGAAGGAGGCGCGGCGCAAGGTGGAAGGCGCGATGGCGCGCGGGGAGCTGCGCGCGCTGGTCTGCACCGCCAGCCTCGATCTGGGCGTGGACTGGGGGGACATCGACCTCGTCGTGCAGATGGGCGCGCCCAAGGGGTCGTCGCGGCTATTGCAACGCATCGGCCGCGCCAATCACCGGCTCGACAGCCCCAGCCGGGCCTTGCTGGTGCCGGGCAACCGCTTCGAGTTCCTGGAGGCGACGGCGGCCAAGGAAGCGGTCGAGGAAGGCCAGCGCGACGGCGAGGACTTCCGCCCCGGCGGGCTGGACGTGCTGGCCCAGCACGTGATGGCCTGCGCCTGCGCCGCGCCGTTCGAGGAAAAGGCGCTCCTGGCCGAGGTCCGCTCGTGCTGGCCCTACGCCATGATCGACGAGGACACCTGGTCGCGCGTCCTCGAATTCGTCGCTACCGGCGGCTATTCCCTGCGCGCCTACGACAAGTTCAAGCGCATCGTGCGAGGCAACGACGGCGTCTGGCGCCTCAGCCATCCGGAACAGGCCTACCGCCACCGGATGAATGCCGGGATCATCGTCGATTCCGAGATGCTCGAGGTGCGTTTCCGCAACGGTCGCAGCCTCGGCAAAGTGGAGGAACGCTTCGCCGCGTCGCTGCGCACGGGCGACACCTTCCAGTTCGCCGGCGTCAATGTCGAGGTCGAGCAGCTCAAGGACATGGAGCTAATCGTGCGCGCCAGCAGCAAGGCGGCGATGATCCCCTCCTACGGCGGGCTGCGGATGCCGCTGACCACCCATCTCGCCGAGCGGGTGCGGCACATGCTGGTGGATCGTGCGGGCTGGGCGCGCTTCCCCGACGACGTGCGCGAGTGGCTGGAGGTGCAGGACTGGCGCAGCCGCCTCCCCTCGCCCGACAACCTGCTGGTCGAAAGCTTCCCCCACGCCAAGCGCCACTACACCGTCTACTACACCTTCGTCGGGTGGAACGCGAACCAGTCGCTGGGGATGCTCATCACCAAGCGGATGGAGGACCTGGGGCTGATGCCGGGCGGTTTCGTGGCGAACGACTATTCGCTCGCCGTCTGGGGGCTGAAGCCGGTGGAGGATCCGCGCCCGCTGCTCTCGCCCGATATCCTGACCGAGGAGTTCATCGACTGGGTGCAGGACTCGCACCTGCTGCGCCGCGCCTTTCGCGAGGTGGCGGTGATCGGCGGGCTGGTCGAGCGCCAGCACCCGGGCAAGCGCAAGACCGGGCGGCAGGTAACCTTCTCCACCGACCTCATCTACGACGTGCTCAGGAAATACGAGCCCGACCACGTGCTGATCGAGGCGGCCTGGCAGGATGCCCGCGCGCGGATGACCGACATCGGGCGGCTCGGCGACCTGCTCGACACCGCGGCGGAGCGACTGGAGCACGTGACGCTCGACCGCGTCAGCCCGCTCGCGGTGCCCGTCATGGTGATGATCGGGCGAGAGAGCGTACCGCAGGGAGCGCAGGACGACGAATTGCTGCTGGAGGCCGAGACGCTGGCCGGTGCGGCGATGCGGGTGGAAGACCTGCCGGGCCTCCCACCGGACTAGGGTTCAGCGATAGCGGTCGCATTCGCGGTGGCCGGGCGTCACGCGAATCGTGGTCGTCGGTCCCTCCACGGGGCGAAAGCCTGCGGCATTGGCGAAATGGAAGCAGTTGTCGGCGAGCCCCAGGCTTTCGACGATGGCCAGCACCTGCGCGACCCGGCCGTAGGCGGCATCGCCTTCGGGTTCGAACCACAGAGCCGGCTGCTCGTCCAGAGTGCTCGTCTGTTCGAGAATGGCGCGCAGCTGGCGCTCGTCGACCGGTTCGGCGTTCCAGGTGACCTCGCCTGCGCTGTCGATGGAGAGGCGATTGCCGACCGGGGTGAGCGGGGCGAGGGTGTCGTCCTGCAGCAATGGCAAGTCGATCGTGACCGCGTGGGTCTGCATGGGATAGGTCATAGCTGTCATTGCTGCGACGATCAGCACGACGCTGGCGATCGGGGCAGCCGAGAGGCGGCGAATGGGCTGGCCATGGTCATAGACGGGGGTGGCGAGGGGGCGCGGCATCCTAGTCCGCCTCCCAGTGCCGATACCGTTCATTGCCGGCAAAGGCGAAGCGGTGGATGTCGGCCTCTCCAACGAGATGGATGACCTGCACCGATGCGTCGTAGCTCGCGTTGGCCTCGGGCTCGAAGCGGATCACCTGCTCGGCAGGGCTGGCGGCGGCAGCGGCGAGACGGGCCTGCAGGGCGGGGCGGGACACCGGCTCGCCGTTCCATAGCACCGCGCCACCCTCGGTTACGACCAGCGCGATCTGTTCGGGTTCGGCAAAGACCTGCCGCGCGCCCGGCAGGTCGACCCGGGTCTGGTGGGTGGCGATGGGCACGCTGAGGATGACCATGACCAGCAGGACCAAGAGCACGTCGATCAGCGGCGTGACGTTCAGGTCCATCATGGGGGAGGGAGTGGCAACCGTGTGCCGGCCCAGCAGTCTTGAACGAAACGCCATCGCATCCTCCGCTCTGTTGTGACAACATAACATCACGTAATGGGAGCGCTGTCAATCTGCGGTATGGGCCTGAATGCCTGCGCGTCCTGCGCGAGCAAACAAAAAGGGCGGCCGAAGCCGCCCTTTTCGTGAGGATGTCCAGCGCGAGATCAGTTCGCGACGGGCGCGCAGCCACCGCAGTCGAACTGGCGATACTTCTCGTTGCCGACGAAGCCGAACTTGGTGACGCCCGACGCCTTGATGATGTTCAGCACGCGGGCCGACAGGTCATAGCTGGCGTTCGCTTCCGGCTCGAACTGCAGCTCCGGCTCCACCGCATAGGTCAGCGACTGTTGCAGGTTGCCGACCAGCTGATTGTCGTTGATCGCCTGGCCGTTCCACAGGATCTGGTCGGTGGGGGTGAGCACGATCTTGTTCTTGATCGGGTCGACCGGTGGCTGGTCCGGCGTGTTGCTCGGCGCGGGGAGGTCGATGTTCACCGCGTGGGTGGCGACCGGGATGGTGATGATGAACATGATGAGGAGCACGAGCAGGACGTCGATCAGCGGCGTCATGTTCATTTCCATCATCGGGCTGCCATCGTCTGAACCGCCAGACAGTGCCATGATTGCGTACTCCTAGAAAGCCTGGACCCGGTGCCGATCAGCCGTTGGGATCGACGGGGTTCGAGATGAAGGCCACGGTCGGATAACCGGCGGCCTGGATGTTGAAGATCGTGCCAGCGACGCAGCGCCACGG
Source organism: Aurantiacibacter luteus (assembly GCF_001010945.1). Lineage (GTDB taxonomy): Bacteria > Pseudomonadota > Alphaproteobacteria > Sphingomonadales > Sphingomonadaceae > Alteraurantiacibacter > Alteraurantiacibacter luteus. The sequence goes on from NZ_LBHB01000002.1 coordinate 603,849, forward strand.
CGCGTCCTTGTCGCCTCGGATGTGCACCTGCGGGATGAGGTCGGGATCCTGCATGATGGCCTCGGGGCCACCGGCGCGCTGCACGATCGCATCGAGGCGGGCGAAGGCCGCGTCGTAGAGGTCCGCCGAATCCACCAGCGTGGTGTTGTTGAGGTAGATGCGGCAATCACCCTCGCGGATGGCGCCGGTATATCCCGACCGGATGGTGCGCGGGGTGCGACCCTCGGCATCGGTGGTGGTCACGGTGATCAGAAGGTTTTCCACCTTATCGTCCGATTCGCTCGAGGCGATGATCGGGATTTCGAGCTGCTCGACCGTCTGGATGGCCACCGGGACGGCGATCAGGAAGATGATCAGCAGCACCAGCATCACGTCCACGAGAGGCGTGGTGTTGATGTCGGACATCGGGGTTTCTTCACCGGATCCCAATGCAATGGCCATGTGTCTATTCCTATCTCACGTATGACAGTTGAATGCGGCGGGCGCCCGCATGCGGAGGCGCCCGCCGGATATTCGCCTGGATCAGCTCCGCGGCGTGGTCGTCGTGGTCGTGGTGGTCGCCGAGCCGGCCGGACGCGCGGTGGTAGGCGCCGTGGTCGAAGTGGCGGTCGTGGCCGTCGCCGGAGCGGTCTTGGCGGCCTTTCCGGCCTGCTGCGTCGAGGTACCGGTCATGATCGCCGGCTTCACCGCGCCGCGCGAGGTGATGTTCGCCTGCAGGTCGGTCGAGAAGCCCGCAAGCATCGCCGCGATGCGACGGTTGCGCGACTGCAGGTAGTTGTAGGCGAACACCGCGGGCACGGCGACGAGCAGGCCGATGGCGGTCATGATGAGCGCCTCGCCCACCGGACCGGCAACCTGGTCGATCGAGGCCGAACCGGTCGCGCCGATCTTAATCAGCGCGCGGTAGATGCCGATCACGGTGCCGAGCAGGCCGACGAACGGCGCGGTCGCGCCGACGGTGGCGAGGAACGGCAGGCCGCCGGCGAGCTTGGCGTTGATGGCCGCTTCCGAGCGGGCCAGCGTGCCGTGCAGCCAGTCATGCGATTCGAGGCTGTCGCTCATCTTGGAGGATTCGTCGCCGGCACGGATGCCGTCGTCGACCAGCTGGCGCCAGGCGCTGTTCTTGTCGAACTTGCCGGCACCTTCCTTGAGATTGCCGGCACGCCAGAACGCGGCGCGATTCGTGTTGTATTCCTTCATCACCCGGTTCTGTTCCATGTACTTGGTGATGAGGATGTAGAACGAGCCGACCGACATGATGACCATGACGGTGAGGATGGACCAGGCGACCGGGCCGCCTTCTTCCATCGCCTGGATGAAACCGAATTCGGTCTGCGGCGCCTCGCTGCCGGCGGCAGCCAAAAGTTCGATGAGCATGCTGAATGTCCTCTCTTAGAGAAATCTGGTGATCAATTGAGTTGGTAGACGATGCTGGTCGAGAAGGTGCCCGAGGTCGGGTTGCCTGCCCGGTCCAGCGCCGGTGTATAGCGAGCGAAACGGGTCATGCCGTCGCAGGCGGCAGCGTCCAGTTCCGGATCGGCCGGTCGGGTCACGCGGCAGCTGGTGACGCGGCCGTCGGGCCCGACGGTACCGGCGACGCCGACCGTACCCTGGATTTCGCGACGCAGGGCGCGCGAAGGGTAGTTCTCCTGGATGCGGCGAGCCCAGCGTGCCTGGCCGTCGGGCGCCGCGGCGCGCGAACGGTCCACTGCCGGAGGCGGCGGAGGCGGCGGCGGGGGCGGCGGAGCGACTGCTGCCGGCGGGGCGGGCGGCGGAACGATGCGCGCAGGCGGGGCCGGCGGCGGAATGTTCGGCTGCACCTGTACCGGCGGCGGATTGGGCGCGATGCGGATCGGCGGCGGCGGCGCGACCGGCGGCGGAGGCGAGACGACCTCTTCCGGCGGAGGTGGCGGCGGCTCTTCCTCAGGTGGCGGCGGCTCCTCGATATCCACGGTCGTCACGCGCTCGACGGCTTCCTTGAAAGCCGAGTAGGCGAGACCCGTAACCAGCAAATAGCCGATTCCGACGTGGATGAGGGCAACGATGATAATCGCGGCTATGCGACTACCGCTCATTTCTTGGTCAGCGTAAGCCATCCAGTCCCTTCACTCCGTTTTGCTTGCCGACGAAAAGTCGGCTTGTGCGACCCACAAGTTTAACACTCTGCCAGCCGCAACCTTCGATTGTCCAGCCCGGATTGCCCTTGTCGGCGCCGACCGCCGGAGCACGAATCGTGCTCCAAAAGCAACACCGGGCTTATTTTCGTTCTTTTCCGGGCTCGTTCGACGGGCTCTTAACCGCCAGATAAGGTATGGGCAAACCCTTTGTCGGTTCAGTCGCAATTCAAGGCGGCTGCCCTGTTTGCAAAGCTTGAGAAGGCGGGCAAAGGGATTTGCACCCTTTCCGCGACAGGCCACAACAGGAGAAGCCGCATGAACCCCCGTCCCCGCAAACCGCTGCTGCGCCGTCTCGTGATGGCGGGCACGGCTTCGCTGGCGGCGGCTCTGCTGGCGGCCTGCGCCGCGACCCTGCCGGGCTCCCCGGAGGAGCGCGTGGTCATGGAACTGCCGCCTGAGGCCGAGCCGACCTACGCCGACTTGGTCACCTTTGCGCTGGCCGCCGACCTCGTCGCCATCGTGACGGTGGACGAGCAGACCCGCTTCCCGCCCGAGCGCGCACCCGATGTCGCCCCGGACAAGGTCCGCCTCTACATCGAATCGCTCACCCGCAACCTGCTCGTGGGTCCGAGCGGCGTAGGCGGTTCTCTGGTCTTCGTGACCGACCTGCCGCGCGACGCCGACGGCGATGCGCCCGAACTGGAAGGCCGCGACTACGTCATTTTCGCCGATCCCGTGCGCAATCGTCCGGGCGAGGTGCAGCTGGTGGCGCGCAACGCGCTGTTCCCCGCGGGTCCGCGAATCGAGGGCCGGGTGCGCTCCATCCTGCGCGATCTCGCCGACCCCGATAGCCCGTCCGCCATCACCGGCGTGCGCGACGTGATCTCGGTGCCGGGAAACCTCGCCGGCGAGGCGGAGACGCAGATGTTCGTGGAAACCCAGAGCGGCGCGCCCGTGTCGCTCAGCGTCGTGCGACGGCCGGGGATGCGGCCGGAATGGGGCGTGTCGCTGGGCGAGATCGTCGACACCGCCGCGCGCCCGCCGGCGCGCGATTCGATCGCCTGGTACCGCTTCGCCTGTTCGCTGCCGCGCCAGCTGCCGGACGAGGCCTTCCTGCAGACCGACCGCCAGGCCCGCGCCCGGGCGCGCGAGGACTATGCCTTCGTGCTCGCCGAGCTGGGCGAATGTTCCCGCCGGTTCACCTGAAGCCGGGCTTCGCGCGGGCGAAGTTTTGCGGGGGTGGCCAACCGGGCACGCGCTGACTAGTCCGCCCTGACACGGATACGGACGGGAGCGACATGGCCGAACCTTTGCGCATTGCCCTCGCGGGCCTCGGCACGGTGGGTGCGGGGGTGATCCGCCTGCTCGCGGCCAACGGCGACCTGATCGCCCGGCGCGCGGGCCGCTCGATCGAGATCGTCGCGGTCTCAGCCCGCGAGCGCGGCAAGGATCGCGGCGTTTCGCTGGACGGATTTCGGTGGCTTGACGACATGACCGAGTTCGCCGCGCTCGACGAAGTCGACGTGGTCGTCGAGCTGGTCGGCGGTTCGGACGGCCCCGCGCTGGCCTTGGCGCGCAAGGCGCTTGCCGCGGGCAAGGGGCTGATCACCGCCAACAAGGCGATGATTGCCCATCACGGCATGGAACTCGCCGCCCTGGCCGAGGCCAACGCCGCGCCGCTCAGATACGAGGCGGCGGTGGCGGGCGGCATCCCGGCGATCAAGGGGCTGGCCGAAGGTGCGGCGGCCAACCGGATCGAACGGATCTACGGCGTGCTCAACGGCACCTGCAACTTCATCCTGTCCGAGATGGCCACCACCGGGCGCGACTTCGGCGATGTGTTGGCGCAGGCGCAGGCGCTGGGCTTCGCCGAGGCCGATCCTGCCTTCGACATTGAAGGCACGGACGCGGCGCACAAGCTCGCCATCCTCGCCGCGCTGGCCTTCGGCACCAGGCTGGATTTCCCCAGCGTCGACGTGACCGGCATCGACCGCATCCGCGCCGGCGACATCGCCCAGGCCGGCGCGCTGGGCTACGTCATCCGGCTGCTCGGCATCGCCGACTGCGAGGATGGCGCGGACACGGCGCGGCTGTTCCAGCGCGTCGCGCCGTGCCTGGTCCCCGTCAGCCACCCGCTCGCCGGCGTGACCGGGGCGATCAATGCCGTGGTGGCCGAGGGCAATTTTGCCGGGCGACTGCTGTTCCAGGGCGCGGGCGCCGGTGACGGGCCGACCGCGAGCGCGGTCGTCGCCGACCTCATCGATGTCGCGCGCGGCAACGTCCCGCCGCCATTTTCGCTGCCGGTCGCCAGCCTCGCGGCGAGCGCGCCCGCCGACCCCGGTCATCGCCGCAACCGCGACTACGTGCGTTTCATGGTCGACGACCGGCCCGGCGTGCTGGCCGAGATCACCGCCGCCATGCGCGATGCCGGGGTCTCGATCGAGAGCTTCATCCAGCAGGGCCACCCTGACGAACGGGACGGCCGCCCCGTGCTCGTCTCGATGGTGACGCACGAAGGGCCGGAGGCAGGGGTGGCCAAGGCGCTCTCGCTGCTCGACGGATCGCCAAGCATGGTCGAAGCGCCACTGGTGATGCGCCTGCTGGGCTAGTCGGCCCGCGATACCGCGGCGGCCTCCTCGACAGGAAGCGGCGCGGGAAAGGCTGTCATGTCGACCATCACCGCGCGCTCTACAGGACCGCCGATGCCCTTGGCGCACCAGCTGAGCGGCGGGGCGTGGATGCAGGGCGGCAGGGTGCTGACATCGACCGGCTCGCGCACGTCGCCATACATATCGACGGGCGGCGGGATGACCGAAACGTAGTCCTCGGTCTCGTCCCGCTGGCCGCACACCACGATATCGCCCTTGGCCCCTGGCGCGCCTCCACAATCGACCTGGGGGACGTGGACGTCGCGGTAATCCTCCAGGTCGAAGCGTCGCGCCTCCTGTGCTGCCGCGGCGGACGGGAGCAGCATCGATACCATGATGACCGCGCCACCCCTCACTCGCTGTCGGCCCGGCTGACCGCCGCCGCGGTCTCCTCGTCCAGTTCGTGCGGGAAGGCGGTGACGTCGACCATGATCGCGGGTTCCGGCGCCCAGCCCATCCGCACGCAGCCACTTTCGCACGAGGTATCCGTCAGGCCCTCGATCACGCGCCTGTCGGACCGGACCGGGCGGCGGATGACGCTGCGCACCTCCTCCGTCTCGTCGCGCCTGCCGCAAACCACGATGTCGCCGGCCGCGCTGGCGACCCTTGTGCCGGTGGCCGCATCGCAATCGGGCGGAGGCGGATGCAGGTCGCGGTAATCGGCCAAGTCGAATTCGTCGGGATGGACGCCCGAGGCATCCTGCGCCGCCAAGGGGGCCGGGACGAGAAGGGCCAGTGCGAGCGCGGCGCGCATCAGTCCTCCGACAGGTCGATGGCGACGCGCCGTCCGGTGACGGGCTCGGGCGCGATGACGGGCGGACCTTCGGCGGTGACGACGTGCGCGGCTTCCTCCTCGGTCAGGTCCTCGGGATAGATGCTGAGATCGACCATCAGCGCGGGAGGCGGGGCCCAGCCCATGCGGATGCAGACCATCTCGCCCTTCGATTGGACCCAGCACGGCGGGTCGGTCAGTCCGGGAATAATCGTGCGGTCCGACTGGACGGGGCGCGGCAGGGGTGAGCGGTAGCGTTCGGTGTCGGGAAGTTCGCGGCAGACGAGGATCGCCCCGTCCTCGCGCGCCTCGGTCTCGCAGGGGTCGGTGGCACTCACCGGCTCTTCCGGTTCGGCGCTTTCCGCGGCCGCTGTGGGACCATAGGCCTGCTGCGCCAGCGCCGGGCACGGCAGCAGCGCCAAGGCCAAAATCACCGCCAGCCATCTCGACATTGCGGCCCCCTCGACCTAAGCGAGCCGCCAAGTTGGGATGGGAGCCTGAATTGCCAATGAATTCCGCCAAATCTTCGCAAGTCCTCGACCGCGTGCTGGTGATGGAAATGGTCCGCGTGACCGAGGCCGCCGCCATCGCCGCCTCCGACCTCATCGGTCGTGGCGACGAGAAGGCCGCCGACGCCGCTGCCGTGGAAGCCATGCGCCGCGCTTTCGACACGCTCGAGATCGACGGCACCGTCGTCATCGGCGAGGGCGAGCGGGACGAGGCGCCCATGCTCTACATCGGCGAAAAGGTCGGCGGGGCGCAGGGCAAGGGGCCGCGCATCGACATCGCGCTCGATCCGCTGGAGGGCACCACCATCACCGCCAAGGCCGGGCCCAACGCGCTCGCTGTGCTGGCGGCGGCAGAAGAAGGCTGCCTGCTCAACGCGCCAGACGTCTACATGGACAAGATTGCCGTGGGGCCGGGCTATCCCGAAGGCGTGATCGACCTCGCCAAGACGCCGACCCAGAACGTCGAGGCCGTGGCCGCCGCCAAGGGCGTGCAGCCCAAGGACATCAACGTCTGCGTGCTCGACCGGCCGCGCCATGCCGACCTGATCGCCGAACTGCGCGGCATCGGCTGCGGCGTCGTGCTGATCGGCGATGGCGACGTGGCGGGCGTGATCGCCACCACCGACCCCGAAACCACCGTCGACCTCTACATGGGATCGGGCGGCGCGCCCGAGGGCGTGCTGGCCGCCGCGGCGCTGCGCTGCGTGGGCGGGCAGTTCAACGGCCGACTGCTGTTCCGCAACGACGACGAGCGCCGCCGCGCCGCCAAGTGGGGCATCGAGGACCTCGACCGCATCTACAAGCTCACGGACCTCGCGCGCGGCGACTGCATCTTTGCCGCCACCGGCGTCACCAGCGGCTCGCTGCTCGATGGGGTGAAGCGCCTGAAGCGCAACGGGGCCATGGTGATGACGACCGAAAGTGTTGTGATGCGCGCGAGCAGCGGAACCGTGCGCTGGGTGCGGGGCGAGCACCGGCTGGGTTGAGCGGGGCGCGACGAGCCGGGGCGAAGTTGACACTGTCAATTTTGCTTTCCGGAATAATCGAGCCATTCCAGCGCCTTGCGACGATTGGCTGCTTGACACTTCGTGTGGACGGCGCAGAAAATCATTGGCTTTCCCTGTGGAGAGCCGAGGGGTCTGACGGACCTGCCGGGATGTAGGAAACCGGTTTGCGCTGGAGGGCTCGCCAGCCACGCGACCTGCCTGTCACTCCGGCAGGTCGCCCCTATAACCCAGCCCGCGAAGCTCCTCCGCCCGGCCCTGCGCCACGAGATCGGCGACGGTCGCCTCGGTCCCGAGCCGCGCCAGCGCCTCGGCGGTCCACAGCTCCTCGCCCTCCAGCGGCGGCGCATCGGCAGGCGGAGCGCGCGGCTTCTCCGGCGCGGGGCCAGCCCACAGGCGCAGCGCCAGCAGCAGGCTGCCCCCGGCAAACAGCGCGATGAGCCACCAGTCCATGCGCGCATCCTAATCCCCCGCATGGCCCGCAGGCAATGTTGCAATCGGGGCCTCGTGCGCTAGGCGGGCCTCGTCATCAGCACCGCACACGAGGATTCGCTCAGCCCATGAAGATCATGTCCGGCAATTCGAACCTGTCGCTCGCCCGCGCCATCGCCGGTTACCTGGAAGTGCCGCTGACCGATGCCAGCGTGCGCCGCTTCGCCGACGAGGAAATCTTCATCGAGATCCACGAGAACGTGCGCGGCGAGGACGTGTTCATCTGCCAGTCGACCAGCTATCCGGCGAACGACAACCTGATGGAATTGCTGATCGGCATCGACGCGCTGCGCCGTGCCAGCGCCGCGCGCATCACTGCGGTCATCCCCTATTTCGGCTATGCCCGGCAGGACCGCAAACCCGGCCCGCGCACCCCGATCTCGGCCAAACTGGTGGCGAACCTCATCACCGAGGCGGGCGCCGACCGGGTGCTGGCGGTGGACCTGCACGCGGGGCAGATCCAGGGCTTCTTCGATATCCCGACCGACAACCTCTACGCCGCGCCGACCATGGCCGCCGACATCCAGGCGCGTTATGGCGGGCAGGAACTGATGGTGGTTTCCCCCGACGTGGGCGGCGTGGTGCGCGCCCGCGCGCTCGCCAAGCGCCTCGACAATGCCCCGCTCGCCATTGTCGACAAGCGGCGCGACCGGCCGGGCGAATCGGAGGTGATGAACATCATCGGCGACGTGAAGGGGCGACACTGCATCCTGATCGACGACATCGTCGATTCGGGCGGCACGCTGTGCAACGCGGCGCAGGCGCTGCTCGATGCGGGCGCGAAAAGCGTGGCCGCCTACATCACCCACGGCGTGCTGTCGGGCGGCGCGGTGGCGCGGGTCGATGCCTCGGCGCTGACCGAGCTCGTCATCACCGACACCATCGCCGCCACCGATGCCATGCGCGATTCCAGCCGCATCCGCGTCCTCACCATCGCCCCGCTGCTGGGGGAGGCGATTCGCCGCATCGCCGACGAATCGAGCGTCTCCAGCCTGTTCGACTAGCGCCTGCGCTCAGCGCCAGGGGGCCTGGGCGGTGCTGTCCAGCCTCCCGAGCGCTTCCAGTCGGCGCGCCTGCCGCGCTTCCAGCGCCAGCGCCATGATCGGGTCCGAACGGCGGGCGAACTCGCTGGGCGTCATGCCGAACAGGTCGCGAAAGTCGCGGTTCAGGTGGCTCTGGTCGTAGAAGCGCAGGGCGTGTTCCTCGGCCTCGGCGCGGTCGGCGAAACCGATGATCTGGCTCGCCATGTCGAGCGCGCGGGCGCGGCGCAGCACGCTCTTGGGCGACATTCCGAAATCGCGCACGACCACGCGTTGCAGGGTTCGGAGCGAAACGCCGAAATGCCGGGCAAGGCCCGCGAGCGCGACCGAGGGATCGCGAAAGGCCGCTTCGTCGAAGGCGATGGCGAGCGGTGCCGGAGCCTTTGCCCCCGAGGCTTGCAGGAGCGCGCGGAACCGGCCCTCCACCGCCGCGAGCAGCACCTCGGGTTCGGCGGCATCGTCGGCGGGGGCGAACAGGCTCTCCCAGTCCGCCGCGCCGGAAACGCGGCCGATGTCGTCTATCCGGTCCAGCCAGTCCGCGAGGTTGGGCCCGCCGAGCGCCGCCACGGCACCGGGTCGCAGGGCAATGCCGTAGGTGCCGATCGGCCCCGCGACCGTCAGCGGCATCCGGCGCGTCTGCGGTCCGAAGAACAGCGCCCCGCGCGAACGTATGACGGGGCCGCGGGCGGTTTCGGCCCGCCAGTCGCCCGCAATCAGCGCGCGCAGGAAGACCGTGTCGTTGAAGATGCCGGTGCCCAGAACCTGTCCGGCGGGCTGGTGCGCCAGCGTGACGAACAGGCGGGCAATCCAAGGCGAGAGGTCGGCGGCCGGCGCGCGGTTGTACGACAGGGGACGTCCATCCCTGCTGCGCCCGCTGATGCCGATAACCCCTGTCTGCGTCATCCGCCCCCTAGTCCGGGCACATCAGGCCCGGTTTTCAGCACCGTCCTGATGCGTATGCGCCTGGGTAGCGGGTTCGCTCGCCGGATCGCGCCAGGGGCCGAGCTCACCAGGTGCGAGCGCGCGCAGCACCTCGAGCCGCCGCCGCTGGCGCACCTCGAGGCTGAGGGCGAGGACGGGGTGCGGGCGCTTCTGCAATTCGCCCGGAGAAATGCCGAAGATGGCGCGCATTTCCTTGATGCGGTGCGACTGGTCGAAATAGCGGTCCTCTATCTCCGGTTCGTCCTCGGGCCGGGCGACGCCGAGCAGGGCGGCGCCGAAATCCTGCGCCCGCGCGCGGCGAAGTGCGTGCTTGGGATTGACCCCGAAGGCCTTCTTGATCACCCGCTCCACCGTGCGCTTGGAAACGTCCTGCCGGTCGGCGAACTCTTCCACCGTCATCTCGGGATTGGTAAGGCAGGCGGTCTGGAAATCGGCGACCAGTTGGGCGGGCTCGACCGCGCCTTTCACCAGCGGGCGCAGGAAGCATTCCTCGATGGCTTCCGCCCACTTGTCGTAGGTGGCATCGCGCGGCACGAGCGAGGCGACCGGCTCGCTGCGGCCGAGCAGATCGTCGAGATCGTAAACCCTGTCCAGCGAGTCGGCAGGATCGGGGAATCCGAGCAGCTGCGCCGCTCCGGCCTGGAACAGGATCGAAATGACGATCCACCTGCCTGCGATGGAAAGCGGCATGCAGCGGGTGTGCGGGCCGAAGTAGAAGGCCCTGCCGTCCGGACCCGGGTCGAGCACCTTGACCCCGTCGGCATCTTTCGCGGTCCAGGCATCGTGAAACAGGATCGTGATGCTGGGATGTTCTATTATACGCCCGCAATCGATTCGAACGCCGGCTGCGATCTCCGCTTCGGCCACCGTTATCCAGTAGACCCAGGGCTGCAAATCCGGCGCCGCAGCGCGCGAAATTGCCAACGGCGCCCCCCGATGCGTCGCCCCGGTATGCGATTTGATAGGCGGCCCGCTTTGCATTGCGCGTGTTGTTGCGTTTGTTACGTGTGAAATGCAACTTTTGTGCACCATAACGGACCAGTTTCATGATTTCCAGAAATGACATTGCCCTTGCCCAGCGCCTTGCCGATGCCGCCGGGGCGGAAATTCGCCCGCTTTTCCGCAGCGGACTGGACGGTGAGGCGAAGCAGGACGCCTCGCCCGTGACCAAGGCCGACCGCGCGGCGGAGGCGATCATGCGACGCCTGCTGGAGGCGGAGGCTTCCGCCGACGGCATCCATGGGGAGGAATTCGGGGTGAAGGAGGGCGTGTCGGGCCGCCAGTGGGTGCTCGACCCGATCGACGGCACCACCGCATTCCTTGCCGGGCGGCCGATCTTCGGCACGCTGATAGCGCTGCTGGTGGATGGCTTCCCGGTGCTGGGCGTGATCGACCAGCCGATCAGCGGGGAGCGCTGGCTGGGTGTGTCGGGGCGGCAAACGCTGTTCAACGGCGAGCCCGTCTCCTGCCGCCCGTGCCCCGACCTTGCCGCCGCCACCATCGCCACTACCGGCCCGCATTATTTCTCGGTGCCACAGGGGGATGCCTTCATGGCGCTCGCCGGGCAGACCGATCACAAGCGCATGGTGATGGGGGGCGACTGCTACAACTACGGTTGCCTCGCCAGCGGCAACCTTGATGTGGTGGCCGAGGCGGGCCTGAAGCTGCACGACTACGCCGCGCTCGTCCCCGTGGTGGAGGGTGCGGGCGGAGTGATGAGCGACTGGCGGGGCGAACCGCTCCACGCCGGCAGCGACGGAACGGTGCTGGCGCTGGGCGACCCGGCGCGGCTGGAGGACGTGGTGGAGATCCTTTCGGGCGCCGCCGGTTAGGCCCCGGCGACGACCGAGCCCTCCTCGTCGGCGGGCACCGTCTTGAAGCGCGCGGTGGCGACGAAGCCGTAGACGACCTTGGCCGTCACATCGAGCACGAGCACGGCCCAGTTCTCCAGCCCGATGGCGATGACGCCCAGCCCTTCCGGCCCTAGCGCGAAGACCAGCGGATAGACCAGCCAGACGGCGGTGAGGAACACGAGGTTGCCGCGATAGACCTGCTCCAGCCGGCCGCCCAGCCTGTCACCGATGGCGCGCACCGGGCCCCAGAGCATGAACAATACGCCGGCAAAGGCCGCGCAGGACCAGCCGAACCAAACCCATTTCGCAGTCTCGTCCGCCGAGAGCGCGGCGGCGAGACCGGTGGCGATCATGATGACGTCGAGCACAATGGCGGGCAGAATGTAGGTCGAATGACGCGGATGCTCGTGCAGGCCCGTCAGGATGAGGCCCGCGAGCAGGATCGGCGTGGTCGTGGCCCAATCGGCATAGCGCGCGAGATAGACCGGCGCCCCGTCCGGCCCGTCGATGGTGCCGGTACCCAGCCACATGGCGAGATAGGCGGTGGCGGCGATGAAGGGGACGACGGAGTGGAACTGTGCGTGGTGGCGGAATTCCTGCCGCTTGTCGCCGTGCAGGTAGATCGCGAGCGATGCCAGGGCCATGACGACGAAGCCGACGAGGAAGGGAAGCTGCTCTGCACTCATGAGCGATCTCGATATGGTTGCGCTCCGCAACGCACCTGCGAGCAGCGCGGTTCCGGCGGCGGGACAGCGCGCTTGCATTTTTTCCGCGAGCCGCTATTGGCGCGCCCTTCATCGACACGCATCACCTAGCCGGCCTGGCCACAAGGGCTGCCAGGGCTGGCCGTAGCGTGTCTCTGACCCCAACTTCTCTGGTAAGGAGACGAAAATGCCCAAGTTGAAGACCAAGAGCGGCGTGAAGAAGCGCTTCAAGCTCACCGCCACGGGCAAGGTCAAGCATGGTGTCGCCGGCAAGCGCCACCGCCTGATCAGCCACAACGCGAAGTACATCCGCCAGCAGCGCGGCACCAAGACCCTTGCCAAGGCCGACTGGGCCGCGGTCAAGGCTTGGGCGCCCTACGGGCTCGACTGAGGAGGTACTGAACCATGTCACGCATCAAACGCGGCGTCACCACGCGCGCCAAGCACAAGCGGATCCTCGAACAGGCCAAGGGCTATCGTGGCCGCCGCAAGAACACCATCCGCGTCGCCCGTCAGGCCGTCGAGAAGGCCGGCCAGTACGCCTATCGCGACCGCAAGGTGAAGAAGCGCAACTTCCGCGCCCTGTGGATCCAGCGCATCAACGCCGCCGTCCGGGCCGAGGGCCTGACCTACTCGCAGTTCATGCACGGCGTGAAGCTGGCCGGCATCGAACTCGACCGCAAGGTGATGGCCGACCTCGCCATGAACGAGGCGGGTGCCTTTACCAGCATCATCAAGCAGGCCAAGGATGCGCTTCCCGCCTGATTGTGATGCCTTTTGAAATACAGGAAGCGCCATCCGAAAGGGTGGCGCTTTTTGTTTGTCCTCACTAAGCGAGCCCGCATCATGAGCACCCAGCACGAACAGCAGGCAGAGGCGACCCTGACGCGCCTTGAGACAGTCCAGAGCGCAACCGAGGTCGAGGCCATTCGCGTGGAGGCGCTGGGCAAGGCGGGCTGGATCAGCGCGCTGATGAAGACGCTGGGCGGCATGTCGCCGGACGAGCGGCAGGTCCAGGCGCCGCGCATCCAGGCCCTGCGCGCCCGCGTAGCCGATGCCATCGAGGCGAAGAAGGCCGCGCTCGAGGCCGCCGAGCTCGAGGCGCGGCTGGCGAGCGAAACGCTCGACCTGACGCTGCCCGCCCCAACCACCCCGAAGGGCAGTGTCCACCCGGTCAGCCAGGTGATGGACGAGCTGGCGGAGATCTTCGCCGACCTCGGCTTCGCCGTCGCCACCGGGCCGGAGATCGAGGACGACTGGTACAACTTCACCGCGCTCAACATGCCAGAGAGTCACCCGGCGCGGGCCATGCACGACACCTTCTATTTCCCCGACACCGCGCCGAAGGGCGGGCGGATGCTGCTGCGCACGCACACCTCGCCGGTGCAGATCCGCTCGATGGTCGAGCAGGGCGCGCCCATCCGCATCATCGCGCCGGGCCGCGTCTATCGCAGCGACAGCGACGCCACGCACACGCCGATGTTCCACCAGATCGAGGGACTGGTCATCGACCGCGACATCCACTTGGGTCACCTCAAGTGGACGCTCGAGACCTTTCTCAAGGCGTTCTTCGAGACCGACGACATCGTCCTGCGCCTTCGTCCCAGCTACTTCCCCTTCACCGAGCCCAGCGTGGAGGTCGATGTCGGCTTCCGCTGGGATAACGGCAAGCGGGTGCTGGGCGGCAGCGGCGATGCCGAGGGGCACGGCTGGATGGAGCTGCTCGGCAGCGGCATGGTGAACCGCCGGGTCATCGAATACGCCGGGCTTGATCCCGACGAGTGGCAGGGCTTCGCCTTCGGTGTCGGCGTGGACCGGCTCGCCATGCTGAAGTACGGCATGGACGACCTGCGCGCCTTCTTCGACGGCGACGGTCGCTGGCTGGCGCACTACGGTTTCAGCGGGCTCGACCAGCCCACGCTTTCCGCCGGGATAGGAGCGGGCGCATGAAGTTCTCGCTCGAATGGCTGAAGGACTATCTCGACACCGATGCCTCGGTCGCCGAAATCTCGGCCGCGCTCAACGCCATCGGCATCGAGGTCGAGGGGATCGAGGACCCGGCCGACAAGCTCGCCGGTTTCCGCGTCGCCGAAGTGCTGACCGCCGCGCCGCATCCCGATGCCGACAAGCTGCAGGTGCTGACCGTCTCGACCGGTGAGGGCGATCCGCTCACCGTCGTCTGCGGCGCGCCCAATGCGCGCGCGGGGATCAAGGGCGTCCTCGGCCTGCCCGGCGCGGTCGTCCCGGCGAACGGGATGCAGCTGCGCAAGAGCGCCATCCGCGGCGTCGAATCGAACGGCATGATGTGCTCGGTACGCGAGCTGGAGCTCGGCGACGCGCACGAAGGCATCATCGAGCTGCCCGCCGATGCGCCGGTGGGCGCGGACTTCGCGGCCTACAACGGCGCGAGCCCGGTGTTCGACGTGGCGATCACCCCCAATCGGCCCGACTGCATGGGCGTGATGGGCATTGCGCGCGATCTCGCCGCGGCTGGCCTCGGCACGTTCAAGCCTGCCGAGGTGCCGCAGATCGCGGGCGAGGAGGCCTGCGCAGTCGAGGTCCGCACCGATGACGCCGAGGGCTGCCCGGCCTTTTACGCGCGCACGGTGCGCGGCGTGAGCAACGGCGCGAGCCCCGAATGGATGCAGCGCCGCCTGCTCGCCGCGGGCCAGCGCCCGATCTCGGCGCTGGTCGATGCGACCAATTACCTGATGCTCGCCTGTGGCCGCCCTGCGCACGTCTACGACATGGCGAAGCTGACCGGCCCAGTGGTCGCGCGGCGTGCGCGCGATGGCGAGCAGGTCGAGGCGCTGAACGAGAAGACCTACACCCTCGACGAGAGCATGACGGTCATCGCCGACCAGGCGGGCGTGCACGACATCGGCGGCATCATGGGCGGGGAGGACAGCTCCGTGCAGCCGGAGACGACCGACGTGCTGCTGGAAATCGCGTACTTCAATCCCGAGAGCATCGGGGTGACGGGCCGCAAGCTGGGCCTCGCCACCGATGCCCGCACGCGGTTCGAGCGCGGGGTTGACCCGGCGTTCCTCGACGACGGGCTGGCGATCCTGACCGGCCTCATCCTCGAGGCCTGCGGCGGCACGCCAAGCGAGGTTATGCGCGCAGGCCAACCTCCGGTCGAAGCGAAGGTCATCGCTTTCGATCCCGCGCTGACCGCAAGGCTGGGCGGCGTCGAGGTGGCGAAGGCCGAGCAGCGCCGCATTCTCGAAAGCCTCGATTTCAAGGTTGACGACGATTGGCAGGTCACCTGCCCGCCGCGCCGCCACGACATCGAAGGGCCCGCCGACCTCGTCGAGGAGGTGGTCCGCATCCACGGCCTTGACAAGGTGGCGAGCGTCGCCCTGCCGCGCGCGGAAGGCGTTGCGAAGCCCACCGCCACGCCCGCGCAGAAGCTGGAGCGCCGCCTGCGCCGCGCCGCCGCCGCGCGCGGACTGAACGAGGCGATCACCTGGAGCTTCATCTCCGAGCGCGAGGCAGACCTTGTCGGCGGCGGGCGCTGGGTGCTCGACAACCCGATCAGCGAGGACCTCAAGGTCATGCGTCCCTCGCTGCTCCCCGGCCTGCTCTCGGCTGCCCGGCGCAACCTCGACCGCGGCGCGAACTCGCTGCAACTGTTCGAGATCGGGCGGCGCTATCTGGAGGACGGCGAACATCCCTCGCTCGCCTTCGTGCTGGTCGGTGCCAAGGGCGCGCGCGACTGGCGCAGCGGCAAGCCGAAGCCTTTCGATGCCTTCGATGCCAAGGCCGTGGTCATGGACCTGCTCGAAGCCGCGGGTGCGCCGGTGGCGAACCTGATGGTGATGGGGGAAGCTGGCGACGTCTACCACCCCGGCCAGTCGGCGACGCTGCGGCTCGGCCCGAAGAACGTCATTGCCAGCTTCGGCGCGGTCCATCCCTCGCTGCTCAAGGCCTTCGACATCGACGTGCCCGTCGTGGCGGGCGGCATCCACCTGTACGCCATCCCCCAGCGCAAGAGCAGCGGCTTCGCCCGCAGCGCCTATGCGCCGCCCGCGCTGCAGGCGGTATCGCGCGACTTCGCCTTTCTCGTCGACGCGGCCCTGCCCGCCGGCGACCTGCTGCGCGCGGTGCGCGGGGCAGACAAGGCCAGCATCGTCGATGCGCGCATATTCGACGTGTTCGCCGGGCAGGGTGTGCCCGTGGGCAAGAAGTCGGTGGCGGTCGAGGTCACTCTTCAGCCGGGCGAGGCGAGCTTCAAGGATGCTGATCTCAAGGCGATCTCGGACAAGGTCGTCGCCGCGGCGGCGAAGCTGGGGGCGGAGCTGCGGGGCTGAGGGCTAGCTGCCCCAGTCGCCGCCGCCTTCGTCCGCCCAGTCGCTTCCGGTATCGAAGCCGCCTTCGGGCAGGTCCTGCCCCATCCGCGACACGGCCTCGGCCGCCTCGTTCGCCTGCGCCACCTGCTCGCGCACGTCGGCGGGCATGGCTGCGACCGCCACGGGATTGGTGGCGAACATGAGGTCGAAGGGGCGGCCCTCGATGGCGGCGGCGACGTGTTCCTGCGCGAGGCTTTCGAGCAGGCCGCTGGCGTAGGCGCCGAGCGCGTTCTGCGCGGCCGCCTTGTTCGCTTCCTCGCTCAGCACCACCTCGGTCGCCACGCGCGACCCGCTGCCTTCGGCCACCACGGTCGAGACGAACCGCGCCCGCTCCACGCCGTCCGCATCGAGCAGGGCGGTGATGATCGCGCCGTCCTCGCCCTCGAACACATGGCTGCGCTTGATCGCGCTGCCGAGCACGGCAGTCGGCAGCACGGCGGATTTCAGCGCGGCTTCCACCTCGGCGGGCGAGCGCTCGTAATAGGTGCCGCTCTCCCCGCAGGCGGCCAGCGCCAGCGCGACACCCAGAGTGAGCGCGAAAGTTCCGATGCGACCCATGGTGCTCCCCTTTCCCTGTTCCATCGCCGACCTAGCGCAGGCGGGTATAAGCCCGGTTAAGCCCCTGCTGGACCGAAGGGCGCATCGCTGGTAGCGGCGCGCGCACCATGCCGAACCCCCGCCGAACCTTTGCCATCATCTCGCACCCCGACGCCGGCAAGACCACGCTGACCGAGAAGCTGCTGTTGCAGGGCGGCGCGATCCATCTCGCGGGCGAGGTCAAGGCGCGCGGCGCGGCCAGGCGTGCCCGGTCCGACTGGATGAAGATCGAGCAGCAGCGCGGCATCTCGGTCACCTCCAGCGTGATGACCTTCGAGAAGGACGGCGTGACCTTCAACCTGCTCGACACGCCGGGCCACGAGGACTTTTCCGAGGACACCTACCGCACGCTGACCGCCGTCGATTCCGCCATCATGGTGATCGACGCGGCCAAGGGCATCGAGCCGCAGACGCTCAAGCTGTTCGAGGTCTGCCGCCTGCGCTCGGTGCCGATCATCACCTTTGTCAACAAGGTCGACCGCGAGGGCCGCGACCCGTTCGAGACGCTGGACGAGGTGGCCGACAAGCTGGCGCTCGACGTCAGCCCGCAGATGTGGCCCGTGGGCATGGGCGGCCTGTTCGAGGGGCTGCTGGATTTCCGCACCGGAGAGATCGCGCGGCCCGAGGGCAGCTCGAAGGAATATCTCGGCACCCGCGACACGGCCGAGATCCCCGGGGAATATGCCGAGCAGATCGAACTGGCGCAGGTCGGCTATCCGGAGCTCGACCTCGAGGCCTACCGGAATGGCGACATGACGCCAGTATATTTCGGCAGCGCGCTCAAGAACTTCGGGGTGGAGGAGCTGATCGACGCCATTGCCCGCTACGCCCCGCCGCCGCGCCCGCAACCCGCGGGCGACGCGCAGATCAGCCCGACCCGCGACGAGGTGACCGGCTTCATCTTCAAGGTGCAGGCCAACATGGACCCCAACCACCGCGACCGCATCGCCTTCATGCGGCAGGTGTCGGGCACCTTCAAACGCGGCATGAAGCTGACGCCCTCGGGCCTGGGCAAGCCCATCGCCGTCCACTCGCCGATCCTGTTCTTCGCGCAGGACCGCGAGATCGCCGACACCGCCGAGCCCGGCGACATCATCGGCATTCCCAACCACGGGACGCTCCGTGTCGGGGACACCTTATCGGAGAAGAACGACGTTCGCTTCACGGGGCTGCCGAATTTCGCGCCGGAAATCCTGCGCCGGGTGCAGCTGCGCGATCCGACCAAGACCAAGCAGCTGAGGAAAGCCCTCGACGATCTTAGCGAGGAGGGCGTGATCCAGGTGTTCTACCCGGTCATCGGCGGCTCCAGCATCGTGGGCGTGGTGGGCCAGCTCCAGCTCGACGTGCTCGTCAGCCGGCTGGCGGCGGAATACAAGGTGGAGGCCGCGCTGGAAGCCAGTCCCTTTGCCACCGCGCGCTGGCTGAAGGGCCCGCAGGAGAAGCTCGACGAGTTCGAACGCTTCAACCAGGGCAACCTCGCGCACGACCGCGACGGCGACCTCGTGTTCATGGCGAAAAGCCCGTGGGACGTGGGCTACCAGCAGGAAAAGAATCCCGAACTCACCTTCTCCGCCACCAAGGAGCGGTGACTTTCCGCCCCCTCGTGCGTAGGTACGCGCGATGGCAGAGTTCTTCGCCCAGCTGAGCGCCGAGCACACGGCGATGATCGAGGCGCAGCCGGTGTTCTTCGTGGCGACGGCGGCAGAAGGCGCGCGCATCAACCTCTCGCCCAAGGGGCTGAGCGATACCTTGCGGGTGCTGGGACCTGACCGCGTCGCCTACCTCGACCTCGGCGGGTCGGGCAACGAGACCAACGCGCACCTGCTGGCCGATGGCCGCATCACCATCATGGTCTGCCAGTTCGAACAGCCTGCGCTGATCCTGCGCATCTACGGCACCGGCAAGCCGGTGCTGCCGTGGGAAAGCGGGTGGGACGAGCTCGCCGCGCATTTCACCCTGTTGCCCGGCACGCGGCAGATCTTCGACATCACGGTCGAAAGCGTGCAGACCAGCTGCGGCTGGGGCGTACCGATCATGGATTACGAGCGCGATCGACAGACGCTGGTGAAATACCACGCCAAGGCCGATCCGCTCGAATGGGCGGGCAAGTATAAGCGGCGGCGGGAGAGCATCGACGGCCTGCCGGCGCGCACGACCGACCGCTACATCGCCGGAGAGTTGCCGGACTGATGCAGCTCACCTTTGCCAGCTACAACATCCACAAGGCCGTGGGGATCGACCGTCGGCGCGATCCGGGCCGCATCCTCGCTGTGATCGCGGAGATGGAGGCCGATGTCGTGGCGCTGCAGGAGGTCGACATCCGCATCGGCACGCGCGCAAGCGTGCTCGACCGCGTCGCGATTGCGGAGATGGGCTACCAGGTCGCCTCCAGGCCCACGCGGCCCGCGAGCCTCGGCTGGCACGGAAATGCGCTGCTGGTTCGGCAGGGAATCGAGGTCATCGACGTCGAGGCGGACGACCTGCCGCGCATCGAACCGCGCGGGGCGGTGCGGGCGCGCATCAATGCCGACGGGCACGAGATCTGCGTGACCGGCATGCACCTCGACCTCTCCGGCCTCAGGCGTAAGCGGCAGTTCGCGCACGTGTGCAACGCCAGCCGCGCGCCGGGCCTGCCGGCGGTGATGATGGGCGATTGCAACGAGTGGCTGCGGCCCATCGGCGGCGAGCTTGGGCTGGCGGCGCACTGGAACGTTGTCGATCCCGGCCACAGCTTCCCCTCGCGCCGCCCGGTGCTCTCGCTCGACCGGATGATGCACACGCCGCACTGGCAGGTGATGGAGGCAAGGGTGCACGCCACGGCGCTGTCGCGTCAGGCCTCCGATCACCTGCCGATCAGGGCCACGCTCGCGCTCGATTGAACGCTGCCGCTTTTTCGGGCGCGCCTGCCTGCGATTTGTGCGCCGCAGCATGAGCGGCAGTCAGCCCTGCAGGCAAACCACTGAAATCCCGTCACCCGCCTCATCTGGCACGCCCCTTGCTGTGCATCTGCGTGGCCGGGAACGACCCCGGCGCTGGACAGGGGTCAGCGATGAAGTTCGTGATAGCCATCATCAAACCATTCAAGCTCGACGAGGTGCGCGAGGCGCTGGCCGAGGCGGGCGTCGCCGGCATGACCATATCCGAGGTCAAGGGCTTCGGCCGCCAGAAGGGCCAGACCGAGATCTACCGCGGCGCCGAATATTCGGTGAACATGCTGCCCAAGGTGAAGCTGGAAATCGCCGTCAGCGACGAGCTCATGCCCAAGGTGGTCGAGACCATCCAGCAGGTCGCCAGCACGCAGAGCATCGGCGACGGCAAGATCTTCGTGCTCGATCTCGCCTCCACCACGCGCATCCGCACCGGCGAAACCGACGAGACCGCGCTGTGAGCGGCGTCCTTGGACAGAGGGGTATTGCAATGAACCGTTATCTCACGGGTGGACTGGCGGCGCTCGGTGCCACCGCGTTCGCCGCCACCGCCGCGCTGGCGCAGGAAGCCGGCGTGCCGATCGAGGCCGCGACCGAACCTGCCGCGGCCGCAGCTGTCGCCAATCCGGGCAACAATGCCTGGATGATGACCAGCACCGTTCTCGTCATGCTGATGATCCTGCCGGGCCTCGCGCTGTTCTACGGCGGCCTGACGCGGTCGAAGAACATGCTCTCCACCATGACCCAGATCGGCGCCACCGCCGCGCTGGCGATGGTGGTGTGGATCATCTGGGGTTACTCGACCGCCTTCGGGCCGGAGGGCAACGAATTCTTCGCCTGGGGCAAGCTGTTCCTGGCGGGCGTCACACCCGACAGCACGGCGGCCACCTTCTCCGACGAGGTCATCAGCGAATACGTCTTCATCAGCTTCCAAATGACATTCGCCGCGATCACCGCCGCGCTGGTGCTGGGCGCCACGGCGGAACGACTGAAGTTCAACGCGCTGATGTTGTTCGTGCCCATCTGGCTGACGGTCGTCTATTTCCCCATCGCGCACATGGTCTGGGCGGGCGGCGGCCTGCTGTTCGAGGACGGCGCTCTGGACTTCGCCGGCGGCACGGTGGTCCACATCAACGCCGGTGTCTCGGGCCTCGTGCTCGCCTACTTGCTGGGCAAGCGCACGGGTTTCCCGAGTGAGCTCTCGCCGCCGCACTCGATGACCATGACGATGATCGGCACGGGCCTGCTGTGGGTGGGCTGGTTCGGCTTCAACGCCGGGTCGGAGCTCGAGGCGGACGGCGTCGCCGGCCTCGCCATGATCAACACCTTCGTCGCCACGGCGGCGGGCGCGCTGACCTGGATGGTGGTGGAGAAGCTGGCGGGCCACAAGGGTTCGGCCCTGGGCTTCTGCTCGGGCGTCATCGCCGGTCTCGTCGCGGTGACACCGGCAGCGGGCAACAGCGGCCCGTTCGGCGCCGTGCTGCTCGGCATCGCTTCCTCGGTGGTGTGCTACTTCGCGGTCGCCAAGCTGAAGCCTGCTCTGGGCTACGACGACAGCCTCGACGCCTTCGGCATCCACGGCGTGGGCGGCATCGTCGGTGCGATCGGTACGGCGGTGGTCTACCAGCCGTTCCTTGGCGGCCCCGGCGACGGCTCGACCGCGCTTGGCGCGCAGCTGTGGGTGCAGACCTACAGCGTGCTGGTGACCATCGGCTGGGCGGCGCTGGGCACCTTCATCGTCGGCATGCTGGTCAAGTTCACCGTCGGCCTTCGCGTCACCCAGGAAGTCGAAGTCACCGGCCTCGACATCTCCGAACACGGGGAGCGCGCCTACAACTGATCCAACCGAATTGGCGGGGCCGGGACCTCCTCTCTCTCCCCCCGGCCTCGCCAACCCTCGTTCCTCCTGCGAACGTACACCTCATCACGGGCCGGGACCCAGCGCGGGTTCCGGCCCCTTTTTTGTCTTGCACCGGGCGCGACTGACCAGCACATTGCAGTGCAGCATATCCGAGGAGCCGGGCCCATGAAGATCGTCATCGCCGTCATCAAGCCGTTCAAGCTGGACGAGGTGCGCGAGGCGCTGGCCGGGATCGGCGTCGCCGGGATGACGGTCAGCGAGGCCAAGGGCTTCGGGCGACAGAAGGGCCAGACCGAGATCTATCGCGGCGCCGAGTACGCGGTCAACATGTTGCCCAAGGTGCGGCTCGAGATCGCAACGAGCGACGAACTGGCGCCCAAGATCGTCGAGACCATCCGCGAGGCGGCGAACACCGGCACCATCGGGGACGGCAAGATCTTCGTGCTCGACCTGGGCGAGGCGGTGCGCATCCGCACGGGCGAGACCGGCGAGACCGCGCTTTAAGGCACACAGCGCGCATCTTCGGCAGGGCGGTCGGAGAACCGCGCCTCGGCCATCCTGTTTCCTAAATTCAGCCTCGCTTGCGTTCCCAGCGTGCGCGGATCATGTCGGAGGTCTCGCGGCTGCCGTCATGGCTCCAGCCGGGCTCGCGCCACAGGTAGCCGAGCTTGTGCCGCCACGGCGAACGCCTCACGTCGCGGGCAATGGCCGCCCATTCGTGGAATACTGCCCTCACCACGTTGAAGTGGCCGAGCTGGTGGACGATGCCGTAGTGGATGCGCGTGTCCGCATCCTCCTCCTCGAACGTGCCGAACAGCTTGTCCCACACGATAAAGGTCCCGGCGTAGTTTCGGTCGAGGTAGCGCGGATTGACCGCGTGGTGCACCCGGTGGTGCGAGGGCGTGTTCATCACCGCCTCGAACCAGCGCGGCATGCGCCCGATGGCCTCGGTGTGGATCCAGAACTGGTAGATGAGGTTGAATCCGGCGCAGACGAGGATCATCCCCGGCTCGAACCCCAGCAAGGCCAGCGGCCAGCGAAACACGAAGGCCAGCGCGAAGAACCCGGTCCAGCTCTGCCGCAGCGCGGTCGAGAGGTTGTAGTGCTGGCTGGAATGGTGATTGACGTGGCTCGCCCAGAACCAGCGCACGCGGTGCGCGCTGCGGTGGAAGCAGTAGTAGGCGAGGTCGTCGAGCACGAAGCACAGCGGCCAGGCCCACCAGGCCCAGCCGATGGAGAACGGCGAGACATCGTGCATCCACACCAGCGCGGCCACGACCGCCGAGCCGGTGACGGCGCCGACGACCGTGCTGCCGAGGCCAATCGCCAGCGAGGTGGCGGTATCGCGCGATTCGTAGGCACCGCGCCGGCGCCGGCGCGCCCACAGCAGTTCTGCGACGACGAGCGCGACGAAGACGGGAATGGCCCAGGTGACGGGATCGAAGTCCATGCCGGCTCAGCTAGCAAACGGCGATGAACGCGCCCAGTCCGGCAGCGAGTCGACCGGCGTCAAATGCACGGTGCGCGGTCCCAGCTGCGGTGAGGCGATGCTGAGTGTATCGCCGTCCAGCGCGAGGTGCGAGCCGGGCTCCAGCACCCGTGCCACCAGCCGCCCGCCGTGAGGCACGACCGCTGCCAGCCGTCCCGCTGCGTCGCGCGCCAGGGCGCTGCGACCCTCGGCATCGAGCACGAGGGCCTGCACCGCGAATCCGCCCGGGACCAACGCCAGCGCCTCGCGCGCGTCGGCCTCGTCGGCCACCGTGCCGACGGCGGAAAAGCCCAAACAGTGCGCCAGCGCGACAAGCGCGGCGACCGCCGCCAGCGAGGCGGCGAAAATGGCCAGCTCCTGCTCCATCGTCCGTGTCGTGCCGCACCGCGCCCGCCGTCGCAAGCGTGCCCTAGTTGCGAAGATGCAACGCCCTGCAAGCGCTCGCCTTAAATCATTCGCATCGTGCCATGTTTGCGTCTATACCCCCGGGCTTGGAGTGGAGGGGAAGGTCCGCCATTCCCTGTCGGCGGGGCAAGAATCGTCCGTACCGCCGGTGGAATGTCGCAGGACGGAAACGAAGGTTCTTGGGGTTCATGGGTTACGATAAAGGGCGCCGCGGCCGCGGACGCGACAAGCGCGACGGTTTTGGCGAAGAGGGCTTCGATCCGTTCGGTGAGGGCGGCCCGCCCCCGATGGATGGCGGCTGGCGCGGCGGCGGCGACCGCTTCGGCGGTGGCGGCGACCGGTTCGGCGGCGGCGACCGCTACAACGACGATCGCGGCGGCAATCGCGGCGGCGGCTTCGGCGGCGGCAACCGTGGTGGCGGCTTCGGCGGCGGCCCGCGTGGCGGCGGCGGTGGCGGTGGCGGAATGCCCGCCCAGGTCGTCGGCACCGGCAAGGGCAAGGTCAAGTTCTTCAACGCCCAGAAGGGCTTCGGCTTCATCCAGCGCGACGAGGGCGGAGAGGACGTGTTCGTCCACATCAGCCAGGTCGAGCGTGCGGGCCTCGAAGGTCTTGCCGAGGGGCAGGAGCTGCAGTTCAACCTCGTCGATCGCGGCGGCAAGGTCTCGGCTGCCGACCTGCAGGTCGTCGGCGACGTCATCGAGGTCGAGAAGAAGAGCCCGCAGCGTGAGCTGACCGGCGAAAAGGCCGTCGGCACGGTCAAGTTCTTCAACGCCATGAAGGGCTTCGGCTTCATCACTCGCGACGATGGCAAGGACGATGCCTTCGTCCACATCAGCGCGGTGGAACGCTCGGGACTCAGCGGCATCGAGGAAGGCGACCGGTTCGAATTCGATCTCGAGGTCGACCGACGAGGCAAATACTCGGCCGTCAACCTCGTTCCGGTGCAGGGCTAGGCCCATCCGGATCGCGGGGCGGCCGAGCGTTTGACCGGCCGCCCGCTCCCGCATAGAGAGAAGTTCATTAGGCGGTCGGCCCTTCAGGGGCAGGCCGCCCTTCTCTTTTCTCGCGTGTTGGAGTTTTCGCGATGACCATTTCCCCGCTGATGCCCGTCTACCCCCGGTGCGGCGTGCGGCCCGTGCGCGGCGAGCATTGCCACCTGATCGACGAGGACGGCACCCGCTACCTCGATTTCGCCGCGGGCATCGCGGTCAACCTGCTGGGTCATTCGCACGCAGGTCTGATCGGCGCGATCCAGCGCCAGGCCGAGACGCTGATGCATGTCAGCAATCTCTACGGCAGCCCGCAGGGGGAGGCGCTTGCCGCACGGCTGGTCGAGACGACCTTTGCCGACACGGTGTTCTTTACGAACTCGGGCGCCGAGGCTGTCGAGTGCGCGATCAAGGCGGCGCGCGCCTATCACCAGCACGAGGGTAACGACCAGAAGTTCGAGCTGATCACCTTCAAGAACGCCTTCCACGGGCGCACGATGGCGACCATCAGCGCTAGCAACCAGGAAAAGATGCACAAGGGTTTCAACCCGCTGCTGCCCGGTTTTCGTTATGTCGAATTCGACGATCTGGAAGGCGCGAAGGCGGCGATCGGCCCGAACACCGCGGGCTTCCTGGTCGAGCCGGTGCAGGGCGAAGGCGGCATCCGCGTCGCGTCCCCCGAGTTCATTCAGGGCCTGCGCGCCTTGGCGGACGAGCACGACCTGATGCTGGTCTTCGACGAGGTGCAGTGCGGTGTCGCGCGCACCGGCACGCTCTATGCCTACGAGCAGCTGGGCGTGGAGCCGGACATCATGGCGACCGCCAAGGGCATCGGCGGCGGCTTTCCGCTCGGCGCCTGTCTCGCCACCGAGAAGGGCGCGCGGGGCATGACCGTGGGCACCCACGGATCGACCTACGGTGGCAACCCGCTGGCCATGGCGGCGGGCATGGCGGTGATGGATGCGGTGGCGAACGAGGAATTTCTGGCGCAGGTCCGCGCGCGCGGTGAGCGGCTGCGCGGCCGGCTCGAGCAGTTCATCGGCAACTATCCCGACCTGTTCGAGGGCGTGCGCGGGATGGGCCTGATGCTCGGCCTGAAGATGAAGGGCGAACCGCGCCCGTTCATGGTCCACCTGCGCGACAACCACCAGCTGCTGACGGTGGCTGCGGGCGACCAGACGCTGCGCATCCTGCCGCCGCTGGTGATCGAGGACGCAGAGATGAACGAGTTCATCGAGAAGCTGTCCGCGGGCGCCGCCTCATTCCAACCGGAGGATTAGCCATGCACGAGGGCAAGCCGCGCCACTTCCTCGACCTGTCCGACGCGGGCGGCAACGCCATCGCGGCGATGATAGACGATGCGCTGGTGCGAAAGCCTGCCCGGGCAGGCTGGCCGAAGGGCAAGTCCGATGGCGATGCGCCGCTTGCGGGCCGCGTACTGGCGATGGTGTTCGAGAAGAATTCCACCCGCACCCGCGTCAGTTTCGATGTCGCCATGCGCCAACTCGGCGGCAGCGCGCTGATCGTCGACGCGGGGACGTCGCAGCTCGGCCGCGGCGAATCGCCCGCCGATACCGCGCGCGTCCTCAGCCGGATGTGCGATGCCATCATGGTCCGCACGGATGATCACGCAAAGATCGAGGAAATGGCGCGTCACGCCAGCGTGCCCGTAATCAACGGCCTGACCGACCGATCGCACCCATGCCAGATCGTCGCCGACCTCTTGACCGTGATCGAGCATCGCAAGGGCCTGCCCGCGCTGGAGCTGGCGTGGTTGGGGGACGGCAACAACGTGTTGCACTCGATCCTCGAGGCTGCGGCGCTTATGAAGTTCAACGTCCGCGTGGCGACGCCTGTGGGCTACGAGCCCGATCCGGAGTTCGTCGCGATGGTCCGCGCGGCCGGGCAGCAGGTCACGCTGACGCAGGATGCCGCGGCGGCGGCAGCGGGCGCTGACGTCATCGTCACCGACACCTGGGTCTCGATGGGGCAGGAGCACGTTCACAACAAGCTCGCGGCGATGGAGCCCTACCGCGTCCATGCGGGGCTGATGGCGAAAGCCAAGCCCGATGCAATCTTCCTCCATTGCCTGCCTGCGCATGTCGGCGAAGAGGTGAGCGAGGAGGTTTTCGAGGGGCCGCAGTCGGTCGTCTTTGACGAGGCCGAGAACCGCATCCACGCGCAGAAATCCGTCCTGCTGTGGTGCTTCGGGCTGATCGGGTAGGCGCGCTTCCAATCCCCGGCGCCATCCCCATATGGCGCCCATGAACGACGCCTCTAATCAAACCCTGTCGGATCGCCTGTTCGGCTTCGCCATCCCCTCGCGCGATTGTCGGGGCCGCCTCGTGCGGCTGGACCGTGTCCTCGACGACATCCTCTCGGCCCACGACTATGCGCCCGCGCTCAAGCACTGCCTCGCCGAGGCGCTGGTGGTGGCGACGCTGATGGGCGGGCTGCTGAAAGGCGAGGGCGACCAGTTGACCCTGCAGGCCCAGGGCGAGGGCGGGTTGGCCTCGATGCTCGTGTGCGATTACCGCGACGGTGCCCTGCGCGGCTATATCGAGTATGACCGCGAAGGCGGGGCCGATATCGGTGCAAGTCCTTCGCTGGAGCGATTGTTCGGCAAGGGACATCTCGCCATCACCTTCGAGATTGCCGCGACCGGCCAGCGCTATCAAGGCATCGTACCGCTTGAAGGTGCGTCGTTGGGCGAGGCGGTCGAGACCTATTTCGGGCAGAGCGAGCAGGTCCCAACGCGCATCCGCACGGCGGTCTCATCGGGACCGGACGGATGCGTGGGTGGAGGCTTGCTGGTCCAGCACTTGCCCGAGGGCGAGGAGGGCCGCGAGCGTCTCCACGCCCGACTCGACCATCCGCATTGGGAGCATGTCGCCATCCTTGCCGACAGCCTGCGGCACGAGGAACTGGTCGATCGCGATCTGCCGTTGGAAGATCTCGTCTGGCGTCTCTACCACGAGGAGGACGAGGTTCGCGTCGTGGCAGGATCTGCAATTTCCAAGGGGTGCCGATGCAGTGAAATCCATTTCGAGGATGTCCTGTCACGGTTCCCCAAAGAGGACCGGCGCGAAATGGCGAACGAAGACGGAATAATCGTGGTCGATTGCGCGTTCTGCTCGAAAGAGTTCGCCATACAGGATTGAACGGTTCGTCGCACATGAAGTGCAACTGGTCGTTCACGTGGTTCCTGCTACGGGTACGTGATGACGAGGAATGCGATGAAGTTGCGTAATCGATTAGCCCTGCGTGCCGCGCTCGGAGCCCTCGCAGCTTCCTGCGTCGTGGTTCCCGTGGCGGCACAGGCGCCCGAACTTGGGATGCTTGGCACACTGCAGCCCGGTAGCTGGACGCTGCGGTTGCGCGATGGCAGCGCGACCCAGCGCATCTGCGTTCGGAATGGGCGGGAGCTCATCCAGTTGCGACATCGCCAGCCGAACTGCGAACGGTTCGTGGTGCAGGACGAGGCGCGCGAAGTGACGGTGCAGTATACCTGCCGCGGCAACGGTTACGGTCGCACGACGATCCGCCATGAAAGCAATGCGCTCGTGCAGATACGCAGCCGGGGCATCGAGGGCGGGGCCCCTTTCTCCATCGACGGAGAGGCACGGCGGACAGGCAGCTGCTGACGCTTCTGTGGCTTGCCCACTGCGCTCCGCGCGCCTAGCGGACCCGCCATGTCAACAACAATGCCGATCGCCGTGGTGCTGCTATCAGGCGGCCTCGATTCGATGGTCACCGCGGGGCTCGCCAGCGAGCAGGGCTTTGCGCTCCACGCTCTGAGCATCGACTACGGCCAGCGTCACGCACGCGAGCTCGAAAGCGCGAAAGCTATCGCCGACCTCCTGGGGGTGGTGAGACACGTCACGCTTCCGCTCGACCTGCGACAATTCGGCGGTTCCGCGCTCACCGACGATATCGCCGTCCCCAAGACCGGGGTCGGCGACGACATCCCCGTGACCTACGTCCCGGCGCGCAACCTGCTGTTCCTCGCCTTGACGACTGCCTTTGCCGAGAGTTCGGGATCGAGCGACATCTTCATCGGGGTCAACGCGCTCGACTACTCGGGCTACCCGGACTGCCGTCCCGAATTCATCGCCAGCTTCGCCGAAACCGCGCGGTTGGGCACGAAGCAGGGAGTGGAAGGACGACCCTTCACCATCCACGCTCCGCTCCAGCACATGAGCAAGGCGGACATCGCTCGCGAATGTGCCCGGCTGGGCTTCGATCCCGCGTGGAGCTGGTCTTGCTACGATCCCGCACCGGGAGGCGAGGCTTGCGGGCTGTGCGACAGCTGCCGCCTGCGTCGCCAGGGGTTCGCGGATGCGGGCGTTGTCGATACCACGCCCTACGCCGCCGACGCCTGATCAGCCGCGCGACAGAACGCCGCAGGCCGCCCGGCCGCCGGCGTTTCCGGTAGGATCGGTGCGATAATCGTCGGCATTGGCGTGCACGACGATGGCCGTGCCGTCCGCATCGAAGAGGTCGTTCGACACACCCGACAAGGTTCCGCGAACGACCGCGCTCATGGTTCCAGTGCCGTCGGCACCGATGGTTACATTGGGCAGGTCGCCCAAGTGCGCACCGCGCGGATTCTGGATCCCGTGCTCCGCATTGCCGGGATTGAGATGGCCGCCGGCCGAAGTGAAGTCGGGCGCAATGCAGCTACCCGTGGTGTGAAGGTGCACGCCGTGTACTCCGGGCGTCAGACCGGAAAAGCTGGCGTTCATCGTCACCTCGCCGCCCAGCGAATACATACGCATCGTGCCGATTGCGTTGCCCTGCGCATTCATCACCGTCGCGCTGCCGATCTGTTCGGCGGCATTCTCGTAGACGGTCTGGCAGGCGCCGAGCGCGGCGAGCAGCGGGATGGCGAGAAGCGACTTGCGAAGGTGGGGCATCAGAGATTGTCCTTGGCGATGGTTCGTAAGGGGTTCGACCATGCCAACGACGGAAAGCTCCGCAGGGTCCGCGTCAGTCGGAAAGAATTCCCGCCGCGACGAGCGCCGTAACCAACCCGGCGATGGCAGTGCGCGCTTCCACGTCCGTGACCGAACCGCCGGTCGGCGCAGCGATCGCGGCGGCGCGCCGCCAGGAGCCGTCGAACAGCGCCTGTTGCCCGGCGGCCTTGTCGAACAGCCGCATCCCGGCGCGCGGCGCGGCGAACACCCAGTTGCCCGACTGCCGCCCGGCAAGCTTGCCCGCCTGGCCCACCCAGGCTCCGCTCGGCGTGTCGCCGACCAGCCATGTCTCGCCGTCGACGGGCGATGTCGGCGGGGCGTTGGCGATGCCTTCGATGGCCGGATGCAGCAGGGTGTCGAGCCGGGCGAGCGCCTCGTTGACGGTGAACTCCTTTTGCGCCTGCGCGCTGAAGAGGTTCGGGAGCGCGTGGCGCGGAGTCGTGGAGGCAAAGGTGATCGGATCTGTCATGATGGCCCTCAGTTGATCGTAGTCATGAGCAGGGGAAGCGAGCGTGCGTGGGTGCCAATCTGGCGGACCCAGAGCGCCTTGCCGCCGTGGTCGGAGCGCAGCGCGCCGAGGTCTGCAGAGGCGATGACGAGCGCGGGTTCGCTCACCTGCCACATCACATCGGGTGCATCGGGATCGCCAAGGCCGACCTCGTAGGCCTCTGCCTGTTCGACCATCGGCACCTCGACCGTGCCGGACCAGGCCCAGGTGCCTCGCGCCCGGCGGGTCCAGGCGAGGGCGAGCGATCCGTCGTCTTCTTCCCGTGCCTTGGGATGAACAGGGCAGGGCGGGCGAAGGCTCGAGCCGAGGCCGGAAATCGCGTCGACGACCGGCTCCTCGTCGGAAAGACCGATGGCGGCGACGGCGGTCGCGGTCCCGAGTTCGTTGACATCGAGCGCGACCGGTCGGGCGTCGAGCATTACGAAACCGGAGCCTTGCGGCGAGCCGACCAGTGCGAAATGCTCGGTACCGCCGCGCCCGCGCAGAAGCCCGGAAAGCCGCCAGCGGCCCTCGCCGAGGCTTTGCGCGGTGGCAAACTGGACGATCTCCTCGCCCACCAGTGCCCGGTTGGCCCCTTGCGCCAGCGCCGCCAGGTCGACGCTGTCGAGCACGAAGTCGGTCGACATCAACTGCACTTCGATGTCGGATTCCCGATCGATCAGCACGCTGGCTGCGGGCCGCAGCGCGCCCAGCGTTGTGCCGACCACGCTGCGCCGCGAACCGGTCGCGCCGATGGGGAAAAGCGCGCCGTTGTTCTCTCCGTACAGCGCCGCCCCCGTCCAGCCCTGTGACGTGGAGGAAGCGGCGGCGAAGACCTGCCGCGTATCGGACGATCCGTTGCCATCCCAGGGAAGTTCGTAGGCTTCGAGCACGGTCGGTGTTGCCACGATGTCGACGGATCCCAGCACCCTTCCCGGCGCGGCGGCGGCAGCTGTACCGTGGCGTTGGGGCAGGCGCTGGAGATCGAGCTCGAGCCCGGTCTCGCGCCACTCCCAGGCCTCGACGCGCCATTTGCCGGGCTGTCCCGGAACGCTGACGATCTGTCCCGGACTGAGTGAGGGATCGATTTCTGCGATGCGATAGGCGAGCCGGTCGCGCGCCCACCCGGCCCGCTCGGCAGCAGCATCGGCGAGACGCTTTGCGCTCGCGGCTTGCAGCGCACCGGGGAAGTCGATGATGCGGTTGCGTTCGGGCGAAGCGCGCCCGCTCGCGCGTTGCAGGCCTGCCTGGTAATCGCGGTCGATGTCGTAATAGCGCAGACCGGCGGGCACACCGGCGGCGTCGGGGCGTGCGCGCTCGCGCTTGCCGGAAAGGCCGCCGAAGCCGTCGCCCTGGCGGTCGACGACCGGTGCCGGGAGGACGAGCACGGGATTGCCGACCGGATCGCCGCTCGAGATGCTTAGCCCTGCTGCACCCGCGTCGCTCGCCAGCGGGTAGGCGCGGTCGATCGTGGCGAGCGTGTCGGCAAGGGCCCCGCCCTCGTCGGAATAGCCTTCGAGGTCGTCCAGTGTGCGCCCTACCTCGCCCGCCGGCTGCGCCGGAGACACCAGCTCCGCCAGCGAAACCTGTCCGTCGTCGGCGACGATCTCGAAGGTAAGCGCGGGGATGCGGTTGCCAAAATCGGCGAGCTGCAAATTCTCGAATACGCAGTAGGCGAGGCCGCGAAACGCCGGGCACTCGCTGCCCTCGGCGCTGGCGATTAGCGGGTCGGGCAGCTGGTCGCCGGTGCCGGTGTAGACGCGCAGTGCGCCCTGCACCTTGAGGTCGCCCGCCGCCCCGCGCAGCAGGTTGCCATCGGCCCAGATGCGGCCGACCCGTTCGATCTTGCGGCTGGCCAGCGCCACGGCGAAGGACGAGGAATAGGAATAGGTTGTGGTCGACGGGCGTCCCTTGCCACCTCCGCTCTTCTCCGCGCTTTCCTTGAGATCGGTCGCCCAGATGATGGTGCCCGCGGCTCGCATGGTGCCGAAATGCCGGGCGAGCGGAGCGCCGTAGCTGGAGGTGGTGACCTTGAGTTCGGTCAGGCGCGGACCCTCACGGTCCGGCGGTCCGAACAGCGCGCCGTCAATGCGGCTGCCGACCAGTGCGCCGAGCGCACCTCCCAGGGGGCCGCCAATGGCCGTGCCGACGGCGGTAAGTACGAGAGATGCCATGCGTGGCCTTTCCGGTCAGGTGAGACGCCAGCGCCCGACGATGGGCCATGGCAGCGGCGCGGGGGTGAGCACCGTGTGGCCCAGCCCGGCGTGTGTGTGGACGAAGCCGCCGCGCACCGCGGCGACGGCGAGATGGAACTGCGCCGGTCCGGTCCGGACCATGACGACGTCACCGGGACGCAGCCTGGCCCGGGTCGCCTTGAAGCCCGCTTCGGGGAGCAGGGCGAGAAGCGGGGCGACGTCGCAGTTGCGCAAGGTATAGGTTGGCAGCGCGGGCGGCTGGCGTCCGATTGCGACGAGCGCGGCATGGACAAGGCCGATACAGTCGATACCGCTTGCCGGATCGCGACCGCGCAGGCGAAAGGGTGTGCCGACAAGTACCTCGGCGGCCTCGGCGAAAGCCCGCCTTGCGCTCTTCACCGCGACCCCGTGGGATAGCGGGCGAGCAGGTCGTTGCCCGGCAGGTGCGGTTCGCCGCGGAAGTTCGCGGCGTTGGCGAAACGCCCGGCGCAGGTCGCAATGGTGTGATCGCACCCCTCGCGAAGGTAGGCGCGGGCACCCGGCGCGATATCTGCCGACAGCGGCCGGTCGAGCACCAGCGAGCCACCATCGGCAGCAATCACCTGCATCGTAGTCCCGGTCAGCGGTCCGTCGACCCATTTGACCTGCCCGTGCAGCGCGTGGGCGGCAGGTGGGCCAGCGTCGAAGGCGACGCTGTTGGCCTCGAGGTCGAGCGCCTTCACGCCAACCAGCGTCGTGTGAAGGTTGGGGCTGAGCCCGCAGGCGGCATCGCAGAAGGCGGCACGGCAGGTCGGACTGGTTCGCGGCACGGGATCGAGTTCGAGCGCAGCCTTGGCCGAACGCAGTTCGGCTTCGAAGCTGCCGTCCTCGCGGCTCACATCGCCCAGTTCGCCGTTGAACAGGACGGCGCGATCGAGCGTCTCCCAGTCGACGAGGCCGATGGCGATGCGCGCCCCGGTGTACCGGCCGGTCTCCAGATCCTCGGCGGAAATGGCGTCGTGGGCCAGCACGCCCTGCACCTCCACCGCATCGCGGCGCAGGTCGGCGGTGCGGCGAATGGCTGAAGGGACCATGCCGGGCGCGGCGCGATAGGTCATCAAGCCGAACACGAGATCGCGGTCGTGGCTGGTGAAGCCGAGCGCGACCCCGTCGCGGCGCTTGATGCTCCACCAGGTCGCGACACCTTCCAGCTCGTTCGAGAAGAAGACATGGCTCATAGTTCCTCCCGCAATTCGATCAGCGGCACGCTTGGCGCTTCGCCCGCGCGGAAGGTGGCACCGGTGATGTCCAGCCGGTCCTCGGCGAAGCGTACCGGCACGTCGAACAGGAAGCCCGCGCGCACCGACTGGCCCGCGCCCGGCGCATCGGTGAAGATCACCGGGCCGCCAGGTTCCAGTACCCAGTCGGTGGTTGGCACGCCGTCGACGCTGACGAGCACGGTGTCGGCGCGCGGCCGTGTGATCGGGCGCTGCTGCGGATCCTCGCTGCTGCCGTAGTTCTTGCGCAACCAGAAGCTCGCCGTCAGGCCGTCGCCGATGCCGATCAGCTGATCGGTGGCGGTCGGCGTCCCGGTCAGCCCGTTGGAGCTGAAATCGAACGGGTCGGCGAGGCGGAAACCGCGCGCCGGGCCCCGGCGGGCGCGGAAGAATTCCAGCAGGACACCCAGATCGGTCTCGCCACGAATGCCGGGGCCGACGTCGTAGTGCAGCCGAGCATCGCTCCACTGGCTGTTGCGCCGCTCGTGCCCGGAAGCCGTCAGCGCGATAGATGTCGAGAATTCGGGGCTCACCCCGGCATCGCGGCCGAGCGCGAGCGGGTAGAGCAGGTCGTCGAAAGGTTGCACCTGTTTCTCCTGGTAGGGAAGGCGGACGTATCCGTCGCGGCAGACCTGCGGCAGCGCCCAGACGAAGGTTCTGACGACGCCGCGGGCCCGGGCCTCGTCGAGGCCGGCATCGATAAGGGCCCAGAACCGCTCGCGGTCGGCGGGATCGAGCACGAAGCCGGCTAGGTAATCCTGTCTGTCGAGCGGGTAGCCGAGCCGCGCCTGCACGGTCTTGTAGGCCTTGCGCCGCAGCGCCTCCGCCCCGGCGGTCAGCCAGTCGTAATCCTCGACCTGCAGCCGGTCGTAGGCAGGCCAGGCCCAACCTGTCGGCAGATTCGCGCGCCGGGCTTCGGGCGTGGCGGCATCGAGGATGGTCGGCGTGAAGGCCAACAGCATGACCTCGAGCGGGCCGCCATAAGCCGCGCGCGCGGCGGCGGCGAGGTCAGCTATCGATTCGGCGAGGATCGCGCCCGCGGCATCGAGCAGCGCCAGCTCAGCCGGGGTGGAGGCGGTGCGCAGATCGGTGATTGCGGGTACGCTCGGCACACGCGATGCGAGCACCGCGCGGGCGGCATCGTCATACAGGCAGGGCGCGCGCGTGTCGGCGGTGACCCACCACCAGGGCTCGCCGATCTGGAAGGCGACAGCCATCGAACGGGTGCGGGCGAGATCGAGGAATTTCGCCGCCACGCTTCGCAGGTACGCCATCGCCTCCGGATTGGCGGGCGAGAGCAGCGTCGATGGAGGCTCCCATCCGGTCCGCGCCGCCGTCCCGTTATGGGCCCGCTGTTTCCACGCGGAGGGGCAGTGCACATCGAGAAGCTCGTAGGACAGCGAGAGGATGGGCCGGATACCCAGCGCCTTGCACTTCACGAGGAATTGCGAGTGCCAGGAGATCGCCGGGAGCGACAACGTGCCCGCGGGATCGACGAGCAGGGCGCCGTCCGGCTGGCGCTGCAACCGGAAGAAGTGGCTCATGCCGAGGTAGTGGACGACATCTCCGGTGTAACCGAGATGGCGCAGATTGCGCAGCACCCGGCCCGGCGCGAGGTTGTAGCTGTCGTCGTATGCCGTCGCCATGCCGCTGCCATTTGCCGGCAGGATGACGTCCCCCAGCTCCAGCATGGCGCGCTCGCCGGCGACGCGGATGTTGCTGAGGCCGACGACGCCCGTGGTCGCCTGCGCGAACGGCGAGGGGTCTGCCGGATCGTAGCCCGGCGGCACGATCGAGATGAACATCCGGTCGATCGCCGCCGGGTTCACGAGGTCGCCGTCGGCCAGCCAGCCCTCGCGCAGGTTCGAGAACGGCAGGGTGACCGTGGCCCTGTTCGGCGCGCCCTCGGCGTACTTCCACAGCCGGACGAACCAGCTACGCGCATTGCCGTCTGTGTCGCGCCCTTCGATCGTCAGGGTCGGGCCGTTCACCTCGTCGAGATGTCGCACGTCCCTGCTGGTCCACAGGAAAGTCAGCGTGGTGCGCGAATAGTCGCGGTCGGTCGCATATCCCAGCAGCGGATGGTCGAAACGGTCCTCGCTGTCCCAGATCAGCCCGACCAGTTCGTTGCGATGGTGGAATTCGCAGTCCACCCGCACCGTGTCCGATCGCTGGGTGATGATGCTGGCCATTGCCGGACGCGGGAAATCGACGGTCCAGTAGTCGGCATCGAAGCGTTGCAGGAAGTCGCTGTCCTGCCCTTCGCGCTTGTCGGCGAGCCAGTATGCCATGGTCTTGGCTTCCCTTCGTTTTCAGAAATTACGCATGGCACGCGCTACGGCGCTGGCGACCTGGCGGCTCGAGCGGCGGAGCATCACCGGTCCCGAAGCTCCGCGTTCGGGCGCCAGGGCGATCGAGACGCGCACGTCGCGCTGCTGTTGCTGGCCGAAGCGGGCGCCTGTCTCCACGCGCCCGGCGCTGGTGGGGACGAAAACCTCCGGCCCGCGCTCACCCACGATGTAGGCCGCGCCGGGCGCGACGGGACCGCCGGTGGCGCGACCGGGCAGGCCGAGGAGCGAGCCGAAAAGCCCGCTCAGCACCGCGCCCATGCCGCCCGCCGAGCCACCGCCCGCTGAGCCATTGCCGCCGCCGAGCAGGGTGCCGAGCCCAGACCGGAGAGCCTGCGCGGCAATCTCGCTCATCGCGCCCAGCGCGACGGACTTGAGTTCGTCGAAACCCAGCTTGCCCCGACGGATGGCCGAGAGCAGGCTGCGTTCGAGCACGTCGCCGGCACGGGCAAAGCCGTCGGTCAGCGAGGAGTCGAGCCCGCTGCGCATCGCTTCGATGTCGCTGCGAAAGCCGCTGGTATTTGCGCGGACCTCCACCAGCAGGGTGTCGATTTCATCGTCCATTGTCTTTCCCCTCCAGAGCCCCTTCTGTCGCGTCCTGCGCCATCAGCCGGTCGAGCGCGGCGCGGTCCATGCCGGGCGATGCGGTGCCGGTGTCCTCGTGCAGGATGGCCGCGAGCTCGGCTGGCGTCGCTTGCCAGAACCAGTGCGGCGGCCAGCCCAGCAGCCGACCGGCGAGTCCCGCCAGTCGCCGTGCGCCGTGGGCGAAGGCGCCGCTCACGCGCTCCCCTGCAGGATCTGTGCGAGGAGCACGCGCAAGGGCGCCGCCGCGCGGGCGAGGCCCAGCGCCATCACCGCGTCGCCCATGTCGTCACGCGTCGTGGCGCCGCGATCGGCCAGGCAGTGCCAGAACAGCCCGGTAATCTCGGTCAGCCGCAATCGTCCCTCGCCCGCGCGTTCGACCAGCGCGAACAAGGGGCCGAGTTCCTCCTCGGCGGCGACGAGCGCGGCGAAGCTGGGGCGCAGGATTCGCGGGCTTCCGGCCACTATGATCGCGGCCTCGCCGCGTTCGGGATTTGCATTCATGCCGGAACGACGGCCCCCGAGCTTTCGAGCTGCATCGTGTAGTTGCGCTCGCCGTTGAAATCTCCCGAGTAGTCGAGCCGCTGGACGAGGAACCGGCCGCGCAGGCGCTCGCCGTCCTCGAAGCTCAGCTCGTAGTCGGCGATGGTGCCTGCAAGGGCGTGGCCGCGCACTTCGGCCTCGGCGCTGCTGCCGAGGAAAATGCCCGCGGCGCTGACCGATACCGAACGCGTGCCCGCGCCCGAAAGCAGGTCGCGCCAGCCGTCCGAGCCCTTGTGGGTCACGACCACGGCATTGCCGTTGATGGACATCTGCGTCGTCCGGAGGCCGGCGACGGTGGCGTAGGTGGGGGGTTGGGCGCCGTCCCCGATCTTGAGAAGGAAGGCTGAGCCTTTCTGGGCTGTCATTGTCTTGTCTCCGATGAAAGGTGGATCAGGCGGTCTCGAGCAGGCGGAAGCGGTATTCCATGAGCACCGCGCGGGTGTTGCGGGCGCGCTGTTCGGACCGGGCGCGCAGAAACGTCGTGGTGACGACAGAGAAGCCGTCCTGCGCCAGCGGCAGGCTCTCGATGCGGTCTTCCACCAGCGCGGCGAGGCTGCCGCTTTCGCCGGGCTCGTCGCCGCGCGTGTGCAGTTCCACCGCCACGCGCACCTCGCGGCCGCGCCGATCCTTCGCGCTCCAGTCGGTGCTGGCGCTGGCGGCGATGCCGAGCCAGGGCGGGGCAGTCCGAGCGGGCGCTTCCTCGGTGATGGTGTTGAGTGCGACGGACAGCAGCGGATCGTCCGCAAGCCAGTCGACCAGCGCCTTTCTCAGGGCCGTTTCCATCATCGTTCTCCGCCAATCAGGGGCCACAGCAAGCGGGCCTTGCGCCAGCGCCACGGGTCGGCGCGGCGAGTGCGCAGGGCGTTTTCGGCATGGGCCACGGCCAGCTTGCGAGCCCGCTCGGCAAGCCGGGCAGCGAGGCCGGGGTGTCTGCCCACGCGCGCTGCGATCAGCCCGCTCATGCGAGGCGCATCCGGCGCCACGGCTGCCACAATGCGGCGACGGCGGCGGGCGGGGCGCCGGCTCCGCCCGCGTCGCGCTCGCGGTAATGATGTGCGGCAAGCCGCACCACCCCGTGGCGCAGCCCTTCCGGCAGGCTTTGCCAGTCTGCTGCCAGACCGGCGGTGAAGCGCACGGCGACGCGGCCCTGGTCGAAGCTCGCCTTGAGTTCGACCCGCCCACTGCCGTCGGCCGCGATGTCGAGCTGGTAGGCGAGCGGGTCGACGGCCGTGCGCGTGTCGCCCGGCGCGATGGCCTCGAGCGCGGTGATGGCCCGCACCGGCCGGGTGGCGAGCCTGTGCCAGCCCGCGGCAGACGGCAGCACTTCCTGGCACAGCGCCTCGATCGGCATCGTGCGGGTAAAAACCTCGCAGGTGTCGAGCGCGGCGCGCAGCAAGGCGGTGAGCACGACATCGTCGCGCGTGGTGGTGATCGCGAGCCATGCCTTCAGCTCGTCGAGGGCCGCGCCCGGCAACAGGGCCGGCGCGATGATGGTTCGCTTCATCTTTTATATTCCTCAATCGCCGGCGGGGCATCCGCCCCTTGGCTTTCCGCGCGGCGACGCGCGACGCGCAGTCGCGCTTGCGGTCGCTGAAGCGACCGGACCGGCGCACGGCTTGACGTAAAGTGCTGCGAACGGGCGGCACAGCCGACCGCAAGGCCGACCGGCCGCCCGCAGCGGCGCAGCTATGCTGCGCGTCTAGCGAGGACGAGCCCGCGCAAGGCGGGCTCGCACTCAAAATCACGCCTCGATCTTCAGCAGCTTGATCGCCGAGCTGTCGAGCACCTGCCCGCCCACGCGCTTGGTGGCGTAGAAGTGGACGAAGGGCTTGTTGGTGAACGGATCGCGCAGGATCTGCGTGGCCGAGCGTTCGGCGATCAGGTAGCCGGCGCGGAAGTTGCCGAAGGCGATGGGGAAGGCGCCCGCGCCCACGTCCGGCATGTCCTCGGCCTCGACCACCGGGTAGCCCAGCAGGCGATCGGGCTGGCCTTCGATCAGGCCCGGCTGCCACAGGAACGCGCCGTCGGTGGTCTTGAGCTTGCGGACCTCCGAAAGCGTTGCGGAGTTCATCACCCAGCTCGCGCCTTGGCGGTGGCCGGCCTTCATCGTGTGGACGAGGTCGATCAGCCGTGCCTCGGGCGCCGCGTCGAAGCCGTCGGCATCGCCCGAGCCGATGTACTGCAGCGTGCCGAAGGTGCGCACCGCGTCACCCGCCATGCTGGTCGGCGCGGAGAGGAAGCCGCGCGGCTGGTTGATGCCGTTGCCCTTGACGAAGGCCGCACCCTCGGCGCGGGCGAACTCCATGGCGATTTCGCTCGCCAGCCACGCCTCGAGGTCGAAGGCGGCATCGTCGAGCATCGACTGGCTCGCCGCCGGATTGGCGTAGAGCTCGCCGGTGGGCGGGGCGATTTCGGCGAATTCCGGCGTGTCGGTTTCCGGACGGGCACCGGTCTCGCCGACCCAGCCCGAAGCGGTGCCGCCGGTGGTGACGAGCTTGCGATAGCCGCTGGTGCCGACCTGCACGACCTGGGCGATGGCGCGGATGGGCGAGATGTCCTTCAGCTCGCTGGCGATCATCGCGTCGATCTCGCGCGGCACGGCATAGCCGCCATCCTTGGCCACCGCGCCGCTGATCGACTTGACCTCGGTCTCGCGGCCGCGGCGCAGGTAGCCGTCGACGAAGCCCTTGACCTCGGCGCTCGGCTCGCCCGAGCCCTCGCCGATGACGGGGCGCACGGCGGCGCGGCCCATGCGGTCGAGCCGGGCCTTCACCTCGTCCACGTCGGAGCGCAGGGCCTTGACCTCGGACTCGGTCTTGTCCTGGCGGGCGACGAGATCGAAGCTCTGGGTCAGCGGATCGGCGAGCGGGTCCACCGCGGCACCGATGACGGTCTGGGAGGGGATCTGGATATCCATAGGGGGAATTACCTTTCGATGGGACATGCAAAGGCGCGCTCCAGCGCAGGCTGGAACGTCGAGGGGAATCGAACCGGCCTGCGCCGGAAAGGAATGAGGGGGTCAGGCGATCAGGTGAATCCTGGCGCCGTGCTGGAGCGGGTGGGTGACGAGGCTGACCTCGAACAGGTCGATGTCCTCCAAGACGCGTCCTGCTTCCGAGCGGCGAAAGCCCCGTGCGCGGTAGCCGAAGCTG
Source organism: Aurantiacibacter luteus (assembly GCF_001010945.1). Classification (GTDB taxonomy): domain Bacteria; phylum Pseudomonadota; class Alphaproteobacteria; order Sphingomonadales; family Sphingomonadaceae; genus Alteraurantiacibacter; species Alteraurantiacibacter luteus. Next base: position 644,089 of record NZ_LBHB01000002.1, read on the forward strand.
AGACCGTTGACCGCCTTGCCCAGCAGCATAGCGACCGCGCGGCTGTCGGGATTATCGATGCTGGCGACAACGCGCAGGCCTTTCTCATCCTCCTCCGCGCGCTCGACCCAGCCGATGCGCTGGTCGGGGCGGTGCTGCCAGTAGAGCGGGATGGCCTCGCGCCGTTCGCTCAGCGTCCGGCGAAAGGCGCCTGGTTGGATCGTGTCGCGCGCGCCGTCGGGTACGTCGAACAGGGCGGCATAACCGGCGATTCTCATCGCAGCAGTTCCCCGACGCCGAGGCGCACGGCGATGCCGATCAGCAGCAGAGCGCCGACGCCGCGCACCAGCCACTCCACGGCGGCCTTCCACGCGCTGGCCTTGGCCGCGCGCCAGGCGCCGAGAAGGTCGCGCAGCTCATCGAGGTCGTCCTGCGCATTATCGTCGCCCAGCCCCAGCCGGTCGAGCGTGCGCCGCGCGCCGATCTCGCTCGCTTCCTCTACGATGGCGCGCAGGGTGACAAGATCGGTCCCGGTCGTTTGCGCTTGCACCATGAGCGCCGCCAGCATGTCCTGCCGCATCATTTCGCGTCTCCCTGCTTCAGGCCGAGCATGGCCCGCTTCTCCTCGTCCGAGAGGAAGGTGGCGGCGGTCACCTGCGCCCACAGCTTCTCGCGGTCCTCGGCGAGCGCGGCCACGCGGTCGAGATCGATGGCGAGGTCGAGGCCGGGGAACCACGGCTCCAGCCCTTCCTGCAGGCCTTCGAGAATCTTGCCCGCCAGCGGCAGCAGCGTGAGCCGCCACAGCGCGCGGTTGGCCTCGCGGTAGTTCGAGTAGGTCGCGTCGCCCGGCAGACCGAGCAGCATCGGCGGCACCCCGAAGGCGAGCGCGATGTCGCGGGCGGCGGCGGCCTTCAGCTCGGCGAAGTCCATGTCGGCGGGCGAGAGCGACAAGCTCTGCCACTTGAGCCCGCCTTCGAGCAGCATGGGCCGGCCGGCATTGCCGCCGCCCTGGTAGGCGGCTTCCAGCTCGCGCTTCAGCCGCTCGAACTGTTCGGTGGTGAGGCCCATGGCCTCGCCGCCCTCGTAGACCAGCGCGCCGCTGGGCCGCGCCGCGTTCTCCAGCAGCGAGCGGTTCCATTCGCTGGCCGCGTTGTGCACCGCCACTGCCTGCTCCGCGGCGGAGAGGCAGCCCGCGCCGTAGTGGTCGTCCGCCGGATGGAAGCTCTTGAGGTGGATGACCGAGGGCCAGCCGTCTTCGTCCTCCACCGGCAGCTCCAGCGTGCGATCGCCCAGCTTGTAGCGGTAGGCCGCGGGCCAGCCGTCCGCTCCCGGCACCACGCTGATGCGCTCTGGCCTGAGGGCGAACAGTTCGACCGGTAGCCCCGCCCCGTCACGGGCAACCTGTACGAAGCCGTTGCCGTGCAGCAGCATCTGCGCCGCGAGCGTCTCCAGCAGGCCCTGCCCGGCAGAGGTCCGCCGCACCAGCGCAGCGGCCGCCTCGTGCGTCGAGAAGAGCGGCGCGCTGCCCACGCCCTCGGCCACGATCCGCACCGCCCGCTGCGCCACCGGATTGGCGAGGTAGGCGTGGCGAACGGCACCACGATAGTCAAACGGCAACCGCGCGCCGCCGCTCTCATAGGCCCAGCCCCAGGGCGACTGGAACGCGCGGGCGATGGGCACACGCTCGCTCGCCCCGCCCTTGAAGGCGGAGCGCAGGTTTTCGAGAAATGACATCGTTATCTCCTCAATCGCCGGCGGGCCCGTCCGGGCCCTTGGCTATCCTCGCCTGAATCCCTCCGCTTCGCTGCGGGGCGGCTGCGGGCGCGCAGTCGCGCTTGCGGTCGCCGGGCGACCGGGGATTCGGCAGCATTCGGTATTAATGGGTGGGCGGCTGGCGAAGAGTTCGCTCAAAACCCCCGCACCCGCGGCGCCCCGCGCTTGCCCAGCATGAGCTCGGTCAGCGCCCAGACCAGCGCGTCCGCCCGGTCGGGCGAGCGGCCCGGGCCTTCGTAGCTGCCGCCGGTCATCAGGCCGCAGAGCTGGTCTTCCAGCTTGCCGAACATGCCGACGTGGATCACCCTGCCCGTCTCGTAGAGCGCGGCGACGGGCTCGGCGCGGGCTGCCTTGCCGCGGCTGGCGTGGACCAGCTGCACGGGCATGGCTGCGTCCACCGCGTGGAGGACGCTTCGTACCATGTCGCCGCCCTGGTTGGCCTCGGCCACCACGCGGTCGGCATTCCAGTCGAGCGCCGCGCGGGCGACCTCGCGCGACCAGCGTTCCGGGCTGGGGCGGCGGATCGAGCAGTCGGCGACCACCTTGGCGCGCCCCTCCTCGGTCAGCCCAACCACCACGATGCCGCATTCGTCCCCGCGCGAGGAGGCGGGCGGATCGACGCCGACCACCACCCGCACAAAACCCTCGAGGTTCACCTCCTCGCGGCAGCGTTCCAATAGCGTGCGGCTCCACAGCGCGCCTTCCACGTCGGTCAGCAGTTCGCCGCTCAGCTCCTGCCGGCCGATGGCGGTGTGGCCGTAACGCATGCGGATGTCGCGCACGAAGCGGTGCGGCAGGTTGTCCGCGTTGTCGAAGGTGCTGCCGCGCACCAGTGCCACCTCGCCGCGCTCCGCCTCGGCGAAGAGGCGCAGCAGCAGCGGCGTGGCGCGCGGCGTCGTGGTGGCGAGCGCCTGCGGCTGTTCGCCCAGGCGCAGGCCCATGACGAGGTTGTCCCAGGTCTCCAGCGCGCGGCCCGCCTCCCACTTGCCGATCTCGTCGCACCAGGCGTGGCTGTGCTGCGGGCCGCGCAGCGTTTCCGGCTCGCCCGCCGAATAGAGCAGGGCCTGCGCGCCGGTGGCGAATGTCAGCCGGCGGAGCGACGGCTCCCAGGTCACCCGGCGGCGACGGCGGCGCATGCAGGCGAGCACGCCGCTCTCGCCCTCCACCATCACCGCGCGCGCCTCGCCCAGCGAACTGCCGACGAGCGCGATGCGCGCATCGGCGTCCGCCGCGGCGAGCTGGCACACCCATTCCGCGCCCGCCCGGCTCTTGCCGAAACCGCGCCCGGCGCAGACCAGCCAGGTCGACCAGTCGCCTGCGGGCGGTTGCTGTTCGGGCCGCGCCCAGACCTTCCAGTAGCGTTTGAGCGCGCGCTGCTCCTCCAGCGCCAGCGAGCGGATCAGTTCGGCGCGCGCCGGCTGCGGCTGCGCGGCGAGCCAGTCGCGCAGCGCCGCGATGCTAGTCATAGGCGGGCGTCATCATGCCGTCCTCGGCCAGCAGCTTCTGCGTGGCGATCTGGCGTTCGCGCATCTTGTCGAGCTTGGCGGTGAGCGAGGCGAGGATGGCTTCCTCGTCCTCGTCCTCGTCCAGCGCGCGCTGCTGGCTCACCTCGTCGCGGTGGGCGAGCAGCAGGCGGATGGCGGCGGCATTGTCGTACTTGGTCTTCTCGGTCGGGCGCTGGCCCTTGCGCAGGCGGCGCAGCAGTTCGAGCTCGAGATTGTCGTAGCCCTCGCACAGGGCGCGGCGCCACTGGCGGGCGAATTCGCGGTCCTTGCGGCGGGCGGCATAGGCGGTGCTGGCGGAGATGCCGGCGGCCTTGGCCGATGCCGTGACATTGCTGCTTTCGGCGAGCTTTTCCAGGAACGGCGCGATCCAAGCGGCGCGTTCGGCGATCCCGTCGTTCATCGTCGACCCCTCCGGTTGCTGCGACAGGGCAAACACGAAAAAGGGCCGCGCCGGAGTTTCCGGGGCCGCCCTTCGATTCGCACCATCGCGATGTTCCGCTTCTCTAACCAGAGAGCGTCACGATGTCAATACAAAAGTGCCATATAGGTTCGTTTGTTGGACTTGCGCGGTGTGCGCCTCTGCCCTAGTGCGCCCCATCTTCCATTAAATATGGGTCACGCGCGCGATGATGGGTTGGATCCGCAGTCTCTACGACTGGACGATGGCCAAGGCCGCACACCCGCACGCGCAGTGGTGGCTGGCGTTCTTCGCCTTTGTCGAATCCTCGTTCTTCCCCATCCCCCCGCATCCGCTGCTGGGGCTGATGTGTCTTGCCGAGCCGAAGAAGGCGATCCGCTTCGCCTTCATCTGCACGGCCTTCTCGGTGCTGGGCGGCCTGTTCGGCTATGCCATCGGGTATTTTCTCTATGACGCGGTGGGGGCCTGGCTGCTCGGCGCGCTCGGCCTGACGGACAGCTTCGCGCCCGCCGCCTGCTACCTGCGCGAGCACGACTGGGAGGTGATCGTCGTCGCCGGCACGACCCCCGTGCCCTTCAAGCTGCTGACCATTACCGCGGGCTTCATCCACATGAACCTCGCCACCTTCACGCTCGCCGCCATCGCCGGGCGCGGGCTGATCTTCATGACCGTGGGCGTCCTGTTCCGCGTGTTCGGCGCCCCGATCAAGCGCTTCATCGACAAGTACCTCGGCACGCTGACCGCCGCCTTCGTGGTGCTGGTGATCGGCGGCTTCATCGCCTTTACCCAGCTCGCGGGCGGCGAGGGCGATACCGCTGCCGACGCCTGCGCCGCGGTGACCGAGGTGCAGCCCGGCTGATCGCAGCCGAGGAACGCTCCGCGCATCCTGACGGTTGAGGGGGGGACGCGGCAACAGGGGAGCGAGCATGAGAGAGGACGATGCGCGCGCCGTCGAGCTCGTGCGCGCCATTGAGTTGGAAGACCGCGAGGGCGCGCTGTTCACCCCCGAGGACCGGATCCAGGCCGATGCGAGAGCGCGCGCCGAGGCCGGTGACCTCTCGAAAAAGGCAGGGCGCGAACGGCTGCTGGCCGCCCGCGCCCAGTTCGCCGCCGCCCGCCTCGCCACGCGGCATCCGGGCATCGACAGATTGCTGGCGAAGAGTCGCTGGCCCGGCTGGCTGGGCATTGCCTTGCCGCTGCTGGCCTTGGTGCTGGGCGTGCTCGCCAACGAATTCGGCACCGACAAGCGGCTCGACCTCCTGGCCGTGCCCCTGCTCGGCACGGTGGCGTGGAACCTCCTCGTCTATCTCTGGCTGGCGTTGAGCGGCCTCATCGGAAAGCGCGCCGTCACCGGCCCGGCGCTGGAGCTGGCCGCCGAAATGTCGAGCCGCAGAAAGGGCGACTTCGAAAGCGGTTCTTCGCTCCAGCGCGCCGCCGACGGCTTCCGCCGCCGCTGGATGCTGCTGACCGCAAAACTCTCCGCCGCCCGCCTCGCGCGCACGCTGCACCTCGGCGCGGCGCTTTTCGCCGTGGGCCTGATTGGCGGCATCTACGCCCGCGCGCTGGTGACCGAATACCGCGCCGGGTGGGAAAGCACCTTCCTCTCGCCCGAAGCCGTCCACGCTCTGCTTTCCGCCATGCTCGGCCCAACGAGCGCGCTGACCGGCGTGGGCATCCCGCAGGTCGAGGGCATTGCCGCCATGCGCTGGGCGGGGGACGAGCTTTCGGGTGTCAACGCCGGTCCGTGGATCCACCTCTATACCGTCACCGTCGCCGCGCTGGTCGTGGTGCCGCGCCTTTTGCTCGCCGCGTTCGAGGGCGCGCGTGCGCTACGACTGGCGCGCAGCCTGCCGGTGGCGGGTCGCGAGGATTTCTACGTCCGGCGCCTGCTGCGAAGCGCCGGCGGGCATCCGGGCCGCGCGCGGGTGACCCCCTATGCCTACCGACCCGGCGAGGAGACGCAGCGACGCCTGACCTCGGCCCTGCGCGGCGCGCTGGGTGACGGCGCAACGGTCGCCTTCGATCCGGCGGTCGGCTACGGCGGCGAGGAGGCGTGGCTCGCCAACCATCGCGGCGACCCGGGCGAGGACTATCACCTGCTGCTCTTCACCCTGTCGGCAACGCCGGAGGCCGAGAACCACGGCGAGCTTGCCCGGCGCCTCGCAGCCGAGATCGCCCACGCACGGCCGGGCACGGTCCTCGCGGCGATCGTGGACGAAGCCCCCTTCCGCGCGCACTTCGCCGGGCAGGCGGGATTGGACGAGCGTATTACGACCCGGCTGGCCGCATGGCGCGATGTGCTCGGCCCGGCGGGCGTCGCGCCCATCGGTCTCGACCTCTCGCGCGCTGACGATCGGGGGCTGGCCGAGCGGCTGGAAGCGGCTTTGCTGCGCGACCCGGGGCTGGCGCGGTGAACCAGTCCGGCGAAGACCCGGTGGGCGAAGGAACCACCGTCAATCTCAGCCTCGTCAGTCACACCAATGCCGGCAAGACCACGCTGGCGCGCACCCTGCTGGGCCGCGACGTGGGCGAGGTGCGCGATGCCGCGCACGTTACCGATCTCGCCACCGGCTACGTCCTCGTGCAGCAGGGCGAGGACACGCTGATGCTGTGGGACACGCCGGGCTTCGGCGATACCGCGCGCCTGCTCTCGCGCCTGAAGCTGGCGGGAAACCCGATCGGCTGGATGCTGGAACAGGTGTGGGACCGCTGGCGCGAGCGGCCGCTCTGGTCGAGCCAGCAGGCGGTGAAGAACGCCCGCGACCATGCCGACGTCATTCTCTACCTCGTCAACGCGGCGGAAGACCCGGCCTCGGCCAGTTACGTCGGGCTGGAGATGGAGGTGCTCGCCTGGGTCGGCAAGCCGGTCGTGGTGCTGCTGAACCAGCTCGGCCCCCCGCGCGAGGACGTCGCCGCCGAGATGGCCCGCTGGCACGACATCGGCGAGCCCGGTCAGGTCCGCGCCGTCCTCCCGCTCGACGCCTTTGCCCGCGTCTGGGTGCAGGAAGGCGCGCTGCTCGACGCCGTCACGCCGCTGCTGCCGGAGGGCAAGCGAGAAGCGATGGCAGGCCTGCGCAGGCGCTGGGAGGAGCTCAACCGTGTCCGCTTCGATGCCTCGATGGCGGTGCTGGCCCGCTACCTGGCGGGCGCGGCGCGCGAGCGCGAGGCGATCGACGAGAGCGGCTGGCAGGGCAAGCTTGCCAATGCGCTGGTCGGCAAGAGCAAGGCGGACCGCGCGGCGATGAAGGCCATGAAGGCGCTTGGGCAGCGGCTGGCGGAATCGACCGCCACCTCGACCGACGAGCTCATCCGGCTGCACAACCTCTCGGGCAAGGCGGCGCGCAAGGTGCTGGAGCGGGTGAGCGACGACTATGCGCTATCCGCCCGCGCGCCGGAGGGCGCGGCGGGTGCGCTGGGCGGCCTCGTATCGGGCGCGGTCGGCGGGCTGGCAGCGGACCTCGCAGCCGGCGGGCTGACGCTGGGCGGCGGGATGATCGTCGGCTCGATCCTCGGCGTGCTGGGCGCGACCGGCGTTGCCAAGGGCATCAACGTGGCGCGCGGCGAGGATGGCGAGAGCGTGCGCTGGTCGGAGGATTTCTTCGAGCGCCTCGCGGTCACTGCCCTGCTGCGCTACCTCGCCGTGGCGCACTTCGGTCGCGGTCGTGGCGAATGGGCGGAAGGCGAGCACCCGCCGTTCTGGCAGGGCGTGGTCGAGGCGGAAGTGGCCGCCCGCTCCGCCCGTTTCGCCGCCCTCAGAAAGGACGCGCGAAAGGGCGAAGGCGGGGCGGATCTGGGGACAGACCTGCTGCGGGAGACCGGGCTGGCGGTGCTCGCAAGCCTCTATCCGCAGACCGTCGGCGAACTCGAGGTCAGCCCTCGAACGTCGTCTCCAGCGTGATTTCGCAGTCCAGCAGCTTGGAAATGGGGCAATTGGCCTTGGCATCGGCGGCCAGTTCCTCGAACTTCGCCTGATCCATTCCCGGCACCTTGGCAGTCGTCGAAAGTGCCGATTTGGTAACTGTGAAGCCGCCGTCGTCCTTTTCCAGGCTGACCTTGGCCTCGGTCGCCACCGAACCGTCGGTGTGCCCGGCCTCGGCCAGCTTGAAGGACAGCGCCATGGTGAAGCAGCTCGCATGGGCCGCGGCGATCAATTCCTCGGGGTTGGTGCCGGGCTTGTCCTCGAACCGGGTCTGAAAGCCGTAGGGCTGGTCGGAAAGTGCGCCCGAGCCCGTCGAGACGTGGCCTTTGCCTTCCTTGCCGAGCCCCTCGTAGCGCGCGCTGCCCTGTTTCACGATTGCCATGCGATCATTCTCCTTGTGCGTTTGGGATCACTGCAAGGACGAATGGCGCGCGGCCGCGTTCCTCATATACCTTGCGGGCGGCACCTGTTCCTTTACCGTCCGCCAAAACGGAGTTGCCAGGCGCTGGCTGCAACCGTAGCAAGTGAGCGGGATTGAACGGGGTCGATATGCTACGGAATTTTCGGTGTTTCCTGGTCACAGCACTGGCGCTGGGGCTCGCGGCGTGCGGTGGAGATGACGGAGGCAATTCGGCCGGTCCGCCGCCATCTGCGCCCGTCGCAACGGCACCGCAATTCACGTCCGCCACCTCGGCGAGCGTGAGGGAGAACAGGGCGGACAATTTCTACACCGCAAGTGCCAGCGATCCGCAGAACGATCCTGTCACCTTATCGATCTCTGGGGGTCCCGACGCGGATCGGTTCGTTCTGGGTAGTGACGGCGGCCTGCGCTTCAACACACCGCCTAACTACGATCTTCCCGGCGATGCCAATCTCGATAACATCTACGAGGTGACTCTGCGCGCCACCGCTGGCGGGGAAGCGGTCTTCCTGAACCTGGTCGTGACCGTGAGCAACGATCGTGAGGGTATCGTCGTCAAACGGGTCGTCAGCGGCATCGGCGAAACCGTGGACATGGCCTTCATCCACAACCAGACCGAACTGCTGGTGGCCGATCGCAATGGGCGCGTGCTGAAGGTCAATCCCGACACTGGTTCTGTAGTCGAGGATACTTTCGTGCGGGACAACCGGGTGCCCGGCGAAATTCTGGCCGTGGCCTGGGCATTTCCCGATGAAGTCTATCAGGAAGGCGTTTACATCGTTACCCATAGTCCGACCGAGGGACTTTGGCTCCAGGGTTTCAACGCCGCGCGCGGTCGGATGATGAAGGTGCGCCTTGGCGATCCGTGGAGCGCCCGCATCACAGCCTCGCTCGTGTCGCAGGGTGAACTGTACATCGCAATCGGAGACTCAACGGGCGCCAACGCGCAGAACTCCGCCTCGCCCTACGGCAAATTGTATCGCATTGGGCCGTACTGCGTGTATTGCGGCGCCTCGGTCCCGCTGTCCGGCAGGTTGGTGGGAACGCCGCAGCTCTGGGGCGACGGGATACAGAATCCCGGCGGTTTCAGCGTCGAATCCGACTACCTGCATCTCGCGGACCGCGGCTCGCAGTCCTTCCACGAGCTGACCCGTTTCCGACGCGACTGGCAGCCGCTCGATTTCGGCTGGCCTTTTTACGAGGGTGCAAGCGCGCTCAGTGCCAATCCGCCCGCAGCCGTCAACGGGCCGAGCATCGTCTATCGGATAGGCAGCGGGCGTGCGGAAGGAACGGGCATCACCGCAGGCATCCTGAACGACGGAAACTTTCTCGAGGAACTCGGTCAGAGCTACGTATTCGGCGACGTGCGCGGTGCTGTCTTCACCGTCAACCGCCTGGCGTTGAGCGACGGGAAACTGCATGGCGGAAGCGAGATGGAGAACCGCACGCTGGATTTCGCGCCCGATGCAGGCGCGCTGGGCTCGGTCGTGGCCTTCGCCAAGGGCCGCGGCACCGACCATTTCTTCGTTCTCGACGCCGATGGCGAGATATTCAGGGTCAGCGGGAGCTAGGGTTCCGGGTAAGATCGTCCGGCCTTAGATCCCGAACGCCTTCAGCGCGGCATCGAACACCCCCTCCAGCCCGCCGCGGATGCCCTTGCGGCGGCCCGCGGCGGGCGCTTCCTCGATGACCAGGATGCCGGTGGCGGCCTCGCCGGTGTCCCGCACCCGGTCGCGGAACAGCGGTTCGCGGCCGAGCAGGTAGGGCGGAAAGGTCTCGCTGCGCGCCACGCTGTAGGCGGTGTGCGCGGTGAAGCCGATCAGCTGGTCCTTCGAGAAGCGCCGCCCCGCCTCTGCCGCCTCGACCCGAACCCCGCGCCCGCCCTTGACGATCAGCGTCGCGGGCCCGTGGAAGACGAGGTAACGGAACTGGAAGGTCAGCCAGGCGTGCAGGCTGAACAAGCGCCACCGGCTGCGGATCTGCACCGGGCGGATCGTCGGCTGGACCACCGCCGCCAGGGCGCGCGGTTGCAACACCATGGCCGAGGCGTGAGGCAGGTCGATGCGGGCGATTTCGGCAAAGGGGTCGTCGCGCGCGGAGATGCCGAAGGTCGCACCCGCACCGCGCCCGCGTGTCAGATTGACCATGCCGCTGGCAAGGCTGGTGAGCACGTTGCGCCAGCTGAGCAGCCACTGGTGATCGAAGCGCGCGCCATCCGGGCTCGATTGCAGATAGCTCTGGCGCACGAGGATTTCCTCGCCCTCGGCCAGCGTGACCGCCAGCGAGGGCCGCGACCCGCCGCTCGCCGTCGCCACCGCGCCCATGCCATTGGGCGGTGCGATGCGGATCGGGGCCCCGCGCTCGACCAGGGGGGCGAGGCCGAAATAGAATAGCGTGCGGATCGCCAGCGGGGTTAGCAGGACGGCTATCAGCGCCAGCAGGGCAAGCTGGGCGATGTCGCGCAAGGTTCGCCCTTCGACCTCCATTGCGGGATCGGGCAGGGCGGCGAGGGCGCTTTGCCGCGCCTCGGCGAAGTCGGTGCGCGCGGCGGCCAGCGCCCGCCTCGCCGCCTGCGCCGCCTGCCGCTGCGCGCGCCAGTTGCGCTCCTTGTCGCATTCGCGCTTGCGCGCCGCCTCGAGCCGCTGCCTTTCGCCGAGAACGTAGGTTTCGATCGCGATCTCGACCGGGTTCTGGCGGTCGAAGTTCTCCACCCGGCTGGTCCACAGCCGGCAGAAGCGCGCAGCCTGATCGATGGAAGCCTGCGTGGGCATACGCGCGCGCCGCGCCTGCGCCCGGCGCGCGTCGGCAAGCGTCGCGGCCTCGGTCAGCAGCGTAATCTCTCCGTCGAGTCGTGCCCTGACGAGCTCCAGGCGCTTGGTCTCGAGAATGCGCGAGGGGCGGATCGCATCGAACCAGCCGCCGCCTGCGTCCAGCTCGGCGACGACACGTTCGCGCTCGGCCGTCGCGGCGGCGAGCCGGGCGTCGAGCGCTTCTTTGCTTGCGCTTTCGTAGCTGTCCGCGCTTTCCGCCAAGCTGGCACGCGCAGTGCCGACATCGTCCGCCAGCTCGGCGCGCACGGCCTCGAGGCTCATGGTGTCCTGCCGCAGGCTTTCACGCGAAAATCCCGCGCTGATCGATGGCCAGGCGAAGGCGAAGAACGCGATCGCCGCGAACAGCAACAGGTAGGTAAGGCCGGTCCGTCCCAACCAGGCGAGGGCGGCCTTCAAGCGCTCAGCTCTCGATGATCCCCACCGCCTTGCCCGCGCGCTCGAACATGCCGAGGATGGTCTCGACCTGTTCGGCGGAGTGTTCCGCGCACAGCGAGCAGCGCAGCAGCGTCATGTTGGCGGGCGTTGCCGGCGGCCGGGCGAGGTTGACGTAGAGGCCTTCCTTCAGCAGTGCCTCCCACATGGCCGCGCCGCGCTCGAGGTCGGGCATGATGACCGCGACGATGGCGCTCTGCGGCGCATCGGTGCCCAGCTTGAAGCCGAGGTCCGTCAGCCCGAGGTGCAACCGCTTGGAATTCTCCCACAGGTGCGCGCGCTTGTCGCCGCCGTGCATCAGTTTGCGGATCGAGGTGGCGGCGGTGGCGACCACGCTCGGCGGCAGGCTGGCGGTGAACACGTAGGGGCGGCACACCAGCCGCATGATCTCGAACTTGGGGTGGTTGGACACGCAGAAGCCGCCGACGGTGCCGACGCTCTTGCTGAACGTGCCGATGATGAAGTCGCACTGGTCGATGATGCCGGCCGCCTCGCACACGCCGCGGCCGTGCTCGCCGATGAAGCCCATCGAGTGCGCCTCGTCCACCAGCACCATGGCGCCGTTGTCCTTGGCGACCTTCACCATCTCGGCGAGCGGGGCCACGTCGCCCAGCATCGAGTAAACGCCTTCGAGCACCACCAGTTTGCCCGCGCCTTCGGGGATGCGCTTCAGGCGCTTTTCCATCGCCTCGATATCGTTGTGCTTGAACGGCACGACCTCGGCGTTGCCCAGCGCGCACCCGTCCCAGATGCTGGCGTGGCTGTCGATGTCGAGAACGATGTAGTCGCCCTTGCCCGCGATGGTGGAGATGATCCCCAAGTTGGCCTGGTAGCCGGTCGAGAAGACCATCGCGTGGTCCATGTCGTAGAATTCGCGCAGCGCCTCCTCGACTTCCTTGTGGCCCTGGTAGGTGCCGTTCAGCACCCGGCTGCCGGTGGTCCCCGCGCCGTAGTCGGCCAGCGCCTTTTGCCCCGCCGCCACCACGTCCGGGTCGAAGGTCATGCCCATGTAGTTGTAAGTGCCGAGCAGGATGGTGTCGCGCCCGTTGCAGATCGCGCGGGTGGGGCTCAGCACCTTTTCCATGACCAGGCTGAAAGGGTCTTCCACCCCGCTCGCCAGCAGCCCCTCTCGCATGGCGATGATGTCGTCGAACTTGCTGAACAGGTCCCTGTCGCCGCCGACCGCGCCGTCCGGCTGGTCGGGCTGCATCACGCCCTCGCTCACTTGTCGGCCGCCATCGCGGTGACCGCGTCGACGAGGTTGCCGTAGGTCTCGATCTCGGCCTGCTGGTTCATCGAGATGATGATGTCGAACTCGTCCTCGATCGCGGCGACGAAATCCATCACCGTCAGGCTGTCGAATTCCAGGTCGCCGGCAAAGGTCGTGGCATCGGTGATGGCCACGCCCTTCTTGTTGAACGGCTCGATGATCGAGCGGGTACGGCTGTCGACTTCGGTGCGGTCCATTGCGCGGCAATCCTCGGGTTGTGCGTTGTCGGCGCTGCATAGGCCAGCGCGCCCTGCGGCGCAAAGCCTGCCTCTCGTGTCGCTGTCAACCGCGCCGGGGGCCCGTGAGTTCCGGACAGCCGATTGCGGCAGGGTCTCAGGCGGCGGCGGCGGCGCCCGCGGCGATAAGTCCGCGCACCGCGGCCATGAACGGGCCGATGCTGACTGGCTTAGAGAGATAGCCTTCCGCCCCGGAATCGCGAATGCGCTCCTCGTCGCCCTTGCCGGCGTAGGCGGTCACCGCGAGCACCGGCACCGAAGCGAGGTCGGCATCGTGTTTAAGCGTGGCGATGAGATCGAGGCCGGAGACGTCGGCGAGCTGGATGTCCATGACCACCAGGTTGGGGTCGAAGGCGCGCGCCGCCTCGATGGCGAGGTTGCCGTCGGAAACCGGCTCCACCGAGAAGCCGCTCGCCTGCAAGACGTCGCAGAAAAGCTTCCGGTTCAGATCGTTGTCCTCGACAACGAGGATTCTGTTCGTCATTCACGCCCCCGATGCTCCCACCCCCCAGGGAGCTGTTGCTCTTCTCTCTTGTCACCTGTGGATATCTTACAATTCGTAACCAAGGTAAAGATTCGGTTTACGTTGCCTCCGAACAGGCCGGGGCATTGGCTCTCGCCGCGCTCGGCTGGATCCTGTCGGATGAGCGCCGGGCGCAGCGTTTCCTCGACCTTACAGGGCTTTCGCCGGATGGCCTACGCGCGGCGATCGGCGAGGCATCGACGCACCGCGCCGTGTTCGAATTTCTCGAAAGCCACGAGCCCGACCTGATCGCCGCCGCCGAAGCACAGGGCGTTCCGCCCGAGACCCTGATTCGCGCCGGGCAGGAGCTGTCGCGATGAGCCGCCCGCTGCTGGTCACCGATTGCGACGAGGTGCTGCTGCACATGGTCCGCCATTTCCGCGAATGGCTGGACCGCGAGCACGACATCGATTTCAAGCTGGAAGGCGACCCGTTCCTGCAATCGATGTTCCGCCGCGGGGCTAGCGAGCCGATGACCGAGGCGGAGCTGTGGGCCTTGCTCGGCAGCTTCTTCGACACGGAGATGGACAGCCAGCAGCCCATCGCGGGGGCGCTGGAGGCGCTGGCGGAGATCGGGCGCGAGGCGGACGTGGTAGTGCTCACCAACCTGCAGGACAAGCACAATGCCGCGCGCACCGAGCAGCTGCGCAAGCTGGGTGTCGAGGTGCCGGTCTTCACCAACCAGGGGCCCAAGGGCCAGGCGCTGCAACGCATCGTCGCCGAGCACGGGGCGCGCCGCGCGGTCTTCATCGACGACCTTGCCGTGCACCACAAGAGCGCCGCTGCCGATGCGCCGCAGGTGCGCCGCCTGCACCTGTGCGGCGAGCCCGCGATCGCGCCGCACATCCCCTGCGGCCTCACCGCCGGCCACGCCCACGCGCGGATAGACAATTGGGAGGCGGCCCTGCCATGGGTGCTCACCGAGCTGCACGGAGACTGACGATGGGATACGACGCGAAACTGGCCGAACTGGGCATCGAGCTGCCGCAGGTCTCGCCCGCGCTGGCGAGCTATGTCCCGGTGCGCGTCCACGGCGACACCGCCTTCGTTTCCGGGCAGCTGCCCTTCATCGACGGCGAATTGGTGGTCGGCACCGTGGGCGACACTGTCGACATGGACCGCGCCGTGGCCGCGGCGCGCGCCTGCGGGCTGATGATCCTCGCCCAGCTGCGCGCCGAGCTGGGTTCGCTCGACAGGGTGGCGCTTATCGTCAAGCTCGGCGGGTTCGTGGCGAGCGCGCCGCATTTCATCGAGCAGCACAAGGTCGCAAACGGCGCCTCCGACCTCATGGCCGAAGTGTTCGGCGATGCCGGCAAGCACGCCCGCGCCGCCGTAGGCGTGCCCAGCCTGCCGCTGGGCGCCGCGGTCGAGGTGGACGCGATCGTGGCGCTGACGGCAGGCTGACAGCCATGCCAAGTGGCTTCGGGGGCGACTGGCTGACCCGCCACGCCTATGCCCACCGCGGCCTGCACGGAAGCGGCGTGCCGGAAAACTCGCTCGCCGCCTTCGAGGCCGCCATCGCGCGCGGCTACGGCATCGAGTGCGACCTGTTGCCGAGCGCCGACAACCGCGCCGTCGTCTTCCACGACGAGGACTTGCAGCGCCTGACCGGTCAGGCCGGCAGCACCCGCCGGACCCGCGTCGGCGAGCTTACCGCCATGCGGCTTTCGGGTAGCGACGAGACCATTCCGACGCTGCGCGACATGCTCGCACTCGTCGCCGGACGCGTGCCGTTACTGCTCGAGCTCAAGAGCGTGCGCGGCGAGCACATCAGCGCATTGTGCCGTGCGGTGCGGCGCGACCTCGAGGGCTATCGCGGCGAGGTCGCGGTGATGAGCTTCGACCCGCGCATTCCCGCCTGGTTCGCGGCCCGGATGCCGCACCTCCCGCGCGGGGTGGTGATGACCGAGGAAAACGCCCGCACACTGACCGGCGCGCTGCGGCGGTGGCTGGCGCTAGCCAAGAGCCGCGCGTCTTTCCTCGCCTACGACGTGCGCGACCTGCCGAGCCGCTTCGCGACGCGCTCCGGCCTGCCGCTGCTGACCTGGACCGTGCGCAGCGGCGCCCTGCTCGATGCGGCGCGGGGGGCGGGCGCCGCGCCGATCATGGAAGGCCCGGGGGTGGCGGCCTTCGAGGAGCGTTCCTAGATTGGGCCCATGGCCGATCTCGAGCTGACCGCGCGCATCCATCCGGCCGTCGGCGCCATCGACCGCGCCCAATGGGACGCGCTGGCGGGCGGCGGTAATCCCTTCGTCAGCCACGATTTCCTCACCGCGCTGGAAGACTCGGGCAGCGTCGGTGCGGGTTCGGGCTGGCAGCCCGCGCCACTGGTGCTGGAGGCGGGCGATACTCTCCTCGCCGCCATGCCGAGCTACCTCAAGAGCCACAGCCAAGGCGAATACGTGTTCGACCACGCCTGGGCCGACGCCTGGGAGCGCGCCGGGGGCCACTACTACCCCAAGCTGCAGATCGCCGCGCCGTTCACTCCCGCCACCGGCCCACGCCTGCTGCTGGCCGACCCGGCATTGGCGGCTCCGCTGCTCTCGGCCGCCGAACGGCTCGTCGAGCAGAACGGCTGGTCGAGCGCGCACGCCACCTTTGTCGAGCCGGAACAGGTGCCGCTATTCGAGGCGGCGGGCTGGCTGGCGCGGAGCGACATCCAGTTCCACTGGACCAATGAGGGTTTCGCCAGCTTCGAGGACTTCCTCGCCACGCTCACCAGCCGCAAGCGCAAGGATTTGAGGCGCGAGCGGCGACTGGCGAACGAGGGGATCACGGTGCGCGAGCTGTCGGGCGATGCCATCCGGCCCGAGCACTGGGACGCCTTCTGGGAATTCTACCAGGATACCGGCGCGAGGAAGTGGGGCTCGCCCTACCTGACGCGCGCCGCCTTCGACCTCTTCGGCGAGCGCATGGGCGACAGGGTGCTGCTATTGCTCGCCTACATGGACGACGAACCCATCGCGGGTGCGCTCAACTTCGTCGGCAGCGATGCGCTCTACGGGCGCTACTGGGGATGCCTGCTCGACAAGCAATTCCTGCATTTCGAGCTGTGCTATTACCGCGCCATCGACGCGGCCATCGCGCGGGGGCTCAAGCGCGTGGAAGCAGGGGCGCAAGGCGGCCACAAGCTGGCGCGCGGCTATGCGCCTGTCGCCACCACCTCGATGCACTGGATCGCCGATCCCGGCTTTCGCGGCGCGGTGGCCGACTTCCTCGAGCGCGAGCGCATGGGCGTAGCCGCGGACCGCTCGTTCCTCGAAGCGCGGCTGCCGTTCAGGAAACAGGTCTGAAGGTCATTGCCGAAGGGGTTCTGTTCCGGCAATTTCACTGATGTGAGACCGCGCATCTTTGCCGCCTTCGTGATAACCGCCGCGGTCTCCGGCTGTGCGCCCGGTCCTCCGGCGCTGCCTTACCTGACAATCGGCGAATATGCGGGGGAGTGCGGTTTTAGCTGGAACGATGCCGCGATCAGGCTCGACATGCTGCCGCGCCTCGCCGAGGAATGGGAAGGATCGACGGACGTCCTGATGGTTTTCCGCTTCGATCCGGTCCCTGCGGCATGTGTGGCACAGGCCGAACAGGCGTATCGGTCACTCGGGTTTCGCCGCGTCTATGTGGTCGGCATGGCCAAGCCGGAACCCGGCGACCCTCCACTTCTACCGCCACGAAGCGCCGGAAAGGTATGGGGCTAGGCGGCGCGAGCCACGCCGCAGCGCAGCCATTCGCGCGCGCGGCGCTGGGCCTCGGAAATCTCGCGCGCGGTCATCTCGTCGGACACGTCGGCGCGGCACCAGCAGGCTTCCTCGTGCCCTTGCGTGGCGGCAAGGTTGAACCACTTGTGCGCCTCGATCAGGTCGCAGTCCACACCGTGGCTGCCGGTCGAATAGGCCACGCCGAGGTCGTAGTAGGCATCGATGTCGCCGTCGGCGGCGGCGGCGAGGCAGCGCGCGATCAGCATGTCGGCACCGCTCACGTCGGCGGCTTCGATTTTTACGAAAGTTTCGATCCTGGCGAGTTCCATGTTGGCAAGTCCCCTGTTCGTGCCGGATCCCCAACGCCCGGCTTCCCATGACCGGCAGGTTTTGACGAACGTGGCAAAGAAATGGTTAACGCGGACGGCGTTTTGTGCGTCGCCCCTCCAACAAGCGGCGGATTTGCCACGGTTTCGGCAGGCGTCGCGGCCGGCCGGGATTGCCGCTTGTGCCCTAAGGCCACCCTACGTATAGGCCCGCCCGATCGCGCTGCCTTTTGCACCGCGGCGTCGCAGACCCGCACGAAGGCGGGCGGGCGTCGGTGCAGCAGGGAAGGCCCGCGGGCTGGAGACCGGAGTATCTGATGGCATCTGCCGCGCACGACGATATCGATGTCCTCGCCAAGGCGAAGCGGGCCCTGCCGCACGATTACACGCCCAGCGACGACGAGGAGTACATGTCGGACAAGCACCTGAATTATTTCAGGGTGCTGCTGCTCGAATGGAAGAAGTCCGTGCTCGCCGCGGCCGAGGGCACCTTGCAGAACCTGCAGGACGGCCCGATCCGCGAGCCCGATCTCAACGACCGCGCTTCGAGCGAGACCGACTGGGGCATTGAGCTGCGCACCCGCGACCGCCAGCGCAAGCTCATCGCCAAGATCGACGCGGCCCTGCGGCGCATCGACAGCGGCGAATACGGCTGGTGCCAGGTGACCGGCGACCCCATCGGCATCAACCGCCTGATCGCCCGTCCGATCGCCACCATGACGGTGGAGGCGCAGCAGGCGCACGAGCGGCGCGAAAAGGTCTCGCGCGACGACTGACCCGTTCCGGGACAGCCCCTCTCGCGAAGGGTCCGGGTTAACTTTCGGTTAGGGATTTCCATCGCATCTGGCGGGGCATTCAACACGCGCCCGTCGCGCGCCCGGAAGAGGCGTTGCGCAAGGGTGCCGAAGGACGAGAGCGAGAGCGAGAGCCGTTGTGGAAACGATGAGCAATGTCGACACCCGCCAGGTAGGCCGCGACAGCCTGTTCCTGCTGGCGCAGGTGAAGGTGGACGGCAAATTCCAGCCGGGCCGGGTCAAGGTCCGCAACCTTTCCGCCGGCGGCATGATGGCCGAAGGCGAGATCGAAGCCATGCGCGGCGCGCGCATCGAGGTGGAACTGCGCGGCATCGGCTGGGTGCTGGGATCGGTCGCCTGGGTCCAGGGCAACCGCATCGGCATCGCCTTCGTCGACGAGATCGATCCCCTGCTCGCCCGCGCGCCGGTGGTGGGCTCGACGGTGCAGTATGATTCGGAAGGCCGCCGCATCGGTGCCGACCACGCCGAGCTGGGCATCCGCAAGATCTGACCTTGGCAACGGGCGACAGGGGTTTTCGTTGAAGCCCCCGCCGCTCCGTCCTATCCCCCGGCGCGGATGACCGCCCGCGCCCTCCTTGCCGCCCTCACCCTGGCGACCGCGACCCTGGTCGCAGGCTGCGGCTCGGGCGACGACGGCACGCTCGATATCGCCGTGATCGGCAGCGAGAACGAGGTCTACGACGATGGCCTGCGCCTGTCCGCCGGAGCGCAGCACTTGCGCGCGGCGACCGAGAGCGGGCTCGTCGCCTTCGACGCGGCGGGCGAGGTCGTACCCGCGCTGGCGGAACGCTGGATCGTCACCGACGACGGCAAGAGCTTCATCTTCCGCCTGCGCGACGGCAGCTGGCCCGATGGCAGCCCGATCACCGCCGCCAGCGCCAAGACCCTGCTCGACCGCGCCCTGGCCGGGCTGGAGGGCACTTCGCTGGGAGAGGATCTGGCGCCGGTGGAAGAGGTGCGGGCGATGGCCGGTCGGGTGATCGAGATCCGCCTCGCCGGTCCCGAACCCTATTTCCTGCAATTGCTCGCCCAGCCCGAACTGGCCCTGCGCCATTCGGGCGGCGGAACGGGCCCCATGGCGCTGGACCGCGGCGAGGCCACCGCGCTGCTCGCGCTCAAGCCGCCGCCCGATCGCGGCCTGCCGGTCGAGGAGGGCTGGCAGGAGGACGTGCGCGACCTGCGCATCAGGGTCTCTGACGCGCGCGAGGCCATCGCCATGTTCGATGCAGGCGAGGTCGACCTCGTCGTCGGCGGCACGCTGGGTGACCTGCCGCTGGTCGAGACCGGGCCGCTGAGTTCGGGCACGCTGCGCATCGATTCCACCTTCGGTCTGTTCGGCCTGATGGTGCGCCGCGAGGAAGGGCTGCTCGGCAACACCGGCGTGCGCGAGGGGCTGGCGATGGCGATCGACCGCGCCGACATCGTCGCGCAGTTCAACATCGGCGGATGGACCGCGACGACGCGCCCCGTCACCCCCGGCCTGCCCGGCGATCCCGGCCTGGTGGCCGAACGCTGGGCGGACGAGCCGATCGAGGCGCGGCGGGCCGAGGCGGCGGCGCGCATCGCTTCCTGGCGGCGACAGTTCGGGCAGGGCGATATCGCCGCGCCCACCCGCCTGACGCTGTGGCTGCCCGAAGGGCCCGGCTGGGACCTGCTGCTCGGCAACCTTGCGGGGCAGCTTCGCGAGGTCGGCGTCGAGCTCCAGCGCGCCCAGACGCGCGAGGCGGCGGACATGGTGCTGGTCGACCGGGTGGCCCGATACCCCGCGCCGCGCTGGTTCCTCGGCCAGTTCGCCTGTCGCCTGCGCGTGGGCCTGTGCAGCGAGAGCGTGGACGCGATGGTCGCGCAGGCCGCCGCCCAGCCCGACCCGGCGGTGCGCGCCACGATGATGGCGCAGGCCGAGGCCGAACTGACGCTCGCCAACGTGTTCATCCCCATCGCCGCCCCGCTGCGCTGGTCGCTGGCGCGCGGGCGGGTCACCGGCTTCGCGCCCAACCCCTACGCCTTCCATCCCTTGCCGCCGCTCGCGGAAATTCCCAGATAGCGTTCGAGAGGATCAGTCGCGATGGACCAGCCAGACCCCCTCAAGGCCGCCCGCCCGCAGCCGCTGGGATTGGACCTGCCGCTGGGCAGGGACGCGGCGGCCGTCCGCCGCCGGATCGAGGCGATGGAGCACGTGCTCGAGCGCAGCTTCACGATCCCCGGCCTCGGCCGTCCGGTCGGCCTCGACGCGGTCTTCGGCCTGATCCCCGTGGCGGGCGATGCCATCGCGATGGCCATGGGCGCGTGGATCGTGTGGGAAGCGCGCAACCTCGGCCTACCGAAGTGGAAGCTGCTGCGCATGGCGGGCAACGTCGCCTTCGACAGCGCGGTCGGCGCGGTGCCGGTGGTGGGCGACGTGTTCGACTTCATGTTCCGCTCGAACACGAAGAACCTGAAGATTGTGAAGAAGCACCTCGACCGCCACCATCCCGAGACCCGCGTGATCGAGCAGTAGTTTCATATGCGACGAGGCGGCGCTAGGGTCGCCTGCATGAGCGACGTCACCTATTCCTCCTACCTCGACCTCGACCGCGTGCTGTCCGCGCAGCATCCGGCGAGCGGGGCGCACGACGAGTTTCTGTTCATCATCGTCCACCAGGCGAGCGAGCTGTGGCTCAAGCTCTGCCTGCACGAGCTGGAGGCGGCGCGCGAGCTGATCGTGGCCGACACCCTCGCGCCTGCCTTCAAGATGCTCGCCCGCGTGGCGCAGGCGCAGCGCCAGCTGATTTCCAGCTGGGACGTGCTGGCGACGATGACCCCGCACGACTATTCGCAGTTGCGCCCGCACCTCGGCGGATCGAGCGGGTTCCAGTCGGCGCAATACCGGTTGATGGAATTCATCCTCGGCGGCCGCAACCCCGACCACGTGACCATGCACGAGGCGACGCCGGAGGTGGCCGCGAAGCTGCGCGCCGAACTCGCCCGGCCCAGCCTCTACGGCGAGGTGCTTCGTCTGCTGAGGCGGCGCGGCTTCGCCATACCTGACGGGCTGGTCGAGGGACGGCTTGAAGGCCCGCACGAGCCGATCGCCGAAGTCACCGCCGCCTGGGCCGGGGTCTACCGCGATCCGCAGCGGTACTGGGACCTCTACGAACTGGCGGAGAAGCTGGTCGACCTCGAATACCATTTCCAGCGCTGGCGCTTCGGCCACCTGAAGACGGTCGAGCGCATCATCGGCTTCAAGCGCGGCACCGGCGGTACGGCGGGCGTGCCCTATCTCGAGAGCGTGCTGAAGCTGGGGTTCTTCCCCGAACTGCTGGCGGTGAGGACCGAGCTGTGACGGATTTCGCTGCCGAAGCCGCGCGCCTCGATGCCGCCGATCCGCTGGCGAAGTGGCGGGCCGAATTCCTGCTCGACGAAGGGGTCGCCTACCTCGACGGCAACTCGCTAGGCGCACTACCCAGGGCGACCCCCGACCGGCTCGCCGAGGTCGTGCGGCAGGAGTGGGGCAAGGGTCTCATCGGCAGCTGGAACAGCGCGAACTGGATTGGCCTGCCGCAGAAGCTAGGCACCATGATCGCCCCGCTGATCGGCGCGGGAGGCCACGAGGTCATCGCGGCGGACAGCGTCTCGGTGAACCTGTTCAAGCTCATCGCCGCGGCGCTCGCCATGCGTCCGGGCCGCAAGGTGGTGCTGAGCGAGCCGGGGAATTTCCCCACCGATCTCTACATGGTGCAGGGGCTGGAGGCACAGGGGCTGGCCGAGCGGCGGCTGGCCGGACGCGATGCTGTCGCCGACGCCCTGGACGACGACGTCGCCCTGCTGATGCTGACCCACGTCCACTACAAGACCGGCGCGATGTTCGACATGGCGGCGCTGACCGCCAAGGCGCACGAGGCGGGCGCGCTGGTGCTGTGGGACCTGTCGCACTCTGCGGGCGCGGTACCGGTGGACCTCAACGGCGCGGGCGCGGATTTCGCCGTCGGATGCGGGTACAAGTACTTGAACGGCGGGCCCGGCGCCCCCGCCTTTGCCTATGTTGCGGAGCGGCTTCACGATGCGCTCCAGCAACCGCTCAGCGGCTGGATGGGTCACGCGCGGCCTTTCGCTTTCGACGACGACTATGCGTCCGCGCCGGGCGTCGATCGCCTGCTCTGCGGCACTCCGCCGATCCTCGGGCTCAGCGCTCTGCAAATCGGCGTCAACCTGATGGCGAAGATCGGCATGGAGGCGCTGGTCGCCAAGAGCCGCCAGCTGTCCGAATTCACCCGCGCCGCGATGGCCGGGCACGTTCCCGAACTCGTGTGCATCTCCCCGGAAGACCCGGCCATGCGCGGCAGCCAGCTCAGCTATCGCCACGACCATGCCTACGAGCTGTGCCAGGCCCTGATCGCCCGCCGCGTCATCGGCGACTTCCGCGCCCCCGACGTGCTGCGCCTCGGTTTCGCGCCGGCCTACGTGAGTTTCGCCGATTGCTGGCGCGCGGTCAGCGAACTGCGCGACATTCTCGACAGCGGAGAATGGCAAAAGCCGGAATACGCCGAACGGGCGACGGTCACCTGAGCCTTGAAGTGGCGTGCGCTCATTTTGCCGGCGCTGCTGCTCGGCGGATCGACCGCCTACATTCTCTCCGATTCCGTAGCCATGAAACTGGCCTACCAGCCGGTCCCCGCCACGGTTACGGCGCTGCAACGCGAGTGCATGTGGCACGATGATGGCGACACGGCGGTGGGCCGCAACGGCGCCAACATGGGTCGAGCACGCAAGACAGTTCGCTTCGCATGCGACGGTGCAAGACCGCCGCGCCCCGGCGGCACCCGCTACGAGGAACGCTGGACCGTCGCCTATCGCTTCCGCTCGCGGATCGATGGGCAGGATTACGAGGGCCGCTGGACCCGGATGAACCCGCCCGAAACGCTTTTCGAGGACGACCTGCGGGTCGGCGGCCCCGTCACCGTGCGCGAGCATCGCAGCCGTGCGGGCGAAGCAAGATGCGATTGCCCTTTCACGTCGCCCGGCCTTAACGGCGAGCGGGGGGACGTAATGAAGTGATGGCGAGGAGCTAGTCCTCCAGCTCGATGTCCCAGTACAGCCAGTCGCGCCAGGTTTCGTGGAGGTAATTCGGCGGGAAGCTGCGGCCCTGTTGCTGGAGCTGCCAGCTGGTCGGGCGGATGGGCTCGTACTGCAGTCGCATGCCGGCCTGCTTGGGGGTGCGGCCGCCCTTCTTCATGTTGCACGGGGCGCAGGCAGTGGCGATGTTTTCCCAACTGGTCTTGCCGCCCAATCGCCGGGGCAGGACGTGGTCGTAGGTCAGCTCCCGCTGGCTCCCGCAGTACTGGCAGGCGAAGCGATCGCGCAGGAACAGGTTGAAGCGGGTGAAGGCGGGAAACTGGCTGGGCTTCACGTACTGACGCAGCGCGATGACGCTGGGCACCTTCATGTCGAGGCTCTGCGAGTGCACCGCCCGGTCGTAGCTCGCCACGATGTCCACCCGCTCCAGGAACACCGCCTTGATCGCGGTCTGCCAAGGCCACAGGCTGAGCGGGTAATAGGAGAGCGGGGTGTAGTCGGCGTTGAGCACCAGCGCCGGGCAGCTTTCCAGCGCGCGCAGCGGGTCGCCCTCGGCGCTGCGGAAAACCGCGGTCCTTTCGATCAGATCGGCCTTGAACACGTCGTGGCACCCCTTCCGATTGACGGTGAGAATGCCATGGCACCCTTCTGCGTCAACCCGGTTACGCGCAGCCTTTCCACAGGCTTGTCCCCATGCAGGCCGCGCGGCATGGTGACGCCCGCCCATGATCGTCACCCGCTTCGCCCCCAGTCCCAACGGTTCGCTGCACCTCGGCCATGCCTACAGCGCCATCACCGCGCACGACCTGGCGCGAGAAGCGGGCGGGCGGTTCCTGCTCAGGATCGAGGACATCGACGGAGCCCGCTCGCGCCCCGAACTCGCCGACGAGTTCCGCCGCGATCTCGAGTGGCTGGGGCTGGAGTGGGACGAGGTGCCGGCGCAGAGCACCCGCCTTGCCAGCTACGAGGCGGCGGCTGCACGACTTGTCGACATGGGCCTCCTCTACCCGTGCACCTGCACCCGCGCCGAGATCGAGGCGCTCGCCCCGCGCATCGGCGCGCAGGGGGCGATCTATCCCGGCACCTGCAAGGGTCTGGCGCACGATCCGGCTCGCCCGGCGGCATGGCGGCTCGACCTCGCGGCGGCGATGGACCGTGCCGGGCCGCTGACCTGGGATGACGCGCTGGCGGGCACGCAGGCGGTCGACCCGCGCGAGTTCGGCGATGTCGTGCTGGTGCGAAAGGACGCGCCCGCCAGCTACCACCTCGCCGCCACATTGGACGATGCCGCCGATGGCGTCACGCTGGTGACGCGCGGGATGGACCTGTTCCACGCCAGCCACGTGCACCGGATGTTGCAAGAGCTGCTCGGCCTGCCGGTGCCCGGCTGGCATCACCACGAACTGCTGCTGGACGAGAGCGGGCAAAAGCTCGCCAAGACCCGCGGCTCGGGAGAGCGAGGGTTCGGGCTGGCGGCCCGGCGCATGGCGGGTGAGGACGGGCGCGCGCTGGCAGACCGGCTTCGCACGGGCGAAATGCCGTCTGGCATCGGCTTGTCGCAGTGCCTACATAGCGAGACATGAACACGCTCCTCGTCATCGTCATCGTCATCCTCGCGATCATGGTCGTGGTCTCGCTGGTGCGCGGCATCGTCGCCTTCCTGCAGACCACCAAGATCGACCTCGAAGGCGGCGGCGCGAACATGGAGGAACTCCAGATGCGCCAGAACAAGGCCATGTTCGCGCGCATCAAGTACCAGGCCGCCGCGATCCTCGTGGTGGCGGTTCTGCTGGCGATGAATAGTTGAAGTAGGGGGCTGGCAGGCACCGACCGGTCCGCGACCAGCGAACCGCAAGGGCGACCGCCCGCCCGCAGCGGGCACGCAGGCCGAAATTTTCTCTGGGCGGAGTGCGTCTAGCGAGGGAGTCGCAGACGGCGCGTAGCGCCACCCGAGCGCGGAGGCGGGAGCGAAAAACAAATGGTAAAGCTCAACAAGATCTACACGCGCACCGGAGACGACGGCACGACGGGCCTCGTCGATGGCTCCCGCCTGCCCAAGCATGCCTTGCGGCTGGAGGCGGTTGGCGCGGTCGACGAGGCGAACGCGGCGCTCGGCCTCGCGGTGCTGGCACTGGACGGCGACTGGCGCGGCGACGTGGTGCGTTTGCAGAACGACCTGTTCGATCTCGGTGCCGACCTTGCGACGCCCGGAGACGATTTCGCGCCTTCGGAGATGGTGCTGCGGATCGTGCCCGCGCAGGTGGACTGGATCGAGGGGCGCATCGATGCCGCGAACGAAACGCTCGAGCCGCTAACCAGCTTCATCCTGCCCGGAGGCAGCGAGGCGTCCGCGCGGCTGCACCTCGCCCGCACCGCCGCGCGGCGCGCCGAGCGGGCCATGACCGCGCTGGCCGAGGCCGAGCCGGTCAATCCCGCCGCGCTCGCCTTCATCAACCGGCTGTCGGATTACCTCTTCGTGCTCTGCCGCGCGGTGAACGACGGCGGCCGGGCCGACGTGCTGTGGAAGCCGGGCGCGAACAGGTAACGGGAACGCGACTCCCACGCCCGCCGTTGAGGCGGCGAAGGAGTTCACCATGACCGATACCAAGCATACCGACGCCCCCGAGAGCCAGGAACAGCGCCAGGCCGACCTCGCGCCCGAAACGCACAACGACGAACAGGACGATCACCGCAGCCAGGCGCAGCAGGTGGCCGAGGATGCGCGCAACACCGCCGTGCTCGGCAGCCCGACCGAGAGCGAGAAGGGGCCGAACAGCTCCGAGGTGATGGGCGATTCCACGCAGGACACGGTCGATCACATGCGCGACATGGAAAGCTCGGGCCGGATCGACATGGGCGCCTACGAGGGCGAGCCCAACATGGACGACAACGAGGGCAAGTACGGCGAGGCCAACAAGCTCGACAAGGACCTGCCCTCCGAAGGCGAATAGGCCCTAGGCGCCCACCTGCCCGTCGCTGAGCACCCAGAAGGCGACGAGCAGGAGGAGCGCGCCTGCCGCCACGGAATAGCTGATCAGCTTGATGTTCGGCATCTTCGGCGAATCCACCGCATGGCTCGAGAGGCGAGCGAAAGCCCGGCACGCCCGCCGCTCCGCGCCAAGAGCGAAGAGGACCGCCAAGAGCAGGAACATGCTGGCGATGGCCTTGGCCAGCCAAGGCGGGTCGAACTCGCCGAACAGCGCGCGAAAGCCCACGCCGATAGCAATGGCGGCAAATGCGGTGCGCATCCATCCCGCGAATGTACGTTCCAGCGCCATGATGGTGCGATCCTCAGCCCAGTCGGTGCGGCTCTCGGCCCAACGGGTAGATTCGTCGCGGTTGTCGTCTTCGGCGGGATCGTCTTGGGCCATGAGGCAAACCTAACGGCTGGGCGCAGCGGCGCAACCGGGCGCGCGAGCAAGGATTGTCAGTCGGCCGCCTCGCGCTTCAACCTGTAGAGCATTTCCAGCGCCTCGCGCGGGCTCAGCGCGTCGACGTCCACCTCCGCGAGCAGGTCGCGCAGGGTGTCGCACTGTTCCTCCTCGGCCTGAAAGGCGGCGGCGAACAGCGGCAGGTCGCCGAGCCCCGCCGCCAGCCCGCCCGTTTCCGCGCGCCCCTTCTCCAGCTTGTCCAGCACCGAGCGTGCGCGCTTCACCACCGCCTCGGGCACGCCCGCGAGCTTCGCAACGGCGAGGCCGTAGCTGCGGTCCGCCGCGCCCTCGGCCACCTCGTGCAGCAGGACGAGGTCGCCCTTCCACTCGCGCGCGCGGACGTGGTGGAGGCTCAGCGCCTCGCAGCTTTCCGCCAGCCGCGCCATTTCGTGATAGTGGGTGGCGAACAGGCAGCGGCAGCGGTTGGTTTCGTGGATGGCCTCGGCCACGGCCCATGCGAGCGCGAGGCCATCGTAGGTAGAGGTTCCGCGCCCCACCTCGTCGAGGATGACGAAGCTGCGCGGCCCTGCCTGCTGCAGGATTGCGGCGGTCTCGACCATCTCGACCATGAAGGTGGAGCGCCCGCGCGCGAGATTGTCCGAGGCGCCGACGCGGCTGAAGAGCTGGTCGACGAGGCCGATCCGCGCGGCCTTGGCGGGTACGAAGCCGCCCGCCTGTGCGAGCAGCACGATCAGCGCGTTCTGCCGCAGGAACGTGCTCTTGCCGCCCATGTTGGGCCCGCCGACCAGCCACAGCCGGTCATGCTCGCCCAGCGCGCAGTCGTTGGCGACGAAACGCTCGCCGCCCTTCGAGAGCGCCGCCTCGACCACCGGATGCCGCCCCGCCTCGATGGCGAGCGCCGGCTCGTCGACGATCTCCGGCTGGCACCATTCGCCTTCGCTCGCCCGCTCGGCCTGTCCCGCCGCGACGTCGAGACGGGCGAGCGCGGCGGCGGTGGCGGCCACGGCTTCGCGCCGCTGCGCCACCCGCTCCACCAGGTCCTCGAAATGCGCGTCCTCCGCCGCCTGCGCG
Organism: Aurantiacibacter luteus; assembly: GCF_001010945.1. Lineage (GTDB taxonomy): Bacteria > Pseudomonadota > Alphaproteobacteria > Sphingomonadales > Sphingomonadaceae > Alteraurantiacibacter > Alteraurantiacibacter luteus. The sequence continues at coordinate 671,747 of NZ_LBHB01000002.1, forward strand.
TGGCCGCCCGCCTCGGCAATGCGGCTCGCTTCCTCGTGCAGGGTGAGCGAGTTGAAGCGCACGACGTTGGCCATGGTCTGGCGGTGGGTGAAGCCGCTCTCGGGCGCCATCAGCTTGTCGGCGTGCTTGCTCGGCACCTCGATGAAATAGCCGAGCACGCCGTTGTGGCGAATCTTCAGCGCGGGCGTGCCGGTCTCGTCGCGGTAGCGGGCCTCCATCGCGGCGATGGCGCGGCGGGCATTGCCGGAAACCTCGCGAAGCTCGTCGAGCGCATGGTCGTAGCCTGCCGCGATGAATCCGCCGTTCTGCCGCTCGGTGGGCGGCGCGGGCACCAGCGCGCGCCCGAGGAGGTCGGTCAGTTCGGCATGGCCGGTCAGCGCAGGCAGCAGGCCGTCGAGCAGCGCGGGCCGGTCGGCCTTGCCCTTCAGCACGTCGTGCACCCGCCGCGCCTCGATCAACCCGTCGCGCACCTGCCCGAGATCGCGTGGGGAGCCGCGTCCCGCCACAAGCCGCCCGAGCGCGCGGCCGAGGTCGGGCAGGGCGCGCAGCAGGCTCCGCAGGTCGGCGCGCAGCAACGGGTCGCGGTGCAACCACCCGACGAGCGACAGCCGCGCCTCGATGCTCGCGCGATCCACCAGCGGCGCAGCGAGGTCTTCCGCCAGCAGCCGTGCGCCCGCCCCGGTCACGCAGCGATCGATGGCGGCGATCAGGCTCCCGGCGCGCCCGCCCTGCTGGCTGGCGAGGATCTCGAGGCTGGCACGCGTCGCCTCGTCCATCGCCATGTGCTCGCCCGAGGCACGCGCCACGGGCGGCAGTAGCAGCGGCAGCGTTCCGCGCCCGGCGTGGTCGAGATAGGCGAGGAGGCCACCTGCCGCCGCCAGCATGGCGCGCGAGAACTGGCCGAACCCGTCGAGCGTCGCCACGCCGTGCACCGACTTTAATCGCGCCTCGCCGCCCTCGCTGGCGAAGTCCGCGCGCGGGCGCGCCACGGCCTCCAGCGGTGCCTCGGTCCAGTCCTCGGGTGCCACGCACTCGCTCGCCCCCACGCGTGCCAGCGCCGCGCCCAGCCGCTCGGGCGCACATTCCTCCAGCACCATCGCGCCGGTCGAGATGTCGACCGAGGCCACTCCGCACACGCCGCGCAATTCGCACACGGCGGCGAGCACGTTCGCCCGGCGCGGTTCGAGCAGCGCCTCCTCGGTCAGCGTGCCGGCGGTGACGAAGCGCACGATGTCGCGCCGCACCAGCGCCTTCGAGCTCGGCGTGCCCTCGCGCTTGGCCCGTGCGCGCGCCTCGTCCGGCGTTTCCACCTGCTCGGCGATGGCGACGCGGCAGCCGGCCTTGATCAGCCGCGCGAGGTAGCCTTCGGCCGCGTGCACCGGCACCCCGCACATCGGCACCGGATCGCCGCCGTGCTCGCCGCGGGCTGTCAGCGCGATGTCGAGCACCTGCGCCGCGGTCCGCGCATCGTCGAAGAACAGCTCGAAGAAGTCGCCCATGCGGTAGAACAGCAGGCAGTCGCCGGCCTCGGCCTTCAGGCCAAGGTACTGCTGCATCATCGGGGTGGGCTGGGCTGTCATCGCTTGGCATTCACGCCTAGCGGGGCGCGAAGCGATTCGGGAAGGGCAGGGCGCGGCCCTATCCCCTATCGCTCCCGCCAAAGCCTCTCTATGGCTGAGTCCGAGAGCAAGGAGAGGCGCACAGGTGGCCGAAGAGAAGACCAGCAGTTTCACGGCGCGCGAAGCGCTGTTCTACCACGAGACCATCCGGCCCGGTAAGATCGAGATCATCGCCTCCAAGCCGATGACGACGCAGCGCGACCTCAGCCTCGCCTATTCGCCGGGCGTCGCCGTGCCGGTGGAGGCCATCGCCGCCGATCCCGCCTGCGCCGCGCGCTACACCGCCCGCTCCAACCTCGTCGCCGTCATTTCCAACGGCACCGCCATCCTCGGCCTCGGCAACCTCGGCGCGCTGGCATCGAAGCCGGTGATGGAAGGCAAGGCGGTGCTGTTCAAGCGCTTCGCCGACGTCGATTCCATCGATATCGAGCTCGACACCGAGGACCCCGAGGCCTTTATCAACGCGGTCGCGCTGATGGAGCCGAGCTTCGGTGGCATCAACTTGGAAGACATTGCCGCGCCCGAATGCTTCATCATCGAGCAGGCGCTGCGCGAGCGGATGAATATCCCCGTCATGCACGACGACCAGCACGGCACGGCGATCATCGCGGCGGCGGGTCTCATCAACGCCTGCTACCTCACCGGCCGCGACCTCAAGGACGTGAAGATGGTGGTGAACGGCGCGGGCGCCTCGGCGCTCGCCTGCACGGCGCTGATCAAGTCGGTCGGCGTGCCGCACGAGAACGTGATCGTGTGCGACCGCTCCGGTCCGATCTACCCGGGCCGCGAGGGCGTGGACCAGTGGAAGAGCGCGCACGCCGTGCCCACCGACGCGCGCACGCTGGAGGAAGCGCTGGCGGGCGCGGACATCTTCCTCGGCCTCTCCGCCGCGGGTGCGCTGAAGCCCGAGTGGGTGGCGGCGATGGCCGACCAGCCGATCATCTTTGCCATGGCCAATCCCGTGCCCGAGATCATGCCGGAGGAGGCGCAGGCCGTGCGCCCCGATGCCATCATCGCCACCGGCCGCAGCGACTACCCCAACCAGGTCAACAACGTGCTGGGCTTCCCCTTCATCTTCCGCGGCGCGCTCGACGTGCGGGCGACCGCGATCAACGAGGAGATGAAGGTCGCCGCCGCGAGAGCCATCGCCGAGCTGGCGCGCGAGCGGGTGCCCGAAGAAGTCGCCGCGGCCTACGGCGTCAACCACCAGTTCGGGCGCGAATACATCATTCCGGCGCCCTTCGATCCGCGCCTGATGGAGCGCGTTTCGTGCGCGGTGGCCAAGGCGGCGATGGATTCGGGCGTGGCGCAGGATCCCATCGAGGATTTCGAAGCCTATGCGCTCAAGCTGCGCAGCCGCCTCAATCCCACCACCTCGGCGCTCACCCGCGTCTACGAGGATGCCAAAGCCAATCCCAAGCGCATGGTCTTCGCCGAGGCGGAGGAGGAGGTGGCCCTGCGCGCCGCGATCCAGTTCCGCGACTTTGGCTACGGCACGCCGATCCTGGTGGGCCGCACGGAAAAGGTGCTCGAGAAGCTGGAGGAGCTCGGCGTCGATGATCCCGAGAGCTTCGAGATCGAGAACTCGAATACCTCCGAGCACATCGAGCCGATGGTCGATTTCCTCTACAAGCGGCTGCAACGACGCGGGTATACGGAACGCGACGTGCGCCGCATGGTGAACCAGGAGCGCAACGTCTTTGCCGCCCTGCTGGTGGCGCTCGACATCGGCGATGGGATGATCACCGGTCTCACCCGCACCTACGCCCAGTCGGCGCGCGAGATCGCCCGCGTGCTCGATGCCAAGCCCGGCGCGACGCCCTTCGGCGTGCACATGGTAATCGGAAAGAACCACACGACCTTCCTCGCCGACACCACGATCAACGAGCGGCCCAGCGCCGAGCAGCTCGCCCACATCGCCAAGGAAACCGCCGCCGTGGCGCGGCGCATGGGGCACGAGCCGCGCGTGGCCTTCCTGTCCTACTCCACCTTCGGCAACCCGCCCGGCCAGTGGCTCGGCAACATCCGCGACGCCGTGGCGATCCTCGATGCCGACGAGAGCGTGAACTTCGAGTACGAGGGCGAGATGGCGCCCGATGCGGCGCTCAACGAAAAGGTCATGGCGCTCTATCCTTTCAGTCGCCTGTCGGGCCCGGCCAACGTGCTGATCTTCCCCGGCCTGCAGAGCGCCAATCTCTCGGCCAAGCTGCTGCGCGAGCTTTCCGGCGACACCACCATCGGGCCGATGATGATCGGCTCGGAAAAACCCGTGCAGATCGCGCCCATGACATCGATCGCGCCCGACATCCTCACGCTCGCCGTGCTGGCGACGGCCGGCGTGGTGGGCTGACCGAGGCTCGCCGGGCGGGTGCGCTCAACGCCTGCGGAAGCGGAAGTACCAGACCTCGTGGCCGTAGACCGTGCGGGCCTTGTGCTCGTAGCGCGTCTCGGACCAGCCGGAGGGGCGGTTGCGGAAGCCATCCGGCCCCTCGATCACCCATTCGAACGGCGCGTCCGGCCCGCTGGTGAAGCGGCGCATCACCATCAGCGCATGCCGCACGTAGACCGGGTGGTCGGTGCCAAAACGCAGTTCGCCGCCCGGCTTCAGCTTGTCCGCCATCAGCCGCACCGGCCCGTCGTTCATCATCCGCCGCTTGGCGTGCCGGGCCTTGGGCCAGGGGTCGGGGTGGAGGAGGTAAATCATCGTCAGCGCACCGTCGGGCACGCGGGCGAGAATCTCCAACGCGTCGCCGTGGTGCATGCGGACATTGGCGAGCCGCCCGCCGCCCTCATGTCCGTCGCGCACGTGCACCAGAGCCTGCGCGACGCCGTTCAGGAACGGCTCGGCGCCGATGAAGCCGTGGTCGGGCAGCAGGTCGGCGCGGTAGGCGAGGTGCTCGCCGCCGCCGAAGCCGATCTCGAAGTGCAGTGGGCGCTCGTCGCCGAACAGCGCGGTCGATGTTACCGGGCCATTCGCTGGCACGGCGATCTGCGGCAGCAGCGTCTCGACGAGGTCGGCCTGCGCGGCGCGCAGCGGCTTGCCGTGGCTGCGCCCGTACAGCCGCCCCAGCGTGGTCGGATCGCCTTCCTTGTTCGCGCTCATGGGCGCGCCTCTAGCGAGCAAGGGAGAGCTTTGCCAGTCATCGCGCAGACCCGCCGTTCAGCGTTCCGGCGCTGTAGGACAGCGGATTCGCGTCAGCCCCAGGCCGTCCACACGCCATAGGCGCTGGTGACCGTCAGCACGATGCCCACGAGGATCAGCATGAGCTTGGGGCTGAAGTGCTTGGCGGCAAAGGCACCGATGGGCGCGGCCACGATGCCGCCGATCAGCAGGCCCAGCGTCGCCCCGGCGAGGTCGGCCACGCCGAGATGGAAGATGAAGGTGGCCGAGACCGCCACGGTCAGGAAGAATTCCGCCGAGTTGACCGTCCCCACGACCTTGCGCGGATCGGCACCCTGGATCAGCAGGTTGCTCGTTACCACCGGCCCCCAGCCGCCGCCGCCCGCGGCATCCAGGAAACCGCCGACCAGTCCCAGCGGGGCGACGTGCTTTGCCACCTTCTGCTTGGGCGGATAGAACAGGCCGCGCACCAGCAGGTAGATGCCGATGCCGGCGAGGTAGATCAGCACGAAGGGTTTCACCACCGAGGCATCGATGGAGCTGAGCAGGTAGGCCCCCGTCACCCCGCCGATGACCCCGGGAATCACCAGCCGGGCGAACAGCGCCTTATCGATGTTGCCGTTCAGCAGGTGGCTGATGCCGCTGGTGGCGGTGGTGAAGCATTCGACCACATGGACGCGCTGGCTGGCGAGTGCCGGGGGCACGCCCAGCAGGCCGACCAGCAGCGTGTTGCAGATCACCCCGAAGGCCATGCCCAGCGCGCCGTCCACCAGTTGCGCGGCGAAGCCGATGAGGATGAATGGCAGGAGCGCCGTGAGGTCGATACCGAGAACTTCCATCGGGCAGGCGCTTTCGAGCAGTTGCGTCGGCCCGCAAGTAGCCGCGCGCAAATCACCCGGCGAGAAGGATTTTCTTTATCGGCACCGCGGCCGTTCCTTTTTGCGCTCAGGCGGCGCGGGCGAGCGCCGGATTGATTGCCGGGGCCACCCGGCGCTGCTCGCGGACCTCGTCCAGCAGGGCGATGAGCTGGCGCGGCCTGACCGGCTTCTGCACCAGCCGGTCGGCGATCGGGTCGCCCCCGAGCGCGGCGAGGCGGGCGATGTCGTACCCGGTCACCAGCATGGTGGTCATGCCGGGATAGTCGCGGCCGATCGCGCGCAGCAGCTGGGTGCCGTCTTCGACGCCCTCCAGCGCATGGTCGACGAAGGCCACGTCGGGCCGGCACTCGGCGAACATGCGCCGCGCGCCCGCTGCGCAGGCCGCTTCGCCGACGCCGGTGTGGCCGGCCGCGGCACAGATCTCGCGCAGCAGAAAGGTCATGATCGCATCGTCCTCGACGATGGCAACCCGCAGGCTTTCGCCCCGCTCCATAGACAATCCCCCCGATGTCGATCCCACGACTTAGTGAGCGAGAGGAAGAAGGAATTCTATCGGGAGAAGCGCGTAGCCGACCCCGCCGCGGTGGAGATTGGCCGTGACGCAGGACGCCCGGCGGCGCGTAGCCACCGGGCGTCCTTCAAAACCCCGTCCAGGGCTAGGAATTTCAGGCGGCGACCTGTTCGGCCTCCGGGTCGCGCAGCACGTAGCCGCGGCCCCACACGGTCTCGATGTAGTTGTCCCCGCCGCACGCGCTCGACAGCTTCTTGCGCAGCTTGCAGATGAACACGTCGATGATCTTGAGTTCGGGTTCGTCCATGCCGCCGTAGAGGTGGTTGAGGAACATTTCCTTGGTCAGCGTGGTGCCCTTGCGGAGCGAAAGCAGCTCCAGCATGGCGTATTCCTTGCCGGTCAGGTGGACCCGCGCGCCGTCGACCTCGACGGTCTTGGCATCGAGGTTCACCGCCAGCTTGCCGGTGCGGATGACCGACTGGCTGTGGCCCTTGGAGCGGCGGACCACGGCGTGAATGCGGGCGACCAGCTCGTCGCGGTGGAAGGGCTTGGTGACGTAGTCGTCCGCGCCGAAACCGAAGGAGCGGATCTTCGAGTCCATCTCGGCGATGCCCGACAGGATCAGAACCGGCGTCTGCACCTTGGCGACGCGCAGCTTCTTGAGCACGTCGTATCCGTGCATGTCGGGCAGGTTCAGGTCGAGCAGGATGATGTCGTAATCATAGAGCTTGCCCAGATCGAGGCCTTCCTCGCCCAGGTCCGTCTGGTAGACGTTGAAGCCTTCGGCCGTCAGCATCAGCTCGATCGCCTTGGCGGTGGTCGGCTCGTCTTCGATCAACAGAACGCGCATCTTTGGAACCCCTTTGTCCCCGTTCGGTAACCCCCGGTAAAGGGGTGTTGCCGCGAATTAACCACGAGCCTTGTCACCGAAAAAGGTTAACAATGGGTTTCACGCGTTAAGACTTTCTGGGTGAGTCCTTTGGGTGACAGTTTTGGTTTTGCGTTTCCGCCTCCGCGGAAACGTCCTCGGCGCTGTTCTCTCCGCCGGGGCTGCGCTCCGGCTGCGAGGCGCCTGCGGGCGGCCGTTCGGCCTTGCCTTCGCTGCGCTCGGTTGGGTCGCTCGCTGTTAAGAGGTTTGCGCGGAAGTCTTAAGATCGGCGGTTTTCACCCACCTGTCACCCCGGACTTGTTCCGGGGCAGCGCTTCCTTCCCCGAAGTTGACACTGTCAAGCGAGCCTCCCGCCAGAAACCGCGCATTTCCGCCATTCTCGCGCCATTCCAAAGTTGACACTCCGCCGGGTGAGCGGAAAAACTTGCGCGCCCCTCACTCCTCGTCCCAGGTCTGCGGGCCGGTCTCCACGCGCTTCACCAGGCTGCCGAACTCGTCGGGTTCGTAGCCAGAGAAGGGGTGGCTGGCGAAGGGCTCCTCGCCGCGGAAGCGGTCGCGCATGGCGAGGAGGGCCACGGTCAGCCGCTCGTCGTAGCGGCGCGAGGTGCCGACGAGTTCGCCCTTGTAGTAGTGCGGCACCTCCACCCCGTTGAGCGCGCGTTCGAGCGCCACGCTGGCGAGGCTGTCCACCCCGCACAGCAGCGCCGCCGTCCACGCCCGGTCGAACGGCTCGCCCTTCAGCCTTGCGCGCAGGGCATAGGCCGACTGTCGGCTCATCCCCACCGCCTTCGCCGCCCGGCTGACGCAATGCGTCGCTCCCAGCTCGCGCAGGAAATCCGCCTGCCGCTCGGCGGTCCAGCCGTCGTGGCGGGTGGCGGGGAGGGTGTTGGCGGTAGCCTCGGCCGGTTGGGCGGAGGCGGCAATGATGGGGGTGTGATGTGTCATGCCGCGCAGCGAGGCATGCGGCGGGGGGTGTAGGAAAGGGTTTTCTCGCAGGGTTACAGGTGACGCTCGAAATCCACGCCGTGATGCAGGACGCGCACGATTAGCACCGCATTTTCGCTTGGCAGGTAGAAGACGACATGCGCCTGCTGCCTGATGCGGCGCAGGCCCGGCGCAAGCTCGTCCGCGCTGCGACCGAGGTTCGGATTGTCGAGCAACGAGGCGAAGCACGCCTTGAATTGGTCGCGGTAAGTCCGCGTTTGTTCGATACCGAACTCGGCTATCGTGTAATCGGCGATGTCTGAAAGATCGTTCTCGGCTCGCCGGCTGAGCCGCAGCTCACGCATCGGCTGCGCGCCTTTCAGCGTCGCCCCAGATTTCGTCGAGCGTCCTCTCGCTTATGCCGCCAGTCAGCCCCTCGGCAATGGCGTCGCGGAGGTTGGCGAGCTTGTCCTGCGCCTCCTGGTCGCGGCGGACGAGGTCGCGAATATACTCGCTGTCATTGATAAAGGCACCGCGGCGGATCTGCGCCTTGATAAATGCGTCCTGCGTGTCGCTCAGGGTGATGGTCTTACGGACGACTGGCATCCCAGAAAAATATCATACTTTTGGTGCAGGCGGCAAGGATGTGGTGCGGGATGCCTATTGGAGTGAGGGATTTCAGGACTGCGACGCGGCTTCACCAAAGATGGAAAGCTGCCGTTGCATTAAGGTTGGAAAGGAAACATACCGGAGGGTATGTCCCTCTATAAAAAATCGTGGCTGTTCATGGTTTGGGTTCTCTTCGTCTTCTTAACTTTCCCAGTGTGGATGCCAACGCTGCATCGAACCTTGGGCGACTTTGGCATGCTTGTGGGATTAGCTTTCTGGCTCGGTCATGGAGTCTTGGCGCTGTTCGCATTCCGGTGTCCCGATTGCGGCCTTTCCCCATTTCAAAGCAATAAGGGCTTTTTCGCTTGGTCCACGCCTTGGCCTAGGAAGACATGCGGTCACTGTGGCCGTAGCCATAGCAACCAATCTTTCGACGGCTGAGAGGTCGAAAGCGAAAATTCAGCTTTTGGTTGGCCGAGATGCTCAAGCTGACCCTTACATACGCGAATTCGCTCACATCCCCGCCAGTTTCTTCGCCCTTCGCCGCTGCACGCTCGACCCGATCCCGATCGCCTCGCGGTATTTCGCCACCGTGCGCCGCGCCAGGTCGAAGCCTTCGGCCTTGAGCAGGTCCACCAGCGCGTCGTCGGAGAGCACCTTCTTCGGGTCCTCGGCGTCGCACAGGGCGCGGATGCGGGCCTTGACCGCTTCGGCGCTGGCGCCTTCGCCGTCGGCTCCGCCGCCCACGCCGCTGGAGAAGAAATACTTGAGCTCGAAGGTGCCGCGTTCGCAGTGGAGGTACTTGTTGCTCGTCACGCGGCTGACGGTGCTCTCGTGCATTTCGATGGCCTCGGCGATCTTCGCCAGCGTCAGCGGCTTCAGTTCGGAGACGCCCTTGCGGAAGAAGCCCGCCTGCTGCTTCACGATCTCGGCGGCGACCTTGAGGATGGTCTTCTGCCGCTGGTCCAGCGCCTTGATCAGCCAGTTGGCGTCGGCCAGCTTCTCGCTCAGCCAGCTTTTCGCTTGCCTGCTCGCCGCGCCCTGGCGCAGTTCGACGTAGTAGCCGCGGTTGACCACGAGGCGGGGCAGGGTCTCCTCGTTGAGGCGGATGTCCCAGCCATCGGTCCCGCTGGGCGTGAGCAGGATGTCCGGCACCACCGCCGCGCTCCCGCCGCCGCCGAATTTCAGCCCCGGCCGGGGGTCGTAGCTCCTGAGTTCGGCGAGCATTTCGGCGAGGTCGTCCTCGTCCACGCGGCAGATGCGGCGGAGGTGGGCAAAGGCCCCGGCGGCGACGAGTTCGAGGTTGTCGATCATCACCTGCATGCAAGGGTCATAACGGTCCGCCTCGATCGCCTGCAGCGCGAGACATTCGGACAAGGAGCGCGCGCCCACGCCCGTCGGGTCGAGCGACTGGACGACGCTCAGCGCATCCTCGACGTCGGAGAGCGGCACGCCGAGCGCCGCGGCGACCTCGCGCAGGGGAGTGGTGAGATAGCCCGCCTCGTCGAGCAGGTTGATGAGGTGGCGGGCGACGAAGCACAGGTGTTCGTTCGGGGCGCAGACGCCTACCTGCGCCTCGAGGTGGCGGGCGAGCGTGGTCTCCTCGTCGGAGCGGTTCTCGAAATCGAACCCCTCACTGTCGCCCCCGGTGGAGCCCTGCGCCGACCAGTCGCCGGTGTCGCGGTCGCGGTCGAGCGCGGTAGCGTCGATGTCGAGCGCGCTTTCGCCGTCCGCGTCGGGCGTGGCATCGTGCGGTTCCGCCTCTTTTGGCGCCTCGCGGTCCTCGGCCCGCATCTCGCCCGCTTCCAGCAGCGGGTTGTTCTCCAGCGCCTCGCCGATGAAGGTCTCGATCTCGAGGTTCGACAGCGCCAGCAGCTTGATCGCCTGCTGCAACTGCGGCGTCATCACCAGCGATTGCGATTGCCTGAGATCCAGTCTCGGACCGAGCGCCATCTGTTAAACCCCCTCCCGCTCCGTCATCAGAGCGTGAAGTTCTCGCCGAGGTAGAGGCGCTTGACGTTCTCGTCCGCCACCAGTTCCTGCGGGCTTCCGGCAAACAGCACCTGGCCGCCGTAGATGATGCAGGCGCGGTCGACGATGTCCAACGTCTCGCGCACGTTGTGGTCGGTGATGAGCACGCCGATGCCGCGGCCCTTCAGGTCCTTCACCAGGTCGCGGATGTCGCTGATGGAGAGCGGGTCGATGCCGGCGAATGGCTCGTCGAGCAGCATGATCGAGGGCTTGGCCGCCAGCGCGCGGGCGATCTCGCACCGGCGACGCTCGCCGCCCGACAGCGCCATGGCCGGGCTGGCGCGCAGGCGGGTGAGGCCGAATTCGTCGAGCAGCCGCTCCAGTTCGGCGGCGCGAGTGGCCTTGTCGGGCTCCACCATGTCCAGCACGCAGGCGATGTTCTGTTCCACCGTCATGCCGCGAAAGATGCTGGTTTCCTGCGGCAGGTAGCCGAGGCCGAGGATCGCGCGCCGGTACATCGGCAGCTTGGTCACGTCGACACCGTCCATCAGGATACGGCCCGAATCGGGGCGGACGAGGCCCATGATGGAATAGAAGCACGTCGTCTTGCCCGCGCCGTTGGGGCCCAGCAGGCCCAGCACCTCGCCCTTCGCCACGCTCAGCGAGATGTCGGAGAGCACGCTGCGCTTGTCGTAGCTCTTGGCGATGGAGACGACCTCCAGCCCGCCTTCGGGCGGCAGCGGCGGCGCGGCGGCGGCGGGCGCTTCCGCGATGCTCTGCTCCAGCGCGTCCTGGTCGAGAAATCCGCTGTCGGCCATGTCGTCCTGTGCACTCATGCCGGTTCCTCTAGCACGGCCCCGCCCGGTTGAAAGGTCTTTGCCCGAACGCCCTGGTAGGATTCGTGCATGACGTGTCCGAATGCTGGACGAGACGCATGAACGGCGCATTACCCCGCTTGCCAAGGGGGCCTCGGCTGTGCTTGTCTGCCGGCAGGGATTGGAGAGGAGACTGCGCATGGACAAGGCGGTCAACGGGACGCTTTCGCACGGCCGGCAGGCGGAAGGCCGCGGTGCGGCACGAACGGCACGCAAGCTCGACTGGCGGCGCAAGGTCAGCGACCATGTCGCCTTCGGGCTGCTGGTCTACACGGGCATGCACATCTTCTGGACGATGACCCAGCTCAAGAGCGACGGCGGCTCCATCATGCCCTATTTCGCGCTCATCGTGCTGGTCGCCGCGATCATTCCCGCGTGCCGGTGGATGGAAGATCGCTGGAACGTCCTGAGCGATGCCGAGGCCGCCGACCCGGCGCTGCGACCCGTCTTCACCCGCGAGATGGCGCTGCTGTGGATCGCCGCCGTGGGCCTGCCGGTCGCGCTGACCTACGCCTTCAAGGGCATGGCCGCGCTGTTCTGAGACCGCTCGCGCGCCTCTTCGCCGCACTCGTGCTGGCAGGGGCGCTGCTCGCCGGTCCGGCATGGGCTGCAAGCCCGCTCGAGAGCCCCGCACCCGAGGCCAGCGAAAGCGCCGCGCCCGCCGCGGGCTCGATCGATGTCGAGCGCGATCCCGCGCAGGACGACCGCATCGCCGCGCGGCTGGCCGATATCTTCGCCAATGTGCCCAGCCTCGCAGGTGTCGAGGCCAGCGTCCGCCAGGGCGTCGTCACCCTCACGGGCACCGCGCCCGATGCCGAGGCGGTGGACCGGGCGGAGGCCATCGCCGCCGGGGTGGAGGGCGTCGTGACGGTCGAGAACGCGGTGGAGCGCGACGTCTCGGTCAATGTGGGCGGGTCCATCGGCGGGCTGGGCGAGAAACTGCGAGAGCTACTGCGGATGCTGCCGCTGGTGGGCATGGCGCTGCTGGTCGCCGCGCTCATCATCGGCTTCGGCTACCTTCTCGCCTCGCTTGGGCGCGTGTGGCACCGGCTGGCGCCCAACAGCTTCCTCGCCGAGCTGATCGCGAGCGCCATCCGCTTCGTCTTCATCGTGTTGGCGCTGGTTGTCGCGCTCGACATGATCGGGGCGGGCACGTTGATGGGCGCGGTACTGGGCGGGGCGGGCGTGGTCGGCATCGCATTGGGTTTCGCCATGCGCGACACGGTGGAGAACTACGTCGCGTCACTCATGCTGAGCCTGCGCCAGCCCTTCCGCGCCAACGACCACGTGGTGATCGAGGACTTCGAGGGCCGCGTCATCCGCCTGACCAGCCGCGCGACGGTGCTGATGACGCTGGACGGAAACCACCTGCGCATTCCCAATTCCACCGTCTTCAAGGCTGTCATCCTCAACTACACGCGCAACCCGCAGCGCCGATTCGACTTCACCCTTGGCGTCGATGCCGACGACGATGCCATGGCGGCGCGGCAACTGGGGCGCGAGACCCTGCGCGGGCTCGACTTCGTGCTCGACAACCCGGCGGCGGAAGTCCGCATCACCGAGGTCGGCGACAGCAACGTGGCGCTGCAGTTCCTCGGCTGGGTCGATCAGCGCGAGACCGACTGGTACAAGGCCAGGACCCGCGCCATCGCCGCCTGCAAGGTGGCGCTGGAGGGCGCGGGGTTCGCCCTGCCCGAACCGATCTACCGCCTCCGCTTCGACCCGCGCACCAGCGCGCTGCCGTTCGAGAACCTGGGGGAGCATTTGAAAGGCGAGGGTGCCGGGAAGCCCGCGCCCTCACCCGCGCCCAAGCCTGCACCGGCCCCGGTCACCGGCCACGCCGAGGACGTGAAACCCGACGACGAGATCGAGCGTATGGTCGATGCCGAACGACGCGAGGGCGGCGGGGACCAGGCCAACGACCTGCTCGATCACTCGCGCCCGGTGGAGTGACGGTCGTGCAATTACGTGAGCTGGGATCGCTCACAGTCCAGCGAGACGCTCGTACAAATCATCCCATGCCGGGTTGATCGTCTCGATAAGCTCGATCTTCCATTCCCGTTTCCACGCCTTCATCGCCTTCTCACGCACGATGGCCGCGTGAATGTCGTCGTGCTGTTCGGCGTAAACGAGCCGGGTCAGCCCATAGCGACGGCAGAAAGCCGAGCCTTTGCCCGTGCGGTGCTGGTGGACCCGGAACGGCAGGTCTGAAGTCACCCCGATGTAGAGCACGCCGCCCGGCCTGTTCGACATGATGTAGACCCAGCCGCCCATTGCTCATCGGTAGTGTCTTGACGACAGCGATCCCAGCTTTCGTTGGGGCGAGGGGTGCGGCGATTTCACCCTTGCCCGATCTCGCCCAGCAACTTTTGGAACCAGCCCACGGAGGTATCGAAGGCCTTTCCTCCCTTGATGCGCTCGAACTCGATCACGCGCATCGCATCGCCGCCCTCCTCGTCCTGGCCGACGACGCCGCTTTCCCCTCGCAGGGCGGCTGCAACCGCCATGTCGCAGCACTGCGCGATCAGTTCGCGGTCGGCCTGGTTGGCGGGGGCGGAGCGGGAAAAGTAGCCGCTCTTCTGCACCAGCACCTTTTCCGCGCCCAAGGCTTCGGCGAAGCGGGCGGCGAACCACTGGCCGGGGTTGATCTTGTCGAGCTTGACGTGGCCGAAGGCATCGCGCGGCACCTCTTCGCCGGCGGCCTCCATCGCGCCCACGATCTCGCGCGAGCCGGCGCCCTCGGAGATGAACAGGTTGACCCCGCCGTTGGCATCCATGATCGCCTTCAGGCGTGCCACCTCGGCATCGAGGTCGAGCGCCATTTCGGGGATGTAGACGCCGTGGACGTCCCAGCGGGCGGCGGCGTTGTCGACCCACTCGACGAAGGGCGCGGTCTTGACCCATTTGTGGTGTTCGCGCGCGGTGGCGGCGGTCAGCCAGCCGCAGTTGCGGCCCATCACCTCGTGCACGATCAGCATGCGTGGATTGGCGCTGAACTCGGCGATGATGTTGCGGGCGTAGAGTGCGCCCTGCTCCGCCGCCGTCCAAGCGCCTAGCGATTGCCTGATCGGCACCACGTCGTTGTCGATGGTCTTGGGCAGGCCGACCACGGTGAGGTCATGCCCGTTCTCGCGCAGGTAGGCGGCAAGGTCGGCGGCGGCGGTGTTGGTATCGTCCCCGCCGATGGTGTGGAGGATGTCCACCCCGTCAACGGTCAGTTGGCGGGCGGCGACCTCCAGCGGGTTCTCGCCCGGCTGGACGAGCCCGCGCTTCACGCAGTCCTCGACGTTGGTCAGCTTCACCCGGCTGTTGCCGATGGGGCTGCCGCCGAAGGCGTGCAGGCGGCCGGCCGCCTCGCGGACCTGCGGAGTCGCCTCCACGCTGTCGCCCGTCAGCAGCCCCGCATAGCCGCCGACGTAGGCGATGATGCGGATTTCGGGCGCCTCGGCGGTGTAGCGTTCGATCAGGCCGCCGACGGCGGAGGAGAGGCAGGGGGCGAGACCGCCCGCCGTGAGGATCGCGACCGTCTGTTCCGCCATGCCTGTTCCCTCGTCAGCTGCCCTGCTTGTCGGCCTTGTAACGCTCGATGGCCTCGACCGTCACGCGCTTGGCCTCGGCGGCATCGCCCCAGGCACCCACGCGCACCCACTTCTCGGCCTCGAGGTCCTTGTAGTGGGTGAAGAAGTGCTCGATCTGCTGGAAGATGATGCTCGGCAGGTCCTTCGTCTCGCCCACGTCGGAGTAGTAGGGGAAGGTCGTGTCGACCGGCACGCAGACCAGCTTCTCGTCGCCGCCGTGCTCGTCTTCCAGGTTCAGCACGCCGATGGGCCGCGCGCGCACGACGCAGCCGGGGATGAACGGCGAGCGGGCGATCACCAGCGCATCGAGCGGGTCGCCGTCGGGCGAGAGGGTGTGCGGGACGAAGCCGTAGTTGCACGGATAGCGCATGGGCGTGTGCAGGATACGGTCGACGAACAGCGCGCCGCTTTCCTTGTCGAATTCGTACTTCACCGGCTCCCCGCCGGTCGGCACCTCGATGATGACATTGAGGCTTTCGGGCGGATTGTCGCCCGTGGGAATGTGTTCGATTCGCATGGATGCTTGTTCCCTTGATGGAAATCCGTGGCGGCATCCCCTCCCGCGACTTCGCCCGCGCCTTTAGGGCGAGCGTGTGGAGGGGGCAAGTGTCAGCGGCGGGCGGTAAGAAGTCGGTCGAGGCCCGCCTCGCCGGTGCCGGTGGGCTCCAGCCACGGATAGCGCAGGCCCTCGTAGTAGGGCAGCGCCACTTCCTCGATCCGCGCGCCGCGCTGGACGAGCAGTTCGACCGGGCGGCGGTCTTCCTTCGCGCGGGTCAGAGCGTCGGCCAGCGCCTCGCGGCTGAAGTCGGTGCCGTCGACCGCGACGATGGTGACGTCAGGCATCAGCCCGGCCTCGAACGCGGGCGATCCCCACAGCGTGCCCGAGACGGAGCCGTCGCTGCCGACTGAAATACCGAGCGAACCGGAGAAGTCCCCCGCCGCCCCGCTGCGCGCCTGCGCCGTCCAGGGGTTTGGCTCGTCCTTCCACACGAGGCGGTAGCCGCCTGCCTCGAGCCCCGCGAGCGGGGCGGGCTGGTTCGCGGTGCGGATGCGGGTGGTGAGGAACTGGGCCCAGTCGTGCGGGTGAACTGCGTTGAGCGCCGCGACCACGTCCTCGAAGGTATAGGGGTTGACGCTGTGCTCCCCGTCTGGCCCGGCGAAGAAGCGCAGGGCGAAATCGTCCATGCCGCGCCGCCCGCCGGTTTCGGCGCGGATGAGCTGGTCGGCCTCCAGCCAGACCAGCCCGGCCTCGCGGTAGTAATCGCGGTTGCGGCTGGCGGACGGCCACGGCCGGTCCGCCTGGTAGCCGAGCATGGGATCGTAGGTCGTGTCCTCCACGCTCCGCCACTCGCGCCCGGCCTGCATGGTGTAGTTCGCCGCCACGTTGGCGAGATAGCCCAGCACCATGTCCCTGGGCATGAAGCCGCTGCGCGCGGCGAGCACCCAGTCCCAGAAGCTCGTCTGCCCTTCGTAGACCCACAGCAGCCGCGCATCGATGGGCGTGTGGTAATCGGCGACGTCGAGGCCCGCCGGGCGGCGATACTTGCCGTTCCAGCTGTGGGTGAATTCGTGCGGCAGCAGGGTGTTGTCGTGCGCATTGCCGGCGAAATCGGACAGGTCGTCGCGCGTCTGCGTGTTCTCGCTGGAGCGGTGATGTTCCAGCCCGATCCCGCCGAGATCGTCGGTCAGCGCGAGCAGGAAATCGTAATGGTCGAAGCGAGGGCCGCCGAACAATAGCAGCGCTTCCTCGACCAGCGCCCGGTGCGCGGCGATGGCCTCGTCCTCGGCCTCGAGATCCTCCGCCTGGTCGCCGAATGCCTGCAATTCGACATTGCTGCCCAGGTCCCAGGTGCGGTGGTGCGCGCCGGCGAACAGCGGGGAATCAACCAGCGTCTCGTAGTCGGTGACGGCGTAGTGGACGGTATTGCGCTCCATCCGCGCACCGTCGAGCGCGCCCGCCGCCTGCCAGCCCTCGGGCAGGGTCACGCTCGGCTCCACCATGATGCGCGCTACGTCGTAGCCCGCCGGATAGAGCGACATCTTTTCCCACTGCACGTTGGCCATCGCCTCGGTGATCAGCGTGCGCCAGCCGCCGCCGGGGAAGGGCGAGGTGTAGGTCAGTTCCGCCGTCACCTGCGTCGCGCCCGCGGGCAGGGCGAGGCGGAAGGCGCTGGGCGCATAGGGCACGCGCTCCCAGCTCACCGGCCCCGCATCGGAGCTGAAGGCGAGGCGCGAAATGCGCTGGACCTGGCCCGATGCGGCATGGTTGCCGGGCAGCCACATGGGATAGACCAGCACCAGTTCCTGCGCGCCCGGCACGACCGGGATCTGCTGCACCGTGCGAAAGGCGCGGGCGCGGGTGTCGCTCGCATCGACGTGCAGGCGGATCGTGCCGGGATAGGGCGCGTCCTGCGAGGCGGGCAGCGGATCGCGGTCCTGCGCGGCGGCGGGCATGGCGAGGACGAGGGCGGCAGAAGCGAGGAAGGTGCGGATCATGGCAGGCCTGATGGCCGATTGCGGGCACCTGCGCAATCGCCGCGCGCTATCCCGCGCCCCCCAGCACGTTGATCGTAAAGGCGATTACCCCGATGTTGAACACGAAGGCGGCAAAGCAGTGCGCCAGCGCCACCTTGCGCACCGCGCCCGAGGTCATCTGCACGTCGGATGTCTGGAAGGTCATGCCCATGGTAAAGGCGAAATAGGCGAAGTCCCAGTAGTCCGGGGTATCGGTGCCGGGAAAGTCGATCCCGCCCCGGTCCCTGCCGTCCTCGCCCTCGCCGTAGAACAGGTGCGCGTAGTGCAGGGCATAGACGCCGTTGGCGAACAGCCAGATCAGCAGCAGCGTGCCCACCAGCTTGGCGACGCTCGTCATGTCGCCGCGCTGCGCGCCCGCCATCTCGCCGGTGATCGCCGCCATGACCACGAAGGTGAGCAGGCCCGTCAGCGCCAGCGTCGTCAGCCGTCCGGCATCGTTGGCGCGGGCGTGGGCGCGGATGGCCGCGGCGTCGTGCCCACGCAGCAGCGGCACCAGCGAGGCGAGGAAGACCAGCGCGGCGAAATCGAAGGCCATGGCCGTCCCGTCGCGCCAGTCGTCGGGCGGCATCAGGCCGCGATAGGTGAACCAGGCCGCCGCGAGGGTGGCGAGAAAGGCGAGGAAGCGCGGCGGCATCAGCCGGTTGCCGATACCGCGCGGGGCCTTGGTATGGGCGTGCGCCTCGCTCATGGACGAGGGGCCTAGCGCGGCGGGGGCGGCGAAGGGAGAGGCTTCTTGCGCCCGGCGCTTTGCGAATGCGCCGCCACGCGCTAAGCGCGCGCCCGTCATGAGCAAGAAAACCCCACACAGGACTCCTCAGGCGATACGCGGCACGCAGGACATCTTCGGACCCGAGGCGGAGGCGTTCGCGCACGTCGTCGAATCCTTCGAGCGCGTGCGCAAGCTCTACCGCTTTCGCCGGGTGGAAATGCCGGTATTCGAGCGGACCGAGGTGTTCAGCCGCGCCATCGGCGAGACGACCGACGTGGTCTCCAAGGAGATGTATTCGTTTGAGGATCGCGGCGGCGAGAGCCTGACCCTGCGGCCCGAATTCACCGCCGGCATCGCCCGCGCCTACATCACCAATGGCTGGCAGCAGCACGCTCCGCTGAAGGTCGCGACCCACGGCCCGCTGTTCCGCTACGAGCGCCCGCAGAAGGGCCGCTACCGCCAGTTCCACCAGATCGACGCTGAGATCATCGGCGCGGGCGAGCCGCAGGCGGATGTCGAGCTGCTGGCCATGGCCGACCAGCTCATCCGCGAGCTGGGGATCGAGGGCGTGACGCTGCACCTCAACACGCTAGGCGACGGCGACAGCCGCGAGGCGTGGCGCGCCGCGCTGATCGAATACTTCTCCGCGGTGCGCGGGGAATTGAGCGATGATTCGCAGGAGCGGCTGGAGAAGAACCCGCTGCGTATCCTGGATTCGAAAGACCCGCGCGACCGCAGGTTCGTGGAGGGTGCCCCGCGCATCGACCAGTTCCTCTCCGGCGAAGCGCAGGACTTCTTCGGCGCGGTGACGAGCGGGCTTGACGCTGCGGGCGTGAAGTGGACACGCGCCGAGAGCCTGGTTCGCGGGCTCGACTACTACCGCCACACGGCCTTCGAATTCGTGCCCGACGAGGGCTCGGCCGCGGCGGCGGCGCTCGGCTCGCAGAGCACGATCCTGGGCGGCGGGCGCTACGACGGGCTGATGGAAAGCCTCGGCGGCGCGTCGACTCCGGCGGTCGGCTGGGCTGCGGGGATCGAGCGGCTGGCGATGTTGGTGGGGGATCAGAGCGAAGGCCCGGCCAGCCTCATGGTGGTCGTCGAAGGCGACCAGCCCGAACTCCAGGCCGCAGCGCAGCGGATTCTCAGCGCCGCGCGACGTGTCGGCATCGATGGCGACATGATTGCCAGCGGTTCTCCGCGAAAGCGCTTCGACAAGGCGGTCAAGACCGGCGCTGCCGCCATCCTCTCGGTTTACGAGGAGGACGGTCGGATCGGCCATCGTCTGAAAGGCGAGGACGCAGCCCTCGCGCGGCTCGATCCCCTGTTCGGCTACATCGCCGAGGATCTCTCCGAGAACTAGCCCCCTCGTCATCCTCGCGCAGGCGGGGATCCAGCGCGCAATCGCGCCGCCGCCCCTTCTGGATTCCCGCCTTCGCGGGAATGACGTTATAGGTTGAAATCAATGACCATCCCCGCCGAACGCCTGCACCAGATCGCCAACCGCTTCGCCGAGCTCGAGGCGCGCATGGCGTCGGGCCAGCTCGAGGGCGAGGCCTTCGTCCAGGCGAGCCGCGACTATGCGGAGCTGGAGCCGGTGGCAAAGGCCGCCGCCGACGTCACCGCCATGCGCGAGGAGATCGCCGGGCTCACCGAGATGCTCGGCGACCCGGAAATGAAGGCCATGGCCGAGGAGGAGCTCGCTCAGCTCAAGGCCGCCCTGCCGGAGGCCGAGCGGGCGCTCGCCATTTCCATGCTGCCGCGCGATGCCGCCGATGCGCGGCCCGCCATGCTGGAAATCCGCGCGGGCACCGGCGGCGACGAGGCGGCGCTGTTCGCGGGCGACCTTTACCGCATGTACGAACGCTACGCCGCCGAGCAGGGCTGGCGCGTTGAGCCGGTCTCCATGGCCGCCGCCGACGTCGGTGGGTTCAAGGAGATCGTCGCCAACGTCACCGGCACCGGCGTCTTCGCCAAGCTGAAGTTCGAGGCCGGAGTTCACCGCGTCCAGCGCGTGCCCGTGACCGAGAGCGGCGGGCGCATCCACACCAGCGCGGCGACCGTGGCCGTCATGCCCGAGCCGACCGAGGTCGACGTCAGCGTGGACGAGAACGACCTCAGGATCGACATCTATCGCTCCAGCGGCGCGGGCGGGCAGCACGTCAACACCACCGACAGCGCAGTGCGGATCACCCACGTCCCCACCGGCATCGTCGTGGCGATGCAGGACGAGCGCAGCCAGCACAAGAACCGCGACAAGGCGATGAAGGTACTGCGCGCCCGCCTCTACGAGAAGCGCCGCGAGGAGGCCCACGGAGCCGAGGCCGACATGCGCCGCGCCATGGTCGGCAGCGGCGACCGCTCCGAACGCATCCGCACCTACAACTTCCCACAAGGCCGCGTCACCGACCACCGCATCGGCCTGACCCTGCACAAGCTCGACGAGGTATTGGCGGGCTCGGGGCTGGGCGAAGTCGTCGACGCGCTGATTGCCGAGGACGAGGCCAAGCGGCTGGCGGCGATGGATGGCTAAAGTCCCCTCCTCTTCAGAGGAGGGGGTTGGGGGTGGTGGCGTCTCGCGCCAGACGCTCCTCGATCGCGCTGCGGCGATGCGAAAGAACCCTCCCGAACCCGAGCGCCGATTGTGGGCAGCACTACGGCGCAGCGACTTGTCCGGTTTCAAGTTCAGGCGGCAGGCCGTCATCGGTAGTCGCATCGTTGACTTTTTTTGTCCGGCGAAAGGCCTGATCGTGGAGATTGACGGGGATACGCACGAAGCTGCTGTCGACGCGCGACGAGACGCGCAGATGCTGAGCGAGCACGGGTTTTTCACGCTGCGTTTCGGCAATCCGGATGTGATGGACAACCTCGACGGCGTGCTTGCAAGGCTGGCGGAAAGGCTTGGGGAGTTGCCCGAGCGATGGGCCCAGTCGCCCACCACCCCCCGGCCCCCTCCTCTGAAGAGGAGGGGGAGTGTGTCCGAAGCCATTCGCGAAGCCGCCCAGCGCCTCGCCGCCACCAGCGATACCGCGCGGCTCGATGCCGAGCTGTTGATGGCGCACGCGCTGGGCGTGTCGCGGTCGGACATGTTGCTGCGGTGCATGGCCGACCCGGCCCCAGCCGCCTTCGCCGCGCTGGTGGAGCGGCGCGCTGGGCACGAGCCGGTCGCGCATATCCTCGGCAGCCAGGAATTCTTCGGACGCCCCTTCGCCGTCACCCCCAACGTGCTCATACCCCGCGGCGACAGCGAAAGCGTGGTCGAGGCCGCATTGGCCGCTGCGCCCGGGGCCCGGCGCGTGCTCGATCTCGGCACCGGCTCTGGCGCGCTGCTGCTCACCCTGCTCGCCGAGCTGCCCGAGGCGAGCGGCGTCGGCATCGATGCCTCAGCGCCCGCGCTGCAGGTGGCGCAGGCCAATGCCGAGGCGCTGGGCCTTGCGGGCCGTGCGGACCTGCGCCCCGGCGACTGGACGATGCCCGGCTGGGCGGACGGGTTGGGCCGGTTCGACCTCGTCATCGCCAACCCGCCCTATGTCGAGGACGATGCCGAGCTCTCCCCCGACGTGCGCGACCATGAACCCGCCGGCGCGCTGTTCGCCGGGCCGGAGGGGCTCGACGACTACCGCGTGCTGGTGCCCCGGCTGCCCGCGCTGCTCGTGCCCGGCGGCGTGGCGGTGCTTGAGATCGGGCACCGGCAGGCGCGCGCGGTGAGCGAAATCGCCGCGCAAGCGAGCTTCGTCGCCAGCGTCCACCCCGACCTCGCCGGGCGCGACCGCGCGCTGGTGCTGCGACAAAAGGCTTGGCAAAGCCAGTTCGAGTAGTTACGTCGTGGACAAGGCCCGGGGACGGATGGACGTCCGGGGCCCGAACTCCGACATTTGCTGGACGAGGCGCTTACCGCCTTGCTGATGCGCAGATGATGGACGAACCGGTGCCCGCAGGCGCGCGCACCCGATATGGGGTCACGGCCCGACCGCGCGGCGGCGGGCATACGAAAGCCAGGGAAGCGACATTCCTTTGAACCAGAACCGGAACAACAATCGGCGTCGCGGTCGCGGCAACAACAACCGTGGCGGCGGTGGCGGCGGGCAGATGCAGGGCAACCGCATCGACAGCCGCGCCCGCGGCAACGCGCCGCAGATGCTCGACAAGTACAAGAAGCTGGCGCACGAGGCCTCGCTCAACGACGACCGCGTGCAGACCGAGTACTACCTGCAGTTCGCCGATCACTACTTCCGCGTCATCGCCGATACCAAGGCGCAGAAGGACGAGCGGCAGGGCCGGCAGGACGACCGCTCCGATGATCGCGACGACGAGGACGGCGACGAGGATCAGCGCGACGAACGCCAGGATCGCGGCAACCGGCAGCGGGGCGATCGCGGCGACCGCAACGATGGCCGCAGCGATGGCCGTAGCGGCGATGCCCGCGGCAATGAGCCGCGGGGCCGCGCACGCAGCCAGCCGCAGCAGGGCTCCGAAGGCGAGAGCGGCGACCAGCAGGACGAGGACAATCCCTTCACCCGCGATACGCGCGCGAACGACGATCGCCCCAAGGCCCGCAAGCCGCGCCGCCGCAAGGATGCCGACGAGGAAACGTCCGCTGACAACGGCGGCGGGCTCGATCCGGCCATGCTGCCGCCCGCCATCGCCCGCTCGGGCGGTAGCGAGGACGAAGAGGCGGCTCCGCGCAAGCCGCGCAAGCTCGCCGTCCGGCGCAAGCCCAAGGGTGACGACGAGGACGGTGCGCTCGAAGCCGTAGGCTGAGCCCCCGGGGCCGCGCACAGGTCATGGCCGCTGCCGCCCTACCATTGATCGACCGCCAGCCCGGCCGCCCGTGGCTCTGGGCGCTCGCGCTCGGCCTCGTGTCGGCCACCGGGTTCCAGCCGATCGGCCTGTGGCCGCTGGCGCTGCTGGCGATGGGCCTGTTCACGCTGCTCGTGGCCCGCACCGCAAGCTGGAAGCAGGCCGCCTGGCTCGGCTGGCTGCTGGGCTGGACGCATTTCACGCTCGGCAACGTGTGGATTGCCGATTCCTTTACCCACCAGGCGCAGATGCCCGCCGTGCTGGGCTGGCTGGCCGTGCCGCTGCTGGCGGTCTATCTCGCCGTCTATCCCGCCATCGCGGCGGGCACCGCCCGGCTCGTCGCCCGGCATGGGGCGGGCTGGGGCTTCGCGCTGGTCTTCGCCGGAACGTGGGTCGTCGCCGAATGGCTGCGCAGCTGGGTCTTCACCGGCTACGCCTGGAACCCCTTTGCGATGGTGCTGCTCGGCGGGTTCGCGCGGCCGGGGCTTGCCGCGCTGGCGCCGTGGATGGGCACCTATGCCCTTTCGGGCGTGGCGGTGTTCCTCGCCGCGGCGATCGTGTTGCTGCTGGCAGAGCGCCGCCGCCGCACGGCGCTGCTGGTAGCGGCACTGATCCTCGTGGGCATGCTGCTGCCCGCCTCCGCGCCGCGCGAGGGCACGGTGCGCCTCACCATCGCGAAGCCGGTCATCCCGCAGGCGGCGCTGAACGATCCGCGCGCGTTCGAGGCGAACTACCAGTCGCTCGCCCGCCTGTCCCCCCGCACGGACCCCGCCGACACATCGCCGCGACTGGTGCTCTGGCCCGAGAGCGGCATGGCGGACTTTCTGCAGGACGGGTATCCGCAGCGCTATTACGACCAGACCACGGCGATGGGCAGCGCCGAGTTCGCCCGCCGCCGGCTGGGCGCGACCGTGGGCGTGGGCAGCGTGCTGCTGACCGGCGGCACCGAGCTGGAAATCGGTACGGGCGAGGACGGCGCGCGCCGCGCGACAGGCGCGCGCAACGTGGTGACGGCGCTCGCCGCCAACGGCGAGGTGATCGACCGCGTGGCGAAATCGCACCTCGTCCCCTACGGCGAATACCTGCCGATGCGCGCGCTGCTCGAACCGCTCGGCCTGTCGCGGCTGGTGGCGGGCACCATCGACTTCCTGCCCGGCGACGGCCCGACGACCATCGACCTCGGCGTGCTGGGCAAGGTGAGCCCGCAGATCTGCTACGAGATCATCTTTGCCGGCCAGGTCGCCGATCGCGGCGATCGGCCCGACTACATCGTCAACCCGTCGAGCGAGGGTTGGTTTGGCGGCTTCGGGCCGCCGCAGTTCATGGCGCAGGCGCGGATGCGCGCGATCGAGGAAGGGCTGCCGGTGCTGCGCGCCACCAACAACGGCATCAGCGCCGTCATCGATCCGCGCGGCGTGGTGCGCCAGCATCTGGGGCGTAGCGAGGAAGGCACCATCCAGGCGGTCATCCCCCCCGCCGCGCCCCCGACGCTTTTTGCAAGGCTGGGCAATGTCCTGTCGCTTGTCTGGGCAGCAGCATTCCTTTTGGCAGGCTTCGTTGCCATGCGGGGAAAGGCTCGTTAGAGCCGCCCGAAATTCCCCTTAAGTTCCATTACGAGAAGGCAATCTCCAACATGCGCCACAATTACCTGTTCACGTCCGAAAGCGTCTCCGAAGGCCATCCGGACAAGGTTTCCGACCAGATCTCCGATGCCATCGTCGACTTCATGCTGCGCCACGACAACGAGGCGCGCGTCGCCTGCGAGACGCTGACCGCCACCCAGCGCGTGGTGCTGGCGGGCGAAATCCGCTGCCGCGGCGTCTACGAGAACGGCGACTGGGTCGAAGGCAAGAGGGAAGAGATCGAGGCGCTCGCCCGCCAGACGGTCAAGGAAATCGGTTACGAGCAGGACGGCTTCCACCACGAAACGCTGACCTTCGAGAACCACCTCCACGGCCAGAGCGCGCACATCGCGCAGGGCGTGGACGCCGGCGGCAACAAGGACGAGGGCGCGGGCGACCAGGGCATCATGTTCGGCTTCGCCTGCGACGAGACCGACGACCTGATGCCGGCCCCGCTCGATTACAGCCACAAGATCCTCCAGAAGATGGCCACCGACCGCAAGAGCGGCAAGGCGCCCTTCCTCGAGCCCGACAGCAAGAGCCAGGTCACCCTGCGCTACGAGAACGGAAAGCCGGTCGAATGCACGGCGGTGGTCGTCTCCACCCAGCACGCCAAGGGCTACGACGAGGGCGACAAGGAAGCCGAGCTGCACGCCTATGTAAAGGGCGTGGTGAAGAGCGTGCTGCCCGATGGCCTGGTGACCGATGCCACCGAATGGCACATCAACCCCACCGGCAGCTTCGAGATCGGCGGACCCGACGGCGACGCGGGCCTGACGGGCCGCAAGATCATCGTCGACACCTACGGCGGCGCGGCCCCGCACGGCGGCGGCGCGTTCAGCGGCAAGGATCCGACCAAGGTCGATCGCAGCGCCGCGTACATCACCCGCTACCTCGCCAAGAACATCGTCGCCGCAGGGCTGGCCACGCGCTGCACGATCCAGCTCGCCTACGCCATCGGCGTGTCGAAGCCGCTGTCGCTCTACGTCGACACCCACGGCACCGGCACGGTCGACGATGCGAAGCTGGAAGAGGCGATCAAGGGCATCGAGAAGCTCGGCGGCCTGACCCCGCGCTCCATCCGCACGCACCTGGGCCTCAACAAGCCGATCTACCGCCAGAGCGCGGCCTACGGCCACTTCGGCCGCAAGGCGGAAGGCGATGCCTTCCCGTGGGAGCGCACCGACCTGGTGGACGACCTGAAGGCCGCCGTGGCCTGATATGGAAGCGACGCCGACCACCCAGTCCGGCGTCGCCACCGATCCCGCACCCCGCACCCGCGTGCAGGCGCTCGATGCGCTGCGCGGGGTGGCGGTGATGGGCATCATCCCCATGAACGTGCTCGTCTGGTCGATGGTGCCGGCGGGTTATTTCAACCCGCGCGCCGATATCGTGGCCGGGGCCGGACCGCTCGAGGTCGTGCTCTGGACGCTGACCTTCGTGCTGGTGGAGGACAAGTTCCGCACCCTTTTCGCCGTGATGGTAGGCGCGGGCATCGCCATCCTCATCGACCGCGCCCGGGCGAGAGAGGGCGCGCATCCCTTGCGCGAACACTATGCCCGCATGGGTGTGCTGATGCTGATCGGCGTGGCGCATTCGCTGCTGCTGGCGGACAACGACATCCTCAGGAGCTACGCGGTCGCCGGCTGCGCGCTGCCCTTGTTCCTGCGCTGGCCGGTGCGACGGCTGCTGTGGGCCGTGGGCATCCTCGTGGCGCTGGAAATGGCGCTGACCTCTGTCTGGGCCGTCATGAACCTGACCACGCAGGACGCCGAAATGCGGGCCGCCATGGAAAGCTCGTTCGGAGCGGGCATCGACATGACCCCCTACCTCGACCGCGCGCGCGAGATGTTCGACGAGCGGGTCGTGCGGCGGCTGGGCGAAGGCATCAAGATGGTGCTCGGCGGTCTCGACGGGCTCAGGAACAACCTCGCCTGCATGGTGCTGGGCGTGGCTCTGTGGCGTTCGGGACTGCTGGCGGGCGAATGGCCGCGCAAACGGTTGTTGCGGCTGGCGCGGCGGCTGGCGCTGCTCGCGCTCCCGGTGCTCGTCGGCCTGGCGGCCTGGACGATCGCCAGCGGCTTCGATGCCGCCGTGGTCGCGAGCAATGCCATCGCCTTTTCCATCCCTTTCGACATGGCGCTGGGCACGGCCTACGCGGCGCTGGCGATGGCGGTCTTCGCGAGCGGCGGCGCGTTGACGGCGCGGCTGGCGGCGGCAGGGCGCATGGCGCTGAGCAATTATCTCATGACCAGCGTGATCTTTGCCGTCCTGTTCCGCGCTTGGGGCCTTGGCCTCTACCTGCAGGTGGGACGCGGGGTGGCGGATGCGCTGGTGCTGGTGCCGGTCGCCTTCATCCTGCTGTGGTCGCCGCTCTGGCTCGCGCGCTTCCGGCAGGGCCCGGCGGAATGGCTGTGGCGCAGCCTCGCGGCGCTCAGGCCCATGCCGCTGCGGCGCTGACACGCGAAAGGGCGGCCCCGCCCGGGAGCCGCCCCCATTCGCCGCGCAGGCAATGCTCAGGCGAGCTTCGCCCCGTGGTTCTCCCGCACCCAGCGCCCGACCTTGCGGCCGTACTGGGCGATGGCGTGCATGTTGAAGAAGTGCCAGCACCCCAGCACCATGACCGCGAGGCCCACCTTGGTGGCGACGAAGCGGATCGCCTCGGCCAGCGTGGTCGGCTCGGTGCCGAGGCTGATGGTCAGCAGGATGAAGCCGATGTTGACGAGGTAGAAGCCGACCACCAGCAGGTGATTGGTGCTGCGCGCCAGCACCTCGTCGTGGCCGAAGCAGTCGACCAGGAACACCTCGCCATTCACGCTGAGGGTCCGGGCCACCCAGCCGGTCATGGCGATGGCGATCACGAGGTAGGCGAGATAGCTGAGTTCGGTCATGGGTCTTCTCCTTCTTCGCTTCAGAACAGCAGGTCGTGGATTGGGTTGATCGGTGCGGCAGGGGTGGTGGCAGCGGGGCGCTGCGCCAGGCTCTCGCGCCACCTGCCCCACACGCTGCCCGCGGTAAGTCCCGCGAGCGCGCCGAAACAGCCGAGGAAAAACCCGCCGACGCCAACGAACAGGGGGTCGCTACCCTCGACGATTATCAGAGCGAGTGTCGGCAGCACGGCGCCGCCGAGAGCCCCGACCCGCTCGTAGCGCCGCCTCGTTTCGGGCGGCTCCTCCATTATCAGCGAAGTGGCCGGAAGGCCGACGAACACCATGCCGGCGCATGTGCCGCCCGCCGCGATCAGCAAAGGCAGGAGCGCCACCAGCAGTCCGTGTGCCAGTTCTCCGTCGGTCATCATGCCGATGCCGATTGGCACGGAGGCGATGAGGAAGAGCCCGCCACCCACCAGCGCCCCTCCGGCGACGGCGCGGCAGAAGGCCAGGAGCGCTGCAGGAGTTTAAGCTTCTGCTCTTTCAGGAATTACCGAAATATGGGGTCGTGCGTCGTTGGTCATCGTATGTCCTCTTCGCGCTATCGGATGTTGGTCAGCCCTTCTGGCCTCGCACCGGCACGAAGCGGGCGACCTTGCCGCCCAGCTTCATCAGCGCCACCAGCGTGCCCTTGGGCAGGCGGCGCACGTCGTCGAACCAGCCGGTGAGCGTGCCCATGAACTCGTGCATGCGGCCGATCCGCTCTGCGATATGCGGTGGCACGTCCTTGCGCCCCTCGAGCTGCGCGGCGAGGTCGGAGAGCACCAGCAGCGTCGGATCGATCTCGCGCTTCTTGCGCTCGACAGTGATGCGCATGAGCATTTCCCACAGGTCGGTCTCGGCCACGAAATGATCGCGCCTGTCGCCGCTCACGTGCTGGCGGCGCACGATGCCGTAGCCCTGCAATTCCTTGAGCGCGGTCGAGACGTTGCTGCGCGCGAGGCCG
The DNA here is from genome assembly GCF_001010945.1 of Aurantiacibacter luteus. Classification (GTDB taxonomy): domain Bacteria; phylum Pseudomonadota; class Alphaproteobacteria; order Sphingomonadales; family Sphingomonadaceae; genus Alteraurantiacibacter; species Alteraurantiacibacter luteus. The sequence goes on from NZ_LBHB01000002.1 coordinate 700,261, forward strand.
AGCGTGTCGCAAATTTCCTCGGCGTGGAGCGGGCGGTCGCTCAGGTAGAGCAGCGCGTGGACCTGGCTAACCGAGCGGTTGACGCCCCAGTGGCTGCCCATCTCGCCCCAGTGGAGGATAAAGGCCTGCGCCTCGGGGATGTCGGTGATGGCCACGGCTTCGACTCGCGTTCCTCAATTTCTGTAATTTCAGAAATACACGGTGTGCATGTCCTGTCAATCGCCATGCTTGCCAACCGCGCACTCGCGGCTAGGATGGCTGCAATGACTGTCGTGTCGGGCTGGCGCGGCGAACGGATGGGGAATTTGCAATGCCAGCCAGTGCTTTGGCTTTCGAAGCCGTCACCAAGCAATTCGGTACCTTAACCGCGGTCGATGACCTCAGCTTCGCCGTACCTGAAGGGAGCGTTTTCGGCTTCCTCGGCGGCAACGGCGCGGGCAAGACCACCTCGCTGCGTATGGCGCTCGATATCCTGACGCCCACGGCGGGGCGCATCGACGTGCTCGGCCAGCCGCCCAGCCGCGAGAACGCCGCGGCTATCGGCTTTCTTCCCGAGGAGCGCGGGCTCTACAAGAAGATGAGCGTGCTCGACACGATCGTCTATTTCGGGCGGTTGAAGCGCATGGAGGCGGGTGCGGCCAAGGCATCGGCGATGGCCCTGCTCGAACGGCTGGGCCTCGCCGACCGCGCCAAGGCCCCGATCGAGAAGCTTTCCAAGGGCATGGCGCAAAAGGTCCAAGTGGCGACCGCGCTGGTCAATTCGCCGGGCCTGCTGATGCTGGACGAACCGTTCTCCGGCCTCGACCCGGTCAACCAGGCCATGCTGGAGGACCTCATCGCCGATGCCGCGAAGGGCGGGGCGACGGTGATCTTTTCCACCCACGTCATGCAGCACGCCGAGCGGCTGTGCGACCGGCTGCTGCTGCTGGCGCGGGGGACAAAGCGGTTCGAGGGCACGCTAGACGAGGCGCGCGGCGCGCTGCCCTTCCGGCTGGTGCTGGCGGCGCGCGGCGATCCCGCCGGCCTGCCCGGCGTCATGAAGGCGACCCGCACCGGCGGTGACGGCGACTGGGGCGAATACGCGGTCGAAATGGCCGACGGCGCCGCGCCCGAAGGGCTGCTGGCCCATTGCACCGCGAACGGCGTGGCGCTCAATCGTTTCGACGTCCACCGGCCCAGCCTGCACGAGGCCTTCATCCATTTCGTCGGCTCCGACCCGGCCACGCCCGCAGGGGAGGCCGCACGATGAGGGACGTCCTGCTCGTCGCCATTCGCGAGATCCGCCAGATCACCGCGACCAAGGGCTTCTGGATCATGCTGATGGCGCTGCCGGTCGCCATCGCCGTTTCCGGCTTCGCTTCCAGCGCCTTTGCCCCCGAGGACAGCACCGCCTACACCGTGGTCGACGAGACCGGCACCATCGGCGAGGGCATTACCGAGCGGCTGGCGCTGCGCGACCGGCAGCAGGAACTGCGCGACCTCGCCGAATATGCCGAGCGCTACGACCTCCAGGCCATCGACCCGCAGGCGCCTTGGGCGGACCGGCAAGCGTGGCTGTCCGAGGCCGAAGTGCGCCGCTTCGCCGAGGCCGGCGGGGCGGAGGCGGCGGTGGAGCGGATCGCGCCCGACCTCCCGGCAGGCGTGCCGCCGTTCGAGCTGGAAGACCCCTCCTACGTTGCCGTGCCCCTGCCGGACGGCGTCGCGCTCACCGCGGCAAACGGCGAAATGGGCAGTGCGTTGCAGGCCGCTTTCGAGAACGACATCGCGGTGGACGGCAGGACGCTGCCCTACGGCGCGGTGCTCTATATCCCGCAGAACTTCGGGGAGCCGGGCGCCGCGGCGCGGGTCTATACCAACGGGCGCTCCAACCAGACGCTGATCCAGGCCTTCCGTGACGGGCTGGACGGCGCGCTGCGCGACCGGATGTTCGCCGCGCAGGGGATCGCACCCGCCACCGCGCAGGCGATCGAAGGCATGGCCGCGCCGCTCGCCGTCATCGATCCGCCGCCGGGCAGCGGCCGGACGGAGGTAATGACGCGCTCTCTGGTGCCGCTGGCGCTCGTTTACCTGCTGCTGATTACCGCGGTCACGACGGGCTCGATGATGCTGCAGGGCGTGGTGGAGGAGCGGTCGAACAAGCTGTTCGAGAGCGTGCTGGCCTGCATCAGGCCCGATGCGCTGATGCAGGGCAAGCTGCTGGGCCTCGGCGCGGTCGGCATCGTCATCGTGCTGGTCTGGGCGGGAACGGGGCTGGCGGGCGCGATGTACTTCGAAGGCTTCGCCGCCGAGGTGGTCAAACCCTCGCTCGCCGCGCTCGACGATCCGTTGCTGATCGCGGCGATGATCTTCTACTTCTTCGCCGGCTACATCGTGCTCGCCATGCTGTTCCTCGCCATCGGCGCGGTCAGCGAATCGATGCAGGACGCGCAGAGCTATCTCACCCCGGCCATCCTGCTGGTGATGATCCCGGTGATGATCCTGATGCAGGCGGCGATCGGCAGCCCCAATTCGCCCGTCGTGCAGGTCCTCTCGTGGGTGCCGCTTTACACCCCCTTCGCCATGCTCGCTCGGCTGGCGACGGGCGTGGCGACGTGGGAGATCCTGGGCACGATCGCGCTGATGGTGGCCTTCATCTGGATCGAACTGAAGCTGCTCGGCCGTATTTTCCGCGCCAGCCTGCTGAACGACGGCAAACCAACACTGAAGCGTATCGCGAGTTGGGTGCGGTCGCCGGGTAGGCAGAGCTAATCGCACTTTGCGCTTGCGATCGCAGCAGTGCCTATAATAGTTAGCTCAATGGCTAACTATTCACCCGACCTCGACCGCGTGTTCGGCGCGCTTGCCGAGCCGACGCGGCGCGGCATCGTCGCGCGGTTGTCGAAGGGCGAGGCGACGCTGGGCGATCTTGCCGCGCCTACCGGCCTTCGTCTGCCCACGGTCATGCGCCATGTCGCGGTGCTGGAGGAGGCGGGGCTCGTCGCCACGCGCAAGGCGGGCCGCCGGCGCATCTGCACCCTGCAGCCCGAGGCGCTTGCGACCGGGCTCGACTGGATGGAGGCGCAACAGGCCTGCTGGCACGCGCGGCTCGATCGGCTGGAACGTATCGTGATGCAGCAAGACAAGGACAACACCGATGATTGAAGAGACCGGTGATGAAGCCGAACGCACAATGGTGGTCGAACGCACGATTGCCGCGGCCCGGAGCAAGGTCTGGGCGGCCTGGATCAACGAGGAGACGCTGCCCCAATGGTGGGGCCCCGACGGCTTCACCTGCCGCACGAAGCGCATCAATCTCAGATCACGTGGCGAGTGGGTGTTCGACATGATCGGGCCCGACGGGACGGTCTATCCCAATCACCATCTCTACCGCGACATCGTGCCGGAAGACTCGATCGACTATGTCCTGCTGTGGGGCGAGAACGGGCCCGAACACGCCCGCGTCCACGTGAGCTTCAGCGAGCGCGACGGCGCGACGCATATCGTCATGACGATGGTCTTCGCCAGTATAGAGGAATGCCGCAAGGCGATGGACATGGGCGCGGCCGAACTCGGCCAGCAGACGCTGGGCAAGCTAGAGGCTTTCGTCAGCCGGCCCTGAAATCCTGCGTGACGCGCCCGCAGGCGGCCAGCTCCGCCTCGTGGCTCGCCTCGCGCCAGGTCTCGGCGAGCGCGGCCTCCTCCCACTCGCGCATCGCCGGGTGAGCCAGCACGTGCTCGACCCACACCTGTCCGGCGCCTACGTCGAGGCCGTAGGTCCGTACGCGGTAGGCGACGGGTGCGAAAAAGGCGTCGAGCGCGGTGAAGTCCGGCCCCGCCAGCCACGGCCCGCCGAAACGCGCGAGGCCCTCTTCGAACAGTTCGCGCACCCGCGCCACGTCGCGCGCCAGTGCCGCGTCGTGCGGTCCGGTCTCGGCGCGCACGCCGACGTTCATCGTGCACTGGCTGCGCAGTGCGGAGAACCCGCCGTGCATCTCCGTCACGCCGCACATGGCGAACGCGCGAGCCACTTCGTCGGCTGGCCAGATGCCGGCGTGCCGCTCCGCCAGGTAGAGCACGATGCCGAGCGAATCCCAGACCGTCGTCTCGCCATCCAGAAGAACCGGCACCTGCCCGGTCGGCGAAAAGGCGCGGAATTCGTCGTAGTTCTTGGGCCTGGTGAAGGGCTCGATGCGGTCGGCGAAGGGGATGCCCAGCGCCTTCATCAGCACCCACGGCCGCAGCGACCAGCTGGAATAGTTCCGGTTGGCGGTGATGAGGGTGTAGTCCATGCCGCCTCAGCTCACGTAATGCGCCGTGGTCTTGGCCGCGACCTCGTCCGCGCTCACGCCGCTTGCCAGCTCGACGAGCCGGAACGGGCTGGCGTGATCGGGGCGATGGAACACGGCGAGGTCGGTGATCACCATGTCAACGACATCGGTGCCCGTCAGCGGGAGGGTGCAGGAGGGGATGAACTTGGGGCTGCCGTCCTTGGCGGTGTGCTCCATGACGACGATGATCTTCTTCACCCCGGCGACAAGGTCCATGGCCCCGCCCATGCCCTTCACCATCTTGCCCGGAATCATCCAGTTGGCGATGTCGCCGTTCTCGGCCACCTCCATCGCGCCCAGGATGCACAGGTCGATGTGCCCGCCGCGGATCATGGAAAAGCTCGTCGCGCTGTCGAAATAGGCGCTGTGCGGCAGTTCGCTGATGGTCTGCTTGCCGGCGTTGATGAGGTCGGGATCCTCCTCGCCCGCGTAGGGGAAGGGACCGATGCCGAGCATCCCGTTCTCGCTCTGCAGCGTTACCTGCATCCCGTCGGGAATATGGTTGGCGACCAGCGTGGGGATGCCGATGCCGAGGTTGACGTAATAACCGTCCTCCAGCTCGCGGGCGGCGCGGGCGGCCATCTCGTCTCGGGTCCAGGGCATAGTCGGTTTTCCTTCGGTCGGGCGTCTTAATCGAGCGGGGCGGGAACGAGAAACCAGCCCGAGCCGAGCATCGCTTCCAGCGGAGAGGCGGCGCTCTGGTCGAGCAGGTAGGTGTAGAGGTCGTCGAAATCGGCGCGTTCGTCACCCGCGATGGCGACGAGGCAATGCGTTTCGAGCAGCGCGCGGCGGCGCGACTGGCGGGTCTCGCCGGGATAGCGCTGGACGAACAGCGGATCGCGGCCTGTGGGGTCGAGCCGGGTGGCGAGCAGCATTTCGCGAATGCGCCCGGCCTCGGTCGGCTCGCGGTCGGTCATCCACGCGATCGCCACGTTCTTGCGTCTGAGGTCGTCGAGCACGGCGACGAAGGCAGGATCGGGAGCGGCGCCCATCGCCAGCGGCACCAGCGCGCCCGCCGGATCGAGATCGACCAACACCGCGGGCACTTCCTTCTGGCAGCGTGCCCGCGTCGGGGAAAGGCTGGCGGGATTGTCGAGCAGGACCGAATAGCGCGTGCCCTCTTCCGCCAGCGCGCGTGCGGCGAATGTGTGGAGGGCAGCGAGCGGTCCCTCGTCCGGGATCGCCGCCGCCGGGGCGGGCAACTCGCTGGTCTCGAGCAGGGTGAAGCTGGCGTAGGCGGCGACGTCCACGTCGTCGGGGTCGATGGCGTTACCCTCGGCGATGGCCTGCCGCGTGCGTTCGCCGAAGATCACGTTGCGCGCGAGCAGGCCCCCGCTCGCCGCCACCGGCACGAGCGCGAGCGCCACGCAGCCCTGCAAAGCGAGGGTGGCCGCGGCCAGCAGCAGGAGGCGCGCGCGGGCAGGCAAGATCAGGCGGTCTCGCGCTCGCGCGTGGTCACGAACTCGATCTTCTTGTCGTAGGGCGCGCCCAGCACCAGCCGGTTCACGAACACGCCGGGCAGGTGGATGCTGTCGGGGTCGAGCTCGCCCGGCTTCACGATTTCCTCCACCTCGGCCACGCAGATCCTGCCGCAGGTGGCGGCGGGCTGGTTGAAGTTGCGCGCGGTCTTGCGGAAGACGAGGTTGCCGGTCTCGTCCGCCTTCCACGCCTTGACGATGGAGAGGTCGGCAAAGATGCCATGTTCGAGGATGAAGTCCTCCGGCCCGTCGCCGCGGTCGAACTGCTTGATCTCCTTGCCCTCGGCCACCTGGGTGCCGACGCCGGTCTTGGTGTAGAAACCGGGGATCCCCGCCCCGCCTGCGCGCATGCGCTCGGCGAGCGTCCCCTGCGGGCAGAACTCCACCTCCAGCTCTCCGGAGAGGTACTGGCGTTCGAACTCCTTGTTCTCGCCGACGTAGCTGGAGATCATCTTCGACACCTGCCGCGTGCGCAGCAACTTGCCGATGCCCTCGTTGTCGATGCCGGCATTGTTGCTGGCAAAGGTGAGGTTCTTCACCCCGCTCGCCTGAATGGCGTCGAGCAGCCGTTCCGGAATGCCGCACAGGCCGAACCCGCCCGCCGCGATGGTCATGCCGTCGCGCAGCACGCCGTCCAGCGCGGCCTCGGCGTCGGGATAGATTTTCTGCATGGCTGGCGTCTCCGGAAGGTTGCGGCGTGTGACCGGCGAATAGAGCCTCGGCGGCGCGATGTCACCCCGTGCCGATGGCAATGGTGCAACGCAAAACGAACTGAGTCGGGCGTTATGGTTAGGGTGCTTCCGGTTAGTCCGAGAGACGACAATCCATTGATAACAGGAGAAATTTCGCACTAGTTGCATTTCCCGCAACACCGCTTGCCCTTTTCGCACTTGCGAGATGGGCGCGATCCCAGCATATGTCTCCCTGCCTTTCAGGCATCCTCTCCCAAAACTTCCAGGCCCGGTCGGCAACGACCGGGCCTTTTTTCTTGCTCGCCCCTTCGGCACGCGAAAACGCGGCACCATCGGCCCACTCGCCTGTTTGTAATGCGAGGGAGGGCACCTTAGCTGTGCCTCTCGTATTGCAAGTTTCGAGGACAAGAGCCCGCATGGCCCAGGACAACGCCGCCGAAGACATCGAACAGGGAACCGCCCGCCTCCAGGTCGCCGCCGCACGGCAAGAGGAATCCGGCCGCGGCGTGGTCCGCATTCCGCGCTCCGCCTTCCAGGCGCTCGGCATTACCGAGGGCGACGCGGTCGAGATCGAGGGCAAGCGCGCCACCGTCTCCATCGCCGTCCCTGCCTACGAGGAGGACGAGGCGCTCGCCGTTATCCGGCTCGACGGCCTGCAGCGCGCCAATGCGGAAACCTCCTCGGGCGAGCACGTGATCGTGCGCCGCGCCGAGAGCGTGGCTGCCACGCGCGTCGTCTTCGCCCCCGCGCGCAAGGAAATGCGCCTGCAAGGCCCGGGCGACGCCTTGAAGCGCGTGTTCTTCAAGAAGCCGCTGGTCGCCGGCGACCTCGTCGCCACGCACGGCCAGCAGCCGGTGCAGAACGTGCCCGCCAACGTGCGCCGCATGTTCAACGCGCCCGCCTACGCGCTTACCGAGATCCGCCTGCAGGTTGTCTCGACCAGCCCCAAGGGCATCGTGCACATCGACGAGAACACCGAGGTCGAGCTGCGCGCCGAGTTCGAAGAGCCGCGCAGCGCGCGCGGGATGATCAACTACGACGACGTCGGCGGCATGGAGGACACCATCAAGCAACTGCGCGAGATGGTCGAGCTGCCGCTGCGCTATCCCGAACTCTTCACCCGCCTCGGCGTCGATCCGCCCAAGGGCGTGCTGCTGCACGGCCCGCCCGGCACCGGCAAGACCCGGCTTGCGCAGGCCGTGGCGAACGAGAGCGATGCAGAGTTCTTCGCCATCAACGGGCCCGAGATCATGGGTTCGGCCTACGGCGAATCGGAAAAGCGCCTGCGCGAGGTGTTCGAGGAGGCCGAGCGCAGCCAACCCGCCATCGTCTTCATCGACGAGATCGATTCGATCGCGCCCAAGCGGCAGAACGTCCAAGGCGAGGCTGAGAAGCGCCTCGTCGCCCAGCTGTTGACGCTGATGGACGGACTGCAATCGCGCGCCAACCTCGTCGTCATCGCCGCCACCAACCGCCCCGACGCGGTGGACGAGGCGCTGCGTCGCCCGGGCCGCTTCGACCGCGAGATCGTGATCGGCGTGCCCGACGAGCAGGGCCGGCGCGAAATTCTCGCCATCCACACCCGCGGGATGCCGCTGGGCGACGGCGTGGACCTGGCGGAACTGGCACGCTCCACCCACGGCTTCGTCGGCGCGGACCTCGCCGCGCTCACCCGCGAGGCGGCGATCGAGGCGGTGCGACGCATCATGCCCCGGCTCGACCTCGACGCGCGCGAGATTCCGCCCGAGGTGCTCGCCGAACTGCAGGTCGAGAAGGAAGACTTCCGCGAGGCGCTGAAGCGCGTGCAGCCTTCCGCCATGCGCGAGGTGATGGTGCAGGCCCCCACCGTGGGCTGGGCCGACATCGGCGGCCTCGGCGAAGCGGAGGAGAAGCTGAAGGAAGGCGTGGAGCTTCCGCTCAAAAACCCGCAGGCCTTCGAGCGTCTTGGCATCCGTCCGGCCAAGGGCTTCCTGCTCTACGGCCCGCCGGGCACCGGCAAGACGCTGCTGGCCAAGGCCGTCGCCAAGGAGGCGGAGGCGAATTTCATCTCGATGAAATCGTCGGACCTGCTCTCCAAGTGGTACGGCGAGAGCGAGCAGCAGATCGCCCGCATGTTCGCCCGCGCCCGCGCGGTCGCCCCGTGCGTCATCTTCATCGACGAGATCGACAGCCTCGTGCCCGCGCGCGGGTCCGGCGCGGGAGAGCCGCAGGTGACGGCGCGGGTGGTCAACACCATCCTCGCCGAGATGGACGGGATGGAGGAGCTGTCATCCATCGTCGTCATCGGCGCGACCAACCGGCCGACGCTGGTCGACCCGGCGCTGCTCAGGCCCGGGCGTTTCGACGAACTGGTCTACGTCGGTGCGCCCGACGAGGCGGGCCGCGAGCACATCCTCGGCATCCACACCAAGGCCATGCCCCTGGCCGACGACGTCGACCTCAAGGCCATCGCCGCGAAGACCGAGCGCTTCACCGGTGCGGACCTTGAGGACGTCACTCGCCGCGCCGGCCTCAATGCCATCCGACGGTCCAACGGTGCGCCCGACAGCGTCACCAAGGCCGACTTCGACGAGGCGCTGGAGGACAGCCGCGCCACCGTCACCGCGCAGATGGAAGAGGAATACAAGAAGATGAAGGGCGAGCTGAAGAAGCGCGCCATGGAGGTGCGGCCGATCGGCTTCCTCACCGAGGGCATGGTCTCGAGCACGCGCGAGCGCAAGCACGAGGACTGACGCCTCGCACCGGGCATCGGGGGGCTAGTGCGGCCCCCCGGCCTCGGGCGCCTTTTCATGGCCGCCGGGCAGTTCCAGCCGGTGGCGGATCAGTGCCTCGGGCTGGTTCTCGCGCAGCCAGGCGAGCATGTGCTCGCGCACCGCGCAGCGCAGGTTCCACACGTCGCCGATCGTCGCGGCGCTGACCGTCAGGCGCAACTCGACGCTTTCGGGATAGGCCTCCGTCACCAGCAGGTTGGCCGTGCGCTTGTCCCACAGCTCGTGCGAGGCGACGAACTGCTCGAACTCCGCGCGGATCGGGGCGACGTCGGTGATCGGATCGAGATGGAGGAAGACCGGCCCGGCCAGTTCCTCGTTGCGGCGCGACCAGTTCTCGAAGGTATCGTCGAGGAAGCGGCCCGTGGGCACGATCACCGCCCGCTCGTCCCAGGTGCGTATGATGACGAAGGCCATGTGGATTTCCTCCACCCGGCCCGTGTGCCCGTCCACCTTGACCATGTCGCCGAGGCGCAGCGGCTCGGTGATGGCGACCTGCAGGCCGGCGATCAGCGACTTGAGCGCCGGCTGCGCCGCGGCACCCACGGCGAGGGCGGCGAGACCGGCGGAGGCCAGCAGCGTCGCGCCGATGTTCTGCACCGCCGGGATGGCGAACAGCATCAGCCCGACGGTGATGAAGATGATCGCGAACATGGCCGTGCGCGAGAGGATGGCGATGCGCGTGCGGCGGCTGCGCACGGCCACGGGGTCCGCCGCGGCGTCGAGCCGCATCTCCATGGTCGCGGTCCAGGCCTTGACGATGGCGTAGATGATCCAGCCGAGCAGGGCCGGGCGCAGGAACTTCGCCAGCGGCTCCCACACCGTGGCGAGCAGCGGATCGGCCTGCGCCGCGAGCGTCACGGCAATGGCGATCAGCGCCCACTTGATGGGCGAGCGGATGCGCGCGAGCACGAGGTCGTCGGCGGGCGAATCCGATGCGCGCGCCAGGCGCGTCACCAGTGGATAGACGATGCGATAGACGAGCCAGGCGGCGAAGACCGCGGCCACCAGCGCAAAGGCGGCGTAGCTCACGTCGGTCCAGTCGATGCCCCAATCGCGCGGGTCGTAACGGTCGAACATGGCGGGCCACCTATGGGGCGGGGGCGGGGGATGCAACCCCGGCGCCCCTGCACGGGGCGCTAGTGCGCGTCGTCCCAGCTGGGTCCGTGGCCGATCTCGATGCCCAGCGGCACGGTCAGTTCGACCGCGGGGAGCGCGGCCTCCGCCATGACGCGGGCGATGACGGGACTGGCGGCTTCGACGTCGCCTTCGGGCAGCTCGAACACCAGTTCGTCGTGCACCTGCAGCAGCATCCGCACATCCGGCAGTCCGGCCTCGAGCAGTGCGGGCGTCATGCGCGCCATGGCCCGCTTGATGATGTCGGCGCTGGTGCCCTGGATCGGTGCGTTGATGGCGGCGCGCTCGCTGCCCTGCCGCTCGTTCTGCTGCTTGGAATTGATGCGCGGAAACCAGGTCTTGCGGCCGAAAAGCGTCTCCGAATAGCCCTTCGCGCGCACGCTCTCGAGCGTTTCGTGGATGTAGTTGCGGATGCCGGGGAAACGCTGGAAGTAGGTATCGATGATGTCCTGCGCCTCGTCCGCCTCGATGCCGAGCCGGCCGCCCAGGCCCCAGCGGCTGATGCCGTAGAGGATGGCGAAGTTCACCGTCTTGGCCCGCGCGCGCGTGTCGCGGTCGACCGTGCCGAACATTTCCTGCGCCGTGCGCGAGTGAATGTCCTCGCCGCTGGCAAAGGCCTCCTTCAGCTGCGGTACGTCGGCCATGTGCGCCGCGAGCCGCAGCTCGATCTGGCTGTAGTCGGCGGCGAGCAGGACATTGCCGTCCTCGGGTACGAAGGCCTTGCGGATCTCGCGTCCGATTTCGGTACGGATGGGGATATTCTGCAGGTTCGGATCGGTCGAAGACAGCCGCCCGGTTTGCGCACCGACCAGCGAATAGGACGTATGTACGCGCCCCGTTTCGGGGTTGATCGCGGCCTGAAGCGCCTCGGTGTAAGTCGAGCGCAGCTTGGTCAGCTGCCGCCATTCGAGCACCTTGTTCGCGATCGGCGCGCCTTCGCCCGCGAGGCGTTCGAGCACGCTCTGATCGGTCGAATACTGCCCGCTCTTGCCCTTCTTGCCGCCTTTGTGGCCCAGCTTGTCGAACAGCACGTCGCCAAGCTGCTTGGGGCTGCCGATGGTGAAGGGCTCGCCCGCCAGCTCGTGAATCTCGGTCTCCAGCCCCGCGGTGGTCTCGGCAAAGGTCTCGGAGAGTTTGGCGAGCGCAGCCTTGTCGACCTTGATGCCTTCGCGCTCCATGCCCGCGACCACCGGGATCAGCGGGCGGTCCACCCGCTCGTAGACGCGCGTCGCGCCTTCTTCGGGCAGGCGGCGCTTCAGCACCTGGTAGAGCCGCCAGGTCACGTCGGCATCCTCGGCCGCGTACTGCGTGGCCTTGTCGAGCGGCACCTCGCCGAAGGGGATGGCCTTCTTGCCGGTGCCGCAGACGTCCTTGAAGGTGAGCGTCGTGTGGCCGAGATGGCGCTGGGCTAGCTCGTCCATCCCGTGCCCGCCGCCGATCCCGTCGAGGCTGCGGCCCGCGTCGAGATCGAAGCTCATGATCATCGTGTCCTCCACCGGCGCGACGACGATGCCGGCGCAGCGGGAGAGGATCGTGATGTCGTACTTGATGTTCTGACCGACCTTGAGGACGGCGTCGCTCTCCAGCATGGGCTTCAGCACGGCGATGGCGGCGGCGCGGTCCACCTGCTGCGGGCGCTCGGCGAACATGTCGCTGCCGCCGTGGCCCAAGGGAACGTAGCAGGCATCGTTGGGGCCGAGCGCCAGGCTGATGCCGGTAAGTTCGGCGCGCATGGGGTCGAGGCTGCTGGTCTCGGTATCGATGGCGATCATGTGCGCGGCCTGCGCGCGCGCGGTCCAATGTTCCAGCCGCTCCAGCGTCTGCACGCATTCGTAGGCCTCGCGGTCCACCGCCGGCCACTCGGGGAGCGGCTGGGCATTGCCCGCGGGCGCGGCTGCGGCGCCCTGCTGGCTCTGCTTCGCAGGGTTGAGGTTGGTCGGCCGGTCGGGGCTGCCCGCGCCCGCGCCGAGGCGCTTCAGCAGCGAGTGGAAGCCGTGCGTCTCCAGGAAAGCGGCGAGCGGTTCGGGAGGGATGCCGTCGAGCTTCATGTCCTCCAGCGCCACGGGCAGAGGGCAATCGCACTTCAGCTCCACCAGCACGCGGCTGAGTTCGGCCATTTCGCGGCCTTCCAGCAGGCGTTCCTTGAGCTTGGAAGCCTTCATGTCGGCGGCCGAATCGAGCGCGGCGGCGAGCGAGCCGTTATCGGCAATCAGCTTGGACGCGGTCTTGGGGCCGATGCCGTAGATGCCGGGAATGTTGTCGACGCTGTCGCCCATCAGCGCCAGGACGTCGCCCAGTTGCTCGGGCGGGACGCCGAACTTGGCGACCACGTCCTCGCGCCCGATGCGCGCGTCCTTCATGGTGTCGAGCATGTCGATGCAGCCGCCCGTCGTGACGCCTGGCTCGAGGTCGCCCTCGCCGCACTGGCCGATGAGCTGCATCAGGTCCTTGTCGGAACTGACGATGGTGACGTCCCAGCCCTTGCGGATGGCGGCCTTCGCGTAGCTCGCGATCATGTCGTCCGCCTCCACGTCCGGCTCCTCGATCACCGGCAGGCTGAAGGCGCGGGTGGCATCGCGGATCAGCGGGAACTGGGGCACGAGATCCTCGGGCGGATCGGGGCGGTGGGCCTTGTAGTCGGCGTAGAGTTCGTTGCGGAAGCTGTGGCTCGACTTGTCGAGCACCACGGCGAGGTGCGTCGGCCCGTCGGCCTTGTCCAGATCGTCGGCCAGCTTCCACAGCATGGTCGTGTAGCCGTAGACCGCGCCCACGGGCGTTCCCTCGGGATTGGTGAGCGGGGGAAGGCGATGATAGGCGCGGAAGATGTAGGCCGACCCGTCGACCAGATAGAGATGTTGCTTGTCCGACATGGGCCCGCTGCTAGCACGGCCGCTGGTGCCGGTCAGCCGCAATCGCAGGATCGTTTTCGGAGGCGCGCGCCTCCATTCGCCGCATTTGCGCCACAATCCCCTTGCGCCTGCCCAAATGTGGCCTTATTTGGGCAAGTGAGCCGGTCGGAAGCCGGCTTTGGGAAAGGGCGAAAGCCCGGCCTCAATTGAAGATCGCAAGAAAGGATTTCTCCTATGCGCAAGATTGCTCTCGTCGCCGCCATCTCGGCCGCCGCCCTGTCGCTCGCCGCTTGCTCGGAATCGACCGAACAGAACGCTGAAGACGCCGTGGACGGCGCCGCTGCCGACACCGCCGCCAACGCCGACGCGATGGGCGAAGCCGTCGAAGACGCGACCGCCGATGCGGCCGCCAACGTCGACCAGGCTGCCGAAAACGTGGACGATGCCGCTGCCGCCGCCGAAGGCGAGATGCAGAACGAGTCGACCGCCGAAGCCCAGGCCGACTAATCGAGCCTGGCCTCAGCGCCAAAAAGAAGGGGCGCGACCAGCGATGGTCGCGCCCCTTTCCTTATGCCTGCCGTCCGTCTCGCAGCGGAAGGCGAGATCAGCCGCCGTTTCCATTGTCGTTGGCGGCAAAGGCCATCTCGGCATAGCCATCGTAGATCGCGCGGGCGATGGAGGCGATGCGCGCCTCGCGGTTGGGGCGGCTGCCCTGCCCGGTGACGTAGATGGCGACGGCGATGGTGCGGCCGTCGGGTGCGGTCAGGATGCCGATGTCGCTGGAGGTGTTGTTGAGCGAGCCGGTCTTGTGCGCGACCGAAACGCCGCTCGGCAGCATGGCCGGGATGCGGCGGGTGCCGGTGCGGCAGCGCTCCATTGCGCCCAGGATCACGCGGCGACTTTCGGGGCTCAGCCAGCGACCCTGATAAATGCCCGAGAGGAGCTGCACCATGGTCTGCGGGGTGGCCGAATCGCGCATGTCGATGTGATGGGCCGGGTCGAACTCGCCGTCATCGCGCACCAGCGTGGCGATGTCGCGGTCGAGGCTAAATTCGGTCAGGCCCGCGCGGCGCGCCCAGGCATTGACCGCGGAGGGCCCGCCGACGGCCTCCAGCAGCGCGTCCGTCGCCTGATTGGAGCTGCGGGTGATCATGATCTCGATCAGGTTTTGCGCCGACATGTATTCGCCGCGGCGCACCGGGGCGACGCTGCTGGAGAAGGGGCGCGAGCTCACCGGGTAGAGCATCGGGTATTCGCTCGACAGGCTGGCGCGGCCCTGGTCGACCATTTCCAGGAATGTCGCGGCAATGGCGATCTTGCTGGTGCTGGCCATCGGGAAGCGCTGGTCGCCCAGCACCGAGATAGACTGCCCGTTCGACAGGTCGATGGCCGCGACCCCGATCCGGCCCCGGCTTCCCTCGGCAATCTGCGCGATACGCTGGGCGAGAACGCTGTCGTAGGTCGGCGTGAAGTCGCGCGGCGCGCGAACCTCGGTTCCGAAGGCGCTGTCGAAAGCGCTTTCTAGGCCCTGTACCTGTGCAGCAGCGGGGGTGGAGAAAAGCGCGAGAGGCGCGAAAACCAGCGCGAGTCGCGAAATGAAGCGTCCTGTCCCGAATGTTTTCATGTCGTCACCCTGCCCACATCATGCTTTGTAATTGCTTAACGCGGGCAGGGGTGACGAGACTTGAGCGACGAACGGTTGGATTTCGCCGTCAAGTCGAAGGGTTGGCGGGAACCCGGAGGCTACAGGCCTTAGGCAGACGCCAATGCCTTTTCGATGCGGTCGAGCGGCTCGCCGGTCAGCGCCTTGTCGATTTCGCCCGCGAGCCGGTTCTTAAGCTCGACGTGATAATGGCGACGCATTTCGCCCAAGGTCTTGGGATCGGCGATGATGACGAGATCGTCGATCTCGCCCGCCTTGGCCTTGGCATTCAGCCATTCCGCCGCCGCCGCGCCGTGGGCGAGTTCATTGAGATCGGTGTTGCCCTTGATTTGCCCGGCCTTGTCCTGGTGCTTGACCCCGGCGCTGAAGTTCGTCGGATCGAGCGAAGGCTCGGCGATCTTTTCCAGCTTGGGCTCGAACGGCTGGCCGGTATTGCGCAGCACCACGAAGCGTTCTCCGTCCACGAGCGCGACATGGGCCTTGTGCGGGCATTTCATCGATATATTCTCCTTTTGCGTCGGTTGTCGCCAACCAACGGGCGGGAGGCGCGCGGGTGCCGCAAACCCGCGGGTTTTTTCGTCACTCCGGCTTGCGCAGGCGCCAGGCGAACTGGTCGGTGCGCCCGCGTATGCCCTCGTCGAAGACGCTGGCCGTGCGCGGATCGTCGGGGCGGGAGTAGATGTTGCTCTCGGCCTCCAGCACGAACCCGGCATCGGCGAGCGCGGTCATCGCCAGGTTGCGGTCCATGCGGTGGACTTCGTTCGCCGCTGCCGCCCCGCTGCCGTCGACCGCCAGGTGATCGACCACCACCAGCCTGCCGCCGGGCTTCAGGCTGTCGAACAGCATCCGGCTGACCGCGCCCGGCGTGCCCTCGGGCATGGTTTCGAGGTAGAGGTCGTGGAAATTCATCACCGTGACGATCGCATCGAGCGGCTCGGGCCAGCCGGGATCGGCGATGGGTCCACGCAGGGGAAAGACACCCACCGGATTGCCGTTGTCGTCGGAATAGCGGCGCACCGTGTCGTCCTGGTCGGCGGCATACTGCGGGTCGAAGGCAATGAACTCGTCGGGCTGGAAGGCATAGACCTTGCCCTGCCGCCCCACTGCGATGGCGAGCAGCCGCGTCACGTAGCCGCCGCCCATGATGTAATCGCCAACGACCTCGCCCCGCTCGATCTGGGCAAAGGCGAGCAGTTCGGCCGGCAAACGCGCGGCATCGCTTTCCACGTCGTCCAGCCGGCCGATGTCGGCAACGGCCTGCTGGTACCGGCTCGCGCTGTATTGCGTCGGCGCATTGGCTTCAGGCGCGGCGCCGTCGCCGCAACCCGGCAGCATCAACGCGGCGGCGGCCGCGACGAACAGTTTTGCACGCATATCGGTTCCCCTCCCTGGTCGAGGGGAGTGTGCGCTCCATCGATCGCACGCGCAAGATCATGACGTTGGCGCTTGACCTTCCCGCCCAGCGGTGGCTTGTTTCGTCCGCAACGAGTTCGTCAAATTCCTCAAGCCCTTCCGGAGCCCGCCAGACCATGATTTTCGCCCATCGCCGCGCCGGCGCGCTGTCGCTCGCCGCCATCCTGCTCGCCACCACCGCGCCCGCGCTGGCGCAGGTGCAGATTGTCCAGCCCGGTGCGCCCGGCGCCGCTCCGCGCGTGCTGAGTGAGGACGAGGCGACGCGGCTGGCGCGCAATGACGTGACGCAGGCCGACTATGCCTTCATGCAGAACATGATCGTCCATCACCGGCAGGCGCTTGACATGGCCGAGCTGGTCGACGGGCGCACCAACAACGAGACGGTGATCGCCGCCGCGGGCCGGATCAAGGCCTCGCAGGAAGACGAGATGCGCTTCATGCGCGAGTGGCTGGCGCGCTACGGCCAGCCCGAGGCCATGGCCGGCATGGGCCACATGGACCACGCGGGCATGGTCGGCATGGCCACGCCAGAGGAAATGGCCGCCCTGCGTGCCGCGCGCGGGATCAACTTCGACCGCATGTTCTTCGAACTGATGAGCGCGCACCACAAGGGCGCGCTGACCATGGTGGACGAGCTGCTGGGCCAGAACGGCACCGCCGCCGATCCGCAGATGTACGAATTCACTAGCGAGGTCAGGAACGACCAGCAGGCCGAGATCGACCGCATGAACGTGGCGCTGGGCGAGCTCTCCGCCGATCCGCGTGCGGGGCTTGCCGCCGGTTACCTCGATGCGGGACAGGCGATCAGCGGCCTGCGCCACGTCGCCTTCCTGCCCAAGCCCGCAGGCTTCTTCGATCCCGCCAACCCCGCGGGGGGCCGCGTGCGCCTGCCCGCCGAGGAACCGGCGACCACGCCCGATGCCGAGAGCGCCGAAGCGACGGGCGAGGGCGCGGTCCACGCCGGCCACGCCGCGATGGGCCATGCCATGCCCGCCGTCGCCTCCACAGCCACGGTCGAGAACACCCCCTCGCCCGCGCCCGGCGATGCGCGCGAGGCGGCTGCCGTCGCTGCTGCCGAGCCCGAGGAGCCGGAGGAGGCGCCCGCGCCCCGCTTCGCCCAGCGCGGCGGTCCGCTGAGTTTCGCCAACACCGACATGGCCTTTTCCGGCGACCTGATGGTGGCCGGCAACTATCACGGCTTCAACACCTACCGCCTCGGCGACGACGGCGTGCCCGCGCTGATCGGGTCGGTCGTGTGTCCCGGCGGGCAGGGCGACGTCTCGATCGTGGGCGACATCCTCATCATGAGCGTCGAATCGAACTCGGGCCGCGTCGACTGCGGGCTTCAGGGCGTATCCGAGGATGTCAGCCCCGAGCGTTTCCGCGGCCTGCGCGTCTTCGACATCTCCGATGTGACGCGGCCGGTGCAGGTCGGCCAGGTGCAGACCTGCCGCGGCAGCCACACCCATTCGGTGGTCGATGCCAATGACGAGCGCATCCTCGTCTACAATTCCGGCACCGCGGGCGTGCGCGAGGGCGACGAACTGCCGGGCTGCGTCGGCGGCATCCCCGGCGACACGCGCACGGCGCTCTTCAGCATCGACGTGATCGAGATCCCGCTCGCGAACCCGGCGCTCTCGCGCATCGTCAGCTCCCCGCGCGTCTTCGCCGACGACCAGGGCAACATCGCCGGCCTGTGGCAGGGCGGCGACCACGGCGAGGGCACGCAGTCGACCAGCCAGACCAACCAGTGCCACGACATCACCGTCTTCCCCAGCCGCCAGCTGGCCGCCGGCGCGTGTTCGGGCAACGGCATCATCTTCGACATCTCCGATCCCTACAACCCGCGCCGGCTGGACGCGGTGACCGACGACGGCTTCGCCTACTGGCACTCGGCCACCTTCAACAACGACGGCACCATGGTGCTGTTCACCGACGAGTGGGGCGGCGGCGGGCGGCCGCGCTGCCAGGCCAGCGATCCGCGCGAATGGGGCGCCGATGCCTTCTACGAGATCGTCGACAACCGCCTGGTGCGGCGCGGCACCTACAAGCTGCCCGGGCCGCAAAGCGACATGGAGAACTGCGTCGCGCACAACGGCTCGATCATCCCGGTGCCGGGCCGCAACATCTTCGTGCAGGCGTGGTACCAGGGCGGCATCTCGGTGATCGACTTCACCGATCCCAATAACCCGTTCGAGATCGCCTACTTCGACCGCGGACCGGTGGACGCCGACCAGCTGGCCCTGGGCGGCTACTGGAGCGCCTACTGGTACAACGGCCGCATCTACGGCACCGAGATCGCCCGCGGCATCGACGTGTTCGCGCTCGAGCCGAGCGAGTTCCTCAGTGCCGAGGAAATCGCCGCGGCCGAGGCGGCAGACATGGGCACGACCTTCAACCCGCAGACGCAGCTTCCCGTCACTTGGAGCGCCGAGACCATCCGCGCCGTGGAGGCCAGCCGCCGCGGCGGCTGACCTTCAAACGGGGCGGGGGGCATGGCAACGAGGATATCGGACATGCCGGGGAAGGACCGGCTGTTCGATTCGCTGCTGGACGACGAGGCCTTTGCGGCGGTCCTCGCCGACGTGACGCGTGCCGTGGGGGCGCGTTCCTTTCTCGGCGGGTTCACCAATCTCGACGGGTCGGTCTCGATGCTGGTGTCGAGCGGGTTCTGGCCCGATGGACTGATCGAAGCCTATTACGGCGGTTACTGCGACAGCGATCCGTGGACCGCCCGGCTGCTTTCCGACTGGAAACCCTTCCGCGCCATCGACACCCGCGACCTCCCTGAAAGGGAGATCGAGGGCAGCGAACTGTGCGAGGACCTGCTGCGACCCATGGGCGACGACACCCGCTTCGTGACCGGGGTGGCCGTGGAGGATCGCTTCGGCATCGGTTCGCTGGGCATACATCGCGGGGCCGATCAGCGCGATTTCTCCGACGAGGAGATCGCGCTCATCGACCGCGTCGCGCCCGACGTCGCTCGCGCCATGGCCATTCGCTGCCGCTTGCAGGGCAGCGAGCGCGCCATCCTTGCCCGCGACGAGACGCTGCACACCATGCGCGACGGCATCATGCTGCTCACCGCCGACGGGCGCATCCGCTACAGCAACGCCGCCGCGGAAGCGTTCCTTTGCGACGGGGGCCTGCTCCGGAGCCGAGCAGGGGTGCTCGTCACTTCGAATCGCAAGGCCGATGCGGACCTGCGGGCAGCTCTCGCCCGGGTCACCGAGACGCGCGTCGGCGGCGTTCGGCTCGCCGGGGCGGACGGCAGCTCCCTCGACGTCTCGCTGCTGCTGCTGCCTGCGCGGGCCGGGGCGGCGCGGATCATGCTGACCTTTGCCGCCGCCCCGCCGGTCGGCCGCGCGCGATTGCTGCGCGAGCTTTATGGCCTCTCGCCCACGGAGGCGGCTGTCGCGCTGCTGCTGGCCGACGGGCTCGACCCGGCCGACATTGCCGAACAACGACAGACCAGCCGCCACACCGTGCGTGCCCAACTGCGCGCCATCGCCTTAAAAATGGAATGCGCGCGGCAGATCGACATCGTGCGCCGGATCGCTGCGCTGCCGCGCCTGGGCGGCTCCGGCATTTCATAGCACTTATGGGCTATTCCGCCTCCCTCTCGATTCGGGCATAAAAAGCCTGCGACCCGAAGGGCTTGGTGCGGGACATACCGCTTCAGCCTTCTCCTCGGGGGCCCCGGTGAAAGCCAGGGCCCCCGTTTTATCGAATTGGGGGGCGGACCGTTCCGGCGGTCCGAATAGAGGGACGGGCCCGGCCGGCGTGCCGGGCCCCGACTTCCCGCCTCAGAAGAAAGTCCGCACGCCTACCAGCAGCGCAATGCCGCTTGCGTCCTCGCCCGCTGCGCGGCGCAGGTCGGCGGTGCGACCCGTCGCGGCCTCGTATTCGACCCCGACGTAGGGCGCGAATTCGCGGGCGATCTCGTAGCGCAAGCGCAGCCCGGCGGAGAGGTGCGGCAGCCCCGCGCCCACGCCGAGTTCGGGAATGTCCTGCGCGGAGAACTCGGCCTCCACGCGCGGTTGCAGGATCAGCCGCTGGGTAAGGCGCATGTCGTGCTCGGCCTCGATACGCGCGGTCACGTCGCCCCGGTCGGAGAGGAACGCGGCGGCATCAACGTGGATATTGTAGGGCGCGAGGCCCTGCACGCCCAGGGCGAGCTGCGGCGTCACGTCGGGCTTCACATCGAGGCGCAGGCCCGCCTGCAGATCGAACCACGGGGTGATCGCGTGACCCCAGAGGAGCTGCACCTCGGCTTCCTCGATCGGACCGTCAAAGCTGCCTTCACCCTCGGTCTTGACCACCAGCTTGTCGAGCGCGTCGCCGTACCAGCCCTGCGCGTCCCAGAGGTAGCCTTCCTCGCCGTCGTGAAAGCGCGCCTCGGCCCGCTCGACGAGCAGCGTGGCATAGGTGCCGCCGCCGTGGATCTCGTGGTTGCGCGCGCGGGCGACCTCCATCGCCTCCTCGCCCCAGATGGCCGCGGCGGCGTGGGCCGGGCCATCGAACGCGCGGGGCGGGGGGCCGGATGCGGGAAGGTTCGCGGTCATGGCCGAATGGTCCATCTGCGAATGGTCCATCGCGGAGTGATCGGCCGGCGGCGGCGCGTTGCGGGTCGGCAGACGAATGCGGATCGATCCCGCAGGAGGCTCCTGCGGCTCGCTCGGCGTGGGGGTAGGTGCCGGCGTCGGTGCAGGCGTGTGCTGGTGCTGCGAGTGGTCCTGCGCCATCGCAGGCATCGGTAGTGCCAAAGCAGCCAGGATAATCGCGCCCCTCACGCCGCCGCCTCCGCCGCGGGGAAGGGCCGTACGGTCACCGTCTGCATCATGCCGGCGTGCATGTGGTAGAGCAGGTGGCAGTGAAAGGCCCAGTCGCCCGGCTCATTCGCGGTCAGGTCGAAGGTCGCCGTGCTGCCCGGCTGCACCACCAGGGTATGCTTCCTCGGCTGGTTCATCATGCCAGCGCCGTTGACCAGCTCGAAGAAGTGACCGTGGAGGTGGATGGGGTGCGCCATCATCGTGTCGTTGACGAGCTTCACCCGCACCCGCTCGTCGAAGCCGAAGCGGATGGGATCGTCGGTGACGGCGTTGAAGCGCTTGCCGTCGAACGACCACATGTAGCGCTCCATGTTGCCGGTGAGGTGGATCTCGAGCTGGCGCTCCGGCATCCGGTGCGGGTTGGCATCGCGCGCGACGAGGTCGGTGTAGCGCAGCACGCGGTGCGAAACGGTGTCGAGGCCGAGACCGGGAAAGTCCATCCGGTCGACCGGCATCGGCGCGACCATGTCGATGCCGGGGCCGACCTCGACCTGCGGCGGCAGCAGCGCGGTGTCGCGCATGGAATGGTCCATCGGCTCCGATGCGTTTCCTGGCGCGGCCCCTTGCGTGGGCATCGCGTGGCCCATCGCGGCATGATCCATCCCCGAATGGTCCATCGCTGCCCCCGAATGGTCCATTGCCCCCATGCCCCCGTGCATGCCCATGTCGGCCATCGTCAGCGTCACCGGCTCGCGCAGGGGCGGCGGCGTGGCGATGGCGCCAGCCGCAGAGGTCAGCGTGGCCACGCCCATGCCCGACCGGTCCATCGCCTCGGCCACCAGCGCGTGGGTGCCCGCCTGCGGGGTCACGATGACGTCGTAGGTTTCCGCCGTGCCGATCTGGAACTCGTCGACCTCGACCGGCTCCACCTCCTGCCCGTCGGCGGCGATCACCGTCATCGAGGTGCCGGGTATGCGGACGTTGAAGAAGGTCATGGCGCTGCCGTTGATGACGCGCAGCCGCACCCGCTCGCCCGGCGTGAAGGCGAAGGAGAGGTCGTCCGCCGGACCGTGGCCGTTGACGAGATAGGTGTAGGTTGCGCCGGTCACGTCGCTGATGTCGCGCGGGTTCATCCGCATCTCGCCCCACATCAGGCGCTCCTCGGCGCTCATCGAGCCGTCGCCCACCGTCGTCATCTGGCGATTGAAGTAGTGCTCGCCCACCGCCAGCATTCGCGCGATCTCGTGCGGGTGGCGCGGGGTGAATTCGCTCAGCAGCACGACGTAGTCGCGCTCGTAGCGGGTGTCCGGCTCCGCCGCGTCGATCACCAGCGGGCCGTAGAGGCCCTGCTGTTCCTGCAGGTCGGAATGGCTGTGCCACCAGTAGGTGCCGTTCTGGCGCACCGGGAAGCTGTAGCGGAAGGTCTCGCCGGGCTTGATGCCGGGAAAGCTGATGCCGGGCACGCCGTCGTACTGGAAGGGCAACAGCAGCCCGTGCCAGTGGATCGAGCTGTCCTCCGCCAGCGTGTTGATGACGTCGATGGTGACGTCCTGCCCTTCGCGCAGGCGCACGAGCGGGCCGGGCACGCTGCCGTTCACCGCCACCGCATGACCACTGCGCGCGCCGGTGGTGAAGTGATGGTCGCCGATGGTGAGCGCGATCCGCTCGCCCGACACCTCGCCGAAGCCGCGGCGAGCATGGGTCAGCGACTGGCCGCGTGCCCAGCCAGGCACCGCCAGCGCGCCCGCGACGAGGCCGCTGCCTGCGAGAAACCCGCGCCTGCCGATCCTTAACCCGCTTGCTACGCTGCCTTGCCTTTCCTGAACGAGCGTCCTAGCTAGATACCCCCTGGGGGTATTGCAACAGGAATAGCCATGCACGAAACCGACGCCGATACGGTCAAACGTCTCTCCCGCATCGCGGGACAGGTGCAGGGCATCGCCCGGATGATCGAGAACGAGCGATACTGCATCGAGGTCCTGACCCAGTTGCAGGCGGTGAAGGCGGCGCTCGCCAAGGTGGAAAGCGCGGTGCTGAAGCGTCACGCCGCCACCTGCGTCTCGCAAGCGATCGCCTCTGGCGACGAGGCCGAGCAGCAGGCCAAGTTCGGCGAACTGATCGACCTCATGGAAAGGACCCGGCGATGAGCAAGCCCAAAGCCACCCTCTATCGCATGGTCATGCCCGGCCACACCTGCCCCTACGGGGTGAAGTCGAAGTGGCTGCTGGAGAGCAAAGGCTTCGAGGTCGAGGACCACTTCCTCACCACCCGCGAGGAGACCGACGCCTTCAAGGCCAGGCACGAGGTCAAGACCACGCCGCAGACGTGGATCGGCGAGCAGCGCGTGGGCGGCTATACCGACCTGCGCCGCCATTTCGGAAAGAGCGTGAGCGACGGCGGCACCAGCTACTGGCCGGTCGCGGTGCTGTTTGCGATGACCGCGCTGATGGCGCTGGGCGCCGCCTGGGTGGCGACGGGCGAGGCGGTGAGCGTGCTGGCGGCCGAGTGGTTCGTCAGCTTCTCGATGTGCGTGCTCGCCTATCTCAAGCTGCGCGACGTCGAGAGTTTCTCGACCATGTTCCTCAATTACGACCTGCTGGCCAAGCGCTGGGTGCCCTACGGCTACGTCTACCCCTGGGCGGAAGGGCTGGCGGGCGTGCTGATGACGGCGCACGTGCTCGACTGGCTATCGATCCCCGTCGCGCTGACGATCGGCACCATCGGGGCGGTCAGCGTGTTCAAGGCGGTCTATATCGACAAGCGAGAGCTGAAATGTGCCTGCGTGGGCGGCGATAGCAACGTGCCGCTGGGCTTCGTCTCGCTGACGGAGAACCTGTTCATGGTCGGCATGGCGCTGTGGATGATAGTCAAGATGGGAGCGATGTGATGGAAGACGGCGGAAGGCAGATGCACGGCGGCAGCTACGGGCGCTTCATGGCGATGGTGGGCACCTCCACGCTCATCATGTTCGGCCTCATGTACCTCAACACCTACACGCTCGATCACGTCTATTTCAGCGAGACGCGGTTCTGGATGATGTTCGTGATGGGCAGCGTCATGGCCGTGGTCATGCTCGCCTTCATGTGGGGGATGTACAAGAACACCGCCAAGAACTGGATCATCGTGGGCGTCGCCGTGGTGGTCTTCGCGCTGTCGCTGTGGCTGGTCCGCAGCCAGGAGAGCGTCGACGATGCCGAATGGATGAGCGCGATGATCCCGCACCACTCCATCGCCATCATGACCAGCGAACGCGCCCACATCTCCGACAAGCGGGTCGAAGCGCTGGCCAACTCCATCATCACCGCCCAGCGCAAGGAGATCGGCGAGATGGAGTGGCTGATCGACGACATCGCCAGGAACGGCAAGGCCACCACCGATGCCGAGGCCGCCGCCCGGCCGATCCCGCAGATGGAAGGCTGGCTGAACGAGGACGGCGGGGCGACGCCTTGAGCCGCGACCACGAATTGCCCTCTGGCGCGCCACGCGGTTTGCATTAGGCTTCCCACCTCATTCAGCAGAAGAGGGGGAATGCCATGAGTTTACGTGATCGCGCCGAGGCGGGAATCGAGGAAGCCGGTCTGGTCTTCGAGGGCAGTTTCGAGATCGTGCCGCGGCATTTGGGCGAGGGCGGCGGCAATGCCCATGCCGTGCAGTTCGACAACATCCTCTCACTCGTCGTCGCTAGCGGGGGCGAGGCTGGCGGTGCCGACTACGTCCTGTTCGATCGCAACGACGGCATCGCGAGCGTCAAGCTCTGGCCCACGGACGATTTCGTCTACTACGTCGAGTGTATGGTTTCGCCCAATCCGGCGGGCACGCTGATCTGGGGCGCGGCAATGGGGGCAACGCCGCCGGTTCACAGCCAGCGCGCGATCGAGACGAGCGCGGGCGGGAAGCGCATCCAGTATTTCACCACGCCGCCCTATCAGGCGGCGCCTGACGGCCAAGCCAGGTTCTGGTTCACCATGCAGGACGGCGAGCAGGGAAGCTGGGCGCTCGAACGGATTGGCGTGGTGGCTTTCCGACGCCCCTGATCCGGCGGGTCGCGCACGAAAAAAGGGCCGGAGGATCGCTCCTCCGGCCCCTTTCGTGTGCCTTATGGCGGGATGGCTTAGAAGCCGCCCATGCCGCCCATGCCGCCCATGTCGGGCATGGCCGGGGTCGACTTGTCTTCCGGCACTTCGCTGATCGCCGCTTCGGTGGTGATCAGCAGGCCGGCGACAGAGGCCGCGTTCTGCAGCGCGGTGCGCACAACCTTGGTCGGGTCGATCACGCCAGCGGTGACGAGGTTCTCGTAGGTGTCGGTCGAGGCGTTGAAGCCGAACGAGGTGTCGTCCTGGTCGAGCAGCTTGCCCGAGACCACCGCGCCGTCATGGCCGGCGTTGGTGGCGATCTGGCGCACCAGCGAGGTCAGCGCGCGGCGCACGATGTCGACACCGCGGGTCTGGTCCTCGTTGTCGCCGTTCACGCCGTTCAGTGCCTTGGTGGCGTAGAGCAGCGCGGTACCGCCGCCGGGGACGATGCCCTCTTCCACGGCCGCACGGGTGGCGTGCAGCGCGTCGTCGACACGGTCCTTGCGCTCCTTGACCTCGACCTCGGACGCACCACCGACCTTGATGACGGCGACGCCGCCGGCCAGCTTGGCGAGGCGTTCCTGCAGCTTCTCACGGTCGTAGTCGGACGTGGTCGTCTCGATCTGCGCGCGGATCTGCTCGACGCGGGCCTTGATGCCTTCTGCATCACCGGCACCATCGACGATGGTGGTGTTGTCCTTGTCGATGGTGACGCGCTTGGCCTGGCCGAGCATCGAGATGCCGACGTTCTCCAGCTTGATGCCGAGATCCTCGGAGATCATCTCGCCCTGGGTCAGGATCGAGATGTCCTGCAGCATGGCCTTGCGGCGATCGCCGAAGCCGGGGGCCTTGACCGCCGCGACCTTCAGGCCGCCGCGCAGCTTGTTGACCACGAGCGTGGCGAGCGCCTCGCCCTCGATGTCCTCGGCGATGATCAGCAGCGGGCGACCCGTCTGCACCACGGCCTCGAGCACCGGCAGCATCGACTGCAGGTTCGACAGCTTCTTCTCGTGGATCAGGATGTAGGGATCGTCGAGCTCGACGGTCATCTTCTCCGGATTGGTCACGAAGTACGGCGAAAGGTAGCCGCGGTCGAACTGCATGCCCTCGACGGTCTCGAGCTCGAACTCGAGGCCCTTGCTCTCGTCGACGGTGATCACACCTTCCTTGCCGACCTTCTCCATCGCCTCGGCGATCTTCTCGCCGACTTCGCGGTCGCCGTTGGCCGAAATGATGCCGACCTGGGCGATTTCCTGCGACCCGGAAACGGGCTTCGAACGGCCCTTGAGGTCTTCGACGACCTTGCCGACGGCGAGATCGATGCCGCGCTTCAGGTCCATCGGGTTCATGCCGGCGGCGACCGACTTCATGCCTTCGTTGACGATGGCCTGGGCCAGCACGGTGGCGGTGGTGGTGCCGTCGCCGGCAAGATCGTTGGTCTTGCTGGCCACTTCGCGCACCATCTGCGCGCCCATGTTCTCGAACTTGTCCTTGAGCTCGATGTCCTTGGCGACGGTCACGCCGTCCTTGGTGATGCGCGGGGCACCGAAGCTCTTGTCGATCACGACGTTGCGACCCTTGGGGCCGAGCGTGACCTTCACGGCGTTGGCGAGCGTGTCCACGCCCTTGAGGATGCGCTCACGCGCGTCGCGGCCGAACTTGACGTCCTTGGCTGCCATGTCTTTTTCTCCTGAATTGGGTTGAGTGTGGGGAAAGCGTCAGGGGTGCCGGCTCAGCCGATCACGCCCATGATGTCGCTTTCCTTCATGATGAGCAGATCCTCACCGTCGATCTTGACCTCGGTGCCGGACCACTTGCCGAACAGCACGCGGTCGCCGGCCTTCACATCGAGCGCGGTGATCGTGCCGTTCTCGGCGCGGGCGCCGGTGCCGACGGCGACGATTTCGCCCTCGCTCGGCTTTTCCTTGGCGCTGTCGGGGATGATGATGCCGCCGGCCGTCTTTTCCTCGGCCTCGATACGGCGAACCAGCACGCGGTCGTGCAGCGGACGAAATGCCATGGGTATGACCTCTTCTTCTCGTTCGTGTTGAATGCGATTGGCACTCTTCGTGTAAGAGTGCCAGCGGCGCGGAGATGGTCGCGCGCCTTCGCCGAGTCAATGGGTGCGAGCGGCAAAAAGTTTTGCCCCGCGGGACGGGCCGTGGCGCAGGTGCGGCTGGCCTAGGCGCTGCGCTCGCGCGCGGTTTGGGCCAGGGCCAGCGCGCGGCGCGAATGCCATCGCCACAGCAGCAGCGCGGCGGCGAAGACGAGGCCGGTCGCAAGGCCGATCCATACGCCCATGCCGCCGAGCGGTGTGGCGAGGCCGAGCCCGGCGGCGAGGCCGAAACCCGGCACCCAGTAGCTGAACACGGCGATCCACATCGGTACCCGCGTGTCCTTCAGGCCGCGCAGCGCGCCCGCGGCCACCGCCTGCGTGCCGTCGAACAGCGCGAAGGCGGCGGCGACGGCGAGGAAGCCTGTGGCAATCTCCACCACCGCGGCGTTGCCGGGCGCGGCCGGATCGACGTAGATGCCCACCAGCGCGCGCGGCATGACAAGGAACGCGGTCGCGGTAAGTGCCATGAACCCCGTGCCAATGACGATGGCCGTCCAGCCCGCGCGCGTCACCCCGACGGGATCGCGCGCGCCGAGGAAATAGCCGACCCGGATCGTCGCAGCCTGCCCCACGCCCACGGGCACCTGGAAGGCGAAGGCGGCAAGGTTGAGCGCGAGCGTGTGCGCGGCCAGCTCGATCCCGCCAATGCGCCCCATCAGGAAAGCCGCCGCGCCGAAAACGCCCGCCTCGGCCACCACGGTGACGGCGATTGGCGTGCCGATGCGCAGGATCTCGGCAAAGCGCGGCCAGTCAGGACGCCAGAAGAAACCCATGATGCGGTAGCGGTGCAGCCGCGGGTCGAAGCGGATGGCGGCGGCATACATCGCGACGATGGCGATCGAAGTGACGAAGGTGGCGATGGCCGCGCCGCGCAGGCCCAGCTCTGGTGTGCCCAGGTTGCCGAAGATGAAGGCATAGTTGCCCAGCGCATTCACGCCGATGCCGATCGCGGTGATGACGGTGGCGAAGACCGGCCGCCCCAGCGTCGCCACGAAGTTGCGCAGCACTCCGGCGACGATCATGGCCGGCGCCGACCACAGCAGCACGCTCATGTATTCGCTCGCCAGCGCGGCGATCCGGGGGTCCTGCCCGGTGACGCGCATCAATGCGGGGGTGAGCAGGCACAGGCCCATGCCCAGCGCCGACACCAGCAGCGAGAGCCACAGCGCCATGCGCATGGCGCGGCGCACGGGGCGAAGGGCCGGGGCCCTTGCGCCGAGTTCCGCCGCCATGATCGGGGCGACGGCCCCGGTGAGGCTCTGCAGACTCCAGATCACCAGGCCGAACACTGCCACCGCCAGCGAGGAGGCGGCAAGCTCCGCCGCGCCGAGGCGGGCGATGAAGATGACATCCACCGCGTAGGTCAGCATCTGGAGCAGGTTGGCGAGCGCCAACGGCCCCGCCAGCAGCATGGTCGCGCGCGTCTCGGCCTGCCAGCCGGGCGTGGGAGGATGGGCGACGGGGCGCATGTCGGTCTCGCTGCGACGCGACTCGATCTGGCCCGCACAGCCGGTCCGGATAGCGCCGGAGAAAGGCTTTGCCCATAGGGACAGCCCGGCTGGCACGGTCAGCATTGCGAAAGCAATCCGGCGGCATGGCCGTCACATGATCAAGCCTTATGCTCTTGCTGCGGCTGCGGCCGCGATTCTCGCCCTTCCCGCCGTCGCTTCCGCGCAGGAAGTGTTCGGCGGCGTCTATGCCCACGCGGTGGACACCCCCTTCACGCTGGAAACCACGGAAGGCGGCGTCGACGTGGCCGCGGGTGTGCGCTTCGGCGGGATTGAGGCGCTGAGTTTCCTCGGCAAACCCGAGCCCTACGTGGTCGGCAACCTCAATACCCGCGGCGACACCTCCTTCGCGGGCGTGGGCGTGGCATGGACCATCGGCAAGGGACCGGTCTACCTGCGCCCCGGTATCGGCCTCGTCGTCCACGACGGGCCAGAATTCCGCGTGAACCCGGCGACCGGCTTTCGCACCGACCTCGGCAGCCGCGTGCTGTTCGAGCCGGAGATCGGCCTGGGCTACCGTGTCTCCGACCGCGCCAGCGTGGAAGCGCACTGGATGCATATCAGCCAGGGCCAGATCTTCGACGGCGACCAGAACCCCGGCATCGACATGATCGGCGCGCGTATCAATTATCGCCTCTGACGGCGGGGCCGCCCGCCGCACTCGTGCGTTGGGGCGGCATGGACGGTCGACAGAGCAACCTCGATGACGCCGCGGTGGGTGAAGGCCTTATCGCAAGCCTCGACCTAACCGTCGTCGGCGCGCTCGAGCCCTATTGCGACCATCCTGCAATTAAGGCGGTAGGCAAGGCCAGCGAGCTGGCCGACCAGCCGCCGCTCATCGCCGCCTCGCTCGCGACCGTTGCCGCCGGGCTGCTGGCGCGCCGCCCTCGTCTCGCGCGCACCGGCGTCAGGATGCTGGCGAGCCACTTGCTCGCGACCGGCATCAAGACCCTGCTCAAGGACAACATCGACCGCCCGCGCCCGAAAAAGGTCGAACGCGAGGGCGAGCACGCGGTCGAGCCGGGCAAGAGCAAGGACGGCGAGGAACGCTCGTTCCCGTCAGGCCACAGCGCCGGGGCGACCGCCGTGGCCCGCTCCGTGGTACGCGAATATCCGGGCGGCGCGGGCGCTGCCTACGCGCTCGCCGCCACCGCCTCGGCGATCCAGGTGCCGCGCAAGGCGCATTTCCCCAGTGACGTGGTGGTCGGCGTGGTGATCGGCCTGGTGTCTGAAGCGCTGGTGGAGCTGGTGCTGCGCCGACGCTAGCGCGCGGTGCCCTGCGTCATCAGCAGCTCGAACTGGATGCCTTCGGGATCGGCGCCGACGTTGAGCCCTTGTACGGCGAGAACTCGCACCCGCGTATCGGGTACGCCATCGAGATCGCGTACCAGCAGGTAGCGGTAGAGCGGCATCGCGTCATCGCCCACACCGCGCGCGTCGTGCAGCTGCCAGCCATTCGCCTGCAAGGTCTCGACCAGCGCCGCTGAGGCCGCCTGCGGATCGGCGAGGCCGTTGACGGCGGTGTCGCAGGCCTCGCTGGCCACCGAATGCACACTCCAAACTCCGCCTTCGCGCGACGCGACGTGGATGAAAACCGGGCCTGGCTGCCGTCCGGCGGGGGTCGTGTCGGCGAACCGCTGGATCAGGTCTGGGGCCTCGGTGGTCGAGTGCATGTCGAGCAGTTCGGCCTGTTCGGCGCTGATCGAGGTGTAGAGCGCGGCGTGGGGGGGAAGCCTCGCCTCGCCCTCCAGCGTCTGCTCGCAGATCGTCACGGCATCGTGCAGCGCGGCGGGGAGCGGCGGCGCTTCCTGCGCGGCGGTCGGCATTGGCAAGGCGGCGAGGGCGATCGCAAGCATTCTCATGGCGATGGGATCTAGCCGGCTGCCCGTTAAGATGCGCCGAACGCAAGAAGGGCGGCACCTCGCGGCACCGCCCCCCTTGGTGATCCGGTGAAGGATCGAAGCCGTAAGCTAGTGGCTTACTTCAGTTCGACGGTACCGCCGGCAGCTTCGATCTTGCCCTTGATCTCTTCGGCCTCGGCCTTGTTCACGCCTTCCTTGAGCGCCTTCGGAGCCGATTCCACGAGGGTCTTGGCTTCGGTCAGGCCCAGGCCGGTGATGGCACGGACTTCCTTGATGACCTGGATCTTCTTGCCACCGTCGCCGGTGAGGATCACGTCGAACTCGGTCTGCTCTTCGGCAGCCGCACCGGCGTCGCCACCGGCGGCGGGGCCCGCAACCGCGACGGCAGCCGCGGCGGAAACGCCCCACGCTTCTTCCAGCGCCTTGGCGAGCTCGGCGGCTTCCATGACGGTCAGCGCGGACAGGTCTTCAACAAGCTTGGCAATGTCAGCCATGATGTTCACTCCAAATTGGGCGGGGCGTCGAAAAATGCCCCATGATGTTTCGTCTCGTATGCGAGAAGGCGTCTCTTATGCGGCGTCCTTGGCGGCGTATGCGCCAACGACACGGGCCAGCATGCCCGCGGGTTCGGCAATGGTCCGGACGACCTTGGTCGCCGGGGCATTGACGAGGCCCACGATCTTGCCGCGCAGTTCGTCGAGGCTGGGCATCGAGGCCAGGGACCTGATACCAGCTTCGTCGAGCACCTGCGTACCCATCGAGCCACCGACGATTTCCAGCTTGTCGTTCGACTTGGCAAAGTCGACGGCAGCCTTGGCAGCCGCGACCGGGTCTTGCGACCAGGCGAGGCCCACGGGACCGGTGAGGTATTCCTCGATGCCCGTGTAATCGGTGTCCTTCAGGGCGAGCTTGGCGAGACGGTTCTTCGCAACCTTGTAGCTGGCGCCTGCTTCACGCATCTTCCCGCGCAGGTCGGTGGACTGGTCCACCGTCATGCCGAGGTTGCGGGTGACAACCACCACGCCGACCTCGTTGAAGACCTTGTTCAGCTCGGCGACCGCTTCAGATTTCTGCGAACGATCCATGCCGTACTCCTTCGTTGTGGCCGGATACCCTCGCGGGCAGCCGACCGGCTCAAGTTGCCACGCGGCTGATGCCACGTGGACGAGTCCGTTGATGGGGAAGGAGGTGCGTGAACATCACGCCGACGGCGCGGCCCGTGGGCAGCGCCTCAAAACTCTTATCCCCGTCTAGGCTGGAAATTAAGGCGGCCCTATCGCCACCACCAACTGTCTCGGACGGATGACCGCCCTTGCGGTCGGTCGCCGGGGGCCTCTACGGATTTCGCGGGCCGAGTCAAGGTCCGGGAAGCCCGGTTACAGGAAGTTCCAACGAAAAAGGCCCGCCATAAGGGCGGGCCTTTCCGTCGTCTGGCCGAAGCCAGGCAATCTTACATGGCTTCGTCGGTGGCGGCCGGATCCATGGTGGTGTCGGTGGCGGTACCATCGGTCATGGTGCCGTCGGTCATCGCACCATCGGCAGCCATCGGATCGGCGGCCGGGGTCTCGGTGGCCATCGGGTCGGCAGCCATCGGCTCGGTCATCGGGGTCTCGGTGGCCATCGGCTCGACCGGGGCGGCTTCCTCGGCGCCGCTGTCGCAGGCGACGATGGCGAAGGCGAGGGGCAGAACAGCGAAAGCGATCTTCTTCATGTGAGTCTAATCCTTGGTGCCAGAAGCGGCGGCCACATTATCGCCATATTCTGTGGCCGCCGCAAGCGGGATTTGCATCAATGCGCTTTTTGCCCGCCCGCATATCCGAGCAGGTCGCCCGGCTGACACTGCAACTCGCGGCAGATCGCTTCCAGCGTGGAGAAGCGGATCGCCTTGGCCTTGCCGGTCTTGAGGATCGAGAGGTTGGCGAGGGTGAGGCCCACGCGCTCGGCCAGTTCGGTGAGCGTCATGCGGCGTTCGTGCAGGAGGTCGTCGAGCTTAACCACGATATTGGCTCCTTCATCGGCAGGCATCACACGGTTCCTTCCAGGTCTTCGCGCATGGCTGCGCCGTGGCGGAACACGCGGGCGAGGATGAAGAGGACGACGATCATGATGATGCCGCTGGGGTCGATCACCATGTCGCCGGTCCCGCCCTGTTCCTCGAACGTGCGGGCGACGAACATGCCGAGCGCGCCAAGCGGTACGGTGAGCACCTGCACGCCGAGCATCAGCCAGCCCATCTGCGACAGGCGCTGGGCATTGGCGGGCTGGAACGGGTCGCCTTCCCCCACCGTGCGCACGATCCGGACGAGTCGGTCGAAGAAGAAGAACATCAGTACGAGTATGACGAGGACGAGCGCCAGCGCGCCGGCAGCCTCCCATGCGGGAAAGAGCATCGTCGCATCGCCCATTTCGGTGCGGAGCTTGGCGTCGATGTCGTCACCCTTGACGATCAAGATCGGGATCGCAAGCGTCACCCCGGCCGCGGCGATCGCCGCCAGCCACTTGCCGATCTGCGCAAGAACCTTGCCGGCGAGCAGCAGGGGGTCGTTCAATGTGCCTTGCATGGGTCGAAACTCCTTCGGCTGGTTCACGCCAGGATGGGCGCGGCGAGCACGGCGACCTGCTGCGGCGCGGGCACGCTGACGATCGAGGCGATGCTGGAAAAGGCGATGACGACGGCGGCTATTGCGGCGAGCGAGTGGGAAGCGAAGCGGGACATTTATCGATTTCCTTGGTCTGTGTTACTGAAAATCGATATGTACGACCGGAGACATATTGTCAATCGATAATATCGAAAAACAATGCCTCGCTTATCGCTAGTCGAAACCCGCGTCTTGACGCGATGGCAAGGGTCCGGCGCTAAGGGGACAGAGTATGACCGAGGACACCGCTCTCCTCCCGCCCGATTCGGACGATGCCGAGCGTCAGCGCATGTTGAGCGCCGACATCCGGGAGGAATGGCGCGACATGGGACCGATCGCCGTTGCTGCGATGATCCCCGTGGCGCTGATAATGACGGTGCTCTCGCCCTTAATCGCCGACCTGGCGGGCTGGGTTTTCCCGATCCCGTTCCTGCTCGCCTTCTTCGGCCTGCCTTACTGGCTCGCCTATCGCCGGCGGGTGGAAAGCGACCTGCCCTTCGTCATCCCCGGTCTTGGCTCCTTTCAAGGTTCGCGGAAAAAGCGGATGCTGCTGGGCGGTGCCATTGTGGCCACGCTGGCGACCACGGCCATGCTGCTCCTCAATATGCACGCGGGCCATCTCATGCGCGCCTTGGCGGACACTCTGGGCCGCTGGCTCGGCTGACCCGTCCGCCCGACGACCCGGTTGACCCGGGCGCGCCCACGCCCTATATCGCCGCCACCAGCCGACAGCTTCGAGCAAGGTGTGCCTTTACGCGGGGGCGCACACAGGACGGAAGCCTCGGCATCTGCGTGAGACATGGAGGATCAAGGCTGCGAAGGCGGTGACCCTAGGGTCGCGTCTGTCGGCGGCCTTTCTTGCGTCTCACGCGGGCTTCACCGCTCCCGACATTTCCTGCACCGGGCCACCTGCCCGGCGCGCACACGCGAAGAAGAAGGCGTATCTCGACCATGGCGAGCAAGGCGAAAGCCCCCGAGCAGCAGGGCAGCAAGAAGAAGCGCATCCGCAAGATCTTCGGCGACATCCACGAAGTGGTGCAGATGCCGAACCTGATCGAGGTGCAGCGCGAAAGCTACGAGCAGTTCCTGCGTTCGGACAAGAGCACCGGCTACGTCTCGGGCCTGGAAAAGACGCTGCGTTCGGTCTTCCCGATTCGCGACTTCGCCGGCACCGCCGAACTGGACTTCGTCCACTACGAGCTGGAAGATCCCAAGTACGACGTGACCGAGTGCCGCCAGCGCGGCATCACCTACGCCGCCCCGATGAAGGTCACCCTGCGCCTGATCGTGTTCGAGGTGGATAGCGAGACCGAGACCCGCAGCGTGCTCGATATCAAGGAGCAGGACGTCTACATGGGCGACATGCCGCTCATGACCGAGAACGGCACCTTCTTCATCAACGGCACCGAGCGCGTGATCGTGTCGCAGATGCACCGCTCGCCGGGCGTGCTGTTCGACCACGACCGCGGCAAGACCCACTCCAGCGGCAAGTTCCTGTTCGCCGCGCGCGTCATCCCCTACCGCGGCAGCTGGCTCGACTTCGAATTCGACGCCAAGGATATCGTCAACGTGCGTATCGACCGCAAGCGCAAGCTGCCGGTCACCTCGCTGCTCTATGCCCTGGGCCTCGATAACGAGGACATCCTCGACCACTTCTACAACAAGGTCACCTGGAAGCGCGGCAAGAACGGCTGGGAAATTCCCTTTGCCGCCGAGCAGTGGCGCAATGCCAAGCCGGCCTTCGCGCTGGTCGACGCCAAGACCGGCGAGGAAGTTTTCCCCGCCGGCCAGAAGGTGAGCCCGCGTGCCGCGAACAAGGCGGAAAAGGACGGTCTCAAGACCCTGCTGATCCCGACCGAGGAAATCTTCGGCCGCTATGCCAGCGCCGACCTGATCGACGAGAAGACCGGCCGCATCTACATCGAGGCGGGCGAGGAAGTCTCGCCGGAGAATCTCGAGAAGCTCGACGGTGCCGGCATCGACCAGCTGGACCTGCTCGACATTGACCACGTCACCACCGGTCCGTGGATCCGCAACACGATGGAGGCCGACAAGGCCGAGAACCGCGAGGAGGGCCTCGAGGCGATCTACAAGGTGATGCGCCCGGGCGAGCCGCCGACGAAGGAAACCGCCGAGGCGCTGTTCGAGGGCCTGTTCTTCGACGCCGAGCGCTACGACCTGTCCGCCGTGGGCCGCGTGAAGCTGAATATGCGCCTGGGCCTCGATGCCGAGGACACCGTGACCACGCTGCGCAAGGAAGACATCCTTGCCGTCGTCAAGGAGCTGGTGGACCTCAAGGACGGCAAGGGCGAGGTCGACGACATCGACAACCTCGGCAACCGCCGCGTGCGTTCGGTGGGCGAACTGCTGGAGAACCAGTACCGCGTCGGCCTGCTGCGCATGGAGCGCGCCGTGAAGGAGCGCATGAGCAGCGTCGACGTGTCGACGGTCATGCCGAACGACCTCATCAACGCGAAGCCCGCCGTTGCCGCCGTGCGCGAGTTCTTCGGCTCCAGCCAGCTCTCGCAGTTCATGGACCAGACCAACCCGCTCTCGGAAGTGACGCACAAGCGCCGCGTCTCGGCGCTCGGCCCGGGTGGCCTCACCCGCGAGCGTGCCGGCTTCGAGGTGCGCGACGTGCACCCGACCCACTACGGCCGCATCTGCCCGATCGAGACGCCCGAAGGTCCGAACATCGGCCTCATCAACTCGCTTTCGACCTTTGCCCGCGTCAACAAGTACGGCTTCATCGAGACGCCGTATCGCGCGGTGAAGGACGGCAAGGTCTCGGGCGAGGTGAACTACCTCTCCGCGATGGAAGAGCAGAAGCACACCGTGGCGCAGGCTTCGGCCGCGACCGACGAGAACGGCCAGTTCGTGGAAGAGCTCGTATCGGCCCGCCAGAACGGCGAGTTCGTGATGGCCCCGAACGAGCAGGTCACGCTGATGGACGTCAGCCCCAAGCAGCTCGTCTCGGTCGCCGCCTCGCTCATCCCGTTCCTCGAGAACGACGACGCCAACCGCGCGCTGATGGGCTCGAACATGCAGCGCCAGGCGGTGCCGCTGGTCAAGGCGGAGGCGCCGTGGGTCGGCACCGGCATGGAAGAGACCGTGGCGCGCGATTCGGGCGCGGCGATCTCCGCGCTGCGTTCGGGCGTGATCGACCAGGTCGACGCCAGCCGCATCGTGATCCGTGCCTCGGGCGAGGTCGATACGACCAACCCCGGCGTCGACATCTACACGCTGCAGAAGTTCCAGCGCTCCAACCAGAACACCTGCGTCAACCAGCGTCCGCTGGTGAAGGTGGGTGACGAGGTGCAGGCCGGCGACATCATCGCCGACGGCCCCTCGACCGACCTCGGCGAACTGGCGCTGGGCCGCAACAGCCTCGTCGCGTTCATGCCGTGGAACGGCTACAACTACGAGGACTCGATCCTCATCTCCGAACGCATCGTGAAGGACGACGTCTTCACCTCGATCCACATCGAGGAATTCGAGGTGATGGCCCGCGACACCAAGCTGGGTCCGGAAGACATCACCCGCGACATTCCCAACGTCGGCGAGGAGGCGCTGCGCAACCTCGACGAGGCGGGCATCGTCTACATCGGCGCCGAGGTGCACCCGGGCGACATCCTGTGCGGCAAGATCACGCCCAAGGGCGAGAGCCCGATGACGCCGGAAGAAAAGCTCCTGCGCGCCATCTTCGGCGAAAAGGCCAGCGACGTGCGCGACACCTCGCTGCGTCTGCCCCCGGGCGTCGCCGGCACGGTGGTGGAGGTGCGCGTGTTCAACCGCCACGGCATCGAGATCGACGACCGTACCCGCGCCATCCAGAACGAGGAGATCGAACGCCTCAAGAAGGACAGCGAGGACGAGCGTGCGATCCTCAACCGCGCGACCTACAACCGTCTGCAGGACATGCTGGCCGGCCAGACCGCTTCGGCGGCTCCGAAGGGCATCAAGAAGGGCGCCGTGATCGACGCCGAGCTGCTGGAGAGCGTGGACCGCCACGAGTGGTTCAAGTTCGCCGTCGCCGACGATCACATGCAGGCCCAGCTCGAAGCGGTAAAGGGCCAGTACGACGAGGCTGTGAAGGCCATCAAGGACAAGTTCGAGGACCGCAAGGAGAAGCTCGAACGCGGTGACGAGCTCGCCCCGGGCGTGCTCAAGATGGTCAAGGTCTTCGTCGCGGTGAAGCGCAAGCTGCAGCCGGGCGACAAGATGGCCGGCCGTCACGGCAACAAGGGCGTCATCAGCCGCATCCTGCCGGCCGAGGACATGCCGTTCCTGGAGGACGGCACCCCGGTCGACATCGTGCTGAACCCGCTCGGCGTGCCTTCGCGCATGAACGTGGGCCAGATCTTCGAGACGCACCTGGGCTTCGCGGCCCGCGCGCTGGGTCACCAGATCGCCGAGCAGCTCGACGAATGGCGTGCCGCCAATCCCGACGTCACCGCAGCGGCCCCGCCCGCCGCGGTCGTCGAGAAGCTGAAGGACGTCTACGGCGAGCAGTACCACGAGGACATCGACAGCCGCACCACCGCCGAGGTGGTCGAACTGGCGAACAACCTGCGTGCGGGCGTGCCGATGGGCACCCCGGTGTTCGACGGCGCGAACGAGGGCGATGTCACCGACATGCTGCTGAAGGCGGGTCTCGATGCTTCGGGCCAATCGACGCTGTACGACGGGCGCACCGGCGAAGCCTTCGACCGCAAGGTGACGGTGGGCATCATCTACATGCTCAAGCTGCATCACCTGGTCGACGACAAGATCCACGCGCGTTCGATCGGCCCCTACTCGCTCGTCACTCAGCAGCCGCTGGGCGGCAAGGCGCAGTTCGGCGGCCAGCGTTTCGGCGAGATGGAGGTCTGGGCGCTCCAGGCCTACGGCGCCGCCTACACCTTGCAGGAAATGCTGACGGTGAAGTCCGACGACGTGGTCGGCCGCACCAAGGTCTACGAGGCGATCGTCAAGGGCGACGACACCTTCGAGGCCGGCATTCCGGAGAGCTTCAACGTGCTCGTCAAGGAAATGCGCTCGCTGGGCCTCAACGTCGAACTCTCCTCGCTGAACGACGGCGAGGACGAGGATGCGGACGGCTTCGGCCAGATCGCTGCTGAATGACAGGGCGCGGGCGGCCGCAGGGTCGCCCACCCCACCGCCCCTGACTTTCTCCCTTTAGGGAACGAGAAAAATGAACGAACTGACCAAATTCACCAACCAGCTGGCCAAGCCGGAAACCTTCGACCAGATCCAGATCGGCATTGCCTCGCCGGAGCGTATCCGCTCGTGGTCGTTCGGCGAGATCAAGAAGCCGGAGACGATCAACTACCGCACGTTCAAGCCCGAGCGGGATGGCCTCTTCTGCGCGCGCATCTTCGGCCCGGTGAAGGATTACGAGTGCCTGTGCGGCAAGTACAAGCGCATGAAGTACAAGGGCGTCGTGTGCGAGAAGTGCGGCGTCGAGGTGACCGTCACCAAGGTCCGCCGTGAGCGCATGGGCCACATCGAGCTCGCCGCCCCGGTCGCGCACATCTGGTTCCTGAAGTCGCTGCCGAGCCGCATCGGCCTGCTGCTCGACATGCAGCTGAAGCAGCTCGAGCGCGTGCTGTATTTCGAGAGCTACATCGTCACCGAGCCCGGCCTCACCCCGCTGGAGAAGTTCCAGCTGCTGACCGAGGACGAGTTGCTCGACGCGCAGGACGAGTACGGCGAGGACGCCTTCAGTGCCGGCATCGGCGCCGAGGCGGTCAAGTTCATGCTCATGGACCTCGATCTCGAGCAGGAGAAGGCCGACCTTCTCGAAGAGCTGGAGACCACCAAGTCCAAGCTCAAGCCCGCCAAGATCATCAAGCGTCTGAAGGTCGTCGAGAGCTTCATCGATTCGGGCAACCGCCCCGAATGGATGATCCTCGAGGTCGTGCCGGTCATTCCGCCCGAACTGCGCCCGCTGGTGCCGCTGGACGGCGGCCGTTTCGCGACGTCGGATCTCAACGATCTCTATCGCCGCGTCATCAACCGTAACAACCGTTTGAAGCGCCTCATGGAGCTGCGCGCGCCGGACATCATCGTCCGCAACGAAAAGCGCATGCTGCAGGAAGCCGTCGACGCGCTGTTCGACAACGGCCGCCGCGGCCGCGTGATCACGGGTGCCAACAAGCGTCCGCTGAAGTCGCTCTCCGACATGCTCAAGGGCAAGCAGGGCCGCTTCCGCCAGAACCTGCTCGGCAAGCGCGTCGACTATTCGGGCCGTTCCGTGATCGTGACCGGTCCGGAATTGAAGCTGCACCAGTGCGGCCTGCCGAAGAAGATGGCGCTCGAGCTGTTCAAGCCGTTCATCTACGCCCGCCTCGACGCCAAGGGTCTCTCGATGACCTTGAAGCAGGCCAAGAAGTGGGTCGAGAAGGAGCGCAAGGAAGTCTGGGACATCCTCGACGAAGTCATCCGCGAGCACCCGGTGCTGCTGAACCGCGCGCCCACGCTCCACCGCCTCGGCATCCAGGCCTTCGAGCCCGTGCTGATCGAGGGCAAGGCGATCCAGCTGCACCCGCTCGTCTGCTCGGCTTTCAACGCCGACTTCGACGGTGACCAGATGGCCGTCCACGTGCCGCTCTCGCTGGAAGCCCAGCTGGAAGCGCGCGTGCTGATGATGTCGACGAACAACATCCTCTCGCCCGCCAACGGCAAGCCGATCATCGTGCCCTCGCAGGACATGGTGCTGGGCCTCTATTACCTCTCGATGGACCGCGAAGGCGAGCCGGGCGAGGGCAAGGTGCTGGCCGACATCAACGAGGTGCACCAGGCGCTGCACGTCGGCGCGGTGACGCTGCACTCCAAGATCCACACCCGCGTCCCGCAGACGGACGAGAAGGGCAAGGAGTACATGGCGCGCGTGGAAACGACGCCCGG
Source organism: Aurantiacibacter luteus (assembly GCF_001010945.1). Taxonomy (GTDB): domain Bacteria; phylum Pseudomonadota; class Alphaproteobacteria; order Sphingomonadales; family Sphingomonadaceae; genus Alteraurantiacibacter; species Alteraurantiacibacter luteus. The sequence goes on from NZ_LBHB01000002.1 coordinate 740,447, forward strand.
CCGCATGCTGATCGGCGAGTGCCTGCCCAAGAGCCACACGGTGCCCTACGAGGTCGTCAATCGCCTTCTCACCAAGAAGGAGATCGGCGACGTCATCGACCAGGTCTATCGCCACACCGGCCAGAAGGACACGGTGCTGTTCGCCGACGCCATCATGGCGCTGGGCTTCCGCCACGCGTTCAAGGCCGGCATCAGCTTCGGCAAGGACGACATGATCATCCCCGACAGCAAGGACGGCATGATCGCGGAGACCAAGGCGCTGGTTGCCGACTACGAGCAGCAGTACCAGGACGGCTTCATCACCCAGCAGGAAAAGTACAACAAGGTGATCGACGCGTGGAGCCGTTGCGGCGACACGGTGGCGAACGCCATGATGGACGAGATCCGGGCGATGCCGAAGGACGAGAACGGTCGCCAGGCGCAGATTAACTCGATCTACATGATGAGCCACTCCGGCGCCCGCGGTAGCCCGGCGCAGATGAAGCAGCTCGCCGGCATGCGCGGCCTGATGGCCAAGCCTTCGGGCGAGATCATCGAGACCCCGATCATCTCGAACTTCAAGGAAGGCCTGACGGTTCTCGAATACTTCAACTCCACCCACGGCGCCCGCAAGGGCCTCGCGGACACGGCGCTGAAGACCGCGAACTCGGGTTACCTCACCCGCCGCCTCGTCGACGTGTCGCAGGACTGCGTCATCGTGGAGGAGGACTGCAAGACCAAGAACGCGCTGGAAATGCGCGCCATCGTGCAGGGCGGCAGCGTGATCGCCTCGCTCGGCGAGCGCATCCTGGGCCGCACCGTGGCCGAGGACATCGTGAACGTCGCCACCAGCGAGGTCATCGTGAAGGCCGGCACCATGGTCGACGAGCCCATGATGAAGGCCATCGAGGATGCCGAGGTGCAGCAGGCGAAGATCCGCTCGCCGCTGGTCTGCGAGGCGGAGCAGGGCGTCTGTGCGACCTGCTACGGCCGCGACCTTGCACGCGGTACGCCGGTGAACATCGGCGAGGCCGTGGGCGTCATCGCGGCGCAGTCGATCGGCGAGCCGGGCACCCAGCTGACCATGCGTACCTTCCACATCGGCGGTGCGGCGCAGATCAACGAGACCAGCCATCTTGAGTCCATCTCGGACGGCAAGGTGGTCTACCGCGACATGCCGACCATCACCGACAAGAAGGGTCGCCGCCTGTCGCTGGCCCGTTCGGGCGAGATGGTCGTGGTCGATCCGGAAGGACGCGAGCGCGCCATCCACCGCGTGCCCTACGGCACCATGCTCATGTTCGAAGACGGGGCATCGGTGAAGGAAGGCGATCGCCTGGCGGAATGGGATCCGTTCACCCTGCCGATCATCACCGAGCAGGCCGGCGTCGTGCGCTACCAGGACCTGATCGAGGGCAAGACGCTGGAAGAGCGGGTGGACGATGCCACCGGTATCGCCCAGCGCGTCGTCACCGAATACCGCGCCACCTCGCGCTCCAAGAAGGAAGACCTGCGTCCGCGCCTGACCTTCCTCGGCGAGGACGACGTGAAGGGTTCGGGCAAGACTAAGAAGGGCGAGGAAACCGAGGCCCAGCGTTACATGCTGGCTCCGGGCACCACGCTCTCGGTCGAGGACGGACAGGAGGTTGCCGCGGGCGACATCCTCGCCCGTGCTTCGCGCGAAGCCGCCAAGACGCGCGACATCACCGGCGGTCTGCCGCGTGTTGCCGAGCTGTTCGAGGCCCGCGTTCCCAAGGACGCGGCGGTCATCGCCAAGATCAGCGGCCGGATGGAATTCATCCGCGACTACAAGGCCAAGCGCAAGATCGCGATCGTTCCGGAAGAGGGCGATCCGGTGGAGTACCTGGTGCCCAAGACCAAGGTGATCGACGTCCAGGAAGGCGACTTCGTCAAGAAAGGCGACACGCTCATTTCGGGCAGCCCCAACCCGCACGACATCCTCGAGGTGCTGGGCGTGGAGGCGTTGGCCGAATACCTGTGCACAGAGATCCAGGAAGTCTACCGACTCCAGGGCGTGAAGATCAACGACAAGCACATCGAGGTGATCGTTCGCCAGATGCTGCAGAAGGTCGAGATCACCGACGGCGGCGACACCACGCTGCTGCCGGGCGAACAGGTCGACCTGGAGGAGATGAACGAGGTCAACGCCAAGCTGCCCCCGCGCAAGAAGAAGGCGGAAGGCACGCCCATCCTGCTCGGCATCACCAAGGCGTCGCTGCAGACCCGCAGCTTCATCTCGGCGGCTTCGTTCCAGGAGACCACGCGCGTGCTCACCCAGGCCGCGGTCGAGGGCAAGAAGGACACGCTGGTCGGCCTGAAGGAGAACGTGATCGTGGGCCGTCTCATTCCCGCCGGTACCGGCGCGGGCATGAACCGCCTGCGCGTCACCGCCTCCAGCCGCGATGCCGCGATCCGCGCGCAGTACAAGAAGATGGCCGACGCCATCGAGGCGGCTGACGAGGCGGCCGCGGCTGCCAAGGCCAGCGAGAAGGCAGCTTCGGATGCGGCCATCGAGGCCGACCTGATCGCGCCCGACAGCGCGGCCGAGGAGCACGCCGCCGAGCTGGCGCAGGGCCCCGAGGCGGCGATCGGCGACGATCCGCTGGGAGCGGCCGAGGGCGAGACCCACGGCACCGACGCGGACGCCGGCGACTACCTCAACGAAGACGCCTCGGACGAGAGCGTCGACAACGAGGAAGAGGCCGTCGAAGCCGAGGAAGCGGCCGCGCCGCTGCCGGACGAGGACGACGACCAGGGCTAATCCCGCGTTCATCGCGCCATACGAAAAAGAGCCCCGGGAGTTCGCGCTTCCGGGGCTTTTTCATGGGGGTTGTCGATGATGCGCTTGCTTGCGTTTGCCGCTTTAGCTCTCGCCGCCTGCACCGGCGCGGCGGAGACGGCGGATGAGCCTCCGTCCGCCGCCTCCGGACGCGACATTACCGGCAGCTACGTCGTCGAATTCGTCAACGAAGCGGCGCCCGTCATCGGCATTGAGGGTTCCGATCCCGAGATCGCCATCGAAGCGGGCCGCATTCACTTCCAGTCGCAGTGCGTGTTCGAGGACTGGCGCTACGAGCGCAGCGGCGAGACCATCGCCGTCCGCCCGCTGCGCGCCGAGGTCGAGATGTGTGCGCGGGGTCTCGAGCCCGGCGAGGAGGCGATCATGGCGGCAGTCGGCGCAGCGGATACCGTGCGCCACGTGCCGCGCGGGCTGTGGCTCTCGGGCGCGGCTGGGACGGTGCAGCTGCGTTTCGTTCCGAGTGCCGACGACCTGGCGAGCCGCGCCGTCGATCTCTCGGGCAGCTGGAGGGTGACGGCGCTCGACGGAAAGCCGACGGCGGACCCCATCGACCTGGAAGCCGACTGGCACGGCGTGTGGTGGGAGCCGGGCTGCGCGGGGCAGGGCGTGTCCTACACGATCAAGGGCGATGCCTTCGATACTCCCCCGCCCGGCAATCCTGGCACGGTTTGCGACATCGGCTTCCCGCCCGAACTGGAGCAGGTGTGGTCGGCCATGGCGGCGGCGGACACGATCGTTTCGACGCGCGGCGGCGAGGTGGAGATCGCAGGGGACGGCCGCTCGGTGCGGCTGACGGCGCGATGAGAGGCGCGTTCCCAAGCCTCGCGCTGGCGCTCGCCGCGTGCACTGTCTCGCAGACGGACGAGATGCCGCAACCGGAGCCGGTGATGACGACGCCTGCCATGGCCGAGGACGCTCCGCCGGCCTCCGCGCCGGGACAGAAGATCGACGAGACCTATGCCGTCGCGACGCTCGACGGAGCGCCGATTGCGGGCGGCACACCCGGCCAGGCTCCGCGCATTATCCTCACCGTCGACCGCGTGCATTTCAGCTCCGGCTGCATCTATGCCGACTGGACCTACCGCCATACGAGCGGCGCGAGCTACAGCGCGCAGCGCTTTTACGAACCGGGCAGCGCCATGTGCGCGCGCGGGCTCGCGACGTTCGAGACCGCCATCGAGGAGCTGTTCGACGGGCTGGACGGCATGACCCGGCATGGCGACGGCACGGTCATCGCCACGGGCGCCGGCCACCGGCTCGTCCTGCGCCCTGTCCAAAGCGCGCGGATCGAGGGCGCGTGGCGCGTCACCGCCGTCGACGGCGCGCAGGTGGACGAATATCTCGACCTGGCGCTGCTGGTGGACGCGACCACTATCACCTTCCGCTCGGCCTGCGACGGCTACGGCTGGTTTTACCAGGCCGACGGCGGCAGCATCGCGACCGACCGCCGATTCCAGCCCGCGGCCGAATGCCTCGCCCGCGCGCGCATCCACCATGCCGTGTTCGATGTCGCCACTGCCATCGATGCGGCGACGATACTGGACCGCACCCCCGACGGCGGCTTGGTCCTGACCGGCGGGGGCCACTCGGTTACGGTCGCAACGCGATGAGGCCGGCGCTGGCGTTTGCAAGGCAATAACCACCGCGTGCTATGGGGGGCGTGGATGACTGATGAGCCGACCCCGTTTGAGCGGATGCTGTTCGAAAGCGCGCCGCCGCCCCCGCCGCACCTTGCGGCGCTAGGTCGCCGCTTCGCCGATGCCGCCAGCCCGCGATTCCGCAACTTTCGCGTCGATCTCGAAACCGTGCAGGGCGCGGCTGTCGCGGCGGGCAGGGCGGGCGAGATCGCGATGGAAGATGCGCAGATGCTCTTCCTCGATGTCGGCGAGAGCGTGTCCCTGCCGTTGGTGCACCGCTACGTCGGCGCGCACGAGACCGAGCTCGTCGCCCGCTGGCTGATGGCCCTGCCCAGCTTCCACTTTCCCGGATGGGCGACGCCGCGCAACCTCGCGGCCTTGGGCGGCATGGTGGCCTGCGACGAGGCGGCGCTGGCCGTGCGCGTCGTCCGCAAGCACCTCGAGAAAACGCAAGGGATCGCAAGGGCACGCTGGCGAACGGTCGGGGCGAAGCGACCCAAGGTCATCCCGCCCGAGATGCTGGAGCGATACGAGGCGCAGCTGCAAAAGGCACGCTGGGAACTGCCCGGCGAACTCGAAGCCGCGCGGCTGGAGATTGCCGAGCTCGAAGGCGTGGTCCGCGACCACGGCTCGCCCGAGGACAACCGCGCCATCGACGCCATGCTGGCCGAGCTCGAAAAGGCGCGCAAACGCTTCAATATCGCCTGACCTTCGCCTAGTGCGGCGGGCATGACCAGAGTCACCCGTTTCGCGCCGTCGCCCACCGGACTGCTGCACGTCGGCAACCTGCGCACGGCGCTGCACAACTGGATGCTGGCCCGCAAGGCCGGCGGGCGCTTCCTGCTGCGGATCGACGACACCGATGCCGAGCGCAGCGAGGACCGCTTCGTCGAGGCGATCCGCCGCGATCTCGACTGGCTCGACCTGACGCCTGATGGCGAGGAGCGGCAATCCAAACGGCTGGCTTTCTACGAGGAGGCGTTCGAGCGGCTGAAGGCCGCAGGCCGCGTATACCCGGCTTACGAAAGCGCGCAGGAACTGGACCTCAAGCGAAAGATCGCGCTGGGGCGCGGGCTGCCGCCGATTTACGACCGCGCGGCGCTGGCGCTGACGGACGAGCAGCGCGCTGCAAAGGAGGCACAAGGCGTGGCCCCGCACTGGCGCTTCCGGCTCGACCACGACGAACCCATCGCCTGGGACGACGGCATCCGCGGGCCGCAGAAGTTCGATGCGGCGCAGCTCAGCGATCCCGTGGTCCGCCGCGCCGACGGCTCGTGGCTCTACATGCTTCCGAGCGCGTTCGATGACATTTCTATGGGCGTGACCGACGTGCTGCGCGGCGAGGACCACGTCTCCAACACCGCGGTGCAGATCCAGATGTTCACTGCGCTGGGGGCGCAGCCGCCGCGCTTCGCGCACGAGGCGCTGCTGGTGGGGCGTGAGGGCAAGCTGTCGAAGCGGCTGGGCTCGCTGGGCGTCGAAAGTTTCCGCGAGCAGGGCTATCAGCCCGAGGCCATCGTGGCGCTCCTCGCCCGGCTCGGCACCGCGCTGCCGGTCGAGCCGATCGCGGATCGTACCGCTCTGCTGGACACCTTCGACCTCGCCACCTTCGGCCGCGCCCCCGCGCGCTTCGACGAGGCGGACCTCGCGCGCGTCAACGCCCAGATAGTCCACCAGCTGCCGTTCGAGGCGGTGGCGGGCTTCGTGCCCGAGGACTTCACCCCCGCCGCCTGGCACGCCATCCGTCCGAACCTGGAAAAGGCGAGCGAGGTGATCGACTGGTGGCAGGTGGTCACCGGCCCCGTCGAGCCTCGGGCGTTCGATGAGGAAACGCGCGCCTATCTCGCCGAGGCGGCGCAGGCGCTCGTGTGGAGCGACACGCCGTGGCAGGACCTGACCGCCGCGCTCAAGGTCGGCACCGGGCGCAAGGGCCGCGAGCTGTTCCAGCCGCTCCGCCAGGCGCTGACCGGGCGCGACCACGGGCCGGACATGGCCGAACTGCTGCCGCTGATCGGCGAGGAACGCGCTCGCGAAAGGCTCGAGGCGGCGGCGCGAGGCTGACTTCCCTACATTAGTCGCATCGAAACGGCGGTTCGTCGAAACCGAAGCGTGTTCACTTGCGCCTCATGCGGCGAACGCTAGAGCGCGTGTGACAATGTAACACAACATCTCCCGACATCAGGACTCTCATGAAAACCCTTCCGGTCGCCTTCCTCGTTTCCGCCGCCATGCCGCTCGCCCTTCACGCACAGGAGGCGCCCGAGCAGCCGACGCCCGACGAGACCGCCACCGCCGGTGATGCCGAACCCGGCAGCGATGACCTGCACACGATTTACGTCCGTGCGGCGGGGGTGGACCGGCTCGACCTCGTCGCGGGCAGCTCTGTCGTCACTGGCGTCGCTTTGCAGCGCGAAAGCGCGGGCCAGATCGGTGAGGTGCTTGCGAGCCTGCCCGGCGTCTCCGCGACCAGCTTCGCGCCCGGCGCCTCGCGACCCGTGCTGCGCGGCTTCGGCGGGGAGCGCGTGCGCGTGCTGACCGACGGCACCGGCTCGCTCGATGCTTCCTCCACCAGCGCCGACCATGCCGTCGCTTCCGATCCGCTGATTGCCGACCGGGTGGAGGTGCTCCGCGGCCCTGCGGTGCTGCTCTACGGCAGCCAGGCCATCGGCGGCGCGGTCAATGTGGTCACCAAGCGCATCCCGCCGCGCCTGCCGGACGAGACGGTGCACGTCGATGCGCTCGCAAGCATGGACACCGCCAGCGACCTGCGCGAGCTGGGCGCTTCCGTGGATGCGCCCCTAGGCGGCGGCTTCGCGGTCCATGTCGACGGCTCGCGACGGGTGACGAATGATCTCGAAATCCCCGGCTTCGTCGCCTCGCGCTACCTGCGCGCCGACCTGCTCGCCGATGCCGACGAGGAAGAGGAGGAAGGCCACTTCGAGGAAGCCGCCGAGCTGCGCGAGGCAGCCAATGCCCGCGGCGTGCTGCCCAACAGCTTCACCGAAGCGACCTCGGCCGGGGCGGGCCTCGCCTGGTTCTCCGGCAACAGCAACCTCGGCGCCTCCTTCGGCTACTACGACACCACCTACGGCGTTCCCGGCCTGCCGGGCGTGGGCCACGTCCACGGCGAGGAAGAGGAAGACCTGGGCGGCGAGGAGCCGGAGGGCGAGGAGAACGTCTCCATCGGCCTAAGGCAATACCGCGTCGACCTGCGCGGCGAGCTCGACCTCGGCACGGGCTTCCTCGATTCGGTGCAGACCCGCGTGGGCTGGTCGGACTACACCCACACCGAGTTCGAGGGCGAGGAAACGGGCACCGTCTTCGATGTCCAAGGCGTCGAGGGCCGGGTCGAACTCGTCCAGTCGCGCCGTTCGCTGGGTTCGGGCGGCTGGCGCGGATCGACCGGCGTGCAGTACTCGCACGTCGACTTCCAGGCGCTGGGGGACGAGGCCTTCGTGCCGCCCAACGTGACGGAGAGCTTCGCCGTCTTCGGCCTGCAGGAGTTCGACTTCGACGCGCTCGAGTTCGAGGTCGGCGCCCGCTACGAGAACACCTCCATCGATGCCGAGACGTTCGGTTTTGGCGATGTCTCGCGCGACTTCTGCACGTTCTCCGCAGCCGCCGGCGCGGGCTACACGCTGGCGGACGACCTGCGCGTGGGGTTCAACGTCTCGCGCACCGAGCGCGCGCCATCCTCGCAGGAGCTGTTCGCCGACGGCCCGCACCTCGCCACCCAGCAGTTCGAGATCGGCATTCCCGACCTCGTTACAGAGAGCAGCTGGGGCGGGGAGGCTTACCTTCGCGGTTCGCTCGGCCCGGTGCAGGTGAACGCGACGCTCTATCGCAACTGGTTCAGCGACTTCATCTATCTCGCCGAGACCGGGGAGGAGGAGGACGGCCTGAACGTCTTCGCCTTCCAGCAGCAGGACGCCGACCAGTGGGGCTTCGAGGCGCAGGCGACCTTTCCGCTGATCGACACCGGCAGCTTCGAGCTGCTGGCGGACCTGCGCGGCGACTACACCCGCGCAACGCTGGCCGACGGCGAGCCGGTGCCCCGCATCCCGCCGCTTAGCCTGTCGGGCGCGCTGGAGGCGAAGCTCGACCACTTCGACCTGCGCGGCGAAGTGGAATGGCACGACGACCAGACCCGCGTGGCCCCGCTGGAAACGCCGACCGACGGCTACACGATGGTGAACGCCTCGATCGCCTGGCACCCGCTGGAGGGCAACGACAACATCGTGGTGCTGGCGCAGGTGAACAACATCCTGAACGAGGACGCCCGCCGCGCGGCGAGCTTCACCAAGGACTTCGTACCGCTGGCGGGGAGGAATTTCCGGCTTTCGGTCAGAACGAGTTTCTAATCCTCCCCCAGCGGGGGAGGGGGACCATGCGCAGCATGGTGGAGGGGCGCGCGGGCCTCTGAGTGACACGTCGCGCAGAAACCGGCTGGTGCCCCTCCACCCCGCCCTGCGGGCGCGGTCCCCCTCCCCGTACCGGGGAGGATTACAACCTCGGCAGCGTCACCCCGCGCTGGCCCATGTATTTGCCTGCGCGGTCGGCATAGGTCGTCTCGGGCCGCTCGTTGCCCTGCAGGAACAGGAACTGGCACGCGCCCTCGTTGGCGTAGATCTTGGCGGGCAGCGGCGTGGTGTTGGAGAATTCCAGCGTGACGTGGCCTTCCCAGCCCGGCTCCAGCGGGGTGACGTTCACGATGATGCCGCAGCGCGCGTAGGTGCTCTTGCCGAGGCAGATCACCAGCACGTCGTCCGGAATGCGGAAATATTCCACCGTACGGGCGAGCGCGAAGCTGTTGGGCGGGATGATGCAGCAGTCGGTCTGCCGGTCGACGAAGCTGGTGGCGGCGAAATCCTTGGGGTCGACCACGGCGTTGTCGATGTTGGTGAAGATCTTGAACTCGTCCGCCACCCGCGCGTCGTAGCCGAATGAGCTGAGGCCGTAGGAGATGTTCCCCTCCCGCCGCTGCGCCTCCACGAAGGGCTCGATCATGCCGCGGGTCGTCGCCGCCTCGCGAATCCATTTGTCGGAGAGGATTGCCATGGGGAAGGGATTGCCCAAGGCGGGGCCGGGGGCAAGCGCGGCCATGGCGCTTATCCCCCTTGCCGCCACCGCGTTCAGTCCCGGCGGGTCGCGGACCACTCGTGATTGCGCGACGGCTCTTCCCGCGACAGCCGCCGGGCGATGGACCAGGTTTGCACGGCAAAGATCGCGATCAGGATCGTGCCGATCGCCCCGGCAAACAGGTCGAAGCCGGAGATCCTGCCGAACATGCCCGGACCGGGGCCGAGCACGATCATCGCGGAGGTAAAGCCCATCAGGATCAGCCGCAGTTCGGTAGGCCCGGCATTCAGCGCCGATAGCTTCAGCTCGCCCAGCACGCGCACCGAGAGGAAGGCCTGGATCGACAGCAGCAGGTAGCCCGCCAGCGCCACCAGCGCGACCTCCAGCGTGACATAGGGGCTGAGGCCGATGCCGGTGACGATCAGCGTGGTCGCCACCCCGTCGCAGCTGTGGTCGAGGAAATAGCCGTAGCGCGGCCGCTCGATCCGGCGATAGCGGGCGAGGCTGCCGTCGGTGCTGTCGCCGAACCACTGGATCACGTAACCCGCCATCGCCAGCCACAGCCAGTCCTCGTCCAGTGTGCTGAGCGTGTATCCGGCGAAGATCATCAAGGCCCCGAACAGGCCGAGAAAGGTCAGCATGTCGGGCGAAACCCAGGCGGGCATGCGCGCGCAAAGCCAGGTCAGCACGCGCCGTTCGGAGCGGGCGAGTAGGTTTTCCTGGATGCGGTCGATCGGCTGGAGGGTTGGCGACTTGTCCTGCATCATTCCACCATTATGGCCAAACCGCGTGCCGCCCCTGCTGGGGCCGCATTTACGCTTCCGCATCTGTGAAAGCGACAGGTTTGTGACCAACGGACGGAACCGCTCCCGTCAGCCCCCCGCCAGCAGCGTCGCATTCCCGCCTGCCGCCGTCGTATCGATCGTCGTCACCCGCTCTGTCGCGAAGCGCGTCACGTAGTGCGGCCCGCCCGCCTTCGGGCCGGTCCCCGACAGGCCCTCGCCGCCGAACGGCTGCGAACCCACCACCGCGCCGATCTGGTTGCGGTTGACGTAGAAGTTGCCCACCCGCGCGCGTGCCTCGACGAAGCGGCGGGTGTCCTCGATGCGGCTGTGGAGGCCCAGCGTCAGGCCGAAGCCGGTGGCGTTGATGTCCTCGATCACGCGGCCGAGGTCTCCGGCGGCGAAGCGCACGACGTGGAGGACGGGGCCGAAGTTCTCTTCCGCCAGGTCGCCGATGCGGTCGATCTCGATGATCGTGGGGGCGACGAAGTGGCCATTGGCGCATTCGGGCGGCAGGGGCAGGCGCCAGACGCGGTTGCCCGCCGCCTGCCGCGCGGCGACGTGCGCCTCCAGCTTGGCGCGCGCTTCCTCGTCGATCACCGGGCCGACGTCGGTTGCAAGCTGCGCCGGGTCGCCCACCACCAGCGCCTCGAACGCGCCGCGGATCATGGCGAGCATGGTGTCCGCCACGTCCTCCTGGATATAGGCGACGCGCAGGGCCGAGCAGCGCTGGCCCGCGCTCTGGAAGGCGCTGGCGACCACGTCGCGCGTCACCTGTTCGGGGAGCGCCGAGGAATCGACGATGAGCGCGTTCTGTCCGCCGGTCTCGGCCACCAGCGTGGCGATGGGGCCGTCACGGCTGGCGAGCGCGCGGTTGATGGCGTGGGCCGTCGCGGTCGATCCGGTAAATGCCACACCCGCGAGGCGCGGGTCGGCGGTGATGCGCCCGCCGATCTCGCCGCCGCCGGGCAGCATGTGCAGCACCTCTGCCGGAATGCCCGCCTTGTGGCACAGGTCCACGGCGAGCTGAGCGATCAGCGGCGTCTGCTCGGCGGGCTTGGCGATGACTGTATTGCCCGCGGCGAGCGCGGCCGCGGTCGGGCCGATGAAGATCGCCAGCGGGAAATTCCACGGGGAAATGGTGACGAAGACGCCGCGCCCGTGGAGGCGCAGCACGTTGCTCTCGCCCGTGGGGCCGGGAAGCGGGACGCCGGAGGTGAAATGCGCGCGCGCCTCGTTGGCATAGTAGCGCAGGAAGTCCACCGCCTCGCGCACCTCGAGCACGGCGTCGGGCAGAGTCTTGCCCGCCTCGCGCTGGCACAGGCTGATGAACTCGGCCGTATGCTCCTCGAACAGGTCGGCGGCGGCATCGAGCAGCAGGGCGCGCTTGTCACCGCCCAGCGCATCCCACGCGGGCTGCGCGGCCTCGGCGAGCTGGAAGGCCATGGCGATCTCGGCGCGGGTGGGGAGGGTGACTTCGCCCACCTGCGACCCGTCGGTGGGGCTGACGATCGGCAGCTTCATGCCCGCGAGGCCCTCGCCAGCACTCCACTGCCGCGGGGCGAGCTCGGCCAGCCGTTCGCGCACGGCGGCGCGGGTGGGCTGGTGGGCGAGGTCGAGCCCGGCGGAATTGGCGCGCCCGGGAAAGATGTCGGCGGGCAGCGGGATCGCCGGGTTGCGGCGGGGGTGGAGCGCGGCGAGGTCGGCGACGGGGTCGGTCACCAGCTCGGCCACCGGCACCTCGGCATCGGCCATGCGGTTGACGAAGCTGCTGTTGGCCCCGTTCTCCAGCAGGCGGCGCACGAGGTAGGCGAGCAGTTCCTTGTGCCCGCCGACGGGGGCGTAGATGCGGACGCGGGTGCGGTCGTTTCGCTCGGCCTCGGCCAGCGCCTCGTAGACATCCTCGCCCATGCCATGAAGGCGCTGGAACTCGAACGGCTTGCCCCCCGCCATCGCCTTGATCGCGCCGACGGTGTAGGCGTTGTGCGTGGCGAAAGCGGGGTAGAGCGCGTCGTCCGCGTCGAGCAGCGCCTTGGCGCAGGCGAGGTAGGAGACGTCGGTGCCCAGCTTGCGGGTGAAGACCGGGTAGTCCTCGTGCCCGCCCACCTGGCTCAGCTTGATCTCGGCATCCCAGTAGGCGCCCTTGACCAGCCGCACGAACAGGCGGCGGTCGTGCTTGCGGGCGAGCTTGGCGACCCAGCGGCACAGCGGCACGCCGCGCTTGGAATAGGCCTGGATGGCCATGCCGAAACCCTGCCAGCCGGCGGGGGTGCCGTTGTCGAACAGCGCGTCGTCCGCCACCAGCGCCTCGATGATGTCGAGCGACAGCTCGAGCCGCTCGGCTTCCTCGGCATCGATGGTGAAATGCATGTCCGCATCGCGTGCCTGCACCGCGAGGTCGCGCACCATGGGGATCAGCGCCGCGCGCGCGGACTCGGCGTGGAGGAAGTCGTATTTCGGGTAGAGCGCGGAGAGTTTCACCGAGATACCCGGCCCCTCGAACACCCCGCCCGGTTCCTTGGCCAGTCGGCGGATCGCGCGTTCGTAGGCTTGGCGGTATTTCTCCGCGTCCTCGAAGGTCATCGCCGCCTCGCCCAGCATGTCGAAGCTGTGGGCGAGGTTGCGGCGTCGTTCGGGCGCGGCGCGCTTCAGCGCCTCGTCGATGGTGCGGGCGTAGACGAACTGGCCGCCGAGGATCCGCATGGCCTGGCTTACCGCCTGGCGGATGACGGGTTCGCCAAGGCGCCCGGTGGCGCGGCGCAGAGTGTTGGCAAGGCCCGCATCGGCGCGCTTGCCGCCGCGCAGAACCTCGCCCGTCAGCATCAGCGAAAAGGTGGCGGCGTTGACGAAGGTGCTGTCGCTCGCGCCCATGTGCTCGGACCAGTCGACGCCCGCCAGCTTGTCCGCGATAAGCGCGTCGGCCGTGCCCGCATCGGGGACGCGGAGCAGCGCCTCGGCGAGGCACATGAGGGCGATACCTTCCTCGGTATCGAGCCCGTATGTGGCGAGAAAAGCGTCGAGGCCGGAGCTGGCGCGGGCGCGCGCGCCCTCGATCAGCCGGCTGGCGAGCGTGGCGGCTTCGCGGTGGACGGCGGAGGCGGGGGCGGCCTGTTCGAGCCGCTCGGCAATGCAGGTCTCCTCGTCGAGGCGATAGGCGGCGCGCAGCGCGGAACGGTCGATGGCCATGGCTCGCCCTTGCACCCGGTTTCAGCTGCAATCAAGCGAAGTCGACGGGGTTCGCGCGGCGGGGTATTGCGGGGCGCATGAAGGTGGTTTTCAGCCGCAAGGGGTTCGATTCCAGCGCAGGCGGCGGACCCTCGCCGATCGTGGACGGGCGCGCGCTCAGCCTGCCGATCCCGGCGGGGCGCGGCGCCTCGGCAACGACCTATGGCAGCCTGCGGCTGGGCGGTCACGCACGCCGGGCGAGCGGCGGCAAACTTTCGGGCCGCCATCGCTGCCATCACGATCCGCGCTTCCTGGCCGACGGTACCGCCATGCTCGGCCAGTGCGGTGCGGCACAGACCCACCTCGAGAACCGTGGCGTGGGCGCGGGCGATACTTTCGTCTTCTTCGGTCTCTTTCGCGAGGGCGCGGCCGCCCCGCACCACCGGATCTTCGGCTATCTGAACGTGGAGGAAGTCCTGCCGCTGACGGACGCGCCGAGAGGACGGGTAGCGGCTCTGGCGGAAGTCGGGATGCCGCACGCCATGGCGATGGAGGCCGGCAATGACGCCGTATGGCTCGGACGCGGGGCGACCAATGCCCCGGCCTGCGACGCGCTGCGGCTGACGGTGCCCGGCGGTCCGTTGACTTTGTGGCAGGTGCCGGCCTGGCTGACGCAAACGGGCCTCAGCTACCACGCTCGTGCCGATCGCTGGCTGCCCGATCATAGGCTGCAGAGCGTATCGCGCGGGCAGGAGTTCGTGGCCGATATCGGCGAGCGCGAAGACGCGCGCGAATGGCTGCGCGAGGTCATCGCGGCGATCGAAGCCTAGTCGTTCAGCGCGTTGATCGCTTCGTGGACCCGCGCCTCGATCTCGGCGCGCGGCAGGCCGGGCTCGATGACCTCGCCGAACTTCCAGGTGATCGTGCCCCGGCGCTTGAGGGTGCGATGATAGAGCGGCCCGCTGTCGACCGCGACCGGCACCACGGGCAGGCCGAACAGCTTGTACAGCGCGGCGAAACCCGATTGCAGCGGGGGCCGCGTGCCGTGGGGGACGCGGGTGCCCTCGGGAAAGATCACGATGGGCCGGCCCGCCTCTGTCGCAGCGCGCGCCTGCTTCAGCATCCCCCGCAGCGCCTTGGCCCCCTGGTCGCGCGCCACCGGGATGAGGCCGTAGGCTTTCCCCGCGCGGCCCCAGCCGGGAATGTCGAATAGCTCCGCCTTGGCGACGCCCGCCGGGTAATCGAAGGTGTGCGCCATCGCGATCGCCTCGAAGAAGCTCTCGTGCTTGATGGCGTAAAGCACGGGGCGGTCGGGGCGCGTGCCGGTCTCCACGATGGTCAACCCCAGCAGGTTCTCGCAGCACCAGTGATGCCAGTCCGACCACCAGTCGCACAGCGGCTTCACCCAAGCCGGACGCACGTAGCTCGCCCCCGCCGCGCCGAAGCTCAGCACCAGCGAGCCGGCGTAAAAGGCGATGTAGAAGGCGATGTTGCGCAGCAGCAGCATGGCAGCGTCACTTCAGCGCCTGCAGCGTCCACACCGCCAGCCACTTGTGGTATTCGAGGAACAACGTCCACAGGCTGACCTCGGAGCGGACGGCGTCGCGCAGGATGGAAATATTGGAGGGCAGCTGGTCGGCCAGCTCCGCCGCGGCACGGCGCATGTGCCAGTCGGCGGTGACGAGGCGAAGCGAGGTATAGCCGCGCTCGTCCATCCACTGCGCCGTCTCGCGCGCGTTGCCGCGAGTGTCGAGCGCGTTGAAGCCCAGCGTCACGCAGCAATCCATCAGCCGCTGCGGCACGGCGAACTCGGCTTGAAACTCGGCCGGTTGCACGGCGGGATCCACGCCGGTGACCAGCATCTGCTCCGCCGCGCCCGATTGCAGCACCTCCAGCCCGCGCGCGATGCGCCCGCCGCTGCCGGTGGGCACGACGATGGCATCGGTCCGGCTGACCGGCGCGGGCCGCGGCAAGGCCACGGCAAACCACAGGAAACCCAGGGCCCAGGCGACGAGCAGGACGGAGATCAGACGGCGGAACAAAGCGGTGCGGGCCCCCTACAACATCCGCCTGAGCGCGGATATCACGGTATAGCGCGCCGTAATAACCGCCAGCACCATTCCCACAAGCGGGATTGCGCCGACCAGCACCCAGTCCGCCGCGCCCAGCCCGCCGCCCGCGACGAGGCCGGAGCCCAGATCGGCGAACTGCTGGCCCAGCACGAAGACCGCGGCCAGCCCCAGCAGCAGCCCCGCCGCGCCGCCCAGCGCCGCGTCAAAGGCGATCTGGCGCTGGAAGATCGCGGCGATCTGACCGTCGGTGCCGCCGAGGTGGTGGATGGTCTCGATCGTCTCGCGGTTGGCGCCGAGCGCGCTGCGCGCCGAGAGCCAGACCGCCGCCGCGCTCGTCGCTGCCAGCAGCACGATCAGGCCGACCGCCAGCAGTTGCAGCGAGCGGATCGCATCGAACACGGGTGCGAGCCAGCTCGCCTGCGCGTCGATGCGGGCGGCGGGTGCCTGCCGGGCGAGGCCCTGGCGCATCTGCTCGAGCCGCGCCGCGGTGACCGGGCCGGACAGGCGCACGTCGATCAGCGCGGGAACGGGCACGCCCCCGTCCTCGGCGCCTGTGCCCAGCTCGCCCAGCCAGGGTTCGATGAGCGCGGCGAGCTCGTCATCGGGCACGCGGCGGACGGAGGCGACATCTTCGCGGTTGGCGAACCACGACAGCGCCCGCTCTGCCTGCCGGTTGCGCTCCAGCGGGGCGGCTTCGACCACCTGCACCGTCAATCCCCCGGCGATCTCGGCCCGCGCCCCGCCCGCCACGTTGGCGAGCGCGAGCCCGGCCGTGGCGGCCATCACCGTCAGCGCGATCATGATGGCGATCACCCACGGCATCGGCCCGGCGATGCGCCCGTGCTGCATCATGCGCGCGCTGTCGCCGAAGCGCGGGGCCCCCTTCCGGATGGGCGAGGGCGCGCTCACGCTTCGGCTCGCTGCTCGCGCCGCGGCGGGTAGCGCAAGGCCCCGGTGGGATCGCTGAGCCGCCCCTTGTCGAGCCGCATGATGAGCGAATCCGGAACCTTGCGCAGCAGGTGAACGTCGTGGGTGGCGACCACCACGGTCGTCCCCAGCCGGTTCAGCGCCTCGAACAGACGCAGCAGCTTCACCGCCATTTCGGGGTCGACGTTGCCGGTCGGCTCGTCCGCCACGAGGATTTCCGGCCGGGCGATCACGGCGCGGGCGATGGCGACGCGCTGCTGCTCCCCGCCCGACAGCGTCTCGGGCCGGGCATCCACGCGGTGCGACAGCCCGACCCATTCGAGCATGTCGGTCACCGGCTTCTCCAGCTTCCCTTCGCTCATGCCCGAGATGCGCAGCGGCAACGCCACGTTGTCGTAGGCGGAAAGGTGCGGCACCAGGCGGAAATCCTGGAACACCACGCCGATCCGGCGGCGGAATTCGGGTAGCGCGCGCCGTTCGGCGGTAATCACGTCCTCGCCGAACATCGAGATGATGCCGCGGCTGGGCCGCTGGGCGAGGTAGAGCAGTTTGAGCAGCGAGGTCTTGCCCGCCCCGCTGGCGCCGGTGAGGAAGTAGAAGCTGCCGGGATAGAGGGTGAACGAGACATCGCTCAGCACCTCGCGATCCGTGCCGTAGCGCAGGCCCACGTTGGCGAACTGGACGATGCTGCTTTCGGGCCCGCTCATCCTGCCCCAACTAGGGCCTTCGCCGGGCGGCGGGAAGGGCGCAGCGGGTCTGCTGCAGGTAAATATCGGACGGCGCTTGTGGAAAAGGTCGCGCGGCGGGGCCATGCGCGGGCCTGCCGCGCTTGTTGCATCGCGGTAGCGGGCGTAGGCATGGCCTTGGCAGATGATCATCCAGTGCCCCGCCTGCGCGACCCGTTACGTCGTGCCCGATACCGCGATCGGCGTGGAAGGTCGCACCGTGCGCTGCGCGAAATGCCGCCACAGCTGGTTTCAGGACGGGCCCGAGCTCGAGCTGACGCAGCCCGCCGAGCCCGAGGCTCACGCGCCCGCAGCCGAACCTCCGGCGCCCGCGCCGCGCGCCGACCTTGTCGGCACGTCGTCGGCACCCGAACCCGCGTCGCCGCCGCCCCCCGCAGCGGCTCGCACCGCTCCGATCGAGCGGGTCGAAATACCGCCGCCGCCGGTCGCCCGTCGCCGCTCGGACGAGGACGACGCCTCGCATTTCGATCACGGGCCGCCCTTCCGCCCGCGTCGCAACTGGCTAAAGATCATGACCTGGGCGGGCGCGATCTTCGCCGCGGTCGCGCTCGGCACCATCGCGGTGGTATCGTACTACGGCGTGCCAGACTGGGTGCCGGTCGAGCGCCCGACGTTCGGCGTCGCCGACCCCGACCTGCAGCTTGATTTCCCACCCGACCTGCAGGAGCGGCGGACGCTGCCCAACGGTACCGAGTATTTCGGCGCCAGCGGCACCATCACCAACATCGGCACCAGCACGCGCGACGTGCCCTCGATACTCATCGTGCTGCGCGATTCGCGCGACCGCATCGTCTACAGCTCCGAGGTCGCGCCCCCGCAGCGCACCCTCGCGCCGGGTGAGACTGTAGCGGTGAACGAGGCGGTGACGGATATCCCCCGCTCCGCGCGCGAAGTGCAGTTCGGCTGGAAACCCGAATAGCGAGCGAACTTCGCGCCAGCGCGCCAATTCCCCGCTTGCAGCCCCAAAACCCTTTTGCTAGTGGCGCCCACCTACCCGGGCGGGCCACTGGCCAGCCCCCTCTCGATGTGCGGTCGTGGCGGAACTGGTAGACGCGCAACGTTGAGGTCGTTGTGGCCGAAAGGCCGTGGAAGTTCGAGTCTTCTCGACCGCACCATCACTCCCTGCGAGCTCCGGAACTGCGGCTGCGCTCCATGCGTTGGGGCCGCAAAGGAGACATGACATGATCGGCAAGATTATCGGTGCGGCCGCGGGTGCGGCGGCTGGCAATGCGGCGCGCGGCGTTACCGGCACGAGCGGGGCCATCCTCGGCGCGCTGGCGGTGCCGCTGGCGCGGCGCATGGGTTTTCTCGGGCTGCTCGGCGCGATTGGCGCGGGCTACCTGGTGAAGCGCGCGGCGGACAAGGGCGACCTCAGCCGCGATCCGGCAAGCTCGACCTCGCGTCCGGCCACGCTGAACACGCCTGCCAACGCCATCTGACCTCGCGTCGGCACGCAGGAACGAAGCGGCCTCGTCCCACGCGGACGGGGCCATTTTCGCATGCGCGGCGGGGATAGCTCCGCCCGGCGCGCTTGAACCGAATCGGGCAGGTTCCTAGGTCGTTGGCTCTCCCTTCGACGAAAGCGCCTGCCATGACCGTCCACAAAACCCGCATGCTCATCATCGGCTCCGGCCCTGCGGGCCTCTCCGCCGCGATCTACGGCGCGCGCGCGGGGATGGAGCCGATCGTGGTGCAGGGCCTGCAGCCCGGAGGGCAGCTGACCATCACCACCGATGTCGAGAACTATCCCGGCTTCGCCGACGTCATCCAGGGCCCCTGGCTGATGGAGCAGATGACGAAGCAGGCGGAACACGTCGGCACGCGGATGATCTGGGACACCATCGTCGATGTCGACATCGCGGGCGGCGGGCCGTTCCGCGCGAAGGGCGATAGCGGCGACGAATACGTGGGCGACGTGCTCGTCATCTCCACCGGGGCGCAGGCCAAGTGGCTGGGCGTGCCGGGCGAGGCAGAGCTGGGCGGCAAGGGCGTTTCCGCCTGTGCCACCTGCGACGGGTTCTTCTATCGCGGCAAGAAGGTGGTGGTGATCGGCGGCGGCAACACCGCGGTGGAAGAGGCGCTCTACCTCACCAACCATTCCGACGACGTGACCCTGATCCACCGCCGCGACGAGCTGCGCGCGGAGAAGATCCTGCAGACGCGCCTGTTCAACCATCCGAAGATCACGCCGCTGTGGAACAAGGCCGTCGAGCGGTTCGTGGCAGGCGAGGACGGCAAGCTCTCGCATCTCGAACTTGTCGACACCGTCACCGGCGAGGCCAGCACCATTGCGGCGGACGGGGCCTTCGTCGCCATCGGCCACGCACCCGCGACCGAGCTGTTCAAGGGCAAGCTGGAAACCGACGATAGCGGCTACCTCGTCGTCGAGCCCGGCACGCCCAAGACGGCAGTGCCCGGCGTGTTCGCCTGCGGCGACGTGATGGACCACGTCTATCGCCAGGCGGTGACGGCGGCGGGCACGGGCTGCATGGCCGCGCTCGACGCCGAGCGTTACCTCGCGGGCATCGAGCTCGACCTGGAAGGCCACGCCGAGGCCGCCGAGTGAGCGAGGCTCTTTGGCTCGACGACCTGAAGGTCGGCGACAGCTTCACCAGCGGCGAGCACGCGATGACGGAGGCAGAGATCGTCGCCTACGCCAGCCAGTTCGACCCTCAGTCCTTTCACACCGATCCGGAGGCGGCGAAGGACAGCTTCTTCGGCGGCCTCGCGGCGAGCGGCTGGCACACCGCGGCGATCACGATGCGGCTGATGGTCGAGGCGCTGCCCTTCGCGCGCGGCGTGATCGGCGCGGGCGGCGAACTGTCGTGGCCCGAGCCGACGCGCCCGGGCGACGTGCTGCATGTCGAGGCGAGGATCGAGGACATCGTGCCCTCGCGCTCGCGCCCGGGCCGCGCTGCGGTGGCCGTGCATTGCCGCACGCTGGACCGGCACGGCAACGTGAAGCAGGACTTTCGCCCGCGCCTGATCGCCTGGTCGCGCGGGAGCGACCTCGGCGGCTAGAAGCGCGAGAAGTCGGGCGCGCGCTTCTGCATGAAGGCGGTGAACGCCTCGCGCGCTTCCTCGCTCTTGAGCCGCTCGCCGAACACCTTGCCCTCCGCCTGCATGACCGCGCCGAGCATGGCGGGATCGCGCATCAGCGCCTTGGTCGCCTGGATCGCGCCGGGCGGCAGCGCGGCGATGCGGCTGGCGGCCTCGGCCACTGCCTCGTCCAGCTCGCCCGCCGCGACCTGCCGGTTGACGAGGCCGAGCCGCAAGGCTTCCTCCGCCCCCATGGCTTCGCCCAGCGCCAGCATGGCGAACGCGCGGGCATGGCCCACGCGGGCGGGTAGCAGCACGCTGGAGGCGGCTTCGGGCACCAGCCCGAGCGCGGCGAACGGCGTCGTCAGCCTGGCGTCGTCCGCCGCCACGACATAGTCGCAGTGCAGCAGCATGGTGGTGCCGATACCGACCGCGCGGCCTCGCACACCCGCGACGAGCGGCTTGCCGAAGGTGCCGAGCAGGCGGATGAAGCGGAAGACGTTGGCCTCCTGCACCCGGTCCCCCGCGGCGAGGAAATCGCCGATGTCGTTGCCCGCGCAAAAATCCGCGCCCTCGCCGGTGATGGTGACGACGCGCACCGCGGCATCGCCTTCGGCCCGCTCCATCGCCTCGACCAGCGCGCCGTACATGGCGTCGGTCAGCGCGTTCTTCTTGTCCGCGCGATTGAGCCTCAGCGACAGGACGCCGCCCTCCTCTTTGACGATGACGTGTTCGCTCATGCCGTGTCCTTTCCGTGATCGGCGCGCCCGAAGTCGGGCCGCGCGTCGTCCTGTCCCTGCTCGACGATGCCCCGGCGGATCGCACGGGTGCGAGTGAAGAGGTCGAACATGGCCTCGCCGTCCTCGGCGCGGATGGCGCTGCGCATGGCTTCGAGGTCGCCCATGAAGCGATCCATCATCTCCAGCACCGCGTCCTTGTTGTGCAGGAACACGTCGCGCCACATGGTCGGGTCGCTGGCGGCGATGCGGGTGAAGTCGCGAAAGCCGCCGGCGGAATACTTTATGACCTCGCTGCGGGTGACCTCCTCGAGATCGCTGGCCGTGCCGACGATGGTATAGGCGACGAGGTGGGGGATGTGGCTGGTGACGGCGAGCACCATGTCGTGGTGGCCCGCGTCCATCACCTCCACCGTGCTGCCGAGCGCCTGCCAGAACGCGGTGAGCGCGGCGACCTTGTCCTCGGGCGCGCCATCGGGCGGAGTGAGGATGCACCAGCGCGCGGCGAACAGGCTGGCGAAGCCCGCGTCCGGCCCGCTGCGCTCCGTGCCCGCGACGGGATGTGCGGGGATGACGGTATGGCCGGGCAGGGTCTCGGCCAGCGCGCGCGAGACCCGCTGCTTGGCCGAGCCCACGTCGCTCACCACCACGTCTGCGGAAAGGCCGGGCGCCACGGCGGCGGCGGCCAGCCGCATGGCACCCACCGGCACGCAGAGCACGACGAGGTCGGCCTGGCGTACGGCCTCGACAGGATCGTCCAGCACCTCGTGCACGAGGCCCCGCTCCCGTGCCCGCTCGCGCACACCGGCGTCGGCATCGAAGCCGATGGTGCGGACGCGGGGCAGGTGCTTCTGCACCGCAAGCCCGATCGAGCCGCCGAGCAGGCCGAGCCCGATCACGGCGACGCGCTCGAAGCTCACTGGGCGCTCTCGCACAGGGCGCGCAGGGCGGCGGCGATGGCATCCATCTGCTCGGCCGTGCCCACGGTGATGCGAAGCGCGTGGCCGAGGCCCTGGCCCGGCAGGTGGCGCACGGCGTAGCCGGCATCGGCGATGGCGGCGAGCGCGGCCTCGGCACTCACCGCGCCCTCGAACAGCACCATGACGAAGTTCGCCTCGCTCGGCACGGCGCGCAGGCCGTGGTTGCCCAGCGCCTCTACGGCGGCAACGAAACGGGCGCGTTCCTTCGCGTTATGGTCGCGGCTGGCGCGCACGAAATCCGCGTCGCCTAGCGCCGCCTCTGCCGCCGCCTGCCCCGCCAGCGTCACGTTGAAAGGGCCGCGGATGCGGTTGAGTGCATCGACCAGGTGCGGCGCGCCGGTGGCCCAGCCGATCCGCTCGCCCGCGAGGCCGTGGATCTTGGAAAAGGTGCGGGTGACGAGCACGTTCTCGTTGGCTGCAGCCAGCGCCAGCCCGCCGTCGTCCTCGCCATCGGGCAGGTATTCCGCATAGGCCTGGTCGAGCACGAAGAGCACGTTCGCAGGCAGTCCCGCGTGCAGCCGCGCCACCTCGGCGGCGGGCAGGTAGGTGCCGGTCGGGTTGTTCGGATTGGCGAGGAAGGCGACGCGCGTGCGCTCACTGACGGCGGCCAGCAGGGCATCGACGTCGGCGGCGTAGTCCTTGTCCGGAACTTCGACAGGCGTCGCCCCGCAGCGCCGTGCGGCGATGTCGTAGACGGCGAAGCTGTAGCGGCTGAACAGCACCTCGTCGCCCGGCCCGGCAAAGCCTTGCGCGGCGAGGTTCAGGAGCTCGTCCGAGCCCGTGCCGCAGACCACTAGCGCCGGATCCAGGCCGTGGACCTTGCCGATGGTGGCGCGAAGGCTCGTCGAGTCCGGATCGGGGTAGCGATGCGGCGCGGGCGCGGCCTCGCGCGCGGCCAACGCGGCGGGGCTGGTGCCGAGCGGGTTCTCGTTGGCCGAGAGCTTGACCAGCGGCTTGCCGTCCTTGCCCGCGCTCCTGCCGGGGACATAGGCGTGGATCGCCGCGACGTAGGGTTTCATCTCGGGCCGGGTGTCGCTCATGGGGGCGGCGCATAGCGGGTGGCGGGCGCGATTGACAGGGGGCAGCGCCTCGCCCAATCGCCTTTTCGCCCCTATGCCGCACACCCGATGACCAAGCGCGACGCAATCACCTTCCGCTCGGCCCTGCTGCCGCAGCCTTTGCCGCTCGACAGTGGGCGCGAACTGGCGGGCGTCGTCATGGCCTACGAGACCTATGGCGAACTTAACGAGGCGCGCGACAACGCCGTGCTGGTCTTCCACGCGCTGACCGGCGACCAGTTCGTGGCGAGCGAGCATCCCGTCACCGGAAAGCCCGGCTGGTGGGAGCGCATGGTGGGTCCGGGCCGGCCCGTCGATACCGACCGCTACTTCGTCGTCTGCGCCAACGTGCTCGGCAGTTGCATGGGCTCGACCGGACCCGCCACGCAGGGGCCCGAAGGCGAGCCATACGCCATGCGTTTTCCCGTCATCACCGTGCGCGACATGGTGCGCGCGCAGGCGGCGCTGCTGGACGTGCTGGGGATCGACACGCTGCACGCGGTCGTCGGCGGTTCGATGGGCGGGATGCAGGCGCTGAGCTTCGCCGCCAACTGGCCGCAGCGCACGCGCCGCGTCCTCGCCATCGCCACCACCGCGCGGCACAGCGCGCAGAACATCGCTTTTCACGAGGTCGGGCGGCAGGCGATCATGGCCGATCCGGCATGGAACGGCGGCGACTATTACGAGGGACAGGGAGAGGGCGGCAAGGGACCGGAAAAGGGCCTCGCCGTCGCGCGCATGGCGGCGCATATCACCTACCTCTCGGAGGCCGGGCTGACCGAGAAGTTCGGGCGGCGCTTGCAGGACCGTGACGCCAAGAGCTTCGGTTTCGACGCCGATTTCCAGGTGGAAAGCTACCTGCGCCACCAGGGCATCAGTTTTACCGACCGCTTCGATGCCAACAGTTACCTCTACATCACTCGCGCGATGGACTACTTCGATCTCGCGGAGGAGGCCGGAGGCCGCCTCGCCGATGCCTTTGTCGCGGCACGCGACGTGCGCTTCTGCCTCGTCAGCTTCGATACCGACTGGCTCTACACCACCGCCGACATGCGCGAGGTCGTCCACGCGCTGAACGCCGTCGCCGCGCCGGTCAGCTTCGTGGAGCTTTCCGCGCCCTACGGCCACGACAGCTTCCTGCTCGACGTGCCTGCGCTCGACCGCGTGGTGCGGGGTTTCGTCGGATGAACGCGCTGCCCGCTGGATACGAACTGACCTTCGAGCGCATCGATGCCGTCGCGGCGCACGCCTATCTCACACGCAGCTACTGGTCGGCGGGCATCCCGCTGGCGACGGTGGAGCGGGCACTCGCCAACAGCCTTGCGGTCGCCGTGTGGCACGAGGATGCGCAGGTGGCACTGGCGCGGGTGGTCACCGACCGCGCGACCTTTGCCTACCTCGCCGACGTCTACGTGCTGGAGGATCACCGCGGCAGGGGGCTGTCTAAGGCGATGGTACAGGCGCTGCACGACCATGCCGACTTGCAAGGCCTCAGGCGCTGGTCGCTGTTCACGCTCGACGCGCAGAGCCTCTATGCTAGCCTCGGCTGGCAGCCGCTCGCCCACCCCGAGCGCGCGATGGAGCGCCACTTCCCGGACGTCTATCGATGAGTGAATTGCGCCCCGATCTCGCCAAGATTGCCGCCGAGGTGCCGCGCGGCGTGCGCGTGCTCGATGTCGGCTGCGGCGACGGGGCGCTGATGGCCGAATTGCGCGATGCCAAGGGCTGCGATGCGCGTGGCATGGAGATCGACGGCGACGCGGTCGAGCAGGCGGTCGCGCGCGGCCTCTCCGTTGTGCAGGGCGATGCCGACCGCGACCTGGTCGATTATCCCGACGCTGCCTTCGACATCGCCATTCTCAGCCAGACGCTGCAGACCGCCCGCCGGCCCGACGCGCTGTTGCGCCAGCTTCTGCGGATCGGCCAGACGGCTTTCGTCAGCTTCCCGAACTTCGCCTACTGGCGCATGCGGCTGGCGCTGCTGCTGGGGGGGCGGATGCCCGTGGTGCGGCACTTGCCGGTCAGTTGGTACGAAACGCCGAACATTCACCACCTGACGATCACCGATTTCGAAGAACTGGCGGCCGAGATGGGCGTGCGGATCGAGGGCAGCTGGTTCTTCGCCGGCGGGCGCGAGATCGGCGGGACGAACGCCAACTGGCGTGCCGAGCACGCCGTGTTTCGCGTGAGGCGCGACTAGAGCGCCTGGCCCGCCATGTGCGCCAGCGTGATCGCGGGCAGCATTCCGAGAAGGCTGGCCGTCAGAAACGCGCGCGCGGTGATCGGCGTTGCCGCGCAGCCTGCCGTCACCACGATATGCGGCACGCCGGTCAGCCGGGCGACGGCGACATAGATCGATCCCTTGCGCCCGAGATGCTCACTGACCCCGCTCAGACGCTCGCCGAAGCGCGCCTGCATCCGTTCGGCCAGCCAGCGGCGCGAGGCGAGGAACAGCAGGTGGCTGCCGACGAGCACGCCCAGCGCGACCGCGAGAATGCCTCCGATGCCCAGCAGCAGGCCGGAAATGAACGACATCGGCGCGAGCGTTCCGGGCACCGAGAACCCGGTGAAGCCGGCGGTCAGCATGGCGATCAGCACGGGCAGCACGAACGGGCCCCACGGGGTGGCGGCAAGGCTTTCCAGCAAGCCGAGCGGCAGCCAGGCGGCGATGGTGCTGTCCATGTGAACCTCATCGCATCAAATCGGGTCGGTGTCCCGGTGTGCGCCGATATTCCTGACAATTGGTTGCCGCGCCGGGACGAGCCGTGCGGATGCTAGCCGGGCGACGCCGCATCGTTCACGCAGAGCGCCGAATCCCCGCGGGCGAGGCACCACAGCGTCAGCCCGGCGGCGCGGGCGCGCTCGGCGGCCATCGAGGTGGGGAGCGAGATGGTGACGAGCCGTGTGGCGCCCGCGCGCACGGCCTTTTCGACAATCTCGTAGGAGCAGCGCGCGCTGGAGAGGATGAAGCCGCTCGCTGGATCGGTGCCGGCTGCGGCGAGCGCGCCGACCAGCTTGTCCATCGCATTGTGCCGCCCCACGTCCTCGCGCGCGTGGAGGATCGTGCCGTCGGGCGTGCAGAATGCGGCGGCGTGGGCGGCGCCGGTGTCGCGGGTGAGCGGCTGGTGATCGCGCAGGGCGGCGAGCGCGGCGAACAGCGCGGCGGGCTCGAGCGGGTCGTGCGCCGGGACGGAGGGCAGGGCGCGCATGACCGCCTCGAGGTTCTCTATTCCGCACAGCCCGCACGAGCTTTCCGCCACGCGGGTGCGCACGCGCTCGGTCAGCTTGTCGATGCCGAGCCCGGTAAGGGTGGCGCGCACGATCCAGCCCTTCTCGACCTCGGCAACGGCGATGTCGGTCACATCGGAAGGCTGCTGCGCCAGTCCCTCGGTCAGCGCGAAGCCGCGGGCGAAATCCTCGAGGTCGGCGGGCGTCGCCATCATCACGGCGTAGCTGAGCCCGTTGAATTCCAGCGCCACGGGGACTTCGGGCACCCACTGACGCTCGACGGGGAGAGTGGTGCCGTCAAAGGAATGTTGCACAGTCTCGGCCATCACCCACTCCGCTCATCCCGAGCTTGTCGAAGGATTGCTTCCCTTCGGCCCGCGACATGCAAGAAAAGACGACCCTTCGACAAGCTCAGGGCGAGCGGGTGTGGTTCACCCCGCATCCGAATTGTGCAGGTCGCCCTTCTTGGCGAATTCCGTGGCGCGGGTCTGCGGGCCGGGGTCGCCGTGTTGCTGCAGGTGATCGATCGCGGCGGCGGCGATGGGGTCGAGGCTGGAGCGGTCGCCCGCAAAGATGCCCGCCTTCATGCGCGGATCCCAGAAGCTGTCGATGTGGTCCGCCGTCGCCAGCACCGCCCTGTCGTGGCCGATGGCGACGAAGTTCCTGGCGATCTGGTTGGCCATGCGGACCAGCGCGGCGTGGGTGTCCTTCACTCGGCTGGCTCCATAGGCTCGGGCGCGATGCGGCGCGATTTCTCGGACCAACTCTCGTAGGTCTCCTGCCAGTCGGTCGGCCCGTTGCTGGGGCTGACCTGCACCGCGGTCACCTTGTATTCGGGGCAGTTGGTGGCCCAGTCGGAATAGTCGGTGGTGACCACGTTCGCCTGCGTCGCCGGGTGATGAAAAGTGGTGTAGACCACGCCCGGCGCCACGCGGTCGGTGACCGTCACCCGCAGCGTCGTCTCCCCCGTGCGGCTGGCGAGGCGCGCCCAGTCGCCGTCCTTGAGGCCGCGGTTCTCGGCATCGACCGGGTGCATCTCCAGCAGGTCTTCGGGGTGCCAGACGGTATTCGCCGTGCGGCGCGTCTGCGCGCCGACGTTGTACTGGGAAAGGATGCGCCCGGTGGTCAGCAGCAGCGGGAAGCGCGGACCGGTCTTCTCGTCCGTCGGCACGTAATCGGTGACCACGAACAGCCCCTTGCCGCGCACGAAGCCGTTCATGTGCATCACCGGCGAGCCGTCGGGGTACTTCTCGTTCACCGGCCACTGCACGCTGCCGCGCTTCTGCAGCATGTCCCACGATACGCCGGCGAAGCTGCCCGTCAGGCGGGCGATCTCGTCGAGGATTTCGCTTGGGTGGGTGTAGCTCCATTCTGCCCCCAGCGCGTTGGCGAGCGACTGCGTGACCTGCCAGTCCTCCATTCCGTTGGCCGGCTCCATCACCTTGCGCACCGGCTGGATCCGGCGCTCGGCATTGGTGAATGTGCCGTTCTTTTCGAGGAACGTGCTCCCCGGCAGGAAGACGTGCGCGTAGTTGGCGGTCTCGTTCAGGAAGAGGTCGTGCACGATCACGCAGTCCATCGCCGCGAGGCCATCGGCCACGTGCCGGGTGTTGGGATCGGACTGCAGGATGTCCTCGCCCTGGATGTAGATCGCCTTGAACGTGCCGTCGACCGCGGCATCGAGCATGTTGTTGATGCGCAGGCCCGGGTTGGGATCGAGGCTGACGCCCCAGTCCTTTTCGAACAGCGCCCGCGTCTCCCCGTCAGAGAGGTGGCGATATCCCGGCAGCTCGTGCGGGAAGCTGCCCATGTCGCAGGCGCCCTGCACGTTGTTCTGGCCGCGCAGGGGATTTACGCCGACGCCCGGCCGCCCGACGTTGCCGGTGCACATGGCGAGGTTGGCGATGGCCATGACCGTGCTCGACCCCTGCGAGTGCTCCGTCACGCCGAGGCCGTAGTAGATCGCCGCATTGCCGCCCGTGGCGTAGAGCCGCGCCGCTTCGCGCAGGTCTGCCGCGGGCACGCGGGTGACGGCCTCCAGCACCTCGGGCGAATGCCGCTCGTCGGAAACGAAGCGCGCCCAGTCCTCGTAGGCGTCGATCTCGCACCGCTCCTCGATGTAGGCGCGGTCGACCAGTCCCTCGGTGACGATGACGTGCGCCATGGCGGTCAGCACGGCGACGTTGGTGCCGGGTTGCAGCGGCAGGTGGTAGCTCGCTTCGACGTGCGGGGTGCGCACGAGATCGATGCGGCGCGGATCGATGACGATGAGCTTGGCACCCTCGCGCAGGCGCTTCTTCAGGCGGCTGGCGAAGACCGGGTGGCCATCGGTCGGGTTGGCCCCGATCACCAGCGCGACGTCGGTCTGCATCACGCTGTCGAAGTCCTGCGTGCCCGCGCTGGTGCCGAATGTCGTCTTCAGGCCGTAGCCGGTGGGCGAGTGGCACACCCGCGCGCAGGTATCGACGTTGTTGGCGCCGAACACGCTGCGGATCAGCTTCTGGACGAGGAAGGTCTCCTCGTTGGTACAGCGGCTGGAGGTGATGCCGCCGAGCGCCATGGCCCCGTGTTCGGCCTTGATCGCCTGCACCTTGCTCGCCGCGAAGCCGAGCGCTTCCTCCCAGCTGACCTCGCGCCACGGATCGTGGATGGAGTCGCGGATCATGGGCGAGGTGATGCGGTCCTGGTGGTTGGCGTAGCCGTAGGCGAAGCGGCCCTTGACGCAGCTGTGGCCGCGGTTGGCCTTGCCGTCCTTGTACGGGACCATGCGGACAAGCTGTTCGCCGCGCATCTCGGCGCGGAAGGTGCAGCCGACGCCGCAATAGGCGCAGGTGGTGACGACGGCACGCTCTGGCAGGCCGATTTCCTTCACGCTCTTTTCCTGCAAGGTGGCGGTGGGGCAGGCCTGCACGCAGGCGCCGCACGAAACGCATTCGCTGGAGAGGAAATCGTCCTCCTTCTGCCCTGCGCTGACCATGCTGGCGAACCCGCGCCCGTCGATGGTCAGCGCAAAGGTGCCCTGCACCTCGGCGCAGGCGCGCACGCAGCGGCTGCATACGATGCACTTCGACGGGTCGTAGTGGAAATAGGGGTTCGAATTGTCGGTCGGCTGAGCGAGGTGGTTCGCGTTTTCGTAGCCGTAGCGCACATCGCGCAGGCCCACGGCGGCGGCCTGGTCCTGCAACTCGCAATCGCCGTTGGCGCTGCAGGTCAGACAGTCGAGCGGATGGTCGGAGATGTAGAGCTCCATCACCCCCTTGCGCAGTTTCTCGAGCCGCGGGGTCTGGGTCTTCACGACCATGCCCTCGCCAACCGGCGTGGTGCAGCTGGCGGGCGTTCCGCGCGCACCCTCGATCTCGACGAGGCACAGGCGGCAGGAGCCGAAGCTTTTCACGTTGTCGGTGGCGCAGAGCTTGGGGATGGAGCCGCCCGCTTCCGCCGCCGCGCGCATCACGCTGGTGCCCGCGGGCACGGTGACGGCGCGCCCGTCGATGGTGAGCGTCACCTGCTCCTTCGCGGTGGAGGCGGGCGTGCCGAAATCGGGCGCGGGTTCATATCCCATGGGTCTGCTCCAGCTCCGCGAGATCCGCGGGCGTATTGATGTTCGCAGGCGCGGTGGAGGCTTTCACGGCGCGCGCCCTGGCGGCCCTTGCGAAAGCCAGCATCGAGTGGCGTCCTTCACTCTGGAGGATCGCCGAGACACACGATGCCGCGTCGTTTTTCCAATGCCCGATAACGGGCTGCGATTCAAGAAATGCCGGGGCGGGCGAAAGCAGGTCCGGCAGGTCTTGCGGCAGGCGCGCGCTGTCGACGCCGCAGGTGAGCACGCTGGCGAACCCCTCGGCCTCGGCATGGCGCAGCGCGGCGGCGATCCCGCCGAGCGGCCCCATGCCGGGCGCGGGCCAGTCGGGCAGGGTGGGGGCGGGGGCTTGCTCGCGGCCGACGACGACGACGCGGTCGCACCAGCGCGAGAGACTGGCGACGGCGCGCTCCAGCAGGGTTTCGCCGCCCAGCTCGGCCAGCGCCTTGTCGCTGCCGAAGCGGCTCGACTGGCCCCCGGCGAGGACGGCGCCGAGGATCACCCGCCGACCTTTTCGCGCAGCACCATTTTGACCGTACTCGCGTCCTCGACAAAATCGCCGGGCCAATGGCGCAGCGCGCTCATCACCGGGTAGGGTGTGAAGCCGCCGAGCGCGCAGAGCGAGCCGAACTTCATCGTCTCGCACAGGTCGGTCAGCAGCGCGATCTCGTCCGCCGCGTCGCGCGGGGCGGCCTTGGGGGCATTGTGCATGACGCCGAGCTGCTCGACCTTGTCGCGCTCCCGGCCGCCCGCGCGGATGCGGTCGATGATCTCCAGTCCGCGCACCGCGCCGATGCGGCAGGGGGTGCACTTTCCGCAGCTTTCGGCGGCGCAGAACTCCATGGCGAAGCGCGCCATTTCGCCCATGTCGGCACTGTCGTCGAATACCGTGATGCCGCCGTGGCCGATGAGGGCGTCGGCAGCGGTGAAGGTCTCGTAGTCGAAGGCGATGTCGAACTGGTCGGGGTGGACATAGGCGCCGAGCGGTCCGCCCACCTGCACCGCCTTGACCGGGCGACCGCTGGCGGTGCCGCCGCCGATGTCGTTGACGAGCTGGCCGAGCGTCACGCCGAAGCCGATCTCGTAGAGCCCGCCGTGCCTGATGTTGCCCGCAAGCTGAATCGGCATGGTCCCGCGCGAGCGGCCGAAGCCTGCGTCCTTGTAGGCTGTCGCGCCTCCGTCGGCGAGGATGTGCGGCACGGCGGCGAGGCTGAGGACGTTGTTTACCACCGTGGGCCGCCCGAGAAAGCCTTCGAGCGCGGGCAGCGGCGGCTTGGCGCGGACCTCGCCGCGCTTGCCCTCGAGGCTGTTGAGCAGGCTGGTTTCCTCGCCGCAGACGTAGGCGCCCGCGCCCACGCGCACCTCGCACCGGAACGGCGCGATGACGTCGGCGCAGAGGTCCAGCGCGGCTTCCAGCTTACGGATGGCGTCGGGATATTCGCTGCGGACGTAGATGTAGCCCTGCTGCGCGCCCACGGCCTCGCCGGCGATGGCCATGCCCTCGATCAGCGCGAAGGGATCGCCCTCCATCAGCATCCGGTCGGCAAAGGTGCCGGAATCGCCCTCGTCGGCGTTGCAGACGATGTACTTGCGCTCGCCGGGAGCCTTGCGGACGGTATCCCACTTGATGCCGGTCGGGAAACCCGCCCCGCCGCGGCCGCGCAGGCCGGAGTGGGTGACCTCCTCGACGATGGCTTCAGGGCCGATCTGCCGCGCGCGCTGCAAGCCCGCCCAGCCGCCGGTCGCCGCGTAGTCCTCGAGGCTGAGCGGACGGGTCTTGCCGGCGCGTGCAAAGGTGTAGCGGATCTGGCCCGCGAGGAACGGGTGGTCGGCGATCGCGCCCACGCTCTTGCCGCTGTCGCCGCCAAGGATGGCATCGACGTCATCGAGGGTCGCCGGACCGAAACCCTGTCCCTCGATCTCCACCAGCGGTTCGAGCCAGTGAAGGCCCCAGCTCGACACGCGGTGGACCTCGCAGCCTTTGCGCCTGAATGCCTCGGCGAGGGCATCGGCCCCGGCCGCGCGGGCGAGGGCGTCGTCGGAGATGCGAACGAGGGTCATGCGCTTTCCACCAGACGGGCCACGCTGCCCTCGTCGAGCCGCACGTGCAGGTCGTCGCCCGTGCGCGCGGCGGGGCCGGCGCTACATAGGCCGAGGCAATAGACGGTCTCGATCTTCACCCGCTCGCCCGCGGCCCGGTGCGCGGCATCGATCAGCGCCTCGACCCCGCGCGCCTTGCAGGCCTCGGCACGGCAAATCTGCACCACGGGGCGCGGTTCGGCCTCCTGCCGGAAGTCGTGGTAGAAGCTGACGACGCCGTGAACGTCGGCGCGGCTCCAGTTGATGCCCCTGGCAACCAGCGCCTCGCTCTCCGCATCGACGCAGCCGAACGCGGCCTGCACGTCGTGCAGGATCGGCAGCAGCGCGCCCTCGCGATTATGGTGGCGGGCAACGATCTCGCCGATGGTCTCGCTCTTGTCGCTCACGCCTTCAGCCTCTCGGCGTGCCATGCGACATGGTCGGCGATGAAGGTCGAGACGAAGAAGTAGGAATGGTCGTAGCCCTCCTGCATGCGGATGGTCGGCTCCATGCCGGCACGGCGGCAGGCGTCGGCGAAGAGGTGGGTTTTCAGCTGCGGCTCGAGCCACTCGTCGGCGCGGCCCTGGTCGATCAGCACTTCTGGCAGACGCGCGCCGTCCTCGATCAGGGCGACGCTGTCGTATTGGCGCCAGGTGTCGCGATTATCGCCCAGATATCCGGTCAGCGCCTTGTCGCCCCACGGGCAGTTCAGCGGGCTGACGATAGGCGCAAAGGCGCTGGTCGAGCGGAAGCGGCCGGGGTTGCGCAAGCTGACCGTCAGGGCGCCGTGGCCGCCCATCGAGTGGCCTGAGATGCCCTGCCGGTCCATGTCCACATCGAAGGCTCCGGCCACGACCTGCGGCAGTTCGTCCTCGATATAGGTCCGCATCTGGAAATTGCGGGCCCAGGGCTCCTGCGTAGCGTTCACATAGAAGCCCGCGCCCTTGCCGAAGTCGTATGCTTCGTCGTCCGGCACGTCTTCGCCGCGCGGGCTGGTGTCGGGGCAGATGAATACGATCCCATGCTCGGCGCAGGCGGCCTTATACTCGCACTTGATCATCGCGTTCTCGTGCGTGCAGGTGAGGCCGGACAGCCACCAGAGCACGGGCAGCTTCTCGGTCGTGCGGTGTTCGGGCCGGAACACGGCGAACGTCATCGGCGTGCCGGTCGCGCTGCTTTGATGCCGCCAGACTTGCTGACTGCCGCCGTGGCACAAGCTTTCGGAAAGTTTTTCGAGGGTCACATCAGTCGTCCACGTTGGTGGTAAAGGCGCAAAT
Source organism: Aurantiacibacter luteus (assembly GCF_001010945.1). Classification (GTDB taxonomy): domain Bacteria; phylum Pseudomonadota; class Alphaproteobacteria; order Sphingomonadales; family Sphingomonadaceae; genus Alteraurantiacibacter; species Alteraurantiacibacter luteus. Next base: position 773,633 of record NZ_LBHB01000002.1, read on the forward strand.
CTTGTTGCCGCACGGATCGCGCAGGTACGCGCCGTAAAGCTTGTTCGGCCCCATGTCGCGGCGGCCGGGCGCGCCTTCGTCGCTGCCGCCGTTGGCGATGCCCGCCGCGTGCCATGCGTCCACCTCGGATTGGGTTTTCGCGCTCAGCCCTATGGTGCCGCCGTTCGCATGGGTCGCCGCCTCGCCGTCACGCGGCGGCCCGACCGAGAAGAAGCCCCCGTCGTAGCCGCCGTAGTAGGCGCTGCTGCCCGAGCGCCCGCCGGCAATGCCCAGCGCGCCGAAGGTGGCGTCGTAAAAGCGGGCCGAGGCTTCGGGATCGTTGGTGCCGACGACGACGTGGGTAAACATGCCGCTCACGCCGCGGGCCTGTGCAGCGCGCAGATCTTGTGACCGTCGAGGTCGCGGAAATAGCTGAGGTGCAGCGGGCCGAGCGCGCCGCCGTCGCGAAGGCCCGGCGGATCCTCGATCGACTGGCCGCCGTTGGCGACGGCCACATCGTGCAGTTCCTTGACCTGTTCGGGCGAAGCGCAGGCGAAGCCGATGGTCATGCCGTTGGCACAGTCAGCCGGCTCGTCATTGATCGGCTGGGTCAGGATGAAGATGTTCTGCCCGTGCATGTAAAAGACGCGGTGGTGGCCGCCCTTGCCGACGTTGATCGATCCCTCGCGCGCGCCGAGTACGCCCAGCACCTTGTCGTAGAACGCCTTGGCACGGTCGAGATCGTTGGTGCCGAGCATGACGTGGCTGAACATCATTCGCTCCCGTCGTTCGGCGCAAAGGCGCAGATCTTGTGGCCGTCCGGATCGCGCAGGTAGGCACCGTACATCCTGCCGGGGCTCTTGGGTCGCACGCCCGGCGCGCCTTCGTCGGTGCCGCCATTGGCGAGACCCGCCGCGTGCCAGGCATCGACCTCGGCATAGCTCTTGGCCTTGAAGCCCATCGTCCCGCCGTTGCCGACGTTGGCCGCCTGCCCGTCCGCGGGCTTGGCGACGATGAAAGAACTCTCGTCGCTGCGATAGACGGTGCCATGCGGCAACGGGTGCCCGGCATGGCCAAGCGCGCCCATCGTCGCATCGTAGAAGCTGCGCGATTTCTCGATGTCGTTGGTGCCGAGAAAGGCGTGGTTGAGCATGGCGACGTCTCTCCTGTCACGCGGATCGGCCCGCGGTTCCTCCTATTTTCATCACATAGCCGAAAAATTCGGATTTATGAAAGAGACAATTCGCCTCAGTAAACTACCACGCTGCGGATGCTCTCGCCCGCGTGCATGAGGTCGAAGCCCTTGTTGATCTCCTCGAGGCTGAGGACGTGGGTGATCATCGGGTCGATCTGGATGAGGCCGTCCATGTACATGTCGACGATCTTGGGCACGTCCGTCCGCCCCTTGGCGCCGCCGAAGGCCGTGCCGCGCCAGTTGCGGCCCGTCACCAGCTGGAAGGGGCGCGTGGCGATCTCCTTGCCCGCCTCGGCCACGCCGATGATGATGCTGGTACCCCAGCCGCGGTGGCAGCATTCGAGCGCGGTGCGCATGACCTCGGTGTTGCCGGTGGCATCGAAGCTGTAGTCGGCCCCCCCGTCGGTCAGCTCGACCACCTTGGCCACCGTCTCCTCGCGGCTCATGCCACTGGTGTTGAGGAAGTGCGTCATGCCGAACTGGCGGCCCCATTCTTCGCGTTCCGGGTTGAGGTCGATGCCGAGGATCACGTTCGCGCCCGCCAGCTTCGCGCCCTGGATGACGTTGAGGCCGATGCCGCCAAGGCCGAAGACCACCACGTTGTCGCCCGGCTGCACCTGCGCGGTCTTGGTCACTGCACCCACGCCCGTCGTCACCCCGCAGCCGATATAGCAGCTGGTCTTGAATGGCGCGTCCTCGCGGATCTTCGCCACGGCGATTTCCGGCAGGACGGTGAAGTTCGAGAAGGTGGAGCAGCCCATGTAGTGGAAGATCGGCTGGCCCTTGTAGGAAAAGCGCGTGGTGCCATCGGGCATCAGCCCCTTGCCCTGCGTCGCGCGGATGGCGGTGCACAGGTTGCTCTTGCCCGAAAGGCAGGTTTTGCACTTGCCGCACTCGGGGGTGTAGAGCGGGATGACGTGGTCGCCTTCCTTCACGGACGTGACACCCGGGCCGACCTCGCGCACCACGCCAGCACCCTCGTGGCCGAGGATGCTGGGGAAGATGCCCTCCGAATCGAACCCGTCGAGCGTGTAGGCGTCGGTGTGGCAGATGCCCGTCGCCATGATCTCGACCAGCACCTCGCCCTCGCGCGGACCGTCGAGGTCGACCTCCACGATCTCGAGCGGTTGCTTGGCTTCGAAGGCGACGGCGGCACGGGTTTTCATCGGACGGGTTCTCCAGCGGGAACAGTTACGGGATCGTGGCTGCCTTCGGCGACGAGGTCGTCACCCTCGCGCTCGGGCAGCATGAGGAAGCAGACCAGCGAGGCGAGCGAGCCCAGCGCCATGATGCACGAGACGACGAACAGCTGGTCGTTCCCTAGCGCCTGGAACAGCGCGCCGGCGATGATCGGACTGCCCGCCGCGCCGAGGCGACCGATGCCGAGCACGAAGCCGGTGCCCGTGGCTCGGGCATAGGCCGGGAAGCCGCGCGCGAAGGCGGCGTAGTAGCCGCTGATGGCGGCATTGGTGAAGAAGCCCGTCAGGATCGTCGCCCACTGCCAGGCGCCGATGGTGTCACGGCCGAGGCCGAACGAGGCGACCGCCACCGAGCCGATCAGCAGCATCAGCGCGGTCGGCCATTTCACCCCGAAGCGCTGCATCACGAAGCCGAACAGCAGGCTGCCGGTGAAACCGCCGACGTTCGCCCAGGTCAGAACCGTCGCGGCGACGGGCGGCGGGTAGCCGGGCGGGTAGTCGGAGACGATCTGCACCGCGAACTTCAGGATGTAATAGAAGGTGATGGTGTGGAACATGTAGCCGAAGGCCAGCAGCAGCGTGACGGGCCGCAGGCGCGGGTTGGACAGGATGTCCGTCACCTTCGGCTTGCCCGCGGCGGGGACCGGCGGCAGGCCGTCGATCGGCGCCTTGCCAAAAGCGGCAAGCGTCTTGTTCACGCCCGCCAGATCGCCCTTGCTGGCGCGGTAGGCGGCGGTCTCGGGCACCAGCAGCCAGACGACCGGGATCAGCGCCGCGGTGACGATGGCGCCAAAATCGAAGATGCCGCGCCATCCGAAGGTGGGGAGCAGCCATTCCGACGCCGCCACGCCGCCGATGATCGCACCGAGCGGATAGCCCGCGACGTAGGCGGCGATGGCGGTCTTGCGCCAGCGCACGTTGGTGCTCTCGGCGGTGACGGCGTTGGTGGCTGCGAGCATTCCGCCGATGCCGATGCCGGTGATGAAGCGGAACGCCACCATCGAGGTGACACCCTGCGCGTGGCCGGCCATCCACATGCCCGCCGCCATGAACACGAGGCAGGCGAGCATGGTGTTCTTGCGACCGAACTTGTCCGCCGCGCCGCCCAGCAGCACCGAGCCGAAGCCCATTCCGACAAGCTCTGCCGACAGCACGATGCCGAGCGCCGCGCGCTCGATATTCCATTCGGCGGTAATGCCCGGCGCGGCAAAGGCGCTGGAGAGCACGTCGAACCCGTCGAGCGCGTTCAGCACCACCATCAGCACGACGACGATCCATTGCCGCGCGTTCATCGGGCTGTCGTTGACGACGCTGATGGGGTTCGCGCCCCCTGCCGGTGCTGCCATTTTGACTTTGTCCTCTTCCCTCGTGCGCCGACTATTCGTGAATCCGGGTCAGCATTTCCACCAGTTTCTCCACCTCGTCGTCGGTGAAGCGGCTCTTGAGCCAGCTTTCGTGCGCAGCGATCGCATTCTTTGCCTGCGCCAGCGCTGCCACGCCGGCTGCGGTCAGATGCAGTGCCTGCTTGCGTCCGTCGCTATCTGAACGCTCGCGCCGCATCAGGTCGCGGTCCTGCAGCCGATTGATGATGGTCATCGTCGTGGCGCGGTCCATCCTGATCCTGCGCCCGACCTCGATCTGTGCAATACCCGGGTGATCGTCGGCCAGCCACAGAACGCTAACCTGCTTTTGAGTCAGGCCGAGGTCGGCAAAGGTCTCGGTAAAATGGCGGTACACCGCACCGTGTGCGAGCCGGATATGAAAACCGACAATGTCGCCTAGGGCACCGATCCCGGTGTCGCCATCGACCTGCGATGCCGTGTCGGCCAAGTGTCCATTCTCCCGTCTCGCAAATTGTTAGTATAGCATACAATCTGACGCAAGGATCACTCCGTGTCGGGGGTCGGCGAATCGACATGCGCCATTCCGTAGCCTGTTGGCGGGAGCGCGCGATCGGGGCGCTCGGCGAGAGTCCCGGCACATGGGCGCAGGGACGCACCCGGTTCTCATTCAACGGGCCCTATGACCGGATAAGCTAGCGAATTTTCGTCCTTACTGGGGCGGTCTTCCGCGGTACGATCACGGGCTTGGTCTGGAGGGTGGACGGAAAAAAGGGGGCCGAAACCGAAGTTCCGACCCCCTTCTTCTTTAGGCTCCACGAGGGAGCAATGGCATTCTTGCCGATTGGCTTACCAAGCAGCCTGGAAACCGGCGCGCGCGCCAACCTCGCCCTGGTCGAAACCGATGCCGACGCCGGCCGTCAGGTAGGCGCTGTCGCTGATGCGGGCAGCGACGCTGGCCGAACCGGCGACGCGGTCGTTGTAGTAGCCGAAGCCGCCGGCCACGCCGAAGCTGTTGCTGGGCATGAGCACCGGCGATTCCATCGACAGCGCCATCGCCACACCCTCGTTCGCCGCGCGAACGCCATTGGCGCTGGCGGAAGCGAGGTCGAACAGCGTCGCGGTCTGGCCCTGCAGCTGCCCGATGGCGGCGGTGTTGGCCGCGATGCCCTGGGTGTTCGCCGCGATCAGGCCCGACTGGACGTTGATGGCATTGGTGTTGGCGGCAACGGCGGTGTTGGTCGCGGCCAGCTGTGTCGCGGTGGCGAGCGAGCTGGTGCGGCCAAGGGTGCCGTTGTTATCGGTGGTCACCACGAAGACCGTGCCGGTCTGCGATGCGGTGCTGGTGCCGAGACCGGCGATCACCACCTGCCCGGCATTGGCCGCGACCGCACCGTTGCCGATGGCGACCGAGTTCAGCCCGTTGGCCTGGGCGTTGTAGCCCATCGCCACCGACGTCTCGCCAGCGGCAACAGAATTGGTGCCGACGGCGATGCCGAGACGGCCGTTGGCTGTGGCATCAGCGCCCAACGCAATAGCACCCGCGCCGGCCGTGGCACCCACGCCGTTGCCATCGTTGTCGCCGCCGATGGCGACGCTAACGGCGCCGATGGCCGACGACTGGTTGCCCATTGCGATCGACTGGAAGCCCGCTGCGTTGGCGGCTTCACCTACAGCGAGAGAGCGGATGCCGCCCGCATCGGCGAGGTGGCCGAGCGCCGTAGCGCGTTCGGCGTCGGCAACCGAGCGCCAGCCATAGGCGGTCGCTCCCGGGCCCTGCGCCAGCGCCTGGCCGCCGACCGCCGTGGTCGAGGCACCGATAGCGCGAGTGGCGAGACCGCCGGTCGCCGCATCGCGGTTGCCGCCGATGGCGATGGCATCGCCGCCGTCGGCAAACGCTGAGTTGCCGATGGCAATCGAATTGGTGCCCAGCGCCTGCGCTGTGAAGCCGATGGCGTTCGACTGCTCGCCCTGCGCAACCGAATTGACGCCGATGGCATTCGCCAGGCGACCGCTGGCCGTGGCGTCTGCACCCACGGCGACGGCGCCCGCACCGGCCGAGGCACCGGTGCCGTTGCCATCGTTATCGCCGCCGATTGCGACGCTTACCGCACCGTTGGCCGCAGCATTGTTGCCGACGGCGATGGCCTGGAAGCCTGCTGCGTCCGCGTCTTCACCGACGGCAACTGAACGGATACCGCCTGCGACGGCAAGGTGGCCAAGCGCGGTGGCACGTTCGGCATTGGCCATTGCGCGCCAGCCGAAGGCAGTTGCTCCCGGGCCGGTGGCAATGCTCTCGCCGCCTACTGCGGTGGTCGAATTGCCGGTAGCGCGGGCGGTATCGCCGATGCTCAGCGCGTCGATGCCGTTGGCAATGCTTTCGTTGCCGATGGCGGTGGAGAAATCGGTCTGCGCATCGGCATTTTCGCCCACGGCGAGCGAGCGAATACCCTGAGCCGTCGCAAGGTGACCGAAGGCCTGCGCGCGCTCCGCAGTCGCGGCCGATTGCCAGCCGATGGCGGTCGTGCCGGCACCGGTGGCGTTGGCTTCTCCGCCAACGGCAGTGGTCGACGGGCCATTGGCGTTGGCATCTTCGCCGCAAGCCAGGGCATCTTCGCCGGCAGCGGTTGCGTTGGCGACGGTCAACGTGGTTCCATCTTCGGTAAGCACACATTCGTACCCGGTATCACCCGGAATTTCCTGGGCAGCGGCGGGGACAGCGATGGCGGCACCCGCAACGCCGACGAGCAGCGCGGAAAGCCTGGTAATCTGGGAAGTCCTCATATCCTGTTCCTCTCTATGAACCTTTATCGGTTCGCAAATAAGAGGAAGGCGCACGCAAAGGGCAATCCGGTGCTATGGCACGGAAGAATACGGCAAGCCCCTTGGCGCCGCGATCCCCTTCGCGACGGTCACCCGATGGGATGACTTGGCCTATACGCTGCAGGACGCAAGAGGTTGCGTCAACGGCAAAGAAAAAGCCAAGCGTATGATTTCGAGGCAGGAGTTAAGTGAATATGCGGGGTTAACCGCCAGGCAGGTCAGGCGATGCGCAGGTCGAGCAATGTCGGGCCGCCCGCAGCAAAACTCCATTCCAGCGCTGCATCCAGGTCGTCCACCGAGTCGACCCGCAGCGCTTCCAGGCCCATGCCCCTGGCGAGGCTGACGAAGTCGAGCCCCGCAAGATCGCAGCCGGGCACGTGGTTCATGCCGAACTCGCCGGAAAAACTGGTGAGCGCAGCATAGGCGCCGTTGTTGAGAACGACGAAGCTGACGGGGAGCTGCTCCTGCCAGGCGGTGAAAAGGCCCTGAATCGTATACATCGCCCCGCCGTCGCCCAGCACGGCAATCACCTTGTCTGCCTGCGCCATGGCGACCCCGACCGCGCCGGGCAGGCCGTATCCGAGACCGCCGCTGGCGCAGGTGTAGAAACCGCCTTCGCGAAGGATCGGCAGGTGGTCGTGCATGGGGCCGCGCGCGGTCGGCGCCTCTTCGACGATAATCGCGCCCTCGGGGCGTAGCGCGGCGATTTGGGCCAGCACGTGGGCGGACGTCATCGCAGCTTCGGGCGCGGCCATGGTCCGGGGCTCGCCGACGAAGGGGCGCACGTTGGTGCGGTGGGCGAGCTGTGCGAGGCCATCCTCGACATCGCCAAGCACTCCGATCCCGCCGGGAAGGTTGGAGAGATGCGCCGGATCGTCCGACAGCGCGCCAAGCGTGGCGTGCGGCGGCCAGTGCGGGCCCTCTCCCTCGACGTGATAGGTGAATACTGACGCGCCGAAGACGAGGATTGCGTCGTGGGGCGCGAGCATCTCGCGGATCCGGTCGCGCCATGCGGGCAGGAAGCCGGCGAACTGCGGATGATCCTCGGGGAAGGTCTCGCGCGCGGCATAGGGCGCGGCATAGACGTGTGCGCCGCATTTTTCCGCCAGCCGCACCGCGCAGGCCCAGCCGCCCGCGTTGGCGACCCCGGTCCCGAGCACGAGCGCGGGGTTCTCGGCCTGGTCCAGCAGCGCGGCGAGGCTTTCGATCCCGGTGGCGGAGGGTACGGGACATAGCGTCAGGACCGGCAGGTCGGGCAGGTCGCATGTCCGTTCCCAGTCGTCGACCGGGATGGAGACGAAGACCGGGCCCATCGGCGGGGTCAGCGCCGCGGCGAACGCGCGGGCAAGGGCCAGCGGCACGTCCTCGGCGCGCGCGGGCTCGATGGCGAACTTGACATAGGGCCGGGGGAATTCGCTCGGCCGCTCGGCATACAGGAAGGGATCGAAGGGCAGGATACTGCGCGCTTGCTGCCCGGCGGTGACGACCACTGGCGCGTTGTTCTTCCACGCGGTGAACAGGTTGCCGAGCGAATGCCCGGTGCCCGCAGCGCTGTGCAGATTGACCAGCGCGGGCCTGCCGCTGGCGCGGGCGTAGCCATCGGCCATGCCGACCACGACCGCCTCGTTCAGGCCCATGACGTAGGGGAAGGGCAGGCCCTTGAGCATCGGCAGTTCGGTGCTGCCGGGATTGCCGAACAGCCGGTCCACACCGAAGTGGTCGAACACCGCGAAGGCCGCCTCGCGGACGTTTGTCATATCTCTTCTCCCCCGGCGCGTGCCTTTTCGAGCATAGGATCCTCGTCACGCCCATAACAGATGAGCACGATCGCCATGAGGCCGACGATGACCGGCGCGAACCAGTTCACCCGGAAGAACGCGCCTGCCAGGTCGCCGCCGATGCGATCGGAAATCATCCGTTCGGCATAGGTGTTCATCCCTTGCCCACGCAGCGGCATGATGACGAGAAAATTCGAAAAGATGATCCCCCACATCGTGACAGTACGAGGTCCGGCAGCAGGTCATAGGCTGGCGGCAGCCACAACGTCGGGATTAGGAAATAGATGGTGAAGCTCAAGTAGAGGTCGCCTGCACTCTCCGCGCTGTAGGTCCAGATTTCGGCAAGGGAGTGTCAGAGCGCTAGCACCACCACCCAAATCATGCCGCGATTGCCCATGCGCGCCGCGACCCAATCCGCGAGCGGCCCGGCGACAGCCGCCCCGGCGGAGGCCAGAACGGCGCTCAGCAGCCCGAACTCCAGCCTCGCCTCGCCTCTCCACGCCCGGTCGCTAGGCCTCGTGGACCGCTTTCACCACCATGCAGGCCTTTACGCCTTCCGGCCCGTCCTCGCTGCCGTGGCCCGACCACTGCACGCCCTGGAACGGCGCGTCGGGCCCGGCTATCGCATGGGTGTTGATGCCGACCATCCCGGCCTCCAGCTGGTCGGCGATGCGGCGCTGGCGCTGCACGTCGCTTGTCCAGGCAAAGGCGGCGAGGCCGTAGTTTAGGCGATTGGCCTCGGCGATCATCGCATCTTCTCCGGCGTAGGGATTGACCAGCGCGAGCGGGCCGAAGGGTTCCTCGTTCATCACCTCGGCATCCAGCGGCACTTCGGACAGGACGGTCGGTTTGAAGAAGAAGCCCTGGTTCCCGATCCGCTCGCCGCCGGTCGCCAGCCTGGCGCCCCTGTCCTTCGCGTCGGCGACGAACTTGCCGATGGCATCGGGGCGGCGGGCATTGGCCATCGGGCCCATCTGCGTATCCTTGTCGAGCCCGTTGCCGACCCGCGTGGCCGCCAGCCGCTCGGCCATGCCGTCGCGGAAGCGTTCGAAGACGTTTTCCTCGACGATGAAACGGGTGGGTGAAACGCAGACCTGCCCCGCATTGCGCGTTTTGCCCGATGCGGCGGTGGCGAGCGCCTTGTCGATATCGGCATCGCCAAACACCAGCACCGGGCCGTGGCCGCCCAGTTCCATCGTGGTGCGGATCATGTTGTCCGCCGCCAGCTTGGCGAGGTGCTTGCCGACCATGGTGGAGCCGGTGAAGCTCAGCTTGCGGATGACGCTGCTCGAAAGCAGGTGGCGGCTGACCTCGTCGGGCACGCCGAACACCGCCTGCGCCACGTCGCTCGGCAGGCCGGCGTCGTAGAGCGCCTGCAACACGCCGAGCGCAGATGCGGGCGTTTCCTCGGCGCTCTTGAGGATGATCGAACAGCCCGCCGCGACCGCCGCGCCCAGCTTGCGGCCGGGATTGGCGAGCGGGAAATTCCACGGCGCGAAGGCCGCGACCGGGCCGACCGGCTCCCACCGCACCACGCTGCGCTGGCCGACCGGGCGCACCAGCTCACGGCCGTAGAGGCGCTGGCATTCGCCCGCGGCGAAGTCGAACCAGGCCGCGACCGCCATGCATTCCAGCTTCGCCTCGGCCAGCGGCTTGCCCTGCTCCATCGTGGCAGTGCGGGCCAGCGCCTCGGCCCGCTCGCGGATCAGCGCCGCGGCCCCGTGGAGGACGCGCGCACGCTCGGCGGCGGGAGTATAGCGCCAGCGTCCGAACCCGCGCTGCGCCGCATCGAGCGCGCGGTCGAGATCGGCGCCATCGGCCAGCGGCAGTTCGGCAAGCGTGTCGCCGCTCACCGGGTTGACGACGTCGAATGTGCGGCGCGAACCGGCGGTCACGCGTTCGCCCTCAATCATCATGTGCAAGGTGGGGTAGTCGGTCATTCACTGCTCCGGAGGATGTAGGGCGGATGATCGTGTTCGCCCTAGCCCCATGTTCCGTCGCGCGCCACAACGCCGTTTCGAATGCCGCTGCGCCGTGTTTCCGCCGGCACGGCGAGGCGTGAAGCCGGCGTTCATTTCACTCGCGTTATGGGGCGCTGCATGACCCTGTTTCCCCTCCGCCCCGTCCTGATCGCAGGCATGATCGCCGTCTCGTCCGCCGGTGTCGCCACGCCCGCCATCGCCCAGGAAGCGCCGCGCCTGTCGCTCGAACAGCGGATGCTGGTGCGCTGCTCCGCCGCCTTCGCCATCGTCGCGCGCGGGCAGGAGGCGGGCGATGCGACCATGCGCGCCTATCCCGACCTGCGCCTGCGCGGACGCGAGTTCTTCGTGCAGGCCTCGGCCCGCGTGATGGACGAGGCCGGGCTTGGCCGCGAGGCCGTGGCCGCGGCGCTGGGTGCCGAAGCCCGCGACATCCGCGACAACGGCACGCTGGCGCAGGTCATGCCCGCCTGCCTGCCGCTGCTGCCCGCTGCCTGAAAAGCCGGACCCGGGCATTCAGCCTCGCGAAAGCGGGATGCGGATAGGGGATCGGGCGTCCAACCGACCCGGAGAACGACACCATGCCCCGGCCCCTGATCGCTGCCACCGCCGCCCTTGCCGCCTTCACTGCGCCGCTGCCCGCATTCGCGCAGGACGATGCCGCCATTGCCGAGGCGGTCGAGCAGCTCGACGATCCCGCGGTGCAGGAGCAGATGTCGCTGGTTGCCGCCACGCTGGTCGGCGCGCTCATGGAAATGCGCGTCGCCCCGCTGATGGAGGCGATGGACGAGATGTCGGATGAGCCGCGCCCGCGCGTCGATCCCGATGCCCGCGTCGCCGACCTCGTCGGGCCCGAAGCCGCGGAGATGCCGGCGCGCGTGGCCGAGCGGATGCCGCGGATGCTGGGCGCCATGTCCGCGATGGCGGGCGCATTCGGCGAGATGCTGCCGCACCTTCGCGAAGTGGGCGCCCGGATGGAAGAGCGCATGAACGCTCAGATGGCGGGGCAGACGGCGCGGGACCTCCCCGAAAGCGATTGATAACAATCGCCCGGCGCTGGACCGCGCCCGCGCCATCGGGCATGGGCACTGTCCACGTATGTGGCACCTCTACCAGTTCCCTCTCTGCCCCTTCAGCCGCAAGGTCCAGCTCGCGCTGGGCGAGAAGAAGATCGGTTACGAACTGGTCACGCTCTATCCGTGGGACGCGGACGAGCGGTTCCGCCAGCTGAACCCGGCGGGCCGCGTGCCCGTGTTGCACGATCCCGATCGCCGGGTGACGCTGATGGACAGCATGGCGATCTGCGAGTTCCTCGAGGAGACGGTGGACGACCGCCCGCTGATCCTGGGCAGCGCGCGCGCCCGGGCCGAGGTGCGGCGGCTGGTCGCGCTGTTCGACGAGAGCTTCTACCAGGACATCACCGCCCCGCTGCTGTACGAAAAGATGCGGAAGCGCCTCGTCCTGCGCCAGTCGCCCGACAGCCGCGTGCTGACCGCGGCGCGGCGGCTGCTGCACGAGCATCTCGACTACATCGACTGGCTGATCGACAATCGCCGCTGGGTGGCGGGCAGCCAGCTCAGCCTCGCCGACTTCGCCGCCGCGGCGCAGCTCTCGGTGGTCGACTACCTCGGCGACATGGACTGGACCGGCCACGAAAGCGCCCACGGCTGGTACCGCGTGATGAAGAGCCGCCCCAGCTTTGCCCCGCTGCTGCGGCAGAAGATGGATGGCCTGCCGCCGCCGCGTTCCTACGCCGACGTGAATGCGTGACTTGTTTTGCGAAACCGCCTCCGCGGTTTCGTCCTCGCTAGACGCGCAGGCAAGCTGCGCCCGCTGCGGGCGGGCGGTTGCCCTTGCGGTCCTCTTGTCGCGGACCGATATATCTCTCTAGGACAAGCACTGGTTCGGGCGCGTCAGCGACCGCAAGGCCGAACGGCCGCCCGCAGGTGCCGCGCAGCGTAGCGGAGCGATCAGCACCGAGGACGTTCGCGCGGAGGCGCGAACGAAAGGATAATTATGACCGACAAGACAACCCTCACCGACGCCGAATGGCGCGAGAAGCTGAGCCCCGAGCAGTACCACGTCCTGCGCGAAGCGGGGACCGAGCGGGCCTTCACCGGCAAGTACGACAAGAACAAGGCCGAGGGCGAATACAAGTGCGCCGGGTGCGGCCAGCCGCTGTTCGAAAGCGCCGACAAGTACGACAGCGGATCGGGCTGGCCCAGCTTCACCGCGCCTGCCAACCAGCAGGCCGTGGAAATGCACCAGGACGCCTCGCACGGCATGGTTCGCACCGAGGTCGTGTGCTCGAAGTGCGCGGGCCATCTCGGCCACGTCTTTCCCGACGGTCCGGGGCCGAACGGCCTGCGCTACTGCATCAACTCCGCCGCGCTGGAATTCGAACCGGAGGATAAAGCGGGCGAGTGACCGCGCCGGGCGTTCACCCGCGATTACGATTGCCCTATGCACACCTCCCGCCCTAGGTGCCCTTGAGCGCCTAGGGGCTTCGCGAGGACATTGAGGGTCGATGGCAGGACGCCGGAGCACGGGCTCCACCAGACGAGGACAACGCAGCCGCCGCGCGCGCGCCGAGGAGCGCATGCGCGAGAGCGAGGAGCGCGGCTGGAAGGCAGGCGTCTGGCGCTGGACGAAGCGGCTGTTCGTGACCGGTCTCGTCGTCGGCCTGCTCGGCGCGCTGGGCCTGTTCACCGCGGTCTATTTCGCCGCCCGCTCCATGCCTTCCTATGCCGCGCTGAAGCAGAGCCAGGTCGGCCAGACCATCCTCGTGCGCGCGCGAGACGGGTCGGAGATCGTCGAACTCGGACCGAGTTACGGGCAGTGGATTCCGGCGGACGAAATCCCGCAGGTGATGAAGGACGCGATGATCAGCGTCGAGGATCACCGCTTCTATTCGCACATCGGCGTCGATCCCGCGGGCCTGGCGCGCGCTGTGTGGAACGCGGTGAACGAGGACCGGCAGGTCTCCGCCACCAGCACGCTGACCCAGCAGCTGGCGCGCAACGTCTTCCTCAATTCCAACCGCTCGCTCGACCGCAAGCTGCGCGAGGGCATCCTGGCGCTGGCGCTGGAATGGAACTTCTCCAAGGACCAGATCCTCGAGCTCTACCTCAACAAGGTCTATTTCGGCGGCGGCGCCTACGGCATCGACAGCGCCAGCCGCCTGTTCTTCAGCCACCCCGCGCGCGAGTTGAGCCTCGAGGAAGCGGCGATCATCGCCGGCATGGTGAAGGCTCCCAGCCGCTATTCCCCCACCGCCGACATCGACGCAGCCGTGGGCCGCGCCAACGTGGTGATCGCGCAGATGGTGAAGTACGGCGACCTCGATCCCGCCACCGCGCGCGAGGTGAACGTGGAGGCGGTGAACCTGCGCGAGACCGAGGCGCAGAACTCGATCCGCTATTTCACCGACTGGGCGCTGCCGCAGCTGGACCTGCTGCTGCCGTCGAACACCTTCGAGCCGATCGAGGTGTGGACCACGCTGGACGTGGGGATGCAGCGCGCGGCGACCACCGCCATCCAGTCCAACGTGCCGGGAGCGGGAACGCAAGGCGCGCTCGTCAGCCTCGACCGCGACGGGGCGGTGCTGGCGCTGGTCGGCGGCACCGATTACGTCACCTCCAGCTACAACCGCGCCACCGACGCGATGCGGCAGCCCGGCTCCTCGTTCAAGCTGTTCGTCTACCTCGCCGCGCTCGAGGCCGGGTACACGCCCGACGACACCGTGAACGACGTGCCGGTGACCATCGACGGGTGGAGCCCGCGCAATTCGGGCGGCAGCTATGCCGGTCAGATCGACCTGCGCACGGCCTTCGCCTATTCCAAGAACTCGGTCGCGGCGCAGCTCGGCAACGAGGTCGGCTTTTCCAACGTCGCCAGCATGGCCCGTCGCTTCGGCATCACCTCGCAGATCAACACCTATCCCTCGATGGTTCTGGGTTCGAACGAGGTGCGCCTGATCGACATGACGCGTGCCTTTGCCGCGGTATCGGCGGGTGGCAACTCGGTGGAACCCTACGGCATCACCAAGGTGACGACGGTAGACGGCGACCTGCTCTACCAGCACCAGCAGGCTACGGCCTATCGCCTGGTGCCCGACTACGTCGCGGCCGGCATCACCGACCTGTTGCAGACCGCGGTCGCCACGGGCACGGGCCGCGCAGCGCAGATCGGGCGGCCAGTGGCGGGCAAGACCGGCACGACCAACGCCAACAACGACGGCTATTTCGTCGGCTTTTCCAGCGGCATCACCACCGGCGTATGGATGGGCCGCGACGACAACGGCCGGGTGGCGGGGCTGCAGGGCGGCACCGCGCCTGCCAGCGCCTTTGCCGCCTTCATGCGCTATGCCGTGCGCGACCGGCCAGTGGAGGAGTTCGAGACCGACCTGCAACTGCCCGAATGGCAGCTCGAGCCCGACGACGAGTTCTATTACGGCGACCAAGGCGACGACGGCTATTACTATTACATCGACGAGCAGGGGAATCTGGTTGAGCCCGGTCGCACCAGCCGCCCGCGCGGGCAGGACGGCTTCGACGTCGAAGGCGAGGGCGTGAACGTGCGCCGCGGCGAGCCGCTCGATCCGCAGCCGGTGCGCCCCGGCACCCAGCCAGCGCTGCCCGGCCAGCCACAGCCCCAGCCGCGCCCGGTCCGCCGCCCCGACGTGCCGCCCGCCGCCAGCGACGACTTCCTCGAACGCGCCACCGGCCAGCGTCCGCCCGAAAGCCAGCCCGCCCAGCCGCGACGGCCGGGGGAGTAGCCTGCTTTCGTGGGAGAACCCGCCTCCGCGGGTTCATCCTCGGTGCTGTTCGCTTCGTTACACTACGCGGCACCTGCGGGCGACCGGTCGGCCTTGCGGTCGGCTCGTCGCCGACCGATTCTGGAAAGCTCCTAGGCATCACGGCCCAGGGGGCCGCAAGGGCAACCGCCCGCCCGCAGCGGGCACGCAGCGCAGCGAAGTGCGTCTAGCGAGGACGAGCCCGCGGAGGCGGGCTCGCTATCAAGATCAATTCCCCGTCAAGCGGACCGGGATGCTCTGCGGCTGGCCGCCGCGCGCCTGCACGCGCAGCAGCACCGCGCCGCGCCCGTCGCGCCGGGCCGCCTCGATGACGGCTTCGAGCGCCGCGAGTGTTGGCACCTCGCGCCCGTTGGCGGCGAGGATCATCACCCCGCGCGCCAGCCCGCGACGCGCCGCGTCGGAGTTGGGATCGACGTTGGTGATGGCAAGGCCGCGGGTATCGGCGGGGACGCCAAGCTGACGGGCGATGGTGGGATCGATCGGCAGCGCCTGAATACCGAGCTGCTCGGCCACGAGCCCGCCGCTGTCGCTTGGCTGCGACTGGCTGGGTCCGTTGTCCTCGTTCTGGAACATCTGCTGCTGGCGCAGCGTCTCCTCGCTGGGGCGGCGGCCCACGGTCACGTTGGTGCGGCGACGCTCGCCGTCGCGCACGTAGGTGACGGGGATGGTCGTGCCCGGGGCGATGTTCGCGACGATGTAGCTGAGCGTAGAATCGGGCGTGACCTCGGTATCGTTGACCGAGACCACCACGTCGCCCGCGCGCAGACCCGCGCGCTCTGCCGCCTCGCCCGGCTGCACGCTCTGGATCAGCTCGCCGCGCGCGCGCTCGATGCCCAGCGCATCGGCGATGTCGTCGTCCACCGGCTGGATCGACACGCCCAGATAGCCGCGCTGGATTTCCTCGCCCCGGATCAGCTGCTCCACGATGGGGCTGGCGGTCTCGGCCGGAATGGCAAGGCCGATGCCTACGCTGCCGCCCGAGGGCGAGAGGATGGCGTTGTTGATGCCGATGACGTTGCCCTGCATGTCGAACAGCGGACCACCCGAATTGCCGCGATTGATCGCCGCGTCGGTCTGGATGTAGCGGTCGTAAGCGCCGCTGCCGACGTTGCGCAGCACGCTGGAGACGATGCCGCTCGTCACCGTGCCGCCGAGGCCAAACGGATTGCCGATGGCGATCACCCAGTCGCCCACGCGCGCTTCGCTCGAATTGCCGAAGCGCACGAAGGGAAACGCGCTGCTGCCAGAGATCTTGAGCACCGCGAGGTCGCTCTGCGGATCGGTGCCGACGAGCTCGGCGGTGTATTCGGTGCCGTCGGCGAGGGTCACCGTCACCTCTTCCAGCGTGGCCCGCGCATCAGGCGCGACGACGTGGTTGTTGGTGACTATGTAGCCATCGGCCGACACGATGAAGCCGGAGCCGAGCGAGGTCGCCTCCTGCGTGCGCGGACCGCTCGGGCCCTGCTGGCGGCGCTGGAAGAACTGGCCGAAGGGGGTGCCCTCGAACGGGTTGGCCTGCTGCTCCACCGTGATCGACTGGCGGGTGGAGATATTGACGACGGCGGGTTGCAGCTGCGCGGTCAGGTCGGCGAAGCTGGCGGGCGCGCCGGCGCGCGGCACAACGCCTTCCATATGCATCCGGTCGTTCTGCGCGACCTGCGCCCCGGCGGGCGCGCCGGTGATGAGCGAGATGGCGGCACCGCCGAGCAGCAGGGCCGAGGTGATCGAATAGGAATAGCGCACTGGCTTCACGTCCTTGTGGTCCTTTATCTCAATTCGCATCGCGGCGATGGTCCGCTTCGCAACGCCTCCTGCCCCGCCACGGTTTCCAGCCCAAAGCGGCTGAACTTGTGTTTAACGACAGGTGTAATCGAACCCTCAGTTGCGCCCCCTGAACTGGCGCAGGTAATCGTTGCTGTCGTCCATGATGATCGAGCTCTCGCCGACGTCGGTCTCCCCCGCCTGCGCCGGGCCGAATGTGGCGCGGTAGCTCTGCATGGCGCGGTAAAAATCGTAGAACGAAGCATCCTGGTTGTAGGCCTCGGCATAGATGCGCGCGGCCTCCGCCGCGGCCTCGGCGCGGATGATCTGCGCGTCGCGCCTTCCGCCCGCACGGATCGTTTCGGCCTGCTGGCTGCGTTCGGACTGCATCCGGGTGAAGGCCGACTGCAGCGGCGTGCCGCTGGGCAGGTCGGCGCGCGCGATGCGCACGTCGAGCACCTGCGCGCCGTATTGCCGCGCCTGCTCGTCGAGCTGGTCGCGGATATTGCGCATCGCGCTGCCGCGCTCGGCGGTGAGCAGGCTGGCAAATGTGCGCCGGCCCAGTTCCTGACGCAGGACCGAGGGCAGGATGCGCGCCAGCTGGCCGCGCAGAAGCTCCTCGTTGCCCGCGCGTTGCACGAACAACACGGGATCGTAGATGCGGTAGCGGGCAAAGGCGTTGACCTCGAGCCGCTGCTGGTCGTTCGACAGCACCGTCTCGTTTTCCATGACGAGGTTCTGGATGCGCCGGTCGACGAACTGCATCCGCTCGACGATGGGGATGCGGTACCAGATGCCCGCGCCGGTGCTGCCGTAGGGTTGCGCCGGGTCGAAGCGGTTGATGACCTCGACCGGCTCACCGGTGCGGATCTTTACCGCCTGCTGCGTTTCGGGGACGATCACGACCGTGCTGAGGAGCGCGACGAGAAGCGCCGCGACCGCGATCACCGACATCCGGTGCGTCTGCCAGAAACGGTCCATTACTGGCCTCCTGCGGGCGGAGTGACGACCTGGGCGGAACCTTGCGAGCGGCGCTGCACCTCGGGCAGGGGCAGGTAGGGGGTTACCCCGCTGCCGCCCTCGATCACCGTCTTGTCGGTGCCGCGCAGCACCTGTTCCATGGTCTCGTAATAGAGACGCCGGCGCGTCACCTCGGGGGCGAGGCGATACTGGGCGTAGATCTCGTTGAACTCGGCGGCCGAACCCTGCGCGTCGGCCAGCACCTGCTGTTCGTAGCGGCGCGCATCGTTGAGGTTGCGCTCGCGGTCCTGGCGGGCAGCGAGCACGTCGTTGAAGGCCTCGATCACCTGTTCCGGCGCCTCGGTCCGCGCGACCTCCACACCCTGCACGGCGATGCCGGCGTCGTAGGCGTCGAGGATGGACTGCATGCGCTCGCGCACCCGCGCCTCCACCTCGGCACGGCCGGAGCCGGAGAGGACGGTGTCGAGATCGGTCTCGGCGATGCTCTCGCGCATGGCCGATTCGGCCACTTCGCGGACCGTCGCCTCGGGGTCGGGCAGCTCGTATTCGAACTGCACCAGGTCCTTGATGTTCCAGCGCACGAGATAGCTCAGGTCGACCAGGTTCTGGTCGCCGGTGAGGATCAGGTTCTCCCCGCCGCTGCCGATTTCCTCGAGCCGGATTTCGCCCACGTCGACGACGGTGGCGGTCTGGATCGGCCAGGGCGCGGTGAAGTTGGTGCCGGGGTTCATGGTGTAGGCGTACTTGCCGCCGAACCAGGTAACGACGCCCTGTTCGCGCGGCTGCACGAAGTGGACCGAGGTGACGGCCACCCAGACCACGGCGATGCCGGCGAGCGCGATGGGCAGCCAGCTCTTGCCGCCGGGCCTCTCGGGCAGGCGGAAGGTCGGCCCGCCGCCGCCGGGGCCGCCGGGGCGACGACGCGGACCTTCGGGGCCGCGATTGCGGAAGATGTCCTCGATATTCGCGCCGCGCCGGCCGCGGCCGGGTTCGCCCGCGTCGCTGCCGCCGCCCGGCAGCCAGGGGTTGCGCGGCCCGCGCGGGGTCTCGTCGCCTGAGCTTGGCGGCGTGCCGCCGCCCTCTCCACCATCGCTGCCGCTTCCGCCTGCCGTGCCCCAGGGATTCTTCTTCCCGGCCATGGCAAGGCCGATCCTGTCGATAAAACCGCCCAAACGTTCCATGCCCTTCTCTATAGGTAGGCTCGCGGCAAAAAACAGGGGGTGGGCCCAGCAAACTTGCTGACCCGGCGGGCGCGAGGCGCTAGCAGGCGGGCCATGAGCAGCGAAACCGCGATCCGCGCCGCCATTCCCGCCGAGCTGGCCGGTATGGTGCGCTCCGTCTCCCTGCGCGATGGCGTGGCGACGCTGGTCGTCGATGCGGGCGCGCTGGGCCGCTCCGCCGCGGCGCAATTGCAGCGCGAGCTTGAGACGGCGGTGGGCGCGCTCGAGGGCGTGGCCGAGGTGCGCGTGGCGCTGATGGCGGAAAGGCGCGAGCGGCGCATCGTGCTGGTAGGCAGCGGCAAGGGCGGCGTCGGCAAGTCGACCCTGACCGCCAATCTCGCCGTGGCCCTTGCAGGCATGGGCCACAAGGTGGGCGTCGTCGATGCCGACATTTACGGCCCCTCGCAATCCATGCTGCTCGACGCGGGCGGCAACAAGCTGCGCGCCGAGGGGCAGACCCTGATCCCGCACCAGAGCGAGTTCGGCGTCAGCTTCGTCTCGATGGCGCAGCTGATCGAGGGCGGGCGCGCCATCGCCTGGCGCGGGCCGATGGTGGGCAAGGCGCTGGCCCAGCTGATGGAGGCGGACTGGGGCGAGGCCGAACTGCTGCTGGTCGACCTGCCGCCGGGCACCGGCGACGTTCAACTCACGATGATGCAGCAGTTCAAGCCGGTCGGCGCGGTTGTCGTCTCCACGCCGCAAGATCTGGCGCTGATCGACGCGGCGCGCGCCATCGACCTGTTCCGCCAGGCGCAGATCCCGGTGATCGGCGTGGCCGAGAACATGGCGGGATACCTTTGCCCCTCGTGCGGCGAGGTCAGTCAGCCGTTCGGGCAGGGCGGGGCCGAGGCGGCGGCGCACTCGCTCGGCGTGCCGTTCCTGGGGCGCATCCCGCTGGCGATGGACATTCGCGTCGGCTCCGACACCGGCCAGCCGCCTGCCGCGAGCGAGGGTGCCTACGCCGAACCGTTCAAGGCCGTCGCCGCGCAGGTCGCGCGCTTCCTCGAGAGCGCCTGAATGCGGATCTCGCGCCGCGGTCTTCTGGCAGGCGCCGCGGCGGGCGGCGGGCTGCTCGTCGCCTGGACGCTGATGCCGCGCGAATTCGACAACCCGCTTTCGCCCGGCCCTGGCGAAGCCGCCTTCGATGCCTGGCTGAAGATCGCGGCGGACGGCGTGGTGACCGTCGCCGTGCCGCAGTTGGAGATGGGGCAGGGCGTCACCACGCTGCTGCCGCAGGTCGTGGCGATGGAGCTGGGCGCGGACTGGCGGCAGGTCGCGGTCGAGCCCGCCCCGGTCAGCGGCGCCTATGCCAACGTACCTCTCGCCGCGCGCTGGGCGCCGCTGTGGCGGCCGCTGCTGGGCACTTGGGAGGACGAGCCGGACGAACTGCTGCTGCGACGCTGGGCGCAGGACAACCGCTTCACCGCCACCGCCGAGGGCACCGCGCTCGCCGCCTACGAGGCATCGTGCCGCAACGCGGGCGCGGCGGCGCGGGCCATGCTGGCGCAGGCGGCGGCAGACCGCTGGGACGTGCCGTGGGAGCAGTGCCGGGCGGAAAACGGCTTCATCTACCATGATGCCAATCGCGCCAGCTTCGCCGAACTGGCGCTGGAGGCGGCGAGCCAGACCCCGCCCGATCCGCCGCCGCTGCTGCCCGATCCGCCCGCCGAGCTGGCGCTGGCGACGGGCGAGGATGCGGAACGCGAGCGGGTGCTGGCATGGCCCCGGCTCGACCTGCCGAGCAAGGTCGACGGCAGCCACGTCTTTGCCGCCGATGTGCGGCTGCCGAACATGGTCTATGCCGCGATCCGCCACGGGCCGCACGACCGCGCCGAGCTACTCGATTTCGACGCCTCGCTTGCAAGTGGTCAGCGCGGGCTGGTCCAGCTGGTGCGCGGCAAGCGTTGGCTGGCCGCGGTGGCCGACAATTGGTGGGCGGCGGAAGAGGCGCTGCGCAAGATCGCGCCGCGCTTCTCGGTCGAGGAGCCGGTGCAGGGCGCGGCGATGGCCGAGGCGCTCGACAATCGCGTGCGGCGCGGCGTGGGCGAGGTGATGTTCGAGCGAGGCGAGGGCGACACCGGCTACACTCCCGACCTCGCGCTGCGCTACGACGTCGCGCCGGGCCTGCACGCGACCATCGAGACGACATCGGCAACCGCCCAGCTGGTCGACGGCAAGCTGGAGATGTGGCTCCCGACGCAGACGCCCGAGGCCGCGCGCGCGGCGGCGGCGGGCGCGCTCGGCATCGGGCACGAGGACGTGATCCTCTATCCGGTCGCGGCGGGCGGCAGTTTCGACCGGCGGCTGGATAACCAGGCGGCGATCGAGGTGGCGCTGCTGGCGCGCGAGACCGGCAGGCCGGTGCAGCTGACCTGGTCGCGCTGGCAGGAACACGTCGCCAGCTATCCGCGCCCGCCCGTCGCCGCGCTGCTCGGCGCGCGGATCGCGCCCGAAGGCAGCATCATGGGCCTGCGCGCGCGCATCGCCTGCCCGCCGACCATGCCCGAATTGGGCCGCCGCATGTTCGACAACCGGACGAGCTGGGCGGCCATCGCGGAGACGGCGAACGAGGCCGATCCGCTGTCGGTCGAAGGGTTGCTGGCGAGCTACGCCATTCCCGACGTCGCGGTGACGCACGTGCCCGTGCGCCTGAAGCTACCGACCTCGCGGATGCGCGGCGGGGCGCACGGCTACACCGCTTTTTTCCGCGAATGTTTCCTCGACGAGGCCGCCAAGCGGCACGAGCGCGAGCCGCTGAGCTACCGCGTCGCCATGCTGGGGCAGGATCCGCGCATGGTCGCGGTGCTGCAGGCGGCGGCGCAGCTGGCGGCCTGGGACGGCGGCCAGCAGGGCGGCGGGATCGGTGGTGCGGGGCAGGGCCTTGCCTGCCACCGGATGGACCTCTTCGGTGCCACTGGCCGGATCGCGGTGATCGCCGAGGCCGCCCGCGGCGAGGGCGGGCTCAGGGTCCGCAAGCTGTTTGCTGCCGCCGACATCGGCCGCGTGGTGAACCGCGACATCGCCTTGCAGCAGATCGAGGGCGGGCTGGTCTTCGGCCTGGCGATGGCACTAGGCTGCGATACCGATTACGCCGACGGCCTGCCGACCAACCACCGTCTGTCCTCGCTCTCGCTGCCGAGCCTTGCCGACTGCCCGGAAATCCACGTGAGCCTGCTCTCCAGCAGCGCCGAACCCTTCGATCCGGGCGAGATCGGCGTGCCCGCCACCGCGCCCGCCATCGCCAATGCCTTCCACGCCGCGACCGGCCTGCGCCTGCGCCGCCTACCGCTGCTCTCCGCCCTTACCTGAACCGGACGCCTCTTATGACCGCCCTTCTCCCGCCCGATCATCCCCCGGTGAAGAAGGGCCGTGTCGGCGTGCTCCTGGTCAACCTCGGCACGCCCGACGCGCCGGAGACCGGGGCGGTGCGGCGCTATCTTGGCGAATTCCTGTCCGACCGGCGCGTGGTCGAGATTCCGCAAATCGCCTGGCAGCCGATCCTGCGCGGGATCATTCTCAACACGCGCCCGAAGAAGAGCGCCCATGCCTACAGGCAGGTATGGACCGACAAGGGCTCCCCGCTCGCCGCGATCACGGCGGAGCAGGCGCTCGAGCTGCAGGAGCGGCTGTCGCCCGGGGAGAGCCCGGCCATCGTGGTCGACTGGGCCATGCGCTACGGCAACCCCGCGATCCCGGACCGGCTGGCGGCAATGTTCGAGGCAGGGTGCGAGCGCATCCTGCTCAGCCCCCTCTATCCGCAATACTGCGCCGCCACGACCGCCACCGTGGTCGACAAGGCGGCCGACTGGCTGCGGGCCCAGCGCTGGCAGCCGGCCCTGCGCACGCTGCCGCCGTACCACGACGATCCCGCCTACATCCAGGCGTTGGCGAGCGACCTCGGTCGCCAGCTGGCCGCGCTCGACTTCGTGCCCGAGGTCCTGCTGCTGAGTTTCCACGGCATGCCGAAGCGCACGCTGGAGCTGGGCGATCCCTACCACTGCCACTGCCGCAAGACCGCGCGCCTGCTCGAAGAGGCGATGGCGCGTCCGGACATCCGCATGGCCACCACCTTCCAGAGCCGCTTCGGCCCCGCCAAGTGGCTCGAGCCCGCGACCGACGCCGTGCTGGAGGCCGAGGCCAGGGCGGGCACCAAGCGCCTCGCCATCGCCGCGCCGGGCTTTTCCGCCGACTGTCTCGAAACGCTGGAAGAACTGGCGATCCGCGGCCGCGAGCAGTTCATCGACGCGGGCGGCGAGCATTTCCACGTCCTCGACTGCCTCAATGCGGGCGCGGAAGGGATGGCGATGCTGGAGACGCTGGTGCGGCGCGAACTGGCGGGGTGGATCTAGAAGTCGATCGCCACGCCCTTGATCACCCAGTCGCCATAGCGCGTGGGGCTGAGCGCCTCGTCCACCACCGGCGCCTCGGGCGCGGGTGGGGGTTCGCTGGTCCAGTAGGCGGGCTTTACGAAGCTCTCGGGTCGCTGGGTCGCGCGCTTTGTCATGGGGGCAAGATGGGCGCACTGGCGCGGGCGCGCAAGGCGGACTAGAGGCACCCCATGCCCCAGATACCCGGCCTCCCCCCGCGCCGCGCCGCGCTCAAGATGCTCGATGCCGTGCTGCGGCGGGGCGAGACGATGGAGCAGGCGGGCGGGGCGGCGAACGGATTGCCCAGCTTCTCCGACCGCGCGCTGGCCCGCGCCGTCGCGGGCGAAGTGCTGCGCTGGCTGGTCGATCTCGATGCGCTGATCGATAGCGCCACGCGCGAGGTGCTGCCCTCCGATGCCAAGGCCCGCATGGTTCTGCGCATGATGCTCGCCCAATGGCTGCGGCTGGAGACGCCGCCGCACGCCGTGGTGGCGACCGCGCTGCCGCTGCTCGACGGTGGGCCTAAGCGGCTGGCGCACGGTGTTTTCGCCACGCTGACCCGCAAGGAGGCGAGTTTGCCGCACAGCCCTACGCTGCCCGCCGAAGTCGCCGCGCGCTGGGGTGAGCGGGCGGAGGCCATCGCCACGGGTCTCGCCGTTCCGCCGCCGCTGGACCTGACCCTGCGCGATCCTTCGCAGACCGCGACCGTAGCCGAGCAGCTTGGCGGCACGAGCCTCGCGCCCGGCCATGTCCGCCTGCCGCGCGGCACGGCGGTGGAGACCTTGCCGGGCTTCGATGACGGCGCGTGGTGGGTGCAGGACCTCGCCGCCTCGATCCCCGCGCGGTTGCTGGGCGCGGGCGAAGGACGCCGAGTGCTCGACCTCTGTGCCGCGCCGGGCGGCAAGACGCTGCAACTGGCGAGCATGGGCTGGCAGGTGACAGCGCTCGACAACTCAAGCCGCCGCCTCGAACGCCTGCGCCAGAACCTCGAACGCACGGGCCTTGCCGCCGCAATCGTCGAAGCCGACGCGATGGGCTGGCACCCCGACGAGCAGTTCGACGCGATCCTGCTCGATGCGCCCTGCACCGCGACGGGCACCTGCCGCCGCAATCCCGACGTGATCCACCGCATCGGCCCTCGCCAGATCGAGGCGGCGACAACCTTGCAGACGCAGCTTCTCGAGCGCGCCGCCAACTGGCTCGCGCCCGGCGGCACGCTGGTCTACGCGGTCTGCTCGCTGGAACGCGAGGAGGGCGAGGGCGTCGCCGCCACCTGCGATCTGCTCCCAGCGCCCGTCACCGCCGACGAACTGCCCGCTGGCATTCAGCCGACCGCCGAAGGCCAGGTCCGCACCGATCCGGGGATGCTGGCGGAAGAGGGCGGGCTCGACGGCTTCTTCGTGGCCCGCTTCCGCGCCTCTCAGGCGTAGGCGTAGGGTCCGCCCGCCGCCAGCGCTGCGGCATAGGCGGGACGCGCATGGATCTTCTCGAGCCAGGCGATGGTAGCCGGTCGGCTCTCGTCCAGCCCGGCGCGGTTGCGCGCGGCTTCCAGCGGGAAGCTCATCATCACGTCCGCCGCGCTGAAGGCGTCGCCGGCACACCATTCGCGGCTCGCCAGCTCGCTCTCGACGTAATCGAGATGGACGTCGATCATCGGCTGAATCCGCTTCATCGCCGGCTTGCCCATCAGCGGGATGCGCGAGAGCACGAGTTTCAGGACCAGCGGGGGCATCAGCGAACCCTCCGCATAGTGCAGCCAGAAGCGATAGCGCAGCGCCGCGTCCTCACCTTCCGGCGGGCCGAGCCTGCCGCCGGCCTTGTCCACCAGGTATTCGACGATGGCCCCGGTCTCGGCCACCACGCGGCCCCCATCTTCGATCACTGGCGACTTGCCGAGCGGATGGACGCGCTTCAGTTCCGGCGGGGCGAGCATGGTCGCCTTGTCCCGTTCGTAGCGCTTCACGTTGTACGGCAGGCCAAGTTCCTCGAGCATCCACAGCACGCGCTGCGAGCGTGAATTCTCGAGGTGGTGGACGGTGATCGTCACGCCTTGACCTTGTCGGCGAAGCTCTTGCGCAGCTTCATCAGCTTGGGGGGGATCACGGCGAGACAGTAGGGATTGCGCTGGCCTTCGCCCTCCCAGTATTCTTGGTGATAGTCCTCGGCCGGATACCACTGGCTGGCTTCCTCGATCGTGGTCACGGCGGTCTGACCCGCGTGCCCCTCGTTCCAGCGAGCGATGGCGGCTTCGGCCTCGGTGCGCTGGGTGTCGTCCAGCGGGAAGATCGCGCTGCGGTACTGAGTGCCGACGTCGTTGCCTTGGCGGTTCAGCTGGCTCGGATCGTGGGTGCCCATGAACATGTCGTAGATCTCGGGCAGGGTGACGACCGATGGATCGTAGGTCACGCGGATCGCCTCGGCATGGCCGGTGTCGCCGCCGCAGACCTGCTTGTAGGTCGGATCGGCCACGTGCCCGCCGATGTATCCGCTCTCGACCTGCTCCACCCCGATCACGTCGCGGAACACGGCCTCGGTGCACCAGAAGCAGCCGCCGGCGATGATTGCTGTCTCACTCATTCGTCAATCTCCTTTGCCCGCCCATGTGGGGACCAAGGTCGCGCTTGTCATCCACTGCGCGCGCGCTAGTTTCGCGGGCAATGAACAGGGAGATTTCCATGCGACTTGCCGCCATCCTCGCGACCGCCCTCACGCTCGGCGTGATGCCCGCGCCCGCCGCCGCGCAGGAGGCCATGCCCGGCAGCTACCAGGAGCGTGCGCTCAACATGGAGAGCGTGCTGCTGCACCCGCGCCGCGAGCGCGACCGGGCGCGCGACCAGTATCGCCATCCGGCCGAGACGCTGGAGTTCTTCGGCGTGATGCCGGGGATGACCGTGGTCGACGTGATGCCGGCGAGCGGGTGGTACACCCGCGTGCTGGTGCCCTACCTCGGCAGCGAGGGGACATACATCGGGCTCGACCCGCTGATCCGTCCCGGCCTCTCGGCAGGCTGGAACAACTACGCCAACGCCGCCACCCGCCTGCCCGAAAGCGCGACCGGCTGGGTGGGCAGCGACGGTGCGCCGGTGGTCGGCCTCAACGTCGGCGACGAGGCGGTGGCGAGCCGCGCGGGCACGGTCGACCGGGTGCTGATCTTCCGCGAGATCCACAATCTTCGCCGCATGGGCTTCCTCCACGATACGCTGGTCGCCGCGCGCACGCTGCTGAAGCCCGACGGCATGATCGGCGTGGTGCAGCACCGCGCGAACCCCGATGCGCCCGCCGACTACGTGCTCGGCAACAATGGCTACCAGCGCGAGCAGGACGTGATCGGCATGTTCGAGGCCTACGGGTTCGAGCTCGTCGCCCGCAGCGAGATCAACGCCAACCCGAACGACCCGGCGGACTGGGAAGGCGGCGTTTGGAACCTGCCGCCCAGCTTCGGCAATGCGCCGGAGGGCAGCCCGGAACGCGCCCGCCGTGCCGCCATCGGCGAGAGCGACCGCATGACCCTCCTGTTCCGCAAGCGCCCCTGATGCGGTTCGCCCTCCTCCTGGCGGGCGCCTTGGCGCTCGCCGCCTGCAACCGCGACAAGCCTGCGCCGCAACCCACGGTCGAGGAACCGCAGGTCGCCGACATCGAGGCCGCGCTGACCGATAGCGCCGCGGGCTGGAACGAGGGCGACATGACGCGCTTCCTCGACATTTACTCCGGCGATCCGCGAACGGCCTTCGTCGGCGGCGAGGAGGTGATCCACGGGCGCGGCGAGATCGAGACGCGCTACCGCGACCGCTACGACTGGTCCGGCCCCGATCCCTCCGATCGCGGAGTGCTGAGCTTCTTCACCGAGGACTTCCGCCCGCTTGGGCAAAACCATGCGCTCTATGTGGGCCAATACGTCCTCGAATACCCGGAGGGCAAACCGCCCGCCACCGGCTGGACAAGCCTGGTGTTCGAGCGCGACGAGGGCGGCCACTGGCGTATCATCTCCGACCATTCGAGCTGACTTGACGTTAAGCCTTGCCTGGTCATAGATGTTACAGTGTAACATCTAGAGGTCGCCCGCATGAAGAAGCTCGCCGTCGCCGCCCTGTGCCCCGTCACCATCCTCCCGCTCGCCGGGTGCGGGGACACGGTCTACGATCCGCGCGGGGTTGAGAAACAGGAGACGCTGCTTTCGGTCAGCGCCACCGGCTATGCCGACACGCGGCCGGACGAGGCGCAGTTCCAGGCGGGTGTGCAGAACTGGGCCGCCACCGCCGAGGCCGCCAGCCGCGAGACGCAGTCCGACATCGCCGAGATCGTCGCCGCTCTGCGCCAGCTCGGCATCGCCGAGGACGACATCCAGACCAGCGCCGTCAACGTGCAGCGCATCGACTACGGCGACCGACGCGGGCAGTTTCAGGCCTACAATACGCTATCGGTCCGCGTGCGCGATGTCGCCAAGGCGGGGCCGGCGGTGACCGCGGTGACGGGGGTGGGGGCGAACATCGTCTCCGGTCCCGACCTGCGCCTGTCCGACCCCGAGGCCGCGGCCAACTCCGCCTACGCCAACGCCTACCAGGCCGCGCGGCGACGGGCGGAAGCCTATGCAGAGGCGGCGGGCATGGAGATCGAGCGCGTGCTCTACATCCGCGACGCGGGCGGGGCGCAGGGAGGGCGCTACTTCGGCGCGGCGCAGGCGACGGCGATGGATGCGGCGGGCCGGATGCTGCCGCCGCCCGCGCCGCCTGCCGTCGCCCCGCCGCCGCCGATCCTCAACGCGCCCATGCCCGAGGAAGGCGCGGCGGTCAGCGCTACGATCATGCCGGGGCAGACGACCAGCAGCGTCGCGGTGCAAGTGGACTTCGCGCTCACCGAGAAGTAACGGCTGGCGGATGACCACGCTCACCGTCGCCGCCCTGCAACTCGCCCTCGGATCGGAGGACGAGGCCGAGAACATCGCCGCCGTCTCCGCGCTAGTCGAGGAGGCCGCGGGCAAGGGCGCGCAGGTGGTGCTGCCGCCCGAGCTGTTCTCCGGCCCCTATTTCTGCCGCGAGGAAAAGGACGCCTTCTTCGCGCTGGCGAGGCCGACCGCGGAGCACCCCTCGGTGATCGCGATGCAGCAACTGGCGGCGAAACTGGGCGTCGCCATTCCCACCAGCTTCTTCGAGCGCGACGGGCATCACTACTACAACACCCTCGCCATGATCGGGTCGGACGGCGAGATCTTGGGCACCTACCGCAAGAGCCACATCCCCGACGGGCCGGGCTACGAGGAAAAATTCTATTTCCGCCCCGGTAACGACGGCTTCAAGGTGTGGGACGTTTTCGGCGCGCGCATCGGCATCGGCATCTGCTGGGACCAGTGGTACCCCGAAACCGCGCGCTGCCTCGCGCTGAAGGGCGCGCAGGTGCTGTTCTACCCCACCGCCATCGGCTCCGAGCCAAAGGACGCGGAGATGGACACCAGCCGCATGTGGCGTCGCGCGATGATCGGCCATGCGGTGTCCAACTGCATGCCCGTGGTCGCCGCCAACCGGATCGGCCACGAGGGCAGCCAGGAAGCGGGCAACCGCTTCTACGGCCACAGCTTCATCTGCGACGAATGGGGCGACATGATCGCCGAGTACGGCGCGGGCGAAACCGGCGTGCTGACCGCCACGCTCGACCTCGACGCCGCGCGCGAGCACCGGGCGAGCTGGGGCTTCTTCCGCGACCGCCGCCCGCAGCTCTACGGCCGCATCGCCGAGGACATCTGAGCGCGCACCACACATATCTGGTGGCGCTCGGCAGCAACCAGCGCCATCCGCGCCTCGGCTCGCCCCGCGAGGTAGTGGCCGCGGCGATAGACCTTATGGACGGCGATCTGGGCGAAATCGTCGCCCGTTCGCCCATCATGGCGAGCGCACCCGTCGGCCCCTCGCAGCGCACCTATGCTAACGCCGCCCTCGTGCTGGAGGGCGATCTCGAGCCGCTCACCCTGCTACGCGAGTTGCAACGGCTCGAAACCGATCTTGGGAGAAAGCGGCGCGGCCAGCGCTGGCGCGCACGCACGATCGATCTCGACTTGGTGCTTTGGAGCGGCGGCATTGTCGCCAGCCCGGACCTCTGCTTGCCGCATCCGCTGTTCCGGCAGCGCACCTTCGTGCTCGGCCCTGCGGCCGAGATCGCCCCCGGCTGGCGCGACCCGGTGAGCGGCCTGACGCTCGCCCAGCTCAACGCCCGCTTGACCCGCCCCAAGCCCCTGCCTAGGTGACGCCGCACTGGTCGGGCCCGTAGCTCAGTAGGTAGAGCAGCTGACTTTTAATCAGCGGGTCACAGGTTCGAATCCTGTCGGGCTCACCACAGCATAACACCCCGCAAGGGTGTGGTGCTGTGGTGCGGCGCTTCAGGATCGATGCCCCGGGTTCGAAGTCGGAGCGAAGCGGAGACCGTGCAGCCGCGTAGCGGCGAAACAATCCTGTCGGGCTCACCAGCACGCGAGATCCCGCCGTAAGCGCCCGTACGCTTCTTCAGTCTTCCAGATGCACAGCGCGATCCAGTTCGCTCAGGAACGACAGCCCGTTCTCGACGTGCGCCCGCATCTCGCACTCGGCGCCGTCTGGATTGCGCGCTTCGATCGCATCGAGGATACGGCGGTGATCGCGGGCAGCTTCGCGCAGCCGTTCGCCGCGATAAAAAGTGCCGAACAGCAGGTGGTGGACAGGCGTGTTGAGGCGGCGAACCATGTCCTCGATCACCGCATTGCCCGCGCCGCGCATGAGCAGGGTGTGCCACTCGGCATTGAGCTTGCCGAACTCCTGCGGTTGTTCTGATTCAACGCACTCTTCCATCTGCCGCGCGATCTCGCCAAGGCGGGCGATCTCTTCGTCCGAGGCTTTGCGCGTGAAGTCCGCAGCACACAGCGCTTCAAGCGCGGCGCGGGCGCGATAGAGCTGGCGCACTTCGTCCATCGAGGCGCCGCGTACCCTGGCTCCGCGATACTCCTCGATCTCCAGCAGGCCTTCCGCCGCGAGACGCTGGTAGGCCTCGCGCACCTTGAAGCGGCTCCCGCCGGTCTGGCGGATGATGTCGACCTCCACCAGCCGCTGACCGGGCACAAGGCGGTTGCCCCTGATCTGCGAGCGGATCCAGTCGGCGATGTGCGAGGCGCTGGGCCCCCGCTTGGCGAGCTTCTCAATGGCGGCTTCCATTGGGCAAGACTGCAAACCGCCGACAAGATTGTCAACAATCTCGTTGTCCAAATTTCCGTTGCAACGGCGCTGGCTTGGGCAGACTAGTCGGACATTCGAGTTGTGGCCCTCGCAAAGAGGCAAACGCACCGGGGAGAGGTTATGTTCGTGAAAGCCAATTTGTCGGCCGCGCTGCTTGCACGCAGCGGTTCCGCCATCGCCATTGCCGCTGCCATGCTGGCTGCATCGAGTCCCGCCCTCGCGCAGGCCGTGACGCCTGCCCCCGTGCAGGACGAGGACGTGGAGGACGCGATTATCGTCACCGGCAGCCGCGTCAGCCAGGGCGAAGCGCCGGTGGGCGCAACGGCCGTCATCCTCGGCCAGGAAGAGATCGCGGCCTCGGGCAACGTCACCATCGACCGCGTCATCAAGGAATTGCCGCAGGTCTTCGATCTCGGCGTGTCGGAAAACTCGCGTGGTCAGGCCGGCGGGTCGGGCAATATCACCTACGGCAACAGCGTGAACCTGCGCGGCATCGGCCCCTATGCCACGCTGGTGCTGATTGACGGGCACCGGGTGGTCAACAATTCGCGCTCCACCGATCCTTCCGTCCTGCCGACGCTCGGCGTGGAGCGGGTCGAGGTCGTCGCCAATGGCGCCTCGGCGATCTACGGCTCGGACGCGGTGGCGGGTGTGGTCAACATCATTCCGCGCCGCAGCCTCGACGGCTTCGAGGCCTTCGGGCGCTACGGTTTCTCCGACGACCACGCCTTTGACGAATGGTCGGTGGGCGCGGCGGGCGGCATCCGCTTCGATCGCGGGCAGCTGATGGTGGCCTACGAGCACGTCGAGCGCTCCAACCTCAACGGCGACGACCGCGACTTCTTCACCAGCGACCAGACGCCATTTGGCGGCAACGATTACCGCGTCACCCGGTGCAGTCCGGGCACACTCGTTGCAAACGGCGCGACCTTTGCGCTGCCGGTGAACTTCACCGCCGGCACCGCGCTGCAGGCGGGCACTGCCAA
This sequence comes from Aurantiacibacter luteus, assembly GCF_001010945.1. GTDB lineage: Bacteria > Pseudomonadota > Alphaproteobacteria > Sphingomonadales > Sphingomonadaceae > Alteraurantiacibacter > Alteraurantiacibacter luteus. The sequence continues at coordinate 805,250 of NZ_LBHB01000002.1, forward strand.
CCGCTGCGACGCGCTGGCCGGACAGGACCTGATCCCCGAGCAGCGCTACGACAGCGTCAACTCCACCGGCACCTTCGAGCTGACCGACTGGCTGGAAGTGTTCTACGACGGGTTCTATTCCAAGCGGAACTTCCGCCGCCTCAACGCCAATCCCTCGGCGCGTCTCACCGTGCCGCAGACCAACCCCTACTTCGTGCGCCCGGCGGGGTTCACCGGCACCAGCTATCAGGTCGACTATGCCTTCGTCGGTCCGCAAATCCCGACGCAGGAATCGTTCGGCTCTGCCGAAAGCTGGCAGATCAGCCCAGGCGTGCGCGTGCAGCTTCCCTTCGACTGGGAGCTGGAGGGGCTGGTCGCCTATGGCGAGACGCACGATTTCTCGGGCAGCTACACCGGCATCAACAATGCCGCTCTCAATGCCGCGCTCACGAGCACCAATCCGGCGACCGCCTTCGACCCGTTCGGCGGGCAAACCAGCCAGTCGGTGATCGACGGCATCTTCAATCAGATTTTTCTCGCCCCCACCGATGGCCAGCTGACCTTCTACGAGGTCGGCGCCAGCGGTCCGCTTTTCCAGCTGCCGGGCGGCGAGGTACGGGCGGCCTTCGGGTACGAACGACAGGACTTCACCGTGGACCTCGGTGTCGCGCGGGGTGCGCCGACCAATCCCATCACCTTCCGCACCTTCGATCGCACGGTGGATTCGGTTTACGGCGAGCTTCTGGTGCCAATCTTCGGTCCCGAAAACGCTATGCCCGGCTTCCAGTCGCTCGAGGTGGTCGCGGCCATTCGCTACGACAGCTATTCCGATGCCGGCGACACCACGAACCCGCAGTTCGGCATCAACTGGGAGCCGATCGACCGGCTGACCCTGCGCGGTTCCTACGGCACTTCCTTCCGCGCGCCGACGATCCCGGAGATCTACGGCAACTCCAACAACCTGTTCGTGCAGAACTACCAGAACCCGGCAGGCGGCGCGCCGCTGGTGGGTGTTGCGCTATCGGGCCCCAACCTCGACCTCGGGCCGGAAACCGCCGAGACCTGGTCGGTCGGTTTCGACTACGAGCCGATCGACGATCTCAACCTGTCGCTGACCTACTTCGACGTCTCCTACGACAACCAGGTGAGCGCCAACCTGTCGAACCTGACGATCCTCGGGCAGGAGAGTCAGTTCGCTGGCACCGGCGTTATTCTGCGCGGCGCGGCGGCGCGGGCGGAGATCCAGCGGCAGATCGATGCCGGCGTGGGCGTGCTCGGCGCTTTCCCCGGCGGCAGCCTTGCGAACATCGACGTGTTCGTGGACGGCCGTTCGCGAAACCTCGGCAAGTCGATTACCCGCGGCTTCGATGCGCTCATCAACTACCGCATGGATCTGGGTGCCAACGATGTCGTGCGTCTCAGCGCTTCGGGAACCTACCTCACCGATTACCAGGTGGCGGTGGCTCCGCAAGCGGACCTGCTCGACCAGCTCAACATCATCTTCCAGCCGCTGAAGTTCAAGGCGCGCTTCGCCGTCAATTGGGACCACGGCCCCTTCACCAGCCGCCTCTCGGCGACCCACGTTGGCGGATACACCAACACTCTCGTCACGCCCAACCAGGAAGTCGACAGCTATACGCCGGTCGACTTCAGCATCACGTACCGCATCGGCGAGGCTTTCGGCTTCGACCGGCTGAGCGGGCTGGAGTTGACCGGCGAGGTGCGCAACATGTTCGACGAGGACCCGCCCTACGTGAACCTTGCCCCGAGCGGAAACGGCAGCGGCGGCTACGATGCCACCGCGGCCAACCCCGTGGGCCGGTTCTTCGCCGTGGGAGCGCGCGTCCGCTTCTAGGCTGCGCTACACGGGTCGCATGATGATAGACGATGTCCAGATAGCCGTGCTCGGCGACCTCGTGCTCGATGAGCCCGATGCCGACCACTGGCTGTCCGGCATCGCGCCCGCGATCCGCGCTGCCGATCTCGCCATCGCCCATCTGGAGGTGCCGCACACGACCTCGGCGCACGAGATGGTGGGCGACGTGCCGGCACGCGGCGCGCCGCCGGAGAATATCGCCGCAATCGCCCGCGCGGGCATCGGGATGGTCAGCCTCGCCGGCAACCACATCGCCGACTGCGGGGCCGAGGGTATCGCCGAGACCCGTGCGCTACTCGACGCCGCAGGCGTGGCCCATGCCGGGGCGGGAGCCGATCTCGCACAGGCACGCAAGCCCGCCTTCGCCGATGTCGGCGGGCGGCGGATCGCGCTCCTCAGCTACAACTGCGTCGGGCCCGAAGCAGCCTGGGCCGGGCCGGGCAGGGCGGGGTGCGCCTATCTCAGAATGATCGCTGCCGATGGCGCGGCAGTGTCTCCCAAGGCCTGTCTCGAGAGCGTCCACCCGGAAGCTCTCGAGACTCTTTTGGAAGATGTGAACGCGGCACGCGGGGCTGCGGACTTGGTGCTGGTGGCCTTGCACAAGGGGCAGGTGCATACCCCCGCCATGCTGCAACCCTACGAGCGCGACATTGCCCGCGCCGCCATCGACGCGGGCGCAGACGCCGTCCTGTCGCATCACGCGCACATCGTTCGCGGGATCGAGTTCCATCGCGGCAAGCCGATCTTCCACGGCCTCGGCAACGGCTGCGTGGTGACCTCCGCGCTCTCGCCGCAGCAGGACCATCCGGCCCGCCGCGAATGGGCCGAGCAGCGCCAGCGCATGTTCGGCTTCACGCCGGACCCGGCCTATACCCTCGCGCCGTTTCACCCCGAGGCGGTCAATGCCTTCATCGGCCTGCTCACCCTGCGCGCCGACGGCCGTATCGAGGCCGCCATCGTGCCGGTGGACGTCGAGCCGCCGGGCCGCCCGGTGCTGGCTTCGGGCGAGCGGGCGCGGGCCATCGCCGAATATCTCGAACGCATTACCCTTGCCGCCGGTCTGCCGGCCATCGAGGTTGGCGAAGACTTCACCGTCAGGGCCGCGGCATGAGCACGGCGAAGACCCTCGTCATCTGGATCGGCGGGCTGGCGCTGCTGGCGGCGACGCTGGTCGATACGTTCGCCGTCATCGGGCGGCATGTCGGGCTGCCGCTCCACGGTTCGATCGAGCTGATGCAGGCCATCGTCCTCGTCTCCGGATCGGTCGGGCTGGTCGTGGCGACCTGGGACCTTTCGCACGCCCGCGTCCGCATCGTGGTGGAGCGCCTCTCGCCGCCCGCGCGCCGAGTGGCGGACCTGTTCTCCGACCTGCTGACGCTGGCTTTCGTGCTGGCCCTGCTGGCGGGCTCGGTATGGATCATGGCGGACCTGTGGGACGGCTACGAGCAGAGCGAGCTGGTCGGCGTCCCCTGGCTCGCGCTGCGCCTTATCGCCAACGTCTGCCTGCTCGCCTGCGCGGTCCTGCTGGCGCTGCGTCTGTTACGGCGAAACGAGCGCGAAGGCGGGGGCGGAGCATGATCTACTCGACCGCCGCCACCGGAGCCGTGGGCATCCTGATACTGTTCGCCCTGCTGCTGGCGGGCGGGCGCATCGGCGCGGTGCTGGGCGCTGTCGGCGTGGGCGGTCTTGCCGTGGTGCTGGGGCCGGAGGCCGCGCTCATCAAGGCGGGCGTCGTCGTGATCGACACGCTGACCCGCTACGAGCTCGGCACGCTGCCGCTGTTCCTGTTCATGGCGCACATCTTCTTCTCGATCGACGCCAGCCGCGACCTGTTCGACGCCGCGGCCAAGTTTCTCGGCCACCGCAAGGGCGGCCTCGCCTACGCCTCCATCGCCGGATGCGGCGGCTTCGGCGCGATCAACGGCTCCAGCCTCGCCACGACCGCCACCGTCGGCCTCGTCGCCTATCCCGAGATGAAACGCCGCGGCTACGACGACCGGCTGGCGACCGGCACCATCGCCGCCGGCGGCACGCTCGGGCAGATGATTCCGCCCTCGGGCGCGCTGATCGTCTTCGGCATCATCGCCGAGACCAGCATCGGCACGCTGTTCACCGCCGCCATCATTCCCGGCATCACGCAGGCGCTGTTCTACGCCGCGGTCGTCTTCATCCTCGTGCGGATGCGGCCCGGCCTCGCCACGACCGGCGAGCGGGCGGACTGGGGCGAGCGGCTGGCCTCGCTGAGGCGCATCTGGGAAATCCTCGTCATCGTCGCGCTGGTGATCGGCGGCATCGCCATGGGCTGGATCAGTCCGGCCGAGGCCGCCGCCGTGGGCGCGGCGGGCGCACTGGTGACTGCCATGATCCGCCGCAAGCTGACCCGCGCGGCGCTGTTCAACGCCTTTCACGAGACGCTGCGGACCACCGGCCTCATCTACCTGATCCTGATCGGCGCGCTGATCTTCTCGGTCTTCATCGGCGTGACCGGCCTCGCCAGCGCGGCGGGCGAGCTCGTCAGCGGGCTGGGGCTGGGGCAGGTGGCGACGCTGATCCTGATCGCGCTGCTGCTGCTGCTGCTCGGCTCGGTGCTGGACGGGCTGGCGCTGATGCTGCTGATGACGCCGATCCTCCTCCCCATCGTCGAGAGCACCGGCCTCACCGCGATCTGGTTCGGCATCTTCATCACTCGCGCGATGGAGATCGGCTTCGTCCACCCGCCGCTGGGGATGAACCTCTACATCATGCAGGGCGTGGCCAAGGACGTGTCGATCTCGACCATCTTCAGGGGCGTCCTGCCCTTTCTCGCCAGCGATTTCGTGCACCTGCTGATGATCATCCTGTTCCCCGCCGTGGTGCTGTGGCTGCCCGGAGTGCTCGGCACATGACGCAGATAGCCACCGCCGGCCCGTGCCTGCCGCACCAGCTGCTGCGCGCCGCCGGATGCCACGCCGGGCCGCTTGCCTTCGATCACGACCGCACGCCCACGCGGGCCGAGGCGTTCATGGAGAGCAAGTTCATGCCCTGGGCGCCGCTGGTGCTCGATCACTGGCTTGCGGGCGACTACGATCACCTAGACGCCGTGCTCTTCAGCCGCGCCGACGATACCTCGCAGCGGCTGTTCTATTACCTGAGCGAGTTGCGGCGAACGGGCCGCGCGGGCGGGCCGGAACCCCTGATCTTTGACGTGGCCAAGATACCGCGCCCGACGAGCGCCGCGCGCACCGAGACGAAGCTGCGCGAGCTGGCCGAACGGCTGAACGTAACGGCTGCGGCGCTGAATGACGCGCTCACACCTGCCGAAACTTCCATCCCGGCCAACGACCCTGTCTGTCTCGTCACCGGCACCCCCGCGCCGGACGACCGACTGAACGACGCCATCCGCAATGCTGGGTTTGCGCCTGTCGCCGAGACGCTTGCGCAACAATGGAGCGAGGATGCGCCCTGCGAGCCGGCCGACGACCCGTTCGCCGCGCTCGCTACCGCGCTCCATGCGCTCGATTCCGGACCGCGTGCCTTTGCCGATCCCGCCGCTCGCATGGCGCGCCGCATCGCCGAGACGCAGGCGCAGGCCGTCGTCGTCTGGCGCATCGAGGAGGACGAGGCGCAGACCTGGCAGCTGCCCGCCGAACGCCGTGCGCTGGAGTTGTCGGGCGTTCCGCATCTCGTCCTTACCCGGCGCGACTGGTTCGGGCGCGATGGTGCGGCGGACGAAATTACCGCATTGCTGAAAGGACTTGCCCGATGATGCCGCTCGCCGGACACAGCGTGGCCGCGCTCGGCACGATGGCGGAGCGCCCGCTTGCGCGCTACCTCGCCTCGCTCGGGGCGGAGATCGGCGGCGAGGTGGCGGGGGCGAGCTTCGTCATCGACGACCTCGGCCTCGCGGCGACGAAGGACCTCGGCATACCCGCGAGCGCCGTCCACGTTTCCGTCACCACATTCGGTTCGGGCGGACCCCGTGAGAACTGGCGCGGGGGCGAGCTGGTCGCCTCGGCCATGGGCGGTGCGCTGCGCCTGACGGGCGAGCCGGGGCAGAAGCCGGTCAAGGAAGCGGGCGATGCCTGCATCTTCCACGCCGACATGGTCGCCGCCGCCGGCGCCATGGCCGCCCACTATGCGCGCGGCTCGCACGGAGAGGGCCAGCACGTCGACGTGTCCGTCCAGCAGGTCGCCATGAGCCGAAACACCAACGGCGTCCTGGTCTGGCAGTTCGACCGCCGCAAGCTGGACCGGGCAGGCGGCTGCATCGCCTATGGCCGCGCCAAGGTGCAGGTCATCTGGCGGCTGGCCGACGGCTGGTGTTTCCACGCGCTGATGACCGGACGGCTCGGCGCGCCCGCCAATCGCGCGCTGTCGCAGTGGATGGACGAGGCGGGCTTCGACAATCCCATGCGCGAGGTCGACTGGCTGGCCTACAACCGCTCCACGCTCGATCCGGCGGTCCGCGCGACATGGGAGTCGGCCATGGCGGCCTTCTTCGCCAGTCGCACCAAGGCGCAGATCGCCGGCGAGGGACGCGAGCGCGGCATCAACGCCTGCGTGGTCAACGAGCCCGCCGACGTTTTGGCCGACCCGCATCTCGCCGCGCGCGGATTTCTCGATACGCCGAGCGGGCTCCCCGAGCGCTTCGCCGCCATTCGCCCCGGTCCTGCCGCCGCTGCCGCGCCCGCCGTCCACAACGGCGAGCGGCCCGGTCCGCTGTCCGGCGTGAAGGTACTCGATTTCGCCTGGGCGCTGGTCGGCTCGATCACCACCAAGACGCTGGGCGACATGGGGGCCGAGGTGGTCAAGATCGAGAGCCGCGCGCGCCCCGATCTCTCGCGGCTCGACGTGCAGGTCTCGGCCTCAAGCGCCGACAGCCTCGACGACAAGCCGTGGTTCGCACACCTCAACTCGTCCAAGCGCTCGCTGACCATCGACCTCAAGGCTCCGCAGGCGCGCGAGGTGATTAACCCGCTGATCGATTGGGCGGACGTCGTGGTTGAGAATTTCTCGCCCGGGACCATGGCCAAGCTCGGGCTCGGATATGATGACCTCGCCGCGCGCCGACCCGACATCGTCATGGTCTCGGGCAGCGTGTTCGGCCAGACCGGCCCGCTGGCGCAGGAGTGGGGCGTGGACGGCACCGGCGGGGCGCTGTCGGGGCGCACCTACCTCACCGGCTACCGCGACGGCGATCCGGTCATCCCCGGCGCGGTGCCCTACGGCGATGTCATCGTGCCCTACGTCATGGCGGGCCACGTTGCCGCCGCGCTGCAGTATCGGCGCGAGAGCGGGCGGGGCTGCCACATCGATGCCAGTATGTACGAAATCTGCGTGCAGCAGATGCGGCCCGCGCTGGCCGCCGCTCTCGCGGGAGAGCAGCCGCAGCGCATGGGCAATGCCGACCCGGCGGTGTTCTTCCAGGACGTGTTTCCCGCCGCAGGGCAAGATCGCTGGGTCGCCATCAGCGTCTTTTCCGCCGACGAGAAACGCCGCCTTCTCGCCATCACTGGCGAGGACATTGCCGCCTGGACCCGCACTCGCGAGGACCACGCCATCGCCGCTGAACTGCAGGCTGCCGGCCTTGCCGCGGGCGCGTTGCAGGATGTCGAGGACCTGATGGAGCGCGACCCGCAGATCGCCGGGCGCGAGGCGCTCGTCACGCTAGATCATCCGCTGCTTGGCCCTTTCGGCCACATCGCCACGCCCATCGCCTTTTCGCGCGATGGCATGGTGCCTTACCGCGCGCCCGGCATGGGCGAACACACGCGCGCGGTGGCGACCGGCATCGCGGGGCTGCCCGAAGATCGCTTCGAAGACCTGCTCGAACAGGGAATTTTCCGATGAACGCCTCGGCCAACCAGCGCAGCCGCAAGACGCTCGCCTGCACGCAGGCGGCGACGGATTATCAAAAGGCGTTCGGCAAGGAACTGCGTCGCCGCGTGGTGGAGGACCGCGAGCCCTATGCCATCGTCCAGGCCGACACCCCGCACGAGCTGTTCCACGCGATGGACATACCGATCATCACCAACCAGTGGTGGTCCGCCTACATCTCGGCCAAGCAGCTGTCCTCGCGCTACTTCGATGCCATGGTGGCCAAGGGCTATCCGGCCAACAGCTGCAAGTACTGCTCGCTTGGCCTCGCCTGCACACTGGCGAACGAGCCGGAGACCGCGCCCTGGGGCGGGCTGCCCACGCCAACGGTCATGGTCGCGCGGCTCACTTGCGACTGCATCCAGCACGTCTTCGGCCAGTGGTCGGAGGCGATGGGCAGCGAGTTCTTTCCCATGGAAGCGCCCGCCTGGACCGATGCCGATCCCGACTGGTTCGCGCACTCGCGCTCCGACTGGGAGCGGGTCTACCAGCCCGACCGCATCGCCCACATGGTGGACGAGATGCGCGACCTGATCGCGCTGCTTGAAAACCGCACTGGCCGCCGTTTCGACGAGGGCAGGTTCCATCACCTGATGGAGCAGATCAACGTGCAGGAAGGCCACATCTGGGAAGCCGCGCAGGCCATCGGCGCCGCTCGTCCGTGCCCGGTCTCCATCGCCGAGCAGATGCCCAACACCATGATCCCGCAATGGCACCGCGGGTCGGACTGGGCGGTCGCCCACGCCAAGGCCTTCCGCGACGAGGTGCTGGACCTGGTGGCGCGCGGCCACGGTGCCTCCAGCAACGAGCGGCGGCGGCTGATGTGGATCGGCGCGGGCGTGTGGCACGATCCTGGCTTCTACCAGGCATTGGAGGAGAAGATGGGCGCGGTCTTCGTGTGGTCGATGTACATGCCCTTCGCCGGCCCGGCCTACATCCGCGACCTCAAGGGCAAGCCGATGGAGGCGCTCGCCAGCCGCATCGCCAGCATGAACGAGACGCTGCACCTGCCGCCATGGATGAACGGCTGGATGGTCAGCGAGGCGCAGCGCTGCGGGATCGATGCCGCGGTGATGCTGCTGCCCCCCGACAACCGCCTCAGCCAGTCCGGCAACAAGCTGACCGCCGCGGCCCTGCGCGAAGCGGGCGTGCCGGTGCTGATGATCGATGCCGACATGGTGGATGCCAAGGTCTGGGACCATGACCGCATGGTCGGCATGGTCGAGGACTTTCTGCTGGCCGAGGGAGCGGCGGCATGAGGCTGCTCGCATCGCTCCTGCTGGCGCTGATGCTGCTGGGCTGCGCGCGCGAGGTGCCGCCCGGTGTCACCGAGCTGACCTACGCGACGCCCTATCCGCCCTCGCATCCATTCAGCAAGGCCGACCAGCGGTGGATGGACTGGATCGAGGCGGAGAGCGGCGGCTCGCTCGTCATCCGCCCGGTTTGGTCGGGCGCGCTGCTTTCGGCTGACATGTCGATGGAGGAACTGCGCCACGGCGTCGCCGACATCGGCCTCATCACCCCCATCTACGTGCGCGGCGGCACCCACCTGCTGCGCATCCAGACCGGCTTCTACAGCGGCGCGGACAGCGTCGCATCGCAGGTCGCCCTCTACCGCTGCATGGAGCGGGACGTGCCGCAGATCTCGCGCGAGCTGAGCGGGCTGAAGATTCTCGCCGTGCAGGGCGGCCTGTTGCCCGGCGTGCTGACCCGTAGGCGCGCGGTGAACAGCCTCGATGACCTGCGCGGCATGCGCATCCGCGCTCCGACCGAGCTGCTGCCGGTGCTGCGCGAACTGGGCGCGGACCCGGTCAACATGCCCATGGGCGAAGTCTACTCGGCGCTCGCCAAGGGCGTGATCGACGGCGTGATCGCCCCGCCGGATACCTTTCGCGCGCTGCACTTCACCGAGGTCGCGACCAACTATTTCGAGCTGAAGGTGCCGCGCGGCGCCTATCCGGCCCGCGCCATGGGCGCAGCCCGCTGGAATGCGCTGAGCGATGCCGAGCGCGCGCTGCTCGAACGGAGCAGCCGCGTGTGGGAGCAGGCGCTGACCGAGGAGATCGTCGCATCCGAGCAGGTCGGGCGCGACGCGGGCGAGGGCGTGGTGCGCTACACGCAGCCCAGCGCGGCGGACCAGCAAGCCTTCGACGACCTGTACCTGCGCATCGGCCGCGCCAACGCGGGCGAGCTCTCGCGCTTCGGCATCGACGGGGAGGCCGCCTACCGAGTCGCCCGGGCCAGCGTGCGCGGACGCGACCAGATCATGTGTGGAGAGAGGAATTGAACCAGCCGCTCGCCGGAATTCGCGTGGCCGATTTCAGCCATGTCATGGCCGGGCCCTTCGCCAGCCACTTGCTTCGCCTGATGGGTGCGGAGGTCATCAAGATCGAATCCGTCAAGGGCGACCAGTTCCGCAACTACGGCAGCAACCGCGAGATGCGCGGCATGTCCCCCGCCTTCATCGCCGCCAACGTGGGCAAGAAGAGCATCGCGCTCGACCTGAAGGACGAGGGCGACCGCGACATTGCCCGCCGCATCGTGGCGAAGAGCGACGTCCTGCTGGAAAACTTCCGCCCCGGCACCATCGGCAGGCTCGGCTTCGGCTACGAGGCAGTGCGGGCGGACAATCCCGGCCTCGTCTACTGCTCGATCTCTGGTTACGGGCAGGACAGCCCGCAGCGCGACTGGCCGGCCATCGACAACATCGTGCAGGCAACCAGCGGCATGATGATGCTGTCGGGCGCGGAGGGCGATCCGCCGATCCGCATCGGCTTCCCCATCGTCGATACCCTGACCGGCCAGACGGCGGCCACCGCCATCCTCGGCGCGCTGATCCAGCGGTTCCGCACGGGCGAGGGCGCCTACATCGACGTGTCCATGCTCGATGCGACGCTCTCGTTCATGACCTCGGCGCTGACGCCGTTCCTTTCCACCGGCAACACACTGCGAAGGCTCGGCAACACCGGCTATTCGGAGCTGCCGACCGCGGGTGTGTTCCGCACGCGGGACGGGCGGTTCGTCTCGCTCGGCGTGGTGCAGGACAACCAGTTCGATGCGCTCGCCCGGCTGCTGGGGCGCGAGGCGTGGCTCACCGATCCGCGCTTCGCCGATGCCGACGCGCGGCGCGGGGCCTTCGACGCGCTGTTCGGCGAGTTGGAGGCGATCATGCTCACGCGCGAGGGAGCCGAGTGGGAGCGTGTGCTGAGCGAGGCCGGCATTCCCTGCGGCCTCGTGCGCGGCGTGGACGAGGCGGCCTCGCTCTGCCGCGAGGGCAGCCTGCTGCGCTTCGCCGTGCCGACAAACGGATCGCAAACCGATGTCGCCGTGCCCAATGCCGGCTTCGCCATGACCCCCGGCGGTCCGGGCACCGAAGAGCCGCCGCCCACGCTCGACCAGCACCGCGAGGAGATACTGCAATGGCTCGCCGAGGCATGAGCGCGCGATCATTGGCGAAGCTGCTGACGGCACTTGCGGCATTGCTGTGCGCCCCCGCCGTGGCCCTCGCGCAGCCCTATCCGGATTACGCGCGGGAATCGCTTTACGTGCCCGTGCGCGACGGCACGCGACTGGCGGTGAACATCTATCGTCCGGCAACCGGCGGGCAGGTGGCGACGGAGCGACTGCCGGTCATCTTCGTCTTTACCCCCTACCGCGCCCGCATCCGCAACGCAGAGGGCGAAGTCGTGGAGACGGCGCTGAACGACAATCTCGGCCTGCGCTCGCTGCTGCGGGCGGGCTATGTCGTCGCGGTGGCGGACATTCGTGGCAAGGGCGCCAGCTTCGGCGCACGGCGAGGGTTCCAGGACCGGACCGAGGCGATGGACGGGCACGACCTCGTCCAGTGGCTTGCCGCGCGCGACTATTCGACGGGCGATGTCGGCATGGTCGGATGCAGCTATCTCGGCGGCACCACCATGCACACCGCCAGCACGGCCCCGCCGGCACTGCGGGCGATCTTCACCGGGGCGAGCGACTGGGACAAGTACGCCTTCGTGCGCCGCGGCGGCATCACCGCGCAATTCAACACCCGGCCCGACGAGCCGCTGAGCGACGACCTCGCCAGCCTGCCGGTCGATGCCGATCCCGACGGCGCGCTGCTGCGTGAGGCCGTGGCGCAGCATGCCGACAACACCTCGATGGCGGGGCTGTGGTACGGAATGCCCTACCGCGACAGCGTCTCCCCGCTGACGGGCAATGCCTTCTGGGACGAGGTGGCAATCTGGCGGTATGCCGACACCATCCGCGAAGCCGGCATCGCCACCTACATGTGGGGCAACTGGAACGACGAGCCGACCAGCGACGTCATCCTCGCTGCCGAGAACCTGGGCAGCCGTCTGCTGGTCGGCCCCGGCAGCCACTGCGAGACACCGCGCGACTTTGCTTTCACGCAGGAGATCGTGCGCTACTTCGACCATGAGCTGAAGGGCCTGGACAATGGCTTCGCCGAGCAGCCGCGCGTGACCTACTGGTCGGACGAGACGGGCGATGCCGGCCACTATGTACGCGGCGGGGAATGGCCCGGTGCGCGCTCGCAGACGGCGGCCTGGTATCTGGGCGACGGATCGCTGGCTGCACGCCCGCCCGAGGCGGGGGCGCGGACCTTTGCCGTCGACTACGACGTGGCGAACGATGCCTATTTCGCATTCTGGCCCAGTCCGCTCGACGAACACGGCCTCGTCTACGACGGCGCGCCGCTGGCCGAGCCGATGGACCTGCTGGGCTTCCCCACCGCGCACGTCACCATCGCCGCAGACCGACCTGACGTCGATGTCTTCGTTTATCTCGAAGCGGTCGATGCAGGGGGCACGGCGGAGGTCGTCTCCTTCGGACGGCTCAAGGCCTCGCAGCGCGCCCTCAGCGCCGCGCCTTGGGACAATCTCGGCCTGCCCTGGCATTCGGGGCGCGAGGCGGACGCCGCGCCGATCCCTGCCGGACAGAGCGCGACGCTCATCGTGCCCATGCTGGCGACATCGTACCACGTGCCCGCAGGCTCGCGCTTGCGGTTCGTGGTGACCGGCGCCGACCCGCGCCAGCGCAACCTCGCCGATCTCAGGCAGGATCCCGCGCCGCGCATCACGGTGACGCACGGCTGGGCCTACGGCTCGCGGATCGAATTGCCGCTGAATGTGACAGGAGACGAATGATGCGGCTCATCCTGCCCCTTGCCATGGCGGCAATGATGTTTGCGCCTGCAAGTGCCCAGCAGGCTCCCGATCCCGCCGAGATGCGTCGTCAGATGGAGGCGCGCAATGCCATACCCGATACCGCCGGCGACGGACCCTATCCCGCGGTGATCGAGGAATATGCCAGCCTGCCGGACCACGTGGTCTATCACCCGGCGGAGCTCGCGCCGCCCTTCGGCGGGAGCATGCCGGTGGTAGTCTGGGGCAACGGCGGCTGCGCGGACGACGGCAGCTCGGCGCGCCTCCACCTCGCGCAGATTGCCAGCTACGGCTACCTCGTCATCGCGCCCGGCCCTCGCCGGAGCGGCCCCGGTGCCACCCACGGCCCCGCGCCGGAGCGTCCGCGCCCGGCCGAGGGCCTGCCGCCGCCCGCCACCAGCGTCGCCGACGTGATGGCCGGCATCGACTGGGCGATCGCGCAGGATGCCGATCCGGCCAGCCCCTTCTACGGGCGCGTGGCGACGGGCAGGCTGGCAGTCGCCGGCCACAGCTGCGGCGGGCTCCAGGCTATTCAGGCGGCGGCCGACCCGCGCATCGACACCGTGCTCATTCATAACAGCGGGATCTACAATTCGGAAGCCAGCCCGATCCAGTCGATGACCGTGTCAAAGGCCATGCTGCGCGGGTTCCACCAGCCGGTGCTCTACGTGATGGGCGGTCCGAACGACATCGCCCACCCGAATGGTCTCGACGACTATGCGCGCGTCGATCACGTGCCGATCATGCTGGCAGACCTGCCGGTCGGACACGGCGGCACCTTCTTCGAACCCTACGGCGGCGCTGCGGCGCAGGTGGCGGTGGACTGGCTGGAATGGCAGCTGCGCGGCGATGCAGTCGCGGGCCGCACGTTCACGGGCGAAAACTGCCGCTTGTGCAGCGGCTCGCAATGGACGCTCAGCCGCAAGGGTTGGTAGGACACAGTCAACGAATCGCCCGCGTGGCACGAGAGGATACGACAATGCAGCAGTTTCAGCGCAAGAACCCGGTGACCGGCGACGTCGCCTCGTCCGCCCACGCGATGAAGGCCAGCGACGTGCCTACGGTAGCCGAGAAGGCGCAGGCCGGGTTCTCCGAGTGGTCGCAGATGGGCCCCAACGCGAGGCGCGCGGTGCTTATGAAGGCGGCGGACGCGCTGATGGCTAAGAAAGACGAGTTCGTCGCCGCCATGATGGGCGAGATTGGCGCCACCGCGGGCTGGGCCATGTTCAACCTCGGCCTTGCGGCAGGGATGGTGCGCGAGGCGGCGGCGTTGACCACGCAGATTTCCGGCGAGGTCATTCCTTCCGACCATCACGGCACCATCGCCATGGCCCTGCGCGAGCCGGTGGGCGTGCTGCTGGGCATCGCGCCGTGGAACGCGCCGATCATCCTCGGCGTGCGCGCCATCGCCGTGCCGCTCGCCTGCGGCAACGCGGTGATCCTGAAGGCCAGCGAGCAGTGCCCGCGCACCCACGCGCTGATTATCGAGGCGTTCGCCGAGGCGGGCTTTCCGGAAGGCACCGTCAACATCGTCACCAACGCGCCCGAGGACGCGGGCGAGGTGGTCGGCGCGCTGATCGATGCGCCGCAGGTTCGCCGCATCAACTTCACCGGCTCGACCGCGGTGGGCAAGATCATCGCGAAACGCGCCGCCGAGCATTTGAAGCCCGTGCTGCTGGAGCTGGGCGGCAAGGCGCCGATGATCGTGCTGGAAGACGCCGACCTCGACGAAGCGGTCAAGGCTGCGGCCTTCGGCGCCTACATGAACCAGGGCCAGATCTGCATGTCGACCGAGCGCATCATCGTGGTCGAGAGCGTAGCCGACGAATTTGCGCGCAAGTTTGCGGAAAAGGTGAAGACCATGCCCGCCGGCGATCCCACCGCGGGCAACACGCCGCTGGGCGCCGTGGTCGACCGCAAGACCGTGGATCACTGCCTCGAACTGGTCGAGGACGCCGTCAGCCAGGGGGCGGAGCTGCTGGTGGGCGGGGAAACCTCGATGAATGTCGTCATGCCCGCGCACCTCGTCGACAAGGTGACGCCCGGGATGCGCCTGTTCCGCGACGAGAGCTTCGGCCCGGTCGTCGGCATCGCCCGCGCGCGCGACGAGGCGCACGCCATCGAGCTCGCCAACGATACCGAGTACGGCCTCTCCTCCGCCGTCTTCACACGCGATACCGCACGCGGGCTGAGGGTGGCGCGGCAGATCCAGGCCGGCATCTGCCACGTCAACGCCAGCACGGTCAGCGACGAGCCGCAAATGCCGTTCGGCGGCATGAAGGCCAGCGGCTACGGTCGGTTCGGCGGCAAGGCCGGGATCGATGCCTTTACCGAGCTGCGCTGGATCACGATCGAGACCGAGCCGGGGCATTATCCGATCTGATGCGCACCCAGATCTGCATCATCGGCGCCGGTCCGGCGGGCCTGCTGCTCGGCCACCTGCTGCGCGCCGAGGGGGTGGAGTGCGTGGTGATCGAGCGGCAGACGCCCGATTACATCCTCGGCCGCATTCGCGCAGGCGTGCTTGAGGAAATCACCGTCTCGCTGATGGCGCGGCTGGGGCTGGACGCGCGGCTAAAGGCCGAGGGCTTGCCGCACGGCGGGTTCAATCTGGCGGACGGCGAGCGGCTGATCCGCATCGACATTGCCGACCTGACCGGCAAGCAGGTGGTGGTCTACGGCCAGACGGAGGTGACCCGCGACCTGATGGCAGCGCGCGAGGAGCGCGGGCTGGAGGTCGTGTACGAGGCCGCCGACGTGGCGCTGCACGACGTGGAGAGCGACGCGCCTTTCGTTACCTACACCAAGGAGGGCACCGAGCACCGGGTGGACGCGCGCTTCGTGGTCGGCTGCGACGGCTTCCACGGTCCGAGCCGCAAGGCCATCCCGGCGAACGTGGCGAAGGAATACCTGCGCGAGTATCCGTTCGGCTGGCTCGGCATCCTGGCCGACGTGCCGCCGTGCAACCACGAGCTGATCTACGCCAACCACGAGCGCGGCTTCGCGCTCGCCTCGATGCGTTCCGAGAGCCGCAGCCGCTACTACGTCGACGTGCCGCTGACCGACCGTGTCGAGGAATGGAGCGACGAGCGGTTGTGGGACGAGCTGGCCGTGCGCCTCGGCCCCGAGGCCGCCGCGCACATGACCCGCGGGCCTGCCATCGAAAAGAGCATCGCGCCGCTACGCAGCTACGTCTTTGCCCCCATGCGCCACGGCAGCCTGCTGCTGTGCGGCGATGCCGCGCACATCGTCCCGCCGACGGGCGCCAAGGGCCTGAACCTCGCCGCCAGCGACGTGCACTACGCCGCCGAGGCACTGACGGGTTACTTCCGCCGCAACGATGCGGGCGCCATCGCCGCCTACTCCGACACCGCGCTCGCCCGGGTATGGAAGTCCGAGCGGTTCAGCTGGTCGCTCACCCGGCTCATGCACCGCTTCCCCGAAGACGGGCCGTTCGAGCGCGCCATGCAGGTCGCCGAACTCGACTACATCGCCACAAGCCGCGCAGCGCAAACCGCCATCGCCGAGAACTACGTCGGGCTGCCTATTTAATGGATACCGAAAGCCAGGGTTAACGCATAAGCAAGCACGCGCGGGTAGACCCGCAGGCTTCGCAACAAGAGCATCGTACGCGTGCGCCAGTCCCGTCCGATTTCGCCGGCCATGAGCCGCATCCTGCTGGTCATGGCCCTCGTGCTGGTGCCGCTCTCGCTGCTCGGGGTGGGGGTGCTGATCCGCGGCGAATTCGAAGAGGTCCGCAAGCTGCGCTCCGTGGCCGAAGATACGGTCCTCACCCGCGACGAGCTGGATCAGCTGCTGGTATTGCACCTCGATGCGGAAACCGGCGTGCGCGGCTATGTGCTGACCGGCAATCCCGCCTTCCTCGATCCCTACGAGGCGGCAGTCCCGCGCCGCGACGCGCTGTTTGCCGCACTGGACGCAAAGGCCGATCCGGACGAGCGCCGCCAGCTGGACTCGCTGCTGGCGCTGTCCGATGCGAAGCTGGAGAACGCCGCGCGCAACATCGCCGACGTGCGCGCCGGCCGTCCCGAACTTGCCCGCGCCCGCATCGCCGACGGGGGCGGGAAACGGACCATGGACCAGATCCGCCGCGCGATCGCCCAACTGCAGGTGGCGGAGACCGCGCAGCTGCACGAGGTGACCAGCCGTGGCACCGGCTCGCGCAACGACGTGGAGCGCACGGTCACCCTGCTGCTGGCGGGCGTGGCGGTGCTGCTGGCCTTCGTCACCCTCCTCGTCAGCAACTCCGCGCGCCAGCGTCGCCGGGCGCTGGAGCGGGCCGAGCATTTCGCCGAGCGGCAGCGGGCCATGTTCGACGGCGCGGTCGACGGGATGCTGTGGCTCGATGCCCGGGGCAACGTGCTGCGCATGAATCCCAGCATCAGCCGGATGTTCGGCTACAGCGAGGCCGAGGTGATCGGCCGTCATAACCTCATGCTGATGCATCACCGGTTTTCGATGACGCAGTCGCTGGCCTGGCTGGAGAGCGTGGGCGAGGCCGGGGCGGACGGTGCGGGGCGGCGACAGGAATTCACCGGCAAGCGGGCCGACGGCAGCACGTTCGAGACCGAGATCGCCATCAGCCGGGTCGACGGAGAGGACAGTGCGGGCGCGCACTACATCGCCTCGATCCGCGATATTTCCGATCGCAAGCGCGCGGAACGGATGAAGACCGAATTCGTCTCCACCGTCAGCCACGAACTGCGCACCCCGCTGACCTCGATCGGCGGCTCGCTGGGGCTGGTGCTGGGCGGCGCGACGGGGCCGCTGGAGGACAAGACGCGCCGCCTGATCGGCATCGCCCACGACAACTCGCAGCGCCTGATCCGCCTCATCAACGACATCCTCGACATCGAGAAGATTGAATCCGGCAAGATGGATTTCGACATCCGCCGCATCCAGGTCGGCCCGCTGGTGCGCCGCACGATCGACGAGATGACGGGGTTCGCCGAGAAGCACGAGGTGGCGATCGCCGTCAGCTTCCCACCCTGGCCGCTGTGCATCATGGGCGATCCCGACCGGCTCGACCAGTTGCTCGTCAACCTCGTCTCCAACGCCATCAAGCACTCGCCGCCCGGCGGCAGGGTGGAGATCGCCTGCAGTCAGGACAGCGGCATGGCTCGAATCGAGGTGCGCGACCGGGGCGCGGGCATTCCGCTGGACTTTCGCGAGCGTATCTTCGGCAAGTTCGCCCAGGCCGACAGCGCCGACAACCGCGCCAGGGGCGGCACGGGGCTCGGCCTCTCCATCGCGCGCGAGATCGCCGTCCGGCACGAGGGCGCGATCGGTTTCGACGACCGCGAGGGCGGCGGCACGGTGTTCCACGTCACGCTGCCCTTGGCCAAGGACCAGTCCATCGCCGCTCCCGCCGGGGATGCGGACCTGCCGCTGGTGCTGCACGTCGACGACGATGCCGATTGCCTCAGCGTGGTGGCCAGCGCCTTTGCCGGCAGCGCCCGGGTTGTCACCGCCACGACGCTGCGCGAGGCGCGCTACATCGCCGAGCGGCAGGCCATCGCCGCCGCCGTCATCGACGTCGGGCTCGGCAGGGAGAGCGGCCTGTCGTTGCTCGACCATATCCGCGAGGCCGACCGTGGCCTGCCGATCGTGCTGTTTACCGCGCTCGACGATCCGCCCGATGCCGCGCGCGCCGACCGCTTGCTGGTCAAGAGCCGCGCCTCGGTGGACGAACTGGTCGCCGCCACCATGGCCCTGATCGAAACCCGCGAGCGCGAGGCGGCCTGATGCGCGTGCTCTACGTCGACGACGAGCCCGACATCCGCGAGATCGCCGAGATGGCGCTCGGCCTCGACCCCGGCTTCGAGGTTCGCACCGCCGGCTCGGGCAAGGAGGCGCTCGCGCTGATGGAGGCGTGGGCGCCGCAGGTCGCGCTGCTCGACGTGATGATGCCGGGCATGGACGGTCCCACGCTTCTCGCCCGCCTGCGCGAGGACGCGCGCTATGTCGCGCTGCCGGTCATCTTCGTCACCGCGCGCGCCCAGCGCAGCGAGCTGCAGACCTTTGCGACGATGGATGCCGTGGGCGTCATCGGCAAACCCTTCGACCCGATGACCCTGGCCGACCGCGTGCGCGAGCTCATCGCGTGAGCGAGGCGCTGGCGGCAAAGATGGCCGAACTGTCGGCGCGCTTCGCCGCGCAGGCGGGCGTGACGCGCGAGCGGCTGGCGGCGCAACGCGAGGACCGCGCGGCCATCGTTGCCGAGGCGCACAAGCTCGCCGGGATCGCCGCCATGTTCGGCCAGCCCGCCATCGGTGTGGCAGCCCTGGCGCTGGAGGAACGGGCGGAAAGCGGCGGCGATTACGGCGAGGAATGGCGGCAGCTCGACGCCCTGCTCGCTGAACTGGCGGCCTAGGCTGCCGAAAAGCCCTTACGCACCATCGTGCCCCAGCTTTGCTGCTTGCGCACGAACTGCCACCAGCCCTGCAGTCGCCAGACGTTCGAAAGCTGGCGATAGCCGAAATTCTCGACCACCGCGATGCCCGCCAGCACGGCCAGCTCGCGCGCCTTGGGGAAGCGGCGCAGCTGGATTTCCTCCAGCACCAGCGTCGCCATCGACAGGAAGATGCCGAGCGTGAAGGTCACCGCAAGGAAGGCCAGCAGCCAGGGCAATGCCAGCAGGCCCAGCGCCCAGAGCAGCGGCACGAGGACGTAGCCGAGGATTTCGAGCACGGGCCCGAGCACGTCGACGAGCAGAATGTGGCCGAAGCCGATCATGCCAATGCGCCCGTATCGCGGATTGAAGAGCATGCCCTTGTGCTTGACGAAGCATTCGAGCGCGCCGCGCTGCCAGCGGGCGCGCTGGCGACCGAGCACGGCCAGGCTGTCGGGGCACTCGGTCCAGCACACCGGCTCGGCGATGAAGTCGATGCGGTAGTCTCGCTTCGCCTCGCGCATCAGCTTGTGTAGCTTGATGACGAGCTCCATGTCCTCGCCCACGGTGCCGTGGCTGTAGCCGCCCACCTCCACCACCTGCCGCCGCCTGAACAGGCCGAAGGCGCCGGAGATGACGGTCAGCGCCTGCATCTTGCCGAGGCCCACGCGGGCCATCAGGAAGGCGCGCAGGTATTCGACGATCTGCACCAGCGCGAGGAAATTGGTCGGCAACCTGATGTCGGTGATGCGGCCCGCGTCCACCTTGCAGCCGTTGGCGATGCGGATGGTGCCGCCCGCCGCGATGGTCAGGTGCGGCTCGTCGATGAACGGGCGCACCACGCGCAGCAGGGCGTCGCTCTCGAGGATGGAATCGGCGTCGATGGCGCAGAACAGCGCGGTGCGCGCGCAGTTGATGCCGGCGTTGAGCGCGTCGGCCTTGCCGCCGTTTTCCTTGTCGACGACCAGCAGGCGCGGCAGGCGCGGACTGGCGTAGAAGCCGCTGATGGGTGCGTGGTTCACTCCGCTGTCGATGAAGCGGTCTACCTTCTCGAGCCCGAATTCGGCGATCATCCGCGCCAGCGTACCGTCCTTCGACCCGTCGTTGATGACGATCACCTCGAAATCGGGGTACTGCAACGCCAGCAGGCTGCGCGTGCTCTCGACGATGGACAGTTCCTCGTTGAAGGCGGGCGCGAGGACGGAGATGGCCGGGGCCTGCTCCGAATAGCGTCGCCAAAGCGTGGCGCTGCGCGGTACGGGCGGACGGGTGCCGAGCGCCGCGCCGGCATAGAGCAGCAGCACGAAGTAGAATGTCACCTGCAGCAGCCCGGTGACGATCACGACCGAGGCGATGGCCTCTGCCGAGGCGATCATCCAGGCTTGCGGGTCGGAAAGCGCCATCCAGTTCATGCCGCTCGCCCTTCCGCCAGCATCCGCGCAGCGACGTCGCGCGCGCCTTCGTCCTCGCCCTCGCTCACTTCGCGCAGGGTGTTGATGCCGCGCGGGCCCAGCCGCAGCAGCGCCTCGCTGGCGCGGTAGCGGACCCAGTAGTGCGGATCGGCGAGCATCTCGCCCAGCCGCGCCGCTGCCTGCGAGAGGCCCGCCTTGCCCGCGCTTTCGGCGGCGGAGGCGCGCACCGTCCAGTCGTTGGAATGGAGGCCGTGCACGATCGCCTCGGCGCCCGCCGGATGTCCGGTGCGACCGAGCGCGCGGTAGATGCGCGGCTGCAATTCGCGCTCGCCATCGGCGCTGCGCGCCATGTAGGCGAGCAGCGGGGCGTATTCGCCGCCGAGGTCCGCCAGCGCATCCATCGCCGCGGCCTTGGCCTCGAACGACAGGTCCTTCTCGAACAGCAGGCCGGCGACGGCCTCGGAGTTGGTGCGGGCGAGATCCTGCATCAGCGAGACGAGCAGCAGCGAGTGCTCCTCGTCGCCCACCTTCAGCTTGCGCACTACGGTGAGCGGATCGGGTGCCTCGCCGCGATGAGCAAGGGCGAGGGCGGCCCCCAGGCGCACGTCGGGGTTGCGATCGTCGAGCGCGCGGGTCGCGGCATCGTGGCACTGGTCGAACATGGCGATGGCCTCCGCGGCGGAGAGCCGCACCTGCGCCGAGCGGGCAGACAGGCGTTTCTCCAGCAGGCCGGGCACGCCCAGCGCCGCCGCACGCGCGAGCAGTGCCTCGCGTTCGGACCCGCGGGTCATCTCGGCCAGTTCGACCGTAAGATCGGTGGCGACGCGCAGATCCAGCCCGGCAAGCGGCGCGAGGCCGGCCGGATCGCCATCGAGCATCCGCGGCAGCAGCGCACGGCGCGCGGCCTCCTCGCGGTGGCCATGACGGGCGGACAGGCTGCGCGCCGCGATCAGCAGCATCAGGCCCAGAGCCGCGACCAAGCACAGCGCCAGCGAGACAAACCAGAGGTTGGTGAGCGTAGTCAAAGCGCGAGCTTCAGGCCGAGCCGGAACTCGGTGCGGTCCGCGCCGAGCGAGCGCCATTCGCGCGCCAGGCTGCCGAGGAGGGACACATCGCCGGACAGCGGAATCTCGCCGCCGCCGTAGAGGCTGGTCGTATCGCTGACCACGCCGAGGTCCGTCTCCGGGCCGGAGGCGAGGCCGACGAAGGCGCGCGTGCGCGGTGCGGGGAGCCAGTCGGCGCGCAGCGAGCCGCCGACGAGCGTGTCGCCCTCCACGAAGACCGCGCGGCCGGCGAGGGCGAGGACATAGCGTCCGCCGGCGAGATACTGCGTCACGCCGGGGCGCAGCGAGACTACGTCCTGCAAGGGAAACCGCTGCCAGGAGGCATCGAGGCTCGCCACGGTCGAAGGCGCCAGGCGCGCATCGAACCCGGCGGTCACGGCGATTTCGGGCCGGAAATCGGCGGACGGCGTGGCCGAGGCGCCGATGCGCAGCCACAGGTCCTCGCCCGCGCGGCGGGTGTATTGGCCGCCCAGCTCCACGTCCTCCAGCCCGAAACGGTCGAACCAGTGGGCTCGGGCGTCCAAGGTGTCGGACGCGCCGAGCGGCACGGACAGCGCGCCGCCGAACTCGTGCCAGTCGCCCTGCCCGTTCTCGAGGTCGCTCAGCGCCCCCTCAACCAATGCGAACCCGCGCCGTACCTCCCCCGTGGCACCGCGCCGGGCGGCGACGAGCGCCAGCCCATCACGCGCGTCGGTGTAATCCGGCGCAGCATCCAGCACGGCGGCGAACTGGCGTTCGGCCTCGTCCAGCCGGTCGAGCGAGAGCAGCGCGTAGCCCAGCTGCACGCGGGCATCGACATCGTCCGGGTGTTCGGCCAGCCAGCGCTCCAGCAGTGTGGCCGCGCCCGCGGGATCGCTGCGTCGCAGCTCCACCGCGCGGTCGTAGTCGCTCACCTGCGCCAGCGCCGGGCTGGCGACCGAAAGCATGGTCGCGGCAAGAAGCAGTGCGGCGCGCATCACTTGCCCTTCAGCAGCCGGGCGAGCCGCGCCATCAGCTCTTCGGGCATGAAGGGTTTGACGAGATAGTCGTTCGCGCCCAGTTCCAGCGCGCCGACGATATCGTTCTCGCCGCGGCGCGCGGTCAGCATGATGACGGGGGTGTCGGCGTGTTCGGGCGAGGCGCGCATTCGGCGCAGCACCTCGAACCCGTCGTGGACCGGCATCATCGCGTCCAGCACCACGGCGTCGGGCGCGCTGTCCTCCAATCGCGCCAGCGCCTCGCGCCCATCGGAGGCGCTGACCGGCTTGTAGTCGCGCTGGGCCAGGCGGAATTCGAGCAGCTCGCGCATGAGCGGTTCGTCGTCGGCGACAAGAATTGTATGCATGGTGCGATCCGGCTCAGCGTCAATTACACCGGGCTAACCGAATATGGTAAACGAGGGGTGAAGCCCCGCCTGACAATTCGCCCGCTGCGACCCGGGGCGCCGCCGCCCGGAAACGGATGCGCTTCTTGCGCTTAGGGAAGCGGACCGATAGGCACCATAGGAAGTTTCACCTGCAACGGAATTCGGCCCCATGCGACATATCGACCACCTCATCCCCGGCCATGGCGGCAGCGACTTTTCGGGCCGCACGCACGACATCTGGAACCCCTCGACCGGGGAGGTGCAGGCGCGTGTCGCGCTGGGCGATGCGAGCGTGCTGGAGGCGGCCGTCGCCAACGCGAAGAAGGTCCAGCCCGAATGGGCGGCGACCAATCCGCAGCGCCGGGCGCGGGTGATGTTCGAATTCAAGCGGCTGGTCGAGGACAACAAGCAGGCGCTCGCCGAACTGCTCGCCAGCGAGCACGGCAAGGTCGTCGACGACGCGCACGGCGACGTGCAGCGCGGGCTCGAGGTGATCGAGTTCGCCTGCGGCATCCCGCAGGCGCTGAAGGGCGAGTTCACCAACGGCGCGGGGCCGGGGATCGACGTGTATTCGATGCGCCAGCCGCTCGGCATCGGGGCGGGCATCACCCCGTTCAACTTCCCGGCGATGATCCCGATGTGGATGTTCGGCATGGCCATCGCCGCGGGCAATGCCTTCATCCTGAAGCCCAGCGAGCGCGATCCCAGCGTGCCCGTGCGCCTTGCCGAACTGTTCCTTGAGGCCGGCGCGCCCGAAGGATTGCTGCAGGTGGTCCACGGCGACAAGGCCATGGTCGACGCGATCCTGGATCACCGCGACATTGCCGCCATCAGCTTTGTCGGCTCCTCTGACATCGCGCAGTACATCTACGAACGCGGTGCGGCGAACGGCAAACGCGTGCAGGCCTTCGGCGGAGCGAAGAACCACGGCATCGTGATGCCCGACGCCGATCTCGACATGGTGGTGAACGACCTTGCCGGCGCGGCCTTCGGCTCGGCGGGCGAGCGCTGCATGGCGCTGCCCGTCGTGGTGCCGGTGGGCGAGGAAACCGCCGACCGTCTGCGCGAAAAGCTGATCCCCGCGATCAACGCCCTGCGCGTGGGCGTCAGCACCGACAAGGACGCGCATTACGGCCCGGTCGTCACGCCCGAGCACAAGGCGCGCATCGAGAGCTGGATAGACACCGCCGAGAAGGAAGGGGCCGAGGTCGTGATCGACGGGCGCGGTTTCTCGCTTCAGGGCCACGAAAAGGGCTTCTTCGTTGGCCCGACGCTGCTCGACCGCGTCACGCCCGACATGGAAAGCTACAAGGAAGAGATCTTCGGCCCGGTCCTCCAGATCGTGCGCGCCAAGGACTTCGAGCACGCGGTGCGGCTGCCTAGCGAGCACCAGTACGGCAACGGCGTCGCCATCTTCACCCGCAACGGCCACGCCGCGCGCGAGTTCGCCGCGCGGGTGAACGTGGGCATGGTCGGCATCAACGTGCCGATCCCGGTGCCCGTTAGCTACCACTCGTTCGGCGGCTGGAAGCGCTCGGGCTTCGGCGACATCGACCAGTACGGCATGGAAGGCCTGCGGTTCTGGACCAAGGCCAAGAAGGTCACCCAGCGCTGGCCCGATGGCGGCGGCGACGGCTCCAACGCCTTCGTCATCCCGACGATGGGATGACGCGCGTGCTGGCGCGGCTTCTCGCCGGTCTCGGCGCGCTGCTTCTGGCGGCCTGTGCCAGCGTGCAACCCGCGCCGACGAACAAGCGCATCGCTCTCACCTTCGACGACGTGCCGCGCGGGGCGGGGGCTTTCCTGCCGGTGGAGGAGCGCGCCGCCATGTTGCGCCGCGAGCTGCGCCGGGCGGGGGTCAGCCAAGCGGCGTTCTTCGTCAATCCGGGCCACTATGCCGAGCATCCCGAACGCATCGCCGACCTGATTGCCTACGCGGCGGAAGGGCACGCGGTGGCGAACCATTCGAATACCCACCCGGCCCTCACGGATCTTCGCGCCGAGGACTACCTGCTGGACATCGACCGGGCCGAACGATGGCTCGTCCAGATACCCAACCACCGCGCATGGTTCCGCTATCCCTATCTCAACGAAGGGCGCAGCGACCTCGCCAAGCGCGATGCCGTGCGCGCGGGGCTTGCCGAGCGGGACCTCGCCAACGGCTATGTCACTGTGGACGCCAGCGACTGGTTCTACGAAGGCGCGGCCGTGGCAGCGCGCGATGCCGGGAAGACCATCGACCGCGAGGCGCTGCGCGATCTCTACGTCGAGAGCCACGTCGAGGCCGCCGAGTTCTACGACCGGCTGGCGCGCGAGGCCACGGGCCGCTCGCCCGCCCACGTCATGCTGCTGCACGAAACCGACCTCGCCGCGCTGTGGATCGGCGACCTGGTGGCGGCCCTGCGCGCGGCGGGCTGGACGATCGTCTCCGCCGACGAGGCCTACGCCGACCCCATCGCGCCGCTCGCCGCGACTTACGAGACACCCTCCGCGCAAGGCACGCTGACCGAGCAGGTCGCCTGGCAGCGTGGCTTGCCCGCCCCGCGCTGGTATGCGCGCAACAACACCGATCTGGCGCAGGCCGAGTTCGACCGCCGCGTACTGCACCTGTCCGATGATTGACCCCGCCCGCCCCGCTGTGCCACGCGCCACGAGGTAAAGGAGCACGAATGTCCGCCAACATCGCCGAACTCGAACGCCGTCGCGAAGCTGCCCGCTTGGGGGGCGGTGAGAAGCGCATCGCCGCGCAGCACGCCAAGGGCAAGCTGACCGCGCGCGAGCGTCTCGAAGTGCTTTTGGACGAGGGCAGCTTCGAGGAGCTCGACACCTACGTCGAGCACGACTGCAATGATTTCGGCATGGCCGAGCAGAAAATCCCGGGCGACGGCGTGGTGACGGGCAGCGGCACGATCGACGGACGGCTGGTCTATGTCTTCAGCCAGGACTTCACCGTGTTCGGCGGCAGCCTGTCGAAGCGCCACGCGGAGAAGATCCTCAAGGTCATGGACATGGCGCTGAAGGTCGGCGCGCCGGTCATCGGGCTCAACGATTCCGGCGGCGCGCGCATCCAGGAGGGTGTGGCCTCGCTTGGCGGCTATGCCGAGGTGTTCCAGCAGAACGTGCTGGCATCGGGCGTCGTGCCCCAGCTCAGCCTCATCATGGGCCCCTGCGCGGGCGGGGCGGTCTATTCGCCGGCGATGACCGACTTCATCTTCATGGTGAAGGACAGCAGCTACATGTTCGTGACCGGGCCCGAGGTGGTGAAGACCGTCACCAACGAGGTCGTGACGCAGGAGGAACTGGGCGGCGCGATCACGCACACGACCAAGACGAGCGTCGCCGACCTCGCGCTGGAGAACGACATCGAGGCGCTGCTCGCCGCGCGAGAGCTGATGGGCTTTTTGCCTTCGAGCAACCAGGCCGAGCTGCCGGTGCTGCCCACGCAAGATCCGTGGGACCGCATCGAGGACAGCCTCGACACGCTGATCCCGGCCAACGCCAACCAGCCCTACGACATGCACGAGCTGATCCGGAAGGTGGTGGACGAGGGGACCTTCTTCGAGATTCAGCCCGCCTTCGGGGCGAACGTGATCACCGGCTTCGGCCGCGTGGAGGGGAGCCCTGTGGGCTTCGTCGCCAACCAGCCGATGGTGCTGGCAGGCGTGCTCGACATCAACGCCAGCCGCAAGGCGGCGCGCTTCGTGCGCTTCTGCGATGCGTTCTCCATCCCCCTCGTCACCTTCGTCGACGTCCCCGGCTTCCTCCCCGGCACGGCGCAGGAACTGGGCGGCATCATCAAGCACGGCGCGAAGCTGCTGTTCGCCTATGCCGAGGCGACCGTGCCCAAGATCACCGTTATCACCCGCAAGGCCTACGGCGGCGCTTACGACGTGATGGCGTCGAAGCACCTGCGCGGCGACCTCAACTACGCCTGGCCCACTGCCGAGATCGCCGTGATGGGCGCGAAGGGCGCGGTGGAGATCATCTTCCGCAACGAGCGCGACGACCCGGACAAGATCGCCGAGAAGACGAAGGAATACGAAGACCGCTTCGCCAACCCCTTCGTGGCGGCCTCACGCGGCTATATCGACGAGGTGATCTACCCGCACTCGACCCGGCGGCGGATCGCGCTGGGGCTGCGCAAGCTGGCAAACAAGCAGCTCGAGAACCCGTGGAAGAAGCATGATAACCTGCCGCTGTAGCGTGACGCATGACCCTTAAGATCATCTTTGCCGGCGTGTTCGGGCTGCTCATGGCGATAGCGACGCTCTTCGCCCTGAAACGAGGCGACATGCGAAGTCCAGAGGGTATCGTCTATGCCGCGAAAGACCGGAAAGCAGGCTTGTACTGGACGATGATCGTCGTGCGGTTCGCCGTCGCCGCGCTCCTGCTGTGGTTGTTCTTCGACGCTTGGAGCCATGCATGATGAAGCTCGGCCGTCTCAACCACATCGGCATCGCCACGCCGTCCATCGCGGATAGCATCGCACATTACCGCGAGACGATGGGCGCGACCCAGATCACCGAGCCGTTCGACTTGCCTGCGCAGGGGGTGAAGGTCTGCTTTGTCGACACGCCTACCGGCTCAGATGGTTCGGGCGGCATGAACGGCACGCAGATCGAACTGATCGAGCCTCTGGGCGAAGACTCTCCAATCCACGGCTTCCTCGCGAAGAACCCCGCCGGGGGTCAGCACCATGTCTGCTTCGAGGTCGAGGATGTCGCCGAGGCGCGTGCGTGGTTCGAGGGGCAGGGCAAGCGCGTGCTCGGCCCCACCCGCATCGGCGCGCACGGGACGCCGATCTTCTTCCTCCACCCCAAGGACATGATGGGCCAGCTGACCGAGATCATGGAGACGCCGCGTGACCACTAAGTCCGACTGGCACGCCGCCGCCGCGAAGGAAGTGAAGGGCCGCGACCTTACCTGGCATACGCCGGAAGGCATCGCCGTGCGGCCGCTCTACACTGCCGAGGACGTGCCCGCCGAGCCCGCCATGCCCGGCTTCGAGCCCTTCACCCGTGGCCCCTACGCCTCGATGTACACCGGCCGCCCGTGGACGATCCGCCAGTACGCGGGCTTCTCCACCGCCGAGGAATCGAACGCTTTCTACCGCCGCAACCTCGCCGCCGGGCAGAAGGGCTTGTCGGTCGCCTTCGATCTCGCCACCCACCGCGGCTACGACAGCGACCACCCGCGCGTGGTGGGCGACGTCGGCAAGGCGGGCGTCGCCATCGACACGGTGCGCGACATGGAGATCCTGTTCGACCAGATCCCGCTCGATGAGATGAGCGTCAGCATGACCATGAACGGCGCCGTCATCCCGGTGATGGCCTTCTACATCGTCGCCGCCGAGCGGGCCGGCGTGGCGCAGGACCAGCTCAGCGGCACGATCCAGAACGACATCCTCAAGGAGTTCATGGTCCGCAACACCTACATCTATCCGCCCGAGCCATCGATGCGGATCGTGTCGGACATCATCGCCTACACCTCGGCGCACATGCCAAAGTTCAACTCGATCTCGATCAGCGGCTATCACATGCACGAGGCAGGGGCGACGGCGGTGCAGGAGCTCGCCTTTACCATCGCCGACGGCAAGGAATACGCCCGCCGCGCCTTGGCGACCGGGCTCGACATCGACGCCTTTGCCCCGCGCCTCAGCTTCTTCTGGGGCATCGGCATGAACTTCTTCATGGAGATCGCCAAGATGCGCGCGGCGCGCACGCTGTGGCACGAAGTCATGACCGAGTTGGGCGCGAAGAACCCCAAGTCGAAGATGCTGCGCACGCATTGCCAGACCTCTGGCGTCTCGTTGCAGGAGCAGGACCCCTACAACAACGTCGTGCGCACAACGCTGGAGGCGCTCTCGGCCGTGCTCGGCGGCACGCAGTCGCTGCACACCAATGCGCTGGACGAGGCCATCGCGCTCCCCACCGACTTCTCCGCCCGCATCGCGAGGAACACGCAGCTCATCCTGCAGGAGGAGACCGGCATCACCAACGTCGCCGACCCGCTGGGCGGCAGCTACTACATCGAGGCGCTGACGGCCGAGATCGCCGGCAAGGCGCGCGAGCTCCTGGCCGAGGTCGAGGCGGCGGGCGGCATGACCGCCTACGTCGCCAGCGGCGCGCCCAAGGCCGCCATCGAGAGCGCGGCGGCCGCCAAGCAGGCGAGCGTCGATAGGGGCGAGACGGTGATCGTGGGCGTCAACAAGTATCGCCTGTCCGAGGAAGCCAAGATCGACACGCTCGACATCGACAACCACGCCGTGCGCGCGAGCCAGGTCGCGCGGCTGGAGGCGGTGCGGGCAGGGCGTGACGAGGCGGCGTGCCGGTCGGCACTGGATGCGCTCACAGAAGGTGCCCGAGGGGGAGACAACGTGCTGACGCTCGCCATCGAAGCCGCGCGCCACGATGCCACCCTCGGCGAAGTGTCCGCCGCGATGGAGGAGGTGTTCGGCCGCTACGATACCGTGCCGACCCCGGTGAAGGGCGTATACTCGGCCGCCTACGAAGGCGACACCCGCTATGCGCAGGTGGTGGAGGGCGTCGAGGCCGTCGCCCGCCGCCTCGGCCACGCGCCGCGCGTGCTGGTCGCCAAGATGGGCCAGGACGGCCACGACCGCGGCGCCAACGTGATCGCATCCGCCTTTGCCGACATGGGCTTCGAGGTCGTCTCCGGCCCGCTGTTCCAGACTCCGCAAGAAACCGCAAAGATGGCGCTCGAGCACGAGGTCGACGCGGTCGGCGCCAGCTCGCTCGCGGCGGGCCACAAGACGCTGATCCCCGAACTGATCGGGCATTTGCGCGATGCTGGGCGGGCGGACATAAAGGTTGTCGCCGGCGGCGTGATCCCCCCGCAGGACTACGACTTCCTGCGTGAAGCGGGGGTGCAGGGCATCTACGGACCCGGCACGAACGTGGTCGAGGCGGCGGCGGACCTGCTGCGCCTGCTCGGGCACAATATGCCGCCTGCGGGCGAAGAACTGGAGGCGGCGGAGTAGCCATGTTCAAGAAAATCCTCATCGCCAATCGCGGCGAGATCGCGTGCCGGGTCATCAAGACGGCGCGGCGTATGGGCATCGCCACGGTGGCGGTCTATTCCGATGCCGATGCGCGCAGCCCCTTCGTGCGACAAGCCGACGAGGCGGTGCATATCGGGCCGTCGCCTGCGTCCGAGAGCTACCTGATCCCCGAGAAGATCATCGCCGCCTGCAAGCAGACCGGGGCCGAGGCGGTGCATCCGGGGTATGGCTTTCTCTCCGAGCGCGCGAGCTTCGTCGAGGCGCTGGAGGCGGAGGGCATCGCCTTTATCGGGCCGCCCGTGGGTGCCATCGCGGCGATGGGCGACAAGATCGAGAGCAAGAAGCTGGCGAAGGAAGCGGGCGTCAACGTCGTCCCCGGCTTCGTCGGCGAGATCCGCGATACCGAGCACGCGGTCCAGATCGCGGACGACATTGGCTACCCGGTGATGATGAAGGCCAGCGCGGGCGGCGGCGGCAAGGGGATGCGCCTCGCCTACAGCGAAAAGGACGTGCGCGAGGGGTTCGAGGCGACGAAGCGCGAGGGGCTGAACTCCTTCGGCGACGACCGGGTCTTCATCGAGAAGTTCATCGAGGACCCGCGCCACATCGAGATCCAGGTGCTCGGCGACAAACACGGCACGGTGCTTTACCTCAACGAGCGCGAATGCTCGATCCAGCGCCGCCACCAGAAGGTGGTCGAGGAAGCGCCTTCGCCCTTCGTCACCCCGGAAATGCGCCGCAAGATGGGCGAGCAGGCGGTCGCGCTCAGCAAGGCGGTCGGCTACCACTCGGCGGGCACGGTCGAGCTGATCGTCAGCGGGGCGGACCCGACGGGCGAGAGCTTCTACTTCCTCGAGATGAACACCCGCCTGCAGGTGGAGCATCCGGTCACCGAGGCGATCACCGGCATCGACCTCGTCGAATGGATGATCCGCGTCGCGGCGGGCGAGGCTTTGCCGTGGGCGCAGGAGGAGATCGGCATCGACGGCTGGGCCATCGAGAACCGCATCTACGCCGAGGACCCCTACCGCGGCTTCCTGCCCAGCACCGGGCGACTGGTGCGCTATCGCACGCCGGTCGAGGCCTGGGCAGGGGACCTGCGCGGTATCGACGGCGTGCGCGTGGACAGCGGGGTGCAGGAGGGCGGCGAGGTCTCGATCTTCTACGACCCGATGATCGCCAAGCTCGTCACCTGGGCTCCCACGCGCGAGGAGGCGGCGGACCTGCAGGTCGCCGCGCTCGATGCGGTGGAGCTCGACGGCCTCGGCCACAACGTCGACTTCCTCTCCGCCCTCATGCAGCACCCGCGCTTCCGCTCGGGCGGGCTCACCACCGGCTTCATCGCCGAGGAATACCCCGACGGCTTCGAGGGCGCGGAGACGGGCGAGCGCACCATCGGTGTGCTGGCAGCGGTCGCGGGCGTCATCGCCACCGCCGATGCCGACCGCGCGCGGCGCATCTCCGGCCAGCTCGGCGAGGCGCAGCTGCCGCCCGGCGACTGGATGGTCCGCATCGCCGGAGAGGACCACTCGGTCTCGCTGGGCGAGGACGGCATCACTGTCGACAGCCACAAGGTCACGCTCGCCTTCGACTACACGCCGGGGGACCGGATGGTGCATGTCGCGCTCTACGACAGCGACGAGGACGATGCCGAGGCGGTCGCCCGCTTCGGCATCCGCCTCCAGCCCTCCCGCACCGGCTACCGGATGACCACCCACGGCCGCAGCCACGACGTGCGGGTGCTCCAGCCGCGCCATGCCGAGCTCGCGCGCCACATGATCGAAAAGGTGCCGCCCGATACCAGCAAGATGCTGCTCTGCCCTATGCCCGGCCTGCTGGTCGCGCTGCACGTGGGAGAGGGCGACGCGGTAGAGGCGGGCCAGCCGCTCGCCACGGTCGAGGCGATGAAGATGGAGAACATCCTGCGCGCCGAAAAGGCGGGCACGGTCGCCAGGGTCAACGCCGCCGAGGGCGAGACGCTGGTGGTCGACGCGGTGATCCTCGAACTCGAATAGGAAATTGCAAATGGCTTACGAAACGATCCTCGTCGAACAGCGCGACGCCGTCACGCTCATCACGCTCAATCGGCCCGAGGCGCTGAATGCGCTCAACACCAAGGTGCTGGCCGAACTGACCGAGGCGCTTGCCGCGTTCGAGGCCGACGCCTCGCAGGGCTGTGCGGTGGTGACGGGATCGGGCGACAAGGCCTTTGCCGCTGGCGCCGACATCAAGGAAATGGCCGACAAGCCCGCCGCCGACTTCTTCAACGAGGACTTCTTCGCCGGCTGGAACCGCATGGTCGCCGCGACGCGCAAGCCGTGGATCGCCGCGGTCAACGGCTTCGCGCTGGGCGGCGGGTGCGAGGTCGCCATGATGGCGGACTTCATCATCGCAAGCGAGAACGCGAAGTTCGGCCAGCCCGAGATCAAGCTCGGCGTCGCGCCCGGCATGGGCGGCAGCCAGCGCCTGACCCGCGCGGTCGGCAAGGCCAAGGCCATGGACCTTTGCCTGACGGGCCGGATGATGGACGCCGCCGAGGCCGAGCGCGCCGGGCTCGTCGCCCGCGTCGTGCCGCACGAGCAGCTCCTGGACGAGGCGCTGCAGGCCGCCGCCACCATCGCCGGCATGGCCCCGATGGCGGTCAAGGTGAACAAGGAACTGGTCGATGCCGCCTACGAGACGACGCTGAGCCAAGGGATGCTGCACGAGCGGCGGCTGTTCCAGATCCTGACCGCGACCGAGGACAAGGCCGAGGGCATGAAGGCCTTCGTCGAGAAGCGCCCGGCGAACTGGAAGGGCCGCTAGCCCTCCAGATAACCGCGCAAGGACGAGAGGTCGTAGCCCGCCGCCTCGGCGCGCTCCATGCGCTCGTCGACCGATAGCCCGTCCGGGTTCGCCAGCGTCTCCAGCGTCATCGAGCGCGTGCCGCTGCGGCAGTAGGCGAGCAGCGGCCCCTTGGCATCGTGCCGGAGGCGGGCGAAGTCGCTCACCGCGTGTTCGGGAAAGGCGCCGCCCGTTACCGGCACATGGTGGAAGGCCAGCCCCGCCGCCTCCGCCGCGGCGCGCAGCTCGGCGAGCGGGGGCTGACCCGGCTCCTCGCCGTCGGGCCGGTTGCACATGACATCGGTGAAGCCGGCATCAGCCAGCGCCTGCATGTCGCTCGCGTGCACCTGCGGGGCCACCGCGAAACTCTCGTCCACCCGGCGAATATCCATCAGTCGTCTCCTTTGCCTGCCAGCATAGCGAGCAATGCGAATGTCGCCAGCCAGTGTGAACCCATGTAGTCGCCGTCAACCGCGGGGAGCGACTGGGCCATGTGCCGCTCGGCGAGATCGCCCCCGAGGCCAAGCTCGCGCCAGCACCACACCCGGGTGAAGTTCACCCCGTCGAGGTGCGCGGCCTTGCCGTCACTGGCATCGGTCACCCGGCACGGTTCGAACAGCGCGGCAGGCTCGCCAAGATGCAGTCGCGGCAGGAAACCGCGCAGCCATGCGGCGAAGTCGGCGGGCGGCAGGACGCGGCGCATCAGCGCGGCCTCGACCAGCGGCGCGGAGAGAAAGGCGTCGCCCGCCACCTCCTCGCGCGCGTCCTGGTCCTCGCCGTAGAAGCGCACCGCCCTTTCCCGCAGCAGCGCGGCGAGGTCGGCGTCGAACCTGTCCGCCCATTCCAGCGACAGGCGCATGGCGAACGCCGTATTGGGGTGCGTAGGGTTCCGGATCGGGTGGGCGAGCGTAGCAAGGTAGTCGCGCCAGCCAGCGGCGAAGTGGCGCGCCAGCGGTTCGATGTGCGCGGCCCAGGCGTGGTCCGAATGCCGGCTCACCTCGAGGTGCAAATAGAGCAGCCATGCCCAGCCGTAAGGCCGCTCGAACCCGCGCGCCTCGGGCCGCCGGGCATAAGCGAGCTCGGCGGCAAGGTTGTCGGCGGTGAGCACCTCGTCCGCCAGGACGGCAATCTCGCCCGCCTCGGGGGCGTCGGGATGCAGCCGCCGAAGCGTCAGCAGCGTCCACCAAGAATGCACGCAGCTGTGCCAGTCGAAGCTGCCGTAAAAGGCGGGGTGCAGCTCGCGCGGCGTGCGCGCATCGCCGCGCCCGGCCATGACATGGTCGAGCTTATTGGGATACTCCAGGGTGACGTGCCCAAGCGCGGTGCGGGCGAAGCGGCGAGCACTGGCGGCATCGATCATGCGGGTTCTCCATAACCGCCGCCGCCGGGCGTGCGGATGACAACGATATCGCCCTCGGCAACGTCCGCCGCCCCGGTCGCGCCGAGTTGGCTGAAGCGCCCGTCGGCGTGTTCGACATAGGTCTCGCCCTTAAGCGCATCGCCGCCGCCCGCCAGCCCGCGCGGGGCCACGGTGCGGCGGTTGGCGAGCATCTGCACGCGCATCGGTTCGAGGAAGGCGATGCGCCGCTCCACGCCGTCGCCCCCGCGATGCGCGCCCGCGCCGCCCGAGCCTTTCCGCACGGCGAAGCTCTCCACCCGCACCGGCAGGCGGGCCTCCAGCACCTCGGGGTCGGTCAGGCGGCTGTTGGTCATGTGCGTCTGCACCGCGCTCGCTCCATCAAAGCCCGGCCCCGCGCCCGCGCCGCCGCAGATGGTCTCGTAGTACTGGTGGCGCGCGTTGCCGAAGGTGAGATTGTTCATCGTACCCTGGCTGGGCGCCAGCGCCCCGCAGGCGGCGAGCACGCAGTCGGTGACGACCTGGCTGGTCTCGACATTGCCCGCGACCACGGCGGCGGGCGGGCGGGGGTTGAGCATCGAGCCTTCGGGCAGCACCAGCTCGACCGGGCGCAGGCAGCCTTCGTTCAGGGGCACATCGTCGGCCACGAGGCAGCGCAGGGCGTAGAGCACGGCGGCGCGGGCGATGGCGGCGGGCGCGTTGAAGTTGTCGGCCAGCTGGCTGCTGGTGCCGGTGAAATCGAAGCCGGCTGTGCGCGCCTGCCGGTCGATGCCCACGGTGAGCGAAACCTCGGCCCCGTTGTCCATCGCGTAGGTGAACTTGCCTTCGGGCAGGGTCGCCAGCAGGTCGCGCACCGCCGCCTCGCCGTTGTCCATCACGTGGCCCATGTAGGCGGCGAGGACGGCGCCCGAGTGCTCCGCCGCCGCCCGCGCCAGCAGGTCCGCCCCGCGCGCGCAGGCGGCGAGCTGGGCCTTGAGGTCGGCAATGTTGCGGTCGGGATTGCGTGCCGGATGCTCGCCCGCGCCGAGCAGCGCGCGGATATCGGCCTCGAAGAAGCGGCCTTCGTCCACCAGCAGCGCATCGTCGATCCGCACGCCTTCCTCGTCGATCGTGCGGCTGTCGGGGGGCATGGAGCCGGGTGCGATGCCGCCCACGTCCGCGTGGTGTCCGCGTGCAGCGACCCATGCTTGGGGAGAGGAGGCTTGCGAACCCGTCGCCGCATCGTTCCAGAATACCGGCACGATCACCGTGATGTCGGGCAGGTGGGTGCCGCCGTGATAGGGATCGTTGAGCACGTAAGCATCGCCCCGCCGGATGCCGCGTTCGCTGCCAGCGCGGTTGGCGATCACCCGGCGCACGCTCGCCGACATGGATCCGAGATGGACCGGGATGTGCGGCGCATTGGCGATCAGCGCGCCGTCCGCGTCGAACACCGCGCAGGAGAAATCCAACCGTTCCTTGATGTTGACCGAGCTCGCCGTGGCTTCCAGCACCACGCCCATTTCCTCGGCGACGGCCATGAACAGGTTGTTGAACACGGCAAGGCGCAGCGGGTCGACCTGGGTGCCGCCCGCGACGGTAGCTCGGCGAGGGGCGACGCGGGTGAGGATGAGGCTGCCGTCCGGCGCGGGCGCGGCGCGCCATCCGGGCTCGACGACGGTGGTGGATCCCGATCCGGGGATGACGGCGGGGCCGTCCACGGGCGCGTCGATAGGGGCCGCGCCAGTTTCCGCCGCCAGCGTACCGACGCTGCCCTGCGCCTCGACGCTGATGGCCTCGAGCACGACCGGCGCCGCCGCGTCCGACCAGCCGAAACGGCGGCGATGCTCGGTGCGAAATTCCTCCTCCACCCGGTCTGAAAGGGGCAGGTCGAGCGTGGTGTCGCTATCCTCGAACCGCAGGCGCAGGCGAGGGAAAAGCGCGATGCGATCCGCCGCAATACCTTGGGCAATCATATCTGCGCGCGCCCGCGATTCCACGGTCGACAGCAAGGGACCGAAATTGCACGGCAGGGGACGGATTACGCCCACCTCGCGGATGGCGACGACCGGGGCGAGGCCGATGCCGTAGGCGCTGAGCAGTCCGGCGAGCGGGTGGACCAACACGGTCTCGATGCCCAGCGCATCGGCCACGCGGCAGGCCAGCTGGCCGCCGGCGCCGCCGAAGCAGGCGAGCGCATGGGTGGTGACGTCGTGGCCGCGCGCGGTGCTGATCTTGCGGATGGCGCCGGCCATCTCGTTCACCGCGAGGGTGAGGAAAGCCTCGGCAAGCTCGGCCTCGGCCATCGGGTGCGGCAGGGCGGCGGCGATTTGCGCGAGGCGGGCGCGGGAGGCTTCGGGATCGAGCGGCTGGTCGCCGCCGGGTCCGAAGACGGCGGGAAACTCGGCCGGGTCGATGCGGCCCAGCGCGAGGTTGCAGTCGGTCAACGTCAGCGGGCCGCCCTTGCGATAGCAGGCGGGGCCGGGGTCCGCGCCCGCGCTTTGCGGGCCGACGCGCAGGCGCTGGCCGTCGAAGCGGCACACCGAGCCACCGCCTGCCGCCACCGTTTCCACCTGCATCATCGGCGCGGCGATGCGCACGCCGGCGACCACGCTGTCGCCGGTGCGCTCGTACTCGCCCGCGTAGTGGCAGACATCGGTGCTGGTGCCGCCCATGTCGAAACCGATCAGGCGCTCGTATCCCAGCGCCCGCGCCGTCTCCACCATGCCGACAACACCGCCCGCCGGGCCGGAGAGCACCGCATCCTTGCCGCGAAAGGCGCGCGCATCGGCGAGGCCGCCGTTCGACTGCATGAAGCGCAGCGCCCCGTGCGGCGGCAGGCGCTGCGCCAGCTGCTCGACATAGGCGCGGATGACGGGCGAGAGGTAGGCATCGGCAACGCTCGTGTCGCCGCGCGGGACGAGGCGGATCAGCGGTGAGACCTCGTGGCTGGCGCTGACCTGCGCGAAGCCCAGCTCGCGCGCGATTTCTGCCAGTCGCGCCTCGTGCGCGGTAAAGGTCCACCCGTGGAGGAGGACGATGGCGAGCGAGTCCACGCCCCGCTTCCGCAATTCCGCAAGTGCGGTCCGCGCCGCCGCCTCGTCCAGCGGGCGCAGCACCGTGCCGTCCGCGCCCATGCGCTCGTCGATCTCGACGACATGGCGCTCCAGCCGCTCCGGCTTCACGATGTCGAGCGCGAAGATGTCGGGCCGCGCCTGGTTGCCGATGAGCAGGGCGTCGCGGTGGCCGCGGGTGATGGCGAGCGCGACCTCGGCCCCCCGCCGTTCCAGCAGGGCATTGGTGGCGATGGTGGTGCCGATGCGCAGCTCGGCGATCGGCGCCTCGCCGTGCTCGGCCATGATCCGCCGCACGCCCTCGCTCGCGGCGTCTTCGTAGTGTCCGGGATTGCTGGAGAGCAGCTTGGCGGTGACCAGCGCGCCGCCCGGCACCTCGGCGACCACGTCGGTAAAGGTACCGCCGCGGTCGATGGCGAAGCGATAGGAGCCGGTCATGTCTGCGCTCTTGGCCGCGGTACGCCGGCCTTGCAAGCGACAGGCACGTCTTGGCCATCTCCTTCCGGCACGCATCGCCTTTACAGGGATTTATGGGCTCGGGGTTGAAATGTCCGGACTTTTTCGTATCCCTTCGCACAAGGGAGCGCACAGGAAGGGACCTGGGGTAACATGGACGAGGAACTGGATCGCTACCCGTTGACGGGGCGATTCCTGATGGGCCGCCTGCGCGACGCGCTGAGCGAGGACGAGAAGCAGACCGTCGAGAGCCTGATCGAGAAGGTCGAGCAATATGACCGCGACACGACGATCCTCGCGCGCGGCCAGCTGTCGGACCGCTCGACCATGCTGATCGACGGCTTCGTGCTGCGTACCATCAGGGATGGCGACAAGCGCTTCGTCGTCGGGGTGCAGGTGCCCGGCGACTTCGTCGACCTACACGCCTTTGCGCTGAAGCGGCTCGACCACGACGTGGTGACGCTTGGCCCTGCGCGGGTCGGCTACGTCTCGCACGACCGGCTGCGCGCGCTGATGGAGGAGAACGCCCACCTCACGCGGCTGCTGTGGTTCTCCACCCTGCTCGACGCGGCGATCCACCGCGAATGGATCATGAAGCTGGAACAGCTGCGCGCATCGAAGCGGGTGGCGCACGTCTTTTGCGAGATTCGCCAGCGGCTCGATTTCGTCGGTCTGGGCGGGGGGCGCGCCATCGACACTCCGCTGATCCAGCAGGACCTGGCGGACATGTGCGGTACCACGGCCATCCACATGAACCGCGCGCTGGGGCAGCTGCGCAAGGAAGGGCTGGCGGATTTCCGCCGCGGCACGATCCGCGTGGCCGATCGCCGCAAGCTGGAAAGCTATGCCACCTTCGATCCGACATACCTCTACGGCGAAGGCATCCTGGGCATGAAGGGCGAGCTCAGCCTTTCCTGACGAGGCCGTTTCGCCGCCTCGCGCGTTGGCTTATCCGGCTGTATGGAGGATAAGACGATCATGACTGGGCAGGCCGGGGCAGGCTTCACCACGGCGAAGAAGCGGCTCGACTGGAAGCTGGTGGTGCTGATCGCGCTGCTGCATGTCGTCGCGCTGTACGGCCTTGCCCGCCTGCTCGCGCCCGAATTCACCGCGAGGGTGATGGAGAGCGCGACCTCGATGGTGACGGTTACCGTGCGTACCTATGAGGAGCCCGAGACCGAGCCCAGCATTCCGCCGCCGCAGCCCGACGAGGGCGCCGCGGGCGAGGAAGGGCGCGAGGCCACCCCGCGCGAGGTCGTCGCCCCGCCGCAGCCCTTGCCGCGCCCCAGCCCCGCGCCGCGCGCCTCCTCCACCGGCAGCGCCAACACCAGCGGCGCGCGCGAGGAGGGCGAGGGCACCGGCGCGGGCGGCACGGGCGATGGCACGGGCAGCGGGCGCGGCGGATCGGGCGCCGGCGGCGCGGTCGCCGTAGGGCCATCGGTGCGTTCCGGCCAGATCAACGCCGCCAGCGATTTCCCCGTGCCCGAGGGCGGGCGGCAGGCCCGCTTCGGCAAGTCGGTGACGGTCAGTTTCATCGTCGGCATCGACGGGCGCGCGCGCAATTGCCGGGTCGTGGATACCCAGGTCGATGCCGAGGCGACGGCCCGCGTGTGCCCGCTGGTGATCGAGCGCATCCGCTTCAATCCCGCCACCACCGCCGACGGCACGCCGGTGGAGGCTGCCTACGGCTGGCGACAGGATTTTCGCGGCCGGTAATTTCTGCTTGAACCCGCGGCGCTTAGGCGCGAACTGCAAGGGCATGACCACCATCCATCCCGTCATCATGTGCGGCGGCAGCGGCACGCGCCTGTGGCCGCGCAGCCGCAAGTCCATGCCCAAGCCCTTCCTGCCGCTTGTGGGCGAGGCCACGCTGTTCGAGGAAACGCTGGAGCGCTGCGACGATCCAGGCCTGTTCGCCGCGCCCGTGGTCGTCACCGGCACGGCGCACCTTGCCCATGTCGAGGCGCAGACCGCCGGGCGCGAGGCCACGATCGTGGTCGAGCCCGAGGCCAAGAATACCGCGCCCGCCATCGCGCTCGCTGCCGCGCTGCTGCCCGCCGACGCCATCATGCTGGTATGCCCGAGCGATCACCACATTGCCGACATCGCCGCCTTCCGCTCTGCCGCGCTGGCCGCCGCGGCACTGGCGGGCGAGGACTACATGGTCGCCTTCGGCATCGAGGCGACCCATCCCGAAACCGGTTATGGCTACATCAAGAGCGGCGAGGTTCTGGGCAAAGGCCGCAAGGTCGAACGATTCGTCGAGAAGCCCGATCTCGAAAGCGCGCGGGCCTTTGTCGTCGACGGCGGCTATTCGTGGAACGGCGGCATCTTCGCCTTTCGAGCCGGGGCCTTCCTGGCAGAGCTGGAGGAGCAGCGCCCCGACATGGCCGTTGCCGTGCGCCGCTCGGTCGCACAGGGCCGCCACGATGGCGCGCGCTTCCACCCCGCCGCCGAACCCTTTGCCGCCATCGCCGGGGAATCGGTCGATTACGCGGTGATGGAAGGCACGCGCCGGGCGGCGATGGTGCCGGTATCGATGGGCTGGTCCGATATCGGCGGCTGGCCCGCGCTGCGCGACGCCCGCGCCGGCGACGCGCACGGCAACCGGGTGCGCGGGAACGCCGAGCTCGTCGATTGCCGCAACGTGCTGGTCGAGAGCGACGGCCCCCGGGTTTCGGTCATCGGCCTTTCGGACGTGGCCGTGGTGGTCGACGGCGACGAGGTGCTGGTGACGACGATGGACGGCGCGCAGCTCGTCGGCAAGCTGGGCGGCGCGGCTAATCAATAGCAGGTTCTGGCCAGTAGCCCTCCGTCAGCCGCCCAGTTCGGCCACGATCATCGCGAGATCGTCCGCGGAATAGGGTTTCTGGATGACCCCGCGCGCGTCGCTGTCGGACAGCTGCGCAACCGCTTCGCCGTATCCGGTGACGAACCAGAACGGGATGCCCAGCGCCGTCAGGCGTTCGGCCACGGGCTCGCTGGTCTCGTCGCCGAGGTTGTAGTCGAGGATGGCGAACATCGGCTCGTGCCGGGCCA
Source organism: Aurantiacibacter luteus (assembly GCF_001010945.1). Taxonomy (GTDB): domain Bacteria; phylum Pseudomonadota; class Alphaproteobacteria; order Sphingomonadales; family Sphingomonadaceae; genus Alteraurantiacibacter; species Alteraurantiacibacter luteus. Next base: position 846,108 of record NZ_LBHB01000002.1, read on the forward strand.
GTTCGTTCAGCGCCATTTCCGCGTTCGAGGCGACATTCACCGTCTTGAAGCCGAGGCCGCGCAGCAGTTCCTCGGCATCCATCGCGATGATCATGCTGTCCTCGACCACCAGCACGCCGTCGCGGCTGTCCGAAGGGCTGAGCGGCATCGGCGTCACCGGCTGGGCAACATTGCTGGAATCGGACGCCTCGCCGTTGTCGGACGGCGCCGCGTACTTCGAGGGAATCACGAAATCGGCCTCCACGCCGCTCAGTTGGTAACGGATCTGCGCATCGCCCTTCAGTTCGAAGGGGATCGAGCGCTCGATGATGGTCGAGCCGAAGCCGCGCCGTTCGGGCGCCTTCACCGGCGGCCCGCCGCGCTCGCGCCACTTGATTTCGAGGTCGGTGTGACGGTTGAACGCGAGCTCGATCCTCAGCTGTCCGGAGCTGTCGCACAGCGAGCCGTATTTGGCCGAATTCGTCATCATCTCGTGCACCACCAGCGCCAGCACGGTGTAGGCGGTGGGCGCGATCTGGGCGTCGGGGCCGGTCACGATGACGCGGTTCGCCTTGCCTGAAAGGTAGGCCTCGGCCTCGGCCCGGATGAGTTCCTTGAGCGAAGCGGGCGCCCACTGATGCCGCGTGATCTGGTCGTGCGCCATCGCCAGCGCCTGGATGCGCCCGCCGATGATCTGGGCGAAGGTCTCGACATCGGTGGCTTCCGAGCGCGACTGGCCGATTACGCTGCGGATCAGCGTAAGGATGTTGCGCACGCGGTGGTTGAGCTCTGCGATCAGCAGTTCCTGCCGCTCCTGCGCCTTGGCGCGTTCCTGCATCTGCTCGTCGGTGATGCGCAGGATCACCTCGAGCAGCGTCACCCTGAGGTTTTCTGCGAGGCTGAGCTCCTCTGGCGTCCACGGCGCGGACTTGCCGTCGACCGACTGCTGCCACGCAGCAAAGCTCTTGCGCGGGGTCAGCCGGTCGCCGTTGGGGCCGACCTCGACCACCTTTTCCGGGTTGCCCGCCCACTTGACGACCTGGTTCAGTTCCTTGCGCCAGAGGGTCACGTAGTCGCGCGGGCGGCGCGAGACGGGAATGATGAGCGCACCCACCACGCGGTCGGCGAAGGCGGAGGCGGCGGGAATCAGGCCGGCAAGCGAATCCGAGGACAGGATGCGGCTGGTGGACGAGGTGTTGAGCGAGGGGACCAGCGCTCTGAACTCCTCCTCGTTCGGCGCGATGCCGCGGGTCGTGTATTCCCCGTCGATATAGGCCGACATCCCGTCGTGCGGGATCAGCCGCGCAATGGCCTGGTCGATCGACTTGAGATTATCGGTCAGAAGCTCGCCGCCGATCAGCTGGTTCATCAGCTGTTCGTGCAGCGCGCGGGCCTTGTCCTTGACGAGGCTGCCCGCGGTCTCGATCGCCAGCTGCAACTGCATGGAGAACAGCTGCGAGAACAGCTCGGCCATCGTGCGCTTGGGATAGCTCAAGGGCATCGGCGAATAGTGGTGGCACGCGAACAGGCCCCACAGCTTGCCGTCGATGACGATGGAGATGCTCAGCGAGGCGCCCACGCCCATGTTGCGCAGGTACTCGATATGGATCGGCGAGACCGCGCGCAGCGTGCTCATCGACAGGTCAAGCGGTTCGCCTCCTATCGAAAGCGCAGGCTCGATGGGCACCGGCTCTTCCGCGATATCGGCGATGATGCGGAACAGGTTCCTGAGATAGAGCGCGCGCGCCTGGGCGGGGATGTCGGTCTTGGGGTAGCGCAGCCCCTCGAAGGGCTCGAGGTGCGGCTCGCGCGCCTCGGCCACCACTTCGCCGCTCTGGTCGGGATGGAAGCGATAGACCATGACCCGGTCGAAGCCGAGGAAGCGCTTGAGCTGGGCGGCGGCCTCCACGCACAGCTGTTCGATCGAACTCGATTTCTGCAGCTTGTCCATCAGCGGGCGCAGCGAGCTGGAGAGCTCCGCGGTGCCCTCGCTAGAGCCCGGCTCGATCTCGATGATGACGTAGGAGCCGGAGACGTGGACGGCGATGTCGAACAGCCGCCCGTCCTTCAGCAGGTCGATGCCGAAGACGCGCTCCACGATGCCCATGTCGTGCGCGTCGGCGGCACGGCTGCGGATGGCCTGCATGGCATCCTGCGAGAAGTGTTCCGCCAGCCGGTCGCCGATGGCGATTTCGCCGCGCGGCTGCACGATCTCGCCCACGTTGACCGAGCGGAAGGCGACGATCCAGTCGGCGGTGACCGCGATCAGCGCGCCGAAGCCTTGGATATGGCCGAGCTGGTGGATGGGCTCGCGATCGCAGCTGGAGAGATCGACCTGGTGCATCGTGTCGGTCATGCTGCGATCCTCTCCGATGCGTGCGCGGCAAAGGCGGCGAGGAAGTGGTCGAAGACGGCTTCCGCCGCCAGCGCGGCTCCTTCGGCCTCGGCCGGCGAGACCTGCGCTTCCAGCCGCGGTCGCAGCGCCTTCCAGAACGCCTGCATCCGTTCGTCGGCGAGGAAGGCGGCGGGCGTGCCGGGCGCTTCGCGCCGCAGGCGGGCGAGCATGGCCCGGTTGCCGAGATGCGACCCGGCGACCACCCAGGCGAGACCGAGGGGATCGGCACCGGCGGGCAGCGCGAAATGGCGGGTGGGATAGTGCGGAAAGGCGCAGCCGTTCGCGGCAAGGTCGTCCGCCAGCAGCTCGGCCATCGGTGGCGGGGCCAGGTCGGCGGGGCAGTACAGGGCTACCCAATGCTCGAGACCGAGGCGCGCGGCGAACTGGCGGGCGAGGAAATCGCAATAGGCACCGCGATCGGCGAAGCTTTCGGGCGCGCCGAGCGCATCGAGCACGTCATGACGGCCCGCGGTGCGGGCCTTCAGATAGCCTCTCAGCTCTACAGTCTGTTCATGCGACAAAGCGCCTGCGACCCCCGGTTTCAAGGCGGCGCAAAGGGGGTCTCTGCGAAAAGCGCCTTGAAGTTGACATAAACACCTATAGCTGGAGCCGGTTCCCACAAGATGAACGAGGCCAAAAGCGGTCATGCCCCTTGCCGACACCATGATCGCGCAGACCATCCAGCTGGCGCTGGCACCCGTTTTCGTGCTGGTCGCCATCGGCAACATCATCGCCACGCTGACCCAGCGGCTGGGCCGGGTGGTCGATCGCAGCCGGCAATTGCAGACCCAGCACGGCGAGACCGAGGGCATGGCGCACGACCTCGTGGTGCGCGAGATACGGCTGACCGACCGCCGCATCGAGCTGATCGGCAAGGCGCTGCTGCGGCTCGTGCTGGCCGCGCTCTCGATTGGGCTGACGGTGGTGCTGCTGTTCGTCGAGGAGTTCGCCCATATCGGGCTGAATCCCGTGGCCGCGGGCACCTTCATCCTCGCCATCGCGCTGCTGATGTGGGCGCTGCTGCTGTTCCTGAGGGAAACACGCGAGGCGACGGCATCGCTGCGGATCCCGGAGATGTACCTGGAGCGTGAGCGGACGCTCTAGCTGTCCGCCCCTACGCCTTCGGCGGCGCCAGCATCTTCTGTCCCTGATCGCGCAGCGCGCCCTCGACGATGGGCTTGATGAAGCCGAGGGCGGGCGGCAGCAGGACGTGGAACACCACCTGGTGATCCTCGATGTCGATATGCCCGGTGATCGCCTGGCCCATCGCGGTGATCGAGAGGTTCATGCGGTCCTCGCTCGGCCAGCTGGTCTGCACGTCGGCCATGCCGCCGGGGATCTGGTCGCCGATCTTGTGGCTGTTGTCGCGCATCCGGCGGCGCACTTCCTCGCGGCCGAGGTTGTGGGGAATGGCGACGTCCATCAGACCTTGCTCCTGTCGGCGGTGAAGTCGGGCAGCGGCACGCCGGAGCCGGCCGCGTCCGGCGCGGAAATCGCGTCCCGTTCGCCGTACTTGTAATCGAGATAGCGCGTGCGGATAGCGAGATCGTCCAGTGCGCCGTCGGCCAGCTGGCGGGTGACGCTGTCGATCTCGCGGCTGATCTTGCCGAGGCTGTCAACGAGTTGCGCGTCGGGCGTGGAGCCGGCGCGCTCTTCGCCGCGCAGGTGCGCGGGGATGCGACCATAGGCCTCGATGGTCTCGGGCAGCACGTCGCCCACCAGCTTGCGCGTTTCGGCGGCGGCGGGGTGCGCGGGATCGACGTGGGCAAGCTGCTTGCCCAGCGCATCGAGCTGCACGCCCAAATCGTCCACCAGCTGCGCCGCGTGAGCGGGCAGGGCGGGGCGCTGGCTCTCCAGCCACAGCTCGGTGCGGGCGACGAGCTGGCGCGCATCCTGCGTGCGGGCGAGATCGGCGCGCTGCGGGGTCTTCATGCGCGGGAAGGTGCCGAACACGAAACCCGCCACGATCAGCGCGAAAATCGTCAGCATGACGCCAGCAAACCCGATGCCGTCGATGACGAGGCCGACGGCTATGGCTGCGGCAAAGATCGCGGCGGCGGCGAACATGATATTGCGCAGCTTGGTCTTGTAGTGGCGGTTGCGCAGCCGCCGGCTGCCCTCGCCGATGGGACGACGTCGCGGCGGTCCGCCGCTGCCGCCGCGCCGGTGCCGCCCGCCATCGCGGTTGTCGCGCAGCAGGGCGCGGCTGTCGGCGAGGATGCGGTCGGAATGGCGGGTGGTGTCGTCCATCAGTTCTTTCCGGTCACCCCTCCAGGCTCAGGAGGCCGCTGTCCTGCACCTGCGCCGCGGCCTGGTTCTGCCCTTCGGCGCGGGCGATGTAGCCCTTGGACTTCTCGACCTCGCCCGAGAGCACCTCGACCGTCTGCTTCATCGATTCGAGAGCGCGGACCTTGAAGTTGTCGACCTCGTCCATGGTGTCGTAGATGTTCTGGAAGGCGCGTTGGAGCGTCTCCAGCGGGATCGTGCTGGCGGCGGCCTGTTCGTGGATCTTGCCGGTGTTGTCGCGCAGCAGGGTGCTGGTGCTGTCGATGATCCCGGCAGTCGTCTCGTTCAGCGCCGTGATCTGGCCGAGCACGAGGCGCTGGTTGGTCATCGCCTGCGCCACGGTGACGGCGATGCGCAGCGCGCCCACGGTGGTGGTGCTGGCGCGGTCCACGCCCTTCACCAGTTCCACGTTGTTCTTCTTGACCAGGTCGAGCGCGAGGTAGCCCTGCACGCTGACCGCCATCTGCGTCAGCAGGTCCTGCGTGCGCTGGCGGACGTAGAACAGCGCCGTCTCACGGATGGCCTTGGCCTTGGCCGGATCGGTCGCATCGAGGCTGGCGGCTTCGTCCTCCAGCCGCGCATCGAGCGTCTTGGCGATGTGCGCCATCTGCTCCAGCTTGCCCATCGCCTCCCACAGCTTCTGGCGTTCGACGTCGATGGCGGCGTTGTCCATCAGCAGCTCGTCCTTGCCGCTGGACAGGCGGGCGAGGATCGACTGGATGTGCCCCTGCGCGCTGGTGTAGCTGTCGAAGTAATTCTTCAGCTTGTTGCCGAAGGGGATGATGCCGAGGAACTTGCGCCCCGTCATCTTGCCCTTGCGGCCGGGATCGAGCTCCTCGACCGTGCGGCGCAGTTCGGTGAGGTTCGCGCCCACGCCGCTGTCGGCATCCATCGCGCGCACCGGGCGATCGAGGAAGCGGTTGGACATCTGCGAGGCGGCCATGATCTCCTTGCGGCCCATGCCGGTGATCTGGTCCACCTTCTTGCCGAACTCGGGCGAGTTGGCGTCGAGCGCGACCAGCTCGGCGACGAAGCCGTCGACCTTTTCCTCCAGCGCGCTCTTCTTCTCGTCGGAAACGGGCACCAGGCCCGCGGCCCGCTCGGGCGCGACCTGCGGCACGGGATCGGGCGGAGTCAGTTCGAGGGCGGTCTCGGTCTTGGTGGTCGTTGCACTGGTGGCCATCGTCGCGGGTGTCCCCTAATCGTCTCCTGCCACTGTATTAGTGGCACAAGACACGCGTTTCAAGTCCGCCGAGCGCACCCCGGCGCTTGCGGTGTCACGGTTTTCAGCGATAACCGCCGTCAATGCAAACCCCAAACGCGCCTGCTGACGCTGCCCCGCCACCTGCCGACGAGCCGCTTGCCCGCGCGCGGCGCAGTGTCGCCGACGGCTGGGACCGTCTGCTCCACTGGTGGGGCCGCGAGGTGGCGGGCACGGTCGACCAGGTCGCGGTGATCGAGACCCGCCGGGCGGAGTGTGCGCTGTCGGCCCGCTACCTGTTGATGACCTGCATGTCGGCGGGCATCGCCATCCTCGGCCTGATACAGGGATCGGCCGCAGTGGTGATCGGCGCCATGCTGCTGAGCCCGCTGATGGACCCGATCATGGGCGTTGGCTTCGCGCTCGCCATCGGCGACTACAAGTGGCTGCGGCAGTCGGCGCGCTCGCTGGCCGTGGGCACGCTGGTGGCGATCCTGTTCACCGCGCTGGTGGTCTGGGCCTCGCCCCTGCAGACGATCACCAGCGAGATCGCCTCGCGCACGCGGCCGAGCCTGCTCGACCTCGGCGTCGCCATCTTCTCCTCGGTCGCGGGCGCCTATGCGATGATCCGCGGGCGGCTGGGGACGATCGTGGGCGTCGCCATCGCCACCGCCCTCATGCCGCCGCTGGCCGTGGTCGGCTTCGGCCTAGCCACGCTCAACGCAACGGTGTTCTGGGGCGCGCTGTTCCTGTTCGTCACCAACCTCACCGCCATCGCGCTGACGGCAACCGCCATGGCGCGGCTCTACGGCTTCTCGGCCAGCCTGTCGGACAAGCAGACGCGGATGCAGACCGTGCTCATCATTGCCGCCTTCATCGCGCTGTCGGTGCCCCTGTTCCTCTCGCTGCGGCAGATCGTGTGGGAAGCGCAGGCCACGCGCCAGGCGACCGCGACGGTGGAGGAGGTGTTCGGCGGGCGGGCCACCATCTCGCAGCTCGCGCCCAGCTTCGATGCCGAGCCGATGCAGGTGAGCGCCACGGTGTTCACCCCGCAGATCGTCGGCGAGGCGGAGCAGCAGGCCGAGCGATTGCTGACCGAGCGGCTGGGCCGCGAGGTGGACGTCACGTTGACGCAGGTGCGCGTCGGCTCCAGCGCGCAGGCGCAGGAGGAAGCCCAGCTCGCCGCGGCCCGATCCGCCGAGGCCGAGGCCGCCGCGCAGGCCGCCGACATCGCCGAGCGCCTCTCGCTGCTTGCAGGCGTGCCGGTCGATGCGGTGACCGTCGATCGGGCCCGCCGCCGCGCCATGGTGCGCGCCCGCCCGCTCGACGGTGCTAGCCTCGCCGCCTATTTCGAACTCGAACGCCGCATCGACGCGACCGAACCCGAGTGGGACATCCGCCTGACCCCGCCGCTCCGCCCGCTGCCGAGCGTGACGTTCGAGCGCGGCGAGGGCGGGGATGCCGCGCTCCAGCCTACGACGCAGGGCCAGCAGGCGCTGGAGCTGATCGGCTGGGCGCAGCAGCGCACCGGCGTGCCCGTCCGCCTTTCCGGTCCGGCCGAAACCGTCGCCGCAGCGGGCTCGGTGCTGGCCGGGCAGGGGGCCGAGGTGCTTGCGGCGGCGGAAGGCGGGAGCGGCCCGGTCTCCGCAAGCTGGACAACGGGAGAATGACCATGCCGATCGAACTTACCATCCTGGCGCTGGGAGCGGTGCTGCTCATCGTCCACATCCAGGTCGCCATCCGCGCCAAGACGAAGCAGTACGGCGTGGAATGGAACACCGGCCCGCGCGACAAGGACATGCCGCCGCTGGGCGAAGTGCCCGCCCGGCTGGAACGCGCCCGCGACAATTTCCAGGAAACGCTGCCCGTCGCCATCATCGGCCTCATGGGCGTGGTGGTCGCCGGCAAGACGAGCGAGATCACCGCAATCGCCGGCTGGGTCTGGCTGGCCGCGCGCGTGATCTATTTGCCGCTCTACTGGACCGGCGTCAGGCTGTGGCGAACGGTCGTGTTCGGCGTGTCGGCGCTGGCGCTGGTCGTGCTGATCGGCGTGCTGCTGCTCGGCTGAACTACGCCGCCAGGTCGAGCGGCGCGATTTCGCCCGAGAGGTAGAGCTTCTTTGCCTTGGCGCGGCTCAGCTTGCCGGAACTGGTGCGCGGCAGGGTGCGCGGGGGCACCAGCTCGACGACGCAGTTCATCCCGGTGACCGAGCGCACCTTGTCGGCGATCTGGTCACGCAGGCGCACGCGCTCTTCCGGGTCCGACACGCGGCAGTGGACGAGCACCGCGGGGGCTTCCTCGCCGCTTTCGGTCTCGACCGAGAAGGCGGCGATGTCGCCGTGGTTGAAGCCCGGCAGCTGCTCCACCGCCCACTCGATATCCTGCGGCCAGTGGTTCTTGCCGTTGATAATGATCATGTCCTTGGCGCGGCCGACGATGTAGAGATAGCCCTTGGACATGTAGCCCATGTCGCCGGTGTCGAGCCACGCCTCGCCGCCATCCTCGGCCGGCACGAGGCAATCGCGCGTCGCTTCCTCGTTTCTGAAATAGCTGTGCATCACGCTGGGGCCGCGGCACCAGACCTTGCCGATCTGGTGGTCGCCCTTGACCGCGCCGTTCTCGCCGCGGATTTCCAGTTCCATCTCGGGCAGCGGCTTGCCGCAGTTGACGATGGCGCGGTAGCGCGCCGGGCGGCTGAGGTCGCGGGGGGAGCCGCTGAGCCGTTCCTCTTCGACCAGTTCCACCTGGATGCCTTCGCCCGGCGGCATGACGGTGACCGCCAGCGTCGCCTCGGCAAGGCCATAGCTGGGGGTGAAGGCGCTGGCCTTGAAGCCGGCCTCGGCAAAGGCGTTGACGAAGCACTGCATCACGTCGGGCCGGATCATGTCCGCGCCATTGCCGGCCAACCGCCAGCGCGACAGGTCGAAGCGTTCGGCCACGTGGCTCTGGCTGGAGATGCGCCGCGCGCAGATGTCGTAACCGAAGGTGGGCGAATAGCTCATCGAATTGCCCGGATTGCGGGTGATGAGGTCGAGCCAGGCTAGCGGGCGCCGGGCAAAGTGCTCGGTGCGGATGTAATCGACGCTGACCTGGTTGCCGATCATCGACAGGAAGCAGCCGACGAGGCCCATGTCGTGATAGAGCGGCAGCCAGCTCACCCCGCGGTCGCCTTCGCCGATATTCATCGAGCGCGAGTGGCCGGAGAGGTTGTGCAGCAGCGCGCGATGGGTGACCGCGACGCCGGTGGGAAAGCGCGTGGAGCCGCTCGAGTACTGCAAGTAGCAGATGTCGTCGGGATCGAGTGCGGGCAGCTCCGCCTCGGGCGCATCGAGCGCGGCGAATTCGTCCCAGTCCATGCCCCTGCAACCCTGGTTGGCGGCGGCGGCGGCGGCCATGTCGCCGATCTCGGCGGGATAGAGCAAGAGGACGGGATCGCTGCTGGAAAGCTGCACGCCGAGCTGCTCGATATAGCTGTCCTTGCCGCCGAAGGTGGTCGGCAGCGGCAGCGGCACCGGCCAGGCGCCGGCATAGACGCAGGCGGCGAAGGCGGCGCAGAACTCGGCCGAGGTCTCGGCGATCAGCGCCACCCGGTCGCCGCGCCCCACGCCCATCCCGATCAGCCGCGCGGCGTGGCCCAGCGCATCCTCGCGCAGCTGCGCGTAGGGGTAGGCCCGTTCAAGCTGGCCGCGCGCGTCATGGAAATTCATCCCCTTTGCGCTTCTCGCGGCGTAGTCGATCGCCTCGTCGAAGGTGTCGAAGTCCGCACGCCGCCGCGGCAGCGGGCAATCGTTGGGGGTGTAGTCGAGTTCGCTCATGGGGGGACAGGTACCTTGTCTCTCGGCGTTTCTGACGACGCCTTCGTGCGATTCGCTGCCGTCCCGAATCGCGGGCGGCGAGGCTCCGATATCCAAAAAAGCGGCGCCGAAAACGTTCCGACACCGCATCAAACCTCCCCATTTGAGGGGAACTGTGGCACGAATATGGCCGAGCATGGCCTATTCCGATGGTAAACGCAGCGTCCCCAGGCCCAAAAAGCCGCTGACCCGGCAGTCGCTGGAAGACCTCGCGCTGTCTTACGCCGCGCGATACGCCACCAGCGCCGCCAAGCTGGAGCGCTATCTCGCGCGCAAGCTGTTCGAGCGTGGATGGGAGGGCGAGGAGGAGGCGGACCTGCCCGCCCTCGTCGCCCGCTTCGTGGAAAAACGCTACGTCGACGACGAGGCCTATGCCCGCGCGCGGTCGTCCGACCTGTTGCGGCGCGGCTACGGCGGGCGGCGCGTGCGGCAATCGCTGGGGCAGGCGGGTATCGGGGAGGCGGTGGCGCAAAGGGTCGCGCCGGGAGAATATGCCGCGCGCGAGGCGGTGCTGCAGATGGCGAGGAAACGCCGTCTCGGCCCCTACGCCGTCGAACCCGTGCCGCCCGAGAAGCGCGAGAAACAGATTGCGGCCATGCTGCGCGCGGGCCACAGGTTCGACCACGTGCGCGCCGTGCTCTATCTTGCAGGAGAGGACGCGGCGGAAGAGTGGCTGTTCGAGGCGAGGGACGATGATGGCGTGGCGTAACCGGATGATGGCGGCGATGGCCGCGCTGGCACTGGCGGGCTGTTCGCAGGCGGCGGAGCAGACTGCCGAGCGGGAAACTGCGCCGACGGCCTCGGCCACCACCGCCGCCAATGCGCATCCCCTGTCGGGTCTCGAGGTCGTGCCCGTCACGGTCACCACCGCCGACGGCACGGCCCACACCTTTCGCGCCGAACTCGCCGCCAGCGCCGACGAACAGCGCCGAGGGCTGATGTTCCGCACCGAAATGGGGCCGGACGAGGGGATGCTGTTCCCCTACGCGGCGCCGCAGGTGCTCAGCTTCTGGATGCACAACACCGTGCTGCCGCTCGACCTCGTCTTCATCGATGCCGATCGCACGATCATCAACATCGGCGCGGGCGAACCCTACAACGAGACCAGCATCACCTCGGATCGCCCCGGCATCGCCGTCCTCGAACTCAACGCGGGCCGTGCTGCGGAACTCGGCATCGCGCCGGGTGACCGGGTAGATTGGTGAGGACGCGGCGGCATCGCTGCTCTTGGCGCGGGCCTGCGGGGCGGCTAAGGGCGCTGGCATGAGCATCTTGGGCAAGATCTTCACCTGGTGGAACGGCGCCACCATCGGCACCCTGCTGTGGTCGCGGCGCAACGGCGAGCAGGTCGGCACCGATGCGCAGGGCAACACCTATTTCCGCTCGAAGAACGTCAAGGACGGCGAGCGGGAGCGGCGCTGGGTGATCTACGAAGGGCTCAACGATGCCAGCCGCGTGCCGAGCGAATGGCACGGCTGGCTGCACGGCTCCTACGACGACCTGCCCGAGAGCCATCTGGCCCCGGCTAAGGTCTGGGAAGCCGACTATTCGCCAAACGCCACCGGCACCGATGCGCGCTACCTGCCCGCGGGCTCGCTGGAGCGGGGCGGCCGGCGGGCCGCGGCGCGCGGCGACTACGAAGCCTGGTCGCCCGACGCATGATCCGGCGCGCCGCCGCATTGCTGGCGCTGGGCCTGTTGCCGCTGGCCGCGTGCCAGGGCGAAGCGCCCGTGCCCGAGGCGCAGCAGACCGAGGTGCCCGAGGAATTCCGCCAGCCGACGCCCGTGCAGGTCACCGGCGGGGCGGAGGCCGTGGGTACGCCGATGGAGGAGCGCGTGGCGACCATCGGCCTCGTCAACAAGCGCAACAACATCAGCCAGGACTTCGAGATGAAGCCCGGCGAATCGGTCCGTTCCGGCGATGTCATCATCCGCCTCGCTGCCTGCGAGAAGCCCGCGCCTTGGGAAGACGGCGGCATGACCGGCGCCTTCGTGCAGGTCTTCGTGAACGAACGGGCCGACGTCGATTCCGAACGGACGTGGAACCGCGTATTCTCCGGCTGGATGTTCAAGGAATCCCCCAGCCTGAACGTCGTCGAGCACCCGGTCTACGACGTGTGGATCAAGGACTGCGCGATGACCTTCCCCGACGAGGAAGCGCCCGCCGAGGACGCTTCGGATACGACCGAGGCATAGGCCGCGTTCAGCGACATGGCTGGCGGCCCGCTCGTGGCATCGCCCAGCAGTTGCTGATAGCGTTCGCGGGTGATCTCCACGGCTCCGAGCGAGGCGAGGTGGTCGGTCATGAACTGGCAGTCGAGCAGCACGTATCCCGCACGCCGCAGCAGCACGACGAGCCAGGCGAGCGCCACCTTGCTGGCGTTGTCGGCGCGGCTGAACATGCTCTCGCCGCAAAACAGCTGGTCGACCGCCACGCCGTAAAGGCCGCCGACCAGTTCGCCGTCCTGCCAGCATTCCACCGAGTGCGCCGCGCCCTGGCGGTGCAGGTTGCGATAGCTCTCCTCGATCGTCTCGCTGATCCATGTGCCTTCCCCGTCCGCGCGTGGGCCGGCGCAGGCGGTGACCACCGCGGCGAAGTCTGCATCCACGCTCACGCGATAGCGCCCCTGCTTCAGCACCTTGGCGAGCGACTTCGAGCACCGGAAGCCGTCCAGCGGCAGGATTGCGCGGCGGCGCGGTTCGACCCAGAACACCTCGTCGTCGTGGCGCGCGTCCGCCATCGGAAACACGCCGCTGCGATAGGCGAGCAGCAGGATGTCGGGCGGGATCAGCTTGGCGGCCGGGGCGTGCATTGCCGCCACCCTAGCACGGCGGGTGGACGAGGTCGCTTGCCTTTGGCCCCACGCCCGATTAGAGGCGCAATCCGTCCAGTGCAGGGGTGTAGCTCAGCTGGTAGAGCATCGGTCTCCAAAACCGAGGGCCACGGGTTCGAATCCTGTCACCCCTGCCATTTTCTTCGGGATGCGCGAGCACCCGCTGAGGACAAAGCTCTCCTGCGATACGAGCGGCGCGGCCCCTTGGCGTGACTTTTGCGAATCACGGATCGCAAGCCGATATGGTTCGTTCCCAAAATTGTTAGATCAAGCTCGCCAGATTGTCCGAGGATGCGGCAATTGGACTGACCGGGTGCCAATACGTTCGGACGATCTCACGGTTTTGAGGAGTATTTGCCCGATCGACAGGACACAACTTTTCGAACGTTGCCGTGCAGAAAAGGACGGGCTTCTCTGGCGTGGCGTGGTCGCTTTTGCGGTGACGCAGCGCGCTATTCCTGTCCTGCCAGAAATGGCCCCAACGGCGCGCTTGCCCCTCTTGCTCGCTATTCTCGAAGATGCGCGCGTGAGTAATTTCTTCTGCCGACCTTGGCTCCGGGCCCTGGCCTTCCGGTTGTCTCCGGCGTGAGGCGATGGCGCGACTTACCGGGGCCCGGACAGATCAGTGTCTGGGACTTCCCTCGGCCCGCCATTGCACGAGCCGGCAGCGACAGCGTTGTGATCGAACACGGCGGCATCGTCATCGCTCGCACCCGTTCGCCCGTCCTTACGTTCGAGACCAGCCACCCACCCAGCTACTACATACCGCCGGGCGATATCATGCCGGGCGTCCTGCGCCGAGCCGAAGGATCGAGTTTCTGCGAATGGAAGGGTGCCGCAGTGTACTGGGACGTGATCACGCAGGACGGCGTGCAGTCTCGCGTCGCGTGGAGTTACCCCAACCCCAGCCCGCCTTTTGCTATGTTGCGCGACCATGTCGCGTTCTTTGCCGGCTCCTTCGACAGGTGCAGTGTGAACGGCGAGACAGTGGTGCCCCAGCCAGGGCAATTCTACGGCGGTTGGATCACCAGCCGCTATTCCGGCCCGTTCAAGGGCATACCGGGCAGCACGGGATGGTAGTGGGTGAGCGGTAGCGACCGGGACGATAGAGGCCGCGCAGTGCCTCACAGCCGCATCGCGCGTCTGGGGCAATTCGGGCGATTGGCCGGCGGGATCGCGGGCGGGATGGTGGCGGAGGGCGCGCGCCAGCTGGCGGAAGGCAAGCGGCCGCGGATGCGCGATATGTTGCTGACGCCGGGCAACGCCATGCGGCTCGCCGAGCGCCTGTCGCATCTTCGCGGTGCGGCGATGAAGCTGGGCCGGATGATCTCGATGGATGCAGGCGATATGCTCCCGCCGGAGCTGGCAGCAATCATGGCTCGCCTGCGCAGCGATGCGCACCACATGCGGCCACAGCAGCTGCAACAGGTTCTGGCGGCCGAATGGGGAAAGGACTGGCGAACCAGGTTCCGCCGCTTCGATCCGCGCCCCATGGCGGCGGCCTCCATCGGTCAGGTGCATCGCGCCATTACGCATGACGGCCGAGATCTGGCGATCAAGATTCAGTATCCAGGCGTGCGCGAAAGCATCGATGCGGATGTCGACAACGTAGTGGTGCTTCTTCGCATGTCCGGCCTCCTGCCAGCTGGTCTGGATATCGCGCCGCTTCTCACCGAGGCCAAGCGGCAGCTGGCTGAGGAAGCCGATTACGTCCGGGAAGGCGTACAGTTGACGCGGTTCGGTACGCCGTTGGCCGACAGGCCTGACGTCGTCGTTCCCGCAATGGATGCGGCGCTGAGCACGTCGCGCGTCCTTGGCAATGGATTTCATCGAAGGTCGTCCGATCGAGTCTCTGGAGACTGCTTCGCAGGCGCAGCGCGATGCCGCCGCGCGTACGATCATCGATCTCGTCTTGCGCGAGATGTTCCAGTTCGGGCTGATGCAGATCGATCCCAACTTCGCGAATTATCGCTACCAGGAAGACAGCGGACGCATCGTTCTCCTCGACTTCGGCGCGGCGCGGGAGGTCGGGTCACGGACCGCCGAAGGCTACCGTCGCCTCTTGCGGGCAGGTCTGGACGGCGATCTTGCAGAGGTGCGCGATGCCGCGATTGCGGCGGGATTTCTCGGCGTCGGCGCGGTGGCGCGCCATCGCTCGCGGATCGACGCAATGATCGGGGTCATCCTGCGGGAAATGAACCGGGACGGCCCTTTCGATTTCGGCGATCGCCAGTTCGTGGAATTGCTGCGCGACGACGGCATGGCCATCGCTCAGGACAGGGATGCCTGGCATGTTCCGCCGGCCGATGTGCTGTACGTTCAGCGCAAGATAAGCGGAACCGCGCTGCTCGCCGCCTGGCTGAAGGCGAGAGTAAACGTGCGGGAGATGATCATGCCATGGCTGGAAATGGGCAGGGATGTTGCATCGCCAGAAGCTGCTGGCACGGTCTGGTAATGGTGTCAATTTGCCTCGGGTAGCAGTGTGCCCGTTTGTCCCTGTAATCAGGGTGCGATTTCCGTGCCATCCCAGGCAAAGCAATGGCCGGTATCGGTGGGGTCCAGGTTGTCCAGAACCGTGAGCAGGTGAGCAGCCGAAGTCTCCGCCGAAAACAGGCGATCCGAGGGAACAGCGCGCTGGAAGGGCTTGCTAAGGTCCGTGTCGACAGTACCGGGATGAAGGCCGACGCAGATCGCTTCGGGCCGGGTGCGTGCCAACTCGATCGAAATCGTTTTGATCAGCATGTTGAGAGCGGCTTTCGATGCCCTGTAGCCGTGCCATCCACCAAGGCGATTGTCGCCGATGCTTCCAACTCGCGCAGACAGCGCCGCGAAGATGCACCGTCCGCTTTTCGGGAGGAGCGGGATAAAATGCTTGGCGACGAGCGCCGGTCCGACCGCGTTGACGGCAAACAGCTGCATCAGGTTATCCTGATCGAGTTCGCGCAAGGCCTTTTCCGGTTTCAGGTTCTCGTTGTGCAACAGACCAGTGCAGACGAGTATGAGCGAGAATGGCGCTTGATCGCGCAATTGCACGGCGGCAGTCTCGATGGTGTGTTCTCGCGATAGATCGACCGACATCTGGTGCGAACTTGTGGGGAGCGAACGTGAAAGTCCGGTGACCAGCATTCCTCTGGCCCTGAGCTGCCGTTCGAAAGCGGCGCCAATCCCGCCGGAATTTCCCACGATGAGCGAGCGAGGCGGGGGATCGTCGAGCTTGTCGGAGAGCATCGCTAAGCCCTGTCATGGTAAGAGAACCATGTCATCGAACAATTGCAGCGGGGTGCGCAGGTGGCGAGCACGACGATGCTCTGACAGCCTAGGCGGCGGGTACCGAGTGACCTTGGCGTCCAGGTGCCAGATCGGACAAACTGGGATGAGTGCTGCGGCAGCTAAAAGGCGATGGATCCTGACGCCTTGATTGTGCGTGGGGCACCCTGAAGCAACGCCGGGTTGAAAGCGTCGAATGCGCTTGCCCAATAGGCCTCGTCTGTGACGTTATCGACCGTCAGCCGCAGCGTGATCGGCGCCTCGCCTGCAGTAAAGACATAGCGTGCACCCAGATCGAACACCGTCCAGCTGTCCAGTTGCAAAGTGTTCGCAGCATTCGCCTGCTGCTCGCCGGTATGAGTGACGCGGCCGTTCAGCGTCAGGCCGGGGAGGAAGGGCAGGTCCCATTCGACATTGGCGTTGGCGGCGAACTCGGGCACGCCGGGAGCCTCCAGCCGGCTGTCGAACTCGGCCTCGGCCAGCGCCAGGCCGGCGATGACGCGCAGGCCGCTGGCGACTTCACCGTTAAGCGTCAGCTCGACCCCGCGGTTGCGCTGCTCGCCGACGTAGCCGAAGCGTGTTCCGCCCGCGCCGTCGTCCTCGAACCCGTCGCCCGGTCGTTCGATCTGGTACAATGCCAGCGTGGCGAAGATCGACGGGTCGAAGTAGAATTTGCCGCCGATCTCGAGCTGCGTCGTCATGCGCGGGGCCAGCACCTCACCGGGGTTGACGATGTTCGGGTCGAGCGGCGCGACCGCGCCCTGCTGCAAGGCCTCGATGTAATTGGCGTAGAGCGAGAGCCCCTCGATAGGCTTGATCACCAGCCCGGCGACGGGCGTGACCGCGTCCTCGGTATATTCGCTCGTCAGCGCACCGCCGAGATAGCTGAAGCCCTCGACATCGATGCTCTGCCAGCGCGCGCCCAGCGTCAGCAGGAAACTGTCGCCGAGGAAGCCCAGCGTGTCGGAGGCGAAAACGCTGCCGATCTGCTTTTCCGTGATCGGGAACGGCTCATCAAGGTCACCCCCGGCAAAGGCGCGCTGCTGGACGGCGACCTGCTGCGGCGCGTAAAGGTTCGTATCGAACGGCGAGAAGAAGTCGTACGCCGTGCGGTCCTGCTGCCAGACCATGTTGCCACCAAGGTTCAGTGTGTGGGTCACCGCGCCGGTGGTGAACCCGGCACGTACTCCCGCTTCCACCGCCTCGGCGTTTTGTTCGTAGGGGATGTAGGAATGAAAGCCGCTGGTAGCAGCGCCGGTAGCGGCATCGGTGACCTCAATGCCGCCGTAAATTCCTTGCTCGTCTCCTCGCCGCGCACCCGCCCGTCCGTAGAGCATCACTTCGTCGGAAAGGTCGAATTCAAGGCTGAGCGTGCCGAACACGTCGACAAGTTCGGTGTACGTATAATCTTGCGCGTAGTTTGCGCCGGCATCGGGCACGCGGGGCAGGGTCGCCGTGCTGAAGCTGACCTTTGGGCGCAGGCTATCGATCCGCACCTCTTGGTAAGCGAAATCGAGCGCTGCGCGGAAGTCCCCGCCGTCGTAGTCGAATGCGCCGCCAAGCACCTGCGCGCGGCGATCCTCGCGTTCGATGGATACCTCTCCGTCGCGGTACGCACCGTTGACCCGGACGCCCCATTCATCGCCAGCGCCAAAGCGCCGGGCTATATCGAAGCTGCCGCCGATGTGACCTTCGCCAACGAACGTGGCGGTGGCGCGCGTCAGATCCGCGTCGGCGCGCTTCAGCAGGAGGTTGACGCTGCCGCCCAGGCCGGATCCGCCGGGCGCCGCCCCGTTCATGAAGGCGCTCGCCCCATTCAGAACCTGGACCTGGCCGAACAGTTCGGGCGCGATCAGCTGACGCGGCGCGATGCCGTAAAGGCCGTTCACGCCCACGTCGTCGCCGAACAGTGAGAAACCGCGGATTACGAACTGCTCCGCCGCGTTGCCGAACCCATAGGTTGTGCGAACGGTGGGATCGTTTTCCAGCACCTCGCCGATCGTGAGGGGCTGCTGGTTGTAGATCAGAGTCTCGTCGAAGCTGCGGATGTTGAACGGCAGGTCTTCGGCGGCGACGTCGCCAAGCGCGCCGGCGTCGCCGCCGTTGACGATCTCGGTCGCGTTGTCCCGCTGTGCGGTCACGACGATGGCATCACCCTCGTCCTGCGCGGCGGCAGGCGCCACCAGCGCGGCGGCGATAGCGAAGGTGGAAGCGGCGAGGCGGAAAGTCATGGTCGGTCCTGTCCAAGTCGAGAGGTGTTCAGCCGCGCCGTGCCCAAGCGAGGGCGAGCGCGAGCAGAGGGAGCGCGGCAAGCAGCCACGCGAGAACGTCCCGCGCCCTGTCGCCGGTAAGCCCGATGACGAGCCCGGCGAGGGTCGCCAGAAGCAGGGCCAGCGGGATAACAAGTGGGCGGGCGTAAGAGGCACGTGCGGTGCGACGCTTGCGGGCAGCGGTAATCATGCGGCGGCTACGCGTGCGATTTCGTCAACCCGGCGCTCCGTGTGGCCGGGACCGCGCCGCAACCAAAGCAGCAAGCCGGTCCACAGCACCCAGATCGTCAGCAGCGTCATCGCCGCCCAAATGAGCTTCAGGACCAACCCGCCATAGTCGCCGAAGTGCAGCGGCTTCGACAGCATCAGGGCCTGGTTGAGCGCCGGCATCTCGCGCGCATCGGTCAGTTCGCCGGTAGCGGCATCGACCAGTGCAGGGGTCAGCAGGTAACTGGTAAGGGGCCGATCGCCCTGGAAGAAAATTGCGTAGTGATGCCCGGTGCTCCAGGCGCCGCCGGGAAAGCCGATGAATTGCGGCGAGCGTCCCGGCAACGCCGCCTTTGCGGCCGCCATCGCCGCGTCGAGCGAGCCGTAATCGGCAGGTGCGAGCGGGGCCTCGCCCGCGTACTGCGCAGTCATCGCGGCGAGCTCGCCGGACTGCCAGCTTTCGGTCACGGGATCGGCCAGCGCGTTGATCACCCCGGTGGCGCCGACCACCAGCATCCAGCCCAGCGCGACGATGCCGACGAGGTTGTGACGATCGAGCGTTCGGACGCGAGCACTGCGTTTCTCGCGCAGGGTGCCAAACGGCAGGCGGCGCATGAAGGGCGCGTAAAGTACCGCGCCAGAGGCGAGCGCTAGGACAAACAGGAAGCCCATTGCACCAAGAAACAGCATGCCCGGCGTGCCGAGAAACAGGTCCGTATGCAAGGTGAGCACGAAATCCATCAAGCCTCCGGTCGGCGCCGGGCCTAGCGCCGCGCCCGTAGCGCGGTCGAAGAACAGGAGGGTCATCGCATCGCCCGGCGCGTCGGGCGCGGGGCCGGTCGTGACGGTGAGCAGGGGGCTGTCCTGGCTAAAGGCCATGAACAATGGCACCTCGCCGGGGCGCTCGGCCAAAGCGGTCGCTAGCATCGCGTCGAGCGGGCGTCCTGCGCTTGCAGATGGCGGTCCGGCAAGCGCGCCTTCGTAATCCTCGCCCAGTGCGGCGTCGATCTCGTCGTGAAAGACCAACGGCAGGCCGGTGACGCACAGCATCAGCAAGGATGCGGTTGCCACGAGGCTCGACCACTTGTGCACCAAGAACCAGAAACGAATGCTGCGCCGCGTCATCGGGTGCCCGACTACGGACGCGGAAACCAACCGTCAATGATAATCATTCGCAATAGCACCGGACGTGATCCGAGCTTGTCGGAACATTCCTATCTCGTCGATGTCGGGTGCCAGTAAATCGCAAGTATGCCGAAGTGGGGTCGATTGTCGCAGACGCGGTTACTGCTCTTCAGGCGTGCGCGCTATCAGACCTTCAAGTTGCGGTGTAATGACCACCTGGCACGCCAAACGCGAATTGGGGGTGCGCTCATCGGTGAAATCCAGCAGTGCATCCTCGTCGTCGCCCATGGCACCGGTAAGCGGCAGATAGCGATCGTCGATATAGACGTGACAAGTAGCGCACGCTGCCATCCCGCCGCACTCGGCAACTATGCCCGGAATTCCGTTGTCGCGCGCGGCAAGCATGAGTGTGGAGCCCGGTTCGGCCTGGACCTGGCGTGCTGTGCCTGCGCGATCGATGAAGGTGACGGAGACCATCATGCCGGCTCCAGCGAAGCGGATGCTGACGACATTTTCGCATATTTCCGGATTGCCCGGCGTGCCATCATGCGTGCCGCATCGGCAGCATTGTCGAACAGGCGCTCCTCGCCCAATTCATCGACGCGCAGTTGCTGAGCCTCGATGAACACCTTGTCTTCTGCGATGGCCTGCTCGATCTGCTCGAAGATGACATCGGTCGCGCGCGGATCGTCGATCGCGTGGCCGTTCTGGAGGGACCAGAAATAATAGCAGCTCGTGTCGGTGGCTGGCGTGGCGGAATGGAAAATGCGCATATCGAACCGCGGCGCTGGCGCGATGGCGCGGTCGCTGCCGGCGGGGACGCCGCCCGAATATTGCAGCACGGTGCTGGGAACCACGAAGTCGAATTCCTGCCAGCGATCGATTTGCTTGGGCAGGTCGGGCACACAGGCGGAATAGGCGGGCGGCGGCGGAGCCCCGCGCATCAGCCGCTCGAAACGCAGGCCGTTTTTCGCGGGCTTCAAAGAGCTTTCCGCGACCATGTGCACATTGGGATCGCTGCCACCCACGGTGCTGCCGTGGACGTAGGCAAGATGGGTTGCATCGAGCAGGTTGTCGGCGATCAGCATGAAGTTGCCGGCTACCGGGGCCATGGAAAATCGCGCGGGCCAGGCAGGGTCGCGATGATAGGGATAGTCGACGATCAACGTCGGATCGGCCTTTGCCGGGTCCCCGTGCCATAGCCAGACGATGTCATCCTTTTCGACCAGCGGAAAGCTCGTCACCCGGGCCTTGTCTGGAATCAAATCCTGATTGGGTATGCGGGTGCAGATGCCGTCGCCGCCGAAGACCACGCCGTGGTAGTTGCAGCGAATACCATCGGCAACGACAGTCCCGAGGCTGAGGGGCGCCCCGCGATGTGCGCAGCTGTCGATCAGCGCGCAGGCCTGTCCGGCCAGCGATCGATAGAGGACCACGGGTAGGTTGAACAGGCGGCGGGCGAGCGGATGTGTCGTGACCTCGTGCGACCATGCCGCGACGTACCAAGCGTTTTCCAAGATCATTTGACGATTCTCCTCGCTCCCAATTATCAATATACGAGAATTACCGCTCTTGCAATTGTTTGGGTGGGGAGAAATACTTTGCCTCACACGACGCATGCGGAAAGGGACGCTTCATGGCAACGACTGCCGACAGGGTTCTCAGCCTGCTTGCCTTGTTCACCGAACAACGTGCGAGATGGACAGTGGAAGAGGCGGCGGACGCGCTGTCCGTTCCTACCAGTACGGCCTATCGCTATTTCCGCAGCCTCGCCGATGCCGAACTTCTTTCTTCGGATTTGCCTGGCAGCTACGTGCTGGGTCCTGCCGTGTGTGCACTTGACCGGGCGATGCTGATCAACGATCCCTTCATCAATGCCGCCGCGGCGCAAATGCATCGGATGGCGGAGGAGCATCCGGATACGATCGTCCTGCTTGCCCGCCTCTATCGGGGTACGGTGATGTGCGTGCATCGAGAGGGCGACCGCCTGGCAGCCGATGGTTACGAACGCGGCCGTCCGATGCCACTGGGCCGCGGTGCCGCATCGAAAGTCATCCTGGCGAACCTGTCCTCGCGCCAATTCCGGGCGCTCGCCCGCGCGGAAGGCAGCGAGGCCGAAATTGCCTCCGCACAAATGCAGGAGACGTTGCGCCGTATCAGGGTCGACGGGTTCGCGGTGACGTATGGCGAGATCGATCCCGACAAGATCGGCCTGTCGGTACCGGTGATGCGCGACGATACAGCGGTGGAAGGCAGCTTGTCGTTCGTCATCCGCAAAGGGGCGGCACATGACGAGCGAGCCCTTCTGGGCAAACTCATCCGCGGACGCAAGACGATCGAGGGCAACCTGATGCTCGCGCGCTTGTCGGCTTCGCACCGGCGGGCCGGAACATCGGATTAGAATTTACGCGCACAAGATTTCTCACAGATTGATATCGTGCATTGACCGGTCGCATATCGATGACGTAGATTTCTGGGCAAGGCGCAGCAAATGGCGCACGACCCACGGAGAGGTATCATGATCGCACGACTGCTCGGATCGGCTTCCGCCGCTGCTATCTTTCTGACGCTGGCATCCGCTGCTGCAGCGCAGGACGTCCCGCCCGAACAGCAGGATGACGACCGCGATGCGGGCTTCTCCGGCGAGATTATCGTCACCGCGCAGCGCCGCGAGGAATCGCTGCAGGATACCGCCCTCGCCGTCACTGCACTGGGCGGCGACCGATTGCAGAACCAGCAGGTGACGACGCTGCAGGATCTGCAGGTGGCCGTGCCCGCGGTAACCTTCGGCAACGACTTCAACATGGCCAAGGTCTTCATCCGCGGCGTAGGTGCCAACACATCGACCACCGGCAGTTCGACTGGCGTGGCGTTGCACGTCGATGGCGTCTATGTCGCGCGCGCGGAAGCGCAGCTGACTTCGCTGTTCGATCTCGAGCGGGTAGAGGTTCTGCGCGGCCCGCAGGGTACGCTATACGGGCGCAATGCCGTGGGCGGCTCGATCAACCTGATCACCGCCAAGCCGACCGACTATTTCTCCGGCTACGTGCGCGGGACCTACGGAAACTACAACCGCTTCATCGGTGAGGCGGCCATCGGCGGCCCTATCACCGAGGGCATACGCTTTCGCGTGGCGGGGATGTCGCAGCAGGGCGACGGCTTCGGCGTCAACCCGGTCACCGGGCAGGACGTGGATGACATGAACCGCTGGATGGGCCGTGCGCATCTGGAATTCGACCTCGGCAGCACCGGCGAACTGCTGCTGACCGGAGAGTATTTCCGCCAGAACGACAGCGCTGGCGCGGTGCATTATCTCGCCCCGTCCTTCCCCGGTGTGCCGCGCCTCGCGCCGTTGGGCGTTGGCGGCTACGCCATCGAACCGCGTGATCTTGCCAGCGAGATCCAGCCGGGTACCGATACCGAGAGCTACGCCTTCACCGGACGCCTGTCGTTCGATCTCAACGATAGCCTGAGTATCGCCAACATCGCCAGCTACCGCGATTTCTACAGCAAGCTCTATCAGGATCTCGACCTGTCGGGCGTCCAGAACGGCTTTACCGTCAATGGCCGCCCGTCGACCGTGCAACGCCGCACCATCGATGCCGAGCAGTTCAGCAACGAACTGCAACTAACCTACACGTCCGATCTGATCGAGGGCGTGCTCGGCGGCTATTACTTCACCGAAGAGCAGCATCCCAACGATACGCTCGGACTTGGCCGTGAAACCGGGGTTCCGACCAACACCGCGATCCTTGCGCGCGACGGCGTGCCGCTCGACCGCGCCTATTTTCTCTGCGGCTTCCAACCCGACGGCACGACCGGGGGTAGCGCGCTGCAAACGCCCAAGCGCGTGTGTACGCGGTCCAATCTCGATACCGAGGCCTGGGCCATTTTCGGGCAGGCGACTTTCGATGTCGGCCAGCTCGTCCCGGCGCTCGACGGCTTCTCCGTGCGTCTGGGCGGTCGATTCAGTCATGAGCGGGTCGAAAGCGAGAATCCCGGCGTCGTGATCCGCTATGCCGCCGGCGCGCCCAACAACGCTCTGCCGACGCTCGTGGCGACCGAGGAAGGCACCCATGCCGAGCGTACCTTCGAGGACTTCAGTCCCGAATTCGGCCTGCAGTACCGCCCCAACCCCGACCTGCTGTTGTATTACACCTACTCTGAGGGCTTTAAGGCGGGCTCGGGCGAGAACGCCTTTGCCAGCACCACGATCGTCGATCCGGAATACATCTCCAACCACGAGGCGGGGATCAAGTACACCTTCATGGATGGGCGCCTGAACGCCAGTCTCACGGGTTATACCTACGACCTCGAAGGCCTGCAGCTCAACAAGACGATCGCCGGCGGGCCCACCGGCTACACCACCGTGTTCGACAACGCCGCCGACAGTTCGGCAAGCGGTATCGAATTCGAACTGTTCGGCAGTCCTTTCGATGGCTTCCGTTTCAGCAGCGCCGTTTCCTATACCGACGCCAGCTTCGGCGATTATGTCACTATCGATCCGTTCCGTCCGGCCAACGTCGCCGGCGGCACACCCTACAACGCGGTGACCAATCCCGATCCGACCGCCTTTGGTGCTCCCTGCGACAGCCCCGAAGACCTGCCGACCACTCAGACCTGCGAGATCAATCTGGCCGGCAATGCTTTGCGCAACACGCCCGAATGGTCGGTCAACACTCACCTCGAATACGATCTGCCCTTCGAACTCGGCGACGGCGGCGTGCTGACCGCGCAAACCGACTTCAGCTATCGCAGCCGGATCTACTTCACCGAATTCGAGCGCGAGATCGAAAGCTCGGCCCCCTATGCGCTGGTCGATGGCGCACTGCGCTACGAAAGCGGCGACGGCGATTTCACGGCGTCGGTCTGGGTGCGCAACCTGTTCGACGTCGACCGCAAAAGCAGCACTTTCGCTCTTGCGACAGGCCGCCTTATCGGCGCGACCTATCTGCCGCCGCGGACCTTCGGCGTGACTGCCGGTTACGAATTCTAGCGCGGGATTGCTGCGGGCGCCGAAACAAAGGCAGGTTTCGTGCATCATGGTCGATGGTGGGTCCGACCCGATCGGCCTTGATGCAGCCTGCCTTCCGCCCCGCAATTCTCCACAACTCGCGCCAGGTCCGCATTTCCTTGCCTGCGTGTGAGGGCGCATGACGCGGCGATGGGGCGAGCGATTTCTTTCCTGCGCGAGGCGGAGTGGCTGACGGGGGAGCGGGTGCGTGGCTATGCCGTGATCCTCGGGCTCGCCAGCCTGGCGCTGCTTGCCAATTCCTATCTCAAGGCGATGGGGCCGGGCGGCAGCGATTTCCTCGCCTTCTGGGGTGCCGGGCACGTCACCGCGGCAGGCGATCCCGCCGCCGCCTACGATCTCGCCGTGCAGGAGCGGGTGCAGACCGGCACCGGGAGCGAGGGCTGGTTCGCCTTCGTCAACCCGCCGCCGTTCCTGTTCCTCGCCGCGCCGTTCGGAGCCCTGCCGTTCCCGCTCGCCTGGATCGCCTGGGTCGCGGCGACCTATGCCGCCTATGCCTGGGCGGGCATCCGCGCTTTTCCCCGACTGTGGCCGCTGGTGCTGGTCTTCCCCGGGGCGCTGCTGGCGGCAGGCCACGCGCAGACCGGGCTGCTGACAGGCGCGCTGCTGATCGGCGGGGCGGCGCTGCTGGACAGGCGGCCGGCGCTAGCGGGCGCGCTGCTGGGCGCGCTGGTCATCAAGCCGCACCTCGCGCTGCTGATACCGTTCTGGCTGGCGGGCGCGGGCAACTGGCGCGCCTTTCTCGCCGCCGGGGCGAGCGCGCTGGGGCTGATGCTGGCCGCCTGGCTGGCCTTCGGCATCGACACGATGGCAGGCTACACGACAAGCTGGCAGGCAAGCGCCCTGCTCATGCAGAGCGAGAACCCCGATTTCTACCTGCGCATGGCGAGCGCCTACAGCCAGCTGCGCCTCGCCGTCGATCCGGGCCTCGCGCTGGCCGCCAACCTGGCGTTGGCGCTGGCGGCGATCATGCTGGCCTTTCTCGCCTGGCGGCGCATGGGCGAGGACGGGCTGGCGAGCGGGGCGCTGGTGCTTGCCGCCACCGCGCTCGCCTCCCCTTACCTCTTCAACTATGACCTGCCGTTCCTGCTGCTGCCGCTGCTGTGGCTGGTGCACACGGGCCTTCACCACGGGTTCCGCCCGTTCGA
This sequence comes from Aurantiacibacter luteus, assembly GCF_001010945.1. Classification (GTDB taxonomy): domain Bacteria; phylum Pseudomonadota; class Alphaproteobacteria; order Sphingomonadales; family Sphingomonadaceae; genus Alteraurantiacibacter; species Alteraurantiacibacter luteus. The sequence goes on from NZ_LBHB01000002.1 coordinate 871,705, forward strand.
GAAGCTTGCGCTCGTCGCGCTGTTCCTCGCGCCCTATGCCACGCGCGCGGCGGCGCTGGAGATCGGCGTTAACCTGATGCCGCTTGCCTCGCTTGCGATCGTCTGGTTCGTGTGGACGCGTGGCACAAGCGAGACAGGTGTGGCCCATTTGCCATTCCCATCCCGCTTGCGGTGAGCCGAGGGGAACCGGATGCCGCGCTGAACATTTTTCCGCCTAGAGACGGGTTCACCGAAAGGAGGCATAGCCAGTGTCCATGATATTTCGCAGCAGCCGCCCCGACGGGTGGAGCAGCCCGCGCCCCTACAGCGACCCCAGCTACCGTTCGATGTCGCACGGCAAGATCCTGCCGATGGAAGAGCCGGGCTTCTTTGAGCGCCTGTTCGGCCGCCGCTGACCGGCATTTCCGTTTGCCGCCCGCGCAGCGGCCACGAAAAAAGGGCGACCGTTTTGCGGGCCGCCCTTTTTTGTTGCCTGTAACTCTCGCCGCGCCGGATCAGGTGTTCGCGCCCACGCCCGACTGGCGCCAGCTGTCGGCATAGGCCGAGCGGGCGACGTTGGAATAGGGCACCGGGCTGATGACGGCCTTGATCTCGGTCTGCTCGTGCGGCTCGACCGTGGGCTTGCTGGTGCCGCCGTCGGGCTCGCCCCAGACCAGCGTCACCTCCTTGCCCATCTCCACCTCGTCGGGGTCGAGCATGGCGAGGCTGAGCATCTTGCCCTCGTTCGAGCTGTAGCCGATCCAGGTGGAGACGCCGATGTCCTTGCCGTCGGCATTCTTCACCGTGTCGAACGGGTGCATCGCATAGACCGCGCTCGGAAACTCGAACCACTTGGCGCGCCCGCCGCTCGCGAACATCGAGCTCATCACGCGGGCCACGTTCTCGTCGTCGAGCGCGAGGGTGACCTTCTGCTTGTGCTTCTCGTCCTTTATCCGCTCCAGCGCCTCGCGCCCGATGAAGTCGTGGTCGAACTTGACGATGTGGCCGTAGCCGATGTCCCATGGGGTGAGGTAGTAGCCCTCGACGCTATCGGGCACGTAGCTGCCGCCGATGGAGGCCTTGCCGGCATAGCTGTTGGCACCCGCCCAGGCGCGGAAATCCTTCATCATCTGGCTGTCGCCGGTGTAAAAGGCGGGGAGCGGGGAGGGCAGCCAGCCCGATTCGAGCGTGTTCGAGGAATAGGCGCGGCCGCCGACCAGCTCCAGCCCGTGGTCCTTGCCAGCCGCGACCAGCGCCGAATGCACAACCTCGTAGTCCGCCCAGGGACCGAACAGCTCGTAGCCCGGCTGGCCCGCCATGCCATGGCGCAGCGCGATCACGTCCTTCCCGGCGATGTCGACGTGGGCCATGTTGAAGAACTTGAGGTCGGGCGGGGTCTTGCCCATCGCCTGTTCCAGCACCTTCATGGCGTTGGGGCCCTGCAGCTGGAAGCGGTAGTTCTTGCGCACGCCGTCGCTGCGCATGGCGGTACGCTCGTCGCGCTCCACGGTCACGTCCCATTTGCTGCCGTCGGGTTTGGGATACTGGGCGTGGAACTCCAACCACTCGATGGCGGGCGCGCGGCCTACGAGGCTGAACTCGTTCTCGGCGAGGTAGAACAGGATGACGTCGCCGATGACGTAGCCATCGGGGGTCACGGGCACGTATTGCTTGGCCTTGTTGACCGCGAAGTTCTTGAAGCTGTTGATGCCGGTATATTCCAGCAGCGCCAGCGCGTCGGGGCCGCGCACGTAGAGCTCGACCATGTGATAGCTCTGGTTGAACAGCACCGCCGCGTCGCCCCAGGCCTTCTGCTCCTTGCGCCAGTTCGAATACTCGGCCGGAACGCCGGGATAGACGTTGGGGCCGGTCTGCTGGTTGCGCAGGAAGTGGACGACGTCGCTCTCGCCGTCGAGTCTGGATTGCAGGGTCTGGTCGCTCATTGTCGTTGGTCCTCTCATGGGTTCGGTGAAAACTCAGTCGGCGGGGCGGGCGAGCCAGCGGGCGATGGCCGCGTTCACTTCGCCGGGTGCCTCGCGCATGATCATGTGCCCCGCGCCCGGCACGACGACGAGCTCGGCATCGGGAACGGCGTCGGCGATGGCGCGGTGCTGCGAGGGCGGGGCCCAGACGTCCAGTTCGCCCGTCATCACCAGCACCGGGCAGGTAAGGTGAGGTAACAGGTCGTCGATCGGCGGACGGGCGAGCAGCGCCCTTATCTGCGCGTCGAACAGGGCCTGGCCCTTCGACAGGCTCATTTCGCGCATCTCGGCATAGGCGGGAGTGTCGCGGTTGGCCTCGGCCACCATCGGCGGCAGCCATTGGTCGACGAGCGCCGCGAAGCCGTGGTCGTAGCCGACCTGTTGCAATGCCGCGCGCTTGGCGGGTTCGCCCTCGCCGACGGAATGCACGCCGGTGGACACCAGCGCGAGGCGCCGCACACGCCGGGGCGCCATGCGCGCCACCTCCATCGCCACGCGCCCGCCCATCGAATGGCCGAACAGGTCGAGGCGGTCCGCCCCGTTCTCGTCCGCGGCGGCCAGCGCCACCCGGGCCATTTGGGTGATAGAGTCCGCCATTCCGTAGCCATCGACCACAAGGGCGCCGGGAAATGCTGCCACCTGCCGGGCATACATCCGCGAATCGCAGACAAGGCCTGGCAGGAAAGTCAGCATTTCGGCGATTTCCACTCCGTTTGTTCGCGCTCTTGAAAATTTCATCTATACGAACAAACAGGCTTTCGCTAGGGTTTTGTCGCGTTGACGGGACTCGCGCTGGCGAGCGGAAAGAGGAGAGCGAGCGTGGGCTATGAGACGATCCATCCGAACTGGGAGAAGCCGGCAGGCAACATGGTCGATGGATATTCGCTGGAAATGACGGCGAAGGAGATCGATGGCCTGCGTGAGGCCGCGCCGCTGATCCGCCCGGACACCCAGATCGCCGTCACCTTCCTGCCGGGAGAGGAGATCGAGCAACGCATCGAGGCGAGCAGCGTGGTACGCGAGCTGGGCTTCGAGCCCATCGCCCACGTCTCCGCCCGCCGCATCAGGAGCCACGAGGAGCTCGACTACTACCTCAGCGAGACCGCCCGGCGCGCGCAGGCGAAGCGCATCTTCGTGATCGCCGGCGATCCGCCCGAGCCGGAAGGCCCGTTCGAGGACAGCCTGCAGATCATCGAGACCGGTCTGCTGGAGAAATACGGTTATCAGGTGATCGGTGTAGGCGGCCATCCCGAAGGCCACCCGAACGTCGACAAGGATGCGCTGTGGACGTGGATGAAACGCAAGCTGGATGCCGTGCGCGCCCGCGGCATGACCCCGCTCATCGTCACCCAGTTCGCCTTCGACGACGACGCCATCGTCGAATGGCTGGGCGAGATGCGGCGGCGCGGGATCGATGTGCCGGTGCGCCTGGGCGTGCCCGGCCCGGCGGGCATCAAGCGACTGCTCGGCTTTGCCAAGCGATGCGGTGTGGGGGCGAGCGCCAGCGTGATGAAGAAATACGGCGTCTCCATCACAAACCTCATCGGCACTGCCGGGCCGGACAAACTTGTCGACAACCTCGACAAGAAGCTTGGGCAAGAGCATGGCCGCGTCAGGTTGCACTTCTATCCCTTCGGCGCGCTGTCCGCTTCGGCGGAATGGATCAACGATTACGACGCTCGCCACAGCTGAGACGAATACAATGGCTGAGATCATCGACGGCCGCGCGATCGCGCGCCAGCTGGACGAGCGCACCAAGGCCGAGATCGACGCCATGCTCGCCGCCGGATGCCCCGCGCCGGGCCTTGCCGTAGTGCTGGTGGGCGACGATGGCGCGAGCCAGGTCTACGTCCGCCGCAAGATCAAGGCCTGTAAAAAGGTCGGCATCCGCTCCATCGAGCATCGCCTGCCCGGCGATACATCGCAGGCCGACCTGTGCGCGCTTATCTCTCGCCTCAACAAGGACGACAGCGTGCACGGCATTTTGGTGCAGGTGCCGCTGCCCGAACAGATCGATACGCGCGGCGTACTGCGCTCGATTTCGCCGGACAAGGACGTCGACGGCTTCCACCCGGTCAATGTCGGTCGCCTGACCACCGGGGTCGGCGGCATCGTGCCGTGCACCCCGCTCGGCATCATGATGCTGATCGAGAGCGTGCTCCCCGACCTGAAGGGCAAGGACGTGGTGGTGATCGGCAAGTCCAACATCGTCGGCAAGCCCGTGGCCAACCTGCTTCTGGACGCGGAGGCGACGGTCACCGTCACCCATATCTACACCGAGAACCTGCCCGACATCTGCCGCAAGGCCGACGTGATCGTTGCCGCCGCCGGCGCGCCGGAACTGGTGCGCGGGTGGTGGGTGAAGCCGGGCGCGGTGCTGATCGACGTCGGCATCACCCGCCGCACGGGCGCGGACGGCAAGGAGAAGCTGGTCGGCGACATTGCCTTTGCCGAGGTCCAGCATGCCAAGGCCGTCACCCCGGTGCCGGGCGGCGTGGGCCCGATGACCATCGCCTGCCTGCTATCCAACACGGTCAAGGCCGCGCGGTTGCTGCTGGGCGGGGCGCGGGAGGACGGCGACGACTACGCCGACGCGCCCGATCGTTCGATGTACGCCAAGGGCCAGACCGCCGAGGTTTAAGCGCGCTTGCCAAGGGCGCGGCGATCGGGGATCATCGGTGCCATGGCCGAAATCATCGACGGGCGCGCCGTGGCGCGGGAGCTGGACCAGCAGACGCAGGAGATCGTCCAGTCACTCGTGGCAGAGGGCCATGCGCCACCCGGACTTGCCGTAGTGCTGGTGGGCAATGATCCGGCGAGCGAAATCTATGTCGGGCACAAGACGAAGGCGTGCGAGCGACTCGGCCTCGCATCGTTCGAGCACCGCCTTGCGGAAACCACGTCCGAAGGCGCGTTGCTGGCCCTGATCGGCGAGCTCAACGACCGCGATGAGGTCGACGGCATCCTGGTTCAGGTGCCCCTCCCGGATCACATTGACGAGGCGCGGGTGCTGGAGGCCATCGACCCTGCCAAGGACGTCGACGGGTTCCACCCGGTCAACGTAGGCCGCGTCAGCGCCGGGACTGGCGGGATCAGGCCGTGCACTCCGGCGGGCGTGGTGATGCTGATCAAGTCGGTCGAGCGCGATATCGCCGGGCTCGACGCGGTGGTGATCGGTCGCTCCAACATCGTCGGCAAGCCGGTGGCCACGCTGCTGCTCGCCGAGGGTTGCACCGTCACCGTAACGCATTCCAAGACCCGTGACCTTGCCGCCAAGTGCGCCCGGGCCGACATCCTCGTCGCCGCCGTGGGCAAGCCGGAACTGGTGCGCGGCGACTGGGTCAAGCCCGGCGCCATCGTGATCGATGTCGGCATCAACCGCACGCAAGGTGGCGAAGGCAAGGGCAGGCTGTTGGGCGACGTGGCTTTCGACGAAGTGCAGCACGCCCGCGCCGTCACCCCCGTGCCCGGCGGCGTTGGCCCCATGACCATCGCCATGCTGCTGCACAACACGGCGCAAGCCGCGAGGACATTTGCCAGCGGCGGCGAAGGCGGTATGACGCAAGACCAGTAGCAATCCGCAACCAGACACAGGCCGCCCATGAACGCTCCCGGTACCGACGTCATCATTATCGGCGCGGGTATCTCGGGCATCTCGATGGCCGCGCACATGGGGATGCTGTCGCCGGGGCTCGATTACCTCATCCTCGACCGGCGCGAACAGATCGGCGGCACCTGGGACCTGTTCCGCTATCCCGGCATCCGTTCGGACAGCGACATGCACACGCTGGGCTTCGCCTTCGAGCCGTGGCGGCACGAGGATTCCATCGCCGACGCGCCCGCCATCCTCGAATACCTCAACCGCATCGCCGACGAACGCGGCATTCGCGAACGGATGCGCTTCGGGCAGGAGGTGCTGCGCGCCGACTGGGACTCGGCCGGCGCGCGGTGGACCGTCACCGCTCGCGCCGCCGACGGGTCGGAAACCGCCTACACCTCGCGCTGGCTCTATTTCGCCAGCGGCTATTACGATTACGACAACCCCCACGACGCGGCGATCCCCGGGATAGAGAGCTTCGGCGGCGAAGTCGTTCATCCGCAGTTCTGGCCGCAGGACCTCGACTACGCTGGCAAGGACGTGGTGGTGATCGGCTCGGGCGCGACGGCGGTCACGCTGGTCCCGGCGATGGCGGAGAGCGCGAACAGCGTCACCATGCTGCAGCGCACGCCGACCTGGATGGGCGCGATGCCGCGGCAGGACGCGGTCGGCAAGGTGCTGCAACGCTGGCTGCCGGACGAGTTCGCCTATCGCCTCACGCGGTGGAAGAACATCTTTCTGCGCGACTACATCTTTCGGCTCTCGCGCCGCAATCCGGGCAAGATCGCCGACCGCCTGCGAACGATGACGCGCGAGGCGCTGGGCGACAATTACGACCCCGTGCATTTCGAGCCGCCCTACAATCCGTGGGAACAGCGCCTGTGCCTGGTCCCCGACGGCGACCTGTTCGAGGCCATCAACGCGGGCAAGGCGAGTATCGTTACCGACCGCATCGCAGGCTTCGACGAGGGCGGCGTGCTGCTGCAATCGGGTGAGCGCCTGCCCGCGGACATCGTCATTACCGCAACCGGCCTGAGGCTGGCGCTGGCGGGCAAGGTGGCAGTATCGCTCGACGGCGAGCCGCTCGAGTGGACGCAGCACTATTTCTATCGCGGCACGATGTTCTCCAACGTGCCCAACCTGTCGTTCGTGTTCGGCTATCTCAACGCCAGCTGGACGCTGCGGGCGGACTGCAACGCGCGCTATGCCTGCGAGGTGCTGAACCACATGGACACGATCGGCGCGGACATCGCCGTGCCCGAACTGGCAGAGGCGGACGAGCCGGGCGCGGTCGATCCTTGGGATTACACTTCCGGCTATCTCGAGCGGGCGCGTAGCCTGATGCCCAAGGTCGGACCTGAGCGGCCGTGGACGCTGGCGCACGATTACCTCGCCGATCGCAGGGACTTCCGCCAGCGCCCCGTCGCCGACGGCGTGCTGCGCTTCAGCCGCGCGGCGCGACAGGCGGAGGCTGCCGAATGAGCGACCCTGACACGAACAAGAATCGGGTCTTTACCGCCGCGGTGCTGGTGATCGGGGACGAGATCCTCTCCGGCCGCACGCACGACAAGAACATCGCCCAGATCGCCAGCTGGCTGCAGGTGCAGGGCATCCGCCTTACCGAGGCGCGCGTCGTCTCCGACACGATGGAGGCCATCGTCGCCGCGGTGAACGCGCTGCGGGATAGCTACGATTACCTCTTCACCACCGGCGGCATCGGCCCGACGCACGACGACATCACCGTGGACGCGGTGGCCGAGGCGCTGGGCGTGCCGGTCGTGGTGCATCCCGGGGCGCGGGCGATCCTCGAGGACTATTACGGCGGGCGCGGGCTTGAGCTTACCGAGGCGCGGCTGAGGATGGCGCGCGTGCCAGATGGTGCCGATCTCATCCCCAACCGGATGTCGGGCGCGCCGGGCATCAGGTGGGGCAACGTTTTCATCATGGCCGGGGTGCCGCATATCACCGCGGGGATGCTCGACGCACTGACCGGCACTCTGGAAGGCGGGGCGCCGCTCATCAGCGAGACCACCGGCTGCTGGGTCGCCGAGAGCGAGGTGGCGGAAATGCTGCGCGCAGTCGAAAAGGCGCATCCCGGCTGCCAGGTCGGCAGCTACCCGTTTTTCCGCGAGGGCAGGACGGGCGCAAACTTCGTGGTCCGCTCGACCGATCCCGCCCTGCTCGCCCGCGCGGTCGAGGCCCTGCGCACCGGACTTGAGGGTGACGGCCGCGAGGCGGTGGCGGGTGGCATCTGATCTTCGCGCCGCTTGTCGGATAGGCTGCGTGCGCTAGAGTTGTCCGACAGGGGGTCGGCACCGGCGCATGGAATGGATCTTCATCATCGGTCTGGCCGTCGCGGCCTGGCGCCTGTGGGAGCGGGTGGGCGTGCTCGAGGGGCAGGTCGCCTGGCTCGAGAACCTGCTGGCGCGCGGTACGCCGCCGGGTGCCGCGTCCGAATTCGAGCCTGGCCCTGAGCCTGAGCCTGAGATAACTGCACCGCCGGTCGTTGCCGCCCCTGCGCCGCAACGGTCGCTCACGCTGGTCGACAGCGTGCGCAAGGTCGTGGCCGAGGTGCTGCCGCCGCAGGACGAGGAGCGGACGGCAGAGCGGCGCGGGCCGCGGATGCCGAGCTTCGATTTCGAGGACCTGTTCGGTCGGCGCCTGCCCATCTGGGCGGGCGGCATCGCGCTGGCGGCGGGCGGGATATTCCTCGTCATCTACGCCATCGAACAGGGGCTGATGGGGCCGGTCACGCGCGTCGCCCTGAGCTTCGTTTTCGGCCTGCTGCTGCTGGCGGCGGCGGAGGCCGCGCATCGCTTTGCCACCCGCGTGGACGATCCGCGCGTGGGGCAGGCGCTGGCGGGGGCGGGGCTCGCCACGCTCTACGCCGCCTTCTACCTCGCCGGGGCGCGCTACGGCCTGATCGGCCCCGCCGTGGCCTTTGCCGGGCTCGCGCTGGTGACGGCGAGCGCCGTGGGGCTTACCTTTCGCTACGGTCTGCCGACCGCCGTGCTAGGCCTCGTGGGCGGGTTCGCCACGCCGATGCTGGTGGCGAGCGAGGAAGCGAACGTGCCCATCCTCGCCTTCTATCTTGCCCTGCTCAGCGCCGGGCTGGCGCTGACGGCGAAGCGCCTCGGCCACGGCTGGCTGGGCGTGGCGGCGCTGGTGGGCGGGTTCGGCTGGGGCGGCGCCATCCTCTCAGGCGGTCCGCTAGCGAGCGGCGATAGGGTGGCCGTGGCGCTCTACCTGCTGGCACTTGGCGCGGCGATTCCGCTGATCGTGGGCGACCGGGCGCGCCTGCCGCTGACCCGCGCCATCGCCGGCGCAGTGGCGGCGGTGCAACTGGGTGTGCTCGTCCACCTCGCCGGATACGATATGCTGACGTGGAGCTTCTACCTGCTGCTCGCCGCAGCCCTCTCCGGACTGTCGTGGGCTTACCCCGCGCTGCGACCCGGCGCGATGCTGGCGGGCGCGGTGGGCGCTTTCCTCCTGTGGATGTGGCCCGATCCCGTGGCAGGGCGCTTTGTCGCCGTCGCCGCCGCGCTCGGCGCGGTCGTGCTGGGCACTCCGCTGGCCCTCGTCTGGAAAGAGCGCGGCGGCTGGCCGGAGATCGCGCAGGCGAGTGTCGGTGCGCTGGCGATCGGGTTCGCCGCGCGCTGGCAGTTCGGCAGTGCGGACAACGATGTGGCGCTGCCGGGACTGGCCGCAGGGCTCGCCGCGCTGGCACTGGTCGCGGGCGCGGCGGGCTGGCTCGCATGGCGGCGCCAGGCGCTCGCCCGCGTCCTGCCGCTCGCCGTTGCATCGTGCGCCGTGCTCGCCTTCGGCGCGCTGCACTCGGTCCTGCCGGACTGGGCCGAGGTAACGGGCGCCGCTGCGGTTACGCTGGCGCTTGCCGGGCTGGTGCGGCTGCGGCAGGCCCCGGCGCTCGCAGGCATCGCCTGGGCGGGCCTCGCGGTCACTCTCGCGACCCTGCTCTCGACCGGCGAAATGCTGGACGAACTGGGACGCACCGTGGGCGATACGCCGTCCTTCTCCGTGGTTCACGCCCTGCTCCGCTGGGGTGTCGTCGCGGCCGTTCTGACCGCGCTGGCGCTGGTCGAATGGCGCGCCCGTTGGCGCCGCGCGGCGGAGGCGCTGCTCGGGCTCGTGCTCTATGTCCTGCTGGCGCAGGTTGTGCCGGGGGACTGGCTCGCCTGGACCGCCGCAGTCGCCGCAATGGCCGTCGCGTGGTCCCTGCGGGAGCGCGATGGACTGTGGGGCGCGCTGGTCGCGCTGGTCTTCCTGTGGGCGCTCTGGCCGCTGGGTATCTGGGTCTCCGCCGGCTCCGAAGCACTGGCGGGCCAGCCCATGCTGGCGAGCGACGTCCCCGACGCACGCCTGACGCTGCTCCAGTTGATGCCGCTCGTCGCCAGCGCCGCGCTCGCGGCATGGCTGCTGGAGAGCGGTGCGCGGGCGCGGCTGCTGGCCCTGCTCGCCGGCAGCGCGGCGCTGGTCGCGGGCCATGCGCTGTTCAAGCAGGCCCTGCACATCGACGGACCCGGCGAATTCCTCGCCTACGGCATGGCGGAGCGAACTGTGTGGCAGGCGCTGCTGGTGGGCGGCGGCGCGGGGCTGGCCAACCTCGCTCCGCGCGCGCCGTGGCGGCAGGTCGGCATCGCGAGCGCCTCGACGGGGCTCGCGCACTTCGCGGTCTTCTCTTTCGCCATGCACAATGCGCTGTGGTGGCCGCAGGCGACAGGACCCGCGCCGCTCGCGAACTGGCTGCTGCCGAGCTACGCCGTCGCCGGGGCCGGCCTGTGGTGGCTGGCGCGGCAGGCTGGCGAGAGCCTGCGCGGTCGCCTTACCGTGCTGGCCGATGCGCTGGCGATGCTGCTGATTGCGTTCTGGGCGCTGTCCGAGCTGCGCCACGCGTTTTCGGGCAGCGTGCTCACCGCCGCGCCGATGACGCAGGCCGAGGACCTGCTGCGCTCGCTGATGGGCATCGTGCTGGCGCTCGGCTTCCTGTGGTGGGGATCGCGAACTGGACAGCGCCGCTGGCGCATCGGCTCGCTGGTGCTGATGCTGGTGGCGGTGACCAAGGTCTTCCTGTTCGACGCCGCGGGTTTGGCGGGCCTGCTGCGCGCCGCCAGCTTCATCGCGCTGGGCGCCAGTCTCATCGGCATCAGCTGGGTCTATGCAAGGCTGCTGTCGACACGCGGCGAGGCCACGCCCGCAGCGCAATGAAAAGGGCCGAGGGATCGCTCCCCCGGCCCGTTTCTTTGTCAGTCCCGCCCCGTTCGGACCCGTTTGGGTCCGCAAGGGCGACCGCCCGCCCGCAGCGGGCACGCAGCGAAGCGAAGTGCGTCTAGCGAGGACGAACCCGCGGAGGCGGGTTCGCCAACAGGTTACGCGCCCTCGACTTCGCTCAGGTCGACCTTCAGGCCCGGGCCCATCGACGAGGTCAGCGAGACCTTGCGGACGTACTTGCCCTTGGCGCCGGCGGGCTTGGACTTCACCACCGCCTCGGTCAGCGCCTTGAAGTTGGCCTTCAGCGCCGCATCGTCGAAGCTCAGCTTGCCGATGCCGGAGTGGATGATGCCCTGCTTCTCCACGCGGTATTCGACCTGGCCGCCCTTGGCGTCCTTCACGGCCTGCTCCACGTTCGGAGTCACGGTGCCCAGCTTCGGGTTCGGCATCAGGCCCTTGGGGCCCAGCACCTTGCCGAGGCGGCCGACGACGCCCATCATGTCGGGCGTGGCGATCACGCGATCGTAGTCGAGGTTGCCGTTCTGCATGTCTTCCATGAGATCTTCGGCACCCACCTTGTCGGCACCCGCCGCGGTGGCCTTCTCGGCATTGTCGCCGCGGGCGAACACGGCGACGCGCACGTCCTTGCCGGTGCCCGAGGGCAGCGACACCATGCCGCGCACCATCTGGTCGGCATGGCGCGGATCGACGCCCAGGTTCATCGCGACCTCGACGGTCTCGTCGAACTTGGCCTTGTGCTCGCGCAGGACGGCGAGCGCATCGTCGAAGGTGTAGAGCTTTTCCGCGTCGAGCTTGGCGACGGTCTGCTGCTTCTTGGTCTGCTTTGCCATGCTATCAGCCTTCCACCACGTCGAGGCCCATCGAACGGGCGGAACCCTCGATGATCTTCATGGCCTGGTCGATGTCGTTGGCGTTCAAGTCCGCCATCTTGGTCTCGGCGATCTCGCGCACCTGCGCCTTGGTCACCTTGCCCGCGCTGCTTTTGCCCGGCTCCTTGGAGCCCGACTTCAGCTTGGCGGCCTTCTTCAGCAGGAAGCTCGCCGGCGGCGTCTTGGTGATGAAGGTAAAGGAACGGTCGGCATAGACGGTGATCTTCGTCGGGATCGGCATGCCCTTTTCCAGGCTGTCGGTCGCGGCGTTGAAGGCCTTGCAGAATTCCATGATGTTGACACCGCGCTGACCCAGCGCCGGGCCGATGGGCGGGCTGGGGTTGGCGGCGCCGGCGGGCACCTGAAGGTTGATGTAACCTTCGATCTTCTTGGCCATGGTGGCCTCCTTTTCTCACTATCGTTCCGGCCAAAGTGATTTCTGGCCCGGAACTCATGGTAAGCGGTCGAACGGCTCGCCGGTGGGCGAGCCTTCCGCGCGGATTTCCCGATGCTGATGCGTGGGAAGGCGCGCACATAGCGATTCCGGGGCAAAAGGCAAGCGCGCGCGGGCGGCTCGCCTTGCGCGCGGTGTTGGGCCGCGATAGCCCGTGCGGCATGGAAACCGCACCCGGCATCGCCCCCGTCTCAGTCACTTCGCCCGCACCCGCAAAGAAGGCCGGCACGCTGGGCTACTTCTGGTTCATCGCCCAGATCGTGACCGTGGCGCTGGTCTATCTCATCGCCAGCACCGGGCCGACCATCCCCGCCATCATCGATGCGGTGCAGAACGGCACCGATCCGGAGGACGCGCTGACCTCGATGGCGACGCTGGCATCGGTCGTGCTCGGCATGGCGGGCGGCCTGCTGGTGTGCTGGCTGTGGCTGCGCAGCGAGGGCCGCGTGGCCGAGGTGTTCGACCTCACCCGCCCGCCGCCCGGCGGCTGGCGCAAGGCGCTGGCCTGGGCGGCAGGGGCGACCGTGGCGATCGTGGCCATCTTCCTGGTGGGCGCGCCGCTGGTCGAGGCGCTGGGGATGGAAACGCCCGACGCCAGCTTCGTGCTCGATTTCGTCACCGAGAGCCCGCTCATGTTCACGCTGTGGGTGCTGGGCGTCGCCTGGCTGGCGGCGGGGCTGGGCGAGGAGCTGCTCTATCGCGGCTTCCTGATGGACCGGCTGGAGCGCCTGCGCGGCATCGGCAACAGCACCGCGGCCGTGCTGATCATACAGGCCGTGCTGTTCGGCCTGCCGCACGCCTACCAAGGCGCGGGCGGCATGGTGCTGACGGGCAGCATCGGCCTGCTGCTCGGCTGGGTGCGGCTGCGCTTCGGCGGCAACCTGTGGGCCTGCGTGCTGGCCCACGGCGCGGTCGACACGATCATGATGAGCCTCGCCTACGCCGACAAGCTGGGCTGGGTGCAGGTCTGAGGCACGCGGGCGTCTGCGTTTTCCGCGTCGCCAAGCCGCGCGCCCGCGCCTATAGCGGCGGCCATTCTGCCGCAAAGGTCGCCAGCCAGTGGATCGCCAGCTCGTCATCATCTGCCTGCTGACGGTGGTCATCCACCTCATCGGCACGCTTGCCTACGCCGCCCGCATCGCCGGGGTCCGCACCCGCCGCATCGCCATGAGCTTTGCCCTGTTCAACGCCTTGGTGCTGGTCTCGCGCCTGTCCAACGGCTTCCTCGCGCCGCTGATCGCCAAGCGTGTCGAGAACGCGCTGGCGGACGAGGCATCGGCGCACCTGCTGCTGGATTTCCGGGTGATGATCGCCGCTTCCACCGTGGGCGTGATCGTGGGCGTGCTGCTGGTGCCGAGCACCCAGCGGGTCTTCGCCAAGGTGATCGAGCAGATGCGCGAGAAGAAATCGCTCGCCCGCCTTGCGCTACGCACCGCGACGCCCGCGGGTCTCAGGACCCTGCGCGATGCGGCGACGCTGCCGGGCAAGGCGCACCTGACGAACCTGCGCCGCCCCAAGTCGGTCGGCTGGGGCATCCTGGGCGCCAACTGCGTGGCGCAGGCGATCCTGGTGACGGGCGTGCTCGCCTCGATCTACGCCGGCTATCTCAACCCGGAATACCGGGTGACGGCGTCGCAGCTCTCCGCCCTCATCAACGGCTTTGCCACGATTCTGCTGTTCCTCGTCATCGACCCGCAGCTCTCCATGCTGACCGACGACGTGGTCGACGGGCAGGTGAGCGAGCCGGCCTACCGGCAGGCGATCGTGTGGATTTCCGGCAGCCGGCTCATGGGCACGTTGCTGGCGCAGGCGCTGTTCGTGCCCGCCGCGCTGGCGATCGCGTGGGTCGCCAACACCCTTTGACGATGATTACTTGGCCAGTTCGACCTGGTCGAAATCCAGCTCCACCGGGGTCGCGCGGCCGAAGATGGAGACGCTGACCTTGACCTTGGCCTTGTCGAAATCGAGTTCCTCGACCTCGCCGTTGAAGCTGGCGAAGGGGCCTTCGAGCACCTTGACCGCATCGCCGATCTCGTAATCGACGCTGATGTCCTTCTTGGGCGCGGCCTTGGCTTCCTCGACCCCGCCGAAATAACGCGCGGCCTCCTTCTCGGAAATCGGCTGCGGCTTGTTGCCGCTACCCAGGAAGCCGGTGACCTTGGGGGTGTTCTTGACGAGGTGATAGACATCGTCGGTCAGGTTCAGCTTGGCCAGCACGTAGCCGGGCATGAACTTGCGCTCGGTTTGCACCTTCTTGCCGCGCTTGATCTCGGTCACGGTCTCGGTCGGGACCTCGACCTCCTCGACGCCTTCCGAAAGGCCCAGGCGCTCGGCCTCGGACAGGATGGCGTCGCGCACCTTGTTCTCGAAACCGGAATAGGCGTGGATGATGTACCAGCGGGCAGCCATGATGCAGTCGTTTCCCTGTAGAATGTCTGGAGGCGCGGCGTCAGCCGATGAAGCCGAGCAATTCGCGCACGGTGTAACCGAACACCGAATCGACGGCGAGGAAGAACAGCGAGAGAATCAGCACGAGGATGCCGACGAAGACCGCCGTGCGCGCCGTTTCGGGCCAGGTCGGCCAGACGATCTTGTTCGCTTCCGCACGCACCTGACGCACGAATTCGCCGGGCGTGGTCCGCTGCTTCTTCGCGGGGGTGGAGGCGTGGGTCGGCTGGGCCATGTCGTGTCGCTCGCTATCAAGATTCGCTCGCCTTCCGGGTAGGGCTCCTCGCCGCCCCGGGCCAGGTCCGGGAGGGGCTTTCGAGGTTCCGCCGATGTCGGAAGACGGTGGGCTATCTAGGCCGCACCCGGCCGCTTGGCAAGGCCTTCCCAGCCGGTGCTACGACCGGAAAAAGCGCGGCGGGGGTTTGCAATACGGCCCCGCGCCGATACCAAGGGCACCTCACCCCAACCGACGGCAAGGAAAACGCGCATGACTGCGAATGGCGAGATGACATTCGACGAACGCCTGCTGGGGCCCGTCACCAATGTCGCCGACTTCATCTGGGGCGGCACCTGGGACGGCGCGCAGGTCCTGCCGTTCCCGCCGCTCGCCATCGTGCTGCTGGGTGCGGGGCTGTGGTTCATGATCGGCCTGCGCGGCTATCCGATCACCAATTTCTGGCCGGCGCTGAAGAACCTGTTCGCCGGCCGCAAGAGCGAGGGCGCGGGCGAGATCTCGCCCTTCGCCGCGCTCTCCACCGCACTTTCCGGACAGGTCGGCACGGGCAACCTCGCGGGCGTTGCCACGGCTATAGCGCTGGGCGGGCCGGGCGCGATCTTCTGGATGTGGATCACCGCGCTGTTCGGCATGGCGTTGGCCTTTGCCGAGGGCTCGCTCGCCATCCGCTACCGCGAAACGACCAGCGACGGCACCTATCGCGGCGGCCCGATGAGCTACATCATGATGGGGCTCGGCCCCAAGTGGACCTGGCTGGCGATCTTCTTCTGCGTGGGCACGCTCATCAGCGCGCTGGTGACCGGCAACGGCATTCAGGCGAACGCCGTGGCGGACGGCCTCAACGAATTGTTCGGCATCGAGGAATGGCTTGGCGGCCTGATCGTCGCCGTGCTGGTCTTCGTCGTCATCATCGGCGGCATCAAGTCGATCGGCAACGTGGCCGAGACGGTCGTGCCGTTCATGGCGGCGGCCTACATCGTCATGGCCGTGATCGCCATCGCGCTCAACATCCAGGACATCCCGGAAACCTTCGGCCGCATCTTCGGCGGTGCCTTCAACGCGCAGAGCGCCAGCGGCGGCTTCGTGGGGGCGGCGGTCATCCTCGCGATCCGTGCGGGCGTGGCGCGCGGGCTGTTCTCGAACGAGGCGGGACAGGGCTCGACCCCCATCGCCCACGCCGTGGCGCAGACCGACGATCCGCAGTTCCAGGGCCGCATGGCGATGCTGGGCACCTTCATCGACACCATCGTGATCTGCACCATGACCGCGCTCGTCATCCTGACCGTCGAGGGCGATTTCAGTGCGAACGGGCAGCCGGTGCTGCACGCCTGGCAGGACGGCCAGCTCGAAGGCTTCGCCGTCACCAGCGGCGCCTTTGCCGCGGCCTTCCCGTTCGCCGTGGGCTCGATCCCGCTCGGCACGCTGATCGCCAGCATCGCGCTGCTGCTGTTCGTCTTCACCACGCTGCTGACCTGGAGCTACTACGGCGAGCGCGCCATCACCTTCATTTACGACCGCATCCCGGGCTCCACGCTGGGCGGCGAAAAGGTCCTGCACATGGGCTGGCGCGTGCTGTGGTGCGTGGCGATCTTCGTCGGCGCGACGCGCGAGAGCGACCTGATCTGGCGCATGGGCGACATCGCCAACGGCCTGATGGTGCTGCCCAACCTCGTGGCGCTGCTGCTGCTGTCCGGCGTGGTCTTCGCGCTGGCGCGCGGCGACCGCACCGCCGGGCGCAACCATACCGCCGATACGCCGGAGGAGCCGGACCAGTACTAGCGTCCGGCTGCTAGGACGCCTCGAGCAGCGCCGCGGTCTTTTCCAGCAGGCCGCAGATGCGCTGCTCCAGCGCCTCGTCGAAGCGCACGCGCGGGACGGCCACGGAGAGCGATCCGACAGGCTCGCCGTCCACCGTCACGACGCGTGCGGTACCCACGATGCCGCGCGAATACTCGTCCTCGGTGCTGGCGAAACCGCGCGCGCGGATATCGCCAAGCTGTTTGCGCAGGCGCGTCTCGTCGGTGATGGTGGCCTCGGTAAAGGCCTCGCGCTCGCTTTCGGCGAAGTAGCGATCGAGCTCGTGCGGCGGCAGCGCGGCGAGCAGCGCCTTGCCGCCCGCCAGCGCATGCATCGGCAACGATCGGCCCCGCGGCACCGTGTAGCGCAGCGCCTGTTCGCTGCTCTCGGTCGCCAGCGCCTCGATCTGCCAGCCGTCGCGGACGAAAAAGCTGGTCGTCTCGTTCAACTGCATCCGCAACGTGCGCACCAGCGGCGCGGCACGCTCGGCGAGGGTGAAGCCGCCGCCCGCCGCCTGCAGGCGCGACAGGCCAGGGCCGGCCGAATAGCGCCTGCCCTCGCGCTGCAGATACTGCCTTTCGACAAGTGTGGAGAGCAGGTAGGAGAGACTGGAAACCGGGATGCCGAGCGCGGTCGCCACTTCCTGCGCCACCAGCGGGCGGCCGGCAGCGACGACATATTCGATGATGTCGAGCGTACGCGTGGCCGACTTGACCGAACTCGACTGCGCGAGGGTGGAAGGCGACTTGCTGGCCACAAGCAGGCTATTTCACATATACGAAATCTCCGCAATAGCGAACGAGGGCGTTGTCCATCGCAGCGCATGGGTCTGCAAACCTGAGACTGCTCCTCGCAAATGGGCGGACGCGAGCAGTGCCTTACCCGGCATCCCACTGGGCCTCATGGTCCACAACATAGGCCGCGACCGACGGATACGTTTCCCAATCGTTTTGCTTCACCGCCGATGAACGACGCGGGCACAGGCCGTTCAGACAGGTTGTAGGAAAACTTAATGCGACCGACCACAGATTCGCGCCGGGCCGGTTCTCCTTTTCGCAGCGTCCGGCGCGAACCCTGCCCGAGGACCGTTGACCATGCCGCACCCGCTCTTCCGCAAGCCGCTCGCCCTTTTCTCGGCCTCTACGCTAGCACTGTCGCTCGCCGCCTGCGGGCCCGACGACATGGCGCAGACCCCGCCGCTGTTCGGCTTCGACGACGTGAACGGTGCCTACGATTTCGCGATGGACGGCGATTACGGCGACTACGGCAACGACTACGCCGGCGGCTTCCCCTTCGGCGACGCCCTTCCGCTGCAGGCGCGGGGCTACGACGACTACGACGACTACGGCGCCGCGCCGAGCTGGAACTATGGTTCGGGCGGCTACGTCGACGACGTGCCCTATGGCGACTGGGGCCGGTACGATGAAGGCTTCGCGGACGCCTATTACGACGATGCCTACGGCGACGATCCCTATTACTACGACGACAATGCCGGGAGCGACCAGTACACCTGGCTCGCGCTGGCGGCGCTGATCGGCGGGGTGCTGGGCAACTCGCAGCCTGACTACGGATTTTCCTACGACGATGCGCAGCCCTGGGCCTGGCGCACCAACGACGGCTATTACCGCTACGCCGAGCCGGTTCGCGGGGGCTATCGTTACTACTACTACGAACCGCAGGCGACGCGGCCCTTCCTGGTGCGCGATCCGCTGTATTCCTACGGCTATCGCGACGACCGGCTGGTGGTGGTCTACGACCGCGACGGGCGGGTGCTGCGCCGCGACCACGCCGCCCGACAGCGCCGCGCCGCGCACGCGCACTACGACCGCGGCAGCGAGCTTTACCAGGTCGCCCACCGCGCCCGCCACCGCGGCGTCGATGCCCATCGCTGGGACGAGCATCGCGGCGAGATACGCGCCGAGCAGAACCGCTGGGAGGTCGCGCGAAGTGACAACCGCGCGTGGGAGCGCTGGCAGCGCGAGAATGCCGAGATCGCGGCGCGTCGCTGGCGCGGCGAACGGCAGGCGCGGCACGAGGCGAGCGAGCGCTTCACCCGCTGGCAACAGGCCGATTTCCGCGGCGAGGCCCCCCGGCTCGAACGCGTCCGCGACGAGATCCGCCCGCAGCGCCTCGCGCGCAGCGACCGTCGTCCGGACGAAGAGGCGCGCCGCTTAGCCCAGCCGGTGGAAGAGCGCGGCCGCCGCGCCTGGCGCGAGGATCGCCGTACCAACCGGGCCCATGCCGCCGCCGAGCAGCGTGGCAACGGCCGCGAGCGGGTGATGCGCGACGTTGCAGAACAGTCTTCCTCCGCGCGTGCAGAGCGGTTTGCAGACGCTCGCCGCGACGGCAATCGGCAGGAGCAACGTGCCGAACGCCGCCAGCAGGAGATAGCCGCACGCGAAGATGCGCGGCGCGACCGGGCAGAGCGTGGTGGCGATCGGCAGGATCGGCGCGCCGCTTTCGAGCAGCGCCAGGCGCGCCAACAGGAGGCGGAGCAGACCGTGAGCCGCCAGCGCGACCGGCAGTCGCAGGCCCGTCAGGAGCGCGCGGATCGCGGGCAGCGGAACCGTCGGGCCGAGGCGGAGCAGCAGCGCGCCGAGCGCCAGCAGCGCGCTCAGCAGGAGCAGCGCCAGCAGGAACGGCAGGCCCAGGCCGAGCAGTCACGTGCCCAGCGTCAGCAGCAGGAGCGGCAGTCGCAGGTCGAGCAGCAACGCGCCCAGCGCCGGCAACAGGAACGGCAGGCGCAGGTCGAACGGCAGAGCGCCCAGCGCCAGCAACGCGCCGAGAATGAGCGGCGCCAGCAGGCCGAGCAGCAGCGGGCCCAACGCCAGCAGGAGCAGCAAGCGCGGGCCGAGCAGCAGCGTGCCGAGCGCCGGCAGCGCGCCGAGAACGAGCAGCGCCAGCAGGCCGAGCAGCAGCGGGCCCAGCGTCAGCAGGAACGGCAGGCTCAGGCCGAACAGCAGCGTGCGCAGCGCCAGCAGCAGGAGCGGCAGGCTCAGGCCGAACAGCAGCGTCAGGTGCAGCTCGCGGCGGCCGAGCAGTCGCGCCAGCAGCAGGCGCAACAGCGGCAGGTCGAGCGGGCCCAGCGCCAGCAGCAAGCCCAGCAGGCGCAACCGCAGCAGCAGACCGAGGCCGCGCCGCAGGAAGACCAGGGTCGCCGGGGCGGCGGCAACGGTCGCGGCAGGCGTGCCGACCGCCAGCCGGACTAGGTTCACCTGTGCTCGCCAAACGCGGCGCGTCGGTGACCTTGTTCGGAACCGATCCGATCCGGCTCGACGCCAGTTCGGCGGGGCTGCAGGCGACCGAGGCGAGCGCCAAGCTGCCCCAAGCTCCGGCGTAGCTGGGCCATGCTTTCGCCGAAACGAGGGGCTTAAAGGCGGGCTGAGAGGCGCTGACGTCAAAGGGTCGGCGGGCTTCTCCAATCCACTTCATCGTGACCCGATCGGAAAGCGATGATCGGGTGACGTGGGCAGGGTGAACGACTAAAGCCCCGAAAAATTCAATTTCAGGCTAAATTCTCTCATGAAAACCCTGCTGCTCACCGGTGTCGCGGCCTGTCTGCTCGCCCCTCCTGCGCTCGCCCAGGATGCCGATGGCGCTGGCACGGCGACGGAGGACGAGCAGATCCTGCCGCTCGGCCAGCAGGTAATCTACGTGCTCGGCCAAGGCCTGCCCGAAACGCCAGGCACGCCCGCCTATTCAACCATCGAGCTGGACCGCGAGCAAATCGTGACCACCGCCAGCGGCCGGCTGGAGGATGCGCTGGCCAACGTGGCGGGGTTCCAGCAGTTTCGCCGCTCGGACAGTCGCTCGGCCAATCCCAGCGCGCAGGGGGCGACCTTGCGCGCGCTGGGGGGCAACGCCTCGAGCCGGGCGCTGGTGCTGCTCGACGGGGTGCCGCTGGCCGACCCGTTCTTCGGCTACATCCCCTTCAGCGCCGTTGCGCCCGAGCGGCTCGGCTCCATCCGCGTGACCCGCGGCGGCGGCTCCGGCCCCTTCGGTGGCGGCGCGTTGGCGGGCACGATCGAGCTGGAAAGCGCTGACGCGCGCGACCTCGGCCTGGTGCAGGCGAGCGCGCTTGCCAACCAGCGCGGTGATACCGAGCTGTCGGCCAGCCTCGCACCCGAAATCGGCGAGGGCTATGCCGTCATCCATGGCCGCTGGGACCGCGGGCGCGGCTTCTTCACCACGCCCGAGGACCAGCGCGTACCCGCCAGCGCACGCGCCCGCTACGATGCCTGGTCGGCGGGCGGGCGCGTGGTGCAATTGCTGGGCGATGTCGAGGTGCAGGCCCGCGCGCTCGCTTTCAAGGACAACCGCACCCTGCGCTTCGAGGGCGCGGACAATTCCATCGAGGGGCAGGACGTTTCGCTGCGCGTGGTCAGCCGCGGACCGTGGCAGGTGGATGCGATCGCCTACGGCCAGTGGCGCAACTTCACCAACGTCGTCATCTCCTCCACCCGCTTCGTGCCCGTGCTCGACCAGAAGGATACGCCCGCGAGTGGCCTTGGCGGCAAGCTGGAACTGCGCCCGCCGCTGGGCGATGCGCATACCCTGCGGCTCGGCGCGGATTTCCGCCGCAGCGAGGGCGAGCTGTTCGAGGACGCCTTTTCCGCCTTCACCGGCGCGCGCACCGAGCAGCGCTTCGCGGGCGGGATGAATACCGACCTCGGCCTTTACGTCGAGGACGACTGGCAGATCGGCGCGCTGACGCTGACGGGCGGGGTGCGCGCCGACCGTTACACCATCCGCGACGGGTTCTACCGTGCATTGAGCGGCGCGGGTGCGGTGGTGATGGACGAGGTCTATCCCGATCGCAGCGACTGGGAGGTGACCTGGCGGGCGGGCGCGCTCGCCCGGCTGAACGACGCGGTTTCCCTGCGCGGCGCCTTTTACACCAGCTTCCGCCTGCCGACGCTGAACGAGCTCTATCGCCCCTTCGTGGTCTTCCCGGTGACGACGCAGGCCAATGCCGCGCTGCTGCCGGAGCGGCTGGAAGGCTGGGAGGCGGGCCTCGACCTGACCCTCGCGCCCGGCGTGGCGGTCGCCGCGACCTGGTTCGACAACCGGGTGGACGATGCCATCGCCAACGTCACCATCGGCCCCAACCTGCGCCAGCGTCGCAATCTCGACGCAATCGAGGCACGTGGCTTCGAGTTCGCGGCCAGCGTGGAGCGCGGACCATTCAGCCTTAACGGCACGGCCGCCTACACCGATGCCGAAGTCGTCGGCACCGGGTTTGCCGCGCCGCTCGACGGCAATCGCCCGGCGCAGGTGCCGCGCTTTGCCGCCAGCCTCACGGCGGCCTACGAAATCGTGAGGGGTGGTCGGCTGGCGGCCACGCTGCGCCACGTCGGTGCGCAGTTCGAAGGCGACCAGGAGGACGACGTGCTGCCGCCCGCGACCACCATCGACATCTTCGGCCATTTGCCGCTCTGGCGCGAACTGTCGCTGGTCGCGAGGGTCGAGAACCTGACCGGCGAGGACGTCGTCACGCGCAACCAGGCCGGATCCATCGATCTTGGCACCCCGCGCACCGCGTGGCTGGGCCTGCGCTGGGGCTACTGAGGCGCGCTCACTCGCCCATCAGCCAGTCGGACAGGAAATCCGCGAGGCTGGCGTGCGAGACCGACCATGCTTCGGCCACGGTCTTGTCGTGGTCGTAGTAATGCTCGTCCCACTGCCAGACCTGCCCGGTGTCGAGATCGTAGGCGGCAGGGCCGAAATTCTCCGTGAGCGGGACGAAATGCATGGGCCATACGCCTTCGCCGCAGTAATCCGGCCCGCGCCGCTCGAGATCGTCGAGCTCGGAAATCATGCCCCGCACCGAATTGAGGCCCGGCCCGTGCCCCTCGGTGTGCGAAAATCCCGGACCCCAGCCGCCGTCGGCGATGCCGAACATCTGCCGGAGATCCTCGGGCAGCGGGCGACCGATGCGCTTCTCCAGCGCGGCGAGATCGGCCTTGCTCGCCGGCCGGGCGAGCGGGGTGTCGGGATTGCTGGACGAGGCGCTGCGGTTGCCGTTTGCGTCGGTGCTAAGGAACATCTCCGGCATCGATTGGCCCCAGTTGGCCATCTGTTGCCGGATCAGGTCGAACGGGTCCGGGCCGCCGGTGCCGTCGTCCTGCCGCCCCTCGCTCATGAACTTGCGGATGGCGTCGGGATCGCTGGTGTGGCCGTGGACGGTCTTCTCGCCGCCGAACTGGCGGCGGCGTGGATCGGCAATCCGGTCTTCCAGCATCTCGATCAGCGCTTGCGGCAGACTCGGCATGGCGGGCACTCCTTGTTTGCCCTCGCGGACTAACGGGAAATCGTTACCCGGCGGTATCGCTTTCTCCGGCTTCGGCTACCGTCATCGCATGGTCCAGCCCCAGCCATTCGGCGAGGTTGGCAAGTTCGGCGCGCACGCTGTCCGCCATCATGTGCGCGCGGCTGCCGTCGAAACGCAGGACCAGCACGTCGCCCTCGCGACGCAGCGCGCTGCCGGTGAGCGAGATGCGGGTGCCTGCGCCGATCTTGCGGCACAGGCGATTGGCGAGGCCCCAGGCGCTGGCGCGGCGCAGTTGCTCCTCGGTGGCGAGGGCGAGCCAGTCCTCGACGATCTTCGGCTGCCCGCAGCTGGCGCGCAGGGCCTGCGCCATCATCGCGCGGCCGGTATGGTCGATGCCCACCCAGCGCTTCTCCAGCGCCCAGTCGGTGGAATGCGAGAGGCGCATGTTGGGCTCTATCCGGGCGGCGGCCTGCGACAGCATGGTGGCGGCGAGGCGGATGCGTTCCGAGCCCCGGTCGCGCCCGTCCACCGCCTGCGCCGTCCACGCGCATTGCAGCGTCGCCTCGGTGATGCTCGCGCCGCGCGGAGTGGTGAAGTGGCTGACGGCGGAAAGCAGCGGGTCCTGCTCGCGCGCAGGGGCATCGAGCCGCTCGAACAGCAGTCCTTCGCGCAGGCCCCAGGCCGAGATGACGAGCGCGCTGGGTGCCAGCTCCCCGATCATCACCCGCAGCATGGCGGCGGCATCGGGCAGGCCCATGGCGCGGCTGGTGGTGATGCCGGGGACGGCGGCGAGCGCGGCCGGATCGGCCTTGGCAAGCCGCTTGGCCAGCCGGTCCGCATCCTCCGGTGTGAAGCAAAAGGCCTGTGGGTCGCCGATCGGGTACTGCGCCTCGTGCATGGCGTAGAGTGCCATGGCCCGCCAGGTGCCGCCGACGAGGTAGAGCGGGCCCTCGTGGGCGTGGGCCCAGCCGACCTTTTTCATCTCGGCTTTCACGGCCTGGCGGAAAGCGCCCGCGCCCTTCGCGCGCAGGGCAGGCAGGCGCAGGGTGCCGAGCGGCAGGCTCTCGCCGTGGTGGCACGCCCCGTCCTCCACCGCGATCAGTTCGAGGCTGCCGCCGCCGAGGTCCGCCACCACGCCATTCGCGCCGGGAAAGGCGCCGATGACGCCGTAGGCCGCCGTCTGCGCCTCCTCCACCCCGCTCAACACGCGCAGGGCAAGACCGAGGGCGCGCACCTTGTCGGCGAAGGCCATACCGTTCGAAGCCTCGCGCGCGGCGGCGGTGGCGACGGTCGCGACGTCTTCGATCCCGAGATCGCGCAGGATCGCCGCGAAGCGTTCCAGCCCGCCGAGCGCCATCGCCTCCGCCTCGGGGGGAATGGCCCCGGTCGCCGCCAGGTCGCGGCCAAGGCGGGCGGTGACTTTCTCGTTGAGCCAGGCATTGGGCGCGCGGCGCGGACCGGAATAGACGACCAGCCGGACCGTGTTCGAGCCGATGTCGATCACCGCCCGGTCGGGCACCTCGATTGCCTGTGCGCCGCGCCGCGCGGCGGGCAGGGTCACGGATGCGTCTGGCGCCCGGCCAGGTCGGGGACCCGGCTGTCCTTGAGCGCACCGCCACGACCGCTGAGCGAGGGGTTGGTCATGAAATAGCCGTGGCAGTTGAAAGGCTCGCCAGCAAGGAAATTGCCGTCGGCGACCCGGCTGTATTCGCCGCTGGTCCCGTCGAGCAGCCAGCTTTGTTCGGTGTCGAGAAGGTTGGCGAGCAGCACCTGTTCGAGCACCTGCTCGTGCACCGTCGGGTTGACGACGGGCACCAGTGCCTCGACCCGGCGGTGCAGGTTGCGGTCCATGAGGTCGGCGCTGGAGATGTAGACCTTCGCCTGCTCGGACGGCAGCGCGTGGCCGTTACCAAAGGCATAGATGCGGCTGTGTTCGAGGAAGCGGCCGATGATCGACTTGACGGTGATGTTTTCCGACAGGCCCGGCACACCCGGCCTGAGGCAGCAGATTCCGCGCACCACCAGCGTTACCTGCACCCCGGCCCGGCTCGCTTCGTAGAACTTGTCGATCATCGCCTGTTCGGTGATCGCGTTCATCTTGGCCCAGATGCTGGCGGGCTTGCCCTCGCGGGCGAGCGCAATCTCGTGGTCGATGTCGGCGAGGATGCGCGCGTCGAGGTCCAGCGGGCTCAGCGCCAGCCTTTCCATGCCTTGAGGCTCGACATAACCGGTGACGAAGTTGAACAGCTTGGCCGCATCGCGCCCGAAGGCCCGGTCGGCGGTGAAGAAGGACAGGTCGGTATACACGCGCGCGGTCAGCGGGTGGTAGTTGCCGGTGCCGAAGTGGCAGTAGGTGCGGAAGGCCCCGTCCTCCTCGCGGACGACCATGGAAACCTTGGCGTGGGTCTTCATGTCGATGAAGCCGTAGATGACCTGCACCCCGGCGCGTTCCAGCTCGCCCGCCCATTTGAGGTTCTGCTCCTCGTCGAAGCGGGCCTTCAGTTCCACGACGGCGGTGACAGACTTGCCCGCCTCCGCCGCGGCGATAAGGGCGTTGATGACGGTCGGCTGGTTGCCCGCGCGGTAGAGCGCCTGCTTGATCGACACGACCTTCGGATCGGCGGCCGCCTGGCGCAGGAAATCGACGACCACCTCGAAACTCTCGTAGGGGTGGTGGACGACGAAATCCTTGGCACCGATGGCGGCGAAGACGTCGCCGTCGTGCTCCAGCACGCGCTCGGGATAGCGCGGGGTATAGGGGGTGAACTTGAGGTCGGGCCGGTCGACGTCGACGACCTGCGCCAGGCCAGAGATGCCCAGCATCCCGGCGGTCTTGGTGACGAAGGCCTGCATCAGGCCCAGCTTCTCGCGCAGCAGGTCCTCGGCGTGGGGGTCGAAGCTCTCGTCCAGCTCCAGCATGATGACCTGCCCGCGGCGGCGGCGCTGGATGGCGCTGCGGAACAGCCGCACGAGATCCTCGGCCTCTTCCTCGATTTCGAGGTCGCTGTCGCGCAGTACGCGGAAGACGCCGTCGCCCAGCACCTCGAAACCGGGGAACAGCAGGTGGGCATAGCGGCACACGAGGCGCTCCACCGCGATCAGCACGGTCTCGCCCCCGGTTAGCTCTGTCGGCAGCGCCACGAAACGGTCGAGCGCCTGCGGGATCAGCACCATCTCGACGAGGCGGCTGCCGTCGCTCTTGCGGCGCAGCGTGAACAGCGCGCCGATGCCGCCATTGGCGACGAAGGGAAAGGGATGCGCGGGGTCGAGGGCCTGCGGGGTCACCACGGGGACGATGTGGCTCTCGAACCAGTCGCGCAGCCAGTCCTCGGCCCCGGCTTCCAGCCGCGCATCGCCCTCGATATGAATTCCCTCGGCGGCGAGGAGGCGGCGCAGCGTCGCCAGCGCCTCGAGCTGCTTGGCCTCGAGCTTGCGCACCTTCGTATCGATGGCGGAAAGCTGCTGGCGCGGGGTGCGCCCGTCGAGCGAGGTCTCGGAGATGTCGCTCCTCACCTGGCCCGCCAGCCCGGCGACGCGGATCATCACGAACTCGTCGAGATTGCTTCCCGAGATCGACAGGAACCGCAGCCGCTCGAGCAGCGGGTAAGCGGGGTTGGCGGCTTCCGCCAGCACGCGATCGTTGAAGGCCAGCCAGCTGAGCTCGCGATTGAAGTAGCGATCCGCGGGCGATGCATCCGATGCATCGTTGGCCGCAGAAGGAAGGGTGGGTTCGCTCGCCATCGGCGCTAGGTGGCAAGGCGATGCGACGGGAGCAAGACCGTGTGCGACCCGGTCACATTCTCCCTAGAGTTCGGCAATATCGCGCGCCTCGGCGATGGCGCTGATGCCGCGCTTGCCGCCCGTCCGGTCGAGCTGGACAATCACGTCGATCACGCTGGCGGCATAGGCGATGGTGTCCTGCCGGGTCAGGCCGATGCCGGTCTGCATGACCATCAGGCTGAGCTGTTCGAGCGCACCGCGCAAGCTGTTGGCGTGAATGGTCGAGAAGCTGCCCGGATGGCCGGTGTTGATCGCGCGCAGGAAGCTGACGCTTTCCGCCCCGCGCAATTCGCCCAGCACGATGCGATCGGGGCGCAGGCGCAGCGCCGATTGCAGCAGCTCGTTGGCGCCGACCTTGGCCTCGCCCAGCTCGCCTTTCACCGCCACGAGGCCGAGGCCATTGGCGCCGGGTAATTTCAGCTCGGGCGTGTCCTCGACCAGGATGACGCGCTCGTGTTCCGGGATTTCGCCGAGCATGGCGTTGAGGAAGGTGGTCTTGCCGGTGCTGGTGCCGCCGGAGATGAGGATGGTCTTGCGTGCCCGGATCGCGGCGCGCAGGAAGGCGACCGGCTCCGCCTGCGGATCGGGCATGGCCGCGTCTTCCGCCTTGCCGAGTGGCCCGGCGTCATAGGCGTCCAAGGGCAGGTCGAGCCGGCGGTGGCGGCGGATGGCCATGGCCCAGTGCTTGCGCGTTGCGGGCGGGCCGCAGAACTGCACGCGCGCGCCGTCGGGCAGGGTGGCGCCGAGCAGCGGGTGTTCGCGGTTGATGCCCTGGTGGCTGACGCGGGCGACCTGTTCGGCGAGGCGCTGGACCAGCTTGTCGTCGATGGCGGGAAGCTCGACGCGCTCCATGCCGCCGGGCCGGGCCGCGTCCTCCACCCACATCTCGCCGGGGCGATTGACGAGGATCTCGGTGACCGTGTCGCGGTCCAGCCACTCGCGGAAGGGCGCGAGGTAGGCGTCGAGATAGACCGAGCCGGACGCGACCTGCGGCAGCTCGGCAGGCGCGGGGATCTCGGGCGCGCCGCCCAGCTGGTGGATCTCGGCGCTCATGCCGATCAGCGAACCGCCGGGGCCTGCCCGAAGTCGAGATCGCGCGCGGTGTAGACGCGGATCGGTTCGCCCATGCGCACGCGCACGGTGGGCGGGCGCTGGCCGTCCTGCTGCAGTGCGGTGTTGGCCGCGCTCTGCCCGCCGCCCATGATGATACCCGCGCCGCCGCTGGCGATCGTGGTCAGCCCGCCGATCACCGAGAGCAGCATGGCCGAGCCGAAGCGGCTGAAGAAATGGTTGTTCACCTGCCCCTCGATGCCCGCGGTGCCGTCGAAGCTGGTGGCGGGGCTCTGCAGGTTCACCGTCACGCCGTCAGGCCGGATCACCCGCTGCCAGATGACATAGGCGCGGCGCTGCCCGGCCTGCAGGCCCGACTGGTACTGCCCGACAAGGCGGCTGGAGCGCGGGACCAGCACGCGGCTGCCGTCGAAGCTGCGCACGTCCTGGCTCACCACGGCGCGCACGAAGCCGGGCACGTCGGTGTTGATGGCGGTCTCGAGGATGGCGGGGATCATGGTGCCCTGCGTCACCGTGGTGGCGGGGTTGATGTCCTGCCGGGCCACGGCCGTGCCGCCGCCCACGCCGCCGATGCGGCTGGCGAAATCGCCCGCCGCGCCCGCTCCGGGGACGACGGCATTGCCCTGCGCGCCCTCGGTCGCCGCGGTCGCCGCCGCAGCCAGCGCCGCCGCCGAAGCGGGCGCGGTCGAGCCGTCGAAGACCAGCGTGGGTGAGGAATAGGGATTGGCGGCGGCGCTCGTCACCGTCTCGCCATAGGTCACCGGCTGCGCGGCGAAGACCGCCGCGGGCGCCGGATCGGCCTGGGGGACATAGCCTTGCCCCGGATCGACCACGGCGACCTCGACCGGCTGCGCGGCGGCGGCCAGCGCCGCGTCCTGCGCGGGCGTGGTCGGCGCGGGCGCAGCGGCTGCCGCGGCGGCCTGCTCGTTGTCGACCTTGCTGGCGTTGAGGCCCCACAGCGTCGCCGTGCCGAGCAGCGCGACGAAGGCGATGCCCGCCATCAGCCCCACCGCGTCGGACCGGCGGTTGCGGTTGGCCACCGCCGGGTAGGAAGTGCGGCTGGCGAGATCGATGATCTCGGTCGTCTCGGTTTCGCGCGGGTCGACGTCGTTGGCATGGGCGACGGTCTTTTCCGGCAGGCGCATGGCGAGTTTCATCGTGTCGGCTCCTTCAGTTCCGGCTCGGCTCGCGCCGCGCCGTGCCGTCGGCGAGGAAGGCCCCCGCCTCGCCCTGGTTGGTCAGCAAAGCCATGCTCTCGCCCGAGCGCAGGACGATTTCCGCGGGCACGATGTCGAGCACGATCACGTCGTCGCGGGTGGCGAAGTTGGCGGGTCCCTCGTTGCCCTGGTGATCCTTGACGAGGATCGCCGGCATGGCGCGGTCGGCGGGCCAGACGAGAAAGGTCGCCTCGCCGTTGTCGTAGACCTGCGCGGGCAGCAGGTTGGCATCGCCCGTGCTGGCCCAGGCGAAATTGAGATCGGCGGGGTTCAGCACGGCATAGTCGTCGCTCGCCGCAGCGACCTCGAGCGCGTTGGGCGCGGCTGTCTCGGCGCGGCGGACGGGCTCCTCGGCCACCGGCTCGGGCTCGGGCGGATAGGTAAAGGTCAGGATGTAGAGCGGCGTGCGGCCTGCAGGGCTCGCCACAAGGTCGAACAGGTAGGTGTGGCGGTTTGTCACCACGGTCATGTTGGTCGCGGCGCGCGGCGCGAGCGGCTTCACGAACAGCAGGTTCGCGCGGCGGTTCGGCGTCACCTGCCAGGTGGTCGAATCGCCGATGGCGACATTCTCGATCGCCTCGCCCTCGCCGAACTGGATGGTGGTCTGCACGTTGACCTGCCCGTTGATGCGGACGATCGCGGCGGGATCGTAGAGCCGCTCGACCATGCGCGAATCCTGCGCGAGGACAGGGCTCGCAAGCGCGGCGGCGGCGAGCGCGGCGGCGACTATCAGGCGGTTCATTTCAACGTCTCCTTCTGCCGCACGGGTGCGGACTTGAAGCGGCTGCCGATGCCGCGGGCGCGCGACGGCGCAAGGCCGGTGGCATCGGGATTAGCGATGTCGCGGCCGCCCACGATGCGGGTCTCGCGGCTAACGGGGGCTGAACCGGCGTCGTTGGCGGCCATCGGCATGGCACCGCGGCTGATCCGCACGTCGCGCGCGGCGGCTGCGGCCGGAGCGGCGGATTGCGCCGCGCGCTGGCTGGCGCTGCTGCCGGCAAGCGCCGGGTTGACGATCACGGGAGCGGGCGCGGGGGAGGGCACGGCGGGCCAGGCATGGCCTCGCTTGCCGGGCGCAAGGCCGAACACGCTCCAGCCCGCGACCATCGTGGAGGCGACCTTCATAACCATGAACATCAGCGCGAGGTGGATGCATCCGATCATGAAGAACGCCATAGCCGCGCGCACGTCGATCTGCTCGGGCGTGGAGCCGAGGCTCGCGAGCACGGGGATCGAGAGCTCCAGCATCAGCGATCCGCCGAGCACCGCGAACAGCGGGGCGAGCGCCATCAGCACCACGCCCTTGAGCCAGCCGGTGAACAGCCCGCGCGTCGGCTTGAACAGCGCGGCGAGGATGAACAGCGGGCCGAGGCCCATGAGGATGGCGAGCGCGATCTTGGTCGTCGCCAGCACGCCCACGGTGCCGAGCAGCAGCATCGTCCCGCCCGACCACAGCAGGCCCGGCGGCGAGAAGACCGAGGTGTTCGCGTCCATCGCGTCCCCGCCCGAGGCCTGCATGAGGCTGAGCATGACGACATCCAGCTTGTCGGCGAATATGGTGGCAGCCGAGCCATCCGTCCCCATCACCGCGCTGGCGATGAAGTCTGGCGTAAGCACGGCGAAGTTCCAGAACACCGCCTGGAAGGCCACCCAGCTGGTGGCAAAGGTGACGACGAGCGCCACGGTCATCATCTTGGGCGTCAGCGAGGCGAGGCCGATGCGCGTGCGCCCGGTCAGCATCCCGAAGCCGACGAAGGCGACGAAGATCGTCAGCGCCAACGTCAGCGTGGTGCCGAGCGCGCCGTTGGCGAAGAGGTTGCTGAAGGCGGCCTGCGCCATGGCGTTGGCGGCGCAGTCCACGCCGCGCAAGGACGCGCCGATGCCGGCGCCCACGCCCTCCATCTGCCGCTGGCATTCCGCCGCGACGGCTTCCATCGACCCGCTCATTCTGCGGCCTGCCAACCGAAGTCGTCGGCCTCGGGTTCGCCGTCCGCACCCGGCCCGGGCCAGGGGCGACCGGTGAGCGCCGGATACCAGTCGCGCGGGTGTTCGCCCACGGCCTCGCGCAGCAGGTCGAGCCGGCGCACCGTGCTCTCGCGGCCGGAGAGCATGGTGAGGACTTCCGGCGCGCCGGAGAGGTCGAGACGCACGACCACGCTCGCATCGGGCTGGCGCACGAGGAAGCAGCGGCTGTGCGCGGGAAGCGAGCGGATCAGCGCGAACTCGTGCTCGGTCAGGCCGAAGCCCTCGCAATAATCCTCCGGACGGGCGCGGGCGTTGGGCATGAACACCATCGTCGCAGTCTGCTCGACCAGCGCGGTGGCGATGCGGCTGTCGAGCGCGTCGCGCGCCGACTGCGTGGCGAAGCCGACCAGCGCGTTGCGCTTGCGCAGCGTCTTCAGCCAGTCGCGGATGCGCGCGGCGAAGACCTCGTCGTCCAGCGCCTTCCAGCCCTCGTCGATGAGGATCATCGTCGGCTCGCCGTCGAGTCGTTCCTCGATGCGGTGGAACAGATACATCATCGTCGGCGTGCGAAGGCGCGGGTTTTCCAGCAGCGCGGTCATGTCGAAACCCATGACGCGCGTGGAAAGATCGAGGTTGTCGGCCGCGTTGTCGAACAGCCAGCCGTGCTCGCCGTCCTCGATCCAGGCGGAAAGGCGGTCGGCGAGGTCGCCCGGCTGCGGGCGGCGGGTGCCGGAGACGAGCTCCTTGAAATGCCTGAGGCGGCGAAGCGAGGGATCGTTAGCATAGGCCGCGTCCACCGCGGCGGCGATGGTGGCGTTCTCCTCCGGCCCCTCGGCCTTCAGCAGGACGGAAAGCCAGTCGCGCAGGAAGCCGCGGTTGAGCGGCGTGTCGGGCAGGGCAAGCGGGTTGAAGCCCGTCGGCTCGCCCGAGCGGATGCGGTCGTAGGTGCCGCCGATGCCGCGGATGAACAGCTCCGCGCCGCGATCCTTGTCGAACAGGATGGTGCGGGGGCTGAACTTCTGCGCCTGGGCTGCGAGGAAGTTCATCACCACGGTCTTGCCGCTGCCCGACGGGCCGATGACCGAAAAGTTGCCGAGGTCGCCGTGGTGGAAGTTGAAGAAGAACGGGGTGGAACTGGTGGTCTGCAAGAGCGTCACCGCCTCGCCCCAGTGATTGCCCTCGGCCTGCCCCAGCGCGAAACCGTGAAGGCTGCCGAAGCTCGCCATGTTGGCGGTCGAGATCATCGCCCGGCGCACCAGGAAACCCTCGTTACCGGGGAACTGGCCCCAGAAGCTGGGTTCCAGGTTGGTGTCCTCGCGCACGGCGATGGCGCCGGTGTCGGCGAGCGCAGCGGCGACGGCGGCGGTGGCATCGTCGAGCCGCTCGAGGCTGCGCTCGCGCACCAGCACGGTCAGGTGATGGTCGCCGAAGCCGACCGACCCTGCGCCGAGCTCGTCGCGCGCGGCCATCATCTCGGCGCGCTCAGCCTGCGCTTCCTCGTCCGCGCTCTTGAGGCGGCGGATGGCGAGGTCGATCCGCTCGCGCGCGGTCTGGCGTTCCTGCGGCGCGAAGCTTTCGGACACGACCATCTCGAAGGGCAGGCGCAGCATCGAATCGAGCAGGCCCGGGCTGGTCGCGTCGGGGTAATCCTTGAGGCTCAGCATCGAGGCGAAGTCCGCCCCGCCGCTGCCGCGCAGTTCCATCGCGTCGAGCCCGAAGCTGGCGCGGCGGTAGGGGATCATGCGGCCGATGTCGGTGTCGCCGTCCGGGCGGCGTACGGGCCGCATCTCGCCGTTGTAGAGCGCGCTGATGAGTTCCAGCACCTCGTTGTTGCGGTTGCCGCTGGGGCCGACGTAGTCGCCCAGCGGCTGCGCGCCATAGTCGCCGAGGCTGGCGGCGAGGGCCTGCATGGCGGCGCGCAGGGTGCGCACGTCCTTGGGGTCGATGGCCGCGGCATCGGCGCGGCGGCGGCGCATGGCCTTCCCCGCCCGCTCCGCCAGGCCCGCCTTGCCGCGCGCGGGACGGCGCACGAGAGTGACAAACTGGTCGTTCACGAACAGCGATCCGGCGGACAGCTTCTCGCGCCAGCGGCGGTCGATGTGGCCGGCGATGGGGTCGTCGAACTGCGCCTCCAGCTCCACCGCCACGCGGCGGCGGATGACGTGGTGATACATCACGAAGCGCGCATCGAGGTTCGAGCGCAGCATCACCTCGCGGGTGACGGCGTGGGCGTTGAGCGCGTCGGTATCCTCGGTTTCGAACAACAGGCCCGGCACCTGCATCGCCGCCATCAAAGACCCGTCGCGCAGCAACACGACGTTCTCGTCCACCAGCGCGGCGTAGGGCAGGCGGTCGCCGGCGTGCGCCTCTTTGGCGCTCCACGCGGCGGCTCCGAGCCATTTCCTGTTGCGGCCTTTCGCCGTCATGCTCTCGCTCCGATCCGCCCGTTCGTCAGGCGGCGTATGAGTTGCAGCCCCAGCGCTTGTAGTTCTTCACGCGCGGGCACTTGCTGACGCGGGTCAGCCAAAGGTCGAAGAATCGCGGCTCGCGCAGGCAGGCGAAATAGCCGATGGCGTGCATCACGATGGGGATGGGGACGATCCACAGGCTCTGGAAAATCAGGAAGGCCTCGGTCGTCACGATCAGGTTGATGACGAAATAGTTGAACGTCACGCCCGCGAACATCTGCGGGCGGGTCAGCGCGCGATGGACGGGGTGGCGGGTGAGGTGCATCGGCCTTGGTCCGTCCTCAGCCCGCTGCGCCCTGGATGCCGGCCACGATGCTGGCGGCACCGAAGATGATGAACACGCCGATGATCACGGTCGCGCCGAAGCGCCAGTTGACCCGGCCCGTCAGCATCATGAAGCCGACCGCGGCCACCGCCATCACGGCGACCGTCGTGGCGACCGTGCCGAGCATGGTGTCGCGCATCCACGAAAAGGCATTGTTGATCGGGCTCGACCCGGCAGGGTCCTGCGCGAAGGCGGCGGTGGGCAGCATAACGGTGAAGAATGCGAGGAGGCGGGAAAGGGATTTCATGTGTCGTCGTGTTCTCAGCGTGAGTGGTTGGCAAGGCGGCCCATGATGGCAGCTACGTAGAGACGGGTCTCGCGGATGTTGGGCACGCCGCCCGCCTGCATCACGCGGCCCGGGCCGGCGTTGTAGGCGGCGAGCGCGCGTTCGAGGTCGCCGTCGAAGCGGTCGAGCTGGGCGCGCAGGTAGCGTGCGCCGCCCTCGAGGTTGGCGAGCGGATCGTCGGGGTTCACGCCCATGTCGCGGGCGGTGCCGGGCATCAGCTGGGCCAACCCGCGCGCCCCCGCGGGGGAGACGGCATCATGCCGCCAGCGGCTCTCCTGCCACACCACGGCTTCGAGCAGCGCGGGGCTGAGGTCGAAGCGCGCGGCGAGCTGGCGCACGGCGGCGGCGTAGTTGGCGGGGATGCCCGAGGCATGGCGCTCGGTATCGGCGACGGCGATGTCCGGAACGAGAGCAAGGGCCTCCGCCGGCACTTCCGCCAGCGCCCCGGCCTCGGCAAATGCGGCAACGTCGTCGCTCACGGCCACCGGGCCACCGGCGATCCATGTCGCCGCGCCATCCGCCGAAATCTCGAGCACATCGGCCCGCGCGGAAACCGCGCAGGTCGCAGCCAGCGCGAACGCCGCCAACGATGTGCCAAGCTTCAGAATCATCGCGACCCTCCAGTCAGAAGGCCCCTGCTTACGACAAATGACATGAACATGACAGAGACAGGCTAAATGCATTTGCGGCGGACACAATTACGCCCGGCGGAGCAAGTCTGCCGGGCGCAAATTTCGTGGCGACCGGAAAGACCCGGCTTTATTATGGTGTCAGCGCGAGGCGAGCGCCCGCAGTTCCACCGAGGCGAGCGCGAGGCGCGCAGCGTCGCGGCTGTCGATCCAGCGCCCGTCGGCGAGCTCCAGCTCGTAGGTCTCGTCCGCGTCGCGTGCGAGGCGGTAGTAGTATTCGGCCCGTTCGGCGTTGCCGAGCTGCGACCAGGCCGAACCAAGGTTGATGAGCAGGGCCGGGTCGCCGGGGTGATCGAGCAGTCGTGCCTCGAGCTCGGCAACGGCGGCCTCCGTCTGACCGGCAACGAGTTGCTCGTAGGCGACGTCCTGCCGCTCGACCTGCTGGTCCACCATGACGGCGGTGACGGACTGCATGAAAAACAGCGGCGCGATGGCGAGGGTGGCAAGCATCGAACGCATTTCCCCTTTAAGTTCTGAGGAGAATAGTGCGCCCACATCGGCGGTACTGCAACAAAACCGTCACATTGTCACAAATTTGTAACAATGCGCGACGGTCTTCATGCCTGTGCAGAACTATTGTCCTGACGTTACAAAGACTTGTTCGCTAATCGGCTCGAGTCTCCATAGCGTCACGAAGCCGCAAACAAACTGTCACGCGGCGGTCCTAGACGGCGTCCGGCAACATCCGCTTCGCTGGACAATTGAGGGGTCCCGACCGTGACACAGCTTTACCGTACGCTCTTCCTTGGTGCATCCGTGCTGGCGCTCGCCGGCTGCGGGCCCGACGATCTCGCCTCGCCCGGAACCGGCGGCGACGTCATCATCAACAACCCTGCTCCCACGCCGACGCCTACTCCGGCTCCGACCAGCGCGACGGTGACTCCGGCCAACGGCTGCCCGACCATCGCCGATCCGCAGGGCCTGACCGACGAGGGCACGATCACCGGACCCGAAGGCACCTGGCGCGTGTGCGCCACGCCGCTGCGCTTCAACGCCTCCACCACCCTGCCGCGCATTCCCGGCCTGCTCTATCGCCTGCCCGGCCAGGTCAACGTCGGCTCCGACGGCGGCCCGGCGGCCGATGCCAGCGACGGTTTCTCCGACACCAACGTGACGCTGACCATCGAGCCGGGCGTCATCATTTTCGCCAGCGGCTCCTCGTTCCTCAACGTCAACCGCGGCAACTTCATCCAGGCGAACGGCACCGCCAGCCGTCCGATCATCTTCACCAGCCGCGACAACGTGCTGGGCCTCAACGGCGCGGACAGTTCGGGCCAGTGGGGCGGCGTGGTCATCTCCGGCCGCGCGCCGGTGACCGACTGCTTCGAGCCCGCCGCCACCCCGGGCACCGTGAACTGCGAGCGCCAGGTGGAAGGCGCGGCCAACCCGACCTTCTTCGGCGGCGCGACCACGACGGGCACCAACGGCTCGCTCACCTTCGTGCAGATCCGCTATTCGGGCTTCGTCCTCTCGGGCGACAGCGAGCTGCAGTCGCTGACCACCGGCGGCACCCAGCCGGGGACCGTCTTCGCCAACATCCAGTCGGTCAACTCGTCCGACGACGGGGTCGAGTTCTTCGGCGGCTACGTCAACATGAAGCGCCTGATCGTGGCGGGCGCGGAGGACGATTCGATCGACACCGACACCGGCGTGAAGGCGAACATGCAGTACGTCCTCGCCGCCCAGCGCGCCGCGGCGGGCGATGCCATCATCGAGGCGGACAGCTCCAACGGCCTGAACGACCAGACCCCGCGGCAGAACACGCGGATCGCCAACGCGACCTTCATCCACCGTCGCAACAACGACCAGGTGGTGCGCCTGCGCGGGGGCACCGACTACGGCCTCTACAACACCCTGGTCTGGGACGCATCGTCCACCGGCACGCCGTGCATCCGCATGGACGACGCGCAGACGATCCGCTCGGCGAGCAGCAGCCTCGACGATGTCGGCCCGCCGGTGTTCCAGTCCGTCGCCCTCCAGTGCCGCACGAAC
Organism: Aurantiacibacter luteus; assembly: GCF_001010945.1. GTDB lineage: Bacteria > Pseudomonadota > Alphaproteobacteria > Sphingomonadales > Sphingomonadaceae > Alteraurantiacibacter > Alteraurantiacibacter luteus. The sequence continues at coordinate 908,378 of NZ_LBHB01000002.1, forward strand.
TTCCGCAACGGCAGCAACTCGGGCGCCAGCGCCGCGCAGGCAGAGGCGATCTTCGACGCGGGCACCGGCAACACCAAGGCCTACGTCAACACGCTGGTGAACGGCTATCTCGGCGGCGCGAACGAGACCGGCTATTCGCCGATCTTCAACGTGACCACGCTCGGCAGCTTCTTCGAAGCGACGAACTTCCTCGGTGCCGTTTCGCCGAGCAACGACTGGACGCGGGGCTGGACCTGCGATTCGGCGGCCGTCTCCTTCGGCAACAACACCGGGTCCTGCACCCGCATTCCGGTCTTCAGCTGACCATGACGGGCAAGGGGGCGGTGCCATGCGCTCGCCTCCTCGCCATCTCGCGGGCCGCACACCGCCCGCTCCACGGATCGAATACGAGGGGTCTTTCGCGATGAACACCACCGGCACCAGGCTGGCGGCCATGCTTCTGCTTTCGAGCGCCCTTACCGCGCCTGCCGCCGCGCTGGCGCAGGACGGCGACGCGGGCGGGCCGGTCCCGCAGACTGAGGCGGAGCAGGAGGTGGCCCCCGATCCGCAGGCGGAAGACCCCGACATCTCCATCCCCGGCGGCGCAATCATCGTGACGGGCCGCATCAACCGCGACCCTACGCGCGGCTCGGCGCAGGTGCTGACCGTCCTCTCGACCGAGGAAATCGCGCGCACGGGCGAAGGCGACATCGCCGGCGCGCTGGGCCGCGTGACGGGCCTTTCGGTGCAGGGGCAGGGCTTCGTCTACGTCCGCGGCCTCGGCGATCGCTACTCGCTGGCGCTCTTGAACGGCCTGCCGTTGCCGAGCCCGGAACCGCTGAGCCGCGTCGTCCCGCTCGACATCTTTCCCACCAACGTCGTCGCCTCCAGCCTGGTGCAGAAGACCTATTCGGCCAATTTCCCCGGAGAATTCGGCGGCGGCGTGATCGCGCTGACCACCCGCGCCGTGCCCGACGAGAGCTTCGTCACCGTGGGCGGCGGCATCAGCGGCGACACCGAGACGACCCTGCACAAGGGCCTCGCCTACTATGGTTCGGACTACGACTGGTTCGGCTTCGACGACGGCACCCGCGACGCGCCACCCGCGCTGCAGGCCTATTTCGACAGCGGCATCCGCCTGTCCGACATCCCGCTCGATCCCGAGCGAAATACGAACGGCGCGCCGGTCACCCAGCTCGACATCGGCCAGCAGCTCGGCGACCCGAACCTGGTGCTGCTGCAGCTGATCGGCGACGTGCAGCCCAACTGGTCCGCGAGCCTCAGCGCCGGCACCGCGTTCGACGTGGGCTCCGACGGCGAGCTCGGCGTGGTCTTCACCGGTTCGATCAGCAACAAGTGGCGCACCCGCGACATCATCTCGCAGTCGATCCTCGCCGACTTCTCGCTCGACAGCGACTTCCGCGACGTGGTTACCGACAACCGCATTCTGGCCAACGCCATGCTCGGCCTCGGCCTCGAGATCGGTGACCACCGTTTCCGCTTCACCAACCTTTTCATCCGCGACACGCTGAAGCAGGCCTCGCTTTCGCAGGGCACCGACTTCCTCGACGGCGACGACGTGCAGCAGCAGCGCACCGGCTGGTTCGAGCGGCAGCTGATCGACAGCCAGCTGGTGGCGGAGATGGAGTTCGGCGACCTGTCGGTGGACCTGCGCGGCGGATACGCCCGCACCGACCGCGAGGCGCCCTACGAATACACCTTCACCTACGTCCGCGACAATTCGAACGCCCAGTTCGGCGACACCTTCATCAACACGCTCGACCGGCAGACGGGCGACGCCTCGGTGGTGTTCTCCGACCTGACCGAGGAGCTGTGGGCCGGCGGCGTCGACCTCAGCTATCCCGTCATCGACAGTCTGGTGGCGACCGTGGGCTATGCCTATTCGGACACCGACCGCTTCTCGGAACGGCGCGAATTCCTCTTCAACGCGCCCACCAGCTTCCCCGACGGCGTGGGCGCGCTGCGGCCCGACCTGCTGTTGGGCGACGCGATCCTCGATTTCTACGACATCGGCCTGATCGAATCGACCGAGAACGACCCCGCCTTCCGAGCCGGGCTCGAGATCCACGCGGGCTACGGCAAGATCAACTGGGAGCCGGTGACCGGGATCCAGATCGATGCCGGCGTGCGCTACGAGGACGCGGTGCAGTCGGTAAATCCGGCCCAGCGGTTCCTGACCCCCGGCCCGTCCGATGCCTCGACCCTGCTCGAGAACAGCTACTGGCTGCCCGGCGCGACCGTGACCTGGGAGGCGACCGACGCGCTGCAACTGCGCGCCGCCGCCTCGCGCACCATCGCCCGTCCGCAATTCCGCGAGCTGATCTTCCAGACCTACTACGACCCCGAAACCAACCGCCAGTTCAACGGCAACCCCTTCCTGGTGGACAGCGAGCTGACCAACTACGAAGTGCGCGCCGAGTACTATTTCGGCGGCCGGGACCGGGCATCGATCGCCGGCTTCTACAAGGACATCGCGAACCCCATCGAGGCATTCTCTAGCTTCAGCGACAACGCCCAGCTGACCAGCTTCGCCAACGCTCCTTCGGCAACGCTCTACGGTATCGAGGCCGACCTCGCTTATACCTTCGACCTGGTGAACCTGGGCGATGCCTTTGCCACCAAGGAGCTGGCGCTGTTCGCCAACTACACCTTCACCCAGTCCGACATCTCGGTGCAGGCCGATGACGTGACGCGGCTGTTCCCCGGCGGCGAGACGCCGGCGAGCAACCTGTTTGCCGACGGCGTGCCGCTGACCGGCCAGTCCGACCATCTCGCCAACGTGCAGATCAGCCTGGAAGATACCGAACGTCTGCAGCAGTTCACCGTGCTGATGACCTACGCCAGCGAGCGCGTGACGAGCCGGGGCACGGCGGCCCTGCCCGACATTGTCGAGAACCCCGGTTTCGGCCTCGACCTCGTGTTCCGTCAGGGCTTCACCCTGATGGGCAGCGAGGCGGAGCTGAAGGTAGAGGCGCGCAACCTGCTCGGCCGCCGCAACGAGGAGTACCAGGGCGAGGGCGCGCAGCGCATCGAGGTCAACACCTACGATGTTGGCACCACGCTGGGCGCCTCGCTCTCGCTCACCTTCTGAACCAAGACCCCTGGTAAGAGGGCGACCGGCCTCCCGTCACTCCAGTGGTGGGAGGCCTTTTGGTGGGCGAGAATGGCGTAGGCCGTCAGGGCCGGTCGAGCACGTAGCCCTTGCCGTGGACGGTGCGCAGAAGGTGGTCCGCCCCGGCGGCGCGAAGGCCTGCGCGCAGGCGCTTGATCCATACGTCCACCGTGCGCAGGTAATCCGGATCGCCTGCCTTGCCGAGCGCGGCGATCAGGTCGGCGCGGCTGAAAATGCGGTCGGGGTTCTCGGCGAGGAAGCGCAGGACGCGAAATTCGTTGGGGCGCAGGGCGATGACACGGTCCTGCCAGCGCGCGCTTTCGCCCGCGACGTTGATGGTGAGCGCGCCAAGCTCCAGCACGCGATCCGGCGCGGGGCGGGCGTAGTCGCCGTGGCGGGCCAGCACCCGGTCGAGCATGGCCTGCCGGCCCAGCGCGGCCGTCGCGTAGTCGTCCGCACCGGCGGCGAGCGCGCGGCGCTTCTCCTCGTCGGTGGCAGCGGGGATGACCATGGTGATGTGCGCGGACAGCAGCCGCGGATCGCCGCGCAGCCGCCGCACCAGTTCGAGGCCCGAGCATTCGGCCATGGTCCAGTCGACGAAAGCCCAGGGGGTGCCCTCCACCAACTGGCGCGGACCGTCGCAGGTCAGCAGGCCGAAGGCGAACTCGTTGCCATCATGGATGAAGCTGGCGAAGCGCGCCGCCTCTTCGTCGGTGGTGAGAATGGTGTTGCGCTGCATGGCCCCGGACCTGAAATCGTCGGTCCGTGGTGGCGGGCAAATTTGACTCGCACGTGACAAGCCGCGCGGGAAGCGGCCTTTTTTATCAGGCGGCTGGCGCGGGGGGAGGCGCGGGGCAGTACTGGCGCAGGAAGTCCGCGTGGCCGGGCATGACCCCCACGGCATAGCGGATCGACTTTTCCATCTCGTCGAGCTCGCGCTTGGTTTCCGCCGGGTCGAGCGTGTCGGCCATCACGTTGTGCCCGTGCATCTGGATGCCCTGGCCCATCATCACCGCCGCCCAGCTCGTCTCGGTGAAAAGCTCGTCCTCCTCGCGGAAGATCTGGCCGTTCTGCCGGAACAGCTCGACCTTCTCGGTCAGGCTGTCGGGGACGCTCATGGTGCGGCAGTAGTTCCAGAACTCGGTGTCGTCGCGGGTGGTGGTGTTGTAATGCAGGATCAGGAAATCGCGGATGCGCGCGTATTCCTTGCCCGTCAGGCGGTTGAAGGCATCCTCCTGCGCCTGCGTCACCCCGTCCAGCGACAGCAGCGAGATGAGCTTGTTGATGCCCGTGTTGATGAGGTGGATGGAGGTCGATTCCAGCGGCTCCATGAACCCGCCCGCAAGGCCGAGCGCGACCACGTTGCGGTTCCAAAACTTCCTGCGCCGCCCGGTGACGAAGCGCAGGTGATTGGGATCGGCCGTGGGCTTGCCGGCGATGTTCTTCAGCAGGATGTCGGTCGCCTCGTCCGCGCTCATGAAGGCATCGCAATAGACGTGGCCGTTGCCGTTTCGGTGCTGCAAGGGCACCTGCCATTGCCAGCCTGCGGCATGCGCGGTCGCGCGGGTGAAGGGAGCAGGCGGGCTGCCGTCGTCGCGGTTGCAGGGAAGGGCCACGGCGCGGTTACAGGGCAGCCAGTGGGTCCAGTCCTCGTAGCCGGTTTCCAGCGCCTGCTCGATCAGCAGGCCGCGAAAGCCCGAGCAGTCGACGAAGAGCTCGCCGGCGATCTCGCGCCCTCCCTCCAGCCGGATGGAATCGACGAAGCCGCTCTGCCCGTTGAGCTCGACATGCTCGACGCGGCCTTCCTGCCGCACGACGCCGCGCGCCTCGGCATAGCGGCGCAGGAAGCCGGCATAGGCGGTAGCGTTGATGTGGTAGGCGTAGTTGACCGGCGGCAGGTCCTCGCGCTGCTGGCCGTCGGTCTTGGCGAACTTGCCGAAGTAGGCAGCCATCGTCTCGGCGTTGAAGACCTGGATCGGGCGGTTGTCGCCAAGCCCCTTGAAGCGATGCCAGACGTGGTGGAAGCTCACCCCGCCGATCTCGTAGCCATAGTTGCCGAAGGGGTGGATGTAACTGTCGCCCAGCTTCCCCCAGTTGACGAACTGGATGCCCAGCTTGAAGGTGCCCTGCACGGCGGCCATCATTTCCGCCTCGTCGATCTCTAGCAGGCGCTGGAAATCGACGAAGGGCGGGATCGTCGCCTCGCCGACGCCAACGGTGCCGATGGCCTCGCTCTCGACCAGCGTGATGGCGAACTCGCGGCGCGGACTGATGAGACGCGACAGCGCCGCCGCCGCCATCCACCCGGCGGTGCCGCCGCCCACAATCACGATATGCCTGATGGGCCTCGTCACTCTGTTGCTCTCCTTGCTTACGCCTGTGCTAGCGGCTTGGGCCGCCCGCGCAAACCATCGACGACGCGGCAGGGTATAATGGCAAAAATGTTACACATCCGGCGCGCAAATGTGAACGTTCATTTTTTGCGCTTGTGAACGATATCAGTCTTGGTATCCCAGCATCGAGTCCCGCTATCGGGACGTCACGCATGAGAATTTGGGAGAAGATTGTGCGCCAGACCTTCAAGCCCGCTGGCCGGGCCCGTACCCTCGTCACCGTTTCCAGCCTCGCGCTCGCAGCGCTGGTGCCGCATGCTGCGCTCGCCCAGCAGACCGTCGAAGACGAGATGGAGGAGCAGGCCGACGAGGACGCGATCCCGGAAGATGTCATCATCGTTTCCGGCTTCCGCGCCGCCCTTGAAAGCGCGCAGGATTTCAAAGAAAACGCCGATACCGTCGGTGACTTCCTCAGTGCCGAGGACATCGGCGCGCTGGCCGACCGCTCGGTGGCCGAGGCGCTGCAGCGCGTCCCCGGCGTCACCGTCGACCGCTTCATCGGCAACAACGACCCCGACCGCTTCAGCGTCGAAGGTTCGGGCGTGGTCATCCGCGGCCTGCCCTTCGTCATGGCGGAACTGAACGGCCGCGACGTCTTCTCCGCCAACGGCGGGCGCGGGCTCGACTTCAACACCGTCTCGCCCGAGTTGCTCGGCCGGATCGAGGTGTGGAAGAACACCACCGCCGACATGATCGAGGGCGGCATCTCGGGCACGGTCAACCTCGTCACGCGCAAGCCGCTCGACAACCCCGGCTTCCACATCGCCGGCACCGCTGAATACAACTACGGCGACCTCGCCGAGGAATGGTCGCCCGGCTTCTCCGCGCTCGTTTCCAACACTTTTGAAACCGGCGCTGGTACCTTCGGCCTGCAGCTCGGCTACGCCCAGCAGGAGCTGATCACCCGCTCCGACGCCTCGCAGATCACCGATCCCTGCTATCGCAACGCCGACTTCAGCGGCGGCTGCATCCGCATCGCCCCCGTCAGCTCGGGCGGCATCGCCGGCCAGCAGTTCGACGAGACGAACTTCCCGCCCGCCGGCGCGGTCATCATCCCCAAGGGCGCGGGCGTGCGCACCACCAGTTTCGAGCGTGATCGCCGTGCCTACTCGGCCGTCGGCCAGTTCGAGAGCGCCGACCGCCGCTTCCTCGTCACCGCGGAATACCTGCGGGCCGAGAACGATGGCCAGCTGCAGGAATTCTCCGCGCTGGCGCTGGTCAACGACGACGGCCTGTTCCCCGGCTTCCGCCCGGGCACGACCCCGACGTTCCAGGACGGTATTTTCCAGAGCGGCATCCTGACGCAGAACAACCCGTTCGGCGGCATCAACGGCATCCCGACCGAGCTGCTGCGCTTCGACCAGCAGGAAGAGGACCTTGTCGAGGACGTCTCGCTGCAGGTGTTCATGGAGCCGACCGATCGGCTGCGCTTCAACTTCGAAGGGCAGTACGTCAACAACGGCCGCAACGCGCAGGGCTTCATCGCCGCGATGCAGACCTATACCGATCTCTCGATCGACACTTCGGGCGAGATCCCGCAGGTGCAGTTCCTGACCCCCGGCCAGGCCACGTCCGACGCGAGCTACTTCACCGACCCGACGAAGACCTTCTACTGGTTCGCGCTCGACAACCAGCTCGAGAACGAGGGCGACATGTACTCGCTTCGCGGCGACGTCGAATACGACATCTCCGACGACGGCTTCTTCCGTACGGCGCGTTTCGGTGCCCGCTGGTCGGAGCGCAACCGCACCACCCGCAACGCCAACTTCTCCAACTGGGGCAACCTCGGCGCGCCGTGGACGGGCCGCGGCGGCAACTGGAACTGCGGCGACTTCCAGGCCTTCGGCTGCGGCGGTGCCTACGTGTTCGACTTCCCGGAGAGCGCGAACCTCTATTCGCCGTTCGCCGACAACTTCCAGCGCGGCAATGCGCCGACGCCGTTCGGTGACGGCACCGGCTTCTTCTTCGGCGGCGACGACCTGCTGGAACGGTATCTGGACGGCAGCATCGAGCAGCAGACCGATGCGATCACCGCCTTCACGCTGACGCCCAACCCGTTCAACCCGATCTACTCGCGCGGCAATCTGGTGCCGGGCACGCCCTTCACTCAGGCCGAAATTTCGACGATCGGAGAAGAAACCCGTGCGGCGTATGCACGCGCGGACTTTGGCATCGACTTCGATGGCGGTGCAGAGTTCTCCGGCAACATCGGTGTGCGTTATGTCGAGACGACCGTGGGAACGCGGGGCGACGTCGGGTTCCCGGATCCCCGCGCCCTGGGCCTGCCGCTAGGCACCACCGTCACGGGGCCGCTATTGCGCGACAGGTGTAATCGGCCCGGACCGGGACAGGGCCTGCCAGGCACACCCGGCCTCGACTACTGCCTGTTGTCCGATGCGCGCCTCGCCGAATTTGCGTCCGCCTTCACGGGCGAGACCCTGCTTGCTGGCACGGACGTCGTCTATGACAACTGGCTCCCGTCGCTGAACCTGCGGTTCGATACCGGCACCGGCTTCGTGTTCCGCGGAGCCGCATCGCGGGGCATCTTCCGTCCCGACCTCGATGCCTTCCGCACGGGCGGAACGTTCGGCGACAACACCGGGAACCTGCGTCAGGCGGGCACCCTCGAAACCGGTCCGTTGTTCACAGTCACGAGCGGCAACCGCCGCTTGCGACCCACGACATCGTGGAACTACGACCTGTCGGCCGAATGGTACTTCGACGATGTCGGTTCACTGACCGCCGCGGTCTTCCTGAAGGACCTGCAGGACATCGTGAGCGGCGGTGCCGAAGTGGTCACGTTCACGTCTGCCAGCGGCGCGACGGCCGACGTGTTGTACAACGGCCCGTTCAACCGCGAAGGCGGGACGCTCAAGGGCTTCGAGGTCGCCTACCAGCAGACCTACGATTTCCTGCCGGGACCGCTTGCCGGCCTCGGCTTCCAGGGAACCTACACCTATGTCGATGCGGGTGCCTTCAACAACGTGAACCTGGCGGGTGCCAGCCCGATTGCGGCCAGCCTGCCGCTCGAAGGCGTGTCCGAGCACACCGTCAACGCGGTGCTGTTCTACGAGATGTACGGCCTCCAGGCGCGTGCGGCCTACAACTGGCGGTCGGACTTCCTGATCACCCCGCGCGACGTGATCTTCCCGTTCTCGCCGATCTACGGCGAGGATACCGGGCAACTCGACGCGTCGATCTTCTATGCCCTGACGGACAACATCAAGATCGGCGTGCAGGGCGTGAACCTGCTCGACGAGGTGACCCGCACGAGCCAGGTCATCGACTTCGACGGCACGCGGATCACGCGCTCGGCGTTCCGCAACGACCGCCGCTACACCTTCCTCGTCCGGTTCGACTTCTAACGGAGCCGGAGCTCCTGCGGATGGGAAAACGGCGGGCCCCGGTGCGATCATGCGCGCCGGGGCCCGTTTCGTTTCCGGATCGGACAAGTCGGAGATTGCAATGATGCGATATCGCAGGATTACGGTGGGCTGTCTTTCATCGCTGGCGATCGCGGTCGCAACGGGATGTGGCGGCGGCGGCAGTTCAGCCAGCGCTCCGCCGGTCGCGGGCACGCCGCCAAGCCCGAGCCCGTCGCCCACTCCCAGCCCCACGCCCACCCCCACCAGCGGGACGGCGGGCAACTGGCAACTCGTTTGGGCCGAGGAGTTTTCCGGCAACGCGCTCGATCCCGCCCGCTGGCGCCTGTTCAACGATTGCTGGGGCGGCGGCAACGAGGAGCGGCAATGCTATACTCCGCGCGCCGAGAACGTCAGCGTGGAAGGCGGCAACCTCGTCCTCACCGCGCGGCGCGAGGCGTGGACTGGGCCGGCCCAGCCCGGTTCGAGCAACACCGCCAGCAAGCCCTTCACCTCGGGCAAGATCGCCACGCAGGGCCTGCAGAGCTGGACCTACGGCCGGTTCGAGATGCGGGCGCGCTTTCCGCAGGGTCAGGGTGTGTGGCCGGCCTTCTGGATGCTGCCCGAACCCAACAGCTACGGCGGCTGGGCGGCCTCGGGCGAGATCGACATCCTGGAGGCTATTAATCCCGGCGTCGTCTGCCCCACTTGCGAGGCGGGGGGCGAAAACTCGATCTACGGCACCCTGCACTTCGGCGGCGCCTGGCCCGACAACCGCAATGCCGGCAGGAACCGGTCCTTCCCCGGGCTGACGGACGGCCAGTTCCATACCTACGGCGTGATCTGGGAGCGCGGGCGCTTTACCTGGACCGTCGACGGGGAAGCCTACGGCAGCCTGACCTCCGACCAGTGGTTCACGACCGCCAGCGCCGATCCGCAGGCCCCGTTCGACCGGCCCTTCCACCTCATCCTCAACCTCGCCATCGGCGGGCGCTGGCCCGAGGCGAACGCGCTGGGCGGCGTGTCCGACCAGGGTTTTCCCAAGCGCATGGAAGTGGACTGGGTCAGGGTCTGGCAATGCGACGCCGATCCGGCTAGCGGGCAGGGCTGCAACAGAGGCAGTTGAAGTGGCACGTCGGCGCCAGTCGGTAACAATCAAACATGTGGCGGCGGATGCAGGAGTTTCCCTGCAGACGGTGAGCCGCGTCATCAACAACGAGGCCAATGTACGGCCCGAGATGAAGACGCGCGTACAGGCCTCCATCGACAGGCTCGGCTACGTGCCCTCCATCGCCGCGCGGCGGATGAGCGGATCGAAGAGCTACATCATCCTTGCCCTCAACGACCGCGAGCGCACCATCGAGGCATGGAAGGCGCGCGAGGGCAGCGACTGGGTCGACCAGATGCTGATGGGCGGAATGCTCAAGTGCGCCGAACATGGCTATCGCCTGATCTTCGAACTCGTCGATACGCATGACGACAACGTCCAGCGCGAATTGAAGGCCGCCATCGCCGCCCTGCAACCCGACGGCGTGGTCCTGACCCCGCCGCATGCCGACAATCCGCTGATTACCGACCTGCTTGTCCAGCATCGCATCCCCTTCGCCGCCATAGGTGCGGAGACGCAGGCAGGGCCGATCCACATCACGATGGGCGACGATCGCATGGCGGCGCTGGCCGTGCGCCACCTCGTCGCCAAGGGGCACGAGCGCATCGGCTTCATCGCCGGCTCGCGCGAATACGCGCTGAGCGGCTGGCGCAAGCAGGGCTATCTGGCGGCGATGGCAGACGCTGGCCTGCCGACCGAGCACCTGTGCGAGCGCGGCGACTTTTCCTACGCCAGCGGAGAGGTGGCTGCGCGCAAGCTGCTGAGCGGCAAGGGCCGGCCCACCGCGATCATCGCCAGCAACGACCAGATGGCCTTGGCTACCAATGCTGTGGCGCACGAAATGGGCATGCGCGTGCCGGGCGACCTCTCGCTCGTCAGCTTCGACAATACGCCCGTGGTGCGCTTCGTCCAGCCGCCGCTGACCGCGATCGACCAGCCGGTGGCCGACACCGCCAGCTGCGCGGTCGAGCTGCTGGTGCAGGCCATTCGTGGCGAGGAATTGCCGCCGATGCCGGTGGTGATTGAGGGCAGCCTGATCGAGCGGGAATCGGTCGCCGCGCCGCGCCGTGGCTGACGACAGCGCAGGCTTCGCCGAGAACCGCTGGGGCCCGCAGCGTCAGTCCACTCGTTTCCTGCTGCTTTACGCTCTCGCCGTGGCGGGCGGGGCGATCGCCTATGTCCCCTTGCTGACCATCCTGCTGCCCGTCCACGTCGAAGGCCTGGCGGGCACTGCGAGCGTGGGTTGGCTCGCCACCCTGGCCTTTACCGGGGCCATCGCCTCCAGCCTCTCGAACATCGCCTTTGGCTGGCTGTCCGACCGCAGCGGCACGCGAAGGCCGTGGATCTGGGCGGGACTGGTGCTGAGCTCGACGCTGCTGCTGGCGATGTCCGCGCCGCGCGACCTCGCCACGCTGGTGGCGCTGGTCATGGCCTGGCAGGTGGCGCTCAACATGATGCTGGGCCCGTTGGGGGCCTGGGCCGGGGACGCGGTGCCCGACAGGCAGAAGGGCACGCTCGGCGGCCTGCTCGCCTTCGCCCCGGCGCTCGGCGCCCTGTCGGGAACGCTGGTGACGATCCCTGGGCTCGCCTTGCCCGAAGAGCGACTGGCGCTGGTGGCGGGCATGGTGATGGCCTGCGTGCTGCCCGTGCTGCTCCTGGGCCGGCCTGCGCCGTTTCCCGAACTGATGGAGCCCGCGCCCCGACCCGCCAGCGGCAGCGCGCGGCAGATGCTCGTCGCGCGGATGTGGCTGGCCCGGCTGCTGGTGCAGGTGGCCGAGGCCGCGCTGTTCGCCTACCTCTACCTCTGGCTGCGCTCCATTGCCCCCGGCACTACGGACGCGGCAACCGCGCGCATTTTCGGGGTGGTGCTGCTGGTCTCGGTGCCCGTCGCGCTGATGGTGGGGCGCTGGGCCGACCGCAGGGATCGACCGATCCAGCCACTGGGAGTGGCCGCCGCTGTTGCCGCGCTGGCGCTGGGCGTGATGGCCGCCGCGCCGGGTCTCGAGGTCGCGCTTGCCGGCTATGCCTTGTTCGGCCTGGGGGCATCGGTCTTTCTTGCACTGCACACCGCGCAGACCCTGCGCGTCCTGCCCCGCCCTAAGAGCCGCGGGCGCGACCTGGGGCTGTTCAACCTGACCAACACAGTGCCCTCGCTGATCATGCCCGGCCTGACGCTGGCGATGGTGCCCGTGTTCGGGTTCTCCGGCCTGTTCGCGCTGTTGGCGGTGCTGGCCAGCGTCGCCTGCCTCCTTCTGCTGACCGCGAAAGCCGCCCTGCAGCGCGACAATTAGCCGCTTGAAATCGCCCGCAGGGCGTGTCAGACCGCGCTTGGGAACGTTCTCAAAAGAACAACGAGGATACGATGCGGACTGGTTTTTCGATTCGAGCGATTTCGGCTGTGCTGCTTGCGAGCGCGAGCCTTGCCGGGTGTGCCACAGTGCCGGCGGATACCGTCGCCAGCGCACCCTATGCCGACGAGGATGCCTATGTGGCGTCGCTCGTCTCGCGGATGTCGGTCGAGCGCAAGGTGGCGCAGCTGATCCAGCCGCAGATCAACTCGTTCACCGCGGCGGACATGGCCCGCTATCGCTTCGGCAGCTATCTCAACGGCGGCAACGGCGGCCCCTACGGTGACGAGTTCGCGCCCGCCAGCGAGTGGTTGCGCCTCGCCGACGAGATGTACGATGCCTCGGTCCAGCCGCTGGCGAACGGCGAGCCGGTCATTCCGACGATGTGGGGCACCGACGCCGTCCACGGCCACACCAACGTCGTCGGCGCGACGATCTTTCCGCACAACGTGGCGCTCGGCGCGGCGAACGACCCCGATCTGGTGCGCCGCATAGGCCACGCCACCGCCATCGAGGTGGAGGCGACCGGCATCGACTGGGACTTTTCGCCCACCGTCGCCGTGGCGCAGGACGGCCGCTGGGGCCGCGCGTACGAAAGCTATTCGGAAGATCCCGCCCGCGTCGCTCCGCTCGGCGCGGCGCTGGTCGAGGGGCTACAGGGCCGCCCCGGCGATGCGGACTTTCTGGGCGACGGACGGGTGATCGCCACGGCTAAGCACTTTTTCGGCGACGGCGGTACCACGGACGGCGTCGACCAGGGTGAGGTGACCGGCGACATCGAGGCGCTGATCGCCCTCCACGGTCGCCCCTATCCCGCCGCCATCGACGCGGGCGTGCAGACGGTCATGGCCAGCTTCAATTCGATCAACGGCGCCAAGATGCACGGCAACGGCCCGCTGCTGACCGGCGTGCTGCGCGGCCGCATGGGTTTCGACGGACTGGTCGTGGGCGATTGGAACGGTCACGGACAGGTCCAGGGCTGCACCGTCACCAACTGCCCGCAGTCGCTGCTCGCGGGGCTCGACATCTACATGGTGCCCGACGACTGGCGCGGCCTGATGGAAACGCTCGTCGCGCAGGTGAACGACGGGACCATCCCGATGGCGCGGCTGGACGAGGCGGTGAGCCGGGTGCTGCACATCAAGTATCGCGCGGGCCTGCTCGGTCCGAATGCCGAGCGTCCTTCGGAGCGCGGCGTGGGTGGCCGCTTCGATCTCATCGGCTCGGCCGAGCACCGCGCCCTGGCGCGCGAGGCCGTGGCCGCCTCGCAGGTGATCCTGCGCAACGACGGCGTCCTGCCGCTGCGCAGCGGGGCCAATGTGCTCGTCGCCGGCAGCGCGGCGGACAACGTCGGCCAGGCCTCGGGCGGGTGGACGCTCGAATGGCAGGGCAGCACCGAATACGGCGACGATCGCCTGCCGAACACGACCTCGATCTGGGACGGCCTGCGCGATGCAGTCACCGCCAGCGGCGGGCGCGCCACGCTGTCCGCCGACGGCAGCTTCACCGCGCGGCCGGCCGTTGCCGTGGTGGTCTTCGGCGAGAAGCCCTATGCCGAATTCGCCGGCGACACGCGCGATCTCGCCTTCCGCGACGAGGAGGGGCTGAACCTGCTCCGCTCCTTCCGCGAACAGGGCATCCCGACCGTCGCCGTATTCCTCTCGGGACGCCCGATGTGGATGAACCGCGAGATGAACCTCGCCAATGCCTTCGTCGCCAGCTGGCTGCCGGGCAGCGAGGGCGCGGGCGTGGCCGACGTGCTGACGGGCGCCGTGCCCGCCACCGGCCGCCTCTCGTTCGGCTGGCCGAACGACTGCAACGGCGGGCCCATCGCCCGCACCAACCGCGCGCTGTTCCCGCTCGGCTACGGCCTGGCGACCGGCCAGACCTCGGCCATGCCCATGCTCGGAGAGGGCTGCACCGCGCTGCTCGAAGGCACCGGCACCGCGCTGTTCGGCTCGGGCCGTCTCGCCGACGGCGTGACCGTGCGCGCGGGCGACGGTTCCTCCTTCAGCCTGCTGCGCGGCACGGCGACGGACGGCTCGGTCACCGCGCGCGGGTTCGACCGCAACGCGCAGGAAGACGCGCGCGAAATCGCCATGCGCGCCGGATCGCAGATCGCCTTCGTGGAGCCGCAGGGCAGCGGCAACGCCTATCGCCTGACCTACGAGGTGCTGACGCGGCCGACCGCGCCGGTCACGCTGGTCACTGGCACCGAGGGCGGCGCAACGTCCACGCTCGACGTGACACAGCATTTCGCCCACGCCGAGGGCAAGGGGTTCCGCGAAATGCTGATCACCGATGCCTGCGTCGGCCAGCTGGGCAACCTGTTCGCCCTGCGCACGGCCTCCAACCTCACCTTCCGCATCGCCGGGATGGAGCGCATCGAGGTCGCCGAAGGAACGACTTGCGCTTTCTAGGCGATCGCCCGATTACACGACCGGCCCGCCCGCAAGAGGCGGCCTCTTGGGGAGTATGATTGAATGGCCCTGGTACCCGACGCCTCCAGCAGCACCGACCCGCGCCCGTTGACCGACGACGCACCGCCGGTCGATGCGCCGGGCCTGCAGTATTTCGTCTTCGCGCTGTTCTTCATCTTCGGCGGCATCACCAGTCTGAACGACGTGATCCTGCCCAAGCTGAAGGAGCTGTTCACGCTCAACTACACGCAGGCGATGCTGATCCAGTTCTGCTTCTTCACCGCCTATCTCGTCATCGGCATCCCCGGCGCACAGCTGGTGAAGCGCATCGGTTACATGCGCGGGGCCGTGGTCGGCCTGCTGACCATGATGACCGGCTGCCTGCTGTTCATTCCCGCCAGCCAGACGGCGACCTACGGCCTGTTCCTCTTCGCCCTGTTCGTGCTGGCGAGCGGCGTGGTGGTGGTGCAGGTGGTGACGAACCCTCTCATCAGCCTGCTCGGTCCGCAAAAGACGGTGCACAGCCGCCTGACCTTTGCGCAGGCGTTCAACAGCCTCGGCACCACGATTTTCCCGCTGGTCGGCGCGACGCTGATCCTGGGCAGCCTCGCGGGCGTGACCGCCGCCGAGCTCTCGGGCCCGGCGCTCGACCAGTACCGCACCGCCGAAAGCGCGGCCATCGTTCGCACCTACATCGGCCTCGCCGTGGCGCTGGCGGTGATCGCGGGCGTGGTGTGGATGTTCCGCAACCGCCTGAAGGGCGAGCAGCACGAGCGTAGCTCCATCGCCGGCGGCTTCCAGCTGCTGAAGCGCACCCGCTTCGGCTACGGCGCGCTATGCATCTTCCTCTACGTCGGCGCGGAAGTGGCGATTGGCTCGTTGATCGTGAACTACCTGATGCAGGAGCGTGTGCTCGGCATCGACGAGCAGAGCGCGGGCCAGATGATCGCCTATTACTGGGGGGGCGCGCTGGTCGGACGCCTGATCGGTTCTGCGCTGCTGCGCGTCATCAGCCCCGGTCTTATCCTCGCAAGCGTGGCCATCGGCGCCATTGCCCTGCTGCTGATCTCGACCAACACCACCGGGACGGTCTCGGGCTACAGCCTGCTGGCGATCGGCCTGATGAACTCGATCATGTTCCCCACCATCTTCTCGCTCGCCTGCGAGAAGCTGGGCGCGCGCGCGGCGGATGGTTCGGGTATCATCAACATCGCCATTTTCGGCGGCGCGGTGATCCCGCTGCTGACGGGGATGCTGGCGGATGCGAGCGGCAGCCTCGCCACGGCGCTGATCCTGCCCGCCATCTGCTACGCCATCATCGCCGGCTTCGGCATCTACGCCCGCCGTCCGGCGACCGACACGGCCGCCTTCGCCTAGCCACGAAGGCGCTGGACAAAAAAAGGGGCGGGGCGTCTGCACGACGCTCCGCCCTTTCTGTTCCGGCGTAAGCCTAGTTGGCGCGGGCGACCCGGCGCGGCGCCGCGCTGCCGAAGTTCATCAGCACCTGGTTGTGCGGCATCCCGTCGCCGCCGCGGTCGATGACGATGTGCTGCCAGCCCGGCGTGCGGGCGGAGCGGAAATCCTCCGCATCGGTCACCAGCGGTGTTTCGAGCACGGTGCGGTAGAATGTGGTGCGCATGTATTCCGACAGCTCGCCCGCCGAGATTGCGTTGTCGCGGTCCATGTCGGCCGCGCCCGCTATGGCGGCGCGGAAGATGTCGGACACGTAGCCGCCCGCCTTGTTCGCCGTGGCGACCAGGCTGAGCGTGTCGGCATCGGAGCTGAACACGCCCATCCGCTCGTCCTTCGCGTCGACGATCTGGTCGAACCCGCCGGAAAAGCAGCTGTCCATCACCAGCAATACGCGCCCATCGATGTCCGCCATCCAGTCGGCCAGCTCGTAGTCGTAGAGCGCGGCGTCGTAGAGCTCCATCGTCTCGGCGCTGCCGTCGCGCTCGGTGGTCATGCCCTCCACCTTGTCGCCGTGGCCCGAGTAGAAGATCATCAGCAGATCGTCCGGCCCCATCGCCGCGGCCATTCGGTCCAGCGCCGCGCGCACGTTCGCCCGCGTGGCCTGCGCATTGACGAGATTGGCGCTTTCGGGCGCGAGCACGCCCTGGTCGCGCAGCGCGGCGGCGATGCGGGTGGCATCCTCGTCGGTGCGCGACAGGCCGCTCATGCGTTCGTAGTCGGCCACGCCGATGGTCAGCGCATAAACCTGCGCCTGCCCGCCCGCGGGTCGCACCGTGCGCACGCCCGCCTCCGCCTCCGACAGGCGCAATTCGTAAGGCCCGGTGACGTTGCGACCGAAGCTGCTGGCGGCCACGTGGTAGGTGCCGTCTGCGGGCAGGGTGATCGAGAGGCGGGAATCGGTGTTCTCCACCCCCGAGATGTCGTCGTTGGTCTCCACGCGCCCGTCGGGCATGTGCACCGAGAGCAGCGTGTCGATGCTGTCGGAGGTCAGGTCGAAGGTGACGCGCTGCCCCTGCCGCCCGGCAAAGGCGTAATAGTCGACGAACTCGCCGCTGAGCGCCGTGCCGTCCGACCGGGTGAGCGCACCCGTCAGCGACTGCCCCATAGCGATCGCCGGGGCATTGCCGCCGGTCGGATGCGCCGGGTCCATCGTGCCGAGGCGAAAGGCGCCGCTGCCCTCGTTGTTGTAGGATGCGACCGTCAGGCTGTAGGCCCCGTCCACCGGCAGCAAGGCATCGATCATGCTGTTGAGCGTGCCGCCCGAATCGTCGTTCTCCATCTCGAACCCGCCGGGGCCGCGAAGGCGCAGGACCGTGTCGAAATCGTCCGAACTCAGCGCCGCCCGCAGCCGCTGCCCGGCCCGGCCCTGGATGGTGTAAGTGGCGTTCCCGCGCGAGAGCCGCCCGTCCACGCCCTCGCCCATCGCCAGGCGACCGTTGTTCGACGTGGCAGGCTTTCCGGCCTGTTTGGCCTCGGCAACGATAGTGCTGGCCACCTCGCCGACCTGGCGCGCGCTGGCCGGAGCCAGCGTCAGCAGCACTGCGCTCGCCACGATGGCGGCGGTGGTGAAATGGGCGCGCTTGGTCATGTCTGAAATCCCCCCGGATCGGCCGTGTGAACGGTTCGTCTATGCAATAGCACGTCTGAACCGTCCACTAACGCCCTTACGCGGCCTATCCCGCGCCGGGAATCTCGTAGTTGCCGCTGCCCGGCGCGACCTCCGGTTCGCTCCATGCGAGGCGCGGCTTGCGGGCTGCCATGGCTTCGTCCAGCCGGGCGCGCGGGGCGTGATGCGGCGCGGTCTTGAGAGCCTCGTCGCCTGCGCGCGCGCGTTCCGCGAGAGAGCGCATGGCCATCACGAACTGGTCGATGCCCGCCTTGCTCTCGGTCTCGGTCGGCTCGATCAGCATGGCCCCGTGGACGACCAGCGGGAAATACATGGTCATCGGGTGGAAGCCTTCGTCGATCAGGCCCTTGGCAAGATCGAGCGTCGACATGCCTTCCGCAAAGCCCGCGTCGCCGAACAGCGCCTCGTGCATGCAGGGGCCGGTCTTGCCGAAGGGTGCGTCCAGCACGTCGTCGAGCGAGCGCAGGATGTAGTTGGCATTAAGCACAGCATCGCCCGATGCCTGCCGCAAGCCGTCCGCTCCGTGCGAGAGGATGTAGGTCAGCGCGCGGGTGAACATGCCCATCTGCCCGTGGAAGGCGGTCATGCGGCCGAAGGCCTGCTTGTGCCCGTGCTCGCTGGCGTTCTCTTCCTCGACCAGCTGGATGATCCCATCGGACATCTTGGCGGTGAAGGGCAGGGGGCCGAACGGCGACAGTGCTTCCGACAGCACCACCGGACCCGAACCCGGTCCGCCGCCACCGTGGGGGGTGGAAAAGGTCTTGTGCAGGTTGATGTGCATCGCATCGATGCCGAGGTCGCCCGGGCGCACGCGGCCCATGATGGCGTTGAAGTTCGCGCCGTCGCAATAGACGAATCCGCCCGCCGCGTGGACCGCGTCGGAGATCGCCTTCATGTCGCGCTCGAACAGGCCGCAGGTGTTGGGGTTGGTGATCATCACCCCCGCGACGTCCGGGCCGAGGCGGGCCTTGAGCGCCTCCAGATCCACGCGGCCTTCGGCGTTGGCGGGAATGTCCTCCACCTTGTAGCCGGCAAAGGCGGCGGTGGCGGGGTTGGTGCCGTGCGCGCTCTCGGGCACGAGGATGACCTCGCGCGCGTCGCCGCGGGCTTCCAGCGCGGCGCGGATGCACAGGATGCCGCACAGCTCGCCGTGCGCGCCGGCCTTGGGCGTCATGGCGACGCCGTGCATGCCGGTGAGCTCGATCAGCCAGTGCGCCAGTTCGTTGATGACGCCGAGCGCGCCGCGCACGGTATCGACCGGCTGCAGCGGATGCACGTCGGCGAACCCGGGCATGCGCGCCACCTTTTCGTTGAGGCGCGGGTTGTGCTTCATGGTGCAGCTGCCGAGCGGAAACAGGCCGAGATCGATGGCATAGTTCTGGCGGCTGAGGCGAGTGTAGTGGCGCACCGTTTCGGGCTCGCTGAGGCCGGGGAGGCCGATGGGGCCCTTGCGCGCGTGGCTGCCGAGGCGGCTGGCGGTGTCGCCCTTCGCCTGCGGCAGGTCGACGCCGGTGGTCTCGGCATTGCCGATCTCGAAGATCAGCGGCTCTTCCAGCATCAGCGCCTTGTTGCCGGTGACGGTGGGGTGCGCACCCGCGTCCTCGCTGGCCATCGGCGTGCCGGGCCTCCACCCGCTCTGGTTGATCGGCTTGTTCATGCCAGTTCCTCCGTGAGGGCGGAGCAAAGGGCGTCGATGTCCGCCTCGTTCGTGGTTTCGGTGACGGCGACGACGAGGCCGTTCGCCAGCGCATCCGCATCGGGGAACAGGCGGCCGAGCGAGACGCCGGCGAGTACGCCCTTTTCCGCCAGCGCACGCACCAGCGGGCGGCTTTCGACCGGCAGGCGCAGGGTGAACTCGTTGAAAAACACCTCGTTGACGACCTCGATCCCCGGCACCGCGGCCAGCTTGTCCGCGGCCAGGCAGGCGAGGCGGTGGTTCTCGGCGGCGAGGCCGTTCAGGCCCTTTTCGCCCAGCAGCGTCATGTGGATCGAGAAGGCCAGCGCACAGAGGCCGGAGTTGGTGCAGATGTTGCTGGTCGCCTTTTCGCGGCGGATGTGCTGCTCGCGGGTCGACAGCGTCAGCACGAAGCCGCGCTTGCCGTCGGCGTCCACGGTCTCGCCGCACAGGCGGCCCGGCATCTGTCGCACCAGCTTGGAATCGCGCACGGCGAAGAGGCCGAGATAGGGCCCGCCGAATTGCAGGCCGACGCCGATCGACTGGCCTTCGCCCACCACGATGTCCGCGCCGAGGTTGCCCGGTGCCTCGAGCGCGCCGAGCGCCACCGGTTCGGTGTTGACGGCGATCAGCAGCGCGCCCGCCGCGTGCGCCGCCTCGGCGATACGGGCGAGATCGGGTACGCGGCCTATGATGTCGGGATACTGGACGACCACGCAGGACGTGGTCTCGTCGATCCGCGCGATGAGCGCCTCCTCGCCCGCGTCGGCTTCCACCACCGGCGGCTCGTAGGCGATCTCGGCATGGGTGAACTTCGCCATGGTCTGCGCGACGCCGACGTAGTGCGGGTGCAGGCCGCCGTCGATGAGCACGCGGTTGCGCTTGGTCTGCCGCCCGGCCATCACGATGGCTTCCCAGCAGGCGGTCGAGCCGTCGTACATCGAGGCATTCGCCACCGCGCAGCCGTAGAGGCGCGCGACCTGGCTCTGGAACTCGAACAGCATCTGCAGCGTGCCCTGCGCGATCTCCGGCTGGTAGGGCGTGTAGGCGGTCAGGAACTCGCCGCGCTGGATGAGGTGATCGACCGTGGCGGGCACATGGTGGCGATAGGCACCCGCGCCGCAGAAGAACGGCGCATCGCCCGCCGCGAGATTCTGCTGCGAGAGCGCGCGCATGTGCTTCTCGACCGCCATCTCGGTGGCGTGGAGCGGGAGGCCCTCGATGGGTCCGCCCAGATACTGCGCGGGCGCGATGTCGGCGAACAGCGCGTCGACGCTGGGTGCGCCGATGGTATCGAGCATCGCCGTGCGGTCGGTGTCGGTCAGGGGAAGGTAGCGCATATCAAACTCTCGTCATCCCAGCGAAAGCTGGGATCGGGTGCAGAAAGGTCACATTGGACGGCCAGCGATCCCAGCTTTCGCTGGGATGACGGCTAGAGACTATCGCAGAAGCTCTTGTAGCCCTCGGCGTCCATCAGGCCGTCGAGTTCGCCCTTGTCGGCGATGGTCATCTTGAAGAACCAACCGTCGGCCTCGGGCGAGGTGTTGACGAGTTCCGGGTCGCCTTCCAGCGCCGCATTGCCCTCGATCACGGTGCCGGCGATGGGGGCGTAGACGTCGCTCGCCGCCTTCACGCTCTCGACCACCGCGGCCTCGCCGCCCTTGGTCAGTTCTTTGCCCGCTTCGGGCACCTCGACGAAGACGATGTCGCCCAGCTGTTCCTGCGCGTGATCGGTGATGCCGACGGTCGCGGTGTCGCCGTCGACTTCGATCCACTCGTGTTCCTCGGTGAAATAGCGTGCCATGCCTCAGGCTCCTTTGCGATGATAGTTGTGCGGGACGAAGGGAAGGGGGACGACGCGGGCGGGCAGGTGCTTGCCGCGGACCTCGCAGGTGAGATCGGACCCCTGCGCGGCGCTCGCCGCGTCGACATAGGCCATGGCGATCGGATAGCCGAGCGTGGGCGAGAAGCCGCCGCTGGTGACCGTGCCTACCTTGATGTCGCCCGAATAGACATCCGCCCCCTCGCGCGCGGGGAGACGTCCTTCGAGCGCCAAGCCCACGAGCTTGCGGCCCGTGCCCTCGGCGATCTCGCGGCGGATCCGCTCGCAGCCTGGGAACCCGCCGCCGGTGTCGGCGCGGCGGCGCTTGTTGATGCCGAACACCAGCCCCGCCTCGATGGGCGAGGTCTCGGGCGAGAGGTCGTGGCCGTAGAGCGGCAGGCCCGCCTCGAGCCGCAGGCTGTCGCGCGCGCCGAGGCCGATGGGCTGGACCTCGGGCTGGTCGAGCAACAGGCTGGCCACGCGCGCCACCTCGGCAGCGGGGACGGAGATCTCGAAGCCGTCCTCGCCGGTGTAGCCCGAGCGACTGATCCAGGCGGGCACGCCATCGATGGCGAATTCCCCACCGCGCATGAAGGTGAGCGCGGAAAAGTCGCCTTCGGTAACGCGGGCCAGCGCCGTCGCGGCTTCCGGACCCTGCAGGGCGAGGAGCGCGCTGTCCTCCAGGTGGTTCAGCGAGACCTCGTCGGGCAGATGTTCGCGCAAGGTGGCGATGTCGTCCCACTTGGTCGCGCCGTTGACGACGAGGTAGAAACCCGTGCCCCAGCGCGTCACCATCAGGTCGTCGAGCACGCCGCCGTTCTCGTCGAGCAGCAGCGAATAGCGCACCTGGCCCACTGTCATGGTCGACAGGTCGATGGGCAGCACGGCCTCCAATGCCGCCTCCGCGCCCTCTCCGCTGACGTAGAGCTGGCCCATGTGGGAGACATCGAACAGGCCCGCGTGGGTCCGCGTCCAGTTATGCTCGGCCACGATGCCGCCGTGCTCGCCGGCGTACTGGATCGGCATCTCGTAGCCCGCGAAGGGCACCATGCGGGCGCCGAGGTCGCGATGCCAGGCGTCGAGCGGCAGCGTTGCGGGCGGGGCTTCGATATCGGTTTGGGGATCGCTCAAGACAGGCTCCGGCACGGGTCGGCCATGACCGGTTGCCGGCCACGTTCACCATGCCCCCTCTGTCGCTGGGACCTGAGAGATTCCGGCGCTGCCGGGGCCGCGCCTTACTCCGTCGGTGGCCGCCCTTGCGAGGCGACGCTTTCCAGAGCGTCCGTTCCAGTCGCGCGGTCCGGTGACCTGAGAGTTTCCGGGGCGGTTGCTCCTTCGGTGCCTGCCGTTGCGGACAGGCTCTCCCGCGCTGCTGCCGAGCGATTGCGCGCTCACCAGACCGCGCCGCTCTGCTGGAAACCGCCGAACCGGTCAATCGCAATTCGTCGGCTCGTGTCTATCCTGCGTGGCCTAGCTCGCTTTTGCCCGCTGCCGCCAGGCGTGGAGCAGGGGCTCGGTGTAGCCGCTCGGCTGCTCGCAGGCCTGCATGACCAGCGCCCGCGCCGCGCGGTAGGCGGGCGAGCGATCCTCGCGCCCCGCCATCGGCAGGTAGGCCGGATCGCCGAAGTTCTGCGCGTCAACCTTGGCCGCCATGCGCGCCAGCGCCGCATCGACCTCGCGCTCGCCGACGAGGCCGTGCAGCAGCCAGTTGCCGACGTGCTGGCTGGCGATCCGGAGCGTCGCGCGGTCTTCCATCAGCCCGACGTCGGCGAGGTCGGGCACCTTGGAACAGCCCACGCCCTGCTCGACCCAGCGCACCACGTAGCCGAGGATGGCCTGCAGGTTGGTGTCGAGTTCGTGCGCGATGGTCTCGTTCGACAGCGTCTCGTCGCCCAGCAGCGGCACCGTGAGCAGGTCGGCCAGCGGCGCGGGCGTCTCCCCCATGCGCGCCGCCTGCGCCTCGGCTACCGACACCTGATGATAGTGCATGGCGTGGAGCGTTGCGGCGGTGGGCGAGGGCACCCAGGCCGTGCTCGCGCCGCTGTTCGGGTGGGCGACTTTCTGCTCGAGCATGGCCTGCATCCGGTCGGGCGCGGCCCACATGCCCTTGCCGATCTGCGCCCTGCCCGCGAACCCGCAGGCGAGCCCGACCTGCACGTTGCGCGCTTCGTAGGCGGCGATCCAAGTGGCCTGCTTGATCCGCTCCTTGGGCAGCACCGGGCCGGCTAGCATGGAAGTGTGAATCTCGTCGCCCGTCCGGTCGAGGAAGCCGGTGTTGATGAAGAAGATGCGGTCCCTGACGGCATGGATGCAGGCGGCGAGGTTGGCGCTGGTGCGCCGCTCCTCGTCCATCACGCCGATTTTCACCGTGTGGCGCGGCAGGCCGAGCATGTCCTCGACGGCGTCGAACAGGTCATTGGCAAAGGCGCATTCATCCGGCCCGTGCATCTTGGGTTTCACGATGTAGATCGCGCCCGTCGCGCTGTTGCGCCCCCGGTCGTGCATGGCGGCGAGGCAGGTGATGGCGGCATCGCACAGCCCCTCGAAAGCCTCGCTGCCATCGGGCAGCAGCACGGCGGGCGTGGTCATCAGGTGGCCGACATTGCGGACAAGCAGCAGCGCGCGGCCCTTCAGCGTCAGGTCGCTGCCGTCCGTGGCGGTCCATTCGCGGTCGCCCTCCAACCGGCGCGTCATGGTGCGCCCGCCCTTGGTGAAACTCGCCTCCAGCGTGCCCTGCATCAGACCGAGCCAGTTGCGGTAGGCCGCGACCTTGTCCTCGGCGTCGACGGCGGCGACCGAGTCCTCGAGGTCGACGATGGTTGATAGCGCGCTCTCCAGGCGCACGTCGGCCAGCCCCGCCGGATGCGCCGCGCCGATGGGGTGGTTGCGGTCGACAATGAGTTCGATGTGGAGGCCGTTGCTCGCCAGCAGCAGGTCCGGCCCGCGCATGCCGCGCAGCTGCGAAGGGTCGGCAAGCGCGGGCGCGCCGCCCTGCCAATCGGCCCAGCAACCTTCGGCCAGCGGACAGGCCGCCTCGAGGAAATGCCGGGCCGCGGCGACGACCCGCGCTCCGCGTGTCGCGTCATAGGGCCCGGTGGGCGGCACCTGGCCGTCCAGAGCATCGGTGCCGTAAAGGGCGTCGTATAGACTGCCCCAGCGAGCATTGGCGGCGTTGAGCAGGAAGCGGGCGTTGAGCACCGGGACCACGAGCTGCGGCCCGGCAATCTCCGCGATCTCGGGATCGACGCCCACGGTGCCGATCCGGAACGGCGCGGGTTCGGGCACGAGATAGCCAATCTCGCGCAGGAACGCCTCGGGCGCACCCGAGCCGGCTTCGGGATTGGCTCGGTGCCATTCGTCGATCTGCGCCTGCAAGTTGTCGCGGCGGGCGAGCAGGGCGCGGTTGATCGGCGTGAAATGCCCGTGCAGCGCGGCGAAGCCTTGCCAGAAGGCTTCCGCCGCAACGCCGGAGCCGGGCAGCGCCTCCTCCTCCACAAACTCGGCGAGCGGGGCGGCGACGGCGAGCCCGGCGCGCTCGACGTAGCCCGCTGCCGTCATGTCGTCCCGAAGGGTCGGTGCCGCGCTCGCCATCAGCTTACCTCCCTCAGCCGATCCGGCCGAGACGGTGATGCAGGTTCGCCATGCGCGAATTGTCCGTATCATCGGGATTGTTGCGGACGAATTCGGCCAGCGCCCGGCGCAGCAGGGGGAAATCCTGCTTGGCGAAGACGGGGCGGGACATCGTAGGTTCGGTCATCGTCTTTCTCCTTGGTTCGGTACTCAGGCCGCAAACTGGTTCCCCGCGGCCATCAGGCCGCAAATTGATTCATCGTGTTGTGCTCGCCGCCGGCCTTGAGGGCCGCTTCGCCGGCAAAGGCTTCCTTGTGGTCGTCGCCGATGTCGGAGCCGGCCATGTTCTGGTGCCGCACGCAGGCGATGCCCTGGCGGATCTCCTCGCGCTGCACCTGCTTGACGTAGCCGAGCATGCCTTCCTCGCCGAAGTAGCGCTTCGCCAGGTTGTCGGTGCTGAGCGCCGCGGTGTGGTAGGTCGGCAGGGTAATGAGGTGGTGGAAGATTCCCGCCCGCTTCGCCGCATCGGCCTGGAAGGTGCGGATGCGCTCGTCGGCTTCCTTGCCCAGCTCGCTGTCATCGTAGTGCTGGCTCATCAGACGCTCGCGGTCGTACAGCGTCATGTCGCGGCCCTCCGCGGCCCAGGCGTCGAACACCTGCTGGCGGAAGTTCAGCGTCCAGTTGAAGCTGGGCGAATTGTTGTAGACGAGCTTGGCGTTCGGCACGACCTCGCGGATGCGGTCGACCATGCCGGCAATCTGTTCGATGTGCGGCTTCTCGGTCTCGATCCACAGCAGGTCCGCGCCGTTCTGCAGGCTGGTGATGCAGTCGAGCACGCAGCGGTCCTCGCCGGTGCCGGGGCGGAACTGGTAGAGGTTCGAGGGCAGGCGCCGGGGGCGCAGCAGCCTGCCCTCGCGGCTGACAAGCACCTCTCCCGTACCGATGTCAGCCGGATCGACCTCCTCGCAATCGAGGAAGGCGTTGTACTGGTCGCCGAGGTCGCCCGGTTCGCGGATAAAGGCGATCTGCTTGGTCAGACCGGCGCCCAGCGAATCGGTGCGAGCGACGATGATCCCGTCCTCGACACCCAGTTCGAGGAAGGCGTAACGGATGGCGCGGATCTTCTGCAGGAAGTCCTCGTGCGGCACGGTGACCTTGCCATCCTGGTGGCCGCACTGCTTCTCGTCGGACACCTGGTTCTCGACCTGGATGGCGCAGGCCCCGGCCTCGATCATTTTCTTGGCGAGCAGGTAGGTCGCCTCGGCATTGCCGAAGCCCGCGTCGATATCGGCGATGATCGGCACGACGTGGGTCTGGTGCTCGTCGATCTGGCGCAACAGGCGGTGGGTCGCGACGGCATCGCCCGCGGCCTTGGCGGCATCGAGCTCGCGGAACAGGCCGCCCAGCTCGCGCGCATCGGCCTGGCGCAGGAAGGTGTATAGCTCGCCGATGAGGGCGGGCACGCTCGTCTTCTCGTGCATCGACTGGTCGGGCAGCGGGCCGAACTCGCTGCGCAGCGCGGCGATCATCCAGCCCGAGAGATAGAGGTAGCGGCCCTTGGTGGTGCCGAAATGCTTCTTGATGGCGATCATCTTCTGCTGCCCGATGAACCCGTGCCAGCAGCCCAGCGACTGGGTGTAGGCGGCCGGGTCCGCATCGTAGGCGGCCATGTCGGCGCGCATGATTTTGGCGGTGTAGCGGGCGATGTCGAGCCCGGTGGGAAAGCGGTTCTGCACTTTCATCCGCGCGGCGACGTGCGGATCGATGCCCGCCATGCTGGCACCGGGCCGCTCGATAGCCTGCTGCATCCGGTTGATGGTGTGAGCGTAAGTCATGGTCGTGGTATCCCGTCTGGAGTGCGACGGCCCTGATGCCCTGCGAGGCGCGGGCCGGGAATCGCTGCCGGTGTGATCTTGTCAAACCTTACAAGGTCTGCTTGTAAAATTGTAAAGTCGTGAGCGGAGGCGAGTGCGATGGCCGTAAAGCCTAGTTACATGGGGCCGCGCCTCAAGCGCATTCGCCGCGATCTCTCGCTTACGCAGGCCAAGATGGCAGAGGATCTCGACGTCTCGCCCAGCTACATCGCGCTGATGGAGCGCAACCAGCGCCCGGTCACCGCCGATCTCCTGCTGCGGCTGGCGCGCACCTATGCCGTCGATCTCGCCGATCTCGCGGGCGGAGAGGACGAGGAGGCCGCGGCGCGGATGCAGGCGGCGCTGCGCAACCCGCTGTTCGCCGACATCGACCTGCCAGCGCTCGACGTCGCCGATATCGCGACCAGCTACCCGGGCTTTGCCGAGGCTTTCCTGCGCCTCGACCTGGCTCATTCGGAGGAGCAGCTGGCACTTGCCGAACGTGCCGGAGAGGACGGCGAACCGGCCATGGGGGCCAGCGACCCCGTGGCCGAGGCGCGCGCGTTTCTCGCCGCGCGGCGCAACAGCTTTCCCCTGCTCGACGCCAGTGCCGCCGCCGTCGCCGCCGACGGGGCGGACGCGCGCTCCCTCTCCGATCGCATTGCCGAACGCCACGGCCTCAGGGTGGAGATTGCCGACGAGGCGCTGATGCGCGGGGCGCTGCGCTATCACGACTATCACCGCCGCCGCATCATGATCCACGAAGGGCTCGAACCCGCCTCGCGCGCGTTCCAGCTCGCGCTGCAACTGGCCGTGCTCGAACAGTCGCAACCCATCGAGGATCTGCTGGCCGAGGGGCGCTTTTCCGGCGAGGACGCGCGGTTGCTCGCGCGCCGGGCGCTGCAAAGCTACTGGGCGGCGGCGCTGCTGATGCCCTTCGATGCCTTTGCCCGGGCGGCGAGGCAGCTGCGTTACGACATCGCCTTGCTCGCTGCGCGCTTTGCCGTCAGTTTCGAGCAGGCGGCGCACCGGCTGACGACCCTGCAGCGTCCGGGATCGGACGCGGTGCCGTTCTTCTTCCTGCGCATCGACCGCGCGGGCAACGTGTCCAAGCGCTTGGACGGGGCGGGCTTTCCCTTTGCCGCGCATGGCGGGCGCTGCCCCTTGTGGAACATTCACCATGCCTTCGACCGGCCGGGGTGCATCGACGTCCAGCGGGTCGAACTTCCCGACGGCGAGCGTTATCTGTCCATCGCGCGTACGGTGGAGGCGGGCGGGCTGACCTGGAACGGCCCGCGCACCACCCGCGCCGTCGCCCTCGTCTGCCGGGCCGCCGATGCGCCGCGGCTGGTCTATGGCGACGGACTGAAGGAAGGGGCGGAGCCGATCGGGCTCGCCTGTCGCATCTGCCATCGCCCGCGTTGCATCGCCCGATCGGCGCCGCCGGTAGGGCGCGAACTGCTGCCCAACCGCTTCAAGGACGCGGGCCTGCCCTTCGCCTTCGTGGGAGAATAGGTCAGCCGATACCGGCGAGCGCCGCGAAAACGGCCTCGGCGTGCTCCTTGCGGCAGACCAGCAGGTCGGGGACGTAGGTATCGCGCCGGTTGTAGACGAGCGGGCTGCCGTCGATGCGGCTGGCGTGGAGCCCATGCGCCAGCGCCACGGCGGCAGGGGCGCAATTGTCCCATTCGTACTGCCCGCCGGAATGCAGGTAGATGTCCGCCTGCCCGAGCACCACCGCCATCGCCTTGGCCCCGGCGCTGCCCATCGGCACGAGCTCGGCGCCGAGCGCCCCGGCCACGGCCAGCGCCTCGGCTGCGGGCCGCGTGCGGCTGACGACCATGCGCAGGGTTTCGGGCGCGGGCGGGACGGCAAGAGGTCGGTCGGAGCGCAGCACGGTGCCGAGGCCCGGGAGCGCCACCGCGCCCACGCTCGGCACGCCATCCTCCGCCAGCCCGACATGCACCGCCCAGTCGCTGCGCGCCTCGCCGTATTCGCGCGTGCCGTCGACGGGATCGACGATCCAGCAGCGCGCCTTGCCGAGCCGCGCCTCTGTATCCTTGCTCTCCTCGCTCAGCAGCCCGTCCTCGGGGCGTTGCCGGGTGAGGGCATGGACGAGGAACTGGTTGGCCGTCTCGTCCCCTGCCTTGCCGAGCGCCTTTCCCTCGAACATCCCGCTCGCACGCAGTTCGAGCAGGATGCGCCCCGCAACTTCGGCGAGGTGGGCGGCGAGCTCGGCGTCGGTCAGGGTCATTTCAGCGGGAGAATATGGCGCACGATGTGCTCGGCGGCTTCTTCTGCGGTCATCGCTACGGTGTTGACGGTGATTTCCGGTGCCTCGGGCGGCTCGTATGGGCTGTCGATACCGGTGAAGTTCTTGAGCGCGCCCGACCGCGCCTTCCTGTACAGCCCCTTCACGTCGCGCGCTTCGGCCACCTCCAGCGGGGTATCGACGAAGATCTCGACGAACTCGTGGTCCGCCAGCATCTCGCGCACCATCGCCCGCTCGGCGCGGAAGGGGCTAATGAAGGCGGTGAGGACGATAAGGCCGGCATCGGTCATCAGCTTCGCCACCTCGCCCACGCGGCGGATGTTCTCGATGCGGTCGGCCTCGGTGAAGCCCAGGTCCTTGTTCAGCCCGTGGCGCACGTTGTCGCCGTCGAGCAGGAAGGTGTGGCGGTTCATCAGCGCGAGGCGCTTTTCCACCTCGTTGGCGATGGTTGACTTGCCGGAGCCGGAAAGCCCGGTGAACCACAGCACGCGCGGCTGCTGGTTCTTGAGACTCGCGTGGTGTTCGCGGCCGATGTCAGTCGCCTGCCAGTGGACGTTCTGGCTGCGGCGCAGGCTGAACTTGAGCATCCCGGCAGCGACTGTGGCGTTGGTGATCTTGTCGACGAGGATGAAGCCGCCCAAGGTGCGGCTCTTGTCGTAAGGCTCGAACACCAGCGGCTTGTCGGCGAAGACCTCGGCGACACCGATGTCGTTGAGGCCGAGGGTCTTGGCGGCGAGCTGGTCCATCGTATTCACATCGACGCGGTATTTCGGCTGCTGCACCGTGGCGCTGACGGTCTGCGTGCCGAGCTTCAGCCAGTAGCCGCGTCCTACCGAAAGGTCGTCGTCCGCCAGCCACACGATCGTCGCCTCGAACTGGTCGGCCACCTCGGGCGGCGCATCGGCGGCGGCGATGACGGAGCCGCGCGAGCAATCGACCTCGTCGGCCAGCGTCAGCGTGACCGACTGCCCGGCGACGGCCTCGTCCAGATCGCCGTCCATCGTCACCACCCGCGCGACGGTGCTGGTGCGCCCGCCCGGCAGCACGCGCACCGCGGCACCCGGCTTCACGCTACCACCGGCGATCAGTCCGGCGAATCCGCGAAAGTCGAGGTTGGGACGGTTGACCCACTGCACCGGCAGGCGGAAGGGCTTGTCAGCTTCGATCTGGGACAACACCTCGACGCTCTCGAGATGCTCGACGAGGCTTGGCCCACGATACCACGGCGTGTTCGCGCTGGGCGCGCCGTCGGCCTTGGGGGTGATGTTGTCGCCCTTGAACCCGCTGATGGGAATGGCGGTGAAGCTCTCGATGCCGATGCTCCTGGCGAACGCGGCATAGTCGGCAACGATAGAGTCGAAGACCTGCTGGTCGTAGTCCACCAGGTCCATCTTGTTCACCGCCAGCACCACGTTGCGGATGCCGATGAGTTGGCACAGGTAGCTGTGCCGCCGCGTCTGCACGAGCACGCCCTTCCTCGCATCGACGAGAATGACGGCGAGGTCCGCCGTGCTCGCGCCGGTCACCATGTTGCGCGTGTACTGCTCGTGCCCCGGGCAATCGGCGACGATGAACTTGCGTTTCTCCGTCGTGAAGAAACGGTAGGCGACGTCGATGGTGATGCCCTGCTCGCGCTCGGCGGCGAGGCCGTCGACCAGCAATGCGAAATCGATCTCCTGCCCTTGCGTGCCGACCCGCTTGCTGTCGGCGGAAAGCGCGTCGAGCTGGTCCTCGAAAATCATCTTGCTGTCGTAGAGCAGCCGTCCGATCAGCGTGGACTTGCCATCGTCCACGCTGCCGCAGGTGATGAAGCGCAGCATGGTCTTGTGCTGGTGCGTGTCGAGATAGGCATCGATGTCCTCGGCGATGAGGGCATCGGTCTCGTAGACGGACGGGGCCGGGTGGTCGGCCATCAGAAATAGCCCTCCTGCTTCTTCTTCTCCATGCCCGCACCACCCGCATCCTTGTCGATCACGCGGCCCTGCCGCTCGCTGGTGGTGGTGAGGAGGGTTTCCTGGATGACCTCTGAAAGCGTCGACGCCTCGCTCTCCACCGCGCCGGTCAGCGGGAAGCAGCCCAGCGTGCGGAAGCGGACGGAGCGGGTGGTGATCTCGGGCAGCGTGCCCATGGCCTGCTCCAGCCGCTCGAGGTCGTCGGCCATGAAAAGCCCGCCCTCGTACTCGTAGGTCGGGCGCGGGGCGGCGAAGTAGAGCGGGACGATCTCGATGTTCTCCAGCTGGATGTATTGCCACACGTCGAGCTCGGTCCAGTTGGAGATCGGAAAGACGCGGATGGACTCACCCTTGTTCTTGCGCGCGTTGTAGAAGTTCCACAGCTCGGGCCGCTGGTTCTTGGGGTCCCAGCCGTGACTGGCGGTGCGGAAGGAAAAGATGCGCTCCTTGGCGCGGCTCTTCTCCTCGTCGCGCCGCGCGCCGCCGAAAGCCGCGTCGAAACCGTGCAGCGTCAGCGCCTGCTTCAACCCTTCCGTCTTCCACATGTCGGTGTGAAGAGCGCCATGCTGGAAGGGGTTGATGCCCTGCGCCTCTGCCTCCGGGTTGCGGTAGACCAGCAGTTCCATGCCGGCATCGCGCGCGGCCTTTTCGCGCAAGGCATACATGTCGCGGAATTTCCACGTGGTATCGACGTGCAGCAAGGGGAAGGGCGGAGGCGAGGGGTGAAAGGCCTTCCTCGCCAGATGCAGCATCACCGCCGAATCCTTGCCGATCGAATAGAGCATGACCGGCCGCTCCGCCTCGGCCACGACCTCGCGCATGATGTGGATGGCCTCGGCCTCGAGGCGCTGAAGATGGGTAAGCGGTGCGGTCATGGACGTGCCTTCGAATTTTCCCGCGCATTGGCCGCGAGCGGGCGGGCCGTGCAAGCGAGTTAAACTTGACCCGGGCGTAGCGGACGAAGGCGCGGACGGGAATGCCCGGGGCAGCGATCGGCTACCGGGTCAGCTCCCGAGCCAAAACCGGATGACCCAGGCGACACAACCCAGCACGGTAACGCTGGCGAGCCATATCGCGGCCATCCAGCCCAATCTTCGCAACAGCGGGCGCTCCTCCCGCCCGTCCATCAGTGATACCCCTCGTCCGCCACCTTGCCGCGAAACACCCAGTAGGCCCAGGCGGTGTAGGCGATGATGAGCGGCATGGTGATCGCCACTCCGACCAGCATGAAGGCCTGGCTGCGATGGGGCGCGGCGGCATCCCAGATGGTCAGGTCCGGCGGCACGACGTAGGGCCACATCGTCACGCCGAGGCCCGCCATGCCGAGAAAGAACAGCCCGATCGAGAGCCAGAACGGCTTGCTGTGCCGCTCAACCGACAGCGCCCGCAGCAGCGCCAGCGCGACGAGGCCGGTCAGGATCGGCACCGGCGCGGCGAACCAGATCTCCGGCGCGGTCAGCCAGCGCTCGGCGTAGTCGGCGTTGAGGAAGACGTTGTAGAGGCTGACTCCGCCCATCAGCACCAGCGTGGCCCAGGCCGCGCGCTTGCCCAGCCAGCGGGCGTGGTGCTGGCTTTCGCCGTCGAGCTTCCACACCAGCCACGTCGCGCCGAGCAGGGCATAGCCCGCCACCGTGCCGAGCCCGGTCAAGAGGGTGTAGGGAGTCAGCCAGTCGAACCAGCTCCCGGCATAGGCGCGGTCCACGACCTCGATGCCTTGCAACAGCGCGCCCAGCGTCATGCCCTGCGCCATCGCCGCCACCAGCGATCCGCCGGTGAAGGCCGCGTCCCAGAACCGGCGGTGACCGGGATCGCGCCAGCGATACTCGAAGGCGACGCCGCGAAACACCAGGCCGAGCAGCATGGCGATGATCAGCGGATAGGTCGCCGGCAGCACCACGGCATAGGCCAGCGGGAAGGCCGCGAACAGGCCGCCGCCGCCCAGCACCAGCCAGGTCTCGTTGCCGTCCCAGACGGGCGCGATCGAATTCATCGCGCGGTCGCGCTCCGGCCCGACCGCGAAGGTCGGAAAAAGGATGCCTATGCCGAGATCGAACCCGTCCATCACCACATAGGCGAAGACGGCAAAGGCGATGATGAAGGCCCAGATGGTCGTGAGATCGACGGCCAGGTCCATCACTCCGCATCCTCTTTGCGGCGCGGCAGGACATCGGAATCGCCGGGGTTCTGCGTCGGCCCCGGCGTGATGCCGGCGGTGCGGATGGGGCCTGTATCGCCGCGCTTCACCCCGGTCTCGCCGGCGTGCGGAGGCTTTGCCATCAGGTGCAGGATGTACCAGACACCCGCACCGAAAACGAAGAAGTAGACGACGACGAAGGCCAGCAGCGAAGCGGCGACGGCAGGCGCGTCGAGCGGGCTGGCGGCATCGGCGGTGCGCAGCAGGTTGTAGATGACATAGGGCTGTCGCCCCACCTCGGTGGTGATCCACCCGGCGATGACGGCGACGAACCCGCTCGGCGCCATGACCAGCGCGGCGCGGTGCAGCAGGCGCCAGTCGTAGAGCTTGCGCCGGAACCGCGCCAGCAGGCTCCACGCGCCGAGGCCGAGCATGGCGAAGCCGATGCCGACCATCACGCGGAACGACCAGAAGACGATGCCGACCGGCGGCTCCTCGTCGTCGGGAATGGTGTCGAGCCCGGCCAGCGGCGCATGGAGATCGTGCTTGAGGATGAGCGAGGAGAGATTGGGAATCTCGACGGCGTAATCGACCCGCTTCTCCGCGCTGTTGGGGATGCCAAACAGGATCAGCGGCGCACCGTCGGGGTGGCTCTCGAAATGCCCCTCCATCGCCATGACCTTTTGCGGCTGGTGCTCCAGCGTGTTGAGCCCGTGCGCATCGCCCAGCGCAATCTGCACCGGTGCGACCAGCGCGGCCATCCACATCGCCATCGAGAACATGGTGCGCGCGTGCACGTTGCCGCGGTCGCGCAGCAGGTGCCAGGCGCCCACTCCGCCCACAACGAAGGCGACCGTCAGGTAGGAGGCGGTGACCGTGTGCATCAGGCGGTAGGGGAAGCTGGGATTGAAGACGATCGCCCACCAGCTCGGTCCGGGCAGGAACTGGCCGTTCGCCCCCATCTCGAAGCCGGTGGGCGTGTGCATCCAGCTGTTGACCGAGAGGATCCACGTCGCCGAAATCAGCGTGCCCAGCGCCACCATGCAGGTCGCGGCGAAATGCAGCCGCTTGCCCACCTTGTTCATGCCGAACAGCATCACGCCGAGGAAGCCCGCCTCGAGGAAGAAGGCGGTCAGCACCTCGTAGGCCATCAACGGCCCGATCACCGGGCCCGCCCTGTCGCTGAAGTCCGACCAATTGGTGCCGAACTGGTAGCTCATCACGATGCCCGAGACGACGCCCATGGCAAAAGCGATGGCGAAGATCTTGAGCCAGTATTTGAACAGGTCGAGATAGCGTTGCTGGCCGGTTTTCAGCCACAGCCCTTCGAGCACCGCGAGGTAGCTCGCCAGCCCGATCGAGAACGACGGAAAGATGAAGTGGAAGCTGACGGTGAAGGCAAACTGGATGCGCGCCAGCACGATGGCATCGAGGTGCTCGAACATGGCGCTCCCTTACCTCATGGCCGCACAGACGGCGATTGCGTTGATTGCAATGCCGGTTGCGCGCGGCGACATCAGATCATCCCGCGCGCGGCATCGGCCACCGGCTCGTCGGGCACGGCGGCCAGCACGCGGAAGGCGCGGTCCTGCGACAGGAAGACCCGGCCGCCCAGTTCCTCGATGAAGTGCGTGCGCCCCAGCCTGTCCATCACCGGCCCCTTCACTTCCGACAGGTGCAGCCCGATCCCCGCGTCCTTCAGCCGGTGGTCGATCGCCTCCAGGCTCTCCAGGCCCGAGGCATCGATCTCGTTCACCGCGCTGCACATCAGGATGACGTGCCGCACTTCCGGACGGTCGGCGACCTGTTCGAGCACGTATTCCTCCAGCCAACGGGCGTTGAGGTAGGTCAGGCTCTCGTCGATGCGGATCGACAGCACGTGGGGGACGGTGAAGACCCGGTGGCGCTCGACATTGCGGAAGTGCTCGGTTTCAGGGACGCGTCCGACGATGGCGGCATGCGGGCGGCTGGCCCGCCACAGGTACAGCAGCAGCCCGACGCCAACGCCCGCGATCACCCCCATCTCCACGCCCGCGAGCAGGGTGATGATGATCGTCGCCATGTGCGCTGCGAAATCGGCCTTGGAATAGGTCCACAACCGGCCCGGCGTCTTGAGATCGACCAGGCTGAGCACCGCGACGATGATCGTTGCGGCCAGCGTGGCGATAGGCAGGCTGTAGAGCAGCGGGGTGAGGAACAATCCCGCCAGCGCGATGCCGACCGCGGTATAGGCCCCGGCGGCGGGCGTCTCCGCCCCGGCATCGAAATTGACGACCGACCGGGCGAAGCCGCCGGTGACGGGATAGCCGCCCGACAGGGCGCTGGCGATGTTCGAGGCGCCGAGGCCGATCAGCTCCTGGTTGGGCGCGATGCGCTGGCGGCGCTTGGCGGCCAGCGTCTGGGCGACCGATACGCTCTCGACGAAACCGATGATCGAGATAAGCAGCGCGGGAACCCACAGCTGCTCGATCAGGGCGAGGTCGGTCGAGGGCAGGGCGAAAGGTGGCAGGCCCTGCGGAATGGCGCCCACCAGCTTCACGCCGCGCCCTTCCAGGTCGAAGGCGACGGCAGCGGCGATCGTCACGGCCACCGCGACGACCGGCCCGGCCTTGGCGGCGATGTCGGCGGCGCGCGGGGCGAGGCCGAGCCCTACCAGCGCGGGCTTCAGGCCCTTGCGTACCCAGAACAGGAACAGCGTCGCGGGGATGCCGATGGCGAGCGTCCAGGGATTGACCGTGCCCGCTGCCCTCGCCAGTCCGCCCAGCATCGCCGGCCAGGTCTCGCCGCCCGCCGTCACGCCGAGAATGTGCTTCACCTGGCTCGTCGCGATCAGCACGCCGCTTGCGGTGATGAAGCCGCTGATGACCGGGTGGGACAGCAGGTTGGCGAGGAAGCCGAGCCGCAGCACGCCGAGCACCACCAGCATGATGCCCGACAGCGCGGCCAGCGTGATCGCCGCTTCGAGGTACAAGGCGGTGCCCTGCGCGGCTACCGCTCCGGCGGCGCTCGCCGTCATCAGCGACACCACCGCCACCGGTCCGACCGCCAGCGTGCGGCTGGTGCCGAACACGGCGTAGGCGACCAGCGGCAGGATCGAGGCGTAAAGACCGACGACGGGCGGGAGCCCCGCGAGCAAGGCATAGGCAAGGCTTTGCGGGATCAGCATGATCGTGACGATGAGCGCCGCGACCAGGTCGTTCGTCAGCACTGACCCGTTGTAGGTGCGGCCCCAGTCGAGGATGGGCAGGTACTGCGCCAGCAGCCCCGGCTTGCGGGTGCGCGGCAGGCCGGACGGCGCCTCGGCCGCCTTGCGAATGCCGTCGGTCATAGTCGGGCTGCAGTCCTCATTCGCGATTCCACCATCCATTCGCACCCCTTGCGTGTCGCTCGCCGTACACAAACGCCGCGGGCTCAATCTCGAGAGCCCAAGAAGCCTTGGAGACTAATTGTCCTGATAGGCCAATCCGGCAAGAATCTTCGTTGCGCTTTGAGAGTGGTTGCCGCGAGAGGTGCGTGCAGATCGCGGGATCAATGCTTATCTAACGTCGATGCCAGCCGCGAACCGAATCCGCGTTATCGACCTTGAAACTACCGGTTCGAGTCCGCCTGCCCATTCTGTCTGCGAAATCGGTTGGCAGGATGTCGTGCTGGGCGCCGATGGGCAATGGACGCTCGATGCCGCAGCCAATGGAGCGCGCTTCGTCGATCCGGGCCGACCGATCCCTCCCGTAACGATGGCCGTGCACCATATTCTGGACGAACACGTCCGTGGCGCCCCCTTCTGGCAGGATATTGCGCCTTCGATCCTTCGACCGGAAGAAGGCGTCGTCGCACTCGCGGCGCATCGCGCATCATTTGAACAGCGTTTTTGCACGCCGAAGCTGTCGGGCGG
The DNA here is from genome assembly GCF_001010945.1 of Aurantiacibacter luteus. Lineage (GTDB taxonomy): Bacteria > Pseudomonadota > Alphaproteobacteria > Sphingomonadales > Sphingomonadaceae > Alteraurantiacibacter > Alteraurantiacibacter luteus. The sequence continues at coordinate 945,391 of NZ_LBHB01000002.1, forward strand.
CGCACGCTGGATCTGCACGTGGAAGTGCGCGCTGCGGCTGTGGCCCGACAGTCCGGGATTCTCGAACCAGGTGTTGCGTTACTGGCGCATGCCGGAAGGCCTTGACCAGCCGACCGGCCTGCCGGTTCACCGTGCCTTTCCCGATGCCTACGTGACGGCACATCATCTGCGCGATCAGCTCAACAAGGCCGGTCTCGAGACCTTGCTGGCGTGGAGCGCCCAGCCAGGCCTGCTTCCCCGCGTGCCCTATGGATCCGACCGGGGACGCTACTGGCGCGAGCTCGATGACGATACCTTGCGAAATTATACGACGGACCGGAATGAGGATGTCCGATTCTCCGCCCAAGGGGAAATCGAAAGTCGACAAGGGGCTCGTCCTGCGCCTGGCGAACCACCGGCCCAGGGTGAGCTTCTTTAATCGCGAGCTACTGGACGCATGGGTGTGCTGGCTTCGTCAAACCGGCCCAGCTGATCGTCGCACAACGAATTTCTCGGATTGCGCCTTACGACAGCGAAAGAGGAATCGGGTGGTGGCGGAGACGGAGGGATTCGAACCCTCGATACCCCGATAGAGGTATGGTTCCTTAGCAGGGAACTGGTTTCAGCCACTCACCCACGTCTCCGGACCCAGCGGCAGGACCGGCGCTATAACGAGGGGGGCGGTGCGCTTCAAGGGCGGAAAGGCGGCACGGGGCGAAACTCCGCCGCCGCCCCTGCGGACTCGCTTCGCCGCAAAATGGATTCGCCCTGCCGCCTATTCATTGCCGCTTCAGCCGCCGGGGATTCTTCTTGCCGCGAGGACGTTTGGCCTGTTCCGGTCCGGTTTTTCGGAAGCGGCGGGCGAGGAAGGGACGGGCATGATCACGGGTTTGACCAACAGGTTTCGCAAGGGCGCGCTGGGCGCTTTCGTGCCGCTTCTCGCCATGATTGCAGTGCCTGCGGCGGCGCAGCAGATGGAGACGGTCGATCCGGACGTCGCGATCGACGGCGACCTGATGGATTCGCCGGGCCGGCAGGATACGCCCGCCAGCCAGACCATCGGCGGCGCCTGGGAAGGCGGATATGCCGAGGGCGAGCCGAGCGCGCGCTACGAAACACCGCAGGAGCAGGTGCTCGATCTGCCGCCGGAGGAGTACAGCGAGGCCGCCACAGTCGCCGCGACCGAAACGCCCGCCGACACCGCGCCGCAGACCACCTACGCCGAGGACGACCTGATCGGTGCCGCCGAAGGCCTGTTCGGACGCGGGGCGGAGGGTCTTGCGCGGCTGATCCAGGACATTCTCGCCGAACAGGGCGAGCCCAACGGCTATATCGTCGGGCGCGAGGGTGGGGGTGCGTTCGTGCTGGGCGTACGCTACGGTTCGGGCACGCTCTACCATGCGATCGAAGGGAACATGCCCGTCTACTGGACTGGCCCTTCCATCGGCGCGGACGTGGGCGCGAACGCGGGCAATACCTTCGTGCTGGTCTACAACCTCAACGACACCGACGACCTCTACGAACGCTTCCCGGCGGGCGAGGGCGCGGCCTACCTGGTGGGCGGATTCAACGCCAGCTACGTGCGCAAGGGCAATATCGTGCTGATTCCGATCCGCGTGGGCGCAGGGCTCAGGCTCGGCATCAACGCGGGCTACCTGCGCTTCTCGCGCAACCAGCGCTGGCTGCCGTTCTAGCTTTCAGGCGGGAAAGACGCTTCATCTTGCCCTGAGAGGGGCGGGGCGGCATGGACCGCGCCATGCTGGACCGACTCGACCAACAAGCCCCCGACGCGCTGCTGGCGCTCATCAAGCTCCACGATGCCGACCCGCGGGCCGACAAGATCGACCTCGGCGTGGGCGTCTACAAGACCGCCGACGGCGCGACCCCGGTATTCGCCGCCATCAAGGGCGCGGAACAGCGGCTGGTCGATAGCCAGAACAGCAAGTCCTACCTCGGCCCCGAAGGCGACATGGGCTTCGTCCGCGCGCTCGAGCCGCACGTGTTCGGCGAGGAGCGACCCGGCGACGGGCGGCTCGACGGAATGCAGACGCCGGGCGGCACGGGCGCGGTGCGCCTCGCCCTGGCATTGGCCAAGAAAGCCGACGTCACCCGCGTCTTCATGGGCGTGCCGAGCTGGCCCAACCACGCGCAGATCCTCGCCGACGTGGGCCTGCAGGCGGTCGCCTTCGAGCATGCCACCAGCGATGGCGCGGCCAACATGGCGGCCCTGCGCGAGGTGCTGGCAAACGCGGGGCAGGGCGATGCGCTGCTGCTGCACGGCTGTTGCCACAACCCGACCGGCGTCGACTACACCCCCGCCGAGTGGGACGAAATCGCCGGACTGCTGGCCGATAGCCCGGTGCTGCCGGTCATCGACCTTGCCTACCAGGGCCTGGGTGACGGCATGGACGAGGATGCCTACGGCCTGCGCGCCGTGGCCGCGCGCGTGCCCGAGCTGCTGGTGGCCTACAGCTGCGACAAGAACTTCGGCCTCTATCGCGACCGCGTGGGCGCCTTCTGGGTGCAGAGCGCGAGCGCCGAGGTGACCGCGCGCGCCATCAGCAACGCCGCAGCGCTGGCGCGGGCCAACTGGTCCATGCCGCCTGACCACGGCGGTGCGGCGGTGCGCGTGGTGCTGAAGGATGCCGGACTGACGCAGCAATGGCAGGACGAGCTCAAGTCCATGCGCGAGCGGATCGGCGCGGTGCGCGCCAAGCTGGCCGCATCGAGCAATGCGGGCGGTGTCGACCTCACCCCGCTCGGCCGGCAGAAGGGCATGTTCGCCATGCTGCCCGTCGACAAGGACCAGGTGCAGCGCCTGCGCGACGATCACGGCGTCTACATGGCGGGTTCGGGGCGCATCAACGTGGCGGGGCTCACCGAGGCCAACGTCGAGCAGTTCGTCGCGGCGCTGGCGGACGTGACGGGCTGACGCAAACGCCTGCGGCCGCGTTCCAAAACGGTGCTTGCCCCGGCGGCCCGCGCCCGTAATGTCGCACGCAGGGATACTGGGAGGACCGCGGTGAACGATCCATCGCATATCGACTACGGCGCGCTCGTGGGCTGGACCGGCTCGCTGAGCGGAGAGCGCGTGACCCTGCGGTTGCAGAGCGTGACCCGGCCCCCTCCGCACACCGAGGACGACGTGCACGCGCATGTCTACATGCTCGATACCAACCAGGCGGCGCAGCTGGCGAACTACCTCCTAAAGATGTGCGACCTGTCGCCGCCGGACAGGGTCAATCGCGGCTTGCTGGCGCGCCTGTTCGGCTGAGGCGCCTGCGTGCCTAGCCTGCCCGCAGCATCTGCATCCGGTGCAGGTAGCGGGCGATGGCATCGACCTCCAGGTTGATCTCGGCGCCCTGGCCGAGACCGCCAAGCGTCGTCGCCTCGGCCGTGTGCGGGATGATGTTGAGCATGAAGCGCACCGCGCCGTTCGGCTGGTCGTGGACGGAATTGACCGTCAGCGAGACGCCGTCGACGCAAATCGAACCCTTTTCGGCGATGAACGGCGCGAGCGCGGCGGGTGCTTCGATCGTGACTTCCTCCGAATCGCCGACCGGCTGCCAGTCGACCACGCGGCCCACGGCATCGACGTGGCCGGTGACGATGTGCCCGCCCAACTCGTCGCCGATGCGCAGCGAGGGTTCGAGGTTGAGCTCGCGCCCTTCGGTCCACATCCCGCGCGCGGTGCGCGAGACGGTTTCGCCCGAGACGTCGACACTGAAGTGCGCCTCTCCCTTGGTGCCGCCGCGATCGATCACAGTCAGGCACACGCCCGAGCAGGCGATGCTCGCGCCGATGGCGATGGCGGCGGGGTCGAAGGGGCAGTCGATGCGCAGGCGCAGGTCGCCGCGCTGCTCGACCTGGCCGATGGTGCCGATGGCGACGGTGATGCCGGTGAACATGGCCTGCGCCCTAGCGTGTCCGGCGATGGATTTCGAGAGTGTCCGGGCCGAATGTCCGCGTGTCTTCACGAACCCAGCGCCCGTGTGCCTCCACCAGACTTGAAAGGCCGATATCGCCGACACCCGGCCTGCCGCCGCCGATCACGATGGGCGCGCGGTAGATCAGCAGGCGATCGACGAGGTCGGCGTGCAGGAAGGCCGCCGCCGCGCCCGCGCCGCCCTCGACGAAGAGATAGCGCACGTTCCCCATCGCGGCGAGATCCTTCGGCGCGGCGAGAGCCCGCCAGCCCTCGGGCGCGGCTCCGCGGGTGAGCACCCACCGTTCCGGCGCGCGGGTTTCGAGGCCCGGCAGGCGCACGTCGAGGCGGGGCGCGTCGGCGCGCAGGGTCTCGCCGCCGACGAGGATCGCGTCGGCCCGCGCCCGTTCGCGGTGCACGTGATTGCGCGCCGCTTCGCCGGTGATCCACTTGCTCTCGCCGTTCGCGGCGGCAATGCAGCCGTCGAGCGAGAGTGCGAGCTTGAGCGTCACGTGCGGACGGCCCAGAGTCAGCGCGGCTTCGTGGCCGGCAAGGCCGAGCCCGGCGGCATCCCGCCCCGCCTCGGCGACCTCGATGCCCGCCTCGCGCAGCCGCGTTATCCCCGCGCCGCCGGTGCGCGGATCGGGGTCGGCCATGCCGACGACCACGCGGGCAAGGCCTGCCGCCGTTGCCAGGTCGGCGCAGGCCGGGCCGCGCTCGGAGCGGTGGGCGCAGGGCTCCAGCGTGACGTAGAGCGTGCCGCCGCGCGCCTTCTCCCCGGCCATTGCCAGCGCGGCCGCCTCCGCGTGCGGCCTGCCGCCGGGCCGGGTCCAACCGCGCCCGGCGACCACGCCGTTCTTCACGACCACAGCGCCGACGCCTGGATTCGGCCGGGCCAGCGGGCGCGCGCGCTCGGCCAGCGCCGCGGCCGCCGCAAGCCAGCGCGCATCCTCAGCCGGCAGCGGCAAGCGCGCAGTATTCCTCGATGGAGAGCGCCAGTTCCTCGGGCGAGGGACCCTCGGCATTAGCGGCCTCGGCGGCGCGCTGGGCCTCCGCCTCGCGCTGGATTTCCTCGACGTCGACGAAAGTCGCGCGGCCCAGCGCTGCGTAAATCTCGCGTTTGCGCTCCTCGCTTTCGGCGATGGCCAGCGCGATCTCGTCCTGCAGTTCCTGGTTCGCGCAGTTGGAGGCGACGATCTCCGGATCGGAGCGACCGTCGGCAAAGGTCGAGATGTAGATCAGGTCCGGCCGCTCGGGATTGGCCGGCGTACTTTCGGGGATGAACAGCATGAACACGGCAAAGGTCGCGGCGCAGGCGACGCCCAGGATCTGCCAGCGGTGCGGGGTCGGCTGGCGCCAGTTCTCGGCAAAATCGCCGACCGCCCGCCGGGGCGAGATGCTGCGGAAGAAGTCTCTCATGCCCGCCAAGATAGGCCGCTGGCGGCACTTGCGCCAGTAGGACGAACGGACCCGTCTCAGCCGAACATGGCGTAGAGCGAGCGGCCCTGCTGTTTCAGCCAGTCGTCGGCCGCCTCGAGATTGCCTTCGTAGAGCCGCGCGAGCAGGTCGTGGAAGGCGGGCGAGTGATCGAAATGGACGAGGTGGGCGACCTCGTGCGCGACCACCGACCGGCGCACGTGGTCGGGCGCCATCACCAGCCGCCAGTTGAGGCGGATGCGGCGCACCTCGGCCTCGCCCACGTGCCCGGAGCACGAGCCCCAGCGCCGCTGGGCGCGGGTCAGGCGCAGATCGGGAAGCGGGTGATGGATGCGCGCGCAATAGTCGGCGAGGTCCTCGGCGGCGAGCCGCAGCGCCTCGCCTTCCAGCCAGCGTTGCAGCCGGGTTGGAAGGCTTTCCTGCGGGCCGCCGATGGTCAGCCCATCGCCCTCGCGCACGACCTTGCGCAGGGCTCCGGCGTCCCAGCGAACGGTGAGGTCCTCGCCCCGGTAGGGCACGCTCGCCCCGTCGCCGATCGGGCGGGCCTCGACCATCTTGGCGAGCTGGCCCGCAATCCACTCGCGCCGCGCCTCGGCAAAGGCGATCGCATCCAGCGTGCGGCCCCAGCGCGGCAGGGTGACGCGCAACTCGCTGCCGTCGGGGGCGAGGCGCATGGTCAGCCGCCGGGCGCGGGCGTGGCGGCGGATGGCGATGGGCAGGGTGCGGCCCGCGACCTCCACGCTGGGCTCGCGTATCTCCTTGCGCAGCCAGTCGATCACGCCGGCCTCCTCAAAGGGTGTCGTCCCATTCGGTCAGGTGGTGTTCGAGGGGGCCTGCCACCGTCTCGCTGATGCAGCGCCCGGCCACGCTCGCGCCAGCCTCCAGCATGGCATCGTGATTGCCGGTGAGCAGGTAATGCCAGCCCGGCAGCGGCTTGTCCTGCGCGCGGCGGATATAGGCGCAGCTTTTTGGCAGCCACGGCACCTCCTTCACCAGCCGCGGGGTGAGGCGCAGGCAATCGGGGACGAAGGCCTTGCGGTGGCGATAGTCGCGGCAGCGCGCGGTGCCCGTGTCGAGCAGCTTGCAGGCGACGTTGGTTTCCAGAATTTCGCCGGTGTCCTCGTCCTCCAGCTTGTGCAGGCAACACTTGCCGCAGCCGTCGCACAGCGCCTCCCACTCCTCGCGGGTCAGCGCATCCAGCGGCAGCTCCCAGAAGCGGTCCCTCAGCGCACCCACTTTTCCAGCTCCGCCGCTACCGCCTCAGGCGATTGCTCGACCGGCACCAGCGCCATCGGCTGCCCCTCGCGGTCGACGAGATAGCCGATGCTGGGGTGCTGGATGTCGTAATCGCCGCCTTCCACCACAGGGTCAATCTTCTGATGGGTGAAGAAGAAGGCCGCCGCCGCCGCCTCGGTCTGCTCGGGCGTGCCGCGCAAGCCGATCAGACGATCGGAAAAGGCGTTGGTGTATTCGGCAATCTTTTCGGGCGTGTCGCGCTCGGGATCGACGGTGACGAAGATCGGCTGCACGTCCGCGGCAAGGTCCGGGTGTTCCTCAGCAAACAAATCGTAACCGCGCATCATGCGCTGCATGTCGAACGGGCAGACGTTGGGGCAGTAGGTGTAGCCGAAATAGACGAGCTGGTACTTGCCCGCGAAATCGGTGTTGGAGACCGGCCTGCCCCGGGTGTCGGAGAGCGTGTATGCGCCCGTCAGGGCGCTGCCGTAGAGCGGGGCGTCGGCCGTCGCTCCACCGCCGTCGCAGGCGGCGAGGGACAGCGAGGCCGCAAGCGCGAGGGCGAGCGGGGCGAAGCGAATTCCACGTGCGGGCATGACGCGGCGTTCATGCTCTGCTAACGGGCTCAAGGCAAGGAGCGAAGCCTGCAAGGCAGGGGCTTTCGCGCAGATTCTGACAGGAGAGAGCAGGTGATCGCAACACCGCTTCGCAACATCATCACCCTTTTCGTGGCGCTGGCCGGCCTGGCGGTCGCGGTGCCCGCCTCGGCGCAGTTCCTCTCAACAAGCGCGGAGTTCCTGAAGGCGGTGGAGGATCGCGACGGTTCCAAGGCGACCGAACTGCTCAACGCGCCGGGCACGACCGTGGTCAACGCCCGCGACATCACCAACGGCCAGACCGGCCTGCATCTCACCGTCGACCGGCGCGACCTGACCTGGACGCGCTGGCTGCTGCAGGAAGGGGCCAACCCCAATATCGCCGACAATCGCGGCCGTACCCCGCTGATCGCCGCGGCGGAGATCGGCTTCCTCGAAGGCGTGCAGGCGCTGATCGACGGCGGCGCGCGCGTCGATGTCGCCAACCAGACCGGCGAGACCCCGCTGATCGCCGCGGTCCATGCGCGCAACACGCAGCTCTTGGAAATCCTCATCCGTGCCGGGGCCGATCCCGACTGGGCCGACAACACCGGGCGCAGCGCGCGCGAATATGCCGCCATGCGCGGGGTGCCGCCGCGCGTGCTCTCGATCATCGAATCCGCCGAGAGCAGCGGCACTGTGGGCGAGACGCGCACCTACGGTCCGGTGTTCTGATGGTAGCGGTTGCCGCCGACGCGACGCTGGACGAGATTCGCCTGGCGCTCGCCCCGGACATCGCGCTCGCCGCCATGTTCGACGGGTGGAGCGATGCGGCGCTGGTCTCGGCGGCGGAAGGCGCCGGGGTCGATCCCGACGTGGCGCGGCTGGCCTTTACCGACGGGCCGATGGACCTGATCGATGCCTGGGTCGCCTCGGTCGATGCGAGGATGACGGCGCACTTCGCCGACGGTCGCCTTTCCGCCATGCCCATCCGCGAGCGTATCCGTTCGCTGGTGTGGTTCCGGCTGGAGGCCATCGCCGGCCTAGAAGAATCGCTGGCCCGGGCGATGGCCGTGCAGACCATGCCGCAGAATATCGCCTCGGCGCTGAAGCAGGGCTGGTCGAGCGCCGACAAGATGTGGCGGCTCGCAGGCGACACCGCGACCGACTACAACCACTACACCAAGCGCGCGATCCTTTCCGGCATTTACGGGGCGACGCTGGCGGTGTGGAAGGACGACACGAGCGAGGGCAAGGCCGAAACCCGCGCCTTTCTCGATCGCCGCATCGAAGGCGTGATGAAATTCGAAAAGGCCAAGGCGCAACTGCTCGGCGGGGACCGCGAGCATTTCGACGTGGCGCGCTTTCTCGGCCGGTTGCGCTACCCGCAGAAATAACGCTTCCGCTTATTGCGAAGCAGTTGCAATTAGCGCTCCGCTCTGCCACGGCCACGCCGTGACCACGCTCGATACCCTGCCCCCGCTCAGCCGCGCCGAGATTCGCGATGTGGACTGGGCCTCTCTCGCCCCCGACGAGGGCAAGCGCCTGCGCGCACTCGGGCTCGATGCCGGTGCGCGGGTGGCCGTGGCGCATCGCGGCGTGTTCATGGGCAAGGACCCGATCGCGCTCATCATCGGGCGCACCACCGTGGCCGTGCGCCGCGCCCATGCCCGGGCCATGACGGTGGAGGTCCTGTGAGCCGCCTTCGCACCGCGGCGCTGGTCGGCAACCCGAATTCGGGCAAGAGCGCGCTGTTCAACGCGCTGACCGGCGCGCGGCAGAAGATTGCCAACTATCCCGGCGTCACCGTGGAGCGCAAGAGCGGGCGGATGCTGCTGCCGAGCGGCGAGCCGGTGGAGCTGGTCGACCTGCCCGGCTCCTACGCGCTCGATGCCGCCAGCCCGGACGAGGAGGTGACGCGCCGCGTCGTCATGGGCGATTTTCCCGGCGAGACCGCGCCCGAAACGCTGGTGATCGTCGTCGATGCCGCCAACCTGGAACAGCACCTCGTCTTCGCACAGGAACTGATCGCGCTGGGCCGCCCCACCGTGGTCGCGCTCAACATGGTCGACATGGCGGAGCGCGACGGGCTGGCGCTCGATGCCGATGCCTTGGCCGCGGCGCTGGGCGTGCCGGTCGTACCGACCGTTGCCGTGCGCCGCCGCGGGATCGAGGCGCTGGGCGAGGCGATGGACGTGGCCGAGCAGCAGGACCTCTCGCAGCGCCACCTCGTGCGCGACCTGACCCTGCCCGAGCGGCGGCTGGCGGCGCGTAACATCGCCAAGGGCGCGATCCTCGCGGAAACTGCGCAGCGCCGCTGGCACGCGCATCTCGACAAGGTGCTGCTGCATCCCTGGCTCGGCCCGCCGATCCTGTTCGCGCTGCTGTTCGTGATCTTCCAAGCCGTGTTCGCCTGGGCGACCCCCTTTGCCGATGCCATCGAGGCCGCGATCGCCGCGCTGATCGCCCTGGTTGAAGGCACATTGCCGGCCGGGATCGTGCGCGACTTCGTGACGCAGGGCGTGCTGACGGGCGTGGGCAGCGTCGTCGTGTTCCTGCCGCAGATCGTCATCCTCTTCGCCTTTATCCTGGCGATGGAGCAGACCGGCTACATGGCCCGCGCGGCCTTCATCATGGACCGCCTCATGGCGAGCGTCGGCCTGTCGGGCCGCAGTTTCATCCCGCTGCTCTCCAGCTTCGCCTGCGCCATCCCCGGCATCATGGCGACCCGCGCCATCGCCGATCCGAAGGACCGGCTGACGACCATCCTCATTGCCCCGCTGATGACCTGCTCGGCGCGGCTGCCGGTCTATGCCGTCATCATCGGGGCCTTCATTCCGGCGACCACCGTGGGACCGGGCGTGGGCCTGCAGGGGCTGGTGCTGTTCGCGCTCTATTTCGCCGGGATCGTCGGCGCGGTGCTGGCGGCGCTGGTGCTGCGGCGCACGGCCACCAAGGGCGCGGCGTCGGGCTTCATCATGGAGCTGCCTCGCTACCAGATGCCGCTGCTGCGCGACCTCGCGATCGGCCTGTGGCAGCGCGCCTGGGTCTTCCTGCGCCGCGCGGGCACCATCATCTTCACCGTTACCGTGGTGCTGTGGGTGCTGCTGAGCTTCCCGCAGGCGGGCCCCGGCGAGCGCCAGTCCGAGGTCAGCGTGGCGGGCCGGATCGCCAGCGGGCTGGAGGTCGTGGTCGAGCCGATCGGCTTCAACCACGAGATCGCCCTTTCGCTGATCCCGGCGATGGCCGCGCGCGAGGTCGCCGTCAGCGCGCTCGCCACCACCTATGCCGTCGACGCTGCGGACGAGGACGAGGCGGCCGCCGCGCTTGGGCCCCGGCTGGCCGGCGACTGGTCGCTCGCCACCGCGCTCGCCTTCCTCGCCTGGTTCGTCTTCGCCCCGCAGTGCCTTTCCACCATCGCCGTCGCCCGGCGCGAGACGAATGGGTGGAAATGGCCGCTGTTCATGGTGGCATACCTGTTCGCGCTCGCTTACATCTTCGCGGGAATCACATACTGGAGCGCGGTCGCGCTCGGATTTTAGCGAGAGGAACGGGACATGGCGGGCAGCCTCAACAAGGTCATGCTGATCGGTAATCTTGGCGCGGACCCCGAGGTCAAGAGCTTCCAGAACGGCGGCCGCATCTGCAACCTTCGGATCGCCACCAGCGAGAACTGGAAGGACAAGACCACCGGAGAGCGCAAGGAGCGCACCGAGTGGCACACCGTCGTGCTCCAGTCGGACGGGCTGGTGGGCGTGGCCGAGCGGTATCTCCGCAAGGGCAGCAAGGTCTATATCGAGGGCCAGCTGCGCACCCGCAAGTGGCAGGACCAGAACGGCAACGACCGCTATTCGACCGAGGTCTCGGTCGGCGGCATGGGCGGCGTGATGACCATGCTCGACGGTGCCCAGGGCGGCGGAGGCGGTGGCGGTGGCCAGCGCGGCGGCGGTGGCGGCTACGGCGGTGGTTCGGGTGGAAGCTCGGGCGGCTGGGACCAGGGCGGCGGTGGCAGCTCTTCGAGCGGCGGCATGGGCGGCGGCTCCAACTACGACGACCTGGACGACGACATCCCGTTTTGATCGGTCGGTCCGGCGGGCGGCGAAGTTGACACTGTCAACCGCTCCGCCCGCGGGTTTCCCATTCAAACCAAAGATTTGCGACCCCGGCGAAGTTGACACTTTGCCGGGTGGAGCGGAAATCTGCGGGCCTGCCTAGGGCCCTAGGGCGGGTCACGATGTGAAAGAGCGCGCCGTGCTCGTCTGTCAGGGCCGTGTAGGAAAGACCATACACCTGCCAACGACCCCATAGCTGTCGCAGGCTCATTAGGTTATCGTGACCGGAACCGTGGGTCTGAGGATCCATGGCAGGCAATAAAGGGGTCGTGCCATTCCTTTCTCCAATCTCCCCGAAGGCGGGATTCCGAAAGTCGGTAGCGACGATGCGCTGCTGTTTTTCATTCTCGAGAACGAGCCCAATCTGGTTTTCGTCAAGAACGAGTTGGGTGAGATCGTGTGGGCCAATCAAGCCTTCAAGGCCATCTACGCGCCCGATGAGCGGGACAACATGATCGGTTCGACGACGGTCGAAAGTTTCAGCGAAGAAGAAGCAGACCTGTTCCTTTCGGAGGACCGCCGCGCAATGCGCGAGGGGCGGACGGAAATCGTCGAGGAAGTCGTCGATTGGACCGGCAGGAAGATAACACTGTTGACGCGCAAGCTGGCAATCGAACTGGCCAATGGCCAAAAGCGTCTCATCGGCATTTCTACTGATATCACGGACCTGGCGGCCCGCGAGCGACGGCTGGTGCAACTCAACGCCCAGCTCAAGGTGTATTCCCATTCGGTTGCCCACGACCTCAAGAACCCTATCGCCAGCATTATTTCGGCCGTAAATATCATCAAGCGTGACCAGAGCACGACGCTTGGTGAGCGCGGGAAAATGGTCCTGGAGGCCTTGCGCGAAAGTGCGACAGGCTTGTCGAACTCCATCACGGCGATGCTGAAGGCGGCCGCGAACGAAGCCGAAAACCTCTCCTTCACTTCATACGACCTGAACATACTCCTGGAGGAGGTGCGCTTCAATCTGTCTGCCGCGATTGAAACGGCCGAGATGGACCTCCATGTCGCACGCCTGCCGACTGCAACGGTCGAGCCGAATTTACTGCGACAATTGTTCCAGAACCTTATCGAGAACTCGATCAAGCATGCGGCCGCGGCACGCCTCGTGGTCACGATCCATTATTCCCTGATCGATGACGAACACGTGTTCTATGTCGGTGACAACGGCACCGGGATTCCAGAAAACAAGAGGGAGCAGGTTTTTCGCCAGTTCTTTAAGGGTGGGGGCAGCGACGATGGGTTGGGACTGGGCCTTACCATTTGCCAGCGCATCGCGCATCTGCATGACGGCGTGATCGAGATCCACGACAAAGTCGAGCGAGGGTGCTGCATGGTGCTGCGGATCCCTGCACGATAGGCGGATGGCAGCTTCCAATCTCGAAGCTGCCTATATCACCTCAATCCAACCTCAACCCCTTCAGCGCCTCCGCCAGCGGGCCGGCCGCGCCCTCTTCCATCAGCCCGTGCCGCCGCCGCGCCTCGTCCGCGTCCGGGCCGACCGCGAAGGGATCGATGGCGAGCACCAGGCTTTGCGCTACCGCTTCGCCGAGGTCGAAGGCGGTGCCCTTGAACTCCACCTCGTCGAGTTCGTCCTCCTCCAGCTCGATCTCCTCGTCGAAGGCGGCGGGCGCGTCGCTCATGGGCACGAAGCGGACGGTGAAGGGCTCGTGGATGGTGACCGGCAAATCGTTGCCCGAGACGGCGCAGCTCTGGACGATCGCGGCATCGAGCGTGCCCGAGGCCTCGACCGCATCGCCATCGGGCACCAGCTCGACGCGCGCCTCTAGCCGGTCGATGGCGACGAGGCCGAAGCGCCGCGCCAGCGCCGCGCGCTCGACTTCCGAGGCCGTCAGCTCCACCGGCGCGTCGCCGATGGAGCGCAGGTCGATCATGCGCGAGAATTCAGGTGTGTCAGTCACCGAAGGTCTCCCGCCATCACCGCCTCGTCGCTCAGCGCCGTCAGCCGGTCGTGCAGCGCGCGGGCGCGCACGGCGAGGGCGTAGGGCTTCTTCTCCTCGTCCGCGAGGGTGACGTTGCGCTTGAGGATAACGGCCAGCGTCGCATCGCTCTCGGTCAGGTTCTCGCGCAGCACGCCGATGCGGCCGCCCAGCGCCTCCATCAGCCGGCCCATCTTCTTGCCCACGGCAAGGTCGCCCACGCCCGAATCGCGCAGCTGGCGGTCCATGTCGGCGACGAACAGCTCGGTCAGCAGCGCGGTCCTGGGGCGAAGGTCCTCGCTGTCCTCCATCCTTAGCATGGTGAGTGCGAGAACGAGGGCGATCATGTCGAAGCGGCCGTCCACGGTGTCGGCCACGCCGCAGTCGGCATACCATTCGGGCTCGCGGCTGGTGCCGACGACGGCGTGCCACAGCGGGCGCAGGGCATCGCGCGGATCGCGGCGGGTCAGGCGCTGGAAGAAGGACATCTAGGCGGACGCTTTCTCGTTAAGGACAAGTTCAATGCGACAGGGCGATTTCGCACCGGCGATGCACGCATTGCCCCAGGACTCGTTGCATGGCGCAGCAGCCTGCCCTAAGGCGTGCGGCACATATAGGGCAGGGCCTGCGCGAGGCAATCGCGCCGCGCCCCGCCGGTCTAGGTGAAGGAAGTTTGCAGATGGGTTCGATCGTGCGGATGGCAGGCCTGGCGGGCGTCGCGGCGGCGCTGGCGGGATGTTCGTCGATCCCCAATCACCGCGGCTACATCATGGACGAAACGCTCGTCGCCTCGGTCCAGCCGGGGCTGGACAACCAGCAGTCCGTTCGCGGGACGCTGGGGCAGCCGACCATGACCAGCCTGTTCGGCGACCAGGTGTGGTACTACGTTTCCAGCCAGACGGAGCAGGCGCCCTTCAACCAGCCGCGTATCGAGGAGCACACGGTTCTCGCCGTGCATTTCGACCCGGCGGGCAACGTCGTCTCGACCGAGCGCAGCGGCATGGAGCTGGTCGAGCGCATCAGCCCCGAGAGCGACGAGACGCCGACGCTGGGCCGCGAGCGCGGCTTCCTGGAAGACCTGTTCGGCAACATCGGCACGGTCGGCACGGCGCTGCCGGGCACGGGCGGAGCCGGCGGCGGCGGCTGACGCCCGCCTTCGGGCGCTGCGCTTGCAGGCCCCTTTCTTGAAGGTATAGCGCCAGCCTCCCATATCGCCGCCATGAGCAGCGACAATTCCAGCCACGGTCTCATCCAGTGGCACGGCACCACCATCATCGGCGTGAAGCGCGGCGACCGGACCGTCATCGCCGGTGACGGGCAGGTGAGCATGGGCAACACGGTGATGAAGCCCAACGCCCGCAAGGTCCGCCGGATCGGCAAGGATGGCACGGTCGTCGCCGGTTTCGCCGGGGCCACCGCCGACGCATTCACCCTGTTCGAGCGGCTGGAGCGCAAGCTGGAGCAGCACTCCGGCCAGCTGCTGCGCGCCAGCGTGGAGCTCGCCAAGGACTGGCGTACGGACAAGTATCTGCGCAACCTCGAGGCGCTGATGATCGTCGCCGACAAGGACACATTGCTGGTCCTCACCGGCAACGGCGACGTGCTGGAGCCCGACGGCGGGATCGCCGCGATCGGCTCGGGTGGCAACTACGCGCTCGCCGCCGCGCGGGCGCTTTCCGATTACGAGACCGACGCGGAAAAGATCGCGCGCAAGGCCATGGCCGTCGCCGCGGACGTCTGCGTCTTTACCAACGGCAACGTGACGGTGGAAGCCGTCTAGTCCCGCGTCATCCCAGCGAAAGCTGGGATCGCTTTCGGCCTCGCGCCCAACCGAGACAGATCCCAGCTTTCGCTGGAATGACGAGATAGGAATTATGGACAACCTCACCCCAAAGGCCATCGTCGCGGCGCTGGACGAGCATATCATCGGCCAGGCCGACGCCAAGCGCGCGGTCGCCGTGGCACTGCGGAATCGCTGGCGCCGCCAGCGTCTCTCGCCTGAACTGCGCGACGAGGTGACGCCCAAGAACATCCTCATGATCGGCCCCACGGGCTGCGGCAAGACCGAGATCAGCCGCCGGCTGGCGAAGCTGGCCGAGGCTCCCTTCGTGAAGGTGGAGGCGACCAAGTTCACCGAGGTGGGCTACGTCGGCCGCGACGTGGAGCAGATCGCCCGCGACCTGGTGGAGGAAGCGATCCGCCTCGAGAAGGACCGCCGCCGCGAAAGCGTGCGCGAGGCCGCCAGCGAGGCCGCGATGAACCGGCTGCTCGATGCGCTCGTCGGCCAGAACGCCAGCGAGGCGACGCGCGAGAGCTTCCGCCGCCGCATCACCGACAACTCGATGAACGATACCGAGGTCGAGATCGAGGTCGCCGACGCGCCGGGCATGCAGATGGACATCCCCGGCATGGGCGGCGGGGCGACGATGATCAACCTCTCCGAAATGATGGGCAAGGCCTTCGGCGGCGGCCAGAAGAAGAAGCGCAAGCTGAAGGTGCCCGA
This sequence comes from Aurantiacibacter luteus, assembly GCF_001010945.1. Lineage (GTDB taxonomy): Bacteria > Pseudomonadota > Alphaproteobacteria > Sphingomonadales > Sphingomonadaceae > Alteraurantiacibacter > Alteraurantiacibacter luteus. Next base: position 961,101 of record NZ_LBHB01000002.1, read on the forward strand.
CGCCTGGGACAAGCTGGTCGACGAGGAGGCGGACAAGCGCCTTGACGCCGACGACGTCGCCCGCGTGGCGCTCGCCAATGCGGAGACCAACGGCATCGTCTTCCTCGACGAGGTCGACAAGATCGCCGTCTCCGACGTGCGCGGCGGCTCGGTCAGCCGCGAGGGCGTGCAGCGCGACCTGCTGCCGCTGATCGAGGGTACGACGGTGGCGACCAAGTACGGCCCGATGAAGACCGACCACGTGCTCTTCATCGCCAGCGGCGCCTTCCACGTCGCCAAGCCCAGCGACATGCTTCCCGAACTGCAGGGCCGCCTGCCGATCCGCGTCGAACTGCGCAGCCTGACCGAGGCCGATTTCGTCCGCATCCTCTCCGAGACCAAGGCCAACCTGGTGAGCCAGTACAGGGCCCTGCTCGGCACCGAGGAGCTGACCGTCACGATGGACGATGCCGCCGTTGCCGAAGTCGCCCGCATCGCCGCGCAGGTGAACGAGAGTGTCGAGAACATCGGTGCCCGCCGCCTGCAGACTGTGATGGAAAAGCTGTTCGAGGACCTCAGTTTCGAGGCCGAGGACCGCAAGGGCGAGACCGTCGCCATCGATGCCGCCTACGTGCGCGAACGGCTGGGCGACCTTGCGGGCGACGCAGACCTGTCGAAATACGTGCTCTAGCCCCGGCACAGGCACGGGCTGTCCGGCGGGGCGGAACATGGGCTGCTGACATGCGTCGGTTCTTCGAAACCGAAATCATGACAGGACAAAAACCAATGAACAGATTCGCCGACAAGACCGTCATCGTCACCGGGGGCAGCTCGGGCATCGGCCACGCCAGCGCCACGCGCTTCGCGAGCGAGGGCGCGCGTGTCGTCATCCTCGACGTGGCGGACGATATCGAGGGCATCGCGGGCAAGATCGAAGGTGAGGTCACCGGCCGCCATCTCGATGTGACCGACAGCAAGGCGGTGACCGAGACCATCGATGCGATCGCGAAGGAGTTCGGCGGCCTTGACGTGCTCCACGCCAACGCCGGCGTCGCGGTCATGAAGGCGCCGGAAGAGCATACCGACGAGGACTGGAACAAGGTGCTGCGTACCAACGTGGACGGCGTCTTCTTCTGCGCCCGTGCCGCGATCCCGCATCTCAGGAAGAGCAAGGGGTGCATCGTCAACACCAGCTCGGTTTCCGGCATCGGCGCGGACTGGGGGATGCTCGCCTACAACACCTCCAAGGGCGCGATCAGCAACATGACGCGCGCGCTGGCGCTCGATCTCGGCAAGGACGGGGTGCGGGTGAACGCCGTAGCCCCCTCGATCACCGACACCCCGCTCGCCGAAGGCATCACCGGTGACGAGGAACTGATGGACAAGTTCCGCGAGCGCATGGCGCTGAAGCCGCCGGAGCAGCCCGAGGACATCGCTGCCGTCGTGGCCTTTCTCGCCAGCGACGATGCGCGGATGATCACGGGCGTGGTTCTGCCGGTGGACGGCGGGGTCACCGCCTCGAACGGGCAACCGGCCATCGGCTAGCCTGTCGCTGGTCGAGCCTTGGCGTAAATTGGCGGATCACGCTCTGGCAGAGCCGGCGCGGCTGGGATAGCCTAAGGGCATGATGATCCGCTCTCTGCTTCTCGGCCTTTCGGCTCTCGCCATTTTCGCCGCAACTGCCCAAGCGCAGGACATCGCCGCCGACTACGAGAGTTGGAGCACCGACCAGTGGCGCACCGCCGCCGAAATGGACGTGCGCGAGGCCTACCGCGAGTATGTCGAAAACCATCCGGGCATGTTCGATGCCGCCAATCCCGGCTTTCCCGCCCAGCTCGAAGCTGCGCGCGATGCCGGGCTAGCCGCGGCGGCCCAAGCGCAATCGCGCGCGGGTTATGCCCGCGCTCTGGCAGCTTTCAGCGCCGTTCTGTCCGACGGGCACGCGGTAGCGATCGGCACGCTGAACACGGCGGACGACGCGCCGCGATCCTGGCCGGGTTTCGCCGTGGTGGCGCGCGGGGACCGGTTCATCGTGGCCACGCCCGATGCCTCGGACCCGCTCGCCGGTGCGCTGGTGACGGGGTGCAACGGCGAGGCGATGGCCGACTTCCTGCCCGGCGCGCTGCTGTTGCAACGGTTTCGCGCCAACGAGGCCGGGCAATGGTGGTCGCGCCCCTCGCAGGCCTTTTTCTCCATCGGCGAGGTGCCCGCCGACGCGCCGCGCGAATGCACCTTCCGGCTGGCGGACGGCACCACGCAAACCCGCACGCTCGACTGGCGCGAGCCGAGCCGGGATGAGCGCGATTTCTACGCTGCCAGCGTCTACAGCGCCGCCGAGCCCACCGGCCTTACCGAACCGCGACCGGGCCTGTTCCTGATCGGCCTCGGCGACTTCCAGCCGGACGAGGCGGGCCGCGCCGCCTTCGAGCAGCTCTATGCCGACCTCGCCGCGCGGCGCGACGAACTGCTGGCCGCGCGCGCCGTGGTGATCGACATGCGCGGCAACAACGGCGGCTCGTCCGGCTGGTCGCAGCGCGTGGCGGCCATGCTGTGGGGCGAGGACGTGCTCGAAAGCCGCGCGCCGCAGGGCGTCGAGATCGACTGGCGCACGTCCCCCGAAACCATCGCCTACCTCGGCGAAATGGCGAGCGACCTGCGCGCGCAGGGCAGCGAGTGGGCGGACATGGCGCAGATGGCCGGCATGGCGATGGAACAGGCGCGCCAGCAGGGCCAGCCGCTTTGGCGCCAGCCCGGCATGGACGGGGAGGAAGCGACCTTCGATGCTCCGGTCGCCAGCGATTTCACAACGCCGGTCTACGTCATCAATTGGGGTCTGTGCGCCAGCGCCTGCCTCGATGCGAACGACTACTTCGCAAGGTTTGCCAACACCGTGCGGATCGGCGCGCCGACCTCGGCGGATTCGACATACATGGAGGTGCGGCGCAAGGACTTGCCGGGCGGGCCAGGCTACGTCGTCATTCCGAACAAGACTTGGGTCGGCCGCCCGCGCGGCTGGGGCGAGGTCTACGCGGCCGACATCCCGATGGCGCAGGCCGACTGGTCGACCGCCGCTTTCCTCGACCGCATCGAGGCGGACATGGCGGGCGCGCCGCGCTGAAGCCGTGCCTCAGGGGTGGGGCGCCAGCCCGATCTCCACCCCGGTCTTGTCGGTCAGGGCGAAGCGGTCGACGAGGTCGGCGCTCGCCTCGTTGAGGCCGATCACCTGCACGCTGCGCCCGTTCATGCGCATGCGCTCCACCACCTTGTCGAGCACGCCGACGCCGCTGATGTCCCAGAAGTGCGCGCGCGTCACGTCGATTACCACGTGGTCGGCGGGGTCCGGGCGCTCGCTCTCGCGGCCGAAGGCGCGGCTGAAGCGGTCGACGCTGGCGAAGAAGATCTGGCCCGTCACGGTGTAGGTCGCCGTCCGCTCGTCGCGCACGCGGGTGACGCCGAACATCGAGCGGACCTTGCCGGCAAAGAAGATGCCCGACAGCAGCACGCCGACCAGCACGCCCAGCGCCAGGTTGTGGGTCGCCACCACCATCACGACGGTCGCCAGCATGACGACGCTGGACTGCCAGGGATGGCGGCGAAGGTTGGGGATGGAGTTCCAGCTGAAGGTGCCGATGGAGACCATGATCATCACCGCCACCAGCGCCGCCATGGGGATCTGTCCGACGATCGGCCCGAGCGCGGCGAGCAACACCAATAGCGTCGCGCCCGCGGTAAAGGTGGAGAGCCGTCCGCGCCCGCCGGAGGTCACGTTGATCACCGACTGCCCGATCATCGCGCAGCCGCCCATGCCGCCGACCATCGCCGCGGCGACATTCGCCACGCCCTGACCGGCGCACTCGCGGCGCTTGTCCGAATCGGTGTGGGTCATGTCGTCGACGATCTGCGCGGTCAGCAGGCTTTCGAGCAGGCCGACCGCGGCCATCGTGGCCGAATAGGGGGCGATGATCCGCAGCGTCTCCCAGGTCAGCGGCACGTCCGGCCAGACGAGATAGGGGAGGCCCTCGGGCAGCTCGCCCATGTCGGCGACGGTGTTGACCTCGACGCCCAGCCCGATGGTGATCGCGCCGACCACCACGATGGCGACGAGCGGGGAGGGCACGGCGGTGGTGAGGCGCGGCAGCAGGTAGATGATCGCCAGCGCGAGGGCGACCAGCGCGTAGGTGACGGGCGGCACGCCGATCAGCTGCGGCAGCTGCGCCATGAAGATGAGGATCGCCAGCGCGTTGACGAAGCCGGTGATGACCGAGCGGCTGACGAATTGCATCAGCAGGTCCAGCCGCAGCAGCGCGGCAAGGCCCTGGAACACGCCCATCAGGATGGTCGCGGCGAACAGGTATTCCACCCCGTGGTCGCGCACCAGTGGCACCACCACCACGGCAACCGCGGCGGTGGCGGCGCTGATCATGCCGGGCCGTCCGCCGGTAAAGGCGATGACCATGGCGATGGCGATCGAGGCGTAGAGTCCTACGCGCGGGTCCACCCCGGCGATGATCGAGAAGCCGATGGCTTCCGGGATCAGGGCTAGGGCGACGACAACGCCGGCAAGGATGTCGGCACGCGGATTGGCGAGCCAGTCGCGGCGAAGCGCGCTGGTGGAGATCATGGCGGGTCCTGTGCTTGCGGAAGTCGCGCCTCCTACATGCTGCACTGCAATATGCAAGGCGCGCGATGTCCACCGAGCTACGACACCAACCAGCAGAATTCATGGCCGGGACCTTGTCGCATCCGGTTCAAGGTGGTCTATTGCAGACTTATCATAAGAGACCTGGGGACGCCGAATGACTTTCCGATACCTTGCCGGCAGCGCGCTGGCGCTCGCTCTCGTTGCAGCTTCGCCTGTCACGGCACAGGACGCCCCCGAAGCGCCCGCGCTCACCGCTCCTGAAATCGAATACACCGACTGGACACTGGACAACGGTCTGCGCGTCATCGCGATCGAAGACGACAGCACCGCAACGGTCACGACCAGCTTGTGGTATGAAATCGGAAGCAAGCTCGATCCCGAAGGCCGCAGCGGCTTTGCCCATCTGTTCGAGCATATCCTCAGTCGCAAGACGCTCAATATGCCCTACAACATGATCTACGGCCTTACCGCCGATGTCGGCGGCACGCGCAATGCTTCCAACGGTACCGACCGGACCAACTACTTCGAAACCGTGCCGGCCGAATATCTCGAGACCATGTTGTGGACCCACCGTGAGCGGATGGCATTCCCGGTGGTGGACGAGGAAGTTTTCGAGACCGAGCGCAACGTGGTGATGGAGGAATATCGCACGCGCGTGCTCGCGCCTCCTTACGGCCTGTTCCAGCGCGTGGCGATGCCCGAAATCGCTTTCGACGAGTTGCCGCATCGGCGTCCCGGAATCGGCAGCATGGAAGATCTGCAAGCCGCCACGCTGGAAGATGCGCGCGCCTTTCATCAGGCCTATTACGGGCCCGACACCGCCACGCTGATCGTCGCCGGCAATTTCGACATGGCGAACCTGCGTTCGCTGGTGGACCAGTATTTCGCCGATATTCCCCCGCGCGCCAACCCGGTCGACGTGACCATACCGGAGCGCGAGGATCGCCCAACATCGCCGCGCAGCGTCACCGTGGCATCGCCCAATGTGCCGCTGCCGCTGGTCGGCACCGTGTGGCAATTGCCCGAAGCCAACCACCCCGACATGCCCGCGCTCAGCGTACTCGATGCGATCATGTCGCGCGGCCAGAGCAGCCGTCTCTACGCAGCCTTGGTCGAACCGGGGCTGGCGGTCGGGACAGTGCAGTATGCCTATGGTTCGGAAGAGGCAGGCCAATTCGTGCAATACGCGCAGATCCGTCCTGACGCGGAGGCAGCGCCGGTCGCCGCAGTGCTTGCGGCGCAAACGGCGCGCATGCGCGACGAACTCGTCACCCCTGCCGAACTGGCGGAAGCCAAGAACGAGATCATCGCTGGCACGCTTCGCGGACGCGAGACGGCACGCGGACGCGCTTTCGAATTGGGCGAAACGCTGGTCACGACGGGGGATCCCCGCGATGCCGACCGGATGCTCGCGGCCGTTGCCGAGGTCACAGCGGAGGACGTCCGGCGCGTTGCGCGCACCTGGCTCGATCCGCAAGCGCGGGTCGATTTCACGCTGACGCGCGGCGAGTTCGATCCCGCTTCTTTCGCCAACCCGGTCCCCATGCCGACCTATCGTACCCTGCCGCCGCCCGTTGGCGAGCCGCTGGCAGTCCGTCCCGAAGCCGAGCGTGATGCCCCTCCCGGCCCGGGCGAAGCGCCGCTGGTGACCGTGCCCGATTTCGCGACGCACAGGCTGTCCAACGGAATCGAGGTGCTGGCGGTGCAGACCGGTGACGTACCGATAGCGTCGATGAACGTACTTCTGCCGGGCGGCAGCGTGAGCGATCCGCGCGCAAGGTCTGGCGTGGCTCAGCTTGCCGCGAACCTTGCCGAGCAGGGTACGAGCACGGCCAGCGCGCAGGAGATTGCGGCGCGGCTCGAAAGCCTCGGCGCCAGCATGGGCGGAGGGGCATCGACCGACAATACCCGCTTTTATCTCAGTGCACCGGTGGCCAACATGGCGGCGGCTGGCGAGGTCCTTTCCGATGTCATCCGCAACGCCAATTACCCGCAGGACGTATTCGATCGGGAACGCGGACGCGCGCTCGATGGGATTCGCGTGGCGATGAGCGAGCCCGGTTCGCTGGCGGCGATGGCGCTGCGACCGATCCTTTTCGGCAATGCGCCATACGGCAATATCTCCGGCGGCACCGTACAATCTCTCGAGGCGATCTCGCGCGAGGACCTGCTGCAGCATCGCCGGACCTACTGGCATCCTGCCCGCGCACAGATAGTGATCAGCGGCGGTATCGCCCCTGCCGACGCCTTTGCATTGGCAGAGGACCTGTTCGGGGATTGGCGCTCCGATGCTCCGATCGCGCCAATGGTAACGCAGCGCGCCGGTCCCGCGGCCGAGCCCCGTACCGTGGTGATCGACATGCCCGATGCGGGCCAGGCAGCGGTGTATCTCGTCGCTCGCGGGCCGGGTCGCGAGAGCGCGGACTTCTTCCCGCTCGAACTCGCCAATGCGGTGCTGGGCGGGGGATCGAGCGGACGGCTGTTCGAGGAAATCCGCACCAATCGCGCCCTGTCCTACGGTTCCTATTCCGGCCTGTCAGAACTGGCGGACGGCTCGATCGTCTCCGCCAGCGCGCAGACTGCCAACGAGACAGTCGACGAGGTCGTCGAAGTCATGCTCAACGAGTTCGCCCGCATCGGGACCGAGGCGCTGGATGACGATCTGCTCGACCGGCGCCGCCTGTTCCTGACCGGCGGCTATGGCCGCAGTCTGGAAAGTTCATCCGGCTATGGCGCGATACTCGCCAGCCTGCTTACGCAGGGCGTCGATCCGGCCGAAATCGCGCGGTATGGAGAGCGTGTGAACGCGGTATCCTCGGCCCAGGCAACCGCCTCCGCGGCGCGTTACTTCGACCCGGCGAACGCAAGCGTCGTGATCGTCGGAAATGCCGATGCCTTCATCGAGGAACTGCGCGCACTGCGCGGCACTGTCGAAGTTATACCGGCAAGCGAAATCGACCTGTTCGATCCGCAAGTGCCGGCGGGCGGCTGATTACTCGGCCGCCAGCACCTCGGTCTCTTCGCTGAGCTGGCGGTTCCACATCTCCGCGTAAAGGCCGTCGCGGCGCAACAGGTCGAAGTGGCTGCCCGATTCGACGATGCGGCCCGCGTCCATCACGTTGATGATATCGGCATCGGCGATGGTGGAGAGGCGGTGGGCGATGGCGATGGTGGTGCGGTCGGCGCTCACCCGCTTCAAGGTCGCGAGGATGTCCTGTTCGGTGCGCGAATCGAGCGCGCTCGTCGCCTCGTCGAGCAGCAGGATCGGCGGGTCCTTCAGCAGCGTGCGGGCGATGGCCACGCGCTGCTTCTCCCCGCCCGAGAGCTTGAGGCCCCGCTCGCCGACCTCGGTATCGAAGCCCTGCGGCAGCAGCTCGACCAGCGGCAGCACGGCGGCATCGCGCGCGGCGCGCTCGATCTGCTCCGCCGTCGCGTCGTCGCGCCCGTACGCGATGTTGTAGCCGAGCGTGTCGTTGAACAGAACGCTGTCCTGCGGGACGATGCCGATGTGGGCGCGCAGGCTCGCCTGCGTCACCTCGCGGATGTCCTGCCCGTCGATCAGGATGCGCCCGGCGGACGGATCGTAGAAGCGGAACAGCAGCCGCCCGATGGTGCTCTTGCCCGCGCCGCTCGGCCCGACCAGCGCCACGGTCGCGCCCGCCGGGGCCTCGAAGCTCAGCTTGTGGAGAATCTGGCGGTCTTCCTCGTAGCCGAAATCGACATTGTCGAAGGTCACGACCGGGCGGCGCACCACCAGCGCGGGGGCGCCGGGCCTGTCCTCCACCTCCACCGGCGTGTCCATCAGGCGGAACATGTCGGCCATGTCGATCAGGCCCTGGCGGATCGTGCGATAGACCCAGCCGAGCATGTCGAGCGGGCGGAATAGCTGGGTGAGATAGGTCTGCACCAGCACCAGGTCGCCCGGCGTCAGCGCGCCCTTGCTCCATTGCCATACCGTCCAGGCCATCGCGCCCGCCATCAGCAGGTTCATCACCAGCGCCTGCACGATGTTGAGCAGGCCGAGCGAATTTTCGGTCTTGATCGCCGCCTCAGCATACTGGCGCGCGGTGTTGGAGTAGCGCGCGTGCTCGCGCGCCTCGGCGCCGAAGTACTTGACCGTCTCGTAGTTCAGCAGGCTGTCGACCGCGCGGGCCATGGCCTGCCCGTCGAGATCGTTCATGTCCTTGCGAAGCTTCACCCGCCACTCGGTGATGCGCTGGGTCAGCCAGACGAAGGCGACGACGGTGACGGCAGTGGCTGCGACCAGCTCCCAGCCGAAGACGGTCCAGAAGATGACCGAGACGACGATCAGCTCCACGGCCGTGGGCAGGATGTTGAACAGCAGGAAGTAGATCATCGAGTTGATCGACTTCGTGCCGCGCTCGACCACGCGGGTGACTTCGCCGGTGCGGCGCGAGAGGTGGAAGCGCAGGGACAGCTTGTGCAGCCGGTCGAACACGTCGCCGGTCAGCTCGCGCACGGCGTCCTGCCCCACGCGTTCGAACACGATGTTGCGGACATTGTCGAACACCACGGTGGCGAAGCGGCCCGCGGCGTAGGCGAGCACCAGCCCGAGCGCCACGGCGAGCAGCGGGTCGCCCTCCGCGCTCATGGTGTCGACGGCCTTGGCATAGGCGAAGGGCAGGGCGAGGGTGACGCCCTTGGCGGCGATCACCAGCAGGGTGGCGATCGCGATGCGGCGCTTCAGGTCCGGCCGGCCCGCGGGCCAGAGGTAGGGAAGGAAGCGGCGCATCGTCGCCCAGTCGGCGCGCTCGCCCTTCGCCTGCTGGGCGGTACTGGTCCCAAAATCTCTCACGATGTTCCGCTAGGTGGGGACTGCCTCGCCTTCGACAAGGCGCGCGGTTGCGGCACAGAGGACTCAGGGCAGGCGGCTGGCCCGCTCGTTGAAATTCCATGCAGCGCCGAGCGGCGCGCCGCGTGGCACGTCGAACATCACCTGCCGGGTGCGAAAATCGATGGCGACGCGCTCGAACACGCGCAGCTCGGTCATGCCGAGAATCATTGCCGGTTCGTCCTGCAGGCCGAGTGCGCGAAAGGTCGGCGAATCGGCAAAGGTCACGGCGACGTTGCCGAGCGCGATGCGGTCGATCTCCAGCGCGCGGACGAGCTGCGTGTCACCCACGATCCGCACGCCGTTCACGTCGGTCATGCTCGCCTGCTCGAGCACGTGGCGGCGGCGCAGGCGCTCGCGCAGGGCGGGGTTGCCGATCGATCCGGTGGCGCCGGTATCGATGATGATCGCCGTACGCACCCCGTCCACCAGGGCGCGGTGGATGATGAGCTGGCCCAGTTCCCTTTGCGCCCGTACGACGATCTCAAAGCCGGTCGGGCGCCCCTCCTCCAGGCTGTCGACGACGTGCATCTCGCCGCTGCGGAAGTCGAGCAGCACGCGCTGGTCCTGCAGCGAATCGAGGCCGAGGATGCCGTCCGCGCCGCCGATGTTGGTGGCCTCGAGGATCGGCGCGGTGCGGATGGTGCGGGTGCGCGACCCGAGCGTAAAGCCTTCGACCATGGTGGTCTCGACCGGGCGTTCGCTTGCCATCCCGACGAGGTTCGCGCTTTGCCGGTCGGTCAGGGCGAGCCGCTCGGCCAGCGCGCTGGACACGACCGTCGCCTGCGAACCCGTGTCGACGAGGAAATCGAAAGGCCCCTCGCCGCCGATGATGACGGGCACGGTCAGGCGGCGGAAACGCTCCACCTCGAGCGCGAGGATCTCGATTTCGCTCAGCGTTTCCTCGGCAACGACGGGCTCGGCGCCTTGCGATGGGGGTTGAGGCAGCGGATCGGCTAGCGCTGTCGCGGGCAGGGCGGCGGCGATCAGGAACGTGACGGCGAGCCTGTGCATGGCTTCTTCTCCCGCTCGCCGACGCATCCCGGCTGCGGCGAGCTCCGCCGGTATAGCATCCTATCCGTGGCATCCCAAGCGGGAGGCTTCAGCGTGGAGCGGGGACCATGCGCGAAAGACCCGCGCGGCCGAGGGCGGCGGCGGCGAGATGGTGGATTTCGCCGTAGGCGGGGTGCCGCGTCTGCCGCAGCGTGACCAGCCACAGCAGGATCCCGGCGATCACGGCGGCGGCGACCTGCACGAAGCCCGCCTCGTCCGGCGCGGCCCACAGGCGGTAGGACAGGGCCACCGGCAGCACCGCGGCGCCCGTCGCGAGCGCCGACATGGCCCAGACGCGCAGCAATGCGCTCCAGCGGAAGCCGACGACCGAGTGCAGGAAAGGCGCATGGATGGCGAGCCAGGCGAGGCCGTAGGCGACGCGGCTGGCGGCGGCGGCTTCCAGCGAGACCGTGGCGGCCAGCGCCAGCAGCACGACAGATACCGCGGTATCGAGCGCGAACCGCCAAAGCAGCGGCCGCATCCGCTTAAGCAGGATGGGCAGTTCGACGTGCAGCGGCAGGGCGATGAACAGGATCTGCGAGACCGCGATCCATTCCAGCGGCCGCGCCGCGCCCAGCCAGTTCGCGCCGTAGAGCATGGCGATGACCGGCACCGAGCAGGCGGCGAGGCCTGCCATCGCCGGCCAGGTGATCGCGGTGACGCTGGCGGCGACGCGCTCGTAATGCGCGCCAAGGTCCTCGCCCGCGTCGCGCGCGCGCGCGAATGCAGGGTAGAAGACCGTCGCCAGCCCGCCCGAGACCAGCAAGCGAAGCTGCGCCGCCAGCCCCCATGCGCGGGCGAACAGGCCGACCGCCACGGTATCGAGCAGGCGGCCGATCAGCAGCTCGGGCAGCCGCGCGCCGGTTTGCGAGAGGGCCGACAGCACGGTCGAGAAGCCGCCGAAGCGCAGCACCGGCAGCGCGCCGGTCAGCCGCGGCGGGATCGGCAGGCGGCCGCCGATGCGCCACTGGGCGATCCCCGCGCGCGCCACCTGCTGGGCGAAGGCGCCCCAGGCGAGCGCCATGGCGCCCCACCCGCGCGAGGCGAGAGCGAGTGCCACCGCGGCGTTCGCCAGCACCACCCCGATCTCGATCATGGTGTTGGAGCGGAAGTCCAGCTCGCGCTGCAGCAGCGCCATCGGCACCGTCGCCAAGGGCACGAAGAAATAGCTCGCCGCGATCACCAGCAGCAGCGGCAGCAGGCCGGGCATGGCGTAGAAGGCGGCGGCGGGCCAGGCGGCCAGCACGCAGGCAATCGCGATCGCCCAGCTGATCGCCAGCGAGACGGTGAAAGCGGTGCGGATCGTCTCGTCGGTCAGCTCGCGCTCGCCAGCGACGAATCGGTTGATGCCGAATTCCTGCAATACCGCGAGCAGGCTGACGAAGGAAAAGGCGATGGTGAAGAGGCCGAGCTCGTCGGGATCGATGAACCAGCGCGCCAGCACGACGCTCGCCGCGAACTGGATGGCAAAGGCACCGAACTGGCTCGCCATCGCCAGCGCCGCCGCGCCGCGCACGCTCATCTTCGTCGCGGGTGGCCGGACGCGGATTTCCGCGCCGCTGGTTGGGGGTCGGGTGCTCGCCATCGCCTAGCCGGCGTGGACGAGCGCGGCGGCGAGGCGGGCAGCGCGCCCTGGCATGCCGAAGGTGACGAGCCGTGCCGCGGTGCGCCACAGGCCCACGCGGTCGCCGCCTTCCTGCACGTGCGTCATGATGTGATCGAACCCGTCGCCCGCCAGGCTGGTGCGCGAGAAGGCGAGGGCGCGGGCGAGTCGCGCGCGAACTTCGCGGTCCACCCCGTCGCGGCCGAACAATGCGTCGAGCTGGCCGAGGGGGGGCAGGGCATCGATATGCGCCGTGGGATCGGGCCGTCCCGCTTGTCGCTCGCGCCAGGCCATCAGCGCGACCGAGTGGCCGATCTGCTGTTCGGTCGCGTGGCGGCTGGAGACCTGGCCGGCATAGTGGCGATAGCGAATCAGGCGCATCGGCAGGTTGGCCATCTTGGTGACGCTCGCCAGCCGCAGCCACAGGTCGTGGTCCTCCACGTGGCGATAGGCGCGGTGATAGCCGCCGACCGAAAGCACCACGTCACGGCGATAGGTCACGGCCGGGTGGCACAGCAGGTTGCGATCCTCGAGAATGGCGCGGGCGAACTCGGCGTTCTCGACCGGGTGGTCGCGGCCCCCGGTGGCGAAGGGCCGGCCGAACTCGTCGATGTCCTCGCTCCAGCTGCCGACGACGCCGTGATCGGGGTTGGCGTCAAGGAAGGCGACCTGGCGGGCGAAGCGCTCGGGAAGGCAGATGTCGTCGGCATCCATGCGGGCGACCAGCGGCGCGCGCGATTCGGCGAGCAGCTGGTTGAGGCTCGTCACCAGCCCGCGATTCTCCCGCGAGATGATCCTGATTCGCGAATCGATGGCGGCGTAGTGGCGCGCGATCGCCAGGCTCGAATCGCGCGAACCGTCGTCGAGGATGAGGAATTCGAAGTCCTCGAAGGTCTGCGCCAGCACGCTCTCTATCGCGGGCGCGAGGAAGCGCTCGCCGTCGTAGACGCTCATCGCCACTGAAAGGGCGGGGGCCTTGGCTTGGGTGTCGGCGGGCATGGGTTCCGGCAAGGGTTGTTCGAACGCCAGCTTCTCTAGCCGCGCGCGCGTAAAGATACCTTCAACACCGGTTACCATGCGCGCCGGGCGGTGGTCCCGCCTTGTATATGCAGGGGAAAATCCCACCTGGAGGCGGAGGAAAGGGCGCCGCGGGAACCTTTTTCGCCGATTTGAAATAAAATTCCAAAAAGGCGTTGACGCGACTCAAACCCCCCCATATATGGCCTCTCACCGACGGGGCGCTGACGGTTTCAACCGGAACGCTCCACTCGGTCGCCAACATAGACGGATAGCCGGTCCCCCGGTGTAAATCGGGGATACCTTCGCTGTCCGCCTATTAATGTTGAGTGGCTCTTTGACATCGTTGGTTATAGATGAAGGGACATGTGGGCGACGGCGCCCGGTCCGGGGACCTCAAGGCTCCGAGTACCGGTTAACCTAAGCCGATTGCCACATCCTTTGCTCGCACCACGCGGGCGCTGGGTGATGCATGTCCTTCGTATCCATTACGTTTGACAGTGCAGGTATCGGCTCCTTGAAGCTCTTGCTTGTCGGTCTGGCGGGTTTCGACCCGTGGCCGGTAGGTGAGTGACACAAACTTGAGAGTTTGATCCTGGCTCAGAACGAACGCTGGCGGCATGCCTAACACATGCAAGTCGAACGAACCCTTCGGGGTGAGTGGCGCACGGGTGCGTAACGCGTGGGAACCTGCCCTTAGGTTCGGAATAACAGTTAGAAATGACTGCTAATACCGGATAATGTCTTCGGACCAAAGATTTATCGCCTTTGGATGGGCCCGCGTAGGATTAGCTAGTTGGTGAGGTAAAGGCTCACCAAGGCGACGATCCTTAGCTGGTCTTAGAGGATGATCAGCCACACTGGGACTGAGACACGGCCCAGACTCCTACGGGAGGCAGCAGTGGGGAATATTGGACAATGGGCGAAAGCCTGATCCAGCAATGCCGCGTGAGTGATGAAGGCCTTAGGGTTGTAAAGCTCTTTTACCAGGGATGATAATGACAGTACCTGGAGAATAAGCTCCGGCTAACTCCGTGCCAGCAGCCGCGGTAATACGGAGGGAGCTAGCGTTGTTCGGAAATACTGGGCGTAAAGCGAACGTAGGCGGCGCAGCAAGTCAGGGGTGAAATCCCGGAGCTCAACTCCGGAACTGCCCTTGAAACTGCAGTGCTAGAATCCTGGAGAGGCGAGTGGAATTCCGAGTGTAGAGGTGAAATTCGTAGATATTCGGAAGAACACCAGTGGCGAAGGCGACTCGCTGGACAGGTATTGACGCTGAGGTTCGAAAGCGTGGGGAGCAAACAGGATTAGATACCCTGGTAGTCCACGCCGTAAACGATGATAACTAGCTGTCCGGGCTCATAGAGCTTGGGTGGCGCAGCTAACGCATTAAGTTATCCGCCTGGGGAGTACGGTCGCAAGATTAAAACTCAAAGGAATTGACGGGGGCCTGCACAAGCGGTGGAGCATGTGGTTTAATTCGAAGCAACGCGCAGAACCTTACCAGCCTTTGACATCCTTCGACGGTTACCAGAGATGGTTTCCTTCCTTCGGGACGAAGTGACAGGTGCTGCATGGCTGTCGTCAGCTCGTGTCGTGAGATGTTGGGTTAAGTCCCGCAACGAGCGCAACCCTCATCCTTAGTTGCCATCATTCAGTTGGGCACTTTAAGGAAACTGCCGGTGATAAGCCGGAGGAAGGTGGGGATGACGTCAAGTCCTCATGGCCCTTACAGGCTGGGCTACACACGTGCTACAATGGCATCTACAGTGAGCAGCGATCCCGCGAGGGTTAGCTAATCTCCAAAAGATGTCTCAGTTCGGATTGTTCTCTGCAACTCGAGAGCATGAAGGCGGAATCGCTAGTAATCGCGGATCAGCATGCCGCGGTGAATACGTTCCCAGGCCTTGTACACACCGCCCGTCACGCCATGGGAGTTGGTTTCACCCGAAGATGGTGCGCTAACCTGCTTGCAGGAGGCAGCCAGCCACGGTGGGATCAGCGACTGGGGTGAAGTCGTAACAAGGTAGCCGTAGGGGAACCTGCGGCTGGATCACCTCCTTTCTAAGGATTGCCACGAAAGCGTCGACGCTAGCCGTCGGAATAGCTTCGCGGCTTCCAAAGAACATGCCGTCGTCCTCATGTCCCTTCATCACTGGAAACCTTCGCGCTGCCCTTGCGGCGAGCGCGATGGCGTCTGAGCTGGCTCGCGCCGCTTCGGCAGTTTGCCGTCAGCCGGCGCCGAGGGCCTGTAGCTCAGTCGGTTAGAGCGCACCCCTGATAAGGGTGAGGTCAGAAGTTCGAATCTTCTCAGGCCCACCATCTTTCAGGCACAAGGGGCCTTAGCTCAGCTGGGAGAGCACCTGCTTTGCAAGCAGGGGGTCATCGGTTCGATCCCGATAGGCTCCACCAGTTCGAGCGTAGCGAGAACGGCCAGCGCGGCTGGCGCGCCACAAGCCGCGGCTTTTCCGCGACTGACGGCGCCTCGCCCGACATTAGTTTCCAGGATGAAGAGAAAACGGATCCGGCATCTGGCCGGTAGGCGGTTTCGTACCGCCGTCTTTGACATTGTGAATGGGTTTTTAAATCGATGCCGCGAGGTGTCGTCGTGCTGGTTTTGGCCAGTCGATGGCAAATCGCAAATCAATCAAATTGATTATCTGGCTGAGATAATTCCTCCGCGCCATTGTATCGGGCAAGCGTTATGCAGGCTTGTCGTTGATGGTGTGGATTCTCAAGCGTGAGGTAAGAGCATTTGGTGGATGCCTTGGCATGTACAGGCGAAGAAGGACGTGGCACGCTGCGATAAGCGTCGGGGAGCTGTGAGCAAGCTTCGATCCGGCGATTTCCGAATGGGGAAACCCACCTTCACCATTTCTTCTCTGCTGTCTTCGGGCAGTGGTGGAGAGGTGGATTAGGTATCACCTTAGTGAATATATAGCTTTGGTGAAGCGAACCCGGGGAACTGAAACATCTCAGTACCTGGAGGAAAAGACATCAACCGAGATTCCGTTAGTAGTGGCGAGCGAACGCGGACCAGGCCAGTGCCTTCATTTCAACTAGCAAAACATTCTGGAAAGTTTGGCCATAGCGGGTGACAGCCCCGTATGCGAAAGTGATGATGAAGGACTCGAGTAGGGCGGGACACGTGAAATCCTGTCTGAACATGGGGGGACCACCCTCCAAGCCTAAATACTCGTACATGACCGATAGCGAACACAGTACCGTGAGGGAAAGGTGAAAAGCACCCCGAT
>NZ_LBHB01000002.1:982500-1064700 GCF_001010945.1 Aurantiacibacter luteus
ACGGTGAAATCCTGGAACAGCGTGGCCGCGGGCAGGAAGGAACACCCGTCCTCTCCGGCCATTTCCGCCATTACCGCGCGCGCCACCTCTGCGGCCTCGGCCTCGGAGAGATCGGGCAGCGGGGCGAGGTCGTCGGCGCTGGGCGAAGCGTCGGCCTGCCGCTCGATTGAGGCCTGGAGGTTGGCGGCGGCGATGGGCGCCGTGGCTGGCGCGCCGTCGCCCCACAGGTCGGTCTGCGCGGGCGGTTCGGGCGCGGGGGCGTGGAGCAGCGCGGCCATGTCGTCGCCGGTGGCGAGCGGCGGCGGGGTCAGCCCGCCCACGGTGGACTTGGCGCGCGTCTCCACGCTGCCGATCCTGACCGACACCGGCCTGCGGCTGATCGCCGGGCCGAGGCCGAGGAAATGGCCGCGCTCGAGATCGCGGATCTGTTCGGCCTGCCGTCGCTCCATGCCCAGAAGGTCGGTCGCACGGATCATGTCGATGTCGAGAAAGGTTCGGCCCATGAGGAAGTTCGAGGCTTCCGCCGCCACGTTCTTGGCGAGTTTTGCCAGCCGCTGCGTGGCGATCACGCCTGCAAGGCCGCGCTTGCGCCCGCGGCACATGAGGTTGGTCATGGCGGCGAGCGAGGCGCGGCGCGCGTCGTCGGCCACCTCGCCGGATGCCGACGGCGCGAACAGCTGCGCCTCGTCGACGATGACCAGCGCCGGGTACCAGTGGCGGTCGGGCGCGTCGAACAGCGCGGCGAGGAACTGCGCGGCGCAGCGCATCTGGTTGTCGATTTCCAGCCCGTCGAGCGCGAGGACGACCGAGGCCCGGTGCTCGCGCGCGCGGGCGGCGAGGCGAACGATCTCGCCTTCCGAATAGGCCGCGCCGTCGATCACCACGTGGCCGAACGTCTCGGCCAGGCTGACGAAATCCCCCTCGGGGTCGATCACCACCTGCTGGACGATCGCGGCACTCTTTTCGAGCAGGCGGCGCAGGAGGTGCGACTTGCCCGAACCGCTGTTGCCCTGCACCAACAGGCGCGTGGCCAGCAATTCCTCGATATCCAGCATGATGGGCGACCCGCTGGCATCGTTTCCGAGATCGATCCGATTCGTCACCCGGTCTTGGTAGCAAGCCCGCCAGACGGCTCACGCCGCCACCGTCGGTTTTCCGCAGCTTTGCGGTCGGCTGCCGAAGGTCCCGCGGCTCAGGCCGGCAGCGCGATGTGCTTGCCGCCGAACACCGCCTGCCAGCTCTCGATTTCCGCAACGGTAATCTCGTCGACGGCGCGGGCGAGGTCGGCGACGCCGCGATAGTCGACGGCGTCCGCCGGGCCGTTCAGCAGCAGGCGGATGCGCCCGGCGAGCGCGTCCAGCTTCTCGGCGGTGACTTCCGAGATGGCTGCGAAGCGCTCGAAATCGCCGAAGTAGCGGATTGCCGCGAGACTAGCGCCGAGCGTGGGAAAGGCGACGCCGAGAAAGGTGAACACCTTGGCCACGCGGTACGGCAGGTCGGCGGGCAACACCCCGATGGCGGCAAGCGCGGCGATGGTGAGGTAGATGGATACGGAGACGACCGCGCAGACGAAGAACCGCGCGGCAATGTGGTCGAGCCGGTGATGCACCCGCGCGAGGCGCACCGCCTTGGCACGGTGATAGTCGCGCTGTGCCAGCGCGTGCGGCTCCAGCAGGGTTCCCAGTGCGGCGCGCAGGTACGCGCGCGAAATCCGGACCTCCGGCAGGCCGAGGCGGCGCAGGCGGTGACGGGCATGGTATTCGGGCCAGGCGACGGCGCTGCCGCGCGGCCAGCGCCCCGGCGGGCGGGCGATCCCGAGCGGAAGGAGGATTGGCGCGTGGCGCAGGTACTCGGCCACGCGCCGGGTGTCGAACCAGCGCTGGTGCCAGCGCTGTCGTCGGCCAGCCTTCAAGAAGAACACAATCTGAGCCAGCAGGAACAGTTCCATTCCCGCGAACACCCATTTCTCATTCTCGTATCCAAGGGGTTGGTACGAAATCCCCACGATCACCGCGAGCGCGGCGAGAAGGAAGCTGGCTATCATCCCGCTTCGATAGGCGTCGGAAAGCCAGATCGAGATACCGTCCGCCCACGCAAAATCCGGCAGTACCTCGTGTTCAATTTGGTCCACCAGCGACTTGTCGCCTCCCGGCAGGGCACGGCTTGCGGCGAGCACGGCGGCACCGCGGCCCACGGCAATGTCTTCCGGCTTTTCGTAGGTTAGCAGCAGCGGTCCGCTATTCTTCCACCCCTCGGCCTTATAGTCCGGGCCAAACGCCCGATCGATAAGGCGATAGCCAAGCCACATCGGGCTGGAGCGTCCGGTCCAGCGCTCGCGCGCCAGCGCATCGCCGCCGTGCCCGGCCTCGCCGCCCGCGGGGTGCAGCGCGTGGCGCACGACGGTCTTCAACGCCGCGGCCTGCTGGCTCTCGGAATAGGTGAGGTGGGCAAGGGCCTCGGGCGTGGCGACGACACGCCAACGTTCGGGGCACGCCGGGGCGATCAGCAGAACCGGCGTGCCGAGCGCGAGCGCTGGCGCAATTGCGTGTGAGGTGCCGCCCATGCGGTCGAGCGTCGTGCCGTTTTCAAATCCGATGACGAGATCGGATTGCTCGATCATTACCCGCTGTGCGAGTGCCACCTGCTCTGCATGCTGCAAGGCAAAGGCTCGCGCGCGTACCGGATCGCCGGGCTCTTCGAGCATGGCCGTGAACAGTGCGGCTAAGCTCTCGTCCTGATCGGCGATTTCGAACAGGCGCGCACGAGCTTCCAGCGCGGCAATCTCCTTGGCCCGCGCCTCCACGTCGGTGTCCTCCGGGGCTGTGTTCGCAAGCAGCGCACGAGCGTCTGCGGGCGATCGCGGCGCGGCTGCGATCGCCCGATTTAGGCGGCGTCCGTAAGGCAGGGGAGCGACGAGCTCCCACCCCGACGCCAGTGCGGTACGGGCGGCGACCCGGTCGATTTCGCTTGCGAGAAGGGTGTGCATGCGCGTGGGGGCGACTTGGGCGGGGTCGGCGCCGACCAGCGCATCGATGCGAGTTAGGATTGCTTGCAGCGCCGCGCTCACCGCCTCGCAGCTTGCGACCTTGGCCGGATAGCCGTCGTCGTGGCTGATCAGGCCAAGCGACAGTTGAGGAACGGGAGGCGGAGGGGGCGCTGGCATTGGCTGTCGATGTCGTCACAAACGCACTGCCCGTCAATCTTCGCGAGACCTCACCACGACATGGTCTGGCCGGAAAGCTGCGCTGGAGGCGAGCGCGAGGATCGGCTAAGGCACGCGCCGCGAGTCAAAAGTCAAAAGGTCGCCCCATGCATACCGATCGTCGCCAATTCCTCGCTGCCACCGGCACCGCCTTTGCCGGATTGCTGGTAACGGGATGCACCCTCTCGCCGCGCGTCGCTGGCGCTGGCCTGCCCGCGGGCGAGCGGTTCGGTGCGCTGGTGCCCGATCCGGCGGGCGTGCTCGATCTGCCGCAGGGCTTCTCCTACCGCGTGATCTCGCGGCTGGGCGATGCGATGAGCGACGGCTTCACCGTCCCCGACAATGCCGATGGCATGGGCTGCTTCGACATCGGCAACGGCGAGCTGGCGCTGGTCCGCAACCACGAGCTGGTGCCGCAATCGGATGGCGGCGGCGTGGCTGGCCGGGCCTACGATACCGTCGCGCGCAGCCTCGTGCCATTGCCGGGCGGCACGACGACGATCGTGCTCGACAAGGCGACGCTGGAGCGCAAGCGCGAATACCGCAGCCTCGCGGGCACCATCCGCAATTGCGCGGGCGGCATTACGCCATGGGGCAGCTGGCTGACCTGCGAGGAGAACACCGCAAGGGGCGACGGCCGCATCAACCGCGACCACGGCTACGTGTTCGAGGTGCCCGCCGATGCCGGCGGTCTCGTCGATCCGTTGCCGCTGACCGCCATGGGCCGGTTCAACCACGAGGCGGCCTGCGTCGATCCGGCGACGGGCGTGGTCTACATGACCGAGGACCGCCCGGATTCGCTGCTCTACCGCTATCTGCCGACCTACCCGGGTCGGCTGGAGCGCGGCGGCACGCTGCAAGCCCTTGTGCTGGAGGGCATTCGCGATACCCGCAATATCGGCACCGCATTGCTGGCGGTGGGGCAGCCGGTGCGCGGCACCTGGATCACGCTCGACAATCCCGAGGCGCCCGAGGACGACCTTCGCACACGCGGTGCGGCCATGGGCGCGGCGGTGTTCGCGCGGGGCGAGGGCATCTGGATGGGCGATGGCGAGATGTATTTCACCGCCACCAGCGGTGGCGCGGCGCAGCAGGGGCAAATCTTCCGCCTGAAGCCGAACATCCATGAAGGCGACGTGCTCGACCTCTTCTACGAGAGCCCGGCGCTGTCCGAATACAGCTTCGGCGACAACCTGTGCATCACCCCCTTCGGCGACCTGATGGTGTGCGAGGACCAGTACGGCGATGCCATCGATAACCACCTGCGCGGCGTGACCCCGACGGGCGAGGCCTATGCCTTCGGCCACGTGCGCGTGCAGAGCGAAACGGCGGGCGCCTGCTTCTCGCCCGACGGGCGCACGATGTTCCTCAACGTCTACAGCCCGGCGATGACCTTGGCGATCACCGGGCCCTGGCCGCAGACATAGGGCTCAGCCCGGGAACGGCGTCCACTCGCCGCCGTCGGGATCCTCGGCAAAGATCGCGTCGATCAGCGCCGGGTGTACGTCCGCAGGGCGGGCCGGATCCCACACCGGGTCGTTCGTCTTGTCGAGCAGGACAGCGCGCACGCCCTCCGCGAAATCGTGCCGCAGCATCATCCGGCTGGCGACGCGGTATTCCATGCGCATGTTATCGGCAAAGGTCTCGCACGCGGCGTTTTCAGCGAACTGGCGCAGCGCGACCACGCCGGTGGTGGGGCACTTGGCACGCACCGCGTCCAGCTCCTTTGCCGCCCACTCGCTCTCGTCCGCCTCCAGCGCGGCGATGATGCCCTCTAACGTGTCAGGGTTAAACAGGCGGTCGATCTTTACCGCATTGCCGGCGATGCGCGCCTCGGGCCGCTCGCCGGCATCCTTGCCGAGCACCTCGAAGACCGTCTCGCCCGCGACGAGCCGCGCCTTGATGTCGCCCAGCGCGTCCGACGGCAGGTAGTGGGTCGCAAGCCCCGCCCAGAGACATTCCGCCCCGTCCAGCCGCGCGCCCGTCAGCGCCAGGAACTTGCCCGTCGCGCCCGGCAGGCGCGGCAGGTACCAGCCCGCGCCGACGTCGGGAAACAGGCCGATCGCGCCTTCGGGCATGGCGAACTTCGTGTTCTCGGTCGCCACGCGGAACTTGCACGGCTGCGAGATGCCGACCCCGCCGCCCATGGTGATGCCGTCCATGAAGGCCACGGTCGGCTTCGGGTAGGTGAACAGCAGGTGGTTGAGCCGGTATTCCGCGTGGAAGAACGCGCGGCCCGCCTTGCCGCCGTCGGTCAGCGCGCTGTCGCGCACCAGCGCCACGTCCCCGCCCGCGCAGAAGCCGCGCGTGCCCGGCTCGTGCTCGATCATCACTGCGCGCACCGCGTCGTCCCCGCGCCAGGCGAGCAGGGCTTCGGACATGGCCTCGACCATCTCCAGCGTCAGCGCATGAATGGGCTTGGGGCGGGTGAGGGTGATGCGGCCGATGGGGCCATCGATACGGGTGCGAACCTGGTCGGTCATGCGGCTTTCCTCTGTTCGATCAAGTCCCAGCGGTTGCCCCAGGGATCGGTGAAGACGGCGACGGTGCCGTATGCTTCATGGCGCGGCTCTTCGACGAAACTGGCCCCGTGGGCGAGCAACTGCGCGTGGCTGGCGGCAAAGTCGGATGTGTGAACGAACCAACCTACACGGCCGCCCGTCTGACTGCCGACCGCTGCGGATTGCGCCTCGTTCGTGGCGCGCGCCAGCAGGAGCTTGCCCCCGCCGTCGCCGCCGACCACGACCCAGCGTTTTCCATCGCCGAGATCGGTGTCCTCCTCCAGCATGAAGCCCAGCGCGGCGGTGAAGAATTCGATCGCCTCGTCGTAGTCGGGAACGACCAGCGCGGTCATCGCGAGGGTGTTCACTGCCGCAGCAGGTCCCGGCCCACGATCATCCGCATGACCTGGTTCGTGCCCTCGAGAATCGAGTGGACGCGCAGGTCGCGCCAGAAGCGTTCGATGGGGTAGTCCCTGAGGTAACCGTAGCCACCGAACAGTTGCAGCGCGTCGTTGACCACCTTGCTGCCGATGTCGGTGGCGAGGCGCTTGGCCATGGCGGAGAAGCGGCTCTTGTCGGGTGCGTTCTCTGTCACCTTAGCGGCGGCGAGATAGAGCAGGGCGCGCGCGGCCTCGAGGTCGGTCGCCATGTCGGCGAGCATGAACTGGGTGTTCTGGAAGTCCGCGATCGGCTGGCCGAACTGCTGGCGGTCCTTGGTATAGGCCACCGCTTCGTCGAGGCAGCGCTGCGCTCCGCCGAGCGAGCAGGCGCCGATGTTGATGCGCCCGCCGTCGAGACCGGCCATGGCGAAGCGGAAGCCCTCGCCCTCCGCACCCACGCGGTTGGCGACGGGCACGCGGCAATCCTCGAAGATGACCTGCGCGGTGGGGCTGGCGTTCCAGCCGAGCTTCTTCTCCGGCGCGCCGAAGCTGAGGCCCGGCGTTCCCTTTTCGACCACCAGGCAGCTGATGCCGCGCGCCTTCTCGTCGCCGGTGCGGACCATCACCAGGTAGACGTCATTGACCCCGCCGCCGCTGATGAACTGCTTGGTGCCGTTGAGGACGTAGTGGTCGCCGTCCAGCCTTGCGGTCGTCTTGAGCGCCGCCGCGTCCGATCCGCTGCCGGGTTCGGTCAGGCAGTAGCTCGCCAGCTTCTCCATCGAGATGAGGTCCGGCAGGAAGCGGTCCTTCAGCTCCTGCCCGCCGAAGGTGTCGATCATCCAGGCGGCCATGTTGTGGATCGAGATGAAGGCGCTTGTCGTCGGGCAGCCGTAGGCCATGGCCTCCATGATCAGCGCCGCCTCCAGCCGGCCGAGCCCGATACCGCCCGATGCTTCGCTGACGTAGATCGCGCCGAAGCCCAGCTCGGCGGTGGACTTGATGACGTCCACCGGGAAATGATGCTGCTCGTCCCATTCGCCCGCGTGGGGGGTGATGGCATCGGCGGTGAACCGCTGGGCCATCTCCTGGATGGCGAGCTGGTCGTCGGTAAGCTGGAATTGTCCGGTCATCGAAGGGCGTCTCCTGCCCGCTCCCATGTCAGGAAGCGGTTGCAGGCGCAACCGGATGCATGGGCCGTGGGCCTATCAGCCGCCCCAGTCGTCGGCCATGCCCTCGCCGTCGTCCATCGGCACGGGGTCGAAACCTTCGGTGGTATCGACGAGGTCGTCGGGCGAGGCATCGTGGACCTGCGGCTCTCCCTCGCCCGGAGGCGCGCCGGCGGCGCTCTCCTCGGCAAGGCTGCCGGCGCTGGTCGGCTGGGCCGAGGGCTCGCGCCCGAAGCTGCCGCCCCCGCCGCCCCGCTTGCGCAGGACGATTTCCTGCTCGCCGTCGCCGCTGGAGGCCATCACCGCATCGTTGCGGCTGGCAAGGTCGTCGCCGCATCCGGCAAGCAGCAGCGGACAGGCGATAAGCAGGACGGTTTTCGTGACGGTGGCCATGACGAGAGCTTCCGAGCGC
This sequence comes from Aurantiacibacter luteus, assembly GCF_001010945.1. Taxonomy (GTDB): domain Bacteria; phylum Pseudomonadota; class Alphaproteobacteria; order Sphingomonadales; family Sphingomonadaceae; genus Alteraurantiacibacter; species Alteraurantiacibacter luteus. The sequence goes on from NZ_LBHB01000002.1 coordinate 990,162, forward strand.
TGGGGCGAACGCCGTCGGCCTAGCGCAAAATGGTTACCATCGTCCTGCCGCTACCCGCAGGAGATGCGGTCCACCATCAGCGACCGGTCATAGCTGACGGTCAGCCTGTCAGGCCGGAAATCCATCGTCATCGCGCTGTCGGGCGGGGCCCAGCGCAGCTGGCGGGCACGCGTGACGCGCAGGAGTTCGGCACCGAGCTCCTGCGTGGCGCGCTGGCCGATATGGCGCTGCGCCGCATCGGCGCTGCACTCGCCCGACGGCTCGCGCACCGCCATGCCGTCGTCGGCGGTCGTGGTGCAGGCGGCGAGCGAGCCGAGCGCCAGGACGGACAGGACTACAACCTTCATCGTCTTCTCCTCAATTGCATTTCGAATAGCTGCGCGGCCCCGGCGGAGCGTCGTCCCCGATTTCCTCCAGCACGAGGGTGTCGGGCCCGGAAAGCGTCAGCGTAAGATCGCGCGACCACTGCATTCCCTCGCCCTCGTAGTCGAAGGTGCCGCGCAGCGCGTTGTCGCCGGCAAGCATGGCCTGGCCGATCTCGGCAACGGATTCGTAGAACGTGAGCGTCGTGCCATCGATCGTCATCAGGCCCTTATTCGCGGGCTCGTTGGGATCGCAATCGGCCTCGGTCATGCCCCAGCGGCCCTGCATGGCGGCGGGAATGGCGGTGACGGGTTGTGCGGCCGGTATGCTGGCATCGGAATTCGGCGCTGGCGTTTCCACATCGGCGGCGGGCGCGTCGGCTGCGGGATCGGGTGCGGTCGCCTCAGGTGCGGCGTCGCAGGCGGACAGCGCCAGTGCCAAGGTTGCGAGACAGGCCAGGACAGGCATGCGGGCGCGGCTCATCGGCATTTCTCCTGATAGATGCCTCTCTCCTACGCTCGGAAACCGCAGAGGTGCCCAGCCAAACACAGAACCCGGCGGGGCGGCAGCATTCAAGCCCACTCCGCCGGATCGAGCGCGAACAGCGTCGCCAGCTCGGCATAGAGTGCGGGTTCCTCGCGCCGGAAGGCGGCGGGCTTCTCGAAGAAGGTGACGGTCGCCTCGGCGAAGAACTCTTGGTGATTGGTCGCGCCGTAGGGGTCGATCAGGGTCGCGTGCCCGGCCTCGACCCGCCGGACGTGACCCTCGTAGGCGTCCAGCATCGCCCTTTCCCAATTGTCGAACCGCTGACCTTTGCGCAGCAGCGGCACGCCGTTGGCCTGGCCGGTCAGGCTGTCGAGCTGGTGGGCAAATTCGTGCATGACCACGTTGTGCCCGTCGTCGGGGTCCAGCCCGCCGCGCAAGGCATGGTCCCACGACAGCACCACCGGCCCGCGCGCCCAGCTCTCGCCAGCGGCGTGCGCGCCGTTTTCGTGGACCAATTCGCCATCGTGGCGTGGTCGGCGGGTATCGAAGGCGGACGGATAGACGAGCACGGTCCGCAGCGTCTCGAACCAGTCGGGACTGTTCACCACCAGCAGGCAGGCCTGCGCCGCGACCGACAGCCTGAGGCCATCGTCGATCTCCACCCCGCCGTAGCCGTGAAAGGTGACCTGATCGAGGAAGCGATTGATCCGGCCCTCCAGCGCCGGGCGCAGCTCGGCAGGGAGGCGACGGACCATGGGCACCAGCTTCATGACGATGGCGCGCTGCTCGTCGGTGAGCGGGCTCGCCAGCAGCCTATCTCGGTGCCGTGCCTTCGCCCAGCCGCGGTATGACAACCCGCCCGCCACGAGAAGGAGGGCGAGCAGGATCCACACGAGCGTCATCCGCGACGATATCGGCAGGGCTGCGGCCTCCGACAAGAGCGGCACGCAAAACGGTCCCGAGCCCTCTTCACGGCGTATCCTTCGCGGGCAATTCAATCAGCGCCCTTATCCATGGCGAACCGCCATGGCAGTCCATGGCGATCGCGCCGGTTTGCCAGGGCCGCAGGCCTGGATTGACGCAAGGCTCGTGCAGCGCGTAATGGCGCTTGAACCGTGCGGGTGTAGCTCAATGGTAGAGCAGCAGCTTCCCAAGCTGACGACGAGGGTTCGATTCCCTTCACCCGCTCCAGACTTCGCCTTGCCGAAGGAGCGCGCAACCTTGCCCGCTTTTCTCCTGACCTTTCTCACCGTGGCGCTGGCGATGTTCGCCGGGCGCGAGGCGGTGCGGACGGCGCGGCTGGCGGCCGGCGGTGCGCCGCTTGGCGGACTGCTGCTCGCCATCGCCGGGGCCGCCGTGCTCGCCTCGGCCTTTGCCGCCTGGCTGGCGGGGTCCTTGGCGAACCTAGTGACCGGCGACTATCGCAGCTGGTTCGTTGCGGCGGCGCTGGCACTGGCGGCGCTGGAGGTGGCGCTGCTGTCCACCGCCAAGACACCGCGCGAACCCACGGCATCGATCGGCGCGACCGCCCTCGTGCTGCTTTCGGGCATCGCCACCGATGCGAGCGGCCTGCTGATCCTCTCGCTGGCGCTGGCCACCGGAGCCCCGGCGCTTGCCGCGGCGGGCGGAGCGCTGGCGGTGATCGGCGTGCTCGGCTTTGCCGCCATCGCCGGGGAGGACTGGGAACGGATGCCGCGCCGCGCCCTGCGCTGGCTGGTCGTGCTGGCGCTGACGGTGGGCGCGGGCGTGGTGGCGCTTGTCGGGCGCGCGCTGTTCTAGGCACCGCGCGCTATCCGGGCTAGGGCAGGGCGCATGCAGAACGTCACACTGATCGAGAATGTTGCCGGCGATGCCATCGCCGACTGGCTCGAGGAACGGCTCGGCGCGGCCCTTGCGGCCGACGAGGGGAGCGTATCGGTGGCGGTGCCGGGCGGCTCCACCCCGTTCCCCATCATGCAGCAGCTCGTCACGCGCGACCTGCCGTGGTCTCGGCTGCTGGTGTGGCCGGGGGACGACCGCGTCGTTCCCGAGGATCATCCCGCCAGCAACACCGGCAAGCTGCGCGCGCTGTTCGAGCCGGTCGGGGCCGAAGTGGTGACGCTCTCCGTGATGGAGCAGGTGCCGCCTTTCGCGCTGGTCTGGCTCGGCATGGGGGAGGACGGCCACGTGGCGAGCCTGTTTCCCAACACCGATCCGCGGGCGGACGATGCGCAGGCCGTGCGCCGTCTCACGCCCGATCCGCTGCCGCCCGAGGCGCCGTTCGACCGCGTGACGCTGACCATGCCGAGCCTGCTGGCGAGCGACGAGATCGTCTTCACGCTCGGCGGCAGCGTGGCCAAACGCGCGGTGTTCGAGGCGGCCCTGCGCGGCGAGCACGACCTGCCCGTGGCGCGGTTGCTGCGGGCTGCCACGCAGAAGGTGACGTGCTTCGCCTGATGCCATGCTGAACTGGATCCCGGCGCCGATCCACCGCGCGCTGATGCCGCTCGCCCATGCGCTGCGCAAGGCGTGGCTGCGGCTTGCCAAGCCGGACATCCATGGCGTCGCACTGATGGGCTTCGATGCCGAGGATCGGCTGCTGCTGGTGCGCCACAGCTACGGCCCGGACCGCTGGTCCATGCCCGCGGGCGGCATGGCTCGGGGCGAGGATCCGGAGCACGCGATCCGCCGCGAAATGCGCGAGGAGCTGGGCCTGACGCTGGAAGGGCTGGAGCTGGTCTCGCAGCGTGTCGAGACGATCTACGGCGTCACCAACCACGTTTGGCTGTTTACCGCGCGGGTGCTGGAGGAACCGCGCCCGGACCGGCGCGAGGTCGTGGCGGCGGCCTTCTGCCCGGTGGACGAGCTTCCCGAGGCACTGGAGAAGCGCGTGCGCCCGCGTCTCGAACTGATGGACAGGCTATAGCAGCGAGAGCTGCGCATCCTCGCGGCGCGGTTCGGCCTCGTCGCCGCGATCGAGGTTGCTCAGCGTCAGGCCCATCAGGCGGATGGGCATGGGCAGGGGCAATTCGCCTTCCAGCAATTCGTGCGCGACGGCGGCGAAGCTCGCCTTGTCGGCCACGGCCTGCACCTGCGAGCGGGCGCGGGTGATGATCTGGAAGTCGTTGAACTTGAGCTTCAAAGTGACCGTGCGCCCCCGCGCTTCCTTGGCCGCGATCCGCTCCCACACGATCTCCACGATGTCGTCCAGCGTATCGCGCAGGGCGGGGCCGGAGGAGATGTCCTCACTGAAGGTGCGCTCTCCGCCGATGGATTTGCGGATGCGATTGGTGCGCACGGGACGAAGATCGATCCCCCGCGCCGCGCGGTAGAGATAGTCGGCGAAGCTGCCGAAGTTGGCGCGCAGCCAGGCGAGGTCCCTGGCGGCGAGGTCCGCCCCGGTCTCGATCCCCAGCCGTGCCATCTTTTCCGCGCCCTTCGGCCCCACGCCGTGGAAGCGGCGGATGGGCAGCGACTGGGCAAAGGCCGCGCCCTCGCCGGGACGGATCACGCAGATACCGTCGGGCTTGTTCTGGTCGCTCGCCATCTTGGCGAGGAACTTGTTGTAGCTGACCCCGGCGCTGGCGGTGAGCCGGGTCTTTTCGCGGATTTCCCGGCGGATGGCCTGCGCGATTGCCGTGGCGCTGCCGATGCCGTGAAGGTCCTCGGTGACGTCGAGATAGGCCTCGTCGAGGCTGAGCGGCTCGACGTGCGGCGTGTGGTAGTGGAAGATCGCACGGATCTGCTCGCTCGCCTCGCGGTAGGCATCGAACCGGCTCTTCACGAAGATAAGGTCCGGGCACAGGCGCTTGGCCGTGACCGATGGCATGGCGCTCCTGACGCCGAACTTGCGTGCCTCGTAACTTGCCGCAGCCACCACGCCGCGCCCGCTGCTGCCGCCGACTGCCACGGGCTTGCCACGCAGTTCCGGATTGTCGCGCTGCTCGACGCTGGCGAAGAAGGCATCCATGTCGACGTGGATGATCTTGCGCAGGCCCTGCGATTCGTCCGCTTCCTCGATGTGGTCGGGTTCGTCCATGGCCGCCGTGCACTCTAGCAAGGCGCGCGGTTCGACTTAATCCTTTTCTCGGCCACGGGCGCTGTGTAGTCGCGGGCTGACATGGCGACAGCTCCCAGCCCGATGGACGACCTGAAGCTCGGCAAGCGCGAATTGGTGGTGCTGCTGGCGCTGCTGATGAGCCTCAACGCGCTCGGCATCGACGCCATGCTGCCCGCGGTGGACGAGATCGCCCGCGACCTGGGCGCGGCGGACGGCAACGACCGGCAACTCGTCATCGCCGTCTACACCATCATGATGGGGGTGGGCTGCCTGGTGCCGGGCAGTTTCGCCGACCGCTACGGCCGCCGCCCGATCATCCTGTTCGCTTTGGCCGCGGCCTGCGTGCTGAACCTGCTGGTCGCCACGCTCACCCATTTCGGAACCATGCTGTTCGTACGCGGACTGACGGGCCTGCTGTGCGCAGGCCTGCTGGTGGCGCCGATGGCCATCGTTCGCGACCTCTACGAAGGCGACCACATGGCGCGGCTGATGTCGACCATCGCCGCGGTCTTCATCACCGTTCCCGTCTTCGCGCCCAGCATCGGGCACGCGATCATGCTGGGCGGCAGTTGGCGGCTGATCTTCGTGGCGCTGGCCGCAGTGGCGGCGCTGGCAGCAGTCTGGGTATGGTTCCGCCTGCCCGAGACCCTGCGCCCGGAAAACCGGCAGGAAGTCATCCTCCCGGTCATTGCGCGCAACATGCTTTCGGCGCTGCTGAACCGTTCGAGCATCGGTTACACGCTCGGCACGCTGCTGGTGATGGGCGGGGTGTTCGGATACGTGAATTCGGGCCAGCAGCTCTACCAGGAAGCCTTCGGCGTGGACGAGGCGACCTTCCCGGTCCTGTTCGGCGCGACGGCGGCGATGATGGCCTTCACCAACATCGTCAATTCGCGCATCGTCACCCGCTTCGGCGCGCGGCGGGTGAGCCATGCGGGCGTCATCATGTTCATCCTGGTGAGCGCGGTGCAGGTCTGGTCGAGCTACGTGCACTTCGGCGACATCACCTGGTTCCTGCCGCTGATGAGCGTGAACCTCGCGCTGCTGGGTTTCCTCGGATCGAACTTCGGCTCCATCGCCATGCAGCCCTTCGCGCACATCGCGGGTTCGGCCAGCAGCGTGCAGACATTCTTCCGCATGTTCGGCGCGGCATTGGTGGGCATGGCCATCGGCCAGGCCTACGACGGCACGGCCATTCCCTTCGCCTGGTCGCTGCTGATCTGCTCCTCGCTGGCGCTGCTGCTGGTGCTGTTCAGCGAGAAGGGGCGGCTGTTCCGCCGCCTCAACCGGCCGCCGCCTAAGGATGCCGCGTGACGACCTACGACCTCATCGTGATCGGCGGCGGGGTCAACGGGGCGGGCGTGGCGCGCGACGCGGCGGGGCGGGGCGCGAGCGTGCTGCTGCTGGAGAAGGGCGACCTTGCCAGCGGCACCTCGTCCAAGAGCACGAAGCTGGTCCACGGCGGGCTCCGCTATCTCGAATACTACGAGTTCGCACTCGTGCGCGAGGCGCTGGGCGAGCGCGACGTGCTGTGGTCCATCGCCCCTCACATCGTGCGCCCGATGCGCTTCGTGTTGCCGGTGACGCGCGGGATGCGCCCGCGCTGGATGCTGCGCGCCGGGTTGTTCCTCTACGACCACATCGGCGGGCGCGACGCCTTCCGCAACGCACGCAGCGTGCGGCTGGACAGCCATCCGGCGGGCGCGCCGCTGGAGGCACGATGCACCCACGCCTTCGAGTACTCGGACGGCTGGGTGGACGATGCGCGGCTGGTGGTGCTGAACGCGCTCGACGCCGCCGAACATGGCGCAGACATTCGCCCGCGCTGCGAGGTGCTCGCCGCCCGGCGCGAGGGCGGCGAGTGGGCGGTCGAGACCACGGGCGGCAGATTTCGTGGCCGCGCGCTGGTCAACGCCGGCGGACCGGGGGCGGACGACGTGGCGGGCCTCGCCGCCGAGCGCCCCGCCTACGGTATCCGCCGCGTGCGCGGCAGCCATATCGTGGTGCCCCGGCTCTTCGACCACGACTACGCCTACATCCTCCAGCAGCCCGATACGCGCATCTGCTTCGCCATCCCGTGGGAGGGCGACTTCACCCTGATCGGCACGACCGATGCCGACCACGCGGGCTCGCTGGACGAGGTGGAGGCCAGCGCGGCGGAGGTGCGCTACCTGTGCGATGCGGCGAACAGGTATTTCGAGCGCGACGTGACGCCCGGCGACGTGGTGCATAGCTTTGCCGGGGTGCGCGCGCTGGTCGACGACGGCACCGGGCGGCCCGAGGCGGCGACGCGCGGTTACCGCATATCGCTGAGCGAGGAAGGCGAGGGCGCGCCACTCGTCGGCATCTGGGGCGGCAAGATCACCAGCTATCGCCACGTGGCCGAGGACGCCTGCGACAAGCTGGCGCAGCGCCTGCCGGTGCTGGACAAGGCGCACTGGACCGCGGAGGCCCCGCTCCCCGGCGGCGACTTCGGCCGGACCGCGCAACACCACCTGATCGGCGCGCTGAAGGAGCTCTACCCCTTCCTCGATCACCGCGACGTCGTCCGCATCGGCCGCGCCTACGGGACGCGAGCGGGAGACTGGCTGGGCGAGGCGGCGGGCTGGGACGACCTCGGCCGCCAGTTCGGCTGCGGCCTGAGCGAGGCCGAGGTCGAGTATCTGCGCCGCAACGAATGGGCCGTCAGCGCCGAGGACGTGCTGTGGCGGCGGACCAAGCTGGGTCTGCACATGAGCGCGGCCGAGGTTGCGGGGCTGGAGAGCTATCTCGCCGCAACCCGCTCACCCTGAGCTTGTCGAAGGGTTGCCTTTCCTTTTGGCAAGGCAAAGGGGAAAAGGCAGTCCTTCGACACGCTCAGGACGAGCGGAATTAGGCGTCCATGCCATCCGCACCGCTCCTCTCGACACTCTCCTGTTCGATTCTGGCCAGCAACGCCTCGACCTGCACCTGCGCCCCTTCGCTGGCCGACAATTCCGCCACCACGCCATCGAACGGCGCGGTGAGCGCGTGCTCCATCTTCATCGCCTCGAGCACCAGCAGCCGCTGGCCCGCGGTGACGGTGTCGCCCTCGGCCACATCGACCGCGATGACTTTGCCCGGCATGGGGGCGGAAATGTCGCCGTCAGCGGCGGAGGCGTGGCCGGTGCCGCGCTCCCGGGCGAAGCTCACAGTGTGCGCATTTCCTCGGTCGAAGATCAGGATCGTACAATCGGGCTCGACCTCCGCTGTCGGACCATGTGTGGTCGGCAAATATTCGATCTCGTCAAACTCGCGAACACCGTCAATTTCGACGTCCCATCGCTCGCCGCCATCGAGCGGCATGAGAGTAACGGTGCTCCCGTTTCCATCGACGCTTAAAGCAAATCGGGCTGGTGCACTTGGAGCATTGAGCCGAAAGCCGAACATGCCGCTTGGAGACATAGCGTGATCGCCATCGTATCGCGCCGCTTCAAATGTTTCGGCTCGCCACAGGGCGGCCGCAAGTTTCACTGAGTGCGGAGCGTGGGCTTCGATGAGACCACCGATCTTCCGCTCGATCAGTCCGGTGTCCAATTCTCCTGCGCGAAACTGCGGCAGATCTAGAAGCTTCGCGATAAAGGCTGCGTTGGACTTTACGGGATAGACCTCCACATTTTCCGCGATCGCTATCAGGTCGTCGATCGCGTTCTCTCTTGATCCGGCGAAGGCGATGAGCTTGGCAATCATCGGATCGTAAAATGGTGAGATTTCGCTGCCCCGAGAAACGCCGGTTTCGATCCTACCGTCTTCACCCAGATTGAAATGCTTGAGTTGCCCCGTACTCGGCAAGAACCCTTTCGCCGGGTCCTCGGCGTATAACCGCGCCTCGATGGCATGCCCCTTGATGCTCAGCTCTTCCTGCTTCAGCGGCACCGGCGCCCCGCTCGCCACGCGCAGTTGCCATTCGACCAGGTCCACCCCGGTGATCTCCTCGGTCACCGGGTGTTCGACCTGAAGCCGGGTGTTCATCTCCATGAAGAAGATGCGGTCGGCGCGCAGTCCTTCGCTGGCATCGGCGATGAATTCGATCGTGCCCGCGCCCTCGTAGTCGACGGCCTTGGCGGCGCGGACGGCGGCGGCGCAGATGGCTTCGCGGGTGGCCTCATCCATGCCGGGGGCGGGGGCTTCCTCGATCACCTTCTGGTGCCGGCGCTGGAGCGAGCAGTCGCGCTCGAACAGGTGGACGACGTTGCCGTGGGCATCGCCGAAGACTTGCACCTCGATGTGGCGGGGCGAGGTGATCCACTTTTCCAGTAGCACCTCGTCGTTCCCGAAGCTGGCCTTGGCCTCGCGCCGGCAGCTTTCCAGCGCGGCCTCGAAGTCTTCCGGCGCATCGACCTTCCTCATGCCCTTGCCGCCGCCGCCCGCGACAGCCTTGATGAGCACGGGATAGCCGATGGCCTCGGCCTCGGCCTTGAGGCGCTCGACCGACTGGTCCTCGCCCTCGTAACCGGGCGTCACGGGCACCCCGGCGGCGCGCATCAACTTCTTGGCGGCATCCTTCAGACCCATCGCCTCGATGCTGGCGGGCTTCGGGCCGACCCAGATCAGCCCCGCGTCGATCACGGCCTGCGCGAAGGCGGCATTCTCGGACAGGAAGCCGTAGCCCGGGTGGATCGCGTCCGCGCCCGTCTGCTTTGCCGCGGCGATGATCTTGTCGCCGACGAGATAGCTCTCGGCGGCGGGGGATGGGCCGATGTGCACCGCCTCGTCCGCCTGCCGCACGTGCAGCGCCTTGGCGTCGGCATCGGAATAGACCGCCACCGTCGCCACGCCCATGGCGCGCGCGGTGCGGATGATGCGGCAGGCGATCTCGCCGCGGTTGGCGATGAGCAGTTTATCGATCACAAAAACCCTGGTCCCATTTTCTCGGTATGTAACTTTCCCGCCCGGCGAGATAGTCGCCGAAAATCGTCTGCACTTCATCGAGTGTGAAGGCACATTCGGATGTGATGTACAAACCGCTGAACCATACGCGTTTCCACCACGCGGGCTTGGGCTTTACGCCGGGCAACTTGGCATGCCGGGGGACGGCGTGAAAGTGTGTTTCCTCGCCGCCTCCGTCCCGCCGCTCCACTACGAAGCCGTTGTCGAAAATTGCGGTCTGAAGATAAGTATGGGCATCGCGGCTCAGGATCGCCCTCGCGTTGTCATCGCTTCCCAATCGTGCCAGCTCCCGGTGCAACTCCTCGGCTGTTACATCAGCAATTTCGGTCAGATCGGTTTCGAGCCGCATTACCGCCCTGCATCCCCGCAGCCTTCCGAGACATGGCTGTAGGTGATAGTAGCTATCTTCCAGGTGCCGTCGGCGCGGATCAGGGTGAAGATGTCGATGCCGCAGTGGCTGCGCTCTCCGTCGACCATGAACTCGTAGGGCGCCCAGACCATGGCCACTGCGCCGTTCACCAGCACCGTCGCCTCGCCCAGCGGTTCGGCGATGTCCATCGGCACGTTGGCGAGACCTTGGGCGGCGGCGGCGAGGGGCATGGACTGCACGCGGTCCTCGCCCTCGCGCTCCTGCACCAGCGCGAGGTAGGCATCCTCGGTGATGAGCGCGGTCATCGCGTCCGCGTCCTTCGCGGCGAGGCCCTCGGTGAAGCCCTCGACCACGGCCATCACCGCGTCACGGTCGGTGGTCGGCTGCGCGCTGGCACCGACAGGCACAGCCAGCGCCATCAGCGCTGCCAGGGCAAAGTTACGCATGGACTTTCTCTCCCGAGGCTCGTGACCTCAGTCCTCCTTGCGGCGGACATCCTCGTCGCGCAAGGGGGTGAGCGGGATATCGGCGACGGGCTGCGCCATGCGCGCCATCACCATCAGCCTCCCGCGCGTCCACTCGGGCATTTCCTGCGGCTCCCACGACCCCGCCATCGCCTCCTTGAAGGCGGCGGCGACGTGGCCGAGCTTGTCGAACGCGCTGGTGTGGACCCGGTGATCCCACGCCAATTCGGCCTGGCTGACGACCTCGTGCCCGATGGCACCGTAGATGTTAGCTGCGGCGAGAACGGCCCAGCGCTGGCGGAACTTGAGGTGCGCCGCGCCCACGCGCGCCGCCGCCTCGTGCCGCTCGGCCATGCGGACCAGGCGCTGGGCGATCTTGACGAGCTGCTTGCGATAGGCGGGCTTCATCAGTTCGCCGGGGGGGATATCGTATTCGGCCAGCCACTCCTCGGGGATGTAGCAACGGCCCGCCGCATCGTCCTCGGAGATGTCGCGGGCGATGTTGTTGAGCTGGAAGGCGAGCCCGAGGTCGCAGGCGCGGTCGAGCGTTTCGGTCGCGTCGCCGGGCACGCCCATGACCTTGGCCATCATCACGCCGACGGCACCCGCGACGTGGTAGCAATAGCGCATCAGGTCGCCCTCGGTGCGCGGGCGCCAGCCCTCGGCATCGAGCGCGAAGCCGTCGATTACGTCGTCCGCCATCTCGCGCGTCAGCCCGCATTCGCTGGCGACCTGGCCGAGCGCATCGAAGGCGATGTCAGCGGTCGGCTGGCCGTCCAGTGCGCGGTGGGTGAGGATGCGGATGGCGCGCACGCGGTCCTCGGCGCTCGACGCATCAAGCTTCAGCGTCCCGCCGTGATCCTGCCCGTCGGCGATGTCGTCGCAGCGGCGGCACCAGGCATAGAGCAGGTGGCTGCGGTCGCGCGTCTGCTTGTCGAACAGCCAGCTGGCGACGGTGAAGCTCTTGCTGCCCTTCGCGATGCTCTCGTGCGCGCGCTTCACCAGCGCCGCGCGGCTGCGCCCGCCGCCCATCTGGCGCGGGGTGTTCTTGACTACCTGGCTGGCCACGAGCGGGCGCGGGCGCACGCGCTGCAGGCCCAGTTGCCGCGCCTCGCGCTTGGCGATCCGGCCTGCGCGGGGTGGCGGGGTCACAGGTCCTCCACGCGCATCTGCACGATGGTCTTGGCAGGCTCGAAATGGTCCATTCGGTCCAGCAATTCCTCGATCGTTTCGCCCACGATCATGATGCCGCGGTGCGCTTCCCTGACAAAGCCGACATCGGCCATGTGACGGTTGAACGCCACAAGCCCGTCATAGTATCCCAAGGCGTTGAGCAGCCCGACGGGTTTCTGGTGATAGCCGAGCTGCGCCCAGCTGATTGCCTCCCACAACTCGTCGAGCGTACCCACGCCGCCGGGCAGGGTAACGAAGCCGTTCGAAAGATCGGTAAAGGCCTGCTTGCGCTGGTGCATGGTCTGGACGACGTGCAGTTCGGTGCAGTCGCGGTTGGCGACTTCCATGTCGACGAGCGCCTGCGGGATCACCCCGATGACCTCGCCGCCCGCCTCCAGCGCGGCACTCGCCACCGCCCCCATCAGCCCGGCCTTGCCGCCGCCATAGACGACGCCGATGCCGCGCTCCGCCAGCGTGCGGCCGACATGGCGTGCAAGTTCCAGGTAAGCCGGATCGGCGGGCGAGGCGGAGCCACAATAGACGGCGAGACGGTTCATTCAGTCAATTACCTCAATTTTTACCTGCGCCTCATCGGGCAGGTCGCGCAGCTGCTTTGCCAAATCACCCGAGAGGAAAGCAACTTCCGTTAGCGGCAGAACGACCATGTGCTCGGCGCTGTAATCACCATCGATCCAGTGCATTGGCGCAAGGGTGAAAACGTGGCCCGCGGCGGGTGCGCCAAGCCGTTCGCGCGCGGACCGCACCAGTTCGCCGCCGCCCCATAATTCTAACGTTTCCGGATCGGCCATCGCGGCTTCTGCCGACGCTTTGTCACCCAGCGGGCTGAGCTGCATCCCATCAGTATCAAGATAGAAATATCGCTCCATTTCATCAGAGAGCAGCATGTGACCCATTGGGCTCACGGCATGGACGGTTGCGATAACGACGCCAGACCAGCCCCAACCGGCGTTGATGGCGTCCAGCAACCGTTTCTCGTCTTCAATCGCCGACATTTCAACAAGGCGAGCTAAACGGTCACTGCGACAGATCGTCGATCATCAGCCCCGCCGTCGCCTTGGCGCTGCCGACGACGCCAGGGATGCCCGCGCCGGGGTGCGTGCCTGCGCCCACGAGGTAGAAATTCGAAATCTTGTCATCGCGGTTGTGGCCGCGGAACCAGGCGCTCTGGGTCAGCACCGGCTCGAGGCTGAAGGCGCTGCCGAGGTGGGCGTTCAGGTCCACCGCGAAATCGAGCGGCGAGTAGCTGAACTTGGTCACGATGCGGTCGTGGATGTCGGGGATGAGGCGGCGGCCCAGCTCGTCGAGGATGCGCTTTTCCAGCTGCGGGCCGACGGTATCCCAGTCGACCGGCATCTTGCCGAGGTGCGAAACGGGAACGAGCGCGTAGAACGTGCTCTTGCCGTCGGGCGCCATGCTGGGATCGGTCACGGTCGGGTGGTGGAGGTAGATCGAGAAATCCGCCGGCAGCACGCCGCGGTCGTAGATGTCGGTCAGCAGCCCCTCGTAGCGCGGGCCGAACAGGATCATGTGGTGCGGGATGCCGGGCCAAGTGCCCTCGAGGCCGAAGTGGACGACGAAGAGGCTGGGCGAAAAGCTCTTGCGCGCGAGCTGCTTGCCGTAAGTCTTGCCGCGGTAGTTGCTGCCCAGCAGATCCTTGTAGGAGTGCACGATGTCGGCATTGCTGGCCACGGCATCGAACTTGCCCGACCAGCCGGCCTTGGTGGTCACGCCCGTCACGCGGTCGCCGGTGGTCTCGACGCTCGCCACCTCGTCGCCAAGGCGCAGCGTGCCGCCCAGCCGCTCGAAATGGCGGACCATGCCCGCGATCAGGCGATTGGTGCCGCCCCTTGTCCACCACACGCCGCCGTCCTTTTCCAGCTTGTGGATGAGGGCGTAGATGCTGCTCGTCTTCATCGGATTGCCGCCGACGAGCAGGGTGTGGAAGGAGAGCGCCTCGCGCAGCTTCTCGTTCTGGATGTACTTGGAGACGATCGAATAGACGCTGCGCCACGCCTGGTTCTTGGCGAGCGCCGGGGCCGCCTTGATCATCGACTTGAAGTCGAGGAAGGGCACGGTGCCGAGCTTGAGATAGCCTTCCTTCCACACCTCCTCGGAATACTTCAGGAACTCATGGTAACCGGCGAGATCGCCCGGCTCTAGCTTGAGGATTTCCTTGGTCAGGTTCTCCTCGTCGTTGGAATAGTCGAAGTTGGTGCCGTCGGGCCAGTTGAGGCGGTAAAACGGCATGACCGGCATCAGCTCCAGGTCCTCGTCCATGTCGTGCCCGGTGATGGCCCACAGCTCGCGCAGGCAATCGGGATCGGTGACGACCGTCGGTCCGGCATCGAAGGTGAAGCCGTCCTTCTGCCAGTGGTAGGCGCGTCCGCCGGGCTTGTCGCGGCCTTCGACGACGGTGGTGGCGATGCCGGCGCTCTGCAGCCGGATGGCGAGCGCGAGGCCGCCGAAACCGGCGCCGATCACGCAGGCGGTTCGTCCTTCGGGGGTGGTCATGAATGGTCCTTGCGATGGGGGGCGAGCAGGCGGGGCGGATTTGCGATGAGCGCCCGGACGGCGCGCAACACGGGAACGGGCGGTCGGCCGACGAGGACGCGGGCCTTGTCGGCGAGGGTGGAACGGGCAGCGTAGAACCGCTCGATCAGCGGAGCGGACAGGCCGTAGAAGCGCCCGAACACCCGGTATCGTTCCTGCGGGCGCGCGGCGCCGAACAGCATGCGGCCGAGCAGGCGGTAGAAGCCTGTGCGGCGCCAATGGCGGCGGGCGAGTGCCTCCATCCGCGCGGCGAGCTGGTCGCCGGGCAGGTCCGCATCGCGCGCCACGGCGAGCGCGGTCTCGACCGCGAAGGGCAGGGTGTAGCTGGTGAGCGGGTGGACGAAGCCGCCGCGCGCCCCCACCACCGCTACGCCGGGCACGGCCTGCGCGCGCTGGAAGGCAGCAAAATCTCCGCCGGTCACCACCGGCAGCACGCCGGTCTCGAAGCCAAGGATTTCGCCCTCCAGTCCCCGTGCGCGCAGGTACTGGTCGATGCGGCCCGAGAGCGCGCTGCGGTCGAGCATGGGGCTGTCGGCGTAGTAGGTGTCCTCGACGAACACTTCGTGCGCGCCCAGCGGCAGGACGTATACGAAGCGGTAGGCCCCGCCGTTGCCCCAGGGCGCGAGCTGGTCGACGCATGCATCCATGATGACGGGGCGTTCGATGCCGTGCGGCTCGGACGTGCGGACATGGCGACCCATGAACACCTGCCAGCCGCCCGTCAGGTCGCCCGTGGCGGCGAACCCGCGCGCGTCGATCACCGTGCGCGCGCCGATCCGCGATCCGTCGCGCAGCGCCACGCCGTCTGCGGCAATGGCGGCGACTTCCTTGCCGACGAGCATGGTGCCGGGCGCAAGCTCGCGTTCGAGCGCGGCGGCGAAATCGGTGCTGGCGAGCGAGCGATAGGAGGTGGCGAGCGTGCGCTCGCGGGCCGGAAAGCGGACGTCGTAGCCTGCGTCCCATTCGGCCTTGCGGAAGCCCTTCAGCAGCGCCTCGCCGTCTGCCGAAAGATCGCTGGCGAACCAGCTCCAGCGGTGGTTGCCACCGATGCGCGGGCCGCCCTCCATCAGCCGCACCGACAGCTCGGGCCGGTGCCGGGCCAGCGCCAGCGCGATCAGCCCGCCCGAAAGCCCGCCGCCGACGATGGCGATATCGCAGTCGCGCCTGTCCATTCTGCCGGGTGCCTTAGCGCATCGGGCGGACCGCGCAATGGACCCTTGGTCGGTAGGCTTGCCAAGCGGGCGCGCCCGCGCGATGCCTTGTGCCGATGAGCCGCCTCATGCCACACCGCGCCGCGATCCTTACCAGCCTCGCCATCGCCGCGGCCGCCGTGGCGGTGCTGCTGGCGATGGGCCGTCCGCCGATCTGCACCTGCGGCCATGTCGAGCTGTGGCACGGCAAGGTGCAGAGCGCGGGCAACAGCCAGCACATTGCCGACTGGTACGCGCCCAGCCATTTCACCCACGGGCTGATCATGGCGGGCGTCGCCTGGTTGCTGTGGCGCAAGTGGCGCCTGCTGGGCGGGCGGCCCGCGCGCTGGGCGCTGCCGATCGCCGTCGCGGTGGAAGCCGCCTGGGAGATTTCCGAAAACACGCCCGCGGTCATCCAGCGCTATCGCGAGGCGACGGCGGCCTTCGGTTACAGCGGCGATAGCGTGCTCAATTCCGCTGCCGACATCGGCTGGATGGCGCTGGGCTTCCTCCTCGCGCTCAAGCTGCCCTGGAGGGCGAGCCTCGCGCTCGGCGTCTTCCTCGAGCTGCTGGCGCTGTGGGCCATCCGGGACAACCTGACGCTGAACGTACTGATGCTGCTTTACCCCATCGAGGCCGTGCGGGACTGGCAGGCGGCGGGCGGCGCGCTGGGCTGAGCAAGAGCGCTAGGAACCCGAACCGCGCATCGTCCGTTCAGCGGCAAAACACAGGGGAGCTTCCATCGTGACAATCCGTATCTTCGCGGCCGCCGCCGCCCTCGGCGCCATCGCCATCGCATCGCCCACTATCGCGCAGGATCAGGTGGCCGACGTGCCCATCGATCCCAGCGAGACCGTATTCTCGGGCGATTACCTCTCGCTCGGCGTCGGCGCGGCCTATAGCCCGTCCTATACCGGATCCGACGATTACGTGATCGACGTGCTGCCGATCGTCCAGGGGTCGCTGGGCGGCATCAAGATCAGCCCGCGCGCGGGCGGCATCACGCTCGACTTCATCCAGGACAGGCCCGGCGGCCCCGGCATCGACCTTGGCGTGGCGGCGCGCATCCGCGGCAACCGCGCGAGCCAGATCAAGGATGAGGTGGTCGAACACTACGGCGAGCTCGACACCGCCTACGAAGTCGGCCCGAGCGCGGGCATCAGTTTTCCCGCCGTGCTCAACCCTTATGACAACCTGTCGCTCAAGACGGACGTGCTGTTCGATGTCTCGGGCGCGCACGATGGCATGACGGTCTCACCCTCGGTCACCTATTTCACCCCACTCAGCCGGGCGATGGCGGCCAGCCTTTCCATCGGTACGGAATGGGCGGACGAGGATTTCCAGGACTACTACTTCCGCGTCGACAACAGCCTGTACACCGGGCCCGCCGGTCAGCAGCTGCCGGGCTATGAGCCGGACGGCGGCGGCTTCACAAGCGTGGGGGCCAACCTGCTGCTGGCCTACGACCTCGACGGCGACCTTGCCAACGGTGGGCTGGGGCTCGTGTTCATCGGCGGCTATTCGCGCGTGCTGGGCGATGCGGCGGACACGCCGTTCACCAGCATCCGCGGCAGCGAGGACCAGTTCCTCGCCGCGGTCGGGATCGGCTACACGTTCTGAACGCGCTTCCAGCGTAGAAAAAGGGGCGGCGCGCTTCGGCTCGTCGCCCCTTTTCGCGTCATTCGCCGCCCAGTTGCAGGTCCGGCCGCGGACCGGGCATGGCGGCGTCGCGGTCGCCGGTCTTCAGGTAGGTGTCGAACCACTCCATCATGCGCACGTTGTAGTCGTAGCGTGCGGCGGCCTGGGCATTGCCGTGGCCTTCGCCGGGGTAGAGCACCAGCCGCACCGGGGTATCGGGCTGGCGCACCTTGATGTGGCGATAGAGCTCGTAGCTCTGCGTCGGGCTGACGCGCGGATCGTTGGCGCCGTGCATGATGAGCAGCGGCGTTTCCGCCCGGTCGACCCAGTAGATCGGGCTGCGCTGCAAAGTCTGGTCGTATTCGTCCCACACGTAACGACGCGCGTGGACGTTGTATTCCTCGCCCGGAATGTCCGTCGTGCCCCACTTCGAAAGGATGTTGGAGATGCCCACGAACATCACGCCCGCGGCGAATTCCTCTGAGAAGTAGGTGCTGGCCCAGGCCGTGGCGTAACCGCCGTAGCTGCCGCCGGTCACGCCCACGCGGGTCTCATCGGCGATTCCCGCCTCGACCAGCGCGCGCTTGGCATCGACGAGATCGTCGAACTCGGTGCCCGCCGCATCGCCCTGGTGCTGGCGGCTGAAGGCGCTGCCGTAGCCGGTCGAGCCACGGTAGTTGGGGCGGAACACCGCGTATCCTTCGCCCGCCGCGACATGGCCGGGGCTGGAGTAGTTCGTCGACCAGCCGTTGCTGTCGTGCGCCTCCGGCCCGCCGTGGACGTTGAGAATCAGCGGTGCGCCGCCGGAAGGCACGCCGCCGACGGGCTCGATCAGCACGCCCTCGATCTCGGTCCCGTCGCGCGCGGTGTAGGTCCACGCGCGCTGCTGGCCGAAGTCGATGTCGGCAAGCCAGGGGTTGTGATCGGTCCAGCGTTCGAACCCGTCGGTGCGCGGGGTGTAGAGGAACAGCTCATTGGGAAAGGTCGGGGCATTGGCCTCGACGGTCAGGCGGTTGCCGCCCTGTTCGAGGCTGGAGAGGATGAGCTCGCCCGGATCGATTTCCTCCAGCATCCGCCCTTCGGCCGAATAGAAGCGCAGGCGCGTCTGCACGCCCACATCGATGATCGCCGCGAGGCGGCCGTCGGCCATCCACTCGGTATCGCCCGTCGCTTCCGCCGCGCCCTCGTTCAGCGCCCGCATGGCGCCGGTCGCGGCGTCGACGAGGTAGAGCGTGGTCGGCGCCGGGTCGTTGATGTCGGTGCCGGCCACCAGCGAGAGCTGCCGCCCGTCGGGCGAAATCTCGACATCGCCGATCTTGCCTGGCGTCTCGACCGCCAGCACGCTGCCGGTTGCAAGGTTAAGGATATTGGCGCGCTTGGAGGTGTAGCTGTCGTCCACCAGCGGCGAGGGCGCGCTGGTGATCAGCGCCCAGTCTCCGCCCGGCGCGATGGTCATGCTGTCGACGTAGCCCGGCACGGTGACGGCGACGGGATCGGCGTCCACCTCCGCGCCGACGTTCGCCACGAACATGCGGTTGAGCCGCTGCTCCTCCTCGTAGACGACGCTGGTGAAACCGGCCTCGGCCTCGGCATCGCGCGCCTCGTCGGGCGCGGCGCTGGCGAGCATGTAGACGCGGGCACCGTCGGGCGAGAAGGCATAGGCGGAAACGCGCGCGTCCGCGACGCCGGCGATCTGGCGGTGCGATCCGCCATCGACCGGAATGCCCCACAGCGCGCGGTCGCCACCGTCCTCGGCCCAGAGGAAGGTAATCATGCGCCCGTCCGGCGTGAAGCCGATGTTCGAGACGTTCATGTCCTCGGGCAGGAAGGCACGCGCCTGCATCGGCCCGTCGGCAAGGAACAGCTGTTGCTGCGCGGTCGAGGTGTCCTCGCCCATGGTCACGTCGGGATAGTGGACGCGGGTATAGGCGATCCGCGTGCCGTCGGGCGAGACGGCGACGGTGCCGGTATTCTCGATCCGGGCGATGTCCTCCGGCGTCAGGTCGCGCGCGGCGGCGGGGGCGAGGGGCAGGGCCAAAGGCATTAGGGTGGCCGTGGCGAGCAGGGCGGCGCGCAGCATGGTCATCGGGGCATCCTGTGATTGTGGTTTCTGTTGTGACCACTGCATAGCGAACCGCGCGCCGGTGGCAAACCGTGCGGCGTCAGCGCCGGATCGAGGGCTCAGCGCCCGCGCATGAACATGTTGATGGTCAGCCGCCCATGGGCCGGATCGCTCGTCAACCCCGCGGGATCGGGAATGACGCCCGAATGCAGCAGCCGCCCGCGATAGAGCACCAGCCGGTCCACTTGCGCCTCCACCCGGCCGATTTCCTCGAACCGTTCGCTGCTGCCGACATGGTAGCGGGCAGGCGGCATTCCGTATTCCCGCTCGTCCTCGGCGAGGCCCGCGCGGTAGGCGTCGACGCGGGCTTCGTCGATGGTCTCGAACCCGGTGCGGCAATGGCGGTAGAAAGCCGTGCCCCCGCTCTCCGGCCCGAGCAGGTAATGCATTACCGCGATGACCTCGCCGTCGGCATGATCGTAGTGCGGGATTCGCTGGAGCGGCGCGAGGTCGGCCTCCGGCGTGGTGACTATCGAATATGTCGAGACGTCCATGCTCACGCCCCTTCGGAAGCCGAACACCTGTTGCAGCGCCTGGAACAGCAGCGGGCGTACCCGCTCGAGGTAGTCCGGCGGGCACCAGGCGCGAATGCCGGGGTAGCTCGCCCCGCCGTCCTGGAATTGCGCCGAACGCCCCCGCGCCAGCAAGGCCTCGGGCTGACCACTGGCATTGTCGATCACGACGAGCGGCTGGCCTTCCCTGCCGAGGCGCCGGACGGAGACTTGGGGGGCTGGGGTCACGATGACGCCACCCTGCGCCGCGCCGCGCGCCGGGTCAACGGCGGCGCGGCGCGGGCAGCGGGATCAGGCGTCCTCGTGCTGCTCGATGTAGGTGTCGGGGTCCTTCTCCTTGCGCTCGAACCCGCTCACGTGGCTGAGTTCAAAGGCGAGGTACTGGACGCCCAGCTTTACCCGCTCTTCCAGCGGCACCTGGCGGCGGAAGTCGGTAAGGCCCTGTCGCTCTTCCTCGCTCAGGTGCTTGGAGTTCTGAAGGTTGGCCTGGTCGACGGCCTTCCACCATCCGTCCGAGCCGACCGCGTGCTCCTTGGCCGCCTCGGCCGCCTTTTCGATCTTGTTGTGATCGTCGATGGCGTCCTCGGTCGTCTCGCTAGCGCTGTCGCTGTCGAGCGCGCCTTCGCCGCACTGGAGCAGGCGCGGATAGAAGAACCGTTCCTCGGCCTCGGCGTGGGCTTCGAGGTGATCGCGCAGGTAGCCGAAGATCCGCCCCGCCGCATCGCTGTCGCCGCGCGCCTCGTCGAGGGCGGCGAACAGCATGCGCTGGCGCTGGTGGTCGGCAAGGATGCAATCGACGATATCCATGGGTGGTCTGTCCTGTTGTCTGTTGGGGTGTGCCCGATGAACGGGCGCACGCCGGGTGGGGTTCCGGGCAATGGACAGCGGGTGACGAAAGTCCTACATCGAGGCCATCCCCGGGGTGCCACGAGGCTGAGAGCGCGGTAGAAGTCCGCGAGACCCGTCGAACCTGAACCGATTAGCATCGGCGGAGGGAGTGGCTGGTCATCCGTTCCCGGCGCCAGAAATCCGCTCCTCGTCCGCCCAAGGAGAGAGCGCATGGCCGACATCAATTCGAAGTTCGACATAGGGGTCACCACCGGCCCCATCCGCGGCAGCCGCAAGATCCACGTCGGGCCTCTCGGCGTGGCGATGCGCGAGATCGACCTCGAGCCGTCGAGCGGCGAGCCGCCGGTGCGCGTATATGACACTTCGGGCCCCTACACCGACCCGGCGGCGCAGATCGACATTCGCGCTGGCCTCCCGCAGCTGCGCCGCGAGTGGCAGCTCGCCCGCGGCGACGTGGAGGAGTATGCCGCGCGCGAGGTAAAGCCGGAGGACAACGGCCAGCTCGGCCCCGACCGTTCGGGCGGCGTGCCCGGCTTTCCCAACGTCCGCCAGAAGGTCCTGCGCGCCAAGGGTGGTATTGGTTCAGGGGGCGCCAACCTCAGCCAGATGCACTACGCCAAGCGCGGCATCGTCACGCCCGAGATGGAATACGTCGCCATCCGCGAGAACATCGGCCGCGAACAGATCGCTCGCGAGATGGATGGCAACAGCTGGGGCGCGGCGATCCCGGAATATGTCACCCCCGAATTCGTCCGCGACGAGGTGGCGCGGGGGAGGGCCATCATTCCCTCCAACGTCAACCACCCGGAATGCGAGCCGATGGCGATCGGGCGCAATTTCCTCGTCAAGATCAACGCCAACATCGGCAACTCCGCCGTCGCATCGGACGTCGCGAGCGAGGTCGACAAGATGGTTTGGTCGATCCGCTGGGGCGCGGACACCGTGATGGACCTCTCGACGGGCCGCAACATCCACGACACGCGCGAATGGATCATCCGCAACAGCCCCGTCCCCATCGGCACCGTGCCGATCTACCAGGCGTTGGAAAAGGTCGGCGGCATTGCCGAGGACCTGACCTGGGAGATCTTCCGCGACACGCTGATCGAGCAGGCCGAACAGGGCGTCGATTACTTCACCATCCACGCCGGCGTGCGCTTGCCCTACGTGCCGATGACCGCCAAGCGCGTCACCGGCATCGTCAGCCGCGGCGGCTCGATCATGGCGAAATGGTGCCTCGCGCATCACAAGGAGAGCTTTCTCTACGAGCGCTTCGACGAGATCACCGAGATCATGAAGGCCTACGACATTGCCTATTCGCTGGGCGACGGCCTGCGCCCGGGCAGCATCGCCGACGCGAACGACGAAGCCCAGTTCGCCGAGCTCTACACGCTGGGCGAACTCACCAAGCGCGCCTGGGAGCAGGACGTGCAGGTCATGATCGAAGGCCCCGGCCACGTGCCGATGCACAAGATCAAGGAGAACATGGACAAGCAGCTGGAGGCCTGCGGCGAGGCGCCGTTCTACACACTCGGCCCGCTCGTCACCGACATCGCGCCCGGTTACGACCACATCACCAGCGGCATTGGCGCGGCGATGATCGGGTGGTTCGGCACCGCGATGCTCTGCTACGTCACGCCCAAGGAACACCTCGGCCTGCCCGACCGCGACGACGTGAAGGTGGGCGTGGTCACCTACAAGCTCGCCGCCCACGCCGCCGACCTCGCCAAGGGCCACCCGGCCGCCAAGGTCCGCGACAACGCGCTTTCACGGGCGAGGTTCGAATTCCGCTGGCGCGACCAGTTCAACCTCAGCCTCGACCCCGACACCGCCGAGCAATACCACGACCAGACCCTACCGGCGGAGGGCGCCAAGACCGCCCACTTCTGCTCGATGTGCGGGCCCAAGTTCTGCTCGATGAAGATCACGCAGGAAGTGCGGGACTTCGCGGCGAAGCAGAATTCGGAGAGCTACCTGGCAAGCGAAAACATCAAGCGCGAGACGTCAGCGGAAGAGGCCGAGGAAGCGCGCGAGGGGATGAAGGAGATGAGCCGCGTCTACGAGGAAACGGGACGGGAGCTGTATATCGGGCAGGGCAATCGCGAGCATGATTGATGAGTGAGGCCGATCCGTTCCCGCAGGTCTACCTCCATGGCACTCGCGCTGAGCTGAAGGCGGGCGACCTGATCACCGTGGACTACACCTCGAACTTCGACGACCGCGCGCTGTCGTGGGTCTATTTCTCCGCCGCCATGCACGCTGCCAAGTGGGGCAGCGCGCTGGCCAGGGGCGAGGGGGCGGAGCGCATCTATGCGGTGGTGCCCACCGGCCCGATCGAGGACGATCCCAACGTCACCGACAAGAAGTTCCCCGGCAACCCCACCCGCAGCTACCGCTCGCGAGATCCACTGCTGGTGGTCGGCGAACTGACCAGCTGGGAGCCGTTCTCTCCTGAAGAAGTGCAGCGGATGAAGGACGGACTCGCCGAGCTCAAGCGGCAGGGCAAGGACGTGATCATCGACTAAGCTGTAACGTTTCGACCCCGACACCGCCAGGCAATACCACGACCAAACCCTGCCCGCGAAAGGCGCCAAGACCGCGCACTTCTGCTCGATGTGCGGCGCCAAGTTCTGCTCAATGAAGATCACGCGGGAAGTGCGGGATTTCGCCGCGAAGCAAAATTCGGAAAGCTACCTGGCGAGCGAGAACGTGCGTTCCGAAACCTCGGCCAAACAGGCCGACGAAGCGCGCCAAGGAATGGCGGAGATGACCCGCGTTTACAAGGAAACAGGGCGCGAGCTCTATATTGGACAGGGTAGTCGCGAGCACGATTGATCGGCGCACACGACGGCATCAAGTCTTGCGGTAAAGCGGCGCGGATAGCTGGGCGCCGTGTCGAAGTGCGACCAGGTCTGCATTGTTGACGTGATTGGCCTCGACCCCTGTTTCCCCCCTATTGGCGTCTGCTGCGGAGGAGGGGGGATGGCGAAAGTGCAACTACCGCACCTTGTTCGTTATTCGCTGGTCCATCGACACCCCAATTACCAGCACCACAAGTGCGGGAAGGGCCCAGAACGCACTGGCGACCAGAAATAACGACCGCTCTCCATAGGGAAGGACCAAGGCGCAAATATCAAAAGTCACGACGGTTATCATGCAACCGGCAAACCAAATCGGCCAGTATCGATGAGAGCGGAATGCATGCCACCAGATGTAGCCCAACAGAAGAACATCGATGCCAGCTACCGCAAGTTGGGCCGTGTAAAAGTGCAAAAAGAGTTGCGCGGCGCAGGTGAGAATTGCGGCAGTTCCTATCGCAAGAATGGCGGGTCGATCCGCAGGATCACCCGCCCGCCCTCCGAATCCCAGTGCTATGGCTAGCAATAAGAGGAAGGCGAGCGGTGCAATCATGTGTTTTCAGACCAGTTCTGTCAGGCCGGTGGGCTCTACAGGGACTCCACCCGGACAACCAAATGCTGTTTCACGCAAAGTCGAGCGGCGCTGGATCAGCGTGAGTTCGCGTGTCGTTGCGCTAATTTCAGCGCGGCTGGCGATCAGTTTGGACAGGCCCTCGCCAGCACTGGCCAGCGCCATCTGAGCGGAGCCAACCGGCATCTTCGATGCCTTGCTGACTTCGACGATACTGGCACAGAGATGGGCGAGGGACATGACCGCGTTATCTACGGCATCGACCGATTCCTGCGTGTCCTTGGCGATCACCTGTCCCGCGGCCTGTTCGATTTTATGCATGGCAAAGCTCCTTGGAAACTGCGCCCAAGATCGGACGCGTTTGCCAATACAGGCTTCAGCCCGGGCCATTTGCCAACTCAGACACAGCGATAATGGACAATATTACCACACAGGTGCCGAGGATACAGCACATCGCAACCCGCAAGATATAGGCGCGGCGTTGACTCGAGGATACAGCGTTCGTCTCACCACCCAAGGGGGGTAGCCATTTGGTCTTCTCCGAATCTGCAATGGTGCTGGCAGTAGGGGCACCCGATCCATCATCTGACTGCGCGGTGACAAGCCATTCGTCGGCGGTCGCGGACGACCGCAACATGAAGCCATCCTGTTTCCCCTGTCTCTCAACCTCATTGTCGAGCTCGCTCAGACGCGCGACTGCCGCAAGGCGATTGTTGGCTCCCAGAGTTTCCATTGCGGTGGCGACATGCTGTTCGACCGTCCGATGGGATATCTCCAATTCACGGGCGATCTGCTTGGATGTCAGCCCCATCTTGACGAGCGTCATGCATTCACGTTGCCGCGCAGTCAGTCCGGCTGCATTCGCTGTGCTATCTGACACCAAGCTTACCTCCAAAACGGATGCAAAATATGGAGACTGCGGAGACTGCGGCAAGCGTATTGTGGCCCGCCGTCCATTCCCGCTGCTGAAGCAAGATGACAAGCGTGGTTCGTTTTAATGCAGAAGCGCTAGGACAGTCGCGCCGCGACAGACGCAACAAGGCGACAGACAAGGCAAATTGCCCCTCGGTCGGACTAAGCGAGGGCTGCGAAGCACCGGTCTCGAACGCAATCTCCGCGCCTTGGCTTTACGGGTTTCCTCGCCCGACTTGCGTCTGCTTTCGGCCATGATCGGTTCCAATTGGGGCGAAAGGTCCCTAGCCCATATGAGGTGGCGTATCGCAAAATCCGCGCGAAATGCGACGGACCTGGGGGCTGGCATGACGTGCGCTTCCCGCGCATAGGTGCGCTATGGCCGACCTTTACCTGAAGAACCTCGAATCCGAACGCCTCCAGCTGTGGGCGACCTGCCGCCTCAAGGGGCTGGCGCGGGACACGCCCGAGCGGCAGCGTATCGCGGCGCTCGACGAAGTGATCGCGGCGCACAAGGCGAAGGCCTGGGGCTAGCGCACGGCGCGGGAGAGCCGCACCAGTTCCCGGTCCAGCGCCTGCAGGAACCGCGAGCGGTCCTCCTTTCGGAACGGTGCCGGTCCGCCGCCGCTCCCTCCCAGCGGGCCGTCCATCCCCGCGCGCAGGTCGGCCAGAATCGCGCGGGTGGCGACCGCGCCGCCCATGCTGGCGGCGTCGAAGGGTTTGCCGGTGTGCGCCAACACGGTCGCGCCGGCCTTTAGCGCGCGGTCGGCGAGGAGGATGTCGCCGGTCACCACCAGCGTCCTCGGCCCTGCGGCTTCCGCGATCCAGTCGTCCGCCGCGTCGAAGGCGTCGGAGACCGTCACCCGCTTCACCCGCTCGCTCACGGGCACGCGGAACACTTGGTTGCTGACCACGCGGACATGCGCGCCGTGGCGCTCGGCCACGCGGTAGATCTCTTCCTTCACCGGGCAGGCGTCGGCATCGACGAGGATAGTCACAGGGTCCATACAACCGGGATAGCGCCGCGCGGGCGCTCACGCGAACTTCTTTCGCATGGCTGTCACGCTTAGGCGGGGCCGCTCGCGTCGCGGGGTCGCCGGGCGCACTACGGTCTTTGGCCCATGCGCCGGCAAATCTCGGAACACGCGCGCATCCACCCCGTTGGTTGGGGGACGGCGCGTAGCCCGAACGGGTTATCGCCTTTCGCCGTATATGCCCCAACAGACGTAAAACAGGACAGTTCCCATGAAATTCCATATGCTTGCCCTGACCTCGGCCGCCGCGCTCGCGCTGGCGGCGTGCTCGGATGGCGCCGAAGAGGCCACCCCCGCTGCCGAAGACACTGCGATGGCCGACACCACCGCCAACGACATGGCGACCGAAACCGGCACCATCGTCGAGGTGGCGCAGGGCAATCCCGACTTCTCCACGCTGGTGAGCGCCGTGACCTCGGCGCAGCTGGCCGAGACGCTTTCGGGCACCGGCCCCTACACCGTCTTCGCGCCGACCAACGCCGCCTTCGAAAAGGTGCCGCAGGCCACGCGCGACGAACTGATGAGCGAGGCGGGCCGTGAGGACCTGACGGGCATCCTCACCTACCACGTCGTCGAAGGCAATGTGGATGCCGCCACGCTGACGCAGGCCATCCAGGATGCGGGCGAGGCCGGTTACACGATCAACACCGTCAACGGCGGAACGCTGACGGCCATGATGGACGGCGAGAACGTGGTCCTGCGCGATGCCGCCGGCAACACCGCGACAGTGACGGCGACCGACGTGCCGGCTTCCAACGGCGTGATCCACGCGATCGACACCGTGCTGATGCCGAGCTGATCTCGCTTAGATGCAATAAAGAGGGGCGGCCTGCGGGTCGCCCCTTTTTGTTTGCGCCTAGCGCCGCCCCAGCCGCGCAAGCAGGCCCACGAAGAAAGCCGTCGACCAGCCCAGCAGCAGCACGCCATTGATTCCTTCGATCGCGGCGACCAGTTGCCAGGCGCGCGCCACGCCCTCGTCGTCGTAGCCCACGGTGCCGTAGGTGATGGTGCTGAAATAGACCGCCGTGTGCAGGTCGGGCAGGGCTCCGGCGCCGAGGTAGAGCAGGGCGTAAAGCCAGATCTCGATCCCGTGGATGGCGAACAGGCCGAGCACCACGGCCAGCGTCACGGTCACGCCGCGCGGGGAGAGGGGGGAGACGCGCTCGGTCTGCTCTTCCCGCTGCTCCAGCCGCAGCAACCGGGCGAGCAGCAGCAGCCCGCCGCCGTGGATCAGCACGGTCGCCAGCACCATCGCGGTGGCAATGGCGAGCTGGGCGATCATGCGCGCCGGGGCCGCAAGTCGGGGTTGCGCGAGCAAGGCAGGGGCGGTGTGAGCGGCATGGCCTTTCCGACCTACCCGCTGCACCGCTGCGCGCAAGTGCGCGGGGAACGGGGCGGGCAAGAGGCGCGTTTATCGGACCATGACCCGCCGACCCCTTTTTGCCGTGACCGTGCCGCTCGCACTCGTGCTCTCCGCATGCTCCGATGAACCGGTCGACGAGGCCCCCCAGCCTCCGGCTAATGAGGCCACGGCGGAGCCCGCCCCGGCGGCCAGCGCCTCCGCCGCATCCGCATTCCCCGCAGGCGAATGGGACATGGTTTCGAGCGGCGAGGGCGACGGGCTGTTCTTTGCCGCGCGCGAGGGCGAGCCGGGACTGGTGCACATCTTCTGCCCCGCCGAGGGCGCATTGCTGGTGAACGTCAACAGCTTCCGTCCCGTCGGCAGCGAGGAGCGCCTGAGCTTCGGCTCGGGCGGCGCGGTGCTGACGCTGGTGGCCGACCCGGCGGGCGATTCCTTGCGCGGCGGGGTGAGCGGCGAGGGCCCCGTGCCCGGCGAACTGCGCGCGGCGCTGACCGGGGTGGAGGGCGTTTCCGTCAATTACGGCGGCCAGAGCTTAGGCCCGCTGCCGCCGGTCCCGGCGCAGGTGGCGCAGGATTTCGACACAGGTTGCAACGATTGACGAGATAGCCGGGAGCCAAACCCGGCAGCACCCGTTTGTGCAGTGCAGCATGGATGGTCCGGCTGCATCTCACCGGAGCCACCATGATGCCTCAATCCGATACCGAAGCCTGGTCGCGCCTTGCCGTGGACACCTGGTCGCTCTCGTTCGAGGCGGCATCGGTCATGTGGCTGCGCGGTCTCAGGATGATGACCGGCGGCAAGCTGGCCGAGCGCGAGGCCGAGCGCATGGTGCGCGAAAAGGTCATGGCCAACATGATGCTGTGGCCCGCGCTGATGCTGGGCGGGGTGGCGCAGGGTCCGGAGGAGATCGCCCGGCGCACGTTGCAGCATTACGGGCCTTCGGTGCGCGCCAATCGTCGCCGGCTGACGCGGTGACCAAGCACGCCGAGCGGGCGGCAGGCTGATCGGCTAGCCGCCGCGACCGTTGCCGGCAGGGTCCGCCCGCGCGCCGCTGTCGCTGTCGGTGAGCCCGCTACCGCCGCGTCCGCGCCCCTGTCCCGCCGGGTCGGCGTAGCTACCGCTGTCGCTGTCCGAATACCCCGACGACCCCCCGCGCCCCCGGCCATTGCCGGCAGGATCGGCGTAGGAACCAGTGTCGCTGTCGGTCACGCCCGACTGCCCGCCGCGCCCGCGCCCGTTTCCGGCAGGATCGGCATAGGATCCGCTGTCGCTGTCGGTCACGCCGCTCTCGTATCCGCCACGCCCGTTTCCGGCGGGGTCGGCATAGGAACCGCTGTCGCTGTCGGTTGCGCCGGACTGTCCGTTGTATCCGCGGCCCCTGCCAGCCGGATCGCCGTAGCGTCCGGAATCGCCGTCGGTCACTCCGCCCACGGTCGCGCAGGCGGAAAGACCGCTGCCCAGCGCTGCGGCTCCGGCCACGCGGGCGATGAACGATCGGCGATCGGTGCGAAATGCGCGCTTCATGCCAGGTACTCCCCTAAGTACGATTTCCTGGCGACCCGCTTGGCGGATTGCGCGGAGACAGCTTAACGGCGCGCGAATGCGGCCGCGTGCAATCGTTCAGGAAAGGCCCGCCCGCTTCAGCTCCCCGCCAAGCCGCCCGGTCAGCCACAGGCCGAACATCCGGAAGTCCGAAACGAGGCTCCACAGCGGGTGGGTGAAGGTGGCGGGGCGATTGCGCTCGACGGTGAAGTGCGCGACCCAGGCGAAGAAATACCCCGCGACAGGCATCGCCAGCAGCAGCCACCAGTTGCCGGTGACGATCGCCGCCAAGGCCACCGCGATGACGAGCGCCGTACCGACATAATGAAGGGCGCGGGTGCGCGGCTTCGAGTGCTCGCGCAGGTAGAACAGCCAGAATTGGTCGAAGGTCTGCTTGTCGCTCGTCATGACCTGGCGAGCATTACACGCCTCTTGCTCAATTGCCCATCGCCAGGACCGCGCCGACATCGATCGTGCGGCCGTAAGGCGAAGCGGCCGGCTCGGCAGGCGCGGGAACCTCTATCACGTCGGCCGTGGGCTCGCCCGTGCGCGCCTCGCTCATGGCTGCGTAGTGCGGAGCCTGGGCATAGCGCACCGTGGGTTCGCTGCGGGCCAGCTGCGGCTGCCGGGCATCGAGCGCGGCGGCGGCATTGGCCTCGGACTCCTCGATCTTCCAGCGCGCCTCCATGCGGGCAAGCTCGGCATCGATGTCGTAATCGCCGGCATAGGGATCGCTCTGTCCCCAGCGCGAGCGGTCGCGATAGCGCCCGCGCAGCGCCAGTTCGGCCACCTCGACGCGGCCTTCGGGGGTCTCCATCGCGTAGTGATCGGGCAGCCGGTCGCGTGTAGGGTTGCCCGCGGCGCCGGCCTGGATGGCAGAGGTCTGCGGCAGCGAGGCGGTCACGTCAGAGCGGACGCCGATGGGGTCGGTGCTCATTGCGTGGCCGGCCACGGCTCCGGCGAGCGGGACCGCGACGGCAGCGGCCAGTATCCAGGGCGAGATATTCATCACTTGTGGCTCCGGCAGACGGGGCGAAGGGTTTGGATAATAAAAACTTGCCGCGACCATCGGTTCCGGGTGAGAGGCAGGTAGAAGGTTAACGCTAACGGGGGTTTATCCATGCGCCAGTCGTTCTTGCTGCTCCTCACCGCGCTGCTGGCGGCGTGTGGCACCGGGTCCGGAACGGGCACCGGGCAGGATGTGCCGGGGGACGGCTCGGACAGCCGC
The DNA here is from genome assembly GCF_001010945.1 of Aurantiacibacter luteus. GTDB lineage: Bacteria > Pseudomonadota > Alphaproteobacteria > Sphingomonadales > Sphingomonadaceae > Alteraurantiacibacter > Alteraurantiacibacter luteus. The sequence goes on from NZ_LBHB01000002.1 coordinate 1,020,352, forward strand.
CCCTATGCCGGGATCGCCGAGGGCGCGGTGCTGCGCCTCGTCGGGACGGAACCGTTCTGGGGCGGGACCATCGCGGGTGGGACCTTCACTTACACGACGCCGGAGAACCAGGCGGGCGAGGCGGCGGCGGTGACGCGCTTCGCCGGACGCGGCGGGCTGTCGTTCAGCGGCACCATGGGCGCGCGCCAGCTAGACCTCGTCGTTACGCCCGGCGCGTGCTCCGACGGGATGAGCGACCGCACCTATCCCTTCGTCGCCACCCTGCAGCTGGGCGGCGAACAACGGCAGGGATGCGCCTGGCGCGAGGGCGATGATCTGGGCGCCGCCCCCTGATGCACCTTAGTAGGCGCCCGGCACCTCGTGCTGGGTGGCGGTCCGGTCGCCGACGGAGGGCAGCAGCAGCCCGCTGTCGCGCACGGCGGCCGTGCCGGTGCCCGTGGTGATCGGCGTGCACGAACGGCCCGCGAGGAAATCGAGGGCGACGCTGATCTGCGTCTCGCGCGGATCGCCGAGCTGGGCGTTCAGCGTATCCGCGGCGCGGCAGGTCGTCGGCACGAACGGTGCGAGGCCCGCATAATAGCCGCCGAAGTTCTCCGAATTGCGAACCTCCAGCGTCACCGCGCGGAACCTCAGGTCGCAGGCGGCGAGGTCGAAGGCCTCCTGCCCGACCGGTTTGCCAAAGGTGTTGTCGCCAATCAGCGCGATGTCGCGGACGTAGGGCTTGATGCCGTTGATCAGTAGTTCGCTGGCCGATGCGCTGGAGCGCGAGGTGATGAAGGCGATCTTGGTCGGCGCGATGGAATTGCCGTTGGGCGCGAAACGATAGACGGAATTGTCCGCCGCGCGCGACGGGCGGAAGGTGATCTGCTCGAACACCTGGCCCGACAGGTTGCGGCCCAGGAGGTCGGCGAAGCGTTCGGCGATGCGGATCAGCCCGCCGCCGTTGTAGCGCAGGTCGATGATCAGTTCGGTCACACCGGCGGCGCGGAACTGGGCGAAGGCGTTATTGAGGTCGGTCTCCGCCGAGGCGACCGAGAAGGTGCGCAGGTTGATGTAACCGACCTGCTTGCCGCCGTCGTTAATGATCCGCGCGCCGTAGCGGTCGGACACGGGATCGAGCGCGTAGTCCGTTTTGGTCAGCGAGACATCCCGCGTTGCGCCGGTCTGGTCGATGATCCGGAGCACGCGGGTCGTGCCCGCCGTGCTCGGCCCCAGGGCTTCGCTGACGGCAGCCGCGCCACCGCTGGCGAAGATGCTGTTGACGCTGACGATGTTGGCGGCCGTCGTGCCGATGCCGACGATCTCTGTCCCACGATCGACGTTGCCGGCCAGCGCCGCGGTGCCCTCGAAGGTCTCGATCACGAACAGCCGGCGGTTGTCGGTGTCGTAGCGCAGGCGGAAGCCGAAGCCCGCGCTGGCGCCGCTGTTCTGGAACGCGGTCTCCTCGGCGATCGAGGTGGCATAGCTGAAGAAGCGGTCGCGCTGCTGCGCGCGGGCCGGGGCGACGAGCGCGTCGATGTAGCTCTGCAGGTCGCTGTAGCTGGCCTTGTTGACGCTGAGGTCAAGCAGCTCGGGGAATAGGTAGTTCGTCTCCAGCGTGTTGCGCACGAAATCCTGCTGCGCCGAGAGCGAGCACTGCGCCGTCGTCGAGCTTGGCGTCGGCGTAGGCACGTTGCCGGTGTTGCCTCCACCGCCGCCCCCTCCGCCGCAGCCGGCGAGCAGGGCGATGACGGCGAGCGAGGCGGAGAATTTCGAGGCGCGCATGAAAGACCCTTTGAATTCAGAGCGATGGTGCGGACAAGACCGGAAGCTTGTCTACGCCTGCCACGCGGTGCTGGCAAGCTGGCAGGGCCCCTCGGCGCGGTCCGCGCAACTGGGCCGGTGATGTCACGCCGATTCCTTCGACAGGCTGAACGGACAGGGCGCTTGCAATGCGCAGACGCAATGGGCACATCGGCGGCCCGCTATCCGTAAATGCCGCATTTTTCGAAGGACCTTCCATGCTCGAACACGTACCCGCCTGGCTCGGCAAGCTCCTGCGAGGCGTGCGTGCCGGGCATGGCAAGCTGGTGCTGGCGCGGCTGGGCGACGAAGGTCTGGTGGGCAAGGGCGGCTTCACGCTGAAGTCGGCGGCCTTTGCCGATGGCGAGCCGCTCGATCCCAGCTTCACCGCGGACGAGGAAGACGCCGTTGCCCCGCCGCTGGAATGGAGCGCGCCGCCCGCAGGCACGCAGGAACTGGTGCTGGTGGTGGAGGATGCCGATTCCCCCACGCCCGAGCCGTTCTGCCACTGGCTGGTCTGGGGTCTCGCCCCCCAAAAGGGCCAACTGCTGGAGGGTGAGGTGCCGCCGCGCGTCGGCAAGAATTCGTTCGGCAACTCCGAATGGCTGCTGCCCGACCCGCCCACCGGCCACGAGGCGCACGACTATGTCTTCCAGCTCTACGCCCTCGACCTGCCGCTGACGCTGATGCCCGGCGCGAGTCGCAGCGACCTGGAAGCGGCGATGGCGGGCCACGTCATCGGAATTGCAACGCTGACAGGCACTTACGCGCGCGAAGAAGGCGGGGATTACGACTGGGACGATAGCGACGACACCGAATGAACGGTGCTAGGCTGCGTTCCATGATTTTTTGACTGAAAGGAAAGTACCAATGGCTGCCAAGAACAATGCTCTCAACAAGCCGGTCAACCTGACGCCGGAACTGGAAGAAGTGGTCGGCAAGGGCCCGATGACCCGCGCCCAGGTCACCAGCAAGGTGTGGGACCACATCAAGGCCAACAACCTGCAGGATTCCAAGGACAAGCGCATGATCAACCCCGACGCCAAGCTGGGCGCGGTGATCGGCAAGGACCAGATCTCCATGTTCAAGATGACGGGCGCCGTCTCCAAGCACATGAGCTGATCGGTCTTTCCGAACCTCCGGAAACGGACGAGGGCGGTGCGCGAGGAGCGCGCCGCCCTTTCCTTTTGCGCTCTTCGCACCGCGGTTCGCATATCCGAAGGTTTCGCCATTTGGAAAACGGTGGCATAGTTGCCGGCGAACCGAGAACCCGAGGACCTGTCATGGCAACCATCGTTGGCGGCGTCGCCACGTCGCACACTCCCACCATTGCCTTTGCCAAGGACGGCGGCAAGCAGGACGATCCCGTCTGGAAGCCGATCTTCAAGGGCTATGAGCCGGTGCAGGCGTGGTTTCGCGAAAAGGCGCCCGACGTTCTCGTCTACATCTACAACGATCACATGACGGCCTTCTTCGACCACTACAGCCACTTCGCGCTGGGGGTGGGAGAGCGCTTCGCCCCAGCCGACGAGGGCGGAGGCCCGCGTGACATCCCGGCCATCGCGGGCGATCCGGACTTCGCCGCGCACGTCGCCCGGGTGATGGTCGCCAACGAGTTCGACCTCAGCTATTTCCAGGGCAAGGCCCTCGACCACGGGGCCTTCTCTCCGCTCAGCGTGATGGTCGATCACGACCGCGAGACCGGCTGGGCCTGCAAGCTGTTGCCCGTGGTCTGCGGCGTGCTGACGGTCCCGCTTCCGAGCGCGCGGCGGTTCTGGAAGTTCGGTCGCAGCCTGCGCCAGGCGATCCTCAGTTATCCCAAGGACATCAAGGTCGCCATCGCCGGCACCGGCGGGCTTAGCCACCAGGTCCACGGCGAGGGATGCGGTTTCAACAACCCCGAATGGGACCACGAGTTCATGGAGCGGCTGGAAAAGGACCCGGAGAGCCTGCTCGACATGACCGTGGCGGACCTCGCCAGGCTGGGCGGCTGGGAAGGCGCCGAGGTCGTCATGTGGCTGATGATGCGCGGTGCGCTGAGCGAGAAGGTCGAGGTGACGCACAAGACCTACTTCCTCCCCTCGATGTGCCCCATCGCTACCATGATCCTGGAAGACCGCGCGCAGGATGCCCCGGTCGAGCCGGTCGAGGTGACGCGCGAGCGGGCCTGGCACGACTATGCCGGGGCGGAGGACATGGCGGGCACCTATCCCTTCACCATCGAGCGCAGCGTGAAGGGCTATCGCCTCAACCATTTCCTCCATTCGCTGACCGACCCGGACGTGCGCCGCGCCTTCCGCGACGACGAGGAGGCGACGATGGCGGGGGCCGGGCTGAGCGAGGAAGAGCGCGACCTGGTGCGCCGCCGCGACTGGATCGGCATGATCCATTACGGCGTGATCTTCTTCATGCTGGAGAAGCTTGGTGCCGTCACCGGCATCGGCAACATCGACATCTACGCCGCGATGAAGGGCATGAGCGTGCCCGAGTTCCAGAAGACCCGCAACGCGCAGATCAATTACGGCGTGGGCGGCAAGGAGGACTGAGGCCTGCGCCGAGCGAAGGGCCAGTCCGTCACCCGCGCCGTCCACAGCGCCAGCCAGATCACCAGCGGCTGCGCGATCATGCGCGGGACGTGGTAGGCCAGGCCCCAGCCGCCGTCGGGCCGCGCCATGTCCATCATCATGTGGTTCACGTTCGCGGGCCAGACGCACAGCGCGTAGAGCGCCAGCCCCACGCCCGCCGCCTGTCGCAGCCGAATGGAAAACGGCTGGAGCAGGCCCACCGCGCCCGCGATCTCGGCGATGCCCGTCCACGCGACGACCGGACCGGGCAGGGGCACCCAGCCAGGGGTGATGCGCAGGAACGGCGCGGGATCGACCAGGTGGCGATAACCGGCATAGGCATACAAGAGCGCGAGCAATGCGCGCAAAGTGCTTCGGATCATCGCGACCTGCCGATACGATACGGGCCTTCGGGCCTTGCCAGAGGGCGGCCCTTCCAGCTCAAAACCACGTCACCGGCATCAACCAGCCTGCCGCTGGCCTCATGCACGTCGTCCATTCTTGTGCGCCAGTCGCCCCCGGCGCCAGCCATCAGGCGTGCCGCCTCGCTAGGGCAGATGGTGGCGTCCGCCGCGCGGGCTTGCAGCAGCGCGGCGATCGCCTCCTCCGGCGTCACGCAGCGGCGGTGCCGGGCAGCTTGACCTCGCCCTCTTCCTCGCCGTCCCAGTAGTGGACGCGCTTGGCGACGACTTCCAGCATGGCGAGGCCCGGCGTATCCGTGCCCTGCGGAAACCAGCGGTCGAGGCCCTTGACCCAGTGCTCCTCGAAGCGGGCCTTGTCCTTGACGATATTGGCCTCGCCCTCGACGTGGATGAACATCCCCGGCGCACCGACGATGCCCTTGAGTCCGGCCTTGCCGGCGTAGCTGAGGCCGACCGACGGATCGCGGCCGATGTCCTCCACCATCCGCGTATCGTCGTAGGTGAAGAAATAGCTGGTGCCTTCGTATTCGACTTCGGAATTGTTGCTCATCGGGCGGGCACCGATCGAGCCGTCCTGCGCGCGGCTGGAGAGCATGCAGAAGTCGATATCCTTCATATCCTCGGAAATATCGGCGAGGGTCTTGGTGGGGGCCTTGTCGGTCATCGTGTTCTCCGTTTCGTGTCGGGAAAAGAGCGATTTGCGCAAGCCCTTGGTTCCCGCGCCGGACGAGACTATGCGTCGGGCCGCCATTCGGGCGGGGCTAGCGTGAAGCCTTCGAACTGGAAGCCGGGCGAGACGACGCAGCTGACGAGGGTGAAATCGTGCGCGCCCGCCATCGGCCGCGCCGACTGCCAGTCGCCCGGATGGACCACGGCCTGCAAGGCATGGCCCTGCAGCACCTCCGGCCCGAGGATCGTGCGCTCGACGTCGCCGCTGTCGGGTTCGCTGGTGGCGATCTCGAGCGGATTGCCCGCCTGCCACAGCCACAGCTCCGCCGCGTCGACCCGGTGCCAGTGCGAATGCTGGTCGGCCCCGAGCAGGAAATGGATGAGCGTGGCGCTGGCTCGCTCACCCGGAGGGGCATCGGCGCGCCAAGTCTCGCGGTACCAGCCGCCCTCGGGATGCGCCGCCAGCCCGAGTTGCTCGATGAGCCGGGCCGCGTTCAACTCTCTACGACCTCGACGCCCTTCCAGAAGGCGATGCGGTCGCGGATCTGCTCGGCAGCCTCCTTGGGCTGCGGATAGAACCAAGCCGCGTCGGTGTTGACCTCCTGCCCGCCGACTACCGAGTAATAGCTGGCATCGCCCTTCCACGGGCAGTGCGTGGTGGTATCGCTGGGTTGCAGCAGGTCCTCGCGCACGTCGGCGCGCGGAAAATAGTGGTTGCCTTCGACCACCACCGTATCGTCGCTGCGTGCGATTTCCTTGCCGTTCCAGCGGGCGGTCACCGTCATTGCCAGTCTCCTTGGGTTGCGATCCGGTCGAGCGTTGCCTGGTCGCGCTGCCCGTCACACAGGGCATCGAGCGCCTCTGCGAACAGACATCCTTCGCCGCAGACGGCATCGTAGAGCGTCATCGAGCTCTTGAATTTGAGCGCATCGATGGGCCCGAGGATGTCGAGCGGGCTGCGTTTTCCGGCGTGGGCCAACATCGCACCGGTCGCCTCGTTCAGACGCGGGCCGAGCAATTCATGGCCCAAGTAGGCTTGCGCCTCGTCCATGCCGTGGATGGCGTACAATCGGGCATTCTGGCTAAGGCCGAGTCCGAGTACCTGCGGAAAGACGAACCACATCCAGTGGCTGCGTTTCTCGCCGGCTTGCAGTTCCCCCAGGGCGGTGGACCAGACGCCGGCCTGTGCGCGCACGAAGCGGGCGAGGTCGAAGGCGACGGCCACCGCCCTTGCGTCAGTCGGACTTCATGGGGTCATGGCCCCAGTTCATCAGCGAATAGCGCCAGTCGCTGTCCTCGACATCGCCGTCGGGCCCCTGCGCCTTGTGGCGGTGAACGTAGCCTATGACCTTTTGCATGTGCTCGTACTGGCTGTCGGTGAGGTCGGCCTTGTTCGTGCGCTTGATCTCGACGATGCGGCGGCCCGAGGCGTGGCCCGTGCTTTCCCCGCCGCCGTCCTTCTGGCCCACCGACTTCGACTCCTCGGTGTCGAGCCAGTTCTCGAGCTCCTTGGGCGCCATGTTCACGGCTTCCTGGAAGTCCTCGTAGACCTCTTGCTTCTTTTCGTCGTCCATCGCGTTCAATCGTCCACGTGATCGGGCAGGCCGTCGAGCTCGGTCGACGCGAAGTCTTCGAGCTCGGCCTCGCTCATCGAATCGTACATCTCCTTCGATGCACCCTGCAGGTCGCCGACCTTGGTCTCGCCGCGCTTGGCGGAGAGCGCTGCCCCGGCGGCGCGCTGCTGTGCCTTCGACTGCGCGGGCATCAGCTGTCGGCCTTTAGCTCGGAGCCGAGCTTCAGGACCTTGTCGCCGTCCTCCTGCTTGATGAGGTAGGCGGGATCGTCCTCACTGCCTTTGCGGGTTACTTCGCTGCCCTTCAGCGTGCGCGTCACCTCGCGTTCGAAGCGTTCCTCGATCTGGCCCTTGGCGGTGCCGTTCCCCCAGTCCCACTTCACGTGCTGGCCGCTGCGATAGCTGTTGGAACTGGCCATCAGTTGTTCTCCGTCACCGGGACGCCATTCTCGACCGTGTCGTCCGACCCGAAACTGGCATCGCCCTCGTCGGCCACGACACTGGAATCGATATCGCCGACAGCGGAGCCGGGTGCCTCCGTGGCGGGATCGTACTGCGCGCTGCTTTCGGCCTCGTCCTGCGAGAACGCGCCGGTCATGGCGATAATGCCCATGACGACGACGGCCGCGATCAGGCTGATTGCCAGCACCCAGCGCATAACGCCGGACTTCTCACCGCCGCTCGCGTCTTCCTCGTCGATATGGATTTCGCCGTTACGAACTTCGCTCATTCCTTGTATTCCCTGTTTCTCGTTCGACCCTTTGGACGAGATACGGGCAAGGCGGCGACTTGGTTCCTACCGGCTTTAGTCCCGCAGCAGTTCGTTGATGCCGGTCTTGGAGCGGGTCTGCGCGTCCACTGTCTTGACGATTACGGCGCAGTAGAGGGCCGGGCCGGGTGAGCCGTCGGGCAGCGGCTTGCCGGGCAGGCTGCCGGGCACGACCACGGCATAGGGCGGCACCACGCCGCGGTGGACCTCGCCGGTCTGGCGGTCGACGATCTTCGTGGACGAGCCGAGATAGACGCCCATCGAAAGCACCGCGCCTTCGCCCACGCGCACGCCCTCGGCCACCTCCGCGCGGGCGCCGATGAAGGCGCCGTCGCCGATGATGACAGGTTCGGCCTGCAGCGGCTCGAGCACGCCGCCGATCCCCGCGCCGCCCGAGAGGTGCACGTTGCGCCCGATCTGCGCGCAGCTGCCGACGGTCGCCCAGGTATCGACCATCGTGCCTTCGCCCACGTAGGCGCCGATGTTGACGAAGCTGGGCATCAGCACCGTGCCGGGCGCGATGTAGCTGCCGCGCCGCGCCACGGCGCCGGGCACCACGCGAAATCCCGCTTCCTCGAACCGGTCCTGCCCCCAGCCGGCGAACTTGCTGGAGACCTTGTCGAAGGCCGGGCTGCCCCCCGATCCGCCGTCCATCACCCGGTTGTCGTAAAGGCGAAAGCTGAGCAGCACTGCCTTCTTCAGCCACTGGTTTACCTGCCAGCCGCCCGCGCCGTCGGGCTCGGCCACGCGCGCCTCGCCTTTGTCGAGCAGGTCGATCGCCGCGTCCACGGCCTTGCGCACTTCGCTGTCGGCGGCGCTGACTTCGCCGCGGTTCTCCCAGGCTTGCTCGATGACGGTAACGAGTTCGGCGGACATGGCGCTTCTCCTGCGGCTGTGGCGATATGCGGCCCTGCGGCTAGCCGCTGGTGAGGGCGGGCACAAGATCGCAACCATTTGGCGGGAAGTTGCGTTCACTGGCAGGTTCAGCCACCGTTAGGGTGGCGCCAAGCATTCCTGCGATACAAGAAGGGATCGCGCAATGGGACAGGATGGCGGGCGCTCGCGCCTCAAGAGCTGGCACGTGGGTGCCTCGCTGGGGGCACTGGCGTTGCTGGCAGCTTGCGGCGGTGGTGGTGGAGGCGCTCCGCCCGTGCTCGGCAGCCCCCCGCCCGCGCCGGCCCCGACGCCATCGCCCACGCCCACACCCACACCCACACCCACACCAACTCCGGCGCCGACACCCTCGCCGACCCCGCCGCCGGCGACCGGCAGCTTCCCGCTGCAACCCGTGCCGAGCCAGTTCAACACGCGCGAGCTGCGCGATTCCGACGGGCCGAGCCAGCACAATGCGCCCAGCATCTGGGCCGGCGGGCGCACTGGCGCGGGCGTGACCGTGGCGGTGGTGGACACCGGCATCGATCCCGACAGCCCGGAATTCGCCGGTCGTCTCTCGCCAGCGTCGAAGGACATCTATGGCACGCGCGGGGTAGAGGGGCCGGACGACCACGGCACGCTGGTGGCCATGGTGGCCGCCGCCGCGCGCGACAACACCGGCATCCTCGGCATGGCATGGGGCTCCACCGTCCTCGCCATCCGCGCCGACGAGCCGAACAGCTGCGGCGGCGACAATGCCGCCGATCCCACCACTGATTGCGCCTTCACCGACACGGCGATCGCAAATTCGATCGACTACGCGGTCGCCAACGGGGCGAAGGTCGTCAACCTCTCGCTCGGCGGGCCCGATCCGATCACCAGCCGGCTCTCGGCCGCCGTGCGCCGCGCGGTGGACTCGGGCGTATTCATGGTGGTGGCGGCAGGCAACGAGGGCCTGCCCGAGCTCGAGGCCTTCGGGCGCACAATGGTCGATGCGGGCAACGGCGGGCTGATAATCGCAGGCTCAGTGGGCGAGAGCTACATCATTTCGGACTTCTCGAACCGTGCCGGGGCCAACCCGACCTACTACCTCGCCGCGCGGGGCGAGCGGATCTGTTGCACCTACGAGAACGGGCAGCTTTACGTCGATGCCGACGGGTTCGCCTACCTCTTCTCCGGCACCAGCTTCGCCGCGCCGCAGATTGCCGGGGCGGCGGCCTTGCTGGCGCAGGCCTTTCCCAACCTCACCGGGCGGCAGATCACCGACATCCTGCTGCGCAGCGCGTTCGATGCGGGCGCGTCGGGGCCGGACGCGGTCTATGGCCGGGGCATCCTCGACGTGTTCCGCGCCTTCCAGCCGCTCGGCGCGACCGCCATCGCCGGGCAGACCGCATCGCTGCCGCTGGGCGACGGCACCGGCGTCGCCTCGACGGCGATGGGCGATGCCTTTGCCCGCGTGCGCCTGCCCACGATCGTCACCGACGAATATGGCCGGGCCTTTTCCACCGACCTTTCGGGCACGCTTGCCTCCGCCGAGCTGCAACCGCGGCTCTACGGCGCGCTTGGACAGCAGGTGCGCTCCGTCGCGGCGGGCAGCGAGCGGGCGAGCATGGCCTTTTCCATCGACGCGCGCGGGCGGCAGGGTCCGCGCATCGCCGCGCTCCGCCTGAGCGAGGAGGATGCCGAACAGGCGCGCGTGCTGGCGGCCCAGGTGGCCGTGCAGCTCTCGCCGCGCACCGAGCTGGCCATGGCCTATCGCCAGGGCGCGGACGGTCTCGCGGCGCAGTTGCGCGATGCGGAGCGCCCTGCCTTCATGATTGCTGGCACCAGCCGCGATACCGGGATGCTGGAAGGCACCGATGCCGCCTTCGCCCTGCGTCATCGGCTGGGCGACTGGGGCCTGACGGTCAGCGGCGAGAGCGGCTCCACCGTCACCGCCGCCAGCGTGCGCCACGCCGCCGAGATGCGCGGTCGCCGGGTGGACGAGGATGTGGCGAGCCTGGGCCTTGCGCTCGATCGCCGCTTCGGCGAGCTCGACACCGCGCTCGGCCTGACCTGGACGGCGGAGGACCGCACCGTGCTCGGGGCGCGCTTCCACGAAGGGTTCGGGCTGGAAGGCAGCGACACGCTATTCATGGATCTCGACCTCGGCTGGCGACCGGCGGACCGCTGGCGTCTGGGTGCATCGTGGCGGCAGGGCTTCACCACGCTGGCCGACGCGCCGCTCGTGGGTGCGGGCTCGCGGCTCGCCAGCAACGCCTGGGCGCTCGACCTGGCGCGCACCGGGGCCTTTGCCCCGAACGACACGCTGGCGCTGCGCCTGTCGCAGCCGCTGCGCGTATCGGGCGGCGGGGTGAACCTGCTGCTGCCGTCGGACTGGAGCTACGAGACCCTGTCGGCTTCCTACGCCGAGCACCGGCTCGACCTCACGCCCTCGGGCCGCGAGCTGATCGGCGAGCTGGCTTGGCGGGGCGCGCTGTGGGGCGGCGATGCGGGCGCGAGCCTGTTCTATCGCCACCAGCCCGGCCACTTCGCGGGCCGCCCGGCGGACCACGGCGTGGCGTTCCGCTGGGGACGCCGCTTCTAGGCCGAGCCGGGGTCCTGCCGCATCAGGCCGCGGGTGAAATCGACGAGGCCGGTCTGGCGCGCGCGGCGCATCCGCTCGGCATCGAGGATGGTGCGGACCTTGGCGAAACATTCGTCGATGTCGTCGTTGACTACCACGAAATCGTAGCCGTCCCAGTGGCTGATCTCGCTGCGGGCGCGGGACATTCGGCCCTCAATCACCTGCTCGCTGTCGGTGCCGCGTCCGCGCAACCGGTCTTCCAGCTCGTCAATGCTGGGCGGCAGCAGGAAAACGCGCACCACGTCGGTTTCCATGCGCTGGTAGAGTTGCTGCGTGCCCTGCCAGTCGATGTCGAACAGGAAGTCCTGCCCGGCCTTCAGGCCTGCCTTGATGTGCGCCTTGGGGGTGCCGTAGTTGTTGCCGAACACCTCGGCCCATTCCAGCATCTCGCCGTCCTCGACCATGCGGGCGAATTCGGCGCGGTCGACGAAATGATAATCCTTACCGTCGACCTCGCCGGGGCGCGGCGGGCGGGTGGTGACGGAGACGGACATGGCGATCTCCCCGTCCTCGGCCAGCAGGCGGCGCGCGACGGTGGTCTTGCCCGCGCCGGAGGGCGAGGAGAGGATGAACATCAGCCCGCGGCGGGCGAGGTTGTGACTATGCTGGTCGGCCATGCGGCTGCTTGCGCGCGGGGGCCGGGCAAATCAAGCCCCGTGCGGGGGCGGGGGAGCCGTCAGTCCTCGCCCTGCTCGCGCAGTGCCTTGTCGCCCGCGCGGCGCGAGGCGCGCAGCGACTTGCTGCGATCGAACAGCGTCTTCACCAGCAGGCCGCCCGTGACCAGAGCCGCGCCGGGAATTGAGCGGGTGGCGACCTTGGTCACCCCGTAGGCTGTCAGCGTGTGCATCAGCGAGCGGTTCTCCACCGCGTCCTTCGCGAACTGGCTGCCGTACCGCTTGCCCAGGATCGCCTTTTCCACCGTCATGCGCGCGAGGCGACCGACGCTGCGGAGCATGATGTCGTTGATGATGAGGTTGGTGGACGGATTGGTGCTGGGGCCGGGCACGTCGTTCTGGCCGTGATACCCCAGCGTGTCGCGCGTCTCGCTCACCTTGTTCGCGATGCGATCGGTGATGTGCCTGCTGCGTCGTGCCATCGTCTGCCCCTGCATTGCCGGGGGACGAGTGCCGCCGGTCTATTTCTTGCGGCCGAAATCGACCGTGACGACGTTCGATCCGTCCTCGCTCTTGGCAATGTCCGGGCGCTCGCCTTGTTCCGGCGCGTCGTTCTCCGCGTCCTCGTGCTCGGCGGGCTCGATGTCGGCGACGGACGCCTGGAACTGCAGTCCGAAATCGACCGCCGGATCGACGAAGGCGGTGATGGCGGAGAAGGGAATCGAGAGCTTCGACGGGATCTGGTTGAAGCTCAGCCCGACCGAGAAGCCGGTGTCGGTTACGTTCAGGTCCCAGAACTTGTTCTGCAGGACGATCGTCATCTCGTCCGGGAAGCGCGCGGTCAGCGCGGGCGGGATGACCACGCCCGGCGCCGCGGTCTTGAAGGTGATGTAGAAGTGGTGATCGCCCGGCAGCGCGCCGCCGGTCTGCTCCACCGAGCCGAGCACGCGGCCCACCACGGCGCGCAGCGCCTCCTGCACGATCTCGTCGTAGGGGATCAGGCTGTCGGGCGCGGTCTCGCTCATGGCGGCGTTCGTGGCCATGTGCGCGGGCGAAATCAAGCGGCAATCGGCTTTGGCATCCGAAAGCCCATGCCCGCTTGCACCCCGCGCCCGCCCGCCTATAGGCTCGAGCCCATGCGAACAGGCAGGATCGAGCGCAGGACCAAGGAAACCGCCATCACGGTCGAGGTGAACCTCGACGGGACGGGCGCCTACGACGTGAGCACGGGCGTCGGGTTTCTCGACCACATGATCGAGCAGTTCAGCCGCCACTCGCTGATCGACGTGACGCTGAAGTGCGATGGCGACCTGCACATCGACCAGCACCACACGACCGAGGATTCGGCCCTCGCGCTAGGGCAGGCGCTGGCCGATGCGCTCGGCGACAAGGGCGGCATCGGCCGATACGGCGAAGCACACTCGCCGATGGACGAGACGCTGGCGCGCGTGGTTCTCGATATCTCCGGGCGGCCCTACCTCGTGTGGAAGGTGCGCTTCACGCAAGAGAAGCTGGGCGAATGGGATACCGAGCTCATCGAGCACTGGTTCCACTCGGTCGCCCAGACGGCGGGGCTGACGCTGCACGTCCAGCAGCTCTACGGCAGCAACAACCACCACATCTGCGAGGCCGTGTTCAAGGGCTTCGCCCGCGCCATGCGGCAGGCGGTGGAAATGGATGCGCGCAAGGGCGGCGCGGTGCCGAGCACCAAGGGGCAGCTGGGTGGCTGAGACCCCAAATGACTGAAGCCATTGCCTTGATCGATTACGGCGCGGGCAATCTTCATTCGGTCCACAATGCGCTGAAGGCGGCAGGGGCGGGGCGGGTGACCGTCACCGCCGACCCGGCGCTGGTACGCGGTGCGCGGCGGATCGTGCTGCCGGGCGTGGGCAGCTTTCGCGCCTGTTACGAGGGGCTGACGGGCATTCCCGGCATGGTCGAGGCGCTGGAGGCACGCGTGCTTGAAGACGGCGTGCCCTTCCTCGGCATCTGCGTCGGCATGCAGCTTCTCGCCACCCGCGGGCTGGAGCACGGCGAATGCCCCGGTCTCGGCTGGATCCCCGGCGAGGTCCGCCCGATCGAGCGCACCGATCCCGCGATCAAGGTGCCGCACATGGGCTGGAACGACGTGGTGCGCGCCCGCCACCACGATGGAGCTGAGCTGATCGAGGAGGGCGAGGCCTATTTCCTTCACTCCTACCACTTCCAGCCCGAGGACGGCCACCACATGGCCGCGATGACCGACCACGGCGGTGGGCTGGTGGCGGCCGTGGCACGCGACAATATCCTCGGCGTGCAGTTCCACCCGGAAAAGAGCCAGCGCTACGGGCTGGGCCTGCTCGAACGCTTTCTGGAGTGGAGGCCATGATCGTTTTTCCCGCCATCGACCTCAAGGCCGGCGAGGTGGTGCGCCTGGCCGAGGGCGACATGGCCCGCGCCACCGTCTACGGCGACGATCCTGCCGCGCAGGCCATGATTTTCGCCGAGGCCGGGGCGGGGCACCTGCACGTGGTCGATCTCGACGGCAGCTTCGCCGGGCGCGCCGAGAACCGCGAGGCGGTCGAGGCCATCGTCGCGGCCTTTCCCGGCTACGTTCAACTCGGCGGCGGCATCCGCGACGCGGCGGCGGTCGAGGGCTGGTTCGAGCTCGGCGTGGCGCGCGTTGTGATGGGTTCGGCGGCGTTGAAGGACCCCGATTTCGTCAAGGCCATGGCGCGCGAGTGGGAAGGCGGCATCGTCGTCGCCGTGGACGCGAAGGACGGCATGGTCGCGACCGAGGGCTGGGCCGAGGTCTCCGATGTGCCGGTGCGCGACATGGCCCGCCGCTTCGAGGACGCGGGTGTTGCCAGCCTGCTGTTCACCGACATCGGCCGCGACGGCCTGCTGAAAGGCTGCAACGTCGAGGCGACCGTCGACCTCGCGCGCAGCGTGGACATCCCGGTGATCGCCAGCGGCGGCGTAAAGGGCCTCGACGACATCCGGATGCTCGCGATCCACGCCGACGAGGGTATCGAAGGCGTCATTACGGGCCGCGCGCTTTACGAAGGCAAGCTCGACCTGGCGACGGCGATAGCGATGGCCAGTCGGTGAGCGCGCGCGTTTCACGCCATCTGTGGCCTGCGCTCGCCGGGGCGCTGGTCTCCTTCGCCGTGCGCTACGTTGTCGGTGACTTGCAGGTCGCGCTCATCGGCCTCGTCGTCTTTGCGCTGATCTACGTCGTCCTCGTCGTGCTGGCGCGGGCGATGAAATGGCCCGACGCGCCGATGGTCAACGCCGTCGTCGCCACCGTTTCCACGACGGCGGCCTTCCTGGCGAGCCACGCGCAATGACCGTCCGCATCCGCGTCATCCCCTGCCTCGACGTCGCCGACGGGCGCGTGGTGAAGGGCGTGAACTTCGTCGACCTGCGCGACGCGGGCAATCCGGTGGAGCAGGCGCAGGCCTACAGCGAGGCGGGCGCGGACGAGCTGTGCTTCCTCGACATCTCCGCCAGCCACGAGGGGCGCAGCACGCTGCTCGACATGGTGCGCCGCACGGCCGAGGTCTGTTTCATGCCGCTGACTGTGGGCGGCGGGGTCGCCAGCGTGGATCATGCGCGCGCGCTGCTGCTGGCGGGCGCGGACAAGGTGGCGGTCAACTCCGCCGCGGTGCGCCGGCCCGAGATCGTCGCCGACATCGCGGATCGCATGGGCAGCCAGTGCGCCGTCGCCAGCGTGGATGCGCGGCAGGTCGAGCCGCGCCGGTGGGAGATCTTCACCCATGGCGGACGGCGCGAGACGGGGATCGACGCGCTCGAACACGCGGTGCGGCTCGCTGAACTCGGCGCCGGCGAACTGCTTGTCACCAGCATGGACGGCGACGGGACGCAGAAGGGCTATGACCTCGCGCTGACCCGCGCCATTGCCGATGCCGTCAGCATTCCGGTGGTGGCGAGCGGGGGCGTGGGCACGCTGGAACACTTGGTCGAGGGCGTGACGAAGGGCGGGGCCAGCGCGGTGCTGGCCGCGAGCATCTTCCATTTCGGCACCCATACCATCGCCGAGGCCCACGCGGCCCTGCGCGAGGCGGGCCTCCCGGCACGGCAGACCTGATCCCTGCAGACGGCCGGTCCCGAAGCGGGACAGCGCCCAAACGGCGATTGTGCAATGCGGCAAAATGGCAGACTGCCGCGCCATGACCGCGCGATTCGTCCTTGCCGCCTTCGCCACGCTCGCCGTGGCCGTCCCCGCCGCCGCGCAGGCGACGCAGGTGCCCGAGGCTTCGAGCATGACGCTGTTCGCGATGGGTGCGGCAGGCGTGATGATCGGCCGCCGCCTCGCACGCCGCAAGGCCGACCGCGACAGCTAGCCAATCCGCTTGACCTGCCGCCCCGCGCTCCGGCATTGCGCCGGGCGATGGACACGCTCACCCGCCTCGAGGCCACGATCGCCGAGCGCCGCGCCGCTTCGCCCGACGAAAGCTACGTCGCCCGGCTGAACGCCAAGGGCCTGCCCAAGATCGCGCAGAAACTGGGCGAGGAAGCGACAGAGACGGTGATCGCCGCATTGTCCGGCACCAGCCAGGAGCTGGCGGGCGAGGCCGCCGACCTGCTGTTCCACCTACTGGTCCTGCTTGATGCCAGGCACGTGCAGCTCGCCGACGTGCTGGCCGAACTGGACCGCCGCGAGGGCACTTCGGGCCTCGCCGAGAAAGCCGCGAGGACACAAGACTGATGCCGATCGACCCGACCCTGCCCTACGACGACCAGAACGTCTTCGCGAAGATCCTGCGCGGCGAGATCCCATGCAACAAGGTCTACGAGGACGAGCACGCGCTCGCCTTTCACGACATCGCCCCGCAGGCGCCCGTGCATATCCTCGTCATCCCCAAGGGCCCCTGGGTCAGCTGGGACGACTTTTCCGAGCGCGCCCCGGCCGACGAGATCGCCGGCTTCGTGCGCGCCGTGGGCCATGTCGCGCGCGAGCAAGGGCTGCCGGTGCGCGGCTACCGGCTGCTTGCCAACGTGGGCCGCAACGGCGGGCAGGAAGTGCCGCACCTGCACGTGCACCTGTTCGGCGGCGGGCCGCTGGGACCGATGCTGGCGCGCTAGGCTGACGGGGCTTCGGCAAGGCCTCGGCAACGCTCGGCAACGCTTCGTCGACGGTTAACCACGGTTGATGCTGTTCGGCGTTTTGCAAGCGGCGCGGCTGTCGTTAAGGCGCGGGTCACCTATGCAGCCCGACTTGCAACTGCCCTCCGGACTTATCGCGGGGTCGCGCCACAGCTTCCCGGTGCGCGTCTACTTCGAGGATACCGACCTGTCCGGCATCGCCTACCACGCCAATTACCTGAAATGGTGCGAGCGTGCGCGCAGCGACCTGCTGCGCCTGCTCGGCATCGACCAGCGCGCCGCGCACGAGGCGGGCGAGGGGTATTACGCCGTCTCCGAGGCGCAGATCAAATGGCGTCGGCCTGCCCGGTTCGAAGACGTGCTGCGGGTTGAAACCGAGGCGCTGGACGTGCGCGCCGCCAGCGCCCGCCTGCTCCAGAAGGTATTTCGCGGCGAGGACCTGCTCGCCGAGATCGAGATCGTAGCGGCCTTTCTCGCCGCCGACGGACGCCCCAAGCGTCAGCCCGAAAGCTGGCGCGCGGCGTTTGCCAACTTCACCCGGAAAGACCCAGAATGACCGTGATCGAACTGCTCGCTGCCACCGCCGGAAACGCCATCGCCGATGCGCCGACACGGCTCGACCCGATCGAGCTGTTCGCCGATGCCGACATCGTCGTGCAGCTGGTGATCGCGGGCCTGCTGATCGCCTCGATCTGGGTCTGGGCGATCATCATCGGCTTCACCCTCAGGATGAGGAACCTGCGGCGCAGTTCCAGCACGTTCGAGGACGAGTTCTGGTCGAACGAGGACGTCGACCCGCTGCTCGATAAGCGCCGCCGAAAGGACAGCCCCTCTGCCCGCGTGGCCGCCGCCGGGATCAACGAGTTCCGCCGCTCGCACAAGGCGGGCATCCGCGATGCCGATGCCGCGCGCGCCCGCGTGGCGCAGATGATGGACGGGCAGGTCGCGCACGAGAGCGACGTACTGGCAAGCCGGCTGAACTTCCTCGCCACGGTCGGCTCGGTCGCGCCCTTCGTGGGCCTGTTCGGCACGGTCTGGGGCATCATGAACAGCTTCTTCCAGATCGGCCTGCAGCAGAACTCCTCGCTCGCCGTCGTCGCGCCGGGCATCGCCGAGGCGCTGTTCGCCACCGCCGTGGGCCTGTTCGCCGCGATTCCCGCGGTCATCGCCTACAACCGTCTGTCGGGCACCGTTAACGCCTTCGAGGCGCGTCTCGCCCGCTTCGCCGACCGCGTCCACGCGCAGGTCAGCCGCGACATGGAGCGCGTGTAATGGCGATGCAGATGGCAGGCGGCGGCAGGCGGGGGCGCGGGCGCGGTTCTCGCCGCGCGCCCATGGCCGAGATCAACGTCACGCCCTTCGTCGACGTGATGCTGGTGCTGCTGATCATCTTCATGGTCACCGCGCCGCTGCTGGCAAGCGGTGTCCCGGTGGACCTTCCCGAAAGCCGCGCCGAGCCGCTGGACCAGCAGCCCGACCAGATCACCGTCGCCATCGACCGCGAGGGCTTCGTCTATGTCGACGATGCGCGGGTCGAGGTGGGAGAGCTGCCCGACGTCCTCGGACGGCTGGCGAGCGAGGCCGGGGCCGAGCGTCCGCTGGTCAACCTGCGCGCCGACCGCGCGATCGACTGGGGCCGGGCGATGGCGGTGATGGGCGAACTCAACCGCGCGGGGTTCAGCGCCATCTCGCTGGTCACGACCTCTGCCGCGGAGGCCCCTGCCGACACGGTCAGTGACGGTTCAGCCGCCGAGCCCGACCAAGGCTGAGATGGAGGCCCTTGCCAACTATTCCCCGGAAGAGCGCATCGGCATCGGCGCCGCGGTGGTGGCGCACGGCCTGCTCGTCGCGCTGCTGGTGGCGCGCATGGGGATGGAGCAACCGCTGATCCCTCCGCCCGAACGCATCGAGGTGAGCCTGGCGACCGACGTCAGTCTCGAATCCACCGCGCCCGACCCGTCGGCCGAGCCCGCCGCGAGCATGGCACCGGTCATCTCCGACACGCCCGCACCGCCCGAGCCGCCCGCCGAGTTTTTGCCCGAGCCTCCGCCGCCGCGACCGCAGCCCACTGTGGCACCCCGGCCCGAACCCAGCGCCGCGCCGCGTCCGCAACCCACGGCCCGCCCGACAGCGCGCCCCACGCCCGCACCCAGCCCGCGCGCCTCGGCCCGGCCCACGCCTGCGCCCTCGCCCAGTGCGCGCGCGTCCTCTCGGCCCACTCCTGCGCCCAGCCCACGCGCTTCCTCGCGCCCGACACCGGCGCCGAGCCCGTCCGCCAGCGCGCGCGCGGGCGGCAGCCGGCTGGGCGACGACTTCCTCAGCGGCCGCAGCCCGACGAGCGAAGGCACGCGCGGCTCGCCCGCCGCCACCTTCGGCGCGAGCGAAGCGGCGGACCTGCGCAGCGCCATCACCCGCCAGCTGCGCCGCAACTGGAGCGCGCCGCAAGGCGTAGATGCCGAGCTGCTCGTCACCACGGTCGCCTGGCGTCTCAATCGCAACGGCACGCTGGCCGGAACCCCGCGCTGCACCAACCAGAGCGGCATCAACGATGCCAACCGCGCGCAGGCGCAGGTGCATTGCGACCGCGCGATCCGCGCCGTGCAACTTGCGGATTTCAGCGGATTGCCCGACCAGTTCTATTCCCGCTGGGACGACCTCGAATGGACTTTCGACCGAAGGCTATGATCATGAAGACCTCTCTCATCGCGCTGCTGGCGCTCGCTCTCGCCCCGCTGCCCGCCGCGGCGCAGACCAGCGACCTCAATCCCGCCAATCGCGAGGTCACCGTCCCGCAGGACATCACCGTCGACCAGGACGACGGCCCGCTGACCGGCACCGTTACCGACGATACGCCCTGGCAGGAGCTGGGCATCGCCATCGCCAGCTTCGCCACCAATGCCGACGTGCCCACGCCCGCCAGCAGCAGCGGCACCGGCGCGCTGGGGCTGGAGCTGGCGCGCATCGTCTACAACGACTTGCGCAGCAATGGGCTGTTCCGCCCGGTCGGCCCCGACGCTCTGCCGCGCCCCGCCTATGCCCAGATCACCGCGCCCGCGTGGAGCACCTGGCAGGGCCGCAGCGCGGAATTGCTGGTGCAGGGCTACGTCCGCGCCAATGCCGACGGTCGGCTGACCGTCGGCTGCTACCTCTACGACGTGCAGTTGCAGCAGGAGCAGGCGCGTGCGGGCTGGGTCGTGCAGCCGAGCGAATGGCGCCGCGCCGCGCACCGCTGCGCCGACCTCGTCTATTCGCGCCTGTCGGGCGAGAGCCCCTTCTTCGACAGCCGCATCGCCTACATCGCCGAGACCGGCCCGCGCGATGCCCGCGTGAAGCGGCTCGCCATCATGGACAGCGACGGGGCCAACCACCGCTTCATCACCAACGGCCAGTCGACCGCGCTCACCCCGCGCTATTCGCCGGACTACTCGCGCATCGCCTATCTCAGCTACGTTGACGGCAATCCGCGCATCTACATCTACCACATCGATACCGGTCGCCAGACGCTGGTGACGCAGAGCACCAACCCGACCTTCGCCCCGCGCTGGTCGCCGGACGGGCGGTGGATTCTTTATTCGATGGCCATCGGCGGCAACACCGACATCTACCGCGTCAGCGCGGCGGGCGGCGGCACCCCCGAACGTCTGACCAACGGTCCGGCGATCGAGGTTGGCGGTTCTTACTCGCCCGACGGGCGCGAGATCGTGTTCGAGAGCGACCAGTCGGGCAGCCAGCAGTGCTACGTGATGAACGCCGACGGATCGAACCAACGGCGCATCAGCTTCTTCGGCGGGCGCTGCGCCACGCCGGAATGGAGCCCGCGCGGCGACCAGATCGCCTTCACCCACATCGCCGGCGATTTCCACATCGCGGTGATGAGCCCCAACGGGCGCAACATGCGCACGCTCACCAACGCCTGGCACGACGAGGCGCCGAGCTGGGCGCCCAACGGCCGCATCATCCAGTTCTTCCGCACCGAGCGCGGCAGCGGCGAACCCTCGATCTGGCAGGTGGACCTGACCGGCGAGAACGAACGCCAGCTGCGTACGCCCGTCGGCGCGTCGGACCCCGCCTGGGGACCGGTGCTGCCCTGACCGCATTGTACCTTACGTGGGGTCGCACCCGCCTGCTCAAAGATCCAAGGAGAGCCCTATGAACCGCATCGTCATCAGCCTTACCCTCGCCAGCGCGCTGGCGCTGGGCGCGTGCAAGAAGGATCCGCCCGAGAGTACGCCGCCGCTGCCCGAGGAAACCGTCACCAACCCCGGCGGCAACACCGGCATGGGCACCGACACCACGATGGGCGGTCCCGGCTCGCAGTCGCATTTCGCGCAGGCCATGATGGGGGCGGACACCATCCTGTTCGACACCGACCGCTACAACATCGACAGCGAGGATGCCGTCGCGCTGCGTCGGCAGGCCGAATACCTGCTGCAGTACACCAATGCCCGCGCCACCGTGGAAGGCCATGCGGACGAGCGCGGTACGCGCGACTACAACCTCGCCCTGGGTGAACGCCGCGCGACCGCGGCGAAGAACTACCTCGTCAGCCTGGGCGTGCCGGAAGGTCGCCTGACCACGGTCAGCTACGGCGAGGAACGCCCGGTGGCGACCGGCACCAACGAGAGCGCCTGGGCGCGCAATCGCCGCGCGGTAACGGTGATGATCACTCGCTGATCAGCGTAGAAGGTCGACCGGACCGGAGACGATCCGGTCCAGCGCGGGCGCGGCGGCATAGGTCTCCGCGCCCGTTGCATTAGCGCCATTGGCGATGCCGCCGGGCGCCGCGGGCGAGGCCCACAGTGCGAAAGCGGCCATCGCAAAGATGGATGCCGATGCGGCGATGGCCAACTGCTTGCTCACGCGAAAAATCCTTCAACCTGTCGATGCCGAGGTAGGCTGACGAGGGCATATTGCAACGCAGCATTTGCACGAATGTGTATCGAATGCATGAACTGGGGCAACGGGCGGTTCACGTGGGCGCGGGCAGTGCCTATACTGTCCCCATGCGCCTCACCGGCACCCTATCCTGATGGCCCGTTCGACCGACTGGGGCTTCCCCCGCTGGCGCGGGTACGAAAGCAGCCGAGAGGCCGCGCCCGTGCGCCTGTGCGACCGCCACGGCTGCGAGGAGAAGGGCGACTGCCCCGCGCCCAAGAGCCCCAACAGCATCGACCGCTGGTATTTTTGCCAGCGCCACGCGGCCGAATACAACAAGGGCTGGGACTACTTCCAGGGTCTCGACAAGGAGGAAGCGGCGGCGCGCGCCAAGACCGAACGCAGCGAGAGCGCGGGCTATGCCGAGGCGCAGCATTACGGCTGGGGCGGCAGCGGCGACGGTTCGCGCTCTGCCGACGAGATGCGCGCGCTTGAGGTGCTCGAGCTGGAGGCCGATGCCGATTTCGCCGCCATCAAGCGCGAGTGGCGGGCGCGGGCGAAGAAGGTCCACCCCGACGTGAAGCCGGGCGACGCGGCAGCGGCGGAGGAGTTCCAGAAACTGCAGCTCGCCTACGAGGTGCTCAAGGCCGCCGAGGAGCGGCGCGAGTGGAAGGGTGCCTGATCCCCGCGGCGCGTCCGAGGGTGCTGTAAACCGTTGCAAAATCAGGCGCACGGCAAGGGTTCGGTAACCTCTCGCAGGCTAACCTCCCGGCACATTTCACAATTCGGGGGGGAATCTCGTGAAAGACGGCCACAAGCCCGCATCGCCGCATGTTACCTGCGTCACCGACAACCGGCGCGACAGCTTCCGGTTCGAGCGCGCGCACGCTCCGCGTGCCGCAAACACGGTGCTGGACAAGTTCGGGCGGCCGATGCCGCCGCGCGTCCCTTACGCCATCGCCAGCGGCCGGTCCTGACCGGACCCTATCTGACCGGCCTAATCCCCGATCAGGCTGCCGACATACTTGCGCTTGTCGGTGGTGTTGGCGACGCTGAACACCAGCACCACTTCCTCGCGGTTCGCTCCGCTGAGCGAGCCGGCGAAGGTGCCGTCGAGGTTGTAGGTGTTGTCGTCGATCGTGCCGGAAAAGCCGCCGGCTGCAGAGACGGTGGCGCTGAGCGCAAACGAGCCGACCTGCGTGGTTGTGCCGTTAATCGTCTGGAACAGGTTGATCGTGCCGGTAATCGTGTTGGTGGTGCCCGACGATACCGTCAGCGTCACAGGTTGGGCAGTGATGACGCCTGGCGGAGTGGTGCCCGGCGTGCCGCCCACCGCCAGCGGGGTGCCGGTGTAGGTCAGGTTGCTGGCGATCGCCGAGGTGGTGGTGACGGTGTTGAAGAACAGCGCCACGCGCTGGCTGCGCAGCGTGCCCGCCGTGGTGTCGCGGGTGAAGGCCTGGCCGCCGATCTCGTAGATCGCGCGCAGCGACTGCGCGAAGGGCACTTGCAGCGTCAGTTTCCGCGCGCCGTCGGTGTAGACGCGCTGCGTGGCCGTCGCGCTGGTCAGCGTGGTGCCGGCGAAAAACGCGGATTCGGTCAGGTCGGGGAAACTGAAGCTGGCGCTCTCGGGCGCGAAGGTCAGCTTGATGTTGGCCGTGCCGGGCAGGCGGTTGGCATCGTTGAACGTCTCCGTCCCGCCGGTCGGCGTGAAATAGGCGTAGACGGTGCCGGTGTTGCTGCTGGTCGCGTCGATTGGCGTGCTGAGCGAGAAATCGACCACCGTTGTCGGCGTCGGCGTGGGGCTGGCGGTGCTGGTCGCGGTCGCCTCGGGGTCGGTATCGTCGCCGCCTCCGCCGCACGAGACCACCAGCGCGCCGCAGGCCGCGACGCCGATGAGAAGACCGATTTTCCGGAGCACGTTTTTCCCGTCCATAGTCACGAAGCCAGCCAATCCGATAAAGTGATCGGGCGGCCTTACGCCGCCTTTCCTGTCCCTTAGCTGTCCGATGCCGCGCGGGGCAAGCGCTTAGGCCCGGCCGGGTGCCGCCGCCGGCGATCCGGTCCAGTCGCCGACGATGTGTGCAAAGCGCGCGGGCTGGAGTTCGGGCAGGAAATGGCCCGCGCCCGCGACGATCTGCAACCGGCCCGATGCCAGCGCGCCTGCCGCCGCGCGGGCGGGGACGGCAAAGGTGTCCGGCGAGGCATCCCCTAGCGTGATGCAGGCGGGGATGTCGCAGGCGGCAAGGCTTGCAGCGCGAATCGGCATCGGAGCCTCCCCGCCGCCGAACAGCAGGGGAAGGGTTGCGGCATTATCGAGGTAGATCGCCTGCCGTGCGGGCGCGATGGCCTGCCATGCCTCGCCGCACATGGCCGCAAGAGCGCCCGCATCGTCGCCCTGAGCGACGGCGGCGAAGACGGGGGCGAAGCGCGGCCCGAAGTCGGCGTGAAACGCGGCCATCTGCGCCGCGTCCTCCACGTAAGTCGGCATGGACGGCTCGTGACACAGGATGCTGGCGAAGAGCTCGGGCCGCGCTAGCATGGCGGCGAAGACCACGTGGCAGGAGTAGGACCAGCCGACGACATGCGCAGGGGTCTCGCCCGCCTCCAGCGCGGCGATCAGATCGTCGCGGTGCAGGCGCGTGCCGAAGTCGCTCCCGTCACCCGCCGAGCCGCGTCGGGGGCCGTGGTAGGCGAGGTCGATGGCCTCGCCGACCATGCTCGGCGGGAGGGCGGCGATGACGGGCGCCCACACCCGTGCATCGCCCGCCGCGCCGTGGACGAACAGGACCCGCCGCGCCGCCATTTCGGTCAGACTGCTTCGAGCGCCTGCGCGAAGTCGGCGATGAGGTCTTCGGGGTCCTCGATGCCGATGGACACGCGCACCAGGTTGTCGGCGATGCCGAGTTCGGTCCGGCGGCCCTCGGGAACGGAGAGGTGCGTCATGCTGGCCGGATGGCTGGCGAGCGTCTCCGTGCCGCCGAGGCTGACGGCGAGCTTGGCCACCTTCAGCGCGTCGAGGAAGGCGAAGCACTCCGCCTCGCCGCCCTTGATGAACATCGAGAACGTGCTGCCCGCGCCCAGGCAATGCCGGTCGTAGATGTCCTGCTGGCGCGCATCCTTGATCATGCCGAGGTAGCCGAGCTTCTCCACCTTGGGATGCTGGCTCAGGAAGGCGCAGACCTTTTCCGCGTTCTCGCCCGCGCGCTGCATCCTGAGTTCCACCGTCTCTAGGCTTCGCAGCAGCATCCAGGCGGTGTTGGGATCGGCGATGCCGCCCATGGTGTTGCGCAGCGCGCGCACCGCGTCGATCCAGCGCTTGGCGCCCGAGACGCTGCCCGCCACGAGGTCCGAATGGCCGCCGACGTACTTGGTCAGCGAATAGACGACGAGGTCCGCGCCCTGCTCCAGCGGGCGCTGCCACAGGGGGCCGAGGAAGGTGTTGTCGATGGCGATAGGGCAGCGGTCGGGGTCGAAATGCGCGTCGCGCGCGGCCTTGACGGCCTCCACGTCCACCAGCGCGTTGGTGGGGTTGCCCGGGCTTTCGAGATAGATCAGCGGCACCTCGCCGCCGCTCTCCTCGGCCATGGCCTTGGCGCGGGCCATCACTTCGTCGAGCTGGTCGCGGTCGGCGCCAGCGGGAAAGTCCACGTAGCGCACGCCGTAGCGCGCCATCACCTTGGCTACGAAGCCTTCGGATGCGGCGTAGAGCGGGCCGGAGTGGACGATGACGTCGCCCGCCTTGCACGCGGCGAGGATGAGAATGGCGATGGCCGTCATGCCGCTGGAGAAGCACAGCGCGTCCTCCGCGCCGTCCCAGATGGCGAGCCGGTCTTCCAGGATCTCCTGGTTCGGCCCGTTGAAGCGCGAATAGACGAGGCCTTCTGCACCGCCCGGTCGCTTGCCGGTGATGCCCTCGAAATGCCGCTTGCCCGCGGCCGCGTTCTCGAAGGCGAATGTGCTGGTGAGGAAAATCGGCGCCTTGAGCGAGCCTTCCGACAGGGCCGGGTCGTAGCCGTGACCCATCATCAGCGTGGAGGGCTTCAGCTCGCGCCCGCCGATCCTGGTGATTTCCTGCTTGGGCTTGCGGCGCGGAGTGGGGGTGGCGACCGGCTTCATCGGGTCGTTGTCGGACGTGGCCATTCGGGCATCCTTCGTGTCGAGACACTCCCAGGAAGGCAGGAGCCGATAAGGCCCGCCGGGCCGCCCGTCCCTAACCTCCGCAGGGACGCCTCTGCACCGTCGGGCGATGGGGCAGGGCCTTATCCGCCCGCGCGGGCCGCTTCAAGCGGTCACCGATGAAACCACAAACGCCACGCCGACGATAAGGGCGATGCCTGCAAGATCCAGCGCTAGCCCGGCGCGGATGAGTCGCGGAAGGGTCAGCCGCCCGGTGGCCCAGGCGATGGCGTTGGGGCCGGTGCCGGCGGGCAGCATGAAGCCCCAGCTTGCCGCCATCGCCGCGGGCATGGCGAGCAGCAGCACGGTCCGGAAATCGCTTTCCCCGCCCAGCGCCACCGCCAGCGCGGCGACGACGGGCATGATCCCGCTGGCCGTGGCGACGTTACTGGCGAACTCGGTGATGAGGACGACCAGGGCCACCAGCGCCAGCGCCACGATCACCAGCGGCACGCCGTCCAGCACCAGCAGCGCCTCGCCCAGCCATGCGGCAAGGCCAGAACGGCTCATCGCGCCCGCAAGCGCCAGGCCGCCGCCGAACATCAGCAGCACGCCCCACGGCGCATGGTTCGCCTCCCGCCAGGTGAGCAGCGGCCGGCCAATGCCGTCAGGCAGGACGAACAGCAGCAGGCTCATCACGATGGCAATGGTGCCGTCGGTAAACGAATCTTCCGGCAGGAACGGCGCGACGAAGCTGCGCAGCATCCAGGCGAGGAAGGCGAGCGCGATTACCGGCACCAGCCGCCGCTCGGCGCTCGACCAGGCGCCCGCGGGCTGGATGGCCTTGCGTGCGGCGGCCATGTCGAACGGGTGGTCGGCCACGCGGTGGACCCTTGCGACGATCCACGCCGCCAGCGGCACGCCCAGCAGGACCACCGGCATCCCGTACATCGCCCAGATGGCGAAACTGATCTCCACGCCCGAGATGTCCTGCACCACCCCGACACCGATGGCGTTGGTGGGCGAGCCGATGATCGTGCCGAGCCCGCCGATGCTGGCGGCAAAGGCGAGGCCCATCGGCAGCGCCCCGAACAGACCTTCGGTCCGAGGCCCTTGTTCGGGGTCAGAGGCCGCGCCTGCCAGCACCGCCAGCACCATCGGCATCATGATGAGCGCGGTGGAGGTGTTGGAGATGATGTTGGAGAGCAGCGCCGCCGCCGCCATGAACCCCAGCAGCAGGCCGAATTCCCCGCCGCGGCCGCCGATGCGGTCGAGTATCCCTGCCGCCAGCCGCCGGTGCAGCCCGGTGCGCTCGATGGCGAGGGCAAGGAAGGCGCCGCCCAGCAGGAGGAAGATGATCGGCGAGTAATAGTCCGCCGCGACCTCCTTCGCCGTGCCGCCGCCGAAGAAGGGCACGGCAGCGAAGGGCAGCAGGGCCGTGACCGAAAGCGGCACGGCCTGCGTCATCCACCAGGTCGCCATCCAGCCGACGAGGCCCGCGGTGTGCCAGGCCGGTCCTGCCATGCCGCCGGGTGCGGGCAGCAGCAGGCTGGCCGCGAACAGCAGCGGGCCGAGCCAGAAGCCGATGCGAGCCGCCGTCATGCGCGAAACCTCCCTCTCCCGGCGCCCGCCGTAGGCCATCGCGGCGAGCCTGGAAAGCTGACTGCCAGACAACGGCGCGGCAAGCATCCGCTCAACGTGGCGATCGTAACGTGCAGGCATGGACAGACGCCGATTCTTCACTTCCGCCGCCTGCGCCGCCGTGGCCGCGCATGCCGTCCCCGCCTTTGCCCAGCGCGGCGGCGCGCCCGACTACGACTGGCAGATCGGTCCGGTGATCCGCGGCCGCAACTACTCGGTCAACATGCCCGACCACCCGATCGCCGACGGCAGGGGCTGGTATTTCGATTTCCCCGGTCCGCGCGCGAGCGACGGACACGTGCACTACATCACCCGGGCGACCGGCCCGCTGGGCGGCGCGCGCGGCATCCGCTTCCGCTATCGCATCGATGCGCGCCCCGGCGTGCGCTTCGTGCCCCAGGAGACGCCCGATCTGCCGGGCACCGTCTCGCTCTACCTGCAGGCCGCGGGCGACGACTGGCGCGGGCGCGGGCGCAGCGAGTTCTCGCGCTGGTATTCGCCCAACGAGACCATGTTCGAACTCTCCCCGGGCGTGCACGAGCATACCGTCATGTTCGACGACAACTGGATCTCGGTCATGGGATCGAACCGCCAGCGCAACCCGCGCGAATTCGACCAGATGCTGGACAACGCGGGCACCGTGGGTCTGACCTTCGGGTCGCGGATGTTCCGCGGGCACGGCGTGTTTGCCACGCAGCCGGCGCGCTTTACCCTGCTCGATTTCAGCGTCTTCTAGTGCGTCCAGTCGAGCGTCACGCGCTCGATGTGCCAGCGTAGCTGGTCTGCCGTCGCGCCGGGTACGTCGTTCACCCGGCGCAGCACGATCTCGCCGGTGTAGGCCACGGGGCGACCATCCGGGTCGGCGCCGGTGATTTCGGTGGGTACGGTGTAGTAACTGGAGCCCGCCGCGCCTTCCATCGTGCCGCCGGGAACGGCGACCGTCACGTCCGACAGGTCACTGAACAGCGCGGCAAACTGCGCCTTGCTCCAGCGCCTGCGGTCGGCCTCGCTCATCATCGCCCAGGCCTGGTCCCATTCCTGCAGTTCGATGGCGCGGGCAAATGAGAGCAACACGTTGCGCGCGCCGGTCTCGGTGCGCTCGGCCTCGGGCGTGGAGGGCGTGGGCGTGAGGTCGGGGTAGCCGTCATTCACTCCCACTGGCGTGTCGCCGACGCGGGGCGGCGGAGACGGGGGCGGCGACACAGGTCGCGGCGTATCGGGCAGGTTGCCCATGTCGACCGCTTCGACGCGCGAGTCGTCTTCCGTCGACGCATCGCAGGCGGCGAGCAACAGGAAGGAGAAGGCGAGAGGCGAGGCAATCCTTTTCATGAAGGTCGAACCAACCAACGGCTCGCCCCGTTCCCTCTGATCCGGACCGCTTACTTGGGCGAGAGCACCATCAGCATCTGTCGGCCCTCGAGCCGGGGGAAAGCCTCGACCTTGGCGGTTTCGGCCATGTCGTCCTGCACCTTCTTGAGCAGGTCCATGCCCAGGTGCTGGTGCGCCATCTCGCGCCCGCGAAAGCGCAGGGTGACCTTCACCTTGTCGCCGTTGTCGATAAACTTGTTCATCGCGCGCATCTTCACATCGTAATCGTGATCGTCGATGTTGGGACGCATCTTGATCTCTTTGATGTCCTGCGTCTTTTGCGTCTTGCGCGCCGCGTTGGCCTTTTTCTGGGCTTCGTAGCGGTACTTGCCGACGTCGAGGAACTTGCACACCGGCGGGTTCGCATTGGGCGAAACCTCGACGAGATTGAGGCCGGCCTCGGCCGCCTGCTCGATCGCCTCGCGGGTGTACATCACGCCAAGGTTCTCACCGTCGCCATCGATGACGCGGACCTTGTCGGACTGGATGAATTCGTCGTATTTCGGGCCGGTCTTGACCGGCGGTGCCATCATGCGGCGGGGTGGACGAGGTATGGGTATCTCCTGAGTCTGCCAGTTGTCTGTGCGGCTATGTAGTGGTTCGGCGCGCCGTCCGGAAGGGGATAAGTGCGCGCGCCCGCCATCGGCGCCGCCGGCGTGGCAAAAATGCGGCGCTCGCCGCGGCCCGCGCAATTTGCCGTTCAGCATTCGCCGCGCAATCCGTGTGTCTGACCGGCCGTCAAGGCCGGCGGTTCGTCACGGAGGATATGGGGTTTATGCGAGCGATCGTAGGCTTGGGAGTAGGCGTGGTGCTGGCGCTGGGCGGCTGCACGGTGGAGCGGATCGGCCCGCCGGGTGTCACCATGACCCGCGCCGTGGCGGTCGCGCCGCGCGACGTGCAGGTCTTCGAGACCGCCGACATGGTGCGCGGCAGCTTCTACGTGGTCGAGGAGCTGACCGTGCATGACGACGGCGAAGCGAACCTGCTCGATCTGCAGCGTGACCTACGCGCCATGGCCGGCGCGCGCGGAGCCAACGGGCTGGTGCTCCACCCGATGAACCGCCGCCCGAACGGCACGCGCGTGCAGCTCGGCCTCTCGCTGGACGATCCGTTCGAGAATTACAGCGCCACCGCGATCTACATCGGCGACGCCCCGCCGCCGATGCACTATCTCGGCAACACCGGAGAGGTGCGATGAGCGCCCGCGTGGCTGCCGCCGCCGCGGCGCTGGCGCTCGCCGGCCTCTCCGCCTGCTCCGTGGTCGAAGCCAGCCCCGAGACTGCTGCCCGCTTCACCCCGTCGCTGCCGCGCGCGGGCGAGGTGCGGACCTACGGCTCGCTTGCCGAGGTGCCGGGCCGCATCACCGTGATCGGCGAGGTCGAGGTCAGCAACGACGGCGACCCGCGCCCCGCCATCGAGGCGCGGCTGCGCGATACGGCAAAGGAGGCGGGGGCGAACGCCATCGTGCTGCACCCCTTCAACCGCTGGGCGCTGGGCGCGGGATACAACGACGGCGGCTGGGATGGCTTCGACCCCTTCCGCATGAGCCGGGCGACGGCGATCCGCGTGGAAGGGCCGATCCAGCCGCAGTTTGCAGGCGGGGTCTAGGCGGCCTCCCGCCAGAGCGGGAAGCGCGCGATGCGCTGTTTCGTGGGCACGATGGCGTCGATGGCGCTGGCAGGCTGCAGGGCCTTCAGGATCGCGGGATCGGCGGCGTCCATGCCGCCGGTCAGCGCCCCGAAGGCGGGCAGGATCATGCGCCCGCAGGTCTGGTTGCCGTTGTGCGCCACCACGGCGCAGGGGCGGCGGATGTGGCGGTGGTGGATCTTCAGCTGCACGCGCGGGTGGTAGTGTCCGGAAAGCTCGGGCCGGGTCTCGCCGCGCTTGGCCATGTGGCGCAGCACCATGCCGTTCAGCTCCAGCTCGACGGCGACGGTGCCGCCGCACTTGGCCTCCATCGAAGGGTCGTGGTTGCCGGTGATCCACACCCAGTCGGTCGCACGGGTGAGGGCGGAAAGCATCCCCGCGGCGTGCTCCTCGATGCGGCCCGAGCCCGCCGAATCGTGGAAGTTGTCGCCCAGGGTATAGACCCGCCGCGCCCCCGTCTCGCGCAGGGCCAGCGCCACGCGCTCCAGCGTCTCGCGGCTGTCGTAGGGCGGCAGGAGCTGGCCGTGGCGGGCGAAGAAGCTCGCCTTTTCCAAGTGCAGGTCCGCCACCAGCAGCGCATTCTCGCGCGGCCAGTAGAGGGCGCGCTGCTGGACGAGGCGGAACTCGTCCCCGCAGAAGGGGAAGGCGAACGAAAGGGGAACCATGCGCGACCCTTGCCGCCTGCCCGCGGCTTTGGCAAGAGCCCCGCATGGATTGGACAACCCAGACCGAACAAGCGCGCCACTGGTTTGAGAGCCTGCGGACCCGCATCTGCGCCGAGTTCGAGGCCATCGAGCGCGAGGCGGGGTCCGACGCCGCCTTCGACTACATCGCCTGGGACCGCGACACCGATGACGGAAGCCACGGCGGCGGCGGCGTGCGCGGGGTGATGAAGGGCCGCGTGTTCGAAAAGGTCGGCGTCAACGTCTCCACCGTCAGCGGCGTGTTCGCCCCGCAATTCGCCGCCAGCGTCAACGGCGCGAGCGAGGAGGCGCCCGAATTCACCGCCACCGGCATCAGCCTGGTCGCGCACATGGCCAATCCGCACGTCCCCGCCGTGCACATGAACACGCGCTTCCTCACCACGCAGGCGGCCTGGTTCGGCGGCGGGGCGGACCTCAATCCGCCGATCGAATACGCCGAGGACACGGACGCTTTCCACGCCCGCCTGCGCGCCGCCTGCGCCGCGCACAACCCGACCTATTACGAGCGGTTCAAGAAGTGGGCGGACGAGTATTTCTTCCTGCCGCACCGGGGCGTGCATCGCGGCGTGGGCGGAATCTTCTACGATCATCTCGAATGCGAGGACGAGGCGAGTTTCGAGCGCCATTTCGCCTTCACCCGCGACGTGGGCGAGGCGTTCCTCGACGCCTTTCCGGCCATCGTCAGGAAGCGCATGGGGCAGGAATGGACGCCGGAAGAGAAAGCGCGCCAGCTCGAATGGCGGGGCCGCTACGTCGAGTTCAACCTCGTCTACGACCGCGGCACGCTGTTCGGCCTCAAGACCGGGGGCAACATCGATGCGATCCTCATGAGCCTGCCGCCCGAGGTCACGTGGAGCTAGACGGGCGCGCGGGCATTTGCTCGCAATGAGGCGCGTCCTTCGCGATCCCGTGCGGCTGATCCCCCTGCTGTTCGCAGGGCTGATCCTGCTCGGCACACTGGTGCTGATGCTGCCCGTATCGAGCGCCGAGGGCCGCGTGACCGATCCGGTCACCGCGCTGTTCCACGCGACCTCGGCCGTGGCCGTCACGGGCCTCGTCACGGTCGACACCGGCACTTACTGGTCCGCCTTCGGGCAGGGCGCGATCCTGCTGATGATCCAGATCGGCGGGCTCGGCATCATGACCGCCGCCACCCTGTTCGGCCTGATGGCCGGGCGCGGTTTCAGCCTGCGCGACAAGATGGCGACGCGGGTGGAGCGCGACCGGCTGAACCTTGCCGACACCGCCTCGCTGCTGCGCCTCATCTTTCGCATCACGCTGGCTGTGGAGCTGGTGGTCGCCTTGATCCTCACCCTGCGCTTCGCCACGCGCTGGGAGATGCCCTGGGCCACCGCGCTGTGGAACGGCGTGTTCCATTCCGTCAGCGCCTTCAACAACGCCGGCTTCTCCACCTTTTCGGATAGCGTCATGGGTTTCCAGGGCGACTGGCTGGTCCTCATGCCCATTGCGTTCGCCATCATCGTTTCCGCGCTCGGCTTCCCGGTGATGGAGGACTGGCGCGAGCACCGGCTTGATACCCGGCGCTGGACGCTGCACTCGCGCATGACACTGGCGGGCACGGCGATCCTGCTTGTTGGCGGCACGCTGGTGCTGCTGGCGACCGAGTGGACCAATCCCGATACGCTCGGCCCGATGCCGCTCGGCACGAAAGTGCTCAACGGCTTCTTCCACGCCGTGATGCCGCGCACGGCGGGGTTCAACAGCCTGAACGTCGGCGCCTTTCGCGACGATACGCTGGTGGTGAACTACGTGCTCATGTTCATCGGTGGCGGCAGCGCGGGCACGGCGGGCGGCATCAAGGTGACGACGTTCATGGTGCTCGCCGCCATCGTGCTTGCCGAGGTGCTGCGCCGCCGCGACGCGGGGATGTTCGGCCGCCGCTTCGGCCACGCGGTTGAGCGGCAGGCGCTGACCGTCGCCTTCATCGCGCTGTTCCTCATCCTGTCCGCGACCATGGCCATCACCGCGATGACGCGCCTGCGCCTCGCCGAGGTCCTCTTCGAGGTCATTTCCGCCTTCGCCACGGTGGGCCTTTCCACCGGCATTACCGCGCAGCTTCCTGCGCCCGCGCTGCTGATCCTGGCGTTGCTGATGTTCGTCGGCCGCGTGGGCACCATTACCGCCGCCACCGCGCTGGCGCTTGGCGGGCGCGACCGGCCTTTCCGTTATCCAGAGGAGAATCCCATTGTCGGCTGACAGACGCGAACCCGTGCTTGTGACCGGCCTCGGCCGCTTCGGCAGCAACGTCGCCGTGACGCTCGAACGCATGGGGCACGAGGTGCTGGGCACCGACATGAGCCCCGAGATCGTGCGCGACCACGCCCAGCTGCTCACCCACGTGGTGGAGGCCGACTGCACGGAAATCGAGACGCTGAAACGTCTCGGCGCCGCCGAGTTCAAGACCGCCGTCGTCGGCATCGGCAGCGACATCGAGGCAAGCGTGCTGACAGTGCTGGCATTGTCAGACCTCGGCATTCCCAACATCTGGGCCAAGGCCAATTCCGAACACCACGGGCGCATCCTGGAGCGCACCGGCGCGCACCACGTCGTCTTCCCCGAACAGAAGATGGGCGAGCGCGTGGCGCACCTCGTCAACGAGCGGCTGCTCGACTTCATTGGCTTCGGCGACCAGTTCGCGATCGCCCGGCTGAAGGCGCCCGAGCCGGTCGTCGGCCTGCCGCTGATGATGAGCGCCTGCCGCAGCCGCTACGACGTGACGGTGGTGGGGGTTAAGCGCGCGGGCGAGGACTTCCTCCACGCCGTGCCCGACACGCTGATCCTGCCCGACGACGAACTGGTGGTCTCCGGACGGATCGACCGCATCGAGGCCTTCAGCGCGCTGACGGGGACGGCGAAAAGCTGAACGGCCGGCGCAACGGATCTGTCAGCGGCTGTCGCCTGCCGCTGCCGCCAGATCGCGCTCCATGCGTCGGCCGACGCGGCCGAAAACGGCAGTACTCGGTGCCATTCGGTGACTATCGTAGATCGTCCGCAGGTAGGCCAGGTCAAAGGCCGATAGCCGTGCCGTTGCGGGCATGGCTGCCGTTTCGTCGAAAATCTGGAGAACAGTGTCGTAGGCCACATCACCCGTCGGAGGACGGGTTTGCGTCAACAGGCGCATGGTGGCAAAATCGGCGATGGCATAGGCGTCGAACCGGGCGAGGGCCCTGCGCTCGATCAGCACGACCGACAACTCGATGTCCTCGCGCACGTTGGCACGCAGGCGCGACATCATCCAGGGCGTGTTGATGCTTTCGACGGGCATTCCGCCCTCTGTTCGCAACTGGATGGCGTTCCAGGCACGGGTCGGTCCGGTCTGCTCCTCGATCCTGTTGCGGGCAAAGTGCGAGATGCCACGAAGCAGGAAGCTGTTTTCCCGCCGAAGCTGATCGAAAACGGCACCCGCATCGTTGACGATGATGACCCACACGTTTCCGGTGCAGCCGGGCGCGTCGTCTATCTCCAGCCCTACGGCCTCGGCATTGCGGTAGATGCGCTCTATCACGTCCTGCGCGTTTCCGGGCGTGAGCCCCACGACGCCGGGACAGATGGGGCGCTGAAATCGGGCGACCGCCTCGATATAGGTGGTGGCACGACTTTCGGGTGCAATGATCGAGCGGGCCTGTGCGCGCACGGCAGTGCCGTCGACCTCGCCTGCGGGCCGCTCCCCCTGCACCACAATGCCTGGATCGCGATCCCCGGCCCGCGCTTCGCCATTGTCCTGAGCAAGGGCCGGCGCAGCGATCAGGGTGAGCGAAATCGCCGTCAGTCGGGAGAGGCAGAAAGGCGAGCGCATGGTGCGTGAACCTACCACGCCCGCGCCGTTCTTCAAAATGCTACCGTGCGGGCGCGTAGACCCTTACCCAGTCGACGTACATTGCCAGGCCCGGCTCGCCCGCGCGCACGCGGTCGACGGTTTCCTGCGGGATGCCGGGATAGGGCTCGTCGATGCCGTTCACCTTGTGCGGATAGGCCCCGCCCATGGCAAAGTTCAGGATGAGGTGCTTGGGCGTATCGAAGCGCCACTCGCCGTAATGCTCGATCATGGCGCGGGTGGCGCGGTAGGTCTCGCGCCCGTCGACCTGGAAGCTCATGTATTGCGGCGTCCACTCGACGGCATAGACGTGCCAGTCGGTGACGTCGGTGCCGGAGCCGAAATACTGGCGGTCGACGATGGGCGTCTCGCCCGAATAGCCGGGGCCGTGGACGGCGACGCCGGTCCAGTCCGCCTCGCCGACGTATTCCATGATGTCGATCTCGCCCGTGTCAGGCCACTGGCCGTTGCCGAGCGCCCACCACGCGGGCCAGACGCCGCGCGCGTCGGGCATCCGGATGCGCGCCTCGGCCCGGCCGTGGGTGAAGTCGAACTGCCCTTGCGAGGTCAGGCGACCGGAGAGGAAATCGGCATGGCGTTCGGCGTTGGGATCCTCGCCCGGGGCCCAGACCGGCCGCAGCACCAAAACGCCGCCGTCAGCTCCGGCAACATCGTCGGCGAACTGGATGGTGCGCGGATCGTCGACATAGGCCTGCTGCTCGTAGTTGACCCAGAAGTCGGTCCCCACCGGGGTCCACTTGGCGCGGTCGAGCGTGCCTGTGTCGAATTCGTCGGACCAGATCAGCGACCGGCCTGCGGCGCTGGCCGGCGCGGGAACCTGCGTCGTCGCCGTGCAGGCGGAGAGGCTGGCGATGGCGCACAGGGCGGCGAGAGCGGCGGGCGCTGGGAACGTTCTCATCCCCGCACGCTATCCGCTCATTGCGAGGCTGGCAAGCCGGCGTGGATCAACTGCCGTCGGCGCGGTCCATAAGCACGCCGATGCGGCCGTGGCCCTGGCGGCCCGGCTGGGTGGCGCGGCTGGAATAGAGGTCCTGCAGATAAGCGAGGTCGAACTCGCTCAAACGGTCCACCTCTCCGTCGCCGAACAAGGTGAGGACCGAATCGAAGCGGCCCGCCTCCTCCGGTTCCTCGGTGCGGGCGAGCGCGCGCATGGTGGCGTAGTCGGCCAGCGAGTAGGCATCGAGCCCGGCGATGGCGGAGCGGCGGATCAGCACGACCGATGCGTCGATGTCCATGCGCACGGCCGAGGTGGCGCGCGACATGGCGGTCACCTGGTTGCCGGGAATCTCGCCCGGATCGACGTTGCCTGCCGAGATGAACTGGCCTTCGCGGTTGCGGGTGGAGATGAGGTTCCAAGCCAGGGCCGGGCCGGTCTGCTCCTCCACCCGGTCGCGGTCAAAGGTGGACAGGTTGCGCACCATCACGCTGTTTTCCCGCCGCAGGTCGCGGAAGGTTTCCAACGGATCGTTGACGAACATGACCCACAGGTTTGCGCTGCATCCCGGGGTCTGGTCGATGGCGACGCCCGCGCGCTCGGCATTGTCGTAGATGCGATCGATCACCGCCTGCGCATTCTCTTCCGTCAGGCCCCACACGCCAGCGCAGACCGGGTTCTGGAACCGCGCCAGCGGGTCGCCCCAGCCGGGCGATCGCGGGGTGATGTCGCGCGCCTGGTTGCGTGCCTCGGCGGAACGGATGCGCTCGCCGTCGACCACGATGGGATCGTCCTCCTGCGGCTGCTGCTGCGGCTGCTGCGACTGCGCGAAGGCGGGCAGGGCGGTGGCTGCGCACAGGGCGGCGGCGACGGGCAGGAGGAAACGGTTCATTGCAGGTTGTCCTTCGTCGTGCAGTCCCGGAAACACAATGCCCGGCCCTGGCATGATCGACATGAGTGCACGATGAGCAATGCGTGAAATCGCCGCTCTATCCCACCCGGCCTCGACAAACCGATGACAGGGTCCGACAATCTGCCTAACAGCGCGGCCACGGCCCCGCCCAGTCTTACCGGAGTTCCCATGCGCAAATCCGCCATCGCCGTCCTCACGCTGCTCGCCGCAGCCTGCACCGCCGACGATCTGCCCGAGCAGGAGCGCGTGATCGCGCCCATCCTGACCAGCGAGCAGGCCTTCGACGAGTTCACCTATGCAAAGCCGCTGGAAGCGCGGGTGACGCACGTGGCACTCGACCTCGACCTCGATTTCGAGGGCAAGCGGGTGGACGGCACGGCCACGCTGGACGTGCAGGCGGCCGAGGGCGCGCGCGAACTGGTGCTCGATTCGAACGGCCTGATGGTCGGCGGAGTGACCGACGGGCAGGGCAACGCGCTGGAATATACCATCGGAGAGGCCGATCCTGGCAATGCAGAGAAGGGCGAGCCGATCACCATCCAGCTGGGCCAGAGCACCGGTCCGAACCTGCAGCAGGTCGTCATCGCCTATGCCAGCGCGCCGGAGGCCGAGGCGCTGCAGTGGCTCGAGCCCGAGCAGACCGCGGGCGGGCGCTATCCCTTCGTGTTCAGCCAGGGCCAGGCGATCCTCAACCGCAGCTGGATCCCGACGCAGGACAGCCCCGGCATCCGCCAGACCTGGGAAGCGCGAATCACCGCGCCCGAGCCGCTGACCGTGGTCATGTCCGGCATCAGCCGCGGCGATCCGGAGGAGGTCGAGAACGGCCGCCGCGCCTTCGAGTTCGTCATGGACAATTCCGTCCCCCCCTACCTCATCGCGCTCGCCGCCGGGAACATCGAGTTCGCCGAGGTCGGCCCGCGCTCCGGCGTCTGGGCGGAGCCGGAGACCCTGCAAGCCGCGGCCGAGGAAGTGGGCGATACCGAGGAACTGATCGATGCCGGCGTCGGCCTGTTCGGCGAGTACCGCTGGGGCCGCTACGACATGATCGTGCTGCCGCCCTCCTTCCCCTACGGCGGGATGGAGAACCCGACGCTCACCTTTCTCACTCCCACCTTTATCGCCGGCGACCGGTCGAACAACGGCCTCGTCGCGCACGAACTGGCGCACAGCTGGTCGGGCAACCTGGTCACCTATTCGAGCTGGCGCGACGGCTGGCTGAACGAGGGCGTCACCAGCTACATCGAGAACCGCATTTCCGAGCAGGTCTACGGCGCGGACCGGGCCGAGCAGGAATACGCGCTGAGCTTCGCCGACCTGGAAGCCATGGTGGAGGAGAACGGCGCCGACAGCCCGCTCACCGCGATGCGCACGCCCGAGGGCACCAGCCCCTTCGACACCGCCGGAGAGGCGATCTACGACAAGGGCACGGCCTTCCTGAAGACGGTCGAGAGCGTTGTCGGGCGCGAGGCTTTCGACGCCTGGCTGACCAAGTGGTTCGACGAGCATGCCTTCCAGCCCGCGACCTCCGAGATGTTCCTCGCGAGCCTGCGCGAGGACCTGGTCAAGGGCGATGCCGAGCTGGAAGAGCGCCTGATGCTGGACGAATGGGTCTACGGCACCGGCATCCCCGCCAACGTCAAGCGCCCCGACCCGGCGGCCTTTGCCGAGGTGGACGCCGCCGTCACCGCCTATGCCGACACGCAGGCGATCCCCGACGCCGCCGAATGGCGCGGCTGGACCGCGGCGGAGCAGCGCCGGTTCCTCGCCGAACTGCCGGAAGAGATGAGCGCCGACCAGCTCGCCGCGCTCGACCGGGCGCTCTCGCTCTCGCAGAGCGGCAACAACGAGGTGCTGTTCCTGTGGCTGCAGGCGGCGCTGCGTAACGAGTACGAACCCGCCGTCCCGCAGGCGCGCGAGTTCCTTGCCCGGGTGGGCCGCAACAAGTTCGTCAGCCCGCTGTTCCAGGCGCTGTGGGACACCGGCGAATGGGGCCAGCCCATCGCGACCGGCATTTATGACGAAACGCGCGGCGGCTATCACTCGATGACCCGCGGCAACGTCGACAAGATCGTCGGCCGCACCAGCGAGGCAGAAGCGCCCGCGCAGTAAGACAAGTCGGGCCGGGACGAGGAAACCGTTCCGGCCCGCGAGCTTTCCGGCGCTTTCCCCCTTGCGCCCGCGCATGTTGCACCGCACATCGAACCCGATGCTGCGCCAGTACGAACTCGTTGAACGGGTCAAGGAATACGACCCCGATGCCGACGAGGCGCTGCTGAACCGCGCCTACGTCTATACCGTGCAGAAACACGGCAGCCAGAAGCGCGCCAGCGGCGACCCCTATTTCAGCCACCCGGTCGAGGTGGCGGGCCTGATGACGGACCTGAAGCTCGATCAGGAAACCATCATCACCGCGCTGCTGCACGATACGGTGGAGGACACGCTCGCCACCATCGAGGACGTGGAGGAGAAGTTCGGCCCCGACGTCGCCCGGCTCGTGGACGGCGTCACCAAGCTTTCCAAGATCGAGCAGCTGACCGACGACGAGCGGGCGGCCGAGAACCTGCGCAAATTCCTCCTCGCCATGAGCGAGGACATCCGCGTGCTGCTGGTGAAGTTGGCGGATCGCCTGCACAACATGCGCACGCTCCACCACATCAAGTCGCCCGATAAGCGCCGCCGCATCGCGCGCGAGACGATGGATATCTACGCCCCGCTGGCCGAGCGCGTGGGCATGTACGAATACATGCGCGAGATGCAGCTCCTCGCTTTCCAGCAGCTGGAGCCCGAGGGTTACGAGACGATCACCCACCGGCTCGACCAGCTGCGCCAGTCGGACACCGGGCAGGTCGACCGCATCGCGCTCGACATCAAGCAGGCGCTGAGCGAGGCCGGCCTAGCGGTCGAGGTCTGGGGGCGGGAGAAACATCCCTATTCGATCTGGAAGAAGATGGCCGAGCGCCACCTGCCGTTCGAGCAGGTGAGCGACATCATGGCCTTTCGCGTGCTGACCGGCAGCGTGGAGGATTGCTACCGCGCGCTCGGCATCCTGCACCAGCAGTTCCAGTTCGTGCCGGGGCGCTTCAAGGACTACATCTCGACGCCGAAGAACAACGGCTACAAGTCGCTCCACACCACGCTGTTCTACGACCAGTCGATGCGCGTGGAGGTGCAGATCCGCACGCGCGAGATGCATCGCACAAACGAATTCGGCCTCGCCGCGCACTGGGCCTACAAGCAGGGCGGCGCGGATCAGAAAATCAGGCCCGACGGCGAGGTGGGCTGGCTGCGCGACCTCATCGAGATCGTCGATTCCAGCCACGATGCCGAGGAACTGCTCGAGCATACCAAGATGGCGATCTACCAGGATCGCATTTTCGCTTTCACTCCCAAGGGCGCGCTGTTCCAGCTGCCCAAGGGCGCGACCGCGGTGGACTTCGCCTTTGCCGTCCACACCGATCTGGGCGCGCAGACCGTGGGCGCCAAGATCAACGCACGCCATATGCCGCTGCGCACCCCGCTCGAAAACGGCGACGTGGTGGAGATCATCAAGGGCAAGAACGCCGAGCCGCAGCTCTCCTGGCTGGGCTTCGTCGTCACCGGCAAGGCCCGCGCCTCCATCCGCCGCGCCGTGCGCGCCAAGGAGCGCGAGGAGGTGGCCGACATCGGGCAGAAGATGTTCGACGAGATCGCCGAGCGCCTGCCCGCCAAGGTCGGCCGCAAGGCGACCAAGGCCGCGGTCGAACGGCTGGGGCTGGAGGACGTGGAAGACCTGATGCACGCCATCGGCTCGGCAAAGGTGACCGACCGGCAGGTGATGGAGGCGCTCGTCCCCGGCAGCACGGCGGACCTGCCGAGCGAACCGGCGCAGGAAAGGGCAATCTCGATCAAGGGGCTGACGCCGGGTGCCGGTTTCGATCTCGCCAACTGCTGCCACCCGGTGCCCGGCGACCGCATCGTCGGCCTGCGCCGTCCGCGCAAGGCGGTCGAGGTGCACGCCATCGACTGCCTCGAGCTCGCCAACGGCGTGGATGCGGACTGGGTCGACCTGTCGTGGGGCGAACGCTCGCACGGCGCGGTCGGGCGGCTGCTCATCGTGCTCTACAACCGCCCCGGCACCCTGGCCGAGATGGCCGGCGTCTTCGCCCGCAACAACGCCAACGTGATGAACCTGGTGTTGACCCAGCGCGACGACCCGTTCCACACTTACGAGGTCGACCTGGAGGTACAGGACCTGGCGCACCTGACCCGCATCGTCAGCGCGCTGAGGGCAAGCGACGCGGTGGCGCAGGCGGACAGGATTTAGGGGGAGGGCCTACAAGGCTCGCTCGTCCCTATTATCCCCCCCCGCTCACCCTGAGCTTGTCGAAGGGTGCCCGCACCCACGCGGAAGGCAGGATTAGCCAACCATGCTTCGACAAGCTCAG
This sequence comes from Aurantiacibacter luteus, assembly GCF_001010945.1. Classification (GTDB taxonomy): domain Bacteria; phylum Pseudomonadota; class Alphaproteobacteria; order Sphingomonadales; family Sphingomonadaceae; genus Alteraurantiacibacter; species Alteraurantiacibacter luteus. The sequence goes on from NZ_LBHB01000002.1 coordinate 1,061,831, forward strand.
CATGAGCGGGTGGGGGAGAGCGCAGAGTTTTGCTTTCCTACAACCCTACGCGAAGCCTAGCCCCGCGAAGCTCTTTCGCATCGTCGACCCGCCCGCACTTTCCGCGCCAACACGGCGAAGTGTCAACTTCGCAGTCCGCGCAACACATTGACCGACAAGCATTTTCCGACAACGCCAGCTTGACACTGTCAACTTCGCGCGCGGGCGCAGATCATTCCGCCCGCCGCACCGGCACCTGCACGCTACACACGTCCACCCCGCCCGCGGGCACGGTGTAGAACGCATCGTTACGGTTCGCCCGCACCGCCACGTAGCGCGCGAAGCTCTGGCCCGCCGTGTCGAGATATTCGTACCGCGGCGTGCTTTCTTGTTGGCCTACCGCTTCGCTGCTTGAGGCCGAGGCCAGCTCGCTCCCCAGCCGGACCGACAGGATCGGCACGCGCAGGTCCGCCTCCTCCTCGGTATAGAACCCCAGCTCACCGTGCCCGCGGGGCAGGCTGGAGAGATGCTCCATCCCCTCGATCACCCGGCCCACCACCGCGAGGTTGCGATCCATGTGCCGCTGCGGCTGCCCGATGATGGTGTAGAGCTCCGCCCCGGTGCCGGTATCGGGCGCCATGTTGCGGCCCACGCCGACGGCGCCGTAGCAGTGAATGGGCCAAGCCCCGCTCCGGCCTTCCAGTTCACCGATGGGCCATCCTTCTACGAATGAGTTCCAGCCGTGTTCAGACGTCAGGCGCCGACCAAGATTGCCGACGGGAGGCAATGCTGGACAAACATGGTAGTTGCACCATTGCACTGTATACTCGGCCATCGGAGACACCACCCCCTCCGGCAGCGGCTTGGCCTCGGTCACGTCGCCCCACTGGGTGACGTAGTTGTCCTGCACCCGGTTGACGCTGGTTCCGTCCCACCAGTGCGCGGCGGCGAGCGTGCGGATGTTTGCGACCCAAGGCTGGCTGAACGGCGGCGGCATCAGCTGGATGACCACGCGCCGCGCATTGCCCCGCGCATCGGGCGCAAGGTCCATGACCAGCAGGTCCTCGGGCGCGATGGCGATCCACTCGTCCGCACCGGCGGCGGCGATGACCGAGGTCGGGGTGGCGGGCTCCTCGGCCTCCTGCGCGGCGGCGGGCAGGGACCAAGCGAGCGAGATGGGGGCGAGAAAAGCTAGGCTGGCGAGATGCTTCATGCCGCGCATCCTGCCACGCGGCGGCGGGATGACAAGCCTAGTCCGCCGCATCCTCCAGCGCGTGCATGTCCTCGTCCGAAAGGCCGAAGTGGTGCCCGATCTCGTGCACCAGCACGTGCTTCACCAGGAAGGCGAGGTCGATGTCGCCGTGCTCCACCCATTCGAGCAGGATCGGCACCCGGAACAGCCTCACCCGGTCGGGCATGGTGCCCGAATGCTCGACGCTGCGCTCGGTCAGCGGCAGGCCCTCGTAAACGCCGGTAAGGTCGTAGGCGCTCTCGATGTCCATCTCGGCGAGCAGCTCGTCCTCGGCGAAGTCCTCCACCTGCACGATCACGTCGCCGAGGTGCGCGGTGAACTCGGCGGGCAGCGAAGCGTAAGCGGCCCGCGCCATGGCCTCCATCTCGTCTGCACTGCAGGCCGTGCCGAAATCGCGTGTCATGCCTCCCGCGTTAAGGCGGAGCGCGGCGCTTGTCATCCCGCGCGGCCCTCGCTAGACGCGCCGCTCTGCCAAGACAGGCATGCGGAGCGGTGGCCGAGTGGTCGAAGGCGCACGCCTGGAAAGTGTGTATACGGCAAAACCGTATCGAGGGTTCGAATCCCTCCCGCTCCGCCACCATCCGTTTTCTAGAATTCTGTGAACAGCCATAAAGCGCGATAAACCTTGCGTTTTGCGGCGATTAGCGTCCATCCTCTTCTTTCCGCATTTACCCCTTGCTCCGATCAAATAGGGGTAAATTGGGGGTAAGCTTCGAGGCGGTTTGGGGGTAAAGCAGATGCTGACGGACAAGGCGGTCAAGGCGGCCGCGGCGCGAGACAAGACCTACAAGATCGCCGACCGGCAGGGGCTGTTCCTGCATGTCTCACCCAAGGCCCACAAGACCTGGCGCTACAAATACCGATTCGACGGCAAGGAGCAGGCGCTCGGTCTCGGCACTTATCCCGATGTATCTCTCGCCGCCGCCCGCGAGGCGCGGGACGATGCGCGCAAGATCCTGCGTTCGGGTCGCGATCCGCGCGTCGACAAGGCGCGACGCAAGCTGATCGGCGGACGCGACGAGCGACAGACGTTCGAGGCGGTCGCGCGCGACTGGTATGAGCAGCAGCTGCCTCGCTGGAAGCCGGTCCATGCAAACGACGTCATCACCAGCCTGGAGCGTGATGTCTTTCCGCACATCGGCACACTGGAATTGGGCGAGATCGACGAGCCGGTGCTGCTTGCCGTGCTGCGCAAGGTCGAGGAGCGGGGCGCCATCGAGACTGCCCGCCGGTTGAAGCAACGGGTCGGGTCGGTGTTCGTCTACGCCCGCGGGCTCGGCATCAAGGCCGACAACCCGGCTGTCGCTGTAGGCGCCGCGCTCAAGCCCGTGCCACCTGCGAAGCGGTATCCGGCGCTCATCAAAGTCGATGGCGTGCGGCAGTTGGTGCACGACGTCGATAGCGCCGGAGCATCACCCGTCACACGCCTGGCTGCTCGTGTCCTTGCCCTCACGGCACAGCGACCTGGCATGGTGCGTCGCATGACCTGGGAGCAGTTGAGCGGGATCGACTGGAAGGACGCCTCGGCCTCCTCACCCGTAGCGCTTTGGACCATTCCCGCCGACGAGATGAAGCTGGAGCTGCATCTGCGTGACGACGAAGCATTCGAGCACTGCGTACCGCTTGCGCCCGAGGCGGT
>NZ_LBHB01000018.1 GCF_001010945.1 Aurantiacibacter luteus
ACGCAATTTAGAGGGGTTGGTGGCTATCCACCAATATTGGCGTATTGGTGGCGCCACCTTATCTTGTACATAGATAAGGAAGGTCGAAATGACTTATCTACCATTGATAGAATACGACAAGATTTATGCTTTGTAACCATGCTCTACAAGCAAAGGGTAAAACATCTTAAAATGCTGTTCTTCTGCAAGCATATCCGCCAGTAATTTTGCAAAGTCTTCATAGCTTCCAGTACCAATTAAATGGCTGTATTCGCTTTGTACACGAGCATCATGGGCTAGTTTGTTCCCAAATAAGTGGCGTTGTGCATCGGTCATT
>NZ_LBHB01000019.1 GCF_001010945.1 Aurantiacibacter luteus
GTTATGCTACCTGAGTTAAAAATATAAGAAGAATGGAAATTATAAAGAAAATTGCCGTATGAAAAATCTCTTTATAGCCTTGTTGCATTAGGGTAGTTTTATCATGGTTCTTAATTCGGTACCACTCAATAGCCTCACTATAATTCTCAGCTAAGCCTAAATAAACACTAGGAAGTTCATTAGATTCAAAAAACTCGATGAGTTCACCATCTGAAGGCATTTTTTTTACTTCTTGAAGTCTTAGGCTTTTAAAAATAGAAAACCAAGCACCACAAAAAGAAAAAAACGTTAAAATAACAAAGAAAATGAT
>NZ_LBHB01000020.1 GCF_001010945.1 Aurantiacibacter luteus
TTGAATCTTATAAAGAACGTGAACAGCGTTATTTGGATCAAATTGATCGGTTCCAGCTTTTATTAGGACACAAAGAGTCTTCTGAAAAAGTGTCTCATGACACACCTGTGACACGTTCCAACGATACATCATGCGACACTTTTAATGACACACCTGAAACTATTGCTACACAAGCAATGAAACAAAATGATACGTCTCATGATACATCTTTGACACGTCTCAATGGTGCACCACAAGACACTTTTGAGACGTCTCATGACACACTAAAAAAACAGCCTAAAAAGCGTGGTTTATTTGGCCGTGTTATAAG
>NZ_LBHB01000021.1 GCF_001010945.1 Aurantiacibacter luteus
GAAAGTGTTGTAAATTAAGGCTTTCAGCATGTCTAAAAGCATTTAAAAGATTAAAAATAATTAAAAGCCCAGGGAATGAAAAATTGCCCTTGGTTTTCGCTTCGCTCAAACTCTATTGAACTTCGCTTTCGCTCAGTTCGTTGGGGCAATTTTTTGGTTAATACTTGCGTGACTTTAAGAAAAAGCAAAAGCAACTCGGAATTCGCTTCGCTCATAAAACTTTTTTACTCGCTACGCTCGGTCTAGGAACAAATTTCTGCATAAAACTTACGCTTTCTTAGGCTAAAAAGCCCCAAAAACT
>NZ_LBHB01000022.1 GCF_001010945.1 Aurantiacibacter luteus
GTCGCTTTTGTTTTAATGATTACAATTGGTCTTGTCATTGGAATGTTTTATTTGATTCCCCGAATTGCCATCTCTCTTGTGGGAAGTGGATTTGAAGCATCTAGTTCTGGTACACAAGGAGTTATGGGTGGTTTTAAGTCAGGAATGAAAAAACTTTTTTCGAAATAATAACCTGAGATAAATAGAGCTAAGTGTTAACGAAGCGAACTGATAAATTTTAATTTTTTACCCCCTTTGATTACTGTTTTATTTCAAGCGAAGCCGTCAAAATCTGTGATTTTGGCGAGCTGACCGAAGAAGT
>NZ_LBHB01000003.1 GCF_001010945.1 Aurantiacibacter luteus
CTGCTTACGATAACGGGCAATTCGAGGAATCGCACGGCAAGACACTGGTCGTGCGCTCTCTCATCGGCGCGGGCATTCCGGCTGCGGGCGTTGGCTGTGCCTTTGGCAGGGGCACGCTGGAAACGATGGCGCGACGTAGTGAGGATCTCGGTCCTTTCTCGCACGAAACGCTGACGGAGGATTACGAACTCGGAATCAAGGTAGCCAGCATCGGTGGGCGATCGACCTTGCTGAGGGCCCGCGGGGAAGACGGCGAACTCGTCGCCACGAGGGCTTATTTTCCTTCTTCGCTTTCCCATGCTGTCAGGCAAAAGGCGCGTTGGCTGCATGGAATCGCCTTCCAGGGCTGGGATCGTCTCGGCTGGAATGGCGGCCTTGGAGAGAGATGGATGCGCATGCGCGATCGGCGCGGACCGCTGTCGGCTATCGTGCTTTTCGCCGGTTACATCCTGCTCATCCTCGTCGTCCTGCATATCCTTTTGAACTGGCTGGGATACGACATTCCCTGGAAAAGCACTGCTGTCCTCAATCTCATTCTTATGGCGAACCTCGTCAGTCTGGCCTGGCGTGTCGTGATGCGCTTCGCCTTCACGGCTCGCGAATACGGCGTGATCGAGGGGCTCTGGGGGGTGGTGCGGCTGCCGATCTCGAACATCATCGCCATGATGGCCGCACGCCGCGGGATCGTTTCCTACATTCGCGCCCTTCGCGGCGAACCGGCGAAATGGGACAAGACGGAACATAACGATCATCCTGCCGCAATGGTTCTTCGTCCGGGAGCGGTGCAATGAGGCGTGCGGACCATGCGCGTCGGGGCGCCCCTCTGATGATGCTGGCGACGGTAATCGGCGTATGGGTCACCTACCGTGTCATTGCTTGGGAAGCGACTGGGTTTGAAAGTGCGCGGCCAGCGAGCGTCGGCCAGCCTCCGACACCTCCTCTGATCGTGGGAAGGGCAGCACCGCATGAGTCGGATATGCAGATTGCGATGCCGGACGTGGATCCGTCGATCTTCGGCGTGTATCCGGGCGTCTCGCTAGTGCGGACCGCTTCTAGCGCCGCTCCAATCGCGAATCGCGGCGCAAAGCCCCTCGGACGCACTGGTTCGACGAATGCTATCCGAGGCCGTCCTTCGATGGAGGACAGCGGCGCTGGCGCAGAGGCAAATGCGCTCTATCCGACTGCGGGGTTTGGCATGTCAAATCCGGTATTGCCTTCAGCAGCGGGCGCGCCGCGAATTGCCAGTTCATCAGCGCAAGCACCTCCTCTGCAGAGTGCCGCAGAATTTCGGCAGTCAGCGCCAAGTCGCTGGTCGGGCGATTCCTGGGCGCTTTTCCGACAAGGATCGGATTCAGCGCTGTCGGCTCTCCGCCCAAGCTACGGACGCAGTCAGGCGGGCGCGGTGCTGCGATACGATCTTGGTCAGGGCTCTTCGCGGCGCCCACAGGCCTATGCGCGGGCCACGACCGCTCTGGCCGGCCCGAAACAGCGTGAACTGGCTGCGGGCCTTTCCACCCGTCCCTTCGGCTCGGTGCCAATGCGGGCGCACGTGGAAGGGCGGATATTCGATACGCAGTTCGGCACGGAAACGCGCGCTGCCGCCTTTGTCGTGACGGAACTGCCTATGGCCGAATTGCCCGGTGGCTTCAGTGCCGAGACCTACGCGCAGACAGGGTACGTGACAGGCGAATTCGCTACCCCCTTCGTCGATGGGCAAATGCGTGTCAGCCGCCCGTTCAAACAAGGTCGAGGGTATCGTCTCGAAGCGGGTGCAGGCGCGTGGGGCGGCGCGCAGGAGGGTACAGGACGGCTGGATATCGGCCCAACGGCATCGATTACCGTGCCCCTCGGCCGCGTCAACGCGCGCCTTTCCGCCGACTATCGCTTCCGCGTGGCGGGCGATGCCGAGCCCGCGAGTGGCCCCGCGCTCACACTGTCCGCCGGATTTTAGGCACAGCCCGTCATTCACCTTCAATCCATCCGCGCGATGCACTAGGCGCGAGCCATGGACGTCTACCTCCCCATCGCGAACCTTGCGGTCAACGGGCTGGTGATCGTCCTGCTCGGGCTGGTGACGGGCATCCTGTCGGGCATCTTCGGGGTCGGCGGCGGGTTTCTGACGACGCCGCTGCTGATCTTCTACGGCATCCCGCCCACCGTCGCCGCCGCATCCGCCGCCACGCAAGTGACCGGTGCCAGCGTGTCGGGCGTGATGGCGCACGGGCGCAACAAGGGGGTGGATTACCAGATCGGCCTCGTGATCGTGGCGGGCGGCATGCTGGGCGCATTGCTGGGCGCGGGGCTGTTCACCCTGCTGCGATCGGTCGGCCAGATCGATACCGTCATCAACATCCTCTATGTCATCCTGCTCGGCACCATCGGCTCGCTGATGCTGCGCGAGGCGCTGCAGTCGCTGGGGCTGGTGCCGAAGGCCTCCGGCCGCGCACTCAGGCGCCACCACCCGTGGATCGCCGCGCTGCCCTATCGCTGGCGCTTCTATGCCTCGGGCCTCTACATCTCGCCCATCGCGCCGCTGATCCTGGGGATCGTGGTGGGCACGCTCACCATGCTGATGGGCGTGGGCGGCGGGTTCATCATGGTGCCGGCCATGCTCTACATCCTCGGCATGAGCGCCAAGGTCGTGGTGGGGACGAGCCTGTTCAACATCCTGTTCATCACGATGCTGGTGACGATGGTCCATGCGCTGACCACGCGCGCGGTGGACATCGTGCTGGCGGGGCTTCTGCTGATCGGTTCGGTCACCGGCGCGCAGCTCGGCACGCGGGTGGCGCAGTTCGCCAAGCCCGAACACCTGCGTCTCTCGCTGGCGCTGGTCGTGCTCTCCATCGCTCTGGTGATGGTCTACGGCCTCGCCGTGCAGCCGAGTGAGGTCTATTCGGTGGTGCCCCTGTGACCCGCCCTGTAATGCGTTCCGCTCTCGCCTTCTTGATGGCGCTGCTGGTGGCGGTGCCCTGCGCGGCGCAAGGGCGCGACCCGGTGCTGGTGCCCGACGTTTCCGAGCACCGGATCGTGCTGCGGCAGGGCTTTACCGGGGCGGACCTGCTGCTGTTCGGCGCGCTGCTCGACCCGGCGGGCGGACGTGCGCGGGGCGACTACGACATCGTGGTGGTCCTCAAAGGTCCGGCCCAGCCCATTCGCCTGCGCGAAAAGGAACGCTGGTTCGGCATCTGGATCAATGCCGACAGCACCGCCTACCGCTCGGTCCCCTCGTTCTACGCCCTCGCCAGTTCGCGCCCCGTGGCCGACATCGTCGACGAGCGCACGGCGGCGATCTACGAGCTCGGGCTGCCTTGGCTGCAGCTTTCGCCCACCGGCTCGATCGAGCCGGAAGAGCAGGCGCGCTTCTCGGCAGGGCTCGTCGACCTGCGCGAGCGGCAGGGTCTCTATGCCCAGTACGAAGGCGGGGTCGAGGTGTCCGAGGGGGTGCTTTACCGCGCGCGCCTGCCGATTCCCTCGAACGTGATCCCGGGCCGCTACGTGGCGGAAACCTTTGCCATCATCGATGGCCGCGTGGTGACCAGCGCCACGTCCGAGGTCGAGGTGGTGAAGGAAGGCGTCTCCGGCCGCATCGCCACCGAGGCGGAGGATGCCTCGTTCTTCTACGGCCTGTTCGCCATCGGCCTCTCGCTGTTCATGGGCTGGGCCGCCAGCCGCCTGTTTACGCTGGTTTAAACCGCGCGCCGCCGGGCGGAATTGACGCGATCTTAACCTCGCGATCCTAGGCAGGGCGCGGATCGCAACAGCTTGGACACAATCGACGATGACCGCCATGCCCGGTAACCAGTTTGCCAACGCCACGCCCGTCGGCCCGACCGAGGCCGAGATCAGGGCCACGCGCAGCGCCGACAATGCCGGCCAGCCGATCGGCGTGGTGCTGGAAATCGCCGGCTCCGGCTCACAGATCGCGCTCGACCTCTTGCGCCTCAACGAGTGCATGGAGGATGCCGATCCCTCGATCGCGCTTGCCGGACAGGTCGGCAGCCAGATCAAGATCAAGACGCAGGACGGCTGGCTGCTCGCCAGCGTGCGCAACCAGCGGCAGGACCGGCGCGGCGACGGCAACGCGGTGGTCGCCAACATCGATTTCATGGGCGAGGGCAAGGAAGAGCGGCTGACCGGCAAAATCCACGGTTTCCGCCGCGGCGTCACCCGCTATCCCATCCCCGGCGCGCTGTGTTACCCGGCGACGACCGAGGACCTCAGGCAAATCTATTCCAGCGACGGGCGCAGCGCGATCCAGATCGGCACGGTCTATCCCACGAACGATATTCGCGCGGGCATGTATATCGATGCCATGCTCGGCAAGCATTTCGCCCTGCTCGGCTCCACCGGCACCGGCAAGTCGACCAGCGCGGCGCTGATCCTGCACCGCATCTGCGAGGCTGCGCCGCAGGGCCATATCCTGATGATCGACCCGCACGGCGAATATTCCGCCGCTTTCCGCAACACGGGCCGCATCTTCGACGTCAGCAACCTGCAAATGCCCTACTGGCTGATGAACTTCGAGGAGCACTGCGAGGTCATCATCAAGTCCACCGGCAACGACCTGCAGAACGACCGAGACATCCTTGCCAAGTGCCTGCTGATGGCGCGGCAGAAGAACCGCCTGGCCGAGACGATGGGCAAGATCACCGTCGATTCGCCCATTCCCTACCTCCTCTCCGACCTCACCAACCTGGTGCAGGACGAGATGGGCAAGCTCGACAAGGCGACCAACACCGCTCCCTACATGCGCATCAAGACCAAGATCGACGAGCTGAAGCAGGATCCGCGCTACCAGTTCATGTTCTCGGGCATGCTGGTGGGCGACACCATGGGCGACTTCATCGGCAAGATCTTCCGCATGCCGTCCGACGGCAGCCCGATCGCCATCATCGACGTCTCGGGCGTGCCCAGCGACATCACCAGCACCGTGGTCGCTGTGCTCAGCCGCCTGGTGTTCGACTTCGCCATCTGGAGCCGGAACGAGGCGACGAGCCCGATCCTGCTGGTGTGCGAAGAGGCCCACCGCTACGTCCCCAACGAGCGCAACGCCGACGGCAACTCGGTCGGCCGCGTGCTCAGCCGCATCGCCAAGGAAGGCCGCAAGTACGGAATTTCGCTCGGCCTCATCACCCAGCGCCCGTCCGACCTTGCCGAAGGCGTGCTGTCGCAATGCGGCACGATCATTTCGATGCGCCTCAACAACGACCGCGACCAGGCCTTCGTGAAGGCCGCCATGCCCGAGGGCGCGCGCGGCTTCCTCGATTCCATCCCGGCGCTGCGCAACCGCGAGTGCATCATCTGCGGCGAGGGCGTGTCGATCCCGATCCGCGTCAGCTTCGACAACCTCGACGAGGCCAAGCGACCCGCGTCCGAGGACCCGAGCTTCGTCGAGCTGTGGAACAAGGGCGGCGGCGAGGAGGACATGGTCCACCGCACCGTGCAACGCTGGCGCGCGCAGGGGGCGTAACCTGTTTTGCGAAAGCGCCTCCGCGCCTTCGTCCTCGCTATACGCACTCCGCTGCGCTGCGTGCCCGCTGCGGGCGGCCAGTCGGCCTTGCGGGCCCTCGGCCCGGCGGAGGGAAGGGAACGCGCGTCATAGGCGGCGGTTGGACTGGCATGATTCCTGCCGGAGACTGCAATGCGTGACGCCCTCAAGATCGCCGGCGGTGCCGCCGTCCTGCTGACCGCGGGCTGAGGCGCCTATGTCTATAATGAGAAACGCATCGAGCAGACCGATTACCAGGTCATCCGCGCTGAAGGTAATTTTGCGGTGAGCGAGTACCCCTCGAGAGTTCCGCCCCATGCCTAGTCCGCATGTCATCACGCCTCCAAAATCCGTTCACGCACGAAAGCGTCCCAATCCCGTGCAAAGCGCATCGCGGCACGATTGCTCGCCTGATAGCCATGCCTGTGGCTCGCATAGCGAATCTCCGCACTCTCGGCAAAGCGCGTCGGCAGGCTCTTGTAGAACCCATCTCGCGCGGGACTTGAGCACGACCACTGGCGCGGGCGTTCACCCTCAGTGAAAATCGAGCGGGTGCGCCCACGATGCGGCAAGAGGAGGAGGTCGCGTGACCCCGCGAGCATTTGACAGGTATTTGCAAGGAACATACGAAATCCATGGCTCAAAAAGAAAAGGTGTTTTTATGGATATTGAAAAGAAGGACTGGACCGCTCCGTGTGTGGTCGATTTGGATGGCGCTGATAGCGTTTGCTTGAATAATATTGGACCATTCAGTGATGCGCGAACTTCCGTTGCGACGGCGACCTCATAAGGCAGCCTTCGCGAGCGAAGTCACACGCCACGGGGCTGAAATCGACCCTGTAGAAACCATACCGCACCGGGTCGGGGGAAGGGTCGGGTTCCAACCCATCCTCGCCAAAATCCATCTCTAGGGTGCGCGAGCAACGCGGCACCGGGGCGAGCAATCCTCCCTCCTGACCGCCCCGGTGCGGGTTACGCGGGGGCCGTGACAGCGCGCTGCAAAGCGGGTTTCGCCAGCTCGCCGACTACATCTTCGCCAAGTCCCGCGGCGGCGCCTTAGATCTCCGGCGTCATCCTGCCCGCAGCCATTCCGTCCGCCTGCACCTGCTCGTCGGCCATGCGCGGGCGTTCTGCCTGCGCCTTCGTGCGCCAGCCGGAGTAGTGGTAGAACCAGTAGGCCAGCACCACGCCCGCCACCGATCCGACCGGGAACGACCACCAGATGGCGTCCGATCCCAGCCAGTCGTAGGTGGCGTAGTAGAACCCAAGCCGCACCGGGTAGAGCGCCACCGCCACGATCAGCAGCGGCACCATCACCGCGCCGCCGGCGCGCATGGTGGCGGAATAGATCATCGTCACGCCGAACAGCATGAAGCTCCATACCGAGATGAACTGGATGTGCCGGGCGAGCGGGACGGCGGGGCTGTCCGGCCCGAGGAACAGGCCGAGCACCGGCCGGTCGAACAGCAGCAGCAGCGCCGTCAGCAAGCCGGTCATGGCGAGGTTGACGATCACGCCCGCGCGGCTGATTTCGTCGATCCGGTCCCATCGCCGCGCGCCGATGTACTGCGCCGCCATCGCGGAAACCGCACCGCCGATCGCCATCGCCGGCATCTGCAGGTAGGTGAACAGCTGCATCGCCGCGCCATATGCCGCGGTCATCAGCAGCCCTTCGCGGTTGACGAGGCCGACGGCGATGATGCCCGCCGCGCTCATCACCAGCATCTGCGCGCCCATCGGCAGGCCCTTCTTCACGATGAAGTCGAGCTCTACGCGCCGGGGTTTCAGGTAGGCGAGCTCGGGCCCGCGCAGTCGCAAGGGCAGGTCCTTCGCATAGACGTAGGCGATGGTGCCGAAGAACGAGGCGAGACTGGCGATGATCGTCGAGATCGCCGATCCCGCAATTCCGAGCGCGGGGAAGGGGCCGTAGCCCGCGATCAACAGCGGGTTCAGCACCACGTCGATTGCGACCATCATCCCCATGAAGATCAGCGGCGTCCGCGAATCGCCGGTGCCGCGCAGGCCCATGGCGAGGATCACCGAGGCCATGCCGAAGGGCATCGAGACGAACATCAGGCGGATGTAGGTGAGGGCGAGATCAAAGGCGCTTCCCGGCGTCGCCATCAGCGAAAGCAGCTCGGGCGCGAGCCAGAAGCCCAGCGCGGCGATGGCGATCATCAGCGTGGCGGCAAACCCGACCGCGCTGCCGAATGCGCGGCGGGCTCCGTCCACGTCGCGCGCGCCGAAGCGCTGGCCGATCAGCACCGTGCCCGCCATGCCGAAGCCGAAGGCGGCACTGGCGACGAGGAACATCACGATGTTGGCGTTTGCCGTGGCCGCCAGCGCCTGCTCCCCGATCAGCCGCCCGACCCAGATCGAGTTGATCGTGCCGTTCAGCGACTGGAGGATGTTGGAGGCGAGCGTGGGCACGGCAAACATCAGCAGCGTCCGCATGACCGGCCCCTCGGTCAGGTCGCCGCGCATCCGGGCTTGCGGAGGGTTGGCCGCCGGGGCCGAATCGTCGTTCATGTCCCGCGTGTATCGCCGAACAGGTGGATGTGCAGCCTGTCCGTGATGCGCCAGCCCTCCGCCTTCGCCAGCGGGGCAAGCCAATCGAGCCGGTCGCGCAGGGTCTCGCTGTCGGTGCCTTCGGGCATGAGGTAGACGCGGTCGGGAGGAATTTGGTGCGCGGAGACGAGGGCGCGGACCTCGTCCACGTCCCCGGGCCGGGCGATTACGAACTTGAAGAACGCCCGCTCGTCCGTCGCCCAGCGTGCCAGCATGTGAGGCTTCAGCGCCAGTTCCGCCGCGTTACCCGAATGCGCGAGCTTGGGGCTGACGTTGTACTGCGTCACCCGCGCATCGAGCGCAGGCTGCGGAGCGACGGTGCCGTTGGTCTCGATCTCGACCGCCATGCCCGGCAGGTGTTCGAGCATCCGCGCCAGCTGCGCCCCCTGCATCAAGGGTTCGCCCCCGGTGATGACGAGCCGGTCGCGCCCGAATGCGGCCACCCGCGCGGCGACCTCTGCCTCATCGAGCGCGATCTGGTTGGGGTGGCGGGGGAAAGTCTCCCCTGAGCGGTGCGGTCGCGCGTCGCCGTCGAAATGCCAGGTGTAGGGGGTATCGCACCACAGGCAGGCGAGGTTACACCGCGACAAGCGCACGAAGGCGACCGGGATTCCGGCGGAAGGGCCTTCGCCTTGCGGGGAGGCAAAAATCTCCGGCTCGCCCGGAGCTTGCGTGGCCAAGACCAGTGTCACAATCCCGCTCACCCAGAGCTTGTCGAAGGGTCGTCTTCGACTTCAGGCGCTGCGCTAGGCGGAAAAGCAATGCTTCGACAAGCTCAGCATGAGCGGAGCAGAGACGAATTGCTTATCCCAACCTTGCCAGAGCCGCTGTCAGCCGTTCCGCCTCTGCCGCGTGGTGGGCATGGTCGGCCCGGGCCTTTTCGACGGCTTCGGGCTTGGCCTTTTCCACGAACGCGGGATTGCCCAGCCGCCCTTCGAGCGATTTTGCTTCCTTCTGCGAGGCCGCCAGTGCCTTTTCCAGCCGCGCGCGTTCGGCGGCGACGTCGATCACGCCTTCGAGCGGGATGACGAAGACGTCCTCGCCCGCGGTCACCTGCATGGCCGCGCCCGCCGGGGCCTCGCCCACGGTGACGGGGGCGAGGCGCGCCAGCCGCTCGATGGCCGCCGCACTGCGATCCAGCACGGCCGCGCCGGTGGCCGACGGGCTGGCGATGAAGGCGGGCAGCTTCTCACCGGGCGAGATGCCGAGCTCGTTACGCGCCGCGCGGGTGGCGGTGGTGAGCGCGATGGTCCAGTCGATGGCGTCGGTCGCGCGGCTGCTGACCTCGGCCTCGGGCGCGGCCCACTTCGCGAGGATGAGTTCGTAAGGCCGCTCGCCCTGCGCGTGCCACAGCTCCTCGGTAACGAAGGGCATGAAGGGGTGCAGCATGACAAGGATCTGGTCGAGCGCCCAGCCGGCCACCGCGCGCGTCTCGGCGGCGGCTTCGGCGCTGGCGCCCTCGGCGAACACAGGTTTAATCAACTCGAGATACCAGTCGCAGAAGCGGTCCCAGGCGAAGTGGTAGACGGTGTTGGCCGCCGCGTCGAAGCGCAAGTCGGCCATTGCCTCGTCGAGCCTGGCGACGGTCTGCTGGACCTCGCCGATGATCCACTGGTTCGCCGCAAGCCGCGCGGGCGGTGCCTTGATGGTGTCGGAGGCTCCGATGCCGTTCGCTTGGCAAAAACGGGTGGCGTTCCACAGCTTAGTGGCGAAGTTGCGGTATCCCTCGACTCGCTTCTCGTCCATCTTGATGTCCCGGCCCTGGCTCTCCATCGCCGCCATGAAGAAGCGCAGCGCATCCGCGCCGTACCGGTCGATAAGGCCGAGCGGATCGACGACGTTGCCCTTGGACTTGGACATCTTCGCGCCGTCCGCCGCGCGCACGAGGCCGTGGAGGTAGAGCTTGTCCCACGGGCGCTCGCCCATGTTGTAATACCCCGCCATCATCATCCGCGCGTCCCAGAAGAACAGGATGTCGAAGCCGGAGATCAGCAGGTCGTTCGGGTAGTGCTTCTCGACGAGATCGGTCCGCTCGGGCCAGCCGAGGGTGGCGAAGGGCCAGAGCGCGCTGGAGAACCAGGTATCGAGGACGTCCTCGTCCTGTGTCAGGGCCACGCCTTCGCCCGCCTGCGCCTGCGCTTCGGTCTCGGTCAGCGCGACGTAGGGCTTGCCCTCGGCATCGTACCACGCCGGTATCCGGTGCCCCCACCACAGCTGCCGGGAAACACACCACGGCTGAATGTTCTCCATCCAGTTGAAGAAAGTCTTTTCCCAGGTCTTCGGGACGATCTCGATCTCGCCCTCACGCACGGCCTGGATCGGCTTTTCGGCGAGCTTTGCGGCATCGACGTACCACTGGTCGGTCAGCCAGGGTTCGATCACCACACCGCCGCGGTCGCCGAAGGGGGTGGGGATGGTGCGCGGCTCGGCGTCGTGCTCGGTGACCTCGCCATCCTTTTCGACGACGTGCGGCACGAGGTGGCCGCTCGCCTTCAGCATCTCGACCACGCGGGCGCGGGCGTCGAAGCGGTCCATGCCGACGAGCTCGGCCGGGATCAGTCCGTCGGCGGTTTGGCAGACGCGGCCCTCGGCATCGAGCATGTTGAGCATGTCGGCAGCCGCGATGCCGGCGCGCTTGCCCACCTCGAAGTCGTTGAAGTCGTGCCCCGGCGTGATCTTCACCGCGCCGCTGCCCAGCTCGGGATCGGCGTGCTCGTCGGCGACGATGGAAATGCTGCGCCCGGTGATCGGCAGCTCGACGTGCTTGCCCACAAGCGCGGCATAGCGCTCGTCGGTGGGGTGCACAGCGACGGCCATGTCGGCGAGCATGGTCTCGGGCCGGGTGGTCGCGACCTCTATGTAGGCGCTGCCATCGGGCATCGTCGCGCCGTCGGCCAGCGGATAGCGCAGGCGCCAGAAACTGCCCTTCACGTCGCGGGTCTCCACCTCGAGATCGGAGATGGCGGTCTTCAGCTTGGGGTCCCAGTTTACCAGCCGCTTGTCGCGGTAGATGAGGCCGTCGTTGTAGAGGTCGACGAAGACCTTGAGCACGGCCTTGGTGAAATGCTCGTCCATGGTGAACTGCTCGCGGCCCCAGTCCATCGAGCAGCCGAGGCGGCGCAGCTGGCGCGTGATTGTGCCGCCGCTCTCCTCCTTCCACTCCCACACCTTTTGCACGAAATCCTCGCGCGTATGGTTGGTGCGCTTGTCGCCCGCGGCCTCGAGCTGCCGCTCGACCACCATCTGCGTGGCGATGCCGGCATGGTCGGTGCCCACGACCCACAGCGCATCCTTGCCGCGCATGCGCTCGTAACGGATCACGATGTCCTGCAACGTATTGTCGAGCGCGTGGCCGATGTGGAGGCTGCCCGTCACGTTGGGCGGCGGGTTGACGATGGTGAAGGGCTCGGCGTCCGGGCGATCGGGCCGGAACAGGCCGTTCGCCTCCCAGTGGGCATACCATTTCGCCTCGATTGCGGCGGGGTCGAAGGTCTTGGACAGTTCGCTCGTCATGGCTTGGCCCCTGCCATCGCATTTGCCCCAGTTCAACACGCGAAACGGTTGCTAGGCCGCGGATTTGGACGCATAGGCCTGAAACGATGAGGGAATGGGCAGAGTACAGCCTGGAGGAGAGCGGGGGACGGGCGACCGTCACCATCACCGGGCCATTGACGGTCTCGGGCATCGGCCGGCTCGATCCCGAACTCCGCAAGATTACCGACAGCGTGCAGTTCGTCGATATCTCGGGCGTGACCCGGGTCGATACCGTGGGCGCGTGGGTCGTCCATCGCTTCGCCGAGGACAAGGGCGCCGACATAACCGGCGCTGACGAGACGGCGGAAGTCCTGCTCGAGACGGTAGAGCGCAGCACCAGCGACGCGCCGGTCGTTCCGCCGCGCAGCAAGATCTTCGGCCGCGTGACCGAGCACGTGGGCGCCAAGGTCTATGAATTCGGAAACGGCGTGCGCCACAACATCGGCTTCCTCGGTGCGATCATCGCGTCGATGGGCGCCCTGCTGCTCCACCCGCGACGGTTCCGCACCAAGGCGCTGGTCCGCCAGATGGAGCAGGTGGGCGTATCCAGCCTGCCCATCGTCGGCCTGATGAGCTTCCTCATCGGCATCGTCATCGCCCAGCAGGGCGCGGTGCAGTTGCAACAGTTCGGGGCGGAGACGCTGACGGTCAACCTCGTCGGCCGCATCACCCTGCGCGAACTGGGCGTGCTGATGACCGCGATCATGGTCGCGGGCCGGTCGGGCAGCGCCTTTGCCGCGCAGCTGGGCACCATGAAGCTGACCGAGGAAATCGACGCCATGCGCACGATCGGCGTCAGCCCGATGGAAGCGCTGGTCATTCCACGCATCCTCGCCGCCGTCATCATGATGCCACTGCTGGGCTTCTACGCCTGCGTGTGCGCGGTGATCGGCGGCGCGGTGATCGGCGACGTGCTGCTCGACATCCCCTTCCTCACCTTCCTCGCGCGCATCCAGGAAGTCGTCCCCGCGACGGACTTCTGGGTTGGCGTGGTCAAGGCGCCCGTCTTTGGACTGATCATCGCGCTCGCCGGCTGCTATCAGGGCATGCAGGTGGAGGGTAACGCCGAGGAGGTGGGCCTCAGGACTACCGCCGCGGTGGTGCAGGCGATCTTCATGGTGATCGTGCTCGACGCCTTCTTCGCCGTATTCTTCTCCAGCATCGGGTGGATCTGATGGCCGAGGACGATCCGCAAAACGACAGCGACGAGGCCCTGCTGGACGAGGCGCACGACGACATCCCGGAACGCTTCACCGGCGACCACCCCATCAGCATCCGCGGGCTGAAGAATTGCTTCGGCGAGCAGACCATCCACGAGGACCTCGATCTCGACGTGAACCGCGGCGAGATCCTGGGCGTGGTGGGCGGATCGGGCACTGGCAAGAGCGTGCTGATGCGCTCCATCATCGGCCTGCAGATCCCCGATGACGGCACCATCGAGGTGTTCGGCAACGATATCACCGCGGCCGAACCCGACGAGGTCATCGGCGTGCGCAACCGCTGGGGCGTGCTGTTCCAGGGCGGCGCGCTTTTCTCCACGCTGACCGTGGGCGAGAACGTGCAGGTGCCGCTCAAGCAGTACTACCCGGAACTCAGCCAGAAACTGCTGAACGAGATCAGCCGCTACAAGGTGGTGATGACCGGCCTGCCGGAAGAGGCCGCAGCCAAGTTCCCCAACGAGCTGTCGGGCGGCATGAGGAAGCGTGCCGGCCTTGCCCGCGCGCTGGCACTCGATCCCGAGCTGCTGTTCCTGGACGAGCCGACGGCTGGTCTCGATCCCATCGGCGCGGCCAAGTTCGACGAGCTGCTGCGCGAGCTGACCGATACGCTGGGCCTCACCGTCTTCCTCATCACCCACGATCTCGACACGCTCTACGCCATCTGCGACCGGGTCGCCGTGCTGGCTGACAAGCATGTTGTAGCCGTGGGCACGATCCCCGAATTGCTCGAGACCGAGCATCCGTGGATACAGGAATATTTCAACGGCCCGCGCAGCCGCGCGGCAGCCGCCACCAACGAACGCCAGTCAGATGCCGCCGCCGAGGGGAGCGGGAAAGCATTGGACAAGCCGCAGGGCGCACAGGCATAGGGACAAGCGCATGGAAACTCGTGCCAATCACGTCTGGGTCGGAACGATCACGCTGCTGCTGCTGGCCGGCGCGGCGGTCTTTTTCGTATGGCTCGCGGGCCTGTCGAACCGCGACAACAAGGAATACGACATCTTCTTCGAGCAGTCGGTCGGCGGCGTCGCGGAAGGATCGGGCGTCACCTACAACGGCGTACCCGTGGGCAAGGTGACGGACATCTCGATCTGGGACAAGGATCCCGAGTTCGTGAAAGTTCGCATCGAGCTCAAGAACTCGACTCCGATCCTGATCGGGACCGAGGCGAGCGTATCCTCCAGCTTTACCGGATCGTCCAACATCTCGCTGACCGGCGGGCAGAGCAACCAGCCGCCCATAAGCTGCGAGACCACCGATTGCCCCGAGGGCGTGCCGGTCATCCCGCCCGCGCCCGGCGCGCTCGGCGAAATCCTCGCCAGCGCCCCGCTGCTGCTCGAACGGCTGGCGACGCTGACCGAGCGGCTGACCCGCGTGCTCGACGACGACAACCAGAATTCCATCGCCGGCATCCTGCGCAACACCGACGCCATGAGCGCCGAGTTCCGCGCCGCCTCGCCCGAGGTGCAGCGCACGCTCGTCGAATTGCAAGGCACCTTGGCGCAATCGACCGAGACGCTGGCGAGCTTCGACCGCACGCTGGGCTCGGTGAACACGCTGGTCGAGCGTGACGGTCAGGCGATCAGCGCCGACATGCGCCAGACGCTCGCCTCCGCGCGCGACGCCGCCGCAGCGCTCGAGCAGGCGATGGCCAACGTCGAGCCGCTGACCCGCCAGCTTTCGCAGGACACGCTGCCCGCCGCCAATGCCGCCTTGCGCGACATTCGCGCGACCAGCTCCAGCCTGCGCCAGATCACCGAGCGCATCGAGAACGAGGGCGCGGGCGGCCTGATCGGCGGCCCCGCGCTGCCGGATTACGAGCCCAACTGACATGAGCGACAGCGCGAGAGGGTATCGCATGACCACGTTGAAATCCGCCTTTGCCGCCGCCGCGCTGGCCAGCCTCGCGCTGTCGGGCTGCATCAGCTTCGGGCCCGACGCGCCCGAGCAGCTGCTGACGCTGACGCCTGCCTCCACCGTGCCCGCCGGCTATTCGTCGGAAGGGCAGGCGGCGAACGCGCTGTCGGTGGAAACCCCCACCGTCGCCCAGCGGCTCAACGTGCCGCGCATTCCGGTGACCACGTCGGACAGCACGCTCGCCTATCTCGCCGACGCGGTGTGGGTGGAAAAGCCCGCCGAGCTTTTCCGCAACGTCTTGTCCGAAACCATCCGCGCCAAGGGCAACCGGCTGGTCGTGGCGGACGACGAGCTGGCCTTTGCCGCCAGCACCCGCCTGTCGGGCACGCTGGTGGCGATGGACTACGATGCCGTCACCTCGAGCGTGGTGGTGCGTTACGACGCCGTGCTCGAACGGCAGGGCGGGCAGGTGACGACCCAGCGCTTTGAGGAGCGCGTCTCCGGCGTCCTGCCCGAGGCGACCGCCGTCGGTGCGGCGCTGAACCAGGCGGCGAACACCGTGGCCGACCGCGTGGCGGAGTGGGTGGGCTAGCCGCGCACCGCCGCGGCAAACTCCGCCGCCTTTTCGAACGCCGCCAGCCTGATCGCCCGCGCGGCTTCGGCCTCGTGGTCCCAGCCCCACAGCTCGGCCTGCCAGTCTTCCTCGGCATTGGCGGCGGCATAGAGCGCGGCAGGATCCGCTTGCGGCTCGAGGGCCGCAAGCCCCACCACCAGCGATGCCGCCAGCGAGGTCAGCGTCAGCAGCGCGGCGAGGGTGAAGTCGTCCTCTCCCTCCAGCCGCGCGCGCAGGGTGGCCATGCTGGCCTCGCCATGCGCCTTGTGCACGATCCCGCTGGTACGCTCGAACCGCACGCCGTGGCGCGCCTCGCAGGCGGTCAAGAGCGGCTCCCACAGCGCCTGCTGGCGGTGCCACAGCGGTTCGTCGGGCTCGGCGCGGTAGCACAGGGTGTCGGTCTCGGCGTAGCCCAGCAGCTTGGCGATAGTCGCCTCGCGATCGGGCCGGATCACGTCGATGGCTAGGTCTGCCATGTCGCGGAACACGAAGCCGCGCGGATCGATGGTTTCGCCCTGCGCGCGCCATTCGGCCGCCAGCAGTTCCGCCACCGCGCGCGTGGGCACGACCTGCGCGCCGCCACGCTGCGTGCGGATGGGCCGCCCGTCGAGGGAGATGCGCCAGCCGCCCTCGGCCTCCTCGACGGCGACGTCCGCGTAAAAGCGTTTCATTCGGGCGACTTCCATCGCCGGGCCAGCACCAGGGGTAGCCAGAAGAATTCGAACAGGCCGAATGCCAGCAGGCCATAGCCCAGCAGGTCCGGCCCCGGCACCGTGCCCGACAGGATCAGCACCGCGCCCACCACCAGCAGCACGCCGCCCAGCCGCATCAGTTGCAGCATCCAGAACCGCGCCGCGGCGGGATCCTTCGGACCGACATCCTTCGGACCGACATCCTTCGGTTGTTCAGTCACCCAGCAACTCCTGCAATTGCCCCGCATCGCGCGCCACCGCCTCGGCCCCGGCGGCGAGCAGTTCCTCGCCCTTGTGATAGCCCCAGGCGACGCCCAGCGCACGCGTGCCCGCGGCGACCGCCATCGCGATATCGTAGATGGTATCGCCGATCATCACCGTGTCCTCGGGCGCGGCCAGCGCCTCATCCATCGCAGCCTGCAACATCGCGGGATGCGGCTTGGACGGGTGGCGGTCGGCGGTCTGGAGCGTGGCGAAGAGGTCGCCCAGGTCGTTGGCGGCTAGCGTCGCGGCAAGGCCCCGGTCGGACTTGCCCGTGGCAACGCCCAGCGTCCAGCCATTGCCGTGCAGGCGGCGCAGCAGGTCCGCCATGCCCTCGAACAGTGGTTCGCGCAGCCGACCTTCCTCGCGGGCGGCACGGAATTCGCGCTTGTAGGCTTCGACCACCTGCAGGCGCTGCGCTTCCTCGCCGTCCATCATCAGCTGGCGCACCGCGGCGGGCAGGCTCAGGCCGACAATGCGGCGGATGGCGGCGGGGTCGGGCGGAGGCTCGCCGATGGCGGCGAAGGCGCGTTGCATAGCCGAGACCACGCCCGCCTGACCGTCGCTCAGCGTCCCGTCGCAATCGAATACCGCAAGCTTCATGGGGGTCAGCGGCCTTTCGGCTTGCCCGGGCGGCCAGCGGGTTTCGCGCCGGGCTTCGTATTGCCGCCCTTCCCGGAAGGCTTGCGTCCGACAGGCTTCATGCCCGCATCGCCCGACCGGCGAGAGCCGCGCTCGCCGCGGCGGGCCTTGCGGTACTGCTTGGCGTGGGCCTTGGCCGCCTGCTTCTTCTCCTCGCGGCTGCGCTCGGGCGGCGGGGCGGCGACGGGGCCTGCATCGCTTAGCCCCTCGTCGAAGCCCAGCTGCTCCATGCTCGCCGCGAAGTGTTCGGGCAGCGAAGCGACGGCATCGATCTCTTCGCCACCGGGCCCGTCGATGATGAGGCGGCGGGCGTGGAGGTGCATCTTGCGGCTGATCGAGCCGGTCAGGTAGGCATCTTGCCCGCCGTATTTGCCGTCGCCCACGATGGGATGGCCGATGGCGGCCATGTGGACGCGCAGCTGGTGGGTGCGGCCGGTGAAGGGTTGCAGCTCGACCCACGCGGCGCGGGTGCCGGCGCGGTCGACCACGCGGTAGGCGGTGCGCGCGGGCTGACCGTTTTCCTCGTCGATGTGCATCTTTTCGCCGCCGGTGCCGGGCTGCTTGGCGAGCGCGGCCTCGACCGTGCCCTCGCGCACCTCGGGCACGCCGACCACCAGCGCCCAGTAGATCTTTTTCGCGCTGCGGCTGGAGAACCGCTTGGAATAGGATGCCGCGCTGCCCGGCGTGCGGGCGACGAGCAGGACGCCCGAGGTATCCTTGTCGAGCCGGTGGACGAGGCGCGGGCGCGGTTCGTCCTCGCCCGCGTAGGCATCAAGCAGGCCGTCGACGTGGCGCGTGGTTTTGGTGCCGCCCTGCGTGGCGAGGCCAGGCGGCTTGTTCAGCACCAGCGCGGTCTTCGTGCGAGTGATGAGCATGGCCTCGGCCTCCGCCTCCTCCTCGGCGCTGAGGGCGCGGCGCTGGCGCTTGGCCGCATCCTTGTCCTCGCCGCCCGGCGGCACGCGCAGCATTTGTCCTGCGACAAGGCGGTCCTCCGGCTTCACCCGCTTGCCGTCCACCCTGAGCTGCCCGGTGCGCGCCCAGCGGCTGACGGTGCCGAAGCCGACCTGTGGCAGATGGCGCTTGAACCAGCGGTCGAGCCGCATGCCGTCGTCGTCCGCGCCGACGGTGAACTGCCGCACCTCGGCCTGCGTGTCGCGCCCGGCCATCAGGCGAGCAGCCGCGTGAGGAAGAGGCCGAAGACGAACCCGGTCACGCCGAGCCCGACCGAGAGCATCAGGTAGATCGCCGCGAGGCCCACCTGCTGGCGCTCGATCAGCAGGGCGAGTTCCAGGCTGAAGGCCGAGAAGGTCGTGAAACCGCCGAGCAGTCCGACGCCGAGCAGCAGGCGCAGCTGTTCGGAATTTTCGGGGCTGCTCTTCACCAGCCAGCCGGCGAGCAGGCCCATCAGCAGGCTGCCGATGGTGTTGACGGCGAGGGTCGGGAAGGGAAACAGGCCGACGGCCGGCGGGCCGAGCCACCAGGTCATCGCCCGGCCGAGCTGGTAGCGGGCGAGCGCGCCGATACCGCCGCCGAGCGCGACCATGAGCGAGGCCCAGATCTGGGGGAGGGGGGTGGACATGGCACACCCCTTAGCCAGCCCACGGCAATGGGGGAAGCGCGGAGGCTGAGAAAGCTTGCTTTCGCGCGAAGGCTCGCCTAATGGCCCGGCACGTATCGCCGATCCGGAACGGAATCGGTCCGATGCTCATTGGTTATGCAAATGGTGCAACCCGCGCCGATCGCTCGCGGGCTCTCCCGGTATCGGTTTTGAAAGGTGGCTTAGGTTTTATGCAGATCGTCGTCCGCGATAACAACGTCGAACAGGCTCTCCGTGCGCTCAAGAAGAAGCTGCAGCGCGAGGGGGTGTATCGCGAGATGAAGCTGCGCCGCCACTACGAGAAGCCAAGTGAGAAGCGCGCCCGCGAAAAGGCCGCCGCCGTGCGCCGCGCCCGCAAGCTGGAGCGCAAGCGTATGGAGCGTGACGGCATCAAGTAAGCTTGATTGCTTTTACCAGCTAAGCCAAAAGGGCGTGGAACTCATCTTCCGCGCCCTTTTCGTTTGCGCCCTCCCTGACAGGACGACATTCCCATGACCGAAGTCACCCGCGTGCCCTTGCAGCCGATCGCCAAGGGATCGCTTGCCAAGCTCTGGCTCGGTGTCCTCGCCGCGATCGTGCTGGCCGCGGGGGTCGCCTGGCTCGCCATGCCCCCGGGCGTGAGCGTCGATACAGTGCGCGCGGGCGAGGGGCCCAACCCCACCGCCGAGGACGTGGTCTTCGTCAACTACACCGGCCGCCTGGCCGACGGCACCGTGTTCGACCGCTCGCAGCCGACCAACCTGCCGGTGCCGGGCATCTTCCCCGAGGGCACACCGCTGCCGCTCAGCGACATGGTTCCCGGCTTCACCCAGGCCATGGTGCAGACGCAGAAGGGCGGGCAGTACACCATCTTCATTCCGTCCGACCTCGCCTTCGGTGCCGACGTGCCGCCGGGCGGCCCGATCCCGCCGAATTCCGACCTGACCTTCGATGTCGAGGTGGTGGATTTCATGACCCGCGCCGATTTCGACCAGCGCCTGCAGACGCTGCAGCAAATGATGATGCAGCAGCAGATGCAGGGCGGCGAAGGCGGCCAGGGCGGCGCACCCGCGGCTCCCGTTCCCCCCGCCGGCGAGGACGGCCCGCCGCAATAAGGGGCAGGGGCGCATTGCTCATCTTTCGCTCATGACAGGCGTTCCCTTCCCGGACAGGTCTGTCGCGATCCGAGCGAAAGGACGTACAGCGTGAACGACATCCCCGCACCCCCGGCCGATACGTCCGGCGCGGACTGGCCCGCGCGGCCATGGCTGCTGGCGGCCATCGGCGGAGTGGCCGGACTGGCGCTGCAACTGATCGGCTCGTTCGACGACGAATCGGCCGCAGCCGCCGCAGCCGCCTCCTTCGTGTTCTTCGCCGCCTTCGCGCTCGGTTTCACCCTGCGGCGCGAGCGGCTGGCCGAGGTGCTGGTCTTCGCGCTCGGCCTCGGCACGGTCATGGCATCGATCGCATGGCTCGCCGTCGCCGCCGACGATAGCCGCGCCGGCCAGGGCTATGCCTTTGCCGCCGGCGTGTTCTTCAGCCTGCTGGCGATCCCGTTGTTCCAGTCGGATTTCCATCGTCGCCGCTGGGCGACCCCCTATGCCGAGACGCACTTCTTCGTCTGGACCGACGCGGTCAGCGCGGGCGGGGCCTTCGCCTTCACGCTGCTCGCCTATGCGCTGCTGTGGCTGCTCGACGCCCTGCTCGGCCTCGTCGGGCTGAACTTCGTCGAGAGCCTGCTGCGCACCGACTGGTTTGCGGGGCTGTTCGTGGGTGCCAGCTTCGGCGCGGCGCTCGGCGTGCTGCGCAACCAGCTCGCCATCCTTGGCACCCTGCAACGCACGGTCATGCTGGTACTGTCGCTGCTCGCCGTGCCCTTTGCCCTCGGCATTCTCGCCTTCCTCGCCATGCTGGTGGTAACCGGCGGGCAGGCGCTGTGGCAGGCAACCGACAGCGCCACGCCGGTGCTGCTCGCCTGCGCCATCGGCTGCTTCGTTCTCGCCAACTTGGTCGTGCGCGACGACGATGCGAGCCGTAGCGGCAACCGGGTGATGCAGGCCGCCGCGCTGGTGTTGGCGCTGGCCATCCTGCCGCTGACGGTGTTCGCCGCTATCAGCATGGGCGTGCGGATCGGCCAGCACGGCCTCAGCCCGGAGCGAATGTGGGCGCTCGTCGCCATCGCCGTCGCCTGCGCCTATGGCGTGGCCTATTGGGTGGCGCTCGCGCGGGGACGGCGCGCCGGATGGGCCGAGCATTTGCGCCGCGCCAACCTCCACCTCGCCGTGGGCAGCTGCGTGGTGGCGCTGGTGCTGGCCTTTCCGCTGCTCGATTTCGGCGGCATCAGCGCCGCCAACCAGGTCGCCCGGCTGGAGCGCGGCAAGGTGGCGCTCGCCGATTTCGATTTCGAGGCGCTGCGCTGGGACTTCGGCGATGCCGGACGCCGCGCGCTGGACCGACTTGCCGCGGGGGAGGGCGAGGTGGCGGAGCTTGCCGCCGATGCCCTCAAGCGCTCGGAGCGCTATCCCGACGTGCGCCGACCCCGCGACAGCGGCACGCTGCGTTTCGCCTTCGAGGACGAGCGCCTGCACGGATGGGTGCGCGGTTATGTCGGCGACAATCCGTGGACCTGCGCTCCGGCCTGCGTCGCGCTCGACCTCGGCCGGGACGGCGACCGCCGCCGCGTGGCGATCGTAACCGGCGGCTCGCGCGAGATCGTGGCCTTCCGCGAAGACGGCGTTCCCGATCCGCCCGTACCAGTCCCGGCACCGCCCGTTCCCGACGCGGACATCGCTCCCAGCGATGTCGAGGTTCGCCCCTACGCGGGCCGACAGATCTACGTGGGCGGCGTGCCGGTGGGCGAGCCCTTCGAATAGCTTGAAGCCCGCCCCCGCCCTCGCTAGGGCGCGGGGCATGTCCGTGACCCGTGAAGAAGTGGCGAAAATCGCCTCGCTTGCGCGCATCCGCATGGCCGAGGGCGACCTCGACAAGCTGGTGCCGGAATTCAACAAGATCCTCGAATGGGTCGAACAACTGGGCGAGGTCGATACCAGCGGCGTAGAGCCGATGACCGCCGTCATCCCCCAGAAGCTGCGCCTGCGCGACGACGTGGTCGATGCCGATCCGCTGACCGCCGGCGGCCGCCGCGACGACGTTCTGGCAAATGCACCCGTGGCCGAACACGGCTTCTACGGCGTGCCCAAGGTGATCGAATAATGCCGACTGACGCGAATTCCCTGACCGATCTCGGCGTGCGCGAAATCCGCGACGGCGTGGCTGCCGGAGACTTTTCCGCGCGCGAGGTGGCCGAGGCCTGCAACGCCGCCGTCGCCTCTGCCGAGGCGCTCAACGCCTTCATCGTCGCCACCCCGGAAAAAGCGCTCGAGGCCGCCAACGCGGTCGATGCGGCGCGCGCGAAGGGCGATGCGCTCGGCCCGATGGCGGGCGTGCCCATCGGCATGAAGGACCTGTTCGCCACCAAGGGCGTGCAGACAACGGCGGCCAGCCACATCCTAGAAGGCTTCGTGCCGCCCTACGAGAGCACGGTCAGCCAGAAGCTGTGGGATGCCGGTGCGGCCATGCTCGGCAAGCTTAACATGGACCAGTTCGCGATGGGCTCGTCCAACGAGACGAGCTATTTCGGCAACGTCGCCTCGCCCTGGCGCAAGGCAGGGTCGAACGCGGCGATGAGCCCCGGCGGTTCGTCGGGCGGCACTTCGGCCGCCATCGCCGCGCGGCTGTGCCCGGCGGCGACCGGCACCGACACCGGCGGCTCCATCCGCCAGCCCGCCGCCTTCACCGGCATCTGCGGCATCAAGCCCACCTACGGCCGCTGTTCGCGCTGGGGCGTGGTGGCCTTTGCCTCCTCGCTCGACCAGGCCGGGCCGATGGCGCGCAGCGTCGAGGATTGCGCCATCATGCTGGGCGCGATGGCCGGGTTCGATCCCAAGGATTCCACCAGCCTCGATGCCTCCGTGCCCGACTGGTTCGGCAATCTCGATGCGGACCTGCGCGGCAAGCGCGTCGGCATCCCGCGCGAATACCGCATGGACGGCACCGACCAGGCCATCCTCGACAGCTGGGATATGGGTGCGCAGTGGCTGCGCGACGCCGGGGCCGAGATCGTCGAGGTCAGCCTGCCTCACACGAAATACGCGCTGCCCGCCTACTACATCGTCGCCCCCGCCGAGGCATCGAGCAACCTCGCTCGTTACGACGGCGTGCGCTACGGCCTGCGCGACCTGCCCGAGGGCGCCGGTTTGCAGGACATGTACGCCGCCACCCGCGCGGACGGTTTCGGCGACGAGGTGAAGCGCCGCATCATGCTCGGCACCTACGTCCTCAGTGCCGGCTTCTACGACGCCTATTACACGCAGGCGCAGAAGATCCGCACCTTGGTGCAGCGCGATTTCGAGGCCGCCTTCGAGGCCTGCGACGTGATCCTTGCACCGACCACGCCGACCGCCAGCTTCCCGCTGGATTCGCTGAACAACGACCCGCTGACCATGTACCTGAATGATGTCTTCGCCGTTCCCGCCAGCCTCGCGGGCCTTCCCGCGATGAGCGTGCCCGCCACTCTCACGGCAGAAGGTCTGCCGCTGGGCCTGCAGATCGTGGGGCCGGCGATGGACGAGCAGGGCGTACTCAACGCCGGGCTCGCGATCGAGCAGCGCGCCGGATTTACCGCGCGCCCCGACCGCTGGTGGTGAGAGCGCGGGAGCCGGTCGCAACCCGATCGGCTCCGCTGCACCGTCTCCGGCGGCAAGTGCGTGCGTGGCTGGGGCGGTATCCGCGAATCTTTCTGGCCGTGCAGAAATGGCGCGGCAGCGGCCGGCAAAAGCGCAGCCTGCTGGCCGCGGATACCGACATCGTGAT
Source organism: Aurantiacibacter luteus (assembly GCF_001010945.1). Classification (GTDB taxonomy): domain Bacteria; phylum Pseudomonadota; class Alphaproteobacteria; order Sphingomonadales; family Sphingomonadaceae; genus Alteraurantiacibacter; species Alteraurantiacibacter luteus. The sequence goes on from NZ_LBHB01000003.1 coordinate 23,327, forward strand.
CGAGGGCTTTCCTCGCTCGGCCAACAGCTGGTCGGTGCGTGTGTTCGCGCATTGGCAGAGGCCGCGCAGGTTGCGGATCGCCCACCACCAGCATTCGGAGGCGCAGGTTCTGGCGGGCGTCGCACGCGGCATGCCCGTCATCCTGCTGCTGCGCGATCCCGCCGACGCCGTGCGCAGCCTGAATGAACTGGACGGGACGAACCTTGACTGGGGCCTGCGCCGCTGGATCGCCTTCTACCGCGCGGCGGAGCAGGTAATCGACAAGGTCGTGGTGGCGACATTTGCCCAGGCGACCGGCGATTTCGGCAGCGTCGTTAAGCGGGTCAACGAACGGTTCGGCACGGAATTCGCCTTCGGACCGACCGATGACGCCCTGTTCGCCCGGATCACCGCGAGGATGTACGATACCGGTTTTCCCCATGCCGCGCGAGAGCCGCGAGGCGCCGGTGGATTGCCTGCTATGGACCCGGCATTGCTCGCCGCGGCACAGGCACTCTACCGCCGGCTTGCCGCGCGGGCGGGCGCTGGTCCGACGTGAGTCCGTGGCGGTCGGCACCGCTCAGCCATTTCGCGGGCAGGGGCACGGGCCTTTTGCCAACCCAGAAAATTGCCTATCGATAAGCCATGTCGATGACTTGCCAGCCCGAACCTGTCGCCCCGTCTGCGGAGGCTTGACCACGCGCGCCGATAGTACAACGCCAGCACGGGGCGCGCTGGAAGCCAGATCGCAGTGCGTCCGCATTATCGCGATCGTCACCTCACGACCATCTGACACCCTTGCGCACGTCGCCGCAGGCTTTATCGGGAACAGACATGAGCACCTATCGCATCCACGGCGCCACTGGCGAATGGGAGGTCGTGATCGGCCTCGAGGTCCACGCGCAGGTTTCCACCAACGCCAAGCTGTTCAGCGGCGCCAGCACCGCCTTCGGGGCGGAACCCAACAGCCAGGTCAGCCTCGTCGACGCGGCCATGCCGGGAATGCTGCCCGTGCCCAACCGCGAGTGCATCCGCCAGGCCGTGCGCACCGGCATGGCGATCGAGGCCGAGATCAACGCCTGGAGCCGTTTCGACCGCAAGAACTACTTCTACGCCGACCTGCCGCAGGGCTACCAGATTAGCCAGCTCTACCACCCTATCGTGGGCGAGGGCTCGCTGACCATCGAGGCGGACGAGAAGGCCGGCATCCCCGAGGACAAGGTCATCGGCATCGAGCGCATCCACGTCGAGCAGGACGCGGGCAAGCTGATGCACGACCAGCACCCGACGATGAGCTACGTCGACCTCAACCGCACAGGCGTGGCGCTGATGGAGATCGTCAGCCGCCCGGACATGCGCTCGCCCGCCGAGGCGGGGGCCTATGTCCGCAAGCTGCGGAGCATCCTGCGCTATGTCGGCAGCTGCGACGGCAACATGGAGGAAGGCTCCATGCGCGCCGACGTCAACGTCTCCGTGCGCAAGCCGGGTGAGGAGTTCGGCACGCGGACCGAGACCAAGAACGTCAATTCCGTGCGCTTCGTCATGCAGGCGATCGAGCACGAGGCGCGGCGGCAGGTCGACCTGATCGAGGACGGCGGCACGGTGGTGCAGGAAACGCGGCTGTTCGACCCGAACACCGGCACCACCCGCTCGATGCGGTCGAAGGAGGACGCGCACGATTATCGCTACTTCCCCGATCCCGACCTGCTGCCGCTGGAGCTGGACGAGGCCTTCCTCGCCGAATGCCGCGCGTCCTTGCCCGAGCTGCCCGACGCCAAGCGCGCGCGGTACGAGGGCGAGCTTGGCCTCACCCCCTACAACGCGCGCGAGCTGACCGCAGAGGTCGAGACATTCGCCCGGTTCGAGACGCTGCTCGCGGAAACGGCCAAGGCGCTGGACAAGAACGAAGCCGATGTCGCCACGCAGGTCGCCAACTGGTCGCTCTCGGTCGCGCCCGGGGTGATGAAGTCGCTCGGCGACGAGGGCGATGCCGCCCATGCCACGGCCGCGCGTCAGGCCGCCATCCTCAAGATGCAGGACGCGGGCGAGATCAGCGGCGGACAGGCGAAGGAAATCTTCGAGCGCGTGCTGCGCGAAGGCCGCGAACCCGAGGAGATCGCCGCCACCGAAGGCCTCAAGCAGGTCAGCGACACCGGCGCGATCGAGGCCGAGATCGACAAGATCATCGCAGCCAATCAGGACAAGGTCGAGGAATACCGCGGCGGCAAGGACAAGCTGTTCGGCTTCTTCGTCGGCCAGACGATGAAGGCTATGCAGGGCAAGGCCAACCCGGCGGTCGTGAACCAGTTGCTGAAGGACAAGCTGGGATAGGCGCAAAGGCCTTGTCCTCGATTGTCCTCGTCCATCCCGAAATCGCCGGGAATACCGGTGCCGTCGGGCGGACCTGCGTGGCGCTGGACATGGAACTGGTGCTGATCCGCCCTTACGGCTTCACCATCACCGACGCGCGGCTGAAGCGCGCCGGGCTCGATTACTGGCAACACGTGCGGCTGGCGGAGTTCGAAAGCTGGGAGACGTTTCTGGCCGAGCGTAGCCCGCGCGCCGACCAGCTTTTCCTGTTCGAGGAATATGCCGAGACCTCGTTCTACGACATTGCTTACCCGGAGGACGCCCTGCTGGTGTTCGGGCAGGAGACCAAGGGCCTGCCGTCAGCGATAGTCGAGGCGCACCGCGACGCTTTGGTCAAACTGCCGATGCGCAGCGAGCACATCCGCTCGCTCAACCTCGCCAACACGGTGACGGCAGCCGCCTACCAGGCGCTGCGCGGCCGGATCTGACCGCGTCCTAGTTCGCGGCGCGCTTCGTCGCGCGGAAGGGCATCTTGCCGAACAGGCCGGCGTCGACCGTGCCGGTCGCCTCGCCGCCTTCGTCCACCGTGGCCTCGCAGTCGAGCTTCATGGGCATGGGGCTCGTCATCTTCATGGTCCAGCGCAGCGTTTCGCCGTCGATGCTGCCATTGTCGATGTCCATGCTGCCGAGCGAGCCGGAGAGCGATCCGGAAAAGCCGCCGGCACCGTCGGGCACGACGGTCATCGTGCCCGACTGCTGGCCCATCGGGCTGTCGACGGTAAAGTCGTAGGTTCCGGACAAGTCGCTCACAGTTCGCTCGCCTCCAGGTACTGGATATCCATGCCCAGCGTCTCCAGCTGGGGGTCGATCACGCTGCGGTCGCCGACCACCACGATGACGAGGTCGTCGGGCTGCAGGTACTGCGCCGCCGCCCGGTCGATCGCAGCGGCATCGATCGCGCCGTAGAGCGAGGGCAGGGTCGCATCGTAACGCAGGTCGCGGCCGAGCAACTGGTTGGTAAGGAGCGCGCCCAGCACCTGTCCGTTGGTCTCGTAGCGGTTGGGCAGGTTGCGCACGTTGCCCTCGGTCACGCGCTGCAGCTCGCCCGCGTCGATCGGGCGATCGGCGGAGAAAGCGGCCATCTGGTCGAGGATGACGCGGATCGAATCGGCGGTGCGGTCCGCCTGCACCTGCGTCGCCACGCGCAGCACGCGCTGGCCCTGTGCAGCGGGGATGCCCGAGCCGATGCCGTAGGTCCATCCGCGCGTTTCGCGCAGGTCCTGGTTCAGCCGCGAGAGGAAGCCGCCGCCCAGCACCTCGTTGGCGAGGTCGAGCGGCTCCATGCCCGGCTGCCAGCCCGCAAACGGCACGAGGCGGCCGATGGTGAGGAAGCTGGAAGGCGAGTTCGGCCGGTCCACCACCACCAGCCGCGCTGCGGGAGCGGGCGAGGCGGCGGTGACGGTGTTGACCGGGGCGGGCGTGGCGGGCGCGCGCCAGTCGCCGAAGGCCTGCTCCAGCGCCGCGGTCAGCTCCGCCATCGTCACGTCGCCGACCACGGTGATGGTGGCAAGATCGGGCCGGAACCACTTGTCGTGTTCGGCTTGCAGAGCCGCGGGATCGAGGCTGGCGACGACCTCGGCATCGCCCCCGGAGGAAGCGTAGGCATAGGGGTTGGCCTCGCCGTAGACGACGGTGTTGAAGGCCCGGCTGGCAAGGCCGCCGGGGTTGGCGAGCTGCTGGGCGATGCCCGCGACGCGCTGCTGCTTCACCCGCTCGACGGCATCAGGCGCGAAGGCCGGGTTGCGGACCACGTCGGCCATCAGGTCGAGCGAGGGTTCGAGATTGGCGGTCAACGCGGTCATCGAGACGACCGAACGTTCGGCCCCGGCACCCGCGCTGAGCGAGGCACCCAGCGATTCCTCCTCGATGGCGATCTCTTCCGCGCTGCGGGTGGTCGTGCCCTCGGTCAAGAGGCTCACCATCGTCTGGTGCACGCCCGCGCGGCCCACGGGATCGACGATCGAGCCGGCGGCAAAGCTCATGGCGAGCGTAACCTGCGGCACCACGGTGCGCCGGGCGAGGGTCACGCGCATGCCGTTCGACAGCGTTGCCTGCTCGACGGTGGGGAAGGTCAGCGCGCCGACCGGGGCGACCGGGGGATAGGCGCGTTCCGGCCCGGTGCGGGTGACTTCGACCTGCGCCCCGGTATCCGCGGCGGGGGCGGGCATCGTGTCCTCGTCACCCCAGCCGCCCATCGTGCCGCCATCGAGCGTGCGCTCGCCGGGCTCGACGGTGAGGGTGAAGGCGGGGCGGCCCAGCCAGCGCTGCATCGCGCCCTGTACCTCTGCGGGGGTGAGCGAGGCCATGCGATCGAGCTCGGTGCGGTAGAACCCGGCATCGCCGGTGTAGAGCAGCCCTTCGGCGAGGATCATGCCCTTGCCGCCGAAGTTGCCCACGCTCTGCAACCCGCTGATCTGCGCGGAAGCGATCTGCGTCACGGCGCGGTTGATTTCGTCCTGTGTCGGCCCGTCGGCCAGCATCCGGGCGATTTCGCTTTCGAGCAGCGCGAGCGCGGTGGACTGGTCGACGCCGTCCTTCACGTTCACCGTCGCCTCGATCTGGCTGAGCTGTTCGAACTGCTGCGCCGAGGCGGATACGCTGGTCGCCAGTTCGTCGCCGCGGACCATGGCGTTGTCGAGCCGCGAGGAGGCGAGGCCGCCGAGGATGTACATGCCCACCTGCAGCGGCACGGCGTCGGGGTGTTCCATGCCCGGCCCCGTCCAGGCGCGGGTGATGCGCACCTGCGGCACCTGGTCGGTGATCGTGCGGCTGACGGGGGCGGCGAGGGTGACGGGGCCGGCCTCCTGCTGCACCACGTCGGGGCCGCGCGGAATGTCGCCGAACCAGCGTTCGACCATCGGGCGCACGGTGGCGGCGTCGATGTCGCCGGTCAGCGCGAGGACGACGTTGTTGGGGCCGTAATTGTCGCGGAACCAGCTCTGCACGTCGGCGAGGCTGGCGGCCTGCAGGTCGGCCATCGAGCCGATGGTGGAGTGGCGATAGGGGTGGCCCACCGGGAGCAACCCTTCCGCCATCACGTATTCCGTAAGGCCGTAGGGCTGGTTGTCGCCCTGCCGCTTCTCGTTCTGTACCACCATGCGCTGGTTATCGAGCTTTTCCTGGCTCACCGCGCCGAGCAGGTAGCCCATGCGATCCGATTCCATCATCAGCGCCAGGTCCAGCGCGCCGGTCGGCACCACCTCAACGTAATTGGTGCGGTCGTACCAGGTGGAGCCGTTGGTGCCGGTGGAGCCCGCGGCCTCGAGCGGGACGTCGAAATTCTCAACGTTCTCGCTGCCGCCGAACATCAGGTGCTCGAACAGGTGGGCAAAGCCGGTGCGGCCGCGCGGTTCGCTCTTGCTGCCGACGCGGTAGTAGGTGGTGACGCCGACCAGCGGGCTCTTGCGGTCGGTGTGGACGACGACCTGCAACCCGTTGTCGAGGGTGAAGGTTTCGTAGGGAATCTCGACCGCGGAAACGATTTCCTGCAGCGATGCCGTCTGCGTGGCGGTGTTGGCCGCGACGGCCTGTTCGGTCGTGGCGGCGGGCACGGTGGCGCACCCGGCCAGCGCGAAGGCGGCGAGCGCGGGGAAGAGCGGGCGAAGCATGAAGGCTGATTTCATGCGCAACCTGTTAGCACGCCGCGCGCGCGATGGAAGGTGCTAAACGCGGGTCAGGGCGCGGGCGAGAAAACCTGCCTGCGGCTGCTCGCATGGGCCATCACCGCCTCGCGCCAGAAATGGACGGGCTTCAGACGATGCGCTGCGTAGAGGCGCATCTGGTCGGTATAGTGCGGGCTGTCGGGGCGCGTGGTGGCGGAGCCGAACGGCTGGATCGATTGCGAACGCACCTGCATCCCCGGCTCCCACTCCACGAACATGATGAAGCTGTCGCCGTGGCGCAGCGAGAGGCGGCCGTCCTCATCGACGTCCCACAGGGTGCTGGCGCGCAGCGTGTCCGACCCACCGTCGAGCGGCAGGTCGACATCGCCCTGGCGCAGGCGCAGGAGGTCGCTCATCGGCACGTCGAGGCGGCCGAAGGTGTCCATCAGGTGATTGGCCGAGCGTTCCAGCTCTTCGCGCGGATCGGGCATGGCCTCGCGGTTGTAGTCGGAGCCCATGAAGGGCCGCACCATCAGCAGCGCCAGCGCATCGGCGGGACCGCGGTTGTCGGCGGTGAGATCCCAGCGCGCGAGCAGGGCCTGCGCGCGTTCGAGCAGCGGATCGTCCGAGACATCGAGCGCGGCGACGCTGTCCAGCATGGTGGCGATGTAGCCTTCGCGCAGGTACCCGGTGTCGTACTTGATCGCCTCCAGCCGGGCGCGGTCGATGGGGCCGGACTCGCCAAGCAGTTGCGCGGCACGGCGGGCGCGGTTGGTCATCCGCGTCTCGATGCCAAGCACGGGGCTGAAATCGGCAGGATCGAGGTCGCTGCCCGGCCCGGCGGCGCTGAAGGGCGTGTTGTTGGCGTTGAACAGCCATCCGCTCGCGGGGTTGACCACCCACGGCAGTTCGTCCGCCTCGACCGGCCCGCTCCAGATCAGGCGGCTGTCGTCGCCGGGCAGGATCCCGCGCCAGTCGGGCCCTTCCACCCGGTCGGGGATGGCGGCGTTGTAGAAATAGGCGATGGTCCCGGCCTCGTCGGCGTAGATGAAGTTCGTCGACGGCACATCCAGCCGCGAGACGATCTGTCGCCACTCGTCGAAGGAGGTCGCCTTATTGAGACGATAGTACTCGTCGAGGTTGCCGAGATTGTCGATCCCGCCGTAGCGCACGGCAAACCAGCCATCGTCGTTGTGGATCACCGGGCCGTGGACGCTGCGATAGATCGTGCGCGGGATGGCCAGTGTAAGCGGGCCCAGCTTCACCGGCAGCCAGACCTGCCGGCTTTCCAGGTCGTGCCACTGCCCGTCGAGCCGGTACTGCATCGTGTCCTCGTTCACCACGAGGCGGTAGATGTCGGTCATGTCGGGCTGGTTGACCGTGTTGGTCCAGCCCAGGTGCTCGTTGTGGCCGAGGAAGGGGAAGGGGCTGCCGGGGAAGTTGGCCCCGGCGAAGTGCCAGCCCTCGCCGCTCTCGACGACCAGCTCGTACCAGGCCACCCCGCCGCGGAACGGCTGGTGCGCGTTGCTGACGAGGCGGGTGACGCCGTCGCCTGATTTCTCCGGAGCGATGGCGAAGGCGTTGGAGCCCGACATGGCCGCTTCCTGCCCCTGCGGCAGCACCAGCGGCGGGCCGGGCTCCGGGTCCAGCGGCTCGCCCGAGACCAGCGCGGCGACGGTGTTGCCGAGGCCGAAGAAGAACGGCTGGCGCAGCGCGAACCCGGCGGCGACATCGGTGCCGTTGACCGGGAACAGCTTGGAGAGCTTCAGCTCCTCGGGATGCTCCTGCGCATACGCGTTGAGGCCGCTGGCATAGGCATCGAACAGGGCGCGGGTGTCGGCGGGCAGGGCGGGGAACTGCCGCTCCGCTGTGCCGCGCGCATCGAGCAGGTGGTAGGCGAAATCGACGGCCGCGCCGTCCTCTCCCGCGATCGCGCCGTAGCGGCCCCGGGCCATCGCCATAACGTCCTGCAGGGTGGAGAAATCGTCCTCGGCATGGGCCACGGCGACGCCGAATGCGACGTCCGGGTCGGTGGCGCCGTAGATGTGCGGAACACCGTACTCGTCGCGCACGATCTCGGCCTGGTACTGGCGATCCGCCACCGGTGCCTGCCCCTCGCGCGCGGCCATCGGTTCCCACACCAGCAGGAAGACGAGGGCGGCGACCAGCAGGACGATCAGGAGGATGCCGAGACGTTTGAACCACTTGCGCATCGTGCCCCTGTGGCAGTGCGGTGCGCCCGGCACAAGTTGGCTCGACCGGCGTATGACAATTGCCGTCCGGTGCACTTGTGTGGCGCATTTGTCACACTATCTTGCGCTTACGACCAGTGGGGAAAGCACACCGATGAATCTCGACAAGTTCACCGACCGCGCGCGGGGCTTCCTGCAAGCTGCGCAGACCGTCGCCATCCGCAACTCGCACCAGCGCATCAGCCCCGAGCATATCCTCAAGGCGCTGCTGGAGGACGAGGAGGGCATGGCCGCGGGCCTGATGCAGCGCGCCGGGGCAAACCCGGGCCGCGCGGTGCAGGAAGTGGACACGCAGTTGGCGAAGATCCCGGCGGTGAGCGGGGGCGGGGCGCAGCAAACGCCGGGCCTCGACAACGATGCCGTGCGCGTGCTCGACCAGGCCGAGCAGATTTCCGAGAAGGCGGGCGACAGCTACGTCACCGTGGAGCGGCTGCTGATGGCGCTTGCCCTGGCGACGACCACCAAGGCCGGGCAGGCGCTGGCCGCCGCGGGCCTCGATCCGCAGACGCTCAACACCGCAATCAACGAGCTTCGCAAGGGCAAGAGCGCCGACAGCGCCAATGCCGAGGCCGCCTACGACGCGATGAAGAAATACGCGCAGGACCTGACGCAAAAGGCGCGCGACGGGAAGCTCGACCCGGTCATCGGGCGCGACGAGGAGATCCGCCGCGTGGTGCAGATCCTCGCCCGGCGGACCAAGAACAACCCGGTCGTCATCGGCGAGCCCGGCACCGGCAAGACCGCTATTGCCGAAGGCCTCGCGCTGCGCATCGCCAACGGCGACGTGCCCGATAGCCTGAAGGGCCGCACGCTGATGGCGCTCGACATGGGCAGCCTCATCGCCGGCGCGAAGTATCGCGGCGAGTTCGAGGAGCGCCTGAAGACCGTGCTCGACGAGGTGAAGGGCGCGGGCGGCGACATCATCCTGTTTATCGACGAGATGCACACCCTGATCGGTGCCGGCGCGAGCGAAGGCAGCATGGATGCCAGCAACCTGCTCAAGCCCGCCCTCGCGCGCGGCGAGCTGCATTGCATCGGCGCGACCACGCTCGACGAGTACCAAAAGTACGTCGAGAAGGACGCCGCGCTTCAGCGCCGCTTCCAGCCCGTGTTCGTGGACGAGCCGAGCGTGGAGGACACCATCTCCATTTTGCGCGGCATCAAGGAGAAGTACGAACTGCATCACGGCGTGCGGATCACCGATGCCGCCATCGTCGCCGCGGCGCAGCTTTCCGAACGCTACATCGCCGACCGCTTCCTGCCCGACAAGGCGATCGACCTGATGGACGAGGCCGCCAGCCGCATCCGCATGGAGGTGGAGAGCAAGCCCGAGGAAATCGAGGGGCTCGACAGGCGCATCATCCAGCTCAAGATCGAGGAGCAGGCGCTCGGCAAGGAGAGCGACGCGGCCAGCAAGGACCGCCTCGCCGCCCTGCGCGACGAACTCGCGAACCTCGAGCAGCAGAGCGCCGAGCTCACCACCCGCTGGCAGAACGAGCGCGACAAGATCCACGCCGAGGCCCGCGTCAAGGAAGAGCTCGACGCCGCGCGCATCGAGCTTGAGCAGGCCCAGCGCACCGGCGATCTCGCCAAGGCGGGCGAGCTGCAATACGGCACCATCCCCACACTCGAGAAGCGCCTCGCCGAGGCGGGCGAGGGCACGCAGAACGCGCTGCTGCGCGAGGAGGTGACCGAGGACGACATCGCCTCCGTCGTCAGCCGCTGGACCGGTGTTCCGGTGGAAAAGATGATGGAGGGCGAGCGCGACAAGCTGCTGCGCATGGAGCAGGAGATCGGCAAGCGCGTGATCGGGCAGGAAAAGGCCGTGATCGCCGTCTCCAAGGCCGTGCGCCGCGCGCGTGCCGGCCTGCAGGACCCGGGCCGCCCGCTCGGCAGCTTCCTGTTCCTCGGCCCCACCGGCGTCGGCAAGACCGAATTGACCAAGGCGCTGGCCGCCTTCCTGTTCGACGACGACCAGGCGATGGTCCGCATCGACATGAGCGAATTCATGGAAAAGCACGCCGTCAGCCGCCTGATCGGCGCGCCGCCCGGCTATGTCGGCTACGACGAGGGCGGCGTGCTGACCGAGGCCGTGCGCCGCCGCCCCTACCAGGTGGTGCTGTTCGACGAGGTGGAGAAAGCCCACGCCGACGTTTTCAACGTGCTGCTGCAGGTGCTCGACGACGGGCACCTGACCGACGGGCAGGGGCGGCGCGTGGACTTTTCCAACACCCTCATCATCCTCACCAGCAACCTCGGCAGTCAGTACCTTTCCAACCTCACCGAGGGCCAGAAGGTGGAGGACGTAGAGGACCAGGTGATGGACGTTGTGCGCGGGCATTTCCGGCCCGAATTTCTCAACCGGCTGGACGAGATCATCCTGTTCCACCGGCTGGCGCAGGAGCACATGGCGCCTATCGTCGATATCCAGGTGGCCCGCGTGCAGAAGCTGCTGCGCGACCGCAAGATCGTGCTCGACCTCACCGACGGCGCGCGCCGCTGGCTGGGCCGCGTAGGGTACGATCCGGTCTACGGCGCACGGCCGCTCAAGCGGGCGGTGCAACGCTACCTGCAGGACCCGCTGGCCGAGAAGATTCTCGCCGGCGAGGTGCCCGACGGCAGCTCGGTTGCCATCGACGAAGGCGACGGCGAGTTACGGTTTGTTGTGTCTCGAGGGTGAATGTTGAAACTTAACGCCAGTCCCTGTGTGATTTGCGCCACAGGCTGGCAAAAGGTTACCAACGCCCTTTGACAAGGGGCCCGTTACTGTTGCAACCATCCGTCTCCGCGTGGGACCGGGCTATCGCAGGGGTTCAGCATCGACGGGGCTTCCAAGCGCTTCGTAAGCTGTTGTGATTTCGCCGGTTCCTCCGAGACTTATGGGCTGGAGTAACCATGACAAAGCTTAACAAGACTTACCTGACGGGCCTCGCCGTGTCCGTTTCCGCCGCGGCCATCCTGGCCGGCGCGCCTGCCTATGCGCAGCAGACCACGGGCCAAGCTGGCGATGCGTGCCAGATCGGCGGCGTGGCCGGTGTGCTCAATGGCGCCGGTACCTGTGTGGCCAACCAGCCCGCGAGCGGCGTGACGACTGACGCCCAGGTCGACCAGCCGGTCAATGTGAACGATGCCGACGCGACCGATTCGGACGCGGCCATCGTCGTTACCGGTTCGCGTATCCGCCAGGACACCTACACCAGCATCTCGCCGCTGCAGGTCCTCTCCACCGAGGCCTCGCGCGACGTGGGTGAATTCGATGCCGCGCAGATCCTGCAGCGCTCGGAAGCCGCTTCCGGCCAGCAGATCGACGCGACCTTCCAGGGCTTCGTGCTGAACAACGGCCCGGGTTCGCAAACGCTGAACCTGCGCGGCTTGGGTGCCGACCGCACCCTGCTTCTGATCAACGGCCGCCGCCTGGCGCCCGCCGGTGTGGAAGGCGCGCCGACCAGCCCCTCGATCAACCTGCTGCCGACTTCGCTGATCGCGCGTTACGACCTGCTGCTCGACGGTGCCTCCTCGGTCTACGGCTCTGACGCCGTCGCGGGCGTGGGCAACATCGTCCTGCGCAACGACATCGACGGTTTCGAACTCTTCGCTTCGGGCAACATCAATCCGATGGGTCGTGGCGAGGATTATACCGTCAGCGGCGCCTGGGGCACCACCTTCGATCGCGGCTTCTTCGGCATCGGTGCCGAATACGCCTTCCGCGACGAGGTCCGCCTGCGCGATCGCGACTTCCTGGCCGGCTGCGACACCAACTACGAGGTCGACCAGAACGGCAACATCCTGACCGTCGGTCTCGTCGACAATGCGTTGGTTCGTCAGGCGAGCGGCGGCAGGATCACTGTGTCGGAGAACGCCTGTAAGCAGGGCGGTCTCTCGGGCCGTATCTTCAACCCCTACAACTTCGGCGGTTCCGTCTACTTCGTGGGCGAGGGCAACGGCAACTTCCCGGGTTTCCCGCGTTTCCCCTTCGCCGATTCGTCGAACGCCTTCGGTGACAACATCGACAGCAACGGCGACGGCGTGCGTGACGTCGATTTCCAGAACTTCAACACCAACGGCAAGAACCTCGACCAGACGTTCATCTCGCAGCAGAAGCTGTACAACGTCATGGCCTACGGCGAATATTCGCTGGGCGGTGCGATGAACATCACGCCGTTCTTCGAAGCGCTGTACAGCCGGGCCGAGATCACCTCGGAAAACACCGGCGTGCCGCAGCTCTTCCCCTCGGTGCCGAACCTCAATCCGTTCAACCCCTGCAACATCTCGGGTAACAATCCGAACGGAACCGACTGCCGCCTGACCGACAACGCGCTGGCCGGCGGGTTCCCGGTCTATCAGGCTCCGGGTGTGGCTTTCAGCCGCGGCAATTTCGGCATCTCGCTTCCGGTGCAGCCGATCGTCGCCATCCGCGGCGATCGCAACAACTCCGACGTGACGCAGGAACAGTATCGAGGCGTGCTCGGTGTGCGCGGCGACCTGCCCTTCATCAACGACACCTGGACCTTCGAGGCATCGGGCGTCTACTCGCGCTCGGAAGGTCTCTCGATCCGCCGTGGTATCCGCGAGGATCGGCTGGCCTACGCCCTCGGTATCGACCCGACTCGTGACTTCAACAACGACGGCGTGATCGACAACAACGGCGACGGCATCGCCGACGACTACAACAACAACGTCGATATCTTTGCCGGCCCGATCGTGAACATCGGCGACAGCCGTCCGGGTCGCGGCACCTTCGTCGGCGGCGACACGCGCTACATCGGCCCGTGCGGTACGCTGGCGAACCCGAACCTGGCCGCGCCCGACCTGGTGCAGGGCTGCGTTCCGGTGAACCTGTTCGCGCCCAGCGTTCTGGGTGCGACGATCGGTGATTTCGCCACGCAGGCGGAGCGCGACTACCTGTTCGACGAGCGCGTGGTCGACACGACCTACGAGCAGGTCGTGGTCTCGGCCTACGCCACCGGCGATGTGGTCGAGCTCCCCGCCGGTCCGCTGTCGATCGTGGTCGGCGCCGAGTTCCGCGAGGACAGCATCGACACGACGCCGAACTTCCAGGCTTCCAACGGCCTGTTCTTCGGCTTCTTCCGCGATCTGGGCACGCGTGGCTCGAAGTACCTCCTTGAGGGCTTCGGCGAGGTGAACATCCCGGTTTTCCGCGACACCTATTTCGGCGACCTCGAGCTCAATGCCTCTGGCCGCGTCACGGAAGAGGAGTTCTACGGCACCGCCTTCACCTACTCCATCAAGGGTGGCTGGCGTCCCGTCGAGCAGGTTCTGCTGAAGGCGAGCTACGGCACGTCGTTCCGCGCGCCGAACCTGCGCGAGAACTTCCTGGGCGGTATCACCGGCTTCACCACGATCTCCGATCCATGCGCCGTGCCGCTGGCAGCCTTCCAGGCTCTTGCCAGCCCGACCCGTCCGGCCGGCTACCAGGCCGACCTCGACACCCGTGATCCCAACGTGATTGCCAACTGCCAGCGCGAAGGTCGTAATCCCTTCACCGTGGGTATCAACCCGGGCGGCACGAACACGATCACCACGGCCAGCATCGAGGTGGCGAACCAGGGTACGCTGCTGCTCGATCCCGAGACCTCGCGTTCGTTCACCACGGGCATCGCGGTATCGGAGAGCTACGGCAACTTCGACCTCTCGTTCAACTTCAACTACTACTCGATCATTCTCGAGGACTCGATCTCGGAACTCTCGGCGCAGTTCGCGATCAACGAGTGTTTCCTCGACGAAGACAACGTGCGTAGCGTGTTCTGCGACCAGATCGGTTTTGCCCGGGGCGATCGCTTCCTGATCAACCAGGCCTTCCCGACCTTCCTCAACCAAGACAAGGAAACGGTTCGCGGTATCGATCTGAACGCGACCATGGGCTACGATTTCCTCGTTGGCGGCGATACGCTGTCGCTGGGTCTCTACCTGCAGGCCAACCACCTGCTGGAGCGTAGCACCCTCTTCATCGTGGAAGACGAGGAAGTCGATTTCGACGACGATACCGGCGAGTTCGGTTTCCCCGAATGGACGGGCCGCGCCCGTGCGACCATCGCCTATGGCCCGGTGACCTTCACCTGGCAGACGCGCTGGATCGGTGAGACCGAGCAGCAGGCCGACGGCATCGACCTTCTGAGCGACGCCTTCGGTCGTGGCCCGGACGGTCGTCCGACCGGCTTCGTCGGCGACACCTGCCTCGGCAACGGTTCGGGTACCTTCAATGCTGCCACGGGTGTCTTCACCCCGAACGGCATCGTCCCGGGTGACGGCGTGTTCTGCCGCGACATCGGTTACGCGGACGATTACTTCGTCCACACCGCGTCGCTGCGGTATGACTTCAACGACCGCATCGTTCTGCGCGCCGGCGTGAACAACGTGTTTGACGAAGCTCCGCCGCTGATCGACACCAACGAGGTGTTCGGTGTGTCGAACGTTCCGATCGGTAACGGCTACGACCTCGACGGCCGCGAGTTCTTCGGCTCGATCAGCGTCCGCTTCTAAGCGCGCCTGACCGTCCGAAAGGGCAATTGAGGGGCCCCGCGATCGCTGCGATCGCGGGGCCCTTCGCTTTGCGGGGCGCTGCAATTCTCGAAGGCCGCCTTTACCCGCCCGGTAAGCGCATCTAGGACCGTGTACAGTCAGCGCGCCTCGCCGCGCACGAGAGGAGCAGCGTCCACCATGCAGATCGACACCACCCTTGCCGCCGTCGTTACCGGCGGTGCCTCCGGCCTCGGCGAAGCTACGGCGCGCGCACTGGCGGCAAAGGGCGCGAAGGTGGCGATCTTCGACATGAATGCGGACGCCGGCGAGGCAGTCGCCGCAGACATCGAAGGGGTCTTCTGCAAGGTCGATGTCTCCGACGAGGCTTCCGTCGATGCAGGCTTCGCCCGCGCGCGCGCGGCGCACGGGCAGGAGCGCGTACTGGTCAACTGTGCAGGGATCGGCACGGTGGGCAAGCTGGTGAAGCGCGACCGCGAAACCGGCGCCATCAGCCACCACCCGGTCGACCTCTACCGCAAGACCATCGAAATTAATCTCGTTGGCACCTTCATCTGCATGGCCAAAGCGGCGAGCGGCATGATGACGCTGGACCCGGTCGGCGAACACGGCGAACGCGGCGCCATCGTGAACACCGCCTCGGTCGCGGCCGAGGACGGGCAGATCGGTCAGGTCGCCTACGCCAGCAGCAAGGCGGCCGTGAAGGGCATGACCCTGCCCGTCGCACGCGACCTGATGGGCGAGGGCATCCGCGTCAATGCCATCCTCCCCGGCATCTTCCGCACGCCCATGCTTGCGGGCCTGCCCGAAAAGGCGCAGGCCGCGCTGGCCGAGGCGGTGCCCTTCCCCAAGCGGCTCGGCGATCCGGCGGAATATGCCAGCCTCGTGTGCTTCATGGTAGAGACCGGCTATTTCAACGGCGAGTGCGTGCGCCTCGACGGCGCGATCCGGATGCCGCCGAAGTAGGGCGCGAACGATGGCAAAGGCAGGCGACGACTGGCACATCGGCGTGATCGGCGGGTCCGGGCTATACGAGCCCGGCGCGCTGGAGGATGCGCAGGAGATCGCCGTCAAGAGCGCCTTTGGCGAACCGTCGGGCCCGGTCGTGACAGGCAGGATAGGGGGCCGCCGGTTCACCTTCATCGCGCGCCACGGGGCGGGCCACCGCCTCTCGCCGAGCAGGGTCGACTACCGCGCCAACATCGATGTGCTCAAGCGCTGCGGGGTGACGGACGTGCTGGCGATCTCGGCCATCGGTAGCCTCAGGGAAGAGTTCGCACCGGGCCACTTCGTGGTGGTCGACCAGCTGATCGACCGCACCTCCGGCCTGCGCGAACGCAGCTTCTTCGGCGACGGCATCGTCGCCCACGTGCCGCTCGCCGACCCGGTATGCCCCCGGCTTTCCGCGATGGCGGCCGGCGCGGCGGACAAGGCGGGGGCCACGGTACACCAGGGCGGCACCTACGTCGCCATCGAGGGCCCGCAGTTCTCCACCCGGGCCGAGAGCCTGCTCTACCGCGACTGGGGCGCACACGTCATCGGGATGACCGCCATGCCCGAAGCCCGCCTCGCGCGAGAGGCCGAACTTCCCTATGCGCTGGTCGGCATGGTCACCGACTACGATTGCTGGCGCGATGCCGGCGCCGATGTCGAAGTTGCCGAGATCATGCGCACGATGGCCGCCAATGCCGACAATGCCCGAGCATTGCTGGCGGAACTGGGCGCGGCCCTGCCTGCCGAGCGCGAGGCCAGCCCGATCGACACCGTACTCGATGCCGCCATCGTCACGCCGCGCGATGCTTGGCCGGTGGCCGCGAGCGCCCGGCTCGACGCGGTCGCGGGACGGCTCGTCGGCCTTCTCGGCGAAGGCAAGGCGTAAATCGCCCGAAACGGCGCGCTTTCGTGCGCGCTTGCATTGGGGCGCAAAATTGCCTTTGTAGTTGCGTATGCAACCGAACAGCGCGCTCGCCCGATTCCTGCCCTATCAGCTCTCGCTGGCATCCAACGCCGTGAGCGGGCGGATCGCGATGGAGTATCGCCAGCGCTGGGGTCTCTCGATCCCGGAATGGCGGGTGATGGCGGTGCTCGGCGATGCCGGCGCGCTGACCCAGCGCGACCTCACCCGGCGCACGCTGATGGACAAGGTGGCGGTCAACCGCGCCTGCAAGGTGCTGGAGGAACGCGGCCTGGCGGCGCGCACGCCGAACGAGCAGGACGGTCGCTCGCACCTGCTCGACTTGACGGCGGAAGGTCACGCCATGCATTCGGAGATCATGCCCCTCGCGCTGGAGATGGAGCGGCAGCTTTTCGAGGGTTTCAGCGGCGACGAGCTCGACCTCTTTCGCGCCCTGCTCGACCGCGCGCGCCACCAGGCGGACGGACTGTTGGACGATGATCTCTCGGGCGGCGGTTACGGCATCAAGTAGCTACGATCGCTTGGCACGCCCCGGCCAGCCCGTGTGCTCCATGAGCGCAGAGGGCTGACCGAGGCAACCGGACAAGTTCGTCGCAGGTGTTGGCTACAAGGCGAGTAGTAACAGGGCGCCAACGATACCGACGATCGCCGCGAGCAACGCGTAATCCTTGGGCTTGAACCCGTCGATATCGCTCCGGAACTGCTCATAGCCCCTCGGGTGCCGGCTTGCCAGGCTGGCGACATCGAAGGCGCTCGCTTCCCGTACGAACCAGTGCTTGAGTTTGCCAAGCTCCGTATCGTCGACATCTGGATAGCGATTGAGCAGACGCTCGATCTCGTCGTAACGCGCGGAAGAGTTGGCAGAATCTGCCTGGATATTGGTCATTTGGTTCACCTGAATTGATAGGAAAATCGGCCCGCGGCGCGGGCCTCATGTTCAGGTGTTTTTCGGGGGCGCCCGTGATGGAGGGGTAAGGTCGCGCGGACTCGCGGGAGGCGGTCCGGTTTGCCGCGGAGGGGCCTCGAAACTGCCGGCTACGGCGGCAAGGGCTGTCGGCGGCAGCAGAGCGGGCGTGGGAGGATCGAAGGGCTGCACGGGCAGACCGTGATCCGTGGATAATCGCGGGGCGAGCACTGCCACTTCGATCGTCGTCGCATCGAAGGCGGAGCCGCGGCGATCATCGTCGATAAAAGGCCGACTGGGCGTGGCCTGAAGCAGCGCTGCACAGATCAGGGTCAGCAGGCAGAAGCGAAAAAGGACGAGGCGCAAAAGCGAGAGCACCGGCGTCAGTTAGGGGGCGACTGCGGCGGCAACAAGGGCGGAACACTTGAATTGAAAAGGCCCCGCGCGGTGCGCACCGGCGGGGCCTTTCGATTGCTCGGTTCCGGCTCAGCCGCCGCTGTTGCTGCCCGGACCGTCGCCCGAAAAGGCATCCGAAATCGAGCAGGCCGCAGGGCCGAGAATGACGATGAACAGCACCGGTAGGATGAACAGGATCAGCGGCACGGTCATGATGGCGGGCAGGCGCGCAGCCTTTTCCTCGGCGCGCATCATGCGCTCGTTGCGGAATTCCGCGGAGAGCACGCGCAGGGCGGAGGCCAGCGGCGTGCCGTAACGCTCGGTCTGGATCATAGTCGTCACCACCCCACGCACGGCATCGAGATCCACGCGGTAAGCGAGATTCTCGAAGGCCTGGCGACGTTCGGTCAGGAACGACAGTTCGATAGCCGTCAGCGCGAACTCGTCACCCAGCTCAGGGTAAGCACGGCCCAGCTCGCGGGCGACGCGGTTGAAGGCGGCGTCCACGGTCAGGCCGGCCTCGGCGCAGATCACCAGCAGGTCGAGTGCGTCGGGCAGGCCTTTCTGGATCGCCTTGGTGCGCTTGTTGGCGATGTTCTTGAGGTAGGTTTCCGGGCCTTTGTACCCGGCGATAACCAGTGCAGCAAAACCCATGAAACGCTTGGTGCTGCCCCAGTCGGGGAACGTGTCGGTCCAATAGAACAGCACGACGCCGATAAGGCCGAAAACGACGGGCAGCACCATGCGCGCGAAGATGATGACGACCGCCATCTCCTTGTTGCGATATCCGGCCTGCGCCAGCTTCTGCTGCACGTCCTTGACCTGGCTTTCCTGCAGGACCTTCATGCCCTGCAGCGTGTCCTTCATCTTTTCGGTCGTGTCGGTCTTGCGCACCAAGCTCTGGCGCTTCCTGGCCGAACTGGTGATCATGCCGGTCTTGAGTTCGGCGCGGCGGGCGTTCAGAGCCTTTACGCGCTTGGCCATCGGGTCCTTCACGGTTACCGCGGCATAGATGGCAAATACCATCGCCAGCGCCGCGATCCCGGCCAGGATCGAGCCCACGAGCAGGACATCGACGCCGAGCAGCGTGGGTCCGGTGGAGGGAGTCATAAGCAACATTTCGTCCAGTCCCCCGTCAGATCTCGAAGCTGACCATCTTGGCCATGATGAAGGCGCCGATGCTCATCCACACCAGGCCGCCCAGCCCCGTCACGATCAGGCGATCGTCGGTAAAGAAGCCGCCGACGTATTCCGGATTGATCCAGTAGATCATGCCGAAGACGATGAAGGGCAGGGCGCCCACGATGTAGGCCGAAGCCTTGGATTCCGAGCTCATGGCGCGGATCTTCAACTTCATCTGCGCGCGCTTGCGCAGCACGTCGGCGAGGTTGGAAAGGGTTTCGGCCAGGTTGCCGCCCGTCTCGCGCTGGATGGCGAGCGTGATGACGAAGAATTGAAACTCCGGTGTGCCGAGTTTGTCGGCGGTTTCCTGCAGCGATTCCTCCATCGTGCGGCCGATACGGATGCGTTCGACCGCGGCGCGGAATTCCTGGCCGACCGGGCCGGGCAATTCCTGCCCGACGACGCTCAGCGTCTCGGCGACCGGCAGGCCGGAGCGCAGACCGCGCACGAGCAGCTCGATGGCATCGGGAAACTTGGCGTTGAACTGCGCGGTGCGGCGCTTGATGAAATTGCTCACCACCATGTGCGGCAGTCCGGCACCCACCAGTATGCCAATGCCCAGCGCCAGCGCGGGGGCGCCGGTCTTGAGGTAGAGCAGCAGCGTAACCACGACCGCGAGACCCGTCGACGCGTAGATATACTGCGACAGCGTCCACTTCTTGCCCGTGCGATTCAACCGAACCTGCAGCGCTTCCAGCCGCGAGCCGGAGCCCGCCGCCCTGAACTGCTTGGGCTTGCGCGACGCGATGGCCTTTTTCAGCTGGCTTTCGACTCTGTCGGTGGTGCTTTCGGAATGGCGGTAGCGAACCGATTGCAAGCGCCGCTGACCTTCCTTGGTCGGGCTTTTCCCCGTCATTGCCAGATAGCCGAGGATCATCAATCCCATCAGGCCACCGGCCACTAGGAGGAGTTGGATGATTGTCATGATCCGCCTTTTCTAACTACCTGGGTTCAATCGCGAGAGGTGGGGAAGTGGCGCGCGGCAAAGGGCCGCGCGCGCTGCCGCCCTTACTCGGCGGGTTCGGGGGCCGTCTCGGGGGTCGACTTCTTGACCGCGCCGCTCAGCAGCGACTTCAGGTCGAATTTGCCGAGGCCGCCGCCCTTCTTGCCGCTGTCCGCGAGGGAGGCTCCGCCGTCGTCGCTAACGCCCACGATGGTCTTTCCGATCTCGCGGATCGGAGCGACCGTCTTCGAACCTTTGTTGGCCTCGATGAAGGTCTGGCCCAGCTTGGCGGCATTGGCCGCGGCCTTCTGGTCGAGCGCGATCTGGAAGTTGATCTTGCGCTCGATCGAGGCTTCGAAGTCCGCCTTGCTGATCTCGGCCGCACCCGCCTGCATCTTGTTGCACACGATCATCGGGTGCGCGCCGGGGGCATTGGCCTTGAGCCAGGAAAGAATGCGGATCGTGTCGCGCGCCGAGGCCAGCGTGAGCTCGGTGACCAGCGTCACCACGTTCACGTCCGTCAAGAGGTGCGGGAAGTTGATCAGCATGTTGCGCGGCAGGTCGATCACCGTCATGTCGAAGGCCTGCCGGAACTCCTCCTCCAGCTGAAGGAAGGCGGTGCCATCCGTCATCAGCGGGGAGTTGATCGGCGCCTCGGCCGACATGATCGCCAGGTTGTCGTTGGCGCGGATCATGGCGCGTTCGATGAACAGGCCGTCGATGCGGCTCGGGTTCTCGATGGCATCGGTCAGGCCGCGGCCGGGCTCGAGGTCGAGGCTGAGCGCGCCGGTGCCGAAGTGCACGTCGAGGTCGAGCAGCGCGGTAGACCGCTCGTGCTCGATCGAGAACAGCCATGCCAGCGAGGTCGCCAGCGTGGAGGCGCCGACGCCCCCGCGGGTGCCGACCACGGCCGTGGCGATGTGCTCGTGCTCGTGGTCGCCGCCGTCACCGCCGCGCGGGTTGGCGAACACCGCCTGCGCGTTGGTCAGCGCATCGCGCAGCTGGCTCGCCGACAGGGGCTTGAGCAGGTAGTCGTGGATGCCGCTCGAGAGCAGGTCGCGGTAGAGGCGGACGTCGTTCACTTGGCCGACCGCGATCACCACCGTGCCGGGTTCGCAGACCTCGGCAAGGGCGTTGATGTCGTTCAGCGGGTCGCCGCTTTCCGACAGGTCGACCATCAGGATCGCCGGGCTGGCCGAGATCGAGAGCGACTGGATGGCATTGCGCAGGCCGCCCTTGTTGCACTTCTCCGGCTGCCAGCCCATCTCGATCACGACCGGGCGCAGCACGTCCAGCGCGCTGTCGTCGCAGATGAAGGCGCTGAACGGCTCGCGATTGCCGAGCGGGCCGGGTTTCCACTGTGCGTTCATGACTTAGCTACCTCCTTCGGTGGATGCGACTTCGGGCAGCGCGCCGCCGCCGTTGCCGGTGGGGGTGGCGTTGCGATAGGCGTTGATCGCGCGGTTGGACGTCATGATGACCGTCTCGCCCGTGCCGTGCTGGCCTTCCAGCAGGTCTTCCGGATTGGCGATCATCGCCGCCACGTTGGTGTTGACCGCGCAGCCGTAGCCGGTGGAGGTCTGGTTGCCGCGTTCGAAGCCGTACTCGTCGTCCCAGATCGGGCAGCCGGGCACGTAGGCGATGGAGCGGGTCACCACGACGCGCACGTTGCCGGGGCTGACGTAGCCCTCGGTGACGGGGGCGGAATCGGCCAGCAGGAGGCCGAAGCGGCTGGCGACGGCGGCCACGGCGTTGCGGGTCGCCGGGTTGCCGACCGGATCGTCGATCGACACGCGGTCGCCGTAGCGCAGGTCCAGCGTCTCGAACCAGTCCGCCAGACGGGCCTGCTCGGGCACGCTGAGGCCGGCATCGCTGGTGGCGAGGTCGAGCGCGTAGTTGGCGCGCTCCACCACCGGTTGGTTGGTGCTGTCGAGCGACATGTTGTTGTCACCGGCGGTCATCGTGCCGCAGGCGGAGAGGGCAAGGCCGAGCGCGAGCGCAAGGGCCGATGCACAGGTGCGTTTGGTGCGGTAGGTCATGTGCTTTACTCTCCGTTGTCGAAGCTGAAGCCGGGCAGCGCGGCGGCGCTGGCTGAGCGGGCGGGGGCGCCTTCCGGCGTCTGGCCCGCGGCGAGCGCCTGGGCGCTCTGGTCGGCGGCGCTGACGGCGGGACCGGCAGGCGCTTCGCCGGCGGCGCGCGGCATCGGGCGGCGGCCGCCCGTCTGGCCCGCGGTCTCGCGGCCGAGCAGGTACTGCTCGCCCGAGGCCGCAACGCCGAAGCCGTCGGTCGGCAGCATGATGTCGCGATCGTTCACCGGGCGCACCAGGTACGGGGTGACGACGATCACCAGTTCGGTCTCACCGCGGCGGAACTCGCTGGAGCGGAACAGGCTGCCCACGATGGGCAGGTCGCCCACGCCGGGAAGCTGGTCGACGACCTGCTGCGAGTTGTTCTGCAGCAGGCCGGCGATCATGAAGCTCTCGCCCGAGCCGAGCTCGATCGAGGTTTCCGCGCGGCGGATGGTCAGCGCCGGGATCTGGAAGCCGTTGAGCACGACCGATCCTTGCGTCGAGAGTTCCGACACCTCCGGGCGAACCCGCAGCGAGATGCGGCCGTTCGACAGCACCACCGGCGAATATGCGAGGCTGACGCCGTAGTTCTTGTACTGCACCGTGGTGGTACCAAGGCCCTGGCTGAGCGGGATCGGGAATTCGCCGCCGGCGAGGAACTCCGCGGTCTCGCCCGAGAGCGCCACCAGCGTCGGTTCGGACAGCGTCGTGACCAGGCCGCGGCGTTCGCCAAGGTCGAGCGCAGCGCCGATGTCGAGGCCGAGAAACTCGCCGAACAGGCCGAGCGTGCTGCCCAGATTGGCGCCGGTGATGGCCGAGCCTTCCGCCGGGATACGCGGCGGGTTGGCGTCGGAGATCGGGAAGGCCGGGTTGAAGTTGGGGTTCGGGATCGTCGTCATGAGCGAATCCGGACCCGTGGCGAGCGGGCGCCCTGGGCTGAACACGCTGGGCGGACGGCCCTGCGCCAGTCCGAACTGGAACCCGTCCGTGGTGTCGATGGTGGCAAAGTTCGAGCTGATGTTGCGCACCAGCGAACGACTGACCTCGGCAAAACGCACCCGCAGCATCACCTGCAGCGGTGTCGCCATGCGCAGGCGCGAGATCACGTTCGCTTCGGGGCCGACGAAGGCCTGCACCAGCCGCTCGGCTTCCGAGGCATCCTCGGGGGCGCCCACGGTGCCGGTCAGCAGCACGGTGTTCGATCCCATCGTGGCGACCGAGATGTTTGCCTCGGGCATCGCCAGCGAAAGCATCTGGTCGACGCTGTCGATGTTCGATCCCACGCGCACGTTGGCCGACCAGATGATGTCGCCCGCCGCGTTGCTGGCGTAGATGGTGGTCTCGCCGCCCGAGAGGCCGAAGACGTAAAGCTGGCGCTGCGACTTCACCTGGACGTCGGCGACGGATTCGTTGGCGACGAAGATGTCGGCCATGTTGCCGGGCACGGTCACCAGCTCGCCGCGGCCGATCGAGATCACGAGATCCTGGGCGGGAGCGATGGACTGGGCCTGCGCCGGGGTGGCGGCCGGCAGCACGGCGAGCGGCGCGAGGGCCACGGCGGCGCTGAGGACGGTCTTGACGAGACGGCTGGTCATTGTCTTGCCTTTCGGAGCGGTTCCGTTGGGAATGCGGGCGGGTGTGCGGTCAGCGATGGTCATGGCGATCACTGCCCGCCCACGGTGCGGGCCATGCGGTTCATGCCGCCGGCCTGCCGGTCGAGCATGGCGCCGGCGCCGCGGTCGACGGTTTCCACCGTCACGTTCTGGCGGCGGCTGACGCGCACCGTCGGTCCCGAGGGAGCGGCGGGAGCGGAGGGCCCGCTGTAGATCACTTGCGGCGCGCCCTGGACCTGCGGCTGGGGAGCGGCGGGCGGCGGAGCGGCACGGGGCACCGAGCTGCGCTGGAAGCGCGACACGTCGCCGCCGGTGGTGAAGGTGGTGGCACCGTCCTGCGGACGCGACACGGCGCGGCGCAGCAGGGCTTCCTCTTCCTCCGCCGAGGCGTTGTCGGGCAGGTCCACCGACCCGGCGGCAATGGCCCGCTCCAGCTCGGTCTGGTTGTCGGCGATGGAGCGCAGCACCAGGCTGATCGTGCCGATGGTCTGGGCAACGGCGATCTTCTCGGCGATGCGCGGGGTGACTTCCATCGTCACCGTGCGGAAGGCGCGGACCACGGTGCGGCCGTCCTCGGTGGTGGAGGTCTCGGTCGACTGGTCGGTCGCCAGCACGCGCAGGTTGGTAAGGATGGTCTCGGAGGTACGCAGGTCCTCGCCGCCGTCCTCGGCGCCGAGGGTCTGGGTCAGCACCATGTCGACACGGTCGCCGGGGAAGACGAAGCCACCCACACCGGTCCGCGCGGAAACGGGAACGGTAACGGCACGCATGCCCGGGCCGAGCGCCGCGGCGAGGAAGCCGCGATCGCCGGGCGAGACGAGCGAACCCTGGGTGACCGGCTCGCCGGCGGTGATCGGATGGCGCACCACGGTGCCGAGCAGCTGCTCCATGTCGGCCTCGCCGTCGATGAAGTAGGCATCCTGCACCAGTTCCTGCGGCCACAGCTGGTAGGCCACGGCGTCGGCGGTGATGATCGTGCCGACCGGCAGGCTGCGCTTGGCCACGAGGACCTTGGGTCCCTGCGGCTCGACCGGCGCGGCCTCGGCCTGGGGAGCCGCGGCTCCGGCGAACATGCTCCGGGCGGCAAGCGCGGTGCCGATCGCGATGATCAGCGCGCCTACCAGCAGGATGAGCTTCTTCTTGTCCATGGTGCTCAAAGCCCCCTCAAAAGTGTCTTGGCTTAATGTTTCTGCCGGATACGGCGGAAATGGTTAAAATCGGGTTCACCCCGCGTAGTGCGTGATCGAGGCGGCGTTCGCCGGGTCGGGGAAATAGAAGCTGACGATGACCCACAGGCCCGCCATCGCGATGGCGACGCCGTAGGGAATGGCGAGCCTGTCCTTCTGCCGCCGCATCACGTGCCAGGCGGCGAAGACCAGCGTCAGCACGCCGCCCAAGAGCGCCATCATCACGACGAGCTTGAGGAACAGCGCGGGCTGGATCCACAGGGCGAGCGCGGTAAGCAGTTTCACGTCCCCGCCGCCCATCGCGCGCAGGGCAAACAGCACGGACAGCACGGCGAAGGTGGCCACGGCCACGCCCAGTTGCATGGCGACATCGGGCCACAGCGACAGGTCGCTCGCCCACCAGAACAGCGGAGCGCCCAGCGCGATGGCGCCGTTCAGCCAGTTGGCGATGCGGCGAGAGCGCAGGTCGGTGAAGGCCGCCACCAGCAGCGCGATTGCAAGCGCGGCAAGCAGACCGTATCTGATCGGATCGTCCAGCATGTAGCCCCCAAATTCCCTTTGAGGCTCCGTGCTAGCGCGGATGGCTTACCAAAAAGTAACCACTGGCAGGAGGTTGAAATTAGCCAACACACCGAAGCCGGGCAGGCCTCTTTCGACCGGCGTGCCATCCCGGCGGATGCCGTGGAGGGTAAATGGATCGCCGCCGACGGGCACGCGGTTCGCCGTATCGACTGGCCCGGGCCGACCGCAGGCACGCCCGTGCGCGGTTCGCTGCTGTTCATGGCCGGGCGCGGCGATGCCTACGAGAAGTACCTGGAGACGCTGGAGCACTGGCGACAGCAGGG
Source organism: Aurantiacibacter luteus (assembly GCF_001010945.1). GTDB lineage: Bacteria > Pseudomonadota > Alphaproteobacteria > Sphingomonadales > Sphingomonadaceae > Alteraurantiacibacter > Alteraurantiacibacter luteus. Next base: position 49,082 of record NZ_LBHB01000003.1, read on the forward strand.
CTGGCGGGTCAGCGCGGCGGACTGGCGCGGACAGGGCGGATCCGGCCGTTTCGGCACGGACGACACGACGGGTCATATCGGCAATTTTGCCGAATGGATCGCCGACCTTGCCGGTTTCTGGTCGGAATGGGCCGAGCAGGGCGAAGGGCCGCTGGTGCTGGTGGGCCACTCGATGGGCGGCCACCTGGTCATGCGCGCGGCGATCGAAAAGGTGCTGACGCCCCGGCCCGATGCGCTGGTGCTTTCCGCCCCCATGCTCGACACCTTTCCCGAGATGCTGCCGCTGCCGCTCAAGCGGGGCTTCTCGTGGCTGATGACGCGGCTCGGCGATCCGCGGCGTCCGGCATGGAAGATCTCCGAGCGCCCCGGCACCCGCGCCGGGATGCGTCGTACGCTGCTCACCCACGACGACGCGCGTTACGAGGACGAGCTGTGGTGGCGCGAGGCGCGGCCGGAATTAAGGCTCGGCCCCGGTAGCTGGGGCTGGGTGCGGAGTGCGGCGACCAGCAGCAGCGCGATGTTCCGGCGCGGGGCGCTGGAATCGGTCGACCTGCCCGTCTTCATCGTCGCCACCGATGCCGACCGGCTGGTCAGCCCGTCTGCCATTCGCGCGGCGCTTGCGCGCCTGCCCGATGCCGAGGCGCTGATCTTCGGCGCCGAGGCGCGGCACGAGGTGCTGCGCGAGGTCGACCCCGTGCGCGACCGGGCGCTGGCGGCGATTGACGCTTTCCTGACCGCGCGGCTGGGTTGATGGCGGAGCGCTTCGACGTGGTGATCGTGGGCGCCGGGATGGCGGGCGCGAGCTTGGCCGCCGAGCTCGCGCCCCATGCCGGCGTGCTGATCGTCGAGGCGGAGAGCCAGCCGGGTTATCACACCACCGGCCGCTCGGCGGCGTTCTACGAGGAATGCTACGGCGGCCCCGACGTGGTGCCGCTGACGCTGGCGAGCGGGCCGTACCTGCGCGAGCACGGCTTCCTCTCGCCTCGCGCCGGGCTCTATGTCGCGCGTGCCGGGCAGGGACAGGCGGTCGACGACTTCCTCGCCCGCTTCGCCGACGCCGGCGTTACCCTCGAGCGGCTTGACCGCGACGCGCTCGAGGCCAGGCTTCCCGGCGTGCGGGCCGACTGGACACAGGGCCTGCTCCAGCCGCATTGCGCCGATATCGACGTGGGCGGCCTGCACCAGCACTACCTCGCCGCCGCGCGCAGGGGCGGAGCAATGCTGCGCACCAATCACCGGCTCGCGGCAGCGGAGCGCGAGGGCGACGGGTGGCGGCTGGATTTCGGTCCTGCGGGAGAGGTGCGCGCGGCCGTACTCGTCGATGCTGCGGGAGCTTGGGCGGATCACGTGGCGCAAATGGCGGGCGCGCAGGCGCTCGGCGTGCAGCCCTATCGCCGCACGGTGATGCAACTGCGCACCGATCCCCTGCCCCCCGCCGACCTGCCCCTGGTTCTCGACCTCGGCGGCGAATTCTATTTCCGACCCGAGAATGGCCGCCTGTGGCTGAGCCCGCACGACGAGATACCCTCCGACCCATGCGATGCCGCGCCCGAGGAGATCGACGTGGCGCTGGCCATCGACCGCTTCGAGCAGGTGGTCGACTGGCGGATCGCGGCGCTCGAGCACAAGTGGGCCGGCCTGCGCAGCTTCGCGCCCGACCGCCTGCCGGTCTACGGCTTCGACGCGGCGGTGCCGGACTTCTTCTGGTTTGCCGGGCAGGGCGGCTACGGCATCCAGACCGCGCCCGCCGCAGCCCGGCTGGGCGCGCAATTGCTGCTCGGCCTGCCGCGCGACGCGATGACCGAGCGTCTCGACCCGCGCCTTTATACGCCGCAGCGCTTTGCGGGTTAGGCCGCAGCCTCCGCCGCGTCGCTCGCCAGCCGGTCGACGCGCTCGTTCTCGGGATGGCCGGAATGGCCCTTCACCCAGTGCCAGTGCACGGTGTGCGGGCGTGCGACCTCGATCAGGTCGTGCCAGAGATCGGCATTGCGGACCGGCTTCTTGCTGGCGTTGATCCAGCCCTTCTTCTGCCAGCCGTGGATCCACTTGGTCATGCCGTCGATAAGGTATCGGCTGTCGGTGTAGAGCGCGACCTCGCAGGGCTCGATCAGCGCGCCCAGCGCGCGGATCGCCGCGGTCATTTCCATGCGGTTGTTGGTCGTCTCGCCCTCGCCGCCCGACAGCTCCTTCTCGTGCCGACCCATGCGCAGCAGCGCGCCCCAGCCGCCGGGGCCGGGATTGCCCTTGCAGGCGCCGTCGGTGAAGATCTCCACCTGCTTCATGCGAATAGCCCCGCGCCGCCGCTGCGATAGGTTTCGAACCGGCGCACGAAATCCATCGGATCCTTGCGGGTGACGAGGGCGTCCGCCGGAGTGTCGAGCCAGTCGTGCGCGCGGCTGGAGACGAAGCGCAGGCACGCACCCTCGGCCAGCAGCGGCAGGGCCGCTCGCTCGGCGGGTTCGAGCGGGCGCACGCTCTCGTACCCGGCCATGAGGGCATCGCCCACCTCGGCGCGGTAGGTCGCCCCCTCGTCGGCAAAGCTCCAGGCGGCGTGTGTAACGGCAAGATCGTAGGCCATCGCGTCCTCGCAGGCGAAGTAGAAGTCGATCAGCCCGCTCACCTCGTCGCCGAGCATCAGGACGTTGTCGGGAAACAGATCGGAATGGATCACGCCGCGCGGCAGCCCCTGCGGCCACTCGGCGGCGACCCGAGCCGCCTCGTCCATCATTGCGGGCAGGCCTTCGCCGATCCCCCCGAGCGAGCCCTCACTGTGGCCCGAAAGCACCCGGGCGGAGGCGTCCGGGCCGAGATCGTTGGCGCGGCTCTGTCCGTAGGAGCGCGTGGCAAGGTGCATCCGCGCCAGCACCGCCCCGATCGCACGGGCCTGCGCCGGGGTCGGGCTGCCGACCGAGACGCCGGGCAGGAACTCGATCAGCGCCACCGCCTTGCCATCGATCTCGCGCGAGGCAGCGCCCGCGCGGTCGTGGATGGTGCGCGGCACGGGCAGGCCGGCGGCGGACAGGTGGTCGAGCAGGCCGAGAAAAAACGGCAGTTCGCCCACGTCGATCCGCCGTTCGTACATGGTCAGGATGAAGCGGTTGCCCTCGGCCCCGCCGGTGGTCTCGACCAGCCAGTTGGAATTGGACACGCCCTCGGCGATGCCCTTGGCGCTGACGAGGTCGCCGACATCGTACTGCGCGACGAGCGCGGCCAGCGTTTCCGCCGAGAGCCGGGTATAGACCGCCACCGGCGCTGCCTATTCGGTCAGCTGGCGGGGCAGCTTAAAAACCATCTTTTCCTCGGTGGTGACCACCGTTTGCTCGTCGATGGCGCGCCATTCGGCGAGCCGGTCGATCACCTCGCGCACCAGTACCTCGGGCGCGGAGGCTCCGGCGGTGACGCCCACCGTGCCCAGGCCATCGAGCCAAGCCGGGTCGATCTCGCTGGCACGCTGGATGAGCCTGGCATCGGTGCCCATGCGCTCGGCCACCTCGACCAGTCGCAGCGAATTCGACGAGTTGGGCGCGCCGATCACCAGCAGCAGGTCGCAGCTTCCCGCCATCGCCTTGACGGCGGCCTGGCGGTTGGACGTCGCGTAGCAGATGTCCTCGGCCTTGGGCGCGACGATCTGCGGATAACGCGCCATCAGCGCGGCAACGATCTCGGCGGTATCGTCGACCGAGAGGGTGGTCTGGGTAAGGAACGAGAGTTCGTCGTCCTGCGTGAATGGCAGCCGGGCCACGTCCTCGACCGTCTCGACCAGCGTGATGTGCCCCTCGGGCACCTGGCCCATCGTGCCGATGACCTCGGGATGGCCATCGTGGCCAATGAACAGGATGTGCTGCCCCTTCTCGATCTGGCGTTCGGCCTGGCGGTGGACCTTGCTGACGAGCGGGCAGGTGGCATCGAGATAGATCATCTCGCGCCGCTCCGCCTCGGCCGGCACGGACTTGGGCACGCCGTGTGCGCTGAACACGACCGGCGCGTCGGCGGGCACCTCGTCGAGCTCCTCGACGAAGATTGCACCCTTGGCCCGCAATCCGTCGACCACGAAGCGGTTGTGCACGATTTCGTGCCGCACGTAGACCGGCGCGCCGTAGCGTTCGAGCGCGCGCTCGACGATCTCGATGGCACGGTCCACTCCCGCGCAGAAACCGCGCGGCGCGGCGATCAGCACGGTCAGCGGCAGCTTGCGCTGGCCTGCGGCAGGGTCCTGAAAGGGGGCGTTCATGCGGGCCTCTCTAGCTGTTGTGGCCGCTGGGCGAAAGGGCTAGGGGCTGCTCTTCCATGTGGATCAAGGAATGGGAATGAACGCGCGGATTGCAATGATGGCTGCCCTCGGCAGTGCCGCTCTTCTGGCCGGATGCAAGAAGGACGGCGATATCGTGGTCGACCAGGGCGTGGGCATCACCGCGCTGCGTTCGGTCTGCCCGGCGGTCGGCATTGCCGATTACACCGGCGACGTGACCACCTTCTCCCCCGCCGACGCGCGCACGGCCGATGCGCTGGACGTGACCGCCGCGATCACCAACGTGCGCTCCACCTGCAACGACCAGGGCGCGCTGGTCTATACCGACGCCACGTTCGACGTCGTCGGCGTGCGCCGCAACACCGCGGGCGCGCGCACCGTGCAGCTGCCCTATTTCTCGACCGTGATGCGGGGCGGGAACACCGTGGTCGCCAAGCGGGTGGGCACCGTCACGCTGAACTTCGCCGACGGCCAGGCGCGCGCGCAGGCGAGCGGCCGCGCGGGATCCTACGTCGACCGGGCCGAGGCGACGATCCCCGAGGATATCCGCCAGCGCATCACCGCGCGCCGCCGCGCGGGTGACGAGACGGCGGCGATCGATCCGCTGACCCAGCCCGACGTGCGCGCCGCCGTGGCGCGAGCGACCTTCGACCTGCTGATCGGCTTCCAGCTGACCGAGGACCAGCTGCGCTACAACGCGACGCGGTAGGCCGGGCCAGCCAAGGGCGCTTTCGCAACGGCGGCAAACGCGCTAACCGCGCGCCCATGCCTCAGCACCACACCCTCTACGCCGCCTTTGCCGACCGGATCGACGCCGTCCTGACCGCCCTCGAGCACGAGGGCGTGCTGCCGCCCGGTACGCCGCGCGGCAACGTCAGCGTGGAGCCGCCGCGCGACCCGGCCCACGGCGATCTCGCCACCAACGCCGCCATGGTGCTGGCCAAGCCCGCCGCCACCAATCCGCGCGCACTGGCGGGAAAGATCGTCGGCCACCTCGAAAAGGACCCGCTGATCGCCGGCGCCGAGATCGCCGGCCCCGGCTTCATCAACCTGCGTCTCGCACCGGGCAACTGGACGAACGAACTGCACGCCATCGCCGAGATGGGCGCGGATTACGGCAAATCCGGCATGGGCGAGGGCCGGCGCGTGAACATCGAGTACGTCTCCGCCAACCCCACCGGCCCGATGCACATGGGTCACTGCCGCGGCGCCGTGGTGGGCGACGCGCTGGCCAGCCTGCTCGAATACGCGGGCCACGAGGTGGTGCGCGAATACTACGTCAACGATGCCGGCGGACAGGTCGACACGCTCGCCCGCTCGGCGCACCTGCGCTACCGCGAGGCGCTGGGCGAGGACGTGGGCGCCATCCCCGAGGGCTATTATCCCGGCGACTACCTCGTGCCCGTGGGCAAGGCGGCGGCGGAAGAATTCGGCGACCGCTTCCAGGCCGCGCCCGAGGCCGAATGGCTGCCGATCTTCCGCGCCTTTGCCGTCGAGCGCATGATGGACATGATCCGCGCCGACCTGAAGCTGCTCGGCATCGAGCACGACGTCTTCTCCTCCGAGGCCGCTTTGCAGGCGGCGGGCAAGCCCGAGGCCGCCGAGGCCTGGCTGCGCGCGCACGACCTCGTCTACGACGGCGTGCTCGAAGCGCCCAAGGGCAAGGAGCCGCCGGAGGACTGGGAGCCGACCCAGCTGCCGCTGTTCCGCAGCACGAGATTCGGCGACGACCAGGATCGCCCGATCCGCAAGTCTGACGGCAAGTGGACCTATTTCGGTGCCGACCTTGCCTACCACATGCAAAAGGCCGAAGGCGCGGACGAGCTGATCGACATCTGGGGCGCGGACCATGCCGGCACGGTCAAGCGCATCAAGGCCGCCGTCGCCGCGCTTTCCGAGGGGGAAGGCAAGGCAATCCCGTTCGACGTGAAGCTGGTGCAGATGGTGCAACTGCTGCGCGACGGCGAGCCGGCCAAGATGTCCAAGCGCAGCGGCAACTTCGTCACCATCGCCGACATGGTGGAGGAAGTGGGCAAGGACGTCGTCCGCTTCTCCATGCTGACCCGCAAGCCGGAAGCGCAGATGGACTTCGACTTCGCCAAGGTGGTGGAGGAGAGCAAGGACAACCCGGTCTTCTACGTCCAGTATGCCCACGCGCGGATCAGCTCGATCCTGCGCAAGGGCGCGGAAGAAGGCTTCGCGCCGTCGGCCGACAACCTGGGCCTGCTGGGCGAGGACGACATGGCGCTGGTCAAGCGCGCGGCGCAGTTCCCGCGCGAGGTGGAGATGGCCGCCCGCACGCGCGAGCCGCATCGCATCGCCTTCTACCTCGCCGACCTCGCGGGCGACCTCCACGCCTTCTGGAACCTCGGTAACGCCGACACGCAAAAGCGGTTCATCGTGGCACAGGACGCCGCCCTGACCGGGGCGAGACTTTTCCTCGCGGCCCGGATCGGGCAGGTAATTCGTAACGGCCTCGCGCTATTGGGGGTCGAGGCGGTCGAGGAACTGTAGAGCTATGACGAACCCGGGCGACAAGGACGACTTTCCGCCGCTGGACCACGACGAGGGGTCCCTCGGGGAAGGCGACTTCGCCGATGCCGGGACCGAGTGGGACGACGACGGCCAGCTCGCGCTCGCCGACGATGACGAACAGCTCCCCTGGCTCGAAGCCGACGATTACGAGGACGAGGGCGGCTTCGACTGGCGCATCGTCGTCTATGCGCTGTTCGGCCTCGCCGTGGTGGCCCTCTTGCTGGGCGCGGTGTGGTACTTCACCCGCGACAAGGCCGATCCCGAGCTGATGCCCGACGGCAGCACCATCGAGGCGCCCGAGGAGGCGTACAAGGAACGGCCCGAGAATCCCGGTGGGGCCGAGGTGGCCGGCACCGGCGACCAAGCCTTCGAGGTGGCCGAGGGCCAGTCGACCCGCGGCATCATCGGCGACGAGGGCGAGGTTCGCCCCTCGATCGACCGCGACCAGGGGGAGGATGCCCCGGCACCCGACGCCAGTGCCACGGCGACTGCTTCCGGCAGCGAGGTCTACGTGCAGATCGGCGCCTTCGGCAGCCGCGCCGATGCCGATGCAGCATGGGCCACGGCCACCTCGCGCTATCCCGCGCTGTCGGGCATGCGCCACCGTGTGCTCGAGGGCGAGGTCAACGGCGCGACGGTGTTCCGCCTGCAGGCCGTGGCCGCCAGCCGCGACGCGGGCGAAGCGACCTGTCGCTCGATCCGCAACGCGGGCGGAGACTGCTACATCCGCTAGTCCGGGTGCGGGCGACTCGGCTCGCCGCGTGGCCGGGGCGTTTTCCCCCGCGGGCAGGGCGCAAACCCTTGCCCGCGGCTCGGGACTTGTGCGAATCCTCTCAGTCCGATGACGCCCGCGATCTTCAGCCTTTCCGGACCCAAGCTGACCGCGAAGGAGCGTGCGCTGTTCCGGCGCGCCGACCCGGCGGGCTACATCCTGTTCGGCCGCAATATCGAGGACCGCGAGCAGCTGCGCGCGCTGACCGATTCCCTGCGCGACCTGCACGGGCGCAGCGACCTGCTCATCTCGATCGACCAGGAGGGCGGGCGCGTCTCGCGCATGAAGCCGCCCGTGTGGGACAGCTATCCGCCGCAGGGCCAGTTCGCCGCGCTCTACGACATCGCCCCCGCCAGTGCCATCGAGGCGGCGCGCTGCAACGCACAGGCCATCGCCCTCGACCTCGCCGAGGTCGGCATCACCGTCGACTATCTGCCGTTGCTCGACCTGCCGGTGGAGGGCGCGCACGACGTGATCGGCGACCGCGCGCTGGGCCGCGAGCCGATGCAGGTGGCCGCGCTGGGGCGCGCGGTGCTCGATGGCCTCGCGCGCGGCGGCGTGGTCGGCTGCATCAAGCACATGCCGGGCCACGGCCGCGCGACGGTCGACAGCCACAAGAGCCTGCCGCTGGTCGAGGCGAGCGACGATGAGCTGGCCGCGGACATCGCGCCCTTCCAGCGCCTGGCCGATGCCCCGATGGCGATGAGCGCGCACATCCGCTTCACCGCCTGGGATGCCGACAACCCCGCCACGCTGTCCGAAAAGGTCATCGGCGAGATCATCCGCAAGCGCATCGGGTTCGGCGGCCTTCTACTCACCGACGATATCGACATGGAAGCGCTCGACGGCAGCATCGCCGAGCGTTCGGAGCGGGCGATTGCCGCGGGCTGCGACCTGGTGCTAAACTGCTGGGCCCGGATTGACGACATGGCGGCGACCGCCGAACGCCTGCCCGTCATCACCGGGGCGGCCGCCATGCGGCTCGACCGGGCGATGCAGGGGGCGGGCAAGGTCGCCGATGGCCCGCCGCGCGCCGAGCTAGTGGCGAAGCGCGATGCCCTGCTCGAAGCCGCCAGGGCAGCGGCGTGAACGAGGCTGACCTCGTCGGTGCCGCCGGGGCCGATGGCGACGAATGGACCGGCCCTGCCGGCGCGCCGCCCGACGATGCCGCCCTCTACCTCGAACTCGACGGATGGGAGGGGCCGCTCGACCTGCTGCTCGACCTCGCGCGGCGGCAGAAGGTGGACCTGCGCGAGATCTCCATCCTCGCGCTGGTCGACCAGTATATCGCCTATATAGAGCGAGCCGAAGCGCTTCGGCTGGAGGTTGCCGCCGATTACCTGGTGATGGCGGCCTGGCTCGCCTACCTCAAGTCCGCGCTGCTGCTCCCGCGCGAGGAGCAGGAGGATCCGAGCCCCGAGGAACTGGCCCTGCGCCTGCAACTGCGGCTGCAACGCCTCGGCGCCATGCGCGAGGCGGGTGCCCGGCTGATGGGCCGCGACCGGCTGGGCCGCGACGTCTTTTCGCGCGGCGCGCCCGAGGGGCTGAAGGTGCTGCGCAAGAACCAGTGGCAGTGCGACTGGTACCAGCTCGTGCGCGCCTACGGGCAGGTCAAGCTGCGGACCGAGCCGGTGGTTCACATGGTCGCCGACCGGCCGGTGATGACGCTCGATTCAGCAATCCAGCGCGTCTCCGCCATGCTCGGCGTGACGGTGGAATGGCTGGACATTCGCCGCTTCCTGCCCGCCGATGCCGACCCGCGCCTCAGGAAGAGCGCACTCGCCTCCAGCTTCCTCGCCGCGCTCGAACTGGCGCGGCTGGGCAAGGCGGAGATACGCCAGGACGAGGTGTTCGGCCCGCTCGAACTGCGGCGGGTGGCGGCTTGACGAGCCGCGTCTCCGATCTCGCGCGGGCGGTGGAGGCCTGCCTTTTCGCCGCCGAGGAGCCGATGACGCGCGAGCAGATATCCGCGCATCTCGGCGATGCCGACGTTGCCGAGGCGCTGGCCGAGCTGCGCGCCGCCTATGCCGGGCGCGGCATCGAACTGATCGAGCACGGCAAGCGCTGGCATTTCCGCACCGCGCCCGATCTCGCCCACCTGCTGCGGCGCGAGAAGGAACAGGCCCGCCGCCTGTCGCGCGCGGCGACGGAAGTGCTCGCGATCATCGCCTATCACGAACCCGTCAGCCGCGCCGAGATCGAGGCGATCCGCGGCGTGCAGACCAGCGCGGGCACGCTCGACGTGCTGATGGAGGCGGGCTGGGTGCGCGCCGCGGGCCGCCGCGAGGTGCCCGGCCGCCCCGTGATCTACGCCACCACGCCCGATTTCCTCGTCCACTTCGGCCTCGAATCGCGCAAGGACCTGCCGGGGCTCGACGAACTCAAGGCCGCCGGCCTGCTCGATCCCGTCGACGATGCCTACGACGAGATGGTGGCGCAAAAGGAAGATCAGCTCGCCGCCGCCGCCGCTGCCGAGGCCGATGCAGCGGCGGACGTAGCCGAGGCGGAGGAACGACTGTATGAGTCCGCTGGCGTACAAGCGCTGGAAAATCCCGACAACAGCGCCTAGATCGGTCCATCAAGGCAATTCGAGGAACATCCCATGCAGCCCGGTATCTGGCAGATCCTGATCGTCGCCATCGTCGTCCTCGTCCTGTTCGGGCGCGGGCGCATCTCCGAGATGATGGGAGACTTCGGCAAGGGCATCAGCAGCTTCAAGCAGGGCATGAACGAGGAGACGCGCAAGCCCTCCGAGAGCAGCGCCCGGATCGAGCCGCCGGCCTCGGCGCCAGCCTCGTCGGCTGCGCCCGCCTCGACCGAAAGCGGCGAAGTCTCGCCGGTCGACCGTACCGCCAATTGATCCCGCCTCGGGGGCCCAGCAATGTTCGACATCGGCTGGACCGAGATCCTCCTCGTGGCGGTGGTCGCGGTCCTGGTGATCGGGCCCAAGGACATGCCGCTGGCGCTGCGGACCGCGGGCCGCTGGATCGGCAAGATGCGCAAGCTCTCCGGTCACTTCCGCTCCGGTCTCGACGCGATGGTGCGCGAGGCCGAGCTGGAGGACATGGAGAAGAAGTGGAAGGCGCAGAACGAGAAGATCATGCGCGAACATCCCGATGGCGCCCCTGCCGAAGCCGCGGCCATGGAGCCGACCGGCGCCTATCCTCCCGCACGCGCCGCCGCGCTGCAGGAGATGAGCGAGCGCGACGCGGAGATTATCGCGGCAAAGAAGGCGGCTGCCGCCGAGGATGAGGCGCGGATGGCGGCCATGGTTGAGGCGCCGGGCCTGTCGCCAGCCAATTCGACCGCCACACCGCCTGCCGAGGCATCGGACAAGCCCGACTGATGGCGTTCAAGATTTCCGACCTCGACGACACACAGTCGCCGCTGCTCGATCACCTGATCGAGCTGCGCGGAAGGCTGGTGAAGGCCGTGCTCGCCTTCCTCGTCGCCTTCGCCATCTGCTTCTATTTTGCCGACATCATCTTCGGCTGGCTGGTGCGCCCGCTGACGCAGGCGTTTCCTGCGGGACAGGGCCAGCTGATCTACACGCGGCTTTACGAGGCGTTTTTCGTCGAGGTGAAGGTGGCACTGTTCGCGGCCTTCTTCCTCGCCTTTCCGATCATCGCCAACCAGCTTTGGGCCTTCGTCGCGCCGGGCCTCTATGCCAAGGAAAAGCGCGCCTTCCTGCCATTCCTGATCGCGACGCCGGTGCTGTTTACGATGGGCGGGGCGCTGGCCTATTTCGTGGTCATGCCGCTGGCCTTTACCTGGTTCCTCGGCTTCCAGGGCGAGGCGGGCGGGTTGCAGGCGCAGGCGCTGCCGGCGATGGGCGATTACCTCGACCTGGTGATGCGCTTCATTCTCGCCTTCGGGGTGAGTTTCCTGCTCCCTGTGCTGCTGTTGCTGCTCAACCGCGCGGGGCTGGTCAGCCGGGAGCAGCTCGTGTCCGCGCGGCGCTATGTCATCGTAGCGATCTTCGCCGTGGCGGCCGTCATCACCCCGCCAGACGTCATCTCCCAGATCATGCTCGCAGTGCCGCTGCTCGTCCTGTTCGAGGGATCGCTGCTGCTGATGAAACGCGAGGAAAAGCGCGCGGCGGACGGACGCGCGGAGCAAGAGAACGGGACTGGCGGTGAAACGTCGGCCGTCGTTTCCGCGTCGGAACCGACCGAATAACTTCGAAGCCCCGCGACAAGCCAAAAAAAAACGGGGACCCGAAGGACCCCGTTTTCAAATTCGGCTTGTCGCCAACCTGTTACGGGCTGGTCGGCAGATCCTCATTGTCGTCACCGCCGACAGCGATGATGATACCGGCGATGATCGCGGCCAGCGCAAGCAGGCCGATGAGCACACCGCCGCCATTGCCGCCACGCATCTGCTCGGCATTCTGTTCGACCTGGGCCGGAGCGCGCGTAGCGTCGACCGATTGCGCCAGGACGGGCGTCGCCACCAGCGCGCTGGCTGCGGCAAGCGCGGTCATCGTCTTCTTCATCATCTGCACCTTCCCATTTGAATCGTAATCGTCGGTTAGCCCTATCGCAGGCCAATGACAATTGCGAACTAAAAATTCGTTAGCGACCGACAGGTCTATCCACCAGTGGACTGGCGATTTCAGAGTCATAGACCCTTTGACCGGCAATCCAAGTCTCCAGAACACGGATCTGGCGCAGTTGTTCCGGGCTGCCGTTCAGCGGGTCGGCGGAAAGCAGCACGAAGTCCGCGCGCTCACCCGGGACAAGGCGACCGAAGCGCCCGTCCGCGAAGCCCGCCCATGCGGCACCGGCGGTATAGGCGGCCAGCGCCTGTTCGCGGGTGACGGTCTGTTCCGGGTGCCAGCCGCCGAAGGGCTCGCCCGCGGCATCGGTACGGCTGATCGCGGCTGCGAGCCCGGCGAGCGGATCGACAGGCTCTACCGGCGAATCGGTGCCGAAGGCGAGATGCGCGCCGTTCTGCAGCATGGTGCGCCAGGCATAGGCGCCCGCCAGGCGCTCCTCGCCCAGCCGCGCCTCGGCCATCGTGCGGTCGGAGGTCTGGTGGACGGGCTGCATCGAGGCGACGATGTCGTGGCGGCCGAACCGCGGCAGGTCCGCCGGATCGACGACCTGCGCGTGCTCGATGCGCCAGCGCCGGTCGCCGCCGTAGTCGCCCGACAGCTCCTCGATGGCGTCGAGCGCCTCGGCATTGGCGGCATCGCCGATGGCGTGGATGGCGACCTGGAAATCGTCGAGCGCAGCGCGGCTGATGAGGTTGCGCAGTTGCGTGCCGTTCATCAGCGCGAGGCCGCGATTGCCGCGCGCGTCGGCATAGTCGGCCTTCAGCAGCGCCCCGCGCGAGCCGAGCGCGCCGTCGAGATAGAGTTTGACCCCGTTCAGTCGCAGCCGGTCGTCGTAGAGCCACTGGGTCGGCCCCGGCCCGCCGATGGTGAGCATCGAGGGCACCGAATCGGCGTAGGACATGATCCGCATCCTGAGCCACCCGGCATCGCCCGCGCGGCGGAAGCTCATCCAGTCGTCGATGGTGGTGCCCATGTCGGCCACCGCGGTCACGCCGTTTTCCAGCAGGATGGCCTGAGCGTTGTAGAGCGCGAGGTCGCGGTCTTCGGGCAGCGGCGGCGGCACGGCATCGGCGACGAGGCTCATCGCCCCGTCGACCAGCACGCCCGCGGGCGCGCGGCCCCCGGCACGGCGTTCGATGCGGCCGCCTGCCGGGTCGGGCGTGGCGGCGACGACATTTCCCGCCGTAAGAGCGAGCGAGTTGGCCCAGCCCGCGTGGCCGTCCACCCGTTCCAGCCAGACCGGCCGGTCGGAGACGACGGCGTCGAGCTCGGCGGCGGTGGGGAAGCGGTCGAGACCCCAGCGCTCCTGGTTCCAGCCGCGCCCGATGATCCAAGGCCGCTCCGGGTTGGCGGCGGCATAGGTGGCGATGCGCACCAGCGCGTCTTCGAGAGTGTTGGTCTCGGACAGGTCGAGCGTCAGCGTGCCGAGGCCGAGGCCCATGACGTGCATGTGCGCGTCGATGAAGCCCGGCACCATGACGCGGCCCTCGCCATCGACGCGGTAGTCGATCTCGCGCGTGGGCCGGTCGCCACGGTCAAGCAGTTCCGAGATGCGCCCCTGCTCGTCCACCACAAGCCCGGCAAAGCGGTCGACGCGGCCCTCGGCGTCTATGGAGATGCCCTCGACGTTGTCGATCCAGGTATCGGCCAGCGCGGCACCGGGGAGGGCGAGCAGCGCTGCGGCGCCGGCGAACAGGGCGAATTTCACTGCGATTTTCCTTCCGGGAGATGTCGGATCAGCGCGCTGGTATCCTGCCGCGCTCCGCCCATGGCCTGCACCTGGGCATAGAACTGGTCGACGAGCGCCGCGGTCGGCAGCGAGAGGCCGAGGTCGCGCCCCTCGGCGAGCGCGATGGCGAGGTCCTTGCGCATCCAGTCGATGGCGAAGCCGAAATCGAATTCGCCCCTCACCATCGTCTGCCACCGGTTCTCCATCTGCCAGCTCTGCGCCGCGCCGCCCGAGATCGCCTCGAGCACCTTGTCGGTATCGACGCCGCTCGCCTGCGCCAGCCGCACGCCTTCCGAAAGCCCTGCAAGCACGCCCGCGATGCACAGCTGGTTAACCGCCTTGCAGGTCTGCCCCGCGCCCGCCTCGCCGATGTGCACGATCCGCGCGGCGTAGGCCTGCAGGATCGGGGTCGCGGTCTCCATCGCCTGCTTGGAGCCGCCGCACATGATGGCGAGCTTGCCATTTTCCGCGCCCGCCTGCCCGCCGCTGACCGGGGCATCGACGAAATCGACATTCTGCTGGATCGCGGCATCGTGCAATTCGCGGGCGAGGGCGGGGGAGACGGTGGTGTGGTCGATGAACAGCGCGGGATCGCCCATCGCCATCAGCGCGCCGTTCTCGCCCAGCATGACCTCCGCCACATCGTCGTCGTTGCCGAGACAGGCCATCACCACGTCGCATCCGGCGACCGCCTTTCGCACAGTGGGGGCGATGGCGACGTCCAATCCCTCGTCCGCCAGCCTGGCCTGCCAGGCTTCGGCCCGGCAGGCGGTGCGGTTGTAACCGGTGACTTCGTGACCCGCTCTGGCGAGGTGGCCGGCCATCGGCGCACCCATTACGCCCAAGCCAAGAAATGCGATCTTGCTCATAGGGCGGGTCGATGCCGACAAAGCGCGCCAAAGGCAATCTTTGCCGCGGCGTAGGCAATGGCTATTCCTATGCCCGGCCCCCCGCGCTAGGCCCCCGGGCGTTATGGACCAACCGACCAGCCTCGCCCCGCAGCTCGATCTCGCCACCATCCGCGCGGCGGCGGACCGCATTGCCGGCGCCGTTGTCCGCACGCCGACCATGCATTCGATCACGCTGTCGAAGATCACCGGCGCCGATATCTGGCTGAAATTCGAAAATCAGCAGTTCACCGCCGCCTACAAGGAGCGCGGCGCGCTCAACGCCCTGTTGCAGCTGTCCGACGAGCAGCGCGCGCGCGGTGTTATCGCGGCCTCGGCGGGCAACCATTCGCAGGGCCTCAGCTACCACGGCACCCGGCTCGGCGTGCCCGTCCACATCGTCATGCCGCGCACCACCCCCGCGGTGAAGATCATGCAAACCGAGGCGGTCGGCGGGCAGGTGGTGCTGGAGGGGGAGACCTTCGACGAGGCCAGCGCCCACGCGCGCAAGCTGGAGGCGGAGATGGGCCTCACCTTCGTCCACCCGTTCGACGATCCGCACGTGGCCGCCGGGCAGGGCACCGTGGCGCTCGAACTGTTCGAGGACGCACCGCATCTCGACTGCATCGTGGTGCCGATCGGCGGCGGCGGGCTCATCAGCGGCATGGCGACGGTGGCCAAGGCACAGGCGTCGCCGGTCGAAGTGGTCGGGGTCGAAGCGCGGCTGTTTCCCAGCTCCTATAACGCCTTTCACGGCGAGGACCTGCCCTTCGGCGGCGACACGCTGGCAGAGGGCATCGCGGTGAAGGAGCCGGGCAAGTTCACCCAGGCAGTGATCGACGCCGTGGTGGACGACATCCTGCTGGTCGACGAACCGCGACTGGAAACCGCGGTCAGCCTGCTGTTGCAGATCGAGAAGACCGTAGTGGAAGGTGCGGGGGCGGCGGGGCTGGCGGCGGTGCTTGCCTATCCCGAGCGGTTCGCGGGCAAGTCCGTCGGCCTGGTGCTGTGCGGCGGCAACATCGATACCCGGCTGCTGGCCAACGTGCTGTTGCGCGACCTGGCGCGTTCTGGCCGGCTGGCGCGGCTCAGGATCACCCTGCAGGATCGCCCCGGCGCGCTGTTCAAGGTGATGGCCGAGTTCGACCGCCACGGTGTCAACATCATCGAGATCTACCACCAGCGTATCTTTACCCACCTGCCTGCCAAGGGGCTGGTGACCGACATCGAGTGCGAGGCGCGCGACCGTGGGCAGATCGAAGCGCTGATCGCCTCGCTGGCCGCGAAGGGCTACCAGGTGAGCGCGGTCGAACTCAACTGACCCGCTTTGGCCCATTAACTTCCATCGCGGCAGCCACTTGTGGAAATATTCTCCAATTGCCGCATCTTTTGTGGTTAACATGGTTCAACCGGACGATTCCCTCGTGCCATGAGGGCGTGTCCGTTCCGGACGCCTGACAGAGACAGAGGATCGCCCAGCGCAGTGACGGCTCCCGTTCGTTTTCCCCGGTTCTTCGTGACGAGCCCTGCGCCGTGCCCCTATCTTCCGGGCAAGACGGAGCGCAAGGTGTTCACCGAACTGCGCGGCCCTCATGCAGAGCAGCTGAACGATGCGCTCGGCCGCATCGGTTTTCGCCGCAGCCAGACCGTTGCCTATCGCCCCTCGTGCGCCGATTGCCGGGCCTGCGTGTCGGTGCGCGTGGCGGTGCGCGATTTCCGCCCTTCCAGCTCGCAGAAGCGCAACCTCAAGCGCAACGACGATCTCGTCAGCGCGGAATGCCGACCCTGGGCCACGGCGGAACAGTTCGAACTGTTGCAGAAATATCTCGAAGCGCGCCATCCCGGCGGGGGCATGGCGGCGATGGACGAGGTCGATTTCGCCGACATGGTCGAACACACCAGCGTATCGAGCTTTGTCGTTGAATATCGGGAAAGTTCTGGCAATGGTGGGGCGGGTCGTCTGGTCGCGGCGTGTCTGATGGACCGGCAGGGTGACGGGTTGTCGATGATATACTCGTTCTACGACCCGGAGTGTAAGGATCGTAGCGGGCTTGGGACCTACGTCATTCTCGACCATATTCGCCGCGCTGGTGCGGCCGCGCTGCCCTATGTCTATCTCGGCTATTGGGTCGAGGGGGCCGAGCGGATGCAGTACAAGGTCCGCTTCCGCCCGCTCGAAAGGCTCGGACCCGACGGCTGGCGGCGCATGTCCGATGCCGAACAGGATGCCCTCATCCGCCGAGCCGCAGCCCGCGACGGGGTGGAACGCGTCCCTGCGCCCGACGGCGGATCGAAGGACAACACCCCCGGTTTGCAGGCCGAATACAAGCTCACCTGACGCCATCCGCGCCTTGGCCTGCCGCTCCACCGCGCTCGCCGCCGCGCTGGCGCTCGCCGCCCAGCCGCTGCTGGTTGAGACGGCCCGCGCGCAGGACCGGCAGGACACGCCGAGCCTCGAGGACCTGATCCCCGATAGCGCGGTCGAAGACCCCGAGGCATGGGCGGCGCAGGGCACCTCCGCCGAGGCGCAGGCCGAGGAAGATACCGCGCTGCCGCTCGATCCCGACGCGCCGCTCGACGAGAACCTGGTATCCATCCCCTGGCCCGAGCAGATCGACCTGCCCGAACTCGGGCCGCTGGAGCCCGATGCCGAGCCGGTCGAGTTCGTCACCTTCGAGGAGGAAATCCCGCCGCTCCCGATGGGCAGCGAGGAGCGCATATCGGACGAGCTGATCCTGGTATTCCCGAGCGAAAATTCGCTGTTCCCCGAACGCGACGAGTTCCTCGACAGGTTCAAGGCGCTCTCGACCATCGAGGACCTCGACGACGACGACAACATCGCCCGCCTCGCCGTGCAGGCGCGCAGCGACCAGGCGCTTTTGGAAGAGATGTTGCGCGTCTACGGCTATTATGACGCGCAGGTCATCCGTTCCGTCGGCAACGTCGTGGCGGAGGAAGAGCAGGACCTCGAGCGTCCGGCGGCGCGCTTCGATGTCATCCCCGGCGCACGTTACACCATCGGCGCGGTGGACCTCGGCAATCTCGCCGCGGCGGGCGACGACTACGAGATGCTGCGGCAGACCTTCGAGGTCTTTCCCGGCGACCCGATCTCGCTCGACGACATCAAGACCGAGCAGGCGGATCTCGACGTGGCGCTGGGCGAAAACGGTTTCCCCTTCGCCGCCATCGAGGAGCCCGAACTGCTCGTCGACCACGCGCGGGTGGAGGGCGACCTCACCATGGCAGTGGAGCCGGGCGGGCAGTACAACTTCGGCGTCGTTACTTCGAACCTGCCGGACTTCCTCTCCGGCGATCACCTTAGCGACATCGCGCGCTGGGATCCCGGCGACATCTACCAGCGCAGCGACGAGATGGACCTGCGCCGGGCGATTCTGGCGACCGGCATCGTCGGCTCCGTGCAGCTGACCCCGGTGGTGGTGGAGGAGCCGGTCGGCGACCAGCCGGGCACGGTCAACATCGCCGCCGAACTGACTGAGGCGCCGCTGCGCACGCTGGCAGGCAACATCGGCTTCGGCACCGAGGAAGGCATCCGCGTCGAGGCGATGTGGGAACACCGCAACCTGTTCCCGCCCGAAGGGCTGCTGCGCCTGCGTGGCATCGCCGGCACGCAGGAACAGCTCGCCGGCATTACCTTCCGCAAGAACAACTTCGGCGGGCGCGACCGCATCCTGACGGTCGACGCCTTTGCCAGCACTATCGACTACGACCTTTACGATGCGCGCACCGTCTCGCTGGTGGCCAATTTCGAGCGGCTTAGTACGTTGTTGTTCCAGAAGGAATTCAGCTGGTCGGCCGGCCTCGAACTCGTCGCCTCGCAGGAGAGCGAAGTCGATATCGACGGCAATCCGCTGCGGCGCGAGACCTACTTCGTCGCCGCCCTGCCGCTCTTCGCGCAGATCGACCAGTCGGACGATCTGCTCGACCCGACGCGCGGCTTCCGCGCATCGCTGCGCCTCTCGCCAGAGGCATCGGACAACGAGGGCGTGCAGAGCTTCTACGTCCGCAGCCAGGCGGACGCGAGCTACTACCAGTCCATCGGCGAGAGCACCGTGCTAGCGGGCCGTGTGCGCCTCGCAAGCATTCCGGGCGCAGAGCTTGAAGGCATCGCCCCTTCGCGCAGGCTTTATGCGGGTGGCGGGGGGTCGGTGCGCGGCTATGGTTATCGCTCGATTGGCCCGGTCAACGACTTCGGCATTCCCACGGGCGGTCGCAGCCTGGTCGAACTGAGCGCCGAGGCGCGCATCCGCACCGGCTTCCTCGACGGCGCGGTCAGCGTGGTGCCCTTCATCGATGCGGGCTCGGTCAGCGAGGGGCAGACGCCGGACTTTGGTACCATCAAGATCGGCGCGGGCGTGGGCGTGCGCTATGCCACCGGCTTCGGCCCGCTGCGCCTCGATGTCGCGGTGCCGCTGAACCGAGGCCCCAACGACAGCTGGGTGGCGGTCTACGTCGCGCTGGGGCAGGCCTTCTGATGGCAGGCGAGGCGACAGCGGACGAGACGGTGGTGGTGGAGGATGCTCCGGCGCATCGCCGCCGCAGCGTGCCGCGCATCATCGCCAAGACCGTGGGCTGGATTCTGCTCGGGATCGTCGGCGTGTTCGTGCTCGCCGTCGCATTTCTCCACACCCCGCCCGGCCGCCAGTTCATTGTCGACGAGATCGCCAAGGTCGCACCCGCATCGGGCCTCAGCGTCGAGGTGGGCAGCATCGAGGGCTCGGTGCTGTGGAGTTCCACCTTGCACGACGTGAAGCTGCGCGATGCCAACGGCACGCTGTTCCTCGAAATCCCCACGGTTGACCTCAACTGGCGACCCATCAACTGGTTCTTCGGCGGGCTCGACGTGCGCCACCTCGTCGCCACCGACGCGGTTCTCTACGCCATCCCGGAGCTGACTCCGGGCGATCCCGACGCGCCGATCCTGCCCGATTTCGACATCAGCGTGGATCGGTTCGTGATCGACAACATGACCGTGGCCGAAGGATTGCTGGGCGAGGAGCGGACGATCGACTTCTCCGCCGAGGCGCAGATCCGCGACGGGCTGGTCTTCCTCGATTCGCAGGGCGTGTTCGAGGGCGGCGACGCCTTTACCGCGCTGGTCAACGCCGAGCCCGACGGCAATCGCTTCGACCTCGATTTCGACTGGCGCGCGCCTGCAGGCGGTTTCCTTGCGACGATGGTGGGGGCCGAGGAAAGCCTCGCCGTCACGCTGAAAGGCGACGGCACCTGGACCTCCTGGGCGGGCGACTTCCTCGCTGTGCAGGGCGGCACCAGCCGTATCGCCGACTTCGACGTCTATAACGAGAGCGGCACCTACCGCATCGTCGGTAGCGCGCGGCCCGGCGGCTTCGTCGAGGGCCTGCCCGCCCGCGCGCTTGGAGAACTCGTCCAGCTGAGCGCGACCGGGACGCTGGAGGCCAGCGTGCTGGAAGGCGAATTCACCCTGCGCGGGCAGGGCGTGAATGCCGACGGTTCCGGCGCCATCGACCTAGCCGACAACGCCTTCGATGGCGTCGAGCTGCGCGCGCAATTGCTCGACGAAACCCTGTTCTCCGAGGACGTGTCGCTCAGCGGCGCGGAGATCGACCTCACGCTCGACGGGCCGTTCCGCGAACTGGTGATCCCCCACACCCTGCGCGTGGCGGAAATAGACGCGGGCGGCACGATTTTGACCGATGTCGCCCAGCGCGGCACGCTGACCTACGACGGCACGCGCTTCGTGGTGCCGGTCGATGCGACGGTCGGCCGCGTGGTCAGCGGCAACGAGCTGTTCGATCCGCGCCTCGTCAACGGCACCATCGCGGGCACGCTCGTCTATGCCGGCAGCGAGATCCTGTCGGACAATCTCGCCGTCCGCTTCCAGGGATTGCAAGGCCGGTTGGGGCTAAACAGCAATCTCGAGACCGGGCTCACCCGCGTGACCGGGCCGATCAACATCGCCGACCTGCCGTTCGACGGTTTCGGCACGGTGGACGCAGGCGCGCGGATCGACTTCGCCATCGGCGGCGGTGCGCCCTGGCGGCTCGATGCCGAGGTCATGGGCAGGCTCGACCGGGTTACCAACGAGACGCTGACCAACCTCGCGGGCAGCAACATCCGCTTCGACGGCGGGCTGTCGCTGGGCGGGACGAGCCCGCTCGCGTTCCGCAACTTCAACGTCAACGCCAGCAAGCTGACGGCGCGGCTGGACGGGCGGGTGGAGGAAGGCCGCACCACGCTCGCGGGCTCCGGCCGGCACGTCGATTACGGCCCCTTCACGGTCGAGGCCGCCATCGCCGCCGACGGCCCCCGCGCCACGCTGGTCTTCGCCGATCCGCTGCCGTCCGCAGGCCTCTCCAACGTGCGCGTCACCCTCGCGCCGACCGACAACGGGTTCGAGATCGAGACCAGCGGCGGATCGCTGCTCGGGCCGTTCGACGGGCTGCTCTACCTGAACATCGCCGCCAATGGCGACACCACCATCGACATCTCGCGCCTCGATGTGGCCGAGACGCGGGTGGAGGGCCTGCTGCGGCTGGTCGAGGGCGGCGTGGCGGGCGATCTCGCCCTCTCGCGCGGCGGTATCGACGGCACCATCGCGCTCGCCGTGCGCGGCGGCGGGCAAGGCTTCGACATCGACCTGACCGCGCAGGACGCGCGCTTCGGTGGCGCGACCCCGCTCATCATCGCGCGCGGCCGGCTCGATGCAAGCGGGGTCATCGCCGAGGGCAACACCACCGTCACCGGCAACGCCAGCCTACAGGGGCTGCAGTACGGCCAGATCTTCATCGGCCGCCTTGCCGCGCGCGCCGAGGTCGTCAACGGCACCGGCCACTTCGACGCTGCGCTGACCGGGCGGCGCGGCAGCCGGTTCGAACTGCTCGTCAACGGCGATGCAACGCCCGACCGGATCGCGGTGGCGCTCGACGGTTCCTACGACGGGCGCGACATCACCATGCCGCGCCGCGCGGTGCTGACCAGGCTCGCCGACGGCGGGTGGGAGCTGCAGCGCACGCAGATCGGCTTCGGCGACGGCTTCGTGCAGGCCAGCGGCCGCTTCGGTGGCAGCCAGCCGGCGCAGGGCAACGTCAGCCTCGCGAACCTGCCGCTCGACATCTCCGACGTGCTGGCGGGTGAGCTGGGCGTGGGCGGCACCATGTCGGGCACGATCGACTTCGCCGGCGGAGCGAACGGCCTGCCGACGGGCGAGGCGCGGCTGCGGATCGATGACTTCACCCGCTCGAGCGCGCTCCTCTCCTCGCGCCCGCTCGACGTGGCGCTGGTGGCGAACCTGTCGGAAACCCAGCTTCAGGCGCGCGCCGTCCTGTCCGACGGGCAGGGCGCGCAGGGGCGGCTGCAGGCGCGCATCGCCAACCTGCCGCAGTCGGGCGCGCTGACCGAGCGGCTCTATCGCGGCAACCTGGTGGGCCAGCTGCGCTACAACGGCGATGCCTCCGCACTGTGGCGACTGGCGGCCATCGACCTGCTCGATATCACCGGTCCGCTCACCGTGGCTGCCGACGTGACCGGCACGCTGGGCGATCCGCAGCTGCGCGGCTCGCTGCAAGGCGATGCCCTGCGGGTCAGGAGCGCGCTGACCGGCACCGACGTGACCGGGGTGCGGGCGCGCGGGCGCTTCACCGGGCCGCGCTTCAACCTCACCAGCTTTGCCGGCACCGCGCCCAATGGCGGGCGGGTGTCGGGCAGCGGTTTCGTGGACCTCGGCGGCATCACCGCCGAGCGCGGGCCGCAGATGGACATTCGCCTCGCCGCGGTGAACGCCGAGATCATGGACCTGGCCAACATGGGCGCGACGGTGACGGGCCCGATGCGCATCGTTTCGAGCGGCGTGGGCGGCACCATCGCCGGGCGGCTGCGCGCGAACGAGGCGCGCTGGCGGCTGGGCGGCGCGGCGGAAGCCATCGCCTCGCTGCCGCGTGTCCGCACCCGCGAAATCAACGCTCCTGCCGACCGGGCCCCCGCCCGCGCCGCCAGCGCGCCGTGGCGCTACCTCATCGACGTGAACGCGCCCGGCGGCATCATGGTCGACGGCATGGGGCTGGAGAGCGAGTGGCGCACCGACAACCTGCAGATCCGCGGCACCACCGACGATCCGCGGCTCGATGGAAACGTCGAGGTCGTGCCGCGGCAGGGCAGCTACTCCTTCGCCGGGGTCCGCTTCGAGCTGACCCGGGGCGAAATCTTCTTCGACCAGAACGTGCCGATCGATCCGCGCATCGACCTTCTGGCGGAAACCGAGGTGGACAACCTCAGCGTCTCGGTCGCGGTGCGCGGCAACGCCAGCCAGCCCGACATCACCTTCTCCTCCATCCCGGCCCTGCCGGAGGAAGAGCTGCTGGCGCGGCTGCTGTTCGGCGGATCGATCACCAACCTCTCGGCCACCGATGCCCTGCAATTGGGCGCGGCGGTGGCTTCCTTACGCGGTGGAAGCGGAGTCGGCCCGATCAACCAGTTGCGCGATGCCATCGGTCTCGACCGGCTGCGCATCGTCCCCGCCGACCCGGCGCTGGACCGCGGCACGGCCATCGCGCTGGGCAAGAACTTCGGCCGCCGCTTCTACGTCGAGATCATCACCGACGGCGCTGGCTATTCGGCCACCAACGGCGAGTTCCGAGTGACCAGCTGGCTCAACCTGCTGGCGACGATCAGCACCATCGGGCGGCACAGCGTGGCGGCCGAATACCGGCGCGATTACTGAACGGACCCGTGCCGAGCAGGCACGAAAAAGGGGAGCGGCCCGGCGGGCGGCTCCCCTTTGTCGTTGCCTTTACGGTCAGCCTTCGGGATCAAAATCCGTCAGCACGGTATCGACAGGATAGACTACGCCGTTGGTGCCTTGCATCGATTGACCAAGCGTCGCCACCTGGTCGCCGTCCGTCTGCTTCACGGTCACGGCATCGCCGTCCTGCGTGAAGGTCAGCGTGCGCTCGCCCATCGTCTGCATTTCCACCGAACCGTCGCCCCGCTCGAGCGCGGCAGTGATGTCCTCGATCGTCATATAGCCGGGCACGATGTGGTCGCGCAGCACGGCGAGCAGCGCCGGACGCGCTTCCTCGCCCTCGAAATCGGGGCCGAGCGCAGCCATTGCCTCGTCGGTCGGGGCGAAGACGGTATAGGGCGCGTTCCCGTCGAAAGCGTCGGCGAGGCCGGCATCGTTCATCAGGTCCTTCACCGTGTCGAGCCCATCGCCCGAGGCGATCAGCGCCGAGAGCGTCTCCGAACTCATCTCCGCGCCTTCACCGGTTGCCGCCGCTTCCTCGTCCACCGGATCGTAGGAGCAGGCGGAAAGGCCGAGCGCGAGGGCCGAAGCGAGTGCGAGGAAGCGGGCCTTGCCCATCATCGCGCCCCTCACAGCAGCAACTCGATAGCGGCCTGGACGAGCTGCGTCGTTGGGTCGACCTGGTACACGTAACCGTTGTTGTAACGGTAATAGCTGTCCGGCGTATCGTAATACTGGTCACGGTAGCTGTAAGGCACGTTGTAGGCATCATAACCGCGCGGCATTGGCTGGCCCACCACGAAGTCGTTGCCCGTCAGCAGCGCCGCGATCGACTGGATCGCCGAGGTCTGCGGGTCGAGGCGGTAGACCACGTTGTCGGCATAGCGGTAATCGTTGCCGAAACCGTAATAGTCCGAATAGTACCGCGGCATCGAGTTGTAGCCGTAATTCGACGGCCACGGGTTGCCGACCGACAGCGCACCGCCGAACAGCGGGATGTAGCCGCCCACGCGGTTGCCGTCGTACCGCATCAGGTAACCGTCGTTGTAGTAGTAGTTGCCACTGTCGTAGCGCGACAGGCCCCACCAGTCGGGCGAGTAACGCGAGTAGCGGTCGCTATAGCGGTCCCAGTCGCCGCTCTGGCGCAGCTGGCCGGGAGGGTTACAGCCGTTGTTCTTGCGCGCGAGACCCGGCGGGCACCCGTCGAGCGGGGCGTAGTTGCGGGTGTTGACGTAATCGAAGAAATCGCCGTCGCGGTCGCGGTTCCAGTCGCGATAGTCGCGGCCGTAATCGGCGTAGCGACCGTCGCGCGTGTCGACTCGGTAGCCGTCGTTGCCGCGCGTTTCCACGCGGACGGCGCGGTCGGCGTTTCCGTTGCCGTTGCCATTCCCGGCATTCCCACGCGTTTGCGGACGCATGGCCTGGCCGTTGCCACCGCCGTTGCCGTTGCCGCGCGCATCATGCCCGCCACCGCGATTGCCGTTGCCGCGCATGTCCTGACCGCCGCCACCGCGATTGCCGTTGCCGTTGCCGTTGCCACGGTTGCCGCGCATCTCCTGCCCGCCCCCGCGATTGTCGCGCTGGGCGTTGCCGTTGCCGCCGCCGCCGTTGCCTTGGGCCTGCTGGCCGTTGCCGCGACCCTGGCCGTTGCCGTTTCCGTTTCCGTTGCCCTGCGCGAGAGCGGGCGTTGCCGCCATCGCCAGTGCCGAGACTGTTGCTATCCAGAATTTCATGGTTAGAACTCCTTTGCCCCATGAAACACGATACAATGGTGGTAAGTTCCGACCGAAGGTTAACCTCCGGCAACCCGCGACGAGTCTACCCGGGTTTGCGATAGAGCGCTGCTTCGGCGGCACGTCGGCGGACAAGGCCTTTCATGACGCGGCCGCCAGCGAAGCACCAGCGATCGAACTCACGCGACGCGCCCGCATGGTCGCCCGCCCTGTGCCTGCGGGTAAGCGTGGCGCGGGCGATCGCACCGGTGTTATAATGGAAACTGACCATGGCATCGAACTGGCTCTGGGTGGTCGGCGCGTCGCCGATGGCCGCCGCGACCTCGGCGGCATAACGGGCGAGATCGCTTTCGAGGCGCGCTTCGCACTCCGCCGCACTCCACACGGTGCCCTGGGCGATGCGCCCGCCGTGTACGTGGTCACGTCCCGTCGCGCCCCAGCCGATCGTCC
Organism: Aurantiacibacter luteus; assembly: GCF_001010945.1. Taxonomy (GTDB): domain Bacteria; phylum Pseudomonadota; class Alphaproteobacteria; order Sphingomonadales; family Sphingomonadaceae; genus Alteraurantiacibacter; species Alteraurantiacibacter luteus. The sequence goes on from NZ_LBHB01000003.1 coordinate 74,732, forward strand.
ATGGCGCGCCGCCGGTGCCGGGGTCGGGATAGGCTTCGAAAGCGCCGTCCGCGCGCCGCCTCGCGCAGCCCTCGAACCGCTTGATGAGAGCCACGCCTTCGGGCCCGATTTGCCACGGGGGAGCAGACGCGGCGCCCTCGTCCGACCGGCTCAGCCCGTCGAGCGCGGCGTCGATGGCATTGACCTCGCGCTGGCGCAGCGGGCGGCCGAGAAGGCGGCGGATGATGTCAAACACGGGCTTGCGGCGCATGGTGAGCTCCTGGAATGCGATGTGGGGCGGCGGGGCTAGGCAGCAAGCACAGCTGTAGGAAAGGAGCTTGCGGTACTTGTAAAGAGCTCTTGACTGACAAGAGGTCTTTACAGTAAAGAGCTCTTTACAGGCAGGTTGGAGATTCGGTGAAGAACCGCGTGAAGGAACACCGCGAGCGGGCGGGCTGGAGCCAGGGCGAACTCGCCCGGCGGCTCGGCGTGTCGCGGCAGACGATCAACGCGGTGGAGACCGACAAGTACGATCCCAGCCTGCCGCTGGCGCTGCGCATGGCGAAGCTGTTCGCCGTTGCCGTTCCGGACCTTTTCATCGACGAGTGGGAGCCCGAGGCATGACCGACACGACGACCAACATCGAAGCCGCCGACCGCAAGCGCCGCCTGAAGAAGACCGCCTTTGCCCTCTTTCTGGGCGGCGTCGTCGGCTTTCTCGGCGCGATGGCGGGGATGGAACTGGCCGACAGCGGAGCTTTTGGCGCCTTCGATCCCTCGCGCGAAATCGCGCTGCTGGTGGCCATCCTCTACGCCATTACCGGGCTCGGCATACTCGCCGGTATCGCCTTCCCGCGCGCCGGAGCGACGTTCCTCAATGTCGAGGATGCCGACGAACTCCGCGAACAGCGCGCCATGCTGACCATGAGCGGGCTCGGCATGACCCTGATGGGCGCGGCGCTTGCGGTGGTGGCGCTTGGCGGTGCCGACGGCGCGATAGCGCCGGGCACTGCCGTGGCCCTGTACGCCGTATTGAGCGTTGCTGCCGTCGTGCTCTCGGTGAAGACCTTGAAGCTGCAGGACGAACTGATGCGCGCCGTCGGCCGGCAGACCGGTATGGTCGCCTTCTACCTGCTGGCGCTGATCGGCGGCACTTGGGCCATGCTCGCCCACCTCGGCTTCGTGGCCGCTCCCGCGCCCCTCGACTGGCTGACGATGATCTGGTCGCTGATGCTGCTCGCCGCGTTCATCGTGGTGGCGCAGAAGGGCATGATGGTAATGCGTTGAAACTTAATCGGGCGTTCATGCGCGGGCGCAAGGATTGGGGTCAGGTTTTCAGGGGACCACACATGAACAGGACATTCGCCGGCGCCGCGCTCGCCGCCATTTGCATTCCCGCCGCGCCCGTCGCCGCGCAGGATGCGGAGTGGGTTTCCACCCTCGAGGGGCGCGCGCCTGCCGAAATGGGCCTGGTCCTGCTGGGAGAGCGCGACCATGCCGAGATCGTCGAGATCGTCGACCGGACGATGGGCATGACGCCCCCGGGAATGCGCGACTACGCCTTGTTGGAGCGTCCCGTGCGGATGGGCGATGCCTGCCAGCGCGTGCGCTGGGACGTGACGGCGGGGATTTCCGATGGCCTTTCGACCCGCTCGGCCTATGCCCGTCGCCAGGTCGCACTTGCGCCTGCCGACCCTTGCGAATTTGCCGACTATGCGACCCTCGCAGATGGGATCGAGGACGAGCAGGGCGTTGAATTGTTGCGCATGGCGAGCGCGCTGCACGAAACCGGCCGTCCGCTGGAATGCGGCGACGAGACCGCATCGGACCTCTGCCGCACCGACAACTACCTCCGCCTGCAACTGCGCTACCTGACCGCCACCCGCATCGCGCGCGACGGCGACAGCACGGTGGTCTGGTTCGGCGAGCCCTTCACCGAGGTCCGCGTGCCCGACGACGAGGGATCTCCGATCGCCGTCGTGCGCCGGGTTCCCGCGGTATTCTGACGAAAAAAAGGCCGCCCGGTTTCCCGGGCGGCCCTCTTGATCCGGTTACCGGTAGCGCTGGTTACATGCTGTAATAGAGATCGAATTCCACCGCGCTCGGGGTGGTTTCGACGCGCATGACCTCTTCCCACTTCAGCACGATGTACGCGTCGATCTGGTCCTTGGCGATGCTCTGGTCGCTGATTGCGCGCCGCTTTCATCGTGGTGGCTAGGAGGGGCATCGTGGGCATGCGTTGACAGGCACCGCTGACGCGACCAGATTTTTGGCCATGATACTGCGGACCCTGACTACCGGCATCATTTTGCTGGCCTTGGCGCGAGGCGCCGCGGCGCAGGATGTGGATCTTTCCTGGCGGGATCTCGACGGCCTTACTCCGGCGCAGATCGGTGACCGGGCGCTTGCCGGGCTCGACCATGAAGAGATCGTAGCGATCGAGGTGAACAGGGCCGCCTTGACTGCCCAAGGCGAGCATCGCGTCTTGCTTCACGAACTGCCCAAGCGATTGGGGGAGGTGGGATGCGTGAGGACGGTGTGGGATGTCACCCTACTGGACGCGCCCGACGTTTCGGAGCGGCATCGTCAAATGGCCCTCGCAGGCCGCAGAAGCGCAAAGCGTGTCGCATATTCACCGGACCGTCCATGTTTGTTTGCCGATTTCGTCAGGGTTAGCGGCATATCTCCAGAACAGGCTATGGCGGGACTGGCACATCTCGCCGAGTGGCGATCGCAAGAGCGCGCGTTGGAGTGTGGTGACACCTCTGGCTCCGACATCTGCACGAGGCCGCAGGCAGCCATTTCCATGGCTCGTCAGACGGCGCCGCTGGTGATCGGACGTGAAGGGGCGGAATGGTGGTACGCGTTGCGGCCGGGGACACGGCTGCGCTTGGCCGACGATCTGACTGCGCCCGCGCGGCTGGAATTGCGGATACCTGTGCCCTTCTAGCGAGAAGCGAAAGGGCCGCCCGGTTTCCCGAGCGACCCTCCTGATCCGGTTACCGGCAGCGCAGGTTACATGCTGTAGTAGAGGTCGAACTCCACCGCGCTCGGCGTCGTCTCGACGCGCATGACCTCTTCCCACTTGAGCTCGATGTAGGCGTCGATCTGGTCCTTGGTGAAGACGTCGCCGGCGAGCAGGAACTCGTGGTCCTTTTCCAGCTCGGTCAGCGCCTCGCGCAAGCTGCCGCACACGGTCGGCACTTCCTTCAACTCCTCGGGCGGCAGGTCGTAGAGGTTCTTGTCCATCGCCTCGCCGGGATGGATCTTGTTCTGGATGCCGTCGAGACCCGCCATCAGCAGCGCGGCATAGGCGAGGTAGGGGTTGGCCATCGCGTCGGGGAAGCGGAACTCCACGCGCTTGGCCTTTTCGCCCGAACCGTAGGGAATGCGGCACGATGCCGAGCGGTTGCGCGCCGAGTAGGCGAGCAGTACCGGCGCCTCGAACCCCGGAACCAGCCGCTTGTAGCTGTTGGTGGTGGGGTTGGTGAAGGCGTTCAGCGCCTTGGCGTGCTTGATGACGCCGCCGATGTAGTAGAGGCAGTTGTCCGACAGCCCGGCATAGCCGTTGCCGGCAAAGGTCGGCTTGCCGCCGTCCCAGATCGACATGTGGGTGTGCATGCCGCTGCCGTTGTCGTCCTTGATCGGCTTGGGCATGAAGGTCGCCGTCTTGCCGTAGGCGTGGGCGACCTGGTGCACGACGTACTTGTAGATCTGCATGCGGTCGGCGGTCTGCACCAGGGTGCCGAAGGTGAGGCCGAGCTCGTGCTGCGCGGCGGCCACCTCGTGGTGGTGCTTGTCGCAGGGCAGGCCCATTTCCAGCATGGTCGAGACCATCTCGCCGCGAATGTCGACGGCGCTGTCGATCGGGGCGACGGGGAAATAGCCGCCCTTCACGCGCGGGCGATGCGCCATGTTGCCGCTGTCGTAGTCGGTGCCGGTATTGGTCGGCAGTTCCACGTCATCGATCTGGAAGCCCGAACCGGCATAGCCGTCCTCGAAGCGGACGTCGTCGAACATGAAGAACTCGGCTTCCGGGCCGACATAGACGGTGTCGCCGATGCCGGTGGACTTGAGGTAGGCCTCGGCACGCTTGGCTGTGGTGCGCGGGTCGCGGCCGTAGCCTTCGCCCGTGCTCGGCTCCACGATGTCGCAGTTGACGATCATCATCGGGGTGGCGCTGAACGGGTCCATCCACACCTCCTCGAGGTCGGGCTTCAGGATCATGTCGCTCTCGTTGATGGCCTTCCACCCGGCGATGGAGGAGCCGTCGAACATCAGGCCTTCTTCAAGCTGGTCCTCGTCGAGCGCGCTCGCGACCATCGAGAGGTGCTGCCACTTGCCCTTGGGATCGGTGAAGCGAAGGTCGACCCACTCGATCTCCTCGTCCTTGATGCGCTTGATGATGTCGGATGCCTTGGACATGTCGTATTCCTTCAGATGGGTGTTCGATGATTGGGGTGGGGCGCTCTCAGAGCGCCGCGTCGTCCTGTTCGCCGGTGCGGATGCGGATGGCGGTCTGGATGTCGGAGACGAAGATCTTGCCGTCGCCGATGCGCCCGGTCTGCGCCGAGGCGGCGATGGCCTCGACGGTCGCCTCTGCCAGGGTGTCGGGCACGACGATTTCCAGCTTCACCTTGGGCAGGAAGTCGACGACGTATTCGGCCCCGCGATAAAGCTCGGTGTGGCCCTTCTGGCGGCCGAAGCCTTTGGCCTCGGTCACCGTGATGCCGGACACGCCGACCTCGTGCAGCGCGTCCTTCACCTCGTCCAGCTTGAACGGCTTGATGATGGCTTCGATCTTCTTCAACGGTCCCGTCCCTGTCAGCGAGCTGCAATCGGCGAGCGCGCGCTCGAAGCAGTTCAAGAATCGTGCCAGCGCGTCGGCGAACGGGTTAGACAATCGAGGCCGCGTGCGAAAGGGCCCATTCGCAACATTCGCCCCGATTTACCGCAGTCGGCGGAAGATTCGTGCGCAGCTGCCTGACGCTCGGCGAAAGGCGTGGGCAATCGACGTGCAGTGCTGCCCAAACCTTGGGCAGGGGTCAGACCCGGAGGCCGGCGAGTTCGTCCGTTCCCGCCATCAGGTTCAGGCACTGCACCGCAGCCCCGCTCGCGCCCTTGCCGAGATTGTCGAGCATGGCGACGAGCCGCGCGCGGCTGCCGTCGGCACTGCCCAGCACCCACAGGTCGAGGCGATCGGACGGCGGCACACCTTCGCGCAGCACCAGTTCCGACGGCGCGCCCTCGTGCACGGTGACGAGGCGCGAGGCCTCGTAATAGCGGGCGAGTTCGGCGCGCAGGCGGTCGGGCGCGGCGGCGGTGCGCATGGCCGAAACCGGCAGCGGCACCTCCACCAGCATCCCGCGGAAGGCCGGGACCACCGAGGGCGCGAAGACCGGGGTGTGGTTGACGCCCGACTTGGCCTGCATCTCGGGCAGGTGCTTGTGGTCGAGGGAGAGGGCGTAGGTACGGAAGGCGAGATCGTCTTCCTCGCCGTAGCGCGCGATCAGGCTCTTGCCGCCGCCCGAATAGCCGGAGACGGCGTTGACGGTGTAGGGCCAGTCGCGCGGCAGCAGCCCGGCGCGCACCAGCGGGGCCATCAGCGCTATGAACCCGGTTGGATAGCACCCGGGGTTCGATACCCGGCTGGCCTGCGCCACCACGCCGGGGCCGACGATCTCGGGAAAGCCGTAAATCCACCCCGGCGCGGTGCGGTGCGCGCTGGAGGCATCGATGATGCGCGTGCCGGCATCGGGCGCGAGCATGGCCACAGCCTCGCGCGCGGCTTCGTCGGGCAGGCACAGGATGGCGAAATCGGCAAAGTCGAGCGCTGACTTGCGGCAGGCGGGATCCTTGCGCTCGGCATCGGATAGCTGGATCAGCTCGAACTCGTCGCGCCCCGCCAGCCGCTCGCGGATCTCGATGCCGGTGGTGCCCTCGGCACCGTCGATGAATAGGTTATAGGCCATCAGCCCAGCATTTCGAGCCGGTCCGCCCGCACGTATCCCACCGGGCCTTCCAGCGACAGGCAGCCCCAGGCCCACTTGCCCGCCACGTCGAGCACCTCGAAGCTGTCGCCTTCCATCAGCGTGCACAGTTCCTCGGCGCCATCACGCGCATCGGCCAGCAGCGGCGCCCCGCCGGGCATGACGGTCCGCGGCTGGGGTACGGCGTAGTGGGGGACAAAATGCGTGCCGACGAGGCCGACGTGCGCAAGGTCGCCGCGCAGCGGTACCCGCCGCGGATCGACGCGCGCCTGCGGCCCGGCGAGTGTGTAGGGCCCATGCGGGTGCGAGGGCGCGAGCCCGGCGTCGCTGGTCGGATTGTCGGTCTGGCTCAAGCGCCGCTCACATCAACTCTGTTGCCCCGTCCAAGCGGCGCTTAGACCGTGGATTGCGGCGGGGCAACCCATGCCGCCGGGAGGCTCGCCACACGGCCTTTGCCGTTGCGGCGGATGTCTCCAGATTGTAACATGATGAAAATGTATGGTGACTTGGGGGGGATATGCCGATGGCCTACCTGCTTGCCGAGGGACACGAGCCCCATGCCGAAAGGCGCCGCGCCATACTTCGCGCCCATCCCGAGATTCGCGACTTGCTGGGGCCCGAGCCGCGCACCTTTTGGTGCATCGCGCTGGTGTGGCTGGCGCAGATGGCCGCCGCCGCGCTGGCTGCGCAACTTCCGGTCTGGGCCATGGTGCTCGCCGCCTACTGCGTGGGCGCGGTCGTCGCGCTGGCGCTATGGACGCTGCTGCACGAATGCACGCACGACCTGGTGTTCGGCACGGTGCGCGCGAACCGGATGCTGGGCCTTGTCGCCTCGCTGCCGCTGGTGCTGCCGGTGGCCGAGAGTTTCCGCAAGTATCACCTCCTGCATCACCGCCACCCGGGCGACCCCGTCCTCGACGGTGACGTGGCGAGCGCTTGGGAGTGCCGGCTGGTCGGCAACAGTGCGTGGCGCAAGGCGCTGTGGCTGATGGCAGGGCCCCTCATGCAGTCCTTGCGGCCCGGGCGGATGACAGGGGTTCCGCTGGCCGACCGCGCCATGGTGACCAACCTTCTGGCGCAACTGGTATTCGACCTTGCCGTGGTCGCGCTGCTCGGCTGGCAGGCGCTCGCTTACCTGTTTCTGGCCAATTGCTTCGCCCTGGGGCTGCACCCGCTCGGCGGGCGCTGGATCCAGGAGCACTATGCGCTTGCGCCGGGGCAGGAGACGTTCTCCTACTACGGGCCGATGAATCGCGCGGTTTTCAACGCCGGCTACCACGTCGAGCATCACGACATGCCCCGCATCCCGTGGAACCGGCTGCCGCGCCTGCGCGTCACCGCCAGCGAATTCTACGATGGGCTGTACGCCCACCGCTCGTGGAGCGCGCTGCTGTTGCGTTTCATCACTGATCCGGCGATCACGCTGGAGAGCCGGATGGTCCGGCCTGCGAATGCGCCGAATGAGGTCAGGCCCGCATGAAGAATTCCTCGCTGCTGGGCCGCACGCGGTTCAGCCTCAATGGCTGGAGCACCGCATGGCGCAGCGAGGGGAGCCTGCGCCTGCACGTCGCCGTCTCGCTCGTCGCGATGGCCGCGCTGGCCATGGCGGGGGCGAGCGCGTGGTGGCTGGCCGTGGTCGCCTTCGCCGTCGCCGCGTGCTGGGCGGTGGAACTGCTCAACGCCGCGATCGAGGCGCTGTGCGATACGCTGCACCCCGAACACCACCCCGGCATAGGCGCGACCAAGGACATCGCCTCGGCCGCCGCCTTTACCGTGAATATGGGACTTTTCGTGCTGGTCGCGCTGGCGCTCTACGTCGCGCTTCAGCCGTAGCGGCCGCGCAGCATGTGGAAGGCGGCGCGCAGCCCCAGCGCCGCGCCACCCTTGGGCCTGCCGGGCTTGGGGAAGGGCCGCCAGGCAAAGGTATCGAAGTGCGCCCAGTCAATCCCCTCGCCCACGAACCTGTCGAGGAAGCTCGCCGCCACGCTCGCCCCGGCAAAGGCGTTGGTGTGGGCGTTGGAGGTATCGGCGATGTCGGACTTGAGCCACTCGGCATAGCCTTCGTGGATCGGCAGCCGCCAGGGCGCATCGTCGTGGGCCCCGCCCGCTTCGAGGAGCTGGTCGGCGGTCTGGTCGCGGCGGGCGAAGAGGGCGGGCAGGTCAGGCCCCACGGCCACGCGAGCGGCGCCGGTCAGCGTGGCGAAGTCGATGATGAGGTCGGGGTCGCTCTCGCTGGCGAGGGTGAGCGCGTCGCCGAGGATGAGCCGCCCCTCGGCATCGGTATTGCCGATCTCCACCGTCAGCCCCTTGCGGCTGTCCAGCACGTCGCCGGGGCGAAAGGCGTTGGAGGAGATGGCGTTCTCCACCGCGGGCACGACGCAATGCAGCCGCACCTTGAGGCCGGTCTGCATGATGAGCTCGCTGAGCGCCAGCGCGTGCGCCGCGCCGCCCATGTCCTTCTTCATCAGCAGCATCCCGGTAGAGCTCTTGATGTCGAGCCCGCCCGAATCGAAGGTCACGCCCTTGCCGACGATCGCCACGCGCGGGTGGGCGGGGTCGCCCCATTCGAAGTGGATGAGGCGCGGGGCGTGCTTGCGCGCGGCGGCGCGGCCGACGGCGTGGACCATGGGGAAACCCGTTTCCAGCGCGTCGCCCTGCACCACCTCCAGCTTCGCGCCGTGCGCCTTGGCGATGCGCCCGGCCTCTTCCTCCAGCGCGGCGGGGCCCATGTCTTCGGCGGGGGTGTTGACGAGATCGGCGACGAGCATGGCGGCGCGCGCCTCCGCCTGCATTAGCGCGATCTTTGCCACGTCCTGCGTCAGCAGCACGCGCGGACCCTCGGCTTCCTCGTCCTTGCGGTAAGGGGTGAAGCGGTATTGCGCCGTCTGCCAGCCGAACAGGCCGGGGCCGGGCTGGGTGCCTTCGAGGCGGTAGGTACCTGCGGGCAGCTCTTCCGCCAGGCGGGCGAGGCACCAGCTGGAAAGCTCGTCCGGATTGGCGACGCCGCCGACCGCGAACCAGCCCTCTCCCTCGGGCACGATGCCGACCTGGTAGCCGCCGCCGTTGAACTTCTGCGCCGCCAGTGCCGCGCGCTGCGGCCCGCTCAGGCCCTTGGCGAAGGCATCGAAGCTGTCCTTGTTGACGAGGTGGATGGCGATGGCGTCCTGCCCACGGTCGGGCTGGATCAGGTCGGTGTCTCGGCTCATGGAATATCGCTTGCCGTTTTCCTTGCGCTTTGGAAAGGGTGCGGACGTGACCTCGCGACGATTCACCTGGCTGGCGGTTCCCCCGTTGCTGGCCATTGCCGCCTCGCTGGGTGGCTGCGACCGGTTGTTCGGCACCGCGCCCGATCCCGTCGCCACGCCCTCTCCCAGCGCCGCGCCCACACCCTCCGCTTCCGCCGCCGCGACCGCCAGCGTCGACGGTGCCAAGCAGGTGCGCGAGGAAACCGACACCTTCCTGTTCGAATATTCCTGGCCGACCGAGGCGGGCGAAATCCCGGCGCTGGCACAGTGGCTGCAGACTAGGCTCGACCGGAAGCGCGAACAGCTGGCAAACGACGCGCGGCGCGGGCGCGAGGCGGCGCGCGGCAACGGTTTCCCGTTCAACCAGTATTCCTCCGACACGAAGTGGACCGTGGTGGCCGATATTCCCGGCTGGCTTAGCATGTCGGCCGAACTGTCCAGCTACGAGGGCGGGGCGCACGGCAATTTCGGTTATGACACGATGGTATGGGACAAGACCCGCAACGTGGCGCTGGAGCCGATCGGCTTCTTCACCTCCGCCGAGGCGCTCGACGGAGTTCTGGGCGAGCGATTGTGCGAGGAACTGAACGCCGAGCGCGCCCGGCGTCGCCGCGATGCCGTGCCCGAGGGGACGGACGACCTGTTCAATGCCTGCGTCACCCCCGACGAGACGAACGTGCTGCTCGGGTCCGAAAGCGGCGAGAAATTCGACCGCATCGGCATCCAGATCGCGCCCTATATCGCCGGCCCCTGGGCCGAGGGCACTTACGACTTCAGCTTCGATGTCGACGACGATATCCTTGCCATCGTGCGACCCGAATACCGCGAGGCCTTCGCCCAGCGCAATTGAGCCGCTCTTCCGGCGCCACTCGCATTTCCCGCGTTCTTGCCCTACATGGGCGGGCATGACGCAATACCAGCACGTGACCGCCGACACCTCCATCTACCGCGACGGCACCATCAAGCTCCACGGGCCCGAGGGGTTCGAGGGGATGAGGAAGGCCGGCCAGCTCGCCGCCGCCATCCTCGACGAGATGGCCGGCATGGTGCAGCCCGGCGTCAGCACCGAGGAGCTGGACCGCAAGGTGCGCGAGATGACGCTCGATGGCGGCGCCGTGCCCGCGACGCTCGGCTACCGTGGCTACACCCACTCGTGCTGCATCAGCATCAACCACGTGGTCTGCCACGGCATCCCCAGCGACAAGCGGCTGAAGGACGGCGACATCGTCAACATCGACGTGACCCCGCTGCTCGACGGCTGGCACGGCGATACCAGCCGCATGTATTTCGCTGGCGAGCCCTCGATCAAGGCGAAGCGGCTGGTCGAGGTGACCTACGAATGCTTGATGATCGGTATCGCCGAGGCGAAGCCGGGGGCGCGGCTGGGCAATATCGGCGCGGCGATCCAGGCCCATGCCGAGCGCCAACGCTACGGCGTCGTGCGCGATTTCTGCGGCCATGGCCTCGGCCGCCTGTTCCACGACGCGCCCGAGGTGGTCCACGCCGCCCGCGCGGGAACGGGGCCCGAACTGAAGCCCGGCATGTTCATGACCATCGAGCCGATGATCAATCTCGGCCGCCCGGCGGTGAAGCTGCTCAACGACGGCTGGACCGCGGTGACCCGCGACAAGAGCCTGTCGGCCCAGTTCGAGCACTCGATCGGCATCACCGACGAAGGCTGCGAGATCTTTACGCAGAGCGCCAAGGGGCTGCACCAGCCGCCTTATTGATCGCGCGCGGCACTTAGTCGTGGGCCCGGCGTTGACCGGGTTCCATGTACGAATTCGACAGCTATCACATTCTGCTGGCCGGTGCCGGCGCGATCATCATCGCGTCCTACTGGCTGCCGCGCTTCTTTTCCGGGCGTGAGCCGGCCGCCGCGCCCGTGCTGATCCTGACGGGCCTGCTGCTGTTCCTGTTCGTACCCGGAATGCCCGCTGCCATCGACCCGCTGCAAAACCCGCGCGTGTGGGAGGTGACGGCGGAACTCGCCGTCATCATCGGCCTGTTCGGCGTGGGCCTCAGGATCGACAAGCTGTTCGGTCACGGCCTGTGGACGCCAACCCTGCGGCTGTTAATACTGGGCATGCCGCTCACCATCATCTCGCTGGCGCTGTTCGGATGGTGGGCGGCGGGCATGACGCTGGCAGGCGGGCTGCTGCTTGGCGCCATCCTCGCCCCGACCGACCCGGTGCTGGCGGGCGACGTGCAGGTCGGCCCCCCGCTCGAGGGCGGCGAGCATCCGGTGCGCTATGCGCTGACGACCGAGGCGGGCCTCAACGATGGGCTCGCCTTTCCGTTCGTCCACCTCGGCGTGGCGATCGCCACCGCTGGCGCGGTGACCGGCGGGCTGCTGGCCGAATGGGCGCTGATCGACGTCGCCTACCGCATCGCCGTGGGCGCGCTGGGCGGTGCGGCGGCGGGCTGGTTGCTCGGCCGCATCCTGTTCTTCTGGCCGCGCTCCAACGCGCTCTCGCAGACCCAATCGGGCGTCATCGCCTTTGCCGGGGTGATCTTCGCCTACGGCATGACCGAACTGATCGAGGGCTACGGCTTCATCGCCGCCTTCGTGGCCGGACTGGTTCTGCGCCGGGTGGAATCGGAGGACCATTTCCACGAGCGGCTGCACAGCTTCTCCGAGGCGCTCGAACACACGCTCACCGCCATCATCCTCGTCGCGCTGGGCGCGGCGATCCCCTTGCTGTGGCCATACCTCGACTGGAGCCACGCGCTGATCGGCCTGGCGCTTATCTTCGTCATCCGTCCGATTTTCGGCTGGCTGTCGCTGGCGGGCGCGGGGCTCAAGACGCGCGAGCGATGGACCGTGGCCCTTTACGGCATCCGCGGCATCGGCTCGATCTACTACCTTGCCTACGCTGGCCACCACGTGGAGCTAGTGGACGAGGGCGCGCTATGGGCGACGGTGGCCTTTACCATCGTCGTCTCCGCCTTCGTCCACGGCCTCAGCGCAGGTGTCGCGGTGGGCCGGGCGACCGGCGAAGAGGAAGTCCCCGCCTAACCCTCGCGCGCCGCACGGATCGCCGCGCCGCCCGCAAACGGTGCGATGGCGGCGAGCAGCAGGCTGATCGCCGCGCACAGCGTCAGCCCACCTTGGCCGCCGGTCGCCAGCGCACCTGCGCCGAACACCAGCAACGGCACCGCCAGCGGGATCACCAGCAGCCCGGCGAGCGCCGTCCCGCCGCGCAGGCCAACGGTCAGCGCGGCGATGATGACGCCGATGGCAGCGAGGCCGGGGGTGCCCGCCAGCAGGCCCAGTTCGAGCACGCGCAGCGTCGCGCCATCGAGGCCGAGCAGGGCGCTTGCGGGGAGCGCCGCCAGCATGAGCAAGGGCCCGAAGCTGAGCCAGTGGGCCAGCATCCGCACCGCCACCGCCAGTTCCTCCGATATGCCGCGCAAGGCCAGCTGGTCGACGAAGCCGGTCCCCAGGTCGGGCGCGAAGAGGCGGTCCAGCGGCAAGATTGCGGCGAGAAGCGCGGCGACCCAGATCACCCCGCCGCCGGTGCGCGCCAGCAGAGCGGCATCCGGCCCCACGGCGAAGGGGAAGAGCATGGCAACGGCGAGGAAGAACAGCAGCGGCAGCAGCGTGCTCCCTCTCCCGCTGCCGGGCAGCAGCAGCACGAGGTCGCGGCGCAGCAGGGTGAGCGCCGTGGTCATGCGGCGTGGTCCGGCAGGTGGAAGGTTCGGCCCGAGGCGAGGGCGAAGGGCTGGTGGCTGGCGATCACCGCCACCCCGCCTGCGCCGAGGTGCTCGGCCACCATTGCTTCCACCAGCGCCGCGCCGGCAGCGTCGAGCCCGTTGAGAGGCTCGTCGAGCAGCCAGATGGGTGCGCCCTGACCGGTCAGCCGGGCGAGCGCGGCGCGTTTGCGCTGGCCTGTGGAGAGGTAGCGCACCGGCACGTCGATGAGGTCGGCAAGACCGAGCGCCTCAAGGTCCGCTGAGCCGCCGTCGAGCCGCTCCCAGAAGGCCAGCGCCCGTCCCAGCGGCAGGTGCTCGTCGAAAGCCAGGCGGCCGTCGACCAGCGCCGCCGCGCCCGCCCGCTCCACGCTGCCAGCGAATGGCCGCAAGAGACCGGCGAGGATGCGGATCAGGCTCGACTTGCCGCAGCCGTTGGGTCCGGTCACGTGCAGTGCCTTGCCGCTTTCCAGCGCGAACGAAACCCCGCGAAACAGCACCCGGTCGCCGCGGCGGCATGCGAGATCGAGCGCGGAAAGGCAGGCATCCATGCACGGCAGCGATAGAGAGCCGCGCCCGAACTGCCAAGCGGTGCCAGTACACCCTACTTGCCAAAGCCCGCTCTGCGCCGCACCAAGGCGCGATGGACAACGAAACAACGACGATCGGCGAAAACGTGCGATCGAGAGGCCACCTGCTGCGCGTGCTGGGCGTGGTCTTCGGCCTTGCCGCCGTGGTCGGATCGGTCATCGGGCAGGGCATCCTGCGCTCGCCCGGCGTGGTGGCGGAAGCGACGGGGTCTGAGACGCTCATCGTCGCGCTGTGGATCGCGGGCGCGCTGCTCAACTGCCTGCTGGCGCTGGGCTTCGCCGAGCTCGGCGCGGCCATACCGCAGGCGGGCGGACCCTTTGCCTTTGCGCGCCGCGCCTTCGGGCCGAAGACCGCGCTGCTGGTCGCCTGCATCATGTTCGTCGCGCTCTATTCCAGCCTCGCCTACCTCGCCTTCGTGGTCGGAGAATTCCTCGTCCGCCTCGGCGTAGGCGGCGGCGCGATAGAGCCGCAGTGGTTCGGCATCGCCGCGCTGGCGCTGTTCGCGCTGGTCAACGCGCTCGGCACGCGCATCAGCGGGGCGAGCCAGGTGCTGCTCTCGACCGTCAAGGGGCTCGTGCTGATCGGCCTCGTCATCGTGCTCTTCGCCAGCCCCGGTGCCACGGTGGAGGCGGGCGGCGAGGTGCTGCGCGGCGGCTGGCTGCCCATCGGCACGGCGCTGCTCGTCATCCTGACGACTTACGACGGCTGGTGGAACGTCGTCATGTACGGCGAGGAAGTGAAGGACCCGGGCCGCACCATCCCGCGCGCGCTGTTCGGCGGTATCCTGGGTGTGGCGGTGATCTACGTCCTCGTGAACCTCGCCATGCTGCACGTCCTGACGCCTGAGCAGATGGCCGGCTCCACCCTCGTCGCCGCCGATGCCGCGGGGGCAATGTTCGGGGAGCAGGCGGACTTCGCGCTGACCTGCTTCGGCGTGCTGTCGGTGGGGGCGATCACCAACCTGATGGTGATGAACTACACCCGCTTCACCTATGCCTTTGCGAGAGCCGGCCTGCTGCCGGCCGCGCTCGCCACGGTGAGCCGCAATGGCACCCCCATCCGCGCCATGCTGCTGCCGGTCATCGCCGCGTCGGTCTTCATCCTGACGGGCAGCTACAGCGAGCTCGTGAGCCTCGCGCAGACGGTGTGGCTGGTGGTCTTCATCCTCGTCAACGCCGCGGTCATCGCGCTTCGCCGCCGCGAGCCCGACCTGCCGCGCCCGTTCCGCGTGCCGCTCTACCCGGTTTCCATCTGGGCGGCGCAGCTGGTGCTGGTGGCGCTGCTCGTCATCTTCATCGCGCAGGACCCGTGGTATTCGCTCGCCGGCTTCGTGCTGTCGGCCGCGCTGTGGGCGGGCTACCTTCTGCTTGCGCGGGCCAGCGGCGAGCCCCATTTCGGCGCGATCGACGCGGAGGACCTGCAATGAGCGTGACAAGGCTGACCCGGGCCGAGGCCGAGGGCGAGATGGCGACACTCGAGGGTTGGGAGTTCAGCCGAGAAGGCGAGGCCATCCGCCGCTTCTTTAAGTTCGCCGACTTCGTGGAGGCCTGGGGCTTCATGAACCGCGTGGCGCTGCTGGCGGAAAAAGCCGACCACCATCCCGAGTGGTCCAACGTCTACAACCGCGTGGAGATCGAACTGACCACGCACGACTGCGACGGGCTTTCCCACCGCGACTTCGAACTGGCGAGCGCCATCGATGCGCTGATGCGGTGAGCGGCTAGCCGCTCGCGGCACGCCCCTCGCTGTGCTCGTGCGCGTCGGCCAGCGCGCGCGCGCGGCGGCGCAGGAGCCAAGGCATCCACTTGGCAACGCGGGCGAGCTTGCGCGCCGTCTTGCCGACGAGGAAATGCGTGCGCCGCTCGGAGTGCACCGCGTCCCACGCCGCCTGCGCGACCACCTCCACCGGCGTGAACTCCAGCCCCGCCTGCACCACGGCATCGCGGATCGGCGTGTTGCGGCTGCGGTTGGGCGCGGCCTGCAGCAGCGGCGTGTCGATGAAGCTGGGCATCAACGAGCGCGAGCGAATGCCGTAGGGCGCCCATTCGGCATCGAGGCTTTCGGTCATCGAGCGCACCCCGGCCTTGGTCGCACCGTAGATCGACTGGTTGGCCATGCCGTGGATGGCCGCCGCGCTGGCGGTATTGAGCAGGCACGATCCGGGCGCGGCCTTCATCAGGTATGGGAAGGCGGCCTTGGCGCCGTAGAACACCGCGCGCAGATTGACGTCGAGCAACAGGTCGAGCTCCTCGTGCGTCACCTCGCTCAAGGGGCCGCCCGAGGGCAGGCCGGCGTTGTTGGCGACCACATCGATGCGGCCCTCGTTGAACGCCGCGAACTGGCCGAGCGCCTCGTCCCAGCCTTGGCGGTCGGTGACGTCGAAGCGGTAGGCGTGGCAGCGACCCTCGGGCAGCATGGCCTTCGTCTCGTCCAGCCCCGCCTGGTTGCGATCCGCGATGCCGACCAGCCACCCCTCGGCGGCGAACCTGATTGCGATGGCCCGCCCGATGCCGGATCCGCCGCCGGTGATGAAGATGCTCTTTTGCTGCAATGCCAGTCTCCCGCTCGGCATTCCCATTACCCGCTCGTCCTGAGCTTGTCGAAGGACTGCTTTCCTCTTTTGTCCATCGAAGGAGAAGGACGACCCTTCGACAAGCTCAGGGTGAGCGGGTTGGGGGCTTAGGGTGAGCGGGGTGGGGGCTTAGGGTGAGCTGGGCAGGGCGGACGGCTGGGTTTTCTACAACCCCTTCACGAACTCCCGCCCCGTGCGGATGTCCGCCGTGGAGGCTGCCAGCGTGTCGCCCACCGGCTCGGCGCGGCCGCCCAGCACCTCGGCGAGGAAGTTCTCGGTAATGGCGTTGAAGGCGATGTTGTTTTCCGGGCGGGCGAAGCCGTGGCCTTCGTCGGGGAACAGCACGTAGGTGACGGGCACGCCGTCGCGCTCCATGGCCTCGACGATCTGGTCGCTCTCCGCCTGCTTCACCCGCGGGTCGTTGGCGCCCTGGCCGATCAGCAGCGGGCGCACGATGTCCTTGGCGCGGTAGAGCGGGCTCGCGTCCTTCAGTGCCTGCAGGCCCTCGGGAGTGGATGGGTCGCCCATGCGTTCGTGGAACTGCTTCACCAGCGGCTCCCAGTAGGGCGGGATGGTTTCCAGCAGCGTCTCGAGGTTCGAGGGGCCGACGATGTCCACCCCGCAGGCGAAGACCTCGGGCGTCATGGCGAGGCCAACGAGCGTGGCATAGCCGCCGTAGCTGCCGCCCATGATTGCCACCTTGTCGCGGCTCGCCACGCCGCGCTCCACCGCCCAGTCGACGGCATCGAGCAGGTCGTCGTGCATCTTGCCCGACCATTCGAGATTGGCCGCGTTCACGAAAGCCTTGCCGAAGCCCATTGAGCCGCGGAAGTTGACGCTGAGCACCGCGTTGCCGCGGTTGGCCAGCCACTGGTGCTGGCGGTTGAACCCATATCCGTCGCGCGCCCAGGGCCCGCCGTGGACCAGCAGCACCATGGGCACGGGCGCACCCGGCACACCGTCGCCGTCGGCATCGCAGCCGGGCGGCAGGGTGAGGTAGCTCGGCAGCGTCAGCCCGTCGCGCGCGGGGATCTCCACCGTGTGCATGGGTTGGAGCGGCGCGCCTTCCAGTTCGGGCTTGGTGACGTAGAATTTCGTCAGCTTCATCGCGTCGCGGTCGAACAGGTAGCTGGCGATGGGGCCGGTCAGCGGGTCGTTCCAGACCAGCCAGCGGCGGTCGTCGTCGGTGCGCGACTGCACGCCGAAGTCGCCCTCGAACTGTTCGCGCAGGAAGGCGAAGGCGGCCTTCAGGTCCTCGTCGAGAAAGTGGTGCTCGGTACGCAGATAGGTGGCGGTCCAGCCCTGGATCACGCCGGTCTTCGGATGGCGCAGGGTATGGCCGATATCAGCGCGCGCGTCCTCGGCGATCAGCGTGCGTGTGCCGGTGGCGACATCCTCGGCATAGATCGCCGCGGTGTCGCGCCCGCGGCTGTCGGTCCAGTAGAGCGTGCTGCCGTCGGTGGTGTAACCCGCCATGCCGGTGATGAGCGCGTCCTCGAGACCGGTCGTCTCGCGGGGCTCCTCGGCCACCACGCCGCCTGTGATCTCGTGCATGTCGTTGCCGCCCGCCGCGTTCTGGCGCACGGCCCAGCGCAGCGTCAGGCTGTCGTCCGCCTCGAACCCGGCCCATTCGTTGTTCTCGAAGACCAGCGTGGTCTCGCCGGTGTTCAAGTCGAGAAGGTGGACGTCGTGAAAGCGAGGGTCGCGGTTGTTGAGGCCGATCAGCAGCTTGTCGCGCTGCGTTTCCGATCCGCCGACCACCTGCACGCGCGTGTTCTCGAACGGGGTCAGGCATTTTTCCTCGCCGCCGTTCTCAATGCCTTCCAGGCCCACCTGGTAGAGCAGGTAGTTCTCGTCCCCGTCGCGGTCGCGGATGTAGAGCAGGCTGCCGCTGTCGGGCGCCCAGAAATACTGCGGGATGGGCCGGCCCTCGGCGGCGGTCATGCGGCGCACGTCGCTCTCGTCGTCGGCGCCAATGGAATCGAAAGGCGCCATGAACACGTTCATCACCCCCTGCCACGGGGCCATCCAGCTGACCCACTTGCCATCGGGGCTGATCTTGCCGCCGGAGCGGCTGGGATTGCCGAACAGGTGATCGCGGGGGATGAGCGGCGTGGTGTCGAGATCGGTCATGGGGTCTCCCTGTCGGCCCGGTGGGGCTGGTCCCGCCCGGACAGTTAGGAAGCGTGGCGCCGGTTTCCAACCGGCGGCGCGGCGAGCGCGGCGGCGACGCGGTCCAGCACGGTCGCCTGCTGGCGTTCCCAGCAAAAGGTGTTGCGCGCGGCGGTTAGCGCGGCGGCGCGGGCGGCGGCGAGGCGGGCGGGGTCCTGCACCAGCCCCTCGATCGCGGCGGCGAGCGAGGCGGCATCGTCCGGCTCGCAGGTGGAGATGGCATCGGGCACCGCGCTGGCGATCTCCGCCTGACCGGCCGTGCGCGTGGCGACGACGGCCAGCCCGCCGAGCAGGTAGTGAAACAGCTTGTTGGTCACCGTCAGGTCGCGGCTGGGCGGGTCGGTCGCCTCCAGCGCCAGCCCGATGTCGTGTTCGGCGATGCGGCTGAGCAGTTCGCCGGGCGGGACGAGGCCGTGCAGGTGGAGGCGGTGGCCGCGTGCGGCGGGGAAGCGGGCGCGCAGCCAGGCCTCGTCGGCAGCGGATACGTCCCCGCGCAGGTGCAGGTCCACCGGCGTCACGACCAGCGCCAGCGCATCGCACAGCGCCTCCAGTCCGCGGCCGGGCCCTATGGTCTGGGAGACCCAGTGGAGCGAGGGCAGGCGCCCGTCACCCTCCGCCCGGTCCCTTGCCAGCCCGTCGAGCGCCGCGCGGTCGGACCAGGGAAAGACGTTGTAGACCACGCCCGGCACCGGCCCGCCGCTCGCCTCGGCCAGCGCGCCTGCCAGCGCCTGCGAGGTCGTGACCGCCATGCCGCCCCGGCGCACGGCGGCCCTTTCCGCGCGCGCCAGCCAGCCGACGGGGCGATGCAGGCGCGCTTCGGGGAGCAGGTCCTGCGAATACCAGTCCTCGATATCGACACCCGTGCGAAGACCGTCGCGGGCGAGGGCGTCGGCGACGGCGAGCCCCACTTCCTGGTGCCCGATGGTGAGGTCCGCACCCAGCTGCCGTGCCAGTCGCACCGTCCGCTTCACGCCATAACCCAGTGCGCGCGGCGCGAGCGCAGGCAGTTGGCGAAAGCCGCGCATGGCCGCGAACCGCTCGGCGCGAAAGGCCAGCGGGGCTGGCGCTGGAGAGGTGAGGTCCGCCGTGGTGACGACCCCAAAGGCTGCGCTCGCTGCGATCTCGGCATCGCGCGCGGCCCAGTCGGCGCTCAATACCGGGCGCAGCACGGTGACGCGGTAGTCTGCCTCCGCCAGCGCGCCCGCCTCCTTCACCACGCGCGGATTGCGGCACAGCGGCGCCCCGGTGGCGATGGTGATCGTGGCGGGCATGGGGCGGGTTCTACAGCGCGGGGTTGTTGTAGCAATGCCAGGTGAAGATCGCGGTGGCCCCGCGATGCGGCCGCCACGGTTCGGCCAGCGCACGGGTGGCCTTTTCGTCGGGGCGATCCGGCAGGCCGAGAATGCGGCCGATCCCGGCCATTACGGCCAGGTCGCCGGCAGGCCAGATGTCGGGGCGGCCCTCGGCGAACAGCAGGTAGATTTCCGCCGACCAGCGGCCGATGCCCTTGATCTTCACGAGCTCGGCAATGGCCTCCTCGTCGTCGTCGGGCAGGTCGTCGAAATCGACCTCGCCCGCGTGGACGAGCTCGCACAGGCTGCGTGCATAGCCCTGCTTCTGGCGCGAGAGGCCACAGGCGCGCAAGGTGTCGAAATCGCGTTCGAGCAGGGCGGCGGGCGCGAAACCCGCGCCCAGTTCCGCCTCCAGCTTGTTCCACATGCTCGCCGCCGCCGCCACGCTCACCTGCTGGCCGACGATGGTGCGCAGCATGGTCATGTACCCGGTCGGGCGGATGCGCGGTTCGGGGTATCCGGCCAGCGCCAGCGCGCGCGCGATGGCGGGCTCGCGCACGGCGACCTCATCCAGCGAGGTGCGAATCTGTTCTGCCGTGAGACCCATGCGCGCCTTCTTGCCAACTGCGGCGCGCTTGCCTAGCAGCCGCTCACAGCAGCGCCAGAGGAATTGCCATGCCCAAACTCACCGTCGTCACCCGCGCAGGCGAGGAATCCACGCTCGATGTCGCCAGCGGCCTGACCGTAATGGAAGCCATCCGCGACAACGGCTTCGACGAGCTGCTTGCGCTGTGCGGCGGGTGCTGTTCGTGCGCCACCTGCCACGTCCATGTCGATCCGGCCTTCGCCGACCGCCTGCCGCCGATGAGCGAGGACGAGGACGACCTGCTCGATTCCAGCGACCACCGCGACGCGACCAGCCGCCTGTCGTGCCAGATCCCCTTCACCGACGCCCTCGACGGGCTGAAGGTGCGGATCGCCGAAGAGGACTAAAGCTGGCAGCGGGGTCTGCCCAAGGAGGATTAGGTTGCGCGGCGAATCGCCCGCTCCTAACTCTGCCGCCATGACCTCGCCTCCCGCCCGCGCCAGTGCCCTCGATCTCATCGGCAATACGCCCATCGTCCTGCTCGAGGGCGCGAGCGAGGCGGCGGGGTGCGAGATTTGGGGCAAGTGCGAATTCGCCAACCCCGGCGCATCGGTGAAGGACCGCGCGGCGCTGTGGATCGTGCGCGACGCGGAGAAGCGCGGCGAGCTGCGACCCGGCGGCACCGTGGTGGAGGGCACGGCGGGCAACACCGGCATCGGCATCGCGTTGGTGGCCAACGCGCTCGGCTACAAGTGCGTGATCGTGATGCCGGACAACCAGTCGCAGGAAAAGATGGCCACCCTGCGGGCGCTGGGCGCGGAGCTCGTCACCGTGCCGCCGACCAAGTTCGCCGATCCCGCGCACTTCGTCCACACCAGTCGCCGCATCGCGGAAGAGACCGAGAACGCCATCTGGGCCAACCAGTTCGACAACGTCGCCAACCGCCGCGCCCATATCGAAAGCACCGCGCCCGAAATCTGGGAGCAGCTGGAAGGCCGGGTGGACGGCTTCACCTGCGCGGTCGGCACCGGCGGCACGCTGGCGGGCACGGGCATGGGCCTGCGCGAAAAGGACGAGAACGTGCGCATCGCGCTGACCGACCCCTACGGCGCGGCGCTGTTCAACTACTATGCCCACGGCGAGCTCAAGGCCGAGGGCAGCTCGGTCGCCGAGGGTATCGGGCAGGGCCGCATCACCGCCAACTTGGAAGGGCTGGAGGTCGACACCCAGTTCCGCGTCTCCGACGAGGAGGGGCTCCAATGGGTCGCCCGGCTGCTGCGCGAGGAGGGGCTGTGCCTGGGCCTGTCGAGCGGCATCAACGTGGCGGGCGCCGTGATGCTCGGGCGGCAACTGGTGGCCGAAGGGCGCGAGGATCCGCGCGTGGCGACGATCCTGTGCGACACCGGCTTCCGTTACCTTTCCACGCTCTACAACGCCGAGTGGCTGCGCGAGAAGGGCCTGCCGGTCTTCGACTGGCTACGTTCATCCTGATCCACTAGACCTGCGCGCATGGCCCTCGACCCCTTCGAAATCCTCAAGCGCGCCGCGGGCGACGATGAAACCACGCCGAGCACGCCGCTGGGCGGCACGCGGGCCGAGCGCCTGCAGCGCCTGCAGATCGGCGTGTTCGGTATCCTTGCCATGGTCCTGCTGGTGGGCTTGGCCGACGTGGTCACCAGTCGCCTCGCCATGACCGAAGCCGCCGCCGTGCCCGAGGCCGCGCCCACGGTCGAGGCGACGGAGACGGCGATCCCGCGCGACCCGCTCGTCGATGCCGGTGTCGCGCCCGAAGTGCCGGCGACCGATGGCGAGCCGGGTACCGCGCCCGCCGCGCCCGCACCGGCTGTGCCGAGGACGGGACAGAATGCGCCGTTGCAATAGTCTGCTCGCCGCCGCGGCTGCCGCGCTGCTCGCCTGCGTGCCCGCCGCCGCGCAGGACGCAGGCCCTGCCGCCGAGCCCGGGCGCGCCGAAATCGCGCTGATGGGCACCGTTCCGCTCTACTGGGGCGAGGCGGGGGATTTCGACGAACTGCTAACCGGCACCGCGCCGGTCCACTGGGCTCGCGCGGTGATCGAGAGCCACGGCCATCCGGTCCCGCTCGACTACCTGAGTGCGAAGGCGCTCGCGCCGTACCGCTACCTCGTCATGGCCCAGCCGCGCGGGCTTACGGGGGAGGAGAACGTCGCGCTCGATGCCTGGGTAAGAGGCGGCGGTCGCCTGCTGCTGTTCGCCGACCCGCTGATGACCGGCGAATCGCGCTTCCACCTCGGCGACCGGCGCAGGCCGCAGGACGTGACGCTGCTTTCGCCGATCCTCACACACTGGGGGCTGGAACTGAGATTCGACGCTTCGCAGCCCGACGGCCCTGCCAGCGTCGATCACTTGGGCGAGACGATCCCGGTCAACATGCGCGGGACCTTTGCGGGGATCGACGGGCACGAGGAATGCGCTGTGGTAGGCGACGGCCTGCTGGCCCATTGCGCCATCGGCACGGGCGAAGCGCTGCTGGTGGCCGACGCCGCGCTGCTCGACATCGCCTCGCCTCCAGCAGGTGCGCCAAGCGCCCTCGAGTCGCTGATGCGGCACATCTTCCCCGCGCTTGCGAGCGATACCGGGGAAATTGCGGGACGGGCCGGGGAAACGCCCGCAGGCGCCGGCGAAAACGACGAGATTCCGCCGATTTCCGACGCCGGGGAAAGCGTCGATGGACGGAAACGGTCTCCGGGATAGGCAAAAACAAACAGCGATTTACCACGTTATCCCATAAATTCCCGCAAATTCCCCTTCCATCCCGCTTTGTGCGGGGTTATGACGTTAACTCATCGGACAAGCCTGCCGGGTCGCGTCTCCATGCGAGGCGACCGGGCCGCGTATTCGCGCGGCTCGCGACGGGGAAGGCGTGTTCACGGGGAAGTGCGAAGCGGGGACTTGGCGGGTGGCGCAGCGGCCTACGGGATATGGAGGACAGGGCTTTTCGCTTCGCGGCGAAAAGGATCGCTTCGTCCTGCCCCCGGCCTTCCGCAAGGATTTCGCCGACAAGGGCGACGACCGCGTCCTCTGCCTCGCCAAGCATGAGCGCTGGCCCTGCCTCAAGGGCTTCAGCCTCTCGCTGACCGAAACCTTCGAACAGATGCTCGACCGCGAGGAAGAGGCCGCGCTGCGCCGCCAGCAGGACTTCGACCGCGAGCTGCGCGGTATGCAGCTGTGGGGCTTCGTCGAGGTGCCTTTCGATGCCAGCGGCCGCTTCGTGCTGCCCGAGCACATCGCCGACCTCGGCGATGTGGGCGATGCGCTGTATTTCCAGGGCGGCACGCCGTTCCTCACCCTGTGGAACCCCGACCGGCTGGCGCAGATGGGCACCGGCTGGGAACAGGCGCAGGCCAATTGCCGCACGCTGGAAACCGCCGCCCGCGCGAAGGGGAAGGGCAAGTGACCGCCGCCGTCCCGCACATTCCCGTCCTACTGGGTGAAGTCGTCGCCGCGCTGTCTCCGCAGCCGGGCGACGTCGTCATCGACGCGACCTTCGGCGCGGGCGGCTATACCCGCGCCTTTCTCGATGCCGGGGCGACGGTCCATGCCTTCGACCGCGATCCGGACGCCATCGCCGCCGGCCGCGAGTGGCCCGAGACCAGGGGCGAATCCCCGCGCCTGGTCCTCCACCCGCGCCGCTTTTCCGAAATGGTGGCCAGCATGGCCGAGGCCGGCATCGCCCGCGTCGACGGCATCGCGATGGACATCGGCGTGTCCTCCATGCAGCTCGACCAGGCAGAGCGCGGCTTCGCCTTTTCCTCGAACGGCCCGCTCGACATGACGATGAGCCGCTCGGGTCCCACGGCGGCCGACTTCGTCAACGAGGCCGAGGCCGACGAGATTGCCGACGTCCTCTACCGCTACGGCGAGGAGCGGCAGTCGCGCCGCGTCGCCCGCGCCATCGTCGCCGCGCGCCCGCTTGCGACCACGGGCGAACTGGCGCAGGTGGTCAGGAAGGCGCTGGGCTTTCGTCCCGGCGACAAGAAGGACCCCGCGACCCGCAGCTTTCAGGCGATCCGCATCCACGTGAACGGCGAGCTGGACGAGCTCGAGACCGGGCTGTCCGCCGCCGAGGCACTGCTGAAGGACGGCGGCCGTCTCGCCGTGGTGACGTTCCACAGCCTGGAGGACCGCATCGTGAAGCAGTTCTTTCGCGACGCGGCGAACCTGAACCCGCGCGCTTCGCGCTACCTGCCCGAGATGCAGGACGCGACGCCCGCGCGCTTCGAGAGCGTGACCAAGGCCATCCGCCCTTCCGCCGCCGAGATTGAGCGCAATCCGCGCGCGCGGTCCTCCACCCTGCGCGCCGCCACCCGCACCGCCGCCCCCGCCGCCTCCAAGGAGTATGCCGCATGACGCCCGCATCCCGCATTCGCCGCATCGGCTGGATCGCCGTGCTCACGGTATGCCTGGCGCTCTACACGGTGTTGCACGTCAAGGTGAACGCGGTGCGCGCCGACGTCGTAAATGCCGAGCGGCGCATCGTGGCGCTGGAGGAAAGCAACCTGCTGCTCGAGACGGAATTCCTGACCCGCACCAACCAGTTGCAGCTGGCGGCGTGGAACCGCGTGGACTTCGGCTTCCAGTCGCCCGAGGCTGGCCAGTTCATCGAAGACAACCGCCAGCTCGCCAGCTTCGGCAAGCCGCGCGGGGCCGACGCGCCCGAACCCATCCGCCTTGCCGGCCTGCGCTCGGGAGAGGATGTGCCGGAATTCCCGCGGCTGGTCTCGCCTCTGACCGGCCGCCCGGTCGACGAGGACGTGCTCGGCACCGAGGCGGACGAGGACGGCGGCAGCCACCTCGCCGTGACCGTCGCGCCCGGCCCGCTGCGGATGCCCATCGTGGGCCCGCATTTCGCCGTCACGGAGGTCGCCGCCCGGTGAACAGTCTCGCCGTCCCCAGCACGCTCGTTCCCGCCACCGGCGGAACGCTCGACTTCCGTCGCCGCTCGCTGCTGATGGCGCGCCTGCGCGTGCTGATGGTGGCGGCGGGCTTCCTGCTCGTCGCCTTCATAGCGCTGGTGCGGATCGCCTGGATCGGCGTGGCGCAGCCCGGGCACGAGGTGCGCTCGATGGCCGATGCGCTGCTGCCCCCGCGCGGCGAGATCACCGACCGCAACGGCGTGCCGCTCGCGCGTGCGTTCCCTGCCTATGCGCTGTGGTTCAACCCCGATGCCATGAGCGAGGGTGGCGACGGCGGCCCACCGCTGGTCAAGACGCCCGAGCAGATCGCCACCGAATTGCGCGCCATCTTCCCCGATCTCGACACCTACGAGGTGACGCAGCAGCTCGCATCGGGACGCGCGGGCTACATCCGCCGCCGCGTGCTGCCCGAGGATGCCAACAAGGTGATGGCCATCGGCGAGCTGGCGCTGGAGCTGCCGCAGGAAGAGGATCGGCATTATCCGCAGGGCTCGCTCGCCGCGCACGTGCTCGGCTACGTCGGCGCCGACGACAATGGCCGCGTGGGTATGGAAGAGGTGCTGAACGAGCGCCTGAGCAATCCCGCCACGCGCGGCGAGCCGGTCGCGCTCTCGATCGACATGCGCGTGCAGGGCGCGCTGGAGGACGAGCTGGCGAGCGGGATGCGCTCGGTCAACGCGGTGGGCGCTGCGGGCATCGTGCTCGACGTCGATACCGGTGAAGTGCTGGCGCTCGCCTCGCTGCCGGAATTCGATCCCAATGCCGTTACCAGCGCCGACGTGCGCGTGACGAACGAGCAGCACGCGAGGGGCGAGGTACCGCGTGCCTTCAACCGCGTGACCAACCAAGTCTACGAGCTCGGCTCCACCTTCAAGCCGCTGACGGTCGCCGCCGCCATCGACAGCGGCGCGGTGACCAACCTCGCCAAGCGCTACAACGCCGCACCGCTGCCGGTGGCGGGCTTCACCATCCGCGATTCGCACCCGCTCGGCGCGTCGCTCAACATTCCCGAAATCCTGATACACTCGTCGAACATCGGCACCGCCCATGTGGTCGACGACATGGGCCCGGCGACGCTGCGGCGCTACATGGTCGATCTCGGCATGAACGAGCGGCCGTACATCGAGCTGCCCGCGCGCGGCTTCCCGATCTGGGCGAGCGGCGACTGGCCGCGCATCCGCGCCATGACGGTGGGCTACGGCCACGGCATCGCGGTAACTCCGCTGCACCTCGCATCCGCCTATGCCGCGATGGTCAACGGCGGCGTCTGGCGTCCGGCCACGCTGCACAAGCTTGCGCCGGGCGAGGCGCCGCGCGGCCGCCGGGTGTTCAAGGCCAGCACCAGCGCCCGCATGAACCAGCTGCTGCGGATGATCGCGGTCTACGGCACGGGCCGCAATGCCGATGCGCCGGGCTTCCGCGTCGGCGGCAAGACGGGCAGCGCGGAAAAGCCCTCGAGCGGCGGCTATGCCCGCTCCTCGCTGGTTTCCACCTTTGCCGCGGCCTTCCCGATGGACAATCCGCGCTACGTCGTCATCGCCATGCTCGACGAGCCCCAAGGCACCGTCGCCAGCAGCTTCCAGCGCACCGCCGCCTGGAACGCCGCGCCCATCGTGGGCCGCCTCGTGCCGCGCATCGGACCGCAGCTCGGCGTCCTTCCCGATGCCGACCGCGACATCGACCTGACCGATCTCAAGCCGCTCGTCGGGGATACCGACTGATGCGCCTCGCCGATTTCGCCAGCGAGCTGGGGATCGACGCGGGGCCGGGCGGCGACACGCCGATCACCGGCTTCGCCATCGATCACCGCAAGGTCGCGCCCGGCAACGTGTTCGGTGCCTTCCAGGGCGCGGCGGTGAACGGGGAAGATTTCATCGAAGCCGCCGTCGCCAGCGGCGCGGTCGCCGTGGTCGCCCGGCCCGAAGCCAGGGTCGAGGGTGCGCTGCACCTCGCGGGCGAAGTCCCGCGCCAGCTCTTCGCGCGGCTCGCGAGCCGGTTCTACCGCCCGACGCCGCAGGTCGTCGTGGCGGTCACCGGCACCAACGGCAAGACCTCCACGGTCGAGATGACCCGGCAGATCTGGCGCATGGCGGGAGAACGCGCGGCGAGCATCGGCACGCTCGGCGTCACCACGCCGGACGAGAGCGTTTCCACCGGCCTCACCACGCCCGACATCGTCACCTTCCTCGGCAACAACACCGGCCTCGCGCGCGAGGGTGTGACGCACGTCGCCTACGAGGCCAGCAGCCACGGCCTCAGCCAGTACCGCAACGAGGGCCTGCCGGTGATGGCCGGGGCCTTTACCAACCTTTCCCGCGATCACCTCGACTATCACAAGGACATGGAGGACTACTTCGCCGCCAAGATGCGGCTGTTCTCCGAGGTGGTCGACGACGGCGGCAGTGCGGTGATCTGGGCCGACGACGAATGGTCGGCCCGCGCCATCGAGGTGGCGAAGACGCGCGGTCTCCGGCTGTTCACCGTGGGCGCGAAGGGCGCCGCGGATGCGGGCGGGATCAATCTCATTGCCCGTACGCCCAGCCCTCTGGGGCAGGAGCTGAAGATCGTCCACGCCGGCCAGGCCCACGCCATCCGACTGCCGCTGATCGGCGCCTACCAGGTGGCGAACGCGCTGGTCGCCGCGGGTCTCGCGCTCGTCACCGGCACACCCGCGGCGCAGGTGTTCGACGCCGTCGCCCGGCTGCAACCCGTTCGCGGGCGGCTGGAGCGGGCCGTCATTACCCAGGCCGGCGCGCCGGTCTACATTGACTACGCCCATACGCCCGATGCGCTCGCTGCCGCCATCGCCGCGCTGCGCCCGCACGTCTCGGGCCGGCTCATTACCGTGTTCGGCGCGGGCGGCGACCGCGACCAGGGCAAGCGCGCGCCGATGGGCGAGGCGGCCGTGGCAGGCAGCGATCTCGTCATCGTTACCGACGACAATCCGCGCGGCGAAGACGCCGCCGCCATCCGCCGGGCCGTGATGCAGGGCGCCGCGGGCGCGCGCGAGGTCGAAGGCCGCCGCGCCGCCATCGCCGCCGCCGTGGCCGAGGCGGGCAAAGACGACATCGTGCTCGTCGCGGGTAAGGGACACGAACAGGGACAGATCGTGGGTTCGGGAGAGAATATGCGGGTTTTGCCCTTCGATGACGTGACCGTGGCGCGCGAATGCGCCGCCGAACTGGCGGTGAAGCGATGAGCGCGCTCGCGAAGACCCTGCGCTGGCCGCGCAAGCGCGACGATGCGCAGCGCCTCGCCCTTTGGACCTCCACCGAGATCGCGGCCGCTACCGGCGGCACCGCTTATGGTGAATTTCAGGTTAGCGGCGTGGAGATGGACAGCCGCGACGTGGTGGCGGGCGACCTGTTCGTGGCGCTGAAGGGCGAGGCGATGGACGGCCATCGCTTCGTCGATACGGCCTTTGCCAATGGCGCCGCCGCCGCGCTGGTCGATCGCCCGGTCGACTTTCCGCACGTGCTCGTAGAGGATACGACCGAAGCGCTCCACGCGCTCGCCCGCGCCGCGCGCGAGAGGGCCACGGCTCGCGTCGTCGGCGTCACGGGCTCGGTGGGCAAGACCGGGGTCAAGGAGGCGATCTTCACCGCGCTCGAGCGTTCCAGCCGAGGCGCCGCGCACCGCAGCGTGCGCAGCTACAACAACCACGTCGGCGTGCCGCTCAGCCTGTCGCGGATGCCCGCGAAGAGCCGCTTCGGCGTGTTCGAGATGGGGATGAACCACGCGGGCGAGATCGCCGGGCTGACCGCCCACGTGCGCCCGCATGTCGCCGTCGTCACCACCATCGCGCCCGCGCACATCGAGAACCTCGGCAGCGAGGAAGCGATCGCCGATGCCAAGGCGGAAATCTTCGCCGGGCTGCAGAAGGGCGGCACGGCCGTCATCCCCGCCGACAGCCCGCATTTCGAGCGACTGCGCGATGCGGCCAAGGCGCAGGGCGCCAAGGTCGTTGCCTTCGGACGCGGCGCGCATGCCGACATGCGCCTGCTCGATGCCATTCCGCGCGTGGAGGGCGGGGCGCTGGTCACCGCCGCCATGGGCGACCTTCGCCTTTGCTACACCGTCGCCGAGCCGGGCGAGCACTGGATCGACAATTCGCTGTGCGTGATGGCCGCGGTCCATGCCGCGGGCGGAGACCTGGGTGCTGCCGGCCTCGCGCTCGCCGAGATGGGCGGCCTGAAAGGACGAGGTGCGCGCCTGCGTGCAAAGGTTCCCGGCGGCCATGCGCTGGTCATCGACGAGAGCTACAACGCCAACCCCGCCTCCATGCGCGCAACGCTCGCGCAGCTCGGCCAGACGCCCGCAACCCGCCGCGTCGCCGTGCTCGGCAGCATGAAGGAGCTGGGCGACTTCGCCGATCGCTTCCACGCCCAGCTCGCTGCGCCCGTGGCCGATGCGGGCGTGGACTACGCGGTGCTGGTGGGCCCGGAGATGCTGGCGCTGGCACGCGAGATGGGGAAACTTCCCCGCGATACGCTTGGCAATCGCTTTTCCTACGCCCATTGCGAAAACGCGGGCGAAGCCATTGCGGCACTGCAGGAGTTCGGCCTTGCCGGCGGAGACGTCGTGCTCGTCAAGGGATCGAATTCGGTGGGGCTTTCGCGCGTCGTGGACCACTTTGCCGCCAGGGAAGGCTGACCCCAGGGCCGATGTTCTATTTCCTCGCCGAGATGCTGGATTTCGAGGGTATCCTCAATCTCGTCCGATATCAGACCTTCCGCGCCGGTGCCGCCATGATGACGGCGCTGATCATCGGCCTCGTCATCGGTCCGCGCTTCATCCGCATCCTGCGCGTGCGGCAGGGCAAGGGCCAGCCGATCCGCACGGACGGCCCGCAGACCCACCTCGCCAAGGTCGGCACGCCGACCATGGGCGGGCTGATGATCCTGACCGCGCTGACGATTTCCATGCTGCTGTGGATGGACCTTGCCAGCCCCTTCGTCTGGGCCTGCCTGGCCGTGACGATGGGCTTCGGTCTCATCGGCTTCCTCGACGATTACGACAAGGTCACCAAGCGCAGCCATCGCGGCGTATCGGGCAAGGTCCGCCTGCTGCTGGAATTCGCCGTGGCGGGGGTCGCCAGCTACCTCATCGTCAGCAACATCAGCACCAGCCTCTACGTCCCCTTCGTGTTCAACGAGGCGATTCCGATGGGCTGGTTCTACTACGTCTTCGCCGCCTTCGTGATCGTGGGAGCGGGCAACGCGGTGAACCTGACGGACGGGCTGGACGGCCTTGCCACCATGCCGGTGGTGATCGCGGCGGGCGCATTCTTGCTGATCTGCTACCTCGTCGGCCGCGTCGACTTTTCCGGATACCTCGGCATCCCGCACGTGCCGATGGCGGGAGAGCTTGCCATCATGTGCGCGGCGATCATGGGATCGGGCCTGGCCTTCCTGTGGTTCAACGCCCCGCCCGCCGCCGTGTTCATGGGCGATACCGGTAGCCTCGCGCTCGGCGGCGCGCTGGGGGCCATCGCGGTCGCCAGCCACCACGAGATCGTGCTCGCCATCATCGGCGGCCTGTTCGTGCTCGAGGCCGCGAGCGTCATCATTCAGGTGTTCTGGTTCAAGCGCACGGGCCGCCGCGTCTTCCGCATGGCCCCGATCCACCACCACTTCGAGCAGCTCGGCTGGTCGGAGAGCAAGGTGGTGATCCGCTTCTGGATCATCGCCATCGTGCTCGCCGTGCTCGGCCTCGCCACGTTGAAGCTGCGGTGATTACCGGCAGCGCCTTTGCCGGGAAGCGCTACTGCGTGCTGGGCCTCGCGCGGTCCGGCATGGCCGCGGTAGAAAGCCTGCTGGCGAGCGGCGCCGAGGTGACCGCCTGGGATCGCCGTGTCGAGCCACGAGAGGAGCTGGCTGGCCGCGTCACCCTGGCCGATCCGTTGGAAATCGACCTTGCCGGGTTCGACGGCGTGGTCGTTTCTCCCGGCGTGCCGCTCAACACTCATCCTCTTCGCGAGCGGGCGGCGGCCGCGGGCGTGCCGATCGTCGGCGATATCGAACTCTTCGCGCTCGCCCGGCCTGACCTGCCGCCGCACCGGGTGATCGGCATCACCGGCACCAACGGCAAGTCGACCACCACCGCGCTTGTCCATCACCTGCTGGCGCAGGCGGGCGTCCCCGCGCG
Organism: Aurantiacibacter luteus; assembly: GCF_001010945.1. Classification (GTDB taxonomy): domain Bacteria; phylum Pseudomonadota; class Alphaproteobacteria; order Sphingomonadales; family Sphingomonadaceae; genus Alteraurantiacibacter; species Alteraurantiacibacter luteus. The sequence goes on from NZ_LBHB01000003.1 coordinate 105,951, forward strand.
GCTGGGCGGCAACATCGGCCTGCCCATCCTCGGCGAGGAGCCGCTGGAGCAAGGCGGGGTCTATGTGCTCGAATTGTCGAGCTACCAGATCGACCTCACCCGCTCGCTCGCCTGCGAGGCGGCGGCGCTGATCAACATCACCCCCGACCACCTCGACCGCTACGACGATTTCGCGGCCTATGCCTTTGCCAAGGGGCGGCTGATGGCGATGCAGGGCAGCGGGCAATTCGCCGTGTTCGGCTGCGAGGATGCCCCCACCAGCGCCGTGCAGCAGGCCGAAGCCGCGCGCCGCGCGCCGGGCCGCGCCGTGTGCGTCGACAGCTGGGCCTGGTCCGCCTGGCAGAAGGACTGGCCGAGCCTTCAGGGCCCGCACAACCTGCAGAACGCCGCCATCGCCGCCGCGCTTGTGCAGGAGATGGGCGTCTCGCGCGAGGCGGTCCACGCGGGTCTCAAGACGTTTGCCGGGCTGCCGCACCGGATGGAGCGGGTGGCGACGTCGCGCGGCATCTTGTTCGTCAACGACAGCAAGGCCACCAACCCCGCCTCCACCGCGCCCGCGCTGGCCGCCTTTCCGCCGGAGGGCGGACACCCGCGCATTCACTGGATCGCCGGCGGCCTCGCCAAGGAGGACAACCTCCACGACTGCCAGCCCTACTTGGGCAACGTCGCGGCGGTCTATACCATCGGCGAGGCGGGGGAGATGTTCGCGCGCATCCTCGAGCCGCGTGTCGAGGTGGAACGCTGCGAATTCCTCGCCGAGGCGGTGCGCCGGGCGGTGGGCAGGGCCAGGGCGGGCGACGTGGTGATGCTCAGCCCCGCCTGCGCCAGTTTCGACCAGTTCCGCGACTTCGAGGTACGCGGGCAGACATTCCGCGAGCTGGTGGCCGAGCTCGGCTGCGGCGGCGACCGCGCCGCCTGCGGGCTTGACACCGCGACGACAGGGGCAAGTGCATGAGCGGCAGGCCGATCTTCATTCCCCGTCCGGGCGAGCGCAAGGGCCCCTCCGGCCAGCCGCGCCTTGCCCGCGACTGGCGCCGCGACCTCAGGATCTGGTGGCGCGAGATCGACCATTGGCTGTTGGGGCTGGTGCTGGCGCTGATGGCGGCCGGCACGCTGGCCGTGGCCGCGGCCTCGCCCGCCAGCGCCCACCGCCTGTCCACCGACGAGACGACCCTGCCCGCGCTCTACTTCTTCTGGGCGCACCTGCGCTGGCAATTCGTCGGGCTGATCGTGCTGTTCGGCACCTCGATGGTCGCCAGCCGCGAACTCAGGCGCGGTGCGATCCTGCTGGGCGCGGCCATGCTGGTGGGCCTGCTGCTGGTGCCCGTCGTGGGCAGCGAGATCAACGGCGCGCGGCGCTGGCTCAACCTCGGCTTCTCGCTCCAGCCGAGCGAGTTCCTGAAGCCCGCCTTCGCGCTGATCCTCGCCTGGGTGCTGTCGTGGAAGGTGCGCGACGAGACCTTGCCTGTAATGCCCATCACCGCCGCCTTCGTCGGCCTGATCGGGGTGCTGCTGATGATGCAGCCCGACCTCGGCTCGGCCATCCTGTTCGCGGGCTGCTGGATGGTGATGGTGGTGGTCGCCGGGCTGCCGCTGCAACGGCTTGGCTACCTCTCGGGCGCGGGCGTCGGGCTGCTGGTGCTGGCCTACCTGTTCTACGACAACGCCCGCAACCGCATCGACACCTTCCTCGGCGGGCCGACCGCCTACGACCATGTCGATCTCGCCAGCCGCACGCTGGGCGGCGGGGGCTGGTTCGGCACCGGTTTCTGGCTGGGCCGGGAAAAGCTGCGCCTGCCCGAAGCCCATACCGACTACATCTTTTCCGTCATCGGTGAGGAATTCGGTCTGATCGCCTGCGGTCTGATCGTGGTGCTCTACCTCGCCATCGTGCTGCGCGTGCTGGTGCGACTGGTCGACGAGGACCGGCTCTACATGATCCTCGCCGCCAGTGGCCTGACCGCGCTGATCGGCGGGCAGGCCTTCATCAACATCCTCGTCAACCTGCAGCTGTTCCCCAGTAAGGGCATGACGCTGCCGCTGGTGAGCTATGGCGGCAGCTCAACCATCGCCATCTGCCTGACCGTGGGCATGCTGCTGGCGGTGACGCGGCGCAACCCGTACCTGGAGCGCGAGCCCTTCGACCTCGCCGCCGGTTTCGAGCGGGAGGAACAGGCATGAGCGGCGCCGAAGTCCCTCGCAGTTCGCGCCATTTCGTGCTGGCAGCCGGTGGCACCGGCGGGCACCTGACGCCCGCCTTCGCGCTGGCGCACGAGCTGGAGCGGCGCGGCCACCACGTGGCGCTGGTCACCGACGAGCGCGGGGCGAATATTCCCGGCAAGCCCGATTTCCTCACTGCCCACGTCCTGCCGGCGGGCCGCTTCGGCAAGAATCCGCTCGGCTGGCCCAGGGCGATCATGGCCGTGCTCAAGGGCCGGGCGATGGCGAAGCGGCTTTACGAGACGGTGCAGCCCAGCGCCGTCATCGGGTTCGGCGGCTATCCTGCGGTGCCCGCGCTGCTCGGCGCGCAGGCGATGGACATTCCCACCGTCGTCCACGAACAGAACGCCGTGCTGGGCCGGGTCAACCGCCTGTTCGCGGGCCGCGTGAACGCGATAGCTACCGCCTATGGCGAGGTCGACCGCCTGAAGACGAAGCACAGTGCCAAGGTCCACCTCGTCGGCAACCCGGTGCGCCCCGGCGTTCTGGCGCTGCGCGACGAGCCGTTTCCGCCGTTCATGGAAGACGGCATCTTTCGCGTGCTCGTGACCGGCGGCAGCCAGGGCGCGCGCGTCCTGAGCGAGGTGGTGCCCGACGGGCTCTCCATGCTCCCGCCCGCGCTCAGGAGCCGGTTGCAGGTCACCCAGCAGTGCCGCGCGGAAGACCTCGAGGCGGTCCGCAATCGCTATGCCAGCCACGGCATCCCCGCCGAACTCGCGACCTATTTCGAGGACATGGCCGCCACGCTGGCGGACGCGCACCTGTTCATCGGCCGCGCGGGAGCCTCGACCATCGCGGAACTGACCGCCGTCGGCCGCCCGGCCATCCTCGTGCCGCTGCCCATCGCCACCGACGATCACCAGGCCGCCAACACGCGCGAGATGGTGAAGGCGGGCGGGGCGCGCTCGATCCGCCAGTCGCGGTTCGAGGCGAAGGAGCTGGCCAAGCAGATCAACGCGATGGCGCTGCGCCCCGACACCCTCGCCACCGCCGCCCACGCCGCGTGGAACTGCGGCCGTCCGCAGGCCGCCAGCGACCTCGCCGACCTCGTCGAGAGCTTCGGCGGGGCGGACATGATGGAGGTCATCCGCGTGGGCGCGAACAATGCGCGCGGGGCCAGCCAGGGCGCGGAAGTCGGGCAGGGTGCTGCCAGGGAGAGCGCCCGATGAAAGCCATCGGCACCGAGATCGGCACGATCCACTTCGTCGGCATCGGCGGCATCGGCATGTCCGGCATTGCCGAGGTCATGCACAATCTTGGCTACAGCGTGCAAGGCTCCGACATGAGTGCCAGCGCCCGGGTCGAGGCCCTGCGCGCGCAGGGCATTCCCGTCGCCATCGGCCATGCCGCCGAGAACCTGGGCGATGCGGCGGTCGTCGTCACCTCCACCGCGGTCAAGCGCACCAACCCGGAAGTAGCCGCCGCCCTCGACGCGCGCGTGCCCGTGGTGCGCCGCGCGGAAATGCTGGCCGAGCTCATGCGCCTCAAGCAGACGGTCGCGGTCGCGGGCACGCACGGCAAGACCACGACGACCAGCATGGTCGCCGCGCTGCTCGATGCGGGCGGGGTCGATCCCACGGTCATCAACGGCGGCATTATCGAGAGCTATGGCTCCAACGCCCGGCTCGGCGCGAGCGAGTGGATGGTGGTGGAGGCCGACGAGAGCGACGGCAGCTTCCTGCGCCTCGACGGCACCATCGCCGTCGTCACCAATATCGATCCCGAACATCTCGACCACTACGGCAGCTTCGACGCGGTGAAGGATGCCTTCGTCCAGTTCATCGAAAACGTGCCCTTCTACGGCGCGGCTGTGCTGTGCCTCGACCATGACGAGGTCAGGAACGTCATCGCCAAGGTGCGCGACCGGCGCGTCATCACCTACGGCTTCTCCCCCCATGCCGACGTGCGGGCCGAGAACGTCTCCCCTGACGGCGGCACCACGCATTTCGACGCGGTGCAGACCGCGCGCGACTGCAGCGAGGTCCGGATCGACAACATCGCGCTCCCCATGCCCGGCCGCCACAACGTGCAGAACGCCTGCGCCGCCATCGCCGTGGCACTGGAGATGGGCGTCGACCACGATGCCATCCGCACCGGCTTCGCCCGCTTCGGCGGGGTCAAGCGCCGCTTCACCCGCGTCGGGCAGATCGACATGGGCGAAGGGGTGGGCGTCGAGGTGATCGACGACTACGCCCACCATCCGGTGGAGATCCGCGCCGTCCTCTCCGCCGCTCGCGATGCGGCCAAGGGTAGGGTCGTCGCCGTGGTCCAGCCGCACCGCTACACCCGCCTGCGCGACCTGCTGGAGGACTTCCAGGGCGCCTTTGCCGACGCCGATCTCGTCTATGCCGCGCCGGTCTATCCTGCCGGGGAAGATCCGATCGAGGGCGTGGACGAGCACTCGCTCGTCTCCGGCCTGAAGGCGCGCGGTCATCGCCGGGCCGAGGCCGTGAGCGGCCCCGGAGACCTTGCCGAGAAACTGAGCGAAACGCTCTCGCCGGGCGACATGGTCGTGTGCCTGGGCGCAGGCGATATCACCAAGTGGGCCGCAACCCTCGCCGCCGACGTCACCGAATTCCGCAGCCGGGCGGGAGCGGCCTGATGCCGTATCAGCCGAACGACGACCAATGGATGGCCGAAGCACCCGGCAGCGACGAGGAGCCCGCCGGCACCTCCGGCTGGGTACCGCAGGGCGCGCGCGGCTCGCTCACGCGCAACGCCCCGCTCGCCAAGCTGGTCTGGTTCAAGAGCGGCGGTGCGGCTGACTGGCTGTTCGAGCCCGCCGATATCGAGGACCTGACGAGCTTCCTCTCCGCGCTGGAGCCCGGCACGCCGGTGATGGCGCTGGGCCTCGGCTCCAACCTCATCATCCGCGACGGCGGCGTGCCCGGCGTGGTGGTGCGGCTGGGCAAGCCCTTTGCAGGCGTCGAGGTGAAGCGCGACTGCGTGATCGAATGCGGCGGCGGCGCGCCCGGCATCCTCGTCGCCAGCCAGGCGCGTGACGCAGGCATCGCCGGGCTGGAGTTCCTGCGCGGCATTCCCGGCACGGTCGGCGGCTTCGTTCGCATGAACGGCGGCGCCTACGGGCGCGAGGTCGCCGACGTGCTGATCGACTGCGACGTGGTGCTGCCCGATGGCAACTCCATCAACCTGCCCGTCAGCGACCTCGACTACACCTACCGCCACTCGCGCCTGCCCGAGGGCGCAATCGTCGTTTCCGCCCGTTTTCAGGGCACGAAGGGCGATCCGGCGGAAATCGGCGCGGAAATGGACCGGATCGCCGAAGCACGCGAGAATTCCCAGCCGCTGCGCACCAAGACCGGCGGCTCCACATTCAAGAACCCACCCCCTGAATCATCCGGGGGACAAAAGGCGTGGCAGCTGGTCGATGCGGCCGGATGCCGGGGCCTGAAGAAAGGTGACGCGCAGGTGAGCGAGAAGCACGCCAATTTCCTCATCAACACGGGCGATGCGACCAGCGGCGACATCGAAGGGCTGGGCGAGGAAGTCCGCCGCCGCGTGAGCGAGGCGACGGGCGTCGCGCTCGAATGGGAAATCCAGCGGGTGGGGCGGCCCTGATGGTAGGTAAAATGAAACCGATTACCCTGAAATTGTCGGAGGGCTGCCTTTCTCTTGCATGGCGTTGTGACCTCAAGAAAGAACGGCAGGGCTTCGACAAGCTCAGCCTGAGCGGAAATCTCTAAATGTTGCTTGATCGTGCATATCACGTCCTCGTCCTCATGGGCGGCTGGGCGAACGAGCGCGAGGTCTCGCTCATGTCCGGCAACGGCGTCGCCGATGCGCTGGAGAGCGCAGGCCACCGAGTCACCCGGCTCGACATGGACCGCGACGTCGCCGCGCGCATCGCCGAGGCGGCGCCAGACGTCGTCTTCAACGCGCTCCACGGCGTGCCGGGAGAAGACGGGACGGTGCAGGGCATGCTCGACCTGATGGGCGTGCCCTATACCCATTCGGGCCTCGCCACCTCGGTCGTCGCCATCGACAAGGAGCTGACCAAGCAGGCGCTCGTCCCCCACGGCGTGCCCATGCCCGGCGGCCGCATCGTGACGAGCGAGGAGCTGTACGAAGCCGACCCCATCGCGCGGCCCTATGTGCTGAAACCCGTGAACGAAGGCAGCAGCGTGGGCGTCGCCATCGTGACGGCGGACAGCAACGTCGGCAACCCCATCGCCCGCGATGCCAGGGGGCCGTGGCAGCAGTTCGACCGCCTGCTCGCCGAACCCTACATCCGCGGGCGCGAGCTGACCGCCGCCGTGATCGACACCGAGGAGGGCGTGCGCGCGCTCGGCGTCACCGAGCTCATCATCGACACCGGCTTCTACGATTTCGAGCACAAGTACACCGACGGCAAGACCACCCACGTCTTCCCCGCCGACATTCCCGACAACATCGCCGCGTTGTGCCGCCGCTACGCCGTGCGCGCGCACAAGGTGCTGGGCTGCCACGGCACCAGCCGCACGGATTTCCGCTGGGACGACGAGCGCGGCGAAGACGGGCTGTTCGTGCTGGAGACGAACACCCAGCCCGGCATGACGCCACTCAGCCTCGTGCCCGAACAGGCGCGGCATTGCGGCATCGAATACCCGGAACTGTGCGAGATGATTGTCGAGGACGCGCTGCGCCGCGCCGGAAAGCTTTAGTCACGTGGCGCGCAAGGTCACCCGCAAGCAGACCGGCGTGCGCCGGCAGGCCCGCGCGCAAGGCACGCAGCGGCGGGTGGCGGGTGCGCGGAGCCGCGGCCGCTCGCTGCTCGGCAGTGCGCTGGCCCTGCTGCCCTTTACCGAGGACCAGCTGCAAAAGACCTTCGTCGTCCTGATCCTGGGCGGCGCGCTGGTGCTGGCAGTGGTCGTCGCAAAGGTTTCCGGCGCGACCGAGGTGATGTCGGAACGCATGGGCCTGATGGCCGCCAATGCCGGCTTCAAGGTGCAGTACGTGCAGCCGAGCGGCGTCGAGCGCATGAACGTCGCCACTATCTACGAACGCGCCCTGGGCCAGCAGGATCTCGCCATGACGCACGTCGATCTCGAAGGATTGCGCGGCGAGCTGCTGACCCTGCCGTGGGTCAGGGACGCGCGCGTCTCGCGCCAGCTGCCCGCCACCCTGCGCGTCGATATCGTCGAGCGCCAGCCCCACGCCGTGCTTGCCCGTCCCGACCGGCTGATGCTGATCGATGCCACCGGCCGCGAGCTGGAACCCGTCAGCCGCGACGAGGCGCGCGAATACCTGCTGATCGAGGGGCCGGGCGCGCAGGACCGGGTGGAGGACCTGACCCGCCTGCTCGACGCCGCACCCGCGTTGCAAAGCCAGGTCAAGGAAGCTGAGTGGGTCGGCAACCGACGCTGGAACCTCACCTTTGCCACCGACCAGCGCCTCGCGCTGCCCGAAGGCGAGGACCGCGCTGCGGCGGCCTTCATCAGCTTTGCCCAGGCCGACGGCGTGCATCGCCTGATCGGCGGCAAGGCGACGGCCTTCGACATGCGCAACGCGCCGCGCATGTACATGACCGTGCCCGAGCGCGAGACGGCACAGGAAGTGGCGATGGGGGGCGAGGGCTGATGGCGAGCCAGCAGCGCATCGCCCGCGTTTTCGGCGCGATCAACGTCGGCAGCTTTCGCATCTCGGCGATTATCGCCGGGATCACCGAGGACGGCGAACTGCAGGTCCTCGGCAGCGGCCACCGCGCCAGCCAGGGCATCAGCCGCGGCTACGTGGTGGACATGGGCGCGGCGACCTATGCCGTGCGCGACGCGCTGGAGCGGGCGGAGAAGCTCGCGGGCACCAGCGTCGACGCGGTGTGGATCGGGTGTTCGGGCGCGGGTCTCGCCAGCGAGATCCGCCCGGTCGAGATACCCATCGGCGGGCGACGGATCGAGGAAGAGGACATTGAGGCGCTACTGGTGGCCGCGCGCGACGTGATCGCGCCCGACGGCCGCAGCGTGCTTCACGCCCAGCCCGCCTGCTATTTCCTCGACGGTGCGCACGGCGTCGCCAACCCCAAGGACCTGCACGCCGAACGGCTGGGCGTCGACGTCCACGTCATGCTCGCCGACGGCGCGCCGATCCGCAACGTGACCGAGGCGGTGCAAAACGCGCACCTGGAGGTCGAAGGCGTCGTCGCCTCGCCGCTCGCCACCGGCTACGCCTGCCTGACGGAGGAGGAGCGTGACCTCGGCGTCGCCATCGTCGAGTTCGGCGGCGAGGTTACCAACGTCTCGGTCTATGCCGCCGGGATGCTGCTTGGCCTGAAGGCCATTCCCAAGGGATCGAGCGACATCACCGATGCCATCGCCAGCGCGTTCTCCATCCGCCGTTTCCAGGCAGAGCGGCTGAAGTGCGTGTCCGGTTCGGCGGTCGCGAGCCCGACCGACCACCGCGAGATGATCCCCGTCACCGCGCCGGGAGAGGAAGGCCGCGGCCCCGTGGCGCGCGGCGCGGACGACCGCAACGAGGTGCCGCGCGCCGAACTGATCGGAGTCATCACCGGCGAGCTCGACCAGCTTATGCGCGAGATCGGGCGCGCGCTCGAAGGCATGGGCTTCCTCGGCAGCCAGCCCAAGAGCGGCAAGGCGGCGCGCGCGCGGCAGGTGGTGCTGACGGGAGGCGGCGCGGAGCTGGCGGGCCTCGCCGACTACGCCCAGAGCGTGCTCGGCGTGCCGGTGCGGATCGGCCGCCCCGTGGCGCTGAAGGGTCTGCCCGAGGCACACACCACGCCCGGTTTCGCCACGCTGGCGGGCCTCGTGCTTTACGCCGTCGAGGACCCGGTCGACATCCGCTCCATCGGGTCGAAGACCACGATCACCTCCAGCTACGGCCCCGTCGCCACGGTGCTGCGTATCTGGCGGGCCATGCGGGAGTATTTCTGACATGCCCGCCGCCGGTGCCGCCAGTGCTTGCAGGCCGCGCCTAGCTGTGGATACAGGCGCAAATACATTCACGCCGCAATACGGATTGTGGCAAGGTGAACGACAAGTAACTCTATTTCCCTCCGGGAGTGTATCACGATGAGCATCAATATCGGCCCGCCCAGCGTCGAGGAACTTCGCCCCCGCATCACCGTGATCGGCGTGGGCGGCGCGGGCGGCAACGCCATCGCCAACATGATCGAGAGCGAGATCGAGGGGGTCGACTTTATCGTCGCCAACACCGACGCGCAGGCGCTCAACACCTCGGTGGCGGAGCACCGCATCCAGCTCGGGCCGGACATCACGCAGGGCCTCGGCGCCGGTTCGCGGCCCGAGGTCGGCCGCGCTGCCGCGGAGGAGACCGTCTCCGACATCGAGCAGGCGCTCGACGGGGTGAACATGGTCTTCATCGCCGCGGGCATGGGCGGCGGCACCGGCACCGGCGCCGCGCCGGTCATCGCCAAGGCCGCGCGCGACAAGGGCATCCTCACAGTGGGCGTCGTCACCAAGCCCTTCCTGTTCGAAGGCACGCGCCGGATGCGCGCCGCCGAGAGCGGGATCGAGGAACTGCAGAAGAACGTCGACACGCTGATCGTCATTCCCAACCAGAACCTGTTCCTGGTCGCCAAGGCGGACACGACCTTCAAGGAAGCCTTCCTGCTCGCCGACGAGGTGCTGCAGCAGGGCGTGCGCTCGATCACCGACCTGATGGTGATGCCGGGCCTCATCAACCTCGACTTCGCCGACGTGCGCTCGGTCATGGGCGAGATGGGCAAGGCGATGATGGGCACGGGCGAGGGCGAGGGCGAGAACCGCGCGCTTGAGGCCGCCGAACGCGCCATCGCCAACCCGCTGCTCGACGGCGTGTCGATGCAGGGCGCCAAGGGCGTGATTATCTCGATCATCGGCGGCGAGGACATGAAGCTGCTCGAGGTGGACGAGGCCGCGAACCACATCCGCGAGCTGGTCGACCCCGAAGCGAACATCATCTGGGGCTCGGCGTTCAATCCCGATCTCGACGGCAAGATCCGCGTCAGCGTGGTCGCCACGGGTATCGAGCAGACCGGCGAGCAGGCCGAGAATGCCGCTCGTCCGCTCGATCTCACCACCCAGCGGGGCATGGCCGGGATGAGCGGGATGGGCGGCGGCATGGGCAGGGGCCCGGCGCGCCCGTCGATCCCGATCCCCGCGGAAGACGATTTCTCCGATGAGGAAGAGACGCTCGATCTCGGCGCGATGGACGAGGCCGAGCCTGCTCCGGCACCTGCTGCGGAGCCGGTCGCCGAGCCCGCCGACGACAGCGCCTACGGTGCGCAGGACGACGACGGCTACGGCGATGCCGCGGACGAGGACGACGACACGCTCGACCTGGCACCGCCCGCCGAGCCCGCGCCCGCTGGCCGAGAGCCGGTGGCTGCGGACGAAACCTACGCCGCCGACGATTTCGACGACGATTTCGCGGACGACGATGCCGGGGCGGACGAACTGCTGCTCGATGCCACGCGCCTTGCGGAGGCCGACGAGCCGGTACAGCCCGCGGGCGGTCGCCGCGCGCGGATGCTCGGCGGCGCCGCCGGGGGCCAGGACGCAGGGGCCGCGCCCGCTACGCCCCCCGCTCCCCCGGCGCCCCCGCCACCCTCTTCGGGCGGCAGCACGCTGTTCGAGCGCATGGCTAATCTCTCGCGCCAGGGCTCGGCAGACGACGAGGACGATGACGACGACGGTGACGGCGGCGGCTCGATGCGCATCCCGCGCTTCCTCGGCCGCCAGAACAACCAGTAGTCGCGTATCCCGCCCCCTTCCTCGCGCACTGGTCGCGAGCCGGGGGCGGGCCGTCACAATCGTTCTCACGAGGTTCAGTTAGCCATGTATAGGGCGCGCGTGATGATCCGGTCGCGTTCCCTCCTGCTCGTCGCCGCGCTGGCGGTGCCTCCCCTCGTTCCCGTTGCCGCCACAGCGCAGCAGGAGGTGGTGCAGGCCCTGCCCGACCCGGCGCAGGGCGAGCTGGCGGCGGCGCTGCAACGCCTCTCGCGCAATCCCAACTCCGTGCCTGCGCTGGTCGATGCCGGCCGCGCCTCGCTGACGCTGGGCGACGTATCGGGCGCGCTCGGTTTCCTTAACCGCGCGCAGGCGATCGATCCCGACGACGGACGCGTGCTGAGCGCGCTCGCGCTCGTCGCCGTGCGCCGGGGCGAGGCGGTGACGGCGATCCAGCTGTTCGACAACGCCGAGGCGGCGGGCGTGCAGATGGGGCCCTATGCGGGCGACCGCGGCCTTGCCTACGACCTGGCCGGGCAGCCGGCGCGGGCGCAGCGCTTCTATCGCCAGGCGCTCTCGCGCGAGGAAAGCGCCGAGATCGTGCGACGGCTGGCGCTGAGTTATGCCATCTCGGGAGATGCCGCGGCGTCGGAGACCACGCTCTTGCCGCTCCTGCAGCGGCAGGACCGCGCCGCTTTTCGCACCCGCGCCTTTGCCCTCGCCATCCTTGGGCGCGACGAGGAGGCGGTGTCGATCGCCACGACCATGCTGCCCGCGCGCCTGTCGGACCGGCTCGAGCCATACCTGCGCTTCATGACCCGCCTGACCGACGCCCAGCAGGCTGCCGCGGCCAATCTCGGGCGCTTCCCCACCAGCAGCGAAATGGGCCGCGACACGCCGCAGATCGCCGCGCTGGATAGGCCCGCGCCTGCGCCCGCGCCGCAATCCGTAAGCAGCGGCGACCGGCTGACCCCGGCGGGCGAACCGCTTGGCCGCCAGCAGGCGACATCGCAGCCGGTCGTGCAGCAGCTTCCGGCGCAGCAGGCCGTGGTCCAGCAGCCGGTCGTCCAGCAACCGGTCGTCCAGCAACCCGTGCAGCAGGCCGCCGCCACGCCGCCGCCTTCCCGCAGCGGCGAACTGCCCGCTATCGAGTCGACCGAAATCGCCGCCTCGCAGACGCCCCAGCGCCCCGTCCAGCCCGCGCTGGCAGAGGTCGTCGCGGCACAACAGGCCCAGCCGTCGCCCGCGCCCGAGCCCGTCGTGGTTGCCTCGCTCGGCGAGCCCGCCAGCTTCCCGCCTGCCGGGGAAGCTCGGCCCTCGTTCTCGGTCGGCCAGCCGGTGGCAGCGGATCCCGCGCCCTCGCGCGAGCAGATCGGCTTGTCCGAGGCCTTTGCCGACTTCTCCCTCGCCACGACCCTACCCGTGGTGCCGAGCGCCGGGGCGGTCGACATCCGTACCATCGAGCCGCGCCGCGATCCGCCGCCGGTGCGAGCGGAGGCTGCGCCCGCGCCGGCCGCCCGTCCCGCGCCGCCGCCGCCGCCCGCGCACCCCAGCCGCATCTGGGTGCAGGTGGCGACCGGTCAGGACCTCGCCGCCTTCCGCTTCGACTGGCGGCGGCTGGTGCGCAATTCCGACGGCGCGCTGGAGGGCCGCGATGCATTCACCGCGCCGTGGAACGCGACCAATCGCCTGCTCACCGGGCCCTTCGATTCGGCCCGCGAGGCCAACGAATTCGTCACCCGCCTGGGCGCGGCTGGCATCTCCGCCTTCCGCTTCACCAGCACGGCGGGCGAGGAAATCCGGCCCTTGCGGTAAAGCCGCGCGGCCCCTCGGCGGCGCAGCTTTTCCCACACCTTGCCAACAGGCCAGATGAGTTTTGCCCGACCGTTTTCGGACCCCCCGATTGCGCGGATCGTGCCTGACGACGCATTAAGCATGGCATGACGACGGGACGCGGAAAGCAGCCATGAACACGCAGCGCCACACCTTCGAGGAGGGCGAGGATGCTGCCCCCGTGGAAATGCTCGCGGCGATGTTCGACGCGCACGGCTGGTCCTGGGAACAGGTCTCGGAGGACGAGGTCTGCGGCGAGATCCCCGGCAGTTGGACGACCTACCAGCTGCGCGCGATCTGGCGGCGCGAGGATCACGTGCTGCAACTGCTGTGCCTGCCCGAAGTGCGCGTGGCCGAGAACAAGCGGCAGGTCGCCTTCGAGCTGCTCGCGCTGATCAACGAACAGCTCTGGCTCGGCCACTTCGACATCTGGTCGCAGGGCGGCGTGCTGCTCTATCGCCACGGGCTGATGCTGGGCGACGACGGGATGCTGAGCCTCGACATGGCGCAGCTCGCCATCGACACCGCGATTGCCGAATGCGACCGCTTCTACCCCGCCTTCCAGTTCGTCCTTTGGAGCGACAAGGGCCCGCGGGAGGCACTCGACGCGGCACTGGTCGACGCCGCGGGCGAGGCGTAGAAACGGCGCACCATGGCGCACGAATCGGTCCTCATCGTCGGCTGCGGCAACATGGCGGGCGCCATGCTGGAAGGCTGGCTGGCGGGCGGGCTCGCGCCGGACCGCTTCACCGTCGTCACGCCCATGCGCGAAAGCGTGCCCGGGGATGTGGACCTCTTGCGCGAGGTGCCCGAAGGCCGAACCTTCGACACTGTGGTTCTGGGCTTCAAGCCGCACATGCTGGCCGCCATCGCGCCCACGCTACAGGGCGTTGCCGGTGCGGGCACGAGCGTGCTCTCGGTCCTCGCGGGCGTGGAGCTGCCCAGCCTCAGACGGCATTTTCCCCAGGCAGGCGCGGTGGTGCGGGTCATGCCGAACCTCGCCTGCGCGCTCGGCAAGTCGCCCGTCGCGCTGGCGCAGGAGGGGCTGGACGATGGCGCTGAGGCGGCACTGGTGCAGTTTCTCGAGCCGCTCGGCACGCCCGAATGGGTGGCGGAGGATCGCTTCGACCTCGTCACCGCGCTGGCAGGCAGCGGCCCGGCCTTTGTCTATCGCTTCATCGATGCGCTGGGGGCCGCCGCCCAGCGGCTCGGCTTGCCGCCGGAGCAGGCCTGCACCCTCGCCATCGCCATGACCGAGGGCGCGGCGGCGCTGGCGGCGCGATCCGAGCACGGGCCGGGCAGGCTCGCCGACATGGTCGCCAGCCCCGGCGGGGTGACGCGCAAGGGGCTGGACGTACTCGACGAGGACGAGGCGCTGACCCAGCTCGTCACCAAAACCTTGCGCGCAGCGCGCGATCGCAGCGCTGAAATGGCCCGCGAGGCGCGGGATCGCGGTTAACGTCGCGCCGCCGAAAAACCCCCGGTTTCGCTTGAAATTTCGCCGACCAAGGGCAATATTGCGACTAATCCGGTCCGCTTTGTGAGACCGGGAGACCAGGAGTTTGGAAACAATGGCAAACTGGAACGAGAACCGGACCCGGCAGGGCTTCGGCACCGCTCCCGGCCAGATGGGCGACGTCACCTCGCGCACCACGATGGACGCGGGTCTGCGTGGGCACATGCTCTCGATCTACAACTACATGGCTTCGGGCGTGCTACTCACCGGCATCGTCGCACTGCTTACGTGGCAGAGCGGGCTCGCCGCCGAGATCATGACCGGGCCGATGCGCTGGATCGTCGCGCTTTCGCCGCTGGCCATCGTGTTCGCGATGAGCTTCGGGCGCGACCGCTTTTCCACCGGCACCCTGCAGCTTATGTTCTGGGCCTTTGCCGTGCTGATGGGCCTGTCGCTGTCGTCTGTTTTCGCGATCTACACCGGCGCTTCCATCGCCACGACCTTCTTCGCCACGGCCAGCGGTTTCGCCGCGCTCAGCCTGTGGGGCTATACCACGAAGAAGGACATTTCGGGCTGGGGCAGCTTCCTGATCGTCGGCGTGATCGGTCTGCTGGTCGCGATGATCGCCAACATGTTCATCCAGTCCTCGGGTCTGGCCATGGCGATTCCGTTCATCGGCGTGCTGATCTTCGCGGGCCTCACCGCCTACGACACGCAGCGCCTGAAGCACGAGTACCTGATGGTGCGCCAGGCCGGCATGACCAACCCCGCCGTCGCTGCCGCCTATCCTGTGGGCAAGATGGTGATCCTTGGCGCGCTGACGTTGTACCTCGATTTCGTCAACATGTTCACCTTCCTGCTGCAGTTCATGGGCAGCCGCGAGTAGGCTGCCGCGACAAGGTCCGATTGTTGCAATCGGGACTCACATTCGTGCCCGGGGAGCATAAACGCTTCCCGGGCATTTTCTTTGTCCGTCCGGGGCGTTAGTCATCACCGCTTCAGGGACGGGAGGGGAAAGTTTCGTCCCAGCATAGGAAGCCAAGCGCATCATGACCAAGCCGCCGATTACCATCCGCACCATCGCCGTGCGGGCGGTCGCCACAGCCACCGCCGTCGCCATGCTGGCGGCCTGCGCCACCCCGCCGCCACCGCCGCCACCCCCGCCGCCGCCGCCGCCCCCACCGCCGGTGGTCGAAGCCGTGCCCTACCGTCCGCTGCCGCCGCCGCAGGCCGCCTACCAGATGGACCTGCCGATGAAGGATTCGCTAGGCAACCGGGTCACGGTCAACACCGCGCTGACCACCGACGAGGCCGTGTGGCATTTCCGGTCCGGCTGGAACGTCGCCGCGCTCAACTGCACCCGTCCCGAGGACCAGGCTATCATCGATACCTACGCGCAGATGCTGCGCGCCGAGGCCTCGCGCCTCAATTCGGCGAACAATGCCGTCGATGCGCGCTATCGCAGCGATGCGGGCGGTGATCGGCGCGCGGCCCTGCTCGCGCGTGAGACTCACGCGACCAGCGTCTACAACTACTTCGCCACGCCCGGCGCGCGGCGCGAGCTGTGCACGGCCGCGCTGGCGGTGGCGAACGACTATGCCGCCGCCCGGCCGACCGACTTCGACAGCTTCGCCATTGCCGGCCTGCAGCGCTACGAGATGGCGTTCGAACGGTTCTTCCAGGCCTACGAGGAATACCAGGCCGCATCGACCGCGTGGGACCAGCGATATGGCGCACGTTACGGCGCCTCGCAGCCCGGCTGGGTCGCGCTCTACGGTACGGCTGCCCAGCAGCGTGCGGCGGGCGTGGCCGGCGTGGGTGCCTTCCCCGACGATCCGATTTCCGTTCCCGACGGCGAAACCGGCGCCGCGGTGCCGGTCATCCCGGTCGACGAGACGAACGCGGGAACGCCCGTGGTGCAGCCGCTGCCGGGCAATACCGGCGTGGTCGTGCCGCCCGCGCAGCCCAGCGGTAACTAAGGCGAAAGGGGAAGGGGATTTTCCCCTTCCCTGTGCCGACAAGTCTCGCTAAGGAGCGCGCCTTCGCCGCATCGCCCACCCGGGTTCGCGGCTAAGTCAGGACACTGGAACGGGGCCGTAGCTCAGTTGGGAGAGCGCGTCGTTCGCAATGACGAGGTCAGCGGTTCGATCCCGCTCGGCTCCACCAGTGTTTCAGCTTCGCTTCCACACTGGAATGTTTGCTTTTCGAAAGCGCCTCCGCGCTTTCGTCCTCGGTGCTGATCTCTCCGCCGGGGCTTTGCTCCGGCTGCGAGGCACCTGCGGCCGGCTGTTCGGCCTTGCGGGCCTGCAGCCCGGTCAGGACTTCTCAAAGGGCACTGCTTCGGTCGGCGACCAGCCGGCCGCAGGGGCGACCGCCCGCCCGCAGCGGGCGCGCAGCGAAGCGGAGGACGTATAGCAAGGACGAGGCCGCGGAGGCGGCCTCGCAAACAAACAGATGATTTCCACCCTCGACTGGGTCTAAGGCCAGCCTCATGCATTTCCTCGACCAGGCCAAGATCTTCGTGAAGTCCGGACCGGGCGGCCCAGGGGCCGTGTCGTTCCGGCGCGAGAAATATATCGAGTACGGCGGGCCGGACGGCGGCAACGGCGGCAAGGGCGGCGATGTCGTGATGGTCGCCGTGCCCGGACTCAACACCCTCATCGACTTCCGTTACGCCCAGCACTTCAAGGCCAAGCGCGGCGGGCACGGCATGGGCCGCGATCGCTATGGCGCGGGGGCGGACGACCTCGTCATCGAGGTGCCGGTGGGCACGCAGGTCTTCTCCGACGACCGCGACGAACTGATCGCCGACTTCACGCAGGAGGGCCAGCGCGTCGTGCTGCTGGAAGGCGGCATGGGCGGGCGCGGCAACGCCAGCTTCAAGAGCAGCACCAACCGCGCCCCGCGCCAGCACCAGCCGGGTATGCCGGGCGAGGAGATGTGGGTCTGGCTGCGGCTGAAGCTGCTCGCCGACGTCGGCCTCGTCGGCCTGCCCAACGCGGGCAAGAGCACCTTCATCAACGCCGTCTCCAACGCGCGGGCAAAGGTCGGCGACTACGCCTTCACCACGCTCGTGCCCAAACTGGGCGTCGTCCATCACAAGGGCCGCGAGTTCGTGATCGCCGACATTCCGGGGCTGATCGAGGGCGCGGCGGACGGTGCGGGGATCGGCGACCGTTTCCTCGGCCATATCGAGCGCTGCCGCGTGCTGATCCACCTCATCGATATCTCCGGCACCGGCGATGCCGATCCGGTCGAGGCCATGCGCATCGTCGAGGGCGAGCTGGAGGCCTACGGCGCCGGGCTGGAAGACAAGGCGCGGCTGGTGGTGCTGAACAAGCTCGACCTCGCCGACGCCGAACTTGCCGCCGACTTCGCCGACGAACTGAAGGCCGCAGGCGCGGACGAGGTCTTCGCCGTGTCGGGTGCGACGGGCGCGGGGATCGAGAAGCTGCTCGACGCCGTCCTCGCCTATCTGCCCGAACGCACGATGACCGAGCAGCCGAGCGAACTGCCGCCCGAGGCCGACGCCGAGCCGTTGCCGGAGAAACCTTGGTCACCGCTCGGCTGAGGCGCTAGGGCGGCAAGCGTGACCATCGCCGACCCATCGCAGCTCGCCAGCGCCCGCCGCCTCGTGGTGAAGGTCGGCTCCGCCCTGCTGGTCGAGCGCGGAAGCCCTCGCGTCGAATGGCTGGCCTCGCTCGCCGCCGATATCGCCATGCTGCGCGCAAAGGGCGTGGAGGTCATCGTCGTCTCGTCCGGCGCCATCGCGCTCGGCGCGGCGCGGCTGGGACTTGCAAAGGGCGGGCGCGGCAGCCTTGCCGACGCGCAAGCCGCGGCCTCGGTCGGGCAGGTGGACCTGGCGCGGCTGTGGTGCGACGCGCTCGCGCCCCACGGGCTGACCGCCGCGCAGATGCTCGTCACCATCGGCGACCTCGAGGATCGTCGCCGCTACCTCAATGCCGCCGCCACGCTGGCGCGGCTGGTGGAGGCGGGCGCGATCCCCGTGGTCAACGAGAACGATTCGGTCGCCACCGAGGAAATTCGTTTCGGCGACAACGACCGCCTCGCCGCGCGCGTGGCACAAGCGGCAGGGGCGGAGGCGGTGCTGCTGCTCTCGGACGTCGACGGCCTCTACGACCGCTCGCCGAAGGAGCCGGGCGCGGCGCTGGTCCCGCGCGTGGAAGGCGTCACCCCGGAAATCGTCGCGATGGCGGACGGCGGCTCCTCGTCGGGCCTGGGATCGGGCGGGATGCTCGCCAAGCTGCAGGCAGCGCGTATCGCCGAACGGGCGGGCATCGCGCTCGTCATCGCCAACGGCACGGCCTCCTCGCCCGTCGCCGCCTTGCTTGCGAGCGGCACTGGCACGCTGTTCGTGCCGCAGGCCGATGCCAGCGCGCGCAAGGCCTGGCTCGGCGGGCGTCTCGCGCCATCGGGCGTCATCACCGTGGACGCTGGCTGCGTCGAGGCGCTGGGCAAGGGCGCGAGCCTGCTGGCACCCGGCATGACCGCTGTGGACGGCGATTTCGCACGCGGCGACCTCGTCGCCATGCATGGGCCGAAGGGCGAACGGCTGGGGCAGGGGCTGGTCGAATATACCGCCGCCGAATGCCGCGCGATCCTGGGCCTGAAGCAGGAGGCGCAGGCGGAGCGCCTCGGCTATGCCCCGCGCGCCGCCGTGATCCACCGCGACCACATGGTGCGCGAATGAGGCTGGCGCTGACAGGTGGCACCGGCTTCGTCGGGCAGGCGGTGCTGGACGAGGCGGGCCGGCGCGGCTGGCAGGTCACGGCGCTTGCCCGCCGCGACATGGCTCCGCGCGAAGGCGTGGACTGGGTGCGCGGCGACCTTGCCGATCATGCCGCGCTCGCCCGGCTCGCCCAAGGTGCCGACGCCGTGCTGCACGTCGCGGGCGTGGTCAGCGCGCCCGACAAGGCGGGCTTTGCAGCGGGCAATGTCGATGGCACGCGGGCCGTGGTCGATGCCGCGCGCGATGCCGGTGTTGCCCGTTTCGTCCACGTCTCCTCGCTCGCCGCGCGCGAACCCGGCCTGTCGGACTACGGCCACTCCAAGCGCCTCGCTGAAGAGGTGGTGCAGGTCAGCGGGCTCGACTGGACCGTGGTGCGCCCGCCCGCGATTTACGGCCCGCGCGATACGGAGATGTTCGAGCTGTTTCGCGCCGCGCGCTGGTGCGTGCTGCCGATGCCGCCCCGAGGCCGCGCTTCCTACATTCATGTCGAGGACCTGGCGCGGCTGCTGCTCGACCTCGTCCCGGCCCGGGAGGCTGCGAGCGGTCGCATCTTCGAGCCCGACGACGGCCATGCGGGCGGATGGAGCCACCAGGACGTCGGCCATGCCATCGGTCGGGCCGTGGGCCGCCGTGTCTGGGCGCCCAGCCTGCCGGGCCGCCTTCTGACCGCTGCCGCGCGCCTCGATCGCAAGCTGCGCGGAGACAAGGCGAAGCTTACGCCCGACCGCGCCCGCTACATGGCCCACCCAGACTGGACCGCGCGTGCCGAGCGCGCCGTGCCCGGCGACATCTGGCAGCCGCGGATCGGGTTGGAGGCCGGTCTTGCCGAGACCGCGCGCTGGTATGGCGAGGCCGGCTGGCTGTAATCCTCGCAAATGTAAACGGAAATGGCTTGCCACGGCGGGCGGGTTTGATACGTTGCGCCGTCTGTCCGGTATGGGAGCCGGACCGTTTATGAGGGGGATTTCATGG
Source organism: Aurantiacibacter luteus (assembly GCF_001010945.1). Classification (GTDB taxonomy): domain Bacteria; phylum Pseudomonadota; class Alphaproteobacteria; order Sphingomonadales; family Sphingomonadaceae; genus Alteraurantiacibacter; species Alteraurantiacibacter luteus. The sequence continues at coordinate 125,863 of NZ_LBHB01000003.1, forward strand.
CAAAGAGGGCAAAGCCCGTTTCGCGTCGTTCGTTCGTAGCGCTGGTCACCGGCGCGGCGGCAGCTTCGGTGGTTGCGGTGCCGGCAATGGCGCAGCGCACCGGTCGTACGGACAGCGACGCCAACGACCGGGCCGGCTACGGCCACACCGGCGTTTCCGATAGCGACGCGGGCGACCGCGCGGGCGCGGGGCGCACGGGCTACACCGATTCCGATTCGAACGATGCGGCGAACTACGGTCGCGGCGGCGGTCGTCGCAGCAGCGGCAGCGGCGTGACCGATTCCGACAGCGGCAGCAACCGCGACTGCGCGGGTCAGGGTCGCGGCAGCGGTTCGGGCTATTCGGATTCCGATTCGGGCGATCGCGGCGGTTACGGCCGCAGCGGCATCACCGATGCCGACAGCGCGGACCAGGCCGGTCGCGGGCGCGGCCGGGGCACCTGCTCCTAGTCACTGGCCGTCAGGGCCTGCATTTCTGGCGTGAGGTCGGCGACAGTCGGCCTCCGCCTTCGTGTATCCGCCGTTCCGGAGCGCAGTCGAAGAGATGACCGTCACCACCACCGCCAAGGGCAGCGCGAGCGACGTGCTCGATATGCTCATCGCCCCGCTTTCGCGCGCGGAGTTCTTTGCCGATGTCTATGAGCGGCGCGTGCACCGCGCCAGCCGTAGCAGCCGGGCGGTCGACGACCTGCTCAGCATGGATCGCATCGACGAGGTTATCTCCGACAGCGAACTGCCGCCCGCGGCGATCAGCATGGCCAAGTCGGGCGAGAGCATCCCGGCCTCCGACTTCACCTTCGACAACGGCGTGGTCGATCGCGGCGCGGTGCTCGACAACTTTCGCGACGGGGCGACCATCATCCTGCCGCAGCTGCATTTCGCCGACGGCAAGCTTTACCAGTTCTGCCTCGCGCTCGAACGCGAATTCGGCGCGCGGGTGCAGACCAACATCTACCTCACCCCGCCCGGCTCCACCGGCTTCGGCATCCACTACGACGACCACGACGTGTTCGTCATCCAGGTCTCGGGCGCGAAGCAGTGGGAGATCTACGGCGACCGCGAGGGCCTGCCCTACAAGGGCGAGGGGTTCCGCAAGGGTCACGACGACACCGGCGAACTGCGCGACAGTTTCGTGCTGAACGCCGGCGAATGCCTCTACGTGCCGCGTGGCACCGCCCACCGCGCGCCCAACCACGGCGACGAGCCGAGCCTGCACATCACCGTCGGCATCCTCGTGCAAACCTGGGCCGAATTCATGCTGGAAGCCGTGGCCGAGGCCAGCCTGCGCATCCCGGACCTGCGCCATTCGCTGCCGCGCTCGCTGTTCTTCGGCGCGGAGCCAGGCGAACCCACCGATGCCGACAACGAGGCGACCTTTCGCGCGCTGATCCGCCAGATCGCCGAGACCGCGAACTTCGATGCCACCCGCGCGGCCTTTTCCGGCAACTTCGCGCGCGCCCAAGGCACCCGCACGCGCGGCGCGCTGCTGGCGCTGGCCAAGGGCATCGCGCCGGGCGACCGGTTCCGCGTGCGCGAGCACATCCTCTACAGCTTCGTGACCTCTCCGGCCGAGAATGGGGAGGGCGAGGAGCACGCCGTTGTGGTCGCCGGGTCGAGCGTGCCGATGAGCGCCGATCTCGCCGGGCAGCTTCAGGCCCGCATTGCCGAGGGCTCGGTGGGGCTGGAGGACTTTTCCGTGGCCGACCAGGAGGAGCTGTCGGACATCGTCGGCACGCTGGTCGCCTACGGCCTGCTGGAACCCGCGTGACGCGAATTTGCGCAGCGTGCGGGGCTTGAGCTAGACCCGTCGCCATGGACTTCATGAAGATCATCCAGTCGCTGGAGCAGTTGCTCTACGAACTGATGGTCTGGCTGGTGTTCTACCCGCTCACGCTATTCAAGGCGACGTTCCATCCGCTGCGGCTGATGGACTATGCCGATGACGAGCTTGGCGATGCCGATGCGGACCGTTATTCGGATACGCTCAGCCCGCCGATCTTTCTCGCGATCACGCTCGGCCTCGTGCATTTCGTCGAGATGGCGGGCGGCTGGAACCTCGAGACAGACGGGCTGCTGGCCGACGACACCAACCTCATTGCCTTCCGCCTGGTGGCCTTTGCGCTGTTTCCGCTGATGCTCTCGCTGCGGCTCTTGCGTCGCAAGCGCATCGCGCTCGATCGCAAGAGCTTGCGTTTGCCGTTCTACTCCCAGTGTTTCGTCGCCGCGCCCTTCGCCCTGGGCATCGACGTGGCGACGGTGCTGAGTGCAGGCGGGGCCGACGTCGGCGTGGCGCTTGGCGTAGCCGGGGCGTCCATCCTCTGGTATCTCGGAGTGCAGACGATGTGGTTCCGCCAGAACCTGTCGCAGGGCTGGGTATGGGCGCTGGGGAACGCGCTGCGCGGCTTTCTGGAGGCGACCTTCATCTGCTTCCTTATGGCGATGGCGGTTGAAGTGATGCGCTAGAGGAACGGCTCCACGCCCGGCTGGTGGATGCCGCACTCGGTCTTGTCCCAGCCCCGCCAGCGGCCCGCGCGCGGGTCTTCGCCGGGAGCGACCGGGCTGGTGCAGGGCGCGCAGCCGACGGAGAGATAGCCTTGCGCCTCGAGCGGGTGGCGCGGCAGGTCGCGCTCGGCGAAATAGGCTTCGAGATCGGCCTTTACCCAGTCGCCGAGCGGGTTCAGCTTCAGCCGGCCGTCCTCGACCTCGAAGCGCGGAATGTTCTGCCGGGTGCTGGACTGGAAGGCCTTGCGACCGGAAATCCAGCTGTCGAGACCGGCCTTGGCGCGGGCCAGCGGCTCCACCTTGCGGATTTCGCAGCAGCCGTCGGGATCGTAGGACCACCTGAGGCCGCTCTCGTCGCGCTCCGCCAGACGCGCCGCATCGGGTTGCACGACCGAGGCATTCTCGATGCCCAGCTGCTCGATCAGCGTTTCGCGATAGGCGAGGGTTTCCGGAAACATCTTCAGCGTATCCACGAAGACCACCGGCACGCTCGCGTCGGCGCGGGCGACGAGATCGAGCAGCACGGCGCTCTCGGTCCCGAAGCTGGAAACCACGGCGACGCGGCCGAGGATGTCCTCGGCGAAAAGCTGGCGCAGCATGTCGAGCGTATCGACCCCGGCGAAGCGGGCGTTGAGGGCGTCGGCGTCCGCCTGCATGAAGGCGGGCGCGGTGTCGATGCGGTCGATGCGGCGGGCGGCTTCACCCATGACGAAGATTCCAGATGGGCACGCGCTCGTCGGCGGCGCTCTGGTAGACCTCGGGCCAGCGGGCAAAGGCGGCCTCGACGTCGGCAGGGTCGAGCGGGCGCTCTGGGGCGAAGCTGTCGAAGCCGCAGCGGCGCATGAAGGCGATCTGGTCGACCAGCACATCGCCCACGGCGCGCAGTTCGCCGGTGTAGCCGTGCTCGCGCAGCAGGCGGGCAGCGGAATAACCGCGTCCGTCGCCGAATACGGGGAAGTTGACCTCGACAAGACGCACGCGCGCGAGATGCGGCAGCAGCGCGCGGGCATCGTCACCCGGCTCGACCCGTACGGCCTCGGCAGCGGGCTGCTCGAGAAAGGCATCGACGGTCACCTGCGCGACGCCGGCGGGTTCGTCGTCGCGGAAGCGGAACTGGACGTCGTCGCGTCCCGAGCCGATTTCGGTTGCGGGGGCATCAGCCATAAAGCGCCTCCTTGAAGCTATCCATGCCGATGCGGCGATAGGTATCGAGGAAGCGTTCCCCGTCTCGGCGCTGGGCGAGATAGGTGTCGGCGACCTTTTCGACCGCGTCGACGATGCCCGCCTCGTCGAAGCCGGGGCCGGTGATCTTGGCGAGGCTCACGTCCTCAGCCTCGCTGCCGCCGAGCAGGAGCTGGTAGTTTTCCGTCCCCTTCTTGTCCACGCCGAGGATGCCGATGTGGCCCGCGTGATGGTGCCCGCAGGCGTTGATGCAGCCGGAAATTTTCAGCTTCAGCTCGCCCAGCGCATCGCCCTTGCCGCTGGCGGCGAAACGTTCGGAAATCTTCTGCGCGACGGGGATGGAGCGGGCGTTGGCGAGCGAGCAGTAGTCGAGCCCGGGGCAGGCGATGATGTCGCCCACCTGGTCGAGATTGGGCGTTCCGAGCCCCGCTTCGTCCAGCCGCGACCACAGCTCGTGCAGGCGGCCGATCTCGACGTGCGCCAGGACGATGTTCTGCGTGTGGGTGACGCGCAGCTCGTCGAAGCTGTATTCCCGCGCCAAGTCGGCCATGAGGTGCATTTGCGCGGCGCTGGCATCGCCGGGAATGCCGCCGACGGGCTTCAGGCTGATCACCGCGGCGACATAGCCCGGTGCCTTGTGGGCCACGCAGTTGCGGTCGATCCACAGCGCGAAGTCGGGGTCCGAGCGGTCGGCGCGCTCGGGCAGGCCGGTGGCGAAAGCGGGAGGCTCGAAGAAGGTGCGCAGGCGCTCCAGCTCGGCCAGCGGCGGCTCGACGCCGACCTCCAACAGGTGCGCGAATTCCTCCTCCACCTGCCGCCGGTATTCGTCCGCGCCCAGTTCGTGGACGAGGATCTTGATGCGCGCCTTGTACTTGTTGTCGCGGCGGCCGTGGCGGTTGTAGACCCGAAGACACGCCTCGGCATAGGTTACGAATTGGTCCAGCGGCACGAAGTCGCGGATCAGCGGTGCGATCATGGGCGTGCGGCCCATGCCGCCGCCGACATAGAAGGCCGCGCCCAGCTCGCCCGCATCGCTGCGCACGATACGGATGCCGATGTCGTGCAGGCGCATGGCCGCGCGGTCCTTTTCGCTCGCGATGACGGCGATCTTGAACTTGCGCGGCAGCATCGAGAATTCCGGATGGAAGCTCGACCACTGGCGCAGCAGCTCGGCATAGGGGCGCGGGTCCACGACCTCGTCGCCCGCTGCGCCGGCAAAGTGATCCGAACTGATGTTGCGGATGCAGTTGCCGCTGGTCTGGATGGCGTGCATCTCGACCTTGGCGAGGTCCGCCAAGAGGTCCGCCGCCTCCTCCAGCTTGATCCAGTTGTACTGGATGTTCTGCCGCGTGGTGAAGTGGCCGTAGCCCTTGTCGTAACGGTCCGCGATGTCGGCCAGCGCGTGCATCTGTCGGCTGTCGAGCGTCCCGTAGGGGATGGCGACGCGCAGCATGTAGGCGTGGAGCTGGAGATACAGCCCGTTCATCAGCCGCAGCGGCTTGAACTGGTCCTCGGTCAGCTTGCCGGACAGGCGGCGGGCGCACTGGTCGCGAAATTCCTCGACGCGCGCGTCCACCATGGCCTGGTCGTATTGGTCGTACTTGTACATCAGATCACCCAGTCCCAACCTTGCTGCTGTGCCGCCTTCACCGCCAGATCGGGCCGCACCGTGGGGCCGAGGGCGCGGACGCGGTCCTTGATGTGCGCGGGGCGCGGGCCGGTCGGCGTTGCTTCCGCGTCGATGGCGTAGGCGGCGTTGACGCGGCGCGCGGCTTCCTCGCGCGCGAGAATGTCGGTCGCCTCCTCGCCCGCGTCGACGGCGTCGCCGATGTGGGTGGACCAGGCCTGGCCATCCCACCACACGACGGCGCCGGATTTGAGGTCGTTTCCGGTGAGGAGCTTCATCGCGCGGCCTCCAGCGCGAGGGCGGCGAGCGCGGTATCCTCGCGCGCGGTGACCTCGCCGATGACGATGAGGGCGGGGCTGACAACGGCGTAGGTCTCGACCATGTCGGGCAGCGCGGCCAGCGGCCCGCGCAGCACGCGCATCTCCGGGCGGCAGGCGTTCTCGACCACGGCGAGCGGCATGTCGGGGGCGAGGCCGTCGGCCATCAGCTTCTCCGCGATCTGCGCGGCGGTCTTCACGCCCATGTAAATGACGAGCGTGCGGCCCTTGCCGGCAAGCCCCGTCCAGTCCTGGTCGGAGAGGCCCTTGCACTGACCGGCGACGAGGGTGAGAATGCTCGATGCCTCGCGATGGGTGAGGGCGATGCCCGCCGCCGCGGCCGCGCCGGTGGCGGCGCTGATGCCGGGGGTTACCTCGCACGGCACGCCTGCCGCACGCGCTGCTTCCAGCTCTTCCCCGCCGCGCCCGAAGACGAAGGGATCGCCGCCCTTCAGCCGCACGACGTCACGCCCGGCCAGCGCCTCGGTGACCAGCAGGGCGTTGATGTCCTCCTGCGCCATGGTGTGGTGCGCGCGGCGTTTGGCCACCGAGACCAGCCGGGCATCGGGCGCGGCCAGCGCGAGTATCGCCGGATCGACGAGCCCGTCGTGGACGATGGTGCGGGCCTGCGCGATCAGCCGCGCGGCGCGCAGGGTCAGAAGATCGGGATCGCCCGGCCCCGCGCCGACGAGGTGGATTGTGCCATGTTGCATGGATGGCGAGATGGACCGCAGCCCCATTGCTCGCCAGCGAGAATGGCTAGGGCCGGGCCTAGGCCAGCTTTAGCGGGATTCGTCGCGACCCCTATCAACGCCCGCTTTCGACTCTCTGTGCGATGGCCGCCACCAGTTGCTGGAACTGCGCATTGTCGCGCAGGTTGATGTCGCGCTGGGGGTAGGGAATTTCGATGCCGTTCTCCGCCAGCAGGTCCCACAATCGCATAAGCACGTCGGACCGCACGTTGCCCACGCCCATCTCCGGGTCGCTGATCCAGCAATGGATGGTGTAGTTGACGCTCGATTCGCCGTATTCGGTCAGCCACACGCTCGGCGCAGGGTTCTCCAGCGTGCGCGGGCACGAGATGGCGGCCTCCAGCATCAGTTTTTGCGCCAGCTTCTGGTCGCACGCATAACCGATCCCGACGGGGACCTGGATGCGGACGTTCTTCGACGAATAGGACCAGTTTTCGACCTGGTTGATCATCAGGTTTTCGTTGGGGATCAGGTATTCGCGCTCGTCGCGCGTGGTGATCGAGACGGCGCGGATGCCGATACGGCGGATCTGGCCGAAGGTCTCGTTACCCGCCTGGTCGGCGATGGCGATGACATCGCCGGGTTTGATGGACTTGTCCATCAGCAGGATGATCCCGGCGATGAGATTGCCGAAGGTCTTTTGCAGGCCGAAGCCGATGGCGAGGCCGAAGGCGCCCGAGAACACGGCGAGCGCGGTCAGGTCGATGCCCAGCAGGTCGATCCCGATCATCAACGCCAGCGCCCAGATGCCGACGGTCAGCAATTTTTCCACGAGCAGCCGCTGCGAGACATCGAGCTTGGTGGCGCGGCGCACGCCGGTCTTCACGAGCGACGTGGTGATGCGGGCGAACAGGTAGACGCCGACGATCACCATGACCACGACGAGCAGGGTCCACAGCGAAAAGCGGTGATCGGCGATCGTGAAGCCGATGCCGTCGAGCCAGTCGGTCAGTTCCGCTATGCCGGGGCTGGAGCTGTCCACCGCCTCGCGCAGGGCGTCGGCCCCCGCGACGCCATCACCGGCCGGAGCGTCTGCGCCGGGGCCGACGCCGCGCACGACTGGCACGGGGTCCAGTCCCTCGGAAGGGGCGCTTGCGCTGGGCAATGGCGGGTCGGCGGTGGCGGTCATGCAGTTCCCATCGCGGCGAACCCGCGTGTCAGGTCGCGGATGAGGTCGCCTGCATCTTCTAGCCCGATGGCGAGGCGCAGGCCAAGCCCGCTACCCTCGTCGATGCCCTCGGGCCAGGCGCGGTGATCGCGGATGCGTGCCGGGTCGACGGGGATGGCGAGGCTCTCGAACCCGCCCCAGCTGTAGCCGATGCCGAACAGCTCGAGCGCGTCGACCAGCCGGGCACGCGCCGCCACGTCGGCATCGGCGAGCACGAAGGTAAACAGCCCGCAGCCGCCGGTGAAGTCGCGCCGCCACAGGTCGTGGCCGGGCGCGCCGGGGAGAATCGGGCAGAGCACGGCGGATACCTCGGGCCGGGTTTCGAGCCATTGGGCCACTTCCAGCGCGGTGGCAGCGGTGCGTTCCAGCCGCAGGCCCATCGTCCTGAGCCCGCGCAGGGCAAGCGCGGCATCGTCGGGCGAGACGACCTGGCCCATGTATTGCGCGGTGAGGCGTATGCGCTCCAGCATCGGCCCCCCGGCGGCGGCGCTGCCCATCATCAGGTCGGAATGGCCGCCGACGTGCTTGGTGATGCTCATCACCGATACGTCGCAGCCGCGCTCCAGCGCGGGGAAGCCGAGCGGCGAGGCCCAGGTGTTGTCGATCACCGATAGCGCGCCGCCGGCGCGGGCGATGGCGGCGAGCGCGGGCACGTCGCAGACCTCCATCGTCAGGCTGCCGGGGTTCTCCAGCATGACGACCCTGGTCGCGCCGGTCATCGCTGCCTCGAGCGTCTCGGGCCGCATCGGGTCGAAGGTGCGCGCCGTCACGCCCATGCGCCGCAGCATCCCGAAGGCGATGTTGCGCGTGGGCTCGTAGGCATTGTCGGTCAGCAGCAGTTCGTCGCCGGGCTCCAGCAGCGCGAGCAGCGTGGAGGCGATGGCGGCGACACCGCTGGGGAACAGCTCGGTGCCCTCGGCGCCGGGTTCCAGCGCTGTCAGCGCCTCTGCCAGCGCCCACTGTGTCGGTCCGCCGCGCCTGCCGTAGTAGAAGTGGCCGTCCGCATTGGGGCGGCCCTTCGCGAGATCGGCCATGTCCTCGTAGAGATGCGTGCTGCCGCGCCAGACGGGCGGGTTCACAGTGCCGCCGGGCTGGCCGCCCACGCTGGTCCACGCCTTGCGCCGTCCGGCCTCGACCAGCCGCGTCGCCGGGCGGTGCTCTTCGTCGCTCATGCCGCGGGCCCGGTGGCGACCGGCATTTCCGGGTCCGCGCCCCAATCGCTCCAGCTGCCGTCGTAGAGCGCGGCGTCCTTGCCGATGAGGTGGAGGGCAAACAGGAGGACGGAGGCCGTCACCCCGCTGCCGCAGGTGGTCACGACAGGGCGGCCCAGATCGATGCCGGATGCTTCGAATGCGGCGCGGATGCCGGCCGCGTCCTTGAAAGTGCCGTCTTCTTCCAGCACCTCGCCGAAGGGCAGGTTGCGCGAGCCGGGGATGTGGCCGGTGGGCATGTTCGGGCGGATGTCGGGCTCTTCGCCGCGAAAGCGCGGGCCGTCGCGCGCGTCGACGACCTGCTCGGCCTTGCTGTCGATGTTGGCGCGCATCTCTGCCTTGGTGCGCAGCTCGCCGTATCCGCCCGCGCTGCAAAGGGTGCCGGGCTGCGCTTCGGCCAGGCCGGTCTCGAGGGGTCGGCCCTCGGCGCGCCACTTCTGCAAGCCGCCATCGAGCACCGCCGCATCCACTCCGAACATTCGCAGCAGCACCCAGGCCCGCGCCGCGGTGCGCATGGCGCTGTCGTCGTAGAGGACGATCCGCTCCCGCCCCGTCACGCCCAGCGCCTGCATCCGCGCATCGAACTGGGCGCGGGTGGGCGGGGCGGCGGGGACGGGATCGTCGGGGTTCGTCAGCGTCTTGAGGTCGAGGAACCGCGCGCCGGGAATGTGGCCGGCGGCAAATTCGCCCAGCGCATCGCGCCCGGCCGTCGGCAGGTGCGTCGAGGCATCGAGCACGAGCAGGTCGGGCGCGCCGAGCGCTTCTGCGAGCCACCGGGTGGAGACGAGGCTGTCCATCGCCCATCGCCTAGCGCGCAGGCTGCCTCGCGTAAATGCCGCGCCGGGTGCCCGCATGACGCTTGCGGCGCGCGGGGCTTCGCGCCATCAGGCAGGCCATGACCGACGCCCCCGCTCCGCCCGCCCCGCTCCATCTCGGCCAGACCAGCGCGCTGCCTGCCTCGCCGGAGGAGGCCGTGCTCGACTACGTGCCCAATCCGCGATCGGGCAGCCTCTATCTCGTGCGCTTCGCAGTGCCCGAGTTCACCAGCCTGTGCCCGGTCACCGGCCAGCCCGATTTCGCCCACCTCGTCATCGACTACGCGCCGGGCGAGACGATCGTCGAGAGCAAGAGCCTCAAGCTGTTCCTCGGGTCTTTCCGCAATCACTGCGGCTTCCACGAGGACGTGACCGTGGGCATCGGCCAGCGCCTGTTCGCCGAGATGGCGCCGCGGTGGCTGCGCATCGGCGGCTACTGGTATCCGCGCGGCGGCATTCCCATCGACGTGTTCTGGCAGAGCGGCGCCTCGCCCGAAGGCTTGTGGGTGCCCGACCAGGGCGTAGCTTCCTACCGCGGGCGCGGCTGACCGGGGGCGACTTGCACGCCCGCGCCCCAGCCTCTAGGGCGCGCGAGACTTCCTGAGGGGACTGAATTCATGCGTATCGTGATGATCGGAACGGGTTATGTCGGGCTCGTGTCCGGCGCGTGCTTCTCCGATTTCGGCCACACCGTGACCTGCGTCGACAAGGACAAGGCGAAGATCGATGCGCTGCTGAACGGCGAGATCCCGATCTTCGAGCCTGGGCTGGACGGGCTGGTGGCGAACAACGTCGCCGCCGGGCGGCTGAATTTCACGCTCGACCTCGCCGAGGCGCTGCCCGAGGCGGACGCGGTGTTCATCGCGGTCGGCACCCCCACGCGCCGGGGCGACGGGCACGCCGACCTCACCTACGTCTATGCCGCCGCCGAGGAGATGGCCCCGCTGCTACGCGACGGCGCGGTGGTGGTCGACAAGTCGACCGTGCCCGTGGGCACAGGCGACGAAGTGGAAAAGATCATCGCCAGGACCGCGCCGGACCTTGAGTTCTCCGTCGCCAGCAATCCCGAATTCCTGCGCGAAGGCGCCGCCATCGACGATTTCGCCCGGCCCGACCGGATCGTGGTTGGCGTGAACGACGACCACGCGAAAGCGGTGATGGAGGCGATCTACCGCCCGCTTACCAGCAATGGCGCGCCGCTGATCGTGATGAGCCGCCGCGCCGCCGAGCTGACCAAGTACGCCGCCAACGCCTTCCTCGCGACGAAGATCAGCTTCATCAACGAGATGGCCGACCTGTGCGAAAAGGTGGGCGCGGACGTGCGCGACGTGGCCCACGGCATCGGCACCGACAGCCGCATCGGCAGCCGCTTCCTGATGCCCGGGCCGGGCTACGGCGGGTCGTGCTTCCCCAAGGACACGCTGGCCCTGCTCAAGACCGCCGAGCAGTACGGCGCGAGCGCTTCCATCGTCGACGCGGTGGTGGAATCGAACGACCGGCGCAAGGCCGCGATGGGCGACAAGGTGATCGATGCGCTGGGCGGCAATGCACAGGGCAAGACCGTCGCCGTGCTCGGCCTGACGTTCAAGGCTGACACCGACGACATGCGCGATTCCCCCGCCATCGACATCGTGCGCGCCCTGACCGCTAAGGGCGTGAAAGTGCGCGCCTACGATCCCGAGGGCATGGAGCAGGCGCAGCAGCACGAGGGGCTGGGCGCGGGCGACATCGCCTATTGCGACAGCGCCTACGAGGCCATGGAAGGGGCGGACGCGATGGTGATCGTCACCGAGTGGAAGCCGTTCCGCGCGCTAGACCTCGACCGGGCCAAGGATCTGCTCGCCGCACCGGTGCTGGTGGACCTGAGGAATCTCTACAGCCGCAAGGACGTCGAGGACCGGGGGATCACCTACGTCGCCGTGGGGAGGTAGTTCGCATTTCGCTCACGCCTCCGCGTGAGCGTCCTCGCTAGACGCACTCCGCTTTGCTGCGTGCCCGCTGCGGGCGGCCGTTCGGCCTTGCGGTCGGCTCGTCGCCGACCGGGCTGCGACCGAATGCATAATCCGGCAAGTCGGCTCGCGAAGCGGGCCGCAAGCGCGAACGCGCGCCCGCAGCCTTCCTTAAGCGAGGTTATGCCGACCGCAGAGATCCAGACGATCAAAATCAGGGGAGGGGCGGCACCGCCCGTGCGTGAGGTCATTATAGTATAGTAGGGGTCAACAAATGGTTGAATACAAGGGCGCAGCTTTCTTTGACCAGCATCTGCCAGATGGTTGTGGCGACGAACAGCGCGCTTTTACCCCAATTGCACCAATATATTGTGCGGAAGAACTTCGAAGAGGTAGAACAGATTTACCGAGCGGCCGCTTATTCTATCAAATTTCAGTTTATTCCGCTGAAGGTAAGTCGTCTCTAACATCGCTCGCAAATCCCGGGGTCTAGATCTTCGCATGACTAAGCAGTATCTGGATCTCTCGTATTTAACCGATGGTACGACAGCCCATCGCGGGTTGCGTGCTTTGAAGCTTATAAATAGATAGTCGTTGGGCGTTCCAGCCAAGCTAGCCGTGTAGCTCGAATATCGGCCGTGAGTTCATGTCGCGTTGGCCAATCAAAGCGAGAGTATCCCATTGCATTTGCGCCCGGCCCATTTAGCCGAAGAGCTAACGCTCAGAACGTCGCGGCTAGTCCGCCCCTCGCGGACAATCTGTTTTCGCATACTGACCGTAAAGAACCCCACATGAGCTTACCTGATCTGATTAAAGAGTAGATGGGCGAGGGCTCAGCAAAGAATGCGCTCGCATTGTTTGCTGAGCATATGGTTACGCCTCGCCAAACGTAGTCGCATCAGGTGAAAGCGGCTATCAACAGGACAAAGGCCGTTAAGACGAAGCCCAGACCTGCCGACCATAAGGCATCCTTTTGATCGGTCCACCAAGGGCGCGCTTTTCGTTGAGGCGCGGTCATCGGGCCGCCCCCGCCGCTGCCTGCGACCACCCACCCCCCAGCGCGCGAAACAACGTAATTTGCCGCTTCGAGACAAGCGCGTCCTGATCGGCCAGCGCCGCCTGCGCTTCCGCCAAGGTTCGTTCCGCGTCGAGCGTCTGCAAGGAGTCTACCAATCCCTCGCGGTTCTGCGCGCGTGTGATGCGCGCAGCCCTCGCAGCGGCTTCCTGCGCGGATACGAGCGACTGGCGTTGCTCGAGCGCGCGTGCGTAATCGGAAAGGGCAGTTTCCGTCTCCTGCAACGCCGTCAGCACCGTGCCGTCGAAGGCGGCAAGCGAGGCATCGGCATCGGCACCAGCCGCGTCGATGCGGGCGCGCACGGGCTCGCGGTTGGGCAAGGCCCAGTCGACCAGCGGTCCGAGCAGGAAGCCGAGCGGCCCGCCGGAGAACAGGTTGCCGAGGCTGGAGGCAGTCGAGCCGACCGAACCGCCGAGCGTGATACGCGGATAGAGATCGGCATGAGCCACGCCGATGCGCGCGTTATCGGCCAGCAGGCGTTGTTCCGCCGCGCGCACGTCAGGCCGGCGGGCGAGGAGTTGCGCACCGTCGCCAACCGGGATCGGGGCGGCGATCTCCAGCGGCAGCGCGCGCTCGCCGGCGATGGGCGGAAGCTGCGAAGGTGCGCGCCCCGTCAGCGTCGCCAGCGCGAAGAGCGCAGCTGTCCGCTCGGCCTCGATCGCCGGAATGGTCGCGGCGCGTTGCTGGCGCAGGGCCTCGATCCGCGCAACGGCGAGCCCGTCGGTCAGGCCTGCCTCGTGCCGGCGGCGAGTGAGGCGCAGACTGTCGTCGAGCAGGGCCACGATGGAGCGCGCCGTGGCGATACGCGCGGCGGCACTGGCGGCGCTGGCATAGGCCTGCGTGGTATCCGCGATGGCAATCACGCGCACCGCGTCCGCATCGGCCTGCGCGGCGGCGAGGTCGCCCTGCGTCGCCGCGATGGAGCCGGAGACGCGGCCGAACAGGTCAAGCTCGTAGGACAGGTCCGCGCCGAGGCCGAAGCTGGCGCCGGTTCGGTCCGCGCCCGGCGGCGTCTGGTCGACGGGGGTGCGGCCATAGCCTGCCGATGCGCTCAGCCCGCCCTGCGGCATGCGATCGGCTCTCGCACCTCTCAAGACGGCGCGCGCACGGGCGATGCGAGCGACTGACTGGCGGACGTCGGTGTTGGCAACGGCGGCATCGGCAACGAGCGCATCGAGCACTGGATCGTCGTAGAGTCGCCACCAGTCAGCCGGCAGCGGCGATGGGGTGACGACGCCTTGCTCGGCGGCGACGAACGCGCCGTGCGTGGCGGTGACGGGGACAGTCGTGGCGACTTCCTCATCCGCGGGCGTCGTTGCGCAGGCGGCAAGCGCGAGCGCGGAAACGGCGGCGAGAGCGGTGTGGCGAAGGGTCATGGACTTGCTCCTCATTCGGCCGGCACGGCGGCGAGATCGGGTCGGGCAGCGGGGCGGCCCCGCCACGCGGCGATGCGGTCACCCAGCGCGCGGCTGACGACGTAGAAGGTGGGGGTGAAGACGAGGCCGAAACCGGTGACGCCGAGCATTCCGAAGCAGACCGCCGTGCCGAGCGCCTGCCGCAGCTCCGCGCCGGCGCCGGTCGCGATGACCAGAGGCACCGAGCCGAGGATGAAGGCGAAGCTTGTCATCAGGATCGGACGCAGGCGAGTGCGGGCGGCTTCCACCGCGGCCTCGGCAGCGGTCAGCCCATGATCCCGCTCCCCTTGGCGGGCGAACTCGACGATCAGGATGGCGTTCTTGGCCGACAGGGCGATGAGAACGATCAGCCCGATCTGCGTCAGCACGTTGTTGTCCATACCGCGCAGGTTCACGCCGACCATCGCTGCGAGCAGGCACATCGGCACGATCAGGATGATCGCCAGCGGCATGATCAGGCTCTCGTACTGTGCTGCCAGCACCAGGAAGACGAGCAGTACCGCAAGGCCGAAGACGTAGACCGCCGTGTCGCCGGTAGTGGCCTGCTGGTAGGCGATGCCGGTCCACTCGGTTGAATAGCCGCGCGGCAGGGTTTCCGCCGCGACCTTTTCCATCGTGGTTAGCGACTGGCCGGTCGAGCTGCCGGGCGCGGTATCGCCGTCGATGGCGACCGCCGGCTGCAGATTGTAGCGCGAGACGCGGTAGGGGCCGGTGGTGTCGGTGAACGAGGCGACGGAACCCAGCGGCACCATGGCCCCGGTGTTCGAGCGCGCATAGAGACCGGCGATGTCGGTCACGTCGTCGCGGTAGGGCGCATCGGCCTGGGCGGTGACGCGGTAGGTGCGCCCGAGGAGGTTGAAGTCGTTGACGAAAGCGCTCCCGAGATAGACCGAAAGCGTGTCGAACACGTCCGAGGGAGCGAGGCCCAGCATCTGCGCCTTGTCGCGGTCGATGTCGGTCCTGATGCGCGGCGTGCCGGTGTCAAAGAAGGTGTAGACCCCGGCCAGGCCTTGCTGCGTGTTGGCCTGCCCGATCACCTGGTAGGCGACGTCCTGCAGCGCGCGGTAGCCGTTGCCCGAACTGTCCTGCAGCATCATGCGGAAACCGCCGGCAGAGCCGATGCCCTGAATGACGGGCGGCTTGACGATCATGAGGCGCGCCACGTCGATGTCGGCGGTGGCCGCCTGCGCCTCTGCGATCAGGGTATCGATATCGAGGCCTGCCGCCTGCCGGCTCTCGAAATCGTCGAGCACCCAGTAGGCGGCCGCCGAACTGGCGGACTGCGTCTGAGTGGTGCCGTCGAAGCCGGACAGCATGACCGTGCCCTTGATGCCCTCGATGGGCAGAACGCGGTCCGCCACCTGCTTCATTACCGCATCGGTGCGCGTGGTGGCGCTGCCGGGCGGCAGCTGGATCACGCTGACGAAATAGCCCTGGTCCTGCTGCGGCACGAAGCCGGTGGGGGTGGAGGCGAGCGTCAGACCGGTGAGGCCGATCAGCATGGCATAGGCCAGCATCATGCGGCGCGGCATGGCCACGAGGCGCGCGGTCCAGCCGGCATACCAGTTGCCGAAGCGGTCGAAGGCAGTGTTGAACCGCTCGCCGGCATTCTCGATCGCGTGGCGCCAGCGCGGGGCGTCGGCGGGCAGGCGCTCGTGCGGCTTGAGCAGCATCGCAGACAAAGCGGGCGACAGCGTGAGGCTGACGATCAGCGAGATGACCGTGGCGGCCGAAATGGTCACCGCGAACTGCTTGTAGAACTCGCCCGACAGGCCGTTCATGAACAGCGTGGGGACGAACACCGCGCACAGCACCAGAACGATGGCGATCAGCGCCTCGCCCACTTCGTCCATGGATCGGCGTGCGGCCTCGAGCGGACTGAAACCGGCGGCCAGGTTACGCTCCACGTTCTCGACCACGACGATGGCGTCGTCGACGACGATGCCGATGGCGAGCACCAGCCCGAACAATGAGAGGTTGTTGAGCGAGTAACCGGCCATCGCCAGCACCGCGAACGTGCCTACGAGCGAAATGGGGATCGCCAGCACCGGAATGATCGACGCGCGCGCCTTTTGCAGGAACACGATGATGACGAGGACCACCAGCACCACCGCCTCGAGCAGGGTGTGCAGCACGGCATCGATGGACTGCGAGATGAACTCGGTGGGGTTGTAGACGATGCGATATTCCAGCCCGCCCGGAAAATCCGACGACAACTCGTCCATCGTCGCCTTCACTCGTTCGGCAGCGTCCAGCGCGTTGGAACCGGGCTTCTGGAACACCGGCAGGATGACGGAATCGGCATCGTCGAGATAGGCGCTGGTGGCGTAGTCCGCCGCGCCGATCTCGACCCGGGCGACGTCGTTCACGCGGACCTGGCGGCCCATCTCGTCGGTGCGAATGACAACCTGGCCGAATTGCGCCGGGTCGGTAAAACGGCCCTGCGTCTCGACGTTGAGCTGGAAGGCGGCATCGGGGCTCGGCTGCTGGCCCAGTGTGCCGGCGGCGACCTGCACGTTCTGCGCCCGCAGCGCCCGCACGACGTCGCTGCCGGTCAGGCCCAGGGCGGCGGCGCGGCCGGGATCGATCCACACGCGCATGGCGAGCTCACGCTGGCCGAACAGCTGCACGTCGCCCACACCCTCCAGGCGGGCGAGGCGATCCTTGATACGCGTCTGGGCGTAATTGGACATGTACTCGCGGTCGAGCGAACCGTCGGGCGAGACGAGGTTCACCACCATCAGGAAGTCGGGCGTGGTCTTGCGGGTGACGATGCCGAGCCGCTGGACCTCCTCTGGCAGGCGCGCCTCGGCGATGGCGACGCGGTTCTGCACCAGCACCTGCGCCTCGTCGAGATCGGTGCCAGGCGCGAAGGTGACCGTGATCGTCATGCGCCCGTCGCCGGTCGATTCACTCGACTGATAGAGCATGCCGTCGACGCCGTTGATCTCCTGCTCGATCGGATTGGCGACGGTGTCGGCCACGGTTTCCGCCGAGGCGCCGGGATAGACCGCGTTCACCGTCACAGTCGGCGGCACGATGTCGGGGTACTGGCTGACCGGCAGGAAGAAGTAGGCGATGGCGCCCACCAGCGTAATCAGCACGGCGATGACCGCGGCAAAGATCGGGCGGTCGATGAAGAAGCGGGACAGGCGCATCGGGCACACTCCGGGCGTCGTTCGCAAACGCGCCGTTGAAATTGCAGGACTTTAGTTGGTGAGCGTGGCGGAGGCCGCGCGGGAAACGGGCTTGGCCGGGCTGGCCGCGTCGTCAGGCCGGACGGCGCCAGGCGTGATGCGGCCGGCCTCGGCGCGGACCTGCTGGCCGGGAACGGCCATCTGCAAGCCGGTGATGATGACCCGGTCGCTGACGCGAAGGCCGCTTTCGATGACCCGCAGCCCATTGACCTGCGGCCCCAGTTCCACCGTGCGGGCGGCGACGGTGCCGTCATCGCCCACGACCAGCACCTGCTTGCGGGTCTGGTCGGTCACGATAGCCGTGTCGGGCACAAGCAGGGCGGCGCGTGTGCCGCCGGTCGCGAGACGCATCCTTCCGAACAGGCCCGGGGCCAGTAGGCCACCCTCGTTGGCGACCACTGCGCGGGCGCGAATGGTGCCGGACGCCGCGTCGAGCCCGTTGTCGGTAAAATCGAGCGTGCCGTGCCAGCGATAGTCGGGCTCGTCCGCCAAACGGATTTCAACGGCCGTGCCGCGCGAGAACCCTTCGCGCTGGGCCTTGAGGTAGAGCGCTTCCGATCCGGTGAACTCGAAATAGACGGGATCGACCGCGTTGATCGTGGTGAGCAGCGTGGCCGCGGCACCGCCACCCGAGACGAGGTTGCCGGCGTCGATCCGGCGGTCCGAAATGCGGCCCGAGATCGGCGCGCGGACCGTGGTGAAGCCAACATCGATGGTGCGGGACGCCACGGCGGCGCGCGCGGCCTGCAAGGCGGCCTGACCGGCGCGGACCTCGGCGCGCAGGCGATCGATCTCGGTGGCGGCGACGGCGTCTTCGGCCACCAGTCGCTCGGCACGTGCGAGGTTGGCCTGCGACAGCGCGAGCGCGCTCGAGGCCCCCGCCTCTTGGGCCTGCGCCTCGGCAAGGGCGGCGCGGAAAGTGCGGGCATCGATGGTGAAGAGCGGAGCGCCCCTGCGGACGTACTGGCCATCGGTGAAATGGACGCGCACGATCTGGCCGGAAACCTGTGGCCGGACCTCGACGGTATTGGTCGCGCTGAAGCGGCCGACGAATTCGTCCCACTCGGTGATCTGCCGCTCGAGCGGCTGAGCGACTGTGACGGTCGCCACGGGCGGCGCAGCCGGGGCCGGGCTGCCGCCGCTCATCCACCAGGCCGCGACCGCAATCGCGGCGAGTAGGGCAGCTACGAACCAGCCACGGCGCGACTTGCGCTCATCTGCAACGACCTCGCTCTCCGCAGGCGCGCGAGGTGCCTCGACCCATTCGATGCCATCGTCATGCTGGACCCACCCGTCGCGGGTTACCCCGGCCTGGTCTTCGTAAGCGTCAAAAGGTGTGTCGAACATGATGCCATCCCCGTGCCGTGCAGGCGTGCGTCTTCGTTTCCGGAAGCGATGCTTGCCGGATCTGTCTGGTCACGGTGTCTGTGATGAGTCCTTGCGAACACCCGCCACGCGAGACGGCACCAGCCGGCTCGACCGCGATATGTACCGCTAAGTATGTAATCTGGCGTTCAGGTCAAGCGCTAATTTTGTACCGACCGATATTTTTTTCCGCGTCGCAGCGAAAAGCGCCTTATCTGGATGGCCACGCCGCCAGTGCCGCATCGGCAACGCCCATGAGGTCTGCGCGGGTCGCACCGGATTGCGCCTGAACCGAAATGCCCTGCATGATCGCGAGCAGGTACCGCGTGATGGCCTGCGCATCCGTCGGTCCGTTGAACTCGCCGGCATCGATGGCCTGCTGCATTCGCTCGACGATAAGGGTCTTGGCCGCTTCGGCGCGCTGGTTGACGTCTTCGCGGATGGACGGCTCGACGCTTTGGCAGGCCACGGTGGAGATGACGCCCATGCAGCCCCGGCACTCGCCGCCGGTCGCCGTCTCGACCGCTCCGTGGAGAAGGTATTGCGCCACCCCCCGCGCCGTCGGTTCCCGCATGGCCTCGCCGATGTAGGCCGTCTTGTCGCGCTGGTAGAGGTCGAGCGCCTGCCGGAACAGCGCCTCCTTGTTGCCGAAAGCAGCGTAGAGGCTCGGGCGGGTAATGCCCATCGCCTCCGTCAGATCGGACAGCGATGCACCTTCGTAGCCCTTGGTCCAGAAGACCTGGAGGGCCGAAGCGAGCGCCGTATCGGGACAGAATTCCCGCGGGCGACCTCGTGTCGCGAGCTTTTCCATACCTTCCAGTATGGTATTTGCCCCTGCAAATGCAAGCTTCGTTTAGCGGGAGCCGTCGCCCACCAGTCGGTCGAGTGCTGCAGGAAAGGCCCGCGCCAGAGCGGCGGCGGCCGAGTGCGTTCCTTGCCGGTCCGCGTCGTCGGCGACTTCATAGGTGAAAGCGGGGATGCCGTAGGTCGCATTGAACCAGTTCTTGGCCGTGCCGCTGCCCGGGTTGGCGTTGGTCCGTTCGATGGTGAAGGAATAGCCGGAAAACGCGTTTTCCCGCCCCTCCAGCCATTCGCTGAGGAAGCGACGACCGGCCTCGTTCGCCTCCTCGCCTTGGACGTAGAACAGGTTGCGGTTGGTCGAGTGGAAGTCGATCATCGCCACCGGCCGCGTCCCGGCGGGCAGATCCGACAGCCATTGCGCGACCGCGCGAGTCTCGGGCTGGCTAAAGGTGCCCCAGTCCCGGTTGAGATCGACGCCGCCCAGATTGGCGCGCCAGTTGCCCTCCGCGACGCCATCGGGATTGATCTGGGGCACGACGAGCACCTGGTAGCGCGCGCCAAGACCGGGGTCCGCGGCAAAGGCTTCGCCGAGCGTGTCGACGAAGCTCTCCATGGCGATAGCGCCGGTGACCTCTGGCGGGTGTTGCCGGCCGAGCAGGACGACGAGATGCGGCGCGTCCGCATTGCCAAGGCGAAGGGCCTCGACGGCGCGGCCTGCGTGCGATCTGGCGATCGTCAACAGTTCGCCGCCTGCGCGATCGCGCCAGCGAGCCAGCGCGCCGCGGTAATGGCTGGCGCCGACCAGTTCCTGCGCGCTCACCGTCCCGGCACCGGGCGGCAGGGCAAGCGTCACCGCATTCCCGTCGTCGGCCACAGCGACATCCACAGCCCTCGTCTGCCGCCCTATGGTCAGGACGGGGGCATATCGGTGCCGCGCTCCGAGATAGACGATCCGCACTGCAACCTCGCCCGGCCCCTCGGCCTCGTAGCGAAAGGCATACCACGGGCTGGGATTGATCGGCGGCGCGTGTTCCGGGCTGACCAGGACAGTGAACGCGCGCTCGCCATCGATACTGCAGCGCGAGCGCGACGCGCCCTCGAAATCGAAGGCGACGACCGCGCTCGCGGTGCGGCATTCCACCCCGGCTCGTCCCCCCGGGCCGTCGGCGGCGGGTGCCGGGGGTGCGTGAACGCAGGCCCCGGCCGCCAAGGCCACCAGCGCGGCGGATGCCCTAGAAGGTCTTGCGTACCTCAAACCGGAATACCCGCCCCCTTGCGCTGTGCAGGTCGCTGAAGAAGCCATAGTCCTCGTCGGCCAGCGGCGGATCTTCGTCGAACAGGTTGTTGATCCCCAAGCGCAACCGCGTGCCGTCCAGCGCCGTGTTGCCCTCGAAGGTGTAGGACAACGAAACGTTAAAGGTAAGCCAGTCGTCCACCGGGAAGTAGTTGTCGCGCGGATCGTCGGAATCGACCAGCACGTCGCGGACCACGCTGCTGTCGTAGACCTTCCCAACGTACTGGCCGAAGATGCCGAGCGCGATCGGGCCCCGCTCCCAGTTGAGCGAACCGCTAGCGCGCCACTTGGGCCGCCCGTCCAGTTCCAGCAGTTCGCCTAGGCCGCCCACCGTGATGTCGAGCGGGAGGACACCTGCATTGACGGCATCGACCAGCTCGAGCCCATCGGGCCCCGCCACCTGTTCGAAGCCGAGCAGGCGCGCGGCGTTCAGGCTGATGCTGACATCGCCCATACCGAAGTCGGGCACCTGGTAATAGAGCCCGAAGTCGAGGCCCCTCGATATGCGGCTGTCGAGATTGAGATAGTCGTCGCGCACGAAATCGATCTTGCCCGCAGGCTCCAGCCCGGTTCCGGCGAACAGGGCGATGTCCTCTGCCGTGGGCGCGAGGCGCACGACGTTGGGATTGCTGCTGCCCGCGAGCCGCCGGAGGAAATCGAGCGCGATGGCATTCTCGTCGCCGAAGGTGCCGACCAGCCCTTCCTGCCGCACGCGCCAGAAATCCGCCGTCAGCGTCAGGCCCGGGAGGAACCGCGGCTCCAGCACGACACCCAGGTTGATCGAGGTGCTTTCCTCCGGAACGAGGTTCTCGGTCCCGGCGCGGAAGCTGATGACGCCCGCGCCCGGGCAGGCACCGAGATTGGCGAGGGTTCCTTGCAGGACCTGCGCCTGGCAGACCACGAAATCGTCGCGGGTGTTGGACCGCGTTGTGCCGCCGTCGTTGACCTGCACCAGGTTGGGGGCACGAAAGCCGCGCGACCAAGCACCGCGGAAGGTCAGGCCGGGAACGGTGGTCCAGGATGCTGCGACGCGCGGGACGACGGCGGTCTCGCCGATGTCGTCGAAATGTTCGGCGCGCCCGGCAAGCTGGAGATTGAATTCCTCGACCAGCGGGATGTCCATGTCCGGTCCGACGAGAGGGACGAAGGCCTCGGCATAGGCGGAATAGACGTTGCGGCTCCCGTCGGTGTCGGGAGACTGGCTGGTGCCGGCCACGTCGCTGCCGTTGAAGTCGCCGGTCACGCTGTCGGTAAAGGTAATGGTGCCGTCGAGGCGCGGGTCGCGGTCGTCGAAGAAGGTCTCGCGCCGCCACTCGATGCCGGCGGCCACGCCGAGATCGCCGCCCGGAAGTTCGAAGAGGTCGTCGCGGCTCAGCTTGAAGTCGGCCAGCGCCAGGCTGGTGCCGCCGCGGCGGAACACGTCGATGCGGAACGGCGCGATCGATGCCTCGGGATTGGGCGTGCAGTCGCCCAGGCCCGGATCATCGAGGCAGCCGCCATTGAACGGGTTGTAGGCATCGGGGGTCGTCAGGTTGATCTGCTGCTGCAAAAGCGTCAGCGAAACGCGATTGCGGGCCAGATCGAGCGATTCCGCCTCCGAATAGACGAAGCCGGTATCGAAGTCCCACTCGCCGAAATTGCCGCGTAGGCCGGCAACGAGGCGGTAGGAATCCTTGTCGACCGACACGTCGCGGTTGCCGACGTCGACGAAGCGGTAACGCTCCATGATGACGTCCGCGCCGACCGCGGGGATTGTGGTGCCGGGCAGGCGTTCGGGGTTGGGCAGGCCGTTGCGGGTCGTCGGGCCGAAGGGATTGTAATAGGCGTTGCGCGAGATGCCGAGCGGCACCGCGCTCAGGATCGCCGAGGCATCGATGTTGCGCCGGTTCTCGGAGCGGTAATAGCTGCCCTCGAAATAGGCCTCCACATCGTTCGACAGCTCGTAGCTCAGCAGCGCCTGCGTGTTGTAGCGGTTCTTGCGGCTGAACAGGTCGTTGCCGAAGATGGTGTTGTATCGAACGGCCGCCGTAGGCGTGGTGCCCGCGCGGGCGCAGATGCCGTCGCCGAAGTCGAGCGCGCAGCCGGGAAAGGTGCTAGGCTGCAGGTAGAAGTCGTCATCGCCGATCGGCGTGCGGCTGGAGGGGGCCTGGATGTCGAACTGGCCAAACGGACCGAAGGTGTTGCGGTTGTTGAACGAGGCGTCGCCCTCGAAATCGGTGCCCTCAACCAGGGGCAGGCGGTTGTCGTCGCGGGCATAGCGCCGCTCCGATCCGGGCATTCCGCTCTCGTGGAAATAGCCGCCATAGACGGTCAGGTTGCCGCGACCGTCGGCGAAGTCGAAGCCGTAGCCGCCGGCTATCTCGTAACCGTCCATACTGGTGCCATCGTATAGGCGATACTCCGCCTCCAGAAAGCCGCCGGTGCGATTGCCGCGCAGCACGGTGTTGATGACGCCCGCCACCGCGTCCGCGCCGTAGATGGCCGAGGCCCCGTCTCGCAGCACTTCCAGCCGGCGCACCGAACCCGGCGCGATTTCGTTGGTGTCGGAGGAGACGACAGGCACCAGCAGCTCGGTCTGGAAACCGGGGTGCAGCACCATGCGCCGACCGTTGATGAGCAGCAGCGTGTTGCCGGTGCCGAGATCGCGAAGGTTGACCGACCCGACGTCGCCGCGCGCGGAGTTGACGGTGTTCGAGTTCTGCTCGTTGAACGCGACTGTGCCCTGCTGCGGGATGGCGCGAAACAGTTCGTCACCCGATGCCGCGCCGGTGTTCTCGATGGCGCGTTCGTCCAGCACCGTCACCGGCAGCACGTCGTTGATCTGCGCCCCCTGGATGCGCGATCCGGTGACCACGATGGCCTCGTCGCCCGGCACGTCCTCGTCCTGCCGATCGTCCGTCGCCGCCTGCGGAACAGGCGCTTCGACCACCTGGGCCATTGCAGGAACGGCGTAGGCGGCCATGCCGGCGCCTGCCAGCAGGGCCAGGCGTGCCTTTGCGAGTGTCTTCATCGATGCTCTCCCCATCATGTCTTAACGTGTGCCTGTCGGCGTTGGTGTCGGTGCGCGCCTGGTGATCCAGGCGTCGAAGATGTCCGGCCACTGGCTGAGCGTCTGGTCGGGCGTGCCGAGCCCCCAGCCGTGTCCGCCGTTCTCGAAGATGTGCAGTTCCGCTGGCACCCCCGCGCCCACCAGCGCCTGGAACAGCGCGATGCCGTGGCCGGGCGGCGTGGTCGGGTCGTCGGCGGCGGAAAAGATGATGGTGGGCGCCGCTTCGGCGTTCGCCAGCCGGTCGAGCGACCAGAAGGCTTCCTGCTCGGGATTGGCGCCTTCGCCCACGAGAATGCGGCGGGTTCGCGTCGTATCGTACGGGGCGCTCATCGATACGACCGGGAACAGCAATGCTGCAAAGTCGGGCCGGGCGCTGACGGTGTCGATGGCGTCGACGGTGGTGTAGATCGGCTGAGCCGGACGCAGGGCGGTATAGCCCGCCAGATGGCCGCCTGCGGAAAAGCCCATGATGCCGATCTTCGCCGGATCGATCCCGAAGTCCGCCGCACGGCTGCGCACGATGCGCATGGCGCGCTGGGCATCGGCAAACGGCGCGCCGCGCTCCCAGCCGTCATCGGGCAGACGATAGAGCAGTTCGAAGACGGTATAGCCGTGCGTCTGCAGCCACAGCGCGGCTGGCGTGCTTTCCTTCCACAGCTGGATGCGGAAATAGCCCCCGCCGCCGCATACGATCACCGCGCGGCCGTTCGGGTGGTTCGGGCGATAGACGCGCATGCGCGGTACGGCAATGTTCGAGACCGCGCCGTATCCCGCACCCGAGGTGCCCACCTCTTCCTCGCCGCTGACGCCGCCCCCGCCGGGCGGGGTGCCGGGCCACAGCAGGATTTCCTCCAGCTCGTGCGCGGAGGCGCCGACCATCGGGCCGGCGGCGTGGATCGCGCCCGCGGCAAGCGTCATGGCGAAGAGGTCGCGGCGGGTCGTCATCGGGCATTCTCCATCGTGGCGGCAAGGCTCTCGCTGTGGGGCCCGGTGCGCTCGTGCCGCTCGATATCCTCGGTCGGCAACGGCATCGGCGTTCCCGCCATCGCCGCGGCGAGGCGATCGGTGTCGAGTGCCTTTTCCCACTTGGCGACAACCACGGTGGCGACGGCATTGCCGATGAAGTTGGTCAGCGCCCGGCACTCCGACATGAAGCGGTCGATGCCCAGGATCAGCGCCATGCCCGCGACCGGCACCGAGGGCACGACCGAGAGCGTGGCGGCGAGGATCACGAAGCCCGCGCCGGTCACGCCCGCCGCACCCTTGGAACTGATCATGGCGACCAAAACCAGCGCCACCTGCTCGCCCAGCGAAAGGTCGATGCCCACCGCCTGCGCGATGAACAGCGCGGCCAGCGTCATGTAGATGTTGGTACCGTCGAGGTTGAACGAATAGCCGGTCGGCACGACCAGGCCGACCACGGTCTTGCGACAGCCGGCGATCTCCATCTTTTCCATCAGCGTGGGCAGCGCTGCCTCGGAGGACGAGGTGCCGAGCACCAGCAGTAGCTCCTCGCGCAGGTATTTAATCAGCGCAAAGATGGAGAAGCCCGCCAACCGCGCGACCACGCCCAGCACGACCACCACGAACAGGATCGATGTGAGGTAGAAGGTGGCGATGAGCGCGGCCAAACTGGCGAGCGAGCCGATGCCGAATTCGCCGATGGTAAAGGCGATTGCCCCGAAAGCGCCGATGGGCGCCAGCTTCATCAGCATGTGGACGAGCTTGAAGATCACCTCGCTCGCCGACGAGAGGAAGTCGAGGACGAGGTCGCTTTTCGGCCGCGTGGCGGCGATGGCCACGCCAGAGAGGATCGCCACCAGCAGCACCTGCAGGATCGATCCGCTGGTGAGCGCGCTGAACAGCGTCGTCGGGATGATCGCCAGCAGGAAGGCGGCGATGGTTTGTTCTTCGGCGGTCGAGGCATAGGAACTAACTGCATCGGCATCGAGGCTGGCCGGATCGATGTTCAGCCCCGCGCCCGGTTGCACGACATTGGCGACGACGAGGCCGATGATGAGGGCCAGGGTGGAAAAGAACAGGAAGTAGGCGAGCGCCTTGCCGGCCACGCTGCCGACAGACGACATGTCCTTCATTCCCGCGATCCCCGTCGCCACGGTCAGGAAGATCACCGGCGCGATGATCATCTTGACGAGCGCGATGAAGCCGTCGCCGACTGGCTTGAGCGAGGTGCCGAAGTCGGGGAACAGGTGGCCGACGATGGCACCGAGCACGATGGCCGCTACGACCTGGGCATACAGGCGGCGATAGATCGGTACCCGTCTTGCTGGCGCGTGTGGCGGCAGGGGGCGTTCGGTAGCGTTGGTCAGCATGTCCTCTCCACGCCGCACTTGATGCGGTCTTAGACAGGATAGGCTGCGCGAACCGCCTATCCAGCATGAGGCAGCTGAAAGTTTTTTCCTGCAAAATCAATTCTATTGACCGGTCCGACGAGTAATTCGTGCGAATTTCCGCACAAGCTGTCTGTTCGGAATGCGGAAAATCGCACATGGTTGCGCAATGACGTTCCTCAACTCCGCGCCGCCACGCGGTCGCCTGGCCCTGATCGTTGCAACGAGCCTCGTGCTCGTTGCAGCGGTTGCCTTCGCGGCGCTGTTCCTGGTGCAGCGGGTGGAGCGGGACGCGGCGCTGTTCGAGGTCGAGACGCGGGCGCGTAGCGATGCGCAAATTCTCGCCAACGGCCTGCGTTCGGAGCTGAGCAAGTTCGAGCTCGTCCCGCGCGTCCTCGCCGAGGATCTGGAAGTCGCGGCTGTCGTGCAGGGCGATCGCGGGACGCGCCGAGCGCTCGACCGCCGGCTCGAGCGCATTGCCGAGCAGACGGGTGCGGCGGCGCTGTATGTCATGGACGCCGACGGGCTGACACTCGCGGCCAGCAACTGGAACCTGCCGACCAGTTTCGTGGGGTCCAACTACGCCTTCCGCGGCTATTTCCGCGATGCCCTGGCGCAGGGCGAAGCGTCGCAATTTGCGCTCGGTACAGTCAGCCGAGCCCCTGGCCTCTACATTGCACACAGCATCGTGGTGGACGGTAGGCCGCGGGGCGTAGTCGCGCTGAAGGTCGAATTCGACGAGGCGGAGCAGGTCTGGCGCGACAGCGGCGTGCGCGCATTCGTTAGCGATGCAGAGGGTATCGTGCTCATCGCGAGCGATCCGGCATGGCGCTTTACCATGCTGCAGCGCTTTGCCAGCGCAGGTCGCGATGCCGCCGCGGACGAGCGGCAGTACGGCGTGGCCGGATTTCGCAGGTTCGCGCCCGACATTCCGGATGCCGCGCTCGTCAGTGTGCCGGTGGGATACCCGGCGCAGGGTACCGCAGAGGAATGGAACCTCCATCTACTCGCCGAAACCGGTCCGCAAGTCGCCGCGGCGCAGCAGACCGCACGGCTGGAGGTATTGCTTGGACTTGTTGCGCTGGCCCTTGTCCTCTGGGCTGCCTTCCAGTGGCGGCGCCACAGGCAGGCACAGACGCGCAGCATCATCGCCGCACGAACGGCAACGCTGCGCGAACAGCTGACGCAGGCAAACCGGCTCGCGACCCTGGGGCAGGTCACGGCCGGCGTGGGCCACGAGATTCGCCAGCCGCTCGCGGCAAGCAGGCTCTTCGCGGAGAACGGTCAGCGCATGATCGCAGCGGGCGACACTGGCGGTGCGGCAGACAATTTCGCGCACATTGCCGGGCTCATGGAACGGATCGGCCAGATTACCGACGAATTGCTGCGCTTCAGCCGGCGAACCGCGCGAGAGCCCGGCGACGTCCAGCTGGCGCGCGCTATCGACGGCGCCATGCTGCTGCTGCGAGACCGGATCGAGCAGAGCGGCGTGACCATCGAACGCCCTTCCTCTTCGCTCGCGGAAACGATCGTTCGCGCCGAGCCGGTTCGGTTGGAGCAGGTTCTTGTGAACCTTTTGCAAAACGCGCTCGATGCGGTCGGTGAAGGCGGGCGGATCGAGATCACGATCGCCTGCGACGCGAATTTTGCGCGGCTGAGCGTATTGGATGACGGCCCAGGCCTGACGCGTGAAGAAGCGGACCAGCTGTTCCAGCCATTCGCTACGACCAAACCGGACGGCCTCGGACTGGGCCTCGTCATCTCGCTCGACATCATGCAGGGTCTCGATGGCGACCTAGTGGTCGAACCCTCTGGTGACGGCGGGCGGTTTACGATGGTCATCCCCCTCGCATGAGCGCCCGGCCGGCCCTTACGGTAGCCTTGGTGGAAGACGATGCCGTCTTGCGCGCGGCTACGGTGCAGGCGCTCCTGCTGGAAGGCGCGCACGTCGAGGCCTTTGCCGATGCGCGCGCCGCCCTGGCCTGGCTCGCCGAGGATTTCGCGGGCGTGGTGGTGACCGATGTGCGGCTTCCCGGCATGTCCGGCATCGCGCTTTTCGAGCAATTGCGAGAGATGGACCCGGCCCTCCCGGTGATCCTGGTCACGGGGCACGGCGACATAGACATGGCGGTGAACGCCATGCGCGGCGGCGCCGCCGATTTCCTCGCCAAGCCGTTCTCCTCGGCAGACCTCCTGCGCTCCATCAAGCGGGCCTTCGAGCAGCGAGTGCTGGCGCTGGAGAATCGCGCGCTGCGGCAGGAATTGCATCGCGCGAGCGGCGGGCGAGGGCCGGCCGTGCTGCAGGGCAGTTCCCCCGCCGTAACTGCCCTTCGCTCGCTGGTCGAGGCTGTCGGCAACGCGGAAATCGATGTCGTCATCAAGGGCGGGCAGGGCACCGGCAAGACGACGCTGGCACGGCATATCCACGACATGGGCCCGCGCGCGGCCCGACCCTTCGTCGCCATCGACAATGGTGTGCTCGCGCACGAGGATGCCGAGCTGCTGTTGTTCGGCCGAGATCCGGCTGCGGGGCTTTCGCGCACCGGCCTGCTGGAACGCGCCAACGGAGGGACGCTGCTGCTGGACGATGTCGCCGAGTTCGATGCGCCGCTACGCGCGCGGCTTCTCGCCATGCTGGACAGCAGGACCGTCATTCCCATCGGAGCGGATCGCGGTCGCAGGCTCAACCTGCGGATCGTACTTGCCCGGCAACCGGGCGATGCGGCGTTGCAGGACGCGGGCAGCGCGCTTGAACGAAGGCTGGGCGCGGTGTCGATCACCTTGCCGTCGCTGGCGGAGCGAAGGGAAGATCTGCCGACGCTTCTTGGCATTTTCGTGCGCCGACACGAGTTGGCTACCGAACGCCAGGCACGCGAGATGTCCGATCGCGACCGGGAGTATCTCCAGCTTCACACCTGGGCAGGCAATCTGCGCGAACTCGACGGCTACGCCCGTGCACTCGTGCTCGGGGTGCCCATGCAATCCTCACCGGGCGAAACATCGACGCAACCTCATTCGCTGGCGGAACGCGTCGCGCAATTCGAGCGAAGCCTCATCGAGGACGGGCTTCGTCGCTACGGCGGCAACGTCGAGAAGCTTCGCGCGGAGATGCAAATCCCGCGCAAGACGCTGTATGACAAGTTGAGGCGATACGGTCTCGTAGCAAAGGAATTCCGCTCAAGCGTATTTTGAATGCGACGATTGGCAGGTGTAGGACGGCCCGCTCGGGTGTGGCTGGCGCATGCCGCACCCTGGATTTGCCGGCGGGATCTGCCTCGCTCGAGCGGGTGAGAGTATTGGCATTGCGGCAATCGTCTTCAGCAAGCGGCCGTGCCGCTTCCGACCAATCACTTCAGCCGGGTTCAATGCGTGAACGGCGGCTTTGAGAATTGATTGCGTGCTGACCAGGGTCAGAGATTATCAATAATGGTGCCGGCTGAGGGATTTGAACCCCCGACCTTCGGTTTACAAAACCGCTGCACTACCACTGTGCTAAGCCGGCATATCCCGTCGCGGGAAGGCCTCGCCTTTGCCTCAAGGCGGCGCAAACGTCCAGCCTTCGCTAGGCGCCCGGCCCTATTGCGCAGTGCCCGCGTTCGGATATGGTTCGGGACAGGGAACAAGGGGGCTTTCAATGGACGACAATTTACGGACCCAGCTCATGTTCGAGGCGCAGCGCAAGAGCGCGGGCGCCGCCTACCTGCTGTGGTTCTTCCTCGGCGGGTTCGGCGCGCATCGCTTCTATCTCGGACAGACCGGCACGGGCATCGCGCAATTGCTGCTGGGCCTGCTCGGCTGGATCCCGCTGTTCCTCGGCTGGCTGGTTCTCGGCATCTGGTGGGTCGTCGACGCCTTTCTCATCCCCGGCATCATCGAGCGGCAGAACATGGAAGCCATCGAGCGGCTGGGCGGCAACCGCCGGGGCCTGTCCGCGCGCATCTAGGGCACGCCGAAGGTCCAGCCTTCGGTGCGGGCGATCTGCGGGGTCATCGCAGCGGGGCTCCACAAGGCGGCATCGTCCGCCGCCACGCGCAGCCAGGCGGCGGTGATCAGCGCGTCGGAGGCGTGGTCGTCGATGGCACCTTCGCCCGGCACAGGCGGACTGCCGAGTGCGGCGAGTGCCGCGTTCAGCTCCTCGAAGCTGCGCATCTTGCTGCGCGAGGGCGATCGGCCCGCGGCCATGGCGGCGATGGTGGTGTAGATTTCGACCACGACCGATCCGGTGTGGGGCAGGGGGTCGACGGGCCAGACGGGCAGGCGGCCCGCCAGCGCGTGCAGCACCCGCATCCCCGTCAGGCTCGACTTCCCGACCTGCGAGGCGCCCACGAGGTTGAAGTTGGAGGTCGGCTTGCACCCCAGCGCTTCCTGTTCGCGCTCGGTGACGCGGAACCGGCCCCTGCCGCCCTCGAAGGCCGCCCCCTCGCGCGCGCCGTGGCGGCGGAAGTGGGCGCTCGCCTCGGGATGATCGACGAAGCTGGTCGCGCCCAGGTGCTCGTCGGCGGCGCAGGTGCTCTCCACCAGCGACCATAGCGCTTTCGCGTCCGCCGGGCTGCGATCCCAGCCGGGGAAATAGGCGCCGCGGTCGGCGAATGGCAGGGCAATGCCAAGGTCGAGGCCGACGAGCGAATTGTCGGGCAACGCCTCGGTAAGCACGTCGAGCACCTCGGCGCGGCTCCAGCCCCTGTCGCGCTGCACCAGCACCGGCGGCCCGCCACCTGCGTGCGCCACCGCGACGGCGATGGCCTTGTGCCGTGCGCCTTGCGCGCCCGACCAGTCGATGGCGAGGAAGTGCTCGAATTCGCGGACCTTCACCGGCGTTCGTCCCGCAGCTTGTCCCAGTAGGCGAGCCGCTCGCGCACCTTGCGCTCGAACCCGCGCTCGACCGGCTGGTAGAAGGCCTGCGGCTCCATCTCGTCGGGCCAGTAGTTGTCGCCTGAGAAGCCTTCGTCGGCGTCGTGGTCGTAGGTGTAGCCAGCGCCGTAGCCGACCTGTTTCATCAGCTTGGTGGGCGCGTTCACGATGTTCATCGGCGGCATCAGGCTGCCGGTCTCGCGCGCCGACTTCCACGCCGCCTTCTGCGCCTTGTATACCGCGTTCGACTTGGGCGCGGTGGCGAGGTAGACGCAGGCCTGCGCCAGCGCCAGCTCGCCTTCAGGGCTGCCGAGGAACTGGTAGGCGTCCTTGGCCGCAATGCACTGGGTCAGCGCGCCGGGGTCGGCCATGCCGATGTCCTCCACCGCCATGCGGATCAGCCGCCGGGCGAGGAACAGCGGTTCCTCCCCCGCCGTCAGCATCCGCGCGAGGTAATAGAGCGAGGCCTGCGGATCGCTGCCGCGCACCGCCTTGTGCAACGCGGAGATGAGGTTGTAGTGCCCCTCGCGGTCCTTGTCGTAGACGGCGACGCGGCGCTGGAGGAACTGGCCGAGAGCAGCAGGATCGAGCGGTTCGGCGATCTTCGCGGCGTAGAGCGTCTCCGCCTGGTTGAGCAGGAAGCGGCCGTCGCCGTCGGCGCTGGCGATCAGGGCCTCGCGCGCCGGATTGGTCAGGGGCAGGGGGCCTTCGAGGTCCTCCGCGCGGTCCAGCAGGCGGCCTAGCGCCGCGGCATCCAGCCGGTGCAGGATCAGCACCTGCGCGCGGCTGAGCAGCGCGGCGTTGAGTTCAAAGCTGGGGTTCTCGGTCGTCGCGCCGACGAGGGTCACGGTGCCGCGCTCGACGAAGGGTAGGAAGCCGTCCTGCTGGGCGCGATTGAAGCGGTGGATCTCGTCCACGAAAAGCAGCGTACGTTGCCCCGCCTTTTTGGCGGTCTCGGCGGCGGCAAAGGCCTTCTTGAGGTCGGCCACCCCGCTGAACACCGCGCTCACCGCCTCGTATCGCATGCCCACGGCGGCGGCGAGCAGGCGGGCGATGCTGGTCTTGCCGGTGCCGGGCGGGCCCCACAGGATGAGGCTTGAGAGGCGACCCGCCGCCACCATCCGCCCGATCGCGCCCTCCGGCCCGGTGATGTGCTCCTGCCCGATGACTTCGGACAGGTCGCGCGGCCGCAGCCGGTCGGCCAGCGGCGCGTCCTCGCCCGGTTCGTCGAGCGCGCGCTGGGGCGGTTCATCGTCGGCGAAAAGATCGGCCATCACCCTTCCTAACGCGTGGCGGCGCGCGAAATGCAGCGGGCAGCGAAATTTTTGCACAGACCCCTTGTTACGATAGGTCTAAGATATATCTTGCCGATGGGACACGATTGGAGAACTCGCATGGGAAGAAAGCACAAGGGCGAGCGTGACGAGAACGGCGCGCCCCGACCCCCGAAACCACCGAAGCCCCCGAAACCGCCCAGGCCCCCGGCCGCGCCGGACGAGGACATCAACGACGAAGGCGACATGGAGCCGCTGGAAGGCCACATCTCGGATCATCCCGAAGGCGAGGATTTCGACGTGGATATCGAGATCGACTTCGAGGGCGAGGGGAAGCGCGACAGTTTCTTCGGCCCCAGTGGCCCGTTCGGCCGCAACGGTCCTTTCGGCGAAGAGGGCGTCTTCGGCGAAAAGG
The DNA here is from genome assembly GCF_001010945.1 of Aurantiacibacter luteus. Taxonomy (GTDB): domain Bacteria; phylum Pseudomonadota; class Alphaproteobacteria; order Sphingomonadales; family Sphingomonadaceae; genus Alteraurantiacibacter; species Alteraurantiacibacter luteus. The sequence continues at coordinate 158,472 of NZ_LBHB01000003.1, forward strand.
GCGTGTTCGGCGAACAGGGTCCGTTCGGCGAGAAGGGCGTATTCGGCCCCGACGGACCCTTCGGCCCCAAGGGCGTCTTCGGGCCGGGCGGCGTCTTTGCCAAGTCCTCGCGCCATCGCGGCGGACTGCGCCACGCAGGCCGGGCGGAGCGGGCGCACCGCCGCGCGGAGCAGATCCACGGCCTTGCCGGCAGCCGCCGTCGCCGCCTGTTCGGTCCCGGCGAACTGCGCCTGCTGCTGCTCGCCATGCTCGCCGAGGAGCCGCGCCACGGCTACGAGCTCATCAAGGCGCTGGAGGGCATGACCGAGGGCGCGTATGCCCCGTCGCCGGGCGTCGTCTATCCGACGTTGCAGATGCTCACCGACGAGGGCGCGATCGCCGAGACCGCGAGCGACGATGCCCGCAAGCTCTACCAGGCCACCGACGCAGGCGTTGCCGAACTCGAGGACCGCAAGGAGGAAATCCGCGAGCTGTGGGAGCGGCTCGGTCGCAAGACGGAACGTGCCCGGCCGATGGACCAGCCCGAACTGTTCCGCGCGCTGGGCAATCTCGCCTCGGTCGTCGCCAACAAGGCGAAGCGCGGCGGGCTGGAGCTCGACAAGGATCAGGTCGTCGACCTGATCGACCAGCTGGCGCGCAGGATCGAGCGACTCTAGGCCGCTGCGGCGATCCGTGATAGCTCTCCCCCCGGGGTCGCACCTCGGGGGAGAGCATCATGGACACCGCAACCCAAGCACCGGTGCGTGCAAGCGCACCCTGGCACCTCTGGCTCGTCGGCCTGCTGGCGCTGTTGTTCACGGCACTGGGCGGCTACGATTACACCATGTCGCAGCTTGGCGACCGCGACTACATCGCGTCGGTCCTTGGCGGCACGGGCGTCGATATCGACACGGCCGTCGCCTATTTCGCCGGGTTCCCGCTGTGGATGGACATCGTCTGGGCGATCGGCGTGTGGGGTGCGGTCGCCGCTTCGGTGCTGTTGCTGCTGCGCAGCCGACTGGCCTTTCCGGTTTTTGCGGTATCGCTGGCCGCCTTCCTCGTCAGCAATATCTACGGCCTTGCCAACCCCTTGCCCGGCATGGCGAACAACGCCGCGACCTACGGCCCGGTGGCGGTGGTCTTCGTCGTGATGGTTTTCTTCACGCTCTACGCGCGCGCGATGGCGCGGCGCGGGGTCTTACGCTGTGCGACGCGCCCTGCCGCGTTCCTCGATCAGCCGTAGGTAGGTGTCGGCGACCACCTTGTTGATCGCGTCCCACGCGAAATCGCGGCTGCGCAGTTCGCCCGCGCGCCCGTGCGCCTCGCGCAGGGCAGGATCGCGGATGTAGGCCGCCACCGCGTCGGCAAAGGCGCCGGCATCGCCCGGCGCGATGAGCCGCCCGGTGATACCGTCGCTCACGAGGCTGGTGCTGCCCGTCGCGCGTGCCGCCACCACCGGCAGGCCGCTCGCCATCGCTTCGAGCGTGACGTTGCCGAAGGTCTCGGTGACGCTGGGATTGAGCAGCAGGTCCATGCTCGCGACCGCGCGGGCGAGGTCGGCGCCGCTCTGGAAGCCGACGAACGCCGCCTCGGGACAGCGCTCGGCAAAGAATCCGTGCGCCGGACCCTCGCCCACCACCAGGACCTTGTGCGCAATGCCGCGCCGGCGCAGCTCGGCCATGGTTTCGGTGAAGACGTCGATGCCCTTTTCCAGCACCAGCCGGCCGAGGAAGCCCACGGCCACCTCGTCGTCGGCGATGCCGTGCTCGCGGCGCCAGGCCATGTCGCGCCTGGCAGGGTCGAAAATGGCGCGATCCACGCCGCGGGCCCAGATGCCGATGTCCTCGTGCATGCCCTGCTCGCGCAGCACGTCGGCCATGCTCTCGCTCGGCGCGACGAGCGCGTCGGTGCGGCGGTAGAAACGGCGCAGGATGGCGACGGCCCAGGGCTCGGCAAAGGCGCATCCGTAATAGCGCGGATAGGTCTCGAACCGGGTGTGGACGCTGCCCAGGATCGGCAGGCCATGGCGGCGGGCCCAGGTCACGGCGGCATGGCCCGTGGGATCGGGGCTGGAGACGTGGACGATATCCGGCCGGAAGGCCTCCAGGTCGCGGCGCACGGCAGCGTTGAAGCCCAGCGGAAAGCGGTATTCTCCGCGCCCCGGGATGGCGACACTGGGCACGCCGATCAACTCGCCCGCGGGTTCGAACGCGGGTTTGTCCACGGTCGGCGCATAGACCCTGACCGTCGCGCCCTGCCGCAGCAGGTAGTCGACCAGCCGGTTGAGCGCCTGGTTGGCCCCGTCGCGGACGTAATTGTAGTTGCCGCTGAAGAGTGCAACACGAAGGTCGGCCGGGCTCATCGACACGGCCTTAGGCGAGGCTTGGCCGCTTGGCGAGAGGCTAGCTGGAGCCTTTTTGGGCTGCGGTCACGTTGTCGTCACAACCCGGGGCGAGAATGATCTCGTGTCCGGAAAAGTGGAGAACCCCATGCCCGACTGCTCGTCACCGCGCCCGTTTCCCGTCCTTGCCTGCGCGCTGGGCCTGGTCCTGACGACCGGTTGCGACAGCCAATCCGCAGGCGATCCCGGCGAGACCGCGCCCTCTCCCGCGCCCACCGTCACCCAGACCGTCGCCGCGACACCCACCCCCACCCGCGCCGCCGATCCCGAGGTCGAGGCGGCGGGCGCGCGCGACGATGCTGAGGCGGCCGAGGGCGCCATGCAGGACACGATCCCGGCGCGCTTCCATGGCGACTGGTCGGAGGATCTCGCGCACTGCGGCCAGCCCGGCCACCAGCGCTACGACATCCGCGCGCGCGAGGTCGGCTTCTTCGAGAGCACGGGAATCGTGCAGGACGTGCGGGTCAACGGCGACTACGCCGCCGCCACCCTCAGCGAGCAGTACGGCGATGCGCCGCCAGCGGTCTACGTGTTCTACATGGCCATCGAGGGCCCGAACACGATGCGCATCCGCTACGACGACAACCCGCGCTTTCGCATCTATCGCTGTCCGAACTGACGCCTAGCCATTCTGTGCGGCGCGCTTGGCGCGCTTGCGCTCGTGCGGGTCGAGGATGGCCTTGCGCAGGCGGATCGACTGCGGGGTGACCTCCACGATCTCGTCGTCGCCGATGTAGGCGATGGCCTGCTCCAGCGTCATCTTGCGCGGCGGGGTCAGGCGGATGCCCTCATCCTTACCGCTGGCGCGGAAGTTGGTCAGCTGCTTGGACTTGAGCGGGTTCACCTCGAGATCGTCGGGCTTGGCGTTCTCGCCGATGATCATGCCCTCGTAGAGCTTGGTGCCGGGCGACACGAACAGCACGCCGCGCTCCTCCAGCATGTTGAGCGCATAGGCCTGCGCCTCGCCCATCTCCATCGAGATCAGCACGCCGTTCTGGCGGCCCGAGATCGGGCCCTTGTGTGGGCCGTAGCTGTCGAACAGGCGGTTCATGATGCCGGTGCCGCGGGTGTCGGACAGGAACTCGCCGTGGTAGCCGATGAGGCCTCGGCTCGGCGCGGTGAAGGTCAGGCGCGTCTTGCCCGCGCCGCTGGGGCGCATGTCGGTCATCTCGGCCTTGCGCTGCGCCATCTTCTCGACGACCGTGCCGGAGAACTCCTCGTCCACGTCGACCACGACGGTCTCGTAGGGCTCCATGCGCTGGCCGTTCTCTTCGCGATACAGCACGCGCGGGCGGCTGATGGAGAGCTCGAAGCCCTCGCGGCGCATGGTTTCGATCAGCACGCCCAGTTGCAGTTCGCCGCGGCCCGCGACCTCGAAGGCGTCCTTGCCGGCGGCCTCGGTAATGCGGATGGCGACGTTGCCCTCGGCCTCGCGCTCCAGCCGGTCGCGGATGACGCGGCTCTGCACCTTGTCGCCCTCGCGGCCCGCATAGGGGCTGTCGTTGACGGCAAAGGTCATGGAAAGCGTTGGCGGATCGATCTCCTGCGCGTGGATCGGCGCGGTGACGTGCGGGGCGCACAGGGTGTTGGAGACGGTGGCTTCGGTCAGGCCGGCGATGGCGACGATGTCGCCCGCCTTGGCGTGCAGCACCGGCTCGCGGTCGAGACCGTTGTAGGCGAAGACCTTCGTGGCGCGGCCCGCTTCCACCAGCTTTCCGGTAACGTCGAGCGCCTTGATCGGCATGCCGACCTCCAGCCGCCCACTCTCGATGCGGCCCGTCAGGATGCGGCCGAGAAAGGCGTCGCGGTCGAGCAGGGTGGCCAGCATGGCGAAGTCGCCGTCCTCGTCGAGGTCGGGGGCGGGGACGTGCTTGACGATCAGCTCGAACATGGGCGTCAGGTCGCCCTCGCGTGCGTCGATGTCCTCGCTGGCATAGCCCGAGCGGCCCGAAGCGTAGAGCACCGGGAAGTCGAGTTGCTCGTCGTTGGCGTCGAGGTTGACGAAGAGGTCGAACACCTCGTCCAGCACTTCGGAGGCGCGGGCGTCGGCGCGGTCGATCTTGTTGACCACCACGATGGGCTTCAGGCCGAGGCCGAGCGCCTTGCCGGTCACGAACTTGGTCTGCGGCATCGGGCCCTCGGCGGCGTCGACCAGCAGGATGACGCCGTCGACCATCGAGAGGATGCGCTCCACCTCGGCGCCGAAGTCGGCGTGGCCGGGGGTGTCGACGATATTGATGCGGTAGTTCTGCCCGCCGCCCTTGGGCGCCCACTCGATGCTGGTCGGCTTGGCGAGGATGGTGATCCCGCGCTCCTTTTCGAGGTCGCCCGAATCCATCGCCCGCTCCTCGACACGCTCGTTCTCGCGGAAGGTGCCGGACTGGCGGAAGAGCTGGTCGACGAGCGTGGTCTTGCCATGGTCGACGTGGGCGATGATCGCCACGTTGCGAAGGGGGGCGGACATGATCTGGTTTCCTGCAAAAAGCGCTGGTTCGCCTCGGGTGCGCGAAATGCTGCACCTGCGAATTCGCGCGCCCCTAGCCGAGAGCGGCGCGAGGGGCAAGCACGGGCAGGTCCCGGAGACCGTCGCCAACGAACCTCACCATTACGTCAGATGTCTTCCTGTTGCGCTAATGATACACCTGTATCGCCGCGAGATAGGCGATTCATGTCCCGATTGTGCAAGGTTGCACCGCTTTGTATTGTCTGGGCTACCTAGACAGGTCGCTCGCGTGCGGACCGATCGCCGAAAACGGTGGCAGGGTCGGCATGAGGGGGAGAGATGGAGATTTCTATGAAGACTGTGTTCGCCGGCACCGCCGGCATTTCGCGCAAGTTCCTGTGCGGCGTCGCCGCTGCCGCGCTGCTCGCGCCCGCCGCCGCCTTCGCCCAGAGCGAGGCCGAGACCGGCCAAGACATGTACCCCGAGGAAGACGGGGAGGAATTCAGCCAAGGCAACCAGATCATCGTCACCGCGACCAAGCGCGAAGCGACCCTGCAGGAAATTCCCGTCGCCGTCTCCGTGACCGGCGCCGAGGTGCTCGAGCGCGACCAGATCCGCGACATCCGCGACCTGCAGACGGTGGTGCCCTCGCTCAGCGTCGGCCAGCGCCAGTCCTCGGCCAACACCGGCTTCTTCATCCGCGGCTTCGGCAACGGCGCCAACAACGCCGGTATCGAACCCTCGGTCGGCGTGTTCATCGATGGCGTCTATCGCAGCCGCACCGCCTCCTCTATCTCCGACCTTCCCAACGTCACCCGCATCGAGGTGCTGCGCGGCCCGCAGTCGACCCTGTTCGGCAAGAACGCCAGCGCCGGCGTCATCTCGGTCGTCACCGAAGAGCCGCAGTTCGACTGGGGCGGCTCGGCCGAGCTCACCTACGGCAACTACGACGCGCTGCTCGGCCGCCTTTACGTCACCGGCCCGCTGTCCGACAGCGTGGCGGTCAGCGTTGCCGGCGGCTTCAACGAGCGCGACGGCTTCTTCGAGGACCTGGGCACCGGCAACCGTTCCAACGACCGCGACCGATGGTTCCTGCGCGGCCAGGCGCTGATCGATCCCGGCAACGACTGGACGCTGCGCGTGATCGCCGACGTCGACGACATCGACGAGATCTGCTGCGGCGTGGTCAACGTGCAGAACGGCCCCTCGACCCCGGTGATCCGTGCCCTGGGCGGCAACGTGACCAACCCGGCCGATCCCTTCGCCGACGTCATCTATTCGAACTTCGATTCGACCAACGACATCCGCAACCACGGCATCTCGGGGCAGTTCGACTGGGATCTGAGCGATGACTTCACCTTCACCTCGATCACCGCCAGCCGCACTACCGAGAGCGTGACGGTGCAGGATTCGGACTTCTCCAGCGCCGACCTGATCTACCCGAACTCGCAGGATCTCAGGATCGACACCTTTACGCAGGAATTCCGCGTGGCCGGCTCGATCGGCGATCGTCTCGACGTGCTGCTGGGCGCCTTTTACCTGAATGAGGACGTCGACCAGTCGAACCAGCTGCTCTACGGCGCGGACTTCCGCAACTACGCCAACCTCCTGGTGGCGGGCCTGTCGAGCAACGCGTTCTCGATCTTCGCCTCCCCGCTGACGCCGGGCGCGACGCCGCTCGAGGCCGTCTTCAGCCAGGCCTTCGGCACGAACTTCAACGGTCGCTTCTTCACCCAGGGGTCGGGCTTCACCGAAAGCTACACGCTGGATTCGGAGAGCTACTCGCTGTTCGGCCAGGTCGACTTCGAGATCTTCGACGGCCTCGTGCTGACGCTGGGCGGCAACTACACCGACGACAGCAAGACCTTCACCCAGAACGCCGTCTCGACCGACGTGTTCTCGGCCATCAACTTCGATGCGCCGCAGCTCGCGCCGTTTCGCGGACAGGTGCTGGGCCAAGGCTTCGTGTCGCAGGCCGTCGGCCAGCGCCTCGGCCTGAACCGCGGCGCGACCGCGGCGGAGGTCGCCGCCTTTGCCGGTTCGAGCCCGACCAACTTCCAGGTCTTCCAGGCCATCCAGGTGCAGGCGGGCCAGTTTGCCGCGGCCAACGTCAACAACCCGCTGGCGAACCCGCTCAATCCGCTGCGCGCGCTGCAGTTCCTGCCGCCGTTCGTGAACGTGCCCAACGCCGTCGAGGACGGCCGCACCAACGACGACAACTTCAGCTACACCGCACGCCTGTCGTACGACGTCACGCCCGACGTGAACGTTTATGCAAGCTACGCGACCGGCTTCAAGGCGAGCTCGATCAACCTGTCGCGCGATGCCCGTCCCACGACGGCGGACCGCGCGGCGCTGATCCAGCGCGGCCTCGGCGTGGCCAACCTGTCCGCCGGTTCGCGTTTCGCGGGCCCGGAGGAATCGCGGGTGATGGAACTGGGCGTGAAGACCAACTTCGACTGGGCCTCGATCAACCTCACGGTGTTCGACCAGGAGATCGAGGGCTTCCAGTCCAACATCTTCACCGGCTCGGGCTTCGTGCTCGCCAACGCGGGCGCCCAGAGCACGCGCGGGGTCGAGCTGGAGACCCTGTGGTATCCGACCGAAGGGTTCACCATCAACTTCGCCGCGACCTATCTCGACCCGGTGTTCGACAGCTTCACGCAGTCGGCGGTGGGCGACATCTCGGGCCAGCGTCCGGCGGGCATCCCCGAATGGACGGTGATCGCGGGTGCGCAGTACGAGTTCGACCTCGGCAACGCCCTGCTGGTGCCGCGCGTCAACTACCTGTGGCAGAGCGAAACGCAGCTGGTCGAAGGCCTGCCCGACTTCCTGGTGCGCGCGCCTGACGGGACGATTCTGGATGCGACGGCGGCGATCGCTGCTGCCGCACCGTTCTCGCGCGAAGTGAACGACCTGACGGCCTCGCTGACCTACGAGCACGATGCCGGCTTCTCACTGTCGGTGTGGGGCCGCAACCTGCTCGACGACCGGAACCTGGGCACGATCTTCCCCAGCCCGGCCCAGCCGCGCAGCGTCTCCGGCTACCCGAACGATCCGCGCACCTATGGCGTGACCGGTCGCTTCCGCTGGTAACACATCCCTTGGACGGGAGCCGCCATCGGCGGTGGGAAAAGGGGGCTTGCGGGCCCCCTTTTTCTTGCGTGTGGCGGACGATTATGGTGCTCTGCCCGCCTTGAATCCAACAGGGACAAGAGGGGACAATCACGAACGCCTTACGCCGGTTTCTGGATACGCACGGGTGCGTACATCATCGATTCCATCATTCTCTACATCGTCCAGATGGTCATCGCGGGCGTGTTCGGCTTGGGTGCCGGTGCCACGACAGCACTCGATCCCGCCGCGCAGGAAGCCGTCCTTACCGGAGGCGGCGGACTGCTGATCCTGCTGATGATCGTCATCGGCGTGGCCTACTTCGCCGTCATGGAGAGCGGGCCGTGGCAGGCCACGCTGGGCAAAAAGGCGCTCGGCCTGATCGTCACCGATCTCAACGGCAACCGCATCTCGCTGGCGCGCGCGATCGGCCGCTATTTCGGCAAGTTCCTGTCGAGCATCATCCTGCTCATCGGTTTCATCATGGTGGCCTTCACCGAGAAGAAGCAAGGCCTGCACGACATGCTCGCCAGCACGCTGGTGGTGAAGGGGCAACCGGGCCAGTTCGCGTCGCGGGGCGTGTTCGAGTAAGGCCGCGGCCTCCTCGCACAGACGGGGAAGGGGGTCTGCGGGCCCCCTTTTTCGTGATCGGTCAGAGCGAGCGCAGGCTTTGCGCAGGGCGGGCGCGCAGCAGCGGGAGCGAGGCCGCGAGGGCGAAGCCCAGCACCAGCACGAGGCCACCGCCGAGCACCGCCAGCACCTCGCCCCAGTCGGGCAGCCAGTCGAACTCGAACAATTGGACCACGATCAGCCAGGCAAGCCCGCTGCCCAGCGCCAGCGCGACGCCCGCCAGCACCGCGGCCAGCAGGCCGAACTCGGCGAATTGCAGCGCGAGAAGCTGCCCCCGGCTCGCGCCCAGCACCCGCAGCACCACGGTATCGTAGGTGCGCGCCGCGCGCGCCGCGGCGATGGCGCCCAGCAGCACGGCGATTCCCGCCAGCACCGCCACCGATGCGGCGGCGAGGATGGCGAGGCTCACCTGGTCGAGGATGGCGCGCGCCTCGGTCAGCAAGGGGCCGACCTCGATCACGCTCGACGAGGGGAAGGCGCGCACCAGGTCGCGCAGCAGGCCGCCCGCCTCGGTGCCGTCCGGCAGGCTGACCGTGGCCGCCAGGTTGTGCGGCGTGTCGGCAAAGGTGCTGGGCGTGAAGACGTAGACGTTGTTGAAGCCCAGGCTTTCCCAGTCGATGCGCCGGAAGCTGGCGACCCGCGCGCTCTTCTGCACGCCGAGAATGGAAATCGTGATGACGTCGCCGATCTGCATTCCCGCCGCCTCGGCAAGCTCGGCATCGACCGAGACGAGCGGCGGCCCGGCATAGTCCGACGGCCACCATTCGCCCTCGGTCACGGTGTTGCCGCCCGGCAATTCGGCCGCGTAGGTCAACCCGCGCTCTCCGCCCAGCCCCCATGCGCCCTCGGGCAGCTCCTCGAGATCGGCCACTACCACGGGCGCATCGGCGGGGCCGTAGGAGACGATCGATCCGCGCAGGGTCGGAACCGTCTCGATCGCGGCGCCGGGGGCACGGGCGCTCACCAGCGTATCGAACTGCGTGAGGCCGTCGCGCGGTACGTCGAGCACGAAGTAGGCGGGGGCGCGGTCCGGAACGGTGCGCTGGATATTGGCATCGAGCGAGCTCTGCACCGCCGCCAGCAGCACGAAGGCGCTGAGCCCGAAGCCGAGCGCGGTCACCAGCGCACCGGTGTGCGCGCCGGGGCGGTGAAGGTTGGCGAGCGCGGCGCGCGCGATGGGATTGGCGGGACGCGGCAGGCGGGCGGCGGCAGTGCGGATGCCCTTGCCGACCAGTGCCAGCAGGCCGAGCACCACGGCGGCCCCGGCGAGGAACCCGGCGGAAAGCAGCGGCTGGTCCGACGCAGCGACCGCCAGTAACACGATGCCGGCAATGCCCAGCAGGACGGGCCTCGCCGCACCGCGCCAGCGCCGGGAGAGCGGCGACACGCGCTCGCGCATCAGCGCCATCGCCGGGAACACCCGCGCACGCGCCAGCGGCGGGGCGGCGAAGACCAGCGCGACCAGCAGTCCGAAGGCGAGCGCGCGCAGCAGCGCCAGGGGCGCGACGGCGATGTCCGTGCTCACCGGCAGCAGCGAGCCCAATGCGGAGGCCAGCAGCGGCGTGACCAGCACGCCCGCGAACAGCCCGGCGAGCGAGCCCGCCAGCGCCGCCGCGCCGATCTCCAGCGCATAGATGCGGGCGATGTCGCGCGACGTGGCGCCGAGGATCTTCAGCGTCGCGATGGAATTGCGCCGCGCCTCGAGATAGGAATTCACGCCCCCGCCGATACCGATGCCCGCGATCACCAGCGCGGCGAGGCCCACCAGCGTCAGGAATTCGCCCATGCGGCCGACGAACCGTTCCGCGCCCGGCGAGGCGACGGCGGCGGTGCGGATGTCGAAGGGCTGGCCGGGGAAGGCCTCCTCGAGCGCTTCCGACACTTGCTCCGGGTCGTCGCCGCCGGAGAATGCGACGCGGGTCTTCGTCTGGAACATGGCGCCGGGCAGGGTGAGGCTGGCCTGTTCGGGCAGGTCGTAGGGGACGATGATCGTCTGCCCGAGCGCAAAGCCTTCGGAGAGGCGATCCGGCTCCTCGGCGATAATGCCGGCGACGCGCAGGGTGGCGGTGCCCAGCGTGAAGCTGTCGCCCACGCCGATGCCGAGACGCTCCGCCGCGCCCTTCGCCAGCCAGGCCGAACTGGCGGGCGGCGCGCCGGCGGAGCGTCCGTCCTCCAGTCGCAGGGTGCCGTACATCGGGTATTGCGCGTCGACCGCCTTCAGCTCGACCGGCACGGCGGCATCGTCGGTCGCGGCCATCGCCTGCAGCCGGTATCCGCGCGACAGCGTGCCGTAGCGCGCAAGCCACGCCTCCTCCTCCGCCGTCATCCCGCGCTGCCACAGCTCGACTTCGAGATCGCCGCCCAGGATGGCCTGCCCCTGGCCTTCCAGTTCGTCCTCGATGGCGGAAGTCAGGCTGCCGATCGCCGCCAGCGCGCCCACGCCGAGGAACAGGCAGACGAGCAGCAGCCTGAGGCCGCGAAACCCGCTGGCGAGGTCGCGCCGCGCGATGGTCGAGGCGCGCGCCCAGCTCACCTGGCGGTGTCGCTGGCGATGCGCCCGTCGGCCAGCGTGACCACCCGGTCGCAGCGTTCGGCGAGGGCAGGGTCGTGGGTGATGATGACGAGCGTCGCGGCGGTCTCCTCGCGGCGGCGGAAAAGCACCTCGACCACGCTCTCGCCGGTGGCGGCATCGAGGTTGCCGGTGGGCTCGTCGGCGAAGATCAGCGGCGGGCGGGGCGCGATGGCGCGGGCGATGGCGACGCGCTGCTGCTCGCCGCCGGAAAGCTGCGCGGGATAGTGGGTCGTGCGATGGCCTAGTCCGACGGCCTCCAGTTCGGCCACGGCGCGCTCCCACGCAGCCTGGGTGCCCGCCAGCTCCATCGGCGTGGCGACGTTCTCGGCGGCGGTCATGGTCGGCAGCAGGTGGAACGCCTGCAACACGATGCCGATGCGCCCGCGCCGGGCCAGTGCCAGCGCGTCCTCGCCCAGCGCGGTGAAATCCTCGCCCGCCACGCTCAGCGCGCCCGCCGTGGCGCGTTCGAGACCGGACAGCACCGCCATCAGCGAGCTCTTGCCGCTGCCCGACGGGCCGAGCAGCGCCAGCGTTTCGCCCGCCGCTACGTCAAGATCGATGCCGCGCAGGATTTCCACCGCGGCCTCTCCCTCGCCAAGCGTCAGGCGCAGGTCTCGGGCAGAAATGACGGGCGAATGCTGCGGGGGACTTGTCACGCCGAGCGGATGGCATAGCTAGTCCGCATGGACAAGACATCCCGAAGGCCGTGGACGGGCGCGCTCGTCGCTTCATCGATGGCCGTGCTGCTGGCTGGCTGCGACACGCAGGCGCCGGCCCCCGAGGCGCCGCCGCAGGCGGAGGCGCCGCTTGCCGATGACTTGCCCGTGATGGGCCCGCCGCGCACCATCCTCGCTTTCGGCGACAGCCTGTTCGCCGGATATCAGCTGGCCGAGGACGAAGGCTATCCGGAACGACTGGAAGGCGTGCTGCGGCGGAGCGGGATCGACGCGACGGTCATCGATGCGGGCGTTTCCGGCGACACCACGGCGGCGGGCCGCCAGCGCATCGCCTTCGTGCTCGACAACCTTCAGGCCATGCCCGATCTTGCCATCGTCGAATTGGGCGGGAACGACCTGCTGCGCGGCATCCAGCCCGCGCAGACCCGCGACAACCTCGTCGCCATCCTCGACGAACTGAAGGCACGGGGCGTGCCCGTGATGCTGATGGGGATGCGCGCGCCGCCCAATTACGGGCCGCAGTACCAGGCCGATTTCGACGGCCTCTACCCCGCGCTCGCCGAGCAATACGATGCTGCCCTGGTGCCGTTCTTCATGGCACCGCTGGTGGAGGACCCCTCGCTGGTCCAAGCCGACCGCATCCATCCGACCGCGCAAGGGGTGGAAGCGATGGTGGCGGCGACCGTCGATACCGTGGTCGAGGCCCTGCCCGAAAAAGCCGGCTAGATCCGCTCGGCGCGGCCCTCCGCCACCTGCCAGACAGCCGCTTCGCCGGCGATGCCCTCGAACGGCGCGCGCTCGGTGCCGGTCAGCCAGACCTGCGTGCCGCTGCTGCGCAGCCTGTCGAACAGCGCCTCGCGCCGCAGCGGATCGAGATGCGCGGCCACCTCGTCGAGCAGCAGCAAGCTCGGCCGGCCGCGCGCGGCGAGGGCGGCGTGGGCGAGGGTGATGGCGATCAGCATGGCCTTTTGTTCGCCGGTCGAGCACTCGGCGGCGGGCATGGCCTTGCCCTCCATCGTCACCACCAGGTCGTCGCGGTGCGGCCCGGCAAGGGTGCGCTGGGCGGCACGGTCGCGGCGGCGATTGCCGGCAAGCTGGGCGCGCAGTTCGCCTTCCTCGCGCGCGCCTGTGGTCTCCAGCGCGAGCGCAGGGCGCGCGAAGGGCTGGGTGGGCAGGGCGGCCAGTTCGGCCACCAGCGCCTCCACCAGCGCGGCGCGGCCCTGCGCCAGCATGGCGCCCGCGGCGGCCATCTGAGCTTCGATGGAATCGATCCAGGCGGGGTCGGGCTCGCGCTCATCGGACAGCAGGCGGTTGCGTTCGCGCAGGGCAGCCTCGTAGCGCGCTGCGTGGCGGGCGTGGGCAGGGTCGAGCGCCACCGCGAGCCGGTCGACGTAGCGCCGCCGGGTGCCCGCGCTGTCGGCAAACAGGCGGTCCATTGCCGGGGTCAGCCAGCCGACCGCGAGCCATTCGCCCAGCGCAACCGCGCTGGTTTCCGCGCCGTTGACCTGCACGATCCTGCGGCTGCCGCGCAGCCCCGTGCCGAGCTGCACCGGCTCGCCGCCGTCGCGCGTCAACAGCCTTGCGCCGATGCCGAAGCCTCCCGCACCGCTCTTGCCGGCCATGTCGCCGAGAACCGCGCGCCGCAGCCCGCGGCCCGGCGCGAACAGCGATAGCGCCTCGAGCACGTTCGTCTTGCCCGCGCCGTTCTCGCCCACCAGCAGGTTGAGCTGGCGCGTTTCGTCGAGCCGCGTGTCGGCGTGGTTGCGAAAGGTCGAAAGGGTGATGCGATCGAGCGCCATGAGAGCCCGGCAGCACTAGGCGAGCCGCTTGAGGGCTGCCAGCCGTTTATGGCAGTCATAAATGTTGGTGAATTTCGCCAACCTGTAGGAGGCGGCCGCCGCGAACATTTCTATCGGATGAACAGGAATGGCAGAATTCTGCCATTCTCTTCATCTGGCACGCCTCCTGCAATGCATCCGGCATGGGACGCAATCACGCGGACCCGCCAGAAAAAGGGAAAAATGAGATGACCAACACCAACACTTTCGCCACCAAGGTACTCTCGGCCTTCGGCGCACTCGCCATGACGATGACGCTGCTCGTGTCGAGCTTCGCCAATCCCCACGCCACCACCGTCGTCGGCCTGCTGGCATGAGCGATATCCGCCCCATCGACACCCGCGCCCCGAGCGGTTTCCGGCTCGACCCCGTGAACGGCAAGCTCGGCGGCGTGTGCAGCGGCATCGCCAACCGCTTCGAAATCGACCCGCTCTTCGTGCGCCTCGGTTTCGTCATCGCCGGCCTCGCAAGCTTCGGCACGGCGGCCGTGGTCTACCTCGCGATCTGGCTGCTGGCCCAATAGGCCGGCAGCCCTCGCGGCCCCTCCATTGCGCCAGACGCAAACTTCGCTAAGTGCCTGTCCCACGCGCCCGTAGTTCAACTGGATAGAGCACGAGCCTTCTAAGCTTGGAGTTGCAGGTTCGAGTCCTGCCGGGCGCGCCATATTTCCAGGGCTTAGGCGTTACCTCGCGATCTTTGAGGTAACGCATAGGTAACTGGGGCTGGTGCGATGTTTGAGCTTACACAGGCTTACGGCAAAGAAATTTTCGCCGTCGCGATTGTCGTTTTTGGCTTCGCGCTCAATCGCGTTTTCCGTCTTCGCCCGAAACTTAGCTACAGCGTGCGTCACGCTTCAGCCTATCCAGTGGCAGAGCCGCTAGTCGATCAATCCGGGCAAGTTCTCCAAACGTCGCAAATTGTGCGCACCGCCTCAATTGTCGCTGGCAATACCGGTTTGCAGGCAGCATCGAACGTCGAATTTACCTTCAATTGGAAGCCGCCAATTTTCACTGTCTTTCCAGGCCGAACTTTCGAAACGGAAGTCGACGAGATGAACCGCTGGTGCCTTCGCTAAAAAAGCCTCGCTCCCGGCGAGAATTTCGTCATCGAGATTCTAAGCATCAATCAGGATTTGCCGCTCTTGTCCGCTATGCGAAGCGACGAGGCTGAGGGCCGACTGGTGACGATGATGCCGCAGCGTGTCTATCCCGTGTGGATGCAGAGAGGGTTTGGCGCGATCTTCCTGCTAGGCCTTTGTAGCGTGCTTTATCTTTTCGCGCTTTTGATCGAGTGGATCGCGACAGGCTGAGGCGGCGACCATCTTGCCCACCTGTTCCCGTTGTGTTCTTAGACGCGCATGGGCAGCAAGCGACTTGATTCTCTCGGTGACTATCTCCGCCACCACTACACGCTGAGGGTCGATTGTCGGGGCTGCAAGAAAGTCTCGATCCTCCAGCCGCTCGTCCTGCTGGAGCTATGCCAGAAACGCGGCTGGGGCCATCAGATGCGCGAAGTGGAGCGGCGCTTGAAGTGTGGCAGTTGTGGCGGTCGGGACGTTAGGATCGGGCCAGGGTTCGGCGGCTAGGTAAGCTCAATTGGCGATCAGCTAGTGCGCGCGGGCGTGGCGCGGATGTGGAGTGGGCGGCGGGAGCCCTAGTGCTGACCGTTGCGAAGATAAGTTTCGCCGACGGAGAATTAGGAAGTCAGCGAGAAGGATCCATCAACTGGGACGCCAAACAAACCGCGAACTGCGTCCGTGTCATCGGCATCGATTATGGCTGGCGTAGTCCACTCGCCTTTCGTCTTGGCTTCCATCGCTCATCCTTTCGTCGCGAGAATATAGTCTGCAAGCGGACCCCAAGGGAGTCAAGATGACCGGCCCTAACCGAATGGCCTTGTCCGCCTCGGTCACCCTCGCCCTGCTGGCGGTGGCGTTTATCGCGATGGCGGAGTTGAGTTGAAATCGCGAGCTTGATCGTTTGAATAGCCTTTACGCAGCCTCCAGCCACCGGAAGCCATCGCCTAGGGGAACCTCGTCAAACTCGCCGTCAATCAGGCGCGGTTGCCTATGCTCCACACCTCGCTCGGCAGAGACTCGGGTCTCCACAATGTCGCTTGCCGGGTCACTGCGCGCCCGCTGCGGGCGGCCTTGCGGCCTTGCAGGCCGAGCCCGATTTCGTGTCGGGGCCTTTTACACCCGTCTTCGGAGCCAGGGTTTCGCTAACCATCGTCTTCCGCCCAAATCCGCGCCTGCGCGTATTTGGCACGGCGCGTGCAATGTATTGGGTGTCTTCGATCGAGGCGGGACTTTTTCTCTGGTCCCCACCAAGTCTCCGGGTCCCGCCTCCCCGAAGCCCCTCCTGAAAATCCGCTAGCGTCGTCCGGCCCAAGGCTCGTCCGTGCGCGTCACGCGCATTTCATCGGGGAATGGGCGGCAGAGGAGATGGGCGGCATCGGGCGAGCCATCCAGCCAGTCGGCCCAGTCGTCGCGGCGCAGGATCACCGGCATCCGGTCGTGCACGCCTTGCACGTACTGGCACGCCTCGGTCATCACCATCGTGTAGGCCGCGCCCCATTCCGCCGTGGGGCGCCACAGCCCGGCAACCGCAAACAAACCTTCATCAGGCATGGCGAACCAGGTGCGCGTCTTGCCGCCTTTGGGCCCCTCCGCCTCGGCAAAGGCGCTGACCGGGATGAGGCAGCGCCGCTCCCGGAAGCTCGGCGCCCAGAAACCGCTGCCGAGCTTGTCCGCGCGGGCGTTGTTGACCGGCTTGGGCTTCAGCGGCTGGCCCTTTGCGCCTTTCATCTGTAGCGGGAAGCCCCAGACCATCTGTTGCAGCCTGCCCTCAGCCAGCACCATGCCGGGGTAGCCGGGATAGACAGTCTCGGGCGCGTTGCCCGCGGGCGCGACCTCAAGGTCCTGCGCGATGGCGGTGAAGAAATGCGCCACCTCGTCCTGCGACTTCGTCATGCGATAGAGGTTGCACATGGGCCGGTGCCTACTCGCCCCTGACGTAGCCCGCTTCGGCGGCGGGGACGGGCGGGGCGATCATGCCGCCTGCCATGGGCCAGATCTCGTCGCCCGTGACCACCCCCAGGCTCATCGGCAGCAGGGTGGAGATGAAGGCGTGGATCTCGTTGGGAGCGGTGCCGCCCCTATAGTCGGTGACATAGACGTTCATCGCCGTGTCCGCCGACGTATCCCAGGTCACGACCTCGCAGGTGTCGGTCAGCAGCACCGGGGTGCCGTCGATCCCGAAGGCGTCGAAGGCGACGCGGAAGTGCTTGCCGAGCGGGATCGCGCCCGCCTCGATCGGGCCGTTGAGGAGATAGGCGTCGAAGCTGCCATCCTCGCGCGGCGGCAGGACGATAGTCGAAAAGGCGACGACGTCGGCCTCGCCGCTGGTGCAGAAACTGCGATTGCCCGCGGCGATGACCGCACGCGGGGCGAACATCCGCGCCTGCGCCATCGCGCTGGCCTGTCCGTCGAGCAGCGGGGCATCGGCGGGCAAATGAAGAACTTCGGACAGGATCTCGCCGTTCGAAATCTCGTATTCGGCGAGCGCGACCAGCGGCGCATCCTCGCCCTCGGCTCCGGCACCTTCGCGGCGGCCCACGATCACCGTGTCCCACACGCCCGGCGCATCGCCCGGCATGGCGATCGCGCCCATGTAGCCTGCGGTGATCGCACCTTCGGTCATCCCGGCATACTGCCGCTGGGCGAGGGCAGTGGCGTCCTGGACGTCGGCCATCAGCCGCCCGGTCTCCTCCGCCTTGCGCGCCAGTTCGGAACGCGCGGCGAGGTCGGGCACCTCCTGCGCGAACAGGGGCGCTGCGGGCACGGCGAGCGCCAGCGCGGCGACTGTGAGCAATCGGTACATGGACACTCCCTCGGAACGCGGTCTGCGAGGGCCGTTGGGATCAGTCCGCCTTGGCGACCTGCTTTTCCTCGAGCAGCTGCTGCAGCTCGCCGGCCTCGAACATCTCCATCATGATGTCGCTTCCGCCGATGAACTCACCCTTGACGTAGAGCTGGGGGATGGTCGGCCAGTCGGAAAAGGTCTTGATCCCCTGGCGGATTTCCTGGTCCTGCAGCACGTCGACGCTCTCGAAAGCCACGTTGCAGTGGTCGAGGATGGACACTGCGCGGTTGGAAAAGCCGCACTGCGGGAACAGCGGCGTGCCCTTCATGAACAGGACCACGTCCGCATCGTTGACGATCTTGCCGATCCGCTCGTTTGCTTCGCTCATCGCACTCACCCGTAATGGAAATTTCGTATGGCGGGTCAGTTGGGGATACTGGTGTGCAGTTGCAAGGCGTGCAGCTCTCCGCCCATGCGTCCGCCGAGCGCGGCAAAGACCATCTTGTGCTGCGCCACGCGGGTCTTGCCGGCGAACTGGGCGCTGGTCACGCGGGCGAGCCAGTGGTCGTTATCGTCCACCAGCGGCTCGATCGCCACCTCGGCATCGGGGATGGCGGCCTTGATGAGCGCCTCGATCTCGGCGGCGGGCATGGGCATGACGGGCGCTCAGCCCTCGCTCATGAACTGGCGCTTGGCCTCGATCATCTTTTCCTCGACCTGCGCGCGCACGGTCGCCTCGTCGATATCGCAGCCCGCCTGCGTCAGGTCGCCCACGAGCTTGCGGATGACATCCTCGTCGCCCGCTTCCTCGAAATCGGCCTGGACGACCGCCTTTTTGTAGGCATCGGTTTCTTCGTGCGTCAGGCCCATCTTTTCCGCCGCCCATTCGCCCAGCAAGCGATTGCGGCGCGCAGCGACCTTGAAGGCGGTTTCCTGGTCCATGGCGAACTTGGTTTCCTCGCCCTTCTGGCGATCCTTGAAGTCGGTCATGTCGTCGTGTCCTTTTCGGGAGAAGAGAGTGGCGTACGCGTTAGCGCGGCGGCAGGTCAGGCGGCAATACCCGTGCCGCGCGCCACCCACGGCTGGTAACGCGCCTGGTCGCCCTCGAAGCGCGCGATGGCCTCGTTCGAGGCGAGCGTCAGTCCGACCTCGTCCAGCCCCTCCATCAGGCAATGCTTGCGGAAGGGGTCGATGTCGAAGGCGAAGCGGTCCTGGAACGGCGTGGTCACCGACTGACTTTCGAGGTCGATGGCGATCGGGTCGGTCAGGGCAACCTCCAGCAATCGGTCCACCGCTTCTTGCGGCAGGGCGACGGTCAGGATGCCGTTCTTGAAGGCGTTGCCGGCAAAGATGTCGGAGAAGCTGGGCGCGATGACCGCGCGGATGCCGAGGTCGAGCAGCGCCCAGGCGGCGTGCTCGCGGCTGGAACCGCAGCCGAAGTTGTCGCCCGCGACCAGGATCGGCGCGTCCGTGAACTCGGGCCGGTCGAAGATGTTGTCGGGGTCGGCGGTGCGGATCGCCTCGAACGCACCGCGCCCCAGTCCTTCGCGGCTGACGGTCTTGAGCCAGCGCGCGGGGATGATGAGATCGGTGTCGATGTTCTTGCGCCCGAACGGTATCGCGCGTCCTTCCACACTGACCAGCCCCTCGGCCATCAGTCGGTCTCCGGCTTCTCGCCGCTGGGGATCGGGCCGGGCTGGGCGGGCTCGGCCTTCTTCTTGCGCTTGTTCACGTAGAGCAGCGCGGCCGCCACCGCCGCCGATCCGATTGCCGCGCCGATGGCGGCCTTGCCTTTGAGATTGTCGGTCATGGCGGATTCAATGCGCCGGGCCGGGCGACGTTTCAAGGAAATCGCGCAATCGCCGCCAATGCTTTTCCTTTTCGGCAAGCGGCATGGCGGCAAAGGCGGGGCTGGACGAAGGCAGGGCGACCCGCTGCACCGGCGAGCCCGCGAGCAGCTTCTCCCCAATAGTCTCCGCCTTGCGACCGTTGAAGGCGACTGCGCCAAGGTCCGGCAAGCTCGCGACGAGGTCGGCAAGCGGATTGAACTCGGCCTCGCGAATGGCGGCATCGAGCGAGCCCTCGCGCCGGGCCGAGGCGACCACGTCCCACAGCGCTATGCGGTGCGCTGCGAGGGCGGCGAGACGGGTAGTGTAGTCGATTGCGACGAGGTCGGTATCGATGGCCAGGCCGACGAGGTGCCAGAAACGGTTCTGCGGGTGGGCGTAATACTGTCCCGCCTCGAGCGAGCGTGTCCCCGGCAGGCTGCCGAGGATCAGCAGCCGAGCATCCGGCCGGGCGACGGGCGGGAAACTTCTCGCCCTAATGTGCCGCCTCGGGAAAGGCGGGAAGCTTGGCGATGTCGTCGGGTTCGTGCTGGATCACCACGGTCGCGCCGTAGGCCTCGGCCATCCGCTTGAAGCGGTCGAGCGAGGCGAGCGAATCGGCGCGGTCGTCGTTGAAGGTGGGCACGCGGTCGTGCTCGTAATTGCTGGTGTAATGGGCGAGGTCACCGGTCAGCATGACCGGGCCCATGTCCGCAAGGCGCACCAATAGCGCGTGGTGGCCGCCGGTGTGGCCGGGCATGGCGAGCAGCTTGACCGTGCCGTCGCCGAACAGGTCGAGGTCGCCGCCGACCTGCCGCACCTCGGCCCCGCCATCGAGCCAGGGGACGAACAGGTCGCGGTTCACCCATGGCGAGCCCGCCTCGATCACCGCCCAGTCCGCGCGGCCGATCACCAGCGTCGCCTGCGGAAAATCGCGCGCCTGCCCGACGTGGTCGTAATGGTAGTGGCTGATGCCGACGTAATCGACATCGGCCGGGGCAACGCCGAGTTGCGCGAGTTTCTGCACCAGCGTTTCGCCCATCGAAAACCCGCCGTCGGGGTCGCCGCTGGTCGCGGGATCGATGCCGGTGTCCCACACCATCAGGTCGTCGCCGTGACGGATGAGGTAGCAGCTGACCACGAGATCTCGCGTCATGCCGTCAGACGCGCCGGTATCGTCGAAGCCGCCGAGCGGCATGGGCTCGGTCGCCTGGCCGCAGTCGATGCGGGTCAGGCTGACATCGGGCGTGTCCTGCGCGGCGAGCGGCAGGGGCAAGGCTAGGGCGGCGAGGATAAGCGCGGTGCGGATCATTCGGTCAACTCCCTCACATCGGTCAAACGCCCCGTTACCGCGGCTGCTGCCGCCATCGCCGGGCTGACGAGGTGCGTGCGCGCGCCCGGCCCTTGGCGACCGACGAAGTTGCGGTTGCTGGTGCTGGCGCTGCGTTCGCCCGGCGGCACCTTGTCGGGGTTCATGCCGAGGCAGGCCGAGCAGCCGGGTTCACGCCATTCGAGGCCGGCTTCTGTGAACACGCGGTCCAGCCCCTCGGCTTCCGCCTGCGCCTTGACGAGGCCCGAGCCGGGGACGACGATGCCCCACTTGACGGTCTCGTGCTTGCGCCGTCCGCGCAGCACCTCCGCCGCGGCGCGCAGGTCTTCGATGCGGCTGTTGGTGCACGAGCCGATGAAGACGTTCTGCACCTCCACCTCGCGCATCGGCGTGCCGGGCACGAGGCCCATGTAATCGAGACTGGCGCGGGCCGCCTCCTGCTTGGCCGGGTCGGCGAAACTGTCGGGCGAGGGAACCGTGGCGCCGATGGCGACAACGTCTTCCGGGCTGGTGCCCCAGGTGACGGTCGGCTCCACCTCGCTGGCATCGATTATGACGCTCTTGCCGAAGATCGCGCCGGGATCGGTACGGAGGGTCTGCCAGTAGGCGACGGCGCGCTCCCAGTCCTCGCCGCGCGGAGCGAGCGGACGGCCCTTGAGGTAGGCAAAGGTCGTCTCGTCCGGCGCAATCAGGCCGCCGCGCGCGCCGCCCTCGATGCTCATGTTGCACACCGTCAGACGACCCTCGACGCTCATCGCCTCGAACACCTCGCCACGATATTCGATGACGTGCCCGGTGCCGCCGGCCGTGCCGATCACCCCGATGATGTGCAGGATGAGGTCCTTGGGCGTGATGCCGGGGCCGAGTTCGCCCTCGACCCGGACTTCCATCGTCTTCGACTGGCGCAGCAGCAGCGTCTGCGTGGCGAGCACGTGCTCCACCTCGCTGGTACCGATGCCGAAGGCCCATGCGCCGAGCCCGCCGTGGCAGGCGGTATGGCTGTCTCCGCACACGATGGTGGTGCCCGGTAGTGAGAAGCCCTGTTCCGGCCCGACCACGTGGACGATGCCCTGCTGGCGCGAGGTCGCGTCGAAATAGCGGATGCCGAATTCGGGCGCGTTGCGCTCCAGCGCGGCGAGTTGCTCGGCGCTTTCTGCATCGAGGATCGGCACGCGGTTGCCTTGCGCATCGACGCGCGGCGTCGTCGGCAGGTTGTGGTCGGGCACGGCCAGCGTCAGTTCGGGGCGGCGAACCGTGCGGCCCTTGGCGCGCAGGGCTTCGAACGCCTGCGGACTGGTGACCTCGTGGACGAGATGGCGGTCGATGAAGATCAGGCAGGTGCCGTCCTCGCGCCGCTCGACGACGTGGGCGTCCCAGATCTTTTCGTAGAGGGTGCGGGGTCTGCTTGCCATGCGGGCGGGATAGCGCGGTGTGACATTAAGGCCAAGCAGCGCGGCAAAACGCTTTGTCGTGTCTTGGAAAATTAATCTTCGCGCGCTAACTTACACGCATGTCAGCCATCCCCTTCTCCATGCCGATCCGTATCCTGCCCGAAGACATCGACTTCATGGGGCACGTGAACAATTCGCGTTATCTCAACTGGGTGCAGGACGTGGTGCTGGCCCATTGGCGCAAGCTCGCCCCGGCGGAAGAGGTCGCGGCCAAGGCCTGGGTCGCGCTGAAGCACGAGATCACCTATCGCCGCCCGGCCTTCCTGGACGACGAGGTGATCGCCGAGACGGTGCTGGAGAAGATCGCCGGCGCGCGCAGCTTCTACAACACGGTGATCCGCCGCGGCGAGGAGGTGCTGGCCGAGGTGCAATCCATGTGGTGCTGCATCGACAGCAAGACGCTGCGCCCCGCGCGCATCGACAAGGACATCGCCGCCAGCCACTTCGGCCTGCCGCGCGAGGGCTGAGGCTTCAGGCAACGTTTGCGTTGCGGGGGGCAAGTGCCTATTTCCGCCGGTGAAATGCCCGCAAGCTCGCTCCCCCATGCCGCGCCGCGCAGCGCCGTGCAGACAGCCATCGGGCTGGGGCTCGCGGGTGCGCTGTTCGCCGGCTGGCTGGGGCTGCATGTCTTTGCAATGTTCGTGTTCGAGCTGACCTGGCAGACGCTGGGAGCAGGACTGCTCATGGCGCTCGTCCAGTGCTGGCTCTCGGTCGGCCTGTTCATCGTCAGCCACGATGCCATGCACGGCTCGCTCGCGCCCGGCAGGCCGCGGCTCAATTCCGCCGTCGGTGCCTCCCTGCTGTTCATTTACGCAGGCTTCGGATGGGCGAAGATGCGGGGCGCGCATTTCGACCATCATCGCCATGCCGGAACCGCGGGCGACCCCGATTTCGACGCCGAGAACCCCGCGCATTTCGGACGCTGGTACGCGACCTTCCTGCGCCGCTATTTCGGCTGGCAGTCGGCGCTCTACGTCTCGCTGGTCGTCACTGTCTACTGGCTCGTCTTCGACGTGCCGATGGCGCAGATCGTGCTGCTCTACGGCCTCCCCGCCATCGCCAGCAGCCTGCAGCTGTTCTACTTCGGCACCTATCGCCCGCACCGCCATGCCGAGCCCGGTTTCGCCGACCGGCACAACGCCCGCTCGGACGATTTTTCCGTGCCGCTCAGCCTCGCAACGTGCTTCCATTTCGGCTATCATCACGAACATCACCGGTCCCCGCAGACGCCGTGGTGGGCGCTGCCCGCCTTTCGCCGCGCGCAAAGCGAGACAGCGCAGGGCCAAGGAAAGTAGAATGTCGACACCCGCCATCATCCTGACCGTTCTCGGCGCGGTCGCCTTCATGGAAGTGTTCGCTTGGTGGGCGCACAAGTACGTCATGCACGGCTGGGGCTGGGGCTGGCACCGCGACCATCACGAACCGCACGACAACGCCTTGGAAAAGAACGACCTGTTCGCCGTGGTCTTCGGCTCCATCGTCGTCGCCATGTTCGCCATCGGGTATTACGTGTCGGACTTCCTGTGGTGGTCGGCGCTCGGCATCACGATCTACGGGCTCATCTACACCGCCATCCATGACGGGCTGGTCCACCAGCGATATTTCCGCGTGGTGCCCAAGCGCGGTTACGCCAAGCGGCTGGTACAGGCGCACAAGCTGCATCATGCGACTGTCGGCAAGGAGGGCGGAGTAAGCTTCGGCTTCCTCTGGGCACGCGACCCGGCGGCGCTGAAGGCGGACCTGCGCCGGCAGCGCGAGGCGGGTACCGCCGTGGTGCGCGACAGCGCGGGCGCCGGCCTCTGACCGACCTTTCCGGCCAGTGGGACGGCACCTATGCCTACCCCGCAGGCTTCGGCCCGGTCACCCCGTTCCTCGCCACGCTCACCCAGCGCGGCGCGAGCCTTAGCGGCTTCATCATCGAGCCGAGCCTGTACGGCCGCGCTTCGGCCGAGGCGCGGCTGGTGGGGGTTGTCGCTGGGGATGCCGTCGACTTCACCAAGACCTATGCGCGTGCAAGCTTCGGCTACGAGAACCCGGTCGATTACGTGGGCCAGGTCCTCGACGACGGCGAGCGTATCACCGGCGTGTGGAGCCTGCTCGACATGAACGGCACATTCGAAATGACCCGTCACGCCTCCCGCGCGGAGGCAGGGGAGCGCGTGGCCGAGGAGGAGTTGTCGCTCAGCGCGCGTAGTTGACGTAGAGCGCGTGGATCAGCCCGGGGACGTAGAAGATGAGCGTCAGCACCAGGTTGATGAGCGCGGTCTTGCCTACGCCATGCTTCAGCGCGACGCCGAGCGGCGGGATCAGCACGGTGAGAATGAGGGTGACGATGGCCATTGCTGGATGGTCCTGAAAAGAGCGGAGCGACCCGGCGGTTGCCTCATCAACCAGCCGTCGGCGCGCGGGTTCCGTTCATCCCCCGGCGATGCGCGCGGCGTGCTCGCGCACCAGCGCGATCATGTTGGGCACCCCTTGCGTGCGGTTGGAGCTGAGCTGGTTCTTGAGGTCGAACGGGGCGAGCGCGGCGGTCACGTCCATCGCCGCGACCTCGCCTGCGGGCCTGTCCTGCACCGCGGCGATGACCAGCGCGACGATGCCCTTGGTGATGGCGGCGTTGCTGTCGGCGAGGAAATGCAGCTTTCCCGCGTCCCCGGTCGGATAGACCCAGACCTGCGCGCTGCACCCGCGCACCAGCGTGGCATCGGTCTTGAGCGCGGCGGGCATGGGCTCCAGCTCGCGGCCAAGCTCGATCAGCAGGCGATAGCGTTCGTCGGCGTCGAGGAAATCGTATTCCTCGTGGATGTCTTCGAGGGTTCTCAAGCCAATCTCCGCTCACCCTGAGCTTGTCGAAGGGTTGCCCTTCCACTTCTGGCGACGCGCTAGAAGAAAGGACGATGCTTCGACAAGCTCAGCATGAGCGGATTGGTGAAATTTCGTCACAGGTCCACCCCGCTGGCGATCGCTTCCAGCTTGCGGATGCGTTCCTTGAGGTCGGCGATCTCGATGCGCGCCATGCCCTCGGGCGATCCGCGCTCCATGTCGGCGGGCAGGCTGCGCAGCTCCAGCTCGCGGCTCTTGAGCGCCAGCCAGCCCTGCCAGCCGAGCAGCGCCGCGCCCGCGGTGATGGCCAGGGCCAGCAGGGTGGTGGCGGCGTAAAGCATGTCGATATCCATCGTCATCCTCCGTTAGTTGTCGCGAAGCGCCTCGATCTCGTCGGCCGTGCGCCGGGCGGGATCGGTGGCGATGCGTTCGAGCACTTTCACCCGCTCGCGCAGGTCGGCTAGCTCGGCGCGGGCCTCGTCGCGCTCGCCGCGAAGCTGCGCCGTCTCGGCCTCGTCGCGCCCGGTCCGGCGTTCGCCGCTGTCGCGGGTAAAGACCTTGACCAGCGCCGACATGACGATTGCGACGATGGCAACGACGGCCCAGCTGCTCACGACGCGATCTCCCGCTCGGCACGCATGTCGCGCAGCGCGTCGATCTGGCGCGAGAGGTCGGCACCGGGATCGGTAACGATGCGTTCGAGCACGCGCAGTCGGTCCTCCAGGTGCGCCTGAATCTCGCCGGGCGCGGCGGCCTGCGCGGCCTTGGCCTCCTCGATCCGCGCCTGCAATTCGAGCTTGCGCTCCTTGTGCTCCTGCTCGCGCTTGTTGATCATGTAGGCGAAAGGGAACACGATCATCAGCACCAGCAGCACGAAGGTGAAGATGCCCATCAGGTCGGGGTCCATCAGGCGCGCTCCCTCTTCTGCGGCTGGCGCCCGGCGTTCCATTTCGCCAGCGGACCCTTGCCGTGAAGTCCGGCGACGGTCAGCGATACCGAGGTGACGATGGTCACCGCGATGATCCAAAACTCGACGTTCACCTGTTCCATCACACCTGCTCCTTCTTCGCGAAGTCGAGCGCCACGCCGCTGTCGTCTCCGAGGCCGCGGGCATCCTCGCGGCGCTGGTCGCGCAGGGCCTCGATCTGGTCGGCGAGGTCGTAGCCGCGATCGGTGACGATGCGTTCGAGCACGCGAACGCGGTCTTCCAGGTCGGCGATGCGCGCCTTTTCGGCGGAGGTGTCGGGGGCCTTCGGGGCGGCCGCGTGGCGTCGCTCCTCGTAGGCCATGCGCTTCTCCTCCAGCTTGCGCTTGTTGGTGGTGATCACGATCATGATGACCATGATGATGCCAAGGATCGGAATGAGCTCGGCCATGTCGTGTCTATCTCCCTGTCTCGGTGGTGGCGCGGGTCAGCGCAGGCGTTCGATCTCGGCAGTGAGGCTCGGGTTGGAGCTGACGTAGTAGCTCTCCACGTTCGCCAGCCGGCGGTCGACGTCCTTCATCTGCGCGCGGATCTGCCGGGCGGTGCGCTTCGGGTTCTGCCGTACGCCCTGCCAGTACTCGGTTTCCTTCGCGTCCTCGGCATAGAGATGGGCGGGCTTGCGGTTAAGCAGCACGGCCATCACGATATAGGCCGGGATGACGAGCGGGAAGAAGCCCATGATCGTCAGGAAGATGGCGCCCAGGCGGATCCAGATGGCGTTGATGCCGGTGTAATCCGCGATGCCGGCGCAAACCCCGGCGATCTTGCCGTTCTGCTTGTCCTTGTAGAGCGTTGTGCGCGGGCTGTTCACAGGCGTTCTCCCTTCTTCTCGGCGAGCAGCATCTCGAGCTCGCGCAGCGGCAGGTTGTCGACTTCTCGGTCGTGCTGGATGCGCGGCGGCACGAAGTCGGGGTTGTCGGAGGCGACCAGCCGCTCGACCGTGTCCATCCGTTCGTCGAGCCGCTTGGCGAGGCTGTAGAGATCCTCCAGCAGCGCCTCGTCGTCGGTGGTGATCGTCGCCGCGGTCTTCCACTTGGTGACATAGTGCATCACCAGCCACGGCAGGGCGATGAAGATGCATACGATGGCGAGCACGTCGTCCATGGCTTAATTCCCTTCCTGATCCTTCTTCGCGTCGCCGGTCAGACCCAGCGCGCGCTTCATTTCCTCGAGTTCGTCCTCGACCTTGTCGTTGCCTTCGAGCGCGGCGAACTGGTCGGCCAGGCTCTCGCCACCGCCGCTGATGTTCAGCGCATCGGCGCGGCCCTCGGCGTAGTCGACGCGGCGTTCGAGCTGGTCGAAGCGGGTCAGCGCCTCGTCCACGCGCTCGTTGGTCATCAGGCTCCTCAGCTTCACGCGGTTCTCCGCGCTTTCGAGGCGCGCGGCGATCTGGCTCTGGCGGCTGCGGGCCTCGCGCAGGCGGTGCTGCAGCTTGGCGATGTCCTGCTCGTAGGCGCGCAGCGCATCGTCGAGCACGGCGATCTCCTGCTTGAGCTGGTCGACCATGTCGGTTGCCTTGCGCTTTTCCACCAGCGCGGCGCGGGCAAGGTCCTCGCGGTCCTTCGACAGAGCCAGCTGCGCCTTTTCGCCCCAGTCCGCCTGCAGCCGGTCGAGCTTCACCGTGTGGCGATGCATCTCCTTCTGGTCGGCGATGGTGCGCGCGGCGCTGGCGCGGACCTCCACCAGGGTTTCCTCCATCTCGAGGATGATCATGCGGATCATCTTCGCAGGGTCGTCCGCCTGGTCGAGCAGTTCGTTGAAATTGGCCGCGATGATGTCACGGGTACGCGAGAAAATGCCCATCCAGTTGCCTCCGGAGTATACGGCACGCGAGGTCGGGGTGGGGCTGGTGCGCAGGCGCTCGATCTCCTGATCGAGACGCGAACCTGCGCGCGCCAGACCCTTGCCGATCGGCGTCAGCGGGTTGCGGTCGTCGCTCATGCCAGCTCCACCACCGGGGCGTTGCCGAGCAGCATCCGGGCCGAGGCCACATCGTGCTGCATCTGGGCGAAAACGGTGAATGCGATCATCGCGACAACGCTGACCAGCGCGGCGTGTCCCACCTTGCTGGAAAAGAAGCTGTGATCGAACATGAAATGTCCTCCTGAACCTTGCTGCCCGGTGAATTGCAACCGCCGTGCCAGTTGCCGGGATTGGCGGAATCCAGCCGTTTTTTGAGAAGACGTATGGTACGGTGTTGGTGCCTATTGCCAAGCATCGGGAAAATTTCCTATATCTTGGTCGTGGAGCAGAAAAGCCAGTTCATCGGCCAGTCCGGCGCCTTCCTCGACGCGGTCGAGCGGGCCAGCCGCGCCGCCCCGCTTTCGCGTCCAGTGCTCGTCATCGGCGAGCGCGGCACGGGCAAGGAATTGATCGCCGAGCGCCTGCATCGCCTGTCCGACAGGTGGGAGGAACCACTCGTCACGATGAATTGCGCCGCCCTTCCCGAAACGCTGATCGAGGCCGAACTGTTCGGACATGAGCAGGGTGCCTTCACCGGCGCTACACGGGCGCGCGCCGGACGGTTCGAGGAAGCCGACCGGGGCACGCTGTTTCTCGACGAACTGGGCACACTCTCGATGGGCGCGCAGGAGCGGCTGCTGCGAGCGGTCGAATACGGTGAGGTAACCCGCATCGGCGCCAGCCGCCCGCAGCGCGTGGACGTGCGGATCGTCGCCGCCACCAACGAGGACCTGCCGCGCCGGGCCGAGGAAGGCACTTTCCGCGCAGACCTGCTCGACCGGCTGAGCTTCGAGGTCATCACCCTGCCGCCGCTGCGCGTGCGCGAGGGGGACATTGGCGTTCTGGCGGACTATTTCGGCCGGCGCATGGCTGCCGAGCTCGGCTGGGAGGAATGGCCCGGCTTCGCCCAGCACGTGGGTGAGGCGATGGAGAACCACCCTTGGCCCGGCAACGTACGTGAACTGCGCAACGTGGTGGAACGCGCAATTTACCGCTGGGACGACTGGGGCCAGCCCATCGGCGAGGTGGTTTTCGACCCGTTCGACAGCCCGTGGAAACCCGTCGCCACGTCGCAAGCCTCGGCAGCGACGGGCGCGGCCCCTGCCACGACGCCTGCCGTCGCCACCTCCACCCGGTTCGACCAGGTGAGCGACCTTCGCGGCGCGGTCGACGCGCATGAGCGAGCAATCCTCGAGCACGCGCTGGGCGCCAACCGCTGGAACCAGCGCCAGACCGCCAAGGCGCTCGGCCTCAGCTACGACCAGCTGCGCCACGCGATCAAGAAGCACGGGCTGACCGACACGGACTGACCTCACCGGCGACGCGGCCTATCGCAATATTGCAACAGTGTGACGCAATCGCACATGGCGGTCTTGCTGCATGAGCTTTCGCTGATATGCCTTGCGGCTCGGGATTGGGACTTCACGCACAAATGCAGATTCTGTCTGCCCGGGTCGCAGGGCACAGATTCCTTTTCGCACTCGTCTGCCTGCTCGCCGCCTTTGCCGCGGTGGTGCCTGCGCATGATGCACGTGCGCAGGTCGTGCCCTCGGTGCTGGAAGAAGTGCGCGTCATAACTTCCGACGACGATTCGGCCGAATACCTGCTACGTTTCACGCCCGGCGAGCCGCGCATCGCCGAGATCAACACCAACCCGACCGCGCCCGAGGTGGTGATGGCAACCACGCTCAAGGTTGGCCGCATCCGCGCGCGCGAGACCTATCGCGGCTTCGTGCGCGCGACGACCTTCGCCACCGAGGGCTCCAGCCTCGTGATGCGCTTCGACACCGCGGGCCCCGCCACCGTCACCGCGCAGCGCATGGGCGCGGGCGCGGTGCAGGTGCGCGTCGCGCGCGTGGGGCGCGAGGAAGCCATCGGCACCCGGCCCATCGGCTCGGAAGGCGAGGAGGTCGTGCCGCAGCAGGAACTGAACCGCGGCCCGGTCGATTCCTGGCAGCCCGGCGATTCCTACGAACTCGTCATGCTGCGCTATGCCGACGTGTCCGAGGTCATCGGGCTGCTGGTGGAGGGCGTGGAGATCCAGCCCAACGACGTGTTCATCCGCGAGGCGCCGGGCTTCGGTTCGGTCGGCACCAACCAGAACAACACCAGCTACATCGGCGCGCCGCAGCAGGCCCAGCGCGAGAGCCTGCCGCTCGGCCAGAACTTCGGCAACGGCCTTGCCATCGATCGCCGGCTCAACGCCATCTGGGTGACAGGCTCTCCCGAGCGGATCGAGCAGGTGAAACGGCAGATCGAGCTGATCGACGTGCCGGTGGACAGCGTTATCCTGGAAACCCAGTTCGTCGAGCTGACCGAGACCGGCGCGCGCAACCTGGGGCTCGATTTCACCAACCAGAACGGCCAGATCGCGGTCGGCTCCGTATCGACGGGCGGGTTCAACCCCTTCGGCGTCGATCCCACTGACATCCTGCCCAGCGCCCAGCTGCAAATCGCCATCGCGGCGCAGATCCAGCGCGGCGAGGGGCGCATCGTTTCCCGCCCGCGCATCGCCGCGCAGAGCGGTTCGACCGCGCGCATTATCACCGGCGATGCACTGCCGATCCTCACCTCCATCCAGCTGTCGGGCGTCAACGGCGTGTCGCAGCAGGTGCAGTACGTGAACGTGGGCGTCACGCTGCAGATCGCCCCGCGGGTCAGCAGCGACGGCTACATCACCTCACGCATCTACGGCGTCGTCTCAAGCGTGACCGGGTTCAGCCAGGGCTACCCGACGATCAGCCAGCGCGAGGCCGAGACCAGTGCATCGGTCCGCGACGGGGAAACCTTCGTGATCGGCGGGCTGACGCAGGACAATGTGCTGACGACCCGCTCGCGCATCCCGCTGCTCGGCGACATTCCGCTGGTCGGCTACCTGTTCCAGAACGAGCGGTCGACCACGACGCGCACCGAACTCTACATCGTCATAACCCCGCGCATCGTGCGCCATCGCCGCTTCGAGGACGCTGAGCGCGCGGCGCAGGAGCGGGAACTGGAGGCGGCAGGGCCTGCCTACACCCCGGCGGGCATGGAGTAACGCGATGCGCTGAGACTTCCATAGCCCGCCAAACAAATCTGCTAATGGAAGTCTACATGACCGCCGCTTCAGGCGATCGTCAGTAATCCCTGCTCGACCGATATCTGGTCGATAGTAAACCGGCAAAGCTAACGCGAATTTTACTTACAGGCGTGTCATTTTTGCTCTGGACACATTCTCGATTTTGCGATTGTATCCATTCCCGGAGGGTCGTTTGATCCCCGCATCACCATACAATCTGGAGAGTGGGAATGAACTTGAAACTGGTCGCAGCCATGGCCGCACTGCCGCTCGTCGCGCTGGCCCAGCCGGCGATGGCGCAACGTGCAGGCGAACCGATCGCCGGCAGCTACATCTGCGTGTTCAACGCCAACGTCTCGCGCGGCAGCGCGCAGGCGGAAGCCAACCGTGCCGCCCAGGCGGAGCAGGCGCAGCTCAAGCATGTCTACTCGGTCGCCCTGCGCGGCTTCGCGGTGAACGCCTCGCCGCAGGCGGTCGCCAACATGCAGCGCAACAACCCTAACATCGCCTATTGCGAGCAGGACCAGGTCGTCACCAGCAGCGTGCAGCAGGGCCAGTTCCGCGGCCAGGCTCGCCCCGGCGGCGGCGGCGGCGCGCAGCCCGCGCAGGAAACGCCGTGGGGCATCGCCCGCGTGAACGGCGGCGCGGCCGGCAACTTCGCCACCGCCTGGGTCATCGACACCGGCATCCAGTTCGACCACCCCGATCTCAACGTCGACGTGCAGCGTTCGCGCAGCTTCCTCAGCCGCGGCGATGCCAATGACGAGAACGGCCACGGCACCCACGTCGCCGGCACCATCGCCGCGATGGACAACGCCATCGGCGTAATCGGCGTCGCTCCCGGCGCGCGCGTGGTCGCCGTGCGCGTGCTCGACCGTCGCGGTTCGGGTTCGAACTCGGGCGTGATCGCCGGTGTCGATTATGTCGCGCAGTTCGGTCAGCCGGGCGATGTCGCCAACATGAGCCTTGGTGGCGGGGTCTCGACCGCGCTCGACCAGGCGGTGGTCAATGCCGCCGCGGGCGGGGTGCGCTTCGCGCTCGCCGCGGGTAACGAAAGCGACAGCGCGAACAACCACTCGCCCGCGCGCGCCAACGGCAACAACGTCTACACCGTGTCGTCTTTCGCGGTCGGCGATCGCTGGTCGAGCTTCTCGAACTACGGCAATCCGCCGGTCGATTACGCGGAGCCGGGCTCGGCCATCAAGTCGACCTGGATCGGCAGCGGCTACAACACCATCTCGGGCACCTCGATGGCGACCCCGCACCTCGCGGGCCTGCTGCTCGCCGGCGCGGTGCGCAACGGCGGTAACGTCCAGGGCGACCCCGACGGCAATCCGGACATCATCGGCGTCCATTGATCGCCGCATAGCGCGACCGCTTAAGGAAAGGGCCCGGTTCGCGCCGGGCCCTTTTTGTTTGGTCAATCGTCCCCGCGCCGGTGGCAATAGAAGCGGTCGGCGCCGACGATCAGTGTCACCTCGTCCCACGGTTCGAGTGGCCTGATCCACAGGTCCGCCATCCCCATGCGCGCGGCGATGACGGGGCGGTCGGCGGTCCAGGTTGATTCGACGAAGCCGATGGCGTGGTCGTGGACCAGCAGGTTGCCTTGGCCCAGCAGGTCCATGTTGCCGCTGGAGGCGAGCACCTTCAGGCCGGCGGGTCGCGCGCTGGCTGGGCGCTCGGTGAACGAACAGCCGCCGCTCTGTGAGGGCGTGAGGCGCTGCATCCAGCTGCCGATTTCGGGGCTGGGATCGCGGCGTGCATTGAACGGCGGCAGGCTGCTCGCATCGGGCAGGTCTGCGTCGTCGGCGAGGATGTCGGAGCGCAACTGTGCCAGCGTCTCGGCATAGTGCGCCTCGCACTCGGCGCGGCTGGGCGCATCGCGCGGGCGCGGCTGCGGCGGAATTTGCGTTCCGCACCAGTCCCAGCGATTCGCCGCGTTGGATGATAACGGCGGAGGCGGGGCGACAGGGGGAGGCGGCACCGTGTCGGAAGACGCATAACCGCGTGGCGGCGGCACCGGATGAACCGGTAGCTGGCGCACGAAATCCTTCGACGGCTCCGGCTCCTCCTCGCACCCGGCGACGAGCGCCACACAAGCGGCCAGCAGCGGCACGATGAAACGCATATTGCTTTCCTCCAGCTCTGCCCCTACATGGCTGCCCATCCCGACATTGTCGCGACATTGTAGGGCTGGCGCCGCAAGGGGCCGGCACCGAACCCCTGTTGCAGCATCGCCGGACTGAACGGAGACCGAATGCCCGATATTTTGCGCCTGACACAAGTGATCGAACCCGAAGCGAGCGCGCTGGGCTTCGAACTCGTGCGCGTGAAGATGACGGGCAGCGGGGACGAGCGCACCTTGCAGATCATGGCGGAGGACCCGGCAACGGGCCAGCTCGTGGTCGACCAATGCGCCGCCCTCTCGCGCGCCGTATCCGACCGCATCGACGCCATCGAGGAAGCGGGCGAGGTGCTGGTCGAGGGCGCCTACAATCTCGAGGTCTCCAGCCCCGGTATAGACCGCCCGCTGACCCGCGCGAAGGACTATGCGAACTGGGCCGGGCACGAGGTCAAGATCGCGCTGGCCGGCACGGCTGACAGGGCAGACGACCGCCGCCGCCTGCGTGGCGAACTGCTGGGTATCGAGGGCGACATGGTCACTGTCGAGGACAGCAAGTCGGGCCGCGTCACGGTGCCGCTCGCGCAGATACATTCGGCCCAGCTCGTCTTCACCGACAAGCTGCTCGCCGCCTCCCGGCCACTCGACATGAGCGGCGTCGACGATCTAGAAGAAACACCCGAGGAAGAAGAGGTCCAGGACTGATGGCCAGCCCCATTTCGGCGAACAAGGCGGAACTGCTCGCGATCGCGAACTCCGTCGCCAGCGAAAAGATGATCGACAAGGCCATCGTGATCGAGGCCATGGAGGAAGCGATCCAGAAGGCCGCGCGCGCGCGCTTCGGCCAGGAGAACGACATCCGCGCCAAGCTCGACCCGATGAACGGCGACCTGCGCCTGTGGCGCGTGGTCGAGGTGGTCGAGGAGGTCGAGGACTACTTCAAGCAGGTCGATGTGGCCCAGGCACAGAAGCTGCAGCCGGGCGCGGTCGTTGGCGACTACATCGTCGATCCGCTGCCGGCCATGGACGATCTCGGCCGCATCGACGCGCAGAGCGCCAAGCAGGTGATCTTCCAGAAGGTCCGCGATGCCGAGCGCGAGCGCCAGTTCGAGGAATTCAAGGACCGCGCGGGCGAGGTCATCACCGGCGTCATCAAGTCGGTCGAATTCGGCCACGTCATCGTCAATCTCGGCCGCGCCGAGGGCGTCATCCGCCGCGACCAGCAGATCCCGCGCGAGGCCGCCCGCGTGGGCGAGCGCGTGCGCGCGCTCATCAGCAAGGTGGAGCGCAACAACCGCGGCCCGCAGATCTTCCTCAGCCGCGCGCATCCCGAGTTCATGAAGAAGCTGTTCGCGCAGGAAGTGCCCGAGATCTACGACGGCATCATCGAGATCAAGGCCGCCGCCCGCGACCCGGGCAGCCGCGCCAAGATCGGCGTGATCAGCCACGATTCGAGCATCGACCCGGTCGGCGCCTGCGTCGGCATGAAGGGCAGCCGCGTGCAGGCTGTCGTGCAGGAACTGCAGGGCGAGAAGATCGACATCATTCCCTGGTCGGAAGACAGCGCCACCTTCGTGGTCAACGCGCTGCAGCCCGCCACCGTCAGCCGCGTGGTGCTGGACGAGGAGGAGGCGCGCATCGAAGTAGTGGTCCCCGACGACCAGCTTTCGCTCGCCATCGGCCGCCGCGGCCAGAACGTGCGTCTCGCCAGCCAGCTGACCGAGAGCCAGATCGACATCATGACCGAGGAAGAAGCCTCGGAGAAGCGCAGCCGCGAGTTTGCCGAGCGCTCCAAGATGTTCGAGGAAGAGCTCGACGTCGACGAGACGCTGAGCCAGCTGCTGGTCGCCGAGGGCTTCGTGGAGCTCGAGGAAGTGGCCTACGTGGAGCTGGACGAGCTCGCCGGCATCGAGGGCTTCGACGAGGAACTCGCCGAGGAACTGCAGAGCCGCGCCAAGGAAGCGCTCGAGCGGCAGGAAGAGGCGCACCGCGCCGCCCGCACCGAGCTGGGCGTCGAGGACGACCTCGCCGACCTGCCGCACCTCACCGAGGAAATGTTGGTGGTGCTCGGCAAGGCCGGCATCAAGACGCTCGACGACCTGGCCGATCTCGCCACCGACGAGCTGATCGCCAAGCGCCGCGAGGCTCCGCGCCGTCGCCAGACGCCGGCCGAGAAGCTCGCCGCGCCGCCGGTGCAGCAGCAGCGCCGTCCGCAGCGCACCGAGGACAAGGGCGGCGTGCTCGGCATGTTCGGCCTTTCCGAAGAGCAGGGCAACGAGATCATCATGGCCGCCCGCGCCCACTGGTTCGAGGACGAAGAGGCCGAGGTGGAAACCGGGGCTTCCGAGACCCAAGCAGAGGAGGCCGCGAATGCGGAATCCTCGCAATGACCCATTAGGTTCGCCTAACTCCGGTCCCGGCGACGCTCCTGCCCTTGGCGGGAGCGAGCGCCGCTGCGTGCTGACGGGTGAGACCTCGGCGCGCGACGACCTCCTGCGCCTGGCTTTGTCTCCAGATGGGGACGTGCTGCCCGATGCGCTCGCAAAGGCCCCCGGCCGCGGCGCGTGGATCGGTGTTTCGCGCGGCCAGCTGGAGACGGCGGTGGCCAACGGCAAGCTCAAGGGCGCGCTCGCCCGCGCGTTCAAGACCGGCCAGCTCTCGATCCCCGGCGATCTGCCCGCGCTGGTGCAGGCGGCGCTGGAAAAGGCTTTCCTACAGCGCCTCGGCCTCGAAATGCGCGGCGGAATGCTTATCTTGGGCTCCGACCGCATCGCCCACGAGGCGCGGATGGGGGGCGTCGCCGCGCTCTATCACGCCGCCGATGCCAGCGAGGATGGGTGCCGCAAGCTCGACCAGGCCTGGCGCGTGGGCAGCGATGCCGAGGGCTCCGGCCTTGTCGGCGAGCGGCTGCCTCTGGACCGCGAGGCCCTGTCTGTGGCATTGGGCCGCGAGAACGTCGTCCACCTGGCGCTCGCCGATCCCCGATCGGCCGGCCGGGTCGCGATACCGCTGGGGCGATTGCAGACCTTTCTGGGGGCCGCTGGGCCTGCCGGCAACCGCCGGGAGGTCGCCGATGCGAGCGCCCGGCACGACGAGAATTTGTAGGATAAAGAAGAGCACATGAGCGACGAAAACGACACTCCGCGACGCGAACGCAAGCCCCTGGGGCTCAAGCGATCGGTCGACGCCGGCGAGGTCAAGCAGACCTTCAGCCACGGCCGCACCAACAAGGTGGCGGTCGAGGTCAAGCGTCGCCGCAAGCTCGTGAAGCCGGGCGAGGAAGCCGCCGCTCCGGCGCCGGCACCCGCACCCGCGCCCGCTCCGGCCCCGGCGCCGACCCCCGCGCCCGCGCCCGTCGCCAAGCGGCCCGCCGCGCCCGCCGGCGAGACCCCGCAGGAGCGTGTCCAGCGCCTCCAGCGCGAGGCCGAGGAGGAACGCCTGCGCCTCGCCGAGGAAGCGCGCAAGCGCGAGGATGCCGAGGCGCTGAAGGCGGCCGAGGAAGAGAAGAAGCGCGCCGAGAATAACGTCAAGGCGCGCGAAGAGGCGGAAAAGCAGGCCGCGCTCGATGCCAAGGCCGCTGCCGAGGCAGCCGCCGCCGAGCCCACCGCGCCCGCCGAGGAAGCACCCGCGCAGGAGGCCGAGGCCTCCACCGGCACCGTCATCCCCGCCGCGCGCAAGTTCACCCCCGTCGCCCGTCCCGAGCCCAAGCGGCCCGAGAAGAAGCGCGAGGAAAAGCCCAAGCGCGGTGCCGCCACTCCCGATACGGGCGACAAGCGCCGCTCGGGCAAGCTCACCGTCAACCGCGCGCTGAACGAGGACGAGGGCCGCCGCGCCCGCAGCCTCGCGGCGCTCAAGCGGGCGCGCGAGAAGGAACGGCGCCTGCACGGCGGCGGCTCTTCCGCCCCGCGCGAAAAGCAGGTGCGCGACGTGGTCGTGCCCGAGGTCATCACCGTGGCCGAGCTCGCCAAGCGCATGGGCGAGAAGGGTGCGGACCTGGTGAAGGAGCTGTTCAACCTCGACATGATGGTGACGGTCAACCAGACCATCGACCAGGACACCGCGGAACTGCTGGTCGAACAGTTCGGCCACAACATCCAGAAGGTCTCCGACGCCGACGTCGACATCGACACCAGCGAGGAGAGCGATCCGGAAGAGACGCTGAAGCCGCGCGCTCCGGTCGTCGCCGTCATGGGCCACGTCGATCACGGCAAGACCAGTCTGCTCGATGCCCTGCGCAAGACCAGCGTGACCAAGGGCGAGGCCGGCGGTATTACCCAGCACATCGGCGCCTACCAAGTGACGACCAAGGACAAGTCCAGGGTCACCTTCCTCGATACGCCGGGCCACGCCGCCTTCACCCAGATGCGCGCGCGCGGTGCCAACGTCACCGACATCGTCGTGCTGGTGGTGGCCGCGGACGACGGCATCATGCCGCAGACGGTGGAGGCCATCAATCACGCCAAGGCGGCGGGCGTGCCGCTGATCGTGGCGATCAACAAGATCGACAAGCCCGAGGCCAATGCCCAGAAGGTGCGCGAGCGCCTGCTGGAGCACGAGGTGATCGTGGAGGAGATGTCGGGCGACGTGCTCGACGTGGAAGTCTCCGCCAAGACCGGCGCGGGTCTCGACGATCTGGTCGAGAAGATCGCCCTGCAGGCCGAACTGCTGGAGCTGAAGGCGCGGCCCGACCGCGATGCCGAGGCGACGGTGGTCGAAGCACAGCTCGACAAGGGTCGCGGTCCGGTGGCGACCGTGCTGGTGAAGCGCGGCACGCTGAAGCGCGGCGACACCTTCGTCGTCGGCAGCCAGAGCGGCAAGGTCCGCGCGCTGATCGACGACCAGGGCAAGCAGGTGAAGGAAGCCGGCCCGTCCATGCCGGTCGAGGTCCTCGGCCTCGGCGGCGTGCCCAATGCCGGCGACCTGCTGACCGTGGTGGAGAACGAGGCCCGCGCCCGCGAGGTCGCCGCCTACCGCCAGGAACGCGACACCGAGAAACGCACCGCGCTCGCGCCGACCAGCTTCGATACCATGTTTAACAAGTCGAACGTGGTCGAATGGCCGGTGGTGGTGAAGGCGGACGTGCAGGGCTCGGTCGAGGCGATCGTCCACGCGCTGCACAACCTCTCGAACGACGACATCAAGGTCCGCGTGCTGAACGCGGGCGTGGGTGCCATCACCGAGAGCGACGTGCAGCTGGCGGCGGCGAGCAAGGCGCCGATCATCGGCTTCAACGTGCGCCCGAACCCCAAGGCGCGCGACCTGGTGAAGCGCGACGGCGTGCGCATGATGTACCACGACGTGATCTACCATGTGACCGACGAGGTGACGAAGGAACTGCTCGGCGAGCTCGGCCCGCTCAAGGTGGAAACCGTGCTCGGCCGTGCGGCGGTCAAGGAGGTCTTCAAGTCGGGCAAGCGCGACAAGGCGGCCGGCCTGCTGGTCGAGGAAGGCGTCATCCGCAAGGGCCTGCACGCCCGCCTCACCCGCGACGACGTCATCGTCTCGGCCACGACCATCCAGTCGCTGCGCCGCTTCAAGGACGACGTCGACGAGGTGCGCGCCGGGCTCGAGTGCGGCGTGGTTCTGGCCGACACCAACGACATCAAGCCGGGCGACCAGCTCGAGGTGTTCGAGGTGAACGAGGAAGAGCGCACGCTTTGAACCAGGCGTCCCTCCCGCTCGCGGGAGGGACCGGGGGTGGGACTGTCCGCACGGGCTGCCCACCCCGCTGCGACTAGCGAGCAAGCTCGCAAGTCTCGCTCCCCTCCCGCGGGCGGGAGGGGTTAGGAGATGAGATGACCGACCAACCCCTGACCCCCTTCTGGCCCAGTGCGAAGACCCTGGGCGCGCGTTTCGTCGGGATGGACGAGGCGACGAAGACCATGGAAATGGCCTTCGATCCGCCCGAGGGCTTCGCCAACATGCGCGGCCACGTGCAGGGCGGCTTGCTGGCGGGCTTCATGGACGAGGCGATGGGCGCGGCGGTCTATCTCGGCACCGGCGGGCGGTTGCAGCTGACGCTCGACATCAACCTGTCGCTGCTTGCACCGGTCGCGCTGGCGCCGGTGACGGTCAAGGCGAGGCCCGTGAAGAGCGGACGGCGCATCACCTTCGTCGAGGCCGAGCTGTTCGACCACGAAGGCCAGCTCTGCGCCCGCGCCACGGGCACCGCCATGGCGACCGAGTGGCCCGGCCAGAAGGATACGGGGAAAGGGGAGCAGGCCGATGGCTAGGCACGCAGCCTCGGGCGAGGACCAGTCCGTCCGCCTGCTGAAGGTGGGCGAGCGGGTGCGCCACATCCTTTCCGAACTGCTCGCCCGCGGCGAGGCGCACGACGAGGTGCTGCGCGCCCACGCGATTAGCGTCACCGAGGTCCGCATGTCGCCCGACCTTCGCAACGCCAAGGTCTACGTGAAGCCGCTGCTGGGCGAGGACGAGGCCGTGGTGGTCAAGGCGCTGCGCACCAACACCGCCTTCTTCCAGCGCGAGGTCGCCCAGCGCCTCGGCCTGAAATTCGCGCCCAAGCTGCAATTCCGCGCCGACGAGAGCTTCGACGAGGCGAGCCGGATCGAGGCGCTGCTGCACGATCCCAAGGTTCTGCGGGACCTGGAGGACGGGGACTGACCCTCAAATCCCGCTCGCCCTAAGCCTGTTCACGGGGCATCCTGGGCCCGTCTCCCCAACTTCCGCTCACCCTGAGCTTGTCGAAGGGTCGTTATTCCCTTCTACCCTCGGTGCGAACGTAAGCACGATCCTTCGACAGGCTCAGCATGAGCGTGTCGGGGGCGGGCAGGGGATCGATGGCCAAGCTCTATTTCTACTACGCCAGCATGAATGCGGGCAAATCGACCACGCTGCTGCAGGCCGATTTCAACTACCGCGAGCGCGGCATGGCGACCATGTTGTGGACCGCGGCGATCGACACCCGCTCAGACTGCGCCATCGCCAGCCGTATCGGGCTGGAGGCGGATGCCAACCGCTACACGCCGGGCACCAACCTGTGGCGCGAGGTCATGGCGCGGCACGAGGCGGAGCCGCTCAGTTGCGTGCTGATCGACGAGGCGCAGTTCCTCACCGCCGTGCAGGTGTGGCAGTGCGCGCGGCTGGCGGACGAGGCGGACATCCCGGTGCTGTGCTATGGCCTCAGGACCGATTTTCGCGGCGACCTCTTCCCCGGGTCGGCGGTGTTGCTGGGCGTGGCAGACAGCCTGGTCGAGCTGAAGGCGGTCTGCCATTGCGGGCGCAAGGCGACGATGAACCTGCGTGTCTCAGCCAGCGGCGAGGCGGTGGGCGAGGGCGAGCAGACCGAGATCGGCGGCAACGAACGCTACGTTGCGCTGTGCCGCCGCCACTTCGCGCGCGAGCTGGAGATGTATCGCTGAAACGAAAAACGCCGCCCGAAGGCGGCGTTTCGTTCGCTCAAAAAGAGCGGGTGGCGGATCAGCAGTTGCCTTCGACGCCGTCGACACAGTCGCCCACGGATTCCACGTCGGCAGCGGCGCCGCGCACGGTGTTGCAGGCCTGCAGGCC
Organism: Aurantiacibacter luteus; assembly: GCF_001010945.1. Taxonomy (GTDB): domain Bacteria; phylum Pseudomonadota; class Alphaproteobacteria; order Sphingomonadales; family Sphingomonadaceae; genus Alteraurantiacibacter; species Alteraurantiacibacter luteus. The sequence continues at coordinate 199,076 of NZ_LBHB01000003.1, forward strand.
GAAAGCGGTGGCGGACAGCGCGATAACGGTCAGGATCTTCTTCATGGTTCGTCTCCTCATTGCGACCAAGGCCGAGTGGAAGCCTGTCGACCCTGCCCTAACGACGCTGGCTCGACCGGGTTCCGCAGGCAAGCGTCAGAAGATCCCGGCGGCGAGGCCCGCTGCCAGCAAGGCGCCCAGTTCGCGGGCCTGTGCGAGGGCGGGCTCGGGCACGGTCTTGGGCGCGAGGATGGCCTCCGGCGTATCGGCGCGCAGGTTGACGATCGCCGTGTCCGCCACCCGCCGCAGCCGCCAGCCGGTACAGATGCGTTCGAGCTGGCGGCGGGCGTTCTCGCCGTCGGACCCGGCGCAGATCATCGCGGCATAGGGTCGCCCCTCGATCCGGCCGAGCACCTCGTAATAGGTGCGGTCGAAGAAAGCCTTCATCTCTCCTGCGATGGCGGCGAGGTTTTCGGGGCAGGCGAACAGGTAGCCGGCTGCCGCGAGCAGGTCTTCGGGCCCGGCCTCCCTCGCATCGAGGTGCCGGACCGCGATCTCGCCGACAGCCAGGGCCCACGCCTCCGCGCTGTCGGCCAGCTGGCGGCTTGCGCCGGTGCGGCTGTAGGAGACGATAAGCAGGGTGGTCGCGGCGGTCACGATCGGACTTTCCTACAGCCGGTGGGCCGTGTCGATGGGCCGTGTCGATGAACTTGCACTGCGGACGGCGGCACTTGCGCTTTCACGCGCAGACCCGCGAAGTGTCAACTTTGCCGAGGAGAAAAAGCGTGAGGTTTTAAGGGAATGCCAATTCATCGCGCTTGACAGTGTCAACTTCACTCAGCGATTCGCCAAGCCCGTCGGCAACTCGGTAAATACGCCCGCACCCGGCCCCAGCGGCAGGTCGAGCACGACCCAGCCCACCGTCAGCGCCAGCCCCACGGCGAGGATGCCGACCGAATAGGGGATCATCATCGCGGTCAGGCTGCCGATGCCGAACTCGCGGTTCCAGCGCTGGGCGAAGATCAGGATCAGTGGGAAATAGGGGAGCAGCGGGGTGATGATGTTGGTGGCGCTATCGCCCACGCGGAAGGCGGCGGTGGTCATTTCGGGCGAGACGCCGAGCAGCATCAGCATGGGCACGAAGACCGGCGCCAGCACCGCCCACTTGGCGCTCGCCGAGCCGATCAGCAGGTTGAGCGTGGCGGCGAACAGCACAACGCCCAGCAGCAGCGCCCAGACCGGCAGGCCGCTCGATTTCAGTGTGTCCGCGCCGTTCACCGCGAGCACGATGCCCAGGTTCGACCAGGCGAACATGGCGACGAAGTGCGCTGCCACGAACGTCAGGACGAGGTAGTAGGCCATGTCCTTCATCGCGCCCGCCATCATGCCGATCAGCTCGCGGTGGTCGGCGATGGTCCCCGCCGCGCGGCCGTAGAACCAGCCGGGGACGAGGAAGACGAGCATGAAGAAGACCAGCAGGCTCTTGTAGAACGGCGTCATCCGCGCCTCTGGCGGGGCGGCGGCGTCGATCAGCGGGGCATTCGGGCCGAGCGTGAGGAAGGCCCACAGCGCGATCAGGCCGAGCACCGCGAGCCCGGCATGACGCAGGCCGCGCGCCTGTTCGGGAGTGGTGTCGGTGGCCGGCTCGTCGGCGAGGGATTCGCCCGCCAGCGCCGGGTTCCAGGTGCCCAGGCGCGGCTCGATCATGCGCTCGGTCACGAACCAGATCACCGGCAGGTCGACGATCAGCATGGCGGCGATGAAGTACCAGTTGCCCGCGATGTTGGCGCTCCAGTCGGGAAACACGGTCTGCACCGCGGCCTCGGTGATGCCGAGCAGCAGCGCGTCGAGCTGGCCGGGAAAGAGGTTGGCGGAAAACCCGCCCGAGACCGCGGCAAAGCTCACCGCGATGCCGAGCAGCGGGTGGCGTCCGGCGGAATGGTAGATGATCGCGGCGAGCGGGATCATGACCACGAAGGCGGCATCGGCGGCATGGTTCGCCATCATGCAGGCGAAGGCCACCGCGGGGGTCAGCCAGAAGCGCGGTGCCTTTGCCACCGTGGCGCGCATGGCGCTGGTGAACAGGCCCGACCGCTCGGCAACCCCCGCGCCGAGCATGACGACCAGCACGAATCCGAGCGGCGGGAAGGAGGTAAAGGTCGTGCCGGTCTCGGTCAGCAGCAGGCGCAGGTTCTCGCTGCTGAGCAGGCTCTGCACGCTGACGAGCAGGTTGTCGCCGGTCTCGGGATCGACCTCGACCGGGTGCAGGGCGGACCATCCGGCGAGGCTGCCCACCACGCTGATTGCCACCAGCGCCAGCACGAACCAGACGAACAGCAGCACCGGGTCGGGCAGGCGGTTGCCCGCGCGCTCGACCCGGGCGAGAAAGCCTGTCTGCGTGCCAGCCTGCGCCATGACCCATGTCCCCTTCGTCCCTGGCGTGCAGCATGACGCGCACCGCCGCACTTTACCAGCGCCAAGCGAAGCGCCATGTGAGCGCCATGTCCGACACGCTGCTGCTCGCCGCCATCCTGATCCCCTGCCTGGTGGTCGCCATCGTCTTTCACGAGGTGGCGCACGGCTGGACGGCGCTGGCGCTGGGCGATCCGACGGCGAAGGAGCAGCGCCGCCTCAGCCTCAATCCCATCCGCCACGTCGACCCGGTCGGCACGCTGCTGGTGCCGGGTGGGCTGGCGCTGGCGGGGCTCCCGGTGTTCGGCTGGGCCAAGCCGGTGCCGGTCAACAAGTGGCGGCTGAATAACCCGCGCTTCGGCATGATGGCGGTCGCGGCGGCAGGGCCGGGGACCAATCTCGTGCTGGCGACGCTGGGCGCGCTGGTGCTGGGCGTGACGGCGCTGGCCGTGCCGGACCTTTCCGAGACCATGCTGCAGGCCGCCTACTACTTCATCGCCATCAACGTCTTCCTGGCCCTGTTCAACCTGCTGCCGATCCCGCCGTTCGACGGCTCGCACATCGTCGAGGGGCTGCTGCCGGCCTCCGCCGCGCGCACCTACGAGAAGCTGCGCCCGCTCGGTTTCCCGCTGCTGTTCGTGCTGCTGGTGGCGGTGCCCTACGTCTTTCCGCAGGCCGACATCATCGAGCGCTTCCTGCTGCCGCCGGTGGACTGGGTGATGAACCAGTTTCTGGGCCTCGCCGGCCTCATCGCCGATGGCTGATCCGGCGCTGCGGCCGCATGGCTGGCTGATCCTCGACAAGCCGACCGGCCTCGGCTCGACGCAGGCCGTGGGCGCGGTGAAGCGCGTGCTGCGCGAGCTTGGCTACGGCCCCAAGCTGAGGGACCTGCCCAAGGTCGGCCACGGCGGCACGCTCGACCCGCTGGCCGAGGGCGTGCTGCCCATCGCGCTGGGCGAGGCGACGAAGCTGACGGGCCGGATGCTCGATGCCGACAAGACCTACGAATTTACGATCCAGTTTGGCGCGGAGACCGATACGCTCGACACCGAGGGCGAAGTCACCGCGACCACCGACCGCCGCCCCCCGCGCGCCGCCATCCCGGCGGTGCTGGAGCACTTCACCGGCGCGATCGAGCAGCTGCCGCCAAAATATTCGGCGCTGAAGGTGGACGGCAGGAGGGCCTACGATTTGGCGCGGGCGGGAAAGGATTTCGCGCTGGCGACCCGGCACGTGACGATCCATTCGCTGGAGATGGCGAGCGGGGCGGGCTGGGCGCCGCTCTATTCGACATTTGCCAGCACCGGCTCCCGCCCCGATGCGGAGATAGGATACGAGGCGCTGGAGATGGCCGACAGCGTCACTCTGATCGCCAACGTATCCAAGGGCACATACATCCGCTCGCTGGCACGGGATATCGCACGCGCCCTTGGAACACTGGGGCACGTCACCTACCTCAGGCGCACGAAGGCCGGCCCCTTCACCGAGGGGCAGGCGATTTCGCTGGACTTGCTGAACGAAATCGGTAAGGGCGCGCGACTTCAAGACCACCTCCTGCCGCTGGAGGCGGGGCTGGACGGTATCCCGGCCCTCGCACTCGATCCGGAAAGCGCGCAGGCGGCCCGACAGGGCCGGGTCGTATCCGGGTTGCCCCATCCCGACGGGCTCCATTTCGCGAAACTGGGCGAGGTTCCGGTGGCGCTAGTGGAAATCGAAGGCGGCACGATGACAGTCGTCCGGGGGTTCAATATCTGAACACGATACTGCGAAAAGGTACGAAAGAATGACGGTTACGGCCGAAAAGAAGCAGGAAATCATCAAGGACAACGCGGTCGGCAAGGGCGACACCGGTTCGCCCGAAGTGCAGGTCGCCATCCTGACCGAGCGCATCCGCAACCTCACCGAGCACTTCAAGGACCACCACAAGGACAACCATTCGCGTCGTGGCCTGCTGATGATGGTGAATAAGCGTCGCAGCCTGCTCGCCTACCTCAAGCGCAAGGATCTGGAGCGCTATAACGCCCTGATCCAGAAGCTGGGTCTGCGTAAGTAAGAAAGAGTTTCTCGAAGGGCGGCTCACCGGGCCGCCCTTCGTCTATCCGGCTACCGTGCAATCCGGCAGGTAGCGGGCCATGGGGCATAGAAGCGCCCCGCACCGGACCGGGACGGCACACCCGGCATCAGAGGCCCCGCGCGGCAATGTGGCACGCGGGTTCATAAGGAAAATACATGTTCGACACCAAAACCGTATCGATCGAGTGGGGCGGAAAGACCCTCACCCTCGAAACCGGCCGCATCGCCCGTCAGGCCGACGGCGCCGTGCTGGCCACCTATGGCGAAACCGTGGTGCTGTGCGCCGTGACCGCCGCCAAGAGCGTCAAGGAAGGGCAGGACTTCTTCCCGCTGACCGTCCATTACCAGGAGAAGTTCTCCGCCGCGGGCCGTATCCCCGGTGGCTTCTTCAAGCGTGAGCGCGGCGCGACCGAGAAGGAAACGCTGACCAGCCGCCTGATCGACCGCCCCATCCGCCCGCTGTTCCCGGAAGGGTTCTACAACGAGATCAACGTGATCTGCCAGGTCCTGTCGTTCGACGGCGAGACCGAGGCCGACATCGTCGCCATGATCGCGGCCTCTGCTGCGCTGACCATTTCGGGCGTCCCCTTCATGGGCCCGATCGGCGGCGTGCGCGTGGGCTTCGTCGACGGCGAGTACACCCTTAATCCGAAGCAGGACAAGGCGCTGGAAGACGGCCGCCTCGACCTCGTCGTCGCGGCGACGCAGGATGCCGTGATGATGGTGGAATCGGAAGCCAAGGAGCTGACCGAGGACGAGATGCTGGGTGCCGTCATGTTCGCGCATGACGAGATCCGCAAGGTCATCGGCGCCATCGTGAACCTTGCCGAGCAGGGCGCCAAGGACGCCTGGACGATCGACACGTCCGACGACAAGGCCGCCATGAAGGAAGAGCTGCGCGGCCTTATCGGCGAGGACATCGCCGCCGCCTACAAGCTGACCGACAAGTCCGCCCGTTCGGACGCGCTCAACGCGGCGCGGGCCAAGGCCAAGGCGCACTACGCCGAGGCCGACGGCCAGACCGCCATGGTTGCCGGCAAGCTCGTCAAGAAACTGGAAGCCGACATCGTGCGCGGCGCCATCCTCAAGGACGGCCAGCGCATCGACGGCCGCAAGCTCGACCAGGTCCGCCCGATCGAGAGCATCGTCGGCTTCCTGCCGCGTGCCCACGGCTCGGCGCTGTTCACCCGCGGCGAGACGCAGGCGATCTGCACGACCACGCTCGGCACCAAGGAATCCGAGCAGATGATCGACGGGCTGGAGGGCCTCAGCTACTCCAACTTCATGCTGCACTACAACTTCCCGCCCTATTCGGTCGGCGAAGTGGGCCGCTTCGGCGCGCCCGGTCGGCGTGAGATCGGCCACGGCAAGCTGGCCTGGCGCGCTCTGCACCCCGTCCTGCCCAAGCACGAGGATTTCCCCTACACCATCCGCATCCTGTCCGACATCACCGAGTCCAACGGCTCGAGCTCGATGGCGACGGTCTGCGGCGGCTGCCTGTCGATGATGGATGCCGGCGTGCCGATCGCGCGACCTGTGTCGGGCATCGCCATGGGCCTGATCCTGGAAGGCGACGACTTCGCCGTGCTCAGCGACATTCTCGGCGACGAGGATCACCTGGGCGACATGGACTTCAAGGTCGCGGGCACCGAGGCCGGCATCACCACCATGCAGATGGACATCAAGGTCGCCGGCATCACGCAGGAGATCATGGCCAAGGCGCTCGAGCAGGCGAAGGCCGGCCGCGCGCACATCCTGAGCGAAATGCACAAGGCTCTGGGTTCGGCCCGCACCGAGCTCTCCGCCCACGCCCCGCGCATCGAGACCATGCAGATCGACAAGTCGAAGATCCGCGACGTCATCGGTACCGGCGGCAAGGTGATCCGCGAGATCGTGGCCGAGACCGGCGCCAAGGTCGACATCGACGACGAGGGCGTGATCAAGATCAGCTCGTCCGACCTGTCGCAGATCGAAGCCGCGCGCGCCTGGATCCAGGGCATCGTGGAGGAGCCGGAGATCGGCAAGATCTACAACGGCAAGGTCGTCAACATCGTCGACTTCGGTGCTTTCGTGAACTTCATGGGCGGCAAGGACGGTCTCGTCCACGTCAGCGAGATGAAGAACGAGCGCGTCGAGAAGCCGACCGACGTCGTGTCCGAAGGGCAGGAGGTGAAGGTCAAGGTTCTCGAGATCGACCAGCGCGGCAAGGTCCGCCTGTCGATGCGCGTCGTCGACCAGGAAACCGGCGAGGAGCTGGAGGACACCCGTCCTCCGCGCGAACCGCGTGAACCGCGTGGCGACCGTGGCCCTCGCGGCGGCGGCGACCGTGGTCCGCGTGGCGGCGGCGACCGTCGTGGTCCGCGGGGCAACCGTGACCGCAAGGACGATCGCGGCGGACGCCGTGACGGCGGCGGCGACGACCACATGCCGGCCTTCCTGAAGGACGACTGAGCCTGACGGCGCTCAACCAGCGCCACTGGAACGGGGCCGCGCGGGATATGTCTCGCGCGGCCCCTTTCGCATTTCCCGAGAATTGCTAGCGCAAGACCATGACACAGACCCGCCGGCCCTTCCTCGAAAGCCTGCCGCTGCTGGCGGACCGTCCGCTGCTGGCCCATGCGCTGGCCGTGCTGGCAGCCGTTGCCGGTCTCCTCGCGCGGTGGGCGGTGGACGACTCGCTGCCGCCGGGTTTTCCCTACCTCACCTTCTTTCCCGCGGTCATTATCGTCGCCTTCTTTCTCGGCGCGCGGCCGGGTATCCTGGCGGCGCTGCTCTCGGGCCTGCTGGCCTGGTATTATTTCATCAACCCGATCGAGAGCTTCGCGCTGCCGTATCAGGCCGCCGTCGCGCTGCTTTTCTATCTCTTCATCGTGACGGTCGACATCACGCTGGTGCACTGGATGCAGCGTGCCAATCGCCAGTTGGCAGCCGAGCGGCGGCGCAGCGAGGGGTTGGCCGAGACCCGCGCCATGCTGTTCGAGGAACTGCAGCACCGGGTGGGCAACAACCTGCAGATGATGTCCTCCATCCTCAACCTGCAACAGCGCACGCTGGCTGACGAACAGGGCAAGGCTGCCCTTGCCGAAGCCTCACGCCGGCTGGGCGTAGTCGGGCGGCTGCAGCGCACGCTCTACAACGCCGACGGCGCGCAACTTTCGCTCGCCAGCTACATCGACCGCATCGTGCGGGAATCGCTGGAGGCTAGTGGACGTACCGACATCGAGTACCGCTTCGATGCGCAGGTGACCGACGTGCTCGACAGCAAGGATGCCGTGCCCACGGCGCTGATCGTGTCCGAGGCGATCAGCAACGCGCTGGAACACGGGTACCCGGCGGGCGAGGGCGGGGTGCTGGAGGTGACGGTGGTACCGAACGACGAACTCGGCGCCTACATCATCTGCATCCAGGACGAGGGGCGCGGCCTGCCTGAAGGTTTCGCGCTGGAGACGTCGCAAAGCCTGGGCCTAAGGATTGCGTCGAGCCTCGCAAGGGGCGCGCACGGCGAGTTCACACTGGCCAATCGGCAGGACGGCAAGGGCGCCATCGCCCGCCTCGTCATCCCGCGAAAGGATCGCGGTGAACGAGACGGGCAAAGGCGGGGCGACTAGCCGACCACTTCGCCGCGTATCGGATCGTCGACCGTCTCGGCCTTTTCGGCGGCCGAGGTGTCGGATCGCAGGCTGTCCATGTCGATCACGTGGCGGAAGCGCACGTCTTCCTTCTGCATCCGCTCGAACGCCTCGTCGATCTGGTCCATGCGGATCAGTTCGATCTCGGGCCGGACGTCGTGCTTGGCGCACAGTTCCAGCACCTCCTGCGTATCCGCGATGCCCCCGATCAGCGAGCCGGTCAGGCCGATATGCTCGAACACCATGGTGGCCGTGTCGAGATCGTCGAAGCCGAGGAAATTGCCGACCACGGCGATCTGGCTCTTCGACTTCATCAGCGGCAGATAGGGATTGAGGTCGTGCTTGTAGGGGATGGTGTTGATCATCAGGTCGATGGTCTTGGCGTTGGCCTCCATCGCGTCCTTGTCGTTCACGTCGATGACGAGGTCCGCGCCGAGCTTCTCGATGTCGTCGGTCTTCTCGGGGCTGGTGGTAATGGCGACGACCCGCGCGCTTAGCGCCTTGCCGAGCTGCACCGCCATGTGACCCAGACCGCCGATGCCGGCGACGCCCAGCGTCTGGCCTTCCTTCAGGCCGAAGTACTTCATCGGCTGGTAAGTCGTAATACCGGCGCACACGATCGGGCCCACGTGGGTGCTCTGGATCGCGTCGGGCACGGTCAGGGCGAATTCCTCGCGTACCACGATGCCGGTTGAATAGCCGCCGTAGGTATTGGTGCCGTCGGGCTTCTTGGGGCCGTTGTAGGTGAGCGTGCAGCTCTTGGGCCCGGTGCAATACTGCTCGTCCCCGGCCTTGCACTGCTCGCACTGCTGGCAGGAGTTGACCATGCAGCCCACAGCCGCACGGTCGCCCACGGCAAAGCGCGTCACGCCGTCGCCGACGGCGACGACCTTACCCACGATCTCGTGACCCGGAATGCACGGCCAGACGGTGTTGTCCCAGTCGTCGCGGGCCTGGTGGAGATCGGAATGGCACACGCCGCAGTGGGAGATCTCGATGGCGATCTCGCCGGCGCGGGCATCGGCGCGGGTGAATTTCAGGGGGGAAAGATGTGCGCTGGCCTTCTTCGTGCCGTAGCCGATAACGTCCATGGGTAGCTCCGTAACTTGCTGGAATGGTGATGCCTTACCAAGCCGCTCGCGCACCGCTGGTTCCGCATCGCGCTTAATAGCTCGGGGCAGACCGGTGGCGGGCGGCGGCAAAAGGCGCTAGGCGGCGCGCAAGTCCCCCGGAGAACCCCGATGTTGCCCCGCGAAGAACTGGCCAGTGCCCACATCCCCGGCGGCGACACGCTGACGCTGATCGCCCACGGGCGCGACCATGTCATCATGCTCGGCCGCGACGAGCTGATGGGCACGCGGATGCAGTTTTCGGAGGAACAGCTCGCCCGGCTGACGCTGGAGCGACTGGACCGGCCGAGCCCGCGCGTGCTGATCGGCGGTTACGGCATGGGCTTCACCTATCGCGCCGCGCTCGAGGCCCTGCCTCCGGGCGGCAGCGTGACCGTGGCCGAGGTGGTGCCGGACATTCTCGATTGGGCGCAGGGCCCGCTCGCGCATCTGACCGGCGAGACGCTGGCCGATCCGCGCGGGGAGGTCGTCATCGCCGATGTCGCCGCGCTGGTGGACGACGCGGTCGACGGCACCACGCCGCCCTACGATGCCATCCTGATGGACGTCGACAACGGGCCGGACGGGATCGTGCGCGACGGCAACGAACGGCTCTACACCCGCACCGGCATTGCCCGCATGCGCGACGCGCTGACCGTGGGCGGTCTGCTGGCGATCTGGTCTGCGGCGGACGATCACAAGTTCACGCGCCGGCTGATGGATGCAGGGCTGCAGGTCAACGTCGAGACGGTCCGCGCCCGCCCCAACAACAAGGGCCCGCGCCACACCATCTGGTTCGCGCGCCGCGTGCGCTAGGCGCGCCTAGTCAGCTGCGGTTGAAGCGCATCGGTCCGAGGAAGTCGCGCTTGCCCACCTCGATGCCGAGGTGCCGCAGGATGCCGTAGGCGGTCGACGCGTGGAAATAGAAGTTCGGCTGGCTGAAACTCAGCAGGAAGTTCTCGCTGTTGAAGGGCAGGTCGATACCCGCCTTCTGCATGACGAAACGCGTCTCGCCCCCGATGAAGCTATCGATTTCGCCCTTGCTGAGCGCGCGCAGGGTGTTCTCCGCCGCGCCAAGGTTGAGGCGCATCTGTTCGAGCGACATGGCGAACTCGCCCATGTCAGGATTGAACTGGCCTTTGCGCACCCCCTCGATCGCGCCGACCGAATGCACCACCATGCTCTTCACCTGGTAAGCGAAAGGCAGCATGTCCTGGGCCAGCCTGGCTGCGGCCAGTTCCTCCTCCGAAATGCCGCTGGCCTTGGCCTTTTCCACCCACGCCTGCCCGGCGTTGAGGACCTGGATGAAGGAGGGAATGATGGCTTCGTAGAGCGAGAATGACATTGCGACGGGTTTCCTGTGCAGGTCTAGGCGGGGGGGATGCCCCTGCCTGCCAGTCGGGGCACGGATGTTCAAGGCCATCGCTCATCCCGCGCAACCGCTCGGCGCGGTCGCTCCGGCGGCGGTGTTCGCAATCGATCGCCATGTCCTGACTCGCAGCGAATCCTAAGCGATTGCCGGGAATGATGATTTGCCTGGCGACTTGTCCTGTGGCCGTAGCGGTGGCAAAATAGCCGCGCGGCCAGTTGCCGAATTCGGGCGAAAGGCCGGTATGCAGGGGCGCGCGGCAGGGTCGCCGTGGACGAAACGGACATGGCTGAAAAGCAGGCCATGATGGCAGCCTTGGGCGCAATCCGCGCCGCGCCCGATGTCGTGCCGTTGCGGGCTGCAGTCATGAAGGCGCTCGCGCTGCACGGGATCGAGGCCTGCTTCTTCCTCGCACCCCTGGTGGACAATCCGCGCGTCGGCCGCATCGTTACCAACATGGGGGTCTCGCGCATTTGGGAGCGGCAATATCGCACGCGCCTGCGCCTCATCGATCCCTTGCCCCGGCTGGCGATGGCACGCGTCTCGGCGTTTGTCTGGCTGTGGGATATCGAACTTGCCGCGCTTGACCCGGCGGAGCGTCGATACCTGCAGATCGCCGCGAGGCACGGCATGGCACGCGGCATCGGCTCGGTGTGCTACGGGCCGAACGGGCGAGCGGGGTTTCTCGGCGCGATCTGGCCGAGGAAGGAAAATCCTTCGGACGAGGTGGTGCTGTCGGTGCAGCAGATCGGGCAGGTTTCGTTCCAGCGCTATTGCCGGATAGTGCGCGAGGAATTTGCCGTGGAGCCGCTCTCGAACCGCGAGCTGGAGGTGTTGGATTGGATGTGCCGGGGCAAGAGCAATCCGGTCATCGCACTAATCCTCGGCGTCTCCCGTTCGACAGTGGACACGTATGTGCGGAGGATCTTTGCCAAGTTCGACGTGACCGACCGGGTCGCAGCCTGCATGCGCGCGCACTCGCTGGGCCTGACGGTCACCGACGAGGTAGAGCGCCGTATCGCCCGTGGCGAGGCACGGGACCGAGATTGACCCGCAAAAAGCCAAAACAAAGCGATTGCGTGACATGACCGTCTGCCCTCGCGCGGTTAGGGGCCCGGCCAAGACGCCGCCGCCCTTCGGGTCGCAACCGTGGTTCGGCCGCGCGTCCGGACGCTTCGGGCACCTTGCCGGAAATGTCGAAGGCCTCCAGGCAAGGGACCGCGCGCGGATCGAGCCCCCCTCGACCCCGCCATTCGGTCTCTGCCGGAGGCCTTCTCTTTTTTCTAGGCCAGGGAGGCGTGATCGCGCCCTATCGCACCCGCGGCCCGCCGAACGGCAGGGGCGGAGGGGGACGGCGCGCGCCGCGCGGCAGCTGCGCCTGATAGGCCCGCCCGCAATGCTCGACGCAATAGGGAAAACCGGGGTTCACCCGCTCGCCGCAGAAGTGGAAGTCGGGCTCGCCCGGATGGCCCATCGGCCAGCGGCAGACGCGGTCGTTGAGGTCGAGCAGGCTGGTCTTGCCGGCGATCTCCGGGCTCGGCTTGGCCGGCACGAGACGACGCGGCGGCGCGGGCGGGATCGGCGCCTGCTGGTCGCCCGGACCCTGCCGCAGGAAACCGCCGGGGCCATAGCTGACGATCTTGGGCAGGTCCTCGCGCTTGTCGGGCAGCGGCTGGCTCTGGTTGACCGGCGTGACGGAGGGCGAGGCGGCCGGGGCCGGCGCGGCTTCCGCCGCAGGACGTTCGGGAGCGGGATCCTTGGCGGGCGCGGGCGCGGGCGCGGGCTTGGGCGGCGCGGGCTTGCGCGCGGCGACGGCGGGCGCGGGGGCAGGAGCCTTCTTCTTGGGCGCCGCCTTCTTCTCCTCCTTGGCCTTCACCGGGCTCGGCCGTGCCTTCAGGCCAAGGCGGTGCGCCTTGCCGATCACGGCATTGCGCGAAACGCCGCCCAGCGTGTCGGCGATCTGGCTGGCGGTCGAACCGCTCTCCCACATCTTGGTCAGCGTGGCGATCCGCTCTTCGGTCCAGCTCATAGGTGCGTCATGTCCATTCGTTGTCTTGCAAGGGCCGCTTGCATGGCAGGGCGGCCCCCGATAGGCGAGCGCGCATGACAGGACAAGCGAGTGTGCCGCCGCGCGCGTTCCCGCCCAAGGGAGAGCCGCAGATTACCGGGTTTAACCGGGTGGGTCTGTGGAGCCTCTATATTAAGGAGTGCCGCCGCTTTCTCAAGGTGCAGACGCAGACCGTCTGGGCCCCCGCCGTCACCACGCTGCTGTTCCTGGTGATCTTCACCGTCGCGCTGGGCGGCGCGGGCGGGCGCGGCGGGCGCGAGGTGCTGGGCGTGCCCTTCGGCACCTTCGTCGCGCCGGGCCTCATCATGATGGGCATGATGCAGAACGCCTTTGCCAATTCCAGCTTCAGCCTGCTGGCGGGCAAGATGCAGGGGACCATCATCGACCTGCTGATGCCGCCCTTGTCGGAAGCCGAGCTGATGATCGCGATCGTGGGCGCGGCAATCACCCGGGCGGTGATGGTGGGCGGCGCCGTGGCGCTGGCGATGGCGCTCTATCCCGGCGTGTCGGTGGCGGTGACGCATCCGTGGGCGGTGGTGTGGTTCGGCCTGATGGGGGCGACCATGCTGGCCATCTTCGGCCTGCTGGCGAGCATCTGGGCCGAGAAGTTCGACCACAACGCGGCCATCACCAACTTCGTCGTCGCGCCTCTCAGCCTTCTGTCGGGAACGTTCTACGTCATCTCCAACCTGTCGGAGCCGTTTCAGGCGATCAGCCGCGCCAACCCGTTCTTCTACATGATCAGCGGCTTTCGCTACGGCTTCCTGGGCGTGAGCGACATTGGCAACGACAATGCCCACGTGCTCGTCGCAGCGGCGGGGGTGGGGGTGCTGAACCTGGTGCTGGGCCTCGTGACCTACCGCGTTCTTAAGAGCGGCTGGAAGATCAAGAGCTAGTGCGTCAGGCTGCGGCGCAGGCGATAGCGCCCGCCGCGGAAGTCCTCGAACAATTGGCTCACCTGCGGGTGATCCACGGGCTCGTCCCCCGCATCCATTAGCAGGTTCTGCTGGCTGACGTAGGCGACGTAGCTGCTGTCCTCGTTCTCGGCGAGAAGGTGATAGAAGGGCTGGTCGCGATCGGGGCGCTGGCCTTCCGGTATCGCCTCGTACCATTCTTCGGAATTGGCGTAGACGGGGTCGATATCGAACACGACACCGCGAAAATCGTGGCGCTTGTGCCGGACGACATCGCCGATGGCGAAACGCGCACGCGAGCGGCGCGGTGCCTCGATCATGCGGCCCGCCTGACCCGAGAAGAAGTGGGTGCGATCCATATCCGGGGAATATAGGGAGGCCGCGCCGCGTCACAAGCGGGACCAAAGGCCAATCACCGGAAATCGCCCGGGTGCCGCGTCAGGGGGACTTGGCAAGCGCCATGCCATCGGCTAACCGCGCGCTTCCCCTCGACCGGGCATGCATCCCTGCTGTGGCAGGACCTCTGCGGAGAGGTGGCAGAGTGGTCGAATGCGCCGCACTCGAAATGCGGTTTACGGGCAACCGTAACGTGGGTTCGAATCCCACCCTCTCCGCCACTATCCTGTTTCCACAGATCTGTGAACAGTCAGAAAGCGCGAGAAAGCTTGCGTTTTGCGCCGTCTGGCGTCCATCCTCGTGCCTTCGCACTCACCCATTGCTCCGGCGAAGTCGGGGTAAATTGGGGGTAAGCTTCGAGGTGGTTTGGGGGTAAAGCAGATGCTGACGGACAAGGCGGTCAAGGCGGCCGCGGCGAGGGACAAGGCCTACAAGATCGCAGACCGGCAGGGGCTGTTCCTGCATGTCTCGCCCAAGGCCCACAAGACCTGGCGCTACAAGTTTCGATTCGATGGGAAGGAGCAGGCGCTCGGCCTCGGTACCTATCCGGACGTCTCCCTTGCCGCCGCTCGCGAGGCACGGGACGATGCGCGCAAGATCCTGCGTTCGGGTCGTGATCCCCGCATGGACAAGGCGCGACGCAAGCTGGTGGGCGGGCGGGACGAGCGACAAACTTTCGAGACTGTCGCGCGCGACTGGTACGAGCAGCAGTTGCCTCGCTGGAAGCCGGTCCACGCGAACGACGTGATCACCAGCCTGGAGCGTGACGTTTTCCCGCACATCGGTGCGTTGGAACTGGGCGAAATCGACGAGCCGGTGCTCCTTGCCGTGCTGAGGAAGGTCGAGGCGCGCGGCGCCATCGAGACCGCCCGCCGGTTGAAGCAACGGGTCGGAACGGTGTTCGTCTATGCCCGCGGGCTCGGCATCAAGGTCGAGAACCCGGCGGTCGCTGTCGGCGCAGCACTCAAGCCCGTGCCACCCGCGAAGCGTTACCCGGCGCTCATCAAGGTCGATGGCGTGCGGCAGTTGATGCACGACGTCGATCGTGCGGGAGCGTCACCAGTCACGCGCCTGGCTGCCCGCGTCCTTGCCCTCACGGCGCAGCGGCCTGGCATGGTACGTCGCATGACCTGGAAGCAGTTGAGCGGGATCGACTGGAAGGACGCCTCGGCCTCCTCACCCGAGGCGCTGTGGACCATACCCGCGGACGAGATGAAGCTGGAGCTGCACCTGCGCGACGACGAAGCTTTCGAGCATTGCGTACCGCTTGCGCCCGAGGCGGTCGC
>NZ_LBHB01000004.1 GCF_001010945.1 Aurantiacibacter luteus
TTCGCCTGGAACTCGTCGGTGTCGTAGCCACCCGGATTGGCGTTAACCATGCCGCGGATGTCATTCTTGGCGACTTCGACGGCATTGTTGGTGTTGCAGCCCGCGGTCAGCGTCTGGACGGTGGCATTGGCCGGACCGGCCATCTCGAACGCGGCGTTCACGTTTTCGTTGTTGCCGGTGCGAACGCCGATGGTGCCGAAGTCGATCGTGCGCGCGGCAGCCGTGTTGCCGGCGTAGAACGAGCAGTCGCGGCTCACGGTGCCGGTCAGCGTGAAGCTATTGGTCACGGTCGGCGTGGCAGCTTCCGTGTTGTCGGCCGCCGAACCGGAGATCGTGAACGAGGTCTGCACGACGTCCGTCGTAGTGGTCGTTTCCACGTTCACAGTGCGGAAAGAGCAACCTTGACCGCTGTTGGGCGCGCAGGGCGTCAGGGAACCCGAATTCGAATTGGCACTTCCGCGATACCATCCCTGGACCTGCGTGGTGGTGGTCGTGGTGACCGGAATGGTGACGCTTTCGTTCACCGGATTGACGATGCTGTGCGTTTGCGCGTGGGCGATACCCCCCGTCGAAACGATTGCCGTGGTGGCCAAAGCGACCCTCAAGACTAACTTCATAAATTCCGTCCTTGCCTATGTCGCCGGCGCCGCCGAGGGCGCTCGCGATCGGTTAATGGTGCACCGCGTGAACATTTGCGCCTGGCAACGGTGCCAACCGGGCGGGCGGGACGGCTAGCGCGATGCTGACAGCATCCACGGCCTTCGGCGCCAGAACGAGTAAACGTGCGCTACATCGGCGAAACCGTGATGGTTATCGTCTCTGCATAGTGACCGGCGAGCAGTCCCGCCTCTCCCGATGGCGTGCCAAGTTCGATGGACAGGGTCATGCCATCGGTTGCGATACCGCCGTTGCTGGAAAACGAGCCTCCGCCTCGCAGCGAGCGACTATCGAAGACTCGGTTGACCGTTTCGAGAGAAGGATGGCGAACTGCCATGGCGATCCCCAAAGCGTAAGGCAGCGCACCGGAATAAGGGCCTTGCCCCAATGGCATGGACGTATGCGTCAGCGCCCCGGTCGACCCGGAAATCTTCATCGTGAACGGCACGTTGCAATCCAGCGCAACCCGCGCACGCATTGTCTGGCCGCCCCGGTTGAGTTCGCCGAAATCGATATTGGGAACATTGCCCATAGCGCAGCGCTGGCTAATCGTGCCGTCCACAGCAATCTGTACGGTGCGCGCGTTCTCGATCTCGTCCGCAGCGGCAGGTGACGCAATAAACGCGCCGATCATCAATCCGAAAAGCAGACGCATCTGTTCCCCCCAAAGCCGGCCATCTTACGACCGAACCAACGCGACAGGTGCGAATCGCTAACCGTCTGCGGATTGGTTAACGCATCAGTAACTATGGAAAGTTTTGCTGTCGAGAGAACACTTTAAATCGTTCCATATCGACACGGCGCGCACGATCCTGCAGTGCAAAGCCAGCCCCACAGTCGTGCCGGTCTTCTTCACGTAGGAAATTCATCCGAGAGCTTGTCTGTGCGCGATCCCCACATCGCCGCGAAGACGTTGTTCTACCGATCCGACATGGTCGTCAAAGCACTGCGCCAGCAGCTTCAGCGTGAACCCGACACGTTGTTCAAACGAAGGGTTGGAAGTTTCGCAAAATCGATTGCGATCTCGATTTTGCCGGTGACCAGCACACACCGCTCGGCATGCCTCCGCATATTCGTCTCCGAAGTGCCGGTGAGCGATCAGGGCATGTAGATTTGCGTTGCGTAATCAGTGCTGGAGCGCAGGTTGGCAAACAAGCTCCCCAGATTGGAGAGGAGTGTTCCCATCTTCGGTCAGAAGTGGTGCCCCATAGACGATAAAGATGGGCACTCAGATCATTGGACAATCTCTCGCGATCACCCATGAGAAAGGCGCTTTGGCGTTCGTAATGAAAATCTGGCAGGCGTCAAACGTATGGTCGATGGACCTTTGCATTCGAAGGCATATCAATTGCACGCTCCGCCATTGGAATTTTTATCGGCTGCTATTGGCTCCGATCGCGG
Source organism: Aurantiacibacter luteus (assembly GCF_001010945.1). Taxonomy (GTDB): domain Bacteria; phylum Pseudomonadota; class Alphaproteobacteria; order Sphingomonadales; family Sphingomonadaceae; genus Alteraurantiacibacter; species Alteraurantiacibacter luteus. The sequence continues at coordinate 2,059 of NZ_LBHB01000004.1, forward strand.
TTGCGTTGCCTTCCGTCATTTCGATCACGCCTGCGATCCCGGTCCCGTTCTCCACGCTCGGGCCGGTTGCCCCGCTGGAACTGCGCGGCCACCGCGTCGATCTCGGTCATCCAAGCCTCGATGCGCGCGCATGGCGCTGGCACGTTGGAGCTCCCGTTCGGCGAGATTGGTCGTCTCGTAAGGATCGGCGGCCAGGTTGAACAGTTCGTCGGCCTCTTGCGGGTCAAAGCGGCGGATGAACTTCCAGTGCCGTCGCGCAGGGCAAGCCCGGCGGTGTCGCCCGTCTGGCTTGGGCGCGGGTGCGAGCTGTACTAGTAGATCGGCCGCTGCGGGGCAAAGGCCTCGCCGCGCATGGCCGGAACATAGCTGAGCGAATCCACGGCCCCGGCGTATTGGCCCGCCCCGGCCAACTCGAGCAGCGTGGCGAAGTGATCCGTACCGTTGACCAGTGCATTGACCTGGCTGCCGGGAGCGGTGTGGCCGGGCCAGTAGGCTATCATCGGCACGCGGATGCCGCCTTCGTAGAGGTGACCTTTGCCCGCGCGAAGCGGCAGGTTGGAGGTCGCCAGCTCGCGCCCGCGACCCGCGCCACTGTTCGACAGCCCACCATGGTCGGAGGTAAAGATGATGATCGTGTTGTCGGCGATACCCATCCGCTCGAGCGCGGCGCGCAGATTACCGAGACTGCGGTCCATGCTCGCAACCATGCCGGCGTAGGTGGGGTTGTCCTGCACCAGCTTGGTCTGACCGTCGCGCTCCACGGTTTCCGGGCCTTCGGGCAGATTAATGCCGCGCAGGCGCTGACGGAAATGACGCAGGTCGTCCTCCTCCGCTTCGAGCGGCGTGTGGACAGCATAATGCGCGAGGACGGCGAGGAACGGCTGGTCGGCATCCGTGCGCTCGTGGGGGGTGGGTAGCGGGACCGCCGCTGACGGCGATCCTAGTTGGCGCAAATGAGCGCGGTCTATGGTCGGGGGGGTTGAGGGGAGGAGCCTAGACCGCCCCTCCCACTCTCGCCGCCGGGGGGGGGGAGGCAGGAGTCTGAAAACCTGACCCGGGTTCTAGTCGTCGACGTCCTCGATTTCATCGGGCTTGTTGTGAAGGAAAATGACCTTTGCGCCCCTTTCCTTCACCTCAAAGTGCCACTGATGGACCTTCGGATCGCGACCCGTATAACGGTCGAATACTTCGATGACGGTTTGGCGACTGGCGCCCACCTTCTCGCTGACATGTTTGACGAGTGTCATCTTCTTTGCAGTACCCCGCCGAACAGTAGATCTGATTGCCTCGATGATCGGACCATCTTGCCGATACTGCTCGTAGGTCACCTGGTCTCGCAATTCGGCGGCGTGGAGTAACCTTACGGAAGACAGTCGGTCCTCGTATGAAAGGTCCGGCTGATCGTCGAAGGCAAAGGTTTGCTCGTTGTTAGCACCCCGCCGCTTGAGGAATTGGAATCGCACCAATTTTTCGCCGTTCGCTCCTCGTTCTGCCAGCGGAACCAACATGCAAGCAGCGTCGAAATCCTCGACGATGTCGGTGGTGCCAGTATAGACGAGGTTACCATCGGCGCCCTCGTGCTTGCGGGTATGGGCAAGGGCAAAGAAGGTGCCACCGGCTAGGGCAAATTGGCGAACCAAGTTGCCGAAGCCCGAAGCGTTCCGCTTATCCATGAGATTAGCGAACTTCTTTAAGGTGTCGACAACGATCATAACGTCTCGACATTGATCGAGAGCGATCATCCGCCGCATAATGTTTACGAGCCTGCCGCTATCGAAGTTCATCTTCCCTGGAACGAGCATGTGGACCTTCCGCTCGGCCAACAGCGCTCGCTTAGAATGAACGCCCTCGAGACTGTCGTCGGCGTTGATTACATATGTTCGAGAGTGATTTAGCGTCCCTTCGCTTACAGCTTCACCCACCAGATGGAGCATGAGCAGGGTCTTGCCTCTGTTTGGGGGTGCATAGACCACTGTGGCTTGGCCAGAGAGGACGACGTGTCCAAGAAGCGGCATGCAAAAAACCTCTTAGCCTAAATCGGCATCTCGCAAGCTGAACTGGTCCAAAAGAGTGCTTTCGCCAATTTGCTGGGGCTGATCACCTCAATCGCTTTCTGCTGGTGGTGGCAAAGAGATTGAAAGTTCGTCTTGGCTCTTTGGTAGATCCGTTATCACCAGTTCGTGGCTTGTCGGCAACCGGACCTTGTCGCCTCCTGTCATAATCTCACCTGCTGCCTTGAAGTGGTTAAGAACCTCATCGAGGCTTTGCTCGTCGTCTAATCGGTAGAGCGCAGTCCTCCTTTCAGGCTCCAGCTCAAACGTTATTTCTGGAGGGATGCCAATCTCTTTTAAGAGCTCCCACTGCGCGCCAACCTGTTGTTTACCGGTCGCGCAAAACGCGACAAGACCCACAGGAACAATCCCCACAAGCTTGCCGGTTTCGTCATCGATGTGAGGATTAAATCCGAGCGAGTTCCAATAGCGCTCAGCATCGCCCAAGGGCGGATTACTCGTACTTTTCATGGGAATCCATTTCTAACTTTTCGTCCCTCAGGACGGTTGAACTGTTTTTCGCACGCCGTGCGGTTCAAAAAGTCGAAACGGTAAGTTTTAACATCACGGTATCTTGACCGGGTGACCGAGATGGGACCTCTCTCGTGATATGTCAATCCTGCTGCCCCGTCAGGATTTCAGGTTCCTGCAACGCCGGGATCCGAGGCTATGCTGCTTACGAACCACTTGGGCCCGCTCAGCTTATTTGCCACGATGATGTGTGCGAAACCAGCGTTGGCAACCGCAAAATTCAGTTCGATGCAGTGGTGATCAATTGCCATCCAATCCCAAGCGGGTATGAAGCCGAGATCGCCGATCCGCTTCTCGGTCAACGGATTTTGCAAGGGTGAAAAGCCAAGCTCGGCAACAATCGCTGTCGACCGGTTCGATGACGGCAATCACCGTCAGGTCTTCCAGCCCATTCTTCTTTGCCAAGTCGAGGTGCTTTCGCACCAGCCGCTGCAGCTCCGGGTCCATCAGTTGCCGGGCGTCGAGTTCGTTGTAGATCGTGATTATCTTCGTTTCCTTCAAGTATAAAAAAATGCGCCCGAGGCGGAATGCCTAGACGCTCGTCGGTTTAGTTGTGGTGGTGTGTTAGGCAGTCAGGTGACGGCAGTGCTCCAGGATGGCGGGGTCAGTGTCCGGCCGGGATTCAACAAGGACGACGTAGCCGAAGCCATCGTCGCCTGTGATCAGCACGAGTTCGTACCAGCCGCCCGATCGGTCGACGTACTCCTAGGGCGGTGGGTCGAGTGATCGCCCCAGCTTGGCTTGAAGATCGGCGAAGCGATCGGCAGGTTCTAGGATTACAAACTCGCAAAGCTCCGCGAGCGGCTGGTCGTCGAACTCTTCCAGTCTCGACAGGTGGGCGGACAGGATCGCTCTGACCTCGTGGCAATCGATGGCGGCCCTCAGCTCGGGCCACGTGGTGATGGTGATCATGCGTGTTCTCCATACGAGAAAAGCGCCCGAGGATTTCACCCCGAGCGCTTCGTTAATGTGCTTTGTATTGTCGTCAGTCGAAAGTGGCGACCACCCTAACGTCGGGATGCCCCGCTATGCGCAGGGGTATCTCGAATAGGCTTTGGACACGGTCCCGTGCGCTTGCCTTCGCTTGATCGACCATCAGTCTTTGCTGAGTCTGCGCGGTGATTGCCCGTCTGGCTGTGCGGTATGCCCTCCGGTTGAATGCCTGGACCTTGTTGTCGCTAAAGGTCAGCTCCCCGCCGTTGATGGTCGTCGCCTGTTCGGGATGAAATGCCATGTCCGACAATCTCAGTCTCGGCAATGTGATCGTCACCAGCTTCGCCGCCTCGTTGTACGCGACATCGGCAAGCGTGAGGTTGAGCCGGTAGTCGATGCTGGCGGGGACGATGAGGCGTTGCTCGCTCACGAGAACCCACCAGTCGGTGTCCTGCGCTCGCACTGTGGCGGTGCCCTGATACGACCACACCACCAGCAAACCTTCGGCTTTCAGGCTCTCGACGTTGGCGCGCAGGACCTCGTCTTCCGTGACCCGAAAGAAGGCGTCTCCTGCACTTCAAGTGCCAGCTGTTCCTTCGGCGCCGCCCAGTAGCCGAGACCGAAGGTGGCGAGCGGTATGGTTAGGTAAAACGTATTCATGACCTCACCTTCGCGAGACGAGCTTTTAGCTTGCGCATTTTGCATTTCCTTCCGAGCATAAACAAAGCCCCCGGAGGTGATCCGAGGGCTTGGTTGGTGGAGGGGCGGCAAGTTTGCCTTTCCTCATATAAGATGCTCGGTTTCCCGCGTTCTCACTTGGTGCACTTTCTGCCGCTTTCGCTTACTATTGGATGATGCCTCCGCTGCCCGACCAACCCCGCGCCATGCGAGACCCTGCAGTTGAAACTGGACGCAGGGCCGCACTCGATCAGCCTCACATCGCGCCACTGACCGAATTTGTGCACTCACTCAGAGCGAGAGATTACAACGAGTACCCGTTCTTCGAGCCGGCGGACGGCGGCGCGGAGGCCTCGATACTGTTCGTGCTTGAGAAGCCTGGGCCGATGACAGTTGCGAAGGGCAGGGGGTTCAGGGAGGGATCGGGTTTCATAAGCCGGGACAACGACGACTCCACCGCGGAGGCTTCGTATCGTTTGTATCGCGAGGGCGGAGTGGACCGCCGGCAGTCGGTGTTGTGGAACGTGATCCCGGGCTGGAACGGCACCATCAAGGTCACTGCTTCTAAGCTAAAGGCTGGCGTTGACGACCTTGAGAGGCTGATCGCTCTGCTGCCTAGACTGCAAAGTATCGTGCTGGTCGGAAAACGGGCAGCACGGGCAAAGCCGCGTCTCGAAGGGCTGGGGCGTTTCTCGATTTTTCAATCGGCTCACCCGTCGGGACAGGTTCGCGCCATCAATCCGCACCCTTTGGGGTGAGATACCGCGTATCTGGACCGTCGCCTGGAGCGAAACCCTTCGTCGCCAAGGCAGCGTGACTTATGCGATTTGGTGCCAGAGGTTCCGCTGGGTCCCGCGCTCTTGCAATGGAAACGACCTCGTCAGTTGCTAGCTAGCACCGACGCAGGTGGATGAAGCTACCAAAGATAGCGCGCCCCGCGCACAATCTAACCCGAGGCTTCATTTTTTAAGGCGCAGCGCGCCGAGGGGGATGAGTGCTTGTTCGATCAGCTGACTAATTCTAACGAGACGGACATGCCGATAGAACCCGATAATTTTCAAAATATATTGCCCGCTCTGTCTGACGCACTCATTGGTCACTCGGGCTTCGTTGGCGCGATCCTCTCTGGCCAGCACGTCTTTCCGGCCAAATTTAACTCACGGAACGTCGAGGAGATTCGTCAGAAGAGGTTCGACACTGTAGTTTGCGCTGCGGCTCCAGGTTCGATGGTGGAGGCCAATCTCGCGCCCAAGCGCGACCTCGACGCGATTGAAATTTTGATAGAGCATCTGCGCGACGTCGAAGCTCGGCGTTTTGTGCTAATCTCGTCGATTGCCGTGCTCGCGGATTTTTCTGGCGGTTGCGATGAAAGCACCCAAGCATTTGAGGAGGTGCTGGCCTATGGCCGTCACCGTCGGATGCTAGAGGCGTTTTGCGAGGACCATTTCGAAAGCTGCCTCGTGGTACGGCTGCCCGCGCTATTTGGGCCAGGGTTGCGTAAGAACTTCATCTTCGATCTGTTAAACCCGGTGCCAAGCCTGCTAACCGAGGTCAGGCTCGAACTCTTACTGGAGCGGCTGCAGCCGGAACTGCGTGCCGTGCTCGCCACCCTTTATTCACCGGACGCAGCGACAGGATTGCTGAGGCTCGACCGCACCGCGCTTGACGCCGACCAGCGCAGGCAAAAATTGGACGTAGCGGTTCGTTCGGTCGGGATGGCAGCGACACAGTTCCACAATGCCGACACCACTTATCAATTTTATAGCATGTCGCGGCTCTGGAGCGATATCGAGACTGCTCTTGGGGCAGGTCTGAGTCGTCTGCACTTGGCCGTTGCGCCGCTGCGTGCCGCCGATATCCATGCTCGCTTGCTAGGTGTGCCGATGCCAAAAACCAATGCAAAGCTCCACGGAGAGGACATGCGAACCTGCTATGCCGCCCTTTGGGATCGTGAGGGCCCTTATCTGGAGGATCGCGACACCGTAATGAACAAACTTGACGTATTTTTCGCCAGGCATCGGGCAGCGGCATGATATTGTCGGCCTCCAACATCGCCTGGGCACCGGAAGAGCGACTTGCTGCCTATGACCTGATGGCGGAGGCGGGTCTGCAAGGTCTGGAGATTGCTCCGGGGCTGCTCTTCGACGCGGCGGAGGACCCCTTCCTTCCGGATGCGGCAACCGCCCGCGTCGCGCTTGATGAGATTGCCTCGCGCGGGCTGTCACTGGTATCGATGCAATCACTGTTGTTTGGCGTGCAAGGAGCCGCGCTTTTTGGAGATGCGGTTGCCCGAGCTGCTTTCACACGAGGCATGACGCGGGCCATCACGCTCGCCGGACGCTTCAGCATCCCCAATTTGGTTTTCGGCTCGCCCTATCAGCGGCGCATTCCCGAGGGTATGTCCGAGCGGGAAGCGCGGGCTCAAGCCATCACGATCTTCCACCATATCGGCGATCTTGCGGCCGCTGCAGGGACCGTGATTTCAATTGAAACAATCCCGGTTGTTTACGGGGCCAACTTTCTGACCACGCTGGAGGAAACCGAGGCATTCGTAGCTCAGGTCGATCACCCGGCAGTGACGCTTATCCTCGACCTTGGCGCGATGCATCTGAACGGGGACTTCGATGCGCTACCCGCCCGGGTGGGAGCGCTAACGCCGCAACTTACCCATGTCCATGTTAGCGAGCCTTATTTGGCTCCTGCTCCAGACGACGCTACTGACCTTACCCCGGTGGTTTCGGCTCTGCGACTAGCCGGCTACCGTCGCGCCGTGTCGATCGAAATGAAGCGCCCTGAGGGCGGGCTCGAGGTATTGCGCGGGCGTCTCGCAGCACTAGCCGATGCTGTGGCTGCATGACTGCGCTACAGCCTGAATTTTCGCACCGAGCGTCGGATTATTCCTCGGTCGCCGTCCGTCGCGAGGACGTATTAGTATCGGTTTGCTTCGGCGACCCGCATATCGACGCTGACACCTTCGATTGCATTGCGGCGCTAGCCCAGCAACTTGATGCGCATTTCCGTTTCAGAGAAATCATAGTTGTGGTTGAAGAGTCGCGGAAGAACGCTCTGCTCGCGCTGCTCCCACGGGTCACAAATCTCCGCCTGTTCACGGTGCGCGATGGCACGCCCTTCTACCATCGCCGGGTGATCGCCGCGGATGAGGCCATTGGTGACGTCGTCATGGTGGCGAATGCCCCTGAGCTGGCTTATCTCGACCCGATCGCGATGATCGTGCAGGCTGCGGACGAACAGCGTATGGTCCTTGCGGCACGCGCTGCAAGTTTGGTCGAACGCACACTTTCCGGCCCGCTCGTAGCGATGGGGCGCGTCGCCGGCTTTAAGGTCGGCTTGAGCGACTTGCAGACAATGGCAGTGCCGCGCACACTTTTGAATCAACTGTTGGTTCATCCTGACCCAGACCTCGCCTTGCGTTTCCCGCCGCGGGACATTCGACTTCCGCTGGCTTTCTCTGCAGCCCTCGATATGCCAGCTCCGCGCCAAGTCGGCCAGCAGGGGAGGCGCCTGGCGCTGCTGCAGAAGCTTTTCGTCTATGTCGCGCCCATTGTGTTGATGGCGGTGACGCTGGCGTCGGCGTTGCTAACGGTCATTGGCTTTTTCTATGCGTTCTACGTGGTAGGGGCTTGGATCGTGGTGAAGAACCTCGCCCCTGGTTGGCTGACACTATCCGCGATGTTGAGCCTGACCGCCTTGTTCCTAGGCGTCTCGATCATGGGGATGAGTCTGGGCCTTCAGCAGCTTTTGGCTCGCTCCGGGCGCGACAGCTTCGAAGGCTCTGCCTCTGAGATAAATCGCATCGATCTGTTTGGCCAGGTCGCCGCGGATTTGAATGTCGATCTTGAGCGAGAAAGCGACGTGGCTCCTGAACGGGCGCCGCGATGACCGCGAAGGTCGACTACCTTATCATCGGCGGTGGCTTCTACGGCTGCTGCCTGGCGCTTTACCTAAGCTCGATTTCAGACCATGTGCTGCTTGTGGAGGCTGGCGACACGCTATTAGGTCGCGCCTCGAAGGTGAACCAGGCACGGGTGCATACTGGTTTCCACTACCCGCGTTCGGCGCTAACGGCGGTGAGGTCGACCCTTCTGCATAAACGATTCATGGCCGATTTTTCTGAAGCGGTGGTCGATGATTTTCAAATGGTCTACGCAATCGCACGAAGTCGTTCAAAGGTATCGGCGAAACGGTTTTTCCGGATGTTCCGTGACATGGGTGCGCCGATCCGCCCGGCGACGGCGCCCCAGATCGCGTTGTTCAATCCTAACATGATTGAGGGCGTATTCGCATGTTCCGAGGCGGCCTTCGATTATTCGGTCTTGCGCCAGAATTTGGCTACACGGCTTGATAGCGCTGGCGTAGAGGTTCGCATGCAAACGGCGCTCGTAGCCCTGCAGGATGGCTTGGAGGGCATCCACGCCACTTTTTCTGACGGTTCCGAAATAGCGGCGCGCTATGCCTTTAACATTACCTACGCCCAGATCAACGACGTGCTAAATCGCGCCGGTCTGCCGCAGGCTGGATTGAAGCACGAGTTGGCGGAGATTGCGTTGGTTGAGCCACCTGAGGAGCTAGCTGGGCTCGGCGTAACCGTGATGGACGGACCGTTCTTTTCCTGCATGCCCTACCCAGCCAGCGGTCTTCATTCGCTGACCCATGTTCGCTACACTCCACATGACAGTTGGACTGATGGGAAGGGGGTTGGTTCTGCCTATGGACGGCTAGCGGCCGCGACCCCCGAAAGCATGGTGCAGCATATGATCCGCGACGGGCAGCGTTATCTACCGTGCTTGGCGGAGGCGGTGCCGCGCCGGTCTCTCTACGACGTTAAAACGGTGCTGGCGCGCAACGAACGCGACGACGGGCGGCCAATCCTTTATCGGCAGCAGCCAGCAGGCAGTCGCGTAATCTCAATCCTTGGCGGCAAGATCGACAACATTTACGACCTGTTTGACCTCATTCGACAGACCGGCCCTGAGTTCGTCAGGGCAAATGAGCGGGTGCTTTTAGGTGGGGCCAGATGATTGAAGCGGCACGCTTTTTCGTAGTGGCTTCAATTGGGCTAACGTTGGATCTCGCGGTGGCGTGGTGTGCTGCGCGTCTACTTGGCACGCCGCTGTGGCTGGCGGCGGTTGCCGGCTTCGCGATAGCGGCTACGATGAACTACGCTGCGCATGAACTCTGGACCTTCCGGAAAGGGGCTAGGCGGCTATCACGCGGGCGAGCGCTGCGCTACGCTGCGTCACTGATGGTGACGTTGAGTGCTCGGGTGGTAACGGTCGCGACGCTGGCCGCGCTAGTGAGTAATAAGCATGCCCTGCCCGTACTGCTGGCGGGAGCTGGAGTGTCGTTTTTCGTCAACTATGCAACCAGCAAGCGGTTCGTTTTTCGACTCGACGACAACACCAAGAAAGCCGTTCGATGAGCCGAGAATGTGATGTTTCCGAAGATGCTGATGTTTGGGAGTTGCCTACGTTTGAGGCCGCCGTTTTTGCGCCTCGCAGCGTCGACTACGTATTGGTAATCCCGGTCATCAACGAGGGGGAGCGCATTCGTAGCCAACTTGAGCGGATAAGCGACGCGTGCTTGCCGATCGACGTCGTTGTGGCTGACGGCGGCTCAACCGACGGATCGCTGGACATCGAATTCGTGTCTCGCATAGGCGTCCGAGCAGTGCTTACAAAGACTGGCCCAGGCAAGCTGAGCGCGCAGCTACGCATGGCATACGCTTGGTGCCTCCGAGAGGGCTATGGAGGGATCGTTACCATCGATGGCAACGGCAAGGACGGGATTGAGGCGGTGGCCGACATGGTTGCGAAGCTTCAGGCGGGCTACGACTATGTACAGGGCTCGCGCTACCTACCCGGCGGTGCGGCTGAAAATACCCCGCTCGAGCGTACGATCGCCAATCGCCTTATCCACGCGCCGCTGCTGAGCCTCGCTGGTCGGCACTGGTTCACAGACACAACCAACGGGTTCAGGGCCTATTCTGCGCGCTATCTGCGTGACCCGCGCGTGCAACCCTTCCGGGACGTATTCCAGCGCTACGAACTTTTGTTCTTCCTCACCGTAAGAGCGGGCCAGATCGGTATGAATGTAACCAATATACCGGTGCGAAGAAGTTACCCAAATAATGCCGCAGTTCCGACCAAGATTTCGGGATTTTCCTCAAAAATTTCACTATTTTGGCAGACTTTTGGTGCAGCTATTGGAAGATATGCACCTCAAAACTCGTAGTGTCTTATTAAAAGATTTTCCCGCGTGCGTCGAAATTTAATAATAAATGTTGACAAAGCAAATGGGAATTAAATCGGCTTGACTTGAAAGGTTGTCAAGTTTTAGCATAAAATGCAGGCAAGTAATTCTTTTGATCAGGCGTTGCGATATGATTTTATTTCTGAAAAGTCCAATGCCTTTCAAACGATGGCAGAACTCGTCGATCATCGCTTGGGTAGTGTTGATCGCAATGTGCGCGGTCGCTGCTGCAGGCAACTGGGGCGCAGGCGCGTTCTCACCAGATAGCTGGGCGTATTTTGAACTTTCACAAACGATTGGAAAAGACTTTTACCGGATCGAGCACCTGCGCTCTTTCTGGACTAATGAATACAGCGCCGCCTTTCCTCCACTATGGCCCTTTCTTATTTTTGTGGCGAATACCCTCATTAATTTGGGTCCGGATACTGCAATAGCGCTCAATTTGGTCATTCTGATTTTAATCGCAATCGTGGCAGATTCGATTTCGAAATCAGCATTCAAAGTGCACGGCCCAGGCGTTCTCATGGCCATAATCCTCTTATTTCATTTCGGCTTTTTTTCTGAGATTGTGGCTGGACGGTCTATTCCGCTTTTCGTGCTACTTGGCCTGACATCTTTGAGGCTTATGATCGTGGAGGAAAGCGCCCCCACAATTGGTAGATTTGCTGCACTGGGAGCTACTCTAGCGGCTATGTTCATGACCCGATTCGACGGCGCACTGTGGGTTATCGTTCTTCTTCCTTTCATACTAATGCTCAAGCCCAAAGCGCGCGATTTACTGGCGTTTGGAACCACCTATGCAGCGGGCATTTCGCCTTGGGTCGTATATTCTCTTATTCACTTTGCTGTACCATTTGTGTCCGACAACAGTTGGGTGGCCAGCGCGCTAGATCCGAAGGCAGATGTCACGGATTTTCCGCCCGCGCAGGGTCCGACCATTACGGATAACCCGGCCTTCGCGATCGAGACTACACTCGGACGTATACCTGATCTGCTTGTCGCAGTTGCAAAGTCTCCCGGGCAGATTGGGCTAGCGGTTTTTGCGACTCTATTGGTGATTTTCCTTTTTTCCTCGCCTTGGCGCCGCTTCTACTTCGCAGATCTTTATCGTCGCCGCACCTTACCTTTCATTGGTGTTGGCCTCGCGATAGCTTCTGCAATACCGAGCTATCTACTTACAGGGTATTTCGATTCACGATACTTTTCTTTTGGATTCGCATTTGTCGTATTTCTGATTTTGGTAGGTATCTGGACTAATAATTACTTTCCAAAGTTCGGAAACACGCTTGCACTTATTGCCTCAATTGTAGGCGCCGCAATTGCATTGTTTGCCGCACCCGGAAGAATCTCTAAAGCCCAAATCGATTTGCCACTAGAGAGTCAACTTGCCTCGTGCCTGGGCATCGATCCCGATCATTCGCCATTAGTGGCGGCTGACGCCACCCAAGGTGCCAGACTAACAGCGCTTTATGACGTACGCACAGCTTTTCTTCCCTCAAACTTCGTCCGCGGTGCTTCTGATTCCGCAATGCAAGAAGCCTATCTTAACGCTTATCAGGTCGAGTATGCTATTGACCCATCCGGAGAGGTCGCGAGAATCTTTGGCGATCAACGGCTTTCTCCGGTCCAAGGTTGTGGCCCCGACATATTCCGCATACTCCCCTTGGAGCAGCTGGCAGCGAGGGGGTAGCAATGCGGTCGATCCAGGCCGATTAAATGCGCCCGCTGGCCGACCGATCTGAACAGGCGGACCGCGGCCTGATGTCAGGACCTCGCAAACCAGTCAGCCCGTTCCGCACTTCGACTCGTCATCTGATGTGACCTGCCTGGCGGTGATGATGTATATCCACTTCCCGCTGTCTCTTCGGTACGTAGGAGACCTGCTGTTCGGACGAGGGATCGACATCAGTGACGAGACCGTGCGCCAGTAGTGGAACGCGTGCGAACCGATGTTCGCAGCCGATATTTGACGGTAACGGGTTAATTGGATGAAAGGCTTCCGGAATTGGAAAAGACACCTTGACGAGGTCTACGTGAAGATCAACGGCGACATCCAATACCTGTGGCGAGCGGTGGATGAGCAGGGTGAGGTCGTTGGGAGCTACGTCACAAAAACCCGCGACAAGAAGGCGGCCCTCCGGTTCATTAAGAGGGCTCTGAAGAGCCACGGTTCACCGGCGGAGATCACGACCGATGGCCTGTGCTCGAACAGGGCGGCGATGACCGAGCTAGGCAACGCTGAGAAGCAGGAGGTGAGACGCTGGGCCAACAACCGAGTCGAGAACAGCCCCCTGCCGTTCCGATGACGAGAGCGGGCGATGTTGAGGTTTCGACGGATGAATAGCTTACAGAAGTTCGCTTCGATGCACGCCAACGTTCACAGTCATTTCAACCTCGAGCGCCACCTGATCCACAGACAGACTTGCAAAACCTGCCGCTCGGCCACACTGGCCAGGTAGCAGAACCTCATAGCCTGAGTTGAAAGCGGGGAACGGGAAGCGACGTCAATCGGAGACGAGTTGCGGATTGACTGGCAGCACCGTGCTGACCGCGCTCGAATCGACTACGGCGATTTGCTATCGGGACGACGGAAGACTTATTTCTGTCAGGAGCTTCAATAATCCGAATGCCGAAAGCAGACTATCTACTAACGGCCCATTTGCGGTCGTTTGACAGGTTATGAGGTTAAGTGGCTGTCTAGAAGCCTCCCAAGCAGGACCCAAAAGCGCAACCCTCCGAACGGCCTTTCCGCTCTAGTCTAATTTAAATCTGCTGGAAGTGGTGGTGCCGCTTACAGGACTCGAACCTGTGACCCCATCATTACGAATGATGTGCTCTACCAACTGAGCTAAAGCGGCATCCCGGTGGAGGCCCGAGCCGGAATCGAACCGGCGTGCAAGGATTTGCAGTCCTCTGCGTAACCACTCCGCCATCGGGCCTCGCGAAGGCGCGCCACCTAGCGTGCCTTGCGCTGGTGCGCAATGCCCTTCGATTGCGGCTGGAATGTCGCCGAGCTGTAGCTGGGCGGTAAGCACATGTTTGCATTTCAACCGCTAGGAAAGCCGGCATGCATACCGCCGAACCACGGGAACTGCGCATCAAGTGCCGCTCGCGCCGCGGATCGTCCGCCGACCTCGAGGTGCTCGATATCTCGATCGGCGGCGCCATGGTTGAATCACGAGGCTGGACCGCCGAGGTGGGCGAGCGGGTTCTTGTCACGCTTCCCGGTCTTTCCGCCCAGCCAGCCGAACTAGTCTGGAAGGAGGACGGGCGCGCGGGCATTGCCTTCGAGCAGCCGCTGCACGAAACCGTGTTCGACCGTTTCGAAGCGCTGATATTCGACCGGTAGACCGGGGAAATATCGACTTCTCAGAGGGTTTGATGGCGCGACGAGAGCTTTGGTTTTCGCCTCGCCAATCGTTTATGCAAGGTGACTCCTGCTGCGGCTACTTAACCGAGATGGATCCGACATCCTTTCCGTAGACCTGAGAAGGCTGTACGAATCTTCCGCGCCAGAAAATGGCTGCTGAAGCGCCGCTTTTCCCGGACTTAAATACTTTGATTGTGTCTGTATTTTAGCGAGCTCGCCCACCGATCCATGCCGCTCCGAACATCACGCCGCCGAGGCGTTGACCCCCATGCTCTGGAGGTAGCGCTTCACGTTGCGCGCGGCCTGTCGCAGGCGCTGCTCGTTTTCGACCAGGCCGATGCGCACATAGCCCTCGCCGTCCTCGCCGTAGCCCACGCCCGGTGCCACCGCGACCTGCGCGTGGGTGAGCAGCTGCTTGGCGAACTCCATGCTGCCCATTTCCTTCAGCGCCGGCGGCAGCGGGGCCCAGGCGAACATGGATGCGGGCGGGGCGGGGATATCCCACCCGGCGCGGCCGAAGGCATCGATCATCACGTCACGGCGGCGGTGATACATCTGCCGCGTCTGCTCGACGCAGTCCTGCGGTCCGTTGAGCGCGGCGCAGGCTGCAGCCTGGATGGGCGTAAAGGCGCCGTAGTCGATGTAGCTCTTCACCCGCGTCAGCGCGGCGATCAGCGTGGTGTTGCCGACCGCGAAACCGATGCGCCAGCCGGCCATGCCGTAGGTCTTGGACAGGCTGGTGAACTCGATCGCCACCTCCTTCGCGCCCGGCACCTGCAGGATCGAGGGGGTCGGCTTGCCGTCGTAGTAGAGCTCTGAATAGGCGAGGTCCGACAGCACCCAGATCTTGTGGAAGCGTGCCCAGTCCACCAGCCGTTCGTAGAAGGCCAGGTCGACCGTCTCCGCGGTCGGATTGCTGGGGAAGTTGACCACCAGCACCGTCGGGCGCGGCACGGTGAAGGCGACGGCATTGTCGAGTGCGCGCCAGTAATTCTCGTCCGGAGTGGTCGGCACGCTGCGGATGCTGGCACCCGCGATGATGAAGCCGAAAGTGTGGATCGGGTAGCTGGGGTTGGGCGCGAGGATGGTGTCGCCGGGCGCGGTGATGGCGCTGGCGAGGCTGGCGAGACCTTCCTTGCTGCCCAGTGTCACCACCACCTCGCGCTCCGGGTCGAGGTCGACGCCGAAGCGGCGGGCGTAGTAGTTCGCCTGCGCCTTCCGCAGGCCCGGGATGCCCTTGGACTGCGAATAGCCGTGCGCGTCGGGCTTGGCCGCCACCTCGCACAACTTGTCGATCACGTGCTGCGGCGGGGGCTGGTCGGGGTTGCCCATGCCGAGGTCGATGATATCGCGCCCTTCCGCCCGCGCGGCCGCTCGCATCGCGTTGACTTCGGCGATGACGTAGGGCGGCAGGCGCTTGATGCGGTAGAAATCGGTGTCCATCGGTTCCTTCTTTGCGCGGACGGGCGGGAGAGGCGTGATAGGGCCAAGGTGGGCCCTCGCGCAATTCTCTTGGCGCTCACCGCGCTTTCGCTTGGCACACGTTGCGCTTAAGAGACGGTGCATGGCCGAAAAAGACACCGACAAGCCCTCCGACGATCCCGCACGCGACGCCGCCGACCTCTTCACCCGTATGCTCCGCATCCAGAGCGAGAGCGCCGAGGCGATGATGGCATCGTTCGCGCCGAACGCGGCGACAAATCCGCTCGCTGCCATGAGCGAGACCATTCAGGCGTTCCAGGCGAACTGGATGAAGCTCGCCGCTCCGCCCGCCGATGCCAGTGCGCCGATGATGGCCGATCCGTCCGCGTGGATGGAGGCGATGCGGACATGGACCGCGTCCATGCCACTGGCCGACCCCGCCGCGCAGGCGCAACTGTGGGCCGAGGGCTTCCAGCTTTGGCAAGACGTGATCGCGCAATATTCGGGCGAGAGCGAGGCCGACCCGCAGCTTCCCCGCCGCGACCGCCGCTTCGCCGATCCGGCATGGCGCGAGCAGCCGGTGTTCGCCCTGATTCACCAGACCTACCTGCTGTTCGCCGAGCGCTTGAACGAAGGCGTCGATGCCGCCGCGGGCCTTACCGAGCGCGAGCGCGCCGACCTGAGATTCGCCACGCAGAACGTGCTCGATGCGATGAGCCCGGCGAACTTTCCGCTGATCAACCCGGTCGTGCTCGAACGCACGATGGAGACGGGCGGCGAGAACCTGGTGAAGGGACTGGAGCGGCTGACCGGCGATCTCGAGCGCGGGCAGCTGACCCATACCGACACCAGCGCCTTTGTGCTGGGCGAGAACGTGGCGGCGACACCGGGCAAGGTGATCTACGAGACCGAGCTGTTCCAGCTGATCCAGTACGCCCCCACCACCAGGGAGGTGTTCGAGATCCCGCTGCTGATCTTCCCGCCGTGGATCAACCGTTTCTACATCCTCGACCTGAACCCGAAGAAGAGCTTCGTGCGCTGGGCCGTGGACCAAGGGCTGACCGTGGTGATGACGAGCTGGAAGAGCGCGGACGAAAGCCTCGCGCATATCGGCTGGGACGATTATTTCCGCGCGCAGATGGAGGCGATCAACGTGGTGCGCGAACGGCTCGCCGTGCCCGCGGTCCACACGATCGGCTACTGCGTGGCGGGCACCACGCTGGCGGGCACGCTGGCGGTGCTCGCCAGGCGAGACGAGGCGGACAAGGTGGCGAGCGCGACCTTTTTCACCGCGCAGGTGGATTTCGAACACGCGGGCGACCTCTCGCGCTTCGTCGACGACCAGAAGCTGGAGATGGTGCGGCAGGCTTCGAAGGGCGGCTACCTCGACGGGCGCTACCTCGCGGCGACATTCAACCTGTTGCGCGGCGGCGACCTCATCTGGAACTACGTGGTCAACCACTACCTGCTGGGCGAGGACTATCCGGCTTTCGACCTGCTGTACTGGAACGGCGATGTGACCAACCTGCCCGCCGAGTGGCACGGCGCATACCTGCGCGATCTCTATCGCGACAACCTGCTGGTCGAGCCCGATGCGCTGAGCGCCGACGGCACGCCGATCGACCTGAAGCTGGTGGAAACGCCGACCTACATTCAGGCGGGGCGCGAGGATCACATCGCCCCGGCCGCGAGCGTGTTCAAACTGCTCGACCACTTCGGCGGGCCCAACCGGTTCGTGCTGGCGGGCAGCGGCCACATCGCGGGCGTGGTCAATCCGCCCGATGCGGGCAAGTACCAGTACTGGACCAACGACGGCGATTTTTCCTCGCTGGACGAATTCATCGATGGCGCGACCGAGCACCCGGGAAGCTGGTGGCCGGACTGGATCGAATGGATCGCCGCGCAGGCGCCAAAGAAGGTCAAGGCGAGCGGCAAGCGCAAGCCCGGAGCAAAGGGCGACAAGGTCTTCGAGAACGCACCGGGGCGCTACGTGGCGATGCGCTAAGACGCTGAAAGATCGTCACTAATTCGATTATTGTGCACTGCACAATAACCCTTGACTTCGCACCTGCACAACTCTATATTGCATTGCAGCAAAAGGTGGCATTGGGTCACCTTCGCGAGTGTGAGGTCCTTATGGCAGACAATGCCGAAACCAAGGCCGAAAAGGCCTACGCCGAAGCGTCCGCCGCCAAGCCTGCCAAGGCGAAGCCGCTGGTCGAATCGCTGAAGGCCGACGCCGCCAAGGCGGATGAGGCCAAGGTCGAGGCGCCGAAGGCAGAGGCTGTAAAGGCCGAAGCCCCGAAGGCTCCCGTCGCCAAGCCGATTGCCCCGAAGGCGAAGACCAAGGCCAAGAAGCCGGTCGCGCGCAAGGCGGCTGCCCGTAAGCCTACTGCCAGGAAGGCCGCCGCAGCCAAGACCGCACCCGTGAAGAGCGCCCCCAAGCCTCGCGTGGCCAAGGCGCCGATCGCCCAGTCCACTCCGTCTCCCACTATTAAGAAGCTCAAGGAAACCATCATGGCCAGCAAGACCCCCGAGTTCACCAACGACTACACCAATGCCTTCGGTGGCGCGATGACCGACACCCTGTCGGGCGCCGTGACCGAAATGCAGACCCGTGCCCAGGCCGCCTACGAGAAGGCGACCGCCGGCATGACCGAGATGACCGACTTTGCCAAGGGCAATGTCGAGGCCATGATCGAGAGCGGCAAGACGATGGCCGAAGGTATGCAGGCGATGGGCAGGACCTACGCCGACGAGGCCAAGAGCGCCTACGAGACCATGACCGCCGACCTCAAGGAAATGGCTGCCGTCAAGAGCCCGACCGAGCTGTTCCAGTTGCAGGGCAAGATCATGCGTCGCAACTTCGATGCCATGGTCGCCGTCGGTACCAAGAACACCGATGCCGCGCTGAAGCTGGCGAACGATGTCGCCGCCCCGATCTCGGGCCGCGTGACGCTCGCCGCCGAGAAGATGTCGAAGGTCGCCTAAGCGCCTTCCGCACGAAAAGGGCCGCTACCTCTCCTCTCCCGGCGGCCTGACGGGCCGGACAGCTCCGCGCTGTCCGGCCTGTTTCGTTTTGCGCCCGCGTTAACCCGCCCGGCGATAACGCCGAATCTGCGCCGCACCCCTTGCAGCGCGCCATCGGGATACGATATTCGCCCTTCGCCATGCTCGATATCCGCCATCCCTCAGCCCGCGACCGGGCCGCCATCGTCGCCGCCGAAGACGACGAGGATGAGGGCGTGGGGGGCGGCGGGCGCGAGCAGCTCGGCGTCGCCACCAAGACCCGAGCGAAATCCAAGAAGCCGAGCCAGTACAAGGTGCTGATGCTGAACGACGACTACACGCCGATGGAATTCGTCGTGCTCGTCCTCAAGCGCTTCTTCCGCATGGATCTGGAGGAGGCGACGCGGGTGATGCTGCACGTCCACCAGCGCGGCGTGGGCGTGTGCGGCATCTTCCCCTACGAGGTTGCCGAGACCAAGGTGAACCAGGTGATGGATTTCGCCCGCGAGAACCAGCACCCGCTCCAGTGCACGCTGGAAAAGGCGTGAGGCCTTCCGCTTAGCGGCCCGGCGGCGGCGGCGGCATCTCTTCGCCCACGTAGTCCCACCCGTTGTATTGCGTGATGCAGGCATCGCGCGCCTCGAACCCCGTGCGCCCGCGCCGTTCCTGCCGCTTGTAACAGGCCATCACCTCGTCCCACGCGGCATCGTAGGTAAGTCCCCGCGAATAGGCGTAGTCGAACACCCATAGCGGATAGGGCAGGGCGAACAGCCGTTCCGAGCCGGGGTAGCGCACGTTCATGATCTCTCCGGGGCCGCAGGCGGCGCGCAGCGCGCGGACCTCGGCATCGTTCTCGTCGAACCCGTTGGGCCCGCCCCAGAAGCCCGCCTCGCCGATGCGATAGCCCGCCGCCTCGTCGGGCTCGCGGGCGTTGGCGCGGCGCACGATGAGGTAACCTTCCTCGTCCTGTGCTAGCTGCGCATCGCGGCCGAACATGACGAGAGTGCGCTCGCTTCCACGCCCGCCGTCCAGCACGAAGCAGCCGTCCTCCAGCACCACGCGGCCGCTAAAGCCGCCTGTCAGCTGGATGCCGGGCTCCATGCTCTCGCGCGCAAAGCTGCGGACGAGCCGGGCGAGCGACGGATCGGCAAAGGCCCGGGCCTGCTCGGCGGCAAAGGTGAAGCGCACCGGCTCGCCTAACGGGTCGGGCCAGCCATTGCGCGCGGCGAGCGCGTTGAATTCGGCGCGGGTGATGCCGGTGTTGATCTCCACCGCGCCGCCGATGGTGTCGAGCGAGCCGCCGCCCGCCGGCCTGCCCGCCGCTTCCAGCCGGTCCCACCAGAGCCGCATGACCGGCTCCAGCTCGGCCTGCGTGCGCCCCCCGGTCCGTGCCACGACCAGCGGGTCGGAGGTGTAACGCGCCAGCGTCGCCTCCGCATCGCGGGTGAAGAACACCTCCAGCACCTTGGCCCCCGGCTCGCCCGCGATGCGCGACTGGACATAGGTCGGCTCGGCCTCGAGGCGGGGCATGACCTCCTCCATCGCCGCGCGCAGGGCCGGCGTGCTGCCGGCGTTTTCCCACGCCCGCGCGCGTTCTTCGGGCGTGCCGAGCGAGGTCTGCCGCGCCATGACATCGAGCTGGGTCGGCATCGGCGGCGGGTCGGCGGGGAAGGGGGAAGGCGGCACCTCGCCGATGGTCGCATGGCCCGCGCGCGAAAGCGTCGCTCCGGTGGGCGCATCGCCCGCCGCCCTCGGCGCGTCGACCTGCGCCGTGGCGCAGCCCCCCAGCAGCAGCACAATCGCCAGTGTTCTTCGCATGATGCGCTCCCTTCGCGCCACCTAACGCACGAGCGGCGGCGATGGGGCATGACCGCGCGGTAATTTGCGGGTAAGGCGCGCGGGAACCCGCGCCCGCTCCTCCGGCTTAACGAACCACGTGTCCCGCTTCATCACCTCCGCCGACCGCTACATCTTCCGCCTGACGGTGGTGCCCATGCTCGGCATCTTCGTGCTGGCGGCGAGCCTGCTGATGCTGGAGAAGATGCTGCGACTGTTCGAATTCGTCAGTACCGAGGGCGGGCCCATCGGTGTCGTGTTCTCCATGCTCGCCAACCTCGTGCCCGAATACGCCGGGCTCGCCATTCCGCTCGGCCTGATGCTCGGCGTGCTGTTCGCCTTCCGCAAGCTCGCCATGTCGAGCGAGCTCGACGTGATGCGCGCGGTCGGCTGGTCCTACACCCGGCTGCTGAGGGTGCCCTATCTCATCACCTTCGTGCTGGTGGCGCTCAACTTCGCCATCGTCGGCTACATCCAGCCCAACGCCCGTTTCGCCTACGAGGAGATGGAGTTCGAACTGCAGTCGGGCGCGCTCGGCGCATCGATCAAGGTGGGCGAATTCAACACCATCGACCGGCGCCTGGCCTTGCGGATCGAGGGAAGCCGCGACGACGGGCGCCAGCTCGACGGCATCTTCGCCCGGCTGGAGGACAGCCGCGGGCAGGTGCTCTCGATCACCGCGCGCGAGGGGCGTTTCCTCGCCAACCGCGAGGATCGCAACACGCTGGTGCTGCGCCTGCTCGACGGCACGATCGTACACGACGTGGTCGGCGGTTCGCCGCGCGTGCTCAGCTTCAGCCAGCACGACCTGCCGATCGACCTGCCCGCGCTGGAGGAATTTCGCGCCCGCGGCGACGACGAACGCGAATACGTGCTGCCTCAGCTGCTCGAGATCGGCTGGAGCCCCGAGAGCACGAGCATGGAGCGGGCGGCGAGCCAGGCCGCCTTCAACTATCGCATGGTGGAGGTCGTCATGATGCTACTGCTGCCGCTGCTGGCAGTGGCGCTGGCGATCCCGCCCAAGCGTTCGACCAGTTCGCTCGGCGTGTTCCTGTCGATCGTGATCGTCGTCGCCTATCACAAGATCAACCAGTACGGATCGGATGTCGCCGCGCTCGGCCAGGTCGATCCCTTCCTGGCGCTGTGGGGACCCTTCGCGCTGATGGCCGCGGCGATCCTGTGGATGTTCTACCAGGTTGCCTTCGTGCCCGGCGGGCAGGCCATCGGCTTCCTCGAGAGTTTCTGGAAGAAGATCCGCCGGCGCCTGCGCAAGATCCTCGGCCGCGACAAGCTGAAGGGCTTCGTGCCCGACGACGAGTTCGACGACGAGGATGATGCGGGCGCGTCCTCCCATCAGCGCGAGGGGCTGGCCGGTGCTGCTTGATTTCTTCCCCTCGCGCGTTCTGACGATTTATCTGGCGAAGATGTTCGTCACCCGCATCGTGGCCGTGCTGGCCATGCTGGTGCTGGTGCTGATGATGCTCGACCTGCTCGGCAAGACGGGCGACATCCTCGCGGTGCCGGGCAACGGGCAGGGCGAGCTGCTGGCCTACGCCAGCCTGCGCGTGCCGCAGCTCGTGTCGCGCTTCCTGCCCTACTCCGTGCTGCTGGCGACGATCATCACACTGGCCGGGCTGAACCAGAATTCCGAGGTCATCGCGATGAAGGCGGCGGGGCTTTCGGCCCACCAGATCCTCGCCCCGCTGTTGCTGGTCGGGGTGCTGGTGGCAGGGCTGTCGTTCGCGTTCAATGAGCGCGTCGTCACCCGCGCCAACGCCACGCTGAAGGCGTGGGAGGCGGTCGACTATGCCGCGATTCCCGCCGATCCGGCGACGCGCAGCAACGTCTATTTCAACGACGGCAACGACATACTGATGGCGGCGACCGCAGCCGGGCGCGGGGCGGACACGGTGCTGACTGACGTCTCGTTCTATGAGCGTGACGACAACGGGATGATCGTGCGTCAGGTGGATGCCGCGCACGCCACCTATGCCGGGGCGGACCGGGGATGGGCACTGACGGACGCTTCGGTATTCGATGTCGGCACCGCGCAGACCCGCAACGAGGCGCAACTGACCGTCGCGCCCGGCCTGACGCTGGACCAGGTGGAGCTGCGCCGGGTGGATGCCGATGCCGAGACGCTGCCCGAACTGTCGCGCTCGATCGCGGCGCTGCAATCGGCGGATCGGCGCACCAGCGAGCTGGAGGCAAAGTGGTGGCACAAGCTCTCCGGCCCGCTGTCGGCCGTGCTGATGCCGCTGCTCGGCGCGGTGGCGGGTTTCGGCCTCGCGCGGTCGGGCAACCTGTTCATCCGCGCGGTGATCGGCATGGCGCTGGGCTTCGCCTACTTCGTGGTCGACAATGCCGCGCTGGCGATGGGCAGCTTCGGCGGCTACCCGCCGCTGATCGCCGCTTGGGCGCCGTTCTTCCTGTTCCTGTTCGTGGGCGAGACCGTGCTCGTCCGTACCGAGGAGTGATGACCATGACGCGATTTGCCTTGCTGGCAGCCCTGCCGCTGATCGCGCTCGCCGGCTGCGGCGAGAGCGGCGGCGACGAAAGCGACGACATAGTCGTTTCCGCCGAGGAGCCTGCCATGGTCGAACAGGCCCCAGTTGTCGATCCGATGCCCGCCGATGCGGTGTCCACCGACGATGCGTCGGCGAACGGCGAGCCGGGCGCGGCATCCGCGCCGAGCGACGAGGAGCCGGTCGATGCCGTTACGGGTGAGCCGGAGCGCCTGCCCCAGCCGGACGGGCTCTGACCGGGCCTAGCCGCGACGCCCCATCGTCGAGCGGGCGATGCGCCCGACCAGCGGCCACATTCCGGCATGGCTGGACTCGTTAAAGGTCGATTCTGGCCCGAGGTGCGCGGAAATGCGGCGATGCGCCTCGTGCAGCGAGTGGTAGGGCATCGACGGGATGAGGTGATGCACGGCGTGATAGCGCAGGCCGACCGGCGCCCAGGCCCCGGCGATGAAGCGCGGTACGTTGACGCTGTCGAGGTACTGCGCGGTCACGGTCATCGCCTCGCCCTCGTTCTCCCACAGGTGAGCCACCAGCGTGCGCAGTTGGTTGAACACGGCGACGGCCGCGGCCACCGCCATGGCGATCAGCAGCGGCCGCCAGCCGAGCCAGAACGGGGTGGAGATGAGGAACAGAGCCCAGAGACTCGCTCCCGTTTCCTGAAACAGGAACCAGCGGCGCATCTTTTCGTCGGCCGGCTTGCGGCGGAACTGCGGATTGATCGACAGCGCGGAGAACCGCTCCCACGCCAGGCGGCGCAGCGGCGGGATGACGAGGCCGAGCGGGGTCAGCACGCCCCAGCGGAAGAGCAGCGCGACGGGCGCCAGCGCGGCGACGAACACGAACAGCGGCAAACTCCACGGCTTCATCAGCGCCAGTGGCATGTATTCGGGATCCTCCAGCGTGCCGTACTTGGTGCGCGCGTGGTGGAGGGTGTGGACGGCCTCGTACATCAGGCTGGGAGTCAGCATGGGAATGCCGACGAGCAGGTTCCACGCGGTGCGGAAGCCGGGCAGGGCATCGCGGTGCAGGTGGCTGATTTCGTGAATGAACAACAGTGCGCGGTAGAGCGCGAGGACGGCCACGACGGCGCAGGCCCAGGCCACCCAAGTGGTTTCGGCCAGGATAGTGCCCGCCAGTGCGCCGTACCCCACCAGCGCGGAGCCCACCATGTCGGGCCAGTAGATCGCGGGCTTCGCCTCGTTGATGTCGCGCGTCAGCTCGACCGCGGCGCGCAGCATGGCCTTGTCGTCCGGAATGTCGGCATGGACGCGGCGGCGCGCAGGCGCTGCGCCCGGCACGGTCTGGTCCCCAAGGGGCGTCGCATTGTTCACTCTGGCGGATTCCCGAACTGTCTCGCTTGACACGCTGCCCATGGCGCAACCAGTGCTGCGCCAGGCTGAACGAAAGGCGCGCGGCGTGGCTGACGAGATAAGGATCGACCCGGTTTCGGGCAAGGGTGACCTCGATGCGTTCATCGAACTCACCTACAGGCTGAATGCGGATGACCCCAACTGGGTGCCGCCGCTGCGCGCCGACGTCAGGGAACTGCTGACGCCGGGCAAGAACCCCTTTCACGAGCACGCCAAGGTGCAGCTGTTCCTCGCCCGCCGGGGCGGCGAGGTTGTCGGGCGCATTTCCGCGCACTACGACGAGCTGGCACTCGAACAGCCGCCCGAGCAGGGCATGGGTCCGGGCACCGGCAACTGGGGTATGTTCGAGGCCGCCGACGAGGCCGTCGCCGCCGCGCTCATCGCCCGCGCCGAGGAATGGCTGCGCGAACAGGGCATGACCCGCGTGCTCGCGCCCATCAGCCTGTCCGTCTGGGAGGAGCCGGGCCTGCTGGTCCAAGGCTTCGACCACCCGCCGATGCTGCTGATGGGGCACAACAAGGCCGAGTACCAGGGATGGGTCGAGCACCAGGGCTACGCCAAGGCCAAGAGCCTCTATACTTACGAGCTGAATACCCTGCCCGACGGCTTTCCCGACCTCATCGACCGCATCGTCGCCTTGGGCGAGCGGTCGAGCCGGATCGTGGTGCGCGAGGTCGATCTCTCGCGGTTCGACGAGGAGGCGGCGATCTGCATCGACATCCTGAATCAGGCCTGGTCGAAGAACTGGGGCTTCGTACCCTTTACCGAGACCGAAAAGGCCTATGGCGCGAAGAAGCTGAAACCGCTGATCCTCAAGGGCGCGAACATGATAGCCTATGTCGACGGCGAGCCGGCGGCCTTCATGCTGGCTTGGCCGGACATGAACAAGAAGCTGATCAAGTACGGCGGCAAGCTATTCCCGTTCAACTGGGCCAAGCTGCTTTGGTGGCTGCGCAATCCGAAGCAGGCCGACTTCCGCGTGCCGCTGATGGGCGTGCTGCCCAAGTACCAGAACTCGCGGATGGCGAGCCAGCTGGCTTTCATGATGATCGAGTATATCCGCCGCTATGCCGTGGGCAGCCACGGGGCGCAGCGCGGCGAGATGGGCTGGATCCTCGAAGACAACCAGGGGATGGTCGCCATCGCCGAGGCCATCGATGCCACCATCAACCGCGAGTACCGCATTTACGAGAAAGCGCTTTAGACCAGCTTGCACAAAAGCCCGGGGAACTTGCGCGCCGCGCACGGCGTTGGGGTGACTGGATGCGGCAAGCGCATCCGAAAGGCTCGCAAACCATGCCATCGAATGCCCCCGCTCCAGAGAACGCCCCGTCGCCCGCGAAGCGCGGCAAGCCGCTCGGGCGCGTGCTGCTGGTGGAGGACGATCCCGTCCTGGCAATGACGCTGGAAGATGCCTTCCTGCGCGCCGGTACCAAGGAAGTGGTGATCTGCCCGACGATGGCGGCAACCAAGCTGGAACTGGAGAAGGACGAGCGCACCGATGCCATCGTCCTCGATGTGCACTTGGGCGATCGCAACGACGGCTGGGCCATCGCCGAACTCGTCACCATGCTGGGCGCGCGTCCGCCGCGCATCGCGTTTTCCACCGGATCGCCCGAGGCCATTCCGCCCGAAGTTGCCGAACTGGGCCCGGTGTTCGAAAAGCCCTACGATCCCGACCTGCTGGTGAGCGAACTGGCAGCAGGGCAGAAGAAGGGCCTGTTCGCACGCCTGCTGGGCTGAATACCCAGTCCATCATCGACCGAAACGAGTGGCCTGCGCGGCCCCTTTTTCATGCCCTCGGTTATCTTCTCAAGTGCCGGGCAAGAAAAAAAGGCCTCCGTTCGTTTTGAACGGAGGCCTTTCGGGATCGTATCACCAGCCGCTTGGACGGGAGGGGGGTCTCGGCGGTGACATAGACTAAATGACGCGCCCGAATTTGCGTTCCCGGGGTCAACGAAAAAAATGAAAAAAAATTGGTCGACTGGCGGGGCGGCCGATTTTAGGGCGTTTCCCGAGCCCAGCCACCGCGCCGGAACCCTCCGCGCGCGCAGGCGTTCTTGGGCGACGAACTTGTTCGGGAAGGGTATTTATGTCGATCGGCGCCGAAGTCGCAGCTCATCTTCCGTTTCTCCGCCGTTACGCCCGCGCGCTGACCGGCTCCCAGTCCACCGGCGATGCCTTCGTGCAAGCCACCCTCGAAGCGGCACTGGCCGACGAGGAGCTGGCCGAGAGCCTTCGCGGCGGCCGCGTTCCCCTCTACCGCGCCTTCAACAAGCTGTGGTCCAGCGCCTACATGGAAGTGGGCGAGGAGCAAACCGCGGGCTCGGTGCACGAGATGGGCGCGCAGGATCAGCTGCGACGCATTACGCCCACCAACCGCCAGGCCCTGCTGCTGACCACGGTGGAGGATTTCTCTCCCGCCGAGGCCGCCGAGATCATGGGCGTGAGCGAGGCCGACGTCGAATCGCTGGTGCGCGAGGCCGTGGGCGAGATCGAGCGCGAGACCACCACCAGCGTTCTCATCATCGAGGACGAGCCGCTCATTTCGATGCAGCTGGAAGACCTCGTGCGCTCGCTGGGCCACGACATCTGCGGCACCGCGGCCACCCGCACGCAGGCGCAGGAAGTCGTCGCCAAGGCGACCCCGGGCCTGGTGCTGGCGGATATCCAGCTGGCCGACGGCTCCTCGGGCCTCGACGCGGTGGACGATATCCTCGCCATCGACAGCGTGCCGGTGATCTTCATCACCGCCTATCCGGAGCGGCTGCTGACGGGCGACCGGCCCGAGCCGACCTACCTCATCACCAAGCCGTTCCAGGAAGACACCGTGCGTGCCGCGATCAGCCAGGCGCTGTTCTTCGGCAGCTCGCGCCCGCTGGACTGATACCTTTCCGCCGGCCGGGGCCGCCTGTCAGGTGGCGGCCTCGGCCCGGCGCTTCATGCCGAACAACCCCACCGCCATCGCACAGACCAGCAGGCTCGCCGCGGCGCCTGCAAGGTTGCTCGCCAGTTCCGCGGCGTAGATCGCGTCCGCGCCCCAGCTCCCGCGCAACACCCAAGCGAACGGCACCATCACCAGCAGTACCCGCGCGACCGACAGCGCCAGCGCCACGCCCGCGCGGTCGATGGCGTTGAACACGCCGTTCGCCACGATCAGCAGCCCGTAGGCCGCATAGCCCCAGACAGCGATCTGCAAGTAGCGCACCGAGGCTTGGACCGCGGCGGCATCGTCGCTGAAGCGGCTGGAGAACCAGTCGCGCCCCACGAACAGCACGGCGGCGGCGGCAAGGCCGTAGACCACGCAGAACCCGAAGCTGATCATCAGCGCGCGGCGCACGCGCCCCATCTCCTCCGCGCCCCAGTTCTGTCCGACGATCGCGCCGATCGAGCTCGACAGCGCGAGCAGCGGCACCACGGCAAAGGTCTGCAACCGCCCCCCGATGCCGAAGCCCGCCACGGCCGACGCGCCCTCGGCCGCGATCATGGCGGTAAGGACGGACAGGCCGATGGGGTTGATGGCGTTGGAAAAGGAAGCCGGGCCCGCCACCCGTGCCAGCGCGGTCACGCTTGCGCGCCAGTCGCACCGGGCGAGGTGGCGTGGGTGGAACGGCAGCTGGCCCGTCTGCATCAGCCAGAACCCGACCGCGCAGCCCAGCGCCCAGCCCGCCACCGTGGCATAGCTCGCGCCGACGATGCCCAGCCCCTCGAAGCCGAAGGCACCGTTGATGAGGATCGGATCGAGCACCCAGTTGGCTGCCGCAAAGCTGATGAGGATCGCCGTGCTGCGCTTGGCCGCGCCCTGTCCGCGCAGCACGCCGTTGAAGCCCATGACCAGCAGCAGCAACGGGAACGCGAGGGCGAAGGGCACCATGTAGGCGTCGATCAGGCCGAGCTGCGCTTCTTCGGCCTGCATCAGCTCGAACAGCTGCGTGCGGCCGAAGTAGAGCGCAGCGGCGATGGCGACGCCGATCACGAAGGACAGCAGCACGGCGACATTCGCCGCCTCCGCCGCGGCCTCGTCATCCCCCTTGCCCAGCGCGCGGCTGACCACCGAGCTGGTGCCCGCGATCACGCCCACGCCGAGGCTGGAGAGCGCCGTGGTGACGGGGAAGATGAAGCTGATCGCGGCGAGGTTGTCCGGCCCCAGGTTACCGACGAAATAGGCATCGATGATGCCGATCGACATGATCGCCGCTACGCCGAAGACGACCGGGTAGGTCTGCCGGAAGATGTGCCCAGCGATGGAGCCGTGGACGAGTTTCGCGGAATCGCTGTCCGGCTTGGACTGGTCGTGGTGGGTTTCGGCCATGCGGCGCCTTAGGGGAGGGGGCGCTAAAGGCAAATGCTTGCTTGCAGGCAGGTCGGCCCCTGTCGCGCCCCGAAGCCGGCCCGCGCTGCGCTACTCGGGCGAGATGCGCAGCACCGGCTTCACCACCTCGCCGCTCTCGCTAGCCTCGATCCCGGCGTTGATGTCGTCGAAGTCGAAATATTCGATAAGGCGGTCAAAGGGGAACTTGCCGTCCTGGTGATAGGCGATGAGCTCGCAGATGAAGCCGGCGATGTCGCTGTCGCCGCCGAGAATGCCGATCACCCGCTTGCCCCCGCCCATCAGCGATGCCTCGTTGAGCTTGAGCATGTCCTCAGGCGGGCTGGCGCCGACGAGGCCAAGGATGCCTTTTGGGGCGATCTGCTCGAATACGCTCTCGATCACCTTTTTCACGCCAGTCGTGTCAAAAGCATAGGCGAGGCCATCGGGCGCGGCTTCCTTGAGCCTGTCCATCGCATCGTCCCCGGCCTTGACAGTGTGCGTGGCGCCCAGTTCCTTCGCCAGTTCCAGGCGGCTTTCGTGCATGTCGACCGCGATGATCGGGTCCGCCCCGGCGATCTTTGCCGCCATCACCGCGGCAAGGCCCACCGTGCCGGTGCCGAAGACGGCGATGGGCAGGCCCTCGCGCACCTCCATGCTCCTGAGTACCGCGCCCGCGCCCGTCATCAGCCCGCAGCCCAGCGGCGCGAGGCGTTCGAGCGGCAGGTCCGCCGCGCTGTCGGGCACGCGCACCACGTTGCGCTCGTGCGCGATGGCGTGGGTGGCGAAACTCGACTGGCCGAAGAAATTGCCGCCGATCTCCTCCCCGTCGCGGGTGATCGTGGCCGAGCCGTCGGGCCGGCGGCCGGCGAAGTTGTTGGGGCCGAATTCGTAGCAGTAGGTCGGCGCGTCGACCTCGCAGCTCGGGCAGTGGCCGCAGGAGTTGAAGCTCATGATGACGCGGTCGCCGACCCCGGCGGCGGAAACCTTGCTGCCCACCGCCTCGACAATGCCGGCGCCCTCGTGCCCCAGCACGGCGGGAAGCGGGGTGGGCAACTGCTGGTCGCGCACCGCCATGTCGGTGTGGCAGATGTCGGTGGCGACGACGCGGACGAGCAGTTCGTCCTCGCGCAGGTCGTCGAGCGTCACCTCGGCCATGTTGAATTCCTTGCCCTCGCCGGGGCAGATGGCGACGCGTGCTGTCGTGGTCATCGTCTCTCCTTGCAGGACTTCGGCGTCCCCTCGTCCTTCTACGGACGGTCCCCCTCTCGCGTTCCGCAGGGAAGGACGATCGACCGCGGCTCGGCGGGACTTGCGACAAGGCCGGTGGCTCGTGCTAGGAGAGGCGCGCATGAAGGAGAGGACGGTCATGGCCACCCAGCTCAAGTCCCGCATGGAATGCAGCGCGGAGGAATGGGCCGCGCGGCTCGATCTCGCCGCCGCCTACCGCATCTTCGCCCACCTCGGCTGGTGCGAGAGCATCTACAACCACATCACCCTGCGCGTGCCGGGGACGGACGATCATTTCCTGATCAACCCCTTCGGCCTCTTGTGGGACGAGGTGACCGCCAGCAACCTCGTCAAGATCGACGGCGAGGGCAACAAGCTCGGCGACAATCCCTACCCGGTGAACCTTGCCGGCTTCGTGCAGCATTCGGTGTTTCACAAGCGCCTGCCGCACGCCCATGCCATCGTCCACACGCACACGCCCGACACCATGGCCGTCTGCGCCACCGAGGGCGGACTGCAGGCGTCGAACTTCTATTCGTGCTTCTTCGCAGGCGGCATCGGCTATCACGACTTCGAGGGCATCACCGTGCGCGCGGAGGAGGGCGAGCGGCTGATCGCCAACGTAGGCGAGCATAGCGTGCTGATGCTGAAGAACCACGGCCCGGTGGTGATGGGGCGCACCATCCACGAGATGTTCCTCAAGTACTACATGCTCCAGCGCGCCTGCGAGATCCAGGTCAAGACCGCGGCCATGGGCGCGCCCATCCTCGTTTCGGACGAGGTCATCGCCACCCACCAGCGCGACGGGAACAAGACGCTGACGGACGCCTTCGGCAAGCTCGACTTCGAGGCCTGGACGCGCAAGATAGACACGCTCGATCCGAGCTGGCGCAACTGAGCGAGTAAGACCCCTTTCATGACCGCAATGACCGTCAACGAGCGGCCCGTGGACTTCGCCCTCGACCCGGCAACGCCGTTGCTGTGGGCGCTGCGCGACGCGGCCAACCTCACCGGCACCAAGTACGGCTGCGGCGTGGGCGATTGCAGCGCGTGCATGGTGCTGGTGGACGGCGAGGCGCTGCGTTCCTGCCTCATCACGCTGGCCGACGCCGAGGGGCGGACCATCACAACCATCGAGGGCCTGTCGCGCGACCGCAGCCACCCGGTGCAGCAGGCGCTGGTGGCCGAGCAGGCGATCCAGTGCGGGTTCTGCACGCCGGGCATCGCGATTGCCGCCGCCGCTCTGGTGCGCCGCAACCCGGACCCGAGCGAAGAGGACATCCGCGCCGCCATCCCCAACCTGTGCCGATGCGGCGTCTATCCTCGGCTGGTGCGGGCGATCCAGCGCGCGGGCCGCGTCACCCGCCGCGCCGAAACCATCAGCGCCGCGCCCGCACCGGGCATAGACCCGGCGGACGCGGCGCGCGCCGTCCCCGCGATGGGAGGGGGGAGTGCGGGGACGGAAGGGAGTTCGGGCGGAAGCTCAGAACCGTAGGCGCGCCCCGATACTGGCGTTCAGCGGCGTGCCCGGCTGGATGTTATTGTCGCCGTGGGCGCTGGCGTAATAGGTCTCGTCCAGCAGGTTCTCGACGTTGAGCTGGAGCGAGAGCGTGTCCGTCGCCTCGAAATACACCGCCGCGTCGACACGGGTGTAGGCGGGCAGGACCACGGCGTTGGAGTTACTGGCGAACTGGTCCGACTGGTGGATCACGCCGCCGCCGAAGCCCAGCCGGTCGGTCACGTCGTAGCGCGCCCAGGCGGCGATGGAGTGCTCGGGCACCTGCTGCAACGTGCGCCCGGCGGGGCCGGCACTGCTGCTCTCGGTGATCTCGCCGTCGAGGTAGGTGTAGCCAAGGTTGAGCGAGAGGCCGTCCACCGGCTCGCCCGCCAGCCCCAGCTCGAAACCGCGCACCCGGCTCTCGCCGTCGAGCACGGTCAGGCCGGTCGCCGCGTCGATCGAGGTGGTGTTGCTGCGCGTCAGCTGGAACACCGCGCCCGTCAGCAGCAGTTCGCGATGCGGCGCCCACTTCACGCCCAGCTCGAGGTTCTCGAACTGCTCGGGATCGAGCGACTCTCCAATGGAATCGAGCGTCGTGAACTGGTCGCCCGACTGCGGCAGGAAGCTCTCGGCATAGCTGGCGTAGAGCGACAGGTTCTCCTGCGGCTTCACGATCACGCCGAAGCGGGGGCTGACCTCCTCGTCAACCCGCGCGCCGGTGAAGCCGGTGACGAGGTCGGTGCTTTCGAGGTCGAAGCGGTCGAACCGCAGCCCCGCGACCAGTTGCACCACGCCGAGATCGAGCTGCTCCTGCACGTAGGCCGAAAAGGTCGTCAGGTCCGAGGTGCTGGCCCGCTGCGGCACGAGGGTGAAGGCGGGCACGGCGATCTGCTCGGCCAGCGGCACGGTGAAGCTGGTCGCGCCGTTCGCGCCGAAGCGCGCCTGGTTGCGGGTGGCATCGGTGTCGGACGTGGTGAACTCCGCGCCCAGCAGCAAGGTGTGGCCGATGCCGCCGGTCTCGAACTCGCCGACTAGGTTCGCCTGCCCGATCAGGTTCTGCCGGTCGGTCGTGCTCTCGTAGCCCGACAGCGTGACGGTGGTGCCGTTGGTGCTGCTGGGGACCACGTTGCCGTAATACTTGTCGTAGTCGGCGAACTGCACACTGGCATTGGCGCTCCACGCATCGGAGAAGCGGTGCTCGATGCGGGTGCGGGCGATGTGCGCCTGGACCGTGGCGTCATTGAAGTCGGCATCGCCGAAAAAGGTCTCGTCGAAGCCCATCAGCGGCAGGCCGTTCAGCGAGGGCACGCCGCGGTCGGTGACGCGGCGATCGTCGTCGTAGGTGTAGGTGGCGTAGAGCACGGTGTCCGGCCCGAGCCGGGCGCTGAGGGTCGGCGTGAGGCCGAAGAAGCGGCCTTCATAGACATCGCGGTGGTTGTCGAAGGTCTCGTAGGTTCCGTTCAAACGCAGCGCGAGGCCATCGGCGGCGGCCACGTTGACGTCGCCGGTGAAGGCGAGAGCGCCGAAGCTGTCGACCTGCGCGCTCGCGCCGATCATCGGCATGTCGAACTCGGCGACCTTGGACACGCGGTTGATCGCCCCGCCGCCCGCGCCGCGCCCGAAGATCAGCGCGTTGGCGCCCTTCAGCACCTCGACCCGTTCCACGTTGTAAAGGGAGCGGAAGTACTGGGCATCGTCGCGCAGCCCGTCGAGATAGAAGTCGGCCGTGGTCTCCTGCCCGCGAATGAACACCTCGTCGCGCTGGCCTTCGCCCGATTCCATGCTGATGCCGGGCACGAAGCGCAGCGCATCGCCGAGCTGGGTGACGGCCTGGTCCTCGATCTGGTCGGAGGTGATGATGGTGACCGCCTGCGGCACGTCGATCAGCGGGGTGGGCGTGCGCATCGCGGTGGAGCCGTCCGATTCGACGTAGGTCTCGCGCTCGCCGGTGACGACGATGGTTTCGCCGAGGTAATCGCGCTGCGGCACGGGGGCCGGAGTCGCCTCATCGGCGGCGTGGGCGGCGGCGGGCAGGACGATGGCGATACCGGCAAGCAGGACGAAACGGGCACGGGCAGGCGACAAATGAAATTCCCTCACGGCAACTATTGCGATTGATTTGCAAGAGCGCCTCTATTGCGAGTGATTATCAATGACAACACCCAATCTGAGCTTGGCGCGAAATTTCTGCGTGGCTAGGCGGCTGGCAGAGGAGACGAGACGATGAAGGCAACCATCTGGCACAACCCAAACTGCGGCACCTCGCGCAAGACGCTCGCGATCCTGGAGGAGCGCGACGGGGTGGAGGTTGAGGTCGTGGAGTATCTCAAGCATCCGCCCACTGCCGACAGGCTAGCGCAGCTCTATGCCGATGCGGGGATGACGCCTGCCGAGGGTCTGCGCCTGCGCGGCACCGATGCCGAGGAACGCGGCCTGCCGGATGCCGACGACGCCACCGTTCTCGCCGCGATGGCCGCCGAGCCGATCCTGATCGAGCGCCCGCTGGTCGAGACGGACAAGGGCGTGCGGCTGTGCCGTCCGCAGGAAAAGGTCGAGGAAATCCTCTGACACTTCAAGGAGGAGGCACGCCCGGGCAACCCCGCCGCCCGTCGCGATACGCTTGCAAAGCACGTGGCCGGCGGGCAAGGCATTGGCCTTGATGAAGAGGTATTCCACGAAATGAACGGCCACGATGTTGCGGAGAAGCGCCGCGAGGGTTTCTCCAGCCGCGTGATGCGCGCGCTCGGCCCGGCAGGCGTCTTCTTCAAGGGCTTCCTCGAAGAACCGCGCATGGTGGGATCGGTCATCCCCTCCAGCCGCTTCACCATCGATGCCGTGCTGGGGCCTGTCGACTGGCAGCGCTGCAAGCTGTTCGTCGAATACGGCCCGGGCGTCGGCACCTTCTGCCGCCCCGTGCTAGACCGGCTGCCGCGCGGCGGCGAGATGCTGGTGATCGACACCAACCCGCTGTTCATCGACTATCTCAAGCGCACCATTTCCGACAGCCGGTTCCACGCCGTGCTCGGCAGCGCCGAGGACGTGGAGGACATCGTGCGGATGATCGGCCACGACAAGGCCGACTACGTCCTGTCAGGCCTGCCGTTCTCGACCCTGCCAGATGGCGTGGGCCCGCGCATCGTGGAGGCGACGGCACGGGTGATCCGGGCGGGCGGTGCCTTCATGACCTATCAGTTCAAGCCCGCGGCGCGCGACCTGACGGCGCGCTTCTTCCCGCGTGTGACCACCGGGTTCGAATGGCGCAACATCCCGCCCTGCGTGCTCGCCTGGGGCTGGCAGGATGCGGCCGCGCTGGAAGAGGCGGCCGAGTAGCCTAGTCGAAAGTCTCGCGCACTGCCGGGGCCGATCCGCCGGCCAGCTGGCGATGCACCGCGGCAAGCACGCCGATGAAGGCGATCAGCACGCCCATCTGCACCAGCGATCCGCCCACGGCAGACGCGAACAGCCCGGCCTCGTCCCCCGCCAGCGCGAAGATCGAGAAGACCATGCTCGCCACGATGAAGATCACCACGGCGACCAGCACCAGCAGGAAGTAGAAGAAGAACAGTCGCAGCGAGTTGCCCTTGGTCAGCTGCCAGCTGCGCATGATGGCGCGCAGCGGGTTCATCACCTTCTCGATGGCGATGACCGGCGAGACGAGCGAGAACTTGACCCACAGGTAGACCGCCAGCACCAGAGCGACGAGGCCCAGCACCACGGCCAAGGCAACGTTGATCGCCGCGCCGACTGCCACCAGCAGCACGACGACCATCACCATGATCAGCGAGGCGAGCAACTGCGCCACGATATAGGGCACCAGCGCCCTTGCCCCGAAGGCCAGCGCCTGGCCCACGGTGGGGCGCGAGGCGTCGGTCAGCAGGGCGAGCAGGCCGAGCATTCCCACCGCCTGCAGCAGCGCGATCAGCGCGAAGACCCACCAGATGCTCTGGTAGTAGGCCGTCAGCATTTCCATGAAGGCGTCCATGTTCTCGGCAAGGTCGGGGGAAGAGGCCATGGCTTCCAGCTCGGCGGGCTGGGGCATGGCGACGGCGGCGACGACATTGGGCAGGAAGAAGAATACCCCCGCCACGACCAGCACGACCCGCAGGTTCGCGCGCAGCAGGGCGACCGCATCGTTCCATGCCAACCCCAGATCCAGTTTCGTCATGTCGTGCCTCGTGCCCCCAGAATTTCGTCCTGCCTCTTGATAAGCGGCGCGGCCCTCGCCACGCAAGGAGGCACGGTCATGGACACCCCCGATTTCTCCGCATTGCCGCCGGGCATCGAATGGCGTCGCTCCCGCGGGCTCGTCGATTACCGCGCGGCGATGGCCGAGCAGGAGGCGCGCAACCGTGCGATCTCCGCCGGCGAGGCGGAAGAACTGGTGTGGCTGCTCGAGCACCCGCCGGTCTATACCGCGGGCACAAGCGCCGACCCCGCCGAGCTGGTCGATCCGCGCTTCGAGGTGGTCGAGGCCGGGCGCGGCGGGCGCTACACCTACCACGGGCCGGGCCAGCGGGTGACCTACGTGCTGCTCGATCTCGCCAGCCGCAACCGCGACGTGCGCCGCTTCGTCCACGCGATGGAGAACTGGGTCATCGCCACGCTCGCCGACTTCGGGGTGGAGGCCTTTGCCGTGTGCGAGCGCATCGGCATCTGGACCCGCGACGCGACCGGGGCGGAAGCCAAGATCGGCGCCATCGGCGTGCGCGTGCGGCGGTGGGTGACGATGCACGGCTTCTCGGTCAACCTCGCCCCCGACCTTGCGCATTTCGGCGGCATCGTGCCCTGCGGCATCGCCGACTACGGCGTCACCAGCCTCGCCGCGCTGGGATTGGAGGTTGCGCCGGACGATTGGGATAGGGCATTGCTCGCCCGCGCCGGGGATTTCCTCGCCGCGCTCCACGATCCCGAAAGGCCACCCGCATGATTGCCCGCAACCTCGCCCCCCTTTTCGCTTTGCTGCTGCTGGCGGGCTGCGGCGACGATGCGCCCGCCGTCGACGAGGACGGGCGCGAGGCGAGCGGCGAAGTGCTCGAAGGCTCGATCAGCGACGCCATGCTGCCGCTCGGCGAGGTCCGCTCGCAGGCCCCGCAGGCCGATGGCGAGGAGGAGAGCGAGGGTGACGAGGGAGACAAGGACGCGCCCGCCGCTGCCGCCCGTCCCGCTGCGGCAGGGCAGGACGCACCCGCCGAGGAGCCTGACGAGCCCGCGCCCGACGAGCCTGCGCCCGACGAGCCCGCCGCCGAAGAATAGGGCCTAGCTCGCCTGCGCGAGCAGCTTCTGCGCCTGCACGAGGTGCGGCTGGTCCACCATTCGCCCGTCGAGTTGCAGCGCGCCTGCACCCGGGTTCGCGGCGAACAGGTCGACTATGGCGCGCGCCTCCGCCAGCTCTGTCTCACTCGGGGTGAAGGCGGCGTTGATGTGCTCGACCTGCGAGGGGTGGATGGCGAGCATCCCGGCAAACCCGTCCTGATAGGCATCGCGCGCCACGCGCCGCAGACCCGCGACGTCGCGGAAATCGGCGTGCAGCGTGTCGATGGCGGCGACCCCGGCGGCGTGCGCGGTCAGCAGGACCGTGGCGCGCACCATTCGAAAGGCATCGGTCCAGCGCCCGTGGGCATCGCGCTTGCGGCCGGCCCCGATGGCGGCCGAGAGATCTTCCGCGCCCCAGGTCAGCCCGGCGAGGCGCGGCATCTCGACCTCGCCCATGCCGTAGGCGGGGATGGAGATGGCGGCGCGCGGCGTTTCGCTGACCAGCGGCAGCAACCGCGTGGAGCCGGGCGCGATGCCGTTGCGCGGCTCGATCTCGTAGAGCATCTCCACCAGTCGCCGCAGCTGTTCGGGGCCGCCCGCCTTGGGCACCATCAGCCCGGCAGGTTTGCCGGCGATTACCGCCTCCACGTCCTGGTGCCACAGCGGCGTGTCGAGCGGGTTGATGCGGACCCAGTATTGCGGCGCACCCTCCACCGCTTCGGCGGCGCGCACGTCCTCGAGCCAGCGGCGCGTCGTCCCCCGCGCCTCGGCCTTGGCACCGGGCGCGACCGCGTCCTCCAGATCGATGATGACGACATCCGCGCCCAGGCCCGGCGCCTTGGCAAGCTTCCTCTCGCTGTCGCCGGGCACGAACATCCACGACCTGATCGGCAAGGCATTCTCTCCCATCGGATTATTTCGAGCGGCTATAGCCTTCGCGCGCGATGTGGCTAGAGGCTTGCGCCGTGAGCACCCAGCGCCTTGCCTTTCGCGACCGGATCCTGCCGATGGCGGCCCTGCTGGGCGGCAACGTGGCGCTGGCGCTGGGGCCGTGGCTGGTGCGCCTGTCGGATACCGGGCCGGTGGCGGCGGGCTTCTGGCGGGTGGCGCTGGCGCTGCCTTTCCTCGCCTTGCTCGCGTTGGCGAACAGCCAGAGGCTGGCGGGCGTGAGCAGGCGCACCACGCTCGCGGTATTGCTGGGCGGTGCACTGTTCGGCTTCGACATCGCCAGCTGGCACATCGGCATCGGCCAGACGCGGCTCGCCAACTCCGTGCTGTTCGGCAACTCGGGCAGCCTCATCCTGATGGTCTGGGGCTTCGTCGCATTGCGGACCCTGCCGGGGGGACGCGAATGGCCCGCCATCCTCGCCGCGCTCGGCGGCAGCGCGATCCTGCTCGGCCGCTCGCTGGAGATCGACCAGTCCAACTTCGTCGGCGACCTGTTCTGCCTGCTCGCAGGTGTGCTCTATGCCGGATACCTGCTGATCCTGCAGGATGCGCGGCAGGGGCTCGGCAGCTGGAGCCTGCTGGCACTGTCCGGGCTTTCGAGCGCCGCCGTGCTGCTCGTCACCGCGCTGGCGCTGGGCGAGCGCATCGTGCCGGGCGACTGGACGCCGCTCATCCTGCTGGCACTGGGCAGCCAGATCGTGGGGCAGGGGCTGCTGGTCTATGCGCTGCGGCATTTCCCCGCACTGGTCATCGGCATCGCCCTGCTGACCCAGCCCGCAGTGGCGGCGCTGGTCGGCTGGTGGGCCTTTGGCGAAACGCTGGTACCGCTCGACTATCTCGGCATCGCGATGGTCGGCAGCGCGCTGGTGCTGGCCCGTGTGGTTGCCCCGCCGCCTAGGCCACGCGCACGCCCCTGACCGGCATGGCCTCGTCGAAGGCGGAATAGCGCGCTTCGACCGTCTCCAGATCGGGCCCCGAGAGGACGAGGCGCGCCTGCTCGATCAGCTTTTCCGCCTCTTGGCGCAGCATCGTCACGCGGCCCGGATGCTGGATGGGCCGCGCGGCGTTCTCGATTGTTTCCAGCATCACCACGGCGGCATTGGGGCTGGTCGCCACCCCGCTGCGAAGCGAACCGAAACCGCGTTCG
Source organism: Aurantiacibacter luteus (assembly GCF_001010945.1). Lineage (GTDB taxonomy): Bacteria > Pseudomonadota > Alphaproteobacteria > Sphingomonadales > Sphingomonadaceae > Alteraurantiacibacter > Alteraurantiacibacter luteus. The sequence continues at coordinate 40,439 of NZ_LBHB01000004.1, forward strand.
ATGAAGTGCGAGAAATCGTCGGGACAGGGGATCACCGGGCAATCCTCGGCGCCGTTGCCGCACAGGTCCTTCCTCAGATCGCGGCGTCCGATCTCGGCGGTCGCCGCGCCCAGCCAGTGCAGCGCGGTGATGGCGGTGAAGGGATCGTTGATGCCGGGCGAGAGGGCGCGCAGGCCGATCTCCACCAGCTCGTCGATCAGGAACTGCGGGTCCTGTTCGGGCGTGCGCGTGGGGCCCAGCGTGTAGCAGCGGCGCACCTCGTCCTCGATGTCCTTCGGATCGACACCCGACACCCGCATCAGCGGCAGGTCGCGGTGGACGAAATCGCCGGTTCGCACAGTCAGCGAAAAGGTAGCGTCGTGCTCTCGTGCGAGTTTTTCGAGGTCGTCGAAATCGATCAGCTGGACATAGCCTGTGCCCCAGCTTCCCAGGTCCTTGCCTTCGCAATGCGGCCGCACCGCGTCGCGCAGCGAATCCTCGACCGGATAGGTATCGCGCACCGCTTCCAGCAATCGCTCCCCGATGCCTTCGAGCACCTTGTTGATGCGGATCGAGGAGGGGATGTGGTTGAGGAAGTAGACCAGCACCGCGACGCACAGCGCCATCAGCACGTAGGCGACCAGCAGCGACAGTTGCGGGGTGAAGCCGGGCAGGGTGGTGGCAGCGGCATCGGCCACGCTCGAGGCCGTCTCGTTCTCCGTCCGCACGCTGCGCATGACGACCAGGGCGTAGACGAAGCTGCCGATGAAGGTGGCAAGGCTCAGCTGGTTGCCGCGGTCCTCCATGAAGTTCGTCAGCAGCCGCGGGCCGTAATTGCCGCTGGCATAGGCGACCGCGGCGATGGTGATGGAGAACACGGTGGAGGCGACCCCGATCATGCTCGCGGCCATGACGCCGAGCATGTTCGAAGCGCCGCTCGGTCGGGCGGGCACCAGCCAGCCGATGTCGTTCAGGAACTCGGCAAAACCGTTGCGGTCGAGCCAGATCATCCCGAAGGCAAGCAGCGCGCCCGTGACAGAGAAGAGCGCCGGCCAGAACCAGTAGTTGGCGTTCAGCCGCGCCCAGAAGTACTTGATCTCGGTTGGCATTGCGCTCGCGTCCTCCGCCGCCCCAACGTGCGAAGGGTGGCGCGGTTTCCGAAAGATCGTCAGGCCGGGGGGAAGCCCCGCGTGAAGGCAGCGCGAATGTCCTCGCGATCCCCGGCGAAGGTGGCCTGCAACGCGGCATGATCGGCCAGCGAACCGGCGTGATCGCGCAGGAAGGCGTGCAGTTCGCCGGACAACCCCTCGGCCCGCACTATCCGTGCGGCGCGGGCGTAGTTGTCGATCATGCGGATGGCGACCGAGGGGTACTTGCAGGCCGACTGGCGAAAGGCGCTGAGCGGGTCGTCGAACAGGCCGCGCAGGTCCTGACCGGGCAATTCAAACTCCGGGTCGTCCGCGTTGAGCGGCATTTCGCCGCAATCGATCCATGTCGAACGCTGGCCGACCAGCGCGGCGGTCAGGCGATCGGCGCAGGCGATGGCGGTGTAGAAATCGTTGATCGCAGGCGAGAGCGCCCGGGCGGCAATCTCGACCAGCAGCCGCACGCGAAACACCGCGCCCTGACCGTCGCTGCGGAAGCCGCCGATGGGCACGGCGTTGCACAATTTCCCGTGGTCGCCGACCTTCCCTGTATCGTGCTCGATCAGCAGGATCGGCTCGCCTTTCAGAACGTGCTGGCCCGGCGCGGCGCAGATCCGCACGCGGCCCGCATCGGGGCCGAGGCAGCGGCGCAGCGCAGCAAGATCGTTGCCTTCGATATAACCTTCGCGCGGCGCCGCCACGGTGAGCGCGAAGTCCCGGTCCTCGTCCGGGCCGGCAACGATGTGGTGCGACGGTTCGGACAGGTCTGCGCCGAGCTGCTTGATCGCGCGATCGACGAAGATCGTGCGGCCGAGGTCGTGCAGCGCGACGGTCAGCATGATGACGTTGACCGCCTGCAGGGCGATCACCGCCGCGACGAGCGAAACCGGCAGGTCGGGCTTGTCGGCCTCCGCATCGATGGCGGCCAGCGCGGCCAGCGAGAAGATCAGCGTGAAGCTGAGCCCGGCAAGCGAAACGCGCACCAGCCGCTTGTCCAGCCAGCGGTCGACCAGCCGCACGCCCAGGTTGCTGCTGGCCACCGTCAGCACCAGCAGCGTGAGCGAGAAATAGAGCGTGATGAAGGCGGCGTTCACCCCCACGGCGACCGCGATCAGATCTTTCGCCGTATCGGCCGTGGCGACCGGGTCGAGTTCGTGCGCGAGCATCCATGCGCCCAGGCCCGCGCGGTCGATTGCGAGAAGCCCCACCGCCGCCGGGATCGCCGCCAGCACGCCGAGCAAGGGCAGCGACCAGTAGCTCGCGATTACGCGATGAGAGAGCCAGCCGAGGTGACCCAGGAAAGGCCCGCGCGCTGCGGTGGCGGAACTCACGAGGACAATGTCGAATGGTTGGTCATCACGCCACAACATCGGCGCGGGCGAGGCGGTTCCGGGCCTGCGCTTCGGTCCGTATGCAAGAGCGTTCGCCACTACGGACTTTGTACCGTGCACCGGTTTTGCGGGAACGCATCGAGCGCGAAGCGGATTTACCGACTCGCTCTTCCCTTGCGGTCACGACACGGCGGTGGAGATGCAGTCATGAAAGGAAACAGGGCATGGCTCCCTCCAATACCGTAACCGATGTGGCGGCCTCGATGGTCGGCAACATCGAGAACCTCGTGCCGCTTACCAGCGGCCAGTACACCATGGGATCGCTGATCCTGATGGTCAGCTACGGCGCGTGCTTCGCGTTCATCATCTACTTCGTGCTCTCGAGCTTCCAGCTGGCTCCGCGCTATCGCGTGGTGCCGGTGATGTCGGCCATCGTCATGGCGAGCGCGGGCCTCAACCTGATGCGCGAGTTCAGCCTGTGGGAGGCGAGCTTCGCCTTCGACGGCGCGATGTTCCAGCCGCTTGCCGAAGGCAACGTGTTCACCAACGCCTTCCGCTACGGCAACTGGACGATCACCGTGCCGATCCTGCTGACGCAGTTGCCCATCGCCTTCGCGCTGTCGCGGCCCGACCTGCACAAGCGCGCCTTCCGCATGTCGATCCCCGCCGTGCTTATGATCTGGACCGGCCTTTACGGCCAGTTCGGCGAGACGGGCGACTTCACCCGGCTGAACATCTGGGGCGTGATCTCGACGATCTTCTTCGTCTGGATGCTGATCGAGGTGCGCGGCGTGATCTCCGCCGCGGTCAAGAACTCGCCGCCGCAGCTCGTCGCCTGGCCGAAGAACATCTGGTGGTACTTCCTCGCCACCTGGGGCATCTACCCCATCGCCTACGCCCTGCCGCAGCTGGGCCAGACGGGCGACCTCGTGGTCGTGCGCCAGCTGCTCTATTCGATCGCCGACATCACGACCAAGCTGGTCTACGGCATCATCCTGAGCCGCTACGTCCTGCGTCGCAGCGCGCTGGAAGGCTACGTCCCCGCCGCCGAGGCGCTGGAGACCTCGCCGCTCGGCAGCCAGGTGGCCTCAGCCCGCGGCGACTAGAGCCCATGACGGCTGCATCGCCAGCCATCGCGAGACGGCCCGTCCCCGTGGGGCGGGCCGTCTTGCCGTTTATCCTGCTCGCCGCCGTGGCCGCGCAGCTGGCGGGCGGGGGCGCGGCCATCGCGCTTGGCCTCGCATTCTTCCTTGCCGGAACCGCCCATGGCGCGGGCGACGAGCAGGGCGGTACGATCCGGCCGTGGAACGTCATCGGCGCGGCGGGCTACGTGGTTGCGGGCCTCGCCGTGGCAGCCCTCTTCGTCGCCGCGCCGCTTGCCGGATTGACGCTGTTCCTGTTGCTATCGGCGTGGCACTTCGCCCGCTCCACCGGCGGCACGCGCGCGCGGCAAGTGGCCTTTGCGCTGAGCGCGGTCGGCGGCTCGGCACTGTGGCAGACGGGGCGGACCGAAGCGATCTTCGCCGCCGTTCTCGGCATGCCGATACCCGGCGTCTGGATGACCGGCCTCGCGATACTGGGCGGCGCGGGCCTGCTGCTCGCCGCCTGGGCGCTCGGCAAGCGCTGGCGCGATCCGCTGCTGTGGTCCGTCCTCGCCGCAACGGCGTTGCTGCACCCCGTCCTCGCCGTCGGCTTCGCCTTCCTCGCCGGTCACGCCTTGCCGATGCAACAGGCGCAGGTCCGCCGCCACGGCTGGCGCGCGGTGCTGGCAGCGCAAGGCCCGACCACCGCGCTCGCCGTGCTGGGCGCTGCCGCAATCGCCGCGCTCGTGCTGACCGGCCATCTCGCATTGCCGCTCGCCGCCGCGCTCGCGTTCGGCATGGCTACTCCGCACATGCTGAGCGAGCGGCTGGAACGCTAGCAGCTAGACCCGCCCGAGGTCGCCCTTGCCGATGGTGCCCGCCGCCATTTCCAGCATCCGGTCGAGGCTGGCGCGGGCCTTCAGGCGCAGGCCTTCCTCGATCTCGATGCGCGGTTCCAGGTCGCGCAGACACAGGTATAGCTTCTCCAGGTTGTTGAGCGCCATGTAGGGGCAGATGTTGCAGTTGCAGTTGCCGTCCGCGCCGGGCGCGCCGAGGAAGATCTTTTCCGGCAGGGCCTTTTCCATCTGGTGGATGATGTGCGGCTCGGTCGCGACGATCAGGGTATCACCGGGAAAGGTCTTGGCGAAATTCAGGATACCGCTCGTCGAGCCGACGTAATCGGCGTGGTCGATGATGTGCGGCGGACATTCAGGGTGCGCGGCGATGGGCGCTTCGGGATGTTCGGCCTTGAGCTTGAGCAGTTCGCGCTCGCTGAAGGCTTCATGCACGATGCACACGCCCGGCCACAGCAGCATGTCGCGCCCGAACTTGCGGTTGAGATAGCCGCCGAGGTGCCGGTCCGGCCCGAAGATGATCTTCTGGTCCTCCGGGATCTGCGACAGGATCGTCTCCGCGCTGGAGCTGGTGACGATGACATCGCTCAGCGCCTTCACCTCGGTCGAGCAGTTGATGTACGTCAGCGCGATGTGATCAGGATGGCGCTCGCGAAAGGCGGCGAACTTTTCGGGCGGGCAGGAGTCCTCCAGCGAACAGCCGGCCTCCATGTCCGGCAGCACGACGATTTTCTCCGGCGAGAGGATCTTGGCGGTATCGGCCATGAACTTGACGCCGCAGAAGGCGATGACGTCGGCATCGGTCTCCGCCGCCTTCTTCGACAGCTCCAGCGAGTCGCCGACGAAATCGGCAAGGTCCTGCAACTCAGGCTTCTGGTAGTAGTGCGCCAGGATCACCGCGTTGCGCTCCATGCGCAGGCGGTCGATCTCCTCGCGCAGGTCGAGGCCTGCAAGGCTGGTGGGCTGGTCGGTCATTCGCGAAGTCCTGTCTGCTGATCGGCGAAGCGGGATCGGGTGTAGTCTATGCCAAGGCGCGCCATGTGTCCCCCGAACGAGCGACGAGGCCGCGGCGTTCCAGATCGATGAGGTGGGCGAGCACGCTCATCTGCGCGGCAGGCCACAGGCGCTTGTCGACGCCCGCGTACATCGCCGGGATCAGCGCCTCCAGCGCGCGCGGCTCCTCGCCCAGCAGGCGCTGGACCTGTCCCTCGCGTGCGCGGCGATGGCCGATAGTGCCGCGCACCAGCTGGTGCGGATTGGTGACCGCGGGGCCGTGCGCGGGGTAGTAGATGCGGTCCTGCTCGCGGGCGTAGAGCCTTTGCAGGCTGGCCACGTAGTCGCCCATGTCGCCGTCGGGCGGCACGATGACGCTGGTGGACCAGCCCATCACGTGGTCGCCGGTGAAGACCGCGCCCGTCTCCTCCAGCGCGAAGCACAGGTGGTTGGAGATGTGGCCGGGCGTGGAGATCGCCGTCAGGGTCCAGCCGGTGCCGGTCATGGCCTCGCCGTCGAGCAGCACGCGGTCGGGCTCGTAGTCCTGGTCGAAGGCCGCCTCCACGCCGGAATTATCACCCGGGAAGCGCAGCGGCGCGCAGCCGACCACCGGTGCACCCGTCATGGCGGCGAGCGGCGCGGCGGCGGGCGAGTGGTCGCGGTGGGTATGCGTGCACATGATGGCGGCGACCCTGCGACCGGCGATGGCCGCCTCCAGCGCGGCGAGGTGCGCGGCATCGTCCGGGCCGGGGTCGATCACCGCCAGATCGTCCGTTCCCACGAGATAGGTCTGCGTGCCGGTATAGGTGAAGGGCGAGGCGTTGGGTGCCAGCACGCGCACCACCAGCGGCTCGAGCTGCTCGGCCGTACCGGTGGGCCAGGGTCTTGGTGGAACCGCCATCATCGCGCATATGGCGGTGCGAGAGGGGATTGCCAATGACCGAGGGCCTGTTGCTGGTGCTGGACGAGGGGACGACCTCGACCCGCGCGATGCTGTTCGATGCACGCGGGGCCCTGCACGGCACGGCGCAGGAAGAACTGGCCCAGCACTATTCACACAGCGGCTGGGTCGAGCACGACGCGGGCGAGATCTGGGAGCGCACGCTCGCCTGCGCGCAGGCGATGGTGGCGCAGGCCGGCGGGCCGGAGCGGATCGCCGCCATCGGCATCACCAACCAGCGCGAGACGGTGGTGGCCTGGGACAAGGCGACCGGCGAGCCGCTGTGCCGCGCCATCGTTTGGCAGGACCGGCGCACGGCGGATTTCTGCGCCGAGCTGAAGGAGCAGGGCCACGAGGATGCGGTGCGCGCAAAGACCGGGCTGCTGCTCGACCCCTATTTCTCCGCCACCAAGATGTGCTGGATGCTGGACAACGTCGCCGAAGTGCGCGTGGCGGCGCAGGCGGGCACGCTGGCCTTCGGCACCGTCGAGAGCTGGCTCGCGTGGAAGCTGACCGGCGGCAGGAGCCACGTGAGCGATGCCAGTAACGCCAGCCGCACCTTGCTCATGGCGCTGGAGGGCGGGGACTGGGACGAGGACATGCTCGCCCTGTTCGGCGTTCCGCGCGCCGCGCTGCCGACCATCGTGGATTGCGCCGGTACGCTCGGCTGCGCCGACTTGCTGGGTGCGCCCATTCCCATCTGCGGCATGGCAGGGGACCAGCAGGCGGCGACGATAGGGCAGGGCTGCCTCGCGGCCGGCGACACCAAGGCGACATACGGCACCGGGGCCTTCGTGCTGGCGAACACCGGCACGCGCCCGCCGCGCTCGGAGCACCGGCTGCTCGGCACAGTGCTGTGCCAGGTGGCGGGGACGCGGACCTTTGCACTGGAAGGATCCGTCTTCGTCGCCGGCAGCCTCATCAAGTATTTGCGCGACACTCTGGGCTTGCTCGACGATGCAGCGCAGTCCGAAGTGCTTGCCCGCAGCGTGCCGGACAGCGGCGGGGTGACGATCGTGCCCGCGCTGTCGGGCCTCGGCGCGCCGTGGTGGCAGCCGGAGGCACGCGGGATCATCGCCGGGCTCGGCTTCGACAGCACCCGCGCCCACATCGCCCGCGCCGCGCTCGAGGCGATGGCGCACCAGACCCGCGATCTTGCCACCGCCTTTGCCGACGACGGCACGGCCTGGACCGCGCTGCGGATCGATGGCGGCATGGCGGCCAACGACTGGATGGCGCAGGATGTCGCTGACATTCTCGGCATAGCGGTGACGCGCCCCGACTTCGTGGAAACGACGGCGCTCGGCGCGGCGATGCTGGCGGCGGTGGGCTGCGGGATGCACCCGGCGCTGGCGGATGCGGCGACCGCTATGCTCGGCTCCGGGCGGACGTTCGAACCGGCGATGGACGAGAGCCTTCGCGCCCGAAGGCTGGCGCGGTGGGACGCGGCGCTGGGGATGGTCAGGCAGTAGGCAGTAGGCAGTAGGCAGTAGGCAGGAGGCAGGAGGCAGTGGGGGTGAGTGAGCCCGTGGCCAACTTCCCCTGATGCCTAATGCCTCATCACCCGAACGCCGCCCCCAGCCTCTCTCTCAGCCTGTGCACCGCGGCTGGTTGCATCGCGAAATGCGCGCGCCAGGCGCTGTCGAGGCGGGCGACGCGGGCGTAGAAGCGGCGCGAGCGGTCGACCACGTCGCGGGCCCGTGTATCGAGCAGCAGCAGGTCCGCCGGGTCGCTTTCGGGTTGTGGCGGCGGCAGGCGGCCGAAGCGGCGCAGCTGGAACTCGCTCATCTCGCCCGCGAAATAGGCCCGGTGATTGAGCAACCAGGCGAGCGCGTGCATCATGCGGGTGGTGGTGCGCAGCGCTTCCGTGCCCAGCACCACGCGCCGATCGGCTTCTGCGGGCGTGGCGCGCAGAGCAAGGCGGCTATCGCGTCCATCGCGCTCGTCGTCAAACACGAGGCGCGCTTCCTCGGCAAGGCACAGGGCCTGTTCGTAAAGTGCTTCGACGATCGCGGGAGTGATGGTGGCAGTGGCGGACATGATTGCAGACCGGGCTAGCCCGCTACCGTCCGGTGCGCCAGTGGCGCACTTGCGAAAGTCCGCAACTAAATGCGGCTGTCCCACGCTCGCACGAAAAAGGACCCGATGCGCCGAGCCTGCTCAGGCAATGATGTCTGGCGTCAGGTGATCCTCGAAGAAGGCGATCTGGTCCTTCAGCAGCAGCTTGCGCTTCTTCAGCCGGGCGACCTGCAACTGGTCCGGCCCACCGCTCTCGACCAGCGCGGCGATGGCGGTGTCGAGATCGCGGTGCTCGCTCCTCAGCGCGGCGAGCCGCTTTGCCATGTCCTCTTCGTTCACTCCGGCTCTTTCCCGCCCCGTTTCGTCGTTGTCGCAAGCGGCGCGTCGCATCCCTTGGTGCGCTTCGTCGCATGGCTGTTTGGACAATTAGGATTGTTGTGGTTTGATGACAATCGCGCGGCAACTCGCCGCTCATGCGAGTCGCCGCCGGGTCGCCAGACCGGCCGGACCATCCGGCCAACCGAGAAGGAGACGAGCATATGGTAACCTCGCACGTCAGCGCCCTCCATCAGAAGCATGAAGGGCTCGACAGAAGGCTCAGGGACGAGATGAACCGGCCTTCGCCCGACAGTGCGATCATCCAGCTCCTCAAGAAGCAGAAGCTGCGGATCAAGGAAGAGCTGGCGCATATCTGACGCCGTTTTGAAATCGGGCCTTCGTGCTATAGGCGGTGGTCCATGACCGCCGCCTCCTCCGCCCGCACCATCCTCACCGGCCTGCACGAGATCATGGCCTCGCGCACCAATGCGCAGGCCAAGCTCAACCAGGTGGTGGAAACGATCGGCGAATCGCTTTCGAGCGAGGTGTGCTCGATCTACCTGCTGCGCGACGGGATGCTGGAACTGTTCGCCACGCGCGGGCTGAACCAGGAAGCGGTCCATGTCACCCGCCTTGGCGTGGGCGAGGGGCTGACGGGCACCATCGCCCAGAACATCGAGACGCTGAACCTCGACGAGGCGGCGGCGCACCCAGAATTCCAGTATCGCCCCGAAACGGGCGAGGAGAAGTTCCACTCCTTCGCCGGCGTGCCCATCGTCCGGCGCGAGCGGGCGATCGGCGTGCTCAACGTCCAGCACATCGAGCCGCGCCGCTACGAGGACGTGGAGATCGAGGCGCTGCAGACCGTGGCGATGGTGCTGGCCGAACTGATCCACAACGCCGGGCTGGTGGACGAGGAAAGCGCGGGCCTCGCCGCCGCGCGCACCGAGCAGGACGTGCTCGAGGGCCTCAAGCTGGTCAGCGGTCTCGCCATCGGGGAGGCGGTGTTCCATCAGCCGCGCGTGCAGATCGAGCAGACCGTGGCCGAGGACACCGAGGCCGAGCGCCAACGCGTCTACCTAGCCTTCGACCGGATGCGCGAGCAGATCGACGCGATGATGGGCCAGGCCGAGTTCGGGGTTGGCGGCGAGCACGAGCAGGTGCTCGAGACCTACAAGATGTTCGCCTACGACGAGGGGTGGAGCCGCCGGATCAACGAGGCGATCGATTCCGGCCTGACCGCGGAGGCCGCCATCGAGCGCGTGCAGCAGCGCACGCGGATGCGGATGCGGCAGATTTCGGACCCGCTGCTGGCGGACCGGATGCACGACCTGGAGGACCTCGCCAACCGCCTGATCCGCATCGTTTCCGGTCAGCTGGGCACCGCGGCCCAGAAGGGGCTGACGAAGGACACGGTCCTCATCGCCAAGAACCTCGGCCCCGCGGAACTGCTCGAATACGACAAGCGGCGGCTGAAGGGGGTGGTGCTGGAGGAAGGCGCGCTGACGGCCCACGTGGTGATCGTGGCACGGGCGATGGGTGTGCCGCTGGTCGGCCGCCTGCGCAACCTGCGCGGCCTCGTGCGCGAAGGCGACCAGGTGCTGGTCGACGGCGATGCGGGCAAGGTCACGCTGCGTCCGGGGCAGGGCGTGCTTTCAGCCTTCGAGACCCGGTTCGCCCGCAAGCGCGAACAGCAGGCCGCCTACGCCAAGCTGCGCGACGTGGAGCCCTTCACCCGCGACGGCGAGCGGATCGAGGTTATGATGAACGCCGGCCTGCGCGACGATGTCGCCATGCTGGCCATGACCGGGGCCGACGGCATCGGCCTCTACCGCACGGAATTCCAGTTCCTCGTCTCCGCCGCCCTGCCGCAGCGCGAGCGCCAGACGCGGCTCTACCGCGACGTGATCGACGCCGCGCGGGGCAGGAAGGTCATCTTCCGCACGGTCGACATCGGTGGCGACAAGTCGCTGCCCTACCTTTCCAACGAGACCGCGCGAGAGGACGAGAACCCGGCGATGGGTTGGCGCGCGCTACGCCTGGCGCTGCAGCGCGAGGGGCTGATGAAGGTGCAGGCGCGCGCGCTGCTCGAAGGCGCGGCCGGGCGCGAGCTCAACGTGATGTTTCCGATGGTGTCCGAACCGTGGGAATTCCACGCCGCCAAGGACGTGTTCGACCAGCAGCTCGCCTGGCTGAAGAAGCAGAAGCACCAGATCCCCACGGCCATCAACTACGGCGTCATGCTGGAAGTGCCCTCGCTGGCCGAGACGCTCGACCTGCTGTTGCCGCACGTGCGCTTCATCTCCATCGGCACCAACGACCTGACGCAGTTCCTGTTCGCCGCCGACCGGGCCAATCCGGCGCTGGCGGAGCGGTACGACTGGCTCAGCCCGTCGATCCTGCGCTTCCTCGCCCGCGTGGTCCACGCCTGCGTCGGCCACCCCGTGAGCCTGGGCGTCTGCGGCGAGATGGGCGGGCGGCGGCTGGAGGCGCTGGCGCTGATCGGGCTCGGCATCCGCCGTTTGTCGATCACGCCCACCGCGGTCGGCCAGATCAAGGAACTGGTGCGCCGGGTGGACACGCGCGAGATTGCCGAGGCCATGCGCGATTGGCTGGCCCATCCGCCTGAAAACCTGCGCGAAACCATGCTGGCCTGGGCTGCCGAGCGCGACATCGAGGTGGAATAGCCGCCTTTTTGCCTGCGCAATCGCTTGACTTGGCCCCGGCCTGCTTTTCATTAAGGCGCCAAGAGGGTTGCGCAACCGATCCCAGCTGCCCCCACCGCTGGAGCCACGATGTCCGACGAAACCGAAGTGCCTGCCGAAGACACGGCGCCCGCCGCGCCCGTGGGCGTTGGCCCGCAGCTGCGCGCCGCGCGCGAGGGCAAGGGGCTGACGCTCGACCAGGTCGCCGCCGAAACGCGCATCTCGCGCCGCCATCTCGAACACCTCGAGGCGGGCGAGTTCGAGGCGCTGGCAGGCAAGACCTACGCCATCGGCTTTGCCAAGACCTATGCCCGCACCGTCGGTCTCAACCAGAGCGATGTCGCCGCGATGGTCCGCGCCGAGATGGGGGCGGAGCGCACGTGGGACGGGCAGGCACTGAAGGCGCAGCAGGGCAGCTTCGAGCCCGGCGACCCCGCGCGCACGCCCGGCGGCAAGCTCGTGTGGTTCTCGCTGTTCGCGGTGGTGCTGCTGCTCGTCGGCATCTTCTTCGCCGCGCGCGTGCTGTTCTCGCCCGCCGCCGAGGTGCCCTCGCTGACCGAGCAGCAGGCGCGCGAGGAGCGTGAGCAGCGCGAGGCGGCGGAGGCGGCCCGGCAGCGGGCGCTGGCGCAGGGGCAGCAGGGCGCAGGGCAGGCGGCAGGCGCCGCGAGCGGTCCGGTCGTCTTCACCGCCGAGCAGGAGGCCTGGGTGCGTTTCTACGACGCGCAGGGCCGGGTGCTGAGCGAGACGGTGCTGCAACCGGGCGACACCTACCAGGTGCCTGCCGACGCCGACAACCCGATGGTCATAACCGGCCGCCCGCAGGTGCTGGCGATCACCGTGGGCGGAGAGCCCGTGGCCAAGCTCAGTTACGAGCAGGAAACGGTGACCGACGTGCCGGTCAACGCGGCCGCGCTGCTGGCCCGCCAGCCCACGCGAACCACCCGCGGCTTCAGCGTGGGCAGTCCCGCCAGCGCGCCCGCTCCCGCGCCTGCGACAGCTACGCCCGCCGCCAGCGCGCCGCAGCCCGCCGCGCGCGCGCCGGCAGCCCCGCGCCCTGCGCCCCCGCGCGCCGTTCCCGCCCCGGCTCCCGTGGCGACGGTCCAGCCTGCGCCGGAGCCCGCACCCGAGCCCGCGACCGCGCCGGAGCCGGCGGCGGTCGAGCCCGACGCGCAATAGGCGGGGGATTACCGCTTAGCGCGCGCTTACGGCGCGCCGTTAATGTCCTATCTTGGCACGCCGTGGCACGTGCGGGCCCGCAATGAATTCTGGATCGGAGGACGAGTGGCAATGAAGGCGATGCGCAAGAGGCTGGCGGCGAGCACGGGTGCGGTGCTGGTCATGGTCCTGCCGTTGATGGCGATACCTGCCGCGGCGCAGGCGGACCAGCGGCTGCAACGGCTGGAACAGCAGGTGACGGCCCTCCAGCGCGCGGTCTTCCCCGGCGGGGACGAGCGCTATTTCGAGCCCGAGATTACCCCGCAGCAGCGCCCGCAGAACGTCGACAATTCGCCCAGCACCTCGGCGCTGACCGGCGTGCTCGACCGGCTCGAGGCGATCGAGCAGCAGGTCGCCCGCCTGACCGCCGCCACCGAGGTCAACGAGAACGCGCTCGCGGCGATAGAGGAACGGCTGCTGCGGCTGGAAGGCGGCTCCGGAGCCACGGTGACCACGCCGAGCGGCATCATCGCCAATCCGGGCCCGGCGGGCACTGCTACCACGCTGCCTGCACCGCCGCCGCAGCCGGCCGCCAACCGGCCGACGCCCGCGCCCACTCCGGCTCCCGCCGCCGCGCAGCCGAGCCCGGCGCGCGTCGCCGCGGTCGCCGCCATCGCCAAGCCCGCCACGGGCGACGCGGGCGAGGACGAGTACACCTATGGCTTCCGCCTGTGGGACGCGGGCTTCTACCCCGAAGCGCAGCAGCAGCTGGCGCTCTACCTCGACCGCTACCCCGGCCACCGGATGACGAGCTATGGCCGCAACCTGCTGGGCCGCGCCTTCCTCGACGCGGGCGACGCGCGCGGGGCGGCGACGCATTTCTTCGAGAACTACCAGACCGACCCGCAAGGCGCGCGCGCCGGAGACAGCCTGTTGTACCTCGCCGAAAGCATGATCGCGCTCGGCGATACCCGCCGCGCCTGCATCGCGCTGGCCGAGTTCGGCGACACCTACCAGGCGCTGGCGACGGGCCGCCTGTCGACGCAGTACACGGGCCTCAATGGCCGGGTCGACTGCGATTGATCCTGCCCTGGTCGAGCGCTTCCACACGGCGCTCGGCCGGCTGAACCCCGGCGGCGGACGGATCGGCCTCGCGGTGAGCGGCGGGCCGGATTCGATGGCCATGCTGCTGCTGGCGCACGAGGCGATCCCCGGTCATTTCGAGGTCGCCACAGTCGACCACGGCCTGCGCCCCGAGGCCGGGGGCGAGTGCGCGCTGGTGGCGAAGACCTGCGAGACACGCGGGGTGACGTGCGAGGTGCTGGCCATCGAGGTGCCCGAAGGCAACGTCCAGGCGATGGCGCGCCTTGCCCGGTACGAGGCGCTCAGCGCTTGGGCCGAGCGGCGGCGGCTCGCGGCCGTGGCGACGGCGCACCATGTCGACGACCAGGCGGAAACGCTGGTCATGCGCCTCAATCGCGGCAGCGGCGTGCGTGGTCTCGCCGGGGTGCGCGCGTCGAACTATCCCTTCGAGGCGCGCTTCGAAGCGCCGGTCATCCGCCCGCTGCTGGGCTTCCGGCGGGCCGAGCTGCGCAGCGTCGTCAAGAGCGCCCGGGTCGCCTTTGCGACCGATCCCGGCAACAGCGACGACCGCTTCGAGCGGGTCACGGTCCGCCGCGAACTGGCCGCCGCCGACTGGCTCGACCCCAGGGCGCTGGCGCGCTCGGCAGCGCACTTGGCGGAAGCGGAACGCGCGCTCGAATACCTGACCGACAGGGTCTATCCCGAATTCGTCGAGCATTTTGCCAGCCACGCCGCCATCCAGCCGCCGCCGGACCGTGAACTCGCCCGTCGGCTGGTCGAGCGGGTCATCGCCAGCCTGAACGGATCGGCGAGGGGGAGCGACGTGGCGCGGCTGGTCGACGGCCTCGCGCGGGGCGAGGACGGCAATGTCGGCGGTGTCCTGGCGCGGAACGAGAACGGGGTCTGGGTGCTCCGCCCTGAGCCCGCGCGGCGAAGGAACTGACGCACTCGGCCCCGCCCCCGCTCATGCTGAGCTTGTCGAAGCATCGCTTTTTCTTCTAGCGACGGAGTTCAAGAAAGGACGCCCCTTCGACAAGCTCAGGGTGAGCGGAAGGGGGGCTACCTGGCGTGATCTTACCCCTCGCCGTGCTCCAGCGAACCGCCTACGCCCGTCTGCACGCCGTCGGTGATGATCACCACGTCGCCCACCTTGGCGATCTCGTAGATCTTGCTGACGAAGGCATCGGGCGTGCCGATGCAGCCGTGGCTGGCATAGCCGCGCTCGACGGTGGAGCCGCCGTGGATGGCCACGCCGTCCCAGGTCAGCCGCATCGTCCAGGGCATGGGCGCGTTGTTGTACTGCTCGGAAACGTTGTGCCGTTCCTTGGTCAGGATCGGGAAGACGCCGGTGGGCGTGGGATGGTCGGGAGAGCCGATCAGCACGGCCGCCGCGCCGATTTCGTAGCCGCCGCGAAAGACGCTGAGCACGCGGGCCTGCAGGTCCACCGTCATCACCAGCGGGCCGGGGGGCACGTTCTCGTCGTCCCAGTGCCACTCGCCATAGCGGATGGGCCCGTCGATGGGCAGCACGCGGCGGATGACGAAAGGATCTTCGGGATCGTAGGCGGGCTGCGGCTGGACAACTTCGCGCGAGATCATGTCCGGTTCGCCGGCGGGTTCGGCCAGCACGTCCTGCGCCGCGATGGTGACGGGCGCGCTCTCCTGCGCTTCCAGCGGGTTGCCGACAAACGTGGCCCCGCCGACGAGCGCCGCTATCGCCAGGGTCAGGCCGCCGATCCACTTGATGCCGCTGTTCATCCGCCCGTGATAGGCGAAAACGATGGGTTTTCCCACCATTGTGTCGCCCCAGTCCCGCAGCGGGACGAGGGCCGCGGGGCGATTACGGCGTATTAACCATGCGCGCCGAACACGTTGGCGATGGCCGTGGTGATCCTCAGCGACAGCGCATGGGCGCGCTCGATGGGGTCGATGAAGTCACGGTGGATCGCCTCGTATCCCTCGTCCGAGCCGTCGGGCCAGTCGGCGGGCTCGTCGAGGTCGAAGCGGTCGAGGCGCGGAAAGGCGACCGGGTAGGCGCGGCGCAACTGCGCCAGCGCATCGTCCACGCGCAGGGTGAAGACCATCTCCAGCACGTCGTCGCGGCTGACGTCGTTGGCGCGGCTGAAGGCGGGGACACTGACGGCGCGGATGAACATGGCTTGCAGCAACGTAATGCGCAGCGCCTGGAGCACGCCGATCATGCGCCGCTTCTCCTCGCGATGCGGGGTCGCCTCCTCTTCCGGCACATGGTCGAGCAGGCGGTAGAGCTTCATCGCGTCCACCCGCAGGCGGCTGGCGAGGCGGCGGAACACGCCCACGCGGTCGTCCTTCACGAGATATTCGCTCAGGGCCTCGCAGGCTGCGGTCAACTGGGTCTCCGTGCCGCGATAGGGGCGGCTGGCCCAGTAGGCGGAGTTGAACAGTTCGCCGTAGGCCGCCACGGTCTTCACGCTGGCGAGCGCGTTGGCGGCGCGCACCAAGCGCACCAGCTCGCGCCCGCGCGCGCTCTCCGCCAATAGCGCGCCCAGCTCCTCGTAATTGTTCTGCGCCGCCTGCCCCACGCCCGCGATCACGTTCACCGGATAGCCGAGCTGTTGCAGGATGGCGTTGTGCGGGATCGCGCGGATTTGCCTGAGGCTCATGTCGCGATCGGCGGAGAGGTCGCCCTGCCGGCGGCTGACGCGGCTGCCGGTGGGGTTGAGCAGGCCCAGACCGAACGCAGTGATGGCGCGGCTGTATGTCCTACTGGCGAGGTGATCCTGCTGGTGCTCCTTCACCGCGCGGTAGAAATCGAGCGAAAGGTCGGTGCGGCGGTAGAACGGGTCGGTCGGCGCCTCGGCGTCGGTTTCCGCCGGGCGCAGGCAGGCGATGCGCGTCAGCGTGGCGCGGGCGAGCTCGGGCGTGGCGAACCACAGGTAGCCGTCGCCGCCCTGGAAGCTGACCTCGGGCTCCAGCGCGATGCCGGCGCGGGCGAAGCGGCGCTTGGCCCATGGGCTGAGTGCCCAGTCGAGCCGGTCGGCCATCTTGGTCGGATGCGCGCCGCGGCCCATGCTCTCGCCGTGGGTGTTGAAGATAAGCGCCGCGACATCGGTGAGGCCGTTGGCGGCCATGGCTTCGGACAGGCGACCCTGCAGCCGCTCGATGGCGAGGCTGGCGGGGATCTGCCCGACGAAGCGCCCGGCGTCGGAGAACCCGGTCTGGATCGCCACCCGCCCCCGGGCACGGGCGTAATCGCGGTAGACCTCCTCGGCCAGCAGCTCGTCGAGGAAGCGGCCGCCGTGCTCCAGCGCGGTTTCGGTCTCGAACAGCGGCGAGACGTCGACCTTGTCCTCGATCCCGAACAGCCGGGCGAAGTAGAGCGCGGCGAGGACCGTGGCAGGCTCCTCGCACTCCGCGATCAACATCCGGATCGGCGCGTCGGCGTCCACGTGGTGGAGGATCTGCGCCATGGCGAGGAATTGGCGGATCGCGGTCGAGGCCTCGATGGCGAGCGCGCCGAAGTTGGTGCGGTGGGGGCGGACCTTGGCGATGGCTTCGCGCAGGTGCTTGACCGCGCCCTTGCTGGCGAGATCGAGCGTGCCCTCGGGGTCGATGCGGCGGCGGATCGCGTTGTGCAGCTGGCTGGCGTTCACGCGGAAATGGATCCACCCCATGCCCAGGCCATCGGCGCGCATGGCGGCGGCCAGCGTCAGCAGGCGCACGGCATAGTCGGTGTCCGCCGCCATCTTCGCCTCGCGCTCGATATGCGTGATGATGGGCGTGAGGCTGGTCAGGCGGTGCTCGCTCTGCGCGGTCAGGCGGTTGGCCGCTTCCGACAGGCGCGCAGGATCGGTGAGGTCGCCGGCAAAGGCCTCGGCCATCGCCTGCGCTTCCTCAAGCGCCGGACGCAGCACGCCGAGCAGCATGTGGCCTGCGTCGATGGCCTCCAGCGAGGCGACGTAGCGGGCCAGGCGCTCGGCCTTTTCCGCGAGGCGGAAGGCGATGGAGGTGGCCCAGCCGATATCGGTGCGCCCGTCCATGTCGTAGCCGACCCAGCTGGCAAAGCGGAACGGCACCGGCGCCAGCTCGCGCCATTCCTCCGGCCATTGCTCGCGGGCGTGGTCAAGCAGCTGGGCGACGATGGCATCGCGCGCGTCCTGCGCGTGGGCGATCGCGCGCATGGCCCGCTCGTGCTCGTAGGCGAGGGTGACCTGCGGCCGTTCGCCGCCGACCACGCCTGCGTCGATGGGGCCGTCCTCGGCGGCCGCCTTTGCGACGGCGGCGTATTGCCCGGGGGTGAGCAGGAAGGTCGGATGCGCGGTGAAGACGGCGTGGAGCTGCGGCACCTCCCAGCTCGCCTTGAACGCGGCAAAGCTGGGCGCGGTGAGGGTGTCCGCCAGCGCCTTTTCGTTCGCCGCCTCGCCGATTGGGGCGACCATGCAGCGCGTGCGGCGGGCGCGTTCCTCCAGTGCGGCGACCTCCAGCTCGGCCACCATGGCCTCGATGTCGTCGAAGCTCATGGCCCCGGCCTCGAGATCGCGCGACATCTCGTGCGCGAGCTGGAATACGGGGTTGAAGAGCGGGGTTTCCTCGGTGCGCCGGTGGATGTGCTGCAGGCGCTCGGTCAGTTCGCCGACGCGGCTCACAGCGCGGCGGCCTCGCGCGCAAGCTTGGCGATTTCCTCGGGCGATGCGCCCTTTGGCGCGACCCAGCTGCCGCCCACGCACAGGACGGGGTCCAGCGCCAGCCAGTCGGGCGCGTTCTGCAGGCTGACGCCGCCGGTAGGGCAGAATTTGCATTGGTAGAACGGCGCGGCGAGCGCCTTCAGCGCAGGAATGCCGCCGTTGGCCATGGCGGGGAAGAACTTGAAGTGCGTCAGCCCCATGTCCATCCCGCGCATGATATCGCCGGAGTTGGCAATGCCGGGCAGAAACGGCACGCCCGCCTTGATGGCCGCTTCGCCGAGGCGCTGGGTCAGGCCGGGGGAGACGATGAACTCGCTGCCGGCATCCATCGCCGCCTTCAGCTGGTCGGGATTGGTCACCGTGCCCGCGCCGACGATGGCGCCGGGGACGAGATTCATCCGCTTGATCGCATCGAGCGCCTGCGGCGTGCGCAGCGTCACTTCCAGCACCTTGAGCCCGCCCTCGACCAGCGCTTCGGCCGTCTCGCGTGCGTGGCCGAGATCGTCGATCACCAGCACCGGGATGACGGGGGCCACGCGCATAACGCGGTCGATTTCCTGCGAGTCGTAGTGGGCAGGGTCGCTCACGCGGCGTCTCCGTGTTGCTGGAAGAAGGCGGCCGCGGCGCCGAACAGGCCGGGCTGCGGATGGGTGATGAGCTTGACCGGGATGGCCGACATCAGCCCCTCGAACCGGCCCTTGGCGCGGAAGCGTTCGGCAAAGCCGGAGCGCGGCAGGTGGTCGCGCAGCCGGTAGCCGAGCCCGCCGGCGATCACGACACCCGCAAATCCGCCCTGCGCCAGCGCGGTATCGCCCGCCACCGCGCCCAGCGAAAGGCAGAAGCGGTCGATGGCGGCAGCGGCGAGGCTGTCCGACCCGTCCATGCCCGCGGTCCAGATGGCCACGTCGTCCTGATCCTTCACCGCGCGGCCTTCGAGCGCGGCCAAGGTTTCGTAGATGTCGACGATGGCGGGGCCGGCGACCACGCGCTCCACCGAAACGCGGGTGTGGCGCTTGCGCAGGCGGGCGAGGATGGCGTCTTCGATGGGGTCGAGCGGGGCGAAATCCACGTGCCCGCCCTCGGTGGCGGAGACGCGATAGGTGCCGTCGGGCTCGCGGTAGAGGTGCGCGACGCCGAGCCCGGTGCCGGGGCCGAGTACGCTGAGGCGCCCGGTCCTGCCCAGCGGCTGGTCCGGTCCGGTCAGGTGGATGAACTCGTCCTCGCCCGCGCGCGCGACGGCGTGGGCCACGGCCTCGAAATCGTTGACGATGGTCTGGCGCGAGACGCCGAGCTTTTCCTCCACCAGCGCCGGGCGGATGATCCACGGGTTGTTGGTGAAGCGGATGACCTCGCCGCCCACCGGGCCGGCGATTGCCATGGAGACGGCATCGGGCAGGCTGCCGCCCTTGCGCTCGCGGTAATCCTCCCACGCGGTCTGGAAGCTGGCGTGATCCTCGGTATGCAACGTGATCGGCTCGTCGAGCGTGATCGTGCCGTCGTCGGCGCGGGTGGCCACGGCGAAGCGGGCGTGGGTTCCGCCGATGTCGACGGCAACGATCTGGGTCATGCAATCCTCCCCGGCACGGGGAGGGGGACCATCCGCAGGATGGTGGAGGGGCTCCCGTGCGTTATCTGGTTATAGGTTCGAGCGGAGCGGCGAGCGTGCCCCTCCACCACGCTGCGCGTGGTCCCCCTCCCCGTGCCGGGGAGGACCATCATAGCCCCGCGCTCGCGAGCATGGCGCTGCCGCCCTTTTCCGCCTCGTCGGCCAATGCACGGAACATGGCGAAGAGCTCGCGTCCCGTGCCGTCCTCGGCCTGCGGGTCGGGGGCGGGGGTGCGCTGCGAAAGCTCGGCGCTGGTCGAGAGCGTGCCGGTCTCGGCGCAGACGCGCACGATATCGCCGTCGCGCAGCAGGCTGAGCGGGCCGCCGCCCAGTGCCTCGGGCGAGACGTGAATGGCGGCGGGCACCTTCCCGCTCGCGCCCGACATGCGCCCGTCGGTGACCAGCGCCACGCGGTAGCCGCGGTCCTGCAAGACGCCCAGCGGCGGGGTCAGCTTGTGCAGTTCGGGCATGCCGTTGGCGCGCGGGCCCTGGAAGCGCACGACGACGACGATGTCGCGGTCGAGCTCGCCCGCGGCAAAGGCCTCGGCCACCTCGTGCTGGGTCTGGAACACGCGGCAGGGCGCCTCCACGGTCCAGCGCGCCTTTTCGACGGCGGAGGACTTGAAACAGGCGCGCCCCAAGTTGCCCTCGAGCAGGCGCATCCCGCCATCGGGCTGGAACGGATCACCGGCGGGGCGCAGCATTTCGGCATCGCCGCTCTCGCCGACATCGCGCCATGCGAGGCCGTCGCCGTCCAGCCCCGGCTCGCGCGCGTAGTCGGCCATGCCGCGTTCCTCGGCGACGCCGATGACATCGGCGTGCGCCAGCCCTGCGCCTAGCAGTTCACCGATGACGTAGCCCATGCCGCCCGCCTCGTGGAAATGGTTCACGTCGCCCGAGCCGTTGGGATAGACGCGCGCCACCAACGGCACGGCGGACGAGAGTTCGGAAAGGTCCGTCCAGTCGACCTGGATCCCCGCCGCGCGCGCCATGGCGGGGATGTGGATGGCGTGGTTGGTGCTGCCGCCCGTCGCCAGCAGGCCGACCATGGCGTTGACGATCGCCTTTTCGTCCACGCAGTGGCCGAGAGGGCGGTAGTCGTTGCCGTGATGGCCCAGCGCTGCGACGCGGTGGACCGCGGCACGGTCGAGAGCCTGGCGCAGTTTCGTACCCGGCTGCACGAAGGCCGCGCCTGGCACGTGCAGGCCCATCAGCTCCATCATCATCTGGTTGGAATTGGCGGTGCCGTAGAAGGTGCAGGTGCCGGGCGAGTGATAGCTGCCGAGCTCGCTGTCGAGCAGTTCGGCGCGCGTCGCCTTGCCCTCGGCATAGAGCTGGCGCACGGCCTGCTTCTGCTTGTTGGAGACGCCCGATGGCATGGGGCCGCTCGGCACGAAAATCGCGGGCAGGTGGCCGAACCTGAGCGCGCCGATAAGTAATCCCGGCACGATCTTGTCGCAGATGCCGAGCAGCAGCATCCCGTCGTACATCGCGTGGCTCAAGGCGATGCCGGTCGCCATGGCAATGGCGTCGCGGCTGAAGAGCGAAAGCTCCATGCCCGTCTCGCCCTGCGTCACCCCGTCGCACATGGCCGGCGTGCCGCCCGCCACCTGCACCGTCGCGCCGACTTCGCGCGCGTAGATCTTCAGCCGTTCGGGATAGCGGTAATAGGGCGCGTGGGCGCTCAGCATGTCGTTGTAGCTGGTGACGACACCGATGTTGGGCCCGCGGTGGTTCTTGAGCGCCTCCTGGTCCTCCTCGGCCCCGGCAAAGGCGTGGGCGAGGTTGGAGCAGCTCTGCATCGCGCGGTCGGGCCGGTTCTCGTGCTCGCGGTCGATCAGGTCGAGATAGCGCCGGCGGCTGTCCTTCGACTTCTCGGTTATCCGCTCGGTGACGCGGGCGACGACGGGGTTCAGATCACTCATGCCAGCTTACTCCGTCGCGTTCGGCGAGCGCGATGGCGGCGCTCGGACCCCAGCTTCCCGCGCTGTAGGTCTTGGGCTTCTGCCCTTCCTCGGCCCAAGTCTTGCGGATCGCGTCGATCCAGCGCCACTGCGCCTCCACCTCGTCGCGCCGCACGAACAGCGTCTGCGCGCCGTGGACGAGGTCGAGCAGCAGCCGTTCGTAGGCGATGCGCTTGACCTTGCCGGTAAAAGCGTCGGGCATGGTGATGTCGAGCGGCACCTCGCGCAGGACCATGCCCTCCTGCTCGATGCCGGGCACCTTGGCCATCAGACGCAGGTGGATGTTCTCGGTCGGCTGGATGCCGATGACGAGGCGGTTCTGCTTGAGTTTCGCGCCGGGAAAGATGGAGTGCGGCACGCAGCGGAACTGGACCACGATCTCGGTCACGCGCTCCGGCATCCGCTTGCCGGTGCGAAGGTAGAACGGCACGCCCTGCCAGCGCCAGTTGTCGATGTGGGCTTTCAGCGCAACGAAGGTCTCGGTGTCGCTATCGCGGCCCAGTTCCTCGTCGTAGCCGGGCACGATCTTCCCGTCCGCCGCGCCGCCACGGTACTGCCCGGTCACGCTCTCGTCGGCGGCGATGGGCCTCAGCGCGCGCAGCACCTTGACCTTTTCATCGCGTACCGCGCCCGCCTCGAAGCTGCCGGGCGGCTCCATGGCGACCAGCGCGAGCAGCTGGAGCATGTGGTTCTGCACCATGTCGCGCAGAGCGCCCGCGTGTTCGTAGAAATCGGCGCGGCCTTCGAGGCCCACGGTCTCGCCGACGGTAATCTGCACGTGCTCGATGTGCTGGGCGTTCCACAGCGGCTCGAACATGATGTTGGCAAAGCGCAGCGCGATGAGGTTCTGCACCGTCTCCTTGCCGAGGTAATGGTCGATGCGAAAGATGCGGTCTTCGCTAAAGGCGCTGGCGACTGCATCGTTGATGGCGCAGCTGGAGGCGAGATCGGTGCCGAGCGGCTTTTCGAGGCAGATGCGCGAGTTCGCGTCCGCGAGGCCGTGCGCGGCAAGGCCCTCAATCGTCGGCTTGAACAGGCTGGGCGCGGTGGAGAGGAAGATCGCCACCTCGCGCCCCTCACCCACCTTGCCGGCCAGCTCGGCGTAGCCTTCGGGCGTGGTCACATCCAGCGTCTGGTAGGACAGGCGCGGCAGGAAAGTGGCAAGGTCGCCGCGCCGCTGTTCGGGCAGGTAGGTCTCGATGGCCTTGCGCGCGAACTCGCGGAAGTCCTCGTCCGACAGATCGGAACGGGCCGTGCCGATGATCCGCAGCTCCTCGTGCAGCAGCCCCTCACCGGCCAGCGCGCAAAGCGAGGGCAGGAGCATCCGCTGCGACAGGTCGCCGGTCGCCCCGAACAGGATCAGCGTGTCGGCGGTCGTGGTCATTGCGTCTTCAGTTCCTGTAAGGCCGCCCGCGTTGCGCGCGCGGTTGTTGCGGCGCAACATATTTGCGGGGCGAGCGCAACCCCTCTTGCCCGCTCCGCATACGAATAGCCAATCCTGTGAACGTTCTCAACCGCTCTCGGTGACCTCGATGGTCTTGTCGCCGAACTGGTTCATGCCGAAAGTGGTGAGGAAGCTGACGTCGGCGGCATCGCGGCCGATGCCGATCTTCACGGTCTTCGCCGGGTCCGCCATGCCGGTCGCATCGACGATGTACCATGCCCCGCCGCCGGGCGTGGTCGGATCGCACAGGAACACCTCGGCCACGGCGTGAAAGTCCTGCGGGGTGACGCCGGGCGCGAAGCAGCTGACGTAGCGCGCGGGAATGGTGCTCGCCCGGGCAAAGGTGATCATCACGTGGGCATAGTCGCGGCAGACCCCGCGCCGTTCCACGAAGGTGTCGAGCGCGGTGGTCGTCGCGTCGGAGGCGCCGGGGGTGTAGTGGAAGTGGTCGGCGATCCAGTCGCGCATGGCGACGATCTTCTCGCCGCCCGACAGCGTGCCGAACTCGTCCTCGACGAAGCTCTGCATCCGGTCGGCCTGGCAGTATCGCGAATCGAAAAGGTATTCGACCGCTTCGCCCGGCAGGTCGTGCGGGTCGAGCGCGGCGAGCTTGCCGAGATCGGGCGATAGCCGCTTCACGTCCACCCGGGCGCGGTAGTCGACCGCATACGTCCCCTCGGCCCGCACCCAGATCCGCTCCCCGATGTCGTCCTGCGCCGGCACGCTGGCGGTATGGATCGCGTCGGACAGCTTCTTCTCGCTGGAGAGAACGATCTGTTCGGGAATCGACGCCGCCTCGAACTGCAAGAGCAGGTCGGTGGGGCGCTCGAGCGTGAAGTCGAACTTCGCGGTTATGTCTATGGGCATGGTGGGCGAACGGATGGGGCGGGGGAGGTTTCCGTCATTCGCCGATTAAATGCAGCACGACCTCGCGGGTGTGCGGAACGCGGCGATGTTCGGCGAGGAACAGGCCCTGCCAAGTGCCTAGCACCATGCGTCCGTCCGCAACTGGAACCGATAGGGTTACGCCGGTCAGCAGACTGCGGATGTGCGCGGGCATATCGTCCGGGCCTTCGTCGTCGTGCGCGTATCCGGCACCCTCGGGCGCCACGCGGGCCAGCCAAGCGAGGATGTCGCGCTGCACCGCGGGCGCGGCGTTCTCGTTGATGAATATGCCGCAGCTGGTGTGGCGGCAGAACAGCGTGAGCAGACCCGTGGCGATGCCGGTTCCGGCAATCCAGCGCGCGGCCTCGTCGGTGAACTCGTAGAGCGCCTGTCCGCGCGTGGAGATGGCGATGCGGGTCTGGGCTTGCTGCATGACGGTCCCCATATTGCAGGGATGGGCACGCAGGGCGACCTTTTCGGCGACATCGGGCCGCGCGCGCCCGCGATCCCCGGCCTGACTCGGGTGGAGCGCGCCGTCGACGCTGCCTATGAGGCGCGCCTCATCGCCCACATCGACACGAGCCCGCTCGCGCCCTTCCGGTTCGGCCAGTGGGAGGGCAAGCGGCTGACGGCGAACTACGGCAGCGCCTACGACTACCAGCGCGGCGCGGTGACCGGAGCCCCGCCATTGCCGGGCTGGCTGCTGGCCCTGCGCGACACGGTGGCGCCGCTCGCCGGGCTGGAGGCCGAGGCGCTGCAACAGGCCCTCGTCATCCGCTACGACCCCGGCGCCACCATCGGCTGGCACCGCGACCGCCCGCAGTACGGTGAGATCGTCGGACTATCGCTGGGCGCACCCGCCACCATGCGCCTGCGCCGCCGCCTTGCGGGCGGGGGATTCGAGCGCGCGAGTTTTCCGCTGTTCCCTTGCGCGCTTTATCGCCTGAGCGGCGAGGCGAGGGACGGGTGGGAGCACTCAATCGCCGCGCTGGAGGAACCGCGCTGGTCGGTGACGTTCAGGACGCTCAGATAGAGCTTTCTCGGAACCCGCCGAATCGCGATTCGTAGATTCCCTAAAGGAATCAAGGAGACAGGCGAAATGGCGAAGAACACGGGCGAGGGCTACCGCGAAGGCTCGGTCGACGACCGCACGCAGGTGAAGAACCCGGTCACCGGCCTCTATGCGAAACGCAACCGCGAGGACGGCAGCGAAGGCAACGGCCGCTTCATGGACGTGAAGCTGGACGGCGAACCCTTCAAGGGCGTGGCCGAGGAACCGGACGGACGGCGGCGATAGGCGGCGCCGACGCTGCGCGCTTTCCTACAGCGGGAACAGGCGACTATCGCTGCCAACAAATTCGGCTTCGCCTAGCCGATCTACCGTCAGAGCAATGCGCCGCGTGCGAGCGGACTTCCGCGCAATATCGATGAAGTGTCAACCACGAAAGGTCGGTAACTTACTGAAAAGGCGAAACCAATTTCAAAACCGAAATTGACAGTGTCAACTTCGCCGATGCCTCAGCTCCCGGCGATCACCCCGAACAGGTCGTGCGCGTCGGCGTCCTCGACCTCGACTTCGACCACGTCACCCTGCGCCAGGGTCTCCGGCACGTTGCGCAGGAATACCTGGCCGTCGATCTCCGGGGCATCGGCCTGGCTGCGACCGGTGGCTCCAACGTCGCCGTCCTCGTCGGCTTCGCCCACCTCGTCGATGATTACGGGGAGCGTGCGGCCGACCTTGGCGGCGAGTTTCTCGGCGCTGATGCGTTCGGTCAGTTCCATCAGGCGGGCGAAGCGTTCTTCCTTCACCGCCTCGGGCACCGGGTCCGGCAGGGCATTGGCCGCCGCACCCTCGACCGGCTCGAAGCGAAAGGCGCCCACGCGGTCGAGCCGGGCTTCCTCCAGCCAGCGGAGGAGGTATTGGAAGTCTTCCTCGGTCTCGCCCGGGAAGCCGACGACGAAGCTGGAGCGGACGGTGAGGTCGGGGCAGATCGCGCGCCAGTTGGCGAGGCGCTCGAGCACCTTGGCCTCGTTCGCCGGGCGGCGCATGGCCTTCAGCACCTTGGGGCTGGCGTGCTGGAACGGGATGTCGAGGTAGGGGGTAATTAGCCCTTCGGCCATCAGCGGGATCACCGCGTCGACGTGCGGGTAGGGGTAGACGTAGTGCAGGCGGACCCATGGCGGAGTGCCGTCGGCGGTACGAAGCTGGCCCAGTTCGCGGGCGAGATCGGTCATGTGGGCGCGGACGGGATGACCCTTCCAGTCGCGCTCCTCGTGCCGGATGTCGACCCCGTAGGCCGAGGTGTCCTGGCTGATGACGAGCAGTTCCTTCGTGCCCGCCGCGACCAGCTTTTCCGCCTCGCGCAGCACGGCATCGACCCGGCGGCTGGCCAGCTTTCCGCGCAGTTGCGGGATGATGCAGAATGCGCAGGAGTGATTGCAGCCCTCGGAAATCTTGAGGTAGCTGTAGTGGCGCGGGGTGAGCTTGACATCCGGCTGGGGGACGAGATCGATGTAGGGGCCCTGGCTGGGGGGCGCGGCCTGGTGGACCGCCTCGACCACGTCCTCGTACTGGTGCGCGCCGGTGATGGCGAGGACCTTGGGATGGCGGGCGCGGATGAGGTCTGCCTCGTCGCCCATGCAGCCGGTCACGATCACCCGGCCGTTCTCGGCGATGGCCTCGCCGATGGCCTCCAGGCTCTCCTCCTTGGCGGAATCGAGGAAGCCGCAGGTGTTGACGAGGACCACGTCGGCGCCGGCGTAGTCCGGGCTCATGGCATAGCCGTCCGCCCGCAGGCGGGTAAGGATGCGTTCGGAATCGACCAGCGCCTTGGGGCAGCCGAGCGAGACCATGCCGACCTTCTTCTGGTCCGGGATCTGGGTAGCCATGATGGCCGCGCCCCTACACCCGCAAGGGGCGATGCGCTAGGGGGCGGGGATGGGACCTGTAAACTGGATCGCCGTGCTCGCCGCATGGCTCGTCGCCGCCGCGGTGGGAGTGGCCTTCTACGGCCGCGCCGCAACGCCCCTGAAGAGCCGCCTGCGCCACGCCGTCGCCGCTCTGCTCCTGCTGCTGACGGCGGCGATGATGGGGCATATGTTCGCCCGCGTCGGCGCGGCGACGCTGGAGGCGAAGCCGTGGCTCTACCCGATGATGAGCGGCGGGCTGGCGCTGGCCTTCGTCGGCCCGGCGCTGTTCATCGCCTACGCCCGGCGCGATTTCGACCAGCGCGCGGCCTGGAAAGATTACGGCGTCTGGGTGCTGACCTACCTGGCGATGGGCGCGGTGTTCTGGATGCTGGGCTGAGGCCGGGCCTACAACCGCACCCCCGCCTCCGTCACATCGGTGGGCATGATCTCGACCACGATGTCGCCCGCCTGCAGGCACGCGGCCTCGTGCTCCCAGAACCCGCAGGCGCCGCCGTTGCGGTAGATGCGCAGGCCCCGCCCACCGCTGGCGAGGTCCGACAGGGGGCGGC
This sequence comes from Aurantiacibacter luteus, assembly GCF_001010945.1. Classification (GTDB taxonomy): domain Bacteria; phylum Pseudomonadota; class Alphaproteobacteria; order Sphingomonadales; family Sphingomonadaceae; genus Alteraurantiacibacter; species Alteraurantiacibacter luteus. The sequence continues at coordinate 68,084 of NZ_LBHB01000004.1, forward strand.
CGATCTCCTCGGGCATCACCGGCCGCTCGACCAGCTGCACCCGGCCCGTGACCGAGGCGAGGTCGCCCAGGTAATCAGCGATGTGCGCCCCTTGCGCGCTGCCCGCCAGCAGCAGGCCGGTGAAGCGCACCGGGTTGATGACGTTGTCCGCGCCGGCCTGCCGGGCGAGCTGTTCGTTGTCCGCCGCGCGCACCACCACGCTGATCGGCACGTTGGGCGCGAGGTGGCGCACTGTCAGCACGATGAGGATCGAGCTGTCGTCGCGCCCGGCGGAGACGAGCACGGTCTTGGCCTGCTCGATCCGCACCGCCTTCAGGTCCTCGTCGCGGGTGGCGTCGGCCTCGATCACGTTGCAGCCGAGCAGTTCGGCCTGCTCCAGCCGTTCGGGGCTGGTGTCCATGACCACGATGCACGAGGGATCGGTGCCGCGCTCGATGAGTTCGCCAACCGCCTCCGAGCCGGAAACGCCGAATCCCAGCACGACGACGTGGTCGTGCAGCTGCTGCTGGATCTGGCCCATGCGAAACTTCTCCCAGCTTCTCTTGATGATGAAATTGTAGGCGGTGCCCACGAAAATGAAGAGCACGGCAAAGCGCACCGGGGTGACAATGATCGCCTCCACCAGCCGCGCCCGGTCGCTGATCGGGGCGATGTCGCCGAAGCCGGTGGTGGTGATCGAGATCATGGTGAAATAGATCACGTCGAGGAAGCTGACGTGGCCGTCGAGGTTGTCGACCAGCCCCTCGCGGTCCCACCAGTGGATCATGATGACGAGGAAGATCAGCGCCAGCGCAATGGACAGCCGGATCGTCAGGTCGCCCCAAACGGGGATCCTGACCGCGCGCTTGAGCGGGGTGAACCGGCGCTTGGCGACCGGGCGGCGGCGCGGCGTCTCGTGGTTCCTGGCCATGCCTCAGCGCCCCCGCGTCATGCGCCGAACTGCTCCGCCAGGCGGCCGAGCGCGGCGTGGTCGGTCAGGTCGAGCTGGAGCGGGGTGACGGCAATGTAGCCGTCCTCCACCGCCTCGAGGTCGGTATCGTGGCCCAAGGTGTGCTCGGCATCCTGCAGGCCGAACCAGAAGTAGGGCCGCCCGCGCGGATCGGTCGCTTCAACCAGCGAGCCGCGGTCGTAGTCGTGGAAGCCCTGCCGCACCACGCGAATGCCCTTGACGGCGGCGGCGGGCAGGGCGGGGAAGTTGACGTTGACGAGCGTGCGCTTGGCCATTGCCATTCTCACCAGCGGTTCGAGAACGCGCAGGCCCCACTGCTCGGCAGCCTCGAAACTCGGCCCGTTGTCGCGAAAGGCCTGGCTCATGGCGATGGCGGGGATACCGGCGAGGGCGGCTTCCATCGCTGCGTTGATGGTGCCCGAATAGGTCACGTCGTCGGCGAGGTTCTCGCCCGCGTTGACGCCGGAAATGACGAGATCGGGGAGCTTGTCGGCGAACAGCTTACGCAGGCCCAGGTTCACGCTGTCGGTCGGTGTTCCGGTGACGGCGTAGCGCCGCTCGCCATGCTCGCGCAGACGGACGGGCATATGCAACGTGAGCGAATGTCCCGCGCCCGACTGCTCCTCCGCCGGGGCGCAGACCCAGACCTGGTCCGACAACTGGCGAGCCAATGTTTCGAGAACCGCGAGGCCGGGGGCGTGGATGCCGTCGTCGTTGGTGAGGAGGATCTTCATTGGCGCCTACCCCTAGCCGCTCGCCCTGAGCTTGTCGAAGGGTCGTCCTTCATTTCATCCGTGGTCGCAAGAAACAGACAAGACAATCCTTCGACAAGCTCAGGATGAGCTGGGTGAAAGGGGCTCGGGACGAATGGGGCTCAGGGCCGCAACTCCGCGACACCGCCCATGTAGGGCGCCAGCACCTCGGGCACGCGGACCGAGCCGTCGGCCTGCTGGTAATTCTCCAGCACCGCCACCAGCGTACGGCCCACGGCGAGGCCGGAGCCGTTGAGGGTGTGGACGAACTCCGGCTTGCCGCCGCCCGCGGGGCGGTAGCGTGCGTTCATGCGGCGGGCCTGGAAGTCGCCGGTGTTGGAGCACGAGCTGATCTCGCGGTAGGCGCCCTGTCCCGGCAGCCAGACCTCGAGGTCGTAGGTCTTGCGCGCGCCGAAGCCCATGTCACCAGTGCACAGCAGCACCTTGCGATAGGGGAGGCCCAGCGCCTTCAGGATGCCCTCGGCACAGCCGGTCATCCGCTCGTGCTCGGCCTCGGAATCTTCCGGGCGGCAGATCGAGACGAGCTCCACTTTCTCGAACTGGTGCTGGCGGATGAACCCGCGCGTATCCTTGCCCGCCGCGCCGGCCTCGCTGCGGAAGCACAAGGTGTGCGCTGTGAGGCGCATGGGCTCGGCAAGGTCGGGCAGGATTTCGCCGGCGACCGATGCGGTGAGGCTGACCTCGCTGGTGGGGATGAGCCAGCGCCCGTCGGTGGTCTTGAAACTGTCCTCGGCGAACTTGGGCAGCTTGTCGGTGCCGTACATGGCCGCATCGTTGACCAGCACCGGCGGGTTGCACTCGGTATAGCCGTTCTCGCGCGTCTGGGTGTCGAGCATGAACTGCGCGATGGCGCGGTGGAGGCGGGCCATGTCTCCGCGCAGGAAGGTGAACCTGGCGCCCGACAGCTTCGCGCCGGTTTCGAAGTCGAGGCCGAGCGCGGGGCCGAGGTCGGCGTGTTCCTTCGGCGTGAAGTCGAAGGTGCGCTTTTCGCCCCACGTCAGCACCTCCACGTTGTCCGTCTCGTCCGCGCCTTCGGGCACGTCGGCGGCGGGGAGGTTGGGCACGGTGGCGAGCAGGCCGTCGAGTTCCTCGCCCAGCGCGCGCTCGCGCTCTTCCAGCGCGGGCATGGTGGACTTGAGTTCGGCGACTTCGGCCTTCAGCGCCTCGGCCCGCTCCTTGTCGCCCTGGCCCATCGCCTGCCCGATGGCCTTGGAGGCCTCGTTGCGCCGGCTCTGCGCGGCCTGGACCTGCGTCGTCAGCGCGCGGCGTTCCTCGTCGAGCGCGACGATGCGCTCCGCCACGGGATCGAGGCCGCGGCGGGCGAGGGCGGCATCGAAAGCGGCGGGGTTTTCGCGGATGGATCGTAGGTCGTGCATGGGCCGCGCCTATGCCCGCTTGCCGCCGCGCTTGTCCAGCGCCCGCTAGAGCCCCAGCTTCGCCTTTGCCCGCCCGAAGGCCTCGATCGCGAAGTCCACGTCCGCATCGCTCAGCGCCGCCGACATCTGCGTGCGGATGCGCGCCTTGCCCTTGGGCACGACCGGGAAGCTGAAGGCGGTGACGTAGACGCCTTCCTCCATCATCGCCGCGGCGAACTTCTGCGCCTTGTCCGCCTCGTAGAACATGATGGGGATGATCGGGTGTTCGCCGGGGATGAGGTCGAAGCCCAGCTTCTCCAGCCCCTCGCGGAAGCGCGCCGTGTTGCGGCGAAGCTGATCGAGTGCCTTGCCTTCGCGCACCACCTGCATCGCCGCCATGCTGCCCGCGACCACCGGCGGCGCGACGGTGTTGGAGAACAGGTAGGGCCGCGAGCGCTGGCGCAGTAGGGCGACCACTTCCTTCCTCGCCGAGGTATAGCCGCCGCTCGCTCCGCCCAGCGCCTTGCCGAGCGTGCCGGTGGTGATGTCCACCCGCCCCATGCAACCGCGATATTCGTGGGTTCCGCGCCCGGTCTCGCCGAGGAAGCCGGTGGCGTGGCAATCGTCGAAATGAACTAGCGCGCCGTACTGTTCGGCAAGGTCGCAGATCCTGTCCAGCTGGGCGATGTGGCCGTCCATCGAGAACACGCCGTCGGTGGTGATCAGCTTGAAGCGCGCACCCGCCGCGTCGGCGGCCTGCAACTGCGCCTCGAGGTCGGCCATGTCGTTGTTCTTGTAGCGGTAGCGCTGGGCCTTGCACAGGCGCACGCCGTCGATGATGCTGGCGTGGTTGAGCTCGTCGGAGATGACCGCGTCCTCCGCGCCCAGCAGCACCTCGAACAGGCCGCCGTTGGCATCGAAGCAGCTGGGATAGAGGATGGTGTCCTCCATCCCGAGGAAGTCCGACAGCTCGGCCTCCAGCGCCTTGTGGATGTCCTGCGTGCCGCAGATGAAGCGCACGCTCGCCATGCCGAAGCCGCGCTCGTCCAGCCCCTCGCGCGCCGCGGCCATCACCTGCGGGTGGTTGGCGAGGCCGAGGTAGTTGTTGGCGCACATGTTGAGCAGGTCCTGCCCGTTCACCTCGACCCGCGCGTCCTGCTGCGAGGCGATGGGCCGCTCGTTCTTGGTCAGGCCGTCCGCCGCGATGGCGTCGAGCTCGCTCTGCAGGTGCTGCTGGAAATCGCCGTACATCACAGGTTCTCCCAGTTCAGCACGACCTTGCTCGCCTCGCCCGAGAGCATGACGCGGAAGCCTTCCTCGAAGTCGTTCGCGCTCATGCGGTGGGAGATGATGGGCGTGAGGTCGAGGCCGGACTGGATGAAGACCTGCATCTTGTACCAGGTCTCGAAGATCTCGCGCCCGTATACGCCCTTCAGCGTCAGCATGTTGAAGATGACCTTGTGCCAGTCGATCCGCACGTCGCCGGCGGGAAGGCCGAGGATGGCGATCTTGCCGCCGTGGGCCATGTTGTCGACCATGGAGGCAAAGCCCGCCTCGCTGCCCGACATCTCGAGCCCGACGTCAAAGCCCTCGGTCATGCCGAGATCGGCCTGCACTTCGGCCAGCGATTCCTTGGAGACATTGACGGTGCGCGTCGCGCCCATCTTTTTCGCGAGGGCGAGGCGCTGGTCGTTGAGGTCGCTCACCACCACGTGGCGCGCGCCTGCGTGGCGGCAGACGGCGGCGGCCATGATGCCGATGGGGCCGGCGCCCACCACCAGCACGTCCTCCCCCAGCACGTCGAACTGCAGCGCGGTGTGGACGGCGTTGCCGTAGGGGTCGAACAGCGAGGCGACGTCGAGGTCGATCTTCGGATCGTGGACCCATACGTTTGCCGCGGGGATGGCGATGTACTCGGCAAAGGCGCCGGGACGGTTGACGCCGATGCCTTCCGCATTGGCGCACATGTGGCGGCGGCCCGCCATGCAGTTGCGGCAGCGCCCGCAGACCACGTGCCCTTCGCCCGAAACGATCTGTCCGGCGTGGAAATCCTCGACGTTCGAGCCGACCTCGACGATCTCGCCGACGAATTCGTGGCCCACGACCATGGGCACGGGAATGGTCTTTTGCGCCCACTCGTCCCACTTCCAGATATGGATGTCGGTGCCGCAGATGGCGGTGCGGCGCACCTTGATCAGCACGTCGTTGATGCCGACCTCGGGCATCGGCACGTCCTGCATTTCCAGCCCCTCGCCGGGGGCCGCCTTGACCAGCGCTTTCATGCGTCGTCTCCAGTTTTCGATTGCGGCTGCACTTGGCGCATTCGCCGGGACAATCAAGCCCATGCTCGCCTTGCGTCGGGTTTCTTTTGGCAACCGGGGAAAGATGCGGGGCGCTCGTGCATTGGGGTGGCAGACGAGGACCTTGCATGACCATCGAAATCAACGGCGAAAGCCATGAATTGCCGCGCGACCCGCGTGTGACCCTGCTCGACTTCGTGCGCGAGCATCTCAAGATGACCGGCGCGAAGAAGGGCTGCGACCACGGCCAATGCGGTGCCTGCACGATGCTGGTGAACGGCCAGCGCATCAATTCCTGCCTGACGCTTGCCGTGATGCACGACGGCGACAGCGTGACCACGATCGAGGGCATCGGCAGCCCCGCCGCCATGGCGCCGCTGCAGGAAGCCTTCGTGAAGCACGACGGCTACCAGTGCGGCTATTGTACGCCGGGCCAGATCTGCTCCGCCACTGCCATGCTGCAGGAAATCGCCGCCGGCTGGCCGAGCGATGCCACCGCCGATCCCACCGACACGCCGAAGCTGACGCGCGAGGAGGTGCAGGAGCGCATGAGCGGCAACCTGTGCCGCTGCGGTGCCTATGCCAACATCGTCGATGCCATCATGGAAGTCGCCGAGGGAGAAGCTGCATGAGGCCCTTCGACTATAAGCGGGCCGAGCGGCTGGAGCACGCCGGGCAGCTGGCCGCTGCCGAGGACACCCTCGCCATCGCCGGGGGCACGAACCTCATCGACCTGATGAAGCTGCAGGTGGAAACGCCCGCAACGCTCGTCGACCTCAACCACCTGCCGCTGGCGGGCATTGAGGAACATGAGGATGGCCTGCGCATCGGCGCGCTCGCCACCAACACCGCCACCGCCGTCCATCCCCGGGTGCGCGCCGACTATCCGCTGCTCGCCCGCGCCATCCTGGCAGGCGCGACGCAGCAGTTGCGCAACAAGGCCACCACCGGCGGCAATCTGTGCCAGCGAACGCGTTGCTGGTATTTCACCAACACCGACCAGCCCTGCAACAAGCGCGAGCCCGGCAGCGGCTGCGGCGCGCTGATGGGCCGGGCGGACCTCCACGCCGTGCTGGGCACGAGCGAGGCTTGCATCGCCACCTATCCGGGCGACATGGCCGTGGCCATGGCGGCGCTCGATGCCACGGTCGAGATTGCGGGAGAGAAGGGCAGCCGCAGCGTGCCGTTGCGCGAGTTTCACCTGTTGCCGGGCGATACACCGCACATCGAGAACGTGCTGGAGCCGGGCGAGATCATCACCGCCGTCACCCTGCCCACGCCAGTGGGCGGCAAGCAGATCTACCGCAAGGTGCGCGAGCGTTCGTCCTACGCCTTTGCGCTTGTCTCCGTCGCGGCGGCGTTGCGGATGGAAGGTGAGAGCATCGCTCACGCCGCGCTCGCCTTTGGGGGCCTCGCACACAAGCCCTGGCACGATCCGCGCATCGATGACCTGCTGACCGGCGAAAAGCCCTCGATGGCGCTGTTCGACAAGGCCGCCGACCTGCTGCTGGAAGACGCGCAGGGCTATGGCGAGAACGATGCCAAGATACCGCTGGCCCGCCGGGCGCTTACCGCAACACTGATCGACGCGACGGGAGTGAGCGCATGAAGAGCCTGACGATGGACAAGCCCGACGAGCGCAACCGCCTCGACGCGATGAAGCAGGGTGTGATCGGCAAGCCGCTCGACCGGCCCGACGGTCCGATTAAGGTGTCGGGCGTGGCGCCCTATGCCGCGGAATACGACATCGCGAATGCCGCCTACGGCGTCTTCGTCACCGCGCCCATCGCGCGTGGCAAGGTGGCAAAGATCCACGAGGACTCCGTCACCGGCATGGACGGCGTCATCGCCGTGGTGGCCGACGAGCGCTTCACCACCCGCGCGGCGCAGGGCACGGCGGGCGAGGCGCCCGAGCAGGGGCCGGGCGAGGTCGACTACTGGGGCCAGCCGATCGCGCTGGTCGTCGCCGAGAGCTACGAGGCCGCGCGCGACGCGGCACAGCGGCTGAAGGTGGATTTCCACGCCGACGACCTGGCCGACATTCCCTTCGATCCCGACGCGGTCGAACCCGAAAAGGACGAGGGCCAGCGACAGGGCGATCTCGCGCACGCCATGGCCGAGGCCGTGCACAGCGTCGATCGCACCTACACCACCCACGGCCACGCCAGCGCCGCGATGGAGCCGCACGCCAGTATCGCCGAATGGCAGGATGGCAAGCTGACGGTCCACGCCTCGCTGCAGATGCTGAACTTCAACATCGCCGAACTGGCCGATGCGCTGGATCTGGAGGAGGACGACGTGCGCCTCGTCTCGCGCTTCGTGGGCGGCGGGTTCGGTTCCAAGCTCGGCGTGTCGCAGGACGTGGTCGCCGCGGCCATTGCGGCCAAGCAGGTGGGCCGCCCGGTCAAGGTCGCCATGACCCGCCAGCACGTGTTCCAGGCCATCATGCGCCGCTCCGAGAGCACGCAGCGCCTGAGGTTGGCCGCCGATGCCGAAGGCCGGCTGACGGGCTTCGGACACGAGGCGCTGGTGAGCAATCTTCCGGGCGAGGACTTCGCCGAACCGGTCACGCAGTCATCGAAATTCCTTTACGGCGGCGAGAACCGCCTGCTGCGGATCGATGTCGCGCGCATCCACCGGATGTGCGCTGGCAGCGTGCGCGCACCCGGCGAAGCGGTCGGCATGACCGCGCTCGAGGCGGCGATGGACGAGTTGGCCGAACAGGTCGGGATCGATCCGGTCGAACTGCGCCTGCGCAACATTCCCGACAAGCACCCGACAAAGGACATTCCTTATTCCTCGCGCAAGCTGGCCGAGTGCCTGAAGGAAGGCGCGGCGGCATTCGGCTGGCAGGGCGAGGACCGCAAGCCGCGCCAGCGCCGCGAGGGCGAATGGTGGATCGGCACCGGAGTGGCCAGCGGCTCGCGCGTCCACAACGTGGAAGAGGCCAAGGCCCGCGTCACCCTGCGCCCCGGCGGCACCGCGCTGGTCGAGACCGACATGACCGACATCGGCACCGGCACCTACGCCATCCTCGGACAGATTGCCGGCGAGATGCTGGGGCTCGATCCCAAGGACGTCGAGGTGGGGCTGGGCGATACCGACTTTCCGCGCGGACCGGGTTCGGGCGGCAGCTGGGGCGCGCCATCATCGGGCTCGGCCGTGTTCCTCGCTTGCGAGGCGCTGCGCGAGGAGATCGCCTCATTGCTGAAGGGCGAGGAGGGCAACCTTACCATGAAGGACGGCACGGCGGTAGTCGGCAACACCAGCCGCACCATCGACGAGCTGCTCGGCGGCAAGGAGTTGCAGCGCACCGGCCACTTCCAGCCCGGCAAGACCGAAAAGGAGTTCGCCGCCGCCAGCTACGGTGCCTTCTTCGCCGAGGTCGCGGTCAACGACTGGACCGGCGAGACGCGGGTGCGCCGCTTGACGGGTGCCTTCGGCATCGGCCGCGTGCTGAACGAAAAGACCGCGCGCTCGCAGTGCCTCGGCGGCATGACCTGGGCCATCGGCGCGGCCCTGACCGAGCAGCTGCTGTTCGATCCGCGCGACGGCCACCTCGTCAACTGCGACCTTGCCGAATACCACGTTCCCGTCCACCGCGACGTGCCCGAGTGCGAGGTGCTGCTGGTGGAGGAGCGCGATCCGGCGGCCAGCCCGATCCAGGCCAAGGGCGTAGGCGAGCTCAGCATGTGCGGCGCGGCAGGCGCGATTGCCAACGCTGTCTACAACGCCTGCGGCGTGCGTGCCTACAGCTTCCCGATGACCCCGGCGGTGCTGCTGGAGGGCCTAGTCGAGCAGGCAAAGGCCTAGGGCATGTCCTCGAACCGCGCCGGCGCGCCTGTTGGCTGCCACCAGTGCGCGCCGGTGGCGTGGGTCTGCCGCATCCGCGCCACGTTGCGCGCTGCAAGGTCGGTATCGGGAAAAGGCCAGGCGGACGGATCTTCCGCATAGCGTTCGAGGAAGGTGCGCGCCGTCTGCAGGCTGCGCCCATCGGCGAGTTGTGCATCCCACAGGTCCAGCCCAACGCATTCGCCCAGCGTTGCCAGCCGCGCCGCGCCCTCGACCACGAAATGCGAATAGTGCCAGCTGCGCGTGCGGCCCAGTTCCTCGATGAAGCGGCCCTGCCGGTCCATCTGCGCCGCGAGGCGGTAGTCGGGAAAGGCCTGCAAGAGATTGCGAACCGGCCCCTCCGCCCCGGCGACCAGTGCGAAGTGGGCGAGGAAGGCGTCGTAGAACACGCCGTGGTTGTTGCGCTTGGCCATCTCCTCCTCGCCGATGGGGCTGGTGGACATCCAGACGGCAAACTGCCCGTACCACTGGCGGATCGCCGCCTGTTCCGCGGCGCTTAATGCGCCCGAGGGGGCGAGCAGACCGAGCGCCTCCGCCGTAGTGGCGAGGTCGAGTGATTCGATAATCCCCTCGCCCCGCCCGGTGACGCGCCCGGGAATCCCTTGCGCGAAATTGAAGTGCGGGTTCATCCGCGTGGCGGGGTCGAGGAACCAGGTGCGCGCCAGCAGGGCAGCGTGTTCGGCATAGCGGTCATCCCGTGTCGCATGCCAGGCGAGCGCGAGCGCCTTCATGTCCTCGCCCAGTGCGCGGAGCCGTGCCCGGTCGAACTCCGGCCCGTCGCGCTCCGGGTTCACCTCGCCGTCGCGCCGTACGTAGGGGAGGCCGCCCGCAGCCGAGCGGTCGGGCCACCAGTAAGGGCCGATGGAGGCGTAGTCGTTTGCCGCGGCGCCGGGGATGGGGCGGGGCTTGTCGGTCACCGAATAGGGCCCGCGCTCCAGCGCCTCGTCCGCCGCGCGCACGATGGCGGCGCGCTGTTCCCCGCCGGTGAGGCCCTCGACCCAGGCCGGTCGCCAGAGAAAGGTTCGCGCCCCTCCGAAATCGGCGGCATAGCCCTCGGCCCCGCGGCACTGCGGCTGGCCTTCGGCAGGGGCGAAGGCGGGAACGACGGTGCGATCCTGCGCCGCGAGGCTCGCGGGCAGCAACAGGGCGAGAGCGGCGAGAACGGTCCTAACGCGCAACATCGGCAGCTCCTTGCATGGCCGCGGCCACCTCGGCGGCGCTGGTGCGGGTGAAATCGCCCTCGGCGTAATGCTTCAGCTGTGCCAGCGTTACCCCGCGTTCGGCGGCTTCGGGCAAGTCGGCGGGCGCGGCGAGCCAGCCCGAGAGCACCCCGGCGGCAAAGGCGTCTCCGGTACCGATGCGGTCGACGATATTCGTCAGCACGCGCGGCGCGGCCTCGGCAAAGGTTTCCCGGCCATCGACCCGTGCGACGATGGTGTGCGACCCGTCGGGCTCGACGTGGCGAGCGGTGGAGGCGATGGCCGAGAGGTTGGTGAAACGGTCGAACAAGGCTTGCGCGGCCAAACGCCGGCGGGCGCTGCCCTCGCCGTCAAAATCGCGGTCAAGCAGCAGCGCGGCGTCGCGGTGGTTGCCGAAGAACAGGTCGGCCTGCTCGACCAGATCGGCGATGGCGGGCCGCGCATCGCGCCCGGCGCGCTGCCATAGCGAGGCGCGGTAGTTGGCATCGACCGATACCGTCATCCCGCGCGCGCGGGCGGCGCGGGCCATGGCGATGGTCGCTTGCGCGGCCGCCTCGCTGACGGCGAGTGAAATGCCGGAGAGGTGCAGATGCGTCGCACCGTCGAGCGCGCTCTCGTCGTAGTTCCGCGTCAGGGCAAAGGCGCTGCCCTCGCGGTCGTAGAGAACGCTACCCGCCTGCGGTCCGGCGGCGGGGGTCAGAAAGTAGCTGCCCATCCTGCCCGGACCGCGAGCGAGGCGCGAGCAATCCACGCGCTCCGCCCGCAGCGCTTTCATCGCCAGCGTACCGAGATCGCTCTCGGGCAGGGTCGAGATCATGCGCGTGGCAAGGCCGAGGTTGGAAAGCGCCACGGCCACGTTCGCCTCCGCCCCGCCGACATGGACAGCCAGCTCTCGCGCGTCGCGCAAGGCCGTGCCGCCGGGCGGCGAGAAGCGCAGCAGCACCTCGCCGAAGCAGGCGACCACCGCAGCGCCCGCGTCCACGCTCAGCGCGCCAGCCATCCGCCGTCGACCGCGAGGATGTGTCCTTGCACGTAATCCGCCGCGCGGCTGGCGAGGAAGACCGCCGCCCCGCCGATGTCCGCCGGATCGCCCCAGCGCCCTTCCGGGATGCGCTCGAGGATCTGCCGGTTGCGCGTTTCGTCCGCCTGCAGCGCCGCAGTGTTGTTGGTTGCGATGTAGCCCGGCGCGATGGCGTTGACGTTGATGCCGTTGGCGGCCCACTCGTTCGCCATCAGCTTGGTGAGGCCGCCCACCCCGCTCTTGCTGGCGGTGTAGCTCGGCACGCGGATGCCGCCCTGGAAGGTGAGCATCGAGGCGATGTTGACGATCTTGCCGCGCGCGCCCGACTGGCTGGCCCAGCCCGTCATGTGCCGGGCGGCGGCCTGGCTGAGGAAGAACAGCACCTTGAGGTTCACGTCCATCACCGCGTCCCAGTCGGCCTCGCTAAAGTCGAGCGCGTCGTCGCGGCGGATGATCCCGGCGTTGTTGACGAGCACGTCGAGCCGGCCGAGCGTCCCCACGGTCTCGGCCACGATCCCTTCGCACGGCTCGATGCTGGAAAGGTCGGCCATCACAACGTGCGCGCGCACCCCCTCGGCTTCCACCAAGGCGCGCGTTTCCGCCGGGTCGCGGCGGGCGACCAGCGCCACGTCGGCGCCCGAACGGGCCAGCGCCACGGCGATACCTTGGCCGATGCCGGTGTTGGCGCCCGTCACCATGGCCACGCGGCCGGTGAGGTCGAAGGGACTGCCTGCCAAGGTCACAGCGCCCGCAGGATGTCGACGATCTCACCGTCGTCGGCATTGGCGAAAAAGTACTCCTGGAAGCGCTCGCCGGCGACGGCCGCGCGCAACAGGTCCTGGTCCACGGTGCGGAGCACGGTCGGCATGTCGTGGCAGGTCGCCTTCTTGAGATCGCCGAGGATGCCGCGGTTGGTCGCCATGATCTGCGCGCGCTCCTTGGGATAACCCGCCCCCGGCTCGCCTTCGAACAGCTTGCGATAGCAGTCCTGCAGATTCAGCTCCGCCGCCCAGCCGAAGCCCTTTGCGTAGGGCATGGAAACCGCGTTGCCGGCATTGATCTGGCTGAACAGGAAGGCATCGGTCGGGTCGATCACCAGCCCGCAGAAGACGCCCGGCATGGCATTGCAGGCCAGCATCGAGCCCGTGCCCGTGCCGCAGCCCGTCACGACGAAATCCGCCGCTCCGGAATTCAGCAGGATCCCGGTGAGCAGGCCGTTCATCACGTAGGTGAGCTGTGCGGTGTCTTCGGCGGTGTACATGCCGTAGTTGAACACCTGGTGCCCCAAGGGCTCGGCCACTGACGTCAGCGCCTCGTGGATGATGCCGTTCTTCGCCGCCTGGCTGTTCTCGCTGATGAGCGCGATCTTCATTGCTGTCCTCTCTCGGTCGCTTTGCGTCTCCGCTTAGGTAACCGGTGTCATACAGTGATGCAAGTGCGCATTGGCATGGCCGCGGCGATAGGCGGGGGCGATCAGGCGGGGGCGACGACCGAGCCGCGTTCGACGAGGGTGGAGGGAAACATCCACGGCAGCTCCCCAGCCGCGTCCTCGGAACCCATCAATTTCTGCGCTGCGGTGCGCGCCATGTCCACGATGGGCCAGTGCACGGTGGTCAGCGTGGGCCACACGTGGCTGGAGAGCGGGGTGTCGTCGAACCCGACGATGGATATGTCCTCCGGAATCCGCACGCCGGCGCGGCGGCACGCGATCATCGCGCCGATGGCCATTTCGTCGTTGCTGGCGAAAATGGCGGTGGGCGGGGCGGCGAGCGCCAGCAGGCATTCCGCCGCCGCCACGCCGCTTTCGAAGGTATAGCTGCCGGGGCGGACCAGTGCCGGATCGACCGCCAGACCTGCCTGCGCCATCGCTTCCTCGAACCCCGCGCGGCGCTCCTGCGGAGAGGTGAAGCCCTCGGGCCCCTCGATCAGTGCGATCCTGCGGTGACCCTTGCCGATAAGATGGGTGACCGCGTCGCGCACCGCCTCCCGGTCGTTCGAGCTGACGACGTGTGCCGCCTCGTCCATCTTGATCGACCCCATGCGCACGTAGCGCGTGCCCGTTTCGCGGCAGAGGGCGACGATGGCCTCGTCGCTGGAGATCGGCGGCAGCAGCACTACGCCGAAGGGACGTTGGCGCTCGAGAAACGCGCGCACCTCGCTTTCGAAGGCAGGATCGCTGCGATCGAAGGGCTGCACCATCAGCCCGAACTCGCTGCCCGCGATGCCTTGCTGGATGCCCTGCTGCACGTTGACGAGGAATTGCGCGTTGGGATTGTCGTGGATAGCGGCGATGATGAAGTTGCGCCTCAACGCCAGGGCGCGTGCCTGCAGGTTGGGCACGAAGCCCAGGTCCCTGATGACCCCCTCGACCTTCTCGCGCGTCGAGGCGGAGAGCAGCGGCGATTTGTTGATGACGCGGCTGACCGTCTTCTTGGAAACGCCAGCGGCGGCTGCCACGTCGTTAATTGTCGGTTTGCCCGCCCCGTTCATGCCGCCGGTCTTATGGCCAAGCCGCCCGGCGGCCAAGCCCGCGCGTCAAAAATTCGCTGGCAACCACAGCGACAGGATCGGCACGTAGGTCACCAGCACCAGCGCCGCGAGCAGCGTCAGGTAGAACGGCCAGATCGTGCGAACCATGTCGGCGATCGGCAGCTTGCCCACGGCCGATCCTACGAACAGCACCGATCCCACCGGCGGGGTGACGAGGCCGATGCCGAGATTGAGCATCAGAATGATGCCGAAGTGGACGGGGTCCACGCCGCTCGCCATCGCCACGGGCAGGAAGATCGGCGTGCAGATCACGATCAGCGGCGCCATGTCCATGAAAGTGCCAAGCAGCAGCAGCATGATGTTGATGACGAGCAGCGTCATGAGCGGGTTGTCGGTCATCACGCCGATCAGCCCCGCGAGCGCGGCGGGCACTTCCAGCAGCGCCAGCGCGAATCCGAAGGCGGTCGCCGCGGCGATGATGAACAGCACCATGGCCGCCGTGCGGACGGATTGCTGCGCCGCCTCCCAGGTGCCGCGCCAGCCGAGATTGCGGTAGACCAGCGTACCGACCAGCATGGTGTAGATGACCGCCACCGCGCTACTCTCCGTCGGGGTGAACACGCCCGAAAGGATGCCGCCCATGATGATGACACCGGTCATCAGGCCGGGGATCGCGTAGAGAAAGGCGCGGGTAAAGGCGCGCCAACCGGGAAAATGGCCGCGCGGCAGGTTGCGCTTGCGGGCGACCAGCCAGGCGGTCGCCATCAGCATGAAGCCGGTCATCAGCCCCGGCACCACGCCCGCCAAGAACAGGTCGCCGATGGACACGCCGATGCCCGAGGCGGCGGCGTAGATGATCATGTTGTGGCTGGGCGGAATGAGCAGGCCGACGATGGCCGCGGTGACGGTGACGTTGACCGAGTAGTCGCGGTCATAGCCCTTCTCGTCCATCAGCGGCACCATGGTGGAACCGATGGCGCTGGCGCTGGCGATGGCACTGCCCGAGACCGCGCCGAACATCATGCTGGCTCCCACATCGACGAGGCCGAGCCCGCCGCGCACCCGGCCGAAGGCGGCATCGGCCACGCGCACCAGCCGCTCGGCTATGCCGGCCCGGTACATGAGATCGCCGGCAAAGATGAAGAAGGGGATCGCCATCAGCGTGAAGACGCTGATCCCCGCCGCCATGCGCTGCACCGCGACGATCAGCGGGATGTCGGCAACGGCGAATGTCGCCAGCGCTGCGCCGAACAGGGCAAAGGCCACCGGTACGCCCAGCGCGAGCAGGACTAAGAGGACGACGAAGAGGACGAGCACTTCCATCAGCGCGGCTCCTTCGCCTCGTTCAGCCGGACCCTGATGCGTCCGAGCGAGAACAGCGCGATCAGCACGCCCGCGAAGGGAATCACGACATAGGCCCAGGCACGGCTGATGCCGAGCGACGGGATCACGTGCTCGCGCACGTCCAGCGCCAGCGCCGTGCCGTATACCAGGAAAACGAGGCCCATCGCCGCAATCAGCAGGTGGATGGTGATGCGCAGGCGTCGCCGGGACGTGGGGGAGAAGGTCAGCTCCAGCAGCTCGATACGGATGTGGAAGCGCTCCCACACACCCGCGGCGGAAGCGAGGAAGACGTACCAGATCATCAGCAGCAAGGCCGCCTGTTCGGACCACGACGGCGAGGATTGGAGCACGTAGCGGCCGAACACCTGCCAGCCGATGATCGCCGTCATCGCCAGCAGGCCCAGCGCCCCTGCCTTGACGAGCAAGCCGGCCATGCGGTCCGCGAGCGTCATTGTCTTGCCCCCCGCTGCGAAAGAATGCGCTCGACCAGATCGCGCTGGGCGGGCGTGGTGATGTTCGCGTCCCACATTCCCGTCATGGCCTCGGCAAACGGCGCCGGGTCGACCTCGTTGACGGCGACGCCCGCCGCCAGCACGATGGCGCGGCTGGCCTCGACCTGTGCGTCCCAGAGCTGGCGCATGTAGGGGACCGAATCCCTGGCGCACTGGCGGACCGTGGCCTGGTCGGCGGCACTCAGGCCGTCCCACGTCGGCTTCGCCATCACAAAAACTTCGGGCGCGAGCAGGTGGCCGGTAAGGCTGTAATAGCGCGCGACCTCGAAGTGATGGCCGCTCTCGAAACTGGGCCAGTTGTTCTCGGCCCCGTCGATCACGCCCTGTGCCAGCGCCTGGTAAACCTCGTCGAGCGGCATCGGCACCGCGTCCGCGCCGAGCGAGCGGACCATGTCGATGTAGAGGTCCGATCCCGGCACGCGCAGCTTCAGCCCGCGCATGTCGGCGGGCGTGCGGATGGGCCGCCGGGTGTTGTAGAAGTGCCGCGAACCGGAATCGTAGAAGCACAGGCCGACAAGGCCGTGCGGGGAGAGCGAGGCGAGGATTTCCTCGCCCACGTCGCCGTCCACAACGCGGCGCAGGTGCGCGGTGTCGGAAAAGATGAAGGGCAGGGCGGCGACGATGGTCAGCGGCTCGATGGAGTTGAGCGGGGCGAGGTTGACGCGGTTGAAGTCGAGCCCGCCGAAGGTGGTGATCTCGAGCGTGTCGCGCTCGTTGCCGAGCTGGCCGCCGGCATATATCCTCAGGTCCAGCCGACCATCCGTTCGCGCGCGCAGGAGGTCGCCGAAGCGGCGCACGCCCTCGACCGTGGGATATCCTACCGGATGGGTGTCGACCGAAGTCAGCAGGCCAGGCCCGAGCTGGCGCGCGCAGCCACCCAGTCCGCCGCCGCCCAGCATTCCGGCGGCGAGCGTGCCGCCGATCATGGCCCGGCGCGACAGGCGCATCAGCCGGTCATCCCCACGAGTTCGAGCGCCACGCTGCCGAGATCGCCGAAATCGAGCACGGCACCGGCCCCCACCCCGGCCTCGTGCACGCCGGTGATGGCGCCGGAGGAGACGAAGGTGCCCGATGGCAGTGCATGACCACGCTCGTCCGCGAGCCGCCGCAGGAATGCAAGCGAGGCGAGCGCGTCGCGCGGGAAATCCTCGACCTCGCGTTCGCCCGCCAGTTCGCCGTCGATCACCGCACGCACGTGCACCGGCCGGGCGCGTGTCCGCCAGTCGATGACTTCCGGGCCGACCAGCAGGCCGTTGTTGTTGCCGAAGTCGCTGATGACCGCGACGGGGCCGTATGCGTTGATGTCGGGTATGGGGCTGGAGGCGATTTCCGCGCCGATGAACATCCGGTCCTCCTCCGGCCTCGTGCCGAGGCGGAAGACGAATTCGGGCTCGATGGCGGCGAAACCCTCGGCGAAGACCGGCATGGCGACCGGGGCCGCAGCGTCCGCTCGGCGGACGGTCATCTCGAAGATGGGCCCGGCAAGGTAGCGCTCGGCGAAACGATCGAGATAATCGGCGGGCACTCCGCCCACTTTCCAGCCGGCCACGCGGTCGTCCCAGCGGGCGATGGAATGGTCCTGCAGGCGATAGGCATCGGCCAGCGTCGAGGGCAGGCCCGAGGGTGGCCCGGGCAGGGCGCGACCTGCCGCCCTCGCCCGGACCAGTTGTGCCGAGACCGCGCGGTACCCGGCAGGGAGGTTGTCCTGCGCCATGTCGTCGGGCGAGCCAGCCGCGCTCAGAATTTCGCGCGCAGGCCGAGGAAGTAGCGCGTGCCCGAAAAGCTGGCTTCGGCCAGGCTGTCGCGGACGGGGCGATACATCAGGTTCGGCTCGTCGAGGATGTTGAGCAGCGAGAAGCGGACCTCCACGTTGTCGGCAAGATCGTAGCTGGCCGAGAAATCGAGGAAGCCCTGGTCTTCGGTGAAGCGGTTGGAGGTGGAGCGGAACGGCTTGAAGTAATCAGAGCGCCACTTGTAGGCGATGCGCGCGTTGAACGGGCCGGTTTCGTAGAACAGCGTCGCGTTGGCGCTGTGGCGCGAATAGCCGGGGATGTTCGCGGGCGTGGTGAAATCGGCCAGCGATTCGCCATTCGCGCCGATCGATGGATCGGGGAATTCGAAATTGCTGTCGGCGAAGTTGTAGCTCGCCTGGAAGCCCAGCCCGAAGTCGAACTGGTGCTGCGCGGTGATCTCGAAGCCGTAGATGCGGCTGGAGTCGTCGGAATTGACCGTGCGCGCGATCTGCACGTCGGTCGGCGTGCCGTCGACGATCAGCTGGAGGGTGCTGACCTGTGTGTCGAAACCGGTCTGCAGGCTCTTGTAATATCCCGCCAGCGACAGCGAGGTGGTGGGCCCGGCGTACCATTCGAGCGAGACGTCGCCGTTCCAGCTCTGCAACGGCTCGAGGAAGGGGTTGCCCGAGGCGGAGACCGCCTCGCCCACGCTGAAGGCATCGGATTCACTCGAGATCGCGAGCGCCGCACTGTAGCCTTCGGGATCGGGCCGGGCGATGGCGCGATAGGCGGCGAGGCGCAGCAGCAGCTCGGGGTTCAGCTCCAGCGACAGGTTGGCGCTCGGCAGCACGTTCCAGAAGGTGTTGCGCTCGGTGTTGACCGTGGGCGTGCCGACGGGCGTGATATTGATGGTGGCGGGGTCGGAGCCGGGCGAGGTCGCCAGCGCGCTGCTGACGCCGAGCGAGGTGATCTCGGTGCGGATCACGCGCACGCCGAAGTCTCCCTGCGCGGGCAGGCCGAACAGCTCGGTCTCCAGGTTGCCCTGCAGGTAACCGGCCCAGGTCTGCTCGGTCACGTCGGTATCGTCGCTCGACAGGGTGGAGCCGATCGGCAGGCCGGCATCGGGATCGCCGGTCAGCGCCAGGAACAGCCGCGTCGGGTCCCACGCGGCGAAGGTGAGGCCCTGCATTGGCGTGTTCGCGCCCTGGTAGAAATTCTCGATCGGGAAGACCTGCCGGGCGTCGACCGCGTCGGCGCTGAAGATGTTGCCGACGAGCTGGATCGGATTGCTGGCATCGTCGCTGCTGCGGTCGATGCCGTCGTCGCGCACCCGGTGCCGGTCGGCATAGCGCACGCCCATCTGGATGGAGCTGAGCGCGCCGTCGAGTTCGTAGCGCCCGTCGAGGCGGAACGACAAGATATCGTCGTCGACGTTCTCTTGCCGCCGCCGCACGCGCAGGCCCTCGGTGTACTGGTCGTAGTTGTTGAGATCGAAGGGCTGCTTCGTGCGGTTTTCCACCGCGCTGACGTTGGTGAAGGTCAGCTCGGGCACCTCGAATCCGCGGAAATCGAGCTGGAAGTCGACGCGGTCCTGCGTGCGGATGCGCATGTCGAGCTCGTCGCGGCGGCGCTGGGTCTGCGAATAGCCCGCGTCGAACGCAAGTGTCAGCCGGTCGCTCATCTGCCATTCGATGTTCCCGCCAAGGCCGATGTATTCCTCGGTCTGATCCTGCCGGAAGGGATTGAGCTCCACGCGGGTGTTGCCGGTGTAGGCCAGCAGCGCGCCCATCTCGCTCACCTCGATGGGGGCGATGTTGCGGCGCCCGTCGGAGATGATGAGGTTCTGCCGATCCTCGGAATCGTCGCGGTACGAATATTGCCCGTCGATGTTGATATCGATGTCGGGCGTGGGCTGCCACTGGATCGCACCGATCACGGCGTCACGGTCGGTCTGGGTTTCCAGCGCCCGGTAGATGTACTGGTTGGACACGAAATAGGTATCCGACAGTGGGCTGCCCTGGGTGGGCGCATAGTTGGCGCAGTTGCCGGTGAAGGCCCGCCGGTTGTCGCTGCGGATGGTGACGTTGTTGATGGTGTTGCAGACCGAGTAGGTCGAGCTGGTGGTAAAGAAATCCTCGGGCGAGGTGTCGCGGCGGATCTGTGCGCCGATGGCCACGCCGAGCTCGCCATCGCCGAGCTGGAACTGGTCGATCCACGATCCCGTGAGCCGGTAGCTGAGCGGATCGCCCTGGCGCACGCGGTCCTCGTAGTCGCTGTAGCCGACCTGGCCCTGCACCTGGATGCGGCTGCGGCCGTAATCGAGCGGGCGCAGCGTCTGCAGTTCGATGATGCCGGAAACGCCGCCTTCGATGAAGCTTGCCTGCTGCGACTTGTAGACGATGGCGCCGTTGATCAGCTCGCTGGGGAACTGGCCGTAGTTGACGTCGCGTCCGTCGCTGCCCGAGGTCACCTCGCGCCCGTTGAGCACGCTGGAGCCGAGGAAGGCGCCCAGACCGCGGACGGACAGCTCCGACGCGCCGCCCTTGAAGCGGTCGGAGGTGACGCCGACGATGCGCTCCAGCGTCTCCGCCACCGAAAGGTCGGGAAGGTCGCCGATGTCCTCGCCCACGATGGCATCGCCGATCACGCCGAGCTCGCGCTTGGTGTCGAGCGAGTTCTCGATGGTGCGGGCGATGTCGCCGGTGACGATGATGGCGTTCTCTTCCTGCAGCACGTCCTCGACGACGGTCTCGTCCTCGGCCGGCGGAGCGACCTGCGCCTGCGCGGCGACCGGCAGACACAAGGCGGCCGAGGCCAGCATGGCGCCGCGCAAGGCGGCCAAGGGCCTGCGGGCACACGTGGCATCGTTGATCGAAAGGTACGACATATTCTCTCCCTCCAGATACGTTTCCCGGGCACGATGGCCAATCGGGCGGGTCTTTTGACACCGGTTACCTAATTATTTGACACCGGTGACAATCGAGGTCAATACCCTTTGCAAACAAAGCTTGGAGAGATGTTGCGATGAGGCACGTGATGCGGCGAACGGGCAGGATGGTCGCGGGCCTGGCGGTGGTGATGGGAACGCCGGCTGCACAGGCGCAGGATACCGCTGCCGAGGTTCCGGCCATTCTCGGAACCGGTGATATCGGGCGCGACGATTACCTGCCCGACTTCTCCTACGCCGGTTACGAGTACGGCGTCGCACCCATACCCCACGTTGCGCGCGAGATTGCCGTTGCCGAATACGGCGCGGTGCCGGACGACGGCATCGACGACAGCGCCGCCATCCAGCGCGCCCTCGCCGCCGCCCACGCCCTGACCGGCCCGGTGCGCGTGCAGTTCGCACCCGGTCGCTACATCCTTTCGGACATCCTGTGGATCGAGCGCAGCGGGATCGTGGTTGCCGGCATGGGCAGCGGGGAGGGCGGAACCGAGCTCTACATGCCGCGCCCGCTCAACCAGATGGACGACGACGGCACGCTCGACGAACTGCGCCAGTACCTGGTGCAATACGACAAGCGCGAGCGCCAGCGCGACGCCAACCTCGACGTGCTGTTCTCCGAATGGAGCTGGAGCGGGGGCTTCATCTGGACTCGCTTTCCCGGCGGGAGGCACGCCACCTACCTCGACGAGTACGACCCGCCGATCGAGACCGTCGCGACGATCCGCTCCGGCGCGCGCGGCACGCGCGAGATCGAGGTGGTCGACCCTGCCGCACTCGCGGTCGGCGACGTGCTGCAGATTCACTGGCACAACCGGGCGGGTGAGAACGGGCCGCTTATCGCCTCCATCTATGGCGAGGATCGCGAGGGCTTCCCCGTCGGTGATCGCCACTGGATGCTGCCAGACCGTCCGCTCGTGCGCCAGGCGACGCGGATCGAGGCGATTGCCGGCACCCGCGTGACCATCGCCGACCCGCTGCTGCACGATGTCTCGGACGCACTGCCCGCCTATTTCGCGAAGTGGGACCACATCAGCGATGTCGGCATCCAGGATCTCGCCTTCGTCTTCCCGCCCAGCCCCTACTTCGGGCACCACAACGAAGCAGGCTTCAACGCCATCTACTTCACCGGCGTGCACAACGGCTGGATCAGCAACCTCAGGATCGAGAACGCCGACAGCGGCGTCTTGACCGACGACCTCGCCGCCGTGACGATTGCCGACGTCGTCACCGAGGGCGATCACCCGGCGCATTACGCCGTGCACATGGGCAACGTGCACAACGTACTCGTCACCGGCAACGAGGTGTTCAACCCGACGGTGCACACTTTCAGCTTCAATACCCAGGCGACGCGCTCGGTCTACCATCGCTCGACCGGGTGGGAGCAGCCAACGCTCGATCAGCACGCCGGGGCGAACCACCAGAACCTCTACGACGACATGACCGTACACGTGCGCGCGGCAGCGGGGGACGACGGCGAGGGTTCGTCCTACGAACTCTTCAAGGCCGGCGGTGCAGGCTACTGGGTGCCGGGGCACGGGCGGTACAACACCGTGTGGAACCTCAGCGTCGTGGTCGAGAGCGGCGCGGCGCCGGGCGAGACGGTGACGCTGGTGGAAAACAGCGGCGGCCCGGACGCGCGGCTGGTGGGCACCCATGGCAATCGCCCGCTGGCGATCGACTACGAGCCCGCTCCCTACATCGAGGGTCTGAACCAGCGACAGCTGGCGGTGCCCTCGCTACTCGATTTCCAGCTCCGCCGCCGCTGAGGGCCGTCACAAGAAGAGAGCGCCCGTTGGCCGATCACTGGTAAAATGGTGGGCGCGGCAGGGATTGAACCTGCGACCCCACCCGTGTGAAGGGTGAAGATCTGTACTTCTGCGAACGTGCACGCACTCGTAATCTTCGTGAAACCAGTACCTTGCGGTTCGCCCGAATTCGCCTATGTTTTTCATGTTTTTTTCATGGATTGGCGGGTGGACTTTCTGCGTGGTGGATTTGAGCAAAATCGGCAACCGTGAAAAGTTGAAACCGAGGGCGGGGGACGAGCCACACTGGCAGCGACTGAGGGCAGGGGCCTACCTCGGATATCGGCCCTCTAAACGGCAGGGTCCCGGTAAGTGGTTTGCTCGTGCCTATGATCCGGATACGGAAAAGTACCGTCGAAAGGCGCTTGGCGATTACGGTACTCTCACGGGGCACGATGTGTTCGGTACCGCCCGAAGAGATGCAGAAGCCTGGGCCGAACAGATCGAAAGCGGCGGCATTCGTGCCGAGAAAATTGAGACAGTTGCTGATGCCTGCCGGTCCTACCTTCAACAAAGGCCGGGCTCGATAGCGGAGGGGGTTTTCAGGCGACATGTTTTCGACGATCCGATCGCGGGCGTGAAGCTCGACAAATTGCGTCGCCATCACCTGCGCGAGTGGCGCAATCGACTTAAGGATGCTCCGGCTCTAGTAAGCCGAAGCACTAAGGGGCCGAAGCGAACCAAGGTTCGGTCCTCATCGACGATCAACAGAGACATGGTTCCGCTGCGGGCTGCCCTAGGGCGGCTTCTTACGCCCGGCGCACCCAACACCGACGCTGCATGGCAGGAAGCACTGAGACCGATAAAAGGCGCAGACAAGCGCCGCGAATTATATCTCGACCGAAACGAACGAATGAGGCTGTTGCAGGCTGCTGACGAGGCGGTGGTGCCCTTCATGCGAGCGCTTTGCATACTTCCGTTGCGCCCAGGAGCGTTGGCCAGCTTGAAGGCCAGCCATTTCGACGCGCGGACTCGCACTTTGACAATTGGGAAAGATAAGACCGGCCGCCCGAGGCAAATCTCCGTACCTGAAACCGTTGCTAAATTCTTGGAGCAACAATGCCTGGGCAGGCTTCCAAAGGCGCCCATGTTCTCGCGCGCTGATGGAAGAGAATGGACCAAGGATTCTTGGAAAGGGCCGATCAAGGATGCCGCTGCTGGAGCCAAGTTGCCCCAAGCCGTGGCGGCTTATACATTGCGCCATAGCGTACTCACAGACCTTATAAGGGACGGTTTACCTGTTTTGACAGTGGCGCAGCTATCCGGAACTAGTGTGGCGATGATTGAACGTCATTATGGGCATCTCGTTCGCAGGGATGCAGAAGATGCCTTGGCTCGACTGGCGCTTTAGCATCCATCAGGTGAGGGTCAGCTATTGGGCCGATAGCTGACCATCCGCTTGCGATGAGCTTTCATTCAAGTTGGCCGGTTCGATCAGGGCACGGGCGGATAGCGAACAGACCTCTCGACAATGGCTGCCTCAAAGCAAATCATGCGGTCGGACCGGCCTGGCCTTCGATGACATACTCGGCGCCGGTGATCGTGGTCGCGCGACTGTACGCGAGAAATTACGACCAAGCTGACAACCTCTTCGGGTGTTGAGGGCTGTCCAATCGGCACGCGGCCGATGTACCCCATCATCATCTCCCTTCCCGCGGCAATGTCACCACTGTGCTTGATTGCTCTGCGCGTCACCAAGTTGATCGAAGCCTTGCTTCGTACTCCCGTTCGATACGGTCGAATTGAGCGGTCTGGAATTCAACGTCGGCTTAACGGTCATCGCCCGACCTGATGTCAGGCGCGCATTTCGCAATGCCGGGACCGTGACGATGAGGCTGGTTAGCGTCGCTGGCGCCGCCACCACACTTTCTTTAAAGCTGTTGAAGAGGCGGACCGGGAGCAGCCGTTCTTGGCGATAGTTCCGCAAGATGCCGGCGAACAGGTCGGCCGCATCGGCGCGGTAACCGACAGCCGGTTCGATCCACCCACCGCTTGACGCATATCGAGTGGGCGGCTGGCACGAACTGCTAGAACGGGGGCTTCACTTCGTTTGGCCGGTAGTGCCTGAGCTTTTTTTACGGCCGTGGGAATAAACCGGGGCCGGCGGGTGTCTGACCTTTCGAACCGCCGATCAGAAAGTCACACCATATGAAGCTGCGTCATCTCATTCTAGCCGCCGGATGCCTTCTGCTAGGAGCAGCGGCCGGCAATGCGGCCCCGCCCGCCACTTCGTTCGCCGAAGCGATGAACGCCGCGATGATGCGCATGATGACCGACATGCACGTCGCGCCGACCGGCGATGTCGACCGTGATTTTGTCAACATGATGATTCCCCATCACCAGGGCGCGATCGACATGGCAATTGGCGAACTGCAGTACGGGAAGAACCCGGTGCTGCAGCGGATCGCAAGGGAAATTATCGTCAATCAGCAGCAGGAGATCGCCGCGATGCGTATGGCGGTCGGCGATCCGCTGCCGCCTTCGGCTCCTGTCCCCACCCAGCAATGACCCCGCTATCGACTGCAAGGAATTTGATATGAAGACAGCCCACCTTCTGGCCCCGCTGGCCATGCTGATCGCCGCACCCGCGCTTGCTGGCGATCCGGAGCAGGCACCTTACGACACCCATGTCCCCGCCAGCCATCGCGATCGCGTCTATGCCGCCGAACAGTTCTCGAACACCGTTTCGGTCAGCGATCCCGTCGATGGCACGATGCTAGGCGTCATCCGCCTGGGCGATCCGCAGCCGCAGAATTTCAGTCCGCTCTACAGGGGGCAAGTACTGGTCCACGGGATTGGTTTTGCGCCTGATGGCCAGACGCTGGCGGTGGTCTCGATCGGGTCGAATTCGGTAACGTTCATCGATACTGCTACGAATACGGTAAAGCATACGACCTATATTGGGCGCTCCCCGCACGAGGCGTTTTATACCCCTGATGGCAGGGAGGTGTGGGTAACAGTGCGCGGCGAAGACTACATCTCTGTCCTCGACCCCGTCAGCTATCTTGAAACCGCCCGCCTGCCGACACCCGGCGGGCCGGGCATGATGATGTTCTCGCCCGATGGGAAGTACGGTTACGTCTGCTCGTCATTCAATCCCGAGCTGGTCGTTTACGACGTGGCAAGCCACGAGCAGATTGGCTCGGTCGAGCAGCCCAGCCCGTTCTGTCCCAACATCGCCGTGACGCCCGATGGCAGGCAGGTCTGGTACACGCTGAAAGATATTGGCAAGACCGTCGTGATCGACGCCCTGCCGCCCTTCGACACGATCACGGTGCTCGATACCGGTCCGATCACGAACCACGTCAACATTGCCAATACCCGCGAAGGCATGATGGCATATGTCACCGTCGGGGGTCTGAACGAGGTCAAGGTCTTCCGCACCGACGATTTCTCTCAGGTCGCAACCATCCCGGTTGGCCATCTGCCGCACGGGGTATGGCCTTCGGGTGACGGTAGGTCTGTCTTCGTCGGCTTGGAAAACGACGACCAGCTAGTGAAGATCGACACTGACACCAACCAGGTCGTGGCAACCATACCCATCGGCCAGGCCCCACAGGCCGTAGTCTATGTGCCCAATGCCGTGCCTGAGGGCATAAGCGGCACCGACAATCTCGCTCCGCTGGGTGTTGCGGGAAATTCGACGAGCTTGATTCTC
Source organism: Aurantiacibacter luteus (assembly GCF_001010945.1). Classification (GTDB taxonomy): domain Bacteria; phylum Pseudomonadota; class Alphaproteobacteria; order Sphingomonadales; family Sphingomonadaceae; genus Alteraurantiacibacter; species Alteraurantiacibacter luteus. Next base: position 94,022 of record NZ_LBHB01000004.1, read on the forward strand.
GCTCACGGCGACGATGATATCTCGACCGTCGCGCTATTCGACCAGGGACTGGTGCAAGTCCTTCAAGGCTCCGTCACTGGTCTGATGCCGGGCCAGATGTACGAGCTGGTCTTGGTCGAAAACGCCGACGGGAGCGGCGCGGCAGAGCCGATCGCCAGCTTCAAGGCCAACCCCGCCGGCGGTGCGATCGTCAATGCGACCGGTCCGATACGTCAGATCGTGCAGGGTGATGGGGGAACAGTTCGCCGATATCTGGCCATCCGGGATGCCACCGGGACTATCGTCCAGCTCCAGAGATAACGGCGCCCGGGTCGCACCGCTGAGGAAGAGGGGCTCTCAGTCCCAAAAAACCCGAGGGGCCCTCTTCCACGTTTCTGTTTCCCTCTCTGCTACACCTGCTGGCGAGCGACCGCAGCAATATTGATGAGATGGTCGGAGGCCAGCGGCCCCACCACGCTGTAGCCGAGCCCGTCGCGCGACCAGCTCGCGGCGTTGAGCCCGCGCTTGCTATCGCGGCGCATGGGAGCGTTCTTGTCGATTGCCATGTTCCGGCTCAGCATGACGATGCGCGTCCCGCTGCCATTATCGAACATGTAGAGCGCCGCGGGTCCGTGGGGAGTTGCGACGAGCCTTCCGCCAATGAAGGTGAAACCGGCGCTGCTGAGGTCCGGAATGGCAACAGGCCGGTCTAGGCGCTGTGACGCCCAGCTGACGAGCTGCCTGCTATCGCTTGCGGCGATTTCGGTGGGCCTCCCCCGGTCGGCGGCAAACACCGCGAAGCTGTCGGCCGCCTCCGCCGCGAGCGAGGCAATTCCGGCCGTCGGCCGGGACGTATAGTCGTTGAGCAGCCATCCACCTGCACCGCCCGAAACCATCAGCAGGACGGCCGCTGCAACCGCTCGCCACTGCATTTGCGCCGGGGCACGATTGCCTTCGATCATCCCTGCAACCGACAATCGAGCAGGAATGGGTTCCTGGGCTATCGGAGCCAACGCACTGCGCAACCATTCTCGCTGACGCATGTCCTCTTCTACGCGATCCTTCACGTCTGAATGCTGTTCAAGATAAGCCTGCACGTCTTTATGACGCCGGGCGTCCAGCGCCCGGTCAACATACGCAGTCAGGTCGTCCTCGGAGATCGGGCGCATCGTCACTTCACACGTCGCAATCGGACGGCGGTGTCCGCTGGTGGCACTGTCTCGCTTGCGGCAAGCTCGCTTCGCAAACGGCTGCGCGCTCGCGACAGTCGCGACATCACGGTGCCGAGCGGAATATCGAGCACCTCCGCGGCCTCGGCGTAACTAAGGTCCTCCACCGATACGAGGAGAAGGACAGCGCGCTGCTCTGCCGGCAAGGCGTTCATCGCTTTCACGACATCCAGACAATGTATGGCCTGATCTTGCGCTGCCTCATGGGAGAAAGCCATTTCGGGCGCCTCCTCGATCGACAGGTGCGGGCCGCGGCTAGCGGTCTCGCGCAGGCGGTTGACTGCAAGGTTGTGGCATATCGTAAACAGCCATGCCCGCGGCTCCCTGTCGTCACGGCGCTGGTGCCATCGTGAGATCGCGCGCTCCAAGCAATCCTGAACCAGGTCGTCGGCTGCGGCGCGGTCACGCAGCATGGATCGGGCATAGCGTCGCAGACCCGGTATTGTCGGATCGATGAGTGTAATCATCTCGTTGCGACGTTTGATAACCGTTCCTTTTCGCCAAGAGGCAGACTTAGAAGATGACAGCCGCTGGGCCGGAAAAATTCGGTTGCACGCGGAAAGACTAGGGCCCGGGGGGCGAAAGTTCGAATTGATGCCCTCCCTTGATCGGGAAGTCGATAGACTGATACCACAAGGCAGCTTTCAGGAAACTTGGTCGTGACTCTGATCGGCCGGAATGAGGGCGCGTGACTGCCGTCCGCTCCAAACTGAACGAACGGCAGCTTTCGGGTCGCGTCGGCGGCGTCTCGGATGGCCGATATGAGGGCGCGAAGCTGCCGTTGCCGTCCCGCTGACAGCTTGGTGCGCTGACCGCCATGTGGGATTTGTCATGAACTATACTCATGCCGCCTAGAGCCACAGAGAGCACCAACGTCGCACCCTGAGCGAACCTCCTTTTAACGGTGCCTGGCCGGGTCGCCGCCATGCGTTCCACAACAGCCTATTTGCCCTCAGACGTTAAGCTCAAGGTTGTTCGATCCGATAGATGTTCGTCGCCACGGTCGCCCGGTTCACGACTGTAAACAGCACGCGCCAGCACGGTGGCGAGAAGAAAGAAGAAGCTTCGTGGAACTCAAATCGACCGCCGCCGCCGCCGCGAGGATCGAAAGGCCCAGCGGCGATATCGACAGATGTTGGGCTCGGAGCCCGGCGAAACCGACCGGCGTGCTAAAAGAGCGCTGGAAGCAGTCGAGCGATACGGCGAGGTCGCCGGAGCAGATATCAACGTCGCACTGCCCGAGATGCTGTCCGACATCATGCACTTGTGCGACCGAACAACGATGTGGAATGAATTTGGCGCCGCGCTGGAACGGGCGAGGCTGCATTATAACGAGGAGATCCTCACCGATTTGTCCGAGGAGGCCAATCGCTTTCAGAATGCCTGCCCGGCGGTACCCAGAGAGGGTAAGGCGAAGCTCATCAGCACATCAGGAGTACCGCGCAGTAGCGCGGCGCAAAGGAATGAGGGGAGGCTGATCGTGCCGCCCGATCCCGAGGGACTCAACGACCAGTGGGCTACATTCTCGCTGGAAGCGACACGGGCGTTTCAAAGGTGCAGCCGCACCGATCGGGGGGCTGCACTTGGCGACCTGCTGGCCGCCTTGATGCATTTATGTGACCGAGACCCCCGGTATGGGGACTTCGACGCGGAGCTCGCCTTGGCGCACTGGCACTATCAAGAATCCACGGCAGCCGATTAGCCATCAAAAGCGACGCGTCTTTCCACGTATGCATGGATGCTGGACAGCAAGATCAGGCGACGCCTACCACAACGGAACGTATCAAGTTCATTCGCGCGCATTAGGTCGAAGACGGTTGTGCGACTTACCGACAACAGCCGTTGTGCCTCGGCAACTCCTACTGCGATTGGCGGCCCGCCAGGCGTTTTTTCCAAGGGCCCAAGCTGGTCGCGCTGTCGCTTATTCGGCAAAAGAACGGTTGGACCATAGGGATGGTACAACGAGAGCCCACGAAAAGCAGCTTCAGAAAGATAATACGACACATTTACCTCGCACACCAAGATTCCAACCATTGGTGCGCAGACCTATACCTCGCAACGCGGGGATGGGTGTCGCTGAACAACAACTCTAGGGCATCAGACACGCTGACGAAAGGGTGAAAGGGCCGGAAAAATCACTTTTCGTCTCATCTGAATTATAGCACCGCCTGCCGCAAAAAGTCCAAATTCCGTCTCATTGGAAAAAACCGACTGTAATTATCTCCGCATCCACGTTTTCGCCTGGTCAAGGGAGCGCTCGTCGGTCCCTGCGGATGCTTCTGATCGATGCCTCGCGCGCATTATGCGCGCGTGCGCGTTGTTCAACCACTTTCCCAGCACGACCGTGAGACCACCATGCAAAAGCCTATCGATCGCAGAGGCGCACGCGATACCGCATATGCCGTCCGCCACACCGTCAAACTTATTCGCACCTCGCAGGAGTACGCCAGTCTCTCAACACCACTGCAAAGCTTTCTTGATGCTCAACTTGACGGTCCGGCCCGAATTGACGGGACAACCCCTTCCTCAGCGCTGCCCGCACGGTTGGTCTCGACCCAGGTTCTCCAGGCAGTTGCCCAGCTTCACTTCAACGATTTGCTAGGACGGAATCGTGAACCCTTTTTGGGGACTTTCAGCTTTCTGAACGGAGAGACCGGCATCGGTGACTGCTTGCGCAATGTTCAAACTACGTTTTCAAGAGTTGAAGCCGCGCTAGAGCATTTCGGGCTCGAAGGGGTCCTAATTCCCGACATCGATATCCTACTGCCTGCGCCGAGCGAGCAGCCCATTGTGGCGTTCCATTTGCATGGCATTCTTACAGGAACCGAAGGCCGCAAGGTCAGGTTGAGGAGAACCGCTGAAAGGATTGAAAAACAGATCGGGTGGGACTCTCGGCTACCCGACGCCATAAGGCTGCGCGGTAAGTTGCCTGGCGATCTGCGCCTTCATGCCGAGAATATCGCCACCTATGCAGGTAAGTTCGTAGCAGCGCCAAAGGTGCCCTACGAAAAGGGGGGGAATGTGTGTTGGAGGCGTGACAGAGGTTCGAATTCAGCATTTCTTGCCATCGGCGCTCTGTGCGCTTGGTCGCAGATTCCTCTACTCCGAATGGTTAAGCCCATTGGGACATTTGGAAAGAGCTTTCAGTCAAGCTGGTTGCGAAAGATGCGCGTTGCTCGGCGAGTGGGACAGGAGGTTCCGGAATACGCACCCAACGATGAATTTTGCAATTGGAACGAGATACTGTGTCGGTTTCGACAGTCCTCCTAGGAGGAATGTGGCGCGTGTGACGCGATTTTCGGGTTCATGGTTTAATAGACCGTCTTCTTAAACATCAAAGTCATGTCTCAGCTGTCAGCTTAGAGTGCCTGATCACAGATCTCACGACATCGATAAAATGTTATAGATTATTACAATTTACACGATGGAAGGCCTGTCCTACGCTCTAATCTCGGCAATTCGACTTCAGAATGCCGCGCCTTTACGAGCGCCGAAAAACGCAGAACAGCGCGCGTCATCTCCCTGTCGTCTAGAGTCCACCGACATGCGAGCGATCATCGTTCAATACCGAAATGGCCGCGCAAAGCAGCGCGATCACCGTTTAAAGGCAGTCACTGGCAGGAGCGAGCCCACTGCTTTTTATCCACGATGTGCCCGGCTATGCGGAAGAGAGCGGAGATAAAATGATGATCGAGCGTTTCCAACTTCTACGCAACGTAGGGCAATTCAACTCTGTTTCCGAAGGCGCGCATCTTCCACTGACCAGGCTGAACCTAATCTATGCCGAAAACGGTCGTGGAAAGACAACGCTCGCCACGATCCTCAAATCTCTAAGCACTGGCGACTCCGCAGCCGTGATGGAGCGGCGGCGTCTCGGTTCCAACAACCCTCCACATATAATCATAGCCTTAGCTGGTCAAAGCGACGCCATTTTTCAGAATGGGTCTTGGTCATTCACCGAACCCGATGTCGTCGTGTTCGATGACGCCTTCGTCGCCGCCAACGTCTGCTCGGGCATGGCCATTGAAACGGCGCACAAGCAAAACCTTCACGAGTTGATCCTGGGCGCCCAGGGCGTCCTTCTCAACGCCGCGCTGCAAAAGCATGTTGTCGCCGTTGAAGAACACAACCGGGCCTTGCGGCAAAAGAGCGACGCCATACCCGCTGGTGCTCGTGGTCCGCTCACGGTCGATAGGTTTTGCGGCCTAGCGCTCGATCCAGACATCGATGCCAAGCTAGAAACCGCGCGCAGAAACCTGGCTGCGGCGAAATCGGCTGATGCGGTTCGATCGCGGGCGGAGTTCCTAGCGCTCTCGCTTCCAGCGTTCGATATGGATGCCATCGATACCCTATTGGCTCGAACATTGCCGGATCTCGAAGCCGATGCCGCCGCGCGGGTGCGCGACCATCTGCGGCGGTTGGGGAAGGGCGGCGAGGCGTGGGTTGGCGAAGGCATGGGCCGCGTCGCCAGCGTATCCGCGGATCGGACCGGGGAAGTATGCCCTTTTTGCGCGCAAGACCTAGCTGGCTCGCTTCTCATAGGTCATTACCAAGCCTATTTCAGCGAGGCCTACAACGCGCTCAAGCGAGCGATCACGCATGTAGGTCAAGGTATAAATACCACGCACGGCGGCGATGCTCCCGCCGCCTTCGAGCGTTCGGTCCGGGTCGCGAGTGAAAATCGCGAGTTCTGGAAGACCTTCACCGACATTCCTGCTGTCGAGGTCGACACCGCCGCAATCGCGCGGGACTGGAGCGCGGCCCGCGAAGCAGTCTTGACGGTCCTACGCGCTAAAGCCGCAGCTCCGCTCGAAGCAATGTCCCTTTCGACCGAGGCGCGCACGGCGATCGATAGGCACCATGAACACCGCGAGGCGATCAGCATGCTGTCGAACACGCTGCTCGCTCGCAACGACGCGATAGGGGTCGTAAGGGAAAAGGCCAGTGGCGCGAATGTCGCCACTCTGTCGAGCGATCTGGAGAAGCTTACCGCAGTAAAAGCTCGTCACGAAACCGCGACAGCCGTGCTTTGCGACGATTATCTCTCGGAAAAGGCGTCAAAGGCGAAAACCGAGAAACAGCGGACCGCAGCTCGAGCTGCCTTGGATCAGTATCGGAAGGATATCTTCCCGGCCTATGAAACTGCGATCAATGACTATCTCGCGCGCTTCAACGCTGGTTTTAGGCTCGGTTCGGTCACATCGGTGAACAATCGAGGCGGGTCGAGCGCGACCTACAATGTGCTCATCAACAATGTCGAAGTCGCCCTGACCGGGGATGGTGGTCCGTCGTTTAAGAACACGCTTAGCGCAGGAGATAGGAACACCTTGGCGCTGGCGTTCTTCTTCGCCTCCCTCAATCAGGACGCCCGATTGGCGAACAAGCTAGTAGTAATCGATGATCCCATGACGAGCCTGGACGAACACAGACGATTGACCACGATCCAGGAAATGCAGCGCCTGTATGATCGAGTTAGCCAAATGGTCGTGCTTTCGCACTCGAAGCCGTTCCTGTGCTCGATATGGGAGAGTGCCGACAAGGCGACGCGCTCCGCCATGCGGATCGCGAGGGATGGCCGTGGCTCGAAACTCGCCACTTGGGATATTCGACAGGATAGCGTTACCCAGCATGACCGACGGCACCAACTGGTGCGCCATTATATCCGCACCGGAGATGATGCCAACGAACGGGAAGTCGCCGCAGCGCTACGGCCGATCCTGGAGGCGTTCATGCGCGTCGCGCACCCCGAAAGATTTCCTCCAGGATCGCTGCTCGGCCCCTTCATAGATGTTTGTCGGCAACGACATGGACGGGCCGACGAAGTTCTTTCGCCGGGGGACACGGCCGAACTGCGCGCGCTCCTCGATTACGCGAACAGATTTCACCATGACTCCAATCCGGCTTGGGAAACCGCCGTCGTCAACGATCAAGAGTTATTGGATTTCGCCACGCGGACATTGAATTTCGCGCGCTAGAACCGGGGAGGCCGATCCCTAAGATCGCGCCAGCACGGTTGCCTGCGGATATTCGTCGTTCTTTTCCTTGTAGAGGATCAGCACCGCCGACAGGGCCGTGGCCTGCCAACCTGACGGAAGCTGCGGCACCAGCTCTTCGATGATGCTGCGCGCGGTCGTTCGATCGGGCGAAATCGTGACCGCGGTGTTGGCGAGGTCCGGATGCGGCTTGCGCGATCGGCCTGGTCCGGTGTCGAAGCGGAACGTGTAGGGTAGGGCGGTCTTTAGCTCGGAAACCACCTCCGCCGCAGTCTTTGTGCCAGCGAGGTCGGTCGCGATGTCGTGGTTGATGTCGATCGGGAAGTCCTGATCGAACGTGCCGGGCTTCGAATTGTCGCGATTGCGTCCTGGATCGTTCGCTCCGAAGCCGCTGCCATTCCACCGGGTTCCCGCCTCGGCAGTGTAATGCTTGATGAGCTGCGTCTCCAAGTCCATCGCGGTGAACACGAAGATGCGGATCGCCTTGAAGCGGACGCGCGCCGGATCGAGGTTCGCGCGATGCTGGGTCTTAGTCGAGTGGCGAACGAGCCTACGGAAAAGACCCGCCTCGGCGTCGGTTTTGCCGATGTAGACCAGCGCGCCGTCCAAGAAGAGTTGATAGACACCCTGCGCCTCGGGAACGATCGACAGCCCTTCCGGGTCGAGCGGGGCTGATTCCATCTCGTCGAGGGCGCGAACGAGATGGTCGAGCAGCGCGCCTGGGAGATCGAACTCGAACTCTCGGTATCCCGGCACTTCCGGACCGACGGCTGTTTCCTTCGTCATCCAGCCACCGTTTGCAGCTCGTGCGACACATTTCGTGCGACAACTTCGGCGAGCTGCACGGGCACGGCATTGCCAAGTTGACGCATACATTCCGTCCATGATCCGTGGAAGCGATAGTCGTCGGGAAAGGTCTGAAGACGAGCGCTCTCGCGCACGCTGAAATAGCGAACAGCGCCATCTGCGCGGCGGAGCATGTTCTCGCCACCGGGAACGCCGTGAACGCCCGCCTTCAAGGTCTTGGCCGGTTCATCCAGCGGACTACCCGTATGGCCGATATAGCTCCGCGCGCCAGGTTGAAACCGATGGTTAAGGCAAACGGTGGCCTGCTTGAGAGCGGTCTCCGGATCAGGAAGGTCGCCGATCGCATCCCGGACCGTGCGCCAAGGCGCGGGCGCGGGTTTCTCGATCAGCTTCTCGGCGCGCGCCACGAGGCGCGGATCGAGCGCGCGGTCGCGCGAGGCCACCTTGTGGCGGTCCCAATACTCATCCGATCGCACCTGCTCCCATAGCAGCGCGTCGATCGAATGCGTTTCATCGGGGAAATTCCATTCAATGCCCAGATCAGCCCGGAAGCCGACGAACACAACGCGCTCACGCCTTTGGGGAACGCCGTAATTCGCGGCATTCAACACCCGGTAAACGACGTTGTAGCGAAGCCCGTCTCGACCGCCACCGGCCGTGTGATGGCGCTCGAGCCGCGCCATGTGATCGATCCAGGGCTCGTCCGGGAGGTGGGTTAGCTCGGGATAGGTGAGCTGGTGGACGATATGGGCCAGATAGGTGGCAAAGCTCGCGCGGGTTAGGCCTTTCACGTTCTCAAACACGAAGGCCTTGGGACGTGTCTCTCGCACCACGCGCACCGCCTCGGGCCACATGTCGCGCGTGTCCGCATGCGCGCGATGCTTGCCGCCAAGCGAGAAAGGCTGGCAGGGCGGGCCGCCGCTCACTAGGTCGATCTTGCCCTCGTCTACGCGGAAATCGACCTCGCGAATGTCGCCCTCGATCGGTTCGGGCCAGCGACCGATCCCGCCCGCCTTGGCGCGGCGATTCTCGCGGATGGTGTCGCAGCACCACCGATCCCATTCAACGATCCGCGCCGGGCGAAACCCCGCCTTGCTGATGCCCATGCCCAAGCCGCCTGCACCGGCGAATAGCTCAATCGCGCGCATGGTCGGCATCATCGTTCTCCAAAAAATCTCGCAAGGTGTTCCTCAATTGTTCTTCATGGCGACATTCGCATTCCCAGACAACCATTTGTCGCCACCCCTCGCGATCAAGCATCGCGCTGCTACGCTCGTCCCGCTTGCGATTGCCTTCCAGCTTTGGTCCCCAAAAATCTTGCCGCGACTTCGGCATGCGCACCAGCTTGCAAGACGGGTCTGGATGCTGATGCCAAAAACAACCGTGCACGAAAATGACCTTCTGGCGACTACGGAACACAAGGTCCGGGCTGCCTGGAAGGCGACGGTCGTGCAGGCGATAGCGATAGCCCATGCCATGCACCAAGCGTCGGACGATCATTTCGGGCTTCGTATCCTTTTGGCGAATGCGGCCCATGCGTTCGGATCTCGCTTCGGCGGTAAGAGTGTCCACCATCAATTCGCCACCTTCTTTCGAGGCTCACGCATCACCCGCTGCACTTTCGATCCCGGAAGGGGGATGACGAAGTGAGTTGGGCGGCGGACCTTTCAACGCTCTCGACCTGCTCGATGATCTCGGCGCGGAACTGCTGGTCCAGGTCCTGAACGTCGCCCCGGGTTACACGGGCATAGCCTTTTGCATGGCTTCATCTTTGGCCCGAGGTTCGAGCACCCTCAACTGCCTGGAAACGCGTTCTTGTGGATTAGGTCCCAAAACCCTTTTTAGGTCGATATATTCCTCATTTTTGGACTCTGCGCTCCGAGCTCCCATCGGGTCGAGATTATCGAATTATCACGCCTAGCTGACATCCTGACCGATAGCGGTTCCCAAAGATTGTGACGCAGCGACAAAACGAACCTAAAATATTGATATTAAAGTATAAGTTGACAGCCATGCTGACGTGCATTATACGTCGCAATAGCGACGCCTGATGCGCTGCTTTTTCCCCGAACCAGGACGAGAACATGACAAGGCAACCAGCTCGTGTGCTGGAACCTAGCGATTTGCAGCGCTTACTAGTGCACGCGAGCGAGCTGACACATGGCACACGAAACAGAGTAATCGTGCTTGCAAGCTTCAAGGCCGGGCTACGAGCATGTGAGATTTCGGGCCTCACCTGGCCGATGGCTCTGAAGTCGAGCGGCCAAATCGCGGAGCAGCTGACCATCGCTCGCGGGATTGCCAAGTATGGCAGCGGTCGGATTATCCCCCTCCATAACGATTTGAGACGTGCGCTGCGCGACCTGCACCGGGAGTGCGCGCGTCCCGCCGATGGACCGATCATCTGTTCGGCCAAAGGCGGAGCGATGGCACCGCAGAGCTTGGTCAACTGGTTCAGGGCTCGGTACGCCGAGCTTGGCATCACTGGTGCATCGTCGCACTCGGGGCGCCGCACCTTCATCACGCAATCGGCTCGAGCCATCACGAAGGTCGGCGGCTCGCTGCGTGACGTTCAAGAGCTCGCGGGGCACCGGGCGCTCACCACGACCGAGCGGTACATTCAAGGTGATCGCGATGCGCAGCGGAAGCTGATCAAGCTGATCTGAACGGCGGCAGCACGTTTGCTGCCAATCCCATCAACACAGCAAGGAGACACTGGCCATGCAAAGCCGGAACGAAGACGCGTGCCTGCCTTCCAACAACGACCGTTCTGCACGGATCCGCCAACTGAATGATGCGCTTCGCACCGGGAACGGGGAAGGGCAGCTTTTGGTAACGCCAGGCGTACTCAACCTAGCCAACGGGACGCTGCCGGTCGTGATAGCGCTGCTACATGGCTTCGACGACTTCTCCGATGACAACGATCCCCATGGAGAGCACGACTTTGGCGCTTTCAACTACCGCGGCGAGAAGCTGTTCTGGAAGATCAATTATTATGATCGATCGCTGCGCTTTGGGTCGGACGACCCAGCTAACCCGGCGATTACAACCCGCGTGCTCACCCTCTTGCTGGCTCGAGAGTACTGATGACGGCACAGGATTTGCCGCGCTCCTTCCGCCTATCTGCTTCGCGCCAGCTCAAGCCGTACCTTCAAGGCGACCTCGATGGGCTTTGTGGCGTGTACTCGCTAATCAACGCGATCCGCCTCGTGCAGTTTGCGACCGGAGCGACCCGACACGGCGAGTACAGCGCGCTCTTTTCGTTTGCGATGCACCGACTCGCAGAGGGGGGCGACTTGCGCGAGCGGCTATCGGTTGGCGTTCCTTGGGTGGAGCTGAAGCGGGTAGGACGCCTCATGGTGAAGGTTGCGCATCACAGTGGGCGAGAACCGCGCCTTTTTCCCGTCAAACGCGGATCTCCCGACCGCATCGATATCCTGAAACAGCACCTCATGGCGGGAAGACCGCTTATTGCCAGCGTTCACCGCGACGAGCACTACACCGTGTTGGTCGGTTGGACCCCGACCAGGGCACTTACGTTCGATAGCAGCGCCGGGCACTGGGTGCAGCTGAGTTCCGTGAGGCGTGCTCTCTGCTTGGCGGTGAGTGCAAGCTAGCCGACCAAATTCGCCAAGTCACAATCTAACGCAGCCGCGATTTTGGCTAGGTTCAATATCGTCACGTTGCGCTCTCCACGCTCAATCTTACCCATGTGCGAGCGATCGATCCCTGCAGCGTCAGCCAGCGCTTCCTGCGATAGCTCAAGCTCATGCCGCCGCGCGCGGACACGCGTGCCGATGCGCTCCAACAAGCGAGTATCGTCGCTTTTTCCAGACACGCGAGACATTCCCGCATCTGAACGGCCAACGGCTTAAACAACCACGGCATTTACGACCCATTATTGCAACGCTATCGAAGCGGAAAAGGAGAACTTCGAATGTACATCACTTTCAAGCAGTCCAGCACCGGCAAGACCCGCAACCTCAAGGTTGGCTTCAGCTTGTCCTTCCTGCTCGCTACCCCGTTCTACGGCATCCCGCAGTTCGTGAAGGGTATCTGGAAACATGGGCTGGCGGTCGCCGCCATCGGCATCCTGGCGGTGATGACCATGGGTTCTCCGCTCTCGAGCCTTGTCGGTCTCGGTCTGCTTGCCGCCGCCGTCTTCTATGGCATCAACGGCAACAAGATCGTCGCGAAGGCGCTGTTGGCCAAGGGCTGGACGCTGGAAGGTAATGATCATGCGGTGAACCAGGCCAGGATCCGCTGGGGTATTCCCGCGTGAGCGTCAAACTTCAAAAATGTCGTCTCGTCTTGGGTCTTGCCGTTTTAGCTCTTGCCGGGTGCGATGCCGAACCGCTGACCGCCGAACAGGCATCGCGCCTGGAACGCGTGTATGGTGATCTGGACGACAATCGTGCGCTCGGCGTCGTCCAGAACCTGCGATACGGCGGACTCTATCAGGGGCCGACGACGCGCATCTGGAACCCTCAGCTGGCTCAGGCGATCAACCAAGCCCACTTCGATCTCGACTTCATCGACGAGGCCTACAACTTCGAAACGGAAGCCGGAATGGCTGGGTTCGTGCGCAGTCTCTCCTATGCCAATATCAGACCAAGGCTTGCCAGCGAGCTATCAGCCGCACCGCCAGAATTTCAGCTACTGGCTAGCCCTGCACAGGCCGCAAGCGTTGTGGACGGCCAATGCGAGATCGATGGAGGGAGTTACGGACGCGCCGGCGAACAGATGCAGGTGACTTTCTGGGCGCGAGGAAGAAACGCTGGCATCCGAGTGCAATGGGATGGCTGGCCAGGCGGTCCTTTGTCACCCATTACCGTGTTCGGGCATGGCGAGAATGCGGTGCCGATCTCGACGGAGTCCGTCATTCACGATGGCATCACCAAACTCGAGATGTTTCAGCAGAATGGCTGGTGGGTGACCAACATGATGCAGGAGAGTGACCGCATCGATCTTAACCTGGGCGATGACGCTGGTGAGATCATACTGCCCTCAGGCGACCTCTATCGGACAGGGATGGCATTGGAAGAGTGCGCAAGATCATAATGAGCCGGATTTATAAGCGGTACGAGGCGCGTGAATTTATACAGGAAGTTTTCATGGATTTTTCATGGAAACCCGGACCATCTCTTCTAAGTCACTGAAAAGATGGTGGGCGCGGCAGGGATTGAACCTGCGACCCCACCCGTGTGAAGGGTGTGCTCTACCACTGAGCTACGCGCCCGCCGGAGCTGTCGCCCGATACGGGCGATTCACGGCAGGGGCGGGCCTTTGCCACGAGGCCTGAGGAAAGACAAGTGCCGTGTGCGGGCGCGACCTAGTCGGCCAAAAGTGTGCGCAGCCAGCGCAGCATACTGCCTTGCGCCGGGCGTTCGCCGCGTACCGCTGCGCCTGGCATCATCGCGCATTCGAGGCAGCGCGCCTGCACGCCCTCGACCTGCATAAGCCCCTCGAGTTCGCCGACGGCCTGCGCCAATTGCCCCTGTTGCGCGCGGGCGAAGGCGGCGAAGACATCGTTTCCGCGCGCCGCGCCCGTCTCGGCATCGGATGCCATCATGCGGGCGAACAGCGAGCCGTAGGGATCCGCGTCGTCGCCGAGGTAGTCGACCTCGAAATCGTCGCCCAGGTCGGCGCGCCGGGCGGCCCAGGCGATGGCGGCATCGAGGTCGCCGAACTGGTCGACGAGGCCGAGCTGCCGCGCCGCTCCGCCGTCCCACACCCGGCCCTGGCCGAGCTCGTCGGCACGGGCGACGGTAATGCCGCGGCTTTCCGCCACCAGCGAGAGGAAGCGCGCGTAGCTGCCCTCGACGCCCGACTGCAGCAGGCTGCGCACTTCCGGCGTCAGCCCGCCGAGCAGGTCCGGCTGGCCGGCCAGCGGCGTGGCGCGCACGCCGTCCGAGGTGACGCCGTAATCGGCGAGCAGTCCTTCGAAGCTGGGGAACACGCCGAAGACGCCGATGGAGCCGGTGAGCGTCTCGGGCTCCGCAAAGATACGTTCGGCAGGTGTTGCGACCCAGTACCCGCCGCTCGCCGCGTAGTTACCCATCGAGACGACGACGGGAATGCCGGCGTCCTTGTGGCGCAGGATGGCGCGGCGGATGGTCTCGGAACCGGTGACGGTGCCGCCCGGCGAGTCCACCCGGACCACCAGCGCCTTCAGGTCGTCGTCGAGGGCATCGTCGAGCAGGCCGGCAATGCGCTCCGCCCCGGCGCTACCGGGCCCGGCCTCGCCGTCGCTGATGGTGCCCGCGATGGTCACGACGCCGATCTTGCCGCCGTCGCCCAGATCCAGCCCGGCATCGAGATCGGCGATCCACGGGTCGAAATCGGTGGAGGCGAAGGTGCCCGGATCCTTGGTCCAGGTGTCCTCGCCCACGACGGTGGCGATCGCCTCGCCCCATTCGATGCGGGTGCCGATGCGGTCGACCAGCCCGGCGGCGAGGGCGGCGCGGGCAAGGTCGTTCTCCGAACCGGCCAGCCAGCCCTCGACATCGTTGGTGACGAGTTCGATGTTCGCATCGGGCCGTGCACGGCGAAGGTTGGCACGCCATTCCTGCCACAGCGTGGACACGAGCTGGCTGGCGTTCTCGCGCGCGGGCTCGGACATCCCGCTCTCGGTGTAGGGCTCCACCGCGCTCTTGTAGGTGCCCACGCGGAAGACGTTGGCCGTCACGTTGTAGCGATCGAGCAGGCCGCCGAAATAAAGGCTGTGGCCGCCCGGCCCGGTGACCACCGCGCCGCCCAACGGGTCGACCCAGGCCTCGCTGGCGTGCGCAGCCAGCAGCAGCGAATCGTCGGTATAGGCTACGGCGTAGGTGTAGATCGGCTTGCCCGCTGTCTTGAACCTCTCGAGCGCGCTGGCGACCTCGTCCATGTGCACCGCGCCCCCGCCGAGGAAGCCCGAGAGGTCGAGCGCCAGAGCCTCGATCCGCTCGTCGCCGGCGGCCGCATCGATGGCGCGCACCAGGTCGCGCGAGGCGTATTCGCGGGTCGGCAGGCTGGAGGCTAGGAGGGCGGAGATCGGGTCGATCGGCGCGACCTCCTCCACGATCGTGCCATCGAGGTCGAGCAGCAGCGCCCCCTCGCGCACGACGCCGGGATTGGGCCGCGCGCTGAGGATGGAGAAGAGCGCGAAGAAGAACAGCAGCAGGAAGACGAGCGCCAGTCCGTCCTTGATACCGACCAGCAGGCGCCAGACCTTGCGCGCGAAACCCATGTGATGACCCCGTTGCTTTGATTTGCCGCCTCGACCTTAAGGGTCGCGGCGGAAATGCGCCAGACCTATCGCGGGGGCGATTGGGCTTGAGGTGGCGGCGGCTTGCCTCTAACGGCTCGGCTTTAATGACAGCGCCCGAACCCAGACCAGCCAGCGACTGCTTCCCGGCGGGCGGGCGGGCCTTTCCGCACCGCGACCTGATCGCCATCGGCGCGCTGGAAAGGCACGAGATCCTCTACCTGCTGGCCGAGGCCGAGCAGTATGTGGCCTTCAACCGCCAGGCGACCAAGCATTCGGACCGGCTGGCAGGCCTGACGATCATCAACGCCTTCTTCGAGAATTCCACGCGCACGCTGCTGAGCTTCGAGATCGCGGGCAAGCGGCTGGGGGCCGACGTCGTCAACATGCACGCCGCGCAGTCCAGCGTGAAGAAGGGCGAGACGCTGATCGATACCGCGGTCACCCTCAACGCCATGCGCGCCGATGCCATCGTCATCCGCCACGGATCCAGCGGGGCGGTGGGGCTGATTGCCGACAAGGTGGACTGCCCGGTACTGAACGCGGGCGACGGCCAGCACGAACATCCGACGCAGGCCCTGCTCGATGCGCTGGCGTTGCGCCACAAGCTGGCCGAGCGGGGGCACACGGCGGAGGACTTCACCGGGCTGGTGGTCACCATCTGCGGCGACATCCTGCACAGCCGGGTCGCCCGCTCCAACATCCTGTGCCTGCAGGCGCTGGGCGCCACCGTGCGCGTCTGCGCGCCGCCTGCGCTGCTGCCCGAAGGGGTGGAGCGCATGGGCGTGGAGACCTATCACCGCTTCGACGACGCGCTGGCGGGCGCGGACGTCGTGATGATGCTGCGCCTGCAGAACGAGCGGATGGACGGCCAGTTCATCCCGTCTCCGCGCGAATATCGCCACCTCTACGGCCTCACCGCGGAACGGCTGGCGCTGGCGGGGGAGGAGGCCATCGTCATGCATCCCGGCCCGATGAACCGCGGGGTGGAGATCGACAGCGGCGTGGCCGACCTCGCGGGCCGCTCCATCATCACCAGCCAGGTGGAGATGGGCGTCGCCATCCGCATGGCCTGCCTCGACGTGCTGACCCGGCGCGCGCGCGGAATGGCCGGTTGGGCGGAGCCGGAGGCGAACTGGGTATGAAACAGGCGATGCCGCTCACCATCACCAGCGGCCGGGTCGTAACGCCCGGCGGCGTGGAGGAGCGCGATCTGCTCTGCGACGAAGGCCTCGTCTCCGAAATGCAGACGGTGGAGGACGACACCGTGTTCGACGCGGCGGGCAGGATCGTGGCGCCCGGCATCGTCGACCTCGGCGTGTTCGCGGTGGACAAGCCCGCGTTCCATTTCGGCGGGATCACTCGCGCCGCGCTGATGCCCGATGCCAGTCCCCCGCTCGACCACCCGGCGCGCATCCGTTTCACCGCGCAGAGCGGCAAGCCGGACCTGTGGGTCCACCCCCTCGCCGCGGCCACCGCAGGGCTGGAGGGGCGGCAGCTGGCGGAAATCGCGCTGATGGCCGAGGCCGGGGCACGGGCGATCGCGACCGGGCGCAGGTGGATCGGCGATTCCGGCGTGATGCTGCGGCTGCTGCAATACGCCGCCATGCTGGACCTCGTCGTGGTGACCCATGCCGAGGACGCGGGTCTGGCGGGCAATGCCGCGGCGACCGCGGGCGAGATGGCGACGCGGCTCGGCCTGCCGAGCGCCCCGGTGGAGGCCGAAACGCTGGCGCTGGCACGCGACATCGCGCTGGCCGAGAAGAGCGGCGCAAGGGTGCACGCGCGGCAGGTGACGACACGCGCGGGCCTCACGCTGGTGCGGGCGGCGAAGGCGCGGGGCGTGGCGATCACCGCAGGGGTGACGCCGGCGCATTTCATGCTGTCGGACCTGGCGCTGGCTAATTTCCGCACCTTCGCCCGCCTCTCGCCGCCGCTGCGCAGCGAGGACGACCGGCAGGCGGTGATAGAGGCGATTGCCGAGGGCACCATCGACGTGATTTCCAGCGGCCACGATCCGCGTGGGCCGGAGGACAAGAACCTGCCGTTCGCCGATGCCGCGCCGGGCATGGCCGGGGCCGAGACGCTGCTCGCCATGACCCTGACGCTGGTGCGCGACGAGGTGATCGACCTGCCGCGCGCCTTCGACCTGCTCGCCCGCAATCCCGCGCGATTGCTGGGTGTCGAGGCGGGCGAACTGGCCGCGGGCAAGGAAGCCGACGTGCTCGTGCTCGATCAGCACGCGCCGTGGGTGGTCGACAGCAGCGAGATGGCGGCCGCCGCGGGCAACACCCCGTTCGACCGCCAGCCGGTGGAAGGCCGCGTGGTGGCGCTTTTCAAGGGAGGCGTGCGTGTCGACAAGTGAATTTTCGGGCAAGACCGCGCTGGTGACCGGCGCGGCGCAGGGCATCGGGGCAGCCTGCGCGGCGGCCTTGGCAGGGTCGGGCGTGGCCAAGGTGGTGCTGGTCGACCTCGATGGTGCGACACTCGAAGCGATGGACTTGCCGTGCGAGGTGGTGCGCGTGGCGGGCGACGTGACCGACGAGGCGCTGTGGGCGCGGGTGGAGCAGGCCTGCGGGACCCTCGACTGCGCCGTGCTAAATGCCGGGATCGCGGGCACGCCCGCGCTGCTTTCGGACATGAGCTATGAAGACTGGCGGCGCGTGGTCTCGGTCAACCTCGACGGGCTGTTTCTCTCGCTCAGGAGCACCATGAAACTGGCAGCCAAGGGCGCGGGCGTGGTCCTGACGGCCTCGGTCGCGGGCGTGAAGGCGGAACCCGGCACCGGCCCCTACGGCGCGTCCAAGGCCGCCGTCCTGCACCTCGCGAAGATCGCCGCCAAGGAAGGCGCGCGTCGCCGCATCCGCGTTAACGCCATCGCGCCGGGCGGGGTGGATACGGCGATCTGGGACGCGGTGCCCATGTTCTCCGACCTCGTCGAGAAGCACCAGGGCGACCGCGCCGGTGCGCTGGAGGAAATGGCCAGCTACGCGACCCCCATGGGCCGCTTCCAAAGCCCTGAGGAAATCGCCGCGCAGGTGCTTTTCCTGCTCTCCGACGCGGCGGGCACGATCACCGGCACCGCGCTGGTCACCGACGGCGGTTACTCGCTTTAGCCCAAAGAAAAGGCCCCCTTCCGCTGAGGGAAGGAGGCCCGAGGTTCAGAGAGAACTGTTAGGCTAGCGACGCGCGAAGCGCACGGGGCCGCGGTCGATGGCGCCGGGCAGCGGGCTGTTGGCGGCCCAGCTGATGCAGCCGTCGCCTCCCGAGGAGCTGACGCGTCCGCACATCGCGCGGCTGGAGGCGCGGTCGAAACCGCCCGCCGACACGCGCCAGTAATTGCGGCCGTTCACCACCGCCTGGGTGATGACCATCTCGCGGTCGGCAAGCTCGGGATAGCGCGAGCGGTAGATGCCCCAGGCACGCCGGGCACCCGCTTCGCTGGCGAAGCTGCCGAGCTGGACGAGGTGCGTCGGGTTGGCGGAGGGCGCGGGGACCGGAGTGGTGTCGAGACGCGGCTGGGCCAGGCGCTGCGCGGACGGCGCGGCACGCTCGGCACGCGGCGCGACCGGAGCGGGCGCGGCGGCCACCGGGGCACGCGGCGCGGGGGCCGCATCGGCAAAGGCCTGCGCGAAGCTGGCCGGAGCCGGAGCCGGAGCCGCAGCGGATGGCGGGGCAGGCGCCGGGGTAGCGACGAGAGCCGGCCGCGCCGCATAGCGATTGTCCGAGGGAGCGCCGACCGCGGGCAGTTCGCTGCCCGATGCGGGCACGGCCATGCGCGCCTGCTGCACGGGGGGCAGCGGCAGGGCGGCCGGAGCGGCGTAGGTTTGGGCGGGAGCAGGAGCGGCGGACGCTTCCATCGCCAGATCGGCGGCACCCGGCGTGTTGGCGAGCGCGAGGTGCACCGGCTGGCCGGCATCGCGCACGTTCGTCGGCACACCCAGCAGGCTGGCGATGCGCTGCTGGTAGGCCTCGGCATGGGCCATCGCGGCCCATTCGCTCATCCGCGCACCCAGCTCGCCGGCGGGAACGTCCTGCGCCGCCATCGTGCGCGCCTCGCGCCAGCGACCGGCCACGGCATAGGCGTAGGCGAGGTTCTGGCGGCTCTTGACGGTGTTGTCGCCGCCGCGAATGGCATTGGTCAGCACGTGGATGCCGCGCTCCGGCTGGCCGGACAGCGCCAGCGCAAGGCCGAGGTCGGCGGGCGCGATCTGGCCTTCCCAGTCGAACAGGATGTCGGCGGCCTCGGCGAAACGGGCCTGGCCGTTCAGCGCGAGGGCGAGGCTGAGGGCAGCGCGCGGGCTGTTCTCGCCCAGTGCCATCGCGTCCTCGAACGTGGTGGAGGCGGAGGCGAAGCGCCCGGCCTCGAGGTAGGCGTTGCCCAGCGTCATGCGGTAGGCGGCATTGCGCGGATCGGCGGCGACGGCGGCCTCCGCCGCGGCCACGGCGCGCGAGGTCTGGCCGCTCGCCAGCGCCTGCTGCGCCTGCGCGGCGGAAACCTCGGCCCGCGGCGCGGCGGCGGAGGTGGCGCAGCCGCTCAGCATGGCCGCGGTCATCGCGGTCGAGAGGCCGAGGGCGACGAGATGGTTGCGCTTTTCGGGTGCGTACATGATCTTAGCCTTCCTTCAGGACTGCTTGCCGCGCGGCCGCATTCCTGCGGCGATCGCTTCGATTTCCGGGTTGGCGGCGAGGAAGCGGTCGAGCGCCTCGGTCACCAGCACCTGCGCGCTGCAGCCGTGCAGCGTTCCCGCCAGCCGCAGCTTCAGGTGGCGCTCGGCATCGAGACGCAGGGTAAAGGCCTTGCGACCCTTCGTGGCGGGCGCGGTTCGCGGGGCAGGCGCGGCCTTCACACGGTCGGCGGCGAGCGGCAGGGGGACGACGGTGTCGTCGTTAGCGCCCCATCCCTCGCCCCTGTCTTCACCCATGTCGTTCCAGCCCAGCGCACCCTGGCTCACGGCGAGCTCGTCGAGCTCGTCCGAAAGTTCGGCCATGCGCGAATCCTGGCCAAGCATGGCGCGCATGGCGGGCTTGGCGGAACCCTTGCGCGCCAGCAGCATCGGGCCGAGCGAGGCGAAGGCCTTTGTCTCGGTGACCGCGGCGCCCATCACTGCGCCACCCGGCGGCCGAACCCGCCCTGCTGCGCGCCGCGCTGCATCCCGGCCTGGGCCGCATGGCCCGGCGCGGCGAAGACGGTGCGGCGGAAGTTCTTTTCCAGGCGATCGGCGACATAGTGCCACAGCGCGGTGACCTCCTGCGCGCTCCGGCCTTCGGGATCGACCTCCATCACCGTGCGCCCGTCGATCATCGAGGCGGCGAAATCGGTGCGGTGGTGGATGGTGATGGGGGCCACGGTGCCGTGCTGCGACAGCGCCACGGCGGCCTCGCTGGTGATGCGGGCCTTGGGCGTGGCCGCGTTCACGACGAAGATGAGCGGTTTGCCGGCACGCTCGCACAGGTCGACCGTGGCGCCCACGGCGCGCAGGTCGTGGGGGGACGGGCGGGTCGGCACGACCATCAGCTCGGCTACGTTGATCACGCTCTGAATCGCCATGGTGATGGCGGGCGGGGTGTCGATCACGGCCAGCTTGAAGCCCTGCTGGCGCAGGATCGCCAGATCGTTGGCGAGGCGCGCCACGGTGGTCTGGGCGAAGGCGGGAAATTCCGCCTCGCGCTCGTTCCACCAGTCGGCGAGCGAGCCCTGCGGATCGATGTCGATGAGGACGACGGGACCCGCGCCGGCCCGCTGGGCCTGCACCGCCAGGTGCCCCGAAAGCGTGGTCTTGCCCGAACCACCCTTCTGCGATGCCAATGCTAGAACGCGCAAGGCTAATCCCCTTAAAGTCTTGACCCGGCCCATTGCGGTGTGCGGGCCTTCCGGGGATTGGCTTCGCAGGATACCGTTTATTTTGAGTTAAAGGGCGGGCTGCGAATGTCAGGAAATTCGACACGCCCGGCCTCGCTTACGGCTGGCTTGCGGCAGGGCGGATGCTACGCGCTACGCATAAACGCTTTGCTAACGCCCCGTTTACTATGGCAGTCTCCATGACAGGCACGAAGCTGCCAGGGGAAAGAGCCATGCCGCGAACGATCGCCCGCTGGGGCTGGAAAACCGCCGCCATTGCCGCGCTGGCCGTGGGCGCCGCGCCGACGGGCGCGACCGTGCGCGACGGGGTGGAGGCGTGGAGCCGCGGCGACTATGCCGAGGCCGTCGCCCAGTGGCAGGGTCCGGCCGCCGCGGGCGACCCCGATGCGATGTTCAACCTTGCCCAGGCCTATCGCCTCGGGCGCGGGGTGGTGGAGGACGCGGCGCGGGCCGAGGAGCTCTATCGCCGCGCGGCCGAGGCGGGCCACGTGCAGGCCGCCGACACCTGGGGGCTGATGATGTTCCAGGACGGTCGGCGCGAACAGGCGCTGCCGCTGGTCGAGGCCGCCGCCCGGCGCGGCGACCCGCGCGCGCAGTACCTCGTCGGCATCGCCCATTTCAACGGCGACCTCGTCCCGCTCGACTGGGAACGTGCCTATGCCCTGATGATGCTGGCCAATGCCACCGGCCTGCCGCAGGCGGGTCCGGCGCTGGCGCAGATGGACCAGCACATCCCGCTGGAACAACGCCAGAGCGGCGCGGCCCTCGCGCGCGTGCTGGAGGAGGAGGCCGTGGCCGCGCGCCAGTCCGAACTCGCCGCCGCCGATCTCGCTGTGGAAGGCGGCGTGCCGACCGCTTCGGGAGCCCCCGTCGCCGTGGCCAGCGCCAGCCCGCGGGTGCCGCGCCCGATGCAGACGGTTGCCGTCTCGCCCTCCGTCGCCGCCGCGCGCGACGCGGTGATGCAGGCGCGCCAGGCCACCGGCACGGCCAGCCCCGCCGAGGCCGGAGCGAGCTACGCCAATGCCGCGCCCATTCGCATTTCGCCCACCCCGCGGCCCGCGCCGAGTGCGACACCCGCGCCAGCCCCGGCACCGGCACCCGCACCCGCCCCGGTGGCTGTCACGGCGAACCGGCCCGAACCGGCGGCCCCCGCGCCGCGCCCTGCTGCCGCCCGCGCCAACGGGCCCTGGCGCGTCCAGCTCGGCGCGTTCGGCGTGCCCGGCAACGCAGAGCGGCTGTGGTCGCGCGTGTCCGGTCGGCCCGAGGTTGCAGGCTACGAGCGGCTGCTGCTGCCGACCGGCCGCGTCACCCGCCTGCAGGCCGGCGGCTATGCCAGCCAGTCCGATGCCCAGAGCGCCTGCAACGGCCTGCGCCGCGCGGGCTTCGAGTGCCTTGTGACGCGCAACTGATCGGCTAAGGCGGCGCTTCTGCAAGGGGCGCACCATGGACCGCGACGACATCGACGAGCCGGAGCCACACGCCGGACCGCCCGCACCCGTCGCGCGGGCCGAACGCATCGTGGCGCTCGACGTGGTTCGCGGTATCGCCGTGCTCGGCATCCTGCTCGCCAACATCACCGCCTTTGCCCATATGCGCGCCGCCTATTACTGGCCGCCCGCGCTGCCCGGCGGGGCGCAGGCCTCGGACGAGTGGCTGTGGCTGGCGCAGTTCGTGCTGGTCGACGGCAAGATGCGCGGCCTCTTCGCCGTCCTGTTCGGCGCGGGCCTCGCCCTGTTTGCCGAGCGCGCGGTCGGCATCGCTGGCCTGTGGTTGCAGGCGCGGCGGCTGGCATGGCTGGCGCTATTCGGCGCGCTGCACTTCGTCCTCCTGTTCGACGGCGACATCCTGCTGACTTATGCCGTCGCCGGGCTGATCGTGCTGCCGTTCCTCCATCGATCGCTCGACTTCGCGGTGCTGGGCCTGATCTGGGCGATGATCGGCGCGCTGGTCGTGGCGGCGGCCTACTTCTCGGCGGCCCAGCTCGAATGGCAGGCGGTAACCACCGCACCCGGCGAGGCATGGCTATCCGTCGAGCAGGCCTGGCAGGCGCGCCTCGCGGAATACGCGGCAGAGGCGCAGGTGCACCTGTCGGGCACCTATGCCGACGTGGCGGCGATGCGCCTTGCCGACCTTCCCTCACACGCCGGGGATGCAGTCACCTTCGTGTTTTTCGAGACGATCCCGATGATGCTGATCGGCGTGGGCCTCTACCGCGCCGGGCTGCTCACCGATTCCGCCGTGCGGCGACGCTGGCGCAGAGCCGCGTGGGTCGGTCTGCTGGCGGGCGCGGGTGTGCTGGCGGTCACGGGCCTTGCCGTGATGGACCGCGGCTTTCCCATCTACCAGACGCAGTTCGCCTTCTACGGCGTGGCGGGGCTTGCCAACGTGCCGTTCGTGCTGGGCGCGATGGTGCTGCTGACCGACTGGGCGGAGCGCGCGCGCGAGGGCTGGCTGGCCGAGCGGCTGGCGCTGGCCGGGCGCATGGCGTTCAGCAATTACGTCGGCACCTCGCTGATGATGATGCTGATATTCGATGGCTGGGCGGGCGGGCGCTTCGGCACCATGCACCGGGGAGAGCTGCTGGTAGTGGTCCTGCTGGGCTGGGCGCTCATGCTGACCTTCTCGCGCGTGTGGCTCGCACGCTTCCGCTACGGTCCGCTCGAATGGCTATGGCGCTGCCTGACCTACTGGCGACGCTTTCCGCTACGGCGCTAGGGGAGGCGGCGGAAGAGGGTCTCGCGCAAGGGAGCTCCCGCGCCCTGCATCTGACCGCCCGCAAAGAGCTGTACGTTCAGCGTGCCGCCATCCGCGAGGTCGAGCACCAGCGAGGCGACGGGCCCGCCTTCGACAGGGACGAGGTCGATCAGTCTGGCGTGCAGGTACGGGAGCGCCGCCCCGTCCACGATGACGCCGGCGCCTCGGAAAGCGAGCCGCTGACCCTGCCACTCGCCGCGCCATTCGCCCTGAAAGGCTTCGGGCAGGTCGGCCCCTTGCGGCAAGTCGATGAAGGGCCAGCGCGGCGGACGCACCTTGGCCCAGTCCACCGCCTCGCGCCGGACGAGGTTTGCCGGATCGCCGCGTCCGCAGACCATCAGCCCGCCGTCCGGATCGAGCGCCAGGAGGTAGATCGTCTCGTCCTCCCAGCCATCCGGCAGCCGGCCGGGGTCGGAAAGCGTGTTGAGCACCATCGTCCACCCGTCGCCCTCGCGCAGGAAGAGGTCATGGACCATGAGTTCACGGTCGGCCCGGAGCGTGCGCCCCTCCACGACCAGCCCCGTCCCGCCGCTTTCCGGCCAGAGCCACTCGCCCTGTATGGCCGCAGGAAAGGGCGCATCGGGCGCCAGCGACACGGTATCGGCGAGGTCGGGTTGAAAGGGCATCGACCGGCCTTTAGCCGACAGAGACCAACATCGCGTTACCTCACGCCGCCGCGCTGATTTCCCAGTAGGTGCGTCCGCCGCGGCCGTGCTTCTCGATGGTGGCGACGAGCTTGTCGCCGTCGTGGAGCTCCGCCACGCCGCGCTCGAGGTTGATGTCGGCAACCACCAGCGCGGTCGTGAGGTCGGGGACGGGCAGGCTCTGCCGGTCGCCCGATGGCAGCCCGCCCTGGTTGAACTCGACACGATATGAACTCATCGGCGACCTCTCTTCCCGCGGGACACAATGAACGCCCGCAGGACCATGATTGCCGCGAGAAAATGGCTGAAAGCTGTCGATACAGAGATGCCAGCCGCAGATTTTGGGCAGTCCGGCGCGAAACGGGCGCCGTTTGCGATGGGCGTCAGTCGCGCCCGGCGCCGCCGCTGAACTTGCCGCCGCCGCCGCGATTGGAATCGTAGGGGTTCTTCGGGCTCTTGAGCGAAAGGCGCACCGGCACCGCGCCGAAGCCCAGTTCGCGCCGGATCCCGTTCAGCAGGTAGCGTTCGTAACTGGCGGGAAGATCGAACAACCGGCTGCCGAAGATCACGAAGCGCGGTGGGCGGGTGCCGACCTGGGTGATGTAGCGCAGCTTGATGCGCCGACCGCCGGGTGCGGGCGGGGGGTTGGCGGCGAGCGCGTCGTCGAACCAGCGGTTGAGCGCGGCGGTCGGCACGCGGCGGCTCCAGTCGGCGCGCAGCTTGAAGGCCGCGCCCAGCATGGTGTCGAGCCCCTTGCCGGTCATGGCGGAGACGGCGAACAGCGGCACGCCGCGCAATTGTGAAAGGCCTTCCTCCAGCGCCGCGCGGATGCCGTTGAACAGGCCGCTGGCGTCCTCCGCCACGTCCCACTTGTTGATGGCGATCATCAGCGCGCGCCCTTCGTCGAGCACCTTGCTGGCGATCTTGAGGTCCTGCACTTCCAGCCCGCGCGTCGCGTCGAGCAGCAGCACGACGACCTCGGCATAGTCGACCGCGCGCAGGCCGTCGGAGACACTGAGCTTCTCCAGCTTGTCGACCACCTTGGCGCGCTTGCGCATCCCGGCGGTGTCGATCAGCTGGATGTCGCGCACCTCGCCCGACTGCGGATCGGTCCACTGCCAGTCGACCGAGATCGAATCGCGGGTGATCCCCGCCTCCGGCCCGGTCAGCAGGCGGTCGTCGCCCAGCAGGCGGTTGATGAGCGTGGATTTGCCCGCGTTGGGTCGCCCGACGATGGCGAGCTTGAGCGGCGCTTCGGGATCGTGCTCCTCGAGGTCGACATCCTCGCCCGCCGCCTCGGCCTCGGCAATGCGGCGCGCGCGCTCGTCGGCGGCTATCGCGGCGTCGTGCTCGGCCTCAATCTCCAGCTGTTCGGCGCGCTCGCCGATCAGCGGGATGAGCGCGGCATACAGGTCGGCCACGCCCTCGCCGTGCTCGGCGCTGACGGGCACGGGTTCGCCGAGGCCCAGCGCGTAGCTTTCGAGGATGCCCGACTGCCCGGCGTTGCCCTCCGCCTTGTTGGCGACGAGGACTACGGGCACCTCCTGCTCGCGCAGCCACTGGGCGATTTCCTCGTCGAGCGGGGTGAGACCCGCGCGGCTGTCGAACACGAACAGCGCCGCGTCCGCGCCCTTTAGCGAGACCTGCGTCTGCGCGCGCATCCGGCCGGGGAGGCTGGCGTCGTCCTCGTCCTCCCACCCGGCTGTATCGACCGCCTCGAACTCCAACCCCAGCAGGCCCGCATTGCCCATCCGCCGGTCGCGGGTGACGCCGGGCTGGTCGTCGACCAGCGCCAGCTTCTTGCCCACCAGCCGGTTGAACAGCGTGGACTTGCCCACGTTGGGGCGGCCGATGATGACGACCTGGGGAAGCTTCCTGACGGACATGATGGCGCGTCAGGTGGCGTTTTCGCCTCGGAATGGCAAGCGAATTGGGTTCAGGCGGCCAGGCGGTCGGCGTAGAGCAGCGTGCCCTTGGGCAGCCGGTCCATGACCTCGCCGATCAGGTGACGCTCGCAGGCGAAGCAGCCGTAGCTGCGCCCGATCTTGCCCTGCGCGGCGACCAGTTCGGGCGCGACATAGTCCGCGCCGTGCATCACGATGGCGCGCTGCATGGCGAGGTCGTTGTCGGGGTCGAGCCCGACGAGGCGACGCGAGCGGCCGTACTTGCCGATGTAGGCCTCGCCCACAAGGAAAGCGCCACGCGAGCTGGCGTTGGAGCCTTCGACATTGGAGAACTTGGCGAGATAGCCTGAGTGCGCCGGGTCCGATCCTTGCCCGTGCGCGACGAGATAGGTCGCGAAGGCCTTGCCCCCTGCCACGTCGTACAGCGTGAAACGCTCGGCGGAGGAGTGCTCGGCGAAGTCGACCACGCCGATGACATCGCGCCTGCCGATGGCGGCTGCGTGCCCGTCCAGCGCGGCGAGCGCCCGTTCGACGAGCGGAGAGGGCGCGGCCACGCGCGGCACAGCGGCCAGCGGCTTGGGCGCCGGTGAAGCAGCGGCGTGCGCGAGCGATCGCTCTCCCAGCACCGTCGCGGGAACGGCGGCGGTCAGGGCCAGCAGGCCGGCGGCTTTCAGCAAGTCGCGGCGGTGGGGTCGGGTCGCGGTATCTGCTATCACGTTGAGGGTATTAGCAAATCCGCGCTGAACCCCAGCTTACGGGCTTACCAGCTGCCGGTGTTCGGCATGCTCGCCCACGGTTCCTGTGGCGGGAGGTGGCCGTCCTGCAGCAATTCGATGCTGATGCCGTCGGGACTGCGGACGAAGGCCATGTGCCCGTCGCGCGGAGGGCGGTTGATGGTGACGCCCGCGTCCATCAGGCGCTGGCAGGTCTCGTAGATGTCGTCCACGCGGTAGGCGAGGTGGCCGAAGTTGCGCCCGCCGGTGTAGCTCTCGGGCGCGCTGCCGTCCTCGGGCGGCCAGTTGTAGGTGAGCTCCACCTCGGCGACGCCCTCCTGTCCCGGCGGGGCCATGAAGATAAGCGTGAAGCGTCCCTTCTCGGATTCGATGCGGCGCACCTCCTCCAGCCCGATCAGTCTGAAGAAATCGACCGTTGCCTCCGGGTCGGCGACGCGGATCATGGTGTGCAGGTACTTGGCCATAAGATGCTCCAGAATGCTCTTGGCAAGCCCATAGCGCGCCCCATGGCGAAAGCGAAAGGGGCGACGACAGCGAAAGGGCCCGCGCCGTCGCCGGCACGGGCCCTCCCGTTCCTCGCTGCGGTCAGCGATGTATCAGGAGAGGTGTCAGAAACTGGCCGAGAGCGTCAGCACAACAGCGTCGTCGGTGTAATCGTAGACGAAATCGTCGGTGAACACCGCCGGGGTGCCGCCGTCGTCGAGCAGGACGGGATCGCCCTCCGCACCGACGTAGGCGAGGCTGAGCGACAGCGGCGTGCCCGACAGGGCGACCTCCGCGCCGACGGACCAGTCGAAGGCCGTGCCGTCGGGGGTGTAGGTCAGGAACCCGTCGGTATAGCCAAGGTGCGCCGAAAGGCTGACGGGCGTGCCGGGCACGCCGAAGCCGAGATCGCCGTAGACATAGACGTTGTCCGTGCCGCCGAGTGAATCCTGCTCGGGCGCGTAGGCGATGCCCAGCGTCGCCTCGGCCGGGCCGATCGATGCGCCGACCGATGCATAGCCTTCGTAGTAGTCGAATTCGCCGGGCCCGGCATTGGGATAGAGGTAGGCGATCACGCCGACATCGACGGCGGCAACGCCGAATTCGCCGGCCCAGCCGCCATAAACGTCGAGTTCGGTGTGGCCGTAGCCGACCGTGTCCTCGTCGAGCGAAGAGCCCCAGGTGCCGACGTAGAAACCGGCAGGCAGGCCGAGGTCCACGCCGCCCTGGATGGCGATGTCGCCGCCAGACAGATCCACGCCGCGGAAACGGTATTCCGAGGTGATGGCGGCGTTCGCGGAGAACTCGATGCCGAGGCCGCTGTCGTCCTCGACCTCGTCGGCGGGGTTGGTCACCTGCGCCGCGGCCGGGACGGCGAGCGCCGTCATCGTTGCGAAGAGCGAAGCAGCAGCAAGGCTGCGAATGGACGTAAGCATGGGCAATTTCCTTAAATTGCTGGTGTGAAAATGCTTCGTCCCACCTGCGCCAGCACGGCCCGCGCATCTTTGTTGTGCCCGATACCGCATTTGCGCAATCTTCATGCACTCTGATGCTGCACTGCACAAGGGATTTTCGCACACCCTTGTCGTGCCCCGGCAGGTGTGGGAAAATTGCATCACATTCAGCCTGCGATCAGCAAAACCCGCCGAGGGGCGCGGGCATCCCGCTCAGGCCGGTGGCGCACCTCTGTTGCACCGCAGCGCCGAGCCATTATGTGACCGCCCGCAAAGACAACCGACCATGTTCGAATTCCTCCGCTCCAGACTGGCCCCCGGCAAGGCCCCCGCTCGATCCAGGGGGCCGCGCGTGCCCGATGGCGAGCGAGTCTATGCCGTGGGCGACATCCACGGGCGCAGCGACCTCTTCTCGGCGATGATCGACGCCATCGAGCACGATTTCGCCGAGGCGGGTGAGGGCGTGACCTCCACCGTCATCCTGCTCGGCGATCTCGTCGACCGCGGCCCCGACAGCGCGGGCGTGCTGTGGCTGGCGCGCAAGTGGGGCAAGCGGCGTCCCGTGCGCGTGCTGGCCGGCAACCACGAGGAAATGATGCTCAAGAGCTTCGAGGACACCGATGTCCTCAAGCATTTCCTGCGTCATGGCGGGCGCGAGACGCTGCTGAGCTACGGCGTGGATCGCAAGGCATTTACCAAGGCCAGCATCGAGGAGGTGCGGGCCCTGCTGGCCGAGCACGTTCCTGCCAAGGACCGGCGTTTCATCGAGGGTTTCGAGGACATGGTACGGATTGGCGACTACGTTTTCGTCCATGCCGGGATCGAGCCGGGCGTGCCGCTGGACGAGCAGAAGACCCGCACGCTGCGCTGGATCCGCGAGCCCTTCCTCAGCCACGCGGGCGCGCACGAAGGCATGGTGGTGCACGGCCATACCATTACCGAGGGCGTGGAGGCCACGTCGAACCGCATCGGCATCGACACCGGCGCCTATGCCAGCGGGCGGCTGACGGCGCTGGTGCTGGAGGGCGCGGAGCGGCGCCTTATCAGCGTTGTCGAGGGCAAGAAGGGCGTGTTCGCCGTGGAGAATTCCGCGCTTCCCGCCTGAGGCGCGGATGGAGTGCCGGGGAGCCTGTAAGCCGGGTTCTGTCCCGCGACCGATA
Source organism: Aurantiacibacter luteus (assembly GCF_001010945.1). Taxonomy (GTDB): domain Bacteria; phylum Pseudomonadota; class Alphaproteobacteria; order Sphingomonadales; family Sphingomonadaceae; genus Alteraurantiacibacter; species Alteraurantiacibacter luteus. The sequence continues at coordinate 123,774 of NZ_LBHB01000004.1, forward strand.
TAGAACCTATCAGCGCCGCGGGGGCAGCCATTCATCTTACGCGGGGGATCGCTCCCGCCGCTCCAGCGACCAACCCGGGTCTCTCGCGGCGAAACGCCGTTGCCCCGAAAGGCGCGAGACCCCTATGCGGTCTTGCTCCGGGTGGGGTTTGCCGTGCGGGCGCCGTTGCCGGAACCCCGGTGCGCCCTTGCCGCACCCTTTCACCCTTGCCTGTGCCCGCAAGCGGGCCATCGGCGGTTTGCTCTCTGTGGCACTTTCCCTCGGGTTCGGCCCGAAGGCTTCCCCGGGCGGGCGTTACCCGCCACCCATGTTTCGTGGAGCCCGGACTTTCCTCGGCCATCCTTGCGGACGGACGCGGCTGCCCGGCTCCCCGGCACGAGCTTCCCTAGGCTCCGCCGCCTCAGTCGTCCAGCCGCCGCACGTCGCTCGCCGGCGTGCCGAGCGGCGAGAGCGGGCGCGGGCGCAGAACCGGCACCGGCTCGGCGGCAATCTGCCGTTCGAGCAGGGCGACGGCGGCGGCGAGCTGCGCGTCTTCGCCCTCGAACCGCGCACGCGGCAGGTTCTCGACAGGATAGTCCGGCGCGACGCCCAGCCCCTCGATGATCCAGCTGCCGTCGAGCGAATACTGCGCGAACTCGGCGATGCGCACCGCGCCGTTGTCGGTCAGGCGATTGGCGTCGCCCAGCCAGATACCTGCCCCTGCCGTGCGCTGGCCCACCAGCGGGCCGATGCCGAGCGACTTGATGCCGGCGGCAAAGGTCTCGCCGTCGGAGTAGGTGCCTTCGTCGATAAGCACGGCGATATGGCCGCGGTAGGCGTCCTGCATGTTCGTCGTCACCCGGCCCGTACCGTCGGGAGAGGCCCAGAAGGCCCACGGTTGGCGCAGCAGCTGCGATATGAGGATGGAGTCGATGCTGCCGCCGTTGTTGCCGCGCACGTCGATGATGAGGCCGGGGCGGTCGAGCTGGGCGAAATAGTCGCGCGCGAAGCTGGCGATGTCGTCCGGCCCCATCGCCTGCAGGTGCAGGTAGCCCACGTCGCCGCCCGAAAGCTGCGCCGTGGCGGCGCGGCGGCCCTCCACGAAATCGAAGTACTGTGCAGCGCGCAGGCCCTGTCGGCCCATCGGCTCGACGATGGCGCTGACATTGCCTCCGCCACGCACGAGGTCGAGCCGCACCTGCTGCCCGGCCTTGCTGGCCAGCGCCATGCCGAGATCGGCCATCGAAGCGACCGCGCGCCCGTCCACCCGGCGGATCACGTCGCCTTCGCGCACGTCCACGCCGGGCCGCCGCAGCGGCGGGCGGCGGGAGACGAGGTCGGCCTCGGCGCGGTAGATGCGATCGATCCTGAGGCCGCCCTGCGCCGGCGACAGGTCCGCACCGAGATAGGCCATCTCCGGATTCTCGCTGTCGCCCGGCAGGTCGCCGGGCCGCACCTGGCTGTGCAGGATGCCCAGCTGCGAGGCCATCTGCCCGAGGATCGTGTTGAGTTCCGCCCGGTGGCCGATGCGGTCGACCAGCGGCTCGAGCGAGGTGCGCACGCCGCGCCAGTCCACCCCGCGCATGGCGGGGTCGTAGGCGAAGTCGCGGTGCAGACGCCAGGCGTCGACGAACATCTGGTGCCATTCGGCGACCGGGTCGATGGTGAGCCGCCAGTCGCCCAGCCGCACGCGGTTCGGAGCGGGATCGTCGGGCATCTTGGCGGCGGCGGGGACCAGGGCATAGACCGGCGCATCGGGCGAACCGGTCACGACGAGCGCGGTCTCCCCGTCGGCAGAAAGGTCGAACCCGCTCGCATCGGCGACGAAGACCTCCTCCTTTGCATCAAGCGTGTCGATCTTGATCGAGACGAGATCGTCGCCGCGCATGGTGTAGAGGAACCCTTCGCTGGCGCGCAGGAACTGGCCGACCCCGGCCTCGACGGGGAGCTGGTAGAGACGGTCGGCGAGGCCGGAGAGGACGATGTTCGCGGGCGAGGTTTCGGCCTCGTCGCCATCGCTCTCGTCCTCGCTCTCCTCGCTGCCCGATGCCGCGGGCTCCTCCTCCGCGTCGTCCGAGGCGGTCAGCTCGTTCTCCTCGGTGAAGCGGAATTCGGCCGCGGGGTCGAGTTGCAGGGCATAGACCTGCCCGCGGTCGGGGAAATCCACGCCCATGCTGCGCTCGTTCCACGGATGGCCGGGGCTGGGCGCGAAGTTGCGGTCGGAGATGAAATAGAGCCAGGCCCCGTCGTGGGCGAAGGCCGGTGCATAGGAATTGTAGCGGCCCGAGGTCCCCTGCACCCGCGCGCCGGTGGCAAGGCTCTGCACCCAAACGTTGGCGATCGCGCCGCCCAGGCCCATCGTGTTCTCGGCATAGGCGATGTGCGTGCCGTCGGGCGAAAAGGCGATGTCGCGGAAAGGCGCGTAGTCGCCGGTGTCGTTTGCCGCGAGCAAGGTCACGCGCCCGGTGGCGACATCCACGCGCTGGAGCCGCGCCTGCTTGTCCCACACCACCAGTGTGCGCCCGTCGGGAGAGGCGGCGAAAGACAGGATGTAGGCATCATAACCGCGCGTCACCGGCACCGGCGCACCCGACCCGTCGGCGGCCATGGCGTAGATGTCGCCGCGGTCGCCCTGGTCGAGGATCATGAAGATGCGTTCGCCGTCCGGGCTCTCCACCGTTTCGCGGGCGCGGGCCTCCAGCGGGATCGCCAGCTCAACCCGCCGACGGCTGCCCGTGGCGCCGAGCGCCGCGCGGCCGCGTGCCGTCACCGCCACGCGCTCGCCCGAGGGCGACAACCGCGCCGAGGTGACGAGCGAGAGCGGGTTGGCGATGGTGCGATTGCGGGTCTGTTCGCGGTCGGTGACGATATCGAGCGCGAGCGGGCGCATTGTGTTCGCGGCCAGCGAATAGACCTGGATGTCCGCGCCGTTCTGCAGGAACACCTCGCCCCCGTCCATGCTCGCCTGGAGCACGGGGAAGGGCAGTGCGGCCGAGTGCTGGCGCGCGTCGCTGCCATCCTCCGCCACCGACCACACGGCATCGCCGCCGCTCTTGTCGGAGACGAAATAGACGCGCCCGCCCGACGCCATCGGGAAGCGGATCTGCGCGCCGAAGTCGGGCAGCAACCGGGTCGCCTCGGCATTGGAGTCCATGGTCCAGCGCCACAGTTCGCCCATCGAACCGCCGCGGTAGAGCACGGCATTGTCGCGCGAGGAATCGTAGAGGCCGCGGCGGCTGAAGAAGAGCGTGCGCCCATCCGCGCCGAAGGTGGCATCGTTGGCGCGCCACAGCGGGATGGCGACTGGCTCGCCGCCTTCGGGCGCGACGGTATAGAGCGTGGAGGTCTGCCCGCCCTGTTCGCCCATCGCGGCGAAGATCACTTGTCCGTCGGGCGTCCAGCCCACCGTGCGGACCGAACCGCCGAGGAAGGTCAGCCGCCGCGGCGCGCCGCCCGCCAGCGGCATGACGTAGACGTCGGCGGGGCTGTCGTAGGAGGCGGTAAAGGCCAGCCAGCGCCCGTCGGGGGAGATCTGCGGATCGGCCTCCACCTCCTCGTGGTTGGTCAGGCGGATGGCGCTGCCGCCGGTGCGCGGGGCGCGCCACAGGTCGCCCTCGCTGGCGAAGACGAAGACGTCGTCGTGCGCCTCGGGATATTGGTAGAAGCCCTCTTCGGCGGCGGCGGGCGCTGCAGTGCTGAAGGCGAGCGCCAGCGTGCTGGCGGCAAGGGCGAGGCGAGTGCGGATCATGTGTGGTTTCCCCCGAAACGGTGTGCCGCGGGAATGCTGGCAACGACGAGGCTTCGCAAGCGCTATTCGACGATCCGCCTAGCGGTGCGCGCCCCGGTCGCGGTCGAGCAGCAGCTGGAACAGGATGGCGCGAATCTCGCCGTCGATCTCGCCGTCGATCCGCTCCGGCCGCCAGCGCCGCTGGAAGGCCTCGACGGCCTTGTGCCCGTCGGTGATGTCGTAGCCGAATCGCTCCAGCGCGAGATAGAAGCTGGCGTCGTTGTCGAAGGGATCGCCACGCTCGAGCTTCTCCGGCCGGGGCAGGCAGAGCTTGTACTCGGCGAGGCGGTCCCACGGGAACATCTCGCCCGGATCGATCTTGCGCGCAGGCGCCACGTCGGAGTGACCTACGACGTTCGCGCGCGGGATGTCGTGCCGCTTCACGATCCGCGCGAGCAGCGGCACAAGCGCCTCGAACTGCGCGTCGGAAAAGGCGCGATAACCGTTGGCGTGACCGGGGTGGTCGAGCTCGATGCCGATAGAGGCGGAATTCACGTCCCGGTGGCCGCGCCAGTAGGAGAGACCGGCGTGCCAAGCGCGCTTGTCCTCGGGCACCAGCCGCACGACCTCGCCGGCCTCGGAGATGCAGTAATGCGCGCTGACCTTGGCTTCGGGATCGCACATCCGGGCGATGGCGGTCTCGACCGGCTGCATCTCGGTGTAGTGCAGCACGACCATCGTCACGGGCAGGGCGCGCTCGTCGAAATTGGGCGAGAGTTCCTCGCGGTGGACGAGCTCGTCCATCGAGGTCAGCCGATCATGCCGTCGGGGTCGGGCAGCACCGCGCCCAACACCAGCGCCCCCTCGCTCTGCGCAAACTGCACCCCGCCGCCGAGGCTGGTGGCTAGCTCGCGGATCATGTGCGCGGGCGCGGTCTTGCCGGAAAGCTCGGCCGGGTCGAGCTCGCCCGCCAGCGCCTCGCCCACCTTGGCGTCGAACGCGATGCGCGGACCGGCGGCGCGGATGGCGATCTCGGTCGTGCCGCCGCTGCGCTCCGCGCCCACCGCCAGCGTGCCGCCGCGCACCAGCGCGTCGAGGCCGATCGAGGCGAGGTTGAGCAGCACCTTGACCGCAGGCTTGACCAGGCTCTGCTCGCCCACGGCCCATTCGAGCGTCACCCGCTCGTCGTTGGCGGTGAGCGATTGCAGCACCTCGCGCGGCTCCTCGGCCGGGACCATTTCGCCGAAGCCGCCGGCGGCACCATAGGCGAGGCGGAAGAACTTGAGCTTGCTGGCCGAGGTGCGCGCGCTCTGTTCGAGCAGGTCGAGGCAGCGCTGGCGCATCTCCGGATCGCGCTCGTCGGCGAGCAGCTCCAGCCCGTTGTTGAGCGCGCCCACGGGGCTCAGCATGTCGTGGCACAGGCGCGAGCAGAGAAGGGCGGCAAGATCGATGGAGGAGTTCATGGCGCGCCTCCTAGCGGGTTGGCATGGCGAGGGAAAGCGGCTCGAAGCCGCCGGGCGCATCGCGCCACCAAGTCGTCGCACCGGGCGCAATGACCGCCCAGATCGCCCCGTCGCCGGCCGCCATGGCCTGATCCGTGGCGGAGGGCCTGGCGGGGCCATGCGGGTGGGAGTGGAAATAGCCGAGTACCTGAGGGCCGCCCGCGCGCGCGGCCCGGTGCGCGTCAATCAGCGCCTGCGGGTCGATCTCGAACCGAGTGGCGGGCGCGGGGTGGACGTTGGCGGCGGGGATTATCGCCTCGATCCGCTCGGCAGAGCCGGTCAGGATGCCGCAGCATTCGAGCGGATGGTGCGCGGCGGCTTCAGCAGCGAGCTGCTCGAGCAACGCGCTTGAGACTTCGATAGGCATGACGCATGAGCTCTAGCATGGCGACACGCGAAACCCGCACAGGAAAGCTTGCGAGCGAGGGCCGGCTCGACAAGGTGCTGGCCGAGGCGACCGGGCTTTCGCGCGAGAGGGTAAAGGCGCTGATTGGCGAGGGGCAGGTCGAGGTGGACGGGCAAGTCGCCACCAGCCCTTCGTCAAAGCTATCAGGCGGCGAGACGTTCGCCGTCCACATTCCGCTCCCAGCCGATCCACAGGCCTATCCACAGGACATCCCGGTCGTCGTGGTGTTCGAGGACGAGCATCTGATCGTGGTCGACAAGCCCGCGGGCATGGTCGTGCATCCGGCGGCGGGCAATCCCGACGGCACGCTGGTGAACGCGCTGCTGCACCACTGCGGCGGCTCGCTGAGCGGTATCGGCGGCGTGGCGCGGCCGGGCATCGTCCACCGGATCGACAAGGATACCTCGGGCCTGCTGGTGGTCGCCAAGAGCGACGCCGCGCACGAGGGACTGGCGCGCCAGTTCGCCGACCATTCGCTGGAGCGCGCCTATCTCGCCGTTACCGCCGGCCTGCCGAGCCTGGGGGCCGGCACCGTTGATGCGCGACTGGGCCGTTCCGACGCCGACCGCAAGAAAATGGCGGTGCTGCCCAAGGATTCCTCGCGCGGCAAACGGGCAGTCACCCATTACAAGGTGCTGAAGCCGCTCGACCATGCCGCACTGGTCGAATGCCGGCTGGAAACCGGGCGGACCCACCAGGTGCGGGTTCACCTTGCATCAATCGGTCATCCGCTATTGGGAGACCCTGTCTATGGACGTTCCCCATCCGCGCTGAAACCGCTCATGAAGCGACTCGATTTCCGCCGCCAGGCACTCCACGCGGCGGTGCTCGGGTTCGTTCATCCGGTGACGGGGCACGCCCTGTCGTTTTCCAGCGAAATGCCCTCCGATATGGCGGAACTAATCGACGAACTGGGTCATTCAAATCGATGAATTGCACCCTATATCGCACGCGCATCGTGTATGAGGGTTATGCACATGCAAAAGTGGCCGCAACGGCCGGGTGCCCAGCAGGGGCCCGACAGCAGCGGTCGACGACGAGAAAGGTTTGGGACCACTGTGAGTAATACACGAAAGAGCGTGCCAGCGCTCAGCGGAGAGCAGAGCCTCAACCGCTATCTGGCTGAGATCAAGAAATTCCCCGTCCTTACCGCCGAGCAGGAATACATGCTCGCCAAGCGGTACGAGGAGCACGAGGATCCCGACGCCGCGGCGCAGCTGGTGCAGAGCCACCTGCGGCTCGTGGCCAAGATCGCCATGGGTTATCGCGGCTACGGCCTGCCTGTCAGCGACCTCATTTCCGAGGGCAACGTGGGCCTGATGCAGGGCGTCAAGAAGTTCGAGGCGGACCGCGGCTTCCGCCTGGCGACCTATGCCATGTGGTGGATCAAGGCGAGCATCCAGGAATTCATCCTGCGCTCGTGGAGCCTCGTGAAGATGGGCACCACCGCGGCGCAGAAGAAGCTGTTCTTCAACCTTCGCCGGATGAAGAAGCAGCTTGAGGCCTACGAGGATTCGGACCTCCATCCCGACGACGTGACAAAGATCGCGACCGATCTCGGCGTGCCCGAGCAGGAAGTGATCAACATGAACCGCCGGATGATGATGGGCGGCGACGGCTCGCTCAACGTCTCGATGCGCAACGGCGAGGAAGGCAGCGGCGAGTGGCAGGACTGGTTGCAGGACGACCGCCCGCTGCAGGACGAGACGGTGGCCGATGCCGAGGAAGCCACGGTGCGCCGCGAGATGCTGATCGAGGCGATGGATGCGCTGAACGACCGCGAGAAGCATATCCTCACCGAGCGCCGCCTGACGGAAAACCCGCAGACGCTGGAAGAGCTTTCGCAGGTCTACGATGTCAGCCGCGAACGCATCCGCCAGATCGAGGTGCGGGCCTTCGAGAAACTGCAAAAGGCGATGCAGCGAATCGCGACGGAGCGATTGCTGCCCGCGATGTGAGGCACTAGACATTAGCAACAGCATGAGGGGTCGGGCGGAAACGTCCGGCCCCTTTCGTTTGCGCGGCGGCGGCGGTAGGGCAGCGCCCATGGCGCTCCGCATCCTCAGGTTCCTCGCAAAGTTCGTGGTCGTCTTCGTCGTGTTCAGCGTGGCGCTGACACTGCTCTTGCGCTTCGTCCCGGTCACCTGGACCGCCACCATGCTGATGGACGAGCGCAGCGTGACGCGCGACTGGGAGCCGCTCTCAAGCATCGACCGTAACATGGTGAGCGCTGTCATCGCAGCGGAGGACGGCAAGTTCTGCAGTCATGACGGCTTCGACCGCAAGGCGATCGAGCAGGCGCTGGAGGAACGTGCCTCGGGCGAGCGGCAACGCGGGGCCTCGACCATCAGCCAGCAGACCGCCAAGAACGTGTTTCTGTGGCAGGGCGGCGGTTGGTTCCGCAAAGGGCTGGAGGCCTATTTCACCTTCCTGATCGAAAACCTGTGGGACAAGCGGCGGATCATGGAGGTCTATCTCAACGTTGCCGAGACGGGCCTCGGCACATACGGCGTGGAGGCCGGGTCGCAGCGCTACTTCGGCCACTCCGCCGCGCGCCTGACGCAGGACGAGGCGAGCCGCATCGCCGCCGTCCTCCCCAGCCCGAAGACGCGCGAGGCGGTCAATCCGGGCGGCTTCACCCGCCGCTACGGCAACACCATCGAGCGCCGCATCGGCCAGGTCCGCCGCGACGGACTGGACGAGTGCGTGTACGATTGAGGAAATTACCCCTCTCGATCAGCCTCTTGGCATTCCCCTAGAATGTTATACTATCACACTAATGATATTTCATAACGCATTGATGCGCAAGGTTTTTCCTTGGCATCTGTCAGCCAGAGGCTATGCCGTCGGCTGACGCAGGCGAGGAAACAGGGGCGGATTTGGGACATTCTCACGCACACGGCGGACACGGGCACGGGCATCACGGCGGCAGCCATGGCGGCCATGGCGGCCATGGCCATGCCCATGCGCCCAAGGACTTCGGCCGGGCCTTTGCCGTGGGCGTGGTGCTCAACACTGCGTTCGTGCTGGTGGAGGCGACCTTCGGCTTCCTTTCGGGCTCGATGGCGCTGGTAGCCGATGCGGGGCACAACCTGTCGGACGTGCTGGGCTTGCTGATCGCCTGGGGGGCGAGCGTGGCGGCGAAGAAGCCGCCGTCGGCACGCTTCACCTACGGCCTCAAGAGCTCCACCATCCTCGCCGCCTTCGCCAATGCCGTTCTGCTGCTGGTGGCCATCGGCGCGATCCTGATCGAGACCGTGCGCCGCCTGATCTATCCGGTGGAGCCAGAGGGCACGACGATGATCTGGGTGGCGGGCATCGGCATCCTCATCAATACCGCCACGGCGCTCATGTTCATGCGCGGGCGCAAGAGCGATCTCAACGTGCGCGGCGCCTTCCTGCACATGGCGGCCGACGCGCTGGTGAGCGTTGGGGTCGTGATTGCGGGCATATTCATCCTGCTGACGGACGAGCCGCTGATCGACCCCGTCGTCAGCCTCGTCATCGTGACAGTGATTGCCTGGGGCACCTGGGGCCTCCTCAAGGACAGCGTGAAGATGAGCCTGCTCGCCGTGCCCGACAGCGTGGACGAGGCGGGGGTGCGCGGCTTCCTCGCCGGCCTGCCGGGCGTGGCCGCGGTGCACGACTTGCACATCTGGCCCATGTCGACCACCGAGACCGCACTTACCGCCCACCTCGTGATGCCCGGCGGCCATCCGGGCGATGCCTTCCTGCGTGAAGCGACCGGCGAGCTGGAGCACCACCACGCCATCGGCCACGTCACGATCCAGGTGGAGACCAGCCGCGAGGAATGCGTCGGCGAGGACTGTCTCGAAAGCGTTCATCGACCGCAAAGCTGACGCCGCGCAGGATGGTCGTCAGATATTCACAGGGGGGACATTCTCGATGAGACCAGCGCGTTTCATTCTCGCCGCGGCCGGCAGCCTGACGTTACTTGGCGCATGCGTTGCAACCGGCGACGTCGCAAACCCGCAAGATCCGCTGCAGGCTCCATCGCAGACCGAAAGCCTGGGCGAGCAGATGCGGGCGGAGGCACGCGGCGATGGCTGCCTGGTCGCCGGCAATGCGCTGGATACCAGTGACCGGTGCCGGGCCTTGCGCGACATTATCGCGCCGCCTGCGGCACCGCCCGCACCCCCGGCCCCGCCGCGCCCCACGCCGAACTGACGCGGGGCCGCGGGAGCGACCTTAGGCCGCCTCGTCCTTCTTGGCCTTCTCGTCGTCGTTGGAGACGACGCGCACGGGTTCCTTTCGGCCCTCGACCACGTCGCCGTCGACCACGACCTCGCTCACGCCTTCCATGCTCGGCAGGTCGAACATGGTGTCGAGCAGGATGTGCTCGACGATCGAGCGCAGGCCGCGCGCGCCGGTCTTCCGCTTGATGGCCTTCTTGGCGATCGCGGTCAGCGCGTCGTCGGTGAAGGTCAGGTCCACGTCTTCCAGCTCGAACAGCTTGGCGTACTGCTTGACCAGCGCGTTCTTCGGCTCCTTCAGGATCGTCACCAGCGCCGCCTCGTCGAGGTCGTGCAGGGTGGCGATCACCGGCAGGCGGCCGACGAATTCGGGAATCAGGCCGAACTTGAGCAGGTCTTCCGGCTCGCACTTCTCCAGCATCTGGCCGATGCGCGCCTTGCTCGGTTCATCGACGTTGGCGCCGAAGCCGATCGAGCGCTTCTGCAGGCGGTCGCCGATGATCTTTTCGAGGCCCGCGAAAGCGCCGCCGACGATGAACAGGATGTTCGTGGTGTCGACCTGCAGGAATTCCTGCTGCGGATGCTTGCGCCCACCCTGCGGCGGGACGGAGGCGGTGGTGCCTTCCATCAGCTTGAGCAGCGCCTGCTGCACGCCCTCACCGCTGACGTCGCGGGTGATCGAGGGGTTTTCCGCCTTGCGCGTGATCTTGTCGATCTCGTCGATGTAGACGATGCCCTGCTGCGCCTTCTCGACGTTGTAGTCGCTCGCCTGGAGCAGCTTCAGGATGATGTTTTCCACGTCCTCGCCCACGTAGCCGGCCTCGGTCAGCGTGGTGGCGTCGGCCATGGTGAAGGGCACGTCGAAGGTGCGCGCCAGCGTCTGCGCCAGCAGCGTCTTGCCGCTGCCGGTCGGGCCGACGAGCAGGATGTTGGACTTCGCCAGCTCCACATCGTTGCCTTTCCCTGCGTGGGCGAGGCGCTTGTAGTGGTTGTGCACCGCAACCGAGAGCACGCGCTTGGCGCGGTCCTGCCCGATCACGTAGTCGTTCAGCGTGGCGCAGATGTCCTGCGGGGTAGGAATGCCGCCGTCCTTGCGCGCGGCGAGGCCGCTCTTGGCCTCTTCCCGGATGATGTCGTTGCACAGCTCGACGCATTCATCGCAGATGAACACCGTCGGCCCGGCAATCAGCTTCCTCACCTCGTGCTGCGACTTGCCGCAGAAACTGCAGTAGAGGGTGCTCTTGCTGTCCGATCCGCTCAACTTGGTCATAATCCTTCGTCCGTGAACCCGCAGCACCGAAGGGTGCGGTTTTGGCGGATTCGACCTCCCACTCTAGGGCGGGAGGCCACAATATCAATCAATCCTATCCTTAACATCCACGCCTTGCGCCAGCCTGAAGAGGCAGGGTTGCCAAATTGCTACATTCGGCGGCGTGGAGGGTGGCGCCAGGGGCGCGCGGGCAGGATTATTCGGAGTCCTTGGTCGGCGCGCCGCCGGTGCCGGTGATGTCGCCCGCCTCGTCGTCCTTCGGCCGGTGCGCGAAGACCGCATCGACGATGCCGAAGGCCTTGGCTTCCTCGGCCTCGAGGAAGGTATCGCGGTCCATCGCCTTCTCGATATCGGTCAGGCTCTGGCCGGTGTAGCGCACGTAGAGATCGTTCATCCGCGCACGGATGCGCAGGATTTCCTTGGCCTGGATCTCGATGTCCGATGCCATGCCGCGCGCGCCGCCCGAGGGCTGGTGCACCATGATGCGGGCATTGGGGAGCGCCACGCGCATGCCCGGCTCACCGGCCGCCAGCAGGAAGCTGCCCATCGAGGCGGCCTGGCCCACGCACACGGTGCGCACCTTGGGCTTGATGTACTGCATGGTGTCGTGGATCGCCATGCCGGCCGTCACCACGCCGCCGGGCGAATTGATGTACATGGAGATGTCGTTCGAGTTCTCCGACTCGAGGAACAGCAACTGGGCGACGATCAGGCTCGCCATGTTGTCTTCCACCTGACCGGTGACGAAGACAATGCGTTCGCGCAGCAGGCGGCTGAAGATGTCGAAGCTGCGCTCGCCGCGGCTGGTCGATTCGACCACGACGGGCACCAGGGCGCCGGTGATGGGGTCCTGGGTGAAGCGGTCCTTGTTGTCGCCGAACAGGTCGAGCATGCGAAAAATGTCCTCTCGTCTCGGGGGTAGGGCGCCTATGTCGCCTCGCCTGCGCGCAAGTTCAAGAGGGGGGCTTCAAAACCCGGGGAGCCGAGCCGGCGCGGCTTGCCAGACCGGCGCGCGGGCCGCACAAGGCGGGCCATGGGACGCTCCTCCACAGCCGCGCTCGCCGCGCTTCTCGCTCTGTCCTTTCCCGCGATGGCTGCCGCGCAAACCGTGGCCACACCGCCGATCGCCGAGCGCGCGGACCCGCTGCCCTTCGATCCGGCAGCCGAGGCAAGGGTCTATCTCGAGCGCATCGCGGCGCTCGACGATGCGGGGCCGCAGCTGAACGCGGTCGTCGTCCACGATCCGGACGCGGCCGAGGCGGCGACCATCGTGAACGGTGGCAGTCGGCTCGCCGGGCGCACGGTACTGGTGAAGGACAACATCGAGACCCACGAGTGGCCGACCACCGCCGGTTCGCTGGCGCTGGAAAATAATGCCACGGGCCGCGACGCTCCGCTGATCCAGCGCCTGCGCGCCAATGGCGGTGTGGTGCTGGGCAAGACCAACCTTTCCGAGTGGGCCAACTTCCGCAGCTCCGACAGTTCGAGCGGGTGGAGCGCCGTGGGCGGCATCACCCGCAACCCGCACGCCACCGACCGCAGCGCTTGCGGCTCGTCCTCGGGCAGCGGCGCGGCGGTGGCGGCGGGGCTGGCCTGGGCGGCCATCGGCACCGAGACCGACGGCTCCATCACCTGTCCCGCCAGCATGAACGGTGTGGTCGGCTTCAAACCGAGCACGGGCCTCGTCAGCGGCGAGCTGATCGTGCCCATCAGCGCCAGCCAGGACACCGCCGGGCCGATGGCGCGCAGCGTCATCGATGCCGCAATGCTGCTGTCGGCCATTGCCGGGCCGGACTACGGCGAAATGGGTGAGGGCGACCTCGCCTACGATTTCACCGCCGGGCTCGATACCGCCTCGCTTGCGGGCGTGCGCGTGGGCGTGCTGCGCGGGCGCGACGGCGGGTTCGAGCCGCTCGGCCAGCTTTACGAGCAGGCGCTCGACGACCTCAGGCGCGCGGGCGCGGTGATGGTCGACGTGACCTACGAGGGCGACCCGCAAATGGGCGCGGACGAATACACGGTGCTGCTCTACGAGTTCCGCGAGGGTCTTGACGCCTATCTCGCCGCCTCGCCCGCCGACATCCCGGTGCGATCCCTGCAGGACGTGATCGACTTCAACGCCGTCCATGCGCTGAGCGAAATGCGCTGGTTCGGACAGGACATCTTCACCGCCGCGCTGGAGGCGACCAACCGCGCGGCCTACGAGGCGGCGCGCGCCAACAGCTTCCGCCTCGCCGGGCCGGAAGGTATCGACCGGCTGCTGGCCGAGAACGACGTCGACGTGCTCATCGCGCCGACGCGCGGGCCGGCATGGTCGATCGATCTCGTCAACGGCGACAACTTTCGCGGCGGCATCGGCATCGGCATCGGCAGCCTCGCCGCAATCGCCGGATACCCGCACCTGACCGTGCCCATGGGGGCGATCGAGGGCCTGCCCGTCGGCCTCTCCTTCATCGCCGGCAAGTGGAGCGACCACGCCGTGCTGCGCGCGGGCGCCGCCTATGAACGGGCGCGCAGCGTGCCACTCCGCGAACCGCTGTTCGCGCCTTGGCAGCCTGTCGGCGAGGTGCAGCCCTGACCCGTTGACCGTCCTTGCCGCCCGCCTGCCCTTGGGCTAGCGGGCGCGGACCAAATCAATGAAGCGCAACGTTTTCCTCTCGCGGCCGCGAGCCTCGTCGCTGCCCATGGCAGCCGCGCTTGTCGCTATCGGCGGGCCGGCGCTGGCGCAGGATGCCGCCACGACCGGCGACGCGCCGCCGCCGCAGGACACCGAGATCGTCGCGCCCGCCGAGGAGGCCGTCGAGGCGCGCGAGGTCTACACCCCCGCCGACTTCGCCCGCTACGCTCCGCGCAACGCGCTCGACATGATCAACCGCATCCCCGGCTTTGCCGTCAACCGCGGCGGGGGCGGTGGAGGCGGCGGGGGTGGCCGCGGCTTCGGGCAGGCGCAGGAAAACCTGCTGATCAACGGCGAGCGTGTCTCGAGCAAGTCCACCAGCACCGCCGACCAGCTCGCCCGCATCCCGGCGGACAACGTGCTGCGCATCGAGGTGGTGGACGGCGCGACGCTCGACATTCCGGGCCTGTCCGGCCGCGTCGCCAACATCATCGCCGAAAGCAGCAGCGTGGCGGGCCAGTTCGAGTGGCGCCCCAGCGTGTCGCTCGGCGAGGGACGCGTGACGCCGCTCGAGGGAGAGGCCTCACTTACCGGGGCCATGCTGGGCATCGACTACACGCTCGCGCTGCGGATGAGCGAGTTCGCACGCGGCCAGCGCGGCCCGGCGATTTTCACGGATGCCTTTGGCGTGGTCGACACACGCGAGAACACGGCCTTCGACCGCTTCCGCCGTCCGACGCTGAGCGGCAACTTCGCCTTCAAGCCCGCGCCCGGCGTGGCCGCCACCGTGAACCTTACGGGCGGCATCGAGCGCTACCGCTCGCGCGAGGGCGAGGTGCGTGTGGGCGGCAATCCGCTGCCATCCTTCGACGAGAGCGTCGATGCGGTCAGCGACGAATGGTTTTACGAGATCGGCGGCGATGTGACCTTTCCGCTGGGCGGCGGGCAGATGAAGCTGATCGCGCTCGAAAGCTTCGAGCACAAGGACCGGACCGATACCTCGCTGATCGCGGAAGGCGCGCGAACCCCGCGCGGCTCGCGCTTCCGGCGTGTCGCGGACATCGGCGAGCGCATCGGGCGCGGCGAATACACCTTCGGCCTGTGGGGCGCCGACTGGCAGCTCTCCGCCGAGGCGGCGTTCAACCGGCTCGACCAGACCGGCGACCTGTTCGCCTACGACCCGGTGGCGAAGGACTACGTAGCGGTGCCCTTTCCCGGAGCAGACGGCGGCGTGCGCGAGGATCGCTACGAGGGTCTTGCCAGCGTCGGCTTCGCCCTGCTGCCAACGGTCTCGGTCCAGGCCGTGGCGGGGGCCGAGTATTCGACCATCGCGCAAACCGGCAGCAACGCTCTCTCGCGGACCTTCGTGCGGCCCAAGGGCAGCCTGATCCTTGCCTGGGCGGCGGCGGAGGGTCTCGACCTGTCGCTGGAGATCGCGCGGCGCGTGGGCCAGCTCTCCTTCGGCGATTTCCTTGCCAGCGTCAGCCTCAATGACGACCGCGAGAATGCCGGCAACAATTCCCTGCGCCCGCAGCAGAGCTGGGAGACCAAACTGGAGGCGCGGCGCGAATTCGGCGCGCTGGGTTCGGCCACGCTCACCTTGTTCGACCAGCGCATCGAGGACCTGGTGCTGATCGTGCCCGTGGAGGGCGGCGGCGCGGCGCAGGGCAACGTGTCCGGCGCGCGGCGCTACGGCGCGGCGCTCACGGGCACCTTGCAGATGGAGCCGCTCGGCTGGCGCGGAGCGCGGCTGGATGGGAGAATCGCGTGGGAGGACTCGCGGCTCGACGATCCGGTCACCGGGCTCGCGCGCCGGTTCGACGGGCTCGACCCCTTTGAGGTGGAGCTGAACCTGCGGCACGACGTGCCCGGCACCGACTGGGCCTGGGGCGGCGCCTTCCGCGACCGCTCACGGGCACTCAACTACCGGGTGACCGAGACCTTCTTCAGTTACCGCGAGACGACCGAGGTGACCGCCTTCGCCGAGCACAAGGACGTGCTGGGCGCGACCGTGCGGCTGACGGTGAGCAACCTCGCCGACGAGCCCAACGTGCTGATCCGCGAGGTCTTCGCCGGCCAGCGTGGCAGTGCGCCGCTGCTGTTCACCGAGGAACGCCGCCGTTTCAGCGGCCCGCGCGTCCAGCTGCGGATCGCCGGCGACTTCTGACCATGCTCGCACAAACGAAAAGGCCCGCCCGGCGCTGATACCGGGCGAGCCTTTCGTGTCGCTGCGTAGGCAGCTTACTTCTTGGCAGGTGCCTTCTTGGCCGCGGGCTTCTTGGCCGGAGCCTTCTTCTCGGCGGCGGGCTTGTCGGCCGCCTTCTTCGCGGGCGCGGCCTTCTTGGCCGGAGCAGCCTTTTCGGCGGGCTCGGCCTTCTTTGCGGGCTTCTTGGCGGCGGGCGTCTTGTCCTCGGCCTTGTCGTCAGCCTTGTCGTCAGCCTTCTTGGCCGAAGCCTTTGCAGGCGCCTTCTTCTTTGCCGGGGCCTTCTTCGCTGCCGGAGCAGGCGCGCTTTCCTCGGCCTCGATCGCGGCTTCGAGCTCTTCGCGCGTCACTTCGCGTGTCGTCACCTCGGCCTTGTCGAATAGGAAATCGACGACCTTGTCCTCGTACAGGGGCGCGCGCAGCTGTGCCTGCGCCATCGGCTCGGAACGGACATACTCGACGAACCGCTCACGGTCCTCGGGGCGATACTGCTGCGCCGCCTGCTGCAGGAGCATCTGCATCTCCTGCTGCGACACCTCGACCCCGTTGGCCTGGCCGATCTCGGACAGCAGCAGGCCCAGGCGCACGCGGCGCTCGGCGATGCGCTTGTAATCGTCGCGCTCGGCTTCCAGCTCTTCCATCGCCTTGGCCGGATCGTCCTCGCGGGCGACTTCCTGCGACAGCTGCTGCCAGATCTGCTGGAACTCGGCCTCGACCATCGTTGGCGGGACGTCGAAATCGTGGTCGGCGGCCAGCTTGTCGAGCAGCTGACGCTTCATCTGTGTGCGGGTGAGGCCGGCGCTTTCCTGCTCCAGCTGGCCGCGCAGCAGGTCCTTCAGCTTGTCGATGCCCTCGAGGCCGAGCGACTTGGCGAAGTCGTCGTCGATCTTGGTCTCACCCTCGACTTTCACCTGGTGCACGTGGATGTCGAACTGGGCTTCCTTGCCCTTCAGGTTCTCGGCCGGGTAATCGTCGGGGAACTTGACCGTGATGGTCTTGTCCTCGCCGGTCTTCATGCCGACCAGCTGCTCCTCGAAGCCGGGGATGAACTGGCCCGAACCGATCACCAGCGGCGCCTCGGTGGCCTTGCCGCCCTCGAATTCCTCGCCGTCGAGCTTGCCGGTGAAGTCGATGATGAGCTGGTCGCCGTCGGCGGCCTTCTTCGACTTCGGAGCATCCTTGTAGCTCTTCTGGCCCTCGGCGATGCGGCCAAGCGCCTCGTCGAGCTGCTCGTCACTCACGGGCACAGTCAGCTTTTCCAGCGTCAGCCCTTCGATGGAGGGCGCCTCGATCTCGGGCAGCACCTCGACCTCGACAGTCAGCTCGGCGTCCTTGCCCTGCTCGTAGCCGTCGATCATCTCGACCTTGGGCTGGAGGGCGGGGCGCAGCTTCTTGTCCTTGAGCAGGTCGTTCACCGATTCGCGCACGGCATTGTTCAGCACGTCGGCGTGCAACGCCTCGCCGTGCATCTTGCGCACGAGGTTGGCGGGCACCTTGCCGGGACGGAAGCCGGGCATGCGCACCTGCGGCGCGACCTTCTTCACCTCGGCATCGATCCTGGCATCGATATCCTTGGCGGGGATGGTCAGCGTATAGCCGCGCTTGAGGCCTTCATTGGTGGTTTCGACGATCTGCATGGTCTGCCTTCATTCCAAAATCGGTTGCGCGCTCGCCGATATCCGCTCTGCGCAGGGCGAAACTGGTGCGGGCGAAGGGACTCGAACCCCCACATCTTGCGATACTGGTACCTAAAACCAGCGCGTCTACCAGTTCCGCCACGCCCGCGAGCCGACGAGTGGTGCAGGCGGGGGTCCGCCTGCGCACGAAACGCCGCCCTTAGAGGCGCGGCGGGCAAAGGGCAAGGCGCAGCTTCGGCGGGCCGGACCGGGGGAACGCGAGGGCGTGCGGGGACGTTCGATTGGCACGACAAACCGAGGAGCAAGACCATGACCGCCACCACGCCTGATCCCGACTCCGATCCCATCCCCGGCGGCGACACCGACCATCCCGGCGATACCCCGCCCGAGGTGCAGCCGGACGAGGGCGGCGACGTCGATACGCCCGCCGCTCCGCCCGAAACCCAGCCGGACCAGGGCGATGTCGACATGCCCGAGGCGCCCGACGAGATGCCGTCCATCGATCCCGCGCCGCAGACGATGCTGCCGCCGGATTGATTTGTGTGCGATCTCGTCTAGGGGCGCTTGCCATGAGCGACGACAAAACCACCGACACCCCGCCCGATCACCTCTCGATCGACCCCGCCAGCGAGCATTTCGATGCCGACAAGCTGCAGCGCGGCGTCGCGATCCGGTTCAAGGGCCGGGAGCGCAAGGACATCGAGGAATATTCGATCTCCGGCGGCTGGGTGCGCGTGCAGGCCGGCAAGACGGTGGACCGCAAGGGTCGCCCGCTGACGATCAAACTCACTGGCCCGGTCGAAGCCTGGTACGAGGATCTGGGCGAGGACGCGCCGGTCGCGAAGGCCTGATAGCCCCGCGCAGCCCGGTCACACGACCGGGCTGTTCGGATTGTCCTTTTCCGCATCGTGGCGGCTGGTCATCCGCAACACGAAATAGCCGAGCAGCGCGCTGACCAGCGATCCGCACAGGATGCCGATCTTGGCCTCGTCGCGCAGCATCTGCGCCTGTTCGCCCGCGCCGGGGAAGGCGAGCTCGCCGATGAACAGGCTCATCGTGAAGCCGATGCCGCACAGGATCGAGACGCCCCAGATTTCCGGCCAGCTGCTATTCGCGGGCTTGGGCACGAGGCCCATCTTCACCACCGAATACACGCAGGCGAAGATACCCGCCTGCTTGCCGAACACGAGGCCCGCGGCCACAGCCAGCGGCAGCGGATCGAGCAGCGCATCGAGGCCGAGCCCGGTCAGGCTGACGCCGGCGTTGGCGAAGCCGAAGATCGGCACCACGATATAGGCGTTCCACGGCACCAGCGCGTGTTCCATGCGCTCGAGCATGGGCTCCTCGCCGTTCTTCGAATGCATGGGGATGGTCAGCGCGGCGAGCACGCCGGCGATGGTCGCATGGATGCCGGAGGACAGCACCAGGTACCACAGCACCACGGTCAGCGCGATGAAGGGCAACATGGACGAGACCTTGGCCTTGTTCATGGCGATCATCACGCCCAGCACGACCAGTGCGCCGATCAGGTAGGCGAGGTCGAGGTCGGCGGTGTAGAAGATGGCGATAACTGCGACCGCGCCGATATCGTCGACGATGGCGACGGTCAGCAGGAACAGTCGCAGCGCCGCGGGCACGCGGGTGCCGAGCAGGCCCACCACGCCCATGGCAAAAGCGATGTCGGTCGCCGCCGGGATGGCCCAGCCGCGCGCGAGGCCCGGCTCTCCGCCCGCCACCAGCATGTAGACCGCAGCCGGCGCCGCCATGCCCGCGACGGCGGCGAAGACCGGCAGGTTGCGCGCCTGCGGATCGGCGAGGTTGCCGCACACGACCTCGCGCTTCACCTCCAGCCCGACGACGAAGAAGAAGATGACCATCAGCCCGTCGTTGATCCACAGGTGCAGGGTGTTGAGGTAGAAGGTGTCCTTCGACCACAGGTAGCCGTGGAACAGCTGGTAGTAGCTGTCGCTGACCCCCGAATTGGCGATGATCATGGCGACGATCGCCACTGCGATCAGCAGGATGCCCTGGAAGGAATCGGCGCGGAACAGCGCGGCGAAATTGCGCTGGGCGCGGGCGAGGAAGCTGGTCTGGGTCATGTGCAAGAGCCAATTCCTGAATTGTTCCTGCTTTGCAAGCCTAGCCCTAACGACCGGGCCGGTCCCGCGCGGAGCAACGAGACGGGCGACGATTTAAGTCTCTATTCTGAAACGGGAAACGGTCCTACAGCGCGTCAGGTGTCGCAATTTTCGTACGAGATCGGGTCTGTCTACGCATGGGTGACGCATTCACCACTTGGTTTGCGAACGCGGAGTACGAATTGCTGCTCTTTGCGGGAATTTTTCTGTTGCTGGGAGCGCTCGACGAATTCGCAATCGACCTTGCATGGATTGGCTTTCGTTTTGCCGGCAAAGGGAGGACGGCGACAATCGACCGTGAAGAAGTCTCGAAACGACCACTGCGAGGCCGCGCCGCTGTCATCATAGCCGCTTGGGACGAAGCAAATGTTATCGGCCACACGGTGAGACACGCGCTCGAGGTGTGGCCGCAAGAAGATTTGCGCCTGTTCGTTGGATGCTATCGCAACGATCAGGCCACGATCGACGCCGTGAAAAAGGCTGGAGCGAACGACGCTCGGCTCAGGATCGTCGTGGATGATGTCGACGGTCCCACAACCAAAGCGGATTGTCTTAATGCCATCTACCGCACGATTGTCGCCGTAGAGAAGGAGTCCGGTGAACCTTTTCGCCTTGTCATGATCCACGATGCGGAAGACATGGTTGATTCGGCTGCTCTCTCCCTGGTGGATGGAGCGATGGACGATTATGCCTTCGTCCAGCTCCCGGTCTTGCCGCAACCGCATCGCAAGTCTCGTTGGATCGGCAGCCACTATCTCGAGGAATTTGCGGAACCGACTTGCCCGTTACCGCAAACGCGGCGTCAGGCGGTGCGGCGGGTGGCGAGGGTGACGATTTCGTCGAGGTGGCGCAGGACTTCGATGGTGACGCCGCGCTGTTCCTCGCTGGGTGACACGACGATGCGGGCGATCAGCTTGCGCAGTTTCGGGGCGGCCTCGCGGCGGGTGGTTTCGTCGGCGAGTTCGTCGGCGAGGTTGGCGATGGCTTCGCGGTATTGCCTGGCGAGACCGGGGTGGAGGGCGATGGTAGGGACCGCCTCGGCGGCTGCCAGCGCGCGCTCGGCTTCGGCCTGGTCGGTCTTTGCCGTGGCGAGCGCGGTGCGGATCTCGGCGAAGGCGCTGCCGCCGGCGGCCACCGCGTCGACGAGGCGCTCGACCTTGCGCGCGGCCTCGGCGCGGCGGCGTTCGAGGCGGCCGCGTTCGCCGGCGGCCTCGCGGGCCCGCCTGGCGGCTTCGACTCGGTACTCTTCGAGATAGGCCTCGACCGCCTCGGGCGCGAGCATGAGGCCGCGCAGTTGCGCGAGCACGGCCGCCTCGTACCTGTCCTTTTGTATCGTGCGATCGTTGCTGCAAGCCTTGGCGTCGACGAAGCGGCTGCAGCCGAAATAGCCGCCGCCGCGCATGATGAATTTCGACCCGCACACGCCGCACTCGCCGAGGCCCGAGAGCAGGTGCTTCGGCCGCCGCTGGCGTTCGGGCCGGCTCGCGCCCTTCGCGTGGCTGCTGCGCGCCTGCAGCTGCGCCTGCACCGCGTGCCATAGCGTGTCGTCGACGATCCTGAGATGCGGCGCCTCGCCGGTGTGCAACTCGCCGTCGCCCGGCGCCATTCGCCGCTGACGGGTGCGCGGGTCCGTCACCTGCTTCGAGCGGCCGTAGACGAGCCGGCCGATGTAGACCGGGTTGGCGAGGATCGCGAAGCCGGCGTTGTGGTGGCCGATGATGGTCGAGGGACGCCAGATCGCGCCGCGCGGAGCGGCCACGCCTTCCGCGTTCAGGTCCATGGCGATGGCGATCGGCGAGCGGCCCGCGGCATACTCTCGGAAGATCCGACGCACGATCTCGGCCTTGTCCTCGTCAATTTCGCGCAGGCCGCGGATGGCCTCGCCCTTGTCGTCGAACCGGGCGACCTTGCGGTAGCCGTAGGCGATGCCGCCGGTGGCCTTGCCCTGGGCGATGTTGCCCCGGTGGCCGCGGCGCACGCGGCTCGCCAGGTCCTTGCGGGTGCGTGCGTCGAACAGGCCCTTGATGGTGCCGGTGATGTCGTCGACCACGCCGTCCATGAGGGTGAAGAGGCGCGCACCGGCAAACTCGATGCGTTCGCGCACGGCGAAGGCGTCGCCCTGGTGGCGGGCGATGCGGTCGGTCGATTCGGTCAGAACCTGGTCGATGTCGTGGCGATCGATCCGGTCGAGCAGGGCGGCAAGGCCGGGGCGCTGCACGTCCTCGATGCCGGCGGCACCGCTGATGGCGGCGTCGGAGAATTCCGCGACGATCTCCCAGCCCTCGGCCTCGGCACGGGCGCGGCAGGCGGCGAACTGGTCCGCGATCGAGCGCGGGTTCTGGATGGCCGAGCTATAGCGGGCGTAGATCAGGGTTCGCATGGTCGGCCTCGCGCACGGGAGCCCGCGAATCCGCGCGGGCGGCGGCAATGTCCCTCGCCACGTGCGCGCGCGCAAGGGCGCGGGCGAACTCAATCGCATCGGAGGGCGGGAGGGCGGTCATGGCCTCGCGCGGTAGGCGGCGGCAAGGCGGGCGAAGGCGCGCGGCTCCATCCACTGGGCGATGCGGGCGAGGCGGCGCTCGGCCTCTGCAGGGGAGAGGCGGGTCATTGCAGGTGCTCCGAACCGAGCACGAGGGCGTTGCTCAGCAGCAGGAGGCAGAGGACCGCGATTGCGGCGGTTTGGGCATCGCGGCGGAGGTCCTCGGCAGGGTAGGCGGCGAGAACGCCCAGCCAGAGGCGCAGGAGGCGGGTCATGCGGCCGCCTTCGCCTCGATCTGCAGATCGGCGGGCACGAAGGGCCGGCAGCCGAGGTGGCAGGCGAGGATCGCGAGGTCGGCACAGCCTTCGAGCCGGGCGCCTACCGAGGCGTCGCGCGCGTGTGCCACGGCGGCGAGCATGGTTTCGGGATCGCACAGGTCCATCGCGGTCAGTTGGCGCGCGACGGCATCGCCGGTACCGGCGCGGCGGTAGTCTTCGAGCGTGATGGCCAGATCGGAGTGGATGGCCGCCGGATCCGCGCCGCAGACGAGCGCGGCGGCAGCCCAGGGGCGCAGGCGGCACTCAGCCTCCTCGCGCGCCCAGATGGCGTTGTCACGGCGGGCCTGCGCGGCAGAGCGTCGCAGGCGGAACTGGGCAAGGGCGATGTCGGCGATCATCCCTGGCCTCCGGCAGCGCGGCGGCGGCGGGACTGGCGGGCCTTACCGACGCCGCCGTGGGCGGCGGCGTCGGGGGTCTCGAAGAGCTCGGCGCGCGGCATGGTCAGGTTGGCGGAGGCACCGGGGAGGGGGGCGGTGGCTCCGCCGGGCAGCCGCCGTCGCCTCTCGACAAGAACGGTGCCGTCGGGATGCTCGCGCTGGATACGCACCGGCTCCGCCGTGTGCAGGCGGTAGGCGATAGATCCGGCGTGAGGAAACGGGGCGGGGGATGCGAGCATGGGAAATCTCCGCTGGCGTGTGGCGGAAATAGATGACGGAAATATCCGCTGTCAAGCGCGAATGGCGGAAATATCCTTTACTTGCGCGTGACCGTAAACCGAGGCAGCCTGCAGGCCGATGAATTGAAAGGGGTTCCATGGGGCAGGAATACAGGGTCGAACTCGTGTCGCGCGGGTTCGACGCGCAGGCGCTGGCCGATTTGCGACAAGGGGACCGGGTCAGGTTCCGGCATCTCAAGGATCACCCGGACGACCCGCGCAGCATCGCCGTCATCGATGCGCAGGACCGCCGGCTCGGCTACCTGCCCGCGGTCCACCCGATGGTCGACGATATGCACGACCGGCAGCAGCCGTTCGATGCAACCGTCGCCTCGGTCGATGGCGACACGGTCGTCGTCGACGCGGTCGCTCGCGATGGCGCGGGTGTGGCCACGATGGGCGGGGCAGCTGTCGCACCGGCGAAGAAGCGGGGTTGCCTGTTCTGGGGCTTGGTTGCGGGCGGCGTCCTCGTCGGGCTTGCGGTGCTTGTCGCTATCGTTGGACCGAGCGCTGAGCAGCGAACGCAAATTGCTGATGGGAATGCGGCCGATCAGGCTTCGCCGCCTGACGAGGATGTCGCTGAAAATCCGCAGCCCGCCGAACCGGTCGCTCCGCCCGAACCCGTCAATTCGCCGGAAATGTCGGCGGCGGAATTCGCTTCATTGCGCTCAGGCATGTCCTACAGCGAAGCAGTGGCTATAATTGGCGGCCCGGGCGAGCTTATGTCCGAAAGCGATATCGCCGGCTACAACACGCGGATGTACCAGTGGGACGGAGAAGGCGGCTTCGGTGCTAACGCGAATGCAATGTTCCAGAACGATGAGCTAGTGAACAAGGCGCAATTCGGCCTGGAGTGACGAGGGTCAGAACAGCAAGTCCGTTTGCGGGCGGATGCGGTGGATGCGCTTTACCTGGCGCATGGAGATGACGAAGGTTTGCGGCGGGTTGAACTGCTGCAGCACCACCTCGGTCGCGGTGCGCCGCACCAGGCGCTTGACCAGAACGCCGCCTACGTCCTCGCTCGCGCCGTCGCGCAGCTGGACGACGACATCGTTCCCCGCTGCGATGTGGGCGCGGGGATCCACGATGCCGATCTCGCCCGGCTCGAAGCGGGGTGACATGCTGTCGCCGACGAAGGTGATGGCGTAGAGATCTACTGCACCGCGCAGCGCTGGCGGCCGCGCCAGGTATCGCTGGTGATAGTCGGGGTCGAAGCTGGAGCGCTCGATCAGCACGGTCTCGCCATCCTCGCCGGTCACCTCGAGGTCGGCGCAATCGCCCGTGCCGACGAGCGGGATACCCGGATCGGCGCGGTCCGGACGGGTCCAGTCGACCGGTGCATCGTGGATGGCGACTTCGCTGCCCACGGGTTCCGGGTTGCCGACGAGGCCGCCCAGCCAGTCGGCGCTGACGCCCAGTTCGCGGGCGATCGCGGTGAGGCGACTGGAAGCGGGCATCCCGCCCTTGCCGTTGAGGATCTGCGAGATGTACGAGTGGTTGGCGCCGATCGCCAGGCTGAGCTGGCGCGGGCTCATTCCCCTGTCGAGCAAGGTTTCACGCAGGCGGTCGCGCAAAATATCGGATGAGTTTGCCATCGGGACATGATGGCGGAAATTTCCGCTCGTAGTAATGGAGGAAATATCCGCTTGACAGGTGGCGGATATATCCGTCATTTTCTTGAGCCATGACATCCGAACGTCCCCTGCTCGATCTGCTCAATGCCTGCGCCGATACATGGGCGCAGGCCAACATGACGACCCTGGCCCAGCTCTCGCTGCGGGTAACGGGCGGCAATAACCGTTTCTTTCGCGACCTGGCGGCAGGCAGCGATCCGGGCGTGGGCCGAGTCGAGCGCTTCGCCCGTTTCCTCCACGACCCGGCCAACTGGCCCGAGGGGCTGGTGCCCGAGGTGGCGTGCGAACTCGCTCATCGTGTCGGGGTTAGCGGCGCGGCGCTGTCGGCGGCAACCGGACAGGCGGTCGATCTGTCCGGCCTCGCGCGGGCGGAGCGGGCGGCGTGAGCGGGCCTGGACTTCCCTCTGCGCTCTCGCCCGCGCTGGTGCGGATCAAGCGCGCGGTGCGCGCAGCCGTGCAGCTGTGCGGCGGCGTCGACGGGGCGGGTGCGACCGCTGGACGCAGCCGCTCGGTGGCGGGGGACTGGAACAACCGCAATGCCGCGATCTTCCCGCCCGCCGACTGCGCCTTCGCACTCGACGAGGCCTGCCTGATCTCCGGCGGCGGCCTGCCAATCCTCTCGGCCTTGGCGGCGGAGCTCGGTGCGGTGGTCATCGTGCTGCCCGATGCCGACGCCGGCGAGGATGCGCTGTCCGGTGCCTTCGTCGAGGCGGCGGCGGAGTTCGGCGACGTCTCGCAGCGGCTGCGCGATGCGCTGGCCGACGGCAGGCTCGAGTCGCACGAGCGCGCCGCGCTGGTCGCCGAGATCGACGAGGCGCAGGCCGCGCTGGCTCGGCTGCGGCACCTCGCGAGCGGGGACGTGGTGCGCGTGGCCGCTCGCGACGGCGAGGCCAGCCATGGCTGACGGCCGCTGTCCCATAGCCGAGGGCGCGATCGAGCCCGCCGCGCGCGAGGCGTACCTGCGCGAGGATCTCGCGCTCGGCCTCGCGCTGCAGCTTTCGATCGCGATCAGCCTGAAGCGAATCGCCGACGACACGGTGCACGTCACTTTCGAGTCGGACGAGGGGCAAACGGCTCCGTTCGCCGGGTTGGTGCGCAACTGATGGCCGCGCCCGCCGCCAGCACCACCGAGACCTTTTCGCTCGCGCTTTCGCTCGCCGCGCCGGTGGCGGAGCTCGAGGCGTGGATGGCGGATGCGGCGCCGGGCGGGCAGGTGGTCTACGCCACGGGCGTGGTGTTGCCGCGCGCGGCGGCGGGGGTCCAGCTCGTGCAGCGTTGGGTGCGCGAGGGGCTGGTCGACCCGGTCAGCCGCCGCGACCCGGCGAACCCGCGGCAGTTCCAGTTCATCGCCCAGCGGCGCGGGGCCGTGCCCGCCGTGGCCGGGGCTGCTCCGCGCGAGATGACCTCGGCCACCCGGCGCGAGCGCGATGCGCTGCTGGCACTGCTGCGCGACTGCGCGGTGCGCGGGCGCGAATGCCCCTCGAACACCGGGCTGGCGCGCGCGCTCGACCTCGGCGGCTCGCACCGCGGGCGCAGCCGCGCGAGCTACCTGATGCACCTGCTCGAGGTCGATGGCGCGATCCGCGTCGAGGGCCGGGGCCGCAATGCGCCTCGCCTCGTTACCGTGCTCGCCGCGGGGCGGGGCCGGGGGAAGAGCACCCGAGACACCCCAGGCCAGCGAGAATGACCGTGCCGCAGAGTCTTGATCGATGGGAGCCATCGCGCGCGATGCTGGCGGTGGTCGACCGCGCGGCGGCGATCGTGCGGGTGGACCGCGAGACGTTCCTCGCACGGGGCCGCGACCGCGAAGTAGTGCGCGCGCGCCAGGCGGCGGCTTGGGTGCTGCAGGCGCGTTGGGAGCACCTGTCGCTGTCCATGCTCGGCAAGGTCATGGGCAACCGCGACAATTCGACCATGCTGTTCTCGCTGCGGCAGGCGCGGGCCTTTCGCGAGCGCGACGAATGGTTCCTCCGCCTGACCGACGCCCTGCTCGCCTTTGCGCGTTCGCAGGCGGACGGGCCGGGGCGCGAGGAAGAAGCGATCCTGCTGCTCGAGGCGGAGAACGCCGCGCGCGAGGCGCTGCACCTCGAGGACGAGCCTTTGCAAGCGCCACGGCCCGCCGAGCGCGGCGACGTTCAACAGGAGTCCGACGAGCTCGTCGGCTACGATTTCGAAGACATGCTGGTGCGCGGCAGCGCGGCGCTGCTCGCGGCGATCGGCGCGGCCTACCCGGAAAGGATGGTGGCGTGATGCCCCGCAGTTCAACAGCTCGCCTGAAGCTCAATCCGCCGCTCGGCCACCTGCCGGCGCTGCAGTGGGGGCTCGTCGGCCAGCTGCAGGTCGATGCCGGGTACCAGCGCAGCGTGGTGGGCGGAGACAGCCAGGCGCTGATCCGGCGCATCGCGCAACACTGGAACTGGGACCTGTGCCAGCCTCTCGTCGTCAGCCGCCGCGCCGACGGATCGATGTGGGTGATCGACGGACAGCACCGGCTCGAGGGTGCGAAGCTGCGCGGCGACATTCACCAGCTGCCCTGCGTCGTCGTCGATTACGCCTGCCGCGAGGACGAGGCGGCGAGCTTCGTGCACCTCAACCAGCAACGCCGCCCGCTTTCGAAGCTCGATCTGTTCAAGGCCGCGGTCGCCAGCGAGGATGCGGAGGCCTGCGCCATCGCGGCGGCGATCGCGACGGCGGGGCTGGAGCTGGCACCGCACATGAACGCCTCTGTTTGGAAGCCGGGCATGCTGGCGAACATCGGCGGTATCGAGGGTGCCTGGCGCAAGCACGGGGCGCTGGTCACGGGCGAGGCACTGCAGGCGCTGGCGACGGCATTCGCGGGCGAGGTGCTGCAGTACGCGGGCACGCTGTTCCCCGGCGTGGTGGCGGTCTGCGTGCGCGAGTGCCGAGATCGGCAGGATTTCGAGGCGGGCAAGTTCGCCGCCTTCACCGCGAAGCTGGGTTCGCGCGGGCAGAAGGCCTTGCGCGAGGATATTTTGCTCGAGGCCGCGGCCGATGAGATGCTGGGCCGCGTGGGTGCCGCGGTGCGCGTGGTCACCGAGTTGTGGCAGCCGGACCTCAAGGCGAAGCGCCACGCAGTGAAGCGCGCGCTCGGCGAGGCGGTGCCGGTGGCGGCACCCGCTGCGGCCGCAGTGCCGTCGGGGGCGCAGACAGGCGACAAGTCGGCCTGGTGCGACCAGTGCGACGCGCGCCGCTCGCTGAGCCAGGTGGCCGCTTGCGTCAGTCCGTTCTGCTCGTTCGTGAAGGCGGCGTGACCTCGTGACCCGCGCCCATAACGTCCTGACCGCGGCCTATCTCGCGACGCCGTTCGCGGCGATCGCGAGGGTGGAGGCGATGGGGGTGCCGCAGGCTCTGCTCGCGCAGTTGACCGGCGCGGGGCAGGTGGCGGCGGGGCGGGTGGCGGTCTCGCCCGACGGCAGGCGGTTCGAGCCCAAGGGGGCGGATGCGCGGTTGCTGCTGGGCGTGACCGATCCCTTCGGCACGGTGATCGACGTGGTGGCGCTGTCCTCTACCTGCGAGGACGACTGGGCGCTGCTGACCGGGCACGGCGACGTGCTGGGCGTGGCGGCCTTCGACGCGGTCGACCATGCGCTCGCCACCGAGCGGCCAGCGCGGCTGCAGCTCCACGCGACGCCGTGGGACTGGCTGCGCGGCGGGGGCGAGGGGATCTGCGTGCTCGACTGGAACCGCGGCGTCCTCGCGCACCTGCGCAGCCTTGGCGAGCGGGTGACGCTGATGGTGGATGGCGCGGCGATGAAGGCGCGGCTGAAGGCCATGCTGGCGCGCGGCGGCGTGCCGCTGGTCAGCGCCTCGGGCGGTGCGGTGCTGGGGAGGGCGGGGTGATGCTAGAGCAAATCTATCGTCGTAATCATCACACCGTCCGCGACAAGCTCGCCTTGCTTCAGCTTCTTCACGACTGCTTTTGCGATAAGGCCTCCATTGTCCTCCGCGACCCGCATCATGTCGTCCTTGGACAAGCGTTGGAGACCCGTCAGATCTTTCAAAGCTTTTTGGCTGACAAACACAGGAACTTGCCGCTCGCCGAAATTGAAAATGAGTTTGACCTGTGTCCGACTCGATTGCTCGGGGATAGCTTCTACAAGCGGCTCCACCGAGAAGTCGCCTGCATCGTAATTCAGGCTTTTCAGCGTCCAGCCCTCAACGGCGACCCCACGATCAGCGTATCCACCGCGATCACCGCGGGTTGCGCGGACCCTTGCGAAAAGCGGCATTCGCAGCGGGAGCGGCCTGTCGCTCTCGATCAAATCAACACGTCCGTAGGTGCCATCCTCCATCTGAAAAAAGACTTGCCCGGCATCCAGGCGAAATTGCCCTTCGATCTCCACGGCCTGATCAGCGGGGATCGTGGTGAAATTGCTCTCGCTATCGGTCGGTGGCCAGCCATTGCTGGTGGCTGGTTCGATCATCTCCCACTTGACGATGGAAAGGTCCTGACCTTCCAACACCGCCTCAACCCTGAGGTCTTCCCCGATTGGAACATCTTCATAGAGGTTCTGCGGTGCTACGATGCGGTATTCCGATCGTTCCGTCCGAAAAACGGCGAACCGTCCGCCATGTGTTGTCACGATGCGTCCAAACATGACGACAAGTCTGGCGTCCTGCTCCTCGCTCGGTTCCCTATCGAGATTTTCTGGGACTACTGGATCATTGTCGACAACCAGCGTGTCGCCCTGTTCAGTCACGAATTGCCTGTCGTCTTCGTCGGTGAGCGTGTCGGCATCCAGCTTGGTGGCAGACTGCAGGTTGATAACGACCTCGCTGGGGCCGCTTTGATCGATGTCGAGGGATCCGCGTATCGAGGCCCTCAGTCCGTCAGCGATGATGGACGTGTTGGGGTCCAGAGCGGAAACGTCGGCGACGATGCGCAAGCCATCGTCGGTCTCGAATATCGGCGCGGCGTCCGCATCATCGATATGAAATGTTCCGACGAGTTCGATCATCTTTTCGTCGCGGTCGGGCGTGGCCGTTGGACTGCTAACGATCGCTTCGCCAACGCCTTGAACTTCTATCCGGCCGGCCGCGCGTCCTTCGACCGGCGCGAAGCGTTGCCCGCCGGCGACCAGCTTCAGGTCAAGTTCCAATGGCTGCGGGAGAGCACCGCACTCGATCGTGATGCGCGTGCCGCCATAAGATTGGCCCATTGCAGCAGTGGCCTGTGCCATTTGTTCTTCCGGCTGCTGCAGGTGCTTGTGAACGGCGATTCCGAAAATGCCGACACCGCCAGCAGCAATCATTCCGAGACATACAAGCTCGAGCAGTGTCGAACCCTCTCCAAGGTGGGCGACCGAGATGACAACGTCAGCCCCCGCGTCGGGTTGTCGGCGGATGAATGCGACGATTTCTCCAGCCCAACGAAGCTGGTCTTCCGCAGGAACGCGCGTGTTCGTGTCGATTGTGATCCTGAGGGTCTGATCACCTACTCTGTTATCTGTCGGCTTCCACATCCCGTCGGACTGCCGGAATTGTACGAAGATTTCCAGAGGGCAGCATGACCACCCGCAACCCCTTTGCCGCGGGCGGCGACCCGCAGGGTGTCCCCGCGCCCCCTGTCGATGAGGCAGGCTCCGGCGCGGAGGGCGGGACTGTTACGCGCATCCGCGCGCGGGTGTCGCCCGCCGCCGATCTCGCCTGCTGCAAGCTGCCGCTGACCGACCTCGGCAATGCCGAGCGTTGGCGGGTGCGGTTCGGGGACGATTTTCGTTTCTGCCCCGAGATCGGGTGGTTCGCCTGGGACGGGCGGCGCTGGGCGCTGCTGTCCGAAGAGCGCGACAAAATCCCGGCGCGGGTGATGCAGTCGGTGTTCCTCACCGTGCGCGCGATCCGCAACGAGGCGCATCTCGTCGCCGCGACCGGGGCCGAGCCGCCCGAGTTCTTCGGCAGCAAGGCGAGCGAGGCGCGTTTCCACCTCGTGGCCGAGCGGCTGCGCGACGAGGGGCAGGACGCCTACCTGCGGCATGACGATGGCGGGGCGAACGCGCTGTGGCTCGACGGCCTTTCGCGGATGGATTTCGCCGTGGACCTCGGCAAGGACAAATTCTTCTCCACCGCGATCGCCGCCTGGGCGAAGACGAGCGAGGGCAGCGGCAAGCTGAAGGCGGTGGCCGACCTTGCCAAGAGCTTCGAGGCGATCACCATCGGCCCCACCGCGATGGACGGTGATCGCATGGCGATCAATGTCCTCAACGGCACGCTGCGGCTCGAGCGCCGGAACGTGAAGCGGACCGCGCGCGAGATCGAAGAAAAGACAGCCCTTCGACAGGCTCAGGGTGAGCGGGGAGTGGTTTCCGAATGGCGCAGCGAGTGGACGGTCAAGCTGCACCCGCACGCGCGCGGCGATCTCATCAGCAAGCTCGCCCCGGTCGAGTACCGGCCGAAGAAGCTGTGCGCGGCCTACGATGGCTTCATCGAACGGGTGCAACCCGACCCGCACATGCGCCGGTTCCTCCACCAGTGGGGCGGGCTGTCGCTGACCGGCGACATCGGCGAGCACAAGATGGCCTTCTTCCACGGCGGAGGGCGCAACGGCAAGGGCACCTGGGTGGAGCTCGTCGCCGCGATCGCCGGCGATTACGCCGGCAGCGTTGGCGTGGAATCGCTGGCGGACACTGGCGGCAAGCGGCGCGGCGACCAGGCGACGCCCGACCTTGCCGAGTTGCCCGGCGTGCGGTTCCTGCGCGTCTCCGAACCCGAAAAGGGCATGGCCTTCAACGACGGGCTGGTGAAGCAGCTGACCGGCGGCGACCCGGTGAAGGCGCGCTTCCTCAACAAGGGATTCTTCGAATTCCTGCCCAGCTTCAAGATCACCATTTCGGGCAATAACAAGCCCAACGTGCGCGACACCAGCCACGGGTTCTGGGCGCGCATGCAGCTTGTCCCCTGGGCCGTCACCATCCCCGAGGACGAGATCGATCGCCGTCTGCCCGAGGCTTTGCGCGAGGAGGCATCGGGCGTGCTCAATCGGCTGATCGAGGGGCTGATCGACTGGCGGCAAAATGGTCTGATCGTGCCCGAGGCGGTGCGCATGGCGACGCGCAGCTACCGTGACCAGAGCGACGATCTCGGCCGTTTCCTCGCCCAGTGCTGCTGGGTGTCGGATGCAGACGCCTCGCTGCGCGTCGGGGCGAAGGACCTATTCGAGGTGTTCGAGGCCTGGGCCGAGCAGGGCAGCGGTACGAAGTGGAGCATGAAGGGCTTCAAGAAAGCGATGGAGGATCGCGGGTTCGAGCAGAAGCAGTCGAACGGGATGAAGTGGCTGCGCATCGAACTGCGCCCGGGCGTCAGCGTGGAGCGGGTGAAGGCGGGTGATTTGCCGGACGTGCCCTCAAGCAGCGAAGCGGTAGGGCGAAACGATCCCTCCGCGGCGGATGGCTCCGGCGGTCAGGCTGGCGGGGGTGCGGGGGGAGGCGCTTCGTTCGATCCGGATGCGCCGGTGCCGGGGTGGGAGTGATGTTAGGTAAAGGAAGAAGAACCACTCTCGAGGACGAATTCGCCATCCGAATATCCCTCGAAAACCGCGACGAACTTGTGCACCTCGTGGAAAATGTCCTCATAACCCGCGTCGATAGCGATTATGGTCTCTGTTCCACTATCTTGAAGGGCGCGGTTTCCAGTATCAGAGTAATTCATCACGACATCGCAAACATCGTTGGGTGCAAGAGGCAGAATGTAGCCATCCTCGTCGAAATCAATTGGCTCGCTGCCACCCCGCGCATAAATGTGACTTGTTACCCAAGCAGAAAACTCAAGAGCTGGAGTTGCGCCACTGTTGATAAAACGAATCTTGTGCCTGCCATCCTCGACCAAAATTTTGGCGGACACGTAGGCTCGAAGCTGCCTTTTCTGGCCGTCAAGAGCGAGAGTATTGGCTGTCTCCGCATGCTCAAGGGCTTGACGCGTAATCCGGATTTGCTGGATCAGGAAAAACGTTCCGACCGCGGTTATCACGCTTGTGATAACGCCAATTACAAACATCCACACGGCTATCGCAGCCATTCGCTCCTGAGCAGCGAGCATGCGGTCGTCGCGCATGTCGCTGTCCCCTGCTGGCGAGGCCGTCGTAAAACCCTCAGCCCAATCTGGAATGCCTGGCGCAACCTCCGTTGCTGCCTCACCTGCCCAACTCCCCGCCAGCAAAGCAGCGGCCAGATAGACCACGCCGAGAAGAAGCGCGCAGGTGAACGCAAGTGCCAATCCACCCCCGACAACCCTGCTGATCCCGCCTGTTTTCATTTGCACCTCATGGCTGGAAGAATTGAGACAGGGTGGAAGACTGCGCAAGCGGGCAGGCGAAACCATCCCCCGCCCTTCCACCGGAAAGCGCGTCGCGTCGTGAATGGAAGGCAGCGAAGCGCGGGTTTCCGCCGTTTCCGCTCGCCTTTGGAAGGGTGGAAGGCTGCCGGGGGTGAACGCCGTGCGCGTTAGGGGAGAGGCTTTTGCGCACGGGGCTTGGCGGCTTTTGCCTTCCATCCTTCCAAATGGGTCTTCGGGTGGAAGGGGCCTTAAGAGCAAGGCTTTCGAATTGTTGCGATTTTGCCTTGGCCGGGCGGCGGGCGCCTCCCTTCCGCCGGGCGGATTATTGGCAGTGCCATGGAAAGGAGTGACGAGATGAGCGGATTGCCGCGCTGCGTGGACGAGATGGAGGAGGCCTTCGTGCGCTCGCACCTGCTCGAAGCGCGCGAGCCGGGGGGCGGGCGCTGGCCGTTCGCGGGCGACGGGCCGTGGCACCTCATCAGCCGCGAGGCCGCGGCGGGCGATGCCGATGCGCGCGGCGGGGTGGACGGCGACAGCGCCGAGGTCGCGCCGCGCGTCGCGCTCGATGCCGCCGAGGTGGCCGAGCTCGCCGAACTGCGCCGCTGGCTGCTGCTGGTGCCCGATGCCGCCGCGCCGCTGGGCTGCGATCACGACCGGCGCCTGGTGTGGCTCGGCACGGGCGCGCTTGCTCGCGGCGAGGGGCGGGTGCCGTGGACGGCGCTCAAGGGCTGGATCGGCTCGCCGCGTTCGCCCGAGGCGCTGGTGCGGCGATACCGGATGGCGCTGGCGGGCACGGTGTGTGTGCTCAACGGATGGCCGAGCCGCCGGGCGCGGGCGATGGCGGGGTGAAGAAGCCGCGGCCCTTGTTGCGAGACTTTACGGATTTCCATGCCTGTGCTACCCGCCAGCCATTATTGAAAACCGGGGGGAATTCATGCTTTTACCGATCTATCTCGTTGCCGCGGCCTTCGTTCCGGCTTCTCTGCCTGCTGCGGATGCTGCGCAGTCTGCGACCACCTATCATTACTGCTGGGCGATGGCCGGTAACCGTTCCTTCTATTCGGACGTCTTCGCTGATTCACGGAACACCTATCACGTGGCCTTCGAAAACAGCTGGAACTCGTTCCTTCGCGCCAACGTGAGCAACTTGAGTGGCCTTCGGACGGGATGCAAAGGTCCCTATGACACACGCCGCGAGGCCGTGGACGAGCTTAACGAGGACCGTGCCGGCGACCGGGACGGTGGATACGAGCCGGTGCTGACGAACTGGGGTTATCGAGGCTAAGGCGGCGGTCGCGCAGTGAGAGCGGCGTCGTTTGCATCGTTCCACCAGTCCTTGGTCAGCTCGCGCGTGACGATACCGACAATGAGACGAAACGTGATGATCATCGCAGCGGCGATTGCTATCGCATTCCCTGCCTTCGCGCGTGCGCAGTCTCTCGAGAATGCGTTCGCATTCTTCGACCAGGTCATGATGAACCGGGCGACCGTCCTGACACGTCATCCGACCGTGGAAAGATCCATCAACCACGTCAGGTTTACGCCAACAAGCTCTCAAACGTCGCAGTGCCGCACGACGATCGCCGGCAATACAGTGCCCGCGGATTACTTTCCCAGTGCGTCCGCCTCGATTGCCTGGACACAAGTCATTGAGGTTCGGCCGCTGAGCAGAAATGCGGAACGTCCCGGGCTCGTGATCATTGGCGGCGGCTATACCCGCGTCTTCAACGGTTCGGGGAATTATGACCATTCAACCGGGCCGACAGCCGGGATTACCATCCTGACAGGATCGGCCGCGATGGATACCCGTCTGACCAATGCGATCAATGTCATCATCGCCAACTGCGCCGACCGCTCGCTCGGCTTTTGAAGAGAGGCAAGAACGCCATGCGCATCCCGAATATTTCCTGTCGAGCCGCCGGCTTCGCCCTTTCCCTGTTTCTTTGCGGAGGGGGTGCCGCCGCCGCGCAGCCCGACGACATCTTCCTTTCCTGCAGTTCGCCGTCGTTTGCCGATCCAATCGTCTATCGGATCCGCGCCGACGGACTTTCCCGCTGGAACCAGCAAGGTCAGCGCTGGTCGTCGACATGCGGAATGGATCTCGACTGCAGTGTCGAGTTACGTGATGACACGATCGTTCATCGCGAGAGCTATCGAGGCGTGATCCAGAGCTTAGCGGTCTTCTCGCGCGTGACTGGAGCGATGACCGAAACGATGGTCGCGCCTGGCCTCAGTCTGCAAGACCGCAATGGACGCTTCATCAGGAGCGCGACCTATTCTTGCACGCCGGTCGACAGCCCGGCTCCTGCGACCAGGCGGTTCTGACCCTGCGCCAAGATTCACGAAGGGACCTTGTGGCAGTTTCCGAGCCACGGCCGGTTCGCGGCGTCATACCAGCGGACAACCTCTGCGATATCTACTTTCAAACCGGCACAAATCGCTACACCGTCGTTTACATGGGGTAAGCGAGCGACCCGAATTGGAAGGTGATGAGGTCCGCTTGGGACGTGCTCTGGACGATGGGCGCGATGTTTCCGTATCCGCCGCAGGATTCGCCCCTCGTGTCTTCAGGGCTCTCACTGTCATCTGGGAGGCATGTTCCACCACTGTCGACAGCCGAACCGGTTTCTGACCACGAAAGCTGATAGCGGCCGAGCACGGAAAAAGGCTGATTCCCCGACTGAGCAGCCTGTCAAGCTGGGCAATTGATTGCGCAGCAAATTTCGGTGTTGGTTTCTTCAGCAAAGCGGGGGCATTCTTGGGATAGCCTTGGCGCTGGCGCTCGGATTGGGGGCGGACGCGGTCGGCACCGGTGCTAGGGTCTTCTCCTTTCATATGCGGGACACGGCATGGGCCGGTTGAGCGGATTGCCCTCACGAATCGGCGCTCTGCCGGCGCGGGTGGCGGCTCTGCCCAAGGTGGCCGAGCGGTTCTACCAGTCGAAAGCCTGGCTCGATTACCGGCGCAGGCATGCGGCCTGGACGCGGGCGCGGCTCGGCGGTCTGTGGTGCTGCCAGTGCGGGGGCACGCGGCGGCTGATCCTCGACCACCGGGTCGAGCGCAAGGACGGCGGGCCGGACTTCCCTCCGTTCGAGCAGGCCGACTGGTATTGCGGCGGCTGCCACAACCGCAAGACGGCTCAAGCCCGCGCGGCGAGGGCTCGCGGTGGCTGAGGCGAGGGGGGAGGGCGAAACTTCACAAGGCGCGCGGCCTGCTGACCGCCGCCCCTCTCATTCAGGGAATTTTTTTGGCGTGACGGAAATTTTGGACATCGATCTGTTCGGTGATCCGGTTTCGCCGCGCGTGGAGGGGCGAGGGCGGCCGGAGTTCGCCTGGACCCTCGAAAGGTCGAACCGCGTGCTGCTCGCCTTCGTGCGCGGGCTGACGCTTGCGGAGACGGCGGAATTGATCGGGTGCGACGTGAAGACGCTGCGCAAACATTTTTCCGCAGAGCTCGCCGTCCGCAAGTCAGCGGCGCTCAGGATGGAGCAGCGCCAGCTCGAGCGGCTCAACGCGGCGGCCGAGGACGGCAGCGTGGCGGCGGAGAAGGAGCTCGCCAAGCGGATCGAGACGCTGCGGATGCGAGACCATGCGGCGAAGCAGGCGATCCGCGCGCCGACCAAGAAGGCGGCCAAGCTGGGCAAGAAGGAACAGCGGCGCATCGATGCGCGCTATGCCGGGGCGGCGGATCCGGAGTGGGCCGACCTCGGCCTGGTCGCGCCGGCGGGGCATGGCTAACGAAGACGCAGGGTGGGTGTTCGCCTGCCCGGACTGGTGGGAGCGGCTGCAGGCGGGCGAAAGCCTCGTCCCCGACCTGCCATTGGACGAGAAGGCGGCGGCCCGCGCGGTCGCCATCTTCAACAAGCTGAGCCTGCCCGACGTGGCCGGGTTCCCGCGGCTGCGGGACGCGGCGGGGGACTGGCAGCGCGACATCGTCGCCGCGCTACTCGGCTCGGTGACGGCGGACGGGTACCGGCAGGTGCGCAAGCTCCTGTGCATGGTGCCCAAGAAGAATTCGAAGACGACGGGCGCGGGCGCGATCGCGGTGACGGCGCTGCTGGTCGATGCCTCGCCCAACCAGACCTACTACCTGTTCGGGCCGACGCAGGCGATTGCGCAGCGTGGGTTCGACCAGGCGAGCGGGATGATTGCCGCCGACCCGGTGCTGAAGGCGCGGTTCGCCGTGAAGCACCACGTCAAGACGATCGCGGACCTGGTGACGGGCTCGACGCTGAGGGTCCAGACCTTCGACGAGAAGGTGGCGACGGGAGTGATCCCCAAGGGGATCGTGGTCGACGAGCTGCACATCCTCGGCAAGGTCCACTACGCCGAGCGCGTGCTGGGCCAGCTGTGGGGCGGCATGGTATCGAAACCCGATGCCTTCATGCTGCTGATCACGACGCAGAGCGACGAGCCGCCCGCGGGCGTGTTCAAGGCCGAGCTCGACTTGGCGCGGGGGATCCGCGACGGGCGGGTGACGGGCAAGGCGGCGGTGACGCTGCCGGTACTCTACGAGTTTCCGGAAGAGGTGCAGACCGATGCCGAGCAGCCGTGGCGCGACCCGGCGCTCTGGCCGCTCGTTCTGCCCAACCTCGGGCGATCGGTGCAGCTCGACCTGCTCGAACAACAGTTCGCCGAGGCCTGCGAGAAGGGCGATGGCGAGCTGGCGCGCTGGGCGAGCCAGCATCTCAACATCGAGATCGGTTTGGGGCTGCATTCGCAGCGCTGGCGCGGGGCCGATTACTGGCTCGCCGCGAGCGAGCCGGAGCTGACGCTGGAAGACCTGCTCTTGCGCTGCGAAGTCGCGGTGCTGGGCATCGACGGCGGAGGGCTCGACGACCTGACCGGCCTGGCGGTGGTCGGGCGCGAGGCGGGAACCGGCCAGTGGCTGGCGGTGCAGCGTGCCTGGGCGATGCGCGAGGTGGTCGACCTCAGGAAGGACGTGGCGCCGCGGCTGCTCGACTTCGAGCGCGAAGGCACGCTGACGCTGTGCGACAGCGCGACACAGGACCTTGAGGAGGTTGCCGCACTGGCGCGGCAGGTGCGGGAATCGGGGTTGCTGCCCGAAAAGGGCGCGGTCGGGCTCGACCCGCTGGCGGTTGGCGGCCTCGTCGACGCGCTGATCGGGGCCGGGCTCGAGGACGAGCAGCTCGTCGCCATCGGGCAGGGTTTCAAGCTGTCGAGCGCGGTGTGGAGCGCGGAGCGCAAGCTGCGAGACGGGACACTGCGGCACGACGGATCGGACATGATGGCCTGGTGTGTGGGCAACGCGAAGGCCGAGCAGCGCGGCAACGCGGTGTACATCACGAAACAGGCGGCCGGTAAGGCCAAGATCGACCCGCTGGTCGCGCTGTTCAACGGAGTGAAGCTGATGGAGCGCAATCCGGAGGCGGCGGGCGGGCCATCGATTTACGAGGAACGCGGGCTGCTGGTGCTGGGATGAGCTGGGCGGAACGGTTGTTCAGCTGGACCGGGTCCGGCGTGCCTAATGCGGGGACGGCCGTTGGCGTCGCGCCCGCTGTGCAGGCCTATTCGGTCGAGAACCTGAAGCGCGAGATGCCGGCGTTCATGGCGGGTGGCTACGCGAACAAGACCGGTCGCTCGGTCACCGAGCACTCGGCGATGGCGAACGCGACCTTCGGGCGCGCGGTGCGGCTGATTGCCTCGACGGTGGGGATGCTGCCGCTCAACCTGATGTCGCGCGCGGCGGACGGCACGATCGCCAAGGCCGCCGGGCATCCGGTCCACCGGCTGCTGCGCACCGCGCCCAACGCGGCGCAGACGCCGACCGAGTTCAAGGCCTACATGCAGGGCCGGGCACTGCTTTATGGCGATGCCTACGCCTACAAGGTGCCCGGCGTGAAGGGCGTGCAGGCGCTGTGGCCGCTCGACCCGCTGCGGGTGACCGCCGAGCGATCGGAAAGCGACTTCGGCCTGGTGTGGAAGTATCAGCCGCGAAAGGGGCAGGCGCGCACGTTCGGCGCGGGCGAGCTGCTGCACCTGCGTTCGCCCTGGTCGCGGGACGGGCTGACCGGCGAGGGACTGCTGGCGCTGGGCGCCGAGGTGCTGGGTCTGGCCGATGCGGTCGACGAGTCCGCGGCGAGCATTCTCGCCAAGGCGGCCAACCCCGGCGGCTTGCTGCAGGTGCCCAACGGGCTCAGCGCCGAGGCCTACGCCCGGCTGAAACAGCAGTGGAACGAGCAATTCGACGGCTCGGCGAACGCGGGCAAGTGGATCGTCGGCGAGGAGGGCATGGAGGGCAAGCCCTTCCCGGCCAGCGGCCGCGAAGCGGAAAGCGTGGCGCAGCGCAAGCTGCAGGTTGAGGAGATTGCGCGGCTGACGGGGATTCCGCGTCCGCTGCTGATGGTCGACGACACCAGTTGGGGCAGCGGCATCGAGCAGCTCGGGCTGTTTCTCATCACCTACTGCCTGATGCCGTGGTTCGTGGCCTGGGAAGAGGCGGTGGCGCGTGACCTGCTGAGCGAGCGCGAACGCGAGACGCATTACGCAAAGTTCAACGAGGCGGCGCTGCTGCGCGGCAGCCTGAAGGACCAGGCCGAGTTCCTCGCCAAGGCGCTCGGCGGGCCCGGTGCGACGGGCTTCATGAAGCCAAACGAGGCGCGCGAGAAGATGGACATGAACCCCGAACCCTGGGGCGAGCAGCCGGGATGGCTGCAAGGAGATGGCGATGCAACGCAAGTTTAAGGTCTGGGCAAAGCAGCGCCCGGGCGCGCTGCCGGTGCCGGCCGACCGCAAGATTTCGGCCTATGCGCCTGCCGACGTCTACCAGCGCTGGAGCGCCGAGGCGGCCGGCGTACGCGCGGTCGAGACGGGCGACAACGTCATCACGATGTTCGAGGACATCGGAGAGGACTTCTGGGCCGGTGGCGGGGTGACCGCGAAGAAGGTGAGCGCGCAGCTGCGCGCCATCGGCGACCGGCCGGTCGAGGTTCAGATCAACAGCCCCGGCGGCGACATGTTCGAGGGCATCGCGATCTACAATGTGCTGCGCGAGCACCCGCAGCCGATCACGGTCAAGGTGATGGGCATGGCGGCCAGCGCCGCCTCGATCATCGCCATGGCCGGAGACACCATCGAGATCGGCGCGGCGAGCTTCTTGATGATCCACAACTGTTGGGTCGTCGCCATCGGCAACCGCCACGACATGGTCGAGACCGCCGAGTGGCTCGAGCCGTTCGACCGGGCCATGTCAGAAGTCTACGCCGCGCGCTCGGGCCAGAGCGTCGAGGCGGTGCAGAAGTGGCTCGATGCCGAGACCTACATGAGCGGCTCGATCGCCGTCGAGCGGGGATTGGCCGATGCGCTGCTGCCCGCCGACCAGGTGCGGAGCGACGATCAGACCAAGGCCGCCGACCAAGCTACGAATTCGCTGCGCGCCATGGAGCTGACGCTGGTGTCGGGCGGGATGTCCCGCAGCCAGGCGCGCGCACGCATCAACGAGATCAAGGGCACGCCCGGCGCTGCCCCTGCAGGCACGCCGGGCGCTGCCGATGAACCGGATGCCGATCTGACGGCGTCCTACGACCGACTGCTGGCCGCGATGAAGAGCGGCTGATCCAAAGGACCTATTCCCATGCAGAAGACCGTACTCGCCGGCGCCGCGTCGCTGGCAGCCCTCTCGCTCGGCCTGGCACCGCGTGCCGTGCACGCCGCGCCGCGCGCCGACACGCAGGATCCGAAGGCGCTGGTCACCCAGCTCGCCGCCGCGTTCGAGGAATTCAAGACCACGAACGAGATCAAGGGCGCCGAGAAGGACGCGCTGGTGCAGGCCAAGCTCGAGAGCATCTCGAACGACATGTCCGACCTCACCGCCGCGATCGATGCGGCGAACGTGAAGCTCGCCGCCGCCAGCCTGGGCGGGGCGGGTGGCCCGGCCGATCCCGAGCACGTCGCGCAAATCAACGCCTACATGCGCGCCGGCACGACGCCGACGGTGCAGGCTGCCCTGTCCGAGGGCACCGATTCCGCCGGCGGCTACCTTGTGCCGGTCGAATGGGACCGGACGATCACCGACAAGCTGAAGCAGCGCAGCCCGATCCGTGAGAACGCCCGCGTAATCACGATCGGCGGACGCGGGTTCAAGCGCGTCTACAACGACGGCGTTATCGGCTCGGGTTGGGTCGGCGAGACCGCCGTGCGGCCGGAGACCACCACGCCCGGCCTCTCGACCATCGATTTCGACACCGGCGAAATTTACGCCAACCCGGCGGTGACGCAGCGCATGCTCGACGATGCCGGGTTCGACCTCGAGGCGTGGCTCACG
Organism: Aurantiacibacter luteus; assembly: GCF_001010945.1. Taxonomy (GTDB): domain Bacteria; phylum Pseudomonadota; class Alphaproteobacteria; order Sphingomonadales; family Sphingomonadaceae; genus Alteraurantiacibacter; species Alteraurantiacibacter luteus. The sequence continues at coordinate 165,146 of NZ_LBHB01000004.1, forward strand.
AGCGAGGTCGACGGCGAGTTCGCCATCCAGGAGAACATCGCCTTCCTCTCTGGCAACGGGTCGAACAAGCCGTACGGCATCCTGACCTATGTCACTGGGGCTGCCAACGCCGCGCGCCATCCGTTCGGCGCCATCGCCGCCACCACGGCGGCGGCGGTCGCGGAGGTGGACGGCGACGAACTGCTGACCGTCGTCGGCAGCCTGCCGAGCGAGCGCGATACGAACAGCAAGTGGTACATGAACCGCTCGACGCTGTTCGCCATCCGCAAGCTGAAGGACGGCCAGGGCAACTACCTGTGGCAGCCGAACTACGTCGCGGGTCAGCCCGCCTCGCTCGCCGGCTACCCGGTGGTCGAGGTGCCCGGCATGCCGTCGCTCGCCACGGGCAACGTCGTCGCGCTGTTTGGCGACATGGAGCAGACCTACCTGGTGGTCGATCGCAAGGGCACCGAGGTGCTGCGCGATCCCTTCACCAACAAGCCCTACGTCCACTTCTACACCACGAAGCGCGTCGGCGGCGGGGTGCAGAACCCCGAGTACATGAAGGCGCTCAAGATGGCGTGATGCCCGCTGGGCAATTTCGAAGAAGAAGCGGGGGCGCGGCGATCGCGCTCCCGCTCTTTCCTGCGGCCGCTGCGGCGGCGGCACGAAAGGGCGGGAACCCTTGGCCAAACGAAGGAGCATGGACATGGCTGCAAGAAAGACAAGCGGCGCGGCAACGACCGTCGCCAAGAAGGCCGGCGGCAAGCTGTCGCCGGCAACCGAGGCCGCAGCGAGCGGCGCGATCGTCGAGCCCGATCTCGCCAAGGCGAGCGTGATCGATCACCCCTCGGTTGACACCAACCCGCGCGCCTACGTTCCTGCCGAAAGCAACCAGATCGACTTCAACACGCCCTCGGCGCTGAAGGACGAGCAGGAGCAGGTCGCCGAGAACCTCGCGGCGTCGAAGTAACGCCGGTTCCGGACCGCAGGCAGGACAGGCGACGATGAGCTTCGAACTCGCGCCGTTCGACCTGCCTGCGGACTACGGTGACGGCATCGTCTCGCTCGCCGAGATGAAGGCGCACTTGCGGGTGCTGTCAGGCGACGAGGATCTGCTGATCGGGTTCTATCGCGATGCGGCGGTGGACATGGTCGAGCGCTACTGCGGGGTGAGGCTGGCGCCGTGCTCGGGGCTGGAGTGGCGGGGCGAGGTGCTCGATGCGCCGCTGAGCCTCGGCGTCTGGCCGGTGACGGCGATCTCGGCGGTGTCCTGGCTGAGCGGCGACGGCGTGGCCGTGGTCGGCGAGGCGGCCAGCTGGCGTGTGCTCGTGCGCGACCGGGTGGGACTGGTGCCTGGGCAGTCCTTGCCCGCGGGCGTGGGCGGCGGGGTGGTGGTGACCTTCGACGCGGGGTTCACCGACGCCAACCGCCCGCCGGCACTGGTGCAGGCGGTGAAGGTCTTTGCCGCGCACCTCTACATGAACCGCGAGGCAGTGGGCGGCGGGGCGCAGAGCGGCGAGGTGCCGCTTGGGTTCCGGGCGATGTGCTCGGCTTACCGGATGCCGGTGCTCTGATGGGGCGCCCGGCCGGTCGCCGCGACAAGCTGATCGGCTTGGAGCGCGCCAGCACCGAGGCCGACGACTACGGCGAGGACCGGGAGACATGGGCCGCGCTCACGACCCGCTACGCCGAGGTCTGGATGGGCAAGGGCTCCGAGCGGCGCGAGGCGGCGGCGGAGCGGGGGCGGCAGGCCGCCACCTTCGGCGTCGCCGACGACAGCGTGACGCGCACGCTGACGCTTAGGGACCGAGTTACCTACGCGGGCTCGGCCTGGGACATCGAGAGCATCGCGCCCGATACCCCTGAGCGGGGCTGGATCGAGATCACGGCAGTGAGGGAAGCATGAAGGTTCGCACGAAGAAGCTGCACGGCAATGCCTATCCGCCGGTCTACTGGAAGCACCCCCGGCGGATCTACGAGCCGGGCGAGCGCGACCGCGAAAACCTCGTTGCGGCGGGGCTGGTCGAGAATGTCGACGAGACGGACAGCGAAGAAGCGAGCAGCGATGCGGGCGCGGGCGAAAGTTAAGGGCTTTTGCGAGCTCGACCGCAAGCTGGCGCGGATCGGGCGCTCGCTGCCTGCAAGGGTGAAGCAGCGCATTCTCGTCGAGGCGGCGGCGCCGCTGCTGGCGGAGATGCAGTTCCTGGCGCCGGTACTGACCGGCGGTCTGCGCGGCAGCCTGGGCATATTCGAGGAGGACGAGCGGGTGCTGGTCGGGCCTTCGCGCGGTGCGGGGTCGATCGCGCACTTTCACGAGTTCGGGACGGTCGCCATGCCGGCGCATCCCTTCCTCGTTCCGGCGTACGACAATGCGCGCGGGGCGGTTGTCGCGGGCGTGGCCATTGGCATCCGGGCCGCAATCGACCGGGCGAAGGGGTGACATGGCGGACCTGCAAACGGCCTTGCGGACACGCCTGCTGGCAGATCCAGCCATCGCTGCGGCGATCGGCGATCGCGCCTGGTGGATGAAGGTCAAACAGGGCGCAGTGCTGCCCTACATGCGGTTGCAGACGATTTCCGATCCGCGGCCGCGACATCTGCGAGGGTACGAGGGCGCGCGCAGCCCGCGTGTGCGGGTCGAGGTCTTCGCCGACAGTTACGAACAGGCGCGCGCGCTGTCGGAGCGCGTGGTGGCGGTGATGGCGCAGCCCGCGACGCACGCCGGCGTGCGCTTCGGGGCGGCGGCGGCGCAGGGGCCCGTCGATCTGGGCGAGGATACCCCGAACGGCTTCATTCATCGGCTCAGCACGGACCTGCTGGCCGAGCACAGCATCATCTGACGGTCCAAGGAGACAGACATGGCAGGAGAAGATCAGAATCCCAGCGTTGGCTGGGGCGCGGAAGTGTGGCTCTCGACTGACGAGACGTCCGCGAACCTGAAGGAGTTGGTGCAGGTCACCCAGTTCGCTGTACCCGGCATCACCGTCGATCAGGAGGAGGTGACGACGCTAAAGAGTCCGGGCAAGATGAAGGAATTCATCGATGCTCTCGGCGAAGGCGAAGAAGTTGGCATCGTTCTCAACTTCCGCCCCGGCTCCGACACGGACGAGATGGCGGAGGCCTGGGAGGGTGGGCGCGGTCGACGTGCGATCCGCTTCAACGTCCCGATCGGCGGCGTACCGGTGAAGACCTATGACGGAGTCTTCAGCTTCGCCGGTTACAACCGGGGCGAAGTCACGCCCGGCGGCAAGATGGAAGCGACGCTGAACGTTAAACTGAGCGGTCCGCTGACCAGCTCTGCCTATTCGGTGCCGGCCTGATGTCGAATAGCGCGAAAGGTCGCATCGACGTCGAGCTGGAGGGCGGACCTACGCTCACGTTTCAGCTCGACTTTGCTGCGCGTGTGGCAGTGGAGGATGAGCTGGGCCGTTCTTTTGCCGAGGCCGCGCAGCGCGCCGGGCAGGGCTGGCAGGGCGACATGCTCGTCATCATGTGGGCGGGGCTGCAGCGGCATCACGGCATGACCAAGGAATCAGTCATGGAACTGCTCGACGAACACGGCCCGCAGCTGACCGCAGCTATGGAGCGTGCCGCCCATGCTGCCGCGCCGGATGCCAAGGGCATGGAGGGAAACGGGAGCAAAGCGGCGAGCCGCCCAGCATCGAAGAGCTCTGGGCGCAGTGGTGCCAGGCAGGGCTAGATCCGGACGGATTCTGGGAAGCGACGCCACGCAGCTTCGCGCTGCTTGTCACCGCTCGCTTCCGAGCCGCCGCTGACGCGGCGATTATGGCTGGTTGGCACGGCGAATACTTCGCCAGGACTAAGCTGCTGAAGCCGCTCGCGGAATATCTCAAGCCACCGAAATCCGAAGCTGCCCAGCGCAACGACGAAGCCCGAGCGCTGATGCGGTTGTTCGACCGACAAATCGCGAAACAGGAGGCAGGCCATGGCGCTGGGTGACGTGCTCGAACGCCTGGCGGTCGAGCTGCTGTTCGACGACAGCCAGTTTATCACCGGCAGCACGAACGCCCAGCGCAAGCTCGGCGCGCTGCGCACGGCGATGACCGATCTCGGCGAGAGCTGGATGCGCGCCGGGCGCAACATGACACTGGGCGTGACCGCGCCGCTGACCGCCTTCGGGCTGCTCTCGGCGCGGGCGGCGAGCGATGCCAAGGAGCTGCAGAGCGCCTTTGACACGACTTTTGGTTCGCTCGCGCCGATGATGAACCGCTGGGCGCAGCAGACCGGCGACGCGATGGGCCGCGCGACGCAGGACATGCAGGAGATGGCGAACACCTTCGGCATCTTCTTCAACCAGGCGGCGCCCACCCGCGCGGCGGCGGCCGAGATGAGCCAGGCCTTCAGCGTGCTCGCGCAGGACCTCGCCAGCTTCTACAACGTCGATCCCGGCGAGGCGCTGGCCAAGCTGCGCAGCGGCCTTTCCGGCGAGAGCGAGCCGCTGCGCGATTTCGGCGTGTTCCTGACCGAGGCCGGGGTGCGGGCCAAGGGGCTCGAAATGGGGCTGGGCGGGCTGTCGGGAGAGCTGAGCGAGCAGGAGAAGATCCTCGCGCGCTACCAGCTCATCCTCGAGGCGACCGGCAATGCGCAAGGCGACGTGGCGCGCACCAGCGGCAGCACGGCCAACCAGGCGCGGGCCTTCGGTGCGGCGATGGACGAACTGCAGGTCGCCATCGGCACGCGGCTGCTGCCGGTGCTGACCCCGCTGATCGAGGGCGCGACGCGGCTCGTCAACGCCTTTACCATTCTGCCGCAGGGTGTGCAGACGGCCATCGTGGTGGTCGGCGGGCTCGCCGCGGCGATCGGGCCGCTGATGCTGATCATGGGGACGCTTGCCGCGACCGTCCTGCCGCTGTTCCTGACCAAGTTCGGCCTGATCGGCACGGCCATCTCCTTCGTCATAAATCCGCTCGGCACCATCATCACCCTGTTCGGCCAGTTCGCGCTGCGGCTCGCCAGCCTTTCCATCCTGCAATCCATCGGCGCGGCGCTGTTGCGGTTTGCCGGGCCGATCGGGCTTATCGTTTCGGCAGGCCTGCTGATCCGCGACAACTGGGAGCGCATCGTTCCGATCTTCGAGCGGGTGAAGCAGGTGTTTCACGAGAGCATAGGCCCGCCCTTGCAGCGGCTGATCGCCACGCTGACCGAGAAGTTCGAGGCGCTGTGGAACGGCCCACTCGGCGAGGGCATCCGCGCCGTCATGGGGGTGATCGGGCAGTTCGCGCAGGCGATCTGGGACCATCTGGGCGACCGGCTCGTCGGCGTGATTGCGGCGATGGGCGAGATCGTGTCGGGCGTATTCCGACAGATTGGGCTCGCCATCGACCTCGTCAACGCGCTGCTCAACGGCGACTGGGCTTCGGCCTGGGGCTTCGCGCAGGGCATGGTGGCCAACGCGACGGCGACGATCGGGCGCGCAATCGACCTGCTTACGGGCGGCGCTCTGACCGCGGTGCGTCAACTGGTGGCGGGCGTGCGCGAATGGCTCGTTGGGCGGCTTAACGCTGTCTGGGCGAACGTCACCGACAAGATCGATACGGTCAAGAATGCGTTCTTCAATCTCTACGACGCCGTGGTCGGCCACAGCTATGTGCCCGATATGGTCGACGGCATCGCGGCGCACATGGGGCGGCTCGACGCGGTGATGGTCGCCCCGGCACGCGCGGCGACGGGCGCGGTGTCGCAGGCGATGCAGGACATGGCGCGCGAGACGCAAAGCCTGCTCGACCGGCTGTTTCCCGAGGTGCGGCGACTGCTCGACTACCGCCGCGACCTGGCGACGATCGAGGGCTCAGGCCTGAACGACGCGGAGAAGCGCGAGGCGCGCTTCCGGCTCGGCAGGGAGGGGTTCGCGGGCGCGGGAGCGGTGGATGTGGGCGCAGGCGTGATCGCGCCGATCCTGCCGACGCTGGAGGAGCTCGGCCGCGCAGTCGGGGAGACCGGGCAGGACGTGGGTGAGGCCACGACCACGATGGCTCGCAGTTTCAAGGACATGGCTGATCAGGCGCTCGGCAGCCTGCGCGGGCTGATCGACGGCATCAAGGGCGGGGACTTCCTCGGCATTCTTGAGGGCGTGCTGGGCATCGGCTTGCAGATCGCGGGCATCGTGACGGGCAAGTCGCAATTCGCTGGCAGCATCCCGCGCTTTGCCAACGGGACGAACTTCGCGCCGGGCGGGCTGTCGCTGGTGGGCGAGCGTGGACCGGAGCTGGTGAACCTGCCTCGCGGTTCGCAGGTCATTCCGAACCATGAGCTTCGCGGCGGCGGTTCGCAGAATGTGAACGTGACGGTCGGCATCGACCCGCGCAACGGCAACGTGACGGCCTTCGTGGACGGACGGGTGGCGGCGAGTGCGCCGGGCATCATGCAGGGGGCATCGCAGGTGACGCAGCGCAACATGGGCCGCAGGCAGACGAGGCGGGTGGGATGATCGAACTACCCGACACGCCCGGTCCGAGTAGCGCAAACCCCTCGTTGCTGGACTTCGGCGCGAGCCTCGTCCCGCCAACTGGTGCGCGGGAACTGCGGGTCGACCGACCCGGCAATCGCTACATGATTGAAGTCAATTTTCCGCCGATGAAGCCGGATGATTCGCGGGTTTTCGTATCGAGACTGCTAGAAGCCAAGCGCAAAGGTGTGCGGGTGCCTTACCCGTTGGGGGTGCCGCAGGGCGCGCCTGGGAAGCCTGTGATTGACGGTGCGGGTCAGGCGGGCATTATGTTGGCCCTACGCGACTTCACTCCCCATTATCGCTTCAAGGAGGGCTACTGGTTTTCGATCGAGGACGAGAACGGCCAACATTATCTCCACAATTGCCGCTCGGTGGGTTCGGCTGATGCGGCGGGTGAAGCGACAATCCAGATTGAACCAGCTCTGCGCCACCCGTTTCTTGATGGGGCCAAACTACATTTCGCAAAACCGATGATCGAGGGCTTGCCGCAGGGCGATAGCTGGGGCTGGCAGATACCGGTGCATCACCTGATCGCGCTGTCAGTTCCTATCCGGGAGGTGGCGTGATGCAGTCGCTCGCCATCATGGCCTTGCTGAAGATCGAACTGCCGGAACACACGGTGCTGCTGTGCGACGGCGGGTTCATCACTTGGGCGGGCGACACCTACACCAGCAGCGATCCGGTATTCGGCACGCTCGGTTCGGTCGAGGGCATGGAGGAAGGGCAGGGCAATGAAATCCCCGCGCTCGACCTCACCATGCTGCCACCGGGGACTGCCGGACCTGCCGAGCTGTCCAAGCCCGGTTATCAGCGCAGCCGCGTGCGCCTGTGGCTGGCAGAATACGATGTGGACGCGGGGCAGGTGGTAGGCACGCCCGACCTGATGTTCGACGGGCAGATTGACCAGACGACGTTGCGGGTCGGCCAATCGCGCCAGCTCGACATGAGCGTGGTTTCCAATGCCGAGCGGCTGTTCGAGCTCGACATCGGCAACACGCTTTCACCGGTGTTCCACAAGAGCGTTTGGCCGGGTGAAATGGGCCACGACAACGCAACGGGGCTGTCGGTCCCGGTGGCATGGGGCGTTGAAAGCCCGGTGCGCTCGACCCGTTCGGGCGGGTATTCGGGCGGTGGCGGCTTTGGCGGTAGTTTTGGCAGCATTGCCCGCGAGGTTGCCCTGCGCGTGAACGCCTACTGATGAAGGAACTGGAAAAGCGCCGGGTGGCGACCGAAAAGACGATGGCGCGGTTCCGCAACCGAGAATTCGATTGGCGCTACCAACGGACCTGCGCGCACCTTGCCTTTTATCAAGCGCGGCAGATGGGGCGGCGGCTGCCGAAAGTGCCGAGGTTCCGCAGTGCGGTGGGCGCGAAGAAGGCGCTCAAGACGCTGGGCCATGACAGCCTGATCGGCCTGCTCGACGCTCACCTCGAGCGCATTCCGCCCGCCATGATGCGGCTTGGCGACCTGTGTGCGGTGCCGGGGACGGAGGGGCTCGACGCGGTATTCGTGAACGTGGCGGCGCAAAAGATTGCGGGTTGGCGAGAGGATGCGCCCGCGCTGGTGGTGCTGCACGTATCGCTGGATGAAATTGAAGCGGCCTGGAGGCTTTGAATGGCTAAGGCGCTCAAGACCGTAGGCATGATCGCGGGCGCGGTGGCGCTGGTGGCGACCGGCGTCGGTGCTTTCGCTGTTGCGGGGGCGGGTATCGCTGGCATCGGTTCGTTTACCGCCATCGCCAGCATTGCGGGGGTGGTGGCTGGCGTGGCCAATCTCGGCGCAAACGCACTGGCAAAACCGCCACCGGCGCGAGGAAGCGTCACGCAGACACAAATCGACCCCGATCACCCTACGCCTTATGTCATGGGCGAAGGCTACTACGCAGGCGTGCTACGCAGTCGGGCGGGCTACGGCGCGACGGTCAAGAAGGTGCCGAACCCAAATCTTTGGGAAGTGTGGGTCTATTCGACGGGCGGGCCTATCCAAGGGCCGATCTCACCGCGCTTCGACTTCGCGCCGGTCCCGTCGTTCTACAGCGGTTTCTTCGCCTTCGACAGTCAACTTGGCGCAACGCCCGAGGCGAGCGAGCTGGTGCCGCCCTACGGTGCCGCGCCGGGCTGGGGCGCTGCCTACAAGCTGTCCGGGCAAGCGGCGATTGGCTGGCAACATAAATTCGACAAGGATGCGAAACGCTACGCCAACGGGCTGCCGGTGCGCGGCGCCTACGCCAAGTGGGTGAAGGTCTACGATCCGCGCAAAGACGACACATTCCCCGGCGGGGTCGGTGCGCACAGGCTCGGCAACGAAAGCACCTACGAATGGAGCGAGAACCCGGCATTGCACGCGGGCACCTACGCCTTTGGTCGGTATCAGAACGGTCAGCGCGTGTTCGGCATGGGCCTGCCGAAAGAAGCCATCGACTTCGAGGCTATCGCGGCCTGGGCCTCCGATTGCGAGGCCAACGGATGGACGCTCTACGGCGTAATTTACGAACCCGGCGACCGCTGGGCCAATCTGCGCGAGATTTGCATTGCGGGCGGCGGCGAGCCCCTGCCGCTCAATACCGGCATCGGCTTCCATTGGGACCGCCCGCGCGTGGTGCTGGATACGATCACCGAGGACGACGCCGGACAGGGCGAGGCGCAGGTCACGGCGATGCAGTCCTACCGCGATCGCATCAATCGCATCGTGCCCGAGTTCACCAGCGAGGCGCACAATTGGGAGCTGGTGAAGGCCGAGCCGCTGATCGTTACCGAATACGTCGAGCAGGACGGCGAGACGGTATCGCAGACCTACCCGTTCAACCTCGTGAAGGATCCAGTGCAGGCGGGCGAACTGGCAGCTTACAAGCTGGTGAACGCTCGCGAGTTCTATCCAATCACCTTGCCTCTGAAGCCTCGGATGCGCCACGCGCGACCTGGCGAATGTTATCACCTTGATAGACCCGACCTTGGCCTAGATACGCCAGCAGTGCTGTTGAAGCGCCAACCTCCCGACCCAATAACGGGCGAAGTCGTTCTCACATTCATTGGCGAGACGGCGGCAAAGCACGCCTACGCTCTGGGACAGACGGCAACCCCTCCGCCTATTCCCGCGCTCGGCCAGACGGCAGAGGAACGCGACGAGCTGGCAGCCGCGGCTAACAACCCGGCGGGCCTCGACACACTCAAGCTGTCGGGCAGCTACACGCGCGGTCTTGCTGGCAATGTGACGCAGACGAACAACGGCGACGGCACGGTGACGGTGACGATACCGAACCACACCCGCGTCTACGCCGACGGCAGCGAGGTGTCGGTAACGGGCGCAACGCTGGTTCTGCCGGAGACGAGCGACCAGCTGATCTACTACGACGACGAGGCCTTTGCGGGCGGCGCTGTCACCTACGAAACGACGACAACAGCAGCCGATGCCTATTTCTCGGCAGCCAATCCCTACCGCCATTTCATCGCTTACGTCACGACCGTCGATAGCGGCGGCGGTGGCGGTTCCGTCGGCGGCTCCAGCCCTCCCGGCGGTGGTGGCTGGGATAGCACTACGCCCGCACCCAACGTCCCCTAGGAGCAAAACCTATGATCGAGCCCGTCAACCGGCCCCTCAAAGCAGGGCGCTGGGTTGCCTTCACGCATTCCGTCTACGTCGAAGGTTTGGACCTGACAGACGCGACGTTCGCGATGCAGGTGCGCGATAGCTGGAACGGCGGGCAGATCCGTGCGGACCTCTCGACTGTCACGACAGCGGCAGCGGAAGGTGTGCGGTTCGTCGGTTTGGACACCGTGAACGGCCTGCCGGTCAGCGAGATCGGCATTCGCATCAATGAAACGACGATGGAGGCGATGAGCGCAGAGGCGGCGGGGATCGACCCCGATGCCGACCTGTCGCTCGTCTACGACCTTCACATCACGCGCGCCGGCCTTGCCGAGGTCTTCATGCGCGGCGCCTTTATCGTTCAAGCCGGGAGCACCGAATAATGAGCTCGACCATTCTTAGGGTCACAGATGGCGGCACGCGGCTGTCTCTTGGCGAAGATACCAAGCTCGTCGCAGGTTACGTCGCGCAGGCCCAGGCCATTGCGGACGGGCTGGGCGACGTGGTGGACCAAGCGGCAGTCCAAGCCGACCGTGCCGAGGCGGCGGCGGTAATCGTCGAGGGTGCGGTCGATACGATCACGAACCTTGAGGCCTCCCTTTCTCGCGCGCAAACCGACTCGTTCGGTCCTGCCGTCCTTGTGTCTGGCTCTCCGCTGGGACTCGAAGCGGTATTGTTCGATGCCCCTTCCGCCCGCGACCAAGAGGTTGCGTCGTTCAGGATCATGGCGGCGAGGACCGGCACGTTCAGGGTCTGGCGCGACAAAGTCAGTGGCGGCAATTTTACGTCGATAGCGGTTTACACCTTCGAGGCTACCGTCGTCGGGCTCAATGAATTCATCCTCGGTCCGGGCGAGTTGCCCTTCCTGGCGGGTGAGTATCTGCGTGTCGAATCCGCTAACCTGCTGGTCAATTCGAGCGGCTCCCCGGCGGACCCGGCGTTTTGGGATGCCAGCAACCAGAACTCGGGCACCCTCGGCACCTATTTCGACCTGCCCAATGTCCGCATGGAGGTGCATTTCACCCTGCGCGCTTACGAGCGCGTCGTAACGGGCGATGCATTCCTTGCACTGGAGGGCCGAGTTGACGTTTTGGACGGCGGCGGCGCCGGTTCGGACCTGCTGCGGGCAGAGGAATACGCCCACCACATCATTTACGGGCAGTCGCTTTCGCTGGGCCACGGCGCAACCGTGATCGACACCGTGGCGCAGCCTCATGCGCTTAAGTCGCAGGCGGGCGTTCGAGCGCAGGACGGCGGCGCGGACCCGGCGGCCAATTGGGCCACACTCGCTCCGTTGCTGGAAAGCTGGAACGGCCACGACGGCGAAACGGTGGCGACGGGCCACGCCGTCATGTTGCGGCAGCTCTACCTTTCGGAAACCGGTGTGGACCTTGCGGCGGTTTCGCGCCGCCAGCTCTATTCCGCGCCGGGGCGCGATGATTCCGAAATCGTGCAGATCAGCAAGGGGACGGAATCGTTCACCCGGCTCGCCACGGATATCCAGCGGGCCAAGATTGCGACCATTGCAGCAAGCCGTTCCTATGCGCCGCAATCGTTCCTGTGGTTGCAGGGCGAAAGCGATGAGTCGGGCCAAACCCCGCCCGCTACCTACAAGGCGGCATTCCGGCAGTTGGTTTCGGACGCGCAGGACGAAGCGCGCACGGCCACGGGAGATGCTTCGCTCATCCTGCCGGCCATTACCTATCAAGCATCGACGTTCAGGGCATCGGGCCGAACCTATCCGGCCATTGCCTTGGCGCAACTGGAGATGTCGGCAGACGACAATATCCTCGCCGCCGCAGCGACCTATTTCCTGCCCTACAGCGATGCGTTCCACCTGACGGGCGTGGGGTCGCGTTGGCTGGGTGCCTACATGGGGCTCGCGTTCTATCGGTGGGTCGTGGAGGGCGCGAAGCCCGAACCGCTGGCGATGGCCTCCGTCAAGGTATCCGGCAACACTCTGCTGGTGCGTTACAACCTCGCCGCCGGGCGCAAGCTCGCTTTCGACACCACAACCGTTCCCATCCAGGACAACTACGGGTTCTCGGTCGTGAACGACAGCGGTGTCGAACAGACCATTGGCGTGCCTCGCCTGGTCGATCCTGCCGAGGGCATATTAGCTATCCAGTGCCCCTCTGCCCCCGTTGCTGGGTGGAAGGTTCGATACGCTCACAAAGGCAACACGAGCAGGGGACTGGGCAACCTTCGCGACGATCAGGGCGACTCGCTCATCTTCGAGCCTGCGGGCATCAACAAGCCGCTGCACAACTGGGCCTTCATCGACGAAGCGGTGCTTTCGTGATGCTGCCGTCAGATCTGCGACCATTCCCAGCACGGGGTGCAGATATGGCTCTCGCAGGGTTCGCCGCATCCGACGCATTCGCCTTCCCGCAAGCCGATGAATTGCAGGAAGCGGGCGACGAGGGCGTGAACCGCTGTGAGCGTGGCCAGCATACCAAGCGCGATAGCATCGCCCGAAGCAAGGCGCCAGCGGCGTGACCCGCTTCCTCGCCCTCACCGCCATCTGCGCCGTGACGGGCTTGGTGGACTATGCGCTGACCGAGTGCGCTGTCGATTGGTGGTCGCGGTGAGTCCGATGTTCATCGACTGGGCGCTCGTCGCCCCGCGCGCCATCGACACCTTCGTCTTCACCGTCCGCATGCTGGCCGCGGCGCTGTCGGTCATTGCGCTCGGCAGCTGGTACTCCTGCCGCAAGCGCGACGAGTATCCGCCCTACGATCGCCGCCGCAACGAGCTCGCGTGGAACTGGGCGCACCTCGGCATGATCGTGGGCGGCTGCTCGTTCATCGCGCTCGATTTCGAGTACCGCAACGTCACCGGCGAGGCGGTGGCCGACCTGTTCGTCGCCTTCGTCTGGTGGTGCTGGGCCAATGCCGCGACCGTGCGGCTCGGCTCGCGCGTTCCCAGGCCGCGCTTCGTCTACGGAGCCGCGACGATCTTCCTCGTCGGCGGGTTCGTCTACACCTTCTTCATGGGGAGTTGAGACGATGAGCCTGGGCGCCCTGACGTCGGGCGGCGGCAAGTATGCCGTGCCCGCGGGCGGACTGATGCTGGCCGACGTGACGATCGGCGGCGTCGATATCGAGACCTACGGCGCGATCCTGATCGGCCTGGTGGCGGGCGGGGTGTTGCGCTCGGCCGGGCTGATCGAGGCCGAGGCGGACAGCCGGCGCATCCGCCGCGACATGCTGGTCAGCCTCGCCTCGGGCCTCGCCAACTTCATCGTTTCGGCTATCCTCGTGGCGAGCGCGACCTACATGATGCCGGGCTTCCCCTCGCTCGCGGCGGCGGGCGTCGGCCTGCTGGTCGGCTTCAAGGGCAAGGACGGCATCCAGCACCTGCGCGAGCTCTGGGGTGTGCCGCGCGAGACGCGCATTGAGCGCCTGCGCCGCGACCTTCCGCCGGGACCACACGAACTGCCCGGCCCCATGCTCGATGCCGTGGAACGGCTCGACGACCCCGACAGAAAGGAACACCCATGAACGACCCGCGAAAGCCCATGTTCGATGCCGCGCGCCGCGAGGATGCCGACGGCGTCTTCACCGACGAGGACGTGGCCAAGATCGCCGCCGCGCTCGATGCCGCCGGCGTGCCCGACAGCCGCACCGCGCCCGACCCGCCGAGCGAGGCCGAGCGCAGCGACGGGCCGCTGCGCGTGGGCCTGGCGGGCATAGCGCTGATCAAGCGGTTTGAGGGCTGCGCGCGCCGCCGCCCGGACGGCAGGTTCGCCGCCTACCCCGATCCCGGCACCGGCGGCGAGCCCTGGACGATCGGATGGGGCGCGACGGGGCAGGACGGCTTCGGCGGCGGCCGCATCCGCGCAGGAACCGTGTGGACGCAGGAGCAGTGCGACACCCGGCTCGACCTCGACCTTCGGCGCTATGCCGAGGAGGTGCTGCGAGCGCTCGGCAAAGCGATCCGCAACACCTCGCAGGCCGAGTTCGATGCGCTCGTCAGCTTCCACTACAACACCGGCGCCATCGCCCGCGCAACGCTCACCCGCAAACACGTGGCTGGCGACAAGGCGGGCGCGGCGCGCGAGTTCGAGCGCTGGAGCTTCGCCGGTGGCCGGGTGATGAAGGGCCTGCAGCGCCGCCGCCTCGCCGAGCGCGCGCTGTACGAGGGGAGGGCGGCATGATGGGCCCGCTCGACCTCGCCAAGCCGGTGCTCGGCCTCGCGCGCTGGGTGTGGATCGCGCTCGCGCTGGCGCTCGTGCTGCTGCTCGCTTGGCTGATCGCAGCGCGGCTCGACAGCACGGTGGAGACCATCGCCACGACCGCCGAGGACCGGGGCGCGACGCGCGCCGTGGTTCAAGGCCAGCACCAGACCCTCGAACAACTGAAGGATGCCAACGATGCCGAACAGGATCTCCGCACTGGCGGCGAGCGCAGCGCTGCTCGTTTTGACCAGTGCCTGCAAGACAGCCGCCGACCCGCTGCCTGCGAGCGATATCGCCCCAACGCGCGATAACTCGAGCTGGTGCCAGGGCGACGCGCCGCTCCAATACGCGCAGGCCGACGAGGCGGGGCATGACGATCCGGGCAACGTACTCGACAGCGACGAGACGGTGGCCGAGATCCAGGCGCACAACGCGCGGCTGCGGGCGGCGTGTGGGGCGAAGATTTGATCCCACTCGGAGCCTGCGCTGCCAACCGCCGTCGGCGGCGCGAGGTTCGGTGGCGCGATTATGCGGCGGCCTTGACCTCTCCATCGAATCTTGAAAAACTTTTTTCTCCAAGAGAAGGAATTACCATGGAATCGAACCCTAAAGCCGAGTGGACCACGCCGACCGTCATCGATGCCGATGGCGTGGACGAGGTTCGCAATTTTTCTGGTCCGTTTTCAGACGTCATCGTTGAGTCTTCCTGATTTATCGTCGGGGGCGTACTTTCGCGCGGAGTCTGACGACAGCTCGGGAAACTCGGACCTGCCGAGTTGAGATCGTTTGTACGGTAGCGGGGTGCCGTCAAGGCTTCTCCCGGCGATAGTGGGCCCACCGCTGTTCGCCTCGATCAATATCGGCAAGAAAGTTGCTGGCGGCATGCCAGCGAGCGATTTCGCCCTTCCAGAGAGCTAGTGACTGCGTAAGCGCCGGATGGAATTTGCGAAAGGATACTTATCGCAGCGCTAACGCCTGATCAGCATCTCGCAGCCCATCTCTCGAAGGTAGGCTTCGTTGGCGAGGCCATCCTCTGAAATTGCGCGACAATTAGGCGGCAACGCATCCTCCGCAGAAGCGGCTGTTACGGTTGTTGCCGGTCGCGAGGGCTTCAGATCGGCGTCGCGGTGATAATCCATCGCCCAGGTATCGTCTGCTTCGGTACCAAATCCCGCCTCCTGCGCCGCCAAGGGCAGATCTGTCTCGCTGCTTCGAACATCGGTTGTGGTACCTAATCTCATTTCCGGCAAAGAGGCCTCGTCCGCAACCGCGACCGCGGCAGAGGTTGGCGTTGCTGACGGCCATACAGGTTGCACTTCAGCCATGCTGTCGTCGGATGGAACGCCAGCACTGAATTCCCGTGCAGGCGTTTCTTTCTGTGACGAGAAAAAAGCGAGGGCGGCGAACAAGGCGCCGACGACAAGCCCTGTCTTCAGTTTCGCCATTCCCGGCGTGTCGGCCGACTTCGGAGCCTTGCAGCCATGACATACCCACACGGTCTCGTTGCGATAGTGCGTGCGCGTGCCGCCGTGCGACCTTCGCGACGTGCCAGTTCCCATGCGCAAACGCGCAGGACGGCCGCCGCCGAACGACATCGATTGCCCGCTGGAAGATCGATTGCCCGAGCTTGCGTAATGCGTCTGGCCGCTCTCGACGCGAACGGTTTCCTGCCGCATCTCGTTCTTCGGGCGGATGGCATGGCAGGTGGCACACTCTGCCTCGGCGTAACGGGTCATGATCACTTGTCCTCCCGACTCAATGGATTACCGCCGCGCGACATCCTGTCCAGCCCTCCCGTGAAGCGGAACGCCAGGCAAGAGAAAGGGCGCCACCCGCGAAGGTGACGCCCTCTCCGGACGTGGTGCCTCGGATCAATTGGAGCTGTTGTTGATCACCGCCGGCGTCTCTTCTGCGACTGCCAGCTCGCCGGCCACCTCGGCATTTGGCGTGGCGGCCAGCGCGGCGCTCGGCGCGCGCGGGGCGATCGGGGCGATGCCGACGGGCTGGCGACGGATTTCCGAGGCGGCGATCGCCAGCTCGAGGTTGTTCTCGGTGGTCGCCACCAGCTCGCGGTCTTCCGGGATCACCGCGCTGCGGCCGGTGATGAAGCCGGCGAAGATGCCCGCCACCAGCACGCCGCCCACGGTCGCCAGCGTCGCGCCTTCGCCTTCTTGGCGGAAGGTGCCGTTGACGGGGATCTGGCGGCCGTTGACCTCGACGTACTCGAGCTCGATGTCCATCTTGCCCGACTTGCCGAACATGCCGCGGTTGGTCATCCAGGTTATGCGGCCCATGGCCGGACTGCCTTCGGGGATGACCACGTAATCGCCGAGCATCACGTCGTTCGAGACGGTCAGGCGGAAGGTGTCGCCCTCGTTCCAGGTGTCGCCGCGGGTGGTGACCTCCTGATTCAGGCGCATGCGCACCTCGGTGTTGGCGGGCAGGAAGGCATTGCCCTCGCTGGTTCGCTGCACCTGCATCGGAGCCTCCTGCGCGGCGGCGGGCACGGCAAGAGCGGCGGCCAGAGCGGCCGGGATCAGAAACTTCATGGTCGGAATTCCCCCTTGGTCCGGCAGTCCCCTCGACCGCCGATCTGGTGAATGCCGTCTAGCCGCGAAAATTCCCGAAACGATTGAGGCGCTTGGTTACGATCGGGCAAACGTCCGCACCGGCAATTATATCGTCTGCAGCTCCTCGAGCGCCCGCGTCAGCGCATTTTTAGCGTCGAGAATTAGGTGCAGCAATTGCTCACCTTGCGCCCCGCCAGCAGCGCCTTCCTCAAAGCGCGCGCAGGCGAGGCGAGCGAGGTGCAGCGGTTCGGTCACGGCAGGGTCCTTCTTTCGGTTGGCACGGCCACCCTGGCAGATGTCCGTCGCAATCGACAGGGTTGGCGACGCAGCCGGGTTGCGCCCGTGTTCCGCATCTGTTCTCAAGTGTCGGTGACCCGCAGCAAGCTCGATTCGATCAATGAATTCGCCCGGCAGGGCTACCTCGTGCGGGTAACATGCGCGAACTGCCACCATGTGGCCGAGCTGAATCCGGTGCTGCTGATGCAGCAACTGCACATGGGGCGAAAGAGCATGGAGGTCGAGCGGCTCGAGCGACAGATGCGGTGCCGACTTTGCCAACATCGCGGGGCCCGGATCAGCGCCGCCTCGCCGGATTTCTGACACGCATTTGGAACGGGCATGACAAACTGCCTCCGATTTCGAGGTATCTTTCAAGGCGAGAAGCCCAGTCGGGCGTCGGGTTGGGCGTGCAGGATCCGCTCATGCGGCGCGTGCGCTCACGGATCGTCGGATCTGATCGCTGGCTCCAGGGAATGCTGTGCTACCGTCCTTAAACAGCAAACTTTTTGTTTTTGCAGGAGATCATTCCCCCCAATGGCGCAGCGCGCCTCGGTCGATATGTAAGCCGAGGTATCGAAAGAAGGGTTGCCGATTGACAACGGAAATTGGCCCGACAATTAGCTCCGGAATGAATGTATCTCCACGCGCATGGTAGTACTTGTGCCGGTTCGGCCCAATCTGAGCTGGGCTGAGGAAATCCTCGCGTGGCTGTCGATCTGTGCTGCGGCCGACGATGCCGCGGAGCAAGCCGACTGCCTTCGCTTCGTCGCCTCCTCGTTCCGCCAGGCTCCCGCTCCCGTGCGCGGGATCCTCGGCCGCGTCCATGATGGCGAACGGTTCGACTTCCTGCTCGGCGCCGGCGCCCTGCATTCTGCTGCGGCCCTGCTCTACGAGGAGGTGGCGTTTGGATACATGACCTCCTGCTCGTCGAGCGGGCGTGTCATGGCCACCGTCGTACTGGCAGCGAGCGAGGACGAGGTGCATTTCGCCTGCTGCGCGGAGCCGCTCGCGGTGGTGGCTTGTCTGGCAAAGGCGCTCGCACAGGTCTCTGCGCGGCAGCCCGAAGCCATGCGCCGCGCCGCGCACTGACCGCGCGCTTCAGCCTGCCGCGCGTTTCCTTTCAGGCGAATGGGCCACCGCGCGGGCGGGGTGAAAGGCTTTCTGATCCGCGGCGTGCGAATTGCGCAGCGTGCGTGAGAGATAGGCAGCCATGATGACCCGGCAATCGTGCGTCATGGCAATGTAGCTGACGCGATTGTCTTTTTCCGATGTCGAGCGGATGGCCAGACCCTGCCGGACGAGCACGTCGATGTAGCGCAGCGCAGTCGAGTAAGGCACGCCCGATGCATTGCAGGCCGTCGTTATGCTGACCTGCCGCTTCTCCACGGCCGCTGCAAACAGGTACAACATCATGTCCCACGCAGCTTCGCCCAGCAGCGCGGAATCGAAATACTCGTGCCGCCGTTCGCGATCGGCGTGCAACCGGGCGGCGAGTTCGGCGAGGTTTTGAAGCGGAACGTGTTCGCTGTCGAGCCGGTGTGTGTCGCGTACAAAACTCGTTCGCTCCAGCTGTTCGGCCATCGCGAGCAGTTCGTGCGCCATCGCCCGAAGCGCAGATCCGCTGGCGGTGTTATTCGCTCTGCTCACAGCAGTTCTCCCCGCGCGATGCTGTAGACTCCGCCGGTGCTCACGACCAAGTGGTCGACGAGCACGATTTCCAGCGGCGCGGCGGCCGCACGGAAGCGGTCGGTGGCGTCGTAATCCTCGGTGCTGGGAAGGCTGGAGCCCGAAGGATGGTTGTGCGCGAGCAACAGGCGCGTTGCCGAAATTTCGAGCGCGCGGGCGAGGACCGCGCGCACGGGAACGCCCACCCGGCCGATGGTGCCGCGCGCGACGATCTCGCTGCCGAGGTAGCGCGACTGGCCGTCGAGATAGATCGCCTTCACCCGCTCTTGGACCGGGTTCGAAAGCTTTAGCCGCAGGTAATCGTGCAGTCGGCGATCGGCGACATCGATCGGCTCCCCCGTGAGGCTTTCGTACAGCGCGCTGGCGACCAGCGTCCGCGCGCCGACTATGGCGGAGGCAGCGCCGTCGTGCTCGCCCAGCGCGTCAGCCAGCGCCTCCGGCGAAGCGGCGACGATGCGCGAGAGGGTGCCGAAGCGCTCGACGAGGCGAGCGGCCGCAGCCTGCGCCCGCTCTCCGATCAGCGGCGCAAGGAGCTCCGCCAGGGCGGCGCGTGTATCCCGCGACGGGCGCGGCGCCGGTGCGCGGCGAGGCCCCATGCGAAGGCTACCATCTGCAAGTACGAGGGCAGTCTCACCATTATCCAGTAGATGATGGGCGGGAGGGGATCGAAAAGAGCCCGCTGGAAATGCATTACGAGCACGATGAGCTGCATGGCGAGAATGCATAGGG
Organism: Aurantiacibacter luteus; assembly: GCF_001010945.1. Taxonomy (GTDB): domain Bacteria; phylum Pseudomonadota; class Alphaproteobacteria; order Sphingomonadales; family Sphingomonadaceae; genus Alteraurantiacibacter; species Alteraurantiacibacter luteus. The sequence goes on from NZ_LBHB01000004.1 coordinate 184,626, forward strand.
GATATATCCTGTTGGCTCGCATTGCGACGATTGCGAAGCCCACGAACATCCCAGCGTCGAGGACAAGATGAAGTAGATCGATGCTGGTGCCGGGATCGTTTCGTCCATCGAGATGGTGGACGAACTCGACGACAATGGCGGCTACGAAAATGAGACCGGTAATCTTCTCGGGGCTTTCGCCGCGCAGGCAAGCATAAGCGGCCAGCGCGGCGAAAATCCCGTATTGGAGAAGGTAGCGATTATCGACGAGGACACTGGCAATCATGCCCTCGGGTCCGCGATCCGCTGCCTGCCGTCAAGTTATCAGGCTGCCACGGCTTCAGTGGCCACGCCGGGCCACGCCGGACAATCCGAATTGCTGTCGGGCAGCATCGTGATGCGGCAGAAATCAGCACGCAGGCTTTTGTGCGCCTTGAACAGCTCACTCTGAGCCTCGACGATTTTGCCGGCGGCGGCCTGCACTCGCATCACCGCGATCTGGCCTTCGTAAGGCGCAACATCGCTATCGGTGCGGACGTCCATCATGCTCTGCTGCAGGGCGGCGAAGGCCCTGAGTGTCTGGTTGGCAAGGTTTTCGGCGGTGGCGAGGCGGTCAGCGACGCGGATGCCCATTACTTCGACGGGAGTGGTCATAATCATTCTCCGCCACCCGCTGCTCAGAAGCGATGGCTGCGATCCGGGATCGGAGGCGACGAGAACTAACCGGTCCGGACGAACGCCATGCCGATTGCGAAGAGCACCAGCATGAGCACGGCGAGCAGAACTGCAAAGCCGGCAACGAACATCCAGCGGGCCGGTACGGCATTCTCACCGTCGAGCACCTCCGGAACCAGGCTGATGTCCTTCCTCGGGGCCCACGGTGCAGACGTGTCGATCACGTAAGCATCGGAAAACTCGAGGTCGGACGACGACCGGTTCCGTGGCGGCTCCTCGCCAAGGATCGGGTCGGCGGCGAGATGAGAAGATTGCCATGACAAGTTTGTACACGGGTGCTGGGAGCGATCCGAAGAGGCGGCCGCGCGGTGTTCGCGCCACAGGCGGGCAAGTTCGTTGCTGCCGAGGCCGTCGAACTTGCGCCGGACCCGCTCGATCCGCTGGCGCGCACCAGAATCCGAGATGCCCAGACGACCGGCGATTTCCTTGCCGGTCAGCCCCTCCGCCAGCAGATCGAGCACCTCGACCTGGCCGTCCGTCAGGGTGGCTTTGATGGCTTCGACGGGATCTGCGGCGGCGGTAACCATGCCGCCCGCATACCTGCCAAAGGTCAGGTTTTCCAGCGCTAGGCGCGATTGGATCGCTTCAAGGCATCAACGACTTGCGACATATACGCCGCGGCCATCCCTGTACCCGCAAGGTCGAGATCGGCGAGCAACTCCTCGGCCTTGGCGAGCAGCCCATCAATGTCGATTTCGCGAAGCGGCGCGATATCGCTATCACTCTGCTGGACTTGGGCAGACCGCCCATTCGAATACAGTTCCGATGCCATGCGACACCTCTCTCACTTAAATTTGCCAATGTCTCGTTGCAAAGGCAATGCCGGCTAGCACGTAGCTGCGAAGCGAGGACTTGGTGCGCCGAATCAAGGCGCTAGGGGATGCGATACCGCGACTTCGGTGCAGGCGGGCGCTATCATGAGCAGCGTCCCGGCGCGGGACAACAACGCGGTGAGCTATTTCGCCAATTCGGAGCAATCTCGGCGAACCGCGCCGCCATTATCCCACCGCCGCACGTACTCGGCCTGACCCGCCGAAAGCATCGCACAGCTGGTGTTGACCTCGCCCGCATAAACCACGCCCAGCGTGCGGCCGTAGCGATCGAGCCCGACCCGCACGATCGTTAGCGGCTGCCCGGTGACGATCCGCTCCAAT
>NZ_LBHB01000005.1 GCF_001010945.1 Aurantiacibacter luteus
GACCGAGATCGTGGGCGTCGAGTCCGGCGAGAGGGTAATGGTGACCGTCGCGGTCGAGACGTCGCCGTCGCCGTCGGTGATCGTGTAGTCGAAGGTGACCGTGCCCTCTTCGCCAGCGCCGGGCGTGTAGGTGAACGTGCCGTCGCCGTTGTAGGCCAGGGTCCCGGTGCCCGAGAGGCTTCCGGCCACCGCCGCCACGGCGCTCGTCGCAACGCCGTCCGCACCGGGCACGTCGTTCGCCAACACGTCCACCGTGATCGCCGCGTTCTCGGTTCCCTGGCTGGCGCTGTCGTCTACGGCCGTCGGCACGTCGTCGACGATGGCGATCACCAGCGAGGTGCCGGCGCTGTCGCCGTCGCTGTCGGTCACGGTCAGGCTGAACGTGTCGCTGTCGGGATCGACGAGCGTGTTGTCGGTGAGCGTATAGCTGTAGCTGTAGATGCCGTTCGAGACGGTCACGGTCAGCACGCCCTTAGCCGTGGTGACCGTGCCGCCAGCGGTCACGTCCACGCCGTTGATGACCAGCGAGGCGACGCTGTCGCTGCCCGTGGTGATCGGGATGGTGCCGGTCGCGGTCTCGTCCGGCGAGGCCGGGTTCGAGCCGTCCGCCAGCGCTTCCTCGTCCACCGTGTTGTCGCCCGCGACCGAGATCGTGGGCGTCGAGTCCGGCGTGAGGGTGATGGTGACCGTCGCCTGCGAGACGTCGCCATCGCCGTCGGTGATCGTGTAGTCGAAGGTGACCGTGCCCTCTTCGCCGCTGCCGGGCGTATAGGTGAACGTGCCGTCGCCGTTGTAGGCCAGGGTGCCGGTGCCGCTGAGCGATCCGGCAACCGCCGCCACCGCGCTGTCGGCAACGCCGTCCGCGCCGGGCGTGTCGTTCGCCAGCACGTCGACCGTGATCGCGGTGTTCTCCGCGCCTTGCGTCGCGGCATCGTCCACGGCCGTCGGCACGTCGTCGACGATGGCGATCACCAGCGAGGTGCCGGCGCTGTCGCCGTCGCTGTCGGTCACGGTCAGGCTGAAGGTGTCGCTGTCGGGATCGGTCAGCGTGTTGTCGGTCAGCGTGTAGCTGTAGCCGTAGCTGCCGTTCGAGACCGTCACGGTCAGCACGCCCTTGGCCGTGGTCACCGTGCCGCCGGCGGTCACATCTACGCCGTTGATCACCAGCGAGGCCACGCTGTCGCTGCCCGTGGTGATCGGGATCGTGCCGGTCGCGGTCTCGTCCGGCGAGGCCGGGTTCGAGCCGTCCGCCAGCGCTTCCTCGTCCACCGTGTTGTCGCCCGCGACCGAGATGGTCGGCGTCGAGTCCGGCTGCAGGGTGATGGTGACCGTCGCAGTCGAGACGTCGCCGTCGCCATCGGTAATCGTGTAGTCGAAGGTGACCGTGCCCTCTTCGCCCGCGCCGGGCGTATAGGTGAACGTGCCGTCGC
>NZ_LBHB01000006.1 GCF_001010945.1 Aurantiacibacter luteus
AGCCCTCTTCGCCGCTGCCGGGCGTGTAGGTAAACGTGCCGTCGCCGTTGTAGGCCAGCGTGCCGGTGCCCGAGAGGCTGCCGGCCACCGCCGCCACCGCGCCGTCGGCAACGCCGTCCGCGCCGGGCACGTCGTTCGCCAACACGTCCACCGTGATCGCCGCGTTCTCGGTTCCCTGGCTGGCGCTGTCGTCCAGAGCCATCGGCACGTCGTCGACGATGGCGATCACCAGGGTATCAGCCGCGGTGTCGCCGTCGAGATCGGTCACGACGATGTCGATGTCTACCGTCGTGTCGTCGCCGCTGGTGTTGTCGCCAAGTGTATAGGTGTAGGTGATCGTGCCCTGCCCGGTCACCGGGTCGTAGGTGTACCCGGTGACGATCAGCGTGCCTTCGGCGTTGTTCACCACCGTCTGCGGCAGGTTGCCGGGAGTGATGGTCACGCCTTCGATAGTGACGCTCTGAACCCCGTCGGTCGACACGAACGTGATCGTCCCGCCGGTCTGCTCGGAGGTGTCGCTGTTGTTATTAGCGATGTCGTCGGCGATTTCGCCCGTGCCGGGGTTTACACCGCCGCGCGGAGGCAGGCCGCCTTCGTCGACCTGCGTCGCCTCGCCGACCGAGGGCAGGGAAATGGAATTCGGCGCGTCGCCGATGGTGATCACGAGCGTTGCCGCCGAGGTGCTGCCGTCCTGGTCGACGACGGCGTAATCGAAGCTTTCCTGCACGCCGCCGGGCGTGTTCACGCTGCGCACGTAGCTGTAGCTGCCGTCGGCGTTCAGCGTCAGGGTGCCGTACTGGCCTTGCAGCGTGGCTCCGGGAGCAGCGTTGGTGCCTCCGCGCGAGAAGCCCAACACGCCGCCGGCCGTGGCAAAATCGTCCGCGCCGGACAGGTCGTTCGCCAGCACATTGCCAGTGATCGCGGCATGGCTTCCGCCCGGTACCGCGCCCGCATCGTTGGCCGCCGCCGGACCGTCGTCGACGATCTGCACGGTGAGGTTGGCGGTCGCGGAATCGCCGTCGCGATCGACCACGCGAACGACGAAGAAGGGATCGCTGGTGCCGCCGACGCTGTTGTCGGCCAGGACATAGGTGAACCCGATCGTGCCACCCGCCAGGTCGATGCTGGTGATGGACATCGTACCAAGCGGCGAGGTGAAGGTCTGGCCGACCGTCGTCACCTGCACATCGTTGATGAAGATCGCCGAGACCCCGTCGGGCGAAGCGAAGCGGATCGTGCCGCTCGCGCTCTCGGACGAGCTGGCCGCATCGCTTCCCTGCGGCTCGGACGGATTGCCGCGCACCGGCAAGCCGCTTTCGGAGACGATGGCGATGGCATTCTCGACGCCGACCGGATTGTCGGGAGTCTCGATGACAACCGTGGGCTCGCGGTCGAGGAAACCGGGAATGATCTCGCGTTCGACCTGCTCGGCACGGGGCAGCTCGGTATAGGGCAGCAGGTCGCCGAGATCGAAGGCGGACTGGATGGAGCCCGGGTCGTAGGCGAAGTTGCCGCCGGAGCTGGGCGTCTGGATGACGGCGGGTTCCGGCTCGTTGCCGATCAGGAGCGCGGCGACGTTGGCCGGGGGGATCGGCACGCCATCGACGATGAGCTGGGGCACGATGATCGCACCGTCCGGAACCACGAGGCGCGTCCCGTCGCTGAGCACGATGACGAGATCGCTGCCCTGGACCTCGAGCGTATCGATGGTGAGACCGGGGGGGATGACGACGGCGTTGTCGGCGCCTGCGCGCACGACCGATGTTGCCTGCTTCGCAACCGGCTTGGCCTGCCCGGATGCTTCGCCCGTCCAGTCTGCGGCACCGCTGGTGCCGAGGCCATTGTCGAAACCGTTCAGTTCTTCGCTCATCGTATTTCCCCCCAGGCGCGAGGGAGCGAAGTCTGCGCCGCCCCCCAGCGGTGTATCGGATGCCCGGCCGAACGACCGGCGGGACAGACGAATACAGCGGGGACCAAACCACCAAAGAAAGATGGTTTCAAGGTCGTTAAGCATACCGCTGCGTATGCAGGCCGAAGCAGAGCAGCGGCCTCACGTCTTAATCGGCGAAATATCGCTGATATGTATGGGCTTTTCAGGGAATCAAGCTGCGATGTCGGGTTCGGAAAGACCGATCTTTCCTGCGATCGTGTCGGAACGGAACAGGAAAACTTCGACCGGGAAAGGTTAATTCAGCGGCCGTGTTTCAGGGCCTTGCAAGTATCTGCCGAGTCGCAATTGCGAGTCGCAAGTCAAAGGGCAAGCCGAGGGAAGTTCGTGCGCGCCCGGCTAATGCCACACGCAGCGAAGGATTCGCGACGGGAATCATTCTGCCAGAGTTTTACTTCCGCGCCGGCCCGCAGCCCCTTTAGCGCAGCGGATCGACCGACTGGCCGCCCATGCGGACTTCGTAATGCACGTGGGGGCCGGTGGAATTGCCGGTCGAGCCCGAGCGGCCGATTACCTGTCCCTGCATCACGCGGTCGCCCGGCCGCACGGCGATCGAGGACAGGTGGGCATAGCGGGTTTCCATGCCGCCCCCGTGGTCGAGCGCAACCATCAGGCCGTAACCGCCCCACCACGACGCCATCTCCACCACGCCGTCCGACGTGGCCACCACGGGTGTGCCGCTGGCGACGGCGAGGTCCACGCCATGATGGCTCGCACCGCGACCGCTGACGGGGTGGACGCGGTAGCCGTAATCGCTCGACAGGCGCGCCCCGGAAACCGGCAGGCCGGAGGGCAGGCCCCCGCCCCCGACAACTGCCCCGCCTGCGCGCGGGCGCGAGCTGACGAACCGCACGGTCGTGGCAGTGCCAGTGGTGCTCGTGCGCTGCGCGTAGCGCGGAGCGCCGGCGATGGTATCGAAACCCACCCGGATGCGCGGCGCCGGAGTGGCGGGTTCAACCTGCGCCTCGGCACCGGCGGGCGCCGGAGCGTAGGTCGCGGCGGCGGGATGGTCGGCATTGTCGGTGAGGCCGGCGGCACGCTCCTGCGCCAGAGCCGCGAAGGGCATTGCCAGAGCTGACACGGCAAACATCACAATGACGCGTTTCATGGATCCCCCCAACCCGTCCGGCCCGCATAGCGAGTCGAACGAGACATCGGCCTTGTAACACATCCCGGCCCGACCTGACAGCCACCGCGGGGCGGGGCTGTCAGGCGGGCGCGTCGCCCATGTAAGTCATTATGGCCAAGGCGATGGCCCCGGCAGCTATGGCCATGCCGTAGGGCAGCGCCGCGAGCCGCTCCCGGCGCTTCTTTTTCGACGGCGTGAGGCTGAAAGCGAGGACCAGCACCACGCCTGCGAGCGCGGTGTAGAGCGCCAGCATGGGCGCCTGCACCAGCGGAAACCAGACGGCGGCGGCGGCGTAGAACTTGGCGTCTCCCCCGCCCCACATCCCGAACCGGAACAGGACCATCGCGGCCACCAGCGCAAGCGCGAAGTGGGCGAGGTGCAGCAGCGTGCCCTCAACCGTGGAGGTGGCGACGGCGAAGCCCACCCCTGCCACCAGCACGACGAGGTTGAGCAGGTTGGGGATGCGCCGCGTCAGCAGGTCCGTAGCGGCGCAGGCAAGCGCCAGCACGACCAGCGCGCCCAGTTCGACCGTACTCATGCCGGTGCGATCAGCCGGGCGTGCGCAGGCGCACGGTGACCGGATAGGCCGCCCGTTCGGGCGAACGCAGCGTGCCACTCACTCGGACGCTGACGCGGCCGCGCTGGCTTGCGAAGCGCGATCCCGCGGCGACAGGCGCGGCAACCGGTGCGGGCCTGCGAGCGCCGTCGACCGTCGCGACGCGAACCGGCGCCTGGTCCCGGGTGGCGGCCATGCTGACCGGTTCCTCGATGCCAAGAGTTCGCGGCAACGGGCCCACGTGGACCACCGCAGGGCGTTCCTGCGCGGCGACGTTTACGCGGGCCGTCCAGTCGTCGCGGCTGGAGATGGCGACCTCGCGGGTGGACACGCGCTGCATCCGCTGCGCCCCCCCGGCCTCGAAACCGGCACCAAGCTCGGCCCCGACCTCGCGCGCCAGTTGCTCGAGCCGGATGTCATCGCCAAGGCTCGCTCCGGCTGGCGCGGGTGCGGCGGCCAGTTGCGGCTGGACGGCGGCAGCGGCACCGGCACGCGCGAGCTGGGCGGTGTCGAAGCGCGCGGCGTTGCGGGCGAAGCGCGCGTCCTGCGGCGCGGCAGCCACGGCCTGGCGGAAGTAGCGCTCGGCAAGGTCGTAGCGGCCCAGCCGGTCGTAGGCGACGGCCATGCCGTTGAAGGCCTCCCCGGCGAAATCGGGGTTGTAGCTCGCCTGCCGGAACGCCTCGATCGCGGCGGCCAGGCGATAGGCGGCCAGGTGGCGGCGGCCGTCATGGATGCGCTGGGCGAAATAGCTCGACATGTCGGGCGTCGAGGGTGCCCGCGCCTCGCTGTGGGCGGATTGCCACGGCATTCCCTGGCAACCCGACAGCGCGACCAGCGAAATGGCTCCGAGCAGGGCCTGTGTCGTCTTCATCTTTTCAACCCCCGGTCATCAATGGGAAAACGTCGCGCACCATGCGGATCGCGGCGGGCAGCATGATCACGCCGATCATGGTCGGCAGCATGAACACCACCAGCGGAATGGAGATCAGCACCGGCAGGCGGTGCGCCTTTTCCTCGGCGCGCATCCGGCGCTTCTCGCGCATTTCCTCCGCGTAGACGCGCAAGGTGGAGCTGACCGAGGTGCCCAGCTTGTCCGACTGGACGAGCAACGTGGTGAAGCTGCGGATCTCGTCCACCCCGGCGGCATCGGCCATGCGCTTGAAGGCCTCCTCGCGGCTGGCACCGGCGCGAAGCTGGAGGACCGCGGTGCCCAGCAGGGCGGCGACGAGCGGGTGCGAGGCGGCGGTCTCGCGCGCCACGCGGTCGAGCGCAGCCTCCACGCCGAGCCCGGCCTCCATGCAGACCAGCATGAGGTCGAGCGCGTCAGGGAAGCCATTGACGATCTGCTCGCGGCGGCGGTCGGCCCTGGCCTGGATGAACAGCGATGGCAGCATCAGGCCCGCGAGGCCGAGGATCGAGCCGAACAGGTACAGCGCCAGGAATCCCGGCGGTTCTTCCCGCGTCAGCGCGATAGCGAGGTAGAGGACGGGAAGGACGAAGACCAGCACCAGACGGATGAGCGTGTAGGCCCGCGGTGCGGCGGGCGACGGGAAACCGGCGGCGATCAGCTTTTCGCGCAGACGGTGGTCCTTGGTGTCGCCGAGGTGCAGCCCGGTGCGCTCCACCGCCTCGACGATGGAATTCCACGCCGCGCGCTTGTCCGTGCCGCGCAGCACGCTCTGCGTCTCGTAGGCGGGAGCGCTGGCGCGGATTTCCTGCAGGCCGCTGCGCACCGACGAGCGGCGGTTTATAAAGGCGAGCGCACCGAAGCTGCCGACCACGACGACGATGAACAGCCCCAGGAGGAGCGCCATCCGCAACACGTCGCTGGCGAGAATCTGTTCGAGCATGTCAGACCTTTATGTCGACCATCTTGCGGATCATCAGGAACCCCATGAGGTACATCACCATCAGCGAGATGAAGCCGATGATGAACGAGCGTTCACCCGCCACGCTGAGGTAGAATTCAGGGTTGACCAGGAACATGCCCACGAAGGCGAAGATCGGCAGCGCCGTCAGCAGCCAGCCGGTCATCCGGCCTTCCGAACTCAGCGCCCGCACCTTGAGGAACAGCGAGGCGCGCGCGCGGATGACGGTGGAGAGGTTTTCCAGGATTTCGGCCAGGTTGCCGCCGGTTTCCGACTGGACGGTAAGGGAGACGACGAACATGCGGATATCGTCCGAATCCCAGCGCTCGGCCATGTCGGAAAGCGCATCGGTGAGGTTCGAGCCGTAGCTGATCTCGTCCGATACCAGGCCGAACTCGCTGCCGATGGGGTCTTCCATCTCCATCGTCAGCAACGACAGCGCCGAGGCGATGGGATGGCCCGCCTTCAGCGCGCGCACGAAGACGTCGAGCGCGATGGGGAACTGCTGTTCCACCCGCCGCCGCCGCCGCGACGCCATCGCCGAGAGCACCATGAGCGGGATGAAGATCCCGATGCAGGCCGATATCACGACCGAAAGCAGCAGCACCCCCGCCGTCGCCTGGAATTCGGTCGAGGCGATGCCGATGAGGATGAGGAAGAACACGACCAGCGTCAGCACCGCCATCGCGAACAGCACCTGGCCCAGCGAATAACTGATGCCCGATCCGCTGACCGCGCGCTGGATGCCCGTGAGCGGCAGGCGCAGGATGGCCGGCAAGCCGCTGAAATCGCTGCCTTGGTTCTTACGCAGCAGGGCCACCACGCTTTCGCGGTTCATGCCCCGCTTGATGTAGCTCAGCCGCTTGTTGACCGCACGCGTATGGGCGCTGCGCGACCACGCCTGGTTGAGCACCAGCTGGACGACCAGGAAGATCGAGGCGAAAATCGCCAGCAGCACTCCGATGCGCAGGAGATCGTCGCTCATCAGCCGATCCTCAGGTCCGGGCGGAACAGTTCGGCCGACAGGTTGATGCCCGCAGCCTTGGCGTGTTCGAGGAACTTGGGCCGGATGCCGGTCGCCTCGAAATCGCCCACGACCTTGCCGTCTTCGGTGCGGTCGGTGATCTTGAAGCGGAAGATATCCTGCATCGTCACCACGTCGCCTTCCATGCCCGTTACCTCGGACAGGCTGAGCACCTTGCGGCGACCGTCGGACAGGCGGCCCACCTGCAGCACCACGTTGATGGCCGAGGCGATCTGCGAGCGGCTGGATTTCGAGGTGATGTCGATCCCGCTCATGCCGATCATCTGTTCAAGACGCGAAAGCGCGTCGCGCGCGGTGTTGGCGTGGACCGTGGTCATCGAGCCATCGTGGCCGGTGTTCATGGCCTGCAGCATGTCGAAGGCTTCGCCCGCGCGCACCTCGCCCACGATAATGCGGTCGGGCCGCATGCGTAGGGCGTTCTTCACGAGGTCGCGCTGCGTCACCTCGCCGCGGCCCTCGATGTTGGGCGGCCGGGTTTCCAGCCGGGCGACGTGTTCCTGCTGCAGCTGTAGTTCGGCGCTGTCCTCGATGGTGACGATGCGCTCGCGCTCGTCGATGAAGGAGGACATGGCGTTGAGCATGGTCGTCTTGCCCGAGCCCGTGCCGCCCGAGATCAGCACGTTGCGGCGCGACCTGACGACGGCGGCGAGCACTTCGGCCATCGCCTCCGGCACCGATCCCAGCTCGACCAGCCGGTCGATACCGATGCGCTTCTTCGCGAACTTGCGGATCGACAGCAGCGAACCGTCCACCGCGAGCGGGGCGACGATGGCGTTGACGCGGCTGCCGTCGGCAAGGCGCGCATCGACGAAGGGCGAGCTCTCGTCCACCCGGCGGCCGACCGCGCTGACGATCTTCTGGATGATCCGCATCAGGTGCTTTTCATCCTTGAATTCGGTCCTCACCCGCTCCAGCAGGCCGTGGCGTTCCACGAACACGTCCTTGGGCCCATTGACGAGGATGTCGGTGACGTACTCGTCCTGTAGAAGCGGCTCGAGCGGGCCGAGGCCGAACAGTTCGTCGAGAATGTCGTCGATCAGGCTGTCGCGCTCGGCCCGGTTGACGACCTCGTTCTCCTCCATCAGCAGTTCCGAGACGATATCGCCGATGCCGCCTTTCAACTCCGCCCGCGAGATCTTGTCGAGCGAGGCGAGGTTGATCCGGTCGAGCAGCGCCTTGTGGATGGAGACCTTGAGCTCCAGCATCCGGTTGTCGCTCTGGCCCTGTCGCCCCGCGGTTGGAAAAACCGACGGCAGCGGGGACGGCGCGGGCGCACTGGCCGCATCGGGTTCGGCGGCCGTGTCGTTTGCTTCGCTCGCCGCGTTCCTGGCCGGCGATGTCTTGAGCGACCATTTCATTGCCTGCCTCCTGCCAGCGAGCGCAGCAGGCCATCCGCCAGTTCGCCCACGTCGAGCGCGAAGGGGTTCTTGCGGTTGCCCTGCGAGACCAGCCGTCCGGCATCGAGCGCCTGCGCCAGTTCGCCCTTGTCCTCGCGCACGGTCGCCACGACGTCCCGGCCCAGCGTGTCGGCCACGTCCTGCACCGTGATGCTGCTGAACCGGCTCTTGTTGGCGCGGTTGACGATCACGTCGACGCTGCGCTGGCCGATGCCGACATCGCGGAACAGGTCGAGGCAACGCCGCGCCTGGCGCAGGTTCGCCAGCGATTGCTCGACGACCATGACGATCCGGTCCGATTCCGCTGCGACCGACAGCGACCAGTTGGTCCACGCGGCCGGAAGATCGATCAGCACGAGGTCGAATTCGGCCTGCGCGAGCGAGACGATCTTGAGCAACTGCTCGGTCTCGACCTGCTCGATCGGCACGATCTCGGTCGGCGCGGAAATGAGGTAGACGCCGTCGCGCACGCGGCTGGCGATGTTCCTGACCATGTCGCCGTCGAGCCGCTGTTCGGCTTCCAGCAGGCTCAGCACCGACCGCTGGGTATCGACCCCGGCGTAGGCGGCGAGATGGCCCGCCTGCAGGTCGAGGTCGATCACGCAGCAGCGAATGGGCGTGGGGCTGCGCCGCGCCATCTCGTCGGCCAAGTGGAGCAGCACGGCGCTAGCCCCCGACCGGCCGAGCGCGCCGATCACGCACACGCTGGGCGCGAGCGAGGCAGGGCCATGACTGGCGAGCGCAGTCCCTATCGTATTGACCTGCTGGCCCAGCGCCTCGGGTTCGAGCGGCAAGGCCGCGACATCGCTGATGCCGTGGCGCAGCAGGGCACGCATCAGGGCGATGTCGGCATTCTCCACCGCCGCGATCACCGGCAGGTCCGGTCGCGCGCGCTTGACGCTCTCCAGCCGGTCGAGACTGGCGGGATTGCCCGCGTCCACCTCCAGCACCAGAACGTCCGCGTGGCGCAGGATGTCGGAGGGAACCGCGTCGCGCGGACCTACGGCGCAGGTCCTGAGGTCCGGCAGCGAGGTCCAGGCGCTGTTGCCGGCCGCCGCAAGCCAAGCCGGATCGCAGGCCAGCACGGTGCGGATCGAGAAGCCGGTCGCGGTTTCGGGGTCGAGGTTCAAGGTGTCCTTCATGGCGTCGTCAGGTCGCTTCAATCCGCTTATCCCTGACCGTCTTCGAGGGTCAGCGAATAGGCCTGGTCGGGCAGGCCAAGGGTGCCGAAACCGGCAAGAAAGATCGGCCTGAAGGCCAGACCGCGCACGCTCACCGTCACGATCGGCGAGACATCGGGCCCGTTGGGATCGCCGGCATAACCGAGCCCCGACCATTCGTAGGTGACGACCACGTTGTCCGCGTCGGCCCGGGGTTGCAGTTCGTTGACCCGCGCGACGATCGCGCCGAAGGCATTCTGCGCGGCCGTGTTGCCAGCGGTCACGACGCTGAACGGGGCGCTCGTCGGCGTGCAGGCCAAGGTTCCGCCGGGTGCCGAGCAGGTAATTGTCGGGAACAGGCTCTTGGGGACGGGAGACCCCTGAGCGACGTTGCTGGCGAGCGCGAAGCTGTAGCACTGCAGCCCCGGCGTGCGGTTGTCGTTCGCCGCGCAGCCGATGTCGCCGCCGGGGATCGTGTTGCTGACCACGGCCAGCCGCGCTCCCGCCTGGGTCGCCTTTTCGCTTTCGTTGACCGCCCAGATGAAGCGGCCGACGTCGATCGTGCCGAGCAGGAACAGCAGGAAGGTGGGCAGCACCAGGGCGAACTCCGCCGCGCTTGCGCCGTGGTCGCTGCGCCACAGGGCGCGCAGGGGCACGGGCACGCTCATACTCCCATCACCGCCGCCTGCGCCTGCCCGCGTACCACCGCGCCGCTGGTGTCGAACCCGAGCGTGCCGAGGATGGAATTGTAGGTGACGCGCGCATTGACCAGCACCCGCGGAACGTTCCCTCGCTCGCGAAAGATGCCGTTGTTGTGGTAGGTGGTGGTGTCGCTGCTGCTGGGGCAATCGACCGTCACCGCGAACACATCCCCCTGGCGCGCGGTGAATCGCGGCGTGCCGGTGCCTTCCGGATTGCCGAAGCGCATGACGTTGCGGATAGCATCGACGTTGCTGATCACTGTCGGGGTTGTCTGGAAATTGCCCACGACGGTGCCGCTCGTGCAGTCGTAGGCGGAATAGCTGAGCCGCCCGGCAAACCGCGCCCCCTCGCGCGCGCTTTTCAGCACGCGGTGTTCGGCCAGCAGGTAATTGCCGCCTTCGAAGGTGGTGAAGATCAGCGCGAACATCATCGGCAGGATCAGCGCGAACTCGGCCGCGGCGGCGGCGCGGCTGTCGCTTGGCAGGAGGCGGAGGGCGCGGCGCATCATTCCACCAGATACGGCATGTCGCGCCGGATGGTTTGGAGGTTCGTACCGCTCGAACCGCCGATATCGGTTCGGCCGATCAGTTCGACATAGACGTCGGTGTTCTCGGTATACTTGATGTTACAATCTGTGCCGCCCGGTCCGCCTCCGCCGCCCGGTCCGCACCGATTGCGGGCGATGATCGGTTCGACCATGAAGATGTCGATCCAGGTCGTGACCGGCAGCTCACGATTGTTCAGGTTGGTCGGTCCGTTGGCCGGATTGGTAAGTGCCTTGCAATTCAACACGGCCACGCTCAGCCGACGTCGATCGAGGTCGGTGCCAGGGACTCGGCCATACGGCGATGCCGCCAGGGCCCGCTGCTGCCCGGCTTGCGGCTGGGCATAGGCCGACTGCCCCCCTCCGGCTGATCGCACGACGTTCGGCAAGGTGCCAGCCGCGATGCGTTCGGCTTCCCATCTGTAGACCTGATAGCGCGTGGGATAGGTGTTTCGCGAAACCGCCTGATAGGAATTCGTCGCTATCGTGCCGGAGGGATAGGCCGTGCCGAAATTCGAGCGCCAGTAGGCGTTGATATCCCACTGGCCGTTACCCATGCGGCTTGGGTTGACACCATTAAAGGAGCACACGCCGCTGTTCGACACAGCGTGACACATATCGCGGGGATGTCCCATGATGCGCGGAAATGTTCCACTGCCGAACTGACTGTCGTACGTTGCGTTGGTCAGCGGGCGATAGGCTTCCGTGTTGAAATTGAACTTGTTGCCTTCATGCACGGCCCAGGTGCTGTTGTTGCCGTTGCTCCGCACCAGGTCCTTGCGCACGTTGACCGAAGGCGAGCACTGGCCGTTTACGCCGCCGATATCGGGACAGGCACCGCCGCTGCCGAGCATATCGAAGCGCGTGTTGATAGCGTCCATGACGCTCGCGGTGAGGCCTTCCTTCGTTTCCACCCCGTCGATCGAAACGCAATCGCCGCGCCGCACGTCCCAGCCCAGAGCAGCTCGCAACTGGTTGGCTGCATTGCCCGATCCGGTTTCCAGGAAGCCGAAGGTGCCGGGCTCGTAAGCGGTATTGGCGACCAATTGCATGCCAGCGCCGACGTTGTTCTCGACATCGAAAGGCAGCAGGATGTTGGTGTTACTGGTCGGCTCCGCCGGATTGCAGACCATCAGCGGCGGCACGCGGCAGATGGCGCTGCCGATCCCGGCCATCGCGCGGGCGCGCATGTTGCCGGAATTGAAGGCATCGACGACGGGAGTCAGCGCATAGCGGGCAACGCGCGGAGTGGTCACCACTTCCACGAAGCGCGCCTGGGCATCGGTCGTGGCGGCCTGTGTCCTGTCGCGGTCCTGCCAGAACCGGATGAAACCCGTGGCATCGCAACTGGGTTCGGGGTCGAAGGTGACCGCGGCCCCGTCGGGATCGCCGTCGTTGGCGAGCAACGTCACGTTGCGCAGCATCCCGACCGCCGCGGCGCTGGCGCGTGAGCAGGCGCCCGACGACTTGTCGAGCTGCGAGGCGGCGGCCAGCGCGGCCTGGTCGGCACCGTTCTGCAGCTCGCTGTGCATTCCGGCCATGCGCGCATAGTCGAAGCCGACACCGGCAATCGCCACCAGCCCGAGCACCGCGATGGCATAGGTCGCGGCGATCGCGCCTCTATCGTCCGCTAGAAACGATACCCCCCGAGGCATTAGATCCCCCTATCCGCCGCCGCCGCCGCCGCCGCTGCCGACCGAGGTGGTATCCTCGGCCTGCGGCTGGACGACCTGGCGCAGGCGCACGCGCTCGGCAGCCTCGGCGGCCGATTCCGCACTGGTTTCGAGAGGTGTGTCGTACACCGGATCGGGATTGACGATCATGGCGGCAAAGGTCTGCTTGTTGGCCTCGCCAAAGCCCGCGACCTCGTCCAGCTGGCCCGACTGTGCGCTCCAGGTGCTGGCGCAGCCGCCCAGCAGCAGGACCGCGCCCGAGAAAGCCAGGGCTGTCTTAGTATTCATAGTCGCCTCCTTGCGGCGTGGCGGGAAGTTCGCTGGGCGCGGCCGGGCCAAGGTCGCGCGGCTGATAGACGTCGCCGTTCAGCAGCACGTCCGCGACATCGGGCACCGGCACGCGATCTGTCGGCAGGCGCACCTGGTCGGGCCGGATCGGCTGGACCAGGCGCGGCGTGACCACGATCAGCAGCTCGGTCTCGCCGCGCTGGTAGCGGGTCGAGCGGAACAGCGAGCCGATGATCGGCAGCGATCCGAGGATCGGCAACTGGTTGGTGGTCGCCTGCGTCTCATCGCGGAGCAGTCCGGCGATGGCGAAGCTCTCGCCGTCGCGCAGTTCCAGCGTGGTGCGCGCTCGGCGCGTCTGCAGGCCGGGCACGGTCAGGCCGTTGATCGTCACCGAGGCGCTGGGATCGATCGAGCTGACCTCCGGCGCGACCACCAGGTTGATCACCCCGTTGCCCAGCACCGTGGGCGTGAAGGCGAGGCTGACGCCGAAGGGCTTGAACAGCACGGTGATGACAGCACCGCCATCGTCGGCGGCACCGCCACCGCTCTGCGCGACCGGCACCGGGAATTCACCGCCGGCCAGGAACGAGGCGGTCTCTCCCGACAGCGCGACAAGCGTCGGCTCCGCCAGCGTGCGTGACAGGCCGTTGCGCTCGAGCGTGTCGAGATAGGCCTCGATGCTGACGTCGCCCAGTTCGAACAGCGCGCCGAAGACGCCGAAGGCATCGGCTACGGCGCTGCCCACCGCGGTATTCGGCAGGTCCACCCGCGGGGCGTTGCCCGTAGCGAGCCCGAAGTCGCCATTGCCGGAAAGCCCGAACCCGTTGACGCCGAGCTGTTCGCCGATGTTGCGCGTCACCTCGGCGAAGCGCACCTCCAGCATCACCTGCTGGCTGGAGCCGAGGCCGAGGAGGTTCACCACCTGCCCGTCACCCGCGTAGGCGGCGGCGAGGCGGGCGGCGCGGTCGGCGGCGCCGGGATCGTTGACCGTGCCCGACAGGACGAGCGCGCCGTTGGACAGGGTCACGTCGATATCCTGCCCCGGCATCAACTGTTCGATCTGACGGCGCACGCCATCGACGTCGGGGCCGACCGAGACGTCCATCACCGCGATCACGCGGTTGCTGCGGTCGTAAAGGGTCAGACTGGTGGTGCCCAGTTCCTTGCCCAGCACGTAGATCGAGCGTTCGGAGATCGGCAGCACGTCGGCAATCTCGGCGTTGCCGATCATCGCGCGGTCGATGGCCTCGCTGGTGGTGACGACCTGGCTTTTGTTGATGGGGACGATCAGCTCGCCCGCGTGAAGGCCGTAGCCGTCGTCGTACTGCTGTGCGGCCGCGGGTGCGGCGGCGAGCAGGCTGGCGCTGGCGGCAAGGCCGATGGCAAAGGTGCGAAGGCTCATGTCAGCGGCTCCCCAGGCGGCCGACCGGATAGTCGGTGGTATCGGTTCCGCGGATGACCTCCATCGAGCGGCCCGAGCGCACGGCAGGCGCCTGCGCGGGCGCGGCCTGCTGCGGCGCGGCGGCCACGGGGGCCTGCTGGATGATGATCGGCTGCTGCGCCGGCGCGGGCGCGGTGGCAGGCTCGCGCCGGCCGGCGAGGTAGATGCGCGAGTTGCCGAGATCACGGGTGGTCACCGTGGCGAGCTGGCCGGGCACCTGGTTTTCCACGTTGCGCAGGGCGAGCGAGAGCTGGCCCACGCGGTTTGCCAGCGTCAGCACCTGCGCGCCGCGCTGGTCGACCTCGACCACGGCGGTGCTGCCGGTGCCGGGCTCGGTCGCGGCCTCGCTGGAGACCTGGTCGATGGCGAGGACCTTCACGCCCTCCATGATGATGTCGACCATCTGGTCGGCGCTGCCCGCACCGTCGCCGGGGATCTGGCGGGTGAGCATGACGTCGACGATATCGCCGGGCCGCACGAATCCGGAAACGCCGGTGACGGGGCTGATCGGGATGGAGACGGCGCGTGCGCCGTTCTCGAGCAGGGCGGAAAGGACGGCGCGACCGCCGCTGCCGCTAACCTTGTCGGCCAGCACGGGCTCACCCGGCACGATGGGGCGCAGCGCCACGCGCCCGCCCTGCATGGCCTGTTCGATGCTGGTAAAGGCGCCCGCGGGCACCGAATTGGCCGGAAAGTTCTGAAGTCGCAGGTTTTCCTGCGTCAATGCCGAGCCGAATTCCATCGGCTGGCTGGCGACGACGATTCGCGTCTGGTTCAGCTCCTCAGCAATCTGCTGCTGCTTCTCTTCCTGTCCGGAAAACCAAGCGTTCGCAATGATTACCGCGAAGATACCCAATACTATTGCAACGGCCAGAATGGCCAGGTTGCGTCCCCCCATGATTTTCCCCCCGGAAACTCGCTGTGGAGTTTACTTACATCAAAAAAAAAGCCCCCGCGAGAAAATTCTCGCGGGGGCTTTTGTCACCTCTATTACGGCGTGGTGGTGCCGCCGCCGCTGCCGCCGGTGCCCGCGCAGCTGGTGTTGCCAGTCGGAGCGTTGGGGCCGGCGGTGCCCGTCGAGTTGTTGCACTCGTAAACGTCTTCGCCGGCGTCGCCGATTGCGGCCTGAACGTTGGCACCGAGGTACAGCGCAGCGGCGCCGATGCCGACGCCGACGACGGCGATGATCAGGGCGTATTCCGCGGCCGAAGCACCGGATTCGTCGGCGATGAAGTTCTTGATGAAGCTCATGATAGTTCTCTCTCGTTACTGGCGTATAACAAAACGGGACCGGCCTCTATTTCCGGTTGCCCATGCTGTCCGAGAAAATGGAACCCGGCGCCGACCCCCTGTTCGATTGGATCGGCCAGTTTCGACGCCGGGTAACGTCCCCCCTCTGACGCCGATAATTTTCTGCAAAAGCCGGGAACAAATCAACGAGTCGTTAAACTGCGATTTTATATCTCGGCATTCCAATGGGTTATCGGGCAGGTATCCTAACAATCTTGGTTATCGGCATTTTAACCATGCCGCAAACCGTCATCATTCCGGCACAGTTTCGCGCCGCGCGACTCGCATCGCCTTTCTGCTGCGGCAAACAAAAACGCGCCCGAATCGCAGTGATTCGGACGCGCCTCACGTAAAAGAGAGTATCGCCGTCAGGCCGGTTGCAGCCTACGTTCCAGCTTGCGGATCGCGAACATAGGCACGATCACCGACAGCGCGATGCCCGCCAGCGAGCAGAAGCCCAGCCAGATCGCCATCAGCGTGCCGCCCGCTTCGTACATCGCGTAAAGCACCGGCACGGCAAGAACGATGCCCCGGATCTCGTTCAGCGCCAGCAGAAACGCGGCGGAACGCAGGACGAGGCGGACGATGGCAAAGCGGCTCTCGGTCATGGGGGACGATATGGGCACAATTGGTAAACATCGCGTTAGCTCGCTGCGCGCCCTGCTGGCTCCGTGGCTGCCCCGTCCGAGAATTTATACGATGCGACCGCCAGTTGTTTCCAGACACTTGACGATTTTTTCCCGCTCCAGCCCGGCCAGCCGCAGGTCGGTGGCAAGGAAGATGCGGCCCTTCTTGAGCTGCTGCTCGAGATGATTGGCGGCGTAGTCCTCCACATCGAGGTCGCTCAGCATCGCCGCCATTGCCGCGCCGGTCGCGCCGATGATGCCGCCTGCCGCCGCGACCGCGCTGTAGGCCGAGGCCAGCACAGCGCCCGCCGCCGCCACTGGCCCTAGGCCCGGGATCACCAGAATGCCGATGCCCAGCGCCGCGCCGGCCACGCCTCCGCCGGTGACGGAGGCGAGCACCGTGCGGGCCGAATGGCCCTTGGGCCAGGCGATGTCGGCCTGCATGAAGGCATTGGCGCGCCACAGCATGGACAACGCCTCTTGCGGGGCCCCTTCCTCCACCATGCAGTCGAACGCGGTCTCGGCCTTTTCCAGCGTCTCGTAGAGGGCGATGACCTGAGCGTGCTGTTCGGCCTCGTAGGCGCGGCGGGCCTTGTCGAAGGCCGTGGCAAAGGCGGCGCGCTTGGCCTCGCCCGCGAAGATCGCTCGCACGCCCGCTGCATTGCGCAACTCGATCACGCTTGGGCTGGGATCGTTGTTGTGAAAGGTGCGGAGCAACTGCTCGAGGCTGGAGGGCGACAGCTTGCGGTCGGTGGCGCGGTTGATCCACTCGATGCGCTCGGGCTGCGGATGGTCTGGAGCCAGAAAGTTCAATGCGACGAGCTCGGCCAACTTGACGACGTAGCAGTTGCTCGCCGTGACCTGCTCGATATCGTCTGCCCCCCGCGCCAATGGCTTACCTGAGGTCCTGGCAGGTGGCGCTGATGCAGGCCGTGCCCGGCGCGGGGATGAGCTCGCCGCTGATCCTGAGTATCCTGCCGTTGCCGAGGCGCCAGGTCGGCACGTCGAACCGGTCGAGGACATCGATGTTCCCGGCGATGGTATAGCCCACCGGCTCGGTCCGCGTCGCCGCAGCCCCGCCCGGCGTGCCCTGCCCGCCCCGCCCGGTCCGGCGCGGACTGGCGGCACCTCCCCGGCGCGCATTGGTGGCGGCAATCGCGTCCGCCGCGCCGCCCAGTGCTCCGCGCGTGGCATTGCCGACCGAGCGCGCCGCCGCGCCCGTCCCCCGCGAGCCCGACAGGACGGCCCCGGTCTCCGCCGCGTCCTGCGCAAAGGCGGTCACGGGAATCGCGGCCAAGGCGACGCCAAGTGCAAGTGCCAGAGATTTAAGCATAATGCCCCCGCTATGCTTGTTCCGATCATCTCCTTAACACATTTCGTCCATCCGGCCGGCAAAATCTTGTAAGAATACGACTCTGCGATTTCGCGCGTTCACTCCGCTGTCGCCGGCCCATTCTCGTTCATCATGCTGGTGATCCGCTTCTGCGCCTGGTTGTGCTTGCTGGTGGCAACGATGTGGTCGACGCCCGCGACGGTGATGACGAGCTTGCCCTCCTGATCGGTCTGCGCATAGCCTTTCTCCTTGAGGTACCAGGCGTGGAATTCGAAGCGGTCTTCCGCGCAGCCCAGCTTTTCCTGCAACAGCCAGCCGACCAGGCCCGCGTCGCCGGGATGCTCGCGGCGCTGCTTGTAGAGCGAGAGCAGGATGCGCTCGATCATCTCGGCATCCTCGATGGCCGCGTCAGCCTCGATCGACAGGTCGCCGAAGCCAGCGCCAAACCCTGCCGCATCGGACCGCGCACCGGGCCCGTCGGCCAAGCCCCGCTGGTTGTTGTAGAGCGCCCGTCGCTGCGGATCGCGCAGGAAGCCATAGGCCTCGACCACCTGCTGGAACCTATCGGGATCGGCGCTGGCGATGGTATCGGGATGGTAGCGCTTGGCCAGCCGGTGATAGGCCTGCTCAAGCTCGCGCCCGTCGACGAGCGGGTGCACCTGCAACAACGCATAGTAATCGGGAAGATCTTCGATCCGCACGCTAGCCGGCCCCCCTGGCTTGGTCGGCAGCCGCGCGCATTGCGCCGCTGCAATACCCTCCCGATACCGCGAGCACCGCCACGTTCCAACCGAAAACCATGCTTGATTAGCGAAAACAGTTCGATGATCGCGAGGCGACCTTGGCAAGGAGGAGCGCAGCAACGCTCTAGCGTGGTACCCCCAAGGCCCCAACGCGATACGGTTGAAATCGATGGCGGAGAGGGTGGGATTCGAACTGAAAAAATTACTCACTACTAAAACAGCGCATTTATGCGAATCAATCGTCCCTATACCCCAACCCTTACCCCGCTATTTCACTATGAAAACGCCGCGTAAAGGCAGGTCTCGCGACCTTCCATGCTGAGCCCGCTTAGCCGAGAACTAACATTCTAGAACGTCATCCCGGTGCCCGGAACAAGCATCACGTAACAATGCCAGCGCCTTCGCCTTCAACTGATGGACGCGCGGGATGCTGACTTCGAGGATCTCGGCAATCTCCGACAGGTTAAGTTCCTCTACGAAATAAAGCTGCAGCGTCAGCTTGAGACGGTCCGGCAAAACAGCGATCATCTCTGCCAGCCTGTCGGATTCCTCGATGGCGCTCAACACCTCGAAGGCATCGGGCGCCTCGTCGGCGAACGCGGGATCGGCGTCCGCGTAGCTCGCATCGAGGGACTCGATGCGCGTGGCGGGAATGTCCGCTTCGAGCAGGTCCCGGGCACTCATGCCGGTGGCCTCGGCCAGTTCCGCCATGGAAGGTGCGTGTCCCGTGCGCGCGATGAACTGCCGCCGTACCTCGCCGACCAGCGCTCTCTTGCGGGCCGTGACCCGGCCATCGGGAATGGTCTTGCGCAGCAGATCGTACATCGCTCCGCGCACGCGCATCTTGGCATAGGCCGCGAAACCGTCCTCTCCGGTTCCGGAATGCCGGCGCGCGCATTCGGTGAGCGCGAGCAGACCCGCCTGCATCAGGTCGTCCACCTCTATGCCCGGCCGTCCGCCGCCATGGATATGCCAGGCGAGTTTGCGCACCAGCGGAATGAAGGCGCGGACCCGCCGTTCGACGACGTCGGGGGCGGCATAGGCCTGCGCGGCCTGGAAGCGGGCGTGATCCTGCTTCATGCGGCCACCGGTTCCGCCGCGGTGGCGGCATTGGCCAGCGCATCACCCGCGCCGCCGACGACGCTCAGCACGTCGATCGGCTGGCTGGGCGGCAGTTCCGCCAGCGAGATGACGAGGCAGTCGGGCACCCGGCTGCGCAGCAGGCGCGCCAGCGCGCGGCGCGTAGGCGGCTGCACGACCAGCGCGATGCCGCCCGCGCCCGACGTGCCGCGCTCCTGTGCCAGCGCGGCGATGCTCTCGCCGATCATGCGGGCGCATTCGGGCTCGATCAGCAGGTCCCCGCTCGCCGGATCACGCAGGCCGCCCAGGATGGCGCTTTCGAGATTCCCGTCGAGCGTCACCACCGGCAAGGTCGCTTCGGGCCCGCAGATCTGGCCGATCAGCCAGGCCCCCATGTCGGCGCGGACGTGGTCGATCAGGCGGTCGAAATCCTTGGTCTCCTGCAATCCGGTCGACAGGCTGGCGAGGATCGGCATGGGGTGGGCGAGCGTGATGCCGTCGGCCAGCAGCGCGCGCAGGATGCGGGTCAGCGCGGCAAGCGGCAGGGGATCGGGCGTGACCGCCTCCACGAGCCCGGGCGAGCGTTCCTTGACCCCTTCGAGCAGCGCTCGCGCCTCGTCCGGGCCGAACAGGCGCTCGGGCCGTCCCTCGAGCAGCTTGCTGAGATGGGTGGCGATGACGGTGCCCGGATCGACGACGAGGAAGCCTTCGGCCACGGCATTGTCGCGCTCGGATGCAGGGATCCAAAGTGCCGGACACCCGAAGCTGGGGTCGCTGGTGGGGATGCCCTGCATGGCATGGTCCGCGCGCACCTCGCCCGTGTCGATCGCCAGCATCCGGTCGGCGCGGATCGCCCCTCCCCCCAGCATCGCGCCGCCCAGCACAATGCGATAGTTGCCTGCCGGCAGATCGAGACTGTCGCGAATGCGGAACTGCGGCACGATGAAGCCGAAGGTCTGGCTGAGTTGCTTGCGAACGCCCGTAATGCGGGCGACCAGCGCGCTGTCCTGTGTCTTGTCGACCAGGTGGACGAGTCCGTAGCCAAGCTCCAGCGTCACCAGCGTGTGGTCGGACACATCCTCGATGGCGATGGCGTCGGGGTTGGCGGCGGGCGCGACAGGCTCTGCCGGGGCTGGACGCTCCGCCTGTGCCTTCAGCTTGCGGTACAGCCAGAAAGCGATGGCCGCTGCCGGCAGGAACACCGATTGCGGCATGGCCGGGATCAGCCCGATGGCGAACAGCACGACGGCCACCGGCAGCCACGATTGCGGATTGCAGAACTGGCCGCCGATATGGCCCGCCAGATCGTCCTTGTCGCTCACCCGGGTGACGATCACCGCGGCGGCGATGGAGAGCAGCAGAGCGGGCACCTGCGCCACTAGCGCGTCGCCCACGGCCAGCGTCACATAACGCTCCGCCGCCTCCGACGCGGTCAGGCCATGACTGATCATGCCGAGGCAGAAGCCGGCAATGATGTTGATCACCAGGATCAGCAGGGCGGCAATGGCATCGCCCTTCACGAACTTGCTGGCACCGTCCATCGCGCCGTAAAAATCCGCCTCGGTCGACACCTCGGCGCGGCGCGCGCGGGCCTCTTCCGAAGTCATAAGCCCTGCGGCGATATCGGCATCGATGGCCATCTGCTTGCCGGGCAGGGCATCCAGCGTGAAGCGCGCCGATACCTCGGACACGCGGCCCGCGCCCTTGGTGATGACGACCATGTTGATGATCAGCAGGATGATGAAGACGAACAGGCCGACGGCAAAGTCGCCGCCGACGAGGAACGCGCCGAAGCTCTCGATGATCTGACCGGCTGCCGCCTCGCCCTGATGCCCGTTGACCAGTACGATGCGCGTGGAGGCCACGTTCAGTGCCAGGCGGAACAGGGTGGCGAACAGCAGGACGGAGGGGAACGAGGAGAAGTCCAGCGGGCGCGCGGCGTTCATCGCCGCCATCAGGATCGCCACCGAAAGCGCGATGTTGAGGACGAAGAAAGCGTCCAGCATCATGGTGGGGATCGGCAGGACCATCAGCACGATCAGCGCCAGGATCCCGGTGGGCAACGCCAGCGTGGCCGGGGAGATGCCCTGCCTTGCGCGCGCCTGCGAAGTGGCGAGCGCGGTCACAGGTTCATCGCCTTGAGCCGGTCATAGGCGCCGCGCACATGCGCGGGCATGGGCCGGTCGCCGGTGGCAAAGCTGGCATGGAGGAGATCGGCCATCGACGGGCGCTGTTGCGGCGGTGCGCCCTGCGCGCCCGCCACCGCGCCGACACCCAATCGGGCACCGCCCGTGCCGGTCATGCCGGCGGGCGAAGCCCAATCGCGGGCGGCGCTGGCGAAGCGGGCGGAGGGTGAGGAATCGAATGACGAAGGAAGGGCCCCGCCCGCCGCCATCGCGGTCTGCATCCTGCCGCGCATCAAGCCCATGACCTCGCCCAGCGACCTCGACGCGCCACCGGGGCCGTAGAAGATGCTGCGGTTTGCTGAGGCCGCCTGCGGCATGAGCGCCGCAGCCGCAGCGGTGGGGTCCTGCGCCAGCGCGGTCAGGAAGCGCCCCGCCCCCGCCGCGCCGAGGAAATGCGCCATGTAAAGCTCCGTCGCGTCCGGCTCGCGCCCGAGCACGTTCATCAGCTGAGCGCGGTTGTCCTGCGCCAGGGCTCCGGCCATCATGGCCGAGGCGTGGGGATCGAA
The DNA here is from genome assembly GCF_001010945.1 of Aurantiacibacter luteus. Classification (GTDB taxonomy): domain Bacteria; phylum Pseudomonadota; class Alphaproteobacteria; order Sphingomonadales; family Sphingomonadaceae; genus Alteraurantiacibacter; species Alteraurantiacibacter luteus. The sequence goes on from NZ_LBHB01000006.1 coordinate 21,516, forward strand.
CTTCAGCGCCATGATGGCGGCGGCATTCGCCGGATCGCTGACAGCGCTGCGCCCGCCACGGGTCTCGATCGCCCCGGCAACCCCGGCATAGCCGAGACGTTCGCCGTGACGATCGAGGGTCGAGAGCCAGGTGCTGTCGATGAACTGGTAGAGCCCTTCCGCCGAGGAGGTACGGGCTCGCGCGGCGGGATCGAGCGCCGATTCCAGCCGCGCCTGCGCCAGCAGGTAATCGAAATCGGCCCCGGTCGCCTCTGCCGCGCGGGCGATGGCGCCGGCCACTTCGCCCCGCGGCGGGGCGGGCGCGCGAAGGGAGGGATGTCCCCCCGCTGCCATAACTTGTGATCCCACTGTGCCGAACGCCTTTTTGAAATTGCTTTCGAGCGGCGTTCAGCAAGAGCCGTGCCAGAAAGACCTATCCCTGCATCAGCACCGGGCGCGGCCGGGCGTTGTAGGTGCCCGCGCGCTGGGTGAGTGCGTCCAGCCGCGCCGCGACGTTGGCCGAGACCAGGTTGCGGATACGGCGGTTAACCTCGTTGGCGTGCCGCGCCGACAGGAGCAGCGCCCGGCATTCCTCGTCGATCGACTGCGCGTCCTGCGCCTCCAGGGCAGCGCAAAGCGTATGCTTGCCCTTCCCCATCAACGTGAGCGCATCGATGTCCAGCCCGGCAAGCGCCTGCCGCTCGTCTTCAAGCACGGCAAGCATTTGCCGCAACTGGTCCTTCAGCATGGGGGCGGTCGTCATTCGGGGGAACTCAGCATGAGGCGCGCGGCGATCATCGCATCGGCAATGCGCGCAGGAAGGATAGGATAGGTGCCGTCGCGCAGCGCATTGCGGATTTCGCCGACGCGCTCGGCATCGATGGGTGCCGCATCGGCGCGCGCGCCCTGCCCGGTCTCGACCTCGACGCCGCCATCGATGCGGGCGGGAGCTTTCCCGACTGCTCCGGCAAGGGCGTTCGCACGCCCCTCGGCACGGGCACCCACGGCGGGACGCGATCCCGAAACTGGGCTGATTTCCGACGACACTGGCTCGCTCCTTTCACGTCTCGGACACCAGAACGACCGCGCCGCGAGAGTTTTAAGAGCAAGCGGCGAGAAACTCAGGAAAGCGGCAGCACGACCACGCCGGGCCGCTCCACACGGGCGCGCAGAACGTCGCGGCGGCCGGCGATGCGCACGCGCACCCATTCGCCCGCCGCACCCGAATCCATCGCCTCGCCAACCTGGCTCACGGTAAAGCCGGGGCCGGCCACCGCCACGGAGACGCTGTCGCCTCGCGAGACCAGTGGCGCTTCGCTCGCGACCTGCTCCCGCTGCGCCTCGCGCACAGGCACGAAGATGCGCCAGCCGCCGCGGTCGGGGCACTCGACCACCACGTTGGCGCGCGCCGATCCGTGCCACGACAGTGCCAGCGGCGTGTTGCATCGGGCGAGACGCAGGCGGCGGTCGGTCAGCTGCCGCGCCCCGCCCTCGGCACCGATGGGGAGGCCCGTGAACTGGGCGACCGCAAGATCGATATCCGCCGGATCGGCGAACTGTGCCTGCGCCATTGCGGGGGAAGGAGCGAGCAGGAAAAGTCCGGCAGCGAGCGCGGCCGGCAGGAGGGTCTTAGGGCAAGGGGGCATCGGCGTTTCCCTGACAGGTGAGATCGGGTGTGACCGTCGGGCCCTGCAAGGCCTGTGCCATCCCTCCACCTTTGGTGAATGAAACGCTGGCGAAAAGCTCGTCCGTCGCCCCCTGCTCGACAACGGTTCGCGGCAGGAATCCCGCCGCGCGCGCCTGGTCCAGCAACGCAAGCGCGCGCTGCGCGGCGGAATCCGGATCGTCACCCTCGTACCGCGCGGTGATCGTTACCGTTTCACGCGGGTCGCCGGCGCGCGCGGCGAGCCAACCAGCCAAGCTCTTCCCCGATGCGGGCGTCCAGACGTCGGTTGCCTCTGCGAAGAGCTCGTGAGGAGGATTCGCACCGCTATCGTCTCCCGTGGCGAATGCGGAGGCGATGACGATGAAGAGAATGAGAGACAGGTCGGCCAGGATTACCTGCCAACCGTGACCGGCACGCAAGGTCACGCGGCGGCTCCGGCCAACACGGCAGGCCCGTCGGGCACGACGCCCGCAATCTGTTGCGAAAGCCAGTCGAAGAGGTGCTGGCGCTCTTCCTCCTCCTGTTCGGCGCGGCGTTCGATCAGACGGGCTAGAGGGTAAAACACAAAATGCGCGCACAGGAGCCCATAAAGCGTCGTAAGCACCGCGCTCGCCACAGTCGCTGCCATGTCGCCCGAGGCCAGCCCGTCCGCCGGCAGCTGGCTGAGCGCGAGCAGCGTCCCGGCAAGTCCGAACACCGGCGCCAGATCGCCGGCCTGCGCCAGCGTTTCCTCGGCCACCTGCCGGCGGCGGCGGCGCATCTGCGCGTGGCGCTGGTGCGTGGCTTCCAGCGCGGCGATGGAACGGTGCTTAATGAGCGCGGCTGTCGCTTCGTCGATCTCGGCATCCTCGCTCGTCACGGGGTGCGCGCGCAGCACGCCGTCGCTGCGTATCTCATCGACCTGGGCTGCTACCTTGGCGCGGGCATGTTCGTAGGTGAAGCGCGGGCGCAGCAGTTGCGTGGCGGCACCTGCCGCGGCCTGCCAGCCGGTGCGCCCGCAGCGCAGCAGGGTGGCGAGCAGCGTGCCCCCCAGCACGACGGCGAGGCTGGCAGGGTCCAGCAGCGCGGAAAACGTGAATGCGTCCATGGCAAAAGGGTCCTCTTCGAACCCCGAGAACGACCCCGCCCGCAAGCCCTTAAGCGGATCGGCGCAACTTTGCCGCAACCGGCAATCGCTTGCCGCCCCCGGTGTGCCGCGACCCCGCCTTTCGCCTTGCCTGCGCCATTTGGCACGCTGCTTGCTGAAGCGGCACCACCACGCGCGGCAAAACACTGCTGCGCGCAACAAGCGAGACCGCACATGAGCGAAGGATTGTTCGGCATACACGGGGCGGCGCTGGAACTGCGCTCGCAGCGCATGGCCATGCTGACCGCGAACATCGCCAATGCCGCCACCCCCGGCTACAAGGCGCGCGACATCGATTTCGATGCGGCCCTGCGCGCCCGGATGACGGGCAGCGATGCGGGATCGGCGGCGGATGGCGCGGTGCGATACCGCGTGCCCGTCATGCCCTCGCTCGACGGCAACACCGTGGAACTGGCCAACGAGCAGATGGCTTTTGCCGAAAATGCCGTCGCCTACACCGCGACGCTGTCGTTCCTTCAGGGCCGGGTCGAGACCGTGACCCGCGCGATCCGGGGCGAATGACATGCCTGGTTCGATGAGCATCTTCGCCCAGGTCCAGCGCGGCATGTCCGCCCAGCTCGTGCGCATGAACGCGGCCGCCTCAAACCTCGCAAACGCCGGCGCCGTCGCCGGGCGCGAGGAGGATGCCTACCGCCCGATCCGCGCCGTCTTCAGCGAGGAGGTCGACCGCGCCAGCGGAACCTCCACCGTCCGCGTTGCCGCCGTCATGCGCTCCGACGCGGCGCCGGTGCGCCGGCACGATCCGGGCCATCCGCTGGCCGACGAGAACGGCGACGTCTGGGATTCGAGCGTCGATGAGACGGCCGAGATGGTCGAGATCATGGAAAGCAGCCGCCAGTACCAGAACCTGGTCGAGGCCATGCAGACCGCCAAGCAGCTCATGCTCGATACGATGAGGATCAAATGACGACCATTGCGAACACGGCCTCAGCCACTGCCTTGCCCGCGGCACCCTCCAAGGGCGGCCTAGGCGCGATGGGCCAGGGCGATTTCCTCCGCCTGATGGTGGAACAACTCAAGCAGCAGGACCCATTCGATCCCGTCGATAACAAGGAAATGCTGGCGCAGATGGCTCAGTTTTCCGGACTTGCCGGCACGACCGAGACGAACGCCGCGCTCGCCAGCATCGCCAGCCGGCTCGACACGCTGATCCAGCTGCAACAGCAGCAGGCCGCAGCCGGGTCCGCGACGCCCGCCCCCTGATCCCGCCCTTCACGAAGGAAATACCGCCATGTCTTTCTACACTTCCCTCAACGGCCTGAAGAACGCGCAGACCGACCTCGGCACCATCGCCCACAACATCGCCAACGCCGAGACGACCGGCTTCAAGAAAAGCGACACCCGTTTCGCCGACCTCGTGGCGGGCGGTTCCTACACCGATCCGCGGCAGATAAAGGGCATCGGCTCGACGGTCAGCGGGATCGTCCAGAACTTCGGCCTCGGCGCGATCGACCAGACCGGCAACGCGACCGATCTCGCCATCGCCGGCGACGGCTTCTTCACCACCCGTCACGAGGAGAGCGGGCGCACCCTGTTCACCCGCAATGGCAACTTCGAGATCGACGGAGGCGGCTACCTGCAGGACGGCGGCGGCAACCGGTTGCAGATGTTCGGGCTCGACGCGGCCGGAAACCCCGCCAGTGGCGGGGCGACGGCCGATGTGCTCATTCCCGCCACCAACGCTGGCGGAGCCGAACTCGCCGGCGTGACCATCGAGAGCGACGGTACCATCAACGCGGCCTATGCCGACGGCACGATAAATGCCGTTGGTAGGGTGGCCATGGCCACCTTCATCGCGCCCACCTCGCTGCGCCAGACCGGCGATTCGAAGTGGGAAGCCACGGGAGGATCGGGCGCGCCGACGATGGGCGTGCCGGGCGTCGGACGCTACGGCAACCTGCTCTCGGGCGCTCTGGAACGCTCCAACGTCGACCTTGCCGAAGAGATGGTCGGCCTGATCACCGCGCAGCGATACTTCCAGGCCAACGCCAAGGCCATCGATACCGCGACCCAGCTCTCCCAGACGATCATCAACCTGCGGAGCTGACCGGCGTGGACCGCATGATCTACACCGCGCTGACCGCGATGAACGCGGCGATGGACCGGCAACGGGCCATCGCCAGCAACCTGTCGAACGCGCACACAACCGGCTTCCGGTCCGAGACCTTCAGCGTCAACACCCTGACCTTGCGCGGCCCTTCGCTGGAGACGCGGGCGATGGCGCAGGGTTCGGTGCGCGGGGCCAACCTGGCGGCGGGGCGGGCGGTGCCAACGGGCCGCGATCTCGACCTTGCCCTGCGCGGCGATGCCCTGATCGCCCTGCAGGCGGCGGACGGCAGCGAGGTCTACTCGCGCCGCGGCGACCTCGCCATCGGGGCAGCCGGAGTGCTGGAGAACGGCGATGGCCGCCCGGTAATGGGCGCGGCCGGCCCGATCACCGTCCCGCTGGGCGCACAGGTGACCGTTGCCGAGGACGGTCGGGTCATGGCGGCCGATCCGGCAACTCCTGACCAGCCGGCCGAGGAAATCGCGCGCATCCGCCTCGTCAGTCCGGCCGGCAGCCGGATCGTCAAGAACCTTGACGGCTTCTTCGAGGTCGTGGGCGGCGGCGTGCTGCCGGTGGACGAGACCGCCCGCGCCGACATCGGCAGCCTCGAGGAATCCAACGTCGATACCGCGCAGACCCTGGTCGAGATGATCGAGGCGCAGCGCAGCTTCGAGCAGCGCTCGAAACTCTTCTCCACCGTCAGCGAACTCGACCAGGCGGGAAGCCGCCTGATGTCGCTGCGCGGCTGACCCTTCCGGAATCCAACAAGGAACCCGAACCATGCCCATTTCCGCCCTTCACGTCGCCCGCACCGGGCTCGAGGCGCAGGACGCCAGAATGCGCGTCATCGCCAACAACCTGGCGAACATCTCTACCACCGGCTTCAAGCGTGACCGCGCGAATTTCGCTACGCTCGCCTACCAGGACGCGCGCGTCGCGGGCCAGCGATCGACCGGCGACACCGCCTATGCCGTGGGCCTCAACCTTGGCACCGGCGTGGCGCTTCAGGGCACCAGCCGGATCGACACGCAGGGCACGCTCGACACCACCGGCAATGCCTTCGATCTCGCGCTGGACGGCAATGGCTATTTCCAAGTGCAGATGCCCGACGGGACGCTCGCCTATACCCGCGCGGGCAATTTCACCCTCGACGCGCAAGGCCAGCTCGTCACGCCGCAGGGCTTCGCCGTGCAGCCCGCCATCTCCGTTCCGCAGGGGGCGACCAGTGTCACCGTCGCGCCCGACGGCACCGTCACGGCCATGCTGGCCGGCGAAGGCGAGCCTGCCGAGATCGGCCAGCTGACCGTCGCCCGCTTCGCCAACGCGGCGGGCCTGCAGGCGAGCGGCGACAACTTCCTGCTCGAAACCGCCGCCAGCGGCCCGGCCGAACTAGGCGTGGCCGGCACCGAGGGGCGCGGCTCCATCCGCCAGGGCATGCTGGAGGCGAGCAACGTCAACGTCGTCGAGGAACTGGTCGGCATGATAGAGGCGCAGCGCGCCTACGAGATCAACTCCAAGATGATCAGCGCGGTCGACGAGATGCTGCGCAACGCGAACCAGACGCTGTGAGGCGCGCGATGACCCGGCTCTTGCCTCTGTCCTTCGTCTGCGGTGCAGCACTCTCGCTTGGCGGATGCGCCACCGATCGACCGGCAGAAGGTTTCCACGCCGCGCTTCCTCCGCCCTCTCCCGCCTATGCCCCGTCCAACGGCGGCATCTACCAGAACGCGCGCGGCTATGCCGGGCTGATCGAGGGCAACCGCGCCCGCCACGTCGGCGACCTGTTGACGATCGTGCTGGTCGAGAACGTCTCCGCCTCACGCAGTACGACGGGCCGCACCGATCGTTCGGGCTCGGCCTCGATCACCCCTCCAAGCGCCGGTCCGCTCGACTTCCTCGACCCGGCCGCTCTTAACATTTCGTCGGGAAGCTCGTTCTCGGGACGGGGTGAGGCCGGCCAGCGCAGTTCGCTGCGCGGCGAATTGGCCGTGACCATCGCCGATGTCCGCCCCAACGGCACCGCGCTCGTGGTGGGCGAGAAGCAGACGGAGATCGGACAGGGCATGGAGTGGGTGCAGTTCTCGGGGATCGTACGGCTTGCCGATATCGATACGGACAACCGCCTGCCCTCCAGCAGGGTAGCCGATGCGCGGATCAATTATGCGGGCAACGGCGCGATCCAGCAGGCCAGCCGGCCGGGCTGGCTGTCGCGCTTCTTCGCCATGGTCAGCCCCTTCTGATGCGGGACACATTGATGCGGACTTTCCTCCCCTTATGTCTGGCGCTGCTCGCCGCGTTTCTCCCCGCCGCAGCCCATGCCGAGCGCGTGCGCGATCTCGGCACCTTTCAGGGCGTGCGAACGAACCAGCTGACCGGCTACGGCATCGTCGTCGGTCTGCAGGGCACGGGCGACGACAATCTGGAATATGCCACGCAGGCCATGCTCGGAGTGTCCGGGCGGCTCGGCCTCAACCTCCCGCCGGGTATCGAGCCAGGGGTGAAGAACGCAGCCGCGGTCATCATCACCGCCGACCTGCCCGCCTTCGCCAAGCCCGGTCAGAGCATCGACATCACCGTATCCACCATGGGCCGCGCCTCCTCGCTGCGTGGCGGCACACTGGTGCTGAGCCCGCTCTACGGCGCGGACGGACAGATCTACGCGATGGCGCAGGGCAATCTCGCCGTCGGCGGCCTGGGCGTGAGCGGGCGCGACGGATCGCAACTGACAGTGAACGTGCCTACCGTAGGCCGCATCGCCGACGGCGCCACGGTCGAACAGGCCGTCGCCACCGGCTTCGACAGCGAGGGCGAGCTGCGCTTCAACCTCCACACCGCCGACTTCCTCACCGCCACGCGCGTGCGCGACACGATCAACTCCTACTTCCCCGGCTGCGCCCGGGTGGTGGACGCGGTCAGCGTTTCGCTGGTGCTGCCCTACGGCACCGATGCCAGATCCGAAATGCTGGCGCAGATCGAGATGCTGGAGGTGACCCCGGCCGAAAGCCCGGCACGGGTCATCGTCAACAGCCGCACCGGCACCGTCATCATCAACAGCGCCGTGCGCCTGGCTCCGGCGGCGATCAGCCACGGGCGGCTGGTGGTTCGGATCGACGAGGCGCCCAGGGTCGTGCAGCCCGGTCCCTTCGGCAACGGCCGCACGGCGACCGAGCAGTCGAGCGAGGTTTCCGTGGCCGAGGAAGGTCAGCGCGTCACGCTAGTGGGCGGAGGGGCCGACCTGTCGCAGGTGGTCGACGCGCTCAACCTGCTCGGCGTCGGCGCATCGGACCTCGTCGTGATCCTTGAGGCACTGAAGGAAGCGGGCGCCCTGCGGGCCGAAATGGTGATCCTGTGAGCGTTGTCGCACCCTCTCCCTCCGTCGCCACGAGCAATCTCGCCGCCGCGACCCAGCCGCGCGGCGACGACGACTTGCGCAAGGTGGCCGAAGGGTTCGAGGCCATCTTCATCCGCAAGATCCTCGAGACCGCCCGCGCGGCGGATTTCGGCGGCGAGGACGTGTTCGGCGGGCAGGCGTTGGAAACCTTTACCGCGATGCGCGACGAGTATGTCGCCGACATCGTCTCGGGCACGGGCGCCTTCGGCTTCGCCGCCTCGATCAAACGGCATCTTGCCGCGCGTCTGCCCGGCCCGAGTTCCAGCACGGACGAGGGTTGACGCGGTGTCGGGCAACCTTATCCTGATCGGACGCAGCGGCGCTAATGCCGCGCGCGCGGCGCTGGAGACGACCGCGCAGAACATCGCCAACGCCGACAACCCCACCTATGCGCGGCGCACGCTCGCCGTGTCGGAGGTCGCCGCCACCGGCGGCATCGGCACCGGCGGCAGTGCGGTCCTGAGCGGCGTGCGGGTGGACCGGGTGCAGCGGACGCAGTCGCTGTTCCTGCAGACCGAGGTGCGCCGCACATCCAGCGACATCGCCCGCGCCGATGCCGAACTACAAGGCCTGCGCGACGTGGAGAGCGTGCTGGAAGGGGCCGAGGTCTATCCCGCCATCACCCGTTTCGAAGCGAGCCTGTCGCGCCTTCGCTCCGATCCGCTAGACAGCTCGCTCAGGGCCGATGCACTGGAAGCCGCGCGCACGATGGTGCAGACCTTCGGCATAGCCGACCACGGGCTTGCCATTTCCGGCGACGAGATGCGCTTCGCCGCTGCCGACGGATTGGCCCAGGTCAACACGCTTGCGGGCGAACTCGCACGCGTGAACATCGGGCTGGCGCGCGCGCAGGACGGTTCTGTCAGCAAGGTCGCCCTGCTCGATCGCCGCGATGCGCTGCTGACCCAGATGGCCGGCGAGATCGGCATCAGTACCACTTTCGATGCCGTGGGCCGCGTCACCGTGCGACTGGTCGATGCGGGCGGCCCGGTCATGGTCGCAGGGGACAGCGCCTCCGCTATCTCGCAGACAGTCGATGCCGACGGCACCCTCTCGTTCGCACTCGACGGCACGCCTTTCTTTCCGCTGGCGGGAGCGCTGGCGGGGCGGGCACAGGCGCTCGAGCGGATCACGGTCGTCAAGACCGAACTCGACGGGGTAGCGGCGCTGCTGATCGCTCAGGTCAACGGCGCGCAGGCAATCGGCGCGACCCCGACCGGCGCTCGGGGCGGCCCGATGTTCTCCGGCACCGGCGCGGGCGACATCGCGCTCGTCATGGCGCAGGGCAGCGACATCGCCACGGCGCCCGCGGGCAGCCCCGCCTTCAGCCGGGACATCGGCAATCTCGAAAGCCTGATCGCGGCGCTGGCGGGCGATGGTCCCGCCAAGGCTGCCGATACCATGCTCTTTGGCCTGTCCAGTGCTATTGGCGGCAGGCAGATCACCCGCGATGCCCTTCGCTCCATCGCCGATACCGCTAGCATCGCGCTGGCGACCGAGACCGGGGTCGACCTCGACAACGAGGCGGCCAACCTTCTGCGATTCCAGCAAGCCTTTCAGGCCAATGGCCGTGTCATCCAGGTGGCGGCGGACATTTTCGACACGCTTCTGGGAGTGCGGTGATGAGCTTCATCGGCAATTCGTCTCTGGCTTTCTACCAGCGATCCGTCGCGCAGATGGCCGATGCCAGGCGCGGTGCCGAAAACCTGCAGACCCAGCTTGCCACGGGCGAGCGTCTCGCGCGTGCCTCGGAAGATCCCGTTGCCGCCTCGCGCATGCGCCGGCTGGACCGCACGGCCGCCCTGGCCGCCATCGACGAGGCCAGCGCAGCACGTGCCAACGACGACCTGTCGCTCGCGGGGAGCGCGCTCGCGGGTATCATCGACGATGTCGTTCGCCTGCGCGAGCTGGCACAATGGGCGGGCAGCGGCACCATCTCGCCGCAGCAGCGCGCCAGCATCGGCGAAGAGGTATCGCAGATCCGCCTCGGCCTGCTGACCGCCATCAATGGTCGCGACAGTTCCGGCAACGCTCTTTTCGGTGGTGAGACGGGCGGCGCAGCCTACAGCATCGATGCCCTTGGCAACGCGATCTACGTCGGCACCGCAGAGAGCGGCGAATTGGCGCTTGGCGGCGGGCAAAGCGTGCGCCGCGGCGTGACCGGCAGCGAGCTTTTCGACTTCAGCACCGGCGGCGCGGCGACCGACCTGCTAGCCTTCGTCAAGACGCTGGCCGACGCCTTGCAAGGGACCGTCGCCGACCCCGCGGCTTTCTCGCGCGATGCCGTGACCGGACTCGACGATGCGCTCGAGGTCCTGACGCGCGGACAGACCGTGATCGGTGCCAGGCTGGCCTGGGTAGAAACGGTGCAGGGCCGCCAACTCGCCGGATCGGAATTGCGTGCGGCTGAAGCAGATCGGTTGGGCGGCGTCGATTTCGCATCCAACATCGCCCGGCTGCAGCAGACCATGAATGTGCTTGAGGCCACCCAGGCGGGCTTCACCAGGCTCTCGCAGCTCTCGCTGTTCAACCGTATCTAAATTCGACCCGAAAGGCACCCTTCCCCATGCTTCCAGCCATCGGGATAATCATCCTCCTAGTCATGGTTTTCGGCGGTTTCGCTCTGACGGGCGGCGCGCTCGGCCCGGTGATGCACGCGGTGCCGCATGAAATGCTGATCATCGGCGGTGCAGCTGCCGGTGCGCTTGTAGCGGGAAACTCGAAGCACGAACTGAAGGCGCTGGGCAAGGGACTGGTCAAGGTCTTCAAGGGGCCGGGCTATTCGCGCAAGGACCATGTCGATGCGATCGCCCTTACCGGACGCCTGATGCGCCTGCTGAAAACCGAGGGTGCCGTCGCGCTGGAAGAACATGTCGAGAAGCCCGGCGAATCGGCGATCTTCGCCGAGTATCCCCGCATCCTGACCGATCATGCGCTGTGCGGCCTCATCTGCGACACGCTGATGCTGATGGTGGTCTCCTCCGGCACGCTGGAGGTGCACGCGGTGGAAGAAGTGATGGACAATGCCATCCGCTCCCATTTTCACGAGATGGACGAGCCCGCCCATGCGCTGCAGCAGTTGGCCGACGCGCTGCCCGCGCTGGGGATCGTTGCCGCCGTGCTGGGCGTGGTCAAGACCATGGGTTCCATCGATGAGCCGCCATCGGTGCTGGGCGGCATGATCGGCTCCGCGCTGGTCGGCACCTTCCTGGGCGTGCTGCTGGCATATGGCATCGTGGGCCCGCTCGCGAGCCGGCTCAAGCAGATCAACGCGCACGACCAACAGATCTTCCACTCCGTCAAGCAGGTCATCATCGCCTCGCTGCACGGTTGGCCCCACGCGCTGGCGGTGGAGTCGGCGCGGTCCGGGCTGCCGCATTCGTTGCGCCCGCCGCTGCTCGAACTGCTTGATACGCTGAAGGGCCGCTAGGATGGCGAGCGCCGCCCCACAGGCGGGCGAAGTTGCCTATATCGGCCCCGAGCGGCGCGGTCCCGATGATCTCGCGCCCGAACCGCAGCGCCCGCTGATCGTCAAGAAAGTCATCGTCCAGGCCGGCGATGGTCATCACGGCGGCGCCTGGAAGGTCGCCTACGCCGATTTCGTCACCGCGATGATGGCCTTTTTCCTGCTCCTGTGGCTGCTGGGCGCGACCACCGAGGAGCAGCGCAAGGGTCTTGCCGACTATTTCACCCCGACGCTCGTCAAGCTGCGAGAGGAGAGCGCGGGGGCCGACGGCCTGCTGGGCGGCAGTTCCATTACAGACGCGGATGCCTATCCCCATGCCGCCGGGCAGACCGGCACGCAGGCGCTGACGATCCCGCGCGATTCCCGCGGCGGCCCGGTCGAGGGCGGCGGGGCGCAGGAACCGGCGGGCATCCGGGCACGCGCATTGCAGAAGGAGATCGAGGAGCGCCTCGCCGCCGACGCGGCGCTGCGTGAACTGGTAAGGCAGGTGCGGGTCGTTGCGACACCCGAGGGCGTCCGCATAGACATGGTCGACGATGCCGATTTCTCCATGTTCGCGCTCGGCACCACGGTGCTGGTTCCGCGCGCGGAGGAGCTGTTCGCCACGATCGGCGCCTCGATCGCCGACTTGCCTGCTCCTATCATCGTGCGCGGTCACACCGATGCGCTCCCATGGCGGCCGGGCGTGGCGACCAACAACTGGTCCTTGTCCGCCGGTCGTGCCGAAGCCACGCGCCAGTCGCTGCTGCGCAGCGGCATCGCGCAAGGCCGCTTCGCCAGGATCGAGGGCGTGGCCGACCGCGAGTTGCTGATTGCCGACGATCCCGCGGACCCGCGCAACCGGCGCATCTCCATTCTGCTGCTGGACTAATCGGCCGTCTTCCGGTGGGCGTGCGGCGCGCCGGGGCCGGTCATCGCCTGTTTCTAAGCACCCCGCAGATCGCGGCTTCCCTGTCGATTGCCGCACTGTCGCCGCTGGCCCGTGGCCCAGCGTTCCGTTTCTGCGCGACCCGTGAGCGGCGACTGCCCTTGCGGCGGAAATGAGGCTTGATGACGGGTCCAGCCTCGTCACCTCTGTTGTCGCGCTTCCCAAAGACCCTTCACCCGCTTGCCTTGCAGCATCCAGGATCGCCGACGGACCTTTGGCCAGGGCAGAAGCGTGGTTCCGAGAGCAATGCCATTGCGCCACCCATGTCCGAGCCTCCGTCCCGGCTCGCCCGGCCGGCTCCGTGCCAGCTCAAGACAAGGCTAGGCACGCCGCCTTTCGCACGCATACGAAAAGACCCCGGCAGTTGCCCGCCGGGGTCTCGTCTACCAGGGACTGCGAAAATAGTCTTAGCGCAGCAGGGAGAGCACGTTCTGCTGGCTCTGGTTGGCCTGCGCCAGCATCGCGGTCGAAGCCTGGCTCAGGATCTGCGACTTGGCGAGCGCGGTCGTTTCCGCCGCGTAGTCCGCATCGACGATCCGCGAACGCGCATCCGACAGGTTGGTGGAGTTGATGCTGAGGCTGTTCACCGCCGATTCGAGCCGGTTCTGCGCCGCACCCAGGCCGGCGCGCGCCGTGGCGATGGTGCCGAGTTCGGTATCGACAGCCGCAATCGTCGCGTTGGCGGTGGTGCCATCGGCACCGGCCACGCCGTAGGACCCTGCCGCACCGGCCGCACCGGCAAGGCCCGAAAGATCGGCCATGTTGAGGTCGATCGTGTCACCACCGTTCGCGCCGGCCTGAATCGTCACCGCGGCGGTCGAGGCGTCGAACAGCTTCACGCCGTTGAATTCGGTGTTGGTCACCACCTGACCGATCTGCGCGGTGAGCGAATCCACCTCGGTCTGCATGTTGTCGCGGTCGCCGGCGGAATAGGTGCCCGAGGCCGCCTGCACCGACAGTTCGCGAACGCGCTGCAGCATGTTGGACACCTCGTCCAGCGCGCCTTCCGCCGACTGGGCGAGCGAGATGCCGTCGTTGGCGTTGCGCACGCCCTGGTTCATGCCGCGGATCTGCGCGGTCATGGTGGTGGCGATGGCGAGGCCGGCGGCATCGTCCTTGGCGCCGTTGATGCGCTTGCCGGTCGACAGGCGCTCCATCGCGACACCCATCATGCGATCGGCCTGGCTGGAGGCGTTGGCGGCCTTCAGGGCGGAGATATTCGTGTTGATAACGGCCATGTGAAAATCCTCGTTCTCGTGGTCGCAGCTGCGGCCCGTCGCCGTGGCTGTCAGGGCAAAGAGCGGCCCGGGAACGCGGATTTTAAGCGGCTGTCCCGCCATGCGACTAGGTAGTCGTGCGTGGCCTTAAATTACCCCGGCTTAGAACGTTGGGCCGCATTGCCGGCTCAAGGGCAGACAGGGTTAACAGGGGCACGGTTCATGCAGGTTCGGCTGGGCGAGAATACCGAAAAAAAACATGCGCCGCTGGCCCGGTTGGCGGCCACGGCGCTGGGATCGGGGCCGGGAACGGCAACGGTCCACCTCTGCGATCACGCGGAGGAGCCGCTTGCCCGTCGCCGTGACGACCTGGTCATCACGCTATGCCGCGGCGAGATACCGTCCATCGTACCGGCCGGAGCCCGCGGCTTCGCAATCACCTATGCGGACCCGACCGACCGCGCCGTGATCGCCGCCATCGCCGCCTGCAGCCAGTCCTCCGGGCCGATCTGCGCCGATCCCGGCAGCCTTGCGCTGATGGCGCTCGCCGAGCGCGTGGCGCAGAGCGATATTCCGCTGTTGATCGACGGGCCGACAGGTACCGGCAAGGAAGTGCTCTCGCGCTTCGTCCATGCCAGCAGCGCGCGCCGCGATGGCCGCTTCGTGGCGGTCAACTGTGCCGCGATGCCCGAAGCCATGCTGGAGGCGCTGCTGTTCGGCCACCGCAAGGGCGCCTTCACCGGGGCGAGCGAGGCGGCCGAAGGCTTCTTCCGCGCGGCCGACGGCGGCACCCTGCTGCTCGACGAGATCGCCGAGATGCCGCTGGGGCTCCAGGCCAAGCTGCTGCGCGCCTTGCAGGAAGGCGAGGTCGTGCCGCTGGGCGCCACCATGCCGGTGAAGGTGGACGTGCGGGTCATCGCCTGCGCGAACCGCGACCTTCCCACCGAGGTCGCCGAGGGCCGGTTCCGTGCCGACCTGTATTACCGCCTCAACGTCTTTCCCCTCAGCCTTGCCGCCTTGCGCGACCGGCCCGAAGACATCGCCCCGATCGTCTTCGCGATGATCCTGCGCCATACCCCGGCCGGCGTACCCGTCGCCTGGCCGAGCCGCGCGGCACTCGCCAAGCTGGAATATCACCCCTGGCCGGGCAACATCCGCGAGCTGGAGAACGTGGTGCGCCGCGCGCTCGTGCTCGCGGGGAACGGCGCAAGTATCGAGGCATCGCACATCATCTTCGATTCCGCGGCGCGCTGCGTCAGCACCGAGACGCCCGTGTTCTCCACACCCGCGATGCCCGCCATTGCTCGCGGCGGCACCGCCAGCCGCCTCTCCTCCATCGTCCGCGATACCGAGGCGCAGGCCATCATCGATACGCTCGACGCCTGCGACGGTCATCGCGGCGAGACGGCAAGGGTGCTGGGCATTTCGGAGCGCACCCTGCGCTATCGCCTCGCCTCGTTGCGTGATGCCGGTCTGGCGCCTGCGAGGATCGCACGATGAGCACGATCAGCGGCTCACCGGGCGTGGCGCAGGTCATGGCGCTGCGGCGCCAGATCGTCGATCAGACACAGGCTCTTCGCGACCTGCGCCAAGCTGGCGGCCCGGGCGGTACGGGAGCTGCCGCATCTCCCGCGCAGCCGCAGGACGGCAGTTTTGCCGGCACGCTGCGCAACGCTGTCGACGAGGTCAGCGCCGCCCAGCGGCGAAGTTCCGACATCACCGCCGCCTACGAACAGGGCCAGGTGACCGATGTCGCCCAGGTCATGCTCGCCCGGCAGGAAGCCGGCGTCGCCTTCGAGGCCACGCTGCAGGTCAGGAACAAGTTGCTGTCCGCCTATCAGGACATAATGCGGATGGGAGTATAACCAGATGGCTGATCTCATCCCAGCAACCGCCGGCGCGGCCGACCCGCGCGCCGTGCCGCCATCGCTCCTCGCCCCCCTCACCGATCCTGCGGGCGGTACATTGCGTGACCGTTTCGGCGGCTTTTTCGGCCAGCCCGCCGTGCGCCGCGCCCTGCCCGGCATAGTCGGTGTGAGCGCGCTGGCGGGTGCTGCCCTGCTGTGGGTCAGCCTTTCGAGCGGGCCCCAGCGGGTGCTTTACTCCACCCTCTCCGATGCCGAGCGATCCGAGGTCGTGGGCGCGCTCGAGCAGGGCGGCATCACCTATGCCATCGACGCCTCCACCGGCACGCTGACCGTGGGTGAGGACGACCTTTACAAGGCGCGCATGCTGGTGGCCAGCAACGGCGCGCTGGCCGCGCCCGACAGCACCGCCGAACTGCTCGATTCCATCCCGCTGGGATCGAGTCGCACGCTGGAAGGCGAGCGCCTGCGCAACGTGCGCGAGCGCGAGCTGATGCTGACCATCGCCGAGATCGACGGCGTGGAGGCCGTCCGCGTCCACCTTGCCACGCCCGAGCGTACCGTTTTCGTGCGCGAGCGGACCGCCCCTTCGGCCTCGGTCATGGTCCGCCTCGCGCGCGGCCGCAGCCTCTCGCCGGACCAGGTGATGGCCATCGGCAACCTGGTCGCCGCGTCCGTCCCCGGCATGACCGCCGATGCCGTGCGCGTGGTCGACCAGCACGGCCAGCTCCTCTCCTCGACTGGCGGCGAGAACGCCGACGGGCTCGACCTGCAACGCCAGTTCGAGGACAAGCTGCGCGCACAGCTCGCCCAGCTCCTGACGCCCATCGTGGGCGAAGGCAATTTCTCCACCGAAGTCCAGGTCGAACTCGACCTTGCCGAGGTGACCTCGGCGCAGGAAAGCTACGACCGCGAAGGCGCGATCCGCAGCGAGACGCAGTCGCGTTCCCAGTCGCAAGGGCCCGGCCTCGCCGGCGGCGTGCCTGGCGTGCTGTCCAACACCCCGCCACCACCCACGGGCCTGGACGATGCCGCACCCGAAGGCACGGTCACCGAGGCGGGCGCACTGGCAACCAGCGGTGAGAGCACCGCCCGCCGGACTTACGAACTCGGCCGGCAGGTCGCTGTCTCCAGCACCACCCCGGGCGCGGTCAAGCGCCTGTCGGTCGCGGTTGCGGTGGATTCCGCCGCACTCGGCACCATCGCGCCCGCCAACCTGCAATCGATCGAGAACCTCGTCGGCTCGGCGGTCGGCGCGCAGCCTGATCGCGGCGACCGGGTGACCGTCATCACCAGCGCGTTCTCGCCGACGGACATCGAGGACGCCCCCTTCTGGGAAACCGCCTGGTTCGCCACGATCCTGCGCAATGCGGTGGCGCTGATCGCGGTCATTCTTGCCGCCGTCTTCGGTCTTCGCCCGCTGATGGCGATGCTGCGCCGGCGCGGCGAGACGGCGGACGAGCGGGTCAGGATGCTCGCCTCGCCGGTATCCGGCGAGCAGGATACCGATGCCCTGCTCGATGCGACCTCCATGCACGAACAAATCGAACTGACGCGCAAGCTGGCCGCCGACAAGCCGGAGCGCGCCGCCGCCGCGCTGCGCCGGATGCTCGCCCCGCCCGCCGAAAGCCGCGCGGCATGAGCGCGCTACCGCAAGCCAGCGACATCGAGCGCGCCGCCATCGTCGTGATGCTGATGGACGAGGCCGATGCCTCCAGCGTCCTCGCCCACCTGACGCCCGAGGAACTGACGCTGGTCGGCACCACCATGTGCAACCTCGGCACCATCGCCGAGGAGCGTATCGCCGATGCGCTCGCAGGGTTCATCCGCCACGCCGCCAACGAAGGTATCGACGCCCACGACCGCCCGCAAACGGTGCGCCGCCTGATGCAGGGTGCGGTCGGCGAGGTGCGGGGCGAGCACCTGATGCAGCGCATCGCCCCGCCCCGCGCAGCGCGCTCGCTGGAGATCGCCCGCTGGCTCGCGCCCGAAAGTCTCCTCGCGCTGCTCGACGGCGAACATCCGCAGGCCATCGCCGTGCTGTTGCTGCTGCTCGATCCCGAACCCGCGGCCCATGTCCTTGCAGGCCTGCCGCAGACCATGCAGCCGGTCGTGGTCGAACGCATCGCGCGAATGGGCCCGGTATCCGCCGCGGCCGTCGCCATGCTCGACGACCTGCTCTCGACCCGCATCGTCGAGCAGTTCGGCCGCGCCGCTCTGGTCATGGGCGGCGCACGCGAGGCGGCGGAACTGATCAACCAGGCGATGGGTAACGTCGGCGCGATCGTCATGCCGGAAATCGATCGCCGCGATTCCTCCCTCGCCCGGCGCATCGAGGCGGAGATGTTCACTTTCGCCATGTTGTCCGACCTCGAACCGCAGGCCATGGGCCGCCTGCTGCGCGACATCGAGAGCGAGGTTCTCGTCGATGCGCTCAAGGGCCTGGCAGAGGAGGAGCGCCAGCCGTTCTTCGCCGCCATGTCCAGCCGTGCCGCCGACGGCGTGAAGGACGAGATCGAACTGCGTGGGCGCATCCGCAAGGACGATGCCCGCAAGGCGCAGAACGTGATCGTGGAAGCTGCACGCAAGCTGGCCGACCAGGGCGAGATCGTGATCGGGTCGGGGGACAACGACTATGTTTGAAGGCGGCGCCGGCTTCGCTTCGCTGCCCCGCGACACGCGTCACCATACTGCCCCCGGCTGGCTCGACAGGCTCGGCGCTCGCGGCGAATTCGAGCCCGATCTCCGGTTCGGTCCGCGAATGATTCCGGATGCGAATGCCTGCGCGGCGGAGGCGGAGCGGGCGGAGATCCAGGCCGCCATCGACCTCGCCTACGAGCAGGGCCGGACCAATGGCGAGGCGGCTGCCGAGGCCCGGGCAAGGATCGAGATCGCCGCGCGCGAGAGGCTCGGCATGGAACTGCGACAGCTCGACGTCTCGCTCCAGCAAACGCTGGCCGAAGCCCTACGCGAAACCGTGGCGGCGCTGTGCAGCGACCTGGTCACAAATGCGGCGGCCGACGCGGAGCGGCTCGAACGTCGCTGCGAGGCGGCGGCCGTCATGCTCGGAGGGGCCATCGGCGACCTGCGCCTGTATCTGCATCCCGACGATATCGCCCCACTCGATCCCGCGTTCGCCGCAGGCTGGACAATAGTGCCCGACCCCGAGGCGGAGCGCGGCTCCCTCAGGCTCGAGAGCGGCGACAGCGGCATCTGCGACGGTCCCGCCGTCTGGCGCGACCAGATCGACGCCGCGCTGCGCGTGTGCTGAGTCTCGCCGCTCGCACGCTGGAGCAGCTGTCGCGCGCGCCCCTTTCGATCGGGCCGGTGCGGCACGGCCGCATCCGCTCGTGCGAAGGTGGACTGGTCGAGGTGTCCGGTCTGCCGGTTCCTATCGGCACGCTGTGTCGCATCGAGGACGGCGCCGGCAGCACGGAGCACACCGCCGAAGTGATCGGCTTCCGCCACGGGCACAGCCTGATGATGCTGCTCGGCGATACCGTGCTGCTCGAACCCGACAGCCTGGTGCGCCCGGAAGGGACGCCGGGCATGGTGGAGGTGAGCGAGGCCTTCCTCGGCCGCGCGGTCGACGGCTGCGCGATGCCCATCGACGGAGGCGGCCCGGTCGCCGCCAGTACCCGCTGGCCGCTCGCCGGACGGCGCGAGGGCGCGCTGGAGCGAGCCAGCGTCACCCTACCGTTCGACAGCGGAGTGCGCGCGATCAACGCGCTTGCCACCATGGGCGTGGGCCAGCGCATGGGTATCATTGCCGGCTCCGGCGTGGGCAAGTCGGTGCTGATCGACATGATCGCGCACGGGGCAGAGGCCGATGTCGTGGTCGTCGGCCTGATCGGCGAGCGCGCGCGCGAGGTGTCCGACTTCGTTGCCCGCCACCTTTCCGGGGCGGAAGCGGCGCGCACGGCGATCGTCGCCGTACCTGCCGACCACGCGCCCAACCTGCGCCTGCGCGGCTGCCAGTTCGCCACCGCACTGGCGGAATTCTTCCGCGCCCAAGGAAAGCGCGTGCTGCTGATCATGGACAGCCTGACCCGCGTAGCCCACGCCGCGCGCGAGATCGCCCTGCTGACCGGGGAGCCCGGGGCCGCCCGCGGCTATCCGCCCAGCGCGCTCGCCACCATCACACGCCTCGTCGAGCGCGCCGGCAACGCCGCCAGCACCGGCGGCGCGATCACTGGGCTTTACACCGTGCTGGCTGACGGCGACGATACCAACGATCCCGTCGTCGATACTGCGCGCGCCATTCTCGACGGGCATCTGGTGCTCTCGCGTGAACTGGCGCAGCGCGGTCATTATCCGGCGATAGACGTGCCCGCCTCGCTCAGCCGGATCATGGACGATGTCGTGACGCGCGAGCAACTCGCCGCCTCCCGCGCCATGCGCGCGCTGATCGCCGACTACGAAGGCAACCGCGATCTCGTGCTGATGGGCGCCTACCGGGAGGGGGCCGATCCGGCAGTGGACAGGGCCATGGCGATGCACGGACCGATCGCCGCCTTTCTCGCTCAGGAACGCGCCGAGCGCTCTTCGCTTGCCGATAGCCGGGCGCAGTTGCTGTCGGTGATGCAGGATGGCGACTGACAAGACGCGGCTGCAACGGCTCGAGCGGCTTGCCCGCCTGCGCGCGGTCGAACGGCACGAGGCGACGCGCAGAATGGCACTGGCCGTGGATGCGCAGTGCCGCAGCGACGACCTGCTCGCGCGATGCCGCGACATCACGGCGCGCTATGCCGCGACGGACACGGCGCAGTGCGGGCAGGACCTTGTGGGCGCCATGCGCTTTGCCGCGCACATGGCGGACGTGGCCGAGACCAGCCGGCAATGCGCCGATCTGACGGCCGAGGCATCGCGCCTCGCGCGGCAGGACATGGCCACCGCTCAGCGTCGCGGCGAACTGGTCGAGCAGCGATTGGACAGCGAAAAGCGGGCCTATCTTCGCGAAGACGGCCGCGACAATCCCGAATTGGCACGAAACTTGATGAGGCGGTCTCGAACCTGATTTTTCTGCGCCGAGGGACCGACCGTTGCTGCCGATCACTGCCAGTTTGCCGAAAATGCCGTCCCCCCTTGAAAGCGGGGCTACCGCAACGCTCGGCGAAGGGATCGCCGAACGCTTCGAAGCGCTGTTCGCGGCGTTTACCGATACCGTGCCAGACGAAATTCCCGCTCCCGAGGCCGTCGTCGATGGTACCGACGGCAGCGTCTTGCCGGTCGAGGGCGGCAATAGTTTGCCGCCGGCCGCGCTGGTCATTCCGCAGCCCACTCCCGGGGTGTCCCTCCTGCCTGTCGTGTCGCCCATGCCGGCACAGGAGAAGCCTTCGAACCCGCCGTCCGGCCAGCCACGGTTGGTAAGCCTGGATGGCGACGCCCGGCCTGGCCGCCAATTCCCGGCACCTCTTTCCGCACAAGCTGCTGAAACCTTGCGCGAAGTCCCCACCGCCGCACTCGTCGCAGGCGCGGTGGCGCCCTCGCCCGCACCGCATCAGGGCTCGCCATCCGGCAAGGCGCCCGCGGCTGTCGTCCTGCCGAACCAATGGGACATCGCCGATCTGCAAATCGTAACGACCAGTCCTGCGCGGCTGCCGGTGGCCGTTCAGCCTGCTGTCCAGGCCATCGCCGCCCCAATCGTGGCTCTGGCAGGCACGGCCTCATCCTCAAGCCATCAACCCGCCTTGCCAGAGGAAGAGCCGGACGCCGCATCGTCGCGCGAAGTCGGCGAATTGCCGGAGTTCAAGGCGAGGCCCACCCGCCTCGCATCACCTGTTGCCGCGCTTGCAGGTTCGACCGCAGCGCCGCCCCTCGCCGCCATCGAAGCAGTCCAGCAAACTGGCGCGCCGCAACCCACCACCGCTGCCCAGCCGTTGCAGAACCAACTCTCTCAACCCGCTGCAACGGCGGGCCAGGCGCGGCCGCTCACCCTTACCGACCTTGTCGACAGCATCGCCCAGGCGCGCGAGGCGGCCCTCCCCCACCGGGCCGAACTGTCGGTGCGCCATTCCGATTTCGGCCGGGTCAGCATTCGCATGGACGCAGCCGGAGCGGCCGCTTCACTGGGCTTCACGCTGTCGAGCGCGGATGCCGGCTTCTCTTCCGCGGCACAGGCGGCGCTTGCCGATCGCGGCGCGGCCGAGCGTGTCGTGGTGGCGGCGCAGGGTGACCAGACCTCGCGCCAGGCCGAGCCGAACGCGTCCGGCCAGGGCGGCAGCAACGGCGCCTCGAGCCAGCAGGCGACTAGCGGCGGAACCGGCCATCCGGCCCACCGCTCGCCCGCGCCCGCCCACGACCCGGCGCGCGATGCCGATGTTTCGCGCGCCGACGAGAATGTCGTCTCGTCGAACGATCGCCGCGCCCGCGGCGGCATCTTCGCCTGATTTCCGTCACACTCACACCACGGACAGCATCCATGAGCGAAACTCCCGAACCCAAGAAGAAATCCGGCGGCAAGCTGAAGCTGCTGGTCGGCGCATTGCTGCTGCTCGGCCTGGGGGCCGGCGGCGTCTATGGCGCCATGCACTTCGGTCTGCTGGGCGGCGCCGCAGAGGCCCGCGCACCCGAGGGGCCGCAACTTCTGCCCAAGGGGGAGGATGATCCCTACGCGCCGACCGAGGACGAGAGCGAGGAGGTATCCTACGTCGATGGCGAAGGCGGCAGCGAATACCGCACGAGCTACTACAGCTTCGAGGACAGCTTCACCGCCAACCTGAAGAACTCCGCCGCGCTGATCCAGGTGAGCCTGGCCGCTTCCACCCGGCGCGACGGGCGCGTGCTGCAATGGCTGCACCGCCACGAGCTGGCGATCCGGTCGGCCATCATCGTCCAGCTCGCCGAGACCACCGAGGAACAGGCGACGACAGAGGCTGGCAAGCAGGATCTGCAGCGGCGACTGACAGCCGCAATCAACGAGGTGCTCGAAAATACCGAGGGGTTCGGCGGTGTCGATAACGTCTATTATCGCGGATACCTCGTCCAGTGAGCGCGCAGGCGAACAAGACCCGCACGGCAAAGGCGGCGCGGGCCGTAACGCATTGCACGAAGCTGCTCGGCTCACGCATGGACGATGCCGACCGCACGGCCTGCCTGGCTCAGCTCGCCGGTCGGCTGTGCCGCCGGCTGCCTCCGGCGCTCGCCGCGGTGATCGCCGGAGCCAAGGTGCGCGTTGCCGCGGGGACGCCCTGCCAGCACCCGGCGGGCGAAGCCGAGGCCGCCTTTGCCGGGCTTGCGACCGCTGGAACCCTTGCGCTGCCGGGCGAGGTTGGGCTGCTCGTCATGCTCGAAATGCCGCACGCCCTGCGCCTGACCGATCGCCTGTTTGGCGGCAACGGCGAACTGCCCGATCCGCTTCCCGGCGATCTGCCGATGACTGCGGAGCTGGTGCTCGCGCGGCTGGACCAGGCCCTTTGCGAGGCGCTGACGGACGAACGCGGTGGCGGCCAGCGACCGCAGGCCGCCGGGCGCAGCAGCGATATCGCGCGCGCGATGGCGGCAGGACGCGGGTCGGGCTGGACGAGTATCGGGATCGAGATCGAAGAGGAAGGTCGCGAAGCCTGGAGCGTGGTCGTCGCGCTGGACGATGCCGCGCTCGACCGGCTTGCCCGCATGGGCGCAGACCGCGTCCCGGCCGACCGGCGCCGCGCCGTCAGCCCGGACCCGTTGAGCGCTCCGTTTGCCGACCTCCCCTTCGATCTCACCGCCACCCTGCTCGAGCTGACGATCCCCTTCTCCCGCCTCTCCGACCTCAAGGTCGGCGACCGCCTGCCCGTCGCCATCCCTCGCGACGTCGAATTGACACTCGGTCCGATCCCGCTTGCCACTGGCACCATCGGCACGCGCGAAGACCGCGTGGCCCTGCGCCTCTCGCGCGTCGCCTGACCCGACTTTCTCAAGGACCAAGATAGATGAACATTTCTCCCCGCGGTCTCGGCATGCTTCGCAACGTCGAGGTCTGCCTCTCCGTCGAACTCGGCCGCGCGCGCATGACGCTTAAGGAATTGCTGGCACTCCAGACCGACACCGTGGTGCCGCTGGACCGCCTCAGCGACGAACCGCTCGACGTCTTCGTCAATGGCAAGCGCATCGCCAAGGCGGAAATCCTCACCGAGGGCGACCGCTTTGCCTTGCGTATCGTCGAGATGGATGGCGAAGGCGACGGCGATGCGGGCGACGCTGCTATCGCGAGCGATGCCGCCTGATGGTCTGGTATGTCGTCAAGCTTGTGCTGATGCTGCCGCTGATCGGACTTCTGATCTGGGGCAGCCTGGTACTGACTCGCAAGTTGCAGGCTCGCGTCGGCCCAGCCCAGCGCACAAAGGCCGCGCGGTTGGTTGAGACGACCTTTCTCGCGCCCGGCGTAAAGCTGGCCGTGATCGAGTTTCACGGGCGCGAGATTCTCGTCGGCTCCTCGCGCCACGGCCTCGTGCGCCTGGCCGAGGCCGGCGCCGTCGACCGCTCCATGCCGGAAAACGGCGAATGACGCGCTCGCGCACCATCGCCCTGTGCAGCGGCGTGGCAGTCGGCCTGTCGCTGCTGGCCCTGCCGCACCTGGCTTTGGCGCAAGAAGCCGCGCCCTCTGCCATGAGCGGCGCGCTCGACCGGGCGCTGGGAGCCGCGGGAGGAGAGGAGCAGGCGCCGCTGTCGCTCTCGTTGCAGCTGCTGCTGCTGATGGGCCTGCTCACCATCCTGCCGGCCCTGCTGCTGATGATGACCAGCTTCACCCGCATCATCATCGTCCTTTCGATCATGCGCCAGGCGCTGGGCCTTCAGCAGTCGCCGCCCAACCAGGTGCTGATCGGGCTGTCGCTCTTCCTCTCGCTGTTCGTCATGGCCCCGACGCTGGAGGGCGTGAACGACCGCGCGCTGGCACCCTATGGCGCGGGCACGATGAACGCCGAACAGGCCATCGAGGCGGCGGGCGAGGAGTTCCATGTCTTCATGATCCGCCAGACCCGCACTGCCGACCTCGCCATGTTCACCGACATCGCCGGCGAGGATTCCTACGATGCGCCCGAGGCGGTGCCCTTTTCGATCCTGCTGCCAGCCTTCGTCACCAGCGAATTGAAGACGGCGTTCCAGATCGGCTTCATGCTGTTCCTGCCCTTCCTGGTCATCGATCTCGTCGTGGCATCGGTGCTGATGAGCCTTGGCATGATGATGCTCTCGCCCACCATCGTCTCGCTGCCATTCAAGCTGCTGCTGTTCGTCCTGATCGACGGCTGGAGCCTGCTGATGGGATCGCTGGCCATGAGTTTCGCCTGAGGCGCGGCGAGATGGACGATACCGCCTCCCTCCTCTCCCTGACCGACCGGATGCTGTGGGTCACCGCTCTCGTCGCGGCGCCGGTGCTGCTGGCGGCGCTGGGCGTGGGCCTGCTCATCGGCATCGTGCAGGCGGCGACCTCGGTGAACGAGCAGACGCTGACCTTCGTGCCCAAGCTCGCCGTCATTGCCCTGGTGCTGGTCATCTTCGGCGCTTCGATGATGGGCCTCGTCGCCGATTTCGCGCGCGACATCTTCCAGCAAATCGCCACGATCTCGGGATAGGCTGGGGTGAACCTTCCCGATTTCGGCCTTGGCGCGCTGGAGGCGGACCTGTGGCGCCTGCTGTTCGTCATGGTGCGCATCGGGGCCGCCGTCATGGCCGCCCCCATCTTCGGCGCGGGCAGCGTACCCGTGCAGGTACGGATCGTGCTGGCGGGAGCGATCGCGGTGTTCGTTCTTGCCTGGACGCCCGTGGCGTTGCCCGCCGACCTCCTTTCCATTGCGGCCCTGCTGGCGCTGGCGGGCGAGGTCGTCATCGGCCTCGCCTTCGGCTTCATCCTGACCCTTAGCTTCGCTGCGGCGGTAATGGCGGCCGAACAGATCGGCGGCGCCATGGGCATGGCCATCGCCACCGCAGTCGATCCGAACACCGGCGGGCAATCGGGCGCGCTGGGGCAATACTTCACGCTTGTCCTGACGCTGATCTTCCTCGGCGTGGGCGGCCATCTCATCTGGCTGCGGCTGATCGTCGACAGCTACACGTCCCTGCCGCCCGGCACCTGGCTGGGGGCGGAGCGGGCCGCGGCAATCGCGGGCTTCGCCTCCGCCATGTTCGTTGCCGCGGTCGCCATCGCCCTGCCGGTCATGCTGGCGCTGTTGCTGGTGCAGTTCGCCACTGGCGTGCTCAGCCGCTCGGCACCCTCGCTCAACCTGTTCTCGCTCGGCCTGCCGGCGGGCGTCATGGCGGGCATCGCCGCGCTGATCGCCGCCATGCCGCTGATCGGCGAACAGTTCGTCACCCTCTCGGGCCAGGCGCTCGACCAGGTAGCGCAGGTCACCGGGTCATGAGCGAGCAGGCGGGCGAAAAGAGCTTCGCGCCGACGGAAAAGCGCAAGAAAGACGCGGCGAAGAAGGGCGACGTGCTGCGCTCGAAAGAGGTCGGCACTGCCGCGGCGGTCTTTGCCGGGGCGGCCTGGCTCTACGTCGCCGGCGGATGGCTGCTGGAGGCGATAGAGACCGCGGCGCGCGATTCACTGCGCTTCACCCGCGCCGATCTCGACGATTTCTCCCCCGGCGCGATGCTGCTGGCGGCGCTGCTCGACATCCTTCCGCCCCTGCTCGCGCTCGGCGCGACGGTGCTTCTCGCCACGCTGGTGACGCAGCTGGTGCTGGGCGACGGGCGGTTCATCGCCGGCAACCTCGCTCCCAAGGCCTCGCGCCTCGATCCGCTCGCGGGACTGAAGCGCATGTTGGGCATGCAGGGCCTGATCGAACTCGGCAAGAGCGTGCTCAAGATCGCGCTGCTCGGCTCGATCGCCTGGTTCTGGGGCGCGGCGCATCTGACGCAGATCCTGTCGCTGGGGCGCGGCGAACTGACCGGCCAGCTGGCGCTCGCCTGGCAAAGCGCGCTGGCCTTGCTGATGCTGCTGGCGGGCGGGCTGCTGGTGATTGCCTTCATCGACTGGCCCATCCAGTTCCTGCGCCGCCTCTCTCGCCTCAAGATGACGCAGCAGGAAATGCGCGACGAACACAAGGAAAGTGAAGGCGCGCCCGAACGGCGTGCGGCGATCCGCCAGCGCCAGCGCCAGCTCGCCAAGGGGGGGGTCGCCGTGGCCATGAAGGACGCGCAGTTCGTGCTGACCAATCCGAGCCACTTCGCCGTCGCCATGACCTACGATCCGGCGCTGGCAGATGCCCCGGTGGTCCTGGCCAAGGGGCGCGATGAAAAGGCCCTCGCCATGCGCGAACTGGCGGCGGAAAGCGGGCTGCCGGTGCTCGAATATCCGTTGCTGGCCCGCTCCGTCTATTTCACCACGCGCGAGAACCAGATCGTGCGGCAGGAGCTTTATGCCGCCATCGCTGCCGTCCTTGCCTTCGTCTATTCGCTGAAACGCGGCGAGCATCCCGAGCGGCCCCATGTACAGGTGCCCACACACCTGCAATTCGATGCGAGCGGCAAGCTGATGGCGGCTTAATCCGCGTCTTGCGCTGTCGTTCTTGGCTGCATGGACAGCTCCACCACCTCGATCGTTTCAGCCCTGGGCGCCGGCAGCGGCGTGGACATGGCCCGGCTCGCCGCCGATCTTTCGGCCGCGCGCTTCGCCATGCAGGTACAGCAACTGGAAGCACGCAGCGAGCAGATGGAGACGCGCATCTCCGCCGCCGCCGCTCTCAAGGGCCAGCTGTCGCAGCTCGCCAGCGCGCTTGGCGACCGCATCCGCACCGGAGACCTCGCCCCGCGTGCGACGATTTCCAACCCTTCCGTGGCGAGCGCCAGCGTGACCCCCGGCGCGCGACCCGCGGGCAGTTTCTCGCTGGAAGTCTCCCAGCTCGCGAAGGGGCAGGTGCTGGCGAGCCGGGCCTATCCCGCCGCCGGCAGTACGGTGGGCGAAGGGCTGCTGACCATCACATTCGGCACCCAGTCGGGCACCGGCTTTGCCGCCGACATTGCGCGCAGCCCGGTGGAGATCGCGGTGACCGCCGACGACACGCTGCAGACCCTCGCCGCAAAGATCGGGGCGAGCGGCAACGGGCTGGTCGCCTATGTTGCCGTGACGGGGACCGGGGCGCAGCTGGTTGTCAAGGGGCCGGAGGGCGCAGCCAACGGCTTCACCCTCACCGGCAGCGGTGCGAGCGCCAGCGGCGTGGACGGGTCGGGCAATCCGGTTGCACCGACCGCGGGCAACATCGACTATCTCGACTGGACCCCGGTCACCGATGCCGGACGCCAGACGCAGGTTTCCCGCAACGCGGCTTTCGCGCTCGACGGAGTCGAGATGACGAGCGCCAGCAACACTGTGGCGAACCTTCCGGGCGGGTTGAAACTCGTGCTCGCCGGCACCAATGTCGGCGCTCCGGCGACCATCTCGTTCGCGGGCAAGGATGCAGAGATCCGCAGCCTGATGGAGGACTTCGCCGCCGCCCTCAACGACGTGACGGCGCAGCTGCGGGAAACCGCCGATCCGCAGGGCGGTGAGCTGGGTGCCGATCCCGGCGCGCGCGCGCTCAAGCGCATGCTGCGCGGACTGACCGGCCAGATCGTCATGCCCGGCGCCGCTGCCGGCGCGCCTGCGACGCTCGCCGATCTCGGCCTCTCCTTCACCCGCGACGGCATTTTCCGCGTCGATGGCGAGCGCCTCTCGCGCACGCTGGCCGAACAGCCGGAGGCCGCAGCGGCCATGTTCACCACCGGGATTTATGGCCTTTATGCCACGATGGACAAGCTGGCGCGCGATGCCGGTTCGTTCGCTAACCCCGGATCGCTGGGCGGCAGCATTTCTCGCTATGAAAAGCGCAATGCCGCGATCGAGGACAAGTTGGCTGACATCGCCGACAAGCAGGCGGCCTTGCGCGAGCAGATGACGAGGCAGTTCACCGCCGCCGACCGGCGCGTCGCCAGTTCGCAATCGACCCTGACCTTCCTGCGCAGCCAGATCGATGCGTGGAATTCGGCGCGCGACTGATGTTCATGCTGCGCAGCCCCTCGGACGCCTACGACCGCGTCGCACTCGACGCCCGCATTGCCGGCAGCGACGCCCGGCAGCTGACCGGCGTTTGCCTCGATCACGCCATCGAGAGCCTCGGCCGCGCGCTGGCCGCCGACAAGTCTGGGTCCTTCAGCAACCGCTCGCAGGCGCTTGGCCTGTGTCTAAACGCGCTCTCGGCGCTGGCACTGGGCATCGACCGGCAACATCCCATGGCGGCAATCCTGTCGGATTTCTACGAGGGCATGCAGATCAGCGTGGCGCAGGCCGTGCGATCCTTCTCCCGAGAGACGGTCGAGAAAGCGCGAGGCGATCTGGTGGACGTGGCGACAGCGATGACGGCGGCACAGACCTGAACTGCCATCGGCCCGGCCGAGCCTTACCCAAGACTGGCGGGGAGGGTGGGAGGAAAGTCGAATATCAAACTGCATTTTGCCCCAACATTTACCCCGGACTTGTGCCGATGGTATTTAAAAGCCGATCAATCACACTGGCAGTACGACGTAGTGCTCGGCAATGGCGGTCTGGGCTGCGCCGCTGGAGGCGATGTAGTCGAGTTCGGCGACTTGCATGGCGCGCTCGAACGGCCCGTCCTCGGGAAAGCGGTGCATGAGGCGGGTGAGCGACCAGCTGAAACGCTCGGACTTCCACACCCGGGCGAGCGCGGTGTCGGAGTAGGCGGCGACACTGTCGGCATCGTTGCGACGGAAGTAGCCGGTCAGCGCCTTTGCCGCATAGTGCACGTCGCTGGCGGCGAGGTTCAGGCCCTTGGCGCCCGTCGGCGGGACGATGTACGCGGCATCGCCGCATAGCAGCAGGCTGCCGTGGCGCATGGGCGCGAAGACGTAGCTTCTGAGCGGCGCGATGCTCTTTTCCAGGCTCGGCCCGCGGGTCATGTGCGCGGCGGCCTCCGGGTCCAGGCCGCGCGTCTACCGTCGCACGACACATATCTGCAGAAGGTCGGTGCCTAGGCGTGAGAGCGGCTGGCCATTCAGAGCACGCCCTTAATCCAGAAATGACCCATCTTCTTCAGCACGGGATGAT
Source organism: Aurantiacibacter luteus (assembly GCF_001010945.1). Taxonomy (GTDB): domain Bacteria; phylum Pseudomonadota; class Alphaproteobacteria; order Sphingomonadales; family Sphingomonadaceae; genus Alteraurantiacibacter; species Alteraurantiacibacter luteus. The sequence goes on from NZ_LBHB01000006.1 coordinate 51,242, forward strand.
GTCCGCGGACGCCGTCGAAAAAGCCTTCGTCCCACTGCGTCAGGATGAGGTCGGGGCGATTGCAAGCTACGATGGCGAACGTCCAGAACCTCGCCAACAAGTTGATTTGAGGATCGGTCGCCTGGATATCCTGCCCCTTTGGAGCGGACGTTTCCAATGCCCGATGAATAGCCTTCCTGGCGACGGCAAGCGCCTCCCGCGGGTTGAGAGCACTTGTATACAGAAAACCTGAGGGCGCATCAGAAGGGTCGTCCCATTGAGCGAGCTTCATTGGGTCGAAATCATCGATCTGCGCGTACTTGGCCAGGCCCACCATGGTGGAAACCGGCGGCAGAAACACCTCGTCGTAAGACGGAAGCTCATCGCTTTCTTTCCACTGAGGCAGGACTTCGTAGCCGGTCTTCCACTGGGGGAGATCATACCAGAATATGGCAGGGACGCGCCGCCGCATGTCCGCTTCATCAGGCTCCATCGCGTCGGCACCAAAACCGGCAATTGTTGCCGACAAACTCATACTCAAAGGTGCATTGGTGGGTTCTTCAGTTCTCGTTTTGTCGAGCTCCGATGATGGCATTTCCTGCCCACCTTCGGCATCGTCGCTGCGGACCTCCTTCCACTGCGCAGGTGAATTCGCCACCCTTGCGAAGCCGCTCGACAGATCCATTTCGCCCCTCAAGGGCACTTCTTCAATAGACCCTGCCTTATCATCGGCGTGGCGATATCCTTTTGCCGGTCCGAGTGACTGGACCTCAGTCGCGGTTCCTTGTCTCAGCGCCGCGAGAACCTCCTCTCGACCTTTGATTTCCTTTCCACGCGATGCACACCACTCTAGGAAATCGTCCCCGGTAGGCGCGTCCTCCTGCCCTGTCTTTGACCGCAAAAGCCCATGAAATTCCAGCACGCGAGCAGTTACGGCAGGACCCAAATCGAGTGCCTGAAAGGCTGCGTTTTGCCGCTCGGTGAGCCCCGCGAAATGCACCAGCAACTCGTTCTCGATCAGCGTCAGACGTGCGATCTTGGCCTCCTGTTCGGCCCGGATCCTGGCGACCAGGAGCAGCGCTCGGCGGGCGTCGTTACGGTCTTCGATGATCGCCGCCATGGCCTTGGAACCGACCCGCATGGTGTCGCGCAAAGCGGTGCGTTCGGGCACATAGTGGCGAGCAGGCAGGAATGGCCGATATTGGGGCGCAAAGCGGACATCAGCGAGGCAAAGTGATGGAGATACTCCAATGATCTGAGTGCCATCTTTATCGTCTATGGGGCACCACTTCCTCTCAGAGTTGGGCAACGTGCTTCTCAAACGGTTTTCTCCCGCGGCCTTGTGGGCCAAGGTGTGATCCTTTCCATAGATCGTGTTTCGCTTACGCCTCGCACGCACACGCTTCATGAAGACCTGTTGTCTGCTGGCGCTCGGGTTGGTTGCCATCGATTAGTTGGTCACGCACCAATCTGCCACCCTAGAGAAAGCAGGCGGTGTCATCACGGCAGGTGCGCAGGGCTGCAAGCAACGCAGCCTAGGCGAAGGCTGCGGGCAGCCAGAGCGAGAGGCCGGGGATCGCAATGATGCAGAGCAATGCAACCAGCAGCGCGAAATAGAACGGCCAGATCGTCTTCAGCGCCTGGCCGATGGGAATGCCCTGCGCCGCGCATCCCACGAACAGCACCGATCCCACCGGCGGCGTCAGCAGGCCTATGCCCAGCGCGAGCATCAGCATGATGCCGAAATGCACCGGGTCCATGCCGACCGCCGTGGCGATCGGCAGGAAGATCGGCGTGGTGATGAGGATGAGCGGGGCCATGTCCATGAAGGTCCCCAGCACCAGCAGCATGGCCGCGATCAGCAGCAACGTCAGCAGCGGGCTCGTCATCGCGGGCGCCAGCAGCTCGGCGAGCTGCGCGGGGGCCTGGAGCACGGCCAGCACCCAGCCGAACAGCGCCGCCGTGGCGATGATGAACATCACCATGATCGTGGTGCGCGCGCTGTTGACGAAGGCGAGGCGGATGCGCGCGAGGTCGAGATCGCCATAGACGAAGGCACCAATTATAAGCGTGTAGGTGCAGGCGATGGCCGCGCTCTCGGTTGGGGTGAAGACACCCGCGAGGATGCCTACCAGGATGATGATCGCGGTCAGCAAGCCGGGAAAGGCTGTGACGATGGCGCGCGCGAGCGGCCTCCAGCCCGGGAACGAGCCGCGGGGATAGCCGCGCCGCGTCGCGACGATGGCGGCCACGATCATCAGCACCACGCCGATCAGGATGCCGGGCAGGATCCCGCCCAGGAACAGGTCGCCGATGGAGATGCCCGTGCCGGCCGCGGTCGCGTAGATGATCATGTTGTGCGACGGCGGGATCAGGATGCCGGTGATGGACGCGCTGGTGGAGACGTTGACGATGTAGTCACTGTCGAACCCGCGCTTGCGCATCTCCGGCCCCAGCGCCGAACCCATCGCCGATGCGCTGGCCAGCGCCGAACCCGATACCGCCCCGAACAGCATAGAGCTGAGGATGGTCACCTGCCCCAGCCCACCTGGGGCCGCGCCCAGCGTCGATTCCGACACTCGGACCAGCCGCCGGGCGATGCCGGCCTGCGTCATCAGTTCGCCTGCGAGGATGAACAGCGGGATGGCGAGGAGGGTGAAGATGCTCACGCCCGAGGACATTCGCTGCACCGCCACCACCAGCGGAATGTCCAGCATCAGCAGCACGGCGCAGGCCGAGAGGAACAGCGACAGGGCAACGGGCACGCCGAGATACAGCATGATCGCCAGCAGCAGCAGCAGGAGAAGGACCATGGTCATGCGCTGCCCAGGCTCCCGTCGATTTCCTCACCCCGGACCAGCTTGCGCAAGGCGAACACCGCCATCAGCAGGCCGGAGAGGGGGATGACGAGGTAGGCCATTCCGCGCGACAGCGGCAATGTGGGGACGGCGTTGCCCCACGTTGCGACGACTAGGTCGATCCCCAGCCAGAACGTGAGCGCACCTGCCAGGGCGACCAGCAGGTTGGCCGCGCCGACCGCCGGGCCGCGCCAGCGCACGGGCAGGCTCGCCACGCCTTCCATGATGCGGATGTGAAACCCCTCGGCAATGCCCGAGGCGGTGCCGAGAAAGGTCATCCAGATCATCAAGAGCAACGCCGTCTGCTCGGCCCAGGCGGGGCTGTTGCCGAGCACGAAGCGGGCGAACACCTGCCAGGTCAGGATCGCCATCATTGCCGCGAGCGCAAGCGCGGCGCAGCGCATAAGGATGGCACTCACCAAGCTGATGGCGCGGTCAAGCATCGGTCTGTCCCATGCCGGCGATATCCTCGACGAGGCGGCGAAGCGCGGGGGTTCCCGCGTAGTCGTGCCAAAGCGGCTGCATGCGCGCCTGGAACGCGGCGCGGTCCACGTCTTCCACGATGCGCGCGCCGCCAGCGGTGACGATGGCGGTGGACTGCGCCACCCGCGAATCCCAGATCCGGCGCATGACGGGCACCGAGGCCCGGGCTGCCTCGGCGACGACCTCACGATCGGCGGAAGCGAGCTTCTCCCAGCTCATGCGCGACATGGCGAGGATCTCGGGCGCCAGCACGTGGCGCGTCATGCTGTAGACGGGCGCGACCTCGAAATGACGCGAGCTTTCGTAGGACGGCATGTTGTTTTCCGCGCCGTCGATCACGCCCTGCACCATGCCTTGGTAGACCTCGCCGTAGGTCATCGGCGTGGCGCTGGCGCCCATGCTCTCGATCATGTCGACGAAGAGATCGGAGGTCTGCACGCGGATCTTCAGGCCGGCCATGTCGGCAGGCTCGTGAACCGGGCGGTCCACCGTGTAGACCGAGCGCGCGCCGCTGTCGTAAAAGGCCAGCCCGATGAGATCATGGGCGGACAGCGCGGAGAGGATGGCCTGCCCCGGCGCCCCGTCCATCGTCGCGCGCATGTGTCCGGTCGAGCGGAACAGGAAGGGCAGCGAGGGCACCAGCGTTTCGGGCACCAGCACGTTGAGTGGCGCGGAGTTGATGCGGATGAAGTCGATCCCGCCGAGCTGCGCCAGTTCGAGCGTGTCGCTCTGGCTGCCGAGCTGCTCGGACGGGAAGACCTCGATCGCCACCCGCCCTTCGGTTTCGCGGGCAACGGTGGCGGCGAACCAGCGCAGCGCCTCGACGGTGGGATAGTCCTCGGGCTGGCTGTCGGCGGCGAGCAAGGGGCGCGGACCCGTGCGGCAAGCTCCGAGCGATGCCAGCAGACCGAAGGCGCCGCCGGCCGCCAGGGCATCGCGCCGGTTCATGCCACCGAGGCCAGGGAATCTAGATGGGCGTCGATTGCCGCCACGTCTTTGACATCCGGCTGCCAATGGGAGGCCAGGGGGCCGCCGGGCCCGAAAACCGCACCCACGATGCCGCCCCGTCCGGCGCTGTGCCAGAGCTCTGCGAGAGGCCGCGCCGCCGGGTCGTCCACCGCACGCACATCGCCGCGCACATGGCGCAGCCAATGGGCGATGCCGGTCAAGATGGCAGGGGAGCGCAATCCGCGCGCCTGCCTCGCCGCGAGCGTATCGAGCCAGCGTTGCGGAACCTTCTGGCTGCCGTCGATGGCGATCTGCGCCAGCCGGTGATGTAGCGCAGGGTTGGCGAAACGCGCCAGCAACGCCTCGGCATAGGACGGCAGATCCTGTCCCGGCCCCGCCGCGATGGTGGGCATGGCATCTGCCATCAGCGCCTCCACGAGGGCGCGCAGGTGCGGATCGGCGATGGCCTCGTGGACGAAGGTATGCCCCCGGTCGAGCCCGGCATAGGCGAGCAGCGAGTGCGCGCCGTTCAGCATCCGCAGCTTGGCCGCCTCAAACGGCGCGACATCGGGTACGATCTGCGCGCCGTGATCGTCCCAGCCGGGGCGGGGACCGGCGAAGTCGTCCTCTATCACCCACTGGCTGAAGGGCTCGGTGAAGACAGCGCCCTCGTCGCGCAGGCCGAGTCGCGCCTCGAGGTCGCGCAGATCGTCTTCGCCGGTGGCAGGCACGATGCGGTCGACCATGCTGTCGGGCGTGCGGCAGGTATCGGCGAACCAGGCCGCGAGGTCGCGGTCCGTTTCCTCCAAGTATTGAGTCATCAGCCGGGAAAGCTGGCGCCCGTTGGCAGAAAGGTTGTCGCAGCTCAGCAGGGTCAGGCCAAAAAGGCCCGCCGCGCGGCGCCTGGCAAGTCCATCTGCAAGCAGTGGATAGAACCCCTCGCGCGCCAGCGGGATGTCGAGCGACCCGTCGGCCTGCCGGCAATAGCCCTTCTCGGTCACGGTGAAGCTGACGATGCGGCAGGCGGCATCGGCGATGCGATCGGCCACGGCGGCGGCATCCCGGCCGGCGACGAGAACCTCGCGAACCGAACCGACGACGCGCGTGCGCGGTGCCCCGGAAGAGCGCTCGGTGACGGTATAGAGCCCATCCTGCGGATCTAGCTGGTGCGCGACCGCTGCCGAGCGCATGGAGACGCCCTCGATCATCCACCCTGCCTCTCCCGCATTCAGGCAGGCGTCGGTATACCAGGCCTGCTGCGCCCGGTGGAAAGCGCCGATGCCGAAATGCAGGATGCCCACGCCCTGTCCGCGGTCGTAGAGCGGCCGAGCCACCCCGTCCGCAAGCTCTCCGAGCGTGGCCTGCGAAAGCCTCACAGCCGGTACGCCGCCTTCGCGAAATCGTAGGCGAGGCCGCGGGCGAGCTCCGCCGCCTCCCAGTCCTCCATCCGGTGTTCCGAGACCAGTTCGGCCAAAAAGCCGCAGTCGATGCGGCGCGCCAGGTCATGGCGTGCGGGGATCGAGAGGAAGGCGCGGGTATCGTCGTTGAAGCCGACGGTGTTGTAGAAGCCAGCCGTCTCGGTCACGCCGCGGCGATAGCGGCGCATGCCTTCGGGGCTGTCGTGGAACCACCAAGCAGGGCCGAGCTTGAGCGCCGGATAATGGCCTGCCAGCGGCGCGAGTTCGCGGGCATAGGTCGATTCGTCCAGCGTGAAGACGATCAGCGAGAAGCGCGGGTCGCTACCGTAGCGTGCCAGCAGTGGGCGCAGCGCGTGGACGTACTCGGTGCGCAGCGGAATGTCGGCGCCCTTGTCGCGCCCGAAGCGGGCGAACAGGACCGGGTTGTGGTTGCGGAACGATCCGGGATGAATCTGCATCACCAGCCCGTCCTCCACGCTCATGCCGGCCATCTCGGTCAGCATCTGGGCGCGGAAAAGTTCCGCTTCGGCGGGAGAGACATCGTCCGCCTGCACCCGCGCGAACAGCGCCTCGCTTTCCTGCGGCGACAGGTCGGCGGTGGCAGCGGTGGGATGGCCGTGATCGCTCGAGGTCGCGCCCATGCGCCGGAAGAAGTCGCGCCGCTGGCGATGCGCCGCCAGATAGCCGCGCCATGAGCGACAATCCTCGCCGGTGAGGTCCGACAGGGCGTCGAGATTGGCACCAAAGCCCTCGAACTCCGGGTCGATGACCGGGTCGGGACGGTAGGCGGTGATGACCCGGCCCTGCCAATCGCTCGCCGCGATGGCGGCGTGGTGTTCGAGCGTGTCGAGCGGGCCCTCGGTCGTCGCGATGACCTCGATGCCGAAGCGGTCGAACAGCGCCCGCGGGCGGAAAGCGTCGGTCGCCAAGGCCTCGGTGATGCGGTCGAAATAGAGGTCGGCGCTCTCGGCGCTAAGCAGCACCTCCATGCCGAAGGCCTCGCTGAACACCCAGTCCAGCCAGATGCGCGAGGGGGTGCCGCGAAAGAGGTGATAGTTGGCGGCAAGCACGCGCCATGCCTCGCGCGAGGAGGCGGCGGGCGCATCCTTGCCGCGAACCCCCAACGCTTCCATCGGATGCCCCTGCGAGTGCAGCATCCGCAGCACGTAGTGGTCGGGCACCAGCAGCAGCTGCGCCGCGTCGGGGAAATTGGCATCCGTGGCGAACCAGGCGGGATCGGTGTGGCCGTGCGGGCTGACGATGGGAAGGTCGCAGACCTCGCGGTAGAGTTCGCGGGCGATGCCGCGCACGCCGGGGTCGGCCGGCAACAGGCGATCGGGGTGAAGGACGAGCGGTTTCATCAGGAGCGGCCCGGGTTCGCGCGGTCAGGCGGTGACTTGCGAGAGGCGGTCGCGCTTTGCCTGGATGCTCGCGCGCGCCTCGTCCACGGCACGCTGCTCGGTGGCGAAAAGCAGGCTTTCGAGCACCTGCTGCAGGTGTCCCCGCATGGCTGCGCGCGCGGCACGCGGATCGCGTTCGCGCAGCGCGTCGAGTATGGCGGTATGCTCGTCGACGACCGGCTTGATATTGGCGTGGCGCGCCTTTTCGTGGAGCAGCGCAGCCTCTCGCGAGGTGCTGCGAAGATCCCACAACCGTTCCACCGTTTCCACCAATGCGCTGTTCCGCGTGGCGCGGGCGATGGCGAGGTGAAAGGCGAGATCGGCTTCCTCCTTGCCGCCGGGCGTCGCGTTCTCGGCCTCGATCTCGCGCACGAGCCGCTCGAGTTCGCCCAGTTCGGTGTCGGAGATATGCGCCGCCGCGAGTGCCGCGACCTCGCTCTCGACCAGCAGGCGCGCCTCGGTCAGCTCGATTGCGGAAACTTCGCCGGCCTGCACCTGGCGGTCCTCGGTTGCGCTCAGGACATATACGCCCGAGCCCACCCGCACTTCGACGAAGCCGCGCACCTCGAGCGAGATAATCGCCTCGCGCACGACGGGGCGGCTCACTTTGTATTGCAGCGCGAGATCGCGCTCGGCCGGCAGGCGCGCGCCCATGGGGTGCACGCCCGACTGGATGTCGGCCAGCAGCGATTGCGCGATGTCCTTATAGAGCCGATGCGTGACGCGCGATGTTACCGACATTAGCAAACCTTTGGACTGACCGATTTCCGGCAACTTGACAGACCAAAATTGCGCCGTCAAGAACCGGCGTCGTACGGGCTTTCAGGGCAGGGACGCAGAAATGAAGATTCAGGACGCTAAGGTGATCGTCACCAGCCCGGGGCGAAATTTCGTCACTCTTAAGATCCTGACGGATCAGGGGGTCTACGGCATCGGCGATGCGACCATGAACGGCCGCGAGTTGGCGGTGGTGACCTATCTGCAGGACCACGTCATCCCTTGCCTTATCGGCATGGACCCGCGCCGCATCGAAGATATCTGGCAGTATCTCTACCGCGGGGCCTACTGGCGGCGGGGGCCGGTGACGATGCGTGCCATCGCCGCGGTGGACATGGCGCTGTGGGACATCAAGGCCAAGATGGCAGGAATGCCGCTATACCAGCTGCTCGGCGGGCGCAGCCGCGACCGAGTGATGGTCTATGGCCACGCCAATGGCGCCGACATCGGCGAGACAGTGGAGGCCGTGGGCCAGTACATAGACATGGGCTACAAGGCGATCCGCGCGCAGTCGGGCGTTCCGGGGGTGAAGGACGCATACGGCGTGGGGCGCGGCAAGCTGCATTACGAGCCCGCCGATGCGGCACTCCCCTCGGTCACCGGATGGGACACGCGCCAGGCGCTGAACCATGTGCCCAAGCTCTTCGAGAAGCTCCGCGACACCTACGGTTTCGACCATCACCTGCTGCACGACGGCCATCACCGCTACACGCCCCAGGAAGCGGCGAACTTGGGCAAGATACTGGAGCCCTACCAGCTGTTCTGGCTGGAGGATTGCACCCCGGCGGAGAATCAGGAGGCGTTCCGCATCGTGCGCCAGCACACGACCACGCCGCTGGCCGTCGGCGAGATCTTCAACACCATCTGGGACTGCAAGGACCTGATCCAAAACCAGCTAATCGATTACATCCGCTGCACCGTGGTGGGCGCGGGCGGCATCACGCACCTGAGGCGCATCGCCGATCTCGCCAGCCTCTACCAGGTGCGCACCGGCTGCCACGGCGCGACCGACCTGTCGCCGGTCACGATGGGCTGCGCCCTGCATTTCGATACGTGGGTGCCCAATTTCGGCATCCAGGAATACATGCGCCACACCGAGGCGACCGACGAGGTCTTCCCGCACGACTATATCTTTGCCGACGGCCACCTGCATTGCGGCGAGACGCCCGGCCACGGCGTCGACATCGACGAGGAAAAGGCCGCCCGCCATCCCTACAAGCCTGCCTACCTGCCCGTGGCGCGGCTGGGCGATGGCAGCATGTGGAACTGGTAGGACGGGATGCCGCGCGTCACGCTCGTCGGCGAGGGAATGCTGGAGCTGACCCCGCAAGACGGGTCCGCTTTCGCGCTGTCCTACGGCGGCGATGCGCTCAACACCGCGATCCACATGGCACGCCTCGGCCACGACGTGGCCTTTGCCAGCGCGCTTGGTGACGACCCTTTCAGCCATTCGCTGCGCGCAGCGTGGGAGGCTGAGGGCATCGATTGCTCCCCTATCCTCGTCGACCCATCACGGAGTGCGGGGCTTTACGCCATCTCACTGTCGGATGAAGGTGAGCGCACCTTTACTTATTGGCGCGGCGACAGCGCTGCGCGGCAGATGTTCGCCCTGCCCGAAAGCGACAGCATCGCCCGGCGCGCGCTTGCCGGCGATTGCCTCGCGTTCTCGCTCGTCACGCTCGCCATCCTGCCCGACGCGGGACGCGAGACCTTGCTGGCATTGGCACGCGACGTGCGCGATGCCGGCGGCATGGTCGCCTTCGACGGCAATTACCGCCCGCGGCTCTGGTCGAGCGGCGAAGAGGCCGCGATCTGGCGCGACCGGGCGATTGCCGTCGCCAGCATCGGCTTGCCCACCCTCGACGACGAGGTGCTGATCGGCGGGCCGCACGGCGCCGACGCGGTCGCGGCGCGTTGGGAAGCGGAAGGCTGCGCCGAGGTTGTCGTAAAACTGGGCGCGGAGGGATGCCGTTTGCCCGGCGGGGAACTGGTCGCACCGGAGCGTCCCCTTGCTCCCGTCGATACGAGCGGCGCGGGCGATGCCTTCAACGCCGGCTACCTCGCCGCGCGGCTTGCCGGGGCCGAACCACTCGAGGCAGCCCGTCGTGGCAATGCGCTGGCCGGTTGGACCATCATGCGCCGCGGGGCCATCCCCCGGCGCGACCAGGACTACCCCTAGGGCCGCTTCGGCTCAGTCGGCCGGAGCGATCTCTATCGCGGACACGATGGCCTCGCCTGTCACGGGCACGAACCCAAGGTCCAGCACGCCATCGGCAACGACGGTCTCGAAGCTCTCAGTGACGGCACGCAAGGTGCCACCCGCTCGCTGGGCCACATCGACGCGCAAAAGCGTCTGGTCGCCCTCGGCCGTCACGTCGAATATACGCGCCCCTGCCGCCTGCGTGGGCTCCACGAATGTGAGCGTGATCCGGTAGCGACCGTTTCCGGTTGGCACGCGGTAGGAGAATGCGCCCTCGCGAAAACTGGCGACGATGTCGCGGCGCTGGGTCCCGGCAATCTCGGCCGTCACCGCCTGCCTGCCACGCCCACCGCGCTGGTCCGTGCTGCCCGCCGTGCCGCCGTCGAAGAAGGTGTCCGATCCGAACTGGACCTCGGCAGCGGCCGCAACGACCGTCCCGGAATCGATGCGAAATGACTGCTCCTGCGCCGCATCGAGCTGCCAGACGACGCGGTCCTCGACTGTCTCTTCACCGAAGCGGGCGCGCGCAACGACGACGTTCTCGCCCCGCGCCAGCCGCACGTCGCGCCAGACGCACACGTTCTGGTCGCAGTCGCCTTGCGCGGGCAGCGCCGCGCCGTTCACCGTCATGCCGGTCGATGCGGCATTGGAGTTCACGCGGATGTCGGTGACAGGGTAGGCGCGGTCGACGTAACGCCGTCCCTGAACGTGGACCGTTGGCTCGTCCGACCAGACGGCACGATAGAAGTAGTAGGCATCCTTGGCAATTTCGCGGTCGTAGGTTACGAGGCCCTTGGTGTTGATATCCTGCGCGTCGCCTTCCGCACGCACCGTGGTGCCGAAATCGAAGGCGTTCCACAGCCAGATACCCCACAGGTCGTCCCGGCCCGCAAGCTCGCGCCAGTTCTCCTCGTGGAACCAGGTGGCGAACTCCTCTGGCTGGGTACGCCCGCCCATGTCGATGGGGCCGCCAAGCGGATTGTCCGAATGCATGTTGGGCGCCCCGCCCGCACCGTATTCGCTGACGGACAGCGGAATGTCGGGGTGCTTGGCGCGCAGCGTGTCGAGATGCTCGCCGAGCTGGTCCGGAGCGCCGTAATACCAGCCGAAATAGCGGTTCGCGCCCACGGCATCGACCGCTTCGGCCACCACGGGCACGTCCTGCATCCCGCGCTCCTCGCAGCAGTTGGCAAGGACGACGGGGCGCAGCGGATCGAGTTCGCGCGAGAGGGCTGCCAAATTCTCCAGCAGCGGCATCGGATCGGCGATGACTTCGGGCGGGCGGCCGAGAAAGTCAGGCCGGCCCGGCCCGAAATCGACCTCGTTGGCGATGCCCCAGACCGCCACCGAGGCGTGGTTGTAGTTCTGGTGCACGAGGTCGAGTAGCTGCTGCCGGGCATTGGCGAGGATGGCGCCCGGCAGCTCGACCTGGTCGGGCGCATTGGTCCAGGCGGTGACGAGCCCGATCTCGTCCCACAGCACCATGCCCATGCGGTCGGCGATTTCATGGACGGGCGCGCCGTGCTGGTAGTGCGCGAGGCGGACGGAATTCGCGCCCATGTCGCGCATTATCTGCATCGATCGTTCGACCTCGCCGGGCGCGACGGCCCAGTCGGACGCCTCGGTGTCCTGATGGAAACCGGCGCCGCGCAGCTGATGCGGCCGTCCGTTGAGGAAGAAACCGCGCTCCGGGTCGATGCGCATCTCGCGCACGCCGAAGGGCTGGTCGATACGGTCGATCAGCGCGCCGGATTCGTCGAACAGGTCGAAGCGCAGGGTATGGAGGTAGGGGTCGTCCACCCCGTTCCACAGGCGCGGCGCGTCGAGCGCCATCTCGCCCGCGATCTCGGCGGTCTCGCCCGGCGGCACAATGATTGCGCTGCGCTGCGAGCCCACCACGTGGCCATCGTCCGCGATCAGGCTGGCGACCATGGCCAGCTCGGCGCGCTTCGGCGAAGAGTTGGCGATGCGCGCGCTCAGGTTCAGCCGCGCCGCGCCCGGTGCGATGGAGGCGGTGCTGGCATAGACGCCCGGCCCACCGTGATCGAGCAGGTCGAAGTGCACCGGCGGGGCCACGATCAACCGCACCGGGCGATAGATGCCGCCGCGCACGAAGAAGTCGCCCGTCATCGGCAGCACTTCGGCGGTGCTGTTGCCCTCTGCGGGCTGGGTGTTGTCGACCTTGACGTAGAGCTCGTTTGCGCCGCCCATGCGCAAGGCATCGGTCACGTCGAGGCGGAAGCGTCCGAATGGGTTGCGGTTCTCGCCCACCTTGCGCCCGTTGACCCAGACCTCGGCCGTTCGGCTGACCGCGTCGAATTCGAGATAGGTGCGCTCGCTCCCGGCCAGCCGCGGGCTCTCGAAAGTGCGGTAGTACCAGCCGACGCCCTGCGTCTTCTCGACGTTATCGGCGCTATTGATGTGCTGTTCGGGATCGGACAGGTAATAACCCACCCGGTTCCACGTGTGCGGCACGGCGACCACCTGCCATGCGCCCGGATCGGGTGCCTCGAGCGAGCCGTCCCCGGCATAGGGGCCGACGAGGTTGAACTGCCAGCCGGTGTCCAGATCGAGCGAACGGCGCGTCTCTGCCCCGGCCCCTTGCGCGACGACGGGCGATGCGCTCGCCAGTGCCGTTCCGATAGTCAGGGCCAGCAGGCCCAGTCCACGCGCCGGTCTGCGGCCCATTTCGGTCTCCTCTCGATCTTGCCGCGTTTTGCCGCCGCGGTCGGCGGTTGGCCAGCCTGTCTCTCAGGTTGGCCCCCGCACCTAAAGGCGCGGGGGCCGGGAGAGCTCAGAAGCCGACGCGGACCCGGATGCCGCCGTAGCGGGCATAGTTGCGCGGCAATTGCTGGGTCAGGACGAAGGGATTATTGCGCGGATTGGTGTCGTTGATGATGCGCGCGGCATAGGCCTCGTCGAACAGGTTGTTGACGAAGACGGAGACGCGCCAGTTCTCTTCCGGCCCCTCCACGCCGACCGCCAGGTTGGCGATGCCGTAGCTTTCCTGCACGCTGAGCGGATCCTGCGACAGCGCGAAATTCACGTCGCTCTGCCACACGTAGTTGCCCTGCGCGAACAGGTTGAAGTCGGGATGGATGGGATAGTTCGCGTCGAAGCCAACGTTGAATTTGAACTCCGGTGAGTTGGAAAGACGCTCGCCCGCCAGGTCCTGCACTGGCTGGCGCGTGACGGGATCGACCACGCAGCCCTGCGCCGCGGTCTGTCCGAAATAGCACTGGGCGTCGGGGAACTCGCGGATGCGCGCATCGACGTAGGCTGCCGATCCGAACAGCGAGAGCCGGTCGCTCGGGCTGTACTGGGTTTCCAGCTCCACGCCGCGCGTGCGCAGCTTGCCCACGTTGGTCAACTCGAACTGCGGAGCGAGCAGCTGGGCATTGACGCCTTGCGCCTGGAAATCGTCGTAGTCCGTCCAGAAACCGACCAGCTGGAACTGGCCGTCACCGTTGAAGAGCCTGCCCGACAGGCCGACCTCGTAGGCGATGCTGTCTTCCGAGCGGATCGGATTATCGGCGCGGCGCTGGTCGAAGCCAGAGGAGATGTCGTAAGCCTGGCCCTTGTAGCCCGTGGCGACCGAGGCGAAGGCCATCAGGCCGTCGCCGAAGAACTGCTGCAGCGCGACCTTGCCGGTAAAAGCGCCCTCGGAATCGTTGCCGGTGTATTGCACGGGAACGGCAGTCCGCATGTCCGAGAAGAACACGCCGATCTCCTCGTAGTTGTAGCGCGCACCGACCGTCAGCAGGGTGTCTTCCGACAGGTCGTAGCCGAGCTGGGCGAAAGCCGCGTAGCTGGTGGTGTCGGCGGTCGAATCCCAGTTCTGGCGCAGCGGCGGAATTGTGGTCGTGCGCAGGAAGGAGCGGTCGGTCGTGCCGTCGGCGAAATAAAGACCAAGGATGTAGTCGAACACGCCGCTCGACGGCGAGGTCAGCCGCAGTTCCTGCGCGAACTGGCGAGCGTTGTAGGTGGTGTCCTGGCGGATTTCAGGCCGCGCGGTGCCGTCCTGGTCGTTGGTGGAATCGTAGGTCCAGTCCTGCCAGCTGGTGATCGACGACAAGGTTGCGAAACCAAGGTCGAGATCGGCCTTGAAAGCGGTCAGCAATTGGTCGCTGGCACCGAAGCGATCGGTATCGTTGCGCACCACGTTGTTGGCCGGACCGGGTTCGATCCCGCGCAGGTCGTAGTTGCGGTTTGCGGGGGCGCCCGTGCTGGTGACCTGGTCGACGCGCAGATAGGTGTCGGGCAACTGGCTGTCGGTGGACTCGCCGTAGTCCGCGATCAGGGTGAGGTCGAGGTTCCCGAATTCTTGCGTCACCTTGCCGCGCAAGCCCCAGGCCTCGTCGCCGCCCAGCGTCGTGCGGTTGGTGAGGTTGGTGATGTAGCCCTGGAAGTCCGAATAGTAGCCGCTCAAGCGAAATCCGGTGGTATCCGTGATCGGACCGCTGAGCGCGGCCTCGACCCGGTGCTCTTCGTCGGTGGTGATGTAGGCTTGGGCGTAGCCGGTGAAATAGTCGGTGGGATCGCGGGTGACGATGTTGATGACGCCCGCCGACGCGCTCTTGCCGAACAGCGTGCCCTGCGGACCGCGCAGTACCTCGACCCGCTGCGGATCGGTGATACTCGAAAAGGCCTGGCCGGACTGCAGCAGGGCGACATCGTCGACCACCACCAGGACCGAGGGTTCGACCGCGGTCGAGAAGCTGAATGTGCCCACGCCGCGCAGGACCACGGTGTGCCCCGCCTGGCTGCCGCCGGCGGTGATGGTGAGCGAGGGAGAGACGTTGGTCAGGTCCTCGAAGTTGTTGACCTGCGCCGCGTCCAGCCTGTCCTCGTCGATCGCGCTGACCGCCACCGGGACCTCGAGGATGTCCTGCTCGCGCTTCTGGGCGGTGACCACGATGACGTCGCCGGCGTTCAGATCAGGATCCTCGTCGGCCTGCGTGTTCTGCGCCGACACTTGCGCGCTGGCAGTGGTCGCGACGAAGGCGGCAAGCAGCGCCACGGCCGAACTTCCGGCGCGAAGGCATGCGATGTTTCTGATGGACATTTGACCTCTCCCGAGCACGCCGCCTACGGCGGTCGTGCGCTTTCAATCCTGACCCTGTCGGACTTCGCGCCCAAGGCACCAGCGCCACCCGACCGGGTTCTATGCGCGTGACCGGGCGTCGGCCTGACAAGCTTCTCCCGTCAATCCGATACCACGCTCGGTATCGGACTGACCAATTTTGTAATACCAGCCTTACCAGTCGCGTAAAATTTCTTTTACTACTGCATTACGACAATTTTCATTGATGGGTGTCGCTGTCACCGGCGCGGTGGCAGCATGGAGATATGGGGATCGAAGGTTCCCCTGATCGTGCGCGCAAGGTAAGTCGCCGCGCGACCGAGGTATCCAGTGTCGTTCACCAGAGTATCGATCATTTCGAGTGTCGGCGACGGATCGGGCGCGAAGGTGAGCGCGTTGAGGGCCTGCAACCGGATTGGCTCGCTCGTCTCCCGACCGGCGATGCGAGCCAGCTCGGCCACCCCGTCGGCTGCAAGGGCGGTGTGTGAAAGCGCCTCCGCCAGCACGATGCGCACATGCAGGTCATTTTCTTTTGACAAGCGCAGTCTCAACGCTCCCCCGAGCCCGCCTGCATCCGGCATGCGGATAAGCACGCCCGTCGCTGCCCAGTATCGCACCGTCGGATCTTCATCGCCAAGCAGCGCGGCCAGATCGCCTAGGTCATCCTGCCGGCCACCGGCAGCCATTGCCGCTATCCCCATGATCCGCTCGAGCGGATAGGCCCCTGCCACGCGGCTCGCCCCGTAGCCCTCGAGCCACGATCCTTCGGGAATGAAACCATTATCGTTGATGGCCAACATGTGCTGGTCGAGCGCGGCGCGCATGCTAGCGAGGGCATCCGCGGCGCGCCCGGGTCGCTCCGCCAGATTGACGACCTCGTCCGGATCGGATTCCAGATCGTAGAACTCCTCGTGGGGTTTCGCCTCGAAGAAGCGTCTTTGCACCTCGTCGAGCGTGCCGGCGAGAAAGCGTGCGTGCCAGTCGGCATAGCTTCCCAGCATCCAGGCGAAGGCGACCGGCTGGCCGAGCGGGCGGTGCGGCATGTAATTGCGGATGTAGCGATAGCGCCCGTCGGTGACGGTCCGGATGAAATCGTATCGCTCGTCCATGCGGTTGCGCATTCCGAACGCCAAGGTCTTGGGATCGGCGATGCGCTGGCCGAGGAACGGCTTGCCGGGCAGTTCGGCGGGTTGCGCGATCCCTGCCAGCGAGAGCAGCGTGGGCACGAAATCGATGAAGCTGACCGGTGCATCGATCTCCAGCCCCGGCGAGACGGGGGCGAGATGCCGCCACTTGTCGGGAACCCGCACCACCAGAGCGCAGCGCAGCCCCTCGTCGTAGCAGTATCGCTTGGAACGCGGCAGGCAGCCGCCGTTGTCGGAATAGTAGAAGACGATTGTATCGTCCGCCAGCCCCGCTTCTTCGAGCGCGCGCAGGTGTTCTCCGATGAAGTCGTCCATGCGCTCGACGAGGTTGTAGTAACTGGCATAGTCGCGCCGCACTTCGGGACTATCGGGCAGGTAGGCCGGGACCCGCACATCTTCCGGCCGGACCGCGCCGTCCGTTGAGCCGAAGAGTCGCGATTCGTGCGTTATCTCGGTGTTGAACACCGCCATGAACGGCTGCCCCGCAGCCCGGTTTCGGTAGTGCGCGGTGGCGCTGGAATCGTCCCAGATCTCACCCGCCTCGACACGGCAGTTGTAGTCCGTTTTCTCGTTGTTGGTGCAGTAATAGCCTGCTGAGCGCAGGTGATCGGGATAGGTACGGATGAAGTCGGGTAAGGTCGCCTCGGCCCGCATATGGTGGGCCGGGCCCGCGCTCTCGGGATGGATACCCGTCAGGAGGCAGAACCGAGACGGCGCACAGACGGGCGCGTTGGAATAGACGTTGCGATAAAGGATGCCTTCGCGGGCCAGGGCATCGATGTTCGGCGTGCGCGCCAGCCTGTCGCCATAGGCGCCGATGAAGGGATTGTTGTCCTCGCTCACCAGCCACAGGATGTTCGGCTTCCCCGTCGCCCCGGACGGCTCGCCGATGCTCCTGCATCCGGCGGGAAGCGCAGCGCCGCCGACAAGGCCGCCGATGGTGCCGATCGCGCGTCGACGGTTCATTCCGGTCATTGCATAATGCTCCAATTTCCCTTCACGCCAGCACCGCGCACCGGAAACCGATGTGACAACTGGAGGAGCTGGCAGGGTGCGGCTGGCGGGCGGCGGGGCGATAGCGGCGGCAGTAGCTCTCGGCGCAGAGGTACGATCCGCCTTTGATGACTCGCTCGGCATCGGGTCGGGGTGAGGCGCTCGCTCCAGCCGTCCCGCAGCAGGTGCCCTGATCCGTCTTGTCAGCATCAGGGGCGAACAGATCGCTCGTCCACTCCCAGACGTTGCCGATCATGTCGAACAGGCCGAGATCGCTCGGCGGAAAGGCGCCGGCCGGGCTCGTCGTGCGCCAACCGCCCTGGTCAGTCCCGCCTGCCGGGAAGTCGCCCTGCCAGTAGTTGGCCATTACCTCTCCGCCGGGCGCGAGGACGTCGCCCCATTGGTACTCGCGCCCGCGTCCCGACAGGCCGCGCGCGGCGTATTCCCACATAGCCTCGCTGGGCAGGATCTTGCCTGCCCACTGCGCAAAGGCCACAGCGTCGTGCCAGCTTACGTGGACGACGGGATGGTCCGGTTTGTCGGCAATGGTGCTCCCCGGGCCGGCGGGGTGACGCCAATCGGCGCCGGGGCAGAATTGCCACCAAAGCCGCCAGTCGGGATCGAACCCCGCGGCATCCGAATCGGCAAACAACATGGAGCCCGCGCGGCGGTCGATCTCTTCGAGATGCGGATAGTCCTCGGCGGGCAGCGGTCGCTCTGCCTGCGTGACATGCCCTGTTTCCTCCACGAACCGGGCAAAGGCGGCGTTGCTCACGGGCGCCCGGTCGATTTGGAACGAGGGCACCTCCACCTCGCGTACGGGCGCTTCCTCCGGATAAAATGCGGCGCTGCCCATCGAGAAGCGGCCTCCGGTCACGAGGACCATCCCCTGCAACCCCGACGGACGCCCGCATAGGTAAAATGAGATATTGGCCTGACCGATCATGTCCTAACGCTATGCCAATGCCCGGTCAGTGGCAACGGTTTAAGATTTTCGTACGCCAGCTTGACTTGCGGTCTGCCGAACCTCGGGTATTGGTAGGGCCAATTTACGGGAGTCTTGCAACATGATGAAGGCGATACTGTCAGTTGTGGCTGGCCTAGTTTTCGGGCTGGCTGCCCCTGCAGAGGCACAGCCGCGGTTCGACCCTGCGGATCCGCCCGAGGAACTTGGCATCGCGCTTTATCCCGATCAGGCCCCGACGCCGGAAGAGCAATGGTTTCGCCGGAACGGCGGGATGCTGATGGTCCGCAATGTGACCCGGCCCACGGTCACGCCCTTCCTGCCCGATCCGCGCATGGCGACGGGCGCTGCGGTCGTCGTCGTTCCGGGCGGCGCGTTCCTCGGCCTCGCCATGGAGAACGAAGCCTATCCCACCGCTCGCTGGCTGGCCGACCATGGCATCGCTGCCTTCGTCCTCAAGTACCGGGTGGTGCCGACCCCGCGGGACATGACAGCAATCCCGGCCGCCGGCGCGGCGCGCATCGGCCCGCCCGCGGATACGCCGGATTATGCATTGGCCGACGGACTGGCGGCAATGGAACTGGTCAGGAGCCGTGCGAGCGAATTCGGCATCGCGCCCGACCGTGTCGGAATGCTCGGCTTTTCGGCAGGCGCATTCCTCACCCAAAGCGTCATCCGCACTGCTGACGCGCGACACATGCCCGATTTCGCCGCATCGATATACGGCCCCATGCGAGCGATGGACGTGCCCGCGAACGCCCCGCCCTTGTTCGTCATGGTGACCGCCGACGATGATACCCTGCCGGTGACAAGCCTTGACCTGGTCGAAAGCTATCGTGCGGCGGGCAAGCCGCTGGAATTCCACCTACTCGCCAGCGGCGGACACGGTTTTGGAATAGGCAGGCCAAACACTAGCTCGTTTGGGTGGATCCACCAGTTTCATCTCTGGCTGGATTCCGGCGGTTTCCTCTCAGTCCGGCAATAACAAACAACAGGATTTCGCAATTGCATCTAAATTTGCGGAATAGGGTTCACCGACGCTAGTGTATTCTGCATTATTGTTTCTTGCGATTCAAGTTGGACGGTCCTTGTCAGTGTGCTGTTTCCACATCCTCGTTACTGGCGTTCTTTGCGAGCACTGCGATATTACAGATTCATCGAATTGATCGGTGGCGATCCATGGTTATTCTGAACTACGTGGGCGGTTGACTGGGAACTTGATGGTTTTTAAACTTGAGTGTGAGCTGCCCGATCCTGTTCACGCGACAGTTTGTGGGTTTGCCTGTAGATGACGGGAATGACCAAGATTAGGGCGCGTAGCTGCCATCGAAACACGGCTAAATCGATGGCAGCTTTCGGCACAAAATCGCGACCACTCGAATGGCCGAGACTGGGGCGCAAAGCTGCCATCCCACTCGGCCCCGTCAGCCAGTCGAGAAACGCGATGGCCAAGCCCGCCGACTCTGATAGTTGTTCGCCATGAGCCATAACCTCCAACCTTGGTCGCCATACGAAGATCGCTCGAACGCCCATTCGGTCGGCCGCGTCACGCTCGTCTGGGCATTCGGTCAGCTCGTGGAAGCGATGCTCGGGTTCATGCCTTACGAGCTGCCGACGATCTTCGCGCGACCGGAAGACGAAGGTCCGAACGACGCAGCGCGCGATCTGATCAGGCTGCAATCCGAGGACATGACCAAGGCGCTTGTGCATGGACGACTGACGAGCTTCATGCGCCCGCTGGGCGGCGGCGAAGTGCAGCCTATCCCGAGCGAATGGTGGGAGATTGACGAGCCGCTCTCGCGCTTTGCGACCGGCGCGTTCGATCCCGAACGCTGGGCGGAAGCTGATGCTGTCCCCACTCATCGCATCCTGGTGGGCGCCGAGAGCTTCGATCGATGGCTGGCTACGCTGCCCGAGTTGGGCCCGCTGACGGCCAGGCAGATCGAGATGGTCACCGAGCCAAAGTTGCGGGCCGCACGTGCGGTCTCCCGCCAAACACAGCCCGTGATGGAGGCGGCAGAACAGCAAGCGCCGGCTGAAAGGAGCAACCTAGCCGGAGTCGGGCCGCCGCTCATCTCCATCGAAGCGGTGTGCGAGATGACCGGGATGGCCACCTCCACCGTCTACAAGCGCATCGATGACGACGGCTTTCCGCAGCAGGTCAAGCTTGGCTCGCGCTCGCTGTGGTACAAGGACGAGGTGGCCGCATGGCTTCGTGAAAAGGCAGCGCTGCGCGGCGGCTAGCTTCGCCGTTTGCGGCGGGGGCTGTGGACGATCTCGTCAACCGGCAACGCATCTGCCATGATCATCGACGCCCAGCGTTCCGCCAGTTCCCGGCGACGCGGCATGAAGGCCGCCCGGTTGTACCGCAGCTCACTTGCACTGAGGCCCTTGGGCGAGTGCGCCAG
>NZ_LBHB01000007.1 GCF_001010945.1 Aurantiacibacter luteus
GGTAACTGGACTTCAACACAGCCAAAAGAGAGCCAGCTTCAAACTCAGGTTCGTCCGACTTGAACGCAGGAAAAACAGGACGCCCCTGCAACGTTCTCACCACGTTGTAAGCAGCCGCCATATCAAAAATTAACTGTAGTGCTTTCTCATCGTCTTCATCTGAGTAACCAAAAAAGCCTTTTGCAGCTCGATACTCAAGCGACTCATCAATCTTATCGTTAACCGCATCATAAGCAGCCAACAAAGCCCCTCGAACGTCTTCATCAATTCGGTTATCAAACTCAATAGCGTCTTTACCGAAAGAGTCATCAACCACTGATTTTTTTCGAGGTGCTAACTTAACAACTTTAGCCGGCTTCTCACTTTCAGCTTTTTCCTGTTCAGCCTCTGTACCCTCTTCATCCTCAGCGGAGTTATCAGGCTGAGCATTAACATCAAGCTGATCTTCTTCATCATCAACTTCATCAAGCTGACCTTTCTCGATAGCTTTTCGGTCGTAGTATTCAATAAGCTTTTTCAAAGCCTTATCAGACAGGTTGATAAGCCCTCTCTCGAAACGGCTTAACTTAGTGTTATCAATGCTGATAGCACCGCTTGTCATCTTCTTAATATCATCAGCTACTTCACGCTGAGATAACCCCAACTGGTTTCTTACCCGAGCCGCTTTTTGCGGCGTAATCTGCAAATCTTTCATAAAAAAATTCCTTAATTTCAGTTTGTGCTTTCAGAGAGCTGTCACCCCAAACAGGCAACAACTGAACAATAACCTTTTAATTTAAAATTTGCAAATTGTACAAATTACAACTTTTAAATCATAATCACATAAACCAACACACAAAAGATGAAAATAAAGGACTTAACATGAAAAGTAAGGTAGTAAGTTTTGCAGCCTACAAACTAAAATCAGACAACCGAACCAATAACAGGGAACAGGTAAACTCTGATGCACCCCACAGACAACCCTCTACAGATAGTCGAGTACATCGACGTTGGCACGTGCGAAGAACACGCAACCCATGGGCTAATAGACTCAATAATTCTTGAGCACTATTCCGCTTTTGAAGTAACCAGAGCGCGAATAATCTCATTCAACCGAACCAACCACCTTTTTCTAAAAAAGCGAACAAGACGAAAAGCTGACCCAACCGAGGAAAAGCTTTTCAAAAGTTTAAAAGGGGCTTCTGGTTGGGCTATCTCAATAATGAAAAAAGCTGCGGCGGCCGGACACAACACAAGGGTTGAATTAAGAATAAATCCAATAACCAACATGGTGGTTAACGGCGAGGAAATAACAGCAAAATAGTTTTGATACAAACTTTTGCAAATCCTCGACAACCCTTATTGCAACAAGGTTTGCAGCACAAAAAGAGGATTTGTAAAAATGCTTTATGATGCAC
>NZ_LBHB01000008.1 GCF_001010945.1 Aurantiacibacter luteus
AATAGCGTTCCACTCTTTGTCCGATAAGCTTCTTACGTGGTGCTTCATAGGCTTATCAGCAATTTCTTCATCAGATTCATCATTAACGTTAAGAAGCTCTTTAAGACCTCTCGACCAAAACAGTTGAGCACGGCCTTTCATAGCTTTACCAAACTCTTTAAGAAGCTCAACATCAGGCGACCATTTAAGGTATTTCTCACCGTTTTGGTTTCCGTAAATATCTAGCAGGATATTCCACGGCGTTCTTGAACCTTGTTTACCTTGCTTACTGTGGCTATAAGTCATTTCAAAACCAAATTTTGAAACATAATAACCAACAGCGTCACTATCTCCCGTGCCTTTTCGGTAATCGACTCTTAAGCCGTGTTCACGGCTTGGCGTTCCAAGCCCATTTTTTTCAGCGTACTTCTTCCAAATCTCATAAGAGTTTTTCTCAAACTCTTTTATGTCTTTGTCAGAAAGGTTTTCGTTATCAACAAAAAGTATTTCGTGGTGGTGAGGATGCCAACCGTTAGCCCAACTATGAGTAACCTCCAAAGCTCTGATATGACCTTGTAAATTAAACTCTGCAATCATTTTCTTATAAGCCCTGCATGACTTCATCTGGCTGGTGGCTTTCTGCATCCGCTTAATGGTTTCTTTTAAACCATCTTCACGGCCATGCTTAAAAGTTCTTGTTACCAACAAAGCTTTCCAACCACGGCGGCGAGCTTCTCCCATCGCTTTCAAAAGCTCTTTTCTTCTACCCTCAGCAATCCTTGGGGCGCAATGAGGGCAAACCCAAACATCACCACATGAGCCAACACCGTGAAAATGAGCACGGCCATTTTCATTTTTTGAAATACCTCGATCCATAGCACCTTGCTGAACGCCATAAGAAGGCACTTTCTGACATGAAGAAACTCGATGATTTTTACCGTGAATCTGACCTGCTAGGTCGAGGAGTTTATAACGCTCAACGCCTGAATCCGTAAGGCTTCTAGGAGCTTCGCTATCAACTTGTGAGGGATTAGCGGCCGCAGATTCCGTAATACTACCAAGGCGACCTTTTTTAGCTTCTGGTGGCTGCTGCAAGCCCCCTGTAAACCCGATTGTTTGCGGTTCTAAAAATGTGCTG